>NZ_CP011339.1:0-2843419 GCF_001264245.1 Microcystis panniformis FACHB-1757
TGCCCTAGCGGTGGGTGGGGAGACCCGTTTTCGGCAATTGGCCCTAGAAGGTTTAAAAATCGCTAAAAATGACCCTATCCTCGATCTCTGTTGTGGTGCGGGTCAAACCACCCGTTATTTAGTACCCCTATCCGATCGCTGTGTCGGTTTAGATGTCTCTCCCGGGCCTTGGAGCGAGCTAGTTTAGCGGTGCCGCAAGCGCATTATGTGGAGGGATTAGCCGAAAAAATGCCCTTTAATGCCGGAGAATTCGCCTTTGTTCATACTAGCGCCGCTCTCCACGAAATGGAACCGGAGCAGTTAGAGCAAATCCTTAAAGAAGTGTATCGAGTTCTCAGACCGGGGGAATTTTTGCCCTCGTGGATTTTCATCGACCCACTAACCCGCTTTTTTGGCCTTCTTTAGCCCTATTTTTGCAATTATTTGAAACCGATACCGCTTGGCAGTTTATCGATCGGGATCTGATCCGATCTTTACAGGCGATCGGTTTTCGTGATTGTCAACAAAAATTATACGCTGGTGGCAGTTTACAGGTGATTCGAGCGGCCAAGTAAAGGGATTGACCGGGCAAGATTTTCAGAGGCAGTCGGTCATTTATACTAAGTAGGGAAGCTGAGTTCGATCGACTCGGTGCCAGTTATTTTTGAGAAGTAATGACTAGAGCAAAAATTCTACAACCCGATTTAATTTTAGGGGATACGATTCTCGGTCTCACTCTGGAGATTTTGAGTCAGCATCGGATTAAGGGATTGATTCTCGATGTGGATGATACCCTTGTTCCCCTCCAGGAAACGGCGGTTTCTGACGATTTACAGCGTTGGGTCGATTCCTTGCGTCTTGATCTACCGATTTGGTTGGTCAGCAATAATCTCAGTGAAAATCGGATCGGTGCGATCGCTGATAATTTACAACTTCCCTACCTTCTCGGTGCGGTGAAACCCTCTCGACGCAAACTCCGGCAAGCGATGGCAGCCATGAGTCTTCCCCCCCAACAAATTGCTATGGTTGGCGATCGCTTGTTTACCGATTTTTAGCGGGAAATCGTCTGGGAATGTTTACCATTCTGGTGAAACCAATGGTAAATCCCTTGACGGGGGGGGCAGCTTATCCAATCCACGATTTTGAGGTGTGGATATCACAAATTCTCGGCGTTTCCCTCCATCCGCAGCATTACTTAATAAAACCTGACCAATCCTCACAGAAGTAAATATTAAAAAATAATTAAGTATAGAGGAAACGATGGAAAAGTAGGAAATACTATAGACAATTTGAAATGAGGTCAGCCGAGATAAAGACCTTAAATATATGAAAGTCAGTAGATAGAAGGTGCCAGTTTTTGCGGATATACGCCAAAAGCTGGCTCTACTGTTTTTGAGTTTTATCTGTTTGGATGTCATACTATAGCGGTTCTCACACTATGTGGCACAGTTAAACCTTTGCTGAACAAGCTTTTTAACATCGATAATGTACCTCTTGCGAACAGGAAACGCTATAAATCCAGTTGTTAAAGACTGATTATTTATTCTCCGTTTTGCATGGGTGCCTGTCCTGGTATGTAGCCCATACTCAACGGATTTAGGATCACATTACCGTGCGCTGTTATCGAAAAAATCAATAATTGCCCGAAGAAGATCAAACCAGAGGATGATAGAAAAGTTAGAATTACCCTTGCAACTATGACCCTAGATATTATCCCGAAGGGGAAGAACGCAAAGTGGAAGCTGTCAGTAGTGCCGCCATTGATGGTGCGCCGATCGCCTATATTGTCGTCTTAGCCGCCATTGTCACCACCCTTTCTTTTATTCCCTTCTCCATTGTCCTCGCTTCTGGCGGTAGTATGCCCCTCAGTCAAGCGGTTTTTCCCCTCTTGGGTTGGTTACTCGGCCCGATCGCTGGAGCGATCGCTAGTGGCATTGGGTCCTTAATTGGGGCTTTCCTTGCCCCTACACAGCAGGAATTCCCGCTATTTCGGTCTTTGGGGCGATTTTGTCTAGTTTTGTGGCGGGAACGATGGTTTTAGGCAAAAAACGCCGTTATTGGTGGTTAGGATTAACGTTAATTTTTCTGATTCCCCTGTTTATCTACGCTAACCGGGCGATCGGACTGAACGGCATTTCGCCACGAATCTTTATTGCCGGGGCTTTCGTCGATTGGTCAGCTTTGGTATTATTTATCCTACCAACCCGGACTCTTTTTACCCATTGGATCAAAGGCAGCAATTTGGCCCTAGTAGCGGCGGGAATTTTTGGGGTACCTGGACCGCCAGCGGCCTCTCCCATTTAGGGGCCGTCGCCATTACCTACTCGATTTTTAACTGGCCCGAAGAAGTCTGGATCGCTTTAATTGGGATCGTTCCCCTAGAAAATCTGATTCGTTCCTTTGTCGGTATGGTGATCGGTTGTGGTGTGATTGCCGGTTTACGGGCGATCGGTCTGGTCAAATCACGAGAGGCGATCTACTAGACCTCTTGTAAAAATCAAAAATTGTTGTTAGGGTTAGGAGTCAGTAGCCGTCGTCGGAGTCAGGAGAAGAAAAAAGACAAGAGACGACTAGACTATCCATAAAACCTAAGATTATGTCGAATTTATCCGAGCTTTTAGATATTGTGACCCAATAGCGGCTCGATAACTTATTTTTGCAGGAGGGCTACTGAAATGGGAATACAGCAGTTATCTTAAATGGTGACATAGGAGTTTTCCTTTTGGGGTGTGGGGTGTAGGGTGTCGGGACGGACGCAAGGGCAAGAATTGCCGCGTTGCGTCCAACCCCCACCGAAAAAAAAGAGAACTAGCGTTTAAGCCAACTCATCATTGCCCGCAGGTCTTGGCCGACTTCTTCGATCGAATGTTCTGCTTCTTGACGACGCATAGCGGTGAAACCCGGTTTACCTGCTTGATTTTCGAGGACAAACTCTCTGGCAAATTGTCCCGATTGAATTTCCCCGAGGATTTTCCGCATTTCGGTCTTAGTCGCTTCCGTCACCACCCGCGGACCGCGAGTGTAGTCACCGTACTCGGCTGTATTGGAAATACTATCGCGCTTTTGGCCAAACCGCCTCGACGATCAGATCGACGATCAGTTTCACCTCGTGTAAACACTCAAAATAGGCTAATTCGGGCTGATAACCAGCTTCCACGAGGGTTTCAAAGCCAGCTTTAATTAAAGCACTTAAACCACCGCATAATACTGCCTGTTCGCCAAAAAGGTCGGTTTCTGTTTCCTCGCGGAAAGTGGTTTCCAAAACCCCGGCCCGAGTGCCACCGATACCTTTAGCGTAGGCCATCGCTCGATCGCGTGCTTGGCCGGTAGCATCTTGATAGACGGCGAATAAACAGGGGACTCCTTGACCTTGTTCGTAGGTGCGACGGACGAGATGGCCGGTCCTTTGGGGGCAACCATAACCACATCGACATTATCCGGGGGAACCACTTGACCGAAATGAATATTAAAGCCGTGGGCAAAAGACAAAACCTTGCCTGGGCTTAAATTCGGGGCAATTTCGTGGAGATAAATCGTTTTCTGCACTTCATCCGGTAAGAGGATCATGATCCAGTCGGCAATTTTAGCGGCTTGGGCCACATCATAAACCGGAATACCGGCTTCTTTGGCTTTGATTGCCGATTTACTGCCGGGATATAGACCAACAATCACATTAACGCCACTATCCTTGAGATTTAATGCGTGGGCATGACCCTGGGAACCATAACCAATAATAGCGATCGTTTTCCCGCTAATAAATCTAAATTGGCATCCTCATCATAGTACATTCGTGCCATCGAACTCGCTCCTTAACTTCTTTTGTCACTGTGCAAACTCCTAATTATACGGGAAAATCACGCCCGTCAGAAGCATTTGAGCGCCGGTTTCCTGGAGTCACGAAAAAATAGTGTCTAAAAAAATGAACTAGGCTAATCCGCTTCGCGCTTGATTAGCTTTGGAAACGCTAATCTCACAGATTTTGTGCTTTTGACGCTTCCTTTGGCAGACTTACCGTTTGAGTCCTGACGGCTCGACTAGGCAGCGGTTTTACCATCCACGTCTGACGACGCTAGTTCCTAACACCGTGGCTAAATATTTAGTTTTAGCCAGAAATATCTAAGGGACAAAACCTAATTGACCAATTGTCAATAGAGTTTTCAATGCGCTCACCCTGAGACTTTCTTGAGTATTTATATTTAGTGAATTGTTCGGCTTTTTCTGTCTTTTCCTTTGTCTTTTTCCACCTGCGGAATTTGGGTTGTATTGATTCGGACAATACCGATGAGCCTTTCTCTGTCAAATCTTGAGGAGTCTTGCGTTTCATTTTTGAATTGGCGTTGTTTTACTCCCTGATGGAATGAGCAGTTGAGGCAGCATTAACTTGAGCGATCGCATTTAAAGGTAAAGATTGAACAGGCCGAATGTTTTAGGTTTACCTTGAGTTTATTGCTGTAATTCTTTCAACAAATCTAAGACTTTTTGAGCTTGTGCTGTGTCACCCTGTTGCTGATATAAATTGGCTGCTTTTTCCAAGTCGGTGATCGCTTTTTGACGGTTTCCTGACATTTCATAGACAAGCCCTCGCAGGTTGTAAGCATCAGCATAGTTAGGATCGAGGCGAATTGCTTGGGTGTAGTCGGCGATCACTTTTTGATATTCTTTTAATTGACCATAGGCATTACCTCGAAAAAGATAAGCACGAGCATCGTTAGGATTGAGGCGAATTGCTTGGGTGTAGTCGGCGATCGCTTTTTGATATTCCCCTAACTCAAAATATGCGTCGCCTCGAAGAATGTAAGCAATAGCATCGTTAGGATTGAGACGTATCGCCAGGTTAAATTGTGCCAGCGATTGCACAAAATTTCCTTTTTTCCATTCCTCTATTCCATAATTAAAAAACAACTCGGCAAAGGCTAGTTTAGAATTAGGATTTGATCGAATGCTATCGATCAAATCCTGAGTTACTTTGATTAAATCTATGGTTGTCTGGTATGCTTCTGTATCTCCCTGTTTTTGAAGTAATTCTGCCGCTTTTCGTAGCTCTGTGATCTGATTTTCTAAATCTCCTAAACCCTTATATGCCATTGCCATGCCCATGTAAGCTTGAGCATAGTCGGGTTTGAGTTGAATCGCTTGGCTAAAATCGACAATTGCACCATCAAAATCTGCTTTGTCATATTTATCCATCGCCTGAACAAAAAAATCCTTAGCATTCCTTCCATTGGAAAAATATTGAGCGAGCGCGTTAGTAGTGGAGATACTTTGTTGAGGTGTTCTTAATTTATTCTGAGCAATTTCTCGGCCACTAATTGCTTGAGTGAAATTAGGATTAAGTCGTATTGCTTGAGCATAATCGGCGATCGCTTTTTGAGAATCTCCTAATTGATCATACAAAGTTGCTCGGTTATAGTAAGCTACTGCTGAATTGGGATTAAAGCGAATAAATTGGTTATAATCAGCCAGGGCTTGGTCATATTGCTGTAAACGACTATAGGCAATTCCTCTGTTGCCATAGGCTTGAGCATAGTTAGGATTAAGACGAATGGCTTCATTAAAACTATTAATGGCAGCCTCTAGATCACCTTGTTGTAATCTTTTTACTCCCTGATTGAAAAAGTCCAGAGCAGTTGAGGCAGCATTGACTTGAGCGATCGCATTTAAAGTAAAGATTGAACGGGCCGAGGGAGAGAAAGGAAGCCTAAACCGAGACAGAGGGTAATTAAGATAGAGAAAGGACGGAGAAACATGATTGATTTTCCTTGACAATGTTTTAGGTTTACGTTGAGTTTATTTTTGTATTATTTTAATAACTTCTAAGATTTCTTGAACTTTTGTCTTGAGGAGTCCTGCGTTTCATTTTTGAATTGGCGGGCTGTGAAAATGCCTCTTAGCTTAAAACCCGATGCCCGACCCCCGACACCCTGCCCCCACGAAAAACTTTTTGCCGCAACCCCTAACTAGGGAAAGCTGACTTGATCTAGTGGAGCAGAAAAAAAAGGGGGGGTAATGGCCAATTTTTAGCTTGGACTTGGTTCTTTCACCAAAATTGAGTACAATGTCACTATCAATAGGCACTTCCTCTCCTCTCACCCAGTTAAGATTAACCTCGATCTGAACACAGATAATCGGGTTATTTAGGGACGAAATAGCTTCTCTCCTTCTCGATTTTTACCTTTTCTGGGTAATTTACCCAGTCAGGATCGTTTATAGACTGATTTACTGCCTTGATCGACCCTAGATAAAATCAGGTCAAAAATTATTTGCTTTGTTAATCACTAATTCTCTTAGAGCTGCCCAGGAAAATCTATGGTAAGTTTTTTTAAAAAGCTATTGACAAAAAAACCTCAAGGTGTTGGGTTAGAGATCACCCCAGAGCGCATTAACATAGCTCAGATCGCCAAACAGGGACAAAATTATCAATTAGTTAAATGTTGTTCGTCGGATATCCCGGAAGGCATCTTTGAGGAGGGAAAAATCGTCGATTCCCCCGCTTTAGCGGAATTAATCCAAGAAGTCCTCAAGGAAAATAAAATTAACAGCAAACGAGTCGCTACTGGGTGTGCCGATGCGCGAGTCAATTATCCGGATGATCCCCATTCCCTCGGAATTGGACGAATCAGGAATTGCGAAATCTGGTCTTAAATCATGAGGGCTAGTTTATACCTTCCCTATCCTCGCGAGGAAGTGGATCTCGACTACCAAAAACTAGGCTACTTTCAGGATGAAGACGGGATCGAAAAAGTGCAGGTTTTGCTGGTAGCCACTCGTCGGGAGATTACCGATGCCTACATGGAAACCTTCCAACAGGCAGGATTACAGGTAGATGTGCTAGAAATTAATAGTTTTGCCCTAATTCGGACGATTCGCGAGCATTTGCGACAGTTTAGTTCCAATGAAGCCGCCGTTATTGTTGATATAGAATTGATAACACGGAAATTGCCATCGTGGTGGACGGCGTTCCCAATTTTCCCGCACTGTCCCCATCGGCACTTTCCAGTACAAAATGCCCTCTCCAGGGCGATGAATTTGCCCACCTCCCCGCAGTCCTGAGATTCTTTTGGGGATGACAATTCCGATTATTGCTTTGATAGTCTTAGCACCAATACCGGCACTTCCGGGGCCCCTACTAACGCCGGGATGACGGCACTGATGCGCGTTTTAGGGGAATTAACCGATGAGTTACGGCGATCAATTAATTTCTATCTTAACCAAAGTGATGACCTGGAAATCGTCCAATTACTTTTAGCCGGTCCCGGGGCGGTTTAGCGCACTAGACGAATACTTTACTCAACGTCTCAGCGTCCCACCATGGCAATCGATCCGATCGCATCACTGAACTTAGATACAACTCAAGAGATTCCTAATACCGAAAGACCGGGATTAGGAACAGTTCTCGGTTTAGGATTACGGGAGGTATAGACAAAAATTATGTATAGTCTTGACGTTAATTTTCTTAAGGATCGCCATCTTACCAAACGGGAAAGGAACCCCCGCAGCCAAGATTTCCACCGCTATTAACCTGCGTAAACAAACACCCCTGTTGATCGGTGTGGGAGTGGGGGCCGGATTATTGACACTGACGGGATTACTCGGTTTAATCCTCGGTTGGCAAACCAGCGAAACTCAGGCCCTAATTCAGCAACTGGATGCGGAATTAGGTCAACTGCAAGCCCAAGCAAAAAGCTAGAAGACATGAAGCGCAACTAACGGCGGTAGGAGAAGAAAATGAAGCTCTGGTAACGTATTCAATCAGATTAGGCCTTGGTCAGCTATTCTTCAGGAAATTCCCTGCCAAACTCCCCCTAGTGTCCAGCTAACCAGTGTGCAGCAGTGGAGGTTCCCGCTGCCCCAGATCAAGGGCAACAGAATCGGGCTACTCGCTTAAAAATCAGTGGTTTTGCCAGTTAATACGAAGCAGTCAATGATTATCTCTTAACCCTACAAGCTTCTCCTTTTTTACAGGGTAGGCAAACGGTGATCGAAAGTGCTGCCCTGGCCGATTACCCGTAGAGGTGGATAATCAGTACAAAATATTAATGTTACTTTCCCCAAGCGGTTCAATTTGTGATCACCGCCCAATTAAGTATACTCCCGCTACGGAACAACTGCCCAATCTCGCCCGGAATGGAGCGATCGGAGTTATCACTAGGATTAACACTCTCAAACGCCAAGGAGCCATTCAACCATGACTTTACCGAAGAATTTGAAGATCGGGAATTAGAGGAATTTGAGGAGTATCCTATCGCTTTCGGGATAACTTTTACTCCCCGCAATAGTGGCATCGCTGCCGCTGTGCTAGGTTTACTTGGCTCTTTCTATCTGCTTTTTAACTGGGTGATGCCCGCTTATGATACCTTGCAACAGTTGCAAAACGATGCAGCTGGCAAACAACAACAGATAGATCAACAAAAAAAGCGGTCTCGGACCGGCCGAATTAGCAAAAATTGAGAGTCAGTTGCAACAAAAAGAGGCAACTAAAACAGCAAATTCTCGCGCTTTTTGCTCAGAAAAGAACTTAAGCACAATTCTCTTAGATATTAGCAAGATCTTTAAGTTCTCGCAATGTTAAGCTGATTAGTTTCCAACCCCAAGTACTAGAACCAGTGGTGGTTTCGATGGTTCCCTCGGTAGCGCGGTTAATAATAAGCTCAAAACGTCAAACTCTTAACGTCAAGATCGAAGGGAATATGCTAACACTCAAGAGGTTATTCGGGATTTAGAAAGATTACAGCCGCTCATTTTGCTCAACAGTCTCAATACCAGATGGAAAAGGAAGGATCGGCGGTTCAAGTGGTTAGTACTGCAACAATAAAGCCACTATCGTTCCCCAAGGCGATCAACCCGTTACTACCACCTTTCTTCTCGATGTGATTATTCCTCTCAATGCTGAAGAATTGGCGAAATTAGCACCGCCCCCCCCGCCGAAGGTCAACCCCCGCCGAAGGTCAACCCCCGCTAGTCCGCGCCATAATAGTTTTCAATCCGGTGTGAGTGTTTAGTTTTTGTCCGTTGAATACCCCAATTGTTGAGGAGTGAAATTAAAGTGAATTCGTCCCGTTATGCTCTGTTTGTCCCCCAAATTGCCTCGTTTTATTGATGGCTCCCCTGAGCACTTTGGCCGAAACCCCCGAGTCCTTCGATGGTTCAGAGTTAAAATCGACTACATCAAAAATTGAATTTTCGCAAGAGTTTAGTCAAGAAAATTTACAAAAAAGACCTAAGAATTTCGTTCCACCCCCGATGCCGTACAAAAGGAGATCAGCGATCGCATTTTAGCTAGTGAAAAACTGCTCGCCCAAAGTGCGCCCCTTGTCCCCAACCCGAAATTATCATTCAAGGCGCACCCCAAGCCCCCGGCGCTCCCACCTACCCCGGGCCGTCGCCCCACCGGTGGGAGATATTGCCATCTCTAACATCGATGCTAGTGCCGAAAAGGTCAAATTCGAGCGTAATATGATTGTACCTCGTGTTTTACTCCGGAAGCTTCCGCTAGAGAAGTGTTAATGACCCTTGCTAACTATGCCGGTTATAACGTCGTTTTCACCAGCGCCCAGGGGGAAACTAACGCCACCTCTCAGACAGTTTCCTTAGAATTTACTAACGAATCGGTGGAAAACATTTTTAATGCCGTATTGTTAATTTCTGGACTCCAGGCCAACCGTCAGGGTACAACTATCTTTGTTGGGGCGCAATTACCCCAAGGCGCTCGTAATCTGATTAGCCGCACCCTGCGTCTCAACCAAGTTAAATCCGTCGCCGCCGCCACTTTCCTCGCTACCCAAGGGGCAGAATACCAGCGTTTAGTTACCCAAACCGAGGATATCGTCGATCCCCTCACCGGACGAGTCATCGGTCGCCGGGATGTTCCTCCCACCCTAGAGCCACTGGCCCCCCAAGAAACGAAAGGCTCAAAAGCTGCCTTACTTTTAACTGGTTTAAGAGTTGCCGCCGACGAGCGCCTTAATTCTATCAATTTAATCGGCGAAGCGCGGCAAGTCCAGATCGCCACCTCTTTATTAACCCAACTAGATGCCCGTCGCCGTCAGGTGGTAGTTAATGTCAAAGTTATCGATGTTAACCTACTCAATACAGACCGTTTTAACAGTAGTTTTTCCTTCGGTTTTAACGATGGTTTCTTTGTTCAAGATAACGGGGCGGCAGTGCTGAACTTTGGTAATATCAACCCACCCACTAGCTCGACTGTAGGCAGAGCGGGGGCTTTTGCACAGCCTGTTGTGCCGATTTTCGATATCATATCGGGTACGGGGACAGCAGAAATTCAACCTTTTTTTGACATTCAGAATGGCGCTCCCTTTGGCCGTGTTAACCAAGGACCCAATGACTTTTCAGGGGGTCTAACACCCTACTCGCGCCCTAGTTTTGGTCGCACTGTTAACCCCTTCCAACCCGGTTTGAGTGATGTTAATATTGACCCAGAGACGGGAATAATAGAGTACGAATACGAACCCCCGACCCTATTCCAATATCCCCAAAAATTCCTGATGACCCTGCAAGCCTCAATTCAGACAGGAAATGCCAAGATTCTCACCGATCCCTCCCTGGTGGTGCAGGAAGGTCAACAGGCCACCGTTAAGCTCACCGAGAAAGTGCTAGAAAGTGTGGCGACAAGTGTAGATCCTCTCAGTGGCGTACGCACCACTGTCCCTGTACTGGCCGATGCTGGATTAACTTTAGCGGTAAACATCGATCAGGTGGATGATAACGGCTTTATTTCCCTGTCGGTTAGCCCCACTGTTGCCTCTCCGGGATCTCCAATTCGATTTGATAGCGGTGGTCTGACAGTCAACACCCTTACCCCTCTGATTCGTCGGGAATTGACTTCTGGTTTAATTCGTCTCCGGGATGGACAGAGTTTAATTCTTTCCGGGATTATCCAAGAGCGCCAACAGAGTTCTGAGACAAAAGTGCCGATTTTAGGGGATATTCCCATTTTAGGGGCTTTATTCCGCAGTCGTACCAATCGCAACGACCGCTCGGAGGTGATTATTCTCCTCACTCCCAAAATCATCGAAGATACGGCCACCTCTACCCTCGGCATCAACTATCAACCGGGCCAAGATGCGGCGGAAATGCTTCAGCGTCAAGGTTTCCCCGTGCAGCCGCGACAGTAATCAGTAATCAGTTATATAGGGCTGGCTGAATAAATCTTAAAACCTTGTTGGATAAGACTTTTAGACTTTTTGTCAATCAAAAAGTACCCGGCATGGGAGTGATCAGGGGGCAAATTCAGGGACTTTTTCCCTGAAAATGGGTAAAACCCCAGACCCTGCCCCACGAAAAACTTTTTCAGCAAGCCCTAAATAATACTAAATCCGGTTATTCATCCCACGGGCAAAAAAATCAAGTTTGTCAGTTCCCCAAGAAACAACTGTAGGAGAGCCTTGGATTTCGCCACCCAGTGATTCCCATCCACTCCAATTGCTAGGACTTCCATCGCCCTAATTATGATGCACAGCCCCATCTTTTTGTCCGCGTATAAATACTTCTACCTTACCCGTTATCACTTTAGTTTTACCAGAAAAACAGATAGCGATCGGTCGGAATCCAGAGGATGTTTTTACCGATCCTTCTCTCAAAGGTTATCGAATTATCCTTGAACATGGCTGTGGCTAAGTCCCTTGAATCGGGCGGCGTGGCAGCATCGAAGCTTACTGCTATAATTACTTACGGACAAAGATAATAAATAAAATTTATGGGCGACTTTTTTGATAACGTGAGCCGTTACCCCCGCTATCTGATTAGCTTTAGTTTAGGGATTTTCTTCGCCTTTTTCGGCTGGTTGGCCCCTTTATTAAAAAATCCCCTCACAGCGATCGCACTTGTGGGTTTTCTGGGGGGAACTTTCGCCTTTCTTTATTTCACCCTCAAAGCCATGCTCGGATTAGCTTGATACAATGGTAAGGGTTTCGCTGTTTTTAGGGGACAAAAATTATGGCTAACGACCGTCGAGTATCTCGCGTGTCCTCGCTAATTAAGCGCGAGGTCAGCCAAATGTTATTAATGGAAATTAAAGATGATCGGGTCGGTGCTGGTATGGTTAGCGTTACCGATGTAGATCTCTCCCACGACCTACAACACGCTAGGATTTTTGTGTCTATCTACGGCAACAAAGATGCAAAGGCCGAAACTATGGCCGGGTTAAAAGCTGCTGCGGGATTCGTCCGGCGCGAACTCGGTCAACGCATCCGTCTCAGACGTACCCCCGAAGTGGTCTTCCTAGAAGATTCTTCCCTTGAACGCGGCGATCGAATGTTACACCTTCTTGATCATATTAAAAGCGATCGACCCCCAGAAGATGACGATTCCGATATCAGTGACCAGTGACCAGTAGAGGATAACTAAATTTAGGCAAAACTGGATTTAGACAAAACTGGGAACTTAAAACTTAAACCTGATAACTGATAACTGATAACTGATAACTGAATAGTGAGCGATCGCATTTTATCCCTAAAAGAACGCATTGGTCAGATGATAGTAGTCCGCGCTTCCGGCTATCTCTTTGACCAACAAATCCGCTATCCTGCTTGGGAACCTGTCAACGCCACCCTGAAACATTGGTTAGAAACCCTCCACCTCGGTGGGGTGATTCTGTTGGGAGGCAGCGCCGCCGAAATCGCTCTCCGTAGCCAACAATTACAAAGTTGGTCCGGGGATAATCCTCTGCTCATTGCTGCCGATATCGAGGAGGGAGTCGGCCAAAGGTTTTCCGGCGCTACTTGGTTCCCCCCACCGATGGCTTTAGGAAAAATAGCTGAAAAAAGCTTGACAAAAGCCACAGAATATGCTAGGGAAATGGGAGCAATTACCGCGAAGGAAGCACTAGCGATCGGGATTAACTGGATTTTAGCCCCAATTGTCGATGTGAACAATAATCCCGACAATCCTGTTATCAATATTCGTTCCTTCGCTGAAACTCCCGAAATCGTCGCTAATCTAGCTCAAGCTTTTATTTTAGGGGCCGATTCCTATCCAGTTTTGACCACGGCCAAACATTTTCCCGGCCACGGTGACACCAGCAATGACTCCCATCTCGATCTTCCCATCATCAACCACGATCATCATCGCCTAGAAGCGATCGAATTGCCGCCCTTTCAAGCGGCGATCGAGTCGGGGGTTGATAGTATTATGTCAGGCCATCTGTTAATTCCCGCTTGGGATGCCGAATTTCCCGCTACTCTTTCCTCGAAAATTCTCGGGGAAAAACTGCGCCAAAATCTCGGTTTTCAGGGTTTAATCGTCACCGATGCCCTGATTATGGGAGGAGTGACTAAAATTGCCAGCGCTGCCGCCATAGCAGTGAGGGCGGTACAGGCGGGGGCCGATATACTGTTAATGCCTCCCGATCCGATCGAAGCGATCGAAGCGGTGTATAGTGCCGTGCAAGCGGGTACAATTAGCGAAGCCAGAATTAATGATTCTTGGCAACGTATTCAACGAGCAAAGGAAAAATTAGGGCAAAGACAGCCATCCTTAGAATCCTTAAGCAGTTTAGCGGCACCGCAAGCTCTAGAGATTGTCAGCGATATTTTAAAAGATTCCCAAACAGTTAGCGGTAATTTACCCATTAAAGCCACTCAAGGCCGCAATTTAATCATTATCGATGATTTACTCAACTGTGACTTTCTCGATCGCTCTTGTCCGGCGGTGACAATTCCCCGACAATGGGGTTATCAAACCCAAATAATCGACCGTAGCACCTTTAATCAGTCCCTCGTCTCCCCAGAAACGACTCTCCTACAAGTATTCATCCGTGGTAATCCTTTTCGGGGTAGTGCCGGATTAAGGGAGGAAACGAAAGCTATCTATCAAGCTTTGCTGAAAACTGGACAAATTCAAGCATTGATTATTTATGGTAGTCCCTACGTTTTCCAGTGGTTTCGTCAACAAAGCGGAGAAATTCCCTATCTTTTCAGCTATGGACAACAACCAAGCGCCCAAAAAATCGCCCTAGAAACTATTTTTGAGGGGCCCACTAGCGGCGAAAATCAGACCGATACTTTCGTTTAAGGGCAAAAATACCCTAGTAACCATTGGGCAATGCGATCGGAGGCACCGGCCGATCCCATTCTCTGACGACCATTAAAGGCGATTTCTTGCCACTTTGGGGGATTTTGTAATAAATATTCTAACTTGTCCGCCACTGAGTCGGCACTATCACCTAAGAGAATTGAACAGCCTAATAAACGCTGTTGCAGTTTGGCAAAATGGGGAGTAAATTGTGGTCCAGATCCCGCAATTGTGATCGCCGGTTTACCCAAACCGACGAGCTGTTCCGTGGCAGTTCCCGCCATGGCGATCGCTAGATGGCAACGGCCTAAATATTCGGCGTAATCCCTTTGAGAAATAGTTATAAATACCTCTTGACAAATAAACTTGTTTATGCTTTGTTCTCGCCAACCCCGGGAAGTTAAAGCAGCCGTAAAAGATTCTAGGGGGAGAGGAGGAGCGATCGCTGCCAAAAATTCCAGCTTGTAATCGGGAAAACGTCCGATCATGGCCGTCACAGCTGCGAGAATTTGCTGCCAATTGTGGAGAGATTCGGGAAAGCGCGAACCGGGTAGCAGCAGAATAGTTAGGCAATCTTGGGGAAAATCGCCCGTTATCGAGGGTAAAAGGTCATCCATCATCGGATTACCCCATCGACAACGGCAATTGACCACTGTTGTAAAATTTTGCTAGTTAAACTATCCCGGGGAAAAACCCCCGACAGCGAGGATGAGCCATTAACCAGCGTTCCCAGGGATAATAATAGGAACCCCAGAGGCGATCGATCATCGAGCTACTATCTAACCATCCCTGCTCATCCCGGAGATAGTATTCCGATTTAGCCGTTCCCACAAAAGCATAATCTGTCCCGCTCAACCAAGCAAGGGCAAGGGTAAGATATCTCCCACTGCGACAATTTTTCCCCCTTCTTGGCCCCAATTTTTGACCAGACGGTATTGACGGGAGGTTAATCCTAATAATCCCTCCCGCAGATCTCGCCATAATTGTTTGGCATCCCTAGTTATAAAACCCCCAGAGGGCATTTTTTGACCTCGATCGAGAAGGGGAATCCCCAGACGAGTATAAGCATAACCGTTACCCACTAGGGATAAAGCAGTAATATCCGGACAGAGGGGAGATGATTGCAGTCTTTTAATAATCCGGATCGCGATCTCATCTTCACCGTGGCCATTACTCAAAAATAATAATTTCACTTTTTTTCTTAACTTCTGGCTTAAAGTCCTAAACTTCGGTTGTTTTATTGCCTTCGACCCTAGACAATGCTGATGGTTAGGGAACCATCAATTTTATAAAAGCAGTTAACCAACTCCCATTTAGTCTAATCTACCGGAAGGTTTCGCCGATCGCTTATCTCTGCCCTGATGGCGACCATTTGACCAAAGGTAAGACTAAAAGATAAGAGATGAGTTTAACTGCTTCTATTTTTCTCGATCAAAAGACCAGATTTAGCCCACCAGGGCCAAGAAGGTCAGAAACCTGCTCTGATCGCTAAGTAGCTGGTTATAATTAAATTAAAAATGGATTTTAGGTTCGATCCCCCTGCCCCCCTTGATAAGGGGGGTGCCGGTAGGCGGGGGATCCCCTCTTAATAAGGGGGGCATCTGATAACTTTTAACGCCTACCTACTCATATTAGAATCAGTGATTAATTGGCATCCTAGCGGAAAAAATGATTATCGACTTACCCGATCGAGAAGCTACTGTCAATTTAGGGGAAAAACTGGGGCAAACCTTGGCCCCCGGCAGTGTAATTTTATTAAAAGGCGATGTGGGAGCGGGAAAAACCACCTTAGTACAGGGAATTGGCCTAGGATTGGGTATTCAAGAGCCTATAGCTAGTCCTACCTTCACCCTCGTTAACGAATATAGCGAAGGCCGCCTTCCTTTGTATCATTTGGATTTGTATCGTTTGCAGGGTCAAGATATCGAGGCGCTGTACCTAGAAAATTATTGGCAGGGAATCGAGGTGGATTTAGGGATAGTGGCGATCGAATGGTCAGAACGTTTAACTTTTTTGCCGGAAAATTATCTAGAGATTACTTTACTCGATCGAGGCGAGCAAGGACGACGAGCGCTGCTCAATTTTGTCGGTGGGGACGAAAAAAATAGCGACCCCACAGGAATCGCTATCAGCACTTGACTTTTGAAGCAATCAAACTTTAGCGGTAACTTTCCACTTATTCTCTAACTCGCCTTTCTTCTAAAGTTTCTTCAAAGAAACTATTGTAGAGGAAACCCGCAGCCACGGCCCCAACAATGGGAGCAATCCAGAATAACCATAATTGACCAACGAGAGCCATATTACCGCATAAAAGAGCAACACCGGTACTACGAGCGGGGTTAACGGAGGTATTGGTCACGGGAATGCTAATTAAGTGAATTAAGGTCAATCCTAAACCAATAGCGATGGGAGCAAAACCCGCTGGAGCGCGTCGATCGGTAGAGCCTAAAATGATAATTAAGAACATGAAGGTCAAGACCACTTCCGTGACCAAAGCGGCGAATAAACTGTAACCACCGGGAGAATGTTCTCCGTAACCATTGGTGGCCAGAGGGTTACGGCCTCCCAGAGCGAAACTAGGTTGACCACTGGCAATAATGTAGATAATTACCGCCGCTAAAATCGCCCCTAAAACTTGAGCGATGATGTAGGGAAGTAGTTCCGAACCGGGGAAGCGTTTACCTGCCCAGAGACCGAAGGAAACGGCGGGATTAAAATGTCCCCCCGAAATATGCCCGAAAGCGTAGGCAAGAGTAAGGACGGTTAAACCGAAGGCGAGGGCGACACCCACAAAAGAAATCCCCAGATGGATATTAAAATCAGCACCATCTACGACACTCTTGGCTTTACCCACAAATACTGCCGCTAAAACGGCACTACCGCAACCACCGAGAACGAGCCAAAACGTCCCGATGAACTCTGCTAGATACTTTTTCATCTCTATATCAAGGTTGAATGATTTTGCTTTTAGGTTATCTCCCATCAGACCGGATTAAACTGTTATAAGATATTAAAAAATAGTTATTTTTTACCTTCAATTTGCCGTTCTCATGGGGAAACTATCAGCTTTTTAGGGATATAATAGTAAAAAAATCGGGAATTTCTGATAATTTCACACTTTCTTTAGATTTACTTCTATCTTGATGTCTGATTGGTTTTGGCAGTGGTTGACCCTTTTCGATCCTAGTTAATCATGGAAAGACAAAAGAAGAGATCGAGTGCTAAGTAGGTGGGTGGAATTAAATATAAAATGAACGTAGGTTGGGTTGAAGCATGAAACCCAACGCCCGCTCATGTTACGCTACCGCTAACCCATCCTACAAATAATTGTGCCTACCTACTTAATTATGAGATGAGCGATGCAGGAAGAAAAAGCGATATTTAATATCAACAATACTTTTTATCGACTGGAGAGTAAAATCGTCCGAGATTTAGGAGTTTTAGGGGCGGCAATTGCCCAAAAAGAGCGGGGCAGTTTGCGCGTTTTAGAAGTAATGAGCGGCTCTGGTGTGCGAGCACTCAGGTATTGGTTAGAAAGTGGTGCGGATTGGCTGTGGGTTAATGATGGTAATCCAGAAATTAAGCCAACTTTAGACGCTAACTTAGAGAGTTTATTACAACAGAAAAAAATCAAAATAACCTATAAATCTGCCCAAGAAGTTCTCCTAGAATGTTATCTTAAAAAAGACCATTATGATCTAGTTGATATTGATGCTTTTGGTTCTCCCGCATCTCTGTTTAGTGCTATTCCTTTAGCCACTAAAATCGGTGGTTTAATTTATCTAACTAATACCGATGGACGGACGCTGACGGGTCATAATCTAGAAAATAGTTTAGCTGATTATGGAGCCTCTGCTCGCAATCATCCAGCTGCCCACGAACAGGGATTAAGATTAATTATCGCCGGTTTGCAATTAGAATCAGCCCGGTTAGGTTTAGGAATTACGCCAGTTTTTTCCTTCTTTTTCGGTCAAAGTTATCGGGTGATGGTGCGGTTAACAGCTAATAGACAATTAAATAGTCATAACTACGGTTTTCTCGGTTATTGTCATAGCTGCGGGGAATATCAATCAGTGCCTTGGCCGAAGTTAGGCAAGATAGTTTGTTCTGGGGACGGGCAACCTTTAACTTTAACCGGACCCTTGTGGTTAGGCAGTTTACACGATCGCTTTTATCTAGAAAAAATGGCAGATTTAGCCGATCAATGGCAGTGGAAAAAGGTAGTTAAATTGTTAGAAATAATGAGGGAAGAGAACGATTTTCCTCCCTATTTTTATAGCTTTCGTGAAATTGGTAGAAGGGGTAAATTAGATTTACCCAAAAGGGAAGATTTAATTGCGGCTCTCTTAGAACAAGGTTATCGAGCCGCTGCCACCCATATTAACCCGCAAGCGTTGAAAACTAACGCTTCTTTAGCCCAATGTATCGCAATGCTCAAGGACTAATTAATTAAGGTTTGCTGAATAAATCTAAAGGCTTTTTTAAAAGCAAAAAGTGCCAGTCCTTGCAGTGTTCAGGGGGTAAAATTCTGGGACTTTTTCCCTGAAAATTAGGGAAGTGGAATCCCTGGGAATATCGATGTTACAATTAATTATAGCACCCACCGCAAGAGCGATCGAGCAGGGAAAACAATTAATTCCACGGATTAGACAAGAATTACCTCAGGTCAAACAACAGCAAGAACTTTTAGAATTGATAGAGACAATCTTGGTTTATAAGCTACCCCAAGTCAGTAGAAAGGAGATAGAAGCGATGTTTAGTTTAAGTGATTTAAAACAAACTAAAGTTTATCAGGAAGCTTTGGAGTAAGGCAGACAAGAAGCTGAATTAACAGCGTTTATTGGCATTAGGATTAAACTTTGAACAGATAGCACAAGCTTTAGAATTAGAGATCGAACAGGTTAGACAAGCGACTCAAAGGGAATAGGAAAAGTTCAAAGCGATCGCAATAAGGTAACATAGCGTATCATGCTAAACGACTTTTGTACTATAGCAGAGAGACTAGCTGTGTCATCATTAGACATCTCCGAAAAAAACGTAGGGAAAATTCATGAATTTTACTCCGAAAATGTAGGGATAATTAATAAATTTTACTCCGAAAATGTAGGGACAATTCATGAATTATACTCCGAAAATGTAGGGATAATTAATAAATTTTACTCCAAAAATGTAGGGACAATTCATGATTTATACTCCGAAAATGTAGGTATAATTAATAAATTTTACTCCGAAAATGTAGGGATAGTTCATGATTTATACTCCGAAAATGTAGGGACAATTCATGATTTGTACTCCGAAAATGTAGGTATAATTAATAAATTATACTCCGAAAATGTAGGTATAATTAATAAATTATACTCCGAAAATGTAGGGACAATTCATGATTTATACTCCGAAAATGTAGGGACAATTCATGATTTATACTCCGAAAATGTAGGGACAATTCATGATTTATACTCCGAAAATGTAGGGACAATTCATGATTTATACTCCGAAAATGTAGGGACAATTCATGATTTATACTCCGAAAATGTAGGGACAATTCATGATTTATACTCCGAAAATGTAGGGACAATTCATGATTTATACTCCGAAAATGTAGGGACAATTCATGATTTATACTCCGAAAATGTAGGTATAATTAATAAATTTTACTCCGAAAATGTAGGGACAATTCATGAATTGTCCCTACCAATAATTTCAGGTTACGCATATTTAATTTTCGGAGATATCCATTCTCTATTATCTGGGATTATTGGCATATCTGTAATGATTTGAGGGCAAGGAAAACAATTAATTCCACGGATTAGACAAGAATTACCTAATCTCAAACAACAGCAAGAACTTTTAGAATTGATAGAGACAATTTTGGTTTATAAGTTACCCCAAGTCAGTAGAAAGGGCTCTTCTCGACTTTGTGTGATAATTTTTGCTTATGGAATCGTGAAATGCTTATCGGGCAAGACTTTTAGGGCTATTTTGCGGAAGAAAGTATCAGTATAGACCTCGTTTCCACACAGAAACCAGAAGAGCCTAGAAAGGAGATAGAAGCGATGTTTAGTTTAAGCGATTTAAAACAAACTAAAGTTTATCAGGAAGCTTTGGAGTAAGGCAGACAAGAAGCTGAATTAACAGCGTTTATTGGCATTAGGATTAAACTTTGAACAGATAGCACAAGCTTTATCTCGTTATCTCGTTATCTCGTTCCCAGGTTCTACCTGGGAACGCTCTCTTCAGGTTCTACCTGAATATTGCTTTAAGGCAGAGCCTTAAATATTGTGTTTCAAGGCAGAGCCTTGAAACAAGGGAAAAAGGGTAAAAAGGGAAAAAAAGGGAAAAAGGGTTATAGAGTCCTCCCAGCACCGCACACCACCCGAAAACCGAGGAAGTTGAGAGGGTAGTCGCGGCGGTTGACGAGGCTGCGGGAAGCAGAACGGCAGAGAACTGGATGGCTGCACCAAGAACCGCCCCGCAGTATTTGAAAATGATTATCCCTTATCAGCCAAGCACTGCCATCCCTTGGCGCATTCTCATAGCTAGGGTTTGCTGAATAACTGTGAAATACTTATGATATAAGGATTACAGCCATATTAAATTCCCAAAAAGTCAAGAAAAAGGGACAGAAAACGGCTAAAATTGCTAAAATACCCTTGCACTTATCCGACAAGAACATATGTACCGAAAAACGAACGAGTCTTCAATTGCCCCAGAAAACTTTGAGTTGCCTTTTGAGGGAAAATTATCAGCAGATAATCGCTGGATAATAATGGCAGAGTTAATTCCCTGGGAAGAATTTGAAGAAGAATATGCCCAAAATTTTGACGAAGAAATGGGTGCGCCAGCCAAACCATTTAGGATGGCATTAGGAGCATTAATTATTAAGGAAAAATTAAAAACAAGCGACAGGGAAACCATAGAGCAAATCAAGGAAAACCCCTATTTACAGTATTTTCTAGGGATGTCAGCCTATAGTAATGAAGCTCTATTTGATGCGACAATGTTCGTTAATTTTCGTAAAAGAATCAGTAAGAATTTAATCAATAAAATTAATAAAAGAATGGTGATGAGAGAGAGAAAAAAGAAGGAAATTGAAGAAAAAAGTGAAAGAAAAGAAGAAGAAAAAGAGAGTCAAATAAAAAATAAAGGAAAATTAATATTAGATGCAAGTTGCGCACCTGCTGATCTAAGTTATCCCCAGGATTTAGGGATATTAAATCAAGCAAGAAAGAAAACAGAAAACATTCTAGATTGTCTCTATCAAAGTTTGAGAATCAAGCTGAAGAAAAAGCCAAGAACTTATAGAAAAAGAGCGAGAAAAGATTATTTAAAAGTAGCCAAAAAACGTCGTTGTTCTCAAAAAGAAAGACGAGAAGCTATCAAGAAGCAACTGCAATATATCAAAAGAAATCTATCTCAAATAGAGAAATTAATCGAGGGGGGATCAGAGTTAAGTAGTCTCAGCAAAAGAAACTACAAAATGTTGTTAGTGGTGACAGAAGTTTATCGTCAACAATTGTGGATGTGGGAAAATAAATCATCGAGAATTGATGATAGAATTGTGAGTATAACCCAACCACACATCCGCCCTATCGTTAGAGGAAAAGCAGGAAAACCAGTTGAATTTGGAGCAAAAATCTCAGTAAGCTGTTTTGAGAGTTATGTATTTTTAGACCATTTAAGTTGGGATAATTTTAATGAATCTGGGGACTTACAAGCGCAAGTAGAAGAGTATAAAGAATTCACAGGATATTATCCAGAATCAGTTCATGTTGATAAAATTTATCGAACTAGAAAAAATCTAGCTTGGTGTAAAGAAAGAGGAATTAGAATCAGTGGAGTTCCTCTAGGAAGACCACCTAAAAATATTAGTAAAGAAACTAAAAAACAAGCTCTTGAGGATGAAGGAATTCGGAATGCAATTGAAGGTAAATTTGGTCAAGCAAAAAGAAGATATAGTCTTGATTGTATCATGACAAAACTTGATAAAACTTCAGAAACTTCCATTGCCATTACTTTTTTAGTCATCAATCTTTCTAACCTGCTTAGACAGGTTAACTGTCTTTTTTTGTCCCTATTTCTTTATACATCTAAATTTAGCTTTATTCATCCCTCTTTGATTAGAAAAGATGATAAAAAAGCTGATTTCTCAACAGAAAAACTTATCTTAAATTCGGGCTGATTTTTGAGAGTTTTTGTTTTTTACTTTTTCAGCAAACCCTAGCTATCATGCCAATTGTCCTCGCACCACTCAAAAACATTGCCACTCATGTCATACAGTCCCCAAGCATTGGGCTTTTTCTGGCCCACAGGATGAGTTTTATCCTGAGAATTTCCGTCATACCAAGCGTAATCTCCTAACTGATTAGCATCATCACCAAAATAATAGCGAGTAGTGGTCCCCGCACGACAAGCATATTCCCATTCCGCTTCCGTCGGTAGGCGATAGGTTTTCCCTGTTATTTGACTCAATTTTTGACAAAAGGCTTTAGCGTCGTTCCAACTAACATTTTCTACCGGATTTTGCTGATTATTTTTCAACCAAGAGTTGTTTTTAAAATGAGAGGGATTGGTTCCCATTACTGCTTGATATTGTGCCTGAGTCACTGGATATTTCCCAATCGCAAAACTGTTGACTTTAACTTGGTGTTGAGGCTTTTCATAGCTTTTAGCATCGGGATCACTGTCAGCAGATCCCATGAGAAATTGACCTGCTGGTAAGTTCACCATCTCTAGTGTGACTCGATTGGGTAGTTTTTCGGTAAATGGAGTAGGTGAAACAGGCTTTTTGACTGCTGCCGGTGCTGGTGGAGGTGACGGGGGAGAATTCCATCCCACAGGTTGTAAGGCATTTAAAACCTGTTGTGCTGTCCATCTTTGTTTTCTATCTTTTTGCAAACACCCTTCAATAATCGGTTTAAACTCTTTCGGTAAACTGGGGATTTGTAGCTCACAATTCATCACCTTGGCCATTAACTGGTTAATATCATTATTAAACTTATAGGGAAGTTGATTAGTCGTCATTTCGATTAACATAATACCTAATGACCACAGATCCCAAGCTGAGGAAATATCCCCCCTAAAGGCCTCAGGAGGCATATAAATAATTGTACCGCTATTGTGGACGGTTTGAGTGTGGCTTTTGTTATTTAAGGTTCTAATTAAGCCAAAATCTGCTAACTTGTATTGTTGATTAACCTTGAGGATATTACCCGGTTTTAAATCTCGATGGACTTTATTTTGTCCATGAAGATAATTTAAGCCCTGGGCGACTTGAGCAGTAATATTTTTAATCTCACTTGATGATAAACCGCCTTTGGCAATGTGATTTTCTAGGCTACCCTGTGCCAATTCCATCACTAAATAAAGCATTTCAGTATTGAGAAAAGTAAATTCCCCCACCGAATAAGCCTTAATTAAATTAGAATGTTCTAACTTTCTGGCATTTGTTAATTCAATTAATTTATCATCGCTACTTTCGGGGATAACTTTAATGGCAACTTCTTGTACCGATGTATTTCTGACCATTTCACTAGCATGAAATACACCACCAAAACCACCGGCACCGAGAAACTTATTAAGACGATAGGGGCCTATTTGTTGCCCTTCTAACATCTTCATCATTTGGTCTAGCATAATAATAACTCCTGAATTAGCCAATTTTTACGTTGTGTAACTATCCTATTAAGTGAGTGGTTATAATTATTAAATTGAAGATAGATTGTGCCTTTGATCCCCCCTTAATCCCCCCTTGATCCCCCCTTAATTCCCCTTGATCCCCCCTTAATTCCCCCTTGATCCCCCCTTAATTCCCCCTTGATAAGGGGGGCGCGGATCCTCCCTTTCACTAGCATGAAATACACCCCCAAAACCACCAGCACCGAGAAACTTATTAAGACGATAAGAGTTTATTTGTTGCCCTTCTAACATCTTCATCATTTGTTCTAGCATAATAATAACTCCTGAATTAGCCAATTTTATTGATAGTAGGGTTAATTGATAGTAGGGTTAATTGATAGTAGGGTTGATTCATGAATCAACCCTACCCCGATGTCGGGGGTTTAGGGGGTCTTGCTTCTTGCCTCGTCTCAACAAGCAATTTAAATTACGAACAGCTTACTAAGAGCTAATTTCACGGCCGAGGTACTCAAGCTTATCGAGAACAGATTGAAGCAAAGATCGCCGCTGCTCGACGACAATATCTAAGTTAGCCAACATATACTTTACGTCTTTGTAGGCATTGTCCAGCAAGGTAAGTAATAACTCGCGATCGCCTGCGCTCTCTTTTTCTGATGGGGTGCGGGTCCGTTGGGGTAATAAGTCCGCTGGTGGAGAAGGAGGGAAGGGCGATCGCTCGGACTCTAGCTGTTGAATCGTTTGCTGTAAATTTTCAATCACCCCATACATTTCCATCGGGTCAAAAACCCTTAACAGACTGGTTTGTGTAACAATACCCAACCCCCGACCCCAGTTCCAAGAAACCACCAAACGCCCCACCCGCCGTTTTTGCATTTCCTGATGGGCCGTCCACAGGGAATCCTCGGGACTGAGGAGAAATAAGGGCGTACTCATCACCGTCTGGGCCCTAGTTTTGTGCAGATCGATTTGAACTGCTTGAAACTGGACAAGATCTCGCTCTGTCACAATACCAACAGGGTAGTCATTGTCTTCGGAATTTCTCTGGGTGATCACCACACAACTGACACGATGTTCCGCCATTAACTGGGCCAATTGCAGGACTGTGGCGGTGAGTGGGGCCTGTACCACTTGACTGGTCATCACATCCGATACGCGACGAAATCGCAATAGATTGGCCGGACGCAATATCTGGCGAATACTTTCATGGGATATCACCCCGACTAATTGTCCTTGGTCATCGACAATCGGCAAATGGCGAATGCGGTAGCGCCGAAACAAAAACAGGGCAGCAAAAATGTCTTG
This sequence comes from Microcystis panniformis FACHB-1757, assembly GCF_001264245.1. NCBI lineage: Bacteria > Bacillati > Cyanobacteriota > Cyanophyceae > Chroococcales > Microcystaceae > Microcystis > Microcystis panniformis. The sequence continues at coordinate 24,946 of NZ_CP011339.1, forward strand.
AGCAGATTGCTGGGGTAACGTGATCAGGGGATGCACCATCACATCAGCAACGGTTGTCTCAGTCAGGTTAATTCCTTGAGCGGTGAGTCGCACCACATCCCGTTCTGTCAAAATTCCTAATAGCTCTTGCCCTTGCACCACCAGCAGACAGCTAACACGCACCTCTCCGGCCGGAGCAGCTAGAGGGGATAGGTCATCGGTGAGTAAACACAGACGGTTATAGGCCTGGCCGATCATGGCGATCGCATCTGCCAGGGAAGTGGTTGGCGGCACCGTCAAGGGTTGGCGATTGATCGCCTTTTCCAGATCGGGGGCCCAACTCAGAGGTGTATCGAGGGACATCAGCACCATCCTGCGATCGCAAAGGACAAGATAGACAGAACAGTCACTGGGCAAAGAACCCAGACTCTCAGAGTTGCCAAAACCCGTTCTAAAACTATCTCAAAGTGTAGCGTCATTTAACTTTTTCCTAAAAGATGTAACGTTTTGTTACAATTTTTATTAAACTCGTAAAGATTTTAGACCCACTTCGGTGTATCATAGAGGGATGTAACAGGTTAAAGCCTGAAACTTTTTATTTAGCGGTTATTCAGCCTCTAATGGTTTCAGGGGCGGCATCACCAGACGCTGGGGTGAGTACTTCCGGGTTCTGGTCGGCCTGAAGGGTTACTCCGGAAATTCTGGACACCTTTCCATAAAGTCGATCCAGCACTCGCTTTACGGAAATACGCTGCCATGGTAGACCGCGTTTGGTGGTGTAGCCCTGTTCATTAAGCCAATCGGCGATCTTCTGCAAGGATTTCCCTGATTTGTGATGACGGCGAATCAGTTCAATGACCCGGCACTCTTCCGGATCATCCACTAATTCCCCATCGATCGATCGTTGTCCAAAGGCAGGGGAGCCGTAGCCCGCATAACCACCGTTGCTTGCTTTTGCTTGTCTGCCTTGTTCTAGCCGCTCCCAGGCAGATAAATCGTTGGAAGGGGTCGCTGTCATAGGGTATCTAAATGCAATAACTTGCAAAACCATATTATCGCAACTTAACGTCGCAAATTTGTTTTGATTGGGGGCAGCCGATGACGACTTACAAAGTAAAACCCCTGCATGAGCAGGGACTAGATGTCACCATCGATGTCTGGGACAACCAAACTATAGACGATACCCCCGGGAGGCGGACAAAGTTAAAGGGTCAAAGGCCAAGCATTTTTAGATGAGGAGCGGTTCAAAGCTGAATTTCTATTGTAAAACGCAGCGATCAGAGAATTTGTCCTAAGTTACACAGCATCAATCTGGAGATATAAACATGGGTACGGCTACATTTATTCAAGATGAAACTGAATTTGATTCCCTCTTAAAGAGTGAATCCCTGTTGGTGGTAGATTGCACAGCAACCTGGTGTGGACCTTGCAAACTGGTGGCACCGTTGATCGATCGATTGGCCGATGACTATCGCGATCGTGCCAAAGTCTTTAAACTTGACCTAGACAGTAACAAACTCGTGGCCAAACGCTTTGGGATTAGAAGTATTCCTGCTGTCATGGTATTTAAACAGGGGGAATTGATAGAAACATTAGTTGGGGTTAAACCCTATGAAGAATTTACGGAAGCCGTAGAACGACAATTACGGTGATAGTCTTCCACCGTTAACAAACACTCTGGGCAAACCTCCGACGTTGACCCTTTCCTTCTCACACCACTATTTAATTTTGAGGTATGGCGATGAACAAGCTTATAGAAATTCGGTGTCCTAACTGTGGCAGCGTAGCTCAACGGCTCTTGAGCGATCGCCTACCCGCAGGATATAAGTGTCCGGCCCGACAGGTTGCTCAGACGGAATGCCCAGTGTGTGATTATTTCATTGCCATGTGTTGGCAAAACGGCGCTGTGCTGGAGGCCTATGCTCCAGGCATTCAGGGGAACACAGCTGCGGCCATGCCGCCCCAGCCCCAACCAGCGATCGCCCATTGGTCTTTGTCATCTGTGTTCAAAGTGGCACTCAGCCCACAAGAGTCTAGGAAATTGCTATCGGGGCAACCCTAGTCAACTTTTGCGTTTATACCGGTCCTTTCATTTAACCAAACCAAACCATATATGCTACAAGCTCAAGAAATTATGACTCAAAACGTTGTCACCATTCGTGGTTCGGCAACGGTTGCCGATGCCGTGCAATTGATGAAAGAAAAAAAACTGCGGGGTTTGATTGTCGAACCGCGCCATGAACAGGATCCCTATGGAATTGTCACCGAAACCGACATCGTTTACAAAGTGGCGGCCTTTGGCCACGATCCTAAAACTATGCGGGTCTATGAAATTATGGCCAAGCCCTGTGTGGTTGTCAATCCCGAACTGGGGGTGGAATATGTGGCCCGGTTATTTGCTCAAACCCGCATTCGCCGCGCCCCAGTGATTCAGGGTAAAACTTTGCTGGGCATTATTTCTGTGAGTGATATTCTCTTCAAGAGCGATTTTGTCGAAAAGCCGAAGCGGTTGTTCATTGAAGATGAAATTGAAGCGGCTCGCGAAGACGCGCGGGCAATTTGTGCGGCCAAGGGTGAAACCTCTCCCGATTGCGCTGCGGCCTGGGATGTGGTGGAGGAACTCCAGGCCGAAGCCTCCCATCAACGGGTCAAAAAACAGGGGAGTAACTCATTTCAGGCTTACTGCGAAGCCAATCCCGATGCCTTAGAGTGCCGCATTTATGACGATTAAATCCTGGAGGAATGTAAAGATTTATTAAATTGTAACATAGGCTACAGCTTTGCTTGGTTTATTGTGTATTGCTTCACTGTCCTCCTTCTGTCTTGGGTTGGGCTATCCCTTAACCCAAGCTACGAGGGGGAACGGACTACGTTCCTTGTCCCCTTTCTCCTGTAACAGTTCTTGATGGGTTTGTCTGAGTTTAGCCTGATTGATAATGATAGCGAGCTTGTAAAAAATAAACCTTATTTCCTGTGACTTTATAAACTAAACGATGCTCTAAGTCGATCCGTCGTGACCAAGTGTCGGCAGCAATATATACTTTAGACGTTCATAATCTGAGATTTATTAAACTTCTGAAATCGTAGAGTCAGCAAGGAATCCAGTTCTTTTTTATGTTTCAGATGGGCATCATTCAGACATTCATAAATAGCTGAAGAAAAGTCAGAAAAGTTCTCATAATATTTACCATATAAACATTTCTTTTTGACCAATTTCCACAGCCTTTCAATTAAATTTAGATTAGGTGAATAAGACGGCAGATAGAGCAGCTCTATTGACAAAGAAAGAGCCAATTCTTCAACAATTTTACATTTTTGATAGCGGGCATTATCTAAGACTAGAGTGATGGGAATCATTAGTCCTAAAGCAGCTATTTTTGACCGGAGTTCACAGACTTGAGTTGCCGTAATATAAGTTTCATATGTTACCAGAATAACTTCATGAGTTATTGCATTTAATGCTCCTAAAACATTGAAGCGTTTACGCCCGCTCGGTGACTTAACAAAAAGTCTCTCAAAACACCAAACAAAACCGAGAAATGCTCCCATGACGAAGTGAGCGGCATCAACAAAAAAAACAGCCCTTTTTCCTTCTTTTGCCTCATTTAGTCTGGGTTCTAGCTTTTTTTCTTTGTAGTCCTCTTGTTCATCTGGGTCAGCTTTAGAAGGAAGAGAACCTACTTTTAAACATTTCATTCCCATTGATTTTAAAAATTTTCTCACTTGGGTAGGACTTCGTTTTATTCCCGTCAATTCTTCTATCCTATATACAGCTTCATTTATTGTGGCTGGTGGATTTTTCTCGAAGTATTTTTTGAGGGTTTCTTTTTGAAACTCTAATTCACTTTTAGGGCGATAGAAGTTGATTTCTTTTAATTTTTCTATTCCGCCTTCTTGATAATCGCGAAGATAGGTTAATAAGGTATTTGGCGAGATTCCTGCTAACTGACAAATTTTTTGGTGCGGTATCTTTTGGCTTTTTAACCAGAGAACTTCCATCTTCAGTTGAACCCGGGGATGGGGATGATGAAATCTTTCATAATACAGTGAGTTCTTTTCTTCTTCCGTGAATTCTAGGTTAATCATGTTTTTAATGAGTGCTTTGCTTCTAATTATGACTCTTAAACTATATTATTGTCCTTGAGTAAAAAATGCAAGTTGTAGCCGTGCAAAGTATACTTAAGAGGTTCGGGTTTACCCAATCCTGTAAACGGATCGCCATCCAAAATATCTGCCACTAAGTCTAAAATTTTATCGCCTTTTTTCGGTTCGTTCCGATACCACCAAGCTAAATCTGCTTTGAAATCAGGACTAAAAACGGGCAAATAACCATGAATAGGATTATTTTGAGGTTTATCTGGCTTATTTTCTCTTTTAGGACTCAATTCCTAACTCCTCTTTCAATTCAGCTAATGTTTGAGGAGTTGCATCTTCTGTCTGGGTCCATGCCAAAGAGCGAAATAAGCGTTGGGCATTTTCTGGCGAGCGCAATAAATAAACACACTCTAATAAACTGGAAAGCTCATCTTCAGCAATTAAAGCCACATTTTTCTGATTGCGACGCTTAATGACGATAATTTGAGATTCGTCACACACCTGATCTAAGAGACTGGCTAAATTCATTCTCGCTTGAGAGTAGGTGGTTTCTTTGCTTAACATGATTTTTGGGGGAGACTTGTACAACCTTATTGTACAATTCCACGCTCTTGAACTCCCCAAAAACCCCAAAATCTGAAGGGAGAGGAATATAAAGATTTATTAAATTGTAGCTTTTGTGAGGGGGGAGTGTGTATTGTTCTACTATCCGCCTTTGGTGTTGGGTTGGGTTGTTGCTTCACCTAGCTGCGAGGGGGCGAACGCACTTTGAGGAGATACATTAGACCTCTTGCAAATTAATTATATGTTATAATGATGGGTTAACTAATTTTCCCCAAAAAATCAGTTAACCAGTACATTCATTCTAAATGAAAACTTGAAGTTTAACTTTTAACTCAAAACTCTTTAGATATGCTTTAATTTGGTTATCAAAACCTCTTTATTTAAGCGGCACAAACTATCTCAATTATAAAAATTGAGAATAAATTCTCCTTGACTTGATTAATCTTTAGGCAACTTTTAAGAAGCTGCTATACCTATCCCTAACTCACAGTTATAAATAGCCGCCAACAAGTTAACTCTTAAACTATATCTTCGACGACGATTCCGATATTTACAGGATAAGATTTTAAAGGTTTTGAGTTTCCTATTTATATGTTCAATGATAATCCTTTCTTTGGCTAAAGCCTTGTTATACTCTTTTTCTAACTCTGTTAATTTTCTATTTTTCGATTTCTTTTTCGGTGTATAACTATTACTATGGTATGCAGCTATTCCCTGATAACCACTGTCTTCTATGCTGGTAGTTAAAGGATGAAAACGAACTCGACTTTTTTTAAATAAACTAAAATCATGACCTCTACCTTTCCCACAAAAGACACAGATAATTTCCTCGGTATTTTGATCAGCTACTAATTGGGATTTTAAAGTATGATAACCTCTTTTACCTCCCAAAAAATCTTTCTGTTTCTTTTGGGGGCGTTCAATGGGAGTTTCCGTTACATCCATTACCGTTATGACCGGTATCTCTGCTTGATTGAGTAAAGCTTTTTTTCCTTTTAAACGGAAGTTTCCCGATTGTAAAAGCATTTTTTCCGTCTTATTTACAATCCGACATATAGTTGATTCTGATAGTTCCCAGCTTGTACCAATGTGAAAATATGTTCTATATTCTCGCCAATATTCTAACGTTACTAAAACTTGTTCTTCTATAGATAGTTTAGGTTTCGGTCCCCTTTTAGATGGTGAATTAGAGTCGGCTTCAACACTTTTTACTGATTCTACCATCTTTCTATAGGTTTGTTTATACACACCGAAACGGCGTTTGAATTGTTCATCTGATAAGTTTTGATAATCCATAATTTTGCTAATAAACATAGCAAAATTATAGATGATTTCCTGACCTAAGATCACATTTTATTCTTTTTTCCACTTCAATCTAAGAATTGAGAAAAAAGCAAAACCCTCCATTATACCATAAAAAAATTGGCTCTTCTCGACTTTGTGTGATAATTTTTGCTTATGGAATTGTGAAATGCTTATCGGGCAAGACTTTTAGGGCTATTTTGACGAAGAAACCATCAGTATAGACCTCGTTTCCACACAGAAACCAGAAGAGCCAAAAATTATGCAAGAGGTCTATTGATGAAAACAAGTGTAATATACATAACGGCTGTATTAACTTTATTGGGACTAACTGTGTCTCGACCCGTAGAATCAACAGGAGGCTCTAAAGTAGAGTCTAACCCTAAAAAATTTAACTTAAGTGAGAACAAAGACTTTTTAATAGCTCAATCTGGTCGAGTATATAGGTGTATTAATCGAAGTAACGAAACCTATATAGTGCCAGCTATGACTGGTGCATATGCCACTCAAGGAGCAGGAGTTGGTATTTGTTTTATACCCGTGAAATCAGGAAGATGTATGGAAAAAACTGTTTTTCGTAAAGCTCTTGTACCTTGTCGTACAAGTACAGGGGATAGGAGATATTATTGGATCGCTGCTTTCGGTGGTGAGACACCTTTCATCATATATTAATTCAACTCACTTTCCGCACTTCTTAACATTCAATTGATAATTTTTAGTGATATATTGCCTAAAACCCATTGCCAGACTCGTAGGTTGGGTTGACGCAAGGAAACCCAACAACTTCCTGGAATATTTTCACAATTTTTGTTGGGTTTCGCCTTTTGAGCCGATGGGTAATACCGAAGCAATAATGATAGCTCAACCCAACCTTGTATCTTGAGAAGTAGGCAACCCGTCCCAACCTAGGTAAAAAATACCGCTTTGTAGCTTGGGTGCCTATATTCTGAAAAAGGGCGTGGACATCCAGTTCAACCGAGGTGCTTGACACCGTTGGGTAGCCACCGGAGCCACGCCGTCATCCCGAGGAGACAAGCTCGAACAATCGCCCTTAGGATTAACCTCGTCTTCGCAAGGACGAGTTACCAAAGGGACAAAATAACTTAACCCCAGCATAAACGATGACAGAAGAAAAAACATGGGTAGGGATCGATGTCAGTAAAGAGGTTCTAGATATCTACGTGTTGCCGCAAGGTCTGACCTTGCAACAACCCAACAGCGACGTTGGCGTTCAATCGCTGATTGAACAATTACATCCTCTCTCACCGAGTTTGGTGGTGGTGGAATCGACGGGTGGATTAGAGCGCGCACTCGTATCGGGCTTACAAGCCGCCACCATACCGGTAGCGATCGCCAACCCCCGCAAGGTCAAAGGGTTTGCGACGGCATTGGGGAAAGCAAAAACGGACAAATTGGACGCACAGGTAATCGCTCAATTCGCACGAGCCGTGCAACCCCAACCCCAACCCGTGGTTGCCCCCCAAGCCCAACAATTGAGCGACCTAGTACGACGACGACAGCAGTTGGTGGAGATGCAGGTGGCGGAGAAAAACCGCCTCAGTCGTGCGTCTGAGACGGTGCAACTAGATATCAAAGCCCATATTGAGGAAATCCAACAGCGTATTGAAAGCCTCAACGAGCAGATTCAGTCCCTCGCCCAACAGCAAGCCGATTGGCAAGGCAAAAATGAAATCTTACAATCCGTTAAAGGGATCGGCAAAGTTTCATCTGCCCTATGTTTGGCGGAATTACCCGAGATGGGAACACTCTGGCGAAAAACAGATTGCCCGGCTGGTCGGGGTCGCTCCTATCAACCACGATAGTGGCCAGCACAAGGGTAAACGCATGATTTCGGGGGGACGCACCTCGGTTCGCTGTGGCTTGTACATGGCCTTCAAGGGGTGACAAGGCGACTAAAAGGCTTGCTGGATAAGGCGCATAGCCGTTAGACCCCTAGAAAAATCGGGGTGTTTTCCTGGCTTGAGGCGGATCAAAGAAAAGGCGAGTTCCGAGTACGCGTCCATCGACTCGATCCAGAAGCTCCCATAAGTAAGTAGTCGTGCAAAATTAATTTCCTAGTGAAGATAGGCAAGAGGCAAGGGGCAAGAGGCAAGAGGTGGTTAGCTGACTGACGGACACAAGTGGGTCAAAACCTGACAAGACAAGGGTTGCCAAAAAGAAAAATATCTGGGTAGATAGGGAAAAAGCAAGAATCCCTACAAGATGAAAACCGAGAACAGAATCTTCTCCCAAGTTTATTCCTATCTAGAACAAGGAAGCCGATTTGTGGATAAAAGACATTTAACCGTCCTCAGTTGGATGGTGACAGCCCTACTCAGTAGTCAAAGTCTCAATCAAGCCAGATGGGAACCCTTTGTACAAAGCAGAGCCGAACAAGCCAATAGTTATCAGAGACGGTGGAATCGCTTTTGCCAGAATGGAAGAGTAGCGGTGGAAAAGATATACATCCCCTTAATATTGAAAGCCATCGAGACTTGGAAGGAGAAGGGGGAAAGACCTGACTGACGGACACATTTTTCAATACAAAGACAAGTACTGTTATGTGAAAGCCTCAAACTCCTGAATAAAAGAAAAGGTAATTTTGCCATAATAATCCTGACGAGCTTTGCGAGAAGCAAAACAGGGAAAAGGGTCAACAGAAAATAAGTGGTCAAGTCGCAAGAAGGGACGCGCCTTATGAACAACTCCCGCCAGCCAACGTCAACCAATTTTCAAATAACTCAAACCACGCCGAAAATGAGCATCAACCTGACGGCGAGAGCCAGATTGTTGAACCGCCATGCCCTGACTGACGGACACATTTTTCAATACAAAGACAAGTACTGTTATGTGAAAGCCTCAAACTCCTGAATAAAAGAAAAGGGGTTCTTCGTTACTTGGTATGGTTCGATAGGGGGGCATAAATCGACTAAATCCTTATCTGACAAGAGACTTAATTGATTAGTTCGCTCTAGAGCAAAAACAATTGACAAAAATCGCTAAATGCCTTTCTATATAAAGGTTCCATCCCTTATAACCCCCGTCCATTGCATAACACAAACCGAAGAACCAGAAAAGGTAATTTTGCCATAATAATCCTGACGAGCTTTGCGAGAAGAGCCAACAGGGAAAAGGGTCAACAGAAAATAAGTGGTCAAGTCGCAAGAAGGGACGCGCCTTATGAACAACTCCCGCCAGCCAACGTCAACCAATTTTCAAATAACTCAAACCACGCCGAAAATGAGCATCAACCTGACGGCGAGAGCCAGATTGTTGAACCGCCATGCCAGTTAAAGTAGCAAAGAGAATAGAAATGGCAACAATGAGATAGAGACGTTCTAAACAAGCAGCAGAGCGAACACGAGAATGTTCCCAGTCAAAAACGCCCGATTTACTGCCCTTGAAAGAGATGTTCAATGGGAAAACGAAGACCATACTGCCAGAAGGTGTCAAGGGTAGGAGGTTCATCGCTCAGAATTGCCCAATTATCCTTAACCCCTGGAACAGAGGCTAAAGCAAGATGAGCAGTGATTCTAGCCTCCTGCCAGACTTGAACGTTGCGATCAAAGCAGGCTTGCCGTTTGGGAGGATAGAGTTCTCTGACCTCATAGCCAAAACCCCGACGGCGAACACCGTAAATGAGGGTATCGCAAGGTAAGCGAAGACACCAATGCCAAGTATTTTTCCTGAGCCATTGAATTAATTGCTGATTGGCAAAGCCTCGGTCGGCTAACAGCATGACATTCTCAAAGCCCTGAAGATAGCCTTTGGCTCTGTCCAACAAGGGTTCGTATTTCTCAAAAGCTAGGCTGGCACTACCATGTTCTAATCCCATCCACATCAAGGGGACGGCTCTCCCCCCGCAGACCACCGCTAGATAGACAAAGCAGTATTGATTCCACAACAGAGTGGTATCTATTGCTATACTTTAGACGTTCATAATCTGAGATTTATTAAACTTCTGAAATCGTAGAGTCAGCAAGGAATCCAGTTCTTTTTTATGTTTCAGATGGGCATCATTCAGACATTCATAAATAGCTGAAGAAAAGTCAGAAAAGTTCTCATAATATTTACCATATAAACATTTCTTTTTGACCAATTTCCACAGCCTTTCAATTAAATTTAGATTAGGTGAATAAGACGGCAGATAGAGCAGCTCTATTGACAAAGAAAGAGCCAATTCTTCAACAATTTTACATTTTTGATAGCGGGCATTATCTAAGACTAGAGTGATGGGAATCATTAGTCCTAAAGCAGCTATTTTTGAGCGGAGTTCACAGACTTGAGTTGCCGTAATATAAGTTTCATATGTTACCAGAATAACTTCATGAGTTATTGCATTTAATGCTCCTAAAACATTGAAGCGTTTACGCCCGCTCGGTGACTTAACAAAAAGTCTCTCAAAACACCAAACAAAACCGAGAAATGCTCCCATGACGAAGTGAGCGGCATCAACAAAAAAAACAGCCCTTTTTCCTTCTTTTGCCTCATTTAGTCTGGGTTCTAGCTTTTTTTCTTTGTAGTCCTCTTGTTCATCTGGGTCAGCTTTAGAAGGAAGAGAACCTACTTTTAAACATTTCATTCCCATTGATTTTAAAAATTTTCTCACTTGGGTAGGACTTCGTTTTATTCCCGTCAATTCTTCTATCCTATATACAGCTTCATTTATTGTGGCTGGTGGATTTTTCTCGAAGTATTTTTTGAGGGTTTCTTTTTGAAACTCTAATTCACTTTTAGGGCGATAGAAGTTGATTTCTTTTAATTTTTCTATTCCGCCCTCTTGCTCATCTCGAAGATAGGTTAATAAGGTATTTGGCGAGATTCCTGCTAACTGACAAATTTTTTGGTGCGGTATCTTTTGGCTTTTTAACCAGAGAACTTCCATCTTCAGTTGAACCCGGGGATGGGGATGATGAAATCTTTCATAATACAGTGAGTTCTTTTCTTCTTCCGTGAATTCTAGGTTAATCATGTTTTTAATGAGTGCTTTGCTTCTAATTATGACTCTTAAACTATATTATTGTCCTTGAGTAAAAAATGCAAGTTGTAGCCGTGCAAAGTATAGATACAGTCTTTCCCCCTTCTCCTTCCAAGTCTCGATGGCTTTCAATATTAAGGGGATGTATATCTTTTCCACCGCTACTCTTCCATTCTGGCAAAAGCGATTCCACCGTCTCTGATAACTATTGGCTTGTTCGGCTCTGCTTTGTACAAAGGGTTCCCATCTGGCTTGATTGAGACTTTGACTACTAGACCTCCTGCAAAAGTCTTATTCAGCTACTTGATGATAGCCTAAAGCAAGTTCATAGTTGTAAATGCCAGCGATTAAATTAAATCTCAGACCAAAACGCCGTCTCCGATTCCTATATCTTGATGATAAAATTCTAAATATCTTCAGACTTCTGTGAATATGTTCGATAATAATTCTTTCTCTTGATAACTGGCGATTAAATTCTTTCTCTTCTGAACTTAATTCTTGATTTTTCTTCTTTTTGTCAGGAATCCTACTATTTTCATGCTGTTTTTGGATTCCTTGATAGCCCTTATCTGCTAAACATTCAATACTTTTATCTATCCCAATTTGACTATTTTTCCAAAGGTTAAAGTCATGTATTCTTCCCTTTCCATGAGCGGTACAGATTATCATTCCTGTTTTTTGAGCCGCAAGAACTTGAGATTTTATTGTATGATAGCCCTGTTTCCCGCTATAGTAATCTTTCTGCTTCTTTTGAGGTCTTTCTATCTCATGCTCTGCTACATCTACTACCACTACCTCTAGGTCACTATTGGCTTGTTGAACTGTCTTTTTACCTGGCAGATTAAATAATCCTGATTTCATGAGAATACCTTCTACCCTTCTAGTGATTCGTAGGGCTGTTGTCTCATTAATCTCCCAGTTAATTGCGAGATGGAAATAAGTCCTATATTCCCGCAAATACTCTAAGGTCATCAAGATTTGGTCTTCTAAACTTAATTTACTTGGTCTTCCCGATTTTTTTTGCAGAACTTTTTCGGCGGCCAGAACTTTCACCATATCCTTAAATGTTTCAGGATATACTCCACAAAAGCGTTTAAACTCTTCTGGATTCAAATTTTTTACTTTTTCGTAAGTCATTGTTTTTCTGAGTGTTTTACTTTATTTTACATAATCAGTTCCTATTTTTGCAGGAGGTCTACTGAGTAGGGCTGTCACCATCCAACTGAGGACGGTTAAATGTCTTTTATCCACAAATCGGCTTCCTTGTTCTAGATAGGAATAAACTTGGGAGAAGATTCTGTTCTCGGTTTTCATCTTGTAGGGATTCTTGCTTTTTCCCTATCTACCCAGATATTTTTCTTTTTGGCAACCCTTGTCTTGTCAGGTTTTGACCCACTTGTGTCCGTCAGTCAGACTTGAATCTTTTCCCAAAAGCTCTGAATATTCGACGCTAAGTGCTCATGTACCCTTCTTCTATCGAACTCATGATGGAGCAGATAATGAACTAAACAGTATTATGCCCATTCGAGTTCCATCTCAAATTGCCAAAAGAATTTTAGGCAAATTATAAGTGCGATCGCTATTGCCGTAGCCGTAGGGTGCGTTCCCTAAGGTCAGTCCTACTACTGCACCGATAGATTTTGGGGAACGCACCTTACTCATTCATTGAAGTTGATAAGTCTAGGTAATCTAATATCCTCTGCCAGATTAGCACTTAATTGGGGATAGATCATCAGGGTAATCGCGCGTTGACCGAGCCCTTGAATTCCGAGAAGTTAGTCTAAATTTTGGCGTTTGTTCCGATTCTATCCGAGTAATTTTCCGAAATTTAGGGGGTTTCTAATCCTCGAAAACCGATGAACTCAGAAGGAACTTTATCTACTGGGTTCTTTCATTCCAGACTGGATTGGTCGCAACGCGCTCGCTGCGCGAGAACGCTCACAAGTCTAATTGACACCTCCTTTTTCAGTCAACCGCACTGGCCTCCAAGATTTTTACCATGAAATTATCATCCATGCTCGCCCTATAACGTTTCATTTTCAGACTCATTTTCGAGGGCTCCTGCTTCAACAAATTCACACTTAAACGGCGCAACAGACCTAGGTTTTCCGCTCCATGCCCCAGACGAACCCGACTGGCATCTTCATTAAAGGTAACATCGAGTACCCAATGGAGACTATTTTCAATACTCCAATGTCCGCGAATCACCTCGGCGTGTTTTTGGGCATCCGCTGCTAAACTACTGATGAAGAAGCGAATTTCTGTCGTAGTTTTATTCCATAATTGGCGGACACTGCGAACCATGACTACGGTGGTTAGGCCAGGCCACAGACTCTGCCGATGCAGGGGCGGTAATTGGGACACCGGCACCACCCAAATTTGACGGGTTTCGATCCGGTGATGCCCCGACTCCACCTTTTCGTGGTAGCTGTATTCAATCCCTTGCCAATCCCCGGCTATAGCTTGGTCAAACCAGCCTTCTACTTGTTGAAAGAGCTTGCCCTGATTGCCTTTGAGGGCTAAGACGTCATCTCCGCCCCCAGACTTGATTTGTTGGGCAATTTCCGTCTGGGTTCCCATGGCATCCAAAGTGACTATCGCTCCCTTGAGATTGAGCAATTGCACTTCTGAGCGGCACGGCGGTAATTTCATTGGATTTACTGTCCACTTTTTCTTGGGCTAAGACTAACCCATGTTCGCTACTCCAAGCACTTACTGTGTGCAAAGCCTTTAGTTTCTTTTCACGGTCATAGGAACCCTTGGCGGTTTTCCCATCTATGTGGATTAGTTCTAGGTTCAATTTTTCGGTGATTTCCCCGATCCACCCTAGGAATCCCGACCTTAATTGCTCGGGTTCTAGCATTCCTAAGACTCGACCCAAGGTGTCGTGGGAAGGTATCCCATTGGGTAATTCCAAAAAGGTTTTCAACCAGGATTGTTTGGCTTTTCCGTAGGCTTCTATGGCGACAAACCCGTCGGCACCCGCTAAGACCGCCAAAATGGCTAGGGCAATTAGGGATACCAGGCTGTGATTGCGTCCCCTGTCCGCTCTGGGGTCTTCTAGGTGCTGAAAATGTTTCAAGACACTCTTTCTTAAAAGTTTTGCCTCTCGCTCTTGCTTGGGGTTCAAGACTAGGGGACCAAATCCTTCTGCCATACTCAACCACTAAAATACAGGATTTTTCACTTCCTCTCAGATTAACTCAGGCCAGTTCGTCGTCACCAAATTAACAGTTAGGGATTTTTGTCTGTTACCATCTATACAAAACGACGCGCGATTACCCTGGATAGATCATCTATTTCTTACATTAGTATGATCGCTGCTCTGGTAGTGGTGGAGGGTTCATAAAAAAATGTGCTAATCGGCATAACAGACTTATTGTCGTGTTATTGGGAAAGTTTCTTGCGATCGCTCTATTTGAGAGTAATATAGAGAAAGATTTTTTTTAAAATGTGTATTGGGGGTGATGTGTGGAAAGTTTTCGTATAATAGAACTCTTGCAAATTAATTATATGTTATAATGATGGGTTAACTAATTTTCCCCAAAAAATTAGTTAACCAGTACATTAGTCCTGAATGAAAACTTGAAGTTTAACTTTTAACTCAAAACTCTTTAGATATGCTTTAATTTGGTTATCAAAACCTCTTTATTTAAGCAGCACAAACTATCTCAATTTTTATAATTGAGAATAAATTCTCCTTGACTTGATTAATCTTTAGGCAACTTTTAAGAAGCTGCTATACCTATCCCTAACTCACAGTTATAAATAGCCGCCAACAAGTTAACTCTTAAACTATATCTTCGACGACGATTCCGATATTTACAGGATAAGATTTTAAAGGTTTTGAGTTTCCTATTTATATGTTCAATGATAATCCTTTCTTTGGCTAAAGCCTTGTTATACTCTTTTTCTAACTCTGTTAATTTTCTATTTTTCGATTTCTTTTTCGGTGTATAACTATTACTATGGTATGCAGCTATTCCCTGATAACCACTGTCTTCTATGCTGGTAGTTAAAGGATGAAAACGAACTCGACTTTTTTTAAATAAACTAAAATCATGACCTCTACCTTTCCCACAAAAGACACAGATAATTTCCTCGGTATTTTGATCAGCTACTAATTGGGATTTTAAAGTATGATAACCTCTTTTACCCCCCAAAAAATCTTTCTGTTTCTTTTTGGGGCGTTCAATGGGAGTTTCCGTTACATCCATTACCGTTACGACCGGTATCTCTGCTTGATTGAGTAAAGCTTTTTTTCCTTTTAAACGGAAGTTTCCCGATTGTAAAAGCATTTTTTCCGTCTTATTTACAATCCGACATATAGTTGATTCTGATAGTTCCCAGCTTGTACCAATGTGAAAATATGTTCTATATTCTCGCCAATATTCTAACGTTACTAAAACTTGTTCTTCTATAGATAGTTTAGGTTTCGGTCCCCTTTTAGATGGTGAATTAGAGTCGGCTTCAACACTTTTTACTGATTCTACCATCTTTCTATATGTTTGTTTATACACACCGAAACGGCGTTTGAATTGTTCATCTGATAAGTTTTGATAATCCATAATTTTGCTAATAAACATAGCAAAATTATAGATGATTTCCTGACCTAAGATCACATTTTATTCTTTTTTCCACTTCAATCTAAGAATTGAGAAAAAAGCAAAACCTTATATTATACCATAAAAAAATTATGCAAGAGGTCTAATATCTGGTTAGTCCCCGGTGACAAAGTCATTGGATTTTCAATAGATGTTATGCTGACCAGTATTTTGCTGTGGTCGATCGCACTTAGCCTGTTGCTAATCAGCTTCACACCTGGAGTATGGTATAAGCTATGGTTTTTTGAGATTTTGGGGACAGGCTATCTTTGGTTTGCGGGCTTGACTTTGATCTTGCTGTTGGCTCTGTTTTTACCCAGGTTCCGCCCTTCGCGCTGGAAATTGATGATCACGTTAGCTGTCGGACTGGGGTTTTATGCCAGCACAATTGGTACCTGGTATGTTCCGAGGTTGCGAGATGCTAGAACTGGTGGTTTCCCATTGACTGTAATGACCTACAACGTCAACTACCAACTATGGGAGACCAGTGCCGTGACTGACCTGGTTCGGGCAAATCCCGTAGATGTATTCGGGTTAGTTGAACCGTTCAAGGAGCAGGCAGCAGAGCTACTAGACAATGTGCAGGATCTTTATCCTTACTATTACCGCGCAACGGGAGGCGGACTGAGTTTATTTAGCCGCTATCCCATTACAGAAGCAACGACTGACAACTTGGGAACCCGCCACCATAGCCTATTCGCAAGCGTTAATGTGACAGGACACCCCATTCGGGTTGTTGTTGCCCATCCCCTTGCCCCTATATCTATGCCTAACTTTATCAATCGTAACCAGGCGATGGTGGCCCTGGCAGCCTATGCAGCACAGCAGTCAATCACTACCGTAATAATGGGTGACTTTAACCTCACCTCCTGGTCGATTTATTTTCGCAACTTTATCATTAACTCAGGATTACGCAGTGTCAATCTAGGGCATGGACTAAATCCAACCTGGTTTTATACTGACGAAGCGCGATCGCTATCCCATCTCGATCATTGGAAACAAGCTCTAAAAATTCCCATTGACCACATTTTCGTCAGCCAAAATGTCAGGGTTGATCAGGTCATCACACTGCCTTCAGGTGTATCTGATCATCGTCCAGTGATTGCAAAACTACGCGTGATGTAGCTTGTTTTAGCTCAGGTTCATAGCGATCGCAATACGGGGCAATGCGATCGTTATCGCCGTAGGGTGCGTTCCCTAAGGTCAGTCCTACCACTCCACCGATCGATTTTGGGGAACGCACCTTACTAGACCTCCTGCAAAAATAGGAACTGATTATGTAAAATAAAGTAAAACACTCAGAAAAACAATGACTTACGAAAAAGTAAAAAATTTGAATCCAGAAGAGTTTAAACGCTTTTGTGGAGTATATCCTGAAACATTTAAGGATATGGTGAAAGTTCTGGCCGCCGAAAAAGTTCTGCAAAAAAAATCGGGAAGACCAAGTAAATTAAGTTTAGAAGACCAAATCTTGATGACCTTAGAGTATTTGCGGGAATATAGGACTTATTTCCATCTCGCAATTAACTGGGAGATTAATGAGACAACAGCCCTACGAATCACTAGAAGGGTAGAAGGTATTCTCATGAAATCAGGATTATTTAATCTGCCAGGTAAAAAGACAGTTCAACAAGCCAATAGTGACCTAGAGGTAGTGGTAGTAGATGTAGCAGAGCATGAGATAGAAAGACCTCAAAAGAAGCAGAAAGATTACTATAGCGGGAAACAGGGCTATCATACAATAAAATCTCAAGTTCTTGCGGCTCAAAAAACAGGAATGATAATCTGTACCGCTCATGGAAAGGGAAGAATACATGACTTTAACCTTTGGAAAAATAGTCAAATTGGGATAGATAAAAGTATTGAATGTTTAGCAGATAAGGGCTATCAAGGAATCCAAAAACAGCATGAAAATAGTAGGATTCCTGACAAAAAGAAGAAAAATCAAGAATTAAGTTCAGAAGAGAAAGAATTTAATCGCCAGTTATCAAGAGAAAGAATTATTATCGAACATATTCACAGAAGTCTGAAGATATTTAGAATTTTATCATCAAGATATAGGAATCGGAGACGGCGTTTTGGTCTGAGATTTAATTTAATCGCTGGCATTTACAACTATGAACTTGCTTTAGGCTATCATCAAGTAGCTGAATAAGACTTTTGCAGGAGGTCTATTCATTCATTGAAGTTGATAAGTCTAGGTAATCTAATATCCTCTGCCAGATTAGCACTTAATTGGGGATAGATCATCTACTTCTTACATTAGTATGATCGCTGCTCTGGTAGTGGTGGAGGGTTCATAAAAAAATGTGCTAATCGGCATAACAGACTTATTGTCGTGTTATTGGGAAAGTTTCTTGCGATCGCTATATTTGAGAGTAATATAGGAAAAGATTCTGAAAAAAATGCTTATTTGGCGTGATATATGGAAATTTTCTGGATAATATCTAGTTAGGCTGCTTAAATTTTTGGTGAGATAGTATTTTAAGTTTATCTGTCAAATCTTCAGCAGAATGCTATATGAACTCTTATCTCGACAGGTAAGAGTTCATATCACAATTTAAACTTAGCTAACAAGCCAGGATAGATGTATCCCGTTATGCTATCGTTGGCAATTTTTTATATTCTTCCTTATGCTTTTGTATCGCATCCCAGATGTCAACCTTTTGCTGAAGGTTGAGCCAAAGTTGAGGACCATTCCCTAAGGTTTGCCCAATACGAATTGCCATGTCCACCGTGATTGATCTTCGACCTTTAATAATTTCATTAACAGTGCGCCGAGACACACCGAGAAGCTCAGCAAAGGTTGTTTGAGTCATTTCAAGATCTTCAAGCACATCTGAAATGACCTCTCCAGGATGTACTGGTCTTATTTGCCTCCCATTAATAATGTCTTGTAAGTCTTTCATAAATTATTTTCCTGCTTGAATCAAAACTCTTTGTTTTTCGTTATAGTCAGTGATAATCTTCAAGGTTTAAATCGTAGGCATCATTATTGATAAATGTGAAAGTAATACGCCAGTTACCTGATACCTTTATTGACCAAGTTTCTCTTCTATCCCCTTTAAGCTGGTGTAAATCATAACCCGGTATTTTAAGGTCATCTATAGCTGTTGCAGAATCTATCACTTCAAGTCTTCTCCTTATTCTTTTTTCTAAATCTTTGGGTACACCTTTTGCATTACCTTCTTTTAATAATCTTTCTAATGCCTTATTTCTAAAAGTTTGTATCATTCAATGGATTTCTCCTATATTTGATATTAAATCTTCGTCTATAAAAGTTTAATGAGAGTTTAATCTTATACATAAATATATTTTTTGTAACTTTGTAGGTTACAACTCTACTGTAATGTGGAAGGTTACAAATGTCAAGGCTCAAACTACTATGAAAGCAAAAGGGGTTCTAACAAAAGGGGTTCTAGCAAATGCGGCTCTCTTCGGTTTGGTGGGTAAAATGTATTCTAAGATACAGTCTTGCGGGCGAGCGAGTGGAAGGAACCACAGAGACACAGAGGACACAAAGATCGATCACTACTATATAAGTTAAACTGACCACACAAAGAATAAGAGAGCCTCTAGGCTTTGCAAGGAATCAAAAAGCTTGGAACCTAATTTTTGCTGCTATAGATGCCTCTGAATGAACATCATAATCAAAAAATCTGTAAATTTGAATACTTTTTCAAAGTTTCTTGAGGAAGTCATGATATTCTAACTTCAGTAACAATTATTACCATTTTATGCTCTCCTACAAAAAGATTCGATCGATGTGGGAAAACTATTGGTTCAAAATCTTCCACCGATGGCGCTCCTGCTCTTTAGCCTGTCCAGTCGAGAAGCCTCATCATCGACACGTTTTTTGGAGTTGGTTCGGCAGTTTTATGGCAATCTCGATTTGTGCTTACCTGACGATGGAAACGAATTCGCCCTTGCTGATGGCTCCGTTTGGTGCCACCAGTGTTTTGATTTTCGGCGCTCCCGATAGCCCATTGGCGCAACCGCGTAATGTCATCGGCGGGAATGTCTTAGGGGCGCTTGTCAGTCTAACACTTCTGCATTTTTTCGGGGCTTCACCTCTAGTCGTTGGCATGGCAGTATCGCTAACGATAGGCATTACGCAACTTACCGGAACGTTGCATCCTCCCGCAGGTGCTGTTGCCTTAGTTGTGATGTTGACATCCTCGCCGCCCTAAAAGTGCGGCGATTCCTAAACCTCACGATTTAAGTTTCTGCTTCCACCACCGTCGCATACCACAGTTAAAAAACCATGTACTGTCTTACACAGAGTCCACAGACTTTCGCCCCATTTCAGAAGCCCGATTCCCGGTGTCCCACGGTACGTTGACCGCCTATAGCTTCTTGTACTTGTTGCGCGCGACTTTTTACCCGGCCAAGCTTTTCTGGTCGGAACCCCCTAAGCCGAGTTTTCAAGGTGCTGCGCCGTCCACTTGGTTTTCGAGACTGGCCTTTTAATTCTAACGTAAAGCCAACCTAGAACGGCGGGGTTTCAGACCCAAAATTTCCGATGAGTTTATTGTCGGCAAATCGATCGCTTCGACCAACTAACCGAACATAAGCCCACCTTATCATTCCGACAAGAAATACTTTTGTCAAACCCCTTTACAAACCGTTACAAACTCTCTAAGATAGAAACATCATCAATCAATCGTACCTCGATAACTTAATAGGAATCATAAACCAATGACCACCACTCTACAACAGCGCGAGAGCGCTTCCCTGTGGGAGCAGTTCTGCCAGTGGATTACCAGCACCAACAACCGTTTATACATCGGTTGGTTCGGTGTCATCATGATCCCCACCCTGCTCACCGCCACCACCTGCTTCATCATCGCCTTTATCGCCGCTCCTCCTGTAGATATCGACGGTATTCGCGAGCCTGTAGCTGGTTCCCTACTCTACGGAAACAACATCATCTCTGGTGCAGTTGTTCCCTCTTCTAACGCAATTGGACTCCACTTCTACCCCATCTGGGAAGCAGCTTCCTTAGATGAGTGGTTATACAACGGTGGTCCCTACCAGTTAGTCATTTTCCACTTCTTACTAGGTGTCTTCTGCTACCTCGGTCGTCAGTGGGAACTGTCTTTCCGTTTAGGAATGCGTCCTTGGATTTGTGTAGCTTACTCTGCACCTGTATCCGCCGCAACTGCTGTATTCTTAATCTATCCCATCGGACAAGGTTCCTTCTCTGATGGTATGCCTTTAGGAATCTCTGGAACCTTCAACTTTATGTTTGTGTTCCAAGCAGAACATAACATTCTGATGCACCCCTTCCATATGTTAGGTGTTGCTGGTGTGTTCGGCGGTTCCTTGTTCAGTGCAATGCACGGTTCCCTAGTAACTTCTTCTTTAGTGCGTGAAACCACTGAAATCGAATCTCAGAACTACGGTTACAAATTCGGTCAAGAAGAAGAAACCTACAATATCGTTGCCGCTCACGGTTACTTCGGACGTTTAATCTTCCAATACGCTTCTTTCAACAACAGCCGCTCTCTGCACTTCTTCTTAGGTGCATGGCCGGTAATCGGTATCTGGTTTACGGCAATGGGTGTTAGCACCATGGCGTTTAACCTCAACGGTTTCAACTTCAACCAGTCGATTCTCGATTCTCAAGGTCGTGTAATCGGTACTTGGGCCGATGTGTTAAACCGCGCTGGTATCGGTATGGAAGTAATGCACGAGCGCAATGCACATAACTTCCCCTTAGACTTAGCTAGTGGTGAACAGGCTCCCGTAGCTCTGACCGCTCCTGCTATCAATGGTTAATTCCTAGTCTGAACGAAAAGGCACTCCCGCGAGGGGGTGCTTTTTTGTTGTTAGAATTGGGGAACAATGAAAAACGCTGCAAAATGCTTATTCTCAAACAATCATCATTATGACCGCTCTCACTGGAAAATATACTCTTAGTCAATATTTTGAGCAGGAAATACAATCCCAAACTCGTCATGAATATCTGGATGGAAAAATTATTGCTATGACAGGAGGAACACCGACTCATAATCGCATTATTAGTAATTTATTAGTGGCTTTATATACTGGACTAAAGAATCAACCCTATGCCGTTTTTGTCACCGATCAGCGTTTATGGATACCTGAGCGTCAAATAGCTACCTATCCTGATATTATGGTGATGCCTGAACCTCTCACTTATCAAGAAGGACGCAAAGATACTTTAATTAATCCTGTTTTGATTACTGAGGTTTTGTCTGCTGCAACGGCAAGTTACGACAGAGAAGAAAAGTTGGCCGCTTATCGAACCATTGCAACTTTTCATGAATATTTATTGATTTCTCAGGAAAAATGTTATATTGAACATTTTCAAAAGGAAGGCGATTGCTGGGTGTTTACAGCTTATGAATATGATACGATAATTCATTTAAATTCTTTGGAAATTCAGATAGTAATCGCAGATGTTTACCATAAAATTATCTTTGAAAATAATTAAAATATAAGGAAAATAGTTTAAGAGGTAAAATGATGACTTTGCAAGAAATGATCAAATCTTTTGAGAATTTATCAGAGGATGAACAAGAGTCATTGTTAGAGATTTTGTCTCAATATAGAGCTAAAGGAAGAGAAAGAGAAATTTTAGCTAATTTTAAGGAATTGAAACAGGCGATCGCTACTGGAACAGCCAGAAGGGGAACCGCAGAAGATTTGATTGCTGATTTGAATGAGGATTAACAATGGCTCTAATATGGAGTGATGGGTTTAAGCGTTCGTTTAAGAAGCTAATCAAGAAAAATCCCCAGTTAAAACCTAAAATTTTCGATGTACTTAGAAAGCTGGCAGAAGACCCATTTACACTGTCTTTAAAAACCCATAGGTTAAGTGGTAATTTAGAAGGGTTATGGTCTTGTACTGTGGCTTACGATTGTCGAATTATTTTTAGTTTTTCGGAAGATGGAGAATATTGAGAAGTTATCATCTTGTTAATTGATATTGGTAGTCACGATCAGGTGTATAGAAAATAGGCTAGACTAGAAAGCGATCCCGCAGGTTTCGGCGTTGCGGTAAGTAGTCATGCAAAATTAATTACCTGCCCGATCGAGCTAAAACCCTTACGGGGCAATGATCGTCATGTGTAAATAATTTTGCCTAGGTACTTATTTCGAGATCCCGGAGCATCAAGATAAGCTAAGACGAATTTTAACCGCTTATAGGTCAGTAGGAATGCTACGATAGCGTTGGGCGAGGATGTGAAGTCGGTCCTTGAATTGATCAGAGAAAAGGAGTTTAAAGGATGAAAATGACTTATCTGGAAGCTACTGCCAAATTTTACAGCGAAGTGGCCCAAACTCCCGAAGTGGGGCTATGTTGTGTTCAAAGCAGTCCTTTGCAACTACCGGGGTTAAAAATCCCTGCCATTATGCAGGAGATGAACTATGGTTGTGGCACGACGGTGCAGGCCAATGAATTAGGCAATTCTCCTAGGGTTTTGTATGTGGGTGTGGGTGGTGGTTTAGAAGCACTGCAATTCGCCTATTTTTCCCGTCGTCCGGGGGGAGTGATTGCGGTAGATCCAGTGCCAGAAATGCGTTGGGCAGCCCAAAGAAATCTCAGCGAAGCGCTGCTGGAAAATCCCTGGTTTAGTCTCGATTTTGTGGAAATTAGAGATGGTTCTGCCTTTGAATTGCCGGTGGAGGATGCCTCCGTCGATGTAGTGGCGCAGAATTGTCTTTTTAATATCTTTAAACCAGCCGATTTACAGTTAGCTTTACGGGAAGCTTTTCGCGTCTTAAAACCGGGAGGACGTTTACTGATGAGTGATCCGATCGCCCCTCGTCCAATTCCCGAACATTTGCAAGAAGATCAGCGTTTACGCGCTATGTGTCTATCGGGGGCCTTGACCTACGATGATTATATTCAACAGTTGATCGCTGCTGGTTTTGGTCAGGTAGAAATTCGGGCCCGTCGTCCCTATCGTTTACTGGACTGTCAGAGTTATAATTTAGCCGAGCCGCTCCTCTTAGAAAGTTTAGATTCCGTGGCT
Organism: Microcystis panniformis FACHB-1757; assembly: GCF_001264245.1. NCBI lineage: Bacteria > Bacillati > Cyanobacteriota > Cyanophyceae > Chroococcales > Microcystaceae > Microcystis > Microcystis panniformis. The sequence continues at coordinate 48,476 of NZ_CP011339.1, forward strand.
TTTAAAGTAGCTATTCCCGAAGATGGGGCCTGTATTTTTACCGGCAAAACTGCTATTTATACTGGTACGGAGGCAATTTTTGATGATGGTGCTGGACATATTTTAGCCAAAGGATTGCCAGTGGCCGTCTGTGATAAAACTGCGAGCAACTTGGCTCGTTTCTCTCCCCAAGATATCCTCATCACCGAGTCCACTTGGCACTATAATGGGGGCGGTTGCTGTTAAAAAAGTACGGTCGAGACAAGTTCGATCCCTCAGTTATCAGTTATCAGGAATTAAATATAAGATGAACGTAGGTTGGGTTGAAGCATGAAACCCAACGCCCGCATAGTTTACGCTACCGCTAACCCATCCTATAAATAATTGTGCCTCCCTACTTATCAGGCTCTTCTGGTTTCTGTGTGGAAACGAGGTCTATACTGATAGAATATCCGCAAAATAGCCCTAAAAGTCTTGCCCGATAAGCATTTCACGACTCCATAAGCAAAAATTATCACACAAAGTCGAGAAGAGCCCTTATCAGTTATCATTGATTAGTTATTGGTCACTGATTACTGTTCACTGATTACTGATTACTGATTACTGATTACTGATTACTGATTACTGATTACTGATTACTGTTCACTGATTACTCTCCCATGACTCCTTTTTTCGAGAAACTAAAAACTCCTTTAACTAAGCAAAAAATCTCGGTTATGCAAATTAATTTGGGAAAAAAATGTAACCTTGCTTGTAGCCATTGTCATGTGGAAGCTAGTCCAGTTCGCTCCGAAGAAATGACTCCAGAAGTGTGCGAACAAATTATCGAACTGATCGCAAGATTTCCCCAAATTAAAACCGTCGATCTGACTGGCGGCGCTCCCGAAATGCTCTACGGTTTTAAACCAATTGTGGAAACCTCTAGAAAAGCGGGAAAAGAGGTAATTGTGCGCTCGAATTTAACTATTTATTTCGAGAAAGGATTTACTGATATTCCTGAATATTGCGCTGGACATCAGCTGCGGGTGGTGGCTTCTTTACCCTGTTATCTTGCCGATAATGTGGATAAAATGCGCGGTCTGGGAGTCTATGATCGATCGATTGCTGCTTTACAATGGTTAAACCGTCTTGGCTACGCTCAAGAGCCGAATTTGATTGTGGATTTAGTCTATAATCCCCAGATTCCTAAGTCAGAGAATTTTTCTCTCACACCAGATCAGGTATCCCTAACACAGGATTACAAAAAGTTCTTGCAAGAACATTTTAATATTTCTTTTAACAATCTGTTTACTATCACTAACCTACCCGTCGGCAGGACGCGCTTCCATCTGGAACACCAGCAACTCTATCAACCCTATCTTCAATTCCTCGAAGACCATTTTAATGGCGATACTGTCGAATATTTGATGTGTCGTAATCAGCTTTCGATCGATTATTTGGGTAATATCTATGACTGCGATTTTAATCAGATGGAGGGTCTGGCCGCTTGCACCAGTCAAGGCCAAAAATTAACCCTGCCGGATTTATTACAAGCGGGTACTTTAGAGCTAATTACAGAGGTACAAACCGCTTCCTATTGCTACGGTTGCACTGCCGGCAGCGGTTCCAGTTGTGGGGGAGCTTTGATTTCAGTCTGAACAAGTGTACTGGAAATAGTCAAAAGTTTGGCCGATGATTAGGGACCAGAAAAAACCGCCGATTCGATATCTTGGCGACTCAGGGAGTATTTAAAAGCGCGATTGATGTCACTGCCGTCATTGGCTGCCCGAAGGTAACGAACGGTGATTTCTTCGATATCGAGGCAGATTTCCGCTTTCCATGTCGGTTTTTCCACAGTCCAACAGTGGACATTCTCGGTATTTTTCCGACAACCTAATTTAACTAGCCATGCTTCGATCGCCGGTAAGGGATGATTATAGAGGGGAGTATCAGCAGTGGGAATCTTCATCGCATCTAAATCAAAAATAATTGGGCTACAGTGACAGCATTCTCTCCTCGAAGCATAGCAATAATCACCGCCAGTAACAAGCAGCCGAGCAGGGTGAGTGCCAAGATAAACAAAGCAAAAATCTCTCCCGAAGATAGGGGCCGATCAGTCGGATCGAGATAGGCGCTACGATTAGCTATGGGTTGATCGCTATCGGGGATGGTTTGGATGACATTCCAGCGCGAGTAACCTATCTGTAAATCATACAGGGAACGGCGATCGGGATTACTCAGGGTGGCATAAGCTTCGTTAAGACGCTGGAATTTAACCTTTGCCACTTCGGGGCTGAGTTCGGTAGTATCGGGGTGGTATCGTTTGCTTAGTTCCCGATAGGCGCGTCGCACTTCGATCACTGAGGCGCTCGGATGTAGTCCTAGAATGGCATAATAGGTATCGGCAAAGTGCGAGTTAGCGGCAATGACTCGCGGGGTAGTTTGGGAATTATCGCGCTCGAAGGTCACAAGATTTTTTACACTAAAAATTGGGTTTAAAGCCTCGCCCTTTTAGGGCGACTTTATGTGATGTATGATATTAAGAATAGCGGGCCGGGTAAGCAACCGCTTAAAAAACCCAGTCATCGCAGGATGAACGCACCTTGAAAACTAGAGTTATGGGGTTCTATAGGGGAATGCTCCTATAGGTAAAAGCTCTAAGCGTCAAGTACCAGAGAAACCAATTATTTTAGAGGTTTTGAACTGTATCGTAGGGCATACGAAAACAGGCTTCTGTAAGGGAGCGAAAGTCTGAGGAGAGAACCACCTCTGGGTGGGATTTCGCCAGGAATCTAATTCAAGTGGACTCGTTGAGCCAGAAATTCTCAGCAGTGATGCTAGAAGAATCCACGTCCGTTTACGGCGTGGGGTATGTCAAACTAAAAATTGTCTTAATATTCTAACCCTGTTGATCATGAAATCTCGTTATCGGCTGCGTCTTCGGATCTGTCTTGTCTTTCTCATTGTTGCTCTGACGAGTTTCTCTCCTTGGCTAACCCCTAGCGCCTATGCGGGAATCGATGACGATCGCCTTGATGGTAATATTTTTGTGGTCTATGCGGGTAATGGTTCCCTCGTACCACCGCGTTTAAATTTAGCGGAAACTTTTCAACGGAAAATTCCGGCTATTATTGTCTATTATCTGGATGATAGTAGCGATTGTAAGCGATTTGCGGCAATTGTCTCCCGTTTTCAAGAGTTTTATGGTCGCGCCGCCAGTATTATCCCCGTAAGTGTCGATTCTATCCCCTTAAAGTCTTCCTATCGTGCCGATGAACCGGGTTACTATTATCGCGGCGGGGTTCCCCAAACAGTGGTTTTAGACCAACAGGGTAAAGTGGTTTATGATGGTTTGGGCAATGTTAAATACGAAGATGTGGATGATGTCTTAAGAAAGGTTTTTGATCTTCTGCCTCGATCAGAATCGGTAGAGTTAAAAAGACGCTCTTTTAACGAGTTTAACGCCGAATTGCGCTAGTTACCTCTTTTTTATCCTCAATTGAACCAAAAATAATCATTTAGAGATGCTGTCAGCAGCGTCTCTATCTTGTTTTTAGGAAAAATAAAATTATTTACCTATTGTTTTTATGGCTCTTCTAGGTTCTGTGTGAGCATGGTATAATAGTAACACAGAACAGGAGGTGGGTTATGTGGATAAATTTTGATCAACTCCTCGATTTACCAAATGCAACAGTGGTCAATTATCAAAAAATTGCTCAGACAATTTTCCTAAAGCTTGCTCTTTTAAATGAAACAATTGAATGTCCGAATTGCCATCAAACCTTAGACAGAATCAATCAGACAGAGTATAATCTAGTCAGAGACTTGTCAATATTAGGTAATCCAGTATATTTAGAAGTACCACGCCGTCAGTTTCATTGTCAAAAGTGCCAAAAGTATATCAGCGAAAGACTGAGTTTTATGAGATTAAGACAGCATCATACAATTCGCTATGAATCGATGATTTATGAGAGAGTAAAAAATTGTAGCATCGAAGAAATAAGTCGAGAAGAAGGGTTAGGATGGTCAGAAGTTGAGTTAATATTTAATCACTGTGCTAAAGAACTAGAAAAGGAAGAGTGGGAAGCACCAGAACGAATAAGCTTAGATGAATTTAGTAACTTAAAAGGACATAAAGATTTCATCACAACGGTCGTAGATATGGACAAGAAAATTTGGCTCTTCGTTACTATTTATGCTAAATCAACAGACAAGATGCCAAGATAACATACTTCTAACCCAAAAATTACGAAAGTTTCTCAAGCCATAGGCTCTCCGTTTTATTAGTTTCAGTTTATTGTTGATTCCCTCGACCACCCCATTCGTTGTCCTTCGCTCGAAATAACTAATGATTTCTCCAAACCAGTTTCGGATTGTTTGACAACTCTTGGTAAAAACACTGGAGGATTTTGCCAACCATTCCGAGATGGATAGCAGTCCTTCTGTCGGATTCTCTGAGGTTTCATAAATCTTTCTAAATTCTTCCTTTAACTCGTGCATCTTTTTCAAATTTGGTCAATTTTCTTTGATAGCTTCTAGTTTGATTTTTTGAGTTTCCGTTAAATCTTTTTCATTTTTTAACAAGCTATATTTACTTCGCTTTAAAACTTCTAGCTTCGCTTCTTTTTTCGCTTTCTGTTTTTTATTTTTCTGCGCTTCTACGGCTCTTTTTTCTGCTTTTCTTTGTTCGTCTAACTCTTGATTAATTTGTTTCATTACATGGAATCTATCGGCGACTACCTCGGCCGATGGCATCAATTCTTTCACCAAATTTTTATAGGGCAACCAAAGGTCTATGCTGACTTCTTCAATTTGCTCTAACACCTCTTTTCCCCACCCTGTAAGCGTTTCCCTCAATTCTTCTTGTGTTCGCTTCTCTAGAATAGCTATTAGTTTTCCCGTATCTAAATTTACTAAAACCGCACAGTAATTTTTTTGTCCTTTGACTAGAGCGATTTCGTCAATTCCTAGTCTTTTTAATTTCGATAGGTCTGTCTCTGTAATTTCTTCAGCTATGTCCTCTATCATTCTTTGAATCTCTTCTTCCGTTACGTCATTTCTTCGACTAACATTTAAAATATCTCCTTCTTTTAATTGTTCGAGTATATTCTCGGCTAGTCTTTTCGTATAGGTTCGTTTCTTGGCGACAAAATCTAACTCTTCGCTAAAGGGTTTCTGACAATTATCGCACTTAAATTGACGACGATTAACCTGTAGGTACACTGGTTGTCCTGAGATTGGTAAATCTTTGACTAAATGTCGATGATTTTGGTGGAGTTTATCGCTCTCTAACCCACAACGAGGACAGGTTGCTTTTTGATTTTTCGATTCGATTCGGCAAACTATACCGATATTTTCTAGGTGTAGATAGCCTTGAATACAGGTTCCTTTTAGGTTCAAAAATTTGTCAAGTATCATAAGTAAAATAATCTCGTTTTTGGCTATTATATCAAATCTTAACTCAATTGTCTATCTTTTGGTATTAACCTGTTTGTGCCTTAAGTCCTTTCCTGTATGAATTTCAGCTACTTTTGAGCGTAGTTGCTCTCATCGAATTTTATTTGAAGTTAATTATTTGCATAACAATTCCCGAAGAGCCGAAAATTTTACTAGATGTGATTAAAGGACATAAGCAAGAAGAATTAATGGAAGCCTTAAAAGCACAGCCAGACGCAGTTCGGGAGAAAGTGAAAGAAGTGAGCGTCGATATGTGGTCAGGATTTACAGCAGTGATCAAGGAATTATTTCCCAATGCTAAAATCATCTATGACCGTTTTCATGTAATGGCTATCATCAATGACGAGCTTAATAAATTGAGAAAGTTAATGGGGGTGCATGAAAAAGGATTACCTCATTTATTATGGAAGAATAAAGAGGACTTAAAGGACGAGCAAAAACAACAACTAGAAGTTATTCTGAAAGAACATCCATGCTTAGGAATAGCCGGGGAAATGAAAGAAGAAATTAGACAAATTTATCAAAGTAGTAGAACGTTCAGAGGTGCTGAGAGAAAATTGGAAAAATGGATAAGAATAGGCGGGATATTATATGAAAGTAGTGCCAGGATGATCCAGAAGCATTTGCCAGGTATTTGTAATTACTTTGAAAATCAGACAACCAACGGATTAATTGAGGGAATGAATACCAAAATAAAGCTTATTAAAAGAATGAGTTATGGATTTACCAATTTTGAACATCTTCGACTTAAGCTGTTTGCTTGCTTTAATTCATAACAAAAATTAACACACGAAAACCAGAAGAGCCTTTTTTTTATTATCATTTAAGATTTATTTGAACCAATAAATGCTAGGCAATTCAGATTTTGGCTCTCTTATTCTTTGTGTGATCAGTTTAACTTACTATAGAAGCGATCAATCTTTGTGTCCTCTGTGTCTCTGTGGTTCCTTCCGCTCGCTCGCCCGCAGGACTGTATCTTAGAATACATTTTACCCACCAAACCTAAGAGAGCCAGATTTTATCTTAAATAACACTTAAAAAATATTGGCAACAGTGCCAAACTGGAAAAAGTTTGCTAACCTGATTACATTGATAATAAGAATCATTCTTGTAGGTGTGAGAGACAGCAATGAAAATCAAGCAAAATTTCCTAACAGCAGCGATATTACTGGGTTTTTCTGGTCCGGTACTGGCTAATAGTCTCGAAAACCTCTCTAGTAACCCCATGGCACAGGTAACAAGTGTCAATCAATTGCGGGATGTTTCTCCCACCGCCTGGGCGTTTGAGGCCTTAAGAAGTCTCGTGGAGAGGTATGGTTGTATAGTAGGTTATCCTGACCGTACTTTTCGCGGTGAACGCGCTTTAACTCGTTGGGAATTTGCCGCCGGGTTGAATGCTTGCTTAAATACCCTAGAAAGATTGATTCAAGAAGGAGTAGCGGTATTAAAAGAAGATCTAGACAAAATCAAGCGATTAGTTAGCGAATTCGAGACCGAATTAGCGGCATTGGGTGCTAGGGTTGATAACTTGGAAAATCGAGTCGCTTTTCTGGAAAATAATCAATTTTCCACCACCACTAAATTAACCGGGGAAGTGGTGATGGCATTATATGGGGTAGCCACAGGAGAAAAAAACGGTGGTGAAGGGATTCCCCAAGTGCCAGCTTTTGGTTATCGGGCCCGTTTAGAATTAAATACTAGCTTCACAGGCAAAGATTTACTCTATACCCGTCTAGCAACGGGAAATATTGCCGATTTAGCCGATACTACGGGAACTTTTGAAAGTACCTTAGCCTTTACCCAACCGGACGGCAACGATTTATTGCTAGAAGTTTTAAACTACAGTTTCCCCCTAACGGAAAATATCCAACTCTGGTTAGAAGCGACGGGAGGTGCTAAAGATGACTTTACCAATACCCTCAACTTTTTGGATGGAGATGGTGCTAGTGGGGCGCTTTCCGCTTTTGGTACTCGCAATCCCCTTTATTTTGCCCCCGGACAAACTGGACTCGGTTTACAGGGTAATTATGGGGCTTTGCAATTCAGCGCCGGTTATCTTGCCGGGGATGCTAACGATCCTAACCCGGGTGCGGGTTTATTTAACGGTTCCTATACTGCCCTAGGGCAGCTGGGTTATGTTCCTAACGAGAATTTTGGCATTGCTTTATCCTACCTTCATGGTTATAACCAATTAGATACGGGAACGGGAAGCCAGCGCTCGAATTTCCGATTTTTCACCGAAGAACTATTCGGGGAGGCCGTGCCGACAATTAATAATAGTTTGGGTTTACAATTTACTTGGCGAATTGTCGATGGTTTTGTCCTCGGTGGTTGGGGTGGCTATACAAAAGCTATCACTCTTAGCACCTTAGATGGACAACTAGAACGCGGGGATTTAGATATCTGGAATTGGGCGGTAACTTTGGCTTTTCCTGATTTATTTAAGGAAGGAAATACGGCGGGTATTATTGTTGGTATGCAGCCCTGGGTATCTAGTTCTAGTATTAGATTAAATGATGGCAGTGCTACTAATGATCCCGATACTTCCTTTCATATTGAAGGATTTTATGAGTGGAAACTCACTGATAATATTGCCCTTACTCCGGGGGTAATCGTGATTACTTCTCCTAACTCTAATAACAACAATTCCACCTTAGTTATCGGTACTATCCGCACGACTTTTACTTTCTGATTTGTCTAGGCAGCCAGTCAGAGATAAAGATAAAATATGACAGGACTTGAAATCATCTCTCCACTGGCTGCCATTTCGCACTCTAAACTAACTGAGTGAAGGGGGCATTTATGGTATTTTTAGAAGCAATTTAGCCTACTTTTGTGGTTTCTTTTTTGATGGATTTAGAGGGTTTTAGTTTATGCTTGAGGGTTGAAGTTGTGGCGAAGAGGTCAAGGACGATTTGAGGAACACTGTTAAATGTGATTAAATAGAGTACAATGAAAGTTGAAGATACACCTAGTTACCTAGTTAAGCCATGAAACAAGTTATCAAAAATATTAAGGTATCGGAGATTCCTACACTAATCGCTCAGTTAGGTCTTTCTCCTGAACAAGAAGTTAATCTGACAATTGAGGAAAATTCAGAAAGTCTTATCTCAATTATGGATAAAGTCGGCAAAAAGGCTCAAGCTAAAGGTTTGACAGAAGATAAACGGCTCTTCTAGGTTCTGTGTGAGCATGGTATAATAGTAACACAGAACAGGAGGTGGGTTATGTGGATAAATTTTGATCAACTCCTCGATTTACCAAATGTAACAGTGGTCAATTATCAAAAAATTGCTCAGACAATTTTCCTAAAGCTTGCTCTTTTAAATGAAACAATTGAATGTCCGAATTGCCATCAAACCTTAGACAGAATCAATCAGACAGAGTATAATCTAGTCAGAGACTTGTCAATATTAGGTAATCCAGTATATTTAGAAGTACCACGCCTGACTGACGGACACAAGTGGGTCAAAACCTGACAAGACAAGGGTTGCCAAAAAGAAAAATATCTGGGTAGATAGGGAAAAAGCAAGAATCCCTACAAGATGAAAACCGAGAACAGAATCTTCTCCCAAGTTTATTCCTATCTAGAACAAGGAAGCCGATTTGTGGATAAAAGACATTTAACCGTCCTCAGTTGGATGGTGACAGCCCTACTCAGTAGTCAAAGTCTCAATCAAGCCAGATGGGAACCCTTTGTACAAAGCAGAGCCGAACAAGCCAATAGTTATCAGAGACGGTGGAATCGCTTTTGCCAGAATGGAAGAGTAGCGGTGGAAAAGATATACATCCCCTTAATATTGAAAGCCATCGAGACTTGGAAGGAGAAGGGGGAAAGACTGTATCTAGCAATAGATACCACTCTGTTGTGGAATCAATACTGCTTTGTCTATCTAGCGGTGGTCTGCGGGGGGAGAGCCGTCCCCTTGATGTGGATGGGATTAGAACATGGTAGTGCCAGCCTAGCTTTTGAGAAATACGAACCCTTGTTGGACAGAGCCAAAGGCTATCTTCAGGGCTTTGAGAATGTCATGCTGTTAGCCGACCGAGGCTTTGCCAATCAGCAATTAATTCAATGGCTCAGGAAAAATACTTGGCATTGGTGTCTTCGCTTACCTTGCGATACCCTCATTTACGGTGTTCGCCGTCGGGGTTTTGGCTATGAGGTCAGAGAACTCTATCCTCCCAAACGGCAAGCCTGCTTTGATCGCAACGTTCAAGTCTGGCAGGAGGCTAGAATCACTGCTCATCTTGCTTTAGCCTCTGTTCCAGGGGTTAAGGATAATTGGGCAATTCTGAGCGATGAACCTCCTACCCTTGACACCTTCTGGCAGTATGGTCTTCGTTTTCCCATTGAACATCTCTTTCAAGGGCAGTAAATCGGGCGTTTTTGACTGGGAACATTCTCGTGTTCGCTCTGCTGCTTGTTTAGAACGTCTCTATCTCATTGTTGCCATTTCTATTCTCTTTGCTACTTTAACTGGCATGGCGGTTCAACAATCTGGCTCTCGCCGTCAGGTTGATGCTCATTTTCGGCGTGGTTTGAGTTATTTGAAAATTGGTTGACGTTGGCTGGCGGGAGTTGTTCATAAGGCGCGTCCCTTCTTGCGACTTGACCACTTATTTTCTGTTGACCCTTTTCCCTGTTGGCTCTTCTCGCAAAGCTCGTCAGGATTATTATGGCAAAATTACCTTTTCTTTTATTCAGGAGTTTGAGGCTTTCACATAACAGTACTTGTCTTTGTATTGAAAAATGTGTCCGTCAGTCAGCTAATTGACACCTCCTTTTTCAGTCAACCGCACTGGCCTCCAAGATTTTTACCATGAAATTATCATCCATGCTCGCCCTATAACGTTTCATTTTCAGACTCATTTTCGAGGGCTCCTGCTTCAACAAATTCACACTTAAACGGCGCAACAGACCTAGGTTTTCCGCTCCATGCCCCAGACGAACCCGACTGGCATCTTCATTAAAGGTAACATCGAGTACCCAATGGAGACTATTTTCAATACTCCAATGTCCGCGAATCACCTCGGCGTGTTTTTGGGCATCCGCTGCTAAACTACTGATGAAGAAGCGAATTTCTGTCGTAGTTTTATTCCATAATTGGCGGACACTGCGAACCATGACTACGGTGGTTAGGCCAGGCCACAGACTCTGCCGATGCAGGGGCGGTAATTGGGACACCGGCACCACCCAAATTTGACGGGTTTCGATCCGGTGATGCCCCGACTCCACCTTTTCGTGGTAGCTGTATTCAATCCCTTGCCAATCCCCGGCTATAGCTTGGTCAAACCAGCCTTCTACTTGTTGAAAGAGCTTGCCCTGATTGCCTTTGAGGGCTAAGACGTCATCTCCGCCCCCAGACTTGATTTGTTGGGCAATTTCCGTCTGGGTTCCCATGGCATCCAAAGTGACTATCGCTCCCTTGAGATTGAGCAATTGCACTTCTGAGCGGCACGGCGGTAATTTCATTGGATTTACTGTCCACTTTTTCTTGGGCTAAGACTAACCCATGTTCGCTACTCCAAGCACTTATACTTTGCACGGCTACAACTTGCATTTTTTACTCAAGGACAATAATATAGTTTAAGAGTCATAATTAGAAGCAAAGCACTCATTAAAAACATGATTAACCTAGAATTCACGGAAGAAGAAAAGAACTCACTGTATTATGAAAGATTTCATCATCCCCATCCCCGGGTTCAACTGAAGATGGAAGTTCTCTGGTTAAAAAGCCAAAAGATACCGCACCAAAAAATTTGTCAGTTAGCAGGAATCTCGCCAAATACCTTATTAACCTATCTTCGCAATTATCAAGAAGGCGGAATAGAAAAATTAAAAGAAATCAACTTCTATCGCCCTAAAAGTGAATTAGAGTTTCAAAAAGAAACCCTCAAAAAATACTTCGAGAAAAATCCAGCAGCCACAATAAATGAAGCTGTATATAGGATAGAAGAATTGACGGGAATAAAACGAAGTCCTACCCAAGTGAGAAAATTTTTAAAATCAATGGGAATGAAATGTTTAAAAGTAGGTTCTCTTCCTTCTAAAGCTGACCCAGATGAACAAGAGGACTACAAAGAAAAAAAGCTAGAACCCAGACTAAATGAGGCAAAAGAAGGAAAAAGGGCTGTTTTTTTTGTTGATGCCGCTCACTTCGTCATGGGAGCATTTCTTGGTTTTGTTTGGTGTTTTGAGAGACTTTTTGTTAAGTCACCGAGCGGGCGTAAACGCTTCAATGTTTTAGGAGCATTAAATGCAATAACTCATGAAGTTATTCTGGTAACATATGACACTTATATTACGGCAACTCAAGTCTGTGAACTCCGGTCAAAAATAGCTGCTTTAGGACTAATGATTCCCATCACTCTAGTCTTAGATAATGCCCGCTATCAAAAATGTAAAATTGTTGAAGAATTGGCTCTTTCTTTGTCAATAGAGCTGCTCTATCTGCCGTCTTATTCACCTAATCTAAATTTAATTGAAAGGCTGTGGAAATTGGTCAAAAAGAAATGTTTATATGGTAAATATTATGAGAACTTTTCTGACTTTTCTTCAGCTATTTATGAATGTCTGAATGATGCCCATCTGAAACATAAAAAAGAACTGGATTCCTTGCTGACTCTACGATTTCAGAAGTTTAATAAATCTCAGATTATGAACGTCTAAAGTATACTGTGTGCAAAGCCTTTAGTTTCTTTTCACGGTCATAGGAACCCTTGGCGGTTTTCCCATCTATGTGGATTAGTTCTAGGTTCAATTTTTCGGTGATTTCCCCGATCCACCCTAGGAATCCCGACCTTAATTGCTCGGGTTCTAGCATTCCTAAGACTCGACCCAAGGTGTCGTGGGAAGGTATCCCATTGGGTAATTCCAAAAAGGTTTTCAACCAGGATTGTTCAAGGGGTGACAAGGCGACTAAAAGGCTTGCTGGATAAGGCGCATAGCCGTTAGACCCCTAGAAAAATCGGGGTGTTTTCCTGGCTTGAGGCGGATCAAAGAAAAGGCGAGTTCCGAGTACGCGTCCATCGACTCGATCCAGAAGCTCCCATAAGTACCTATCCAAAAATCGCTATGTCTTTCCGGACCGCGTTTCGCTTCTTTGGAGCGACAAATATAATCGCGAGTTCCCGATTTCTTGAGATTTTGACCACGGGTTGTATTCAAAGAGTAAGCGATAGCGATTAATAAAATTAAGGCGAGAAAGCGAGGCTCGCTCACTTTCGTTTTTTCAAGATTATATCCTCCCGTTTGACAATCTTTGAACATCGCTTCAATCCCGAATCGAGATTTATATAACTTGAGAGTTATCTCTAAAGATTCTAGGTTGGTCAATAAATACCAAGGCTCTTTAGACCCTTTAGTTCGATAACCTCTTTTCCGGCTCTTCTCGACTTTGTGTGATAATTTTTGCTTATGGAATCGTGAAATGTTTACTGGGAAAGACTTTTAGGACTATTTTGCGGATATTCTATCAGTATAGACCTAGTTTCCACACAGAAACCAGAAGAGCCCTTTTCCCATAAGTTGCTAGGTTGAACCCCTCGATCTCATGGCTTTTCGTGTGGGTCACTCCCCGAAAGAAGTTTCGCTCGCCCCGGTTCGGTTCTAACTCGGAAAGGGCTTGATAGTTTTCTCCATCTTTCAATCGCGTGTAGGTACTTTTCTTTTGACGGAAGATAAAAGCTACACCTCTGTCGTCAAGCCACTTCCCTAATTGCGCTGACTGAAATTCACGGTCTCCCATTACGACGAGCGGATAGGGTTTCAACAACCCTAAGACTGGCTTGAGGAATTTTTTCGGTTCCCCGAGAGCGCTACTTCCTTTTTTATTCAGTAACAGGCTCTTCGTTACCCTTTATGCTAAATCAACATACAAGATGCCAAGATAACATACTTCTAACCCAAAAATTCCGAAAGTTTCTAAAGCCATAGCCTCTCCGTTTTATTAGTTTAAGTTTATTGTTGATTCCCTCGACCACCCCATTCGTTGTCCTTCGCTCGAAATAACTAATTATTTCTCCAAACCAGTTTCGGATTGTTTGACAACTCTTGGTAAAAACACTGGAGGATTTTGCCAACCATTCCGAGATGGATAGCAGTCCTTCTGTCGGATTCTCTGAGGTTTCATAAATCTTTCTAAATTCTTCCTTTAACTCGTGCATCTTTTTCAAATTTGGGAAATTTTCTTTGATAGCTTCTAGTTTGATTTTTTGAGTTTCCGTTAAATCTTTTTCATTTTTTAACAAGCTATATTTACTTCGCTTTAAAACTTCTAGCTTCGCTTCTTTTTCCGCTTTCTGTTTTTTATTTTTCTGCGCTTCTACGGCTCTTTTTTCTGCTTTTCTTTGTTCGTCTAACTCTTGATTAATTTGTTTCATTACATGGAATCTATCGGCGACTACCTCGGCCGATGGCATCAATTCTTTCACCAAATTTTTATAGGGCAACCAAAGGTCTATGCTGACTTCTTCAATTTGCTCTAACACCTCTTTTCCCCACCCTGTAAGCGTTTCCCTCAATTCTTCTTGTGTTCGCTTCTCTAGAATAGCTATTAGTTTTCCCGTATCTAAATTTACTAAAACCGCACAGTAATTTTTTTGTCCTTTGACTAGAGCGATTTCGTCAATTCCTAGTCTTTTTAATTTCGATAGGTCTGTCTCTGTAATTTCTTCAGCTATGTCCTCTATCATTCTTTGAATCTCTTCTTCCGTTACGTCATTTCTTCGACTAACATTTAAAATATCTCCTGATTTTAATTGTTCGAGTATATTCTCGGCTAGTCTTTTCGTATAGGTTCGTTTCTTGGCGACAAAATCTAACTCTTCGCTAAAGGGTTTCTGACAATTATCGCACTTAAATTGACGACGATTAACCTGTAGGTACACTGGTTGTCCTGAGATTGGTAAATCTTTGACTAAATGTCGATGATTTTGGTGGAGTTTATCGCTCTCTAACCCACAACGAGGACAGGTTGCTTTTTGATTTTTCGATTCGATTCGGCAAACTATACCGATATTTTCTAGGTGTAGATAGCCTTGAATACAGGTTCCTTTTAGGTTCAAAAATTTGTCAAGTATCATAAGTAAAATAATCTCGTTTTTGGCTATTATATCAAATCTTAACTCAATTGTCTATCTTTTGGTATTAACCTGTTTGTGCCTTAAGTCCTTCCCTGTATGGATTTCAGCTACTTTTGAGCGTAGGCGCTCTCATCGAATTTTATTTTAAGTTAATTATTTGCATAACAATTCCCGAAGAGCCCAGTAACACCCAATATACGGGCAAAGCTCTCCGACCACAAATCACACTGGCGACGAATAAATTTCTACCCTTCCAATCGGTTCTATCTATGACGACTAATAATCTTCCCGCGTGTTTCAGTTTTTTGAGCCTTCTTCTTGGCTCTCGATTTTTATTTTTTCCGCTAAATTCTAGCTTGACGATCTGTTTGATCAAAGGAAACCACAAGAGTTTCACGTTTAGTTGCGGGAGCTTAAGAAATCTCTGCAAATTCCGTCTTCTACTTTCAAAGGTTATCGGTTGCGGGAAAAGAGCGGCCAGTTTCTCTAGTTGGACTATCCGATGACTTTGTAAGAGCAGGATTAGGAGCTGTAAGGTCAAATAGCTCGCCTCGCTAAGGTTCGCCTGTAAACAAGCCTGATAGAATGAAGGTAAGTACCTAGGCAAAATTATTTACACATGACGATCATTGCCCCGTAAGGGTTTTAGCTCGATCGGGCAGGTAATTAATTTTGCATGACTACTTAACATTTTAAAATTTTGAGTGGTTGTCCTAACCACTCTATTTCTTTAGGGGGTCGTTTGGCTAGACCCCCGCTCTATCTAGCTTGTAGCCCCTCTGTCACCCCTTGAACCAGGATTGTTTGGCTTTTCCGTAGGCTTCTATGGCGACAAACCCGTCGGCACCCGCTAAGACCGCCAAAATGGCTAGGGCAATTAGGGATACCAGGCTGTGATTGCGTCCCCTGTCTGCTCTGGGGTCTTCTAGGTGCTGAAAATGTTTCAAGACACTCTTTCTTAAAAGTTTTGCCTCTCGCTCTTGCTTGGGGTTCAAGACTAGGGGACCAAATCCTTCTGCCATACTCAACCACTAAAATACAGGATTTTTCACTTCCTCTCAGATTAACTCAGGCCAGTTCGTCGTCACCAAATTAACAGTTAGGGATTTTTGTCTGTTACCATCTATACAAAACGACGCGCGATTACCCTGGGGTTACTGTCCAGTTGTCTCTATTCTAGCTCGACCAGGAAAATTGTTAAAGAATTACTGGCTCTTCTGGTTTTCGTGTGTTAATTTTTGTTATGAATTAAAGCAAGCAAACAGCTTAAGTCGAAGATGTTCAAAATTGGTAAATCCATAACTCATTCTTTTAATAAGCTTTATTTTGGTATTCATTCCCTCAATTAATCCGTTGGTTGTCTGATTTTCAAAGTAATTACAAATACCTGGCAAATGCTTCTGGATCATCCTGGCACTACTTTCATATAATATCCCGCCTATTCTTATCCATTTTTCCAATTTTCTCTCAGCACCTCTGAACGTTCTACTACTTTGATAAATTTGTCTAATTTCTTCTTTCATTTCCCCGGCTATTCCTAAGCATGGATGTTCTTTCAGAATAACTTCTAGTTGTTGTTTTTGCTCGTCCTTTAAGTCCTCTTTATTCTTCCATAATAAATGAGGTAATCCTTTTTCATGCACCCCCATTAACTTTCTCAATTTATTAAGCTCGTCATTGATGATAGCCATTACATGAAAACGGTCATAGATGATTTTAGCATTGGGAAATAATTCCTTGATCACTGCTGTAAATCCTGACCACATATCGACGCTCACTTCTTTCACTTTCTCCCGAACTGCGTCTGGCTGTGCTTTTAAGGCTTCCATTAATTCTTCTTGCTTATGTCCTTTAATCACATCTAGTAAAATTTTCTTGTCCATATCTACGACCGTTGTGATGAAATCTTTATGTCCTTTTAAGTTACTAAATTCATCTAAGCTTATTCGTTCTGGTGCTTCCCACTCTTCCTTTTCTAGTTCTTTAGCACAGTGATTAAATATTAACTCAACTTCTGACCATCCTAACCCTTCTTCTCGACTTATTTCTTCGATGCTACAATTTTTTACTCTCTCATAAATCATCGATTCATAGCGAATTGTATGATGCTGTCTTAATCTCATAAAACTCAGTCTTTCGCTGATATACTTTTGGCACTTTTGACAATGAAACTGACGGCGTGGTACTTCTAAATATACTGGATTACCTAATATTGACAAGTCTCTGACTAGATTATACTCTGTCTGATTGATTCTGTCTAAGGTTTGATGGCAATTCGGACATTCAATTGTTTCATTTAAAAGAGCAAGCTTTAGGAAAATTGTCTGAGCAATTTTTTGATAATTGACCACTGTTGCATTTGGTAAATCGAGGAGTTGATCAAAATTTATCCACATAACCCACCTCCTGTTCTGTGTTACTATTATACCATGCTCACACAGAACCTAGAAGAGCCAATTACTCTCAGTTACGAGTGCAAGACCTCCACCCAGAGCCAGCTAAATAGACATTATAAATAAACCTCCCCTATATCACACCAAATATACACTTTTTAAAAAATCTTTCTGTATAAGTAGTCATGCAAAATTAATTACCTGCCCGATCGAGCTAAAACCCTTACGGGGCAATGATCGTCATGTGTAAATAATTTTGCCTAGGTACTTATTAACAGAGCGATCGCAAAAAACTTTCTTGATAAAATGACAAGGAGCCTGTTATGCCGATTGGGAATAGGGAAGTGTGGAGCAGGGAAATTCCACTAAAACCCTAAAACCCAATACCCAACCGCCAAAACCTAAAGCTCAACAGTTAAACCCCAACAGCTAACGCACCGATCGAGCGCTCAATCATTATTATAGAGACAGTAACAAATATTTATGAAACTTCATGCTTATTAATCGCCTTGGCATCGATCGCGGGAAAAAATTCCTTAAAGAGAGTATCTTATTCGGAAATGACCCTAATCCCGAATTAATTGGCATTTTAGGGGTTTATTTCGTGCAGGGCATTCTCGGACTCTCCCGATTAGCGGTTAGCTTCTTTTTAAAAGACGATTTGGCCTTGAGTCCCCTCTCAGATGGGGGCATTAATCGGAGTGGCGGCGATTCCTTGGGTGATTAAACCAGCTTTTGGCTTTCTTTCGGATGGTTTGCCTATTTTCGGCTATCGTCGTCGGCCCTACCTAATTTTATCGGGAATTCTCGGGGTTTTAGCTTGGTTGGCCCTAGCAACTGTGGTGGAGAATGCTTGGCAAGCGATGGCCGCGATCCTGCTTGGTTCCCTTTCTGTCACCATTAGTGATGTCATCGTCGATTCTTTGGTAGTAGAAAGAGCGCGCAAAGAGTCCTTCACTCAATCCGGTTCTCTACAGTCCTTAACTTGGGGAATATCGGCGCTAGGCGGCTTAATTACGGCTTATCTGGGTGGTTGGTTACTGGCACACCTCGGCACTCGTCCTGTCTTCGCTCTCACGGCTATTTTTCCCCTGATTGCCTCAGCCATGGCGTTTTTAATTACAGAGGAAAAAGTCAAGAATAACAATGATTCACAATCCACGCCGAAAGTCAAGGAGCAAATCGGGCAACTATGGTCAGCCATTAGACAAAAATCAATTTTATTACCCACTGCCTTTATTTTTCTCTGGCAGGCTACCCCTAGCGCCGATTCTGCCTTTTTTTACTTCACCACCAACGAGTTAGGATTTGAACCGGAATTTTTAGGACGAGTGCGCTTAGTCACCAGTTTAGCCTCGATCCTGGGGATCTGGGTATATCAACGGTTTTTAAAAGCGATTTCCTTTCGTTTAATTTTGGGTTGGAGTACGGTGATTTCTGCGCTTTTAGGGATGACTACCCTACTCTTAGTTACCCATACTAATCGAGCGCTCGGTATTGACGATCATTGGTTTAGTTTGGGGGATAGTCTCATCCTCACCGTCATGGGACAAATTGCCTTTTTACCCGTCTTAATTTTATCAGCGCGTCTTTGTCCCGTGGGCATTGAAGCATCTCTATTCGCTTTATTAATGTCTATCTGGAATATGTCAGGATTAGTTTCCCAAGAAATCGGCGCTTTATTAACCCATTGGTTGGGAGTTACCGAAACTAATTTTGATAACCTTTGGTTATTGGTAGTGATTACTAATCTCTCTACTCTCCTACCTTTACCCCTAATTAAATGGCTACCTTCTACGGATCCCCAATCTCAGGAAGTCAAGAAAACTTTTCCCCCCGCAGAAGTCTTTGAACATCATGTTACTGGTTCTTTAGCTGAACCGGGTTTTATTCCTGAACTTGTCCCCGAATTAATCGAGACAAGAGATTGACACTCCCATTGATTATTCCAGAAAACGGGTTTCTTTGAGAAACCCGTTTTCTATGGCAAATTCTCAATGCCATCTTCATCTTGCTTAATTGAGAACAGTTTTTAACTTTTCCAAGACAGAATTGTTTAACGTAATTTTTCCCATTCTTCTAATATTTGCTGGCTGTAAAATTTTATCCAGCAAGCTTTTGCTGATATCTCCTTAGTGTGGATTAGGAATCCAGATTTTGGTAATGATTCGGTAGTAGTGGCGTAGCCCTCTTGCTTACCTGGTATGAATTGTGTAAAATATTTATTAATAAAAATAATTGGAACCCGCTCAGTCTTTAAACCTCTAGCTTGCTCATGACTTTTCTGATAAATATCTTTTTCTGGCTCCTGTCTGGCTTACTCAAATATCAGTCTAGCACCGAACAAAATACCCCCCCTAGTTCACCTCTATTCCCCTGTCCTAATTGTGGTTCTCACCGTACGATCAAGAATGGTTCTATTCCTAAGGGAAAACCCAAACGTCAAGGTAAAGAATGTGGTCAACCGTTTGTGATCAATCCCACTAATAAAACCTTCTCTGACGAAACCAAACAATTAATTGATAAACTCCTGCTCGAACGAATTTCCTGACGAGGAATTGCTAGAGTAACAGGAGTAAGTTGGTCATGGTAACAAAACTATGTTAATAATAAATTTAGCCAAGTTCCCCGCCAAGTCAAGATAACAGACAAACCTAAAGGCAAATTAATCATAGAAATTTCTGTGATGAGTTATGGTCATTCGTATTTTGTAAGAAAATCAAGGTATATATTTGGTTAGCTATCGATAGAACTACCCGAGAAATTATTGGTTGCTATGCGCGGAGATAGAAGTCGTCAATCAGCCAAAAAACTTTGGGGCCAGTTTACCCGGTGTTTACCGACAATGCGCGGTTGCTTACACAGACTTTTGGGAGTCCTATAAGACAGTAATTCCTAGTAAACGCCATCGACTGGTCGGGAAAGAAACTGGTCAAACTAATCCTATTGAAAGATTAAATAATACCTTTCGACAAAGGATTTCTCGGCTGGTGAGAGAGAGTCTATCTTTCTCTAAAAAAATGGAGAATCACGTTGGGGAACCCTTTGGTATTTTATCCATGACTACAATGCACAGCAAAGCAAAGGATTAAGCCGCCATCACTACTACCGAATCACCACCGCAAAAGGAACTTTTGAGTGGCATAGAACACATTGTTTAGCTAAATTCCCCCCTACTCTACCCTCGCCCGCCCATTTTGTCAAGATTTTTATCATTTATATTTCTTATACTTCATTTACCTATTGATTACTCGATTAGGGATTGAGGGCGATCTCCCAGAGATGCGCGAAGGGGTGCGCTTTTCTGGGGTGCGGGGGGTTATAGTATCATCAAAGAAATACTCTAGCCGCCGATCGCTCTTTTCATTGGCCAAAGACAAACAAAATAACTAGCATTAAAATAGTTATAGTCTCCGTTTCGGTGTTCCCGTTGTCCCAGTTCCCCTGATAGGATTTAATCGATCGCTTAACTCTAGAGCTAAAGTAGAGATAGGGTTTAATTGGAGCTATGTATGGAAGCGATCGAATTTAGGACGGTTATTTATGACGGTCAGGTGAGCGTTCCCCCCCGATATTCTTCTCGATGGGAAGGTAAGATGATGCGGGTGATTGTTTTGGATGACTCGGAAATCGTCCCCGATCCGAGCCAGAAAACTGAAAAAACGATGTTCGAGGCGATTTCTTTAAATACACGGGGATTTACATTCGATCGGGACGAGGCTAATGCCCGATAAAGTTTTTATCGATACTAATGTCTTAATTTGCGGGTATTCTGAGGATGAGCCGGATAAACGACAGCGAGCGATTGATTGTGTTCGATCAGGTGAGGCTTGGATTAGTACACAAGTTTTAAATGAAACGATAAATGTATTAAAACGGAAATTTTCCCTAAGCTATTCGCAAATTCGAGACGCTGTACAAGAGCTTTCCGAGGGATTCCCAATCGTCCTCGTTTCTGTTAATACGATAGAGATGGCATTGAATCTAGCGGAACGTTATCAATATAGTTACTTTGATAGTTTAATACTGGCCAGCGCTCTGGAAGCGGGCTGTCAAATTCTCTACAGTGAAGATTTACAAGATGGTCAGCGAATCGAGAATCAATTGATGATCGTTAATCCCTTTAGTTAAGTAGGTAGGCGTTAAAAGTTGTCAGACACCCCCCTTGATAAGTAGGGTTGATTCATGAATCAACCCTACTATGAATCAACCCCACCTTGATAAGGGGAGGCAGGGGGGATCAGTCGGTCAAAATTACCCTTCCATTTTCCGGCCTTTGCACAATAAACCGACCCCGGCAACGGAGAGTAAACCGAGAACCGTCGCCGGTTCGGGAACGGTGGGAGTACCAGCCGGGGTCAGGGAATAATTGGCGAGAACGAAGAGTTCGCCGCCTGGAAGAGGAACAGAACCGTAGCCACCGATGGAAGCGAACAGGTCGAACGGATTACCAACAACCAGCAATTCCAAATTCAAACGGTAGTGTAGGATACAGAATTGATTTCGCTTCTGTCCCTCAAAATAGAGTGAACGAGTTGCCCATTGGGTTTTGCAGGAATGGAAGTCCAAGATTTGAGTTTTATAGGGATGCTGAGCTACTTCCACAGGGCTATCGCTGGCATGGTTGACCCGCGCAGTGCTAGCAATGCTACTCGCTACAGTCTAAAAGACGCGGTCTTGGGGGCATTTGCTAGCTTCTTTATGCAAAATGAATCCTTTCTAGAATATCAGCGTCAATTGAATAGTCGTTGTGGACGAGATAATGCTCAAAGTCTGTTTGGTCTGGTTAATATCCCGACCATAGAACAGATAAAGAATATTCTCGATAGAATAGCCGCAAAGCCTCTTTTTTCACCGTTCAAATGGATTTATCAAGGTCTGAGAGAACAAGGCTATTTGAGGCTGTTTACAGCCTTGGATGGCAACTTACTCGTCGCCCTAGATGGGACTCAGTACTATGATTCAGAGAAAATTAGTTGTCCTTGTTGCTCAACCCGCACCTCGAAACAGGGGAAGGTAACTTATCACCATCAAGCTATTTTGCCTGTAATTGTCTCTCCTGACCAAAAATCGGTCATTTCCTTGCCACCAGAATTTATCACTCCTCAAGATGGCAGTGAGAAACAAGACTGTGAGCAAAACGCGGCAAAACGCTGGATAGCGAGCCATGCGTCCTGGTTTGAAGGCCAGCCCATCACCCTCTTAGGCGACGACCTCTATAGTCGCCAACCGATGGCTGAATATTGTTTGGAACACCATTTCAACTTTATCTTTGTCTGTTTACCGTCCTCCCATCCGACTCTCTATGAGTGGGTTTCTTTCCTGGAGGCTAATCAAGAAGTCAAAACCACTCAACAGCGACGTTGGAATGGGCGATACTTTGAAATTTGGGACTATCGTTATCTCAATCAAGTCCCCCTGCGCGAACAACAACCCGCCTTACTGGTCAATTGGTGTGAGGTGACCGTTAAGCGCGAGTCGGATGGTCAACTTCTCTATCGCAATAGCTGGATTACTAACCACGACCTGACTCCCCAACGGGTCATTCTGGTCTGCGCTGCTGGACGGAGCCGTTGGCGAACCGAAAATGAGAATCACAATGTGCTCAAAACTCGGGGCTATCATTTGGAGCATAATTTTGGACATGGTCAGCAACATTTGTCCTCTTTTCTGTTGACCCTCAATCTCCTGGCTTTCTTATTTCATACTGTTCTGCATCTAGTCGATGAACGCTATCAACGGGCTCGGATGCAAAGGGGGACTCGCAGAGGCTTTTTTAACGATGTTCTTTGCTTAACCAAGTATCTGCTGTTTGAAGGCTGGCACCACCTTTTAGACTTTATGCTCGATGAGGCCATCCCTGTTACTCGCGTTAATTCTTCTTGATTTTGGATGGGGAGCTACAGGGCAAAAGCGTTTTGTATTCTGTATTCCTTGCTACATTCTGAATTTGGAATTGCTGACCAACAACGTTAGGGGGTGAAAAGCCGAATCCACTACTACTACAAGCCGTGTTGTCACAAGCGGCAAAATCTAGTCCCGATCCGTCTAAGGATAGCACCGCCTGACCCGTTACAGAACCACTAGAGATGACACCGGCAAAAGAACCTACGAACGGAAGAGCGGGGGCGGGAGAGCCGTTAAAGGTGGTATTACTGATAGAACTGACGAATACCGTGTTGTTATCCGGTTGCAGGGTTCCGTCCACCGTCGCAGTGATGGTTCCTAAGCTGGAGGTGTAGGAAAAGTTAAAAGTTGCGGCGCTGGCAACTGGTGCGAGGGTGGCGGTGGCTACCGTGGCGAGGGCGACGGAATAGCAAAAGGAACTTTTGAGTGGCATAGAAGACATTGTTTAGCTAAATTCCCCCGAACTCTACCCCCCCCGCCCATTTTGTCAAGGTTGTTGCTATTTATATTTATTATGCTTTATCTACCTATTGATTACTCGATTGGGGATTGAGGGCGATCTCCCAGAGATGCGCGAAGGGGTGCGCTTTTCTGGGGTGCGGGGAGCGATCGGTCAAATTGGCATACACTATAATTATTAGAGCGATCGATGTTTAAGTAGGTAGGCGTTAAAAATTATCAGATGCCCCCCTTATTAAGGGTGATCCCCCCGCCTATCGGCACCCCCCTTATCAAGGGGGGCAGGGGGGATCGAACCTAAAATCCATTTTTAATTTAATTATAACCAGCTACTTATCTAAGTTAAAGACAACAATAAAACTAGCGATCGATGCACGTGATCAGTAAAGTTAAATTACGAGAGTTTTGGCAACGCCACTCGGACGCAGAAGACGCTCTTAGGGATTGGTATTGTAAAGTTTTGTAAAAAATATATGCAAATGACTGCAAACAACTGCTAATATGGTTAGTACAAGTTTACGTTGCAGTTCACATGAAACTATCAGATTATGCTAAGAAAAAAGGGATCAGTTATGACACTGCTTGGAGAATGTGGAATCGAGGGCAGTTACAAGGAGAACGTCTTCCTACAGGAACAATTATTATTTTTGAAGATGACCGTTCTTGCGGTGAAAATAAAGTAGCTATTTATGCGCGAGTTTCTAGTTCAGAAAATCAATCTGACTTAGAGACTCAGGCAAAAAGATTGGAAGCTTATTGTATGGCGAAAGGCTATCAAATTGTTCGAGTAGTTAAAGAAGTAGGAAGTGGAGTCAATGATCATCGAAAGCTATTATTAAAACTTCTAGAACAAACTGATTATAATTTGATTGTCGTAGAACATAAAGATCGTTTAAGCAGAGTAGGGTTTAATTATCTGAAAGTTCTTTTAACTCAAACAAATAGAGATCTAGAGGTCGTTAATCTAGCAGAAGAAAGAAAAGACGATTTAATGCAAGACTTCGTGAGCATAATTAACTCATTTTGCGCTCGATTATACTCATTAAGACGACGAAATAGAAAGACAGAATGTTTAATTAAATGCCTTGAGGAGAATGATGAAATTAGTTCAAAAACATCTAATTAAATTTAATCACAAAAATTATTCAGTAATTGATAAATTAGGATTTTTATCGAAGAATCTGTATAATTGTGCTGTTTATTTAAACCGTCAAGGTTTCTTTTCACATCAACCATTTTTAACAATGAATGAGTTACATCATGCCTTAAAAATGAGTCCAGATTATCAAGCCTTACCCGCCAAAGTAAGTCAGTTAGTATTAAAGCAAGTAGAAAAAACCTTTAAATCCTACCAAAAAGCGAAAGAACAATACAAAAAATCGCCAGATAAATTTACAGGAGAGCCTAAGTTGCCAAGATACAAAGACAAGGAAAAAGGTAGAAACGTTTTAACTTATAACTATCAAGCCATTTCTAAAAAAGCGTTGAAGTAAGGTTTAATCAAGCTATCAGGGACTAATTTAGAATTTAAAACTAATTTAAAGGAAGTCTTAGAGGTCAGGATTATTCCTAAATTGGGTGCTTATTGTTTAGAGATTGTCTATGAACAACCATCCTCATCAAGTCAAGAGGGAGAAAGATATGCTTTTATCGATTTAGGCTTAAATAACCTAGCTGCTGTTACCTCTAATATTCCCGAATTTCAGCCAACTTTAGTATGTGGAAAAGCCTTAAAATCCTGCAATCAAAAGTACAACAAGACACTAGCTAAACTCAAATCGGAATTACCCAGTCTCCAGAAGACCAGTAAAAGAATACAAGGTTTAACTTTAAAGCGTAATTGTAAGGTGGATTATTACCTCCACACCGCTAGTAAATATATTATTGATAAATTACTAGCTCATCAAATTAACCTTTTAGTTATTGGTCATAATCAAGGCTGGAAACAAAACCTTAATATTGGAGATAGAAATAACCAGTCATTCATAAATATTCCTCATTCAAGGTTTATCGAACAACTTACCTATAAAGCAAATTTAGTAGGAATAGAGGTCAAAAAAACTAATGAAAGCTATACCTCTAAATGTAGTTTCTTGGACTTAGAGTTTATTCAAAAGCAAAAAACCTATTTAGGCAAGAGAATTAAAAGAGGACTATTCAGAAGCTCGTCGGGTTATTTCTAGGGAGCAGATATTAATGGTTCCTTAAATATTGGAAGAAAGGTAGTCGGAGAGGCCGCCTTTAGCGGGAATCCGATAGAGAGGTTCGTAGTTAACCCAGTACGGGTCAAAGCGTACAAAGCTAATTCTAGATGCAATATTTGCGTACAGAATTAGTAACTATAACTTCGCTAGTAAGGCTAACTGGAAAAATTTAGTAGAGGTTCAAGGTCGCTTGCAGTATCAACCGAAACCGATTAATAACTCGCAAGAATACGAGCGATTTTTAAGCATAATTGAAGGGATGATGTCACGGGAGTTAAGCAATGACGAAGGACTATTATTCGATTTACTGGTCTTATTAGTGGAAGAATACGAGCGGAAATATTATCCGATCGCCCGAACAAATCCTACCGCTACGTTAGAATCTTTACTGCATGAATTCGATATCGATAGGGAGTGTCTTGTCGATATTTTCGGCGATCGGGATAGAGTAGAATCGGTGATGCTGGGGAAACAGGCGATCGCTCCCTCTCAAGCCGAGTCTCTGGCCGAATTTTTTAATCATTTAAGTGCGAAACTGGCGTTAAGCGCCCGTGATTTTCTCTTGTAGCCTCGTTTTTCCTTCGGGGACTGAGGGGGAAGACCATATAACAAATCCTTACTTTCTTCATAGCTTTAGATTAATTAAGATAATGTTACAAAACTTTATGAAAAAGGCGTAGTATGATAATTTACGCCAGTAAAGCGAACACAATAAGGAGCAACACCCATAATGCAGTCGGCCGAGATGTTGCTGACAGTCCCCAAAGAGTATTTAAAAGCACCGGGGGGCTTCAACCCAAACGTTACCATGTTTTTCAGTGCCTTGAGCCTAATAACCCTATCTACCTGTGGCTATTGGCTATGGTCCTGGCCGGACTGGATTTGTTTTAGTGCTAATGTCCTCGCTTTACATTTATCGGGGACAGTTATCCACGATGCCTCTCATAATTCTGCCCATAGGAATCGGGTATTTAATGCTATTTTAGGTCATGGTAGTGCTTTAATGCTCGGTTTTGCCTTTCCGGTCTTCACTAGAGTCCATTTACAGCACCATGCTCACGTTAACGATCCCGAAAATGATCCGGATCATTTTGTCTCCACTGGTGGACCTTTGTGGATGATTGCGGCCAGATTTTTTTATCATGAAATCTTCTTTTTTAAGCGGCAACTCTGGCGAAAATACGAACTGCTGGAATGGTTCCTCAGTCGTCTTTTTGTGGCTACCATAGTCATCGTCGCCTGTCAATTCGGTTTTATTGGCTATGTGATGAATTTTTGGTTTGTTCCCGCTTTAGTGGTGGGAATTGCCCTCGGTTTATTTTTTGATTATCTTCCCCATCGTCCTTTCCAAGAGCGTAATCGTTGGAAAAATGCCCGAGTTTACCCCAGTCCCCTCTTAAATCTGCTGATTTTAGGGCAGAATTATCATCTCGTGCATCATCTTTGGCCGTCGATTCCCTGGTACAAATACCAACCGGCATACTATGCCACTAAACCGCTTTTAGACGCAAAAGACTGTGAACAGTCTCTGGGTTTACTGCAAGGTAAGAATTTCTGGAGTTTCCTCTACGATGTCTTCTTGGGGATTCGCTTTCACTCCCATTCTTCTAAAACTTCTTGATCTCACTTATCGTAATGGTGAGGTACAAAGTTTTCATTTTAGGGATTCAGTGGTCGATTTTATGAGAAACTCTCTATCTGTACTGGTTTTGTTGTCAACCTGATTTTTTGAAGGAGGATTTTATGGGTCAACATTGGGGAAAAGCCTTAATTTTAACAACAACTTTCTTGACAATTAACATCAATTATGCTAGGTCTTTAACCTTTGGTGAGGCCGTTGGTATTGGAGCGGGGGCGTTGTTAATCAACCGAGCGGTACAGGATAATAGACAACGTTATCGATTTGTGCCACCAGAGCAAGAATTTCAGCGCGGACTAGAGGACGGTTTTAACTTTGCCCGCTATGATAATCCGCGCAATTCCAGAGACTACGATGACGGTTTTATCGAGGGACGAAGACGGCGGGAGTCGGGTTGGTCCAGTCCCAACCGGAGAAGTTAATTATTTTTTTGGTCTGCGTCCCACTTCGGCGGTTTCTTGAATGGAAAATATCCTCAATTTGCCGTCGATGGGAGCGACTTTAGCCACTGCTTCCGATGCCACTATATAGTTATCACCCTCGGTGTTGGTAATATTGACTACCCGCTCGCGAGTGATAATCGCCATCTCGTCATTAGCAAGAATATCCACGTCCCAATTCTCAGAAAGAACCTCTATACTTTTGATATTTTTGTAGGATTCCTCTAAAAATATTTTATGTTCCGTGATGCCATCTAACTCAAAAATTTCGGTACTAGCATCGGTTTTAATGGTCAATTGCGAGGAAATAAACGGGGCATAGTGTTTGAGGATTAGGGCGATATTTTTATCTTTAATAGCGGTTTCAATGTCTTGAATCATTGCTTTAATTTCCGCTTCACTGATTTTTTGTCCCCCATCGCGATTACTCGATTGTTTCACTGGCACTATCGAGGGACTAGCATGGACAAAAGCGGGGGAGATGCTGGGGAGAAAGGATAAACCGAGCAATAGAACAATTAATTGGGGAGAACGCATAATTTAATAAACTTGGTAAATTCAACCCGAATCATAGCATTTTCTCGTTACCGAATAAATCCTCAAGGTGAAAGTCCCCGGTTAGGGAAGCTAAGAGAGCAAAATTCTGGCTGTGCAAAGTCTAGGTTGATCCTTTAGCTATTTTTGCTTGATATTTCTAGAATAACAGGGGTATGATCGCTAGGTTTTTCTTGTTTTCTGGGTTCTCGATCGATCAGACAATTAACGGCTTTTTCGTATAGCTGAGGAGTTAAATAAAGATGATCGATTCGCCAACCTCGGTTACGAGCAAAACCACCGCTGCGATAATCCCACCAACTATAATGTCCTGCTGCCGAGGTGAATTTTCTAAAGGCATCTTGTAAACCAATTTCTAAGACCTTTTCTAAAGCTTCTCTTTCTTTAGCTGAAGACATAATATGATTTTCTTTGCCCTTGGGATCATAAATATCTTTATCTTCTAAGGCAATATTAAAATCACCACAGATACATAATTCTTGGGGTTGAGAATTAATTATTTTATCTAGATATTTCCTAAGAGTTTCTAACCATTTAAGCTTATAAATATACTTGTCACTATCTAGGGAAGAACCGTTAGGAACGTAGAGATTAATAATCCGAATATCGCCGATTACTCCAGTAATTAAACGTTTTTGTTCGTCTAGTTCTCCCGTTAAATTTTCGCCGATAATTGGACTAAATCCCACAGTGATATCGTCCATCGGTTTTCGGCTAAAAATCGCTACACCATTATAGGATTTTTGTCCAGAAATATAGAGATGATAACCCAAAGATTCAAAAGCTTCTCTGGGAAAATCTCGATCGATTACCTTAGTTTCTTGCAAGCACAAAACCTCAACGGGATTGAGTTGTAACCAATTAATTACCTGCTCTTGTCGGCTGCGAATCGAGTTGACATTCCATGTGGCGATTTTCATAGCTAAAAACCGAGAATTTTTCTCACACTTCCTCAGCAAAACTACTGCGACGCACAAACTCAAAGGGACCGGCGATCGAACCCCAGACTAATTGATCGGTTTCGGGATCTAAACCGCGATCAACGCTAATTAATCCCTGTTCACTAATTTCAAAACTATTATCCAAATAAGTCATTCTATCTTTGCGAAAGATTAAACATTGTTTCCCCGGTTTCACCACCCCTTTAAAACTGTTACCTGTCCAAGTTACATTCATATCACAACCCGGCATCGGTTCTAATAGGTCTAAGCTGAGATTTTTGAGACGTTGGGGTTCTCTAGAAGCACCAAAAAAGTTAGCTTCCTCTTTAACTTTAAAGTTTTCTAGTTCAATATGGTCATCGACTACCGATAATTTAAATACTCGCAAACGATAGGGAGTATTGAGCATAAAATCGTAGGCCTGCTCTAAAAATAAACTGGTTCCCTTCAGTAATTCATCGGGCAAAGGACGCATACACACGCGAATATGGGCAAAAAAAGGCGGATTAGCAAAAGCTTGTTCTTGATTACTAAAATCCGCCGCCATCCATCGTGCTAGGGTTTTTATGTCCGTGGAATGAGTCATAATTGTTGATATTTTAATGGTTATTAGCTAGCAGCCATTAGCTAGTTAATCGCTCTGATAAATTTTCACTGATTACTGATAACTATGCCCCGATAATTGTTATTGTGCGATTACTTTAATTTCGATATCGGCACTAACTTCGGGATGGAGTTTGACTTGTACTTTATAGACTCCCAATTGACCGATATCGGGGACGGTAATACCACGGCGATCGATTTCTAATTTAGCATTTTCTAGAATAACCGTAGCCACATCTTGACTGGTGACAGTACCGAAAATGGCCTCGTTTTCACCCACCTGTTTAGGGATGGTGTAGGGACTGAGTTTTTCGATCGCAGTTTTTCTGGTTTCCGCTTCTTGTTTTTCGGCAAGGAGACGTTGACGCTCTTTTTCTTTCCTAAATTCTGCCTGTTTAATCGCACCCTTGGTGGCTAAAACGGCCACCCCTTGGGGGATAAGGTAATTGCGCGCATAACCGGGTGCCACTTCCACCACATCGCCATTTTCACCCAATTTGCTGACTTTTTGATTGAGGATAACCTGCATTCGTTTCGCCATGATCTTGACCTAAAACAATAGTTCCAAAACCTTTATCATACCATGCAATCGTTTTTATCTGTCCTCCCATCCGGACCGTCAGTTAGCTATGGAAAAACTACTTGAACAATCCGAGTCTCCCCAAAAGGAAAACTTCGTACCTCACCATTAAGATAACTGCTGTATTCAGTTTTCTTACCCGGTGTCCGTCAACCAGAAGGAATAGCGATAGCTGGTCAAAACCACTAAGATAGGACGGCGAGAGTAACTTAAGACGATTTTTTTGGTAAGATCAAAGCTAAACTAACCATCACGCCCTCTTGAGGGAATATTTATTTATGAGCGATATAGGGTTTATTTTGACGATAATCAACAATTTCCTGCAAATTTACTCGGTAATCCTAATTGTTAGGGTTTTACTGACTTGGTTCCAAAATGCTGGTTGGGCCTATCAGATTATGTCTTTTCTCAGTCCGATTACCGATCCCTATTTAAACCTTTTTCGCTCGATTATCCCACCCCTAGGCGGGATGGACTTGTCCCCGATTCTCGCATTCCTGCTGCTCAACGTTGTTCAGAGTGTCGTAGCCACAGGGGCCACCAGTCTGGTCAGTAGCGGTTTCTAAATCCGCGGATCCACACTACTGGTAAAACCGGAAGCTTTGAATTTTTCCAGTCGCAGGGGGGTTGGTTGATTGGTAGAAACAGAAATTCTGATCTCGAAATCACTAATCCCCGGTGGCACTTCGGGAATTGCCCCGACTCGGCTACGATTTTGTAAAGCTGGTTCCCCGTTAGCATCGTAAATCCGACCAAAAACATCGGCATCATAGACGGTTTTTCCAGAATTATTTTTAGCTTTGCCGGTGATTAAAAAACAATTAGCCGGAAAACTGGTTCCCCCACTGGTGACACTCCCCTCGGCTAATTCGGGGGGACAGTCTTTGTAAGATACATCTAATAGTTGAATTGGGGTCAAAGCTTGAGCAGTAGGGATGATAAGCCAGCTAGACAGCCAGAAAAGAACAGAAAGGAGCAAAACGGTGAGCGAGCGTGGTGTCATAGATGAGTGATTTTACGGTATGATTTCCCCAATACTTAGATTATCGTGGATCGTCACCCTTTGAAATCAGCTTTTTTAGGACTCTCATGGGAATGGATTCCCACAGACGCTCTCGATAGTTGCGACGGGTTTACCTGTGAGGTAATAGGTGTAGGGCTAATTCATGAATTAGCCCTACAATAGGCGTTGTCAAATGGAAAAATGATCCGAATCAGCACCGGAACTGAAATTACTTTGATAGCAAGGATTGCATGGCATCTTTCCTCTTCTGATCTGACAACGCCGTAAATGAAAGTGAGGATGACTCCCACCCTGTTAGTTGCCGTATTCGCTTTCAAAACGGTGAAGAATGGCAAATACAAGCAATATATCAGTGGAATCGCCCTAATTGGCGTTTTCTGACTTGAAGGAAGATCACTGCTCGGTTATCGGCTAAAATTAAGAACTGTAAAGAAAACAGATAAATTTTATGGCCGCTAAAGTTGAGATCTATACTTGGAGTTCCTGTCCTTTCTGTATCCGCGCTAAAGCATTACTCAAGAAAAAAGGAGTGGAGTTTACCGAATATTGTATCGATGGTGATGAACAAGCGCGAGCCAAAATGTCCGATCGAGCCAATGGTCGTACAAGCGTACCACAAATTTTTATAAACGATCAACACATCGGGGGCTGCGATGACATCTATGCTTTAGAGAGAAGTGGTGGTTTAGCTCCCCTGTTGCAGAATTAAGGATAAAAACTATTAATGAAACTAGCCTTTATTATCGATCCGATCGAGTATCTAGATCCGGGCCATGATACCAGTGTAGCTATCATGGAAGCGTCCCAATTATTAGGTCATGAAGTCTGGATTACTTCCATCACCGATCTCAGTGCAATTGCGGGAAAAGCTTGGGCAAAACTAACTAAAATTGAACTGGTTCCTGTGGAGTTAAAAGATAATCATTGGGAGGCTGTATCTCAATGGTATCAAAGACAAGAAACAGTTTTTACCTGTCTAGAAAACTTCGATTTTGTCTGGATGCGAAAAGATCCACCCGTGACGATTGCCTATCTTTATGCCACCTATTTATTAGACTTGATCGACCCCCAAAAAACCCAAGTAATTAACTCAACTAGGGGTTTACGCCATGCCAATGAAAAGTTATATACTATTCACTTTGCTCAGGTAATGCCTGCTACAATTGTTTCCCAAGATAAAGCGACAATTAGGGAATTTGTCAACCAAAAAGGGGCGGCAGTTATGAAACCTTTGGGGGGTAAAGCAGGGGAGGGAATTTTATTTCTTAGTCCCGAAGATCGCAATCTCAATTCAATGATTGAAATTAGCACAAAATGGGGACAAGAACCGGTAATGATCCAAGATTATTTACCAGCTGCCAAAGAAGGAGATAAACGCATTATTGTCCTCAATGGTGAACCGATCGGGGCAGTTAATCGCATTCCCACCGGTTCAGAATTTCGCGGTAATATGGCCGTGGGTGGACGAGTAGCAAAAACAGAAATCACCGATCGAGAATTAGAAATCTGTGCCACTTTAGCCCCAAAATTACGAGAAGATGGCCTATATTTTGTCGGATTAGATGTGATTGGTGGCTATCTGACGGAAGTTAATGTCACCAGTCCCACCGGCATTCGCGAGATCGATCGATTAAACAATGTTAGCTTAGGTCAACAGGTAATTAAATGGCTAGAAAATTTTGCTTGTGCCAAGGCTCTGTCTTGACACACAATATTTAAGGCTCTTTATTAAAATATCCTTCAGGTAGAACCTGAATAAAGGGTTCCCAGGTAGAACCTAGGAACGAGATAAGAACTCAAATCTGATAACTGATAACTGATAACTGATAACTTACCCACTGATAACTGATAACTGATAACTGATAACTGTAAAAAAATGAATGCTTTATCAATACCGACGTGGATAGTTCATGTATCGAGTGTCGTAGAATGGATAGCGGCGATCTGGTTAGTGTGGACCTATGGCGAAATCAGTAGCGATCGATCGTGGCGAATGTTATCTTGGGGAATGTTACCCGCTTTAATTGGGGCCATGTGTGCCTGTACATGGCATTTTTTTGATAATATCAGTGCCTTATCCTGGTTAGTCACCCTACAGGCAGCCATGACTGTCTTAGGAAATTTTACCCTCTGTGCTGCCGGTTGGTGGCTGTGGCGTTCCAGTAAAATTAGCGTTAACAATGAATAAAGAGAGTTTATTTGCCATTTCCCTGTTTCCCTATCTGGGGTTTCTTTGGTTGATCACTCGTTCAGGAAAAATGCCCCGTTTAGCCTTAATTGGCTTTTATGTGCTGTTAATCTTCGTTTTTATCACCATTCCTGCCGGTATCTACGCCAAAATCCACTATGGTAAAGAATTAGCCAACGTCGATTGGTTACACGGCAGCGCCGAACTTTTCCTCACCCTCTCCAATATTCTTGTCGTTTTAGGTTTTCGTCAGGCAATTTTAGCCAAAAAGGAAACAGAGAACAGGGAACAGGGAACAGGGAGCAGTGAACAGGGATAAGGGGTGTAGGGTGTGGGGTGTGGGGTGTGGGGTGTGGGAAGTGGGGAAGTGGGGAAGTGGGAAGTGGGGGGTATTTTCAGGGAACAGTGGACAGTGAACAGTAAACAGTAAACAGTAATCAGTGAACTGATGACTGATAACTGATAACTGATGACTGATAACTGATAACTGATGACTGATAACTGATAACTGATAACTGATAACTGATAACTGATAACTGAATTGTGATACAATCGCCCCAAAACGTCCCCGCGTCAGTCAAATATGTCCCCGATTACACCGTCCATCAGTGTCAACGAACCCAACCCGCAGGCTGCTATCCAGACTTTATCGGTAGTGGTTCCCATATATAACGAAGTGGACAGTATTCCCCATCTCGTGGAGAGTATCGCCTCGATTTTGCGTTCTTATCAAATTAACTACGAGATTATCTGTGTTGACGACGGTTCTAAGGACGGTTCTACCGAGGTTTTAACTAATTTAGCCAAAAATCGCGATGATCTCAAGGCGGTAATATTGCGACGCAACTACGGACAAACCCCCGCCATGGCTGCCGGATTTAATTATGCCACGGGACAGGTCATCATTACCCTCGACGGCGATTTACAGAACGATCCCAATGATATACCCCTATTATTGGCCAAATTGGAGGAAGGTTATGACCTCGTGAGTGGCTGGCGCAAAAATCGCCAAGATGACAAGGTAAAACGGCTTTTACCCTCAAAAATAGCTAATTGGCTGATTGGCAAGGTAACAGGGGTCAAATTACACGACTACGGTTGTTCTTTGAAAGCCTATCGAGCCGAATTAGTCGCCGATATGAATCTTTACGGGGAATTACATCGCTTTTTACCCGCATTAGCTTTTATTGAAGGGGCAAAAATAACCGAAATTCCCGTTAATCACCACCCTAGAAGGTTCGGACAGAGTAAATATGGTTTAGGTCGCACAATTCGCGTGATTATGGACTTATTTACTGTCTTTTTTATGAAAAAGTTCCTCACCCGTCCGATGCACATTTTTGGATTCTACGGACTGTTATCGATGGTAGTGGGGATTATTTTAGGTACTTATCTGACTATTCTCAAACTCGGTTTCGGACAAGAAATCGGCGATCGACCTTTGTTAATCTTGGCCGTGTTATTCTTTTTAACTGGGGTACAATTACTCTGTTTTGGTCTTTTGGCAGAAATTTTGATGCGAACTTACCATGAATCCCAAAAACGTCCTATCTACCGCGTTCGTACTGTTGTCGGGAATAGGGGATAGGGAGACCACTTCGTTATGAATTATGAAGTGGGGAAGTGGGGAAGTGGGGAGATGGGGGAATTTCAACTAAAACCCCAACACCCCCCGCAACGCGTAGGACTGATTCATTCTCCGAATCTAATTCTTTTTTTGCTACCTTTAATCGCTTATGAGGTAAGCATCGACTAAAAACGTTGCCAGATAAAAATTTGAGAGAATGACATTTGATAGAATGAAACGACCCTACCCGGCTCTTCTGGTTTCTGTGTGGAAACTAGGTCTATACTGATAGAATATCCGCAAAATAGTCCTAAAAGTCTTTCCCAGTAAACATTTCACGATTCCATAAGCAAAAATTATCACACAAAGTCGAGAAGAGCCCCTACCCGCAACGCGCACGCAGTGACCACCCTAAAACCCCAACACCCTAACCCCTCACTGATAACTGATAACTGATAACTGATAACTGAAAAAAATATGACTATTTGGGAACTTGATTTTTATTCGCGGCCGGTGGTGGATGAAAATAATAAAAAAAGATGGGAATTATTAATCTGTGAAACTCCGGCAACAATCGATCGCCCCTCCGATACAATATTTAAATATGCCAGTTATTGTCCTAGTACGATGGTTAATTCCCAATGGTTAGGAGAGGCAATTACTGCAGCTATCAAGGCAGCGGGAGTAACTCCCAAAAAAATTCGTTTTTTCCGTCGTCAGATGAATAACATGATTAGCAAAGCTTGCGAGGATATCGGTATTCCCGCTTCCCCTAGTCGTCGCACTCATGCTTTAACGAGATGGATAGAAGAAAGAATGGTTAATTTCTATCCTCAAGAAGTTGGTTATGATCAAAATTTAACTAAAACTGCTTCCGTGAATTATCCCCCTTTAAATGCTGTTCCCCTTCCCGATGCTGTCCGAGGAGATAAGGCAGATAAATGGGCTTTTGTTACGCTAGAATTGTCTTCTTTTCATGATCTAAAAGATTGGGATATTAGCTTCGGAGAAAATTTGCCTATACTAGGGATGGGATTAGATAAGAATCTAAAAATCCCCGGTTTAGTTATTTTTTCCCCCCGCGCTTTACCCCTAGCTGGTTGGATGTCAGGGTTAGAAATGGCCTATTTAAAGTTAGAAACTGGTTCCCGTCCCGTGCTACGTTTAGAAACGGGTGCTAGTGATAGCTGGATTCTCGTCAATGTCACTAATGCCAAGACTTTAAACGAAGCCAAAAACTTTGAAGAAGCTAAACAAAAAGCCAATAATCTGCATTTTTTAGCCGTTCAATCTAACCCTGAATCGCAATCCTTCGCTGGTTTTTGGCTATTACAAGAAGGCTCTCAAGAGTAAAGTTTAGTCAAGGTGGGTTTTCAATCCACCCCTAGACAATTAACTTAAAAACATTGTCTGGCCCAACTACCGTGTAACCCGTAGGGAATATGATGTTTAAGATGGATAACCCCTAGGGAATTAGTGATATCTTTAGCATCTAAGATTACCACATTCGATCGATGATTGGCCGCATCGTAAGTAACTACCAATAACCAACCATCATCTTCAGCAATTCCATCGGGTTTAGGCACAAAAATTGGTTCACCTGCGAATCCCCGGGGAGCAAAAGAATGTAATTGTTTTTCTCCCGTTAATAAGTCCAGTTTTAAGATTGCTTGCAAAGGAGCATTACCGGTGGCATGATGAGTGGCAGCGATGTATAAGTAACGGTAATCTCGACCAACTTTTGCAGGATTGATGCTGGGAAACTCACAACAATGCTCTAGAATACATTCTCTTGTAACGGTATTTTCTGATAAATTTAGTGTAAATCGCCACAGATGTCCGGGTGCTAAACTATCAAAATCTACCGATTGAAAACTGCTATTTGAATCCAGTTGTGGTAAGGATTGATAACAAATAGAATCAATATAAATTTTCTCCCCCCCTTCGACGTAGCTCGGGGCAAGTTGTTCAAAAGCATTGCTATGGTGGAAGACAAAACCTGATGGAGTTTCTAAAACTTTCACTTCTCTTTTGTTAGGATCCCGGGGGATAATAATAATCTTAGTTAACTTGTCCGGTTGATTGATGACGCATTCTCCCGCACCTTTTAACCCAAAAAGAAAGGGAAAAGGATTATAACCAACCGGGTTTTGGAAAAAGATAGCGTAGTGGGGAGTAATAACAAAATCGTGGATAAAACAAAAGCCCGGTATACTGTGGGTATGACGACGTAATAACTTACCCGTGGGACTAATTTCGTAGAGAGTAATTGAACTAGACAAACCCGTTTTTATAGCAAAATTTACCAGACAAGGTTGATGATTATCGAAAATACAAGCGGGATCGATGCGAGGATGAGCGGCAAAAGCATCGCCTTTTTCTAAGATACCATCGAGATAGTCTAAACCAATAGTATCAAGGGTTTTAGAATCGAGGCGATGGGGTTCGGCCGCTTCCCAAAGTGCCAGTAATTTATCACCCCAGTAGATAACATTAGTATTAGCAATATTTTTCAGACGCAAATCAAAAGCATTGCCGAAAATTCCCCCCGGTTTTTTCGTGCCGAAAACACCGCGATAAAGGGGTTTTCCCGCTTCCTTTTCCTTGAGATAACCCTCAGTTTTCACAAAACGATTACGATAATGTACGCGGCCATGGTTGAAGCTAATCGCGCTGATCATACCATCCCCATCAAAGGGATGAGCGATCGCAGTGCCAGCGATATCGAGTAAACCGGGGCCGTTTTTAAAGACTGTACCCTGTAAATCGGGGGGAATTTGCCCCTCGATGTCTTCTACCTCGTAATCGTACTCGTTAGGTTGGGATTGATAGCCTTTTTGCCAATCCTGACGATTATAGGATTTTTCGCCAATTGTCGGAGTTAATACCATAGTAGTTTTACGTTTGTATTTACTTTTCTTAACATAACTTAAAACTACCAGAGCTAACGAAGGCAGGAGGCAGGAGGGAAGAATCTGACTAGAAGGCGAGGTTTTAGACAAGGGTTGTTGGGTGCATCTCACATTTGCAGAAATACCGACAATCAGCAATTATCAGTGACCCTTAAATTATTACAGATATATCAGCAGCTGCCTGTAAGCATCCCACCGAAAAACTAATGCGCTCTAGGGTTTGGGTAGGGTTGATTCATGAATCAACCCTACTATAGAGTTCTTGCATAATTAATTTTTGAGAGGGCAAAAATGAGATGCACCCAGGGTTGTTTCGATAACAGCTAAAAAGAAGGGGGTGGCCAATCATTTTTCCAGCTATTCACCCCCTCCTTGCCGTCATGTTATTTAACAAACAACATTTCTTGATAGGTAGGCAGCGGCCAGAAATTGTCGGCCACTTCCCCTTCCAGTGTGTCAGCATATTCGCGCACCTTATCCATCAAGGGACGGATCGTTTGAGCGGAATACTGCATATGTTCCTCGATCGAGTCAAAATCGTCTTTAGCCATGGCCTCACTCAGTTTGCTAACGCCATCCATCAGTAATTTAATTAAATTCGAGACGGTTTGGGCCCTTTCCTTATCCATCTCGATGCCGATCGCCGCCGCATTAGCGATCGCCAAAGACAATTCCGACAAGTAGCGAACGGCAGCGGGATAAATAATCGTTTTAGCCATACTCACCACCAGTTTCGCCTCCACCTCGATGGCCAGCAAATACTGTTCCGCATAGACATCAAAACGACTTTCCAGTTCAACGGGGGTAAGCACACCCATGCGGGTAAACAGTTCTTCAATATAATCGGCTTTCAGCACGGGTAAAGCATCGGCGGTGGTGCGGAGATTAGCCAAACCGCGCTCTTCTACCGCCATTTTGTGCCATTCTGGGGAATATCCGTTACCTCCGAAGATCACATTTCTGTGTTTGTCCATGATCTCCTTGAGAACACCCTGGGCGGCAGTATTGAGGTCTTCCCCGGCTTTCATCCGACTTTCTAAGTTATCCGCCACCCAAGTCAGGGAATCGGCTAGAATCGTGTTCATCGCCACCAGCGGCCCAGAAACTGACTGATTAGAACCCACGGCGCGGAATTCAAAGCGATTGCCCGTAAAAGCAAAAGGAGAGGTACGATTGCGATCGCCAGGATCCTTGGGGAATACCGGCAGGGTATCGACACCGAGATCCATCAACCCCGGAGCATCAGAACCCTCAATTCGGCCTTGGCTAATTTGGTCAAATACCTTTTCTAACTGGCTGCCCAAATATACGGAAATAATGGCGGGAGGAGCTTCATTTGCCCCCAAACGGTGATCATTGCTGGCAGTAGCCACCACTGCGCGTAAAAGCGCCCCGTACTTGTGAA
This sequence comes from Microcystis panniformis FACHB-1757, assembly GCF_001264245.1. NCBI lineage: Bacteria > Bacillati > Cyanobacteriota > Cyanophyceae > Chroococcales > Microcystaceae > Microcystis > Microcystis panniformis. Next base: position 87,795 of record NZ_CP011339.1, read on the forward strand.
CACCACGAATTACCGCCCCACAGAATAACAAAAACTGCATATTAGCGTGGGGAGTATCGCCTGGATCTAACAAATTGCCCTGGGTAGCGTTGCCTACCGACCAGTTAACGTGTTTTCCCGAACCATTAATTCCCGCAAAGGGTTTTTCATGCAGTAGGCAAACAAAACCGTGTTTTTTAGCCGTACTTTTCAGCAAAGTCATAATTAACTGCTGATGGTCACTGGCCACGTTAGCAGCCTCGAAAAAGGGGGCAATCTCGAACTGTCCGGGAGCGACTTCATTATGGCGGGTTTTGGCCGGAATGCCGAGGCGATACATTCTTTCCTCCACTTCCTGCATAAACACCTGAACCCGTTCGGGAATCGCACCAAAATAATGATCGTCGAACTGTTGACCCTTAGCGGCGGGTTTACCAAATAGGGTGCGACCGGTGAGCAGTAAATCGGGGCGACTATGGGCAAAATGAGCATCTACGAGGAAATATTCCTGTTCAGCACCGCAGCTGGAGTTAACGGGGGCGACTTCCGTATGTCCTAATAGTTTAAGCACCCTGGTGGCGGCTTTACTCATCGATGAAATCGAACGTAAAAGGGGCGTTTTTTTGTCGAGGGCCTCTCCTGTCCAAGAGATAAAAACCGTGGGGATACAGAGGGTGACACCATTATCCGTCTCCATAACGTAGGCGGGACTGGTGACATCCCAAGCGGTGTAACCCCGCGCTTCAAAGGTGGAGCGAAGTCCGCCGTTAGGAAAGGAGGACCCGTCCGGTTCTCCCTGTACTAAGACTTTGCCGGTAAATTCTGTGATCACTGAACCATCGCTCTGCACGGAGATAAAGCCGTCGTGTTTTTCGGCGGTGGCGTTGGTCATCGGATAGAAGACGTGAGCATAGTACAGCGCCCCTTTGGACGTGGCCCAATCTTTCATCGCTGCCGCTACCGCACTGGCGATGGAAACGTCTAATTTTCCCCCGGTTAAAATCGTGTTTTTGACCGATTTGAATACGTCTTTGGGAAGACTGGCCTGCATTTTGCTCAGGGTAAACACATCGGTTGCCCAGAGGGCCTCTAAACGTTGAGGAATTTTGCTAGGTAGGGGTTTACGATCCGTTACTTGAGAGATAGCTTGAACACGCGTTCCATAACTCATAAGTATTTTTCCTATTGTGTTGTGTCGTGGATAAAGGGTTACTTTACTTAGGCGATGACAAGTTTCCTACTAACTTTGATGTTGAATTCCGGTCAGAGGCTATTCTCCGCTTAATAATTTTGATCCCACGGCACAAGCTTCTCTGCGGTTTTTATCTGCTTGCGCCGGCCTCTTTCCCGATCAATGAGCAACACCAGCCTTAATCTTAAGAACAGATAATCCAGAGCTTTGTATCAAAGATTACAAATATCCCAAACCCGATCTTCCCCAAGCGATCGCACTGAGAAAACGGGTTTCTTTGAGAAACCCGTTTTCTGGAGATAAAACTCTATAGCAATCGATAAAAAAGCGATATTTGACAAAATCGGGGGGGGAGTAAAATGCTGGTGGAATTTGCCCAAAATTGCCCATGAATTTTACAACTAACTTCAAATCTCTCTCTCTGGCTGGTGTTGTCTTCGCTGGCACAGTTAGCGCGATCGCTGGACTGACTATCCTCCCCGTCCAAGCGCTGCCGATCATCTACAATCCGACTCCAACCTTAACGCTTAATGCAGGCTCTGCTACTCCCAACGTTGGAGCCTTAGTCAACACTGCCAACGGCAATGGGTTGACTGGACCTGGAAACGCTTTGCAGCAACAGCACGTCGCAGGTATGGATTTTTCTAATTTCTGGGGAGTACGTTTAGAAATCGGGACGACTCCTGCTGATGTCAATCTTGATTTTGATTTTGGCAGTTCTGTGTTCTTAGATACCTTGGCTTTGTGGAATTACAACGTTTTTAATACCATAGCTACTGATCGCGGAATCAGGGATTTCACACTAATTCTCTCCAATAACGCCAACTTCAGCAGTCCAGTTTATGTATCAGGAACCCTAACACTACCTGAAGGTACGGCAAATAACATACCAGCGACAATCTTTTCCTTTCCAGTAATTCAAGCCCAATATGCCAGGCTAGATGTAGCAAGTAACTGGGGTCCGGGATTTCAGGGATTAGAGCCAAACGTGATTGGACTTTCTGAAGTCCGGTTTGCCCAGACTGTTCCTGTTCCTGAATCAAGTTCTGACTTAGGTTTGCTGGCCCTAGGCTTACTGGGAACGGCAGCGGCATTTAGGCGCCATTAGGGCAGCCATAGAAAACGGGTTTCTTTGAGAAGAAAACGGGTTTCTTTGAGAAACCCGTTTTCTGGTAAGCTGAGAAACAGGGCAAAATTATCGCCAAGTTCAAAACAACTGATCATCAAATCGACAATCTTCGAGACAATCACTGAGCTTTATTCCTGTCAATGATGCTAACAAAATATCTAAAACAAGCAATGGAACTGGCAACTTATGAAGTTCTAGAAGACGGTACTTTTTATGGAGAAATTCCGGGATTTGAGGGAGTATATGCTAATGGGACAACTCTCGAAGCTACTAAGGAACAGTTACAGGAAGTTTTGGAAGGCTGGGTTATTTTAGGACTACGCTTACAGCATCAGTTACCGATTATTGACGGTATCAATCTAACCCCTCAACAAAAAATCGCCTGATGCCACCTTTTGCCCCCATCAAAAGGAAAGAGTTAATTCGCCAGTTGAGAAAGCTGGGATTTTCTGGTCCTTTGGTAGGAGGAAATCATCAATATATGGTGCAGGGAAAATTAAAAATCTGGATTCCTAATCCACACCAAGGAGATATCAGTAAAAGCTTGCTGGCTAAAATTTTACAACAAGCAAATATTAGTAGAGAAGAATGGGAAAAATTACGTTAAACAATTCTGTCTTGGAAAAGTTAAAAACTGTTATCAATTAAGCAAGATGAATGCCATAGAAAACGGGTTTCTTTGAGAAACCCGTTTTCTGGAATACATAAGCTGTTTAAGTATAGTGATATCGTGCTGCTAAAAACTCAATGCGGTCATCTTTGACTCGATAGACTAGACGGTGTTCTGTGGTAATTCGGCGTGACCAAGTATTAGCTTCAAGATACTTTATGGGTTCTGGTTTGCCTATTCCAGTAAAGGGATCGGCGGTGACAGATTCTACGAGATCGAGTAGGCGAAAGGCGATTTTTTTATCTGTTTTGTACCACCATCTTAAATCTTCTCGAAATTGACTGTCAAAGACAATTGCCCTACTCTTGGCGTTCAATTCCTAACTCCTGACAAAGTTCTGTAACTGTCTGTCCCGGTATTGTTTTAACGTCCCTCTCCATTGAACGTTCCAGTGCTGCCAATAACTTTCGAGCATTCGCAGGCGATCGCAAAAGATAAACGGTTTCTAATAAGCCAGTTAATTCCTCTGCGCTTAATAGTGCCATATCTTTATGACCAGGGCGAGTAATAATCGCCATACTATTCTCGCTTTCCAGTCGATCCAGAAGGCTCGCTAAATTTTCTTGAGCTTGAGTGTAGGTAGTTTGGATAGAAAACATAAGGCGAGGGCAACGAGTTGATTTGATTTTAGCTTATTTCATCAACTGAGAAAACGGGTTTCTTTAAAAAACCCGTTTTCTGGAATAAGAGGCGATCGCTAGGGGGTGCTAACTCGCGCTAAACTAGATTAAAATAATTAATTAACTCCCAATTATTTGTTTAACCATGAGTCAAGCTGCTGCTGCAATCAATACTAAACTAATTGATTCCCTTGCTCAAATTATCCTTTCCTTAACTGACGAAGAACAACAGCTTCTCCTACAAAAAATCCAGCATCCAGCCTTATCTGATGTCGATTTTCATCAAGGTTTTCCCTTTGATGTTCAAATTCCTAAGTAGTCGTGCAAAATAAATTTCCTAGTGAAGAAAGGCAAAAGGCAAGAGGCAAGAGGCAAGAGGTGGTTAGATATGTGTAATTAATTTTGCTTAGGTACTTAATACAGAAACGCTCGCCGCCATTGAAGAAGTAGAAAAACATCCTGAGCGTCTTAAGCGTTATATACTTTAGACGTTCATAATCTGAGATTTATTAAACTTCTGAAATCGTAGAGTCAGCAAGGAATCCAGTTCTTTTTTATGTTTCAGATGGGCATCATTCAGACATTCATAAATAGCTGAAGAAAAGTCAGAAAAGTTCTCATAATATTTACCATATAAACATTTCTTTTTGACCAATTTCCACAGCCTTTCAATTAAATTTAGATTAGGTGAATAAGACGGCAGATAGAGCAGCTCTATTGACAAAGAAAGAGCCAATTCTTCAACAATTTTACATTTTTGATAGCGGGCATTATCTAAGACTAGAGTGATGGGAATCATTAGTCCTAAAGCAGCTATTTTTGAGCGGAGTTCACAGACTTGAGTTGCCGTAATATAAGTTTCATATGTTACCAGAATAACTTCATGAGTTATTGCATTTAATGCTCCTAAAACATTGAAGCGTTTACGCCCGCTCGGTGACTTAACAAAAAGTCTCTCAAAACACCAAACAAAACCGAGAAATGCTCCCATGACGAAGTGAGCGGCATCAACAAAAAAAACAGCCCTTTTTCCTTCTTTTGCCTCATTTAGTCTGGGTTCTAGCTTTTTTTCTTTGTAGTCCTCTTGTTCATCTGGGTCAGCTTTAGAAGGAAGAGAACCTACTTTTAAACATTTCATTCCCATTGATTTTAAAAATTTTCTCACTTGGGTAGGACTTCGTTTTATTCCCGTCAATTTTTCTATCCTATATACAGCTTCATTTATTGTGGCTGGTGGATTTTTCTCGAAGTATTTTTTGAGGGTTTCTTTTTGAAACTCTAATTCACTTTTAGGGCGATAGAAGTTGATTTCTTTTAATTTTTCTATTCCGCCTTCTTGATAATCGCGAAGATAGGTTAATAAGGTATTTGGCGAGATTCCTGCTAACTGACAAATTTTTTGGTGCGGTATCTTTTGGCTTTTTAACCAGAGAACTTCCATCTTCAGTTGAACCCGGGGATGGGGATGATGAAATCTTTCATAATACAGTGAGTTCTTTTCTTCTTCCGTGAATTCTAGGTTAATCATGTTTTTAATGAGTGCTTTGCTTCTAATTATGACTCTTAAACTATATTATTGTCCTTGAGTAAAAAATGCAAGTTGTAGCCGTGCAAAGTATAGTTAAAAACCGCTAATCCTAATAAGCCGTAGACGATCGAGGGAACCCCGGCCAGATTGCCGATATTCACCTCGATCAGTGCCGTCCACCAAGTTTTCGGGGCGTATTCCTCTAGATACAAAGCCGACCCGACCCCGATCGGTACCGCCACGAGAAGCACGATAATTCCCAGATAGAAACTACCGATGATCGCCGGACGGATACCGCCCCTTTCCGGGAAACGGGAAGGCGTTTCCGTGAGGAATCCGGGGGTTAAGAGTCGTCCGAGTCCATCGTGGGCGATATTCAACACCAACAGCGCCAGAACGAACAAACCGATCAGTAAACCGAAGAGGAAAAGATACTCGCAGAATTTGCCGATCGCCTCGCGACGTTCGAGATGGTCGATAAATTCAACGGTATCGGATTTGACAGAGGATTTAACCATGGGAAATCAATCGTATTTTTCTTTAAAACGGTGGGATATCCAGTAACTGGCTAGATTCAGCACCAGCGTGATCAGAAAAAGCACCGCGCCGACCGCGTAGAGGGTTTTAAAACTGAGACTGCCCCGGGGCGCATCTCCCCCGGAAATCTCGGCCATAAAAGCGGTCATCGTGGCGATCGACTCGAAGGGATTGAGGGTAAGCCGGGGTTGCGAGCCGGCGGCGATCAACACCGTCATCGTTTCCCCCACCGCCCGGGACATTCCCAGAATAATCGAGGCCATGATCCCGGAGAGGGCGGCGGGGAGAACCACTTTAAAAATCGTTTCCAGCTTGGTAATTCCTAGCGCGTAGGAACCCTCGCGCAGGGAACGAGGAACCGCTCGGATTGCGTCTAAACTAATCGATCCCACCGTGGGAGTGATCATGATCCCCATCATTAACCCGGCACTGAGGGCGTTAAAAATCTCGACGGGGAAAAGATTCCGCAAAGTGGGCGTGACAACGAGTAGGGCGAAGTACCCATACACCACCGTGGGAATCCCGGCGAGAAGTTCCACCGCGGGGCGTAAAATCGCCGCCAGGTTCGGTTTCGCGTATTCGGCGAGGTAGATCGCGGAAGATAGGCCTAAAGGAACCGCGACGGACATAGCGATGGCCGTGGTTAAAAATGTCCCGTTAATTAGCGGCCAGATACCGAAATGAGGGGTGGCGAACAGTGGAGTCCAACGGGTATCGAGAAAGAATTGGGCGAAAGATACCTCTTGAAAAAATCCCCAGGTTTCACTAAAAATAATCGCCACGATGCCGATCGTCGTCGCCACGGAAACGAAGGCGCAAGCGAAGAGAATGACCGCGATTATCTTCTCTTGAATATCGTCGCCGGGGTGCTTGAGGAGTGAATTATCTCCCGCGAAAAAAGAATTATCGAAAGAACTCGGGGTTAAGGTCATGGTTTAACAAAATTCCTTTTTTAGATAAAGTTCGTGATCGGTTCTCCCGGTTTAGCTTTGCCAAATTTCGATCCCGTTTCCCCGCGCTCGAATTTCCGCAGGGTTTTGACGTAGGCCTCATCAGGTAAAGCGACGTAACCCACGCCATCGACCCATTTCCAGGAATTTTCTAAATAGAAGCGCACGAATTTTTCCAGGGATGGATTCGTTTTTAAATTATTCTTGTTGACGTAGATAAACAGGGGACGGGAAAGGGGATTAGAACTCTTGCAAATTAATTATATGTTATAATGATGGGTTAACTAATTTTCCCCAAAAAATTAGTTAACCAGTACATTAGTCCTGAATGAAAACTTGAAGTTTAACTTTTAACTCAAAACTCTTTAGATATGCTTTAATTTGGTTATCAAAACCTCTTTATTTAAGCAGCACAAACTATCTCAATTTTTATAATTGAGAATAAATTCTCCTTGACTTGATTAATCTTTAGGCAACTTTTAAGAAGCTGCTATACCTATCCCTAACTCACAGTTATAAATAGCCGCCAACAAGTTAACTCTTAAACTATATCTTCGACGACGATTCCGATATTTACAGGATAAGATTTTAAAGATTTTGAGTTTCCTATTTATAGGTTCAATGATAATCCTTTCTTTGGCTAAAGCCTTGTTATACTCTTTTTCTAACTCTGTTAATTTTCTATTTTTCGATTTCTTTTTCGGTGTATAACTATTACTATGGTATGCAGCTATTCCCTGATAACCACTGTCTTCTATGCTGGTAGTTAAAGGATGAAAACGAACTCGACTTTTTTTAAATAAACTAAAATCATGACCTCTACCTTTCCCACAAAAGACACAGATAATTTCCTCGGTATTTTGATCAGCTACTAATTGGGATTTTAAAGTATGATAACCTCTTTTACCCCCCAAAAAATCTTTCTGTTTCTTTTTGGGGCGTTCAATGGGAGTTTCCGTTACATCCATTACCGTTACGACCGGTATCTCTGCTTGATTGAGTAAAGCTTTTTTTCCTTTTAAACGGAAGTTTCCCGATTGTAAAAGCATTTTTTCCGTCTTATTTACAATCCGACATATAGTTGATTCTGATAGTTCCCAGCTTGTACCAATGTGAAAATATGTTCTATATTCTCGCCAATATTCTAACGTTACTAAAACTTGTTCTTCTATAGATAGTTTAGGTTTCGGTCCCCTTTTAGATGGTGAATTAGAGTCGGCTTCAACACTTTTTACTGATTCTACCATCTTTCTATATGTTGGTTTATACACACCGAAACGGCGTTTGAATTGTTCATCTGATAAGTTTTGATAATCCATAATTTTGCTAATAAACATAGCAAAATTATAGATGATTTCCTGACCTAAGATCACATTTTATTCTTTTTTCCACTTCAATCTAAGAATTGAGAAAAAAGCAAAACCTTATATTATACCATAAAAAAATTATGCAAGAGGTCTATTATAGATATTGCGGAGAACGTTATCGATGGGAACCGGTTTGACGCATTTTCCTTCATTGTTTTCGATCGCCACCAAGTTCAATCGATCTTGGTTCTGCATATAGAAAGAGATGCCTAAATAGGCAAGCGCGGATGGATTGCCGATCACCCCCTGCACGAGCGCGTTTTGATTGCGGTTCGGGGTGAAATCCGTACGGCTATTTCTCCGTTTTCCCGTAATCGCTTGGGTGAAATAATCGAAGGTTCCCGTATCGGAAGGCGGGGCGAAAAGTAATAATCTCTCGTCGGGAAATTTGGGATTAATCTGTTTCCAACTGGTAATCCTGCCCTCCGCTTTCGTGTTCCACATTTTATCGAGTTCTTTAATCGTTAAACACTTGGCGAATTGATTTTTTTTATTGACGATCACCGCCAATCCGTCGATCGCCATCGGTAATTCCAGAAATTCCACACCGTTTTCCCGACATTTCTCGATCTCTTCTTTCCGGATCACCCGCGATGCCCCGGCAATGTCGAGATTTCCGGCGCAGAACTTACTAAAACCGCCCCCGGTTCCACTGGTGGCGACGCTTACCCGCGCTTCGGGATGGATTCTCTGATATTCTTCGGCAACGGCGAGGGAGAGGGCGAAACCCACCGCACCACCGTCGATCGAGACTGGTGCTTCTTTCTCGGCCGAGTCGGCCGGGCGACCGCAACCGGCGATCAAATTACTGGCCATCAGAAGGGAGATTAGGAAAAAATAATGAGAGAATTTCATAGATTAAAGCGGGAAAAATGTTAGGAAGCCGACTGGTTTTTAATCTGCTCGAAGATGCCGTTATTGGCCAGAAATTCCTTTTCGATCAACGTCCAACCCCCGAGATCTTGGGCGTTGAAAAGGGTCTTGATCGGCGGGAATTGTAATCCTTCATCCTTGGCCACGAAGGGATTGACCGAGCGATAGCCCAATTTGGCGAATTCCTGTTGTGCCGGCTCGGAATAGAGGAAATTCACAAAGGCCTCGGCCACCTCTTGCGTGCCGTGTTTATCGACATTTCTATCCACCACCGCCACGGGATTATCGATCGAGATATTGACCGAAGGGACGAAGTAACTGATGTCGGGTTGATTTCTTGCCGCTAGAATTACCTCGTTTTCGTAGGTGACTAAAACATCCCCCTTTCCCTCTTGGAAAAAGGCATTGCTGGCTTCCCGTGCGTCCCTCGCTAGGGTGGGAATCTTTTCATAGACTTGGCGGACAAAATCCAATGCCTGTGCTGGTTCGCCCCCCGTTTGCGTCACCGAACCCCAGAGGGCTAATAACTGCCAAATAGCGATCCCGGAAGTTTTCGGATCGGCGGATAGAACTGTAACGTCCTCTCTAGCCAGATCCGCCCAGGATTGGATATTTTTCGGATTTCCCGCCCGCGTCACAATCGCCGCAACCGATTGACTCACCACTCCCCTTCTCGGAACCCGATCTTCCCAACCGCGATGGATTAACCCCGCGTCGGCGATGCGCGTCACGTCTAGAGGTAGGGCTAGATGTACCACGTCCGCCTCTTGTTTCCCTGCGATCTCGCGTAGCGAGCGCTTTGCGTTCACGTCATCGGCCTGGGCCAGGGAACCGCCGTAACTGCGCTGGAAAATGACTTTTTGGTTATGCTCTTTCCGCCATTTCTCGACGAATTTCGGGATAATCTGGTCGTGGGCGGCTTTCGTGACCGAGAAGGAAACGAGATTCAGTTTCACCTCCGGTTTTGAGCCGATTCCCCCGCAGGAGGCGAGGGCGAGACTTGCCAACAGTCCCACTAACAGGAAGGAAAGGAAGCTCCTCCCCGATAAGGAACGAAAGGGACGAAACAGCGATCGAATTGGCAACAGTGATACATTCATCGGGATTTTCTCGATAAGGTTGCTCTAAACCAACTAATTTTTATTCTCTCTTCCTGAATTTTGACTCCCGTGGGAGCCGGAGATTGGCGATTTTTACGGGGGCCTAATTTACCCGATGGGAATCAACAGGCGATAGGAACCGTTATCGAGAATAATCCGTAGGCCCAACCACATCAGCACAAAAGGGAAAAGCTTACTGGCATAACGGCTGAGGACAACTGCGATCCCCGGTTGGCGGGTTAGATGATAGGAGAGAAATAACCAAGTACAGACGATTAGATAGCAGATCGGGATGATTACGGCTAACTGCGCCACGGTACTATTGGCGAATAGGGGAATATAGATACCGAGATTATTGCCGCCATTGGATATCGTGACCGCGGAAACTTTATAGGTTTGGCGATCTCTGAGGACTTGACCGAGGGATAGTCTGCGGGAGGCGAACCCATGAAATTGGGCATTTCTTCGCAAATTCACCTTGCGATCTGCGCTTTCCCTCTCGTTATCGCGATTTAAAGTCACTAAATTTCTCACACCGATGAGGATCGGCAGGATTCCGAGAAGACCGATATAAATCGGCGGGATGATTAGGCCGAGGAGAAAACCCAGCAAGCTAACCGATACTAAGGCCGTAAACCCGACTAGCTCGCCTACGACAACGTGAACCGGGCGAAAGGTACGATTTACCTCGCTAAAAAAGCCGGTTAGATAAATATTGTCGTCGAAGGTGGTGGCTATGCCGGTGGCCACCGCGATTTTGACGATTTCGATCAACCAATCCATCCATATTACCTCGATCTCTCAAAGGCGGGCGCAATTTTGTTTTAAAACTATATCATTTTCAATACATTTATAAATGTACTTTGTTACACAATCGAGGAGTCGTGGATTTCTATAGTATGTAGATAAGTAGGGAGGCACAATTATTTGTAGGATGGGTTAGCGGTAGCGTAACCCGTGCTGGCGTTGGGTTTCATGCTTCAACCCAACCTACGTTTATCTTATATTTAATTCCACCCACCCACTTAAAACTAATGGAACCTCTCCCGATCGAGTTGGGAAACCCTTCCTTCTTGTCTCCTTGCCCGACGATAAATCTTGTTTTCTGCGAGAAATCCCATGCTCCACCGTTCGATCAAGTGTCTCTGGAAACCGTGGCGAAATTGCCGGGGAGTTCTTCCCGCGCTGCTTTTTTTGACCAGTCTGGTCGGGAGCTTTCTCCTGGCTGGATTTTCCGACACGAACGCAAAGCGCTCGCTACGCGAGATCGCCGTCGGTCAAAATTCTCGATCCGATAACCTGATTCTCAACCTCGTCGATAGCTTTAAATTCCCCCGGAATACGACTCCCCGGCTATTGGAAACCGTGGGATTATTTATCGCTGGAATTCTCTTCTGTATCCTGATCGATCGCTGGTTCAAGCGCTCGACCCCCTCCGATATCACTCCCCTGGCCAAACAAGCCCGGCGGCTAGGAACCCTCAAGATCGGCTATCCCGAGGGCATGACCAATCTGGAAGTTCTCCGCGCCCAGGCCTTTCTGGAAAGACGCTTAAAACCCTTGGGGGTGACGGTAACGTGGACGAGTTTTCTTTCCGCTTCCTCGCTGATCGAGGCCTTGAGCAACGGAATGATCGACTTCTGTGGTGGTGGCGGTACGGCGAGTATTTTCTCGCAAGCGGCCGAACACGTCTTCGTCCGGGTAGCTAAAGAAAAATATACCGCCCCGAAAGGTCAGGCGATTCTCGTGCCTGAGGATTCGCCAATACAGACCTTGGCGGATTTAAAAGGCAAAAGAATCGCCTTCGATCGAGGTTCGAGCGCCCATTATGTCCTCATCCGCGCCCTGATGAGAGTGAATCTAGAATTAAGCGATATCGAACCGGTGTATGCGACTCAACCGGAAGCACTGGTGCTTTTTCGTCGCGGTGAGATCGACGCTTGGGTGGTCTGGGTTCCCTATTCCCCCACGGAGACGCGCACCTATCCGGGAAGATCGGTGGCGGATCTAGAGAGTATATTCGGGGAAAACGCCTCTCTAGAAGTGCCGACCTATTATTATGCGGTTCCCGAATTGGTGCGGGATTATCCCGATGTACTGAAGGTGATTTTAGAAGAGGTGAACGAGGCGGGGGCCTGGGCGAAACAACAGGAGTTAGAGGCGACGAGACGCTTGGCAGCTCACCACGAGATCGATCCGGCGATCGTGGCTAATCTCGAACAACGGGCCTCTGAACGTGCCATTATCCCGATCGACGATCGCTCTCTGACGGCCCTACAACACCAAGCTCATATCTTCCGAGACCTGAAGCTGATCCCCCATCGGGTCAATGTGCGCGACGGAACCTACACCCTACAGACGAAACAAAATTGGACCTATTAACCAGACATCGGCATTTTGGGCATCGGTTGGATTTATGCCGCTACCAAATGGCCGATGATCGGGTTTCTAGTGGATATTATCCTTTTTCTGACAATTGTCATAGAAACGAGCAATAACGACCATGCTCATTTAGCAGATGCTTTTCTAGCAGTAGAACTTAAAGCATCGACAAACTTGAAATGTTTTTCGATTTTGGATTTTAGATTTTGGATTGAGAATCCTGAAAATCCTGATTAGATTTTGGCTTGTTAGAACTTCCTGTAAATATTGACTTTACTCTGTTCCCTGTTCCCTTAATTCTAAAAATTATAACGATATTATAACAAAAAATAACAAAAAAAATGATAAAAATTTACAAAAAAAATGCCACAAGTGTTGACAAAGAAATCAAGAGTTCTTACCATTCAAAAAATAAAGAAAAAAACGAATCTTAAGGACTTCTCCAAGTGGGTTTTGCCCCTTGACATTCTGTCGCAGTATAACAGCGAAGATTGCTAAACCTCACGATTTAGGCTTCTGCTTCATTCATCCCTACATACTACAGTTATGACCACACTCCTAGTTCCGGTTTACCTTGATGCCCTCTACCTCCCGAGCCAGACGAAGGTACTGGGGGAAATGACTGATTATAGTAAGCTCCCCTACTATAAAAATAGCCAATTAGTAAATCCCGGTAGGGCTTATATTAGCGAAACTGTATTAACGGTTCCCTTGACAAAACCTGAATTAGGTCTAAAAGCAGGCATTCACCTACACTGGTCTTTACCAGATGCGCTGACTAACGGTATAGCAAGAGATGGAGAACAAGGCATCACATTTCCCCTTGTACCTAATCGCTGGCTAATTATACGACGTGGGAGCAATATAGCAGAAAAAAAATGGGTTGTAGAAAGTGATTATCTGTATCCTGAAGGTGCTACACCAGAAGATACAATTAATATCCTCTATTATCCAGCTACCAATGAGTATCAACCCTATCGTTTTCTGGGGCGTAAATTAGAATTGGGAGCATGGCGCTCAAGGCCAACAAATTCCCAATATATTCAGGAATTGTCCGCTATTGGACCCTTCGCCACAGTTGACAACTTAGACAACGAAAAAGTTGCCTTTGCTGGTTTTTATCCTAACTGTCGTAGTGTGTTCGGTTTTCATGATGGGGACTTCACCATCAATACAACCCCGCCCAAAGACCTACGATATGATGTCATTGGCTGGTATAGCGACGGCACCAAAGATTATCTTGACAAATTTATCAAAGAACAGTACCCAGACAGAGATACTTTAAGCCTTTTAGACACTCTGCAAAGTAAAGCTGGCTGGACAGTAGAAATAGGCAATAACCAAAGTTTCCCCGATCGTCTTCTTTGTCATGCTTCCCTAAGTTTTGCGCCTGGTGCTTCTGTAACTAACCCACAAGCGATTAAATTCCAAGGAACGATCGCCGTAGGAAACAACCAAGAAGAAGCCATAGCAGCTTATGTAGCTCGTCAACTGGACACAACAAATACAGAAAATCGCAAAACGATTGAGGAGCAGCTAGAAGCCTTACAAATGGGTGGGCGTTTAGTACAGCAAAATCTCGACTTTGGACCCAAGTTTCGACAAGGACTACACGAGGACAGCTTTACTGGCCAATGTAAAGAGATATCATGGCAGGTAGTGCCGGAATCTGATCCGAAAATTTCCCAGTCGGGAAGTGCCAACCCAGCAAATGCAGTGCAAGGCGAGGGAATAATGCAGGTGACATTATCCGCCGCCATCGGCGATCGCATCAGTGAAGTTAATGAAGCACAGCGTGAATACGACCAACAATTAGCAAAAGTTGGCTCAATTCGAGAACAAGTCTATGCTGATTGGTATAAGTATATGCTGGCCACTTATGTTCTTCCTGATCGGGATAAGGAGAAAAGCTTGCTAGATAGAAGCAAAATACAAACACTGGAAATATACGAAATTTTTGAGGAAACGAGTGACATGGATCTAATCAAGGCGTTTCTTGAGGGACCTCCAGAGGAAAATCAATATGGGGTAAAAGCCTTAGAGAATGCCATCAAAGCTGCTGGGGTCTTGAACTTACAGAAAAATACAGAAGGTCAAATTATCAGCGCTGCTGCTCCTAAGAATTTTTCTGGCTCCTCTTTTAACAGTGATTCAAAAGCGAGCGGACTTGCCTGGTCGATTAACAGACCTTTTGACAGTAATTCAAATTTTGACAGCGATTCAAAAGCGAGCAGACTTGCTGGGTCGATTAACACACTAATTGCTGAAGTTCAGCAGTTTAACAAAGAATCCCGTTTAATTGCTCCCAAAAAATCAGTCCAAGTCACTGGCGATTCTACCTTAGTGGATGACGATATTGCCATGAAGTGTTTATCTTTCGATGGCAATCAGAATTATGAAATCTCTAATTTAGGAAATATCCAGTCCCTCTCGATGTGGGTAAACATACCAGAGGGAGTTCAGGGTTCCCTTTTAGAGGTGAGAAGTACCAGCCTTTATGTTAATTCTACTAATGGAATTAGCAGCACTTGGCAAAAAATTTACATTAACGGACAACAGGTAAACGGACCGATTAACTGGAGAGCAATTCCTAAGAATCGGTGGGTTTTCCTCCACTTAGAGGCTAATAACCCCTTTAGTCACACCGTCTATTTAATGTCTAACTCTTCCGGTAGCCATCGTTTACGGGGACGCATCGCCAGCGTTAGCTTCCACAAAAACCCCCTATCTCCGACCGCAATTGACCGGGATTACCAAGACAAAATTGGTTTGTTCCGACCATCTTACACCATCAAAATAGTTCCAGGTCCTCGCTATTGGCAGCCAAATGATCCCGTAGTTTTAATGACTGGGGAAGTCGCTAAACCGACTCGCAACCGTGACGACGAGCGTTTAAGGACAGATGGTTTGCTGCAATGTAAATTATTAACTCAGTCCATTGACTTGCAGAGCTTATCTGACAACACCTTAAATATTTTTGTCCAATTTCTCAACGAGTTTGGCAACAAACCCACGGAAAAAATTGGCTTCCGTCAATGGAAAAATCAGCCTTGGAACCCTTTCTTGTTGGAATGGCAAGTGCAATTGAAAGGGCTAAACCATAAAATAGAAAGCGAGACATACAATCAAAGCACAAACTACCCTCCTGACATCATCAAAAAGAACTATCAATTGCCAGTCGATGGCCTTGAAATTACCCCGACGGCTGCAAGCGCGAGTAATTTGGCTGATTATCCCGACCTTTACACGGGAGCTAGTTTTCTCTCTTCCTCGGCTAGTATGTTGCTCAAGGACAATCTTATAGATTACTTGACCAAGTATTTGTTGCCCGACTATTACCAAGACAAAAATATATCCCCAGACGACCAAACCGAGGACTACCTAGTCAAGAATTTTACCTCTGTCAAGGGGTGGTATGACCAGAAAAACCCCACAGCTAGTGATCCTTTTTCTACGGCGCTGCGGGCCTATCAACAACTGCAATCTCTTAACGGCTGTCTCGCCCAGAGTCTCGGCGGCTTTAGTGATGCACTACTCACCTATAGTCGGACAATTCAGTTAGATGTCAACGATAATCTACTTGCAGCAACTGGACCTGCAAAAGATTTCCTGCAAAACGTGCAGAACACTTTAGAACTTAGCTCTCGTCTCGTACCGGACAGTCTTTTGCGATCGCCTTTAACTGGATTCGATTTTAGTCCCATTCGTGTAGGAGGATTAAAGATTACTGATTTACGACTTGTGGATACCTTTGGACAGGTTAATGTCGTGCTTGACGCTAACAATCGCCGTGAGATTGTCCCTAGCCAACCCCTAACACTGCCAACAGCTTTTGCTAATGTATTATCATCCCATCCCATCTACCTGCCACCCCGTTTAGCCCAACCCGCCCGCTTGAATTTTCGCTGGCTATCGGCCACTCGACCACAGGGGACTCGCAGCCGTCAACAAGATCAGGAAATGAATGATACCCTCGCCACTAAACCAATCTGTGGCTGGGTTTTGCCCAACAACTTAGATAACAGCCTGACCATTTATGATGATGAGGGCAATGCTCTAGTGATGATTGACCGCACCGCTAGATTGCGCTCTGTTCCGGGACGTGATTACACTGAGCGGGAAATTAATGACATTATTGCTGGGACTAACCCCTATCTCAAGCAAATGGTCCAGTATCTGAGAGATCAAGGACCGGCATTTATGTCCGATTTCCTCACCACTGTCAATGCAGCCTTAGAAACCATTGACCCCGAAGGATTTGCTCAAAATAAAGCCATCTCCTTGCTAGTGTCGCGACCTTTAGCTCTAGTGCGCTCACGCGTCAATCTAGATATCCAAGGCATACCCGCCGTTAGCCAGAACAGGATATCCTTCTCTGAAGACATCTTCGGCAATAAGCTGCGAACGACGGACGCTTTTGAACAGGTCAAATTCCCCATCCGTATTGGTGAATATCAGCAGTTTAACGATAGTTTAGTGGGCTACTGGATAGAAAGCGCCAATGGCACTTCTTACGCAGGAGACATTTTTTATGCTCCCCAAAGTTGCTATGTTCCCCACGAAAAGATCAAAACCCTGTTTGATGATGAAAAAGATCCCACCCCTGACACTCCCTTGAATCTGGAGCAAACCTTAGAGGAAAATACAGCCCAAACTCTAGTGATGTTAATCGACCCTCGTGGACAAGTTAACGCGACTTGTGGCATACTTCCTGCTAAGAGTATTTCTATTCCGCCGGAACAGTATTTACCTGCTTTACAAGCGATCGAAGTTACCTTTTTAGCGGCACCACTTCTGAGTGATCTTAACCCAATCAATGATCTTGATCAGATCAAGCTTTCCCTTCCTGAAGTACCCAATTATGAGTGGTCTTGGTTAGGAAAAGATGGGGATATCTGGTCAAATCGTCCCCTAGTTCCCTTTGATTCTCAGTCGGTTTACTCCAGTCCACAAAAAATCTATGATGGCTGGCTAAAATTAACCAGAAAAACAGAAACTAATGAATGAAGCCGAACAAATTTCCCTCAAATTAACTTTGGGGGAAGTCAACCAAGTTTTAGAAGCTTTGGGTACTATGCCTTACCGCCAAGTCTATCAACTGATTGGCAAAATCCAGAGACAAGGAGAAGCCCAATTACAGCAACCTGAATCAACCGATTCATGGACTCAAGAAATCCCAACTGTCAGCGAGTAAAACCCAACCACAAAAAACAATTTCTTTTTTCTCAAGGAGTAATGATCATGATTAACCCAGTTCCCCCAGAAATTCTTCAAAAGGAAAAGGCCATTAATCCTAGCAATATGACAACCCAACAGCCTTTGGTATTTCAGTTTTATTACGGACAGAGCGGCAAGGCTGACCTTATTAACACCATCTATTTAGAAGATGGCAATGAGGCCTCAAAGTTACATTTAGAGGTGTTGAATGTTAGCAAAAATATCATCGTCTTGAGCCCTGTCTTGAACTCTCCTCCCGAAAAATTAGCTACTGTTGCACAAGGAGGCGCTAATGCGGCTAGTCCGGAACGATGCCATTTTCAACTTCGTTGGCAAAAAGATTTAGGGCTTAACCCTAGTGAGATCACAATAGACAATACTAACGATTGGATCGTCAATTATAACGAAGAAGAAAACTTTTTCTCGATGTATTTTCTTCGCACAACTGAACTGACGTTACAACCAAACGAGAAGATTCAAATAAGTTTCTCGAAACTTACAGCTAATAATCGCACTGTTAAAAGCAGCAATGTTGAATTGTTGTATGGTGGAATCGGTCTAATTTCGAGCAAACCAACGGCGACAGCAACAGCAACCCCACTTAAGGAGCAAGTAAGTTCCAAAAACGCGGTTTCTGTAATCAATCATCTCCGCAAGACGCAAATTCCTTTACAATTTCGGGTCTTAGGTTCTAATGCGATTCTCAATGATGGAACTACTCAAAACACTCTGAAATTAAAGGTACTCAATTCCCCTTTATCTAATAACACGCGACCAATTCTCTCATTAGACCAAAGTTCAAAGTTTATTGTCAGCTTTGAGCAGGGAAATCATCCAGACGCACTGGTGGCAACAACTAGCCAGTTAAACGGCGTTCAAATCCAAGTAACAGATAACAATTCTTGGGCATCAGACCATACGGCAAATTCCACTCAGTGGAGTTTTACACCCAACGCATCCCTGAAGCAATTAACAGCAGGACAGGGAATCGAGCTAACAATTAGCAATTTAGTGACCAGCAGCGCTTCTGGACTAGCCTGTATATATATTGACTATCAAAACATTGGTAGCTATCCCGATGGGCGGCTAGTTATACCTATCGAAAAAACGCCACTTTTGTATAGTGGGAGCAAGGTCGGCATCGGTACTAAGACTTTTGACCGGGAGACGACTAAACTTAAGGTTAACGGCGATATAGTTTTAGGGAAGGATGAAACAAATAAAAAATTTATATTTCACAGTCGCACAGATGGTGGAGGCGACTTTCTGCAAATCACCCATGACAAGGATAATAATGATTGGGATTGGAACCAAGGAATCACTTTACGAAGAGGTGGCAATGTCGGCATCGGTACGAGTACTCCCGCAGCAAAACTTCATGTGAATGATGGGAATGCAGTTATCAGTGGTAGCGTCGGCATCGGTATTACGAATCCCGCAGCTAAACTTCATGTAAATGGTGGGGATGCGGTTATCAGTGGCAAGGTCGGCATCGGTATTACGAATCCCGCAGCAAAACTTCATGTGGATGGTGGGGATGCGGTTATTAGTGGTAAGGTCGCTATCGGCACCAAGACTATTCACGCAGATACTCAACTTCAGGTTAACGGCAATATAGTTTTAGGGAAGAATGAAAACAACAAAAAATTCATGTTTTACACTAGTCCCAACGACAATGGTGACTTTCTGCAAATCACTCATGATAACCAGTCTGGAAATTGGGAGTGGAATCGAGGAATCTTTTTAAAAAGAGGTGGCTATGTCGGCATCGGTACTCGCAATCCCCAAGTTAAACTTCATGTGAATGATGGGGATGCGTTTATTGATGGCACTGCGGTTATCAATGGCAATGTCGGCATTGGTACTGACAAGCCCCAAGCTAAGTTAGATGTTAATGGTTCTGTAAAGTTCGGTGGAAATAGCACAATTATAAACCGAATGATTTGTGGTCAAGTCTTTTACGATACTACCAGAAAACATTGGGGATACAGAGGTTTCGCAAAAGGTGCGAAGGTCGTTTTATTGCAAGTTTCTGTTTTTCCAGTGTGGAAGTTTCGCATTTATTATGGGTTTACTGTGAAACATAGACAGGATCTTGTGATTTTAGCCACAGTATTGGATCGCTTTGCAGACGACATAGTTTGTGTCTCAGATATTCAGGCTGACTATTGTGAGATAACTATTCGCGATGCATTCCAGAATGTTCTGGAGCGTCTAAATTTTTCCTTGATGATTATTCACTATGCTTGTTGGGAGGGTGCAGATAGTTTCTATCCTATAGAGAATGGTAATGTTACTGATGACTACCCTTCAATACTCGATTATACGGTATGAAAATTAGATACTGTAGGTGTTTACTGCAAATTTTCTCTTGAGCTTTATTCCTTAACCTTTCTAACTCATCAACCCAACCAACCCCAACAAACCTATGACGACAAACACCGAACCTCAATTAAAAAAAGACCTAGAAGAAGCCCTAGAAGCTTCACCGGAAACAGATAAAAAAATAAAGATTTCTTTGAGCGAAGAAGAAGGGATCGACGTTATCTGTGAAGTTAAACCTGATAAATTACCAGATAAAGGTAAAACTGTTGTTGCTTACACAGCTTACCAAGAAGGAAAAGATGGCTCTTCGGTTTGTGTTATGCAATGGACGGGAGTTATAAGGGATGGAACCCTTATATAGAAAGGCATTTAGCGATTTTTGTTAATTGTTTTTTTCTAGAGCGAACTAATCAATTAAGTCTCTTGCCAGATAAGGATTTAGTCGATTTATGCCCCCCTATCGAACCATACCAAGTAACGAAGAACCGAAAAGATGAACCCTTCAAAGTCACCCTCCAAGCTTTGATGGCAACCTTCGAGCCAAGCATCCTGTTACCAGAGGGACTCGGGAATAAGGCCATCAGTTTCAAAAATCTGATGGTGATTTACAGAAAAGAAGGTAAAGAAAGTAAAGGACAATGGCTGTTTGTCCTAGATTTAGATATTGCAACCAAAATCAAATTAGGCTCTCTCCCCGTAGTGGGTGATTTAATCGCCAATGAACTCGCTGAAGAAGAAATAGTTCCATCCCTGCGAATTGTCGTTGCTTCTAAAGCCTTTACCATCAAAGAAATTCGCGTTTTCAACGACAAAATCCCTGAGATTATCTCTCCAATACCGGTTCCCAAAGAGGGAAGTGAGGAAAAACTCTCTGTCTGTAAAGGTTTCAGCTTCTCCGGTCAATTAGAATTACCTGATTTTTCCAGGATTGTGAGCTTGCCAGTAAGTCCACAAGAAGAAGAAGAAGAGGGGGGAGAAGAAGGGGGAGAAGAATTAGCTCCAGGTGGAGAAGAAGAAGAAGTCACCAACAGTAAATTAGCCGTTTGGTTTGATCTAGAAAAAACCTTCGGACCGTTTTCCCTCAAACAGATTGGCTTCCAATATGGCACAAAAGAAGAGAAGGGAGAAAAAAAAGGAGAACTAGCCATCCTCATTGATGCTGCCATCAAAATCTCTGGCTTGACCCTCTCTTGCGACGATTTAGGTGTTGGCATTGCCTTAGCTGACTTAAAACCATCCTTTAAAATATCGGGCATTGGCATAGAGTACAAGAATCCAACTCTTGAAATAAGCGGGGCCTTACTGCGTTCCGAAAAAGAAAAATACACAGAATATCTGGGTTTAGCCAGCATCAAATTTAATCTAGCAGGTAAAAGTTTTGGTGTCAGCGCCATCGGTGCCTATGCCTACTACGACGGTAAACCCTCCCTATTTCTATATGCCGTTCTCAACGTCACTATAGTAGTTGATCCCTCCTTCATTATCACGGGATTTGCTCTGGGTTTCGGCTACAACCGCGATCTGAAAGTACCTTCCATCGACAAGTTACTAAAATTTCCCCTAGTTGCCGAAGCGGTAGAACCCAGCGACAGTAAATTTTCCGATGATAGTGAACTGATTACCAAAAAACTGGGCCAGATGGATGAATATATGCCCATATCCATCGGCTCCGGCTTTGTCGCCATCGGACTCAAGTTTACCTGCTTCAAGATGTTAGACTGCTTTGCGCTGCTAACCGTCGCCATTGGGGAAGATTTCGAGATCAACCTGTTGGGAATTGCCAAGATGAAAATTCCCACTCCGGCAAAAGACTCGAAAAATACAAGCTGTATTCTCAATATGACGATGCTCCTACGAGCCAGATTTTCTCTGAGTGAAGGAGTAATCTCCATAGAAGGTCAATTAGCCTCAGATTGCTATCTCTTATCCCCAGATTGTCGCTTAACTGGTGGCTTTGCCGTCTGTCTCTGGGTTTCTGGTCCTCATGCCGGTGATTTTGTCATTACTTTAGGTGGTTATCACCCCTTATTCAAAAAACCTGCCCACTATCCTACAGTCCCTCGTCTAGGCTTCCACTGGAAAGTAGGGAATTGCCTATCCCTCAAGGGAGAAAAATACTTTGCTCTGTGCGCTCATGCCATCATGGCCGGTGGCCGACTAGAAGCCAATTTCAAACTTGGTAAACTGTGGGCTAACTTTGTCGCTGAGGCTCATTTCCTCATCTCTTGGAAACCCTACTACTACGAAATCCTAGTACAAGTGAGGATTCAAGCTGGCTATGGAATACTCGGACCGGTTAGTTTAGGGGTGCAACTCCATATTTGGGGTCCAGAATTTGCCGGTACAGCCACATTTAGAATTATCTTCGTCAAAGTCACTGTGGAATTTGGCGATCAATCTTCTCGCTTACCAGAGCCTATCGATTGGGAAAGTTTCCAAAGTTCCTTCTTACCCCCTGCGAAATCAACAGCACAAGGTTCATCAACAGCTGCAGACGTTTGTAGTGTTGTTGTCAATCAAGGAGTCACCAAACAACTCTCACCGGCAACAACCAAAGAAGTCGCCTTTGTCGTCAATCCCAAAGAGTTAGAGCTAGTAGTTAATTCTGCTATCCCCAGCAAGCAAGCATTGTACGATAAAAAATCTCTCGGTATTGGTGAGGCAAAAACTAATTTTGGGATTCGTTCTATGGGGGTTACAAAAGAGCAACTAGACACGAGTTATAACATTAAGATTAAACGGCAGGAAAAGGGAGGAAGTGGCTCAGTAACTGTTCCTCAGAACGAGTTCCAATTTATCCCGATAACTCAAGATGTACCAACTGCACTTTGGGGCGATGCTAAGGTTAAATTGACGAAAGTAAAGGGTAAAGACTCAGAACGAATTCTTCTCCCTGAAGCTAACGATCAGCAATTTGTTAAGAACACTCTCTCAGGTTTCCGTATTGTTCCTCAAATCAAGAAAGATGTCTGTAGCACTAATAGTATTGATGTCAACGAATTGCTACACGATACCACCGCCATAGATAAGGTTTACACTTGGCAAAATATGACGGCTTTTTCTGGGGTTTCAGCCGATAATCAAGCAACGAGAACTACTGCGGTCAAAAACAGTATTGTAACTAACAATACTAAAAATAATCGCAAAAATCTTCTACAATCTCTCGGCTTTAATCCAGACAATGATGTTCAATTAACTGAGTCTGTCGCCAATTCTTTTGTCATTGCACCCCAGGTTAAAGCGTAATTCAGATCAAGTCAGGGCGGTATCTCTAGCCCGCCCTTATTAAGCTTTCGCCCGAACTAGCTCCTTCAACAACTCTCTAACACCTATTTACCAAGAGGATTAATCTTATGTCCACCTCAGCTACTAACATTAAAGTTCAATTTATCGAACATCGTCAACCTCCCCTAAATAGTGGTACTTATACAGTGGAAGTTGAGCAAACTGTTAAGACCAAAAACTCTCAGAAAATACCTGAGCAGACATTCAGTAAAGAGCTTACCTTTTATGTAGATGGCCATCGTTTTGCTCCCCTAACTCCTGATAGCATTTATGCCGTTTTTCCCCCTGCGGGAAACTTGGGCGAGTATTCTAATGCCTTGCCCCATATCATCCTCAAACGCGGTACTCTGCCTTGGGAGCGTACTATCAAATCAACAGATACTGATCTCCCTTGGTTAGCTCTCCTTCTGTTTCAGGAATCAGAAAAACCTGAACCAAAAACAATTAAATTAAAGGAACTCAAACCAACTTCTGGTAATATTAAATTTCCCACATTTAACTATGAAACTGGACAAAAAGATGAAGATGAGCTTACGGTAATTGATGTTCCTAAAGGCATTTTAGAAAAAATCCTGCCTTCGGAAGAAGATATAGCTCTCCTTGCTTATATTAACCAAATAACTAACGATCAAGGTAAATCTCTCAGTGAACCTTTAGCCACTATTTTAGGCAACCGTTTACCCAAGAAAGGGGAAGTGAGTACCGTTCATTTAGTCGCCCTTGAAGAACGCTATATTGAAGAACGCTATAATGGAACATCTGGAGAATTTGACTATCAAGGCGCAGGACCTAACGATTTAATCCGCTTAGTCAGCCTTGTCAGTTGGAGTTTTGCCTGTGTTAATAGTAAGCACAATTTCGATGCCCTGCTCAAAGAAATTGATCGCAAACCCGACACCCTCAGACTTCCCTCCGAAGGTAATAATCCAGCAAAGCAATACCTAGATTTAGGTTATGTACCTCTCCACCACGCTCTGCGACAAGGAGATAAAACAATTTCTTGGTATCATAGTCCTTTAAGTACAGGCCAAAGCCAAGATAACCTAACTGCTCCTGTTCCTATAGCTGATCAATTGATGCGTTATGATCCTAATACGGGTATGTTTGATGTTTCCTACGCTATGGCTTGGCAATTAGGACGAATGCTTACCCTACAAAATCAACCCCTTGCTGTGGAGATTTTTAACTGGAAACGCTCTAAAGCTCAGGAGTTACATCAGATACAGCAACAAGTACTGCACCTACCTTTCCAAGGCACAACTGAAACTAACGGGGATCTACCTACAGCGATCGCCAATTGGTTCCAAGATTTAGAATTGCTCAAAAACGTTCCCTTTAACTATTTGGTTCCCGATACACGGTTACTTCCCCCCGAATCTTTGCGCTTCTTTTGGGTAGATTCCTATTGGGTTGACTGCTTACAAGATGGGGCTTTTAGTGTCGGACGAGTCACGAAAGAAGACTTGCGATTAGATGTTCAAAGTCGCAGTTTACGCCGAAGCAAAACCCAGTCTGATAAAACTATTACTGGCTTCTTGTTACATTCAGAAGTAGTATCCGGTTGGCCCGGTTTAGAAATAGAAGGTTACGTCAATCCCGTAACCGGAAATAATTTTGTCGGACCGGAGAATCAACTAACCATAATCCGAAGAGATCGGCTATCAGATAACATCTTACTCTGTTTTTTTGCAGGGGAGGTCAAAACTCTTGATCTTTCTCTTAAGGCATCATCCGTTAATTGTGGTGTAGATCCAATTGAAACAGGAACTAAGATTACTAAAGGACTACGACAACTCGACGGTAAGCAAACAACCGGAAACATAGAGGTTCCCTTCCGCAATCAAGATCTAAGAGTGATTGATATTAAGGAAATGACCAACAGGCTCAAACAAGGGTTAAAATCTACCTCCCAATTCACTTCTGCTCAATTTGCAGCCACCATGATTGAGGGATCGCCCAAAGTTAGATTTGTCGCACGGGGTTAGAGTTGTTGGGTAATGTCTTTGGGCTTTTGGGAAATCAAAAAGTACCGTATCTGGGAGTGTCGGGGGGAAAATTCCGGGACTTTTTCCCTGAAAATTAGGTAATTGACCCCCTCAAAATCGGTAAAACCCCACACCCCACACCCTACCCCCACGACAAACTTTTTCAGCAAACCCTAACTAACTCAAACCTTCAAAATAATCGCGAATTTGATGACCTCGCCCGGATTGACGCAATTTTTGCAATGCTTTCAACTCAATTTGTCGTACCCTTTCCCGGGATAATTCCAAAGTGCGACCGATATCGGCTAAAGAATGGGATTTACCATCGAGAAAACCATAGCGCAATTCAATCACTTCTCGTTCGCGAGTGGTTAAATCTGCCAATAATTCTCTGATATCTCTTTGCAAAGATTCATAGACAAAATGATTTTCTGAAGACACTGCTTCGGTTTCCAAAAGGTCTATTAATTCCGTATCTTTTTCCTTACCTACCTTAATTTCCAAGGAAACCGAACGCGGCACTGTCATCAACACTTCCCGCACAGCTTCAGGAGTCACAGCTAACTCTTGGGCAATTTCCTCTACGGTCGCAGTGCGACCGCGGATTTGGGAGATTTTCCGTTGTGCCTTCTTAATTTTGTTGAGTTTTTCGGTAATATGAACTGGTAAGCGAATCATCCGGCTTTGAGTTGCGACCGCTCTCGTCATTCCTTGACGGATCCACCAGTAGGCATAGGTACTAAAACGATAGCCTTTGGTGGGATCAAATTTCTTGACGGCCCGTTCTAAACCCAGGGTTCCCTCTTGAATCAAATCCAATAATTCTAAACCGCGATTCTGATATTTTTTGGCCACCGACACCACCAGACGTAAATTGGCCTTGATCATTTGTTCTTTGGCACGGGTACCAAGGGCAATAATTTCTTCTAATTCCCCCACTTCTAAGCCCGCTAGGTGCGCCCAACGCTGTTTTCCTGCTTTTAAAGCATTTTTTAACTCAGACACGCTGATTTGGGCAGTTTTTGCCCAACGTTCTAGGGAAGGACGATGGGCTAACCGAGCGGTTAGCTGATCGCGCACCTCAATTAACTTGACAAATTGCTGTACTTGTGCATCACCTTGTTTAACGGCGGCGGCGCATAATTTCAGTAAAGACAGATGACGCTGTACCTGTTGCGCTTGTTCAACTTCCTCGTCCCGTTTGAGCAGAGGCACTCTGCCAATGTCTTGTAGGTATAAACGTACTAAATCGGTAGTTGTGCCGTTGCTGTAGCTTTTTTCGGGACTAGATACTAAATCATCTTCCAAATCACTGCCGAGAAAATCTTCATCCAGGTCGATCGAGTTTTCCTTCAATTTTAGGACAGAAAAAGAGGGAGAGATAAATTCAGTTTCGAGCGTCGAGGGGTTAATTGCAGACATGATGGCTTCTCTACGGCGACTGTGATAGGAATTAGAAACTTTTAAATCGTTTTCCGTAGTCATAGCTTTCCCACTTAAGCGAGGAAATGATGCAGTTGGGAAAATTTTTTTCTCAAAAGTATTTATAATGGAGTGATTTTCCTGACAGTCCTATTCCTATCTATTCCTGATTTTCCAGATAATTACTGATCTCTTCTAGTTTAGCCAGGGCTTTTCCCGACTGTAAACATTGTTGTGCTTGCTGGAAAGCCGTGGGGATATCCGGGGCAATTCCACAGCGCCAAAGATAAAAACCACCGTTAAAAATTGCCGCATCGGTTAATTCGTTATTTTCTCCGGCTAATAAACCCTTTAATTTAGCGGTGAGCATCTCTAAAGATTCGAGGGGATAATCTGAGGGACAGAAGCCATAATCGCGAGGATTTAGGAAAAATCGCTGAAAGGAAGGGGGGTCGGTGGGATTTCCCAGACCAATAATCGCCGTCCGATTACAGGCTAAATCACAACTCCCCTCTAATCCTTTCACGGTGGTGAAATGAGAGATATTTCTCAGGGCAAAAGTTTCGCAAAAACGATCTTCGGTGGGGGGGTGAACAAAACCCGATATTTGATGAATATTACCGACAAAAGGCGACCACATTAACTCTACCGTGGCCATGGGCGGACGTTTACCGATTTGCTCCCGATAGGTGATGAAATTCTGTACTAGGGGAAAATGGCGCGGAATATAGAAAAAAGTCAATCCTGTGGTGATTAAACAGTCTTTCACTGCTGCTAAGGATAATTGACTAAAATCTGCTCCTAATTGCTGCCAGATTTCCCTCAGGGAAATGCCGTATTTAGTTGGCATTCGATCGCCCCCGTGCAGGACTACGGGAATCCCCGCCGCCGCTAAGATTAAAGTAGTGATCGGGGTAACTGGGGCAGTGCGAGAGCGTCCATCGTAGGGATTGCCAAAAATAGCGATCGGATGCTGAAAAGAGGCTGATTCTAGGGTTATTTGCGGGCCAAGCTCGGCGTAGGCATCAAGCATTCCCGCTAACTCATCGCTGGTGGGGCGTTTAATGCGATGGGCAATCATAAAAGCACCGATTTGGGCCGGAGTTGCTTCTTGGGTTAACATCATCTTGGTGGCCATCGCCGCTTCAGGACGGGTTAGATTTTTGCCCGTATGGGTGCCACTACCGATCGCTTTTAATAATTCTCGAAAAGTATCGCTCATCTCAAGGAAGAAAATAAAGAGTAAATAGGATTGATGGGGATTCTTAAGGCTTTACAGGGGGATTTTCTCAGCTTTTAACCACACTTTGCTTCATTTGCCGCACTAATTGACAAAAATGAGCGATCGGTGGTATCTGTAGGCGATCGCTGGTGGTGACAAGGACTACCTGACGGGTGAGACGATGACTAAATTTACCATTATTAAGATGGGGATTTTCGCTACTAGGGGAAGCAAGAGGACGAATGGCGAGGGTGGCATCGCTACGGGCCTCCATCAGGGCAGATTGAGGCAGAAGAGCGATAATATTACCCTGACGCACCACACCGCGAAAAGCATCAAGGGTGTTTAATTCCATGACGGTTTTTAGGTGGGCATCCTGACGGGAAAACCATTCTTGTACTAATCTTTGCATTCCGTAGCCATCTTTGAAAACCACTTGCGGATAGGGGATTAATTCCGACCATGGCACTTCTTTGTATTGGGCAAGGGGATGATTAGCGGCCATGAGAATTTCGATCGCTTCTTCGTATAATATTTCTACCACCATCTCCGGGCTAGAGGTGAGAAAACGATTATTCATTACCAAGGCCAGATCTACTAAACCATCCCGCAGCACTTTTAAGGCGCGATCACTGCCTAGGGCTGTAACTCTTAACTGAACTTCTGGGTATTCAGCACAAAATTTCGGCAAAATCGGCGGTAAATAATGGGCGCAGACGGAATGAATCGCCGCCACGCACAATTCTGGCTGTTTTCCCGCCTGTAGGTCAGTGATTTCCTCGTGAACATTCGTCCATTCTTGACAAATTCGTTTCGCCCGGGGTAGCAATTTCTCCCCGGCAATGGTTAATTTCGCTTGGGCGGTACGATGGAAAAGAGGTAAGCCCAAATCGGTTTCTAGGGATTGAATCTGGCGGCTGATAGTCGATTGGGTGACTCCACACTGGCGCGCCGCTTGACCGAAATTGCCCGTATCGGCTACGGCTAAAAAGGCTT
The DNA here is from genome assembly GCF_001264245.1 of Microcystis panniformis FACHB-1757. NCBI lineage: Bacteria > Bacillati > Cyanobacteriota > Cyanophyceae > Chroococcales > Microcystaceae > Microcystis > Microcystis panniformis. The sequence goes on from NZ_CP011339.1 coordinate 116,574, forward strand.
GCAACTGCTCGATCCGCATTCTTTCTGGTTTTAATTACATTCCGTCATGACCTTATGACGATAACGAATTTTATTGGGACTTTTGGTAGAAATTGCTACCGTTTTCTCAGTTATCAGCTTCTGAAGGCAAGAGGCAACAGGCACTCGTGCAAAAGACAGAATCTGGCAATTCTCCTACCTCAAAAGAAGGTTAGAAACTAAGCACATCAAAGCTTTTAGCTTAACCAATTAGGGTCTGCGGCAAAAAGTTTTTCCTGGGGGCAGGGTGTGGGGTGTGGGGTGTAGGGTTTTACCGATTTTGAGGTAGTCAGTTACCTAATTTTCAGGGCAAAAGTCCCAGAATTTTACCCCCGATCCCTCCAATGGTCGGCACTTTTTGAGGGAAAAAAAGTCTAAAAGTCTTACCCAACAAGGTTTTTAGATTTTTTCAGCCAACCGTAAATAGGATTGATGGGGATTCTTACGGCTGGACAGGGGGATTTTCTCAGCTTTTAACCAGACTTTGCTTCATTTGCCGCACTAATTGACAAAAATGAGCGTTCGAGAGGCTATCTATGTGTGATCGATCGCTTCTATTCGAGTTATCGAATTTTCCCAATCAAACCGATCCGATCGGTCTTCGTGCGGCCTGTTTTTGCTAGGTTAAAATCGTCCCCTGTGTTATTTTTCAATTTATGCCTTTACCGTCCCAATTAACTGCGCTCGTAGAAAGGATTGATCGAGAACTAGATCGCCTAGAAAGTGACGGGAGAGAAGCGATCAAAATCGGTACAGATCTGTTAAATCGTTTTCCCGATAATTTTACATTAATTCAATTGATGGCTTTTGTGAATACTAGCTTATTTTACGCTGATCGCGCAAGGAATCAAATCCGCGAGCGTGTGGAAAGTGTTGATCGATCAGAACCGACCCCAGCAAATTTACAGGAGGCCGGGGAAGATATCTCGATCGAGTTAGGACGTATTTTAGAGACTAGAATAAGGGTGACGCAGGTTAAAAATCGCTTGGAGGGTTTACGGTGATGGAAAGAAAAGAAACAGGACTAAATGAACGGGAACTAGAGGAAATTCTGGAAATGGCACGGGATGCGGCGGAAAAAGCCCGATCAATGTGCGAGGTAATTACAGAAAATTCTAAAAAATGGCGAGAAAGAGCGAAACAATCGCCGCAAGTGAGAGCGGGTGGCTGAAGTAACCGAACCGATATTTATGGGGAATAGTCGGGGGTTCGATCGATACGATAAACTAAACGATATCCACTCCAGAAAACCGCGATGGTTCAAGCGACCGAATATCTCTATATCGTTCGAGACGACGAGATTTTACACGGGGAACCAATTATCAAAGGAACGCGTACACCCGTCCGCGCCATCGTCGAAACTTGGCGTCTGGGAGTCGCTCCCGAAGAAATCCCCCTAGGAATGCCCCATCTGACGTTAAGTCAGGTCTTCAGTGCGTTGACCTATTACAGCGACCATCTAGAGGAAATTAACGCTTATATCGAGCATAACCGCATTCCCGACGACTTAATCGATCCGCTGCTAAAAAATTCGTGAATAATCTCTTCGGCATAAAGGAACCCTTGTGACATCGGAACATTTCCTTAAGATATAAGACCGAAGGTCCAGTCTGGATACAGAATTGATATACCTAGAATCGCTACTCTGGCTCACCCTCTAGGCCATTCCCTTCCAGACTGCTAGGCTATCAGACAAAATGAATAACAATCAAACTCCACGGAAACAAGGACTATACGATCCCCGATTTGAACATGATGCTTGTGGTGTCGGTTTTATCGTTCATAAAACGGGTAAAAAGTCCCACGATATTGTTGAACAGGCCTTAACAATTCTACTAAACCTCGATCACCGTGGCGCGTGCGGTGCGGAAAAAAATACCGGAGATGGGGCGGGTATTTTGTGCCAAATCCCTGACCTATTTTTCCGGAAAGTGACCAGCAATCTAGGTTTTACCTTACCAGCAGCGGGACAATACGGGGTAGGAATGCTCTACACGGCCCCTGATGCGGAAATTCGCGGGAAAAGTCGCCAGGAATTCGAGAAAATCGCCGCCGAAGAGGGGTTAAAAGTTCTCGGTTGGCGTGATGTTCCCACGGATAACTCTAGTTTAGGCAATTCGGCCAGATCTACCGAACCCTTTATCGAACAGGTTTTCATCGAACGCAATGCCAATTTAAGTGATGATCTGGCCTTTGAACGCAAATTATACGTTATTCGCAAGCGTTCCCACCTCAGTCGTCAATCTTTTAATCGTTACTGGTATCCTTGCAGTATTTCTAGTCGTACCATTGTCTATAAAGGGCAATTAATGCCGGTACAGGTGGGTGACTATTTCCCCGATTTACACGACCCCGACTTTCAAAGCGCTTTAGGATTAGTCCATTCCCGTTTTAGTACCAATACCTTCCCCAGTTGGGAACGCGCCCACCCCTACCGTTATATTGCCCACAATGGCGAAATTAATACCCTGCGAGGTAATATTAACTGGATGCACGCCCGTCAGTCGATGTTTGCCTCACCCTTATTCGGGGAAGACATCAAAAAAATCCAGCCGGTTATTAATATCGAGGGTAGTGACTCCTTAATTTTTGATAATGCCCTAGAATTAATGGTTTTATCGGGGCGTTCTCTCCCTCACGCTGTCATGATGATGATTCCTGAACCCTGGGCAGCCCACGAATCAATGAGTGATGAGAAAAAAGCCTTTTATGAATACCATTCCTGTTTGATGGAACCCTGGGATGGTCCAGCCTCGATCGCTTTTACCGATGGTACGATGATGGGAGCAGTGTTAGACCGCAATGGTTTACGTCCTTCCCGTTACTACGTCACCAAAGATGACCTAGTAATTATGGCATCGGAAGCGGGAGTTTTACCCATTGAACCGGAACGCGTCGCTTTTAAAGGTCGTCTGCAACCCGGCCGGATGTTCCTTGTGGATATGAAAGAAGGTCGTATCGTGGCCGATGAGGAGATAAAAGAAGCTATTGCCAAAGCTCATCCCTATCGCCAGTGGTTAAACGAAAATTTAGTCAATTTAGATGATTTACCGGCTGTGGAAACTGCGCCACCGGAAACTTCTGTTTCCCTAATCCAACAGCAAACCGCTTTCGGTTACACTTTTGAAGAATTACGTCTTTTATTAGCCCCCATGGGCCGGGATGGAGTGGAAGCAGTGGGTTCCATGGGTTCCGATACACCCCTAGCCGTCTTGTCCGATCGGCCAAAACTGCTTTATGATTACTTTCAGCAGTTATTCGCCCAAGTCACTAACCCCCCGATTGACTCGATTCGCGAAGAAATTATCACCTCTCCCATTACCACTATCGGCGCGGAGAGAAATCTCTTGGATCCGCAGCCGGAAAGCTGTCACCTGATTAAACTTAACTCTCCCATCCTCACTAACGCCCAATTAGCGCGTTTACAGGGCAATAGCGAATTTAACACCGTGACTATTCCCATTCTCTTCGATCCCACTTCGGGAGTCGAGGGGATGCGTAGCACAATTGAGGCAATTTGTCAAGAGGTGGACGAGGCAATTTTAGCGGGCGCGAGTATTATTATTTTAAGCGATCGAGGTATCGATAAAAATCACGCCCCGATTCCCTCACTGCTGGCGGTTGCTGGTTTACACCATCATCTCATCCGGCAGGGAACCCGCACCAGAGTCGGTCTTGTCTTGGAATCCGGCGAACCCCGGGAAGTACATCACTACGCCCTTCTCCTCGGTTATGGTTGCGGTGCGATTAATCCCTATCTAGCCTTTGCCACCCTCGGCAGTATGATCGAGGAAGGTTTATTGGTGGGAGTTGACCACCAGACCGCCTGTAAAAACTACATAAAAGCCGCCACCAAGGGCGTAATTAAAGTGGCCTCTAAAATTGGCATTTCTACCCTGCAAAGCTACCGTGGGGCGCAAATATTCGAGGCTATCGGCTTAAATCGATCGGTAGTCGATCGCTATTTTACTTGGACAGCTTCCCGCATTGAAGGGGCCGATTTAGAAATTATTGCCAAAGAATCCCTACTCAGACACGGCCACGCTTTCCCCGACCGGGATGTGAATGTGCATACCCTCGATATTGGCGGTGAATATCAATGGCGTAAGGACGGGGAAGCCCATCTTTTTAGCCCAGAAACCATTCATACCCTGCAACAAGCGGTAAAATTGGGCAAATACGATCTCTTTAAGAAATATTCCCAACTGGTCAACCAACAGAATCAAAAATTCTTCACCCTGCGGGGACTATTAACCTTTAAAAACCGGGAAAGTATCCCCATCGAAGAAGTGGAACCGATTGAAGCGATTATGAAACGCTTTAAAACCGGGGCCATGAGTTACGGTTCCATTTCCAAAGAGGCCCACGAATCCCTCGCTATTGCCATGAATCGTATCGGTGGCAAGTCGAACACCGGGGAAGGCGGCGAAGATTCCGAGCGCTACACTTGGACAAATGAACGGGGAGACTCGAAAAATAGTGCCATTAAACAGGTAGCTTCCGGCCGTTTTGGTGTCACCAGTCTTTACCTCTCCCAAGCGCGAGAATTACAGATAAAAATGGCCCAGGGGGCAAAACCGGGCGAAGGCGGTCAATTACCGGGTAAAAAAGTCTATCCCTGGATTGCCAAAGTCCGTCACTCCACCCCCGGAGTCGGTTTAATTTCTCCCCCACCCCACCACGATATCTACTCCATTGAAGACCTAGCGGAGTTGATTCATGACCTAAAAAATGCCAATCGCGCGGCCAGAGTGAGCGTAAAACTGGTTTCTGAAGTGGGAGTTGGTACAATCGCCGCCGGAGTCGCTAAAGCTCACGCTGACGTGGTTTTAATCTCTGGTTTCGATGGTGGGACCGGTGCCTCACCCCAAACCTCGATTAAACACGCGGGTTTACCTTGGGAGTTGGGACTAGCAGAAACCCATCAAACATTGGTGTTAAATAATCTTCGCAGTCGCATTGCGGTGGAAACCGATGGCCAGATGAAAACCGGCCGCGATGTGGTGGTAGCGACGCTATTGGGGGCCGAAGAATTCGGTTTTTCGACCGCGCCACTGGTAACGTTAGGCTGTATTATGATGCGGGTTTGTCATCTTAATACCTGTCCGGCGGGGGTAGCGACTCAGGATCCGTTATTACGGAAGAATTTCATCGGGGATCCCGAATATACGGTGAATTTCATGAAATTTATCGCCCAGGAAGTGCGGGAAATTATGGCCGAATTGGGATTCCGCACCTTAAATGAAATGGTGGGGCGAACTGATGTATTAGAGCCGAAACAGGCTGTAGAACATTGGAAAGCGAAAGGAATTGACCTAACTCCGATTCTCTATCAACCGGAGGTAGCTCCAGAGGTAGGACGCTATTGCCAGATTCCCCAGGACCACGGTTTAGATAAGTCCTTGGATATAACCGTTTTACTGGATTTATGCAAGGATGCCATTGAAAAAGGCGAAAAAGTCAAGGCGACACTACCGATTAAAAATATTAACCGCGTGGTGGGGACGATTTTAGGCAACGAAATCACTAAACGTCACTGGGAGGGTTTACCCGAAGATACCGTACATCTCCATTTTCAGGGCAGCGCGGGGCAGAGTTTCGGTGCTTTTGTTCCCAAAGGGGTGACACTGGAGTTAGAAGGGGATGCCAATGATTATGTGGGTAAGGGTTTAAGCGGTGGCAAAATCATCGTTTATCCGCCCAAAGGTTCCACTTTTGTGGCCGAGGAGAATATTATCATCGGTAATGTGGCTTTATACGGTGCAACCAGTGGTGAGGTGTATATTTCTGGGGTTGCTGGGGAACGTTTTGGGGTGCGTAACTCTGGGGTGACTACGGTGGTTGAGTCCGTTGGCGACCATGCTTGCGAGTATATGACGGGGGGTAAAGTCGTTGTTTTAGGGCCCACCGGTCGCAATTTCGCCGCCGGGATGAGTGGTGGTGTCGCCTACGTCCTCGATGAGTCGGGGGATTTCGCCACTCGTTGCAATACCCAAATGGTGGCTTTAGAGGCGCTAGAAGGGGAAGAAATCGACGATTTACGCGAGTTAATTCAACGCCATGCTGATTACACCCAAAGTCAAAAAGCGTCCCTAGTTTTAGCAAATTGGTCGGAAATGTTGCCCAAGTTTGTTAAAGTAATGCCCAAGGATTATAAGCGGATGTTGCAGTGTATTAAAGAGGCGTTAGATTCTGGTTTAACCGGCGATTCTGCCCTCGATGCCGCTTTTGAAGCCAATGCCTGCGATGTGGCAAGGATTGGCGGTAGTTAGAGTTTCATGGGGGCTGAATAAGCCCCCTTTTTTTCAATAGACAAGTTAAAATAGAGGTTAGATGTTGTTTATAGACCTAACTCCTGTCATTCCAATGGACACACAAAACAATTTTCTCACCTTTGAAATTTTTGCATTTGCCACTTCTGATAAATCTCATATCAAAACTCCTGATAATTTACTCTATCTTCTCGCCTCGAATAATTCATTTTGGAAGGGAACACAACAAATAGATTGTAACAGTCGCCAAATCAAGGATAATTTTATAGAAATTACAGTAAATCCAATTAAATTTGATCAAGACAGCAAAGATAAATGTATTACAGGTTTTTCAATTGTTGTAAAGGGAGAATATGGTTGTTTAGAACCTCAACGTATTCCAATTTTAAAATTTTTCAAAGACCAAAAATTAGAAAAACTGGATATAGTAAAAGACGAAATTTCTGAACAGATTGCTGATCAAATTTATCCTTATATTAATCGTGTGGAACGCCGTTTAAGAGACTACATAACGAAATTCATGATAACCAAGATAGGAGTGAATTGGTGGAAAACGGAAGCCCCCCAAGATTTTAGCAAGAAAGTTAATGACAGAAAAAATAATGAAACAAAATTTGCAAGCTATATTGACAATAAACTCTATCTGATAGATTTTAATGATTTAGGTGAGTATATATACAAGCTTTCATCTGGTTGTATAACCAAAGAGGATTTAATTAAAAAAATTGATAGGCTTGAAGAAACTCCCGAAGCAATTCGTAAATTAAAAGAAGAAATTAAAAGCAACTATGATAAGTTTTTTAAGGAATCATTTAAAGACAGAAATTTTCAATCTAATTGGGAGAAACTGTATAAAATCAGAAACAAAGTAGCTCATAATAATCTTTTTACCAATGACGACTTAAGTGTGGCCGAAGAAAAACACCGAGACTTAATTGAAACAATCAAGAACGCGGAGCAGAAACTTGAAGGACTGATATTAACTCCTGAAGAAGTAGGATTAATACAAGAAGAAGCAAATTCTATAGAAGATAGACAATATCCCATCGAAAAATTGATGGATATAGTAGGAAAGTTACCATCCGAAAAATTGATGGATCCATTAAGAAAGTCACCATCCAAAAAGATGGATCTAGTAGGAAAGTTACCATCATGCCATTCTCTTATCACTCCTTCTGGCTTAAACTTAAGACGAATGAAAACCGAAAAATTGATGGATGCATTAAGAAAGTTACCATCCGAAAAATTGATGGATCTATTAAGAAAGTCACCATCTGACGGGTTCTTCGGTTTGTGCTATGCAATGGACGGAGTTATAAGGGATGAAACCCTTATAGAGAAGGACATTGATGCGATTTTGTCAATTGTTTTCGATCTAGAACGAACTAATCAATAGAACTCTTGCAAGATAAGGATTTAGTCGATTTATGCCACCCTTTAGGAAGTTGATGGGTGCTGCTACTGAGTCGGGATTCCTTGAGTGTGTAACAGAGCAGAGTATGGCTATCGATTAGACATTTCAAAGCAGATACTCCGCGAAGTCTTGTAAGTGTTCTTTATCATCGGCTTAATTTTGCCAGTGGGAAATTATTATCGGTAATTAACAATTCTTCCCCTAGTTTGAGATTGTATATCAGTTCGGGCAGTTTGGCTTGAGCTTCTTGGAGAGAGACAATCATAATTTTACGGCAAGCGGGAAGATGAAAGGACTTTCTAGGCCGATAATACTAAATCCGTTGAGTAACGCACAGAAAACGGGTTTCTCGGAGAAACCCGTTTTCTACTCATGCAAAAATAACCAGATTTGTTATAATTTCTCGATTCTAACTGATCGACGCAGAGAAGGGATAGGCGAACCGAAAACCCTCTCCATTAAGGACTCGTGTTAAACTGATTAATCATGCTGGTGTCTAGAAGCGACCTATGCCAAACTTAACCTTAAGCAACGAACAAGTGATCGAATTAGTCAAACAACTCCCCGAAGCACAGCAACAGGAAGTTTATAAAATTCTCATCCTCAGTCAGTGGAGACAGTTGGAACCAGTATTTAATGAAGGAGCAGAAAGAGCTAGAATCGTAGCCAAAGAACGCGGCCGTGATTGGGATACTATGACCGAAGACGAGAGAGAAGAATTTATCGATGAAATCGTTCACGAAAAATAGTGACCTATGTAGTTGTTTTTGATACAAATATATTAATCTCTGCTTGGCTGTCTAAAAACAGCCCTACATTTTCCTGCTTATCGTTAGCGAAGACGGGATCGGTATCTTCAGTAACCTGCCAAGAGATTTTAGACGAATTAACCGAAAAACTTCAGCAGAAATTTCAAATATCTGAACGGGGACTTAGAGAATATATCGCGGAAATTCGTCAATTTTCTAGCCTTGTTCCGATAACAAGACAACTGAGAGCGGTTCCCAACGATCCCGATGACGATATGATCATAGAATGTGCGATCGCTGGCAAGGCTACCCATATTATCACGGGGGACAAACATCTTCTTTCACTGGTTGAATATCAAAATATTCAGATCGTAAAAGCAAAAGATTTTCTAGATTTCTTAACTCGAAATAATAACCATCAATTATGAACTTTACTCAATGGGATTTTATTAAAAGATATTCGCGAAGCAAGATTATCCGTGGGAGACGTGGGGACATTGGTAGAAAAACATCAAATCGAGGGATTAGAAACCGGGTATAGTGTCGAATTTTTCGATAGGTTGGGAAAAACGATTACTGTTGTCACCCTGCCCGAAAATTCCCTCCGTTTCCCCACCCACGAGGATCGACCTTGACCCTACAGGACTGATATTTTCCCATCTTTAGCAGAATATCGGCATCTAGAAGAGGGTGCGATCGTGCGGTATTTATAGTTGAGAGGGTGTGTTACACTAGCCTTAAGGCACTGTGTAGGCCGTACTCGAATTACTTCTTAACAATCCATTATGATAAAAAATCTACGAGTTAGTTATGATGGAATGGTTTTCCGTCCCGAAGAAAAGATTGAATTAGAACCCAATACCCATTACATCATCCAAATTATTTCTCGGGAAGACCCACTAGAAAATAACCCTAAAAATGCTTGGGAACTGTTAGAAGAAATGGCTGGCACCTATGAAGCTCCAGAAGATTGGTCAAGGGAACACGATCATTATTTATATGATACTCCCAAAAGAAATATAAGCGATGAATAAGTCGAAACTTTTTTTAGATACGGTCTTTATCCAAGCAATTCTCAATCCTCATGATCAATATCATCAAATTGCTATGCAGTTCCTCCCCTATGTAAAAAATGCAACAGCAGTTTGGGTTACTGAAGCCATTTTTATGGAGGTTGGTAATGCTCTTAGTCATTACAATCGTCCTAAGGTTTCTGCCTTTATCAAGCAATGCTATCAAACCGATAATTTATTCGTTGTTACTATCACTTCTACTCTTTTTCAAAAAGGCTTAAAGCTCTACGAATCAAGAGCTGATAAAAGCTGGGGATTAGTAGATTGTTTTTCTTTTATTGTTATGGAAGAAAATCAAATTACCGACGCTTTAACTTCAGATGTTCATTTTATTCAAGCAGGTTTTCAAGCTTTACTACGATAATTAATTAGCGATCACCATTTAGTTAAAGATATAATTTTACGGCAAGCGCGAAGATGAAAGGACTTTCTAGGCCGATAATTTCTCGATTCTAACCGATCGAAGCCCAGAAGGGATAGGCGAACAGAAAACCCTCTCCATTAAGGACTCGTGTTAAACTGATTAATTATGCTGGTGTCTAGAAGCGACCTATGCCGAACTTAACCTTAAGCAACGAACAAGTAATCGAATTAGTCAAACAACTCCCCGAAGCACAGCAACAGGAACTATTTAGATTCCTCATCCAGCGTCAGTGGGGAAATATGGAAGCTATAACCGATTACGGAAGCCAACAGGCAAAAATCGTCGCAGAAGAACGCGGCTACGATTGGGAGACAATGACGGAAGAGGAAAGAGAAGAATTTATCGATGAAATCGTTCACGAACCATCATAATATCCACCGAATTATACAGGACAATATTTTACCATGAATATTACCTTAAATCCCGAATTAGAACAATTAATTAACTCTCAATTAGCGACCGGAAACTATAACAGCGTTGAAGATTTATTAAAAGACGCTTTGTTAAATTTAGCGGACAAACAAAACCGTCAGACTTTAAGCCAAAAAGTTAAAGAACTCTTTGATAAAACTCAATCTTTATCTTGGGTTCAGGAGATTACCGAAGAAGATATCGCCGCAGAAATTGAAGCCTATCGGAGAGGCGAATGAAAGTCGTGATCGATACGAATATTCTACTCTCGGCAATTTTAAAAGGAAGGTTGCCGAGAACGGTTATACAATTCGTGATCGAGTCTAATAAAATCGAATGGATTGTTTCCGAAGCTATTTTAACTGAATATAAAGATGTTGTCAGCCGTCCTAAGTTTAAGCTGTCGGAAGGAGTGATAAGAGAATGGTATAAGGTTTTCGATACATTTCCTAGATTAATTGATGTTCACAGCACCGTTGATTTCCCTAGAGATCGATCGGATGCTAAATTTCTAGCTTGTGCTATGGCGAGTGATGCTGATTTTTTGATCACAGGTGATAAAGACTTTGAAGAAGTAGATAATTTAGGATCGACAACTATAATTTCTGCCTCAGAATTTAAAGCACTCGTGATCGATCCCGTTGCGGATGAAGAATCTTGAAATCCTGTTGATCCCGCGATACTCAATCGAAGGAGTCTTTATGATAAAAAGGAAGGGTAATCAGCGCCTCCCTATGTTCTGGTGTGATGGCAAGGATAAGTACCTAGGCAAAATTATTTACACATGACGATCATTGCCCCGTAAGGGTTTTAGCTCGATCGGGCAGGTAATTAATTTTGCATGACTACTTATTAAATTGATATTGATTAAGGCATAAGTAGCTGGTTATAATTAAAGGCTCTTCGGTTTGTGTTATGCAATGGACGGGGGTTATAAGGGATGGAACCCTTATAGAGAAAGGCATGGCTGCGATTTTTGTCAATTGTTTTTGCTCTAGAGCGAACTAATCAATTAAGTCTCTTGCCAGATAAGGATTTAGTCAATTTATGCCCTCCTATCGAACCATACCAAGTAACGAAGAACCTAATTAAATTAAAAATGGACTATGCCGAAATTAACCTTAAGCAACGAACAAGTAATCGAATTAGTCAAACAACTCCCCGAAGACCAGAAACGAGAAGTTTATAAAATTCTCATCCTCAGTCAGTCGGACCGATGGGAATCCTTGTCTAACTACGCCATTGACAAAGCTCGAATCGTGGCGAAAGAATGCGGCTATGATTGGGATACCATGACCGAAGAGGAAAGAGAAGAATTTATCGATGAAATCGTTCACGAACCATCATAATATCCACCGAATTTACAGAGTATATAGCGTTTCCCAATCTCATGAGGTACACCAAAATCTTAACTCCTGACTCGGAGACTCCTGACTCCTCAAAACCTAAGACTCTGTACCTCACCACTATGGGAATTGCTATAAACGAGCATAATAAGGGACTCTTAAGACAATTCTTGCCCAAGAAGACGAATTTTAAAATCCTGAAGCCAAAGGAGGTAGAAAGAGCCGTAAACTTAATTAACAATCGAGGTGGCTCCATAACAGCTTAAGCTAGAGCTAGTAAATATAAATAGCACCCTGTTGATTGATGTTAAAGGTGGTATAACCGGGGGTACTCCCCGGAACTTTGGTGACAGTAATCGTGACTAAATTATCATCATTGACCTCTACGCCATAGATTAAACTAGAAGAATAGGGATCTGCGGCTGCATTAGCTCGATTAATCAGAATATATGCTGGAATTACCAAACCTTTTAGGGTTGTCTCCGTACCGGGAGATAATAATTGGGGAGAGGAATTAATATTGGCCGATAGGTCATAATTGAGGTCAATATCGGTTTGATTGATGATTTTAATCTCCACGGGACGACTCGTATTCACCCTAGCAACAGGCTGCCAAGGACCGGGTTGAAAGGTGGTAGCGGGGGGATTTTGAGCGGGTAAAGAGGGGGGAAAAACTAATCCCAGACTTAACACTAGGGAAAGAGTCAAAAAGCGATCGCATTTCATAGATAAATCCTGGTCTAGGGTTTTCATCCTATTTTAGGGAGGTATCCCCAGTGTTTTATACTGAAAGTAGAAGCTTTTGAAATTGTCTATAGCATTGATTGATCAGCTATCAGGGAATATCCTAAGCTTCCCTGATTTTGCTCTGTAAACAAGGCTAAATACACCCATTTTTCTCGAGAAGTTTCCCTAGTAACCCCTATCAACGGTTTAACTTAGGTTGAGATTGATTATATGCCTACCATCGACATATCGGGAGTATCCCACAGTTACGAGTTATTTTCGCCCCAAGCGGATAAACCAGTTTTAGTCTTTATACACGGTTGGCTGCTGAGTCGTCACTACTGGCAGCCTTTGGTAGATATTCTCTCCCCGGATTATCCCTGTCTAGTCTATGATCTCCGGGGCTTTGGCGACTCCCAAAAAATCACCTCTAACAGTCCTCCTAGCAGTTATAACCTTGAATCCTACTCCCAAGACGTTATTACCCTTCTTAACCGCTTAAACCTCGATGCTGCTTGGTTAGTTGGTCATTCCCTCGGTGGTAGTGTTGCTTTGTGGGCCGCGGATAGCTGTCCTGAACGGATTAAAGGGGTAATCTGTATGAATGCCGGCGGTGGCATCTATCTAAAGGAGGAATTTGAGCGATTTCGGGAAGCCGGTAGACAGATTTTACAGAAAAGACCCTCTTGGTTGCCCCGTGTTCCCTTTATTGATGTTTTATTCTCGCGGATGATGGTCAAGCAAACCCTAGGTAAAAAATGGGGCAAACAGCGCGTGATTGATTTTGTCCGGGCCGATTACCAAGCGGCCCTAGGGTCACTTTTGGAAACCACCACTATCAGCGAAGTTCATCTTTTACCCCAGATTGTCTCCCGTCTCCCGCAACCGGTCTATTTTCTGGCAGGGAAAGAGGATACGATTATGGAAGTTAAGTACGTTAACCATCTGGCCAGTTTTCATCCCTTGTTTGAAACTGGCAGCAACGTCATTGAGTTATCCGATTGTGGTCATTTTGCCATGCTGGAACAAACAGCAGCGGTGGCCCAAAAGATGATGGCTATTTTAAATCTGCATCGCAGTTAGAACCTTTAGGTAAGCGCATTCTTGAACTTTTCCAACAGTTTCTTAACTCCACAAACAGTGAACTAAAAACTCAAATCTGATCCCTGATAGCTGTCTCGGAGTCTCCTACTTAATGTCTTAGGCCATAATTAAAACTCAATAACTTTAACCAGAGGCGAGGATTGTCTTTTTCTAGCCAGCTTTGCCAGTTTTTTAACCATTGGGGAAACCAGGGACCCAAAAGCAGATTTTTGACTCCATCAAGGCTAAAATCGAGATAGGAACCCAACCAGCGCATTAAATCCTGACTGCCGGCCATTTCTGCTATCCATAACAGTAAAGTGGGGTTTTTTCTGGCCGCTTTAATTGCTAAACGGCTAAAGGTCAACCAATCGGTTTTATCCTTAATAAAGGTTTCGGAAACCTCCGGCGGTTCGTCGGCCAATAAACCGAAAAATGTGTTTAACATGGCGTTAATTCTTTGGGGGGTAAGGTTTTTCCCGTGGGAACCATCATTCCTTTAGAAAATAACCAAGTTACCGCCACATTACTTTGATAGGCCCGCACGTTTTCTAGGTCTTTAGCTGTTAGTAAATCGTGTTTTAAGGCCGTATCCAAAAGATGGGTTAAGCGCTCTAAATTACGCACCAAAGAACCGAATCCAGTAAAGATTAAGGGTGATTGCAGGGAGGCGGCATCACCGATGGCTAAAATGCGATCAAAGGAGACAATTCGATCTTTTTTTCCTGTGCTAAAATGCCCCGGTATATAACCAAAGGTGGGTTTTTTCCAAGTTAATTTTTCTGGGTCACACTGTCGATATTCGGGCAAAATAGTAAAGAAATCTTCGTACATTTCTAACAGAGAACCGGGGTTATCGGGATGGACTTGATGATAGTGAAATAGATAAAAGGTTAATTCTTTTCCTTCCCCCGGAAATAATTCCCAAATTAATTGCCTACCTTTAGAAATATCGCCATGGGAATTTAAGACATCACCATAGTGAGAATCCCACACCACCGGATCGAATCCTTCTACTACTGCCCCCACCGTCGGACAGACACTATCAAAGGCACGCACTCCGTTTAATTGCCAAGCAATGGCAGAGGCGGAACCCATGGCATCAATCAATAAACGGCCTTTTATCTGTTGAATTTCTCCACCATGATTAAGGGTGACAGTAACACTATTAGCGGTAATATCAGCCTTAATAAATTCCGTTTGATCGAGAATTTTACCGCCATAGTACTGTATTTTTTTAGCGCAGGATTGCAGCAATTTATCGGAATTAATGGCGATATTTAAAACCGTGGGAGTATGGAGAATTTTGGCTTTCAGATGGGGGGGATTATTGCCATCAAAAAACTTATTAAAGCCATCGATGTATTCTTGGAAGATTAATTCCTCGAATTCTTCGGCGGTAAATAGGCCTAAATTAATTAAACTTTGAAACTCCGATCGAGAGATATTCCATTCCCGATTCATCCGTCCGAAAGGTAGTCTTTCTACTAAGAGGACTCGATAACCTAATTTGGCCATCTGTGCCGCATGAATTGCCCCCAAGGCACCACCAATATAAATTAAGTCGTAGGTGATGGGATGATTATTTTCCTCGCTGCTAGAGAAAATTACCGGCTGCGGTTGTTGGGGATTTTTGGCACTGTCGCGCCAACGTTTTTCCCACCAGTACAAACGTTCTAAATCTGCCTCCCCTTGCGGCATTTTGCGGAAGTAGTGAACCGTTAGGGGATAGTCCGCTTCTAAATCTGTAAAAATTGAGTGATTTTTTTGATCGATATTTGGTAGCGTGTTATACTGCGGCGGAAAACGCTTTTGTAAAGCTCGATCGAGCTGCCGAGTCAGGGATGTTTCTTGATCATGCGATCGCTCACCCCAGCGGAAAACTTTTAAATAAGTAGTCCGTTGCAGCGTCCAGACAAAAATCGACAATTCGATCGCCTCCGATAAGCGCAATCTCACCCCGTTAGGTGTATTTGTCTTGACACCGTTTGCGGGTTGCCAATCGGATTGTAACCACTGACAAACGGCGATCAAGTCAGGAGTCGGAATTTCTCTGTAAAGTATTTCTTTCATCTTGATTTAGTTATTACACCCAAAAATCGTCTGATTACGCTAGACTACACAAAAAGTTTTCTGAAAAAAGTTTAAAAAACTTTACATACCTAGATTAATACACAGCCTACCCCATCTGATTATGAATTATCCCATCCCGACTACCCCCGAAGAAATTGCCGCCCTCCGACAGCGTCCCGTCGATGAGGAGATGATCGCTGCCGTGATTGCGGGAATTATTAGAATGGCCCGCGCTCAGGGTCAATCTCTCGATGATCTGACTGAAGAAATTCTCGCAGAAGACCCGATTTTAGATCAAGTGCAACGACGTTGGTTAAGTCAGCTTTTGACTAATGCTTGGCAAAATTTAGCTGGATGGGTGTAATTGAGCGATGGAATGGCTAACAATCACTCTCGCTAGTGTTTTGACCCTGTTAACTCCCGCAGGGGCAATTATTGATACGGTTTTAGCCCATACCCTTCGCTCTCAAGTCCAAAAAGTGGAACAATTAGCCGTGAGGGTCGATAATACTCCCAATTATCAGGTTCTGCAAGGCAAAATCGATCGAGTTCGCATTTCTGCACGGGGAATTTATCCCCTTGCTGGTGTTCGCATTGAGAAGATCGAGCTAGAAACTGAGCCAATTAGCCTCGATTTGCGGCGATTACAGCAGAAAAACAGCAGTTTAGCCGCCGCACTGCGCCGACCAGCTGCGGGAGCTTTGCATCTTGTCCTCACGGAAACTAATGTTAATCAAGCTTTACAATCGGCAGCGGTCAAAGAACAAATTCAGACCCTGATTAATAATCTGATTCCCTCTAGGGAAGAATTTGGTAGCACAAAATATCAACTTAGTCAAGCAAATTTTAATTTTCTTAATAATAATCGAGTCACCCTCAGCCTGCAGCTAGAGACACAACGGCCAGACGAACCAGCATCCACCCTCAATCTGAGCTTAGAAGTGGGATTTAAGCTAGTGCAGGGGCGAAAAATCGAGCTTATTGACCCCACAGCCACTCTTAATGGTCGTCGCATCTCCTCGCGCCTTCTCAAGGGGTTTGCCGAGGGTATATCCACCCAGTTAGATTTAAAAAACTTCGAGAAACAAGGAATTATCGCCCGCCTTCTCCAATTGCAGATTGACGATGATAAGCTGAGTATAGCCGCCTTTGGCAGCATTGAACCTCGATCGGGGAACCCCAATTAAATTTAACGGTCAGAAAAGAGGAGATATTTCAGTGATCAGTGATCAGTAATCAGTAATCAGTGAAAAGAAAACGGCAATTTCTATTTCAGTGATCGGTAAAAAGTGAAAAGACACTGGGAAACTGCTATTTAATACTGCTCACTTAATACATACCAATAACTGATAACTGATAACTGATAACTGATAACTGATAACTGATAACTGATAACTGATAACTGATAACTGATAACTGATAACTGATAACTGATAACTGATAACTGATAACTGATAACTGAATTATGCCTAGTTCTCGCTCTAGTGATAAAATCTCTTTGCCTTGGATAATTGGTATCGGCCTCGCTTTATTTACTGCTGGTGGGGCCACTGCTTGGTTTGCCGTCCATCACCTATCTTCCCCCCAGAAAACTAGCGAAAACCCGATTGAATCTCCCAGTCCGGCGCCGATAAGTCAATCGCCAATTGTTGAACCGATTTCTCCCGGTCCAGTGAAGACAAGTCCGACAGCAACTCCTGCAGCTATTCCTGTTAGGGAAACTCGACAGGTTTATTGGTTAAAAGTGACCGATAGGGGTAATCAATTAGTCACCCAAGAAATTACCGTTCAAAAAGCGGATAGCGACGACCGAGAGTTAACAGCAGTATTGCAAACTCTATTAGCAGGTCCAAGTAATCCTCAGGATATGACTACTATTCCCCCGGGACTAAATTACTTGATTTAAAAGTAGATAAAACGGGAATTAAAGTTAATCTCTCGCGGGAGTTTGGCACTGATGATGGTCCTGATATGTTGATCGGTCGTTTGGCACAAATCATCTATACTACTACTACCGAGGATCCCAATGCCAAAGTCTGGATTCAAGTGGAAGGAAAACCCCTAGAATTATTAGGAGAAGGCCACGGTATTGAAGTTGCCCAACCGATGACTCGTAAGTTTTTTGAGGAGAATTATCAATTGTAAGTTGTCCGCGCATTTAAATTGTTTGTTGCGATAGCAAATTGAGGTTAACTAGGGGGATTACTGGGGGGATAGGGAAAAAGAATTGGATAGGGAAGTTTAATTCCTTCTTGCTGATATCGTCGGTGTAGGAGTTTAATAAATTCGTGTTTAATGGTGAGATGTTGAAAAAATTCTTCTTCTACCACCTTGAGATAGACTGTTAGCACAATGCTATAGTAATCGAGTTTACCATAAAGAATCAAGGGTTTATAGTTACCGAGGTGAGGTTGCAATAACTGAGCGATTTCTTGCATAACTTCTAGGGTAACTTTTTCGACTTTTTCTAAGTCACTATCGTAACTAATGCCCACTTCCACGGGAATCAGTAGGGAGTGATCTGGTAAACTATAGTTACGGAAACTAGAAGAAATGATCTGAGCATTGGGAATGACCAAAAGATTATTGGTAATTTCTTCGATGACTGTGCATCTTAAATCCACATCTCGCACATAACCAGCTTCTCCCGTTCTCAGTTCAATATAATCTCCCGGTCTAACTTTTTTAGAAGTGATAATATTAATCCCTGACATTAAATTAGCTAGGGTATTTTGGAGAGCTAAACCGAGGGAAACACCCCCAATACCAAAGGCAGTAAGCATCGGAGTTATCGAAATGCCAATCGAGCTTAAAATCAGCAAAAAACCGCAGCTAAAAATCAGAACTTTGGCGAGAAATTCAAATAGGGAAGTTAGGGAAGAAATGCCATCATCTCCCGTGGTATAAACTCGTAATATTTCCACGGATAATTGAGCAATAGCCCAAGTAGCCGAAGCTAAAAAAGCCACTAGCAGCAATTTTTGGCTCAGGAGAATCAGGGAGGGAAAGAGGGGAAGATTGGGAAGGGAGAGGGCAATATTTAACCCCAAAAGTCCGAACCAAAGTATGCTTAATCCACGAAGGGAACGTAAAACCCCTTCCGAGAAACGCAGGTTTTTTTCTCTGGCAATCGATAAAAGTTGACTGACAACGCGCTGTTCTACGAGCCATCCCAACAGCAGGAAACTGAGGATGATAGTGATAGGTAAGATAATATAGGGCCAATCTTCCAGTCTGGTTAATAGGTTCATTGCTAGAGGGTTAGAAAAAGATGCAGTTTTGTCTTATATTATTCTCCATTTGCCTATCTCTAGCAGGGGCGGTGGAATTTTCGGGCAAAAAGTTGCAAAATGTAAAGAGAAACTCACCTTTCCTTCGGCGGCCTTCGTGAATAGTCAGTTATTTAAACCAAAATTCGGGCTTTATCGACTCTTAATAGTTATAATCGTGGTTTTGTTGCTGATTAGCACCTTTTTAATCACCTTTCATCTGGCTAAGATGTCGGATCCTTACATTAAAGAGGTTTTATCCCTACAAGGTAATGTCAGTCGCGGTTACGAAATCTTTCAGATTAACTGCGCTGCTTGTCACGGTCAGTTTGCTGATGGCATCGTCGGACCGAGTTTAGAGGACGTTTCCCATCGCAAATCGAGAATTAGTCTGATTGAACAGGTAATTAGCGGTAAAACCCCGCCGATGCCCAAATTTCAGCCTGATACTCAAGCTATGGCCGATTTATTGGTTTATTTAGAAAATCTTTCAAAAAACTGACTTGAAAGAGGGTGTAGGGTGTAGGGTGTGGGGTGTAGGGAAGGAAACCTCTTTCATCTGTGGGGGTGAAAACTTTTTCATCGGGACTGACTCTTGGCTGAGATTGATGGTAAGCTAGGACGCGTTGAAACTGGGTGCAGAGTGGGAAGCGGGGGAAGTGGGGACGTGGGGACGTGGGAAGTGGGGGAATTTCAACTAAAACCCTAACACCCCCCGCAAAGCGCACGCAGTGACCACCCCAAAACCCAACCCCTGACCGACTGATAAATTTTACTTATATAGAAAAATTTTGCTTATATTTGGGTACGCTAGTAGAGACACTTAACGATAAATACTTATGTCTTGGCATTCCCAAGTTGAACCGGCAATTATCCAAGGGGATTTCTGGCAAGTTAGCCAGTTTTATCAAGAATTGATAGAAAAAGAACCCTTAGAAATTAGTCATTATTGGTATTTAGGATTGGCCTATCTTTTAGAAGCTAGGGAAGAAGAAGCACAAACCACATGGTTATTCGTCCTCAGTCAAGGGGATGAAGGGGAAATGACTGCGTGGACAGCAGATTTAGTCAATATTTTGGATGGGGAAGCGCGAAGACAATTAGAGTTAGGCAATTTAGAAACCAGTTGGTTAATTCGAGGACATATTCGCGAGATTAGTCACGATAATATTGATAATTTACTGCGGTTTATTTTATTAGCAATTAATTTGAATTATTTTGAAAAAGAGCAGTTAAAAACTTGGTTATTTGTCGATGTGTTAAAAACAAATGATTTCCAGAGTCTCGAGTTAAGTTTATTAGCAGAAGTTTTAGAAAAATTTCTCGATTCTCAGATACCAGAAACCGTCCCCTACTTAGAGGCAATATTTCAATCTAACTGTCAGCGACAAACTTTTATCAAAGTAGTAGAAGCTAAATTACCTTCTCTAGGCATACCATTGGCTATTGATATTATTAATACTTGTTTAGCAGTAGAACCAGGGCAAATTTATCTGTTAGCTGAACTGTATCAATGTTATTTTTATAATCGAGATTTTGCTGCTGCTATGCAAGTAGCTAGTCAATTAAAAACAAGTTGTCAAGGGTTGCCTTCTCAAGCTGTAGCTGATTTTCTTGCTCTTTATGTCAAATTATTTAGTGGTAATTGGGTCGATATTAAGGCAGATGTTGAAGAATATACAGAATCCTTGCAAAAAACCATCGCTAATCGAGAATGTCCCAGATTACTTGATAAACCATCCCTAGCAATTTTATCCCCTCTAGTTTACCTAGAAGATAACCCACGAAAAAACCGTTACATTAGTAATTGTGTTGGTCAACTTTTTCAGGGATATGTTTGCAATAATTATAAGGGTAATTCTCTTCACAAATCGACTATTAAAGATACCAATAAAGTTCTAAAAATTGGCTATATTGCCCATACTTTATATAATCATTCTATCGGATTGATCTCTAGATGGTTAATGAAGTATCATGACTATAACCAGTTTCATGTC
The DNA here is from genome assembly GCF_001264245.1 of Microcystis panniformis FACHB-1757. Classification (NCBI taxonomy): domain Bacteria; kingdom Bacillati; phylum Cyanobacteriota; class Cyanophyceae; order Chroococcales; family Microcystaceae; genus Microcystis; species Microcystis panniformis. The sequence continues at coordinate 137,429 of NZ_CP011339.1, forward strand.
TCTTTATACCTAGTATCTCAAAAAGAAGACCTTATCACTGAAAATAGTTTTAGAAATCAGGTAAATGCTTGCTATAATTTACAGATTGATCCTCTAATGATTGCTGAAAAAATCAGTCAAGATAATATTGATATTTTGGTAGATTTAGACAGCATCACTAATAACACAACTTGTCAAGTCATGGCACTAAAATCCGCACCAATACAAGTGACTTGGTTAGGTTTTGATGCGTCAGGAATTCCTGCAATTGATTACTATCTTGCTGATAATTACGTTTTACCAGCAGATGCACAGGAATATTACCGAGAAAAAATTTGGCGCTTACCTAATTCCTATATTTGTGTGGATGGTGTCGAGGTTGCTTACCATTCTCTCCGAAGGGATGATTTAGGGATTCCAGAGGATGCAATTAATTACTTAACCGTACAAACGGGGGTAAAACGGAACCCTGAAACTATTCGACTTCAGCTACAAGTTTTAAAGGCAGTTCCTAATAGTTATTTGAGTATTCAAGGGTTAAGTGATGCTAAATCAGTGGAAAAATTATTTTTCAAAGTTGCCGAGGAAGAAGGAATTAATTATGAGAGATTAAAAATCTTACCCCTCTATCCCACAGGAATTTATCGAGCAAATTTAAGGATAGCTGATGTGGTTTTAGATACCTATCCTTTTACGGGAGGAATGACGACTTTAGATGTGCTGTGGATGGGGATTCCTTTAGTTACAAAAGTTGGTCAACAATGGTCATCGAGAAATAGTTATACTTTAATGGTTAATGCGGGAATTAGTGAGGGTATTGCTTGGAGTGATGAGGAGTATATCGACTGGGGGATTAAGTTAGGTAAGGATGAACAATTGAGACGCAAGGTTATCGCTAAATTAGATGAATCTAGAAAAACTTCACCGATTTGGAATGCACGTCAGTTTACTAAAGATGTGGAAAGCGCCTATCGTCAAATGTGGCAAATCTATTGTGAAAGTTAATCAGGGAGAATTAAATCATGTCTTGGCAAAATGAAGTTAAAACCGCTTTAGAAAACAATCAATACGATATTGTTAGTCAGTTTTACGAAGAACTGATAGAAAGAGAAACCACAGAAATTAGTTATTATTGGTATTTAGGATTATCCTATCTTTTGCAAGGAAGAGAAGAAGAAGCACAAGCTACTTGGTTATTTGTTTTCACTCAAGGAGAAGAACAGGAGGTGATGCTGTGGACAGTAGATTTAGTCAATATTTTGGATGGGGAAGCGCGAAGACAAGTTAAGCTAAAAAATTGGCAATTAAGCTGGGTAATTCGTCAGCATATCTACGAGATAAATCCAGATAACTTAGAAAATTTATTATATCTAGTGCTGTTAGAAATTAAGCTAGAATATTTTTATCCCCAAAAACTTAAAGATTGGCAAATAGTTAATTTAATTAGTTCGGACAAGTTAGAAACTTTCGATATAAATTTACTCCTACACACAATCTATAAACTTCTAGATTGGCCAGCGCAAGAAGTTTTGGATATTATCATAACCCTTTTAAAAATAGACTCACAACAATCTGCAATATTGGAAATTATCGAACAACATATTGAAAAAATTTATTATACTGATAACACTAATGCTGTTATTTTGACTCTTAGCTGTCTAGATATTATACCCGATCACTTACAGCTTTTATACAAAATTCGTCAATACTATATCGAGACTGGTAACTTTGATTTGGCCTTAGAAACTGCTAATAAAATCAAGAATTTATCCAATGATAAAGCTGCAAAACTGGATGGTATTTATCTGCTGCTATATACGGAACTTTTAGCAGGTAATTGGTTAAATATTGACAATAAAACCCAAGAATATTATCAAGCAATTCAAAATAATTTAGAGCGGTGTCAATGTCCCATGAGAAATCAAGCTGAGGTTATTTCTATAACTTTTCCCTTAGCTTATTTAAAAGATGACTTAGTAGGTAATCGCAGGTTAACTAATCAGTTAGCCAAACTTTTTCAAGAGGCAGTTAGAAAAAAAATTAATCAAGTTACTATCGAGTCTCAGAAACCTAAAGATGTCAATAAAAAACTAAACATTGGCTATATTGCCCATACTTTACGGCGACATTCCGTCGGGTTTTTAAGTCGCTGGTTAATTCATTATCATCAACGAGATAACTTTAATATTCATCTCTACCTAGTCAATCAAGTCGAGGATGATATTACAGAACAATGGTTTAAAAATAAGGTGGATAAGTATGATAATTTACCAGCAAACCACCAAATTATTGCCGAGAAAATTAATCAAGATAACATCGATATTTTAGTAGATTTAGATAGTATAACTAATGATGCCACCTGTCAAGTCATGGCACTAAAACCCGCACCAATACAAGTGACTTGGTTAGGTTTTGATGCGTCAGGAATTCCCGCAATTGATTACTATCTTGCTGATAATTACGTTTTACCAGCAGATGCACAGGAATATTACCGAGAAAAAATTTGGCGCTTACCTAATTCCTATATTTGTGTGGATGGTGTCGAGGTTGCTTACCCCTCTCTCCGAAGGGATGATTTAGGGATTCCAGAGGATGCAATTAATTACTTAACCGTACAAACGGGGGTAAAACGGAACCCTGAAACTATTCGACTTCAGCTACAAGTTTTAAAGGCAGTTCCTAATAGTTATTTGAGTATTCAAGGGTTAAGTGATGCTAAATCAGTGGAAAAATTATTTTTCAAAGTTGCCGAGGAAGAAGGAATTAATTATGAGAGATTAAAAATCTTACCCCTCTATCCCACAGGAATTTATCGAGCAAATTTAAGGATAGCTGATGTGGTTTTAGATACCTATCCTTTTACGGGAGGAATGACGACTTTAGATGTGCTGTGGATGGGGATTCCTTTAGTTACAAAAGTTGGTCAACAATGGTCATCGAGAAATAGTTATACTTTAATGGTTAATGCGGGAATTAGTGAGGGTATTGCTTGGAGTGATGAGGAGTATATCGACTGGGGGATTAAGTTAGGTAAGGATGAACAATTGAGACGCAAAGTTATCGCTAAATTAGATGAATCTAGACAAACTTCACCGATTTGGAATGCACGTCAGTTTACTAAAGATGTGGAAAGCGCCTATCGTCAAATGTGGCAAATCTATTGTGAAAGTTAATCAGGGAGAATTAAATCATGTCTTGGCAAAATGAAGTTAAAACCGCTTTAGAAAACAATCAATACGATATTGTTAGTCAGTTTTACGAAGAACTGATAGAAAGAGAAACCACAGAAATTAGTTATTATTGGTATTTAGGATTATCCTATCTTTTGCAAGGAAGAGAAGAAGAAGCACAAGCTACTTGGTTATTTGTCTTCACTCAAGGAGATGAACAGGAAACCGAGTCATGGCTGCTAGAATTAAGCAATATTTTAACTACCGAAGCTAACCGACAAATAGAGTTAGAAAATCTAGAAATCTCTTGGTTAATTCGTAAACATCTACAGGAAATTAATCCCAGTTATCTCGATAATTTACTGCACTTAACCCTCGTTGAAATTAAATTAAATAGATTTGATCCTCAACAACTGCAAGAATGGCAAATACTAGAATTAATTACTCAGGGTTCAGTTAACTCTCAATTATTGGAACGGGTAGTAATTGCCGTCATACCTTACACCCATAAATATACCATAGAATTAGTTCGGTTAAGTTTACCCTATCTGTCGAATTCTTTAAAACTTCTGGATCATATTTTAAAAATTACTCGTCAGGTAGCGTTTCAAAAAAAACTACCTCTTTATTCGGTAGATTTGGCGGAAGCTTTTCTTCCCCTTTATCCCGAAAGTTGGTACTTACAAGTTAATTTATTTTGGTTTTATATCTCTTCAGATGACTATGACAAAGCAATAAATTTAGCAAATAAGTTGAAAAAGAAAAGTCAGACAATTGATTTGAAAATGTTTAGTCAATCTCTCCTCTTTAATGGCTCTTTACGATCCTCAAAATGGAATGATATCCCTAGTATTTGTCAAGAGTATAAACACTTAATTAGAGAATTTATAGAACAAAACCCCCAAGATATACATCCCTTAGTTAGAGAAAATTTACTAACAGTTATGAATCCGATTTCTTACTATGAAGATAACCCGAAAGAGAATCGACCGCTTTTAAGTCATATTGGTAGTTTTTTTCAAACAACCTACAAAGAAATGCTGGGTTTTCAAGAGGAAAGTTTTGACAAACCCAGAGAAGATAATCCCGATAAAAAACTTAAAATTGGTTACATTTCCCAAAGCTTAAAAAGTCATCCCGTGGGTTTCTTGAGTCGTTGGACTATCAATTATCACAATCGTGAGCAGTTTGATATTCACCTTTATATGGTGAGTCAACCTGTGGATGAAATAACTCAACAATGGTTTTCTAATCCCGCAGATAAAATCTATCATGCTACTGCTGATTCCCTAGCAACCTACCGCAAAATTAAAGAAGATAACATCGATATCCTTGTGGACTTAGATAGTGGTACCGGGGCAATCGTTGCCCCAGTTATTGCCTTAAAACCTGCTCCTATTCAAGTTAACTGGTTAGGTTTTGATGGTTCCGGTTTACCCGCAGTAGATTATCTTTTAGCGGATCCTTATGTACTACCAGAAAATGCCCAAGAATATTATCAAGAAAAAATCTGGCGTTTACCTGATGCTTTTGTCGCTGTGGATGGTTTTGAAATAGCCGTTCCTACCCTGCGAAGAGAAGATTTAGGTATTAATAATGATGCGGTTATTTACCTAAGCTCTCAAACGGCAATTAAGCGTAATCCGGCGATGATTCGCTTACAAATGCAAATCCTCAAATCCGTACCTAATAGTTATTTCCTGATTCAAGGAGTTGCTGATGATAATTCTCTCTGGGATTTATTCTGTCAAATTGCCGCAGAAGTTGGGGTAGAAACTAATCGAATTAAGATGCTTCCTATCTATCAGACGGAAACCTACAGGGCAAATTTAGCCATCGCTGATGTGGTTTTGGACACCTATCCCTTTAACGGTGGTACAACCACCCTAGAAACCCTCTGGATGGGAATTCCTCTGGTGGTTAAAGTGGGGCAACAATGGTCATCACGCAACGGTTATACTTTAATGATGAATGCGGGAATAACTGAGGGTATAGCTTGGAGTGATGAAGAATATGTGCAGTGGGGAATTAAGTTAGGATTGGATAAAAATTTAAGAGAAGAAGTCCGTTGGAAACTCCGAAAGTCTCGTCATACATCTCCCCTCTGGAATGCCAAACAATTTACCAGAGACTTAGAAACTGCTTATCAACAAATGTGGAATATTTATTGTCAATCTTAGCGGATAAAAACTATGCAATGGCATCAAGACATACAAACCCATTTAAACAACAATAATTATCAACTGGTGGTGCAGTTTTATGAACAATTAATTGACAACAATTCTCTGGTAATTGAGGATTATTTTTATCTAGGATTAGCCTATCTTTTACAAGATAGAGAAGAAGACGCGCAAGCTACTTGGTTACTGGTGTTGAGTCAAGCAGCCGAATCAGAATTATCGGGGTGGATAGAAACTTTAACTCAAATCTTAGATGCAGAGGCAACCAGACAAGAAAATTCCCAAAGACTAGAGACAAGTTATCTAATTCGATGGCAGCTACAAAATCTTAATCCTAGTTTTTTAAATAATCTCCTGCATCTGATGGAATTAGAAATACAATTCCAAAATTTTGCGATGGAAAAGTGCAATGATTGGTGTGTATTTGAACTGTTAGAGAATACAGCTACAGCAGCAGTTAATCTTGATTTACTGCTGCGAGTGACGGAAAAAGTTTTAATCTACCCCTGTACTAATACCATCCACTTTTTAGAATTAGCAGCCTTACATATCAATAATCCAGAAATAATTGCAGCCAAAGTTATTTCAGCAATTGTCAATTATGCTTATCAACAAAAACAAAGTGTATTTGCCATTAATTTAGTAGAACTTTGTTTGCGCTTTCTACCAGAGTATTTATACCTACAAAATAGTTTGTTTAATCTTTATAAAACCACCACTGTTGACTATAAAAAAGCCCTAGAAATTGCCGATAATTTTTATAAAAGTTGCCAGACAACTACTGAAAAGCTGTTCGGAATTTCTCTAGTGATTGGTATTTTACAAGCTAAGGGAGACTGGGGAAATTTACCTAAATTTATTGATGAATTAATCCAATTAATCGAGGGACAAATTAATGCCAAACAATTTAATGCACGTCCCTTTATTATCGACTCTATTTTAGGAGTTACTATCTGTCTTCCCTACTATCAAGATAATCCGAAAATTAATTGCTATTTACAAAGTAAACTAGCGGAAATTTTTCAAGCAGATGTAAGAACCCGCTACCACTATATTGCTCCTGTTTATTCTTCAAAATCTCCAGCAAGAAAAATAAAAATTGGTTATATTGCCTATACTCTCCGTCGTCATTCTGTGGGTTGGTTAAGTCGCTGGTTATTTCACTATCATAATCGAGATAAATTTGAAATTTACACCTATTGTGTCAACCAAGCAGCGGACGAAATGACTGAAAAATGGTTTAAAAATAACTCAGATTATAGCTATAACTTGCCCGCAAAAATTGAACAAATAACTGCCCAAATTCGTCAAGACAAATTAGATATTTTAGTGGATCTTGATAGCTTAACTAATAATACAACTTATCTAGTAATGGCCTTAAAACCAGCACCGATACAAGTAACCTGGTTAGGATTAGATGCGTCGGGAATTCCTGCTATTGATTATTTTATTGCTGATAACTACGTTTTACCCGAAAATGCTCAAGAAATTTATTCAGAAAAAATTATCCGACTTCCTAACTCTTATTTATCCGTGGATGGTTTTGAAGTGGGTGTTCCCACTAGGAGAAGAACTGATTTAAATATTCCCGATGATGCTATTATTTATCTGACCGTGCAATCGGGATTAAAACGCACCTTAAACATGATTTGTCTCCAATTGCAGATTATCCAACAGGTTCCTAATAGCTTTCTTTTAATCAAAGGTTTTGCCGACAAAGAAACCATTCGAGAATTATTTATCAAAAGTGCCGAAGAATTGGGAATTAGTCAAGATAGATTAAGATTTTTGCCCAATGATTTCAATGAGGAAACCCATCGCGCTAATCTAGGAATTGCTGATATAGTTCTCGATACCTATCCCTATAATGGTGCTACCACAACCCTAGAAACCCTCTGGATGGGGATTCCTTTAGTCACTAGGGTTGGTGAACAATTCGCAGCCCGCAATAGCTATACTTTTATGAAAAATGCCGGCATTAGTCAGGGTATAGCTTGGAGTGAGGAGGAATATGTGCAGTGGGGAATTAAGCTAGGATTGGATCAAAATTTAAGGGAAGAAATTCGTTATCAATTACGTCAATCTCGTCATACATCTCCCCTCTGGAATGCCAAACAATTTACCAGAGATTTAGAAACTGCTTATCAACAAATGTGGAATATTTAGGGTGCATCTCATTTTTGTCAATCTACTAAGTTGGGATTTTGGCTCTTCGGTTTATGTTATGCAATGAACGGGGGTTATAGAGGATGTAACCCTTGTATAGAAAGGCATTTAGCGATTTTTGTCAATTATTTTTCTCTAGAGCGAACTAATCAATTAAGTCTCTTGCCAGATAAGGATTTAGTCGATTTATGCTCCCCTATCGAACCATACCAAGTAACGAAGAGCCGGGATTTTTAAGGGAAAACTCTCTTTTAAAATTGGGCTTTACTTCCGATTTTATCGCTCAATCCAAGCTTTTGGGGGGTAGAACCCCCCAAACCCCTAGGGTTGATTCATAGTAGGGTTGATTCATGAATCAACCCTACCCAAACCCCCCGTTGGGGGCGTGGCGCCGCCCCCAAACCCCGGAGCGCATTAGTTTTTCGGTGGGCTGCTTACAGGTAGTTGTTAATACTTTTGTACGCATTTGAGAGTGACTGATAATTGCTGATTGTCGGTATTTTTGCAAATGTGAGATGCAGCCTTCCTACCTTCTCCCCACACCCCACACCCCACACCCCACACCCCGCTCCCCTGGTGTTAGGCCCAGAGAAAGGGAGCATCTCACTTACGCGATGAGTAATTATACTTAGCCTAAAAGCCACTCTTAATCGTGTCTTGGAACGAAATAGAGGCTTTTAAAGACCGCGTACATGGAGAATTAAAACAAGAATTACCCTCGAAAAGCCTATTTTTCTACTAAGTATTTATGCTTATTGCAAAGGTGAGATGCTCCCCAGAGAAACCCTAATAGCTAAAGAAACTGCGCGATTAGATACCAAAGTCCCTCACAGATAGAAGATAATCAATATTTATCAGTATTGGAAGCCTTCAGCATGGTTCATTTAACGCCCAATCCTAGCTATAGTCTAAGTCTCAAGATAGAAATCCCCAATCAAGCGGGAACCTTCGCTTCTGTCCTCAATGCGATCGCCGATGTCGGGGGAATTTAGGGCAAATTTCTCTGATCGAACGCAATTTAAAGATTAGCACCCGCGAGGTGATGGTTGATGCCGCTAGTACCGACCAAGCGGAACAGATTATCGCCGCGGTTAAAGCTCTACCGGATGTTAAACTGCTCAAAGTTTCCGATCGCACTTTCGACCTCCATCGTCGGGGTAAAATCTCCATTGAAAGTCGTATTCCCCTCACCTCCCAGGATGACCTGGCCATGGCCTACACCCCCGGAGTTGGTCGCATCTGCACCGCTATCGCCCACCAACCAGAACAAGTGTATTCATTGACCATCAAGGGCAACACCGTCGCTGTAGTGACCGATGGTAGCGCGGTATTAGGATTAGGAAATCTCGGGCCAGAGGCTGCCTTGCCGGTAATGGAAGGGAAAGCGATGTTATTCAAGGAATTCGCCGGAATTGATGCTTTTCCTATCTGTTTAGCCACCCAAGACCCCGAAGAAATCATCGCAACCGTCAAAAGAATCGCTCCGGTTTTTGGAGGTATTAACCTAGAGGATATCGGCGCTCCCCGCTGTTTTGAAATCGAGAAACGTCTGCGAGCGGAATTAAATATTCCCGTTTTCCACGATGATCAACATGGTACAGCGATCGTTTCCCTGGCTGCCCTGATTAATGCCCTCAAATTAGTCAAAAAATCGCTTGATACAGTCAAAATCGTCATTAATGGTGCAGGTGCAGCGGGAATCGCCATCGCTACTCTCTTTAAAACCGCAGGAGCTACAGATATAACCCTCTGTGATTCCCTTGGCATCCTCTCCCAACAACGGGACGATTTAACCCCAGAAAAACAAGCTTGGGCCGTGGCCGCCACTGGTAAGCTAGGGGATGCTCTTAAAGGCGCTGATGTCTTCTTGGGGGTGAGCGCACCGGGGGTATTGACTCCCGAAATGGTCAAGGGAATGGCTAAAGATGCGATCGTGTTTGCCATGGCTAATCCGATTCCCGAAATTCAACCGGAATTAATCAATGATTTAGTGGCCGTGGTGGCTACCGGACGCAGCGATTATCCCAATCAGATTAATAATGTTCTCGCTTTCCCCGGATTATTTCGCGGGGCCCTGGACTGTCGCGCTAGGGCCATCACCGATAATATGTATCTGGAAGCGGCCAAAGCGATCGCTTCTTTGATCAATCCTGCTAATCTTGATCGAGAGAATATTATTCCCTCGGTTTTTGATGGTCGTGTAGTTACGGCTGTGGCCGCCGCAGTTCAACACGCTGCTCGTCAAGATGGAGTGGCCGGGGAATAATGTAATTATCGTGCAGGAGGGTAAGTGAACCGTGAAACCGATCGATGATATTCCCGAAGCTTTGCGGGACAACCAGTACAGAAAAACTACTAATCCTAATGGTCTCATAGCGATCGCAAGCGGTTTACTTGCTCTGGTGGGAACCGGCCTAATTGCCATAGCAGTCTTGAATCGTCCCCCTGCTACCGTACAAAAACCGGTTATTAACCCATCACCCCCCATTAAAGCCACTCCTAGCCCCATTGAGAACATTTTAGGTCATTTACCCTATCAAGAGGCCCCGGAGACGGAATTAGCCCCCATTACTGGGGATGGTGCTATGCGTTTAAGGAAACCGGCAGCCAAGGCTTTTATCGAGATGCAGAGTGACGCGAGAAGGTCGGGGGTGATTTTAATGCCGATTTCCGCATTTCGATCGAAAGCAACCCAAGAAAAGCTCTTTTTTGAAGTTAAAAAACAACGCAATCAGCAAACCCGCAAACGAGCAGAAGTGAGCGCACCTCCGGGTTACAGCGAACATCATACCGGTTATGCGATCGATATTGGCGATGGTCGCGCTCCCGCAACGAATTTAAGTAGCAGTTTTGCTAATACTGCCGCTTTTCGTTGGTTGCAAAATAACGCTGCCCAGTATAGTTTTGAGTTATCTTTCCCTGAAAATAATCCCCAGGGTATTAATTATGAACCTTGGCACTGGCGTTTTGTCGGGGATAGTCACAGTTTAGAAACTTTTTATAAAGCCCAACAATTAGGAAAACAAAAATAAGATAACCTTATCGGCGATTGCGTCCTGTAGGGGCGAAGCATTCGGACAATAACCTATCGCTGAAACCAGAGATTTTCTATCCGAATGCTTCGCCCGTACTTTTTCAATTTTTTAGAAAACCTAACAATTAGGAAAACAAAAATAGGATAACCTTATCGGCAATTGCGTCCAGCATTCGGGCAATAACCTATCGCTGAAACCAGAGATTTTCTATCCGAATGCTTCGCCCGTACTTTTTCAACTTTTTAGAAAAGCCAACAATTAGGAAAACAAAAATAGGATAACCTTATCGGCAATTGCGTCCAGCATTCGGGCAATAACCTATCGCTGAAACCAGAGATTTTCTATCCGAATGCTTCGCCCGTACTTTTTAAATTTTTTAGAAAACCTAACAATTAGGAAAACAAAAATAAGATAACCTTATCGGCAATTGCGTCCAGCATTCGGACAATAACCTATCGCTGAAACCAGAGATTTTCTATCCGAATGCTTCGCCCGTACTTTTTAAATTTTTTAGAAAACCTAACAATTAGGAAAACAAAAATAGGATAACCTTATCGGCAATTGCGTCCTGTAGGGGCGAAGCATTCGGACAATAACCTATCGCTGAAACCAGAGATTTTCTATCCGAATGCTTCGCCCGTACTTTTTCAGCAGACCCTAAATATTGCCGTAACGCACCAACAGAAAAAGTTTTTTATGTGTTAGCAAAGCGCGTAACACATCCTACACCTAATGGCGGGGGGTTGTGGACATTTCTAACGAGAGAATCTGGCAGCCAATCGATTCCGTTGCCAATTTTTCAGAGCTAGTCCCACTATATTGCTTATAATTGAAGATATTAAAAGCGTTAATCCGGATTCCTTCTCGAACTAACAGACAGCATCAATGATTGACTGGACTCCCTATCTCAAATCAATCTCGGACTCGGAAAAGTACGCCCAATGGGAGACATTTTACACCCTCACGGACGTAGAGGGAAAAACACGCCCGTCGAAAACTGCACCTTTGCTAAGGGATTTGTGGGTGCAGACGATTGAAAAAGAACCACAAAACCCACAAGAAAGAGCAGAAAGACCAGAAAAACCCGAAAGATTCACTGTTTTAGATGGTTTACGCAAGTATGCAACTAATCACGTTCTTTTAAAAGGTCGTCCCGGTTCAGGAAAATCGACCGCTTTAGCCAGATTATTATTAGAAGAATCTGTAGGAGCGCAAAGCTTGCGCCTAAATCAACAAAATCAGGCTAAAATCATTCAAATTCCCATTCTCATCGAATTACGCTTGTATGAAACCTCAATTCTTGATTTAATTTTACAATTCCTGAAACGCCATCAATTAATTATTGATAGTAATACCCTAGAAAGTTGGCTGTTAGAAAATCAGAATTTTAGCCCATTATTATTATTTGATGGTATCAATGAATTGCCCTCAGATACTGCACGACAGAAATTAAAAAACTTTCGCCAGCAGTATGCAGAAATCCCGATGATTTTCACCACAAGGGATTTAGGCAGCGACGACTTAGATATTGAAAAAAAGCTGGAAATGCTCCCCCTGACTGGACGACAGATGGAAGATTTTGTCAAGACCTATTTGCCCGAAAAAGGCGAAGAAATGCTTAAACAGTTGGGAAATCGTCTCAAGGAATTGGCAGAAACTCCTCTACTTTTGTGGATGCTTTGTTCAGTTTTTGATAATAATGAAAACAAAATTCCTGCTAATTTAGGCTTAGTTTTCCAGATTTTTACAGGAATTTATGACAAGAAATTAAAAGCAGATGTTCCTACTTACCAAGAATCGCGAGATTGGTGGCGAGAATTGCTGCAAGTGTTAGCTTGGAAAATGACCCAAGGGGAGTCAAAAACCGAGATTCAGGTGGCTATTTCCCGAACAGAAGCAGAGGAAGAATTAAGCAAATTTATCAAAAATAAAGGATTCCCAGAATATTACAGTAAGCAGTGGTTAAAGGATTTACTGAAATATCATCTAATTCACCTAGAAGGTAATGATAAAATTGCTTTTCGCCACCAACTGATTCAAGAATATTACACGGCTGAGGAATTAAAGAAAAAGTTACCCCATCTCAGGGATGAGCAGTTACAGTGGGACTATTTGAATTATCTCAAATGGACGGAACCTATGGCGTTGCTGTTGGGGTTATTGGATAATGAAACCCAAGCAAAACGGGTGGTTAAATTAGGGTTAGAGATTGATTTAAAATTAGGAGCGAGGTTAGCAGGAGAAGTCAACTTTAAGTTTCAAAAGCAGACAGTGGGGTTAGTGCTTGGGTTGGATGTACCGAAACGGTTTAAGGTGGAATTATTGGGATTAACAAAGTCTAATGAAGTTGTTAATGAGTTAAGTCAAGCTTTAAAAGACTCTGATTGGGATGTTCGTAGGAACGCAGTCGAGGCTTTGGCTAATATTGGCTCAGAAACAGCCATTCCGGGATTACTCAAGGCTTTAGAAGACTCTCATGAGTATGTTCGTAGGAAGGCAGCCGAGGTTTTGGCTGAGATTGGCTCAGAAACAGCCATTGCGGGATTATTCAAGGTTTTAGAACACTCTGATAAAGATGTTCGTGGGAAGGCAGCCTTCGCTTTGGGTAACATTGGCACAGAAACAGCCATTCCGGGATTACTCAAGGCTTTAAAAGATTCTGATAAAGATGTTCGTAGCAACGCAGTCGTGGCTTTGTGTAAAATTGGCTCAGAAACAGCCATTGCGGGGTTATTCAAGGTTTTAGAACACTCTGATAAAGATGTTCGTGGGAAGGCAGTCGCGGCTTTGGGTAACATTGCCTCGGAAACAGCCATTCCGGGGTTACTCAAGGCTTTAGAACACTCTGATAATGATGTTCGTAGGAACGCAGTCGCGGCTTTGGGTAACATTGCCTCGGAAACAGTCATTTCTGGTTGGGATGTTCGTCGGAAGGCAGCCTTCGCCTTGGCTGAGATTGGCTCAGAAACAGCCATTCCGGAGTTACTCAAGGCTTTAGAAGACTCTGATAAGAATGTTCGTCGGAAGGCAGCCTTCGCCTTGGCTGAGATTGGCTCGGAAACAGCCATTGCGGGATTACTCAAGGCTTTAGAACACTCTGATGATTATGTTCGTGTGTACGCAGCCTTCGCTTTGGGTAAGATTGGCTCGGAAACAGCCATTGGGGGGTTACTCAAGGCTTTAGAAGACTCTTATGGTTCTGTTCGTGAGAACGCAGCCTTCGCTTTGGGTAAGATTGGCTCGGAAACAGCCATTGGGGGGTTACTCAAGGCTTTGGAAGAATCTAATAAAGATGTTCGTAGGAAGGCAGTCGAGGCTTTGGGTAAGATTGGTTCAGAAACAGCCATTGCGGGGTTACTCAAGGCTTTAGAAGACTCTGATGGGTTTGTTCGTAGTAACGCAGCCGAGGCTTTGGGTAAGATTGGCTCGGGAGCGGCTATTCCGGATTTACTCAAGGCTTTAGAAGACTCTAATGATGATGTTCGTGTGTACGCAGCCTTCGCTTTGGGTAAGATTGGCTCGGAAACAGCCATTGGGGGGTTACTCAAGGCTTTGGAAGAATCTGATTGGTATGTTCGTTGGAAGGCAGCCGAGGCTTTGGGTAAGATTGGCTCAGAAACAGCCATTCCGGGATTACTCAAGGCTTTAGAACACTCTGATGATTATGTTCGTTGGAACGCAGCCGAGGCTTTGGGTAAGATTGGCTCAGAAACAGCCATTCCGGGATTACTCAAGGCTTTAGAAGACTCTTATGGGTTTGTTCGTATGAAAGCAGCCGAGGCTTTGGGTAATATTGGCTCAGAAACAGCCATTCCGGGATTACTCAAGGCTTTAGAAGACTCTAATGAGGATGTTCGTTGGAACGCAGCCTTCGCTTTGGGTAAGATTGGCTCAGAAACAGCCATTCCGGGATTACTCAAGGCTTTAGAACACTCTGATGGGTTTGTTCGTAGGAAGGCAGCCGAGGCTTTGGGTAAGATTGGCTCGGGAGCGGCTATTCCGGATTTACTCAAGGCTTTAGAACACTCTTATGGTTCTGTTCGTGGGAAGGCAGCCGAGGCTTTGGGTAAGATTGGCTCGGAAGCGGCTATTCCGGGGTTACTCAAGGCTTTAGAAGACTCTGAGGGTTATGTTCGTAGGTACGCAGCTGAGGCTTTGGGTAATATTGGCACAGAAACAGCGATGACTGAACTTATCAAATGCCTGAAAAATCCTGATTTTGTCACATTAAATAATGGCGATACTCTCTCTCAAGCTAGAAAAGCACTAGACACAATTCAAAACAAACTTAAATACTATCACCCCCTCTCCCAACCCATGAATCAACAAGTTTACATCTCCTACAACTGGCAGGAAGACAGCAACGAAATGGCTAATCAACTCGTCCAAGCTTTTGCCGCTAAAGGAATTGAGATTATTCGGGATAAAACCCACACCACCTATAAAGACTCCATCAAAAACTTTATGCAGCAAATTGGACAGGGGAAATGTGTCGTCGCCGTCATCAGCGATAGATACTTAAAATCAGAAAACTGTATGTTTGAATTAGTAGAAATTGCCAGAAATGGTGACTTTTATCAAAGAATATTCCCGATTATTTTACCAGATGCCATAATTCATAAAGACTTCGAGCGCATAGACTACCTGAAATATTGGGAAGACGAAAAAGCAAAACTACAAGCCAAATACAAACAAATTGATTTAGCTAAAACTAATAGTATCCTAGAGACAGTAAACTTATATGATGAAATCAGGGGCAATATTGATAATCTAACTAACATTCTTAAAGATATGAATACTCTCAATATCGACTTACACCGCCAATCGGAATTTGCAGCTATGATTAAAGCAGTAGAAACTAAGCTTGCAGAGGATAGTCAAAATATTTAACTAAATCCCAGAATGATTGTTTTAAAAGATAAAGGCTAAAGGTGATATTCCTGACTATACCCAATTTGTTCTCTGTAACTCATTTGAACGATAACTGCTATAATCATTAGTTGATAACTTTTAATTGCTGACATGACTAAATATCTAAACATTACTGAAACAGGACAAAAGCTGGTTGAATGGTCTGAGCAAATGACTGACGAACCTATTATTATTACCAAAGAAGGTCAACCCATTATGGTTGCCCTGAATTACGCTCAAATTGAATCTTGGTTGGAAACTCTTGATATTTTAGAAGACAAAGAGTTTGCCGAAATCCTATCTGAAGCGATTCAACAGGATCAATCAGGACAAAGAATTACTTGGGAAGATGCTAAAAAACAACTGGGTTGGTAATGGAATATCAAATACAATTAATTCCTCTTGCTTTAAGCTTTTTATCTAAAATTACCGATAAACGCATTCAGCAAGAAATTCGCAAACGGATTGAAAAGCTAAAAATTGAACCGGATAAACAAGGTAAAGCCCTTTCAGGTAAACTTAAAGGATATCGTAGCGTTAGGGCAGTTGGTCAAAGATATCGGATTGTCTATCGTGTTGAAGAAGCTCAAATTATTGTTATTGTTATTGGAGTTGGAATTCGTAAACAAGGTGATAAGAAAGATATTTATGCCCTTCTTGAAAAATTAATTAATAATGAATAAAATATGGGTTATGACAGAACTGCTAAACCAATAGGTTCTTGCTGAATCGTGAGATATACACCTATTACTTTTTCAGAGATAGCCAGTTTTGGAGAGGATAGTCAAAATATTCCTGCTTCTTCTGAAAAAAACGCATCCCTATCATCTATTACCTATGATTTCAGAGGAGCTACCATTGGCAATTTAGCTCATAATGTGCAAGGAAACCAACAGAATTATCCCCAGCAACCTAATAACAATAACCCAGAGGAAAAATAACATGGTTCAGCAACTTAATAACACCCAAATCGCCATCAATACTTTATTGAATAAACTCAACGATTCTCTCCCCCAGATCCGCGCTAAAGCTGCCGAAGCCTTGGGCAAAATTGGCAATAGCAGCCTTGCCGATACCTTAGTATCCCATTTAATAGGAGAAAATGATCTTAATGTTCGCCTAAATCTGATTCGAGCTTTAGGAGAAATTGGCAATGAATCCGCAATTCCTTATCTAGCTTCCTACTTATCTGATACTAATCCCGATATTCGGATAATCACGGCGGAATCTCTCGGAAAAATTGGTGGTGAAAAAGCAATATCCTATCTCATTCAATCCCTACAAGATACGGAAGTAAAAGTTCGTGTCACAGCCACAATTGCTTTAGGTGAAATTGGACTAGAAGATGTTATTCCTGATCTAGTAAATGTTTGTTACGATGAAGATGATAGCGTTCGTTTCAGTGCTGTTGATGCCCTCGGCAAAATTGGCTCTCGTTATGCAGTAAACTGATATGAAATTGAGTACAGAATCCCTCGATTTAGTTATCAGAACTCTTGCCAAAAGACTATTCACAGACAAGAATCCAAGTATTCGGATTAAAGCCGCTCAATCCTTAGCTAAACTTGCCACCGAAAAAGCCATTCCCACTCTATGTCAAGCCCTAGAAATTGAAGCCGATCTTAATGTCAGTTTTGCCATTATGGATGCTATAATTGTCATCAGTAATCTTCAATCTTTTAATCCTATGTCAGAAACTCCTAAATATGACCTTCGTGGAGCAAATATTGCTAACTTTGCCGATACGGTACAAGGAGATCAAAAAGCCGTTCAACATAATTACGCCACACCCCAAAATTTAGCCGAAGCCGCCCAAGAAATCCAACAACTTATCAGCCAACTCACCCAAACTTATCCCACTAATACCGAAATTGAAAAACAAACTTTTGTCGCACAAGTTGACGCAGAAATCAAGAAAAATTCTCGCTTAAGAAGCATTTTAATCCCGGGAGGAATTGAATTAATTAAAGTCCTCTGTCCTCCCCTCGGTATTCCCATTGAAATGGGTAAAAAATGGCTAGAAACTGCTAATTTAAGTGATTAAACCTAGAGGTTTAATAATCTTCTAATGATAGAAATCCCGAAGTCCGCCGCTGATGCGTTTCATTTTTGAATTAGCACAATTATAACCATAAGTCAAGCTTTTTTGATGATAATTAGGGTTTGCTGAATAAATTTGAAATGTAGGCAAAGTAAAGGTTTTGGGGCTTTTCTCGCTCCCACAGGTGCAAGATTTTGAGAGAATCGTCGTTCAAAACCTTGCGTCTTCATCGGCCCGCGTCCTGTAGGGGCGAAGCATTCGGACAATAACCTATCGGTGAAAAGGTAGATTTTCTATCCGAATGCTTCGCCCGTACTTATTCAGCAAACCCTAATTAACTTTTTGTTGGTGATATTTTGACCTTGTTCTGGTATTGGAGAGAACCAGTATTTCTATTCTAATAAAGTCTCTTTAATTGTTGTTAAAACTTTACTATCTTTGACCATCCAAGCATGAAGCAATACGGGAATGGAAATTTCTTTGCCCACCGATAAACGGGAACTATGGGCAGGAAATATCATTAAATCGTAGGGAGTCCAGATAATTGTGGTTTTAATTTTATTTAAAATTTGTTGACAATCTTTATTTAAATCCTCTAGAAATTGACTCCCCGGCTGCATTTGTCTAATCCCATCTAAGGGTAAACTATACGCGGTTAAAGTGCCTCGATTCGGAGCAGAAATATTTAGGTAACGTTGCACTCTTGCCACTCCTCCCAATCTTTGCAGGTAGTAGCGGGTAATTAATCCTCCCATACTAAACCCAATCAGATCTACTTTCTGCTCTTTAGCAAAGTTTTTCTCGATATAATTCTCCACCTGACCGGCTAAAACTTCTAACTTTTTGTAACCATGATTGGGAATTAGATTAAAACTATGCACCTGCCAACCATGATAGTTTAAATACTCGCTCATCGGTTTAAAAACAGCAGTAGTGTCCAGAAAACCATGCACTAAAACGACAGGATTCATAGATGAGGGTTTATCCTTGAATTTCAGATCTATTCTAACGGATGATCGGGGTAATGAGCGAAAAATTTTTGGGAAGAGCCTATCTACTAGGTACGGCTACCGGCAACTTCTAAGGATTAGGGAAAAAACCAAAAAGTTTAGCGGCACCTCCTAAAATAGCGACCACCAATGCTATCAGAATCCCTCGATTGGTGAATTCCTGATAGGCAACCCTTGCAGTTAATCCATTGATTTTTTCGTCTAAAGCTTTAATATCTCCCTTGAGTTCGGCCTGTCCTATTTCTACTTTAGTTAACCGGTCTTCTACCTTGTCAAATCTCTCATCAATACGTTTTTCCAGAGAGTCGATTTTCTCATCAATACGTTTTTCCAGAGAGTCGATTTTCTCATCAATACGTTTTTCCAGAGAGTCGATTTTCTCATCAATACGTTTTTCCAGAGAGTCGATTTTCCCCTCAATCCTTGTCAGGACAGCTTCTAGGGAATAAGTGACAGTTTCGTTAGACATTTTGAGCAACTCCAAAAGTCAAATCTTTAGGGGTAAATGCTGGAGGCTATATTTTACGGAAAAATCAGGGGTCTATAGGCAGACACGGATTCCCATTATAAGAAAATTATAAGTCAAGAATTGAGTTTTTGTCAAGCTTTTTTTTGACGGCAATCAATGGCAAGAATTTCGGGGAAGTATTTAGCCACCGATGCCTAAACGTCCCGCTAAACTAGGGCTTAAAGGAATCAGAGTCGCTAACATTAAAAAGAGCAGTAATAAACCCCAACCAGCGCGGGTGTCATCGGGTTCGGTTAACTCGTTTAAATTAGGTCTTTCCAACTCTCTTTGTAAAAAAGCGACCAAAATTGTCCAATAGAGAGGAATGGGATTACTGGGATTAACTAAGGAAATAATGCCCAAAATAACCAAAGTGGCCACAGTGGTGCGGCGGGCAATTTTGCGACCATAAATAGCCTGAACAATTCTACCACCATCTAACTGTCCGGCGGGCAGTAAATTAAGGGCAGTAATCACCAATCCTAACCAACCGATAACAGTTAAAGGATGCACGGAGATAACAGCATTTTGTAACTCGTCGCCCAAAAATATCCGGGCTAAAGAACCCACTAAAATTGAACTTTGGAAAAAGTTACTAGGGATTTGAAAAAGGCTGGCCGAATTAGATAAAGTCAGTCCAACGATTAACAAGATTAAAGAAACCAAACCTCCCAAAGCAGGACCAGCGAAAGCTATATCAAATAGAACACTGCGGTTAGGTAATAAAGATTCAAAACGAGTAATCGCCCCAAAAGAACCAATCTGCCAAGTGGGAAGAAAATAGGGTAAACTGAGACGAACATTATGGCGTTTAGCGATAATTAGATGACCGATTTCGTGGGCAATTAATACCGACCATAAACCCAAACTCAGGGGAATTGCTTCTCGATATCTCTGCCAATTACCAAACAAATCAAAACCTAATAGAATTCCAGCTGCTTCTAAGCTAGTGACAAGGGTGGCGACTAACAAAACTAAAGAGAGATTTTTTTGAGCAAGAGTAGCAGGACTAGGATCGTTAGTTTTGGGAAGGATAATTACCACCGGTTTTTCCTCGGTTCCTTCCACCAGAAATAAACGATATTTATCGCCAAAATGATTACTTAATTTCTGGGTTAAGCGCGAGTGAACTAGATCCGGTTCTCCCCGTAAATTGCCTTTAAAAATCGCCCCTTCCTGAAAAGAGATAGTTTCGGTGGCAAAAAAAGTATCTATACCAAAAATACTCTGAATAACTTTTAAATCCTGTTCGGAAATTGGCATCACATCCGGCACAATTGCTGTCACCGCTGCCGGGATTTCTAGAGGAGTAACGGACTGGCTGACTGCTGGGTTAACTTTCGGTTCAATTATCTGATTGGTTTTCAGTAAGCGTAAACGGTTGCCCAAATAAATATAGATAATGGTGGAAGCAACCAGTAAAAAGAGAATTACCGCTAGATTGAGATAAATTCCCGCCGCAAATAGCCCGAAAAAAATTAACCAAGGAGCAATTAGTACCAAGGATTGTAACCAAGGTAAAATTCCCAGTTGGCCGTAGGGTTTAGCCCGATAAAAACTCCAAGTCAAGATAGCACCAGCGACGAGGAAAATAACAGCGATCGCAGCAATTTCCGAAGAAATAAGCTAAACGGCTTTTACTTCGGATCACCGATATAGACTCCAAAAGGGTTATAGCTATTGGATCATGCAGGTTAAGTGCCGTTTAGCTTATTAACCATAGGAAAGTCAAAATTAATAGGTTTTTATCAATCAATTTGATTATAAGCTTGCAGGGCGGCCCGTAATTGCCCTCGATGCTTTTGTAACAATTCTTGTCCTGCCGCCGCCGAAAGTCCCGTTTTCTGCATTAACAAAGCCAGTTTAACCCGGCGGCCACTTTTTTCCAGTAAAACAGCCGCTTCCTCGCGACTAACATCGGTAAGGTGGCAGATAATTCGCAGGGCGCGGTCATGGAGTTTATGATTAGTAACAGCCACATCGACCATCTGGTTGCCGTAAACCTTGCCTAACATTACCATTGTCCCTGTGGAAAGGATATTTAAAGCCATTTTCGTCACCGTTCCCGCTTTCAGACGGGTGGAGCCGGCCAGAAGTTCTGGTCCGGTCAATAAGCGGATATCCACATCCACCGCAATCTCCACCTGTTCGGCGGGGACACAACTAATAGCAATCGTCGTCGCACCCCGCTGTTTTGCCGCCTGTAAAGCCCCGTGAACGTAGGGAGTAGTACCCCCGGCGGTAATCCCCACTACCACGTCTAATTCGTGAATTTCTCGCTGGGCAATAATCGCCGCTCCATCTTCCGCTTTATCCTCCAAATCTTCGGAACTACGCACCAGCGCCGCCGCTCCACCGGCAATAATTCCCTGTACCAATTCCGGGGGAGTGCAGAAGGTGGGGGACATTCGGCCGCGTCCAAAACCCCCAGCCGGCCACTGGTTCCTGCTCCAATGTAAAAGAGTCTGCCACCTTTAGCCAGAGCTTGACCGGTCAGGGAGATTGCCAGGGCCAATTCTTGCCGGGCCATGGCGATCGCTTTTAGGGTTTGGGCATCCTCCTGATTGAAGAGATCCACCAATTCGAGCGGGTTTAATTGGTCTAAATTTAGGCTGTTTGGGTTAATTTGTTCGGTTAACAGGTGTCCTCTGCTTTCCCACTGTTCCATAACGGTTTAATTGAGCTTTTTGTAAGATTATTTTTAGTATATAGCGAATCGGTGGGCTAAAAGCTTGACAATTGCCCCCCGAATATTAGATGATAGGAAATTGTGTCAATTCCTGCTCGGATCAGGTGAAGACATTAGCACAAAAGCTGGAATTTTTTTCAGCTACCTGTACGGCAAAACGAGCGCAGAAAATTTATGAGTTACGCGATTATTGAGACCGGTGGCAAACAGATTCGGGTGGAACCCGGTCGCTATTACGATATCGAACTTCTTCCCGTCGATGAACAAAGTACCCATACCATCGACAAAGTGCTATTAATCCATGATGAGGATGATATTAGCATCGGTCAGCCCTTTATCGAAGGGGCCACCGTCGAAGGCACTGTCATGCAACATCGTCGGGGCAAAAAAGTTATTGTCTATAAAATGCGCCCGAAAAAGAAAACCCGTAAAAAACGCGGTCATCGTCAAGAAATTACCCGTTTTATGATTGATTCAATCAATTATAACGGTAAAACTCTAGTCGCCACTGCTGCTACCTCCGGCGCTGAAGTTGTGGAAGATAGTAGCGATAAAGAAGAATAACTTTTACAATCAAAAAAGCATTTGGAGAGAAATTATGGCTCATAAGAAAGGTACGGGTAGTACCCGCAACGGACGCGATTCTCGTTCCCAGAGACTAGGCGTTAAGCGCTACGGTGGTCAAGTGGTAAAAGCGGGAAATATTCTCATCCGTCAACGGGGTACTAAAGTTCACCCGGGTAAAAATGTTGGTCGTGGTGGCGATGATACTTTATTCGCTTTAATTGATGGTGTGGTCAAATTTGAATACAAGGATAAAAGTCGCCGTCAAGTTAGCGTTTATCCCGCTGAAGTTAGCGCCAGTTAATCCCATCAACCCTGATTAATTTTTTCCCTGTAACCTCCTAACTCACCCTAGGGGGTTTTTCAAATAATTTATATCTGTTGACAGGGTAGATCGAACACTCATGGATTAAAATAGTCCGAAAGTAGCTCGGAAAAGATGAACTGAGTATGATTCTTAAAATTGCCGATATCTTAAAAAATTTGCCCTGGTCTTTCGATTCTACGGCCGAATTACCCTGGTTGGATCGCTCGCGAGCAGAAAAATCCCTGCAAAAAGCTCGTCAACAACGGCGAATTTCCGAACGAGAATATCAACTCCTTGACCATTGGCGAGAATTGGGTTATTGTGTTGTCAAAGATTTAATTCCCGCAACGGCGATCGATAATTTAGTAGCGGAATTAGCCGATTTATTTTTCCTAGAATCGGCTATCCCCGGATTAAGAATTGAAGGCATTCAAGCAGAAAATCTACCGGCGAGTTTGAGTCACGAGCAAGTTTTAGCCCTAGATATGGAGCAAAGAAAAGCCTTAGTTAATTCTATTTGGCGACTCCATGCCTTTCATGAGATTTCTCCCACTGCTCGAGCAATTTTTGACAATCAAAATCTGAGAGCTTTAGTTAATTTAATTATTGGCAAATCCTGCGAACCGAGATATTCCATCAACTTCCTGCACGGTACAGAGCAGGGGCTGCACGAGGATATGGCAGTTTTTTATGTTCATCCTGCTAATCATTTAGTCGGTGTTTGGATTGCCTTGGAAGATATTTCCGCCGATGCTGGCCCGCTAATTTTTTATCCTAAATCTCATAAAAATATCCAAGTAACTGACTTTTTTCCAGACTATCCCGCCGTCAATCTTAAAAATATTACTGCCGAGCAAATTCCCCAATACCAAGATTATGTTAACCAGCGCGCTCAGAATTATGACTGTCAATCATTTACTGCTAAAAAAGGAGAGATTCTTCTCTGGCACGGAATGTTAATTCATGGTGGTGGGAAGATTAATAATACCCTGCTAACCCGTAAATCGATGGTCATTCATTTTATTGCCGAGGGTGGCGATTACAACGATCGGGCTTTGGGACCTTTTAATTGGTAAGATTAATTTACCACTAATAACTCGGAAATAATCGGAATAATACTAAATCCGTTTAGTATAGGCTACTTATGAGGAGAGGCAATAGGGGTAATAGATAATCCGTCTTTAATAACTGGATTTAGTATAACATCGGATTTTAACAGGTCAAAAGTCTTATTTTAAAAGGGTTTTACCATCATTCAGCAAGCCCTAAATATGACAAATGCCCCGCAACTATTCCGGGTCTGTTTCCCTTGCTAATACTTCTTGTAGTTGTGGTACTAAGGTCGGCAAATCTTCTCGAATTGTTGCCCAAATTCTACTTAAATTAACTTGAAAATATTCGTGAGTTGCAACATTTCTCATTCCTGCCATTAAACGCCAAGGAATAAGAGGATAGCGAGACTGAATTTCCTTCGGTACATTTCTAGTTGCTTCTCCGATAATAATAAAATCATAGAGAACCGCTTTGATATTTGTTTGATTCTTGGCAAATTCCTCAAACGTCATTGCCTTTGTTCGCTGTTCAATTTCACTGATAGATTCTAAAATGTCTTGAAGGCGAAGTCGCCAATCTCTAGAAGGCATTGATCAGATCCTCAAGCACAGGTTCCCGTAAATGTTCTCTTAAGGCATCCTGAGTTCCTAAATCCACAGAGCATCCCAGAATATCTTCTAAATAATACTGTACTTGCAGAAGTTGAAAAAAACCACCTTGTCGATCGAATTCTACTAACAAATCTACATCACTATCGGCATCAGCTTTATCCCTGGCCACTGAACCAAATAAAGACAAAGATTTCACCCCTAGTTTTTGTAACTGTTCTCGGTGTGCCTCTAGAATTGCCAGCACCTCGTCCCGTTTCATTTGGTGTGTCCTTGAACCTGCCATCAATATTATAGCTTTGTCGGTGCAACCCTTAAACTGAAGCTGAAATCTTCCAAATCTACAAAACAAACTAATCACTGAAAACTCACATCTGATAACTGCTCACTGCTCACTGATTAAGCTGTAGCTTCTAAAAATACGCCTAAATTGCGGAATTTTTGATAACGAGATTCGCGCCGTTGTTGGGGAGTTAACAAAGATAAAGCCTCTAAATTTTCACTAATAGCGGCTTTTAAATTGGCTGCCGCTCTAATCGGATCAGCATGGGCCCCTCTGGAGGGTTCAGGAACGATCTGATCGATAATATTTAACTCTTTTAAATCTTTTGAGGTAATTTTGAGGGCAACTGCCGCTTTATCGGATTTTTTGGCATCTTTCCAGAGAATGGCGGCACAAGCTTCAGGAGTCGCCACGGTATAGACAGAATGCTCTAACATTAACAGGCGATCGCCGACACCAATGCCCAAAGCACCGCCCGAACCACCTTCGCCAATAACAGTACAAATGATCGGCACATCTAAACGGAACATCTCCCGGAGATTATAGGCGATCGCTTCCCCTTGACCTAATTTTTCCGCTTCCACCCCCGCCCAGGCGCCGGGGGTATCAATAAACGTTAAAATTGGCTGATTAAACTGATGGGCGTGTTCCATTAAACGCATGGCTTTACGATAACCACCGGGGGCAGCCATGCCGAAATTTCTAGCCACATTATCCTTAGTATCCCGGCCTTTTTGATGTCCGATAATCACCACGGGACGACCGTTAAAACGGGCAACACCACCCACAAGAGCGGGATCGTCGTAACCACCGCGATCACCGTGTAACTCGAACCATTCATCGGTGATTGCCTGAATATAGTCTAGGGTACTGGGGCGCCGGGGATGACGAGCTAATTGTAGCCTTTGGGAAGGGGTGAGATTGCTAAAAATCTCACGACGTAATTGATTAGCTCGTTCGTCTAGTTGACTAATTTGTTCCGAGACATCTACGCTATTTTCTTGGGCTAATTCTTTAATCTGTTCGATGCGGGATTCTAATTCGTAGAGGGGTTTCTCAAAATCTAGGAGAAAAATCTTTTTCTCGGTAGTCTCGTTTTTGGTCATAGGTTAGTGGCTAGAAATTTACTTGGAGCTAAGTAGGTAGGCGTTAAAAATTATCAAATACCCCCCTTGTCAAGGGGGGATTAAGGGAGGATTAAGGGGCGATCGGCACCCCCCTTATCAAGGGAGATCCCCCCGCCTATCGGCACCCCCCTTATCAAGGGAGATCCCCCCGCCTATCGGCACCCCCCTTATCAAGGGAGATCCCCCCGCCTATCGGCACCCCCCTTATCAAGGGGGGCAGGGGGAATCAGAGGCAAAATCTATCTTCAATTTAATTATAACTACTTACTTAATCTTTTCTAGCTTACCGTTTTTCAGCGATCGATTATCGGCAGCTTCGGGATAACCTGGAATTATCTCCAGGTTATCGATCGAATTTTGTCAATTGTTGTATAATGATAGATCGTGCCTTTTTCACCCCAAGGAGGATTAGTTATGGCAGGAAGTGAACTAAAAGCGGATCTATGGGTTAACGAATATATTACCCCCTGGGACATTTATAGTCATGGGGTTTCGCGGATTTTAGCCTACAAAAAAACCGCTTTTCAGGAGATGTATATTGTTGAGTCGGGGGCCTATGGAAAAGCCTTGGTACTGGATGGGAAATGGCAATCTTGTACGGGGGATGAATTTATTTATCATGAAGCATTAGTGCAACCGGCAATGATTGCCCACCAAGAAGCCAAAACTGCTTTAATTCTCGGAGGTGGTGAAGGTGCGACAACGCGGGAGTTATTGCGTTGGAAAACAATCGAAAAAGTGATGATGATCGATATCGATGGGGATGTGGTGGCAGCTTGTAAGGAACATCTTCCCGAAATGCACCAAGGCACTTTTGATGATCCTCGTTTTCAGTTAGTTGTGGCCGATGCTTTAGAAGTTTTAGACACCACTAACGATAAATGGGATATTATTATCTCCGATCTGGTTGATCCCATCGGAGAGGGTCCTTCTTTCCCCCTATTCACGAAAGAATACTTTGAAAAACTACAAAGAGTTTTGGCCGAAAATGGCATTGTTGTTGTTCAATCTGGCCCGGTTTCTCCTCCTTCGGTGATGTATCATGCGCGTTTGGTGAATACTTTAAAAGCAGTTTTTCCCTACGTTCATTCCTATTGCGCTCCCACCCCTAGTTATGGTTCCCCTTGGGGTTTTACTCTCTGTGCTAATCATCCTTTAAATACTCGTCCCGATCCCGATGTGGTGGATGAATTAATCAGCGATACAACTACGGGAGGATTACGTTTAATTGATGGCATGAGTTTACTAGGAATGTTACAAACTCCTCTCTATATTCGTCAAGCTATCGCACAAAATACGGAAGTTTATACCCTGGCAAAACCTCCGAAATTCTTCGGTCAAGGAGTAATCAGTAATCAGTAATCAGTGATCAGTAATCAGTTATCAGTAATCAGTAATCAGTAATCAGTTATCAGTAATCAGTTATCAGTAATCAGTTATCAGTTATCAGTAATCAGTAATCAGTAATCAGTTATCAGTAATCAGTAATCAGTTATCAGTAATCAGTAATCAGTTATCAGTAATCAGTTATCAGTTATCAGTTATCAGTTATCAGTAAATAAGAGTTATAATTAAAAATCGATCGAGTCTTCATGATTAAGAATTGCTTGCAGAATTTCTAGGGGAACAGTAGCAAAGTATTGCTGGAGAAAGTTCTCTAGGGCCACCGCTTCTAGAAATTGCTCAATCTTATTAATTTTTGCCTCATGATTGACTAATTCAAAGGATAAATTTTCTTGATTTTTCTTGACTTTAAAGCCATTTTCTGCTAGGGAAATTAATCCTAATTCTAGGGTATGATAGCTGAGGTTTAAGCGGTTTTGTAATTGTTGACAGGAAATGCTGGTTTTAGTTCTAGCTAAATATTTCCCGATCCCGACAAGGTTTATCCATGGGGTGTGAGCGGATTTTTTCAAAGGACTAGCATAGGCAAGAACTAACTTTTTATCCCGTAAAATTGCCTGTTGATATTCCCGGGAAAGTTTTGTCCAATCCCGGGGACATTCCCAGAGAAAAAGGGGATTTAATTGGCTAACTTCTTGACTAATTTCTCGATGGCGATTGTCGATTAAAAAATCTTTTTTATTGCCATAGCTTAAGGATGCTTGTTGATAGGGTTGCAGAGCAATTAAGCGCACTTCATAGCGATTTTTGGAGGTATTAAAATCCAATTCGACTACGGCATCATAACGGGTATCGGCAGCAATTTCATCTTTGTGATGACCCCACCACATACCCGGGAAACCCTGCTCGATTGAACTATCCCAGATATCAAAAGTTGTCCGGAGATAAGCGATTTTTTTGCCCTTGAAATCCTCAAGATTTTTATGCCAAAGATTTTGAAAATAACAATTTTGAATTAATAGCTTCGGTGTCGGATTACCCATCCCGCAGGGTTCCAGTAATTTTAATTCTCGAAATAGACTTTTTCCCAATTGGGAAACCGTCACCACCGCATCCACTTCTATCTGGGAAGAAAGGGAAGTTAAATCAATTCCTGTGCGTCGCAACTGTTGATTAATTCCCTCAATAAATAGGGGTAAATTTTCTAGAGCTAAACTTAAACCTGCGGCCAAAGGATGACCACCAAAACGATGTAAAAGATGGGATTGAGAGGATACTAATTGATAAAGATCGATCTCGCGAATTGACCGAGCGGAACCCTTAGCAAAAGGTGGTTCACTGGTACTTAATAAAATTGTCGGTCGCTGGTATTCTTGGGCAATTTGTCCCGCAACTAATCCTAAAATTCCCGCCGGCCATTGGGGATCATCTAAAATAATTACATTAGTGGTGGAAAGATCAATTCTCTCTAGTTTTTTCTGAACTTGTTTCATAATATCCCGTTGGATTTCTTGGCGACGAATATTGGCTAATTCCGCTTGTTCAGCTAATTCGTGACAACGCTTTTCATCTTCACTGGTGAGTAATTCCACACAAAATCTAGCATCGCCATAAATGCGACTGACGGCATTAATTCGCGGTCCAATACCGAAGGATATATCCATCGGTCTATCTCCGGTTTTGTTACATAAATCGAGTAATTTTTTAACTCCTAAACGCTGAGTATTTTGGAGCTTTTGCATACCTTTTTGGGCTAAATAACGACATTCTCCCGTCAATTTGACTAAATCGGCAATTAAACCAATCGCAACTAAATCCAGTAAATTTTCTAGGGGTTTTCTGGGAATATCTGCAAGGGTTAAATACATCGCTTCCACTAATTTATAAGCAACGGCAACCCCAGAAAGATGATAGAAAGGATGGGTTTCCACAAAATAGCGGGGATTAATCAGGGCAATCACCTCGGGGCGCTCGTCGGGTAGGGTATGATGATCGGTGATGATAATATCGATTCCTAGACTGTTTGCATAGTCAATTTCAGCGATATTCGTGCTTCCCGTGTCACAGGTGACGATTAAACGGGTTCCTTGATGCGCTAGTTTCTCGATACCGGGACAATTGAGGCCGTGGGATTCTTTTTGGCGATCGGGTATGTAATAATCTAACTGTTGATAGGGTGGAAAAAACTGCCCCAATCCTTCCCAAAGGACACTGGTAGCGGTGACACCATCGGCATCAAAATCACCCCAAATAGTCACTTTTTCGCCTTTATTTAGGGCTTTTTCCAGTCTTTTGACGGCGAAGTTCATTTCTTGCCCAAAATCAAAGGGAGTTTTTGACTGATAAGCTTTCTCATCCAGAAACGTCCGCAGAGTCGCCCCATCTTGGACACCGCGATGCCATAATATTTGTGCCACGACGCTGCCATCCGACTCTGGGGTGTAGTCTTGGACTATTTTTAAAAACTCTTGGGGAAGCTCTACCGATGGGGGAATTTGCCAGTTAGACACGGGATATCAGGGAAAAAGTAAAAAAGGTGGCAGTTTTTGTGATTTTCCCTATCTCCATTTAGGGCTTGCTGAATAAATGTGAAATGTAGGCAAGGTAAGGGTTTTGTGGCTTTACGAGCGAAACAGGTGCAAGATTTTGAGAGAATCGTGCTTCAAAACCTTGCGTCTTCATCAGCCCGCGTCCTGTAGGGGCGAAGCATTCGGACAATAACCTATCGGTGAAACCGTAGATTTTCTATCCGAATGCTTCGCCCGTACTTTTTCAGCAAACCCCATTTAGCCACCACTAACGGGGGGAATTAAAACTATCTCATCGCCATTTTCGAGGATTTTCTCTCCCGAAACAAACTGAAGATTAACTCCAAAACGAGTAACGTCGCGCCATCTTTCTAATTGGGGATAGGGGGCTATAATATAGTTTAACACTGCTGCTGCGGAAGTGTGGGCAGGAAATTCGAGGTTTAATTGTGAAGTTTGATAGACTTCTTGATAAATAGCAAATAGTTTTACTGTGATCGTAATCTTTTCCATCTTTACATCAATATTTTTTCTAGGATAATAACATTAATTGAGAACCCTGTTCGGTTTTGCGGACTTCGATGCGATGTTGAAAAGCTTCTTTAAATTGGGGCATATGAGTTACCGTCAAAATACAGGCAAAATCGGCGGATATAGCGTTAATTGCCGCAATTAAGCGCTCGCATCCTTCCGCATCCTGAGTTCCGAATCCTTCGTCAACAATGAGCATTTGTAAGGCTGTTCCGGCTCTTTGTGCCAATAATCTCGCTAAAGCTAATCGAATCGAGAAATTAATCCGAAAAGCTTCCCCTCCTGAATAGGTTTCGTAGGGACGAGAGCCGCGGGTATCACCAATAATAATATCTAAAGTATCGATTAACTTTTGTCGCTGTTTCTTCGTACCTTTACCGCTTTTTTGGGTTAAAAACTGCACATGAAATTGATTACCGGTTAAGCGAGCTAAGATATGATTAGTTTGTGCTTCCAACTCTGGTAAAACATTCTCAATCATCAGAGTTTGTAAACCATTTTTGCCAAAAGCTATGGCTAACTCTCTATAAACTGTATATTGTTTTTTAACTTTAGCTAAATCGCTTTCTTTTTCTATCAGTTGTTTACCTAAAGTTTCCAGTTGATGTAACTTCTCCTCAACCCGACCTTTTTGGGAGAGCAATCCATCAATTATCTGTCTTCGCTGTTGAATATTAGTCGATAACACGGCTATTTCTTGGCGATAGTCAGTCAAAGTACCAATCTTTTGACTAATATTTGCTAACTCCTGATTCAGCTTCTGGCGATCCTCATTTCGCAGCTGTAATCTTTGCTCAATGTCAGCAATTTTAGCAGCTATTTCTGGATAATTTTTTTCTGCTTGTTGCCAATCTTGATACTGTAATCTTACTCCCTGTAATTGTCGGATCAGATTTTGAATATTCTGATGTTCACTGCGATCATAATTTAAGTTTTGAATAAACTTTTCTAAGCGTTCAATTTCCTGTTTAAGTGGGGAATTTTGACCTAGTTCTCGTTTCTCCTGTTCTAGTCTAGCTAGTTGATTAATTAAATTAGGTTTCTCGGCATTGATATTAGCTAAACGACGGTTTGCTTGCTTAAGTTCTGATTCTTGAATTTCTGCCCAACGCCATCTTTTTTCTTCTCCTCTGACTAAAGCATGACTTTGTTCATCATAGTTTAATAGGGCGATTTCTTGATTGACAATTTGCAATTCTTGCTGTAATTCTAGGGCATAATTGCCACTGCTTAAAAGTGCTTCTAACTGGACAAGTATCTCCTCGGTTTTCTCTAGTTCTATTTCCTTTTCTTCAATAGTTTCTAACTTGACTTCCAACTGCACATATTTTTGTTGTAGATTCGATCTTACTGGCAATTCTTGTTTAATTTGGGCTAATTCCTCCCGTAAACGTTTTAAATCTCGATCGCAGTCTGCCATCCCTTCCTGTAGGGACCAGATTTGCTCTTGAATTTGTTCTTGATGTTGATGGGTTTTCCTGATTACCTGATGACGGTGATGACTGTCTAAATTCTGTTCACACAAAGGACAAACCGAATCGGGAATATTTAATTTTTCCAATTTATCAGTTAACTCTAAAAGTTGTTCTTCATATCTTTTCTGCTGCTCCAATAAACTTTTTTTATCCACCTGTTTGAGGGTTTCCTTTTCTTCCACTCGTTCACAATAGGTTTGTTTTTTATCTAGTTCCTTAATTCGTTTGGCTAAATTGAGAGCTTCCTCTCTTAGCAGAGGAATCCGAGCGATTTCTGTCTCTAATTGTTGCCGATTTCTTTGCAGTTGTTCTCGACGAGCATTAATCCTGGCTTTTTCCCGTTCCAACTGCATATTTAGATCAGCTTTTCGGCTATTTAAAGGAGCATATTTTAAAGCTAATCTATCCAATTCCTGAAGACGTTGACGATGATAATTTAATTTCTCTAATCCTGCTTGAATATCCCCCCCTTGCTCGATAATTTTCTGAGTTTCTTGTTCCTGTCTTTCCAATTCTTCTAAACGAGCGCTCGTTTGTTGGATGGGAAGGGTAAATTCGTTAATTTTTTGCTGTAATTTCTGTTCTAATTGTTGTTTATCATACTGGGCCTGTTGCCAAGCTTGTAATTGACTTGACAAACTTGCCTCTTTCTGGTCTAAATTGATTAGGCGCTCGTGTGCAGTAATAATGTCATTTTTGCGATGAAGAATAGTCCTAATTTGATTTAATTGATTGTCTAGACTAACTTTTTCCCGGTCTAATCTCTCGATTTCTGCTAATAAAGCTCGCTCCTGTTCTCTTTGCCACTGCAGCTGTTTTTCCCAATTCTGACGCTGATTTTCTTCCCCTTGCAGTTGCTGTAAACGCCGATTATTTACCTCTTGTTCTTGATTAATTTGGTTAATTTGGCTGCTTAACTCTTGCAGGTGTTCTTGATAAGAATTTTTCTCCTGAAGACGGAGTTTGATAGTTTCTACCTGCTGCTCAATCTGGAGGGACTGTCCATCAAATTGTTTCGATATATCCTTGGCTTTATTTGCTAAAATTTCATAGCGATCAAGTTGTAATAATTCTGCTAAAATCTGTTTACGACCACTGGGAGGCTGTTTCATAAACTCGTCCGCTTGTCCCTGTCGTAAATAAGCAGAATTAATGAAAGTTTTATGGTCTATTTTTAGATAAGTATTAATCTGTGCTTGGGTATCTTTAATACTTTTACCCGATAAAGGACGAAAACTTTGATCATTAATCACCTGAAAATCTAAACCAGAAGCTTTCCCCCCCCGGTGACGACTACGGATAATTTTATAGATTTCTCCCCCATAACTAAACTCGAAATCTACCCGCGCATAATCGCTGCCCGCATGAATCACATCATCACCAATCGAGACGCGACTTTCCCCCCAAATTGCCCAAGTAATTGCTTCGAGTAAAGAGGATTTTCCTGCACCATTGGCACCACAAATACAGGCAGTATGTAATCCGCGAAAATCTAGCACTGCCTCGCGATAACTGAGAAAATTTTTTAGGGTTAATTGTAGGGGAATCATAAGCTGGGGAAGTGGGGAAGTGGGGAAGTGGGGAAGTGGGGAAGTGGGGAAGTGGGGAAGTGGGGAAGTGGGGAAGTGGGGAAGTGGGGAAGTGGGGAAGTGGGGAAGTGGGGAAGTGGGGAAGTGGGGAAGTGGGGAAGTGGGGAAGTGGGGAAGTGGGGAAGTGGGGAAGTGGGGAAGTGGGGAAGTGGGGAAGTGGGGAAGTGGGGAGAATACAGTACAACTTAAAAATTAATCAGAGGATAAAAAACCGGGGAAAAGATAGTTTCAGCGCAATACATCTGGGTGAATCTATTCGGTATCAATAACTCCCTCCTGCAATAACCTCTGATCAAAGCTTAACTGAAATCCAGCCGGGGGCAAATGCGCTTTTTTCTGTTCCCCAGAATTCCCCTCACCATTAGGGATTAAGTAAGTCTTGCGGCTGAAGGATGATGATATTAGGAAGGGGAACAAAGTCATCAGGATTAAAGGTTAATAAATGAGTGATACTATGAGCTTTCATAACAGCCAGAAGCCTAATATCGTGAGTTCTTTTTCCCTTGATGTTATAGTCAGTGACTAATTGAAACCAAAGGGGAAATATCTCTGGCGTTTCTTCGAGGACAGTGAATCTGGTTAGAAATTGATTGATTTGATTTTTAGTTCTTTCAGGAGTCCAGCCTAACCCATTAACCTCAGTAGGACGGGTGGCAACTACCCAAAACTCAATGATAATTTGTGAGGTCAAGCAGCATTTATGTCCTTGCTCTATTAAGATATAGGTCGCATCTCTTGCTAAGGCATAATTAGCGGAAATTCGGTCACTCAGCCTGAGTAAAATATTGGTATCAAATAGATATTTAGCCATCAGTCATAGATAGTTTCACGCCCTAAGGCTTCATCGGGTAATCCGGGGGTATCCTTGGGTTGACTTTCCAGAAATTTTAGCCAATCTTCTGCTTTTTCGTGGGAGGTCATCTCTGCAATTTTTGGCGAAGTTATCTGAGTTAGAAATTGGCTGAAGTTTAAGACTTCTTGTTGTTTTTCTAAAGGAAGTTTTCGCAAGTTTTCGATAACGGCTTGTTCAATATTCATCGAAATTCAGCTTGTCGATTAATCGGCGTACTAAAAAGCATCAATCTCTTCAATACCTGCCGTTTCCCCATTATATCACCCCCCCGCTCTGGCACTGACCAAATCCCCCCACTTGGCTGGGATATTATTCCTACGCAAGTCCCTAACCGCTCAGGGTCCCTCGATTTGCTACTCTAAAGGAAAGATAACCGATTCTTAAAACCAAATCTATGAGCATTCCCGAAATTAGCGTCCATGAACTCGCTCTCCGTTTAGCCGATCATGATCCTAATTTACAACTTATTGATGTGCGCGAACCAGAGGAAGTTGCGATCGCATCTGTAGCCAATTTTACCATTTTACCCTTGAGTCAATACCAAGAATGGTCGCCCACTATTGCCAGCCAATTCAACCCCCAAGCGGAAACCCTCGTTATCTGTCACCATGGCATGAGATCCCTGCAAATGTGCCAATGGCTACAAAGTCAGGGTTTTACTAATGTTAAGAATATTAACGGTGGCATCGATGCTTATTCCCTCCTCGTCGATCCTAATATTCCCCGTTACTAATTTTCATGGCCACCATCGGGAAAAGAGAGAGGCAAACTATCCCCTTTCTCACCATGGATTACTGATAACTGATAACTGATTAAGCGTTATACTGTCTAAAAAAATGTTATAAATCTTTTGTTAAGATTATTCCCCTATGTCCGCTAGAACCCATCTCAGTGATCGCTATCAACATATCTTAAAGGCGACAATCCAACATTATATCGCCACGGCCGAACCGGTTGGCTCGAAAACTCTACTTGATGAGTACAAGTTTACTGTTAGTTCCGCCACGATTCGCAATGCTCTCGGTAAACTGGAAAAAGAAGGTTTACTCTATCAACCCCACACTTCCTCCGGACGCATTCCCTCCGATTGGGGTTATCGTCTCTACGTCGATGAGTTGATGACTCCCGATGACCGTATCGGCGAAAAAATCGGCTATTATCTGCATCAAAACGCTAAATCTCCCGCTTGGAGTCTCGAAAGTCTGCTGCAACGGGCCACCCAACTTTTAGCCGGTTTAAGCGGTTATATCGCTATCGTTACCCTCCCCCACACCCTCACCAATACCCTGCGTCATCTGCAATTAGTCCCCGTCTCGGACCGGCAGATCATGTTAATTATTGTTACAGATAGTTTACAAACACGCTCGGTTATGATAGAAATTCCTGAGTCTATGGCAACGGACAAGAAGGATGGATTAGCAGAAGAATTACAAATCCTCTCTAATTTTCTGGGGGAAAAATTAAAGGGTTATTGCTTGGCAGATTTAATTAACCTCGATTGGCAGCAAATCGAGCGAGAATTTACCCGTTATACCCATTTTCTCCAACAATTAAGCCAGGAAATCGGCGCTAGTCTCCAATCCACTGCCACCCCAGAAATTATCGTCCATGGTGTCGCTGAAGTCATTCGACAGCCCGAATTCGCCCAATGGCAACAAGTACAAATGTTACTGCATCTATTGGAAGCAGAACAGGATCGCCTTTTACCCCTGATTTTACAAAGACCAGAACCGGAAAAATCAGCTAAAAAAGTCAAAATCACTATTGGTTCCGAAAATCCTCTGGAATCCATGCGCCCTTGTACTCTTATCTCCGCTTTTTATAAACAGGGAGATACTCCCGTCGGTAGTGTTGGCATTATCGGACCGACGCGAATGTTATACGAAAATACTATTCCCCTGGTGGAATCCACCGCTAACTATCTCAGCGAGGCTATAAGTAAGTAGATATCCCCCGCAAAGGTTCGGGAATGGGACAATCGACAGTAAACTCTAAAATTGTCTCACCATCCCCCAAATAGCCAGAATTGGCAAAACAGAGCAACATCCGCACCAGCGCCACCCACACCTCCGCATCGAACTCCCAATCCTGTCCCCGACGCGCTCCACAGGCGATCGATTTTAGCGCCCAAAAATAACTATTTCTCACCACTGAGCCGCCTTTTTTGTAAACCGGTACATCCTCATGGTGAATATAAAGAATATCATCTTTAGCGATCGCTCTCATCGGTGGCTAGGAAGGTTGCAGGAATTTTCAGTTGACTGTCCTAGATAATAACATCTTTAGCGATCGCTTGCGTCGCGCCAGAAAACCCACTAAGCTAAGACGCATCTTAACCGCCTATCCTTAGATTAGCTGAATCTCCCCTTACCCCCCGATGTGGGTGGTAGGGTTGATTCATGAATCAACCCTACCTTGAATCAACCCTAGGGGTTGGGGGGGTAGAGTTGCCTCGTCTCAATTTTCTTTCTTTCTCACAAATATGAAGTATAATGTCATCGATAGCTAAACCGCAGTAAAAATGAAATCCTATCCAGTAGAGTTCCGTCAGAAAATCCTCGACTGTTACTATAACGAACCCATCTCTCAAAGACAATTAGCGAAAAGATTCTGCGTAACCCTGAGTTTCGTACAAAAGCTGTTGAAACAATATCGAGAAACGGGAGATGTTCGACCAAAGACTTATCGATGTGGACGTCATTTAAAACTCACTCCAGAACAAATGCTCGTCCTCGGTGAGTTAATTGAGGAAAATAATGACGCAACTCTAGCTGAACTATCGAAACTATTCCTAGAAAGAACTGGTATAGTGTTAAGTGTGGCGACAGTGGCAAGAATAGCCGAACGCTTGAGAATAACCCGCAAAAAAAACTCTACACCCACCCGCACAAGAGACAGAAAAACTACAACAACTTAGACAAGAATAGAAAGTAAGTGGGTGGGTGGAATTAAATATAAGATGAACGTAGGTTGGGTTGAAGCATGAAACCCAACGCCCGCTCATGTTACGCTACCGCTAACCCATCCTACAAATAATTGTGCCTCCCTACTTAGGGTTTGCGGCAAAAAGTTTTTCTTGGAGGCAGGGTGTAGAATGTAGAATAAGATTTCCCGGAAGCAATCTTTTTAATGTCTCATCGCTTCTATTATTTTCATGGTTTCGACGCTGACAGTGCAGACTCGTTGTAATAAGTCAATTACTGTTTCTTTATAATCGACGAAGCGATAATTATTAAATCTTTCGGCGATGGTTTGATCTTTGGGTTTCTTTTCCTTATATTGATCTAATATCCATTCTAAGGCCGAACGATTACCGAGTTTATATTCCCAAGCAATTTTGGGAATATCTTGTAGGAAAGTGATATCATCGAGGTTGATAGAATTTTTTTCTCGGTCGGCTTTTAGTTTAGTTTTTGGTTTGAGGTTATTATTAGTATCAATGCGAGTTAGTGGGTAGGGTGCGACGGTTTCATAGTTGATGTGTAATTCCATTAGTTTGCTTCCCCATTCTACCCATTGAGAGAAGTTATCATAAAAGGGAAGTCGGGGAAATTCTCGCTTGAGATTTAATTCGTATTTACTGCGATATTCCGGGTAGTGAAGGACTGCATAAGTGTAGTGGAAGATATCGAGTTTGGTGATGGTTTTATCGTTGTAATGTTTTTGGAATTGTTGCAATCCCCAATCGGTGATATTATCGATGCGGTTTCCTTCTTTCTCGTAGTAGTAGAGGGGGAGACATTGAGTTTTTTCAAGTGTATCTAAACCAATTAATAAATCACAGGAAAGACAATGAAAAGGCTTGCTTGAACTAATGCCAGAAAAAGCTATTATCTTATTAAAAGACTTTAGATCTAATGAAAACATCTCGTAATGGTTTTCTGTCAATCGATGATTAAATAATTTTTCTGTGTATTGAAATTGCTTAAAATAAGGTCTATATAGAGATAATTGAATTAAATTATCATCGAAATCAGACTTTATTCGAGATTTCCAGAAATTCTCTAAAGAAGAACTCCACTTTATTGAAAAGTCTTGTAATTGATTTTCAACAGAGTAATTGTATTTTTCAATGAAAAAACTAATCTTATTTATTAAACTCTCTTTGAGAGAATCATATACCCACTCATCTCGATTGGTTACTACACCCAATGAAAACAACTTAAACACAGCTTTCTCAGACTTGCCACTTTTGACATCCTTATCAATCAAGGGTAGCAGTTGATAAAAGTCATTATCTGATTGATTGAGCCAATTATGTTTTTTATCTGGGATGATATGCTCAAAATCAAGCTGATTAAGTTTTGTCGATGACAAAAACTCTAATTTTTGCGCTGCTGTATCCAATTCAGGACGGCGAGTATATAAAATTCGACAAGGAAGATTATTACTTTCTCGCTTCACCATTAAACTAATCGCCACCCCCGTCTGAATACCGAAAACATTATGAGTTGTCCCTGAAAGTTTAGGATTTTTCCTGACATTACCACCTAAATCAATGATATAAATTTCACTAAACTCATTCTCTACTACTTTTCTAAATCCATCATAAGCCAACGCATCGATAAAAGAAGAGTTAGTAATAAACGCTATTATACCATTTTTATTTAATCGATCCGAAGCCCAACGAATAAAACGAGTGTACATATCATAGACGACAATTTGATTCTGTGCCTTACCTTCTTTGACATAACTATATTTAATGCGCTTGTCAATCTCTTCATAACTTCGATTTGCATTACCTTGATTAAAATTATCCTGCTTGGCATTATAAGGAGGATTACCAATAATTACAGAAATATTGCGGTCATTTTGATTTTGAATGCGTTGGGTATTCTCCACCGACATGGCAAATAAATCCATCTGCTTGAGATGAAAAGCAGCATGGTCCAGGGTATCCACAAAACAGATATGCTCAAACTCCTCATACTCACCCATCTTCTGCTTGTAGGTGAACTCAATATTCAAATTCGCAATATAATAAGGCAGAATTGCCACCTCGTTACAGTGCATCTCATGCTTATACTTGTACCGTAACTTATCCTTCGGTAAATACTCAATCAACTCCGTTATAAAAGTTCCTGTCCCCGTCGCCGGATCTAAAATTTCTACTCCTGGATCCGCCAACAACTTACCAAAATGCTTGTGGACTAAATAATCGACACTTTCAATCATAAAACGGACAATTTCATTGGGTGTATAGACAATTCCCAACCGGTCCGCCGCTTTCGGATTGTATGCTTTATAAAAATTCTCATAAATCGCCTTGAGAAACTTCTGCTTCTCGTGGTGGTTATAAATATTCGCCGCCGTCCGCCGAATTACTGCATAATAACGTTCAATAGTCCCTAAAGTATTGCGCTTAGTATTACCAGTAAAGAAAGTTTCAATCACTCCCTGTAATTCCCTAGCGATATTATTTTCCCGGTGAAACTGGGACTCATTAAAAATATTGATAAAAATATCCTCTGTCAGAATATGCTGAATAATCATCTCTCGCACATCTTCCAGACTAATTTCTGGATTGATTGACTTGCGACAAATCTCTAAAAATTTGTCCCGCGCTGTCACAAAATTCCGATTCGTCTCCGACTGTCGCGCAATTAAACCCCGCAACGCTTCTAAAATTGTTGGTAAATCTTCCTTAAAACTATCAATTGCCTCTCGAAAATCCTCAACCTCCGGACGTACATAATTGATAAAAGCATTAATAATCCCATCCAAAGCCTCATCATCGCGCATGGAGACGCGCAGTCTTTCCTCTCCTCCTTGAATTAAAACCGCCGTCTGGGAATCTTCAAATAAAATATTGTCATTGGGGTAGCCTTTCGCCAACTTCTTCTCAATTTCTTCATCTAAATTATCGTATTGATCCTTACTTTCCCAATATCCCCAATCTAACCGTAAAGCATCCTTTACCGTCCCGTCAGGATAGACAACTTTTCCCGACTTAGTGCGATAATCCAACTCCGGAATTAACAAAAAATCCCGCGCCTTGCAATAGTCATTTAATAAATTCTGAAAAGCGACTCTAATCGAAGTTTCCTTGCGACTGCCGCCATATTGGACAATCTTCTCAACTTCCGCCTGATACTGGCTGATTAATAATCTAGACATGGGCTTAGAGGAGGTAAATAAGTAGTTATAATCAAAGAGAAGATAGATTTTGGACTCTGATCCCCTGCCCCCCTTATTAAGGGGGGTGCCGATAGGCGGGGGGATCTACCCTTATTAAGGGGGGTGCCGATAGGCGGGGGGATCTACCCTTATTAAGGGGGGTGCCGATAGGCGGGGGGATCTACCCTTATTAAGGGGGGTGCCGATAGGCGGGGGGATCTACCCTTATTAAGGGGGGTGCCGATAGGCGGGGGGATCTACCCTTATTAAGGGGGGTGCCGATAGGCGGGGGGATCTACCCTTATTAAGGGGGGTGCCGATAGGCGGGGGGATCTACCCTTGATAAGGGGGGGTGCCGATAGGCGGGGGGATCTACCCTTGATAAGGGGGGTGCCGATAGGCGGGGGGATCTACCCTTGATAAGGGGGGTGCCGATAGGCGGGGGGATCTACCCTTGATTGTCTTTAATCGGGATGACAGGATTCGAACCTGCGGCCCCTTCGTCCCGAACGAAGTGCGCTACCAAGCTGCGCTACATCCCGAAAATTTTCAGCTAAATCATCATAGCATATTCGGCCTTGAGTGGGTCGAGACTTGCTAGGATATTACAGATATAGGCAAAAATTATCGGAGTAGTTCAGGCGTGACGGTCAAACCAGAGTGGTTACGGGTAAAAGCACCGCAATGGCAGCGAGTCGGCAGTGTTAAGGAGGTTTTACGCGATTTAGGCTTAAATACCGTTTGTGAGGAGGCTTCCTGTCCCAATATCGGCGAATGTTTCCACGCAGGGACGGCTACCTTTTTAATTATGGGTCCTGCTTGCACTCGCGCCTGTCCTTACTGTGATATAGATTTTGAGAAAAAACCCCAACCTTTAGACTCCACGGAACCCCTGCGACTAGCGGCAGCCGTGCAACGTCTCGATCTTAATCATGTAGTGATCACTTCTGTCAATCGCGATGATTTGGCTGATGGGGGTGCTAGTCAATTTGTCCGTTGTATCGAGGAAATTCGCCGCATTTCCCCAAAAACCACCATCGAAGTGCTGATTCCCGATCTTTGTGGCAATTGGCAGGCTTTAGCTTTAATTCTTGCCGCTAAACCTGAAGTTTTAAACCACAATACCGAAACTGTCCCCCGTCTCTATCGTCGCGTGCGTCCCCAGGGTGATTACCAGCGTTCTCTAGAATTATTGCAGCGCGCTCGCGCCATTGTTCCCGCTACCTACACAAAATCGGGCATTATGGTGGGATTGGGGGAAACCGACGAGGAAGTGCGGCAAGTGATGGGCGATTTAAGGGCCGTCGATTGTGATATTCTCACCATCGGGCAGTATCTGCAACCATCGCCAAAACATCTCGGTGTGCAGGAATTTATTACCCCTGAACAGTTCCAAGCTTGGCGCGAATACGGTGAGTCCCTGGGATTTTTACAAATTGTTGCGAGTCCCTTGACAAGAAGCTCTTATCATGCTGAACAAGTCAGAGCCTTGATGAATTTGTACCCGCGAGAGTCTTGAGATGGGGCAGCAATTGCTGAAAAGCTCGTCCTCGGTGGCTAATTTTTCTTTTTAATTCGGGAGACATTTCCGCAAAGGTTAAAGCGTATTCGGGAACATAAAAAATCGGATCGTAACCAAAA
This sequence comes from Microcystis panniformis FACHB-1757, assembly GCF_001264245.1. Classification (NCBI taxonomy): domain Bacteria; kingdom Bacillati; phylum Cyanobacteriota; class Cyanophyceae; order Chroococcales; family Microcystaceae; genus Microcystis; species Microcystis panniformis. Next base: position 179,138 of record NZ_CP011339.1, read on the forward strand.
CCACCTTTACCCCTAGGACTGGTGAGAATTTCTCCCGTACAGATTCCTGTGGCGCTCAAGGCAATCTCACCATCGGGACGTGCGATCGCAATTACACAGACAAAACGGGCCGAACGATCTTGATTATCTCCTAATTCTCTGACGAGGCGATCGATTCTTTCTCGATCATTTTTACCATAGCGGGCCGAGTAAATCCCCGGGGCATTTCCTAACCCGGTTACTTCCAATCCCGAATCATCAGCGATCGACCATTCTCCCAATGTTAGGGCAATTTGAGCAGCTTTTAAATAGGCATTTTCGGCAAAAGTCGCCCCGGTTTCCTCTATCTCTAAATCATCGGGTTTTAACTGCAATTCTAGGTCGATATCGGTTAAGTATTCCCCTATCTCTGCTAATTTACCCGGGTTACTCGTGGCTAGAATTAATTTTTTCATCGAAAATAATCGGTTGGAAACCCCGGCCTAAAAGGACGGCTTGACGTTGAGAATATTTCACTATACACTAAAGCCACAGTGAAAACTTTTAACTCCCTGACTGCTTTGGATCGGACGGACATTTCCCCCTGATTATTGCCAGGATTAAAGTTAAGAATGGGTTCCTTAAAATTCCCATTGACTGAAAGACTCAAAGACAAACAGATCAAGGAATTACAAATACATCCAAAATACTCGGCTCGCTGGTTTGACAGCAATTGTCTTTTTGAAAAAATTTTCACCACCAGAGATGAAAGAGGTTTCCTTCCCCACACCCCACACCCCACACCCCACTCCCTACACCCCACTTCCCCACTTCCCAATTCATAATTCCCACTTCCCCACTCCCCACTCCCCAATTCATAATTCATAATTCATAATTCATAATTCCCATCTCCCCACCCCCCCCACACCCCACTTCCCCATCACCTCATCCATGACACCAGATAGTTTTCGCGTCAGTTTTGCTCCCTTATCTTTGCCGGAAGTATATCAATTAGCCGACGATGGGGCTAATGGTGCTGTTGTACTAATGAGTGGCACTGTACGGGAGCAAACCGACGGTAAACCGGTTATTTGTCTTGATTATCAGGCCTACGAACCCATGGCGATCGAGGTTTTCCGGCAAATTGCCGGGCAAATTCGGCAAACCTGGCCTGATACCAATCGAGTTGTCATTCACCATCGCACCGGTAAGCTACAAATCGGGGAAATTAGCGTCTTAGTAGCGGTGGGTTGTCCCCATCGAGGGGAAGCTTTCGCAGCCTGTCGTTATGCTATTGATACTCTCAAGCATAATGCCCCCATCTGGAAAAAAGAATACTGGTCTGATGGTTCTAGTCAATGGGTTAGTATTGGCGCTTGTGAAACGGAGTGTTAGGTCTAATAACGTAAAATCAAGGCGATTTTTTGGTAATCGTTCAAGGAGTCCTCCTCGACTAAAGCTACACGTCCTCCCTTGGCCAATACCGCTTCGATAATTTCATCCACTGCATCATCGATTACCTCCGTACCACCGACGTTTTCCACCAGCACTAATTCACCGTTTTCGCTTAAAACTGCGGGTACATGGTAATTTTTCTCCACTAATAACAATTTTCCTCGACCTTCCTGCGCTAAACGCCACACTTCTCCCAGGGTAGAGATAACTTTTTGAGCGCTGACTGCCGCATCCAAAGCTTGCAGAGCTTCAGTTTTTTGAGTCTGACGCACTGACTGCATAATCGGCAATACCTGTGGAATTAATTCTGACAGTGAGGTTTTGTCAAAATTGCCAGTTAAAGTGCCAACAATTGCTGATGTGTACTGTGAAACTTCTTGAAAGAAGGAAATTTGACGAACCACTCCACCCACAATCAAAGGGGAAGAATCATCAATGTATTCACCCAGAGCATTATCTACCTGTTGGAAAAATCGTCGGATTCTATCGTCTAGATAACTGGTATCGGCATCAAAGGGCAGTGGTGCGGTGGCCCCCGGTCCGGTCATTTCTAAGGGAAAATTCTGATCGCGAATTTCTTCGAGAGTTTCTCCTGTAGCTGAGATTAAACGAGTAGAACCCTGACTTAGTAGTAACAGCCAATAGGGTTGTTCTCGATGTAATCCATAAACTAAATCCCGTGTAGCAAAGGTTTTATCGATGATAACTCTTGCCTGGACAGAAAAAGGCAGGTTATAAAGCTTGGCAATATCCGGGCCAATGTAGAGAGCTAATCCATCTAGAGTATAAGGATAATCTATTTCAGCCACTAGATTATCGAGGCGATCGAACAAAGGTTCGATTTCACGTTTAGAGAATTCTTCCGATAATCGGCGCTTTGCTTCATCGACCAAATTTTTAACGAGAATAGGGTCTTGTTTGTTATCCGGTGAGGTGCGATGGGTGGGTAAGAGAATGGAAAGGGCGGGTATTTGAGTTAGGGATTGTAGTTTCTTAAGTTCTTGACGAGTAATCATTGACTTTCCCTTGATTTATAGGGTTAAGGGGCTAAAAATACTGGCTTTATCAAGATTTTACGATTTATTCAGTATTCAAGCTAACATTTTAGGGAAAAAATGTAATTATATCTAGAAAATTAAGAATTTATACTGAATTGCTTTGGTAGAGATTGAGGGAATTTTTAACCAGAAAATAGGAATATTATTGATTTATTGATCGTCCACCATCAGGACAGAAAATATTAAGGATGGGCTTATTTACCCATCCTCGGAATAATTAGGCCGCTATGGCGGTTTTTTCCGCTATTAATGCCTCTTGGCGTTGGAATTCGGCTAATTGTGCCGTAATTTCATCCCGGACAATCTGACGGTATTCCAGGAAATGCTCGTTGTGGGCGCAGACAGTGATATAGTGTTCGGCATTGGCGGGATTATGGCGCAAAATACCGAATAAATTCTGCCAGAATTTCCAGCGAGTGGAACGTTTAAAGCCCTGTCGCCAGATAATTACCCCTAGGGCATAGAGATCGGCCCGGCGAGGCAGTTTAAAGGCAGGTTTAGCTTTAGGTGCGCCTAATTTCAGGAAACAGCGATAGGTGCGATCGAGAAATACCTCCGGATCGTACAATGTCCAGAAGGCTTCAATATATTCTGTGGCAATATCTTCGATCGGCCGGGTGGGAACGAAATTCATCAGGGTACTTTGGTTAATGTCCTGTTTCCCCGTTAATCGTAGTCGTCCTTCTTTTTCCAAGCGAGTCCATAGAGCAGTATTGGGTAAAGCTTGTAACATTCCAAATAGAGCCGTGGGAATGGCTGCTTCTTCGACAAAATTAATGATGCGATCGGCCGCTCCTTTTTTCTCGCCATCAAAACCGATGATAAATCCCGCCATAGGGCGCAATCCAGCTTTAATAATCTTTTCTACCGTCTCGGTTAAAGAACTACGGGTATTTTGGAATTTTTTGGTTAATTGTAAACTTTCTTCGTCGGGGGTTTCAATACCTAAAAAGACCGCATCAAAATAACAATCGACCATCATAGCCATTAATTCGGGATCGGCGGCTAAATCCACCGACGCTTCCGTGTTAAACCGGAAAGGATACTGGTGTTCTTCTTGCCAAACCTTTAATTCTTTGAGGAGTAATTTAACGTTGCGCTTGTTACCGATAAAATTATCATCCACCATGAACACGCCCCGGCGCCAACCTAATTCGTAGAGATAATCTAATTCTTTTAATAATTGTGCTGGGGTTTTGGTGCGGGGTTTACGACCGTAGAGAACGATAATATCGCAAAATTCGCACTGGAAGGGACAGCCCCGCGAAAACTGCACCGACATGGAATCATAAGCTTCAAAATCGAGCAGATCGTAGCGGGGGATCGGGGTAATTGTCACATCGGGTTTTTCTGTGGTGCGGAAAACACCCTTGGTTTCTCCTTTTGCCAATGCTTCCACAAACATCGGGATGGTGATTTCTCCCTCATCGAGAATCAGAAAATCGGCCTCAGCAACTTCATGGGGGATAGAAGTGGGATAGGGACCCCCCACGGCCACCAGTTTACCCCGTTGCTTGGCTTCGTGAATTTGCTCGATTAAATCTTGACGTTGGACAATCATGCCGGAAAGAATCACTATTTCGGCCCAGTCCCATTCTGCTTCTGTCACCGCCCGAATATTGCGATCAACCAGTTTAAATTCCCATTCCTGCGGTAAAATCGCCGCCACCGTCACCATACCCAGGGGGGGAAGTAAGACTTTGCGATCAACTAATTCCAGAATTTTGTTATAAGACCAGAAAGTCGGCGGAAAAACGGGATAAATCAGTAAGGCGCGCATATTCACTCCTCGCTCGATGGCGATCGATTCTTGACCTTTCGCTTGATTGTAATCTTTTTCGGTCAGGGATGGGAAAACGGTTATTTAGTCCTAGAACTAAGATCAGGCTTGATTTTCGGCCGCCATTGCCCACCCTTGACCCTACCCCCATAAAAGTTTATGGTCAACATCAATAAAATTTATGTAAAGAAATGTTGCATAGTCTGAAAAGTTATGTTACATTAAATATCAAGCACTTGACTCAAACGCAATTTTCTTATAGGAAGGCAATTCACCATGGATAAGCAAGAAAACAAACTCGGCTTCACCGCTTTCGCTGAAAACTGGAATGGTCGTTTAGCCATGCTCGGTTTCGTTATTGGCGTAGCTACGGAATACTTAACCCACAAAGGCATCCTTGCTCAATTGGGCCTAATGTAATTTCAGCCTCGATTGCTGTGCATCTACAATCATCTTGCATAAATTATCAAAAAAGGGAGGAGCATCGCTCTTTCCCTTTTTTAGTTGCAGGTTGGGGATGGGGGAGTGGGGTGATAGGGAAGTGGGGTGATAGGGAAGTGGGGAGTGGGGAGTGGGGAGTGGGGAGGGAGCATCTCACCTTTGCAATGAGCATAAATACTTAGTAGAAAAATAGGCTTTTCGAGGGTAATTCTTGTTTTAATTCTCCATGTACGCGGTCTTTAAAAGCCTCTATTTCGTTCCAAGACACGATTAAGAGTGGCTTTTAGGCTAAGTATAATTACTCATCGCGTAAGTGAGATGCTCCCAGTGGGGAGTGGGGTAGATGATGTGCCAGAAAATCTCTCAAGTAACCTTGTTTGAGAACACTTGTCGGCAATTCCCGTCCATGGTTAATTAAGAAAAATAAACTGTAGCGAAATATACTGTTTTCCCGTGTTCTAATGGGGATAGATAGGGGGAAAAAAATCATGTCGAAATCACTCTTTACTGATGCCAGCAGTCGCCTAGAACGCGCCCTTAAGTATGTCTCCATTTCCGATGATGCGATCGAGCGGTTAAAATATCCCAAAGCTAGTCTCAGTATCTCCATACCCGTCCGTATGGACAACGGCACTTTAAGAATCTTCCAAGGCTACCGCGTCCGCTACGATGACACCCGCGGCCCCGGCAAAGGAGGGGTGCGCTATCATCCCAACGTCAGCATTGATGAGGTGCAGTCCCTGGCCTTTTGGATGACCTTTAAATGCGCCCTGCTGGATTTGCCCTTTGGTGGGGCTAAGGGCGGTATTACCCTCAATCCGAAAGAATTGTCAAAAGCTGAGTTAGAACGCCTTAGCCGGGGCTATATCGAGGGTATAGCCGACTTTATTGGTCCCGATGTCGATATTCTTGCCCCCGATGTCTATACCAACGAGATGATCATGGGTTGGATGATGGACCAGTACAGCATCATTCAGCGTAAAATTAGTCCGGCGGTGGTGACGGGGAAACCTTTAACCATGGGAGGCAGTCGCGGTCGCGATACGGCGACAGGAACGGGGGCTTTTCATGTTATTCATTCTCTTTTGCCGAAATTAGACAAAAAACCAGCTAATACTACCGTAGCCGTCCAGGGATTCGGTAACGCTGGGGCTGTAGTAGCGGCTCTCCTCGCCAAAGCCGGTTATCAAGTGGTGGCGGTAAGTGATTCCCAGGGCGGCATTTATCGGGAAAAAGGCCTAGATATTGCCAGTATTCGTCAGTATAAACAGGAACATCGCGGGATTACTGCTATTTACTGTCAGGATACCGTCTGTAATATCGTAGAACACGAGGCGATTAGTAATGAAGAATTATTAGCCCTAGATGTGGATGTTTTGATTCCAGCCGCCCTAGAAAACCAAATTACCGCCGAAAATGCCGATCGCGTGCGGGCAAAATATATCTTTGAAGTGGCCAATGGTCCCACTACCTCAGAAGCCGATCGCATTTTAGACTCAAAAGGGATTCTCGTTTTCCCCGATATTCTGGTTAACGCCGGTGGGGTAACGGTGAGTTATTTTGAATGGGTGCAAAATCGCAGCGGTCTTTATTGGCAATTAAACGAGATCAATGAGCGCTTAAAAGAAAGAATGGTGACAGAAGCCGAAAAAGTCTGGTCTTTCGCCCAGGAATTCGATATATCTCTGCGTACCGCCGCCTACGCCCACGCTATTGATCGTCTCGGAGAAGCCCTAGATGCCAAGGGAACCCGCGACTATTATCAAAATAAGACGAGAGCTTAAGGTCGGCAGCAGTCGGTCGTCGGTCGTCGGTCGTCAGTCGTCAGGAAATAAATAGGGTGATAGGGTTTTGGGGTAATAGGGTGATAAGACAGCTTCCCCACTTCCCCACTTCCCCACACCCTGTCCCCAGGAAAAACTTTTTGCCGCAAACCCTAAATATGGTCGAGCATGATGCCAGTTCAATTATCGTTGCCGTTGTATCATCAACTTTCTCAACCAGAGGTGATTGAATACTTGACCAGCGATGGGTCAACGGGCTTATCAGCAGAAGAAGTGGCCAGTCGCTACGAAAAATATGGCCCGAATGAACTGCGATTTAAGCCGGGGAAACCAGCTTGGTTGAGATTTTTGCAGCAATTTCATCAGCCGCTACTCTATATTCTCTTGCTTGCGGGTACTATTAAGGCATTTTTAGGGTCTTGGACGAATGCCTCGGTGATTTGGGGAGTTACCCTGATCAATGCCATTATTGGCTATGTGCAGGAAGCTAAGGCGGAAGGTGCGATCGCTTCCTTGGCCAAAGCCGTAACCACAGAAGCGACGGTGTTGCGAGAGGGACAAACCCTGCGGATTCCATCTCGGGATTTGGTGCCGGGAGATATCGTTTTATTGGTATCGGGGGATAAAGTACCAGCGGACTTGAGGCTGCTGAAAGTCCGCAATTTGCAGGTGGATGAGTCTGCCTTGACTGGGGAATCCTTGCCCGGGTCAAAAGCGATCGAACCCTTACCCGGGGATACGCCCCTAGCAGAAAGGACAAACATGGCCTACGCAGGGAGTTTCGTTACCTTTGGACAGGGCAAAGGGATTGTTGTCTCTACGGCCAATGCCACCGAAGTGGGGCAGATTTCCCAGTCGATGGAAAGCCGAGTCAGCCTTAGCACACCCCTGACCCGTAAATTTGCCCAATTTAGCCGCACCCTACTCTACACAATTTTGACCCTAGCAACCTTGACCTTTACCATCGGGTTAGGACGGGGGAAATCTTGGATCGATATGTTTGAAGCTGCCGTTGCCCTGGCAGTGAGTGCGATTCCAGAAGGGCTGCCGGCAGTGGTAACGATTACCTTGGCCATTGGAGTCAACCGCATGGCCCGTCGTCATGCGATTATTCGTAAACTGCCCGCAGTGGAAGCATTGGGGAGTGCGACCGTCATTTGTTCCGACAAAACCGGAACCCTAACGGAAAATCAAATGACTGTACAGTCCATTTATACCGAGGGGCAATATTACGCCGTTAGTGGTGGTGGCTATAGTCCCAAGGGCGAAATTAGTCTGATTACCGATGGCAACCCTGGCAGCCCATTTGCGGACGAATTGCCCCCGGCCCTAGGGGATTGTCTGGTAGCTGGTTTGCTTTGTAATGACTCCCAGCTAAAACAAACGGGAGAAGATTGGTCAGTGGTGGGGGATCCTACGGAAGGGGCGCTGATTGCGGCCGCTGCCAAAGCAGGTCTCAGTCAATTGGGGCTATTGTCTTTAACCCCACGATTGGATGCAATTCCCTTTGAATCTGAGTACCAATACATGGCAACCTTGCATGATGGCATACCTCGTCTGATCTATGTTAAGGGATCGGTTGAGTCGCTGATGCGTCGTTGTTCCCAGATGATCGATCGCTATGGTCAGATGACTGCGCTGAACGCCGAACAGATCGAGCAAGCGGTAGAAACGATGGCAGAGCAGGGTTTACGGGTGCTTGCCTTCGCCAAAAAAGCAGCGGCGACCCATCAGCATTCTATCGACCATGAGGATATCGAAACAGGCTTGGTGTTTCTAGGATTACAGGGCATGATTGACCCGCCTCGTCCAGAGGCGATCGCTGCCGTTCATGCCTGTCAAACTGCCGGAATTCGGGTCAAGATGATTACTGGTGATCATCTTGTCACGGCGCGGGCGATCGCGGAACGGATGGGCATTAAAACGGCAACACAAGTCTTAGCATTTGAGGGAAAACAATTAGCGCAAATGGATAATCATCAACTGGCCCGAGCGGTGGTCGATGGATCGGTATTTGCCAGGGTTGCCCCTACCCAAAAACTGCAACTGGTGGAAGTACTCCAGTCTCAAGGAGAAATCGTGGCGATGACGGGCGATGGTGTTAATGATGCGCCGGCTCTCAAGCAGGCGGATATCGGCATTGCCATGGGGAAAGGAGGAACGGAAGTCGCCAGGGAATCTGCTGATATGCTCCTCACTGATGATAACTTTGCCTCGATCAAGGCCGCTGTCGAAGAAGGACGCACCGTTTATCAAAATTTACGCAAGGCAATCTCCTTTCTCTTACCTGTCAATGGTGGCGAATCGATGACCATTCTGATCAGTACTTTACTGGCACGAGATTTACCCATCCTCTCCCTACAAGTACTCTGGTTGAACATGATCAACTCGGTCACGATGACTGTTCCCCTGGCCTTTGAAGCAAAATCCGACCGCATTATGCAGTCACCACCACGCAATCCCAATGAACCTTTGATCACCAAAAAACTATTGCGCCGAATTTTGGCTGTTTCATTGTTTAACTGGATTCTAATTTTTGGTATGTTTGAGTGGGCTAAATCGACCACAGGAGATATTGCCGTTGCCCGCACAATGGCAATTCAATCCCTTGTGGCAGCACGGGTTATCTATCTGCTCAGTATCAGCCAATTAGGGATGAGCCTAGTGGACTACCTGCGTCGTCAGTCAACGTCGATTACTAATGCACCGATCCTAATTTTGGGGATTGTGGCTGCTGTTGCCCTACAAATTTTGTTTAGTCAATGGGGGGTGATGAACAGTCTGTTTGCAACGGCGACCCTAACCGGTCATCAATGGCTAATCTGTTTGTTGCCGATGCCGCTCATGGTACTTTGGGCAATTTTTGCCAATGTTATCGATCCTCCTCATTGTCACGGGAAATAACTAGGGTTTGCGGCAAAAAGTTCTTCGTGGGGACAGGGTGTAGGGTGTAGGGTGTAGGGTTTTACCGATTTTCACCTGGTCAATTACCTAATTTTCAGGGAAAAAGTCCCGGAATTTTCCCCCCAATCACTCCAATGGTCGGCACTTTTTGAGGGAAAAAAAGTCTAAAAACCTTATCCAACAAGGTTGTTAGATTTATTCAGCCAGCCCTAACTAATCGTCAATTCTTGACCGCAACTACCAAGACTGGCGGTTTTTATTCCCCTAATTGCCAGGTTATCTCTTCACCCGCTCGTAACGGCACCAGTCCGGATTCGGGAAATGGCAATTCATCGGGAATGCGCCAAGGGGTTTTGTTTAATGTGATTTGTTCGGTATTTCGGGGGAGTTGATAAAAATCTGGACCGTGAAAGCTGGCAAACCCTTCCAGTTGCTCAATTGCATCGACACTCTCAAAAGCTTCTGCGTACAACTCTAGAGCGTGCAGGGCTGAATAACAACCCGCGCAGCCACAGGAACTTTCTTTGCTGTAGCGAGAATGGGGCGCACTATCGGTCCCTAGAAAAAACTTGGGGTTGCCCGATGTGGCCGCTTGCAAAAGCGCCAAACGATGATCCTCTCGTTTCAAAATCGGCAGGCAATAAAAATGGGGACGAATGCCACCGGTAAAGAGAATGTTTCGGCTAAATAATAAATGTTGGGGCGTAATTGTGGCGGCGACATTGTTGTTAGCAGATAGAACAAACTTGACCGCATCGGCAGTGGTAATGTGTTCAAAGACGACCCGCAGTTTCGGAAATCTTGTTATCAGTGGGATTAAGTGCTTCTCAATGAACACTTTTTCTCGATCGAACACATCAATATCACCATCGGTAACTTCTCCGTGCAGTAGTAGCGGCATATCCAGCTGCTCCATGGCCGCAAAAACGCAATCGCACCTACGAAGGTCCGTCACCCCCAAGTCGGAATTAGTTGTGGCACCGGCCGGGTAGTATTTCACCGCTTTGACAAACTGGGAGGCTTTCGCCGCCATGATTTCTTCGGGACTGGTATTATCGGTGAGATAGAGGGTCATCAATGGCTCGAACTGTTGACCCTCTGGAACTGCTGCCAGAATGCGATCGCGATAGGAGGCAGCATCAGCCACCGAGCGCACTGGGGGCTTTAAATTCGGCATGATAATGGCACGGGCAAACTGACGCACCGTATGGGGGAGAACCGCTTTCATTGCCGCACCATCGCGGAGATGAAGGTGCCAGTCGTCGGGTCGAGTGATTGTGAGTCTTCGCATTGTTCAATCATACTACGGTTAGGGTTCCCAACTCACCCAACACAATAAGCTGCCCGCGTATTTAAATTGCTTGTTGAGATGAGGCAAGAGGCAACAGGCAAGGGGCAACACCTCCCCTTGCCCCTTGGGTCGTTTCATTCTCTCTTATATCATTCTCTCAAATCCTTATCTGGCAACGTTTTTAGGCGATTTCTCGGAAATACATAGCTGAAAATTTTTAAAAACGTCGTGCTTTAGACATCTCCAAAAATTATAAGTAGTCATGCAAAATTAATTACCTGCCCGATCGAGCTAAAACCCTTACGGGGCAATGATCGTCATGTGTAAATAATTTTGCCTAGGTACTTAACCCAGTCACAGCTTGCTTTTAGCCTGTGTACTAATTAATAAGTAGTTCGACGGCTGAAGCGTATATCTATCGTTGCTAATTCAATTTCACTGAAAAAATATGAGGCAATTAAAATAATTTTTATTCGGGTAGATTCCTTAACTAGAAAAACTTTTGGTCTTGAGATAATATTAGTCCGAGGTCTTTTGCTTACCTCATAAGCGATTAAAGGTAGCAAAAAAAGAATTAGATTCGGAGAATGAATCAGCCCTAGTGGTTGGGGTGGTTGCTGTTTGCCCAACAGTACCGTTGAGATGATTTACAAAATATTTCAACCCTTTTTTAAGAATGTTGATTGCTGCATTATGATCCCTATCTAAGACTGTTTTACAGTTAGGGCATTGATGAGTTCTAGTGCTTAATGTTTTTTGCACTCTCGTCCCACAAGCTGAACAATATTGGCTAGTAAAATGGGTAGGAACAGCAACACAAACAATCCGATAAATCTTGGCAAAATAATTCAATCATTCAGTGAATTGATACCAAGAAGCATCAGAAATCGATTTGGCAAGCTTATGGTTTTTGACTAAGTTTCTTACCTTTAGAGCCTCATAAACTACCAGATCATTAGACTGGACTAATGCCAAAGCGTCTTTAATGGCTTTGTCTTTACGTTGTCTTAATACTTTAAGATGAAGCCTAGCTACTTTTATCCGTTGCTTGTGATAGTTTTTAGACTGTTTGTTTCCTTGAGGAAACTTTTTGTATAATCGTCGTTGTGCTTTTTTCAGTCGTTTTTCTGACTTTCTTAAATAACGTGGATTCTCTACATTATTGCCTTGAGCATCGGTATAAAATTCCTTTAACCCTAAGTCAATTCCTGTTATTTGTCCCGTTGGTTTACCGTCAGCACGTCTAACAACTCTTACCCGTTTAATCTGTTGCTCTGAATAATAAAATAATGTCTTTTGACTACACCATAAATCAAATTCTCCTGCTTGAAAACCATCAGTAAATCTGATTTTACGTCGATCATCAGATAGTTGGTAGCCTGTTAATTTATACTCAAAGGAACGGTTATGCTTTTTGAACCGAGGAAACCACTTTTCCCCTGGTATCTTAGCATGACAATTCTGATAAAACCTATTAATTGATTGCCAGGCTCTATCAGCAGCCGATTGACGAGCTTGTGAGTTTAATTTATTAACATAAGGTGTTTCTTTATTATTAGCTAGTACCGCACAAAGTTTTTGGAGATCATTGCGGGTTGTCCCTTGATTTGACCCCCAATAACGAACACAAGAATTACGCACAAACTGAGAAGTTATGATAGCTTTATCGAGCCGGTGATATTGCTCTGGTGTTCCGTTTTTTAGCTTTGCTTCTACGACTAGCATCTAACAATCCTCGACCCTTGGCTAAGTTAGGTATAACACAGTTTACCCACAGATGGTGGAATTAAACCGATGCTCCGCGGTTGATATTCTGGTCTGATTTCATCCCCCGCAAAGCTGAGTATCTTCTCGAAAAATGTAGCGGGGGCATTCATCCGACATTTTAGGTAAAGGTCGCCCTTGGTGTCCCGATCCCCCATCGGGATTTTTTCAATTTGCTCGATTACCGTCGCCAGCAGCGCCGGAGACGCGATGAGAAACACCGCATTCTTCATGTGTTTAGCGTAGGTGCTACCCTTGCAGAATTGCCCCAGATCTTTGATAAAGGGAAACGCTTCATCCCGGACAATCTGGAGCATTGTCTCCGCATCATCGATATTTTTGAAGTGCGACCAACGGATATGCTGTTGGCTGGCGGTAAAGGTGGTATTTTCGAGTTTTTCGCCTAATCGTTGGGCTTTACGCTCCTTAGCTAGTTCTAGGTCATCTAGGCGCTTGATGAAGAGTAAATAGGAAATCTGCTCGATTACCGAAAGCGGGTTACTAGACCTCTTGCATAAATCCGAAAACAAACGATAGAAACAATAATGGGAGGGACTTTCAGTTAATTATTTATTAGTAGTTGATAATCTTCAAAAATGTTGCTGTACAAGGATCGACTTAAGACTTTTGCAAGAGGTCTACTAATGCCGTTATTCCAGAAGGTTGTCCAAAGTTTATCTAGGGCTTGCTGAATAAATCTAAAAACCTTGTTGGATAAGGCTTTTAGACTTTTTTTCCTCAAAAAGTGCCGACCATTGGAGGGATCGGGGGTAAAATTCCTGGACTTTTTCCCTGAAAATTAGGTAACTGACTACCCCAAAATCGGTAAAACCCCACACCCCACACCCTGCCCCCACGAAAAACTTTTTGCCGCAAACCCTAGCTAAATCGGACAGCAAGCTAACTCAGCAATTGAAGCGAAAATGCTGCCATTCTCTAGGATGCCATTCCGGGTTAATATGGGTTTTGTGACAATTTATGGCTAAATTTTAAGAGGCAGTATGGAACGCACTTTCTTAATGATTAAACCCGACGGTGTGCAGCGCAATCTGGTGGGGGAAATTATTCAACGCTTTGAAACTAAAGGTTTTACGCTGGTTGGGTTGAAAATGATGCAGGTTTCTAGGGAATTAGCGGAAAAACACTACGCTGTTCATAAAGAACGACCCTTTTTCCCTTCTTTGGTCGATTTTATTACCTCCTCCCCCGTGGTGGCTATGGTTTGGCAAGGAGACGGAGTAATTGCCTCCGCTAGAAAAATTATTGGTGCCACTAATCCCCTCAATGCTGAACCGGGTACGATTCGCGGTGATTTTGGCATTAGTTTTGGACGCAATCTTATCCATGGGTCCGATGGTCCATGTACCGCCACAGATGAAGTTAGTCTCTGGTTTAGCGATGCAGAATTGGCTGATTGGACTCCCGCCATCACTTCCTGGGTGGTAGAGTAATTCCCTTTGAAGTAGTCAGGAGCCGGTCGTCAGGAGACAGGAGACAGGAGATGGCTTTTATTTATTCTCTCCTCTCCCCTTTCCCCACACTCAACCCCTAATCTTGCCACTTATGACCGTAGAATCCAGCTTACAACAGTTAAAAAGAGCTTCATCGGGACGATTACCCAGCAGTTACGGGGTCTATTTTAAGAATACCCTTGTGGCTCTCTGTCATGCTCTTGAAGATCATATCTTGCAAACTAGCAGCCCAGACAGTACAAATAAACCACTGGTTTTAGTCACCTTTCAACAGGGAAAATGGTATTTACAGGAAGCTGAGCGCTATTTAGATATTGCTCGCTCTTCTCGTCATATTGCGATCGCCGCCGTGGCCGATAGTGGTTTTTCTGAGCATAAAACTGGCAGTTTAGAGAATGTTTCCCTAGTAAACTTAGATAATAGCGATAGTTTGGTTAATGAGTGGAATTTAATCATTCTTTCCCCCGATTACGCCTCCATGGTACTCTGTCATGAGTTATCCCCAGAAGAATACCGGTCCGATAGTCAACCCCAAATAGACACGGAGCGAAAATTCTACGGTTTATGGACATTCGATCGCGATTTAGTTGAAAAAGCCGCTAGTATCTTAATTGAGCGTCTGCATCCCTATAATCCCAGTCTAGCGGCCGATTTAAGCAGACAACAGCAGGAAATTAGTCAAAATATTAATCCCATTCCCACGGATTTAACCGGAGTAGTCTCTCGCATTGTCACCTATCTGCAAACCAGTCAACAGCAGTTAGTCACCGTCAGCAGACAAGCGCGAGAATTAAGCGACTTAGAAGGACAAGCATCCCGTTTAAATAAAAATTTAGCCGCTAATAAACTGCAAGCTTTTCTAAGAATGGCTCAAAAAGTCGATGAAAGAGATATTGATAATCCCCTCGCTTCCCTACAGGTGGCTGCTTTAGCGGAAATGTTGGGACAATTGCTCGATTTACCCACCCTGAGATTACGACGCTTACGATTAGCTGGTTTATTATACCGCATCGGTCTAGCGGAGGCTCCGATCGAAGTTTTTAGACAGCGTGCCAGTCAGTTAGAGGGAGCAAATGCGTTATTTTGGCGGGATAGATCGGTATTAGGCGCACAATTACTCGCCACTATGCCCGAATTAGCTCCAATTCAACAGATTATTTACCATGAGTTTGAATACTGGGATGGTAGCGGCGTTCCCAACGGCCTAAAAGGGGAAGAAATCAGCCTAGAGTCGCGAATTTTGGGATTATCAGCCTATTTTCAGGAATTAACTCAACCGCGAGGCGATCGACTAGCTCTAGATTTAGGAGAGTCCCTAGAACGTTGTCAAAATTATAGCGGGATTCGTTTCGATCCCGCTTTGGTAGAAAAATTAACTTCGGTAATTCGTCTGTGCGAAATGGGATGGATGCAATTACCCGATCGCCCTAGTCAAGTCCCCGCCGTCTGGTTAGAATCAGTTTAGATTAGACTCCGATTAAACTCTGCATGGCACGTCCCATATTAGCCGGTTTAAAAGCTGCCATGGCCGCGGTCGGTTCATAGCCGCAATGTACCATACAATCGGCACATTGAGAATTGCCACTGGCCCGACCGTAGTTATCCCAATTGGTTTCTTCTAAAAGTTCCCGAAAGCTTTTGTAATGTCCTTCGTTGAGCAGATAACAGGGTTTTTGCCATCCTAAAAGACTATAACTAGGACTACCCCAAGGAGTGCATTCATAGTCCTGTTCACCGATGAGAAAATCGAGAAAGAGAGGATTATGGTTAAAATTCCACTTTTTCTGACCTGATTTCCAGGGTGAGAGAATTTCTCGGAATAAAGCTCTGGTTTGCTCCCGTTTTAAGAAACTATCTTGATCCGGGGCCCACTCATAACTATAACCGGGGGAAATCATCATACCATCGATGCCCAAAGTAGCGAGAAAATCGAAAAATTCCTGCATTTCTTGCGGTTCTGTGCCTTCAAAAACCGTGGTATTAGTAGCAACCCGAAAACCTCTCGCTTTCGCCGCTTTAATCCCTTGTACTGCCTTATCGAATACTCCCTCTCGATCCACACAGCGATCGTGATGTGCTTTTAAACCGTCCAGATGGACACTAAAGGTAAGATAGGGTGAAGGAGTAAATTTATCCAGGCTTTTTTCCAATAACAGAGCATTGGTACACAGATAGACGAATTTTTTTCTGTCCACTAACCCCTTGACAATTTCATCGATTTGTGGGTGTAAAAGCGGCTCGCCCCCGGGAATGGAAACCACGGGAACCCCACATTCTTCCACCGCTGCGAAACATTCTGCCGGGGTGAGATGATTACGGAGAATTTCTGGGGGATGTTGAATCTTACCGCAGCCAGTACAGGCTAAATTACAGCGAAATAGGGGTTCTAGCATTAAAACTAAGGGAAAACGCTTTTTTCCTGCTAGACGCTGTTTCAAGATATAGGAAGCAACCACTAAAGCTTGTTGTAGTTGGACAGCCATTTGCTCACACCAATAGGATTTTAAGTCATTATAGACTGTTAGCAGGGCATCAGGGCATAGGAGCCTAGAAAATGGCAAAATAAATAAAAGCTGAGGGCTTTTTTGGCTGTTTACTTGATTATCGGATAGATTAAACCCCTTGCCTGATTAAGTCCTATCAGTTATCAGTCTTTTTAGCTAAGTAGGTAAGATGAACGTAGGTTGGGTTGAAGCATGAAACCCAACGCCCGATCATGTTACGCTACCGCTAACCTATCCTACAAATAATTGTGCCTCCCTACTTATCAGCTTTTATTTATCCGATTAATTAGCCATTATCACCTTGATCTAGCTGATGGCTTCAAGACTACTGACTCCTAACCTTAACGACAATTTTTGATTTTTACCAGAGGTCTATTATGAGTTCTTTAGGCGATCGCTTCAAGAAATTTGCGGGAAAAACTCGCTATGTGGTCTGTCGCTTATTTTTGCATCTCTACGGACAAGAAGTCGCACCTCTGATCGGTATTCTTAATCGTGCCGGCCGGGAGGCGATCGATTCCGAAGGCGATTTAGAGGTCATGGGAGAGGGTTTAGTAGAAATTTGTCAAAATCTGCTGCAGATGAACCTCTATTGGTTTTCTGTGGCTAATGAGGGCGATATTTTTTGGAGTGAGGGGGAAGCGGGAGACTACGTTAACGAACTGTTTACCGATTCCGCGGCCAGATACCTAAGTGAATCGGTGTCTGGGGAAGTGGGGGAAAACGAACCCTTAACTTTACCCGTCACCGATAACTTAGTTGTTATGATCACAATAGCCTTCGAGGGTGAGAGTGGTGCTTTAGAAACTAGCCTAGCCGATCGAGAGGCCCTGGAAGATGGTTTAAAATCAATAATTAACCTTCACTACCAAGGTCGGCTGCGTGCGATTCAGGTACATTTTTCTCCTGCTCAATTGGGAGATGAATTGACCAATGAGCAACTATTACTCAATTTCCCCGAATTGCTGCCTTTATAGTCTTAATTTTGCCCTTATGCTGCGCCAAGTAACGACAATCTTTTTAATTCTTACCCTTTGTTGCACAACGGTGGCCTGTGGTTCCTCGTCAAATCAAACTCAGTCACCGTCAGCTAATAACAGTAGTGTAAGACGAGAATCCAATCAGGTTAGTAGCGGTCGCTACGAGGTGCAACAAGCTACCTACGATGACGGAGATGGCACTTATACCTTAATGCTGTTAAACACCCCTGCGGGGACTTCTCCCCTCTTTCGCAGCACTAACCTGCAAATGGCTAGATTAAGCGATGAAGCTATCGCTAAAGGGGAAAAAACCGCGGTAGAAATCAACGGTGATCAGGCTACCCTGTACATGACCGAAGATTTTAAAATTGAGTATGTCCATAATGTCACGGAAGTGCGGAACAATCCCCAAACCGGACAACAGGAAACCGTGGTGATTCGGCAAGAATCGAGTTTTTGGAGTCCTTTTTTCGGTGCTGTTGCTGGTCAAGCTTTGGGTAGTTTGCTCTTTCGTCCTCAATATTACGTTCCTCCCCTCTATACTCCGGGGGGTGTGATGACCGGTTTTGGTGGTTACGGTTCCACCTATAATCAGGCAGTAGATCAATACCGGACTAAACATAATAGTCCACCTCCGGCAGTCAAAAACCGGCAAACTCTCCGTTCTACTGGCAATTTACGTCGTTATCCCAGTAATACTTCCTCTAGTCCCAATCGCAGCACCACCACCACCACAAAACCCAGTGGTTCCGGTTATGGTTCCAGTACCCTGAAGAATTCGGGTAAATCTGATAATGTCAAACGTTCTCCTAGTTTCGGTTCCTCCGGTTCCCGTCGTACCCCTAGTCGCAGTGGTTTTGGCAGCAGCAGACGCGGCCGACGTTAGGAGGATTTGACTGGAGTGGTGGAAGATTAATCCTGTCTTCCCCACCTCAGACATTGGAGATGACAACTACTTAGGAGCAACCATTTTGCGAATTTCCGAATAGAAAACCGTCTGGCGATCGCCATTGGCCGCCTGGATAATACTGGTACGCAATCTCAGATTAGGACTAGCAAACCAGATTCTTTCCTCGATACGATGGTGATTATCCTCGATGGTTAAAGTTAAAGCTTGATCGCTTCTGAGATGATATTCTCCCAGCGCTGCCGATTTACCGTTCGATGTGATTAATTTTCCTTGCCAAGGATTCTCTGAGGGTAGCCAAACTAAATAGCTAGAACCGATTTTTTTCGGTTGTCCATAGTCCACGGAATTATCCCAAGTCGCTTTCCATCCCCCTAGACTGGCCGGGGACTGACAGTTATTTTCTAAACATAATTGCACCACATCGGCAGCATCGGCAGCCAGCAAATCGATGGTGATTTCTGCTTTATTATTGGCAACTTTTTGGGCAGCTAATTGATAACTGGTGCGCTGAGAAAACCATTTACCCGCACAGAGATTAATAAATTCTTGAATGTCCATGAATGGCTGTAGGCAAAGATTGATCGCTCTGGAAGAATAGATTATTTATTCTATCCTATACCTAGACCTTGGCCAATTTTTGCAAGGATAAACGGGCCGCTTCGCGCACTTGCGGATGTTCGTCTTTAACCAAAAATTTTAAGGCTGCGATCGTTTTTTCCGCCGGAAGATGGCCTAAAGCTTCCGCTAATCGCTGCCGGATTAACCAGTCATCAGAGTTAACAAAAGTTAAAAGCTTCTCGACGGTTTCCACTGCTTTGATTTCCCCAAGGGCAGCAATAGCGGCCTGTTGAATAACCGCTTCGTTACTATCGAGAGCCGATAATAACACCTGTTTAGCCCGAATATCGCCCAAATTGCCCAAAGCGACGGCGGCACTAAAGCGGACTAACCATTGCGTGTCTTCGTAAAAAGCCCGTTGTAGGGGTTCAAAAGCGCGAATATCTTCTAAATAACCTAAAGCCCCCGCAGCATCGGCGCGAATGCCATAATCGGCATCATTGGCTAACAAATCCACTAGGATAGGAAAGCATTCCTCGGTTTGTTTGACTCCCAAAGCAAAGACAGCCATCGATCGCACCGGTAGCATTTCATCATAAAGGACTTTTTTGATCAAGGGTACAGCTTCCTCCGGCGTCACTTCTCGCAGGGATGCCAAGGCCAACAGACGATCTTTAGAGTTGCTGCTTTCTAACTGGAGGGCAATGGCTTGTGTATCAGGCTTGCTCATTTTTGTCAACCACTTGTAATATTTCTTTAATTCTAACGCAATTCTTGGCAATTCAGAAACGAGAGTGGGGAAAGGATTTCTTGAGGATTTCTTAAGGATTGAGACGAGGGTTGACTTCCTCCAGGGAACTATAATTTAAGTATGGTAATACGATAAATGCTAGGCTTTCTGATAGATTCAGCGGGCGTTGGGTTTCATGCTTCAACCCAACCTACGTTCATCTGATAGATTCAGGAAAAAAATATAAGGACCCACTCCCCTTTAGGTCAGCGAGGTTGAGATTAAAAAAAACAGATAGCCTAGGGCTAATTAGCTTGTCTAGCCGCAACTGCCACACCTAGACAAGCAGGGGGTATTATGGTGAAACATCAAGTTTTTAATACTGGTTCTTTGACTCTAGACACGGAAAAAGAGCAGCTCTTTGTGTCCGTGACTCCAGACTATCAAAAAGGCCCCGGCATTCAACGAGATGGTATAACCTCCCCCAGAATGCAGGATCCTCATGCAGTGCAGGATATAATGTTTCCTCGACTTACTCGAACTGCTATTCCTAGCCTAGACTCTACGACCAATGCTTACGAGCAGAGAGCGGGTACTTGGACACTTTATCATCATCTCAAAGAATTCTGCGCTCAGCGAGGACAGGATTGGCTAATTATTGGCGCCCAAGGTTGCGGGGATCTAACGATGAATCCGTGGCATCTTGCCTATCTTGGCCCTAATTAAGCTAAACGGCTTTTACTTCGGATCACCGATATAGACTCCAAAAGGGTTATAGCTGTTGGATCATGCAGGTTAAGCGCCGTTTAGCTTACTACATAAACTCCTTGCAAAATCAATTATGTGGGATGTTTCTCCCCGGAGGCTATCAAGAACCGATCAATCAGCGCATCTATCGGTGTTTGGTCAAATGGTGTGATGCTATGGCTACACACCTCGGCCATCGTTATGAATTTTTGGATTTAAAATTTATGGCTGGAGGCGCAAATATAATACAGATTAACGATCCGAAGGTGGCCCGCAAATATGATGCTTTTTTAAGACCGCTACCTGGATACAATCCTGATTTACATAATATCGCCCCATTTTTAGAGTTTGCCCTAGCGGGAAAAACTATTATTCAACAAGGTGATGTGGTTCCCCTATTTACTGCTATCGATCGATTCCAAGATGTACGCCATATTTTTTGCCTGCCTTATCAAATTCCCTGTGCGGGGAATTTTAGGAGGCAGGGTATTGATAAAATTAACTTGGGGGAATATCAACTCTACGGCGATTTGAATGCCCGGCGTGCCGCTTTAAACGGACCGATTATCGTAGAAACTCAGTTAAATCCTCTCGGCGGTTTTCTGCAGATCAATCTGGGTGATCCTGCTGTCGCTGACGAATTGACGCGAAATAACTTTAAACAAGTTAATTTTTCTCCGCGTCGGGCAGGAGAATATTTTCCTTACCCCGGAGGAGATACGGTAGAAATTTACTTTCCCAAGAGCATCTATCCTTTCGGAATTTTGGGAATGTCCGGTCAAAAAATTATCTGTTTTGCTTCCTCGGGATTATCGGGAAGAATTGGCAATACCCTAGAAGGGATTACCTTAATTATGAGCGATGGATTCAGTGCGGAAGAAGCGATGGTTTTAGATGAAGGATTTGACGTTTTTCAAATGATCAATCCCATGAAAGATGATCATGCTTTCACTTGTACCAACGAGGAATTATTGGATAGAGTCTTAGCTTTTACCTACGATCAAATGCTTCTAGATACGGCTGCAAGCGTTAACAATCCGGTTAATGGTCCCGCACTAGGTGGAGACATGAGAGAATGGCCTCTTAATCGAGATTTATTGAATCAAGTGGAAATTGATTATGGCATCAGAGGATCTGGTCTAGATTATGCGGATATCTTTCCGGTGAGGTTACGTCGCTCGCAAATCAGAAGTATTTTGATTGTTGCTGTCCCAAAAAATCCTCAATAGGGAGATTCAACCCGGTGCGTCTCAATTTTTTAGAAATACCTAGGGTTTGAACAAGCCAATTGGCGATCGCACTCTCGGCACCGTTCCGCTTACCTTATTCGCTAAAAAGCATACAGGATAAAGGTAACAGCAATTTTAAAACCCTTCCCTTAAAAAATTAAGCAAACAAAGAGTTATTACCCTTTGCCGTCCTCAGCAATACTGATGACCCCGAACAGGTGTTAAGTCTGGTGTCCCGTTCTCTAGAAACTATTTCCCAAAAACAGGTGCAAAGCAATCTCGCTGCCGCTACCAGCATTCTCGCCGGGTTAGTATTAAATCGAGAGACGATTAAAAAAATCCTTCGGAGTGAGATTATGAGAGAATCCGTCATCTATCAAGATATTTTAGAGGAAGACAGAGAGGAAGGATCATTAACCGCTAAATTAAACTCTATTCCCCGTTTATCGGTCTTAGGATTAAGTCTAGAACAAATTGCCCAAGCTTTAGACTTAGATATTGAACAAGTACCACAAGTCATTGAGAGACAAAATTGAGTGAAAACGGACAGTATTTTCTATCGTCTCTTTCAGACTTTTCCTGAAAGTTTCTTTGATTTGCTCAATCTTCCCCCAGAAACCGTCAATCATTATCAATTTTCCTCCCGGCTCTTCTGGTTTTCGTGTGTTAATTTTTGTTATGAATTAAAGCAAGCAAACAGCTTAAGTCGAAGATGTTCAAAATTGGTAAATCCATAACTCATTCTTTTAATAAGCTTTATTTTGGTATTCATTCCCTCAATTAATCCGTTGGTTGTCTGATTTTCAAAGTAATTACAAATACCTGGCAAATGCTTCTGGATCATCCTGGCACTACTTTCATATAATATCCCGCCTATTCTTATCCATTTTTCCAATTTTCTCTCAGCACCTCTGAACGTTCTACTACTTTGATAAATTTGTCTAATTTCTTCTTTCATTTCCCAGGCTATTCCTAAGCATGGATGTTCTTTTAAGATAACTTCTAGTTGTTGTTTTTGCTCGTCCTTTAAGTCCTCTTTATTCTTCCATAATAAATGAGGTAATCCTTTTTCATGCACCCCCATTAACTTTCTCAATTTATTAAGCTCGTCATTGATGATAGCCATTACATGAAAACGGTCATAGATGATTTTAGCATTGGGAAATAATTCCTTGATCACTGCTGTAAATCCTGACCACATATCGACGCTCACTTCTTTCACTTTCTCCCGAACTGCGTCTGGCTGTGCTTTTAAGGCTTCCATTAATTCTTCTTGCTTATGTCCTTTAATCACATCTAGTAAAATTTTCTTGTCCATATCTACGACCGTTGTTATGAAATCTTTATGTCCTTTTAAGTTACTAAATTCATCTAAGCTTATTCGTTCTGGTGCTTCCCACTCTTCCTTTTCTAGTTCTTTAGCACAGTGATTAAATATTAACTCAACTTCTGACCATCCTAACCCTTCTTCTCGACTTATTTCTTCGATGCTACAATTTTTTACTCTCTCATAAATCATCGATTCATAGCGAATTGTATGATGCTGTCTTAATCTCATAAAACTCAGTCTTTCGCTGATATACTTTTGGCACTTTTGACAATGAAACTGACGGCGTGGTACTTCTAAATATACTGGATTACCTAATATTGACAAGTCTCTGACTAGATTATACTCTGTCTGATTGATTCTGTCTAAGGTTTGATGGCAATTCGGACATTCAATTGTTTCATTTAAAAGAGCAAGCTTTAGGAAAATTGTCTGAGCAATTTTTTGATAATTGACCACTGTTGCATTTGGTAAATCGAGGAGTTGATCAAAATTTATCCACATAACCCACCTCCTGTTCTGTGTTACTATTATACCATGCTCACACAGAACCTAGAAGAGCCTCCTCCCTAGAAGTTAAACAACTCGCTTTTCGTTTAGATGGGGTCTTTCTTCCCGATAACCTTAATGATCCGATTTACTTTGTTGAGGTACAATTTCAAAAAGATCAACGGTTTTACTCCCGCTTTTTTAGTGAAATATTTCTCTATTTTCATCAGAGTGAGAGTAATAACAATTGGCAAGGGGTAATCATTTATCCTCATCGGGAAATTGAAAATAGTCCCAAATCTCGTTATCAAGAATTCTTTGAGTCAGGCCGGGTTAACTGTTATTATCTGAATCAATTAGGTGAGGGGGATTCTCTGGGGGTAAAAGTGTTACAATTAATTGTGGAATCGGAACCAAACACCTTAGCGCAAGGAAAAGAACTGATTCAACAGGTTAGACGACAATTCCAGGAGTCTTTAAAAAGACAGGACATTCTAGAATTAATCGAGACAATTCTCATTTATAAATTGCCCAAATTAAACCGTAAGGAGATAGAAGCTATGTTTAGTTTAAGTGATCTAAGAGAAACTAAAGTCTATCAAGAAGCTTTAGAGGAAGGTAGAGAGGAAGGTAGAGAGGAAGGCAGAGAGGAAGGAGAATTATCCGCTAAAAAAAGCCTAATTTTGCGTCAGCTAAACTTAAAACTAGGTTCTATTACTTTAAAGTTAGAACAAAAAATTAAACAGTTAAATCCTAATCAACTGGATAATTTAGCTCTTGCTTTATTGGACTTTTCGGATTTGGAAGATTTGCACCAATGGTTAAATTAATAGGATTAAGTCTAGAACAAATTGCCCAAGCTTTAGACTTAGATATTGAACAAGTACCACAAGTCATTGAGAGACAAAATTGAGTGAAAACGGACAGTATTTTCTATCGTCTCTTTCAGACTTTTCCTGAAAGTTTCTTTGATTTGCTCAATCTTCCCCCGGAAACCGTCAATCATTATCAATTTTCCTCCCTAGAAGTTAAACAACTCGCTTTTCGTTTAGATGGGGTCTTTCTTCCCGATAACCTTAATGATCCGATTTACTTTGTTGAGGTACAATTTCAAAAAGATCAACGGTTTTACTCCCGCTTTTTTAGTGAAATATTTCTCTATTTTCATCAGAGTGAGAGTAATAACAATTGGCAAGGGGTAATCATTTATCCTCATCGGGAAATTGAAAATAGTCCCAAATCTCGTTATCAAGAATTCTTTGAGTCAGGCCGGGTTAACTGTTATTATCTGAATCAATTAGGTGAGGGGGATTCTCTGGGGGTAAAAGTGTTACAATTAATTGTGGAATCGGAACCAAACACCTTAGCGCAAGGAAAAGAACTGATTCAACAGGTTAGACGACAATTCCAGGAGTCTTTAAAAAGACAGGACATTCTAGAATTAATCGAGACAATTCTCATTTATAAATTGCCCAAATTAAACCGTAAGGAGATAGAAAAAATGTTTAGTTTAAGTGATTTAAGAGAAACTAAAGTCTATCAAGAAGCTTTAGAGGAAGGCAGAGAGGAAGGCAGAGAGGAAGGCAGAGAAGAAGGCAGAGAGGAAGGAGAATTATCCGCTAAAAAAAGCCTGATTTTGCTTCAGCTAAATTTAAAACTAGGTTCTATTCCTTTAAAGTTAGAACAAAAAATTAAACAGTTAAATCCTAATCAATTGGATAATTTAGCCCTTGCTTTATTGAATTTTTCGGATTTGGAAGATTTGCACCAATGGTTAAATTAAAGAAAAAAGCCTTAGATTAAACAATTTACGCAACAATTCACGGATAGCAGACAAAAGGGAGAACTTTGAGAATTAATCGAGACAATTCTCATTTATAAATTACCCAAATTAAACCGTAAGGAGATAGAAAAAATGTTTAGTTTAAGTGATCTAAGAGAAACTAAAGTCTATCAAGAAGCTTTAGAGGAAGGCAGAGAGGAAGGCGAGGAAAAGGGACGAAAAGAAGGCAAAGAAGAGAAATCTCGACAAATTGCCTTAAAAATGCTATCTGCTGGCTTTTCTATCCCAGAAATCGCCCGATTTACCGATTTATCCCCCGACGCGATCGAGCAATTACAAAGACAAAACGCTCACGATGTTTGATAATATTTGTAAATTTATTGCCGAAAACTTCTCCGATGATCTAGCCACTTGGTTATTGGGTTCTCCCCTCTCCTTAACCGTCCTCGACCCGACAGAATTACAATTAGACCCCATTCGTGCCGATTCTTTGATTTTTTTGCAGTCAGAGCAACTAATTCTCCATACCGAATTTCAAACCGACCCCGACTCCAAGATTCCTTTCCGAATGCTCGATTATCGCATTCGCATCTATCGTCGTCATCCCCAAAAACAAATGTGTCAAGTGGTAATTTATCTGCGACGCAGCGATTCTCCCCTAGTACAAGAAAATACCTTCCGTCTGGGGGAAACCTTTCATTCTTTTCAAGTCATCCGTCTTTGGGAAGAAAATACACCGCAATTTTTCCATCATCCCGGTTTATTACCCTTTGCCGTCCTCAGCAATACCGATGACCCCGAACAGGTTTTGAGTCAGGTGTCCCGTTCTCTAGAAACTATTTCCCAAAAACAGGTGCAAAGCAATCTCGCTGCCGCTACCAGTATTCTCGCCGGGTTAGTATTAAATCGAGAGACGATTAAAAAAATCCTTCGGAGTGACATTATGAGAGAATCCGTCATCTATCAAGATATTTTAGAGGAAGGCAGAGAGGAAGGCGAGGAAAAGGGACTACAAAAAGGTAAAGAAGAAAAAGCTCGACAAATTGCCCTAAAAATGCTATCTGCTGGTTTTTCTATCCCAGAAATCGCCCGATTTACCGATTTATCCCCCGACGCGATCGAGCAATTACAAAGACAGCAGCACAATTAAAGCTTTTAACCGCAAAGGGTGGGGAATTAGCAAAATTTTGGCTCATCTCCGCACCCCAAGCGCAGTTAACGACGTTTAGCGACGCAACGCACCACTAAACCACCACCTAGTATGCCTAGTCCGATAACACCAGAAGGTTTGGGAGTGGACACATTACCAATATCACCCGAAATATCAGAAGCAACAAGGCGAAAGTTATCGATTGCAGCATAACCACTGCTTAGAATATCGGTTTTATCCCAAAAAAGCCCCAATTTTCTCCACGGCAGCCTCTAGAATATCGGGATCGTGAACTAAGGCAAAACGCACATACCCCTCACCACCCTTACCAAAACCGGAACCGGGGGAAACAGCGACACCAGTTTGGGCCACCAATTGCCGACAAAAATCGACGGAATTACCCGGCCAACTGGGGGGAATTTTCGCCCAAACGTACATAGTAGCGGCCGGAGTGGCAACCGGCCAACCGATGCGATTTAGGGCATTAATAAACACATCCCGGCGTTTTTGGAAGATAGCGACGGTTTCTTTGACCGAATCTTGATTACCAGTTAAAGCGGCGATCGCACCGTTAAGAATGCCCAAATACTGATTAAAATCAACCATGGCTTTAATCTGTCGCAAAGCCATAATTAACTGCGGGTTGCCAATGGCGAAACCGATGCGAAAACCGCCCATATTATAGGACTTGGAAAAGGTAAAAAACTCGATCGAATTAGTTTTAGCTCGATCGGCCTGTAAAATTGACGGGGGAGGCGATGTTCCCGCAAAAAAGATGTCTAGATAGGGAAAATCGTGGATTAAAACTAAATTATGCTGACGGCAAAAATCAACCGCTTTTTGGAAAAATGCCAAAGGTGCGATCGCTGTAGTGGGATTATGGGGATAACTCAAGACCATCAGCTTCGATTGTGCCAGCACTAGCTCAGGAATGTCCTCTAAAACCGGCAGAAAGTCATTTTTTGCCAAAATTGGCATCCCGTAGATTTGACCGCCGGCAAGGGCAACACCGCCCAAATGGGAGGGATAACCTGGATCGAGGAGTAGGGCAAAATCTCCGGGATTGAGAAGGGCCAAAGGTAGATGGGCCGTGCCTTCCTGAGAACCAATTAGGGGTAAAACCTCCGTTTCTGGATCGATGGGAACACCAAAGCGATCACTATACCAGTTAGCGGCAGTTATTCGGAAGTCTCTGGTCCCATTATGGAGTAAATAGCCGTGCGTGTGAGGATCGTGGAGAGATCGCTCAATAGCATCGACAACATGGGGAGCAGCCCCAAGATCGGAGGAACCGAGCGAAAGATCGATAATGGTATTACCCGCTTCTCTACTGGCAGCTTTTGCCCGATCCATATCGGCAAAAACGTTGGATTGTAGTGCCTGTAAGCGGTTTGCTAGGGTTAAGTTATTCATAACCACGGATACCTAATTAGCTGACATAGGTATCGATAAAAGATTGTAATTGTTGTTTGCCGATCGCCCCTTCATGAGTGGCAATAATTTCGTTATCTTTAAAGATGCGTAAAGCAGGAACACCTTCCACCTTACATTTAGCCACCGAGTCGGGGTTAGGGTCTATTTCTAGTTTAACTACTTTTAGCCGTTCGCCGTAGGTGTTGGCTACCCAATCGATCGAGGGGGATACCAGACGGCACGGACCGCACCAACTCGCCCAAAAATAGACTAAAACGGGTTTTTCGACCCCAAAAACCTCTTGGTCAAACTTCTGATCGCTAATGACAGTTACGCTACTCACAGTATTTATTTCCTCACCATCGCTACTGATTATCATAGAGGTTCTGGGTACTTTTCGGCAATTATCCACTTCCAAAGTTCCTCAAACATTAGGATCAAAGACATCCCGTAAACCATCACCGATAAAATTAATACTTAACACCGTGATCACGATAGCTAGAGCGGGAAAAATTACCAAGTGGGGAGCAGTTGTCAAGTAATCTTTAGCTTTAAATAACATTTGTCCCCAAGTCGGCACATCGGGGGGGAAACCCAAACCCAAAAAACTCAGGGTTGACTCGGTAATAATCGCATTACCCACGGCTAAAGTGGCCGCCACGATAATCATTCCCAAAACGTTAGGTAATAAATGCACCCAGATTAAACGGAAAGGAGTGGCCCCCAAAGCTTTTGCAGCCGAGATAAATTCCATCTCCCGTAACTTTAAGAAATTTCCCCGCACCAATCGCGCCACCGACATCCAATTTAAACCCCCGATCACCAAAACCACGAGGATAAAAATACCCGTTTCCGGTCCGGCGATTTTCTTGATACTATCGCGAAATAGATAGACAATCAGCAAAAGTAGGGGTAATTGGGGCAAAGATAGAAATAAATCCGTTAATCGCATCAATAAGCCATCGATCGCCCCCCCGTAAAACCCGGAAATAGCCCCGATCGCCGTTCCCAAAATCATCGCCACCATCATAGCAGCAATCCCCACCGCTAGGGAAATTCGACCCCCACCAAAATCCTCGCCAATTGATCCTGTCCCAGATCATTAGTCCCGAAAAGATGTTTTAAACTAGGGGGAGCCGTAGCTTGACTAAAATCGATCGCATCTATAGGAACTCGATAGAAAATTGGACCGAATAGGACAGCAAAAATAATTATCATTAATGCGATCGCTCCTATTACTGCCAGGGGATCTCGGTAAAAACGTCGCCAATTATCGATAATTG
Organism: Microcystis panniformis FACHB-1757; assembly: GCF_001264245.1. Taxonomy (NCBI): domain Bacteria; kingdom Bacillati; phylum Cyanobacteriota; class Cyanophyceae; order Chroococcales; family Microcystaceae; genus Microcystis; species Microcystis panniformis. The sequence continues at coordinate 208,148 of NZ_CP011339.1, forward strand.
TAGAAGACAGGAGAGACATAAGCTGTTAAGTAGATAGGTATTAAAAACTTTCAGATCCCCCCGCCTATCGGCACCCCCCTTATCAAGGGGGCAGGGGGGATCAAACCTAAAATCCATTTTAAATTTAATTATAACCAGCTACTTAAGTGTTTAAATTACTTTTTGAGACGAGGCACTCTTGCATTGGGGGAGATTCCGCTAATCTAAGAATAAACGGTTTAAATTAGTCTTTTTAGTCTGCTGTATTTTAGGTAAAATCTCAAGATAAGTCCCTTTATTGAAGGAACCGTTGTGTTATAATATAACTCAAGTTCAGAAAATAGAGAGTAAAACTATGACTGTTAAAGAACTTATTCAAACAGCAATTGATAATCTACCTGAAGAACAACTAGATGAACTTTATCAATTAATTAAAAATTTCACCGCCAGCAAAAACAACTTATTAGAAGAAAAGCCATCCTTATTCAAACGGCGTTTTCCAGTTGAGAATATGGTGGGTAAAGCTAAAATACTAGGTGATATGGTCAGTCCTATTGTAGATGAAGAAGATTGGGAATGTCTGAAGTAATTGTGCTTGATACTCATATTTGGTTGTGGTTAATAAATGGCAATTTTGACAGATTTCCCGATCATTGGCTAGTAGAAAAATTTGAGTTAGCAGAATCTCTCGGAGTTTCCCCCATTTCTTGCTATGAAATAGCCCTTGCTAACCAACGGGAAAGATTAGAATTAAGTTATCCCCTTCAAGAGTGGATTCAACAAGCTTTAACAGTAGCTAAAATATAGCGGTTCTCGCATCTGTGCGGCACACTTAAACCTTTGCTGATTAAGCTGTTCAGGCTCGGGAATGTACCTCTTGTGAATCAGAAACGCTATAACTTATTTCCTAAATATGTCGAAATCAAAGATCATCTCAGGGAGAGAGCGAAATAGTGATAAGTAATAGGACAAAATCAACAGATGATTAAAATTTACACGGAAATCGAACAGGGGCAAAATTGGTTAGAGCGCCATCAAAAATCTTCTCCGATATTTGCCCTAGTTTTGGGGTTTACCGAGACGGGATTAATCCCCGGAATCTCCACCGCCGGCGCTACCCCGGAAGATAGAAAATATACAGCGATCGCCGATGCCGAATTTATCGTTAAAGGAGTTTCACCCCATCCCCGTTATCCCTTACCCCCCCTAACGGTGGGAGCCTCCCCTGCCTATATTACCCGCGCCGTAGTGGAAAAATTAGCCATTCCCGTCCTCGTTTTTAACGCCGGTTTACCCTTGCCCCCGGCCGTCGATTATATCGAACTAGGGGGACAACCGGCCCGTTGTCTCTCCACTGGCTGCGCCCTAGATATCCCCATAGTAAAACACCTGTTCGCCCAAGGACTAACCTGGGGAGAAAAATTAGCCCGGGAGTCTAGTTATCTAATTATCGGCGAGTGTGTGGTCGGTGGCACCACCACCGCCCTCGCCATCCTCACCGGATTGGGTTATCGAGCCAACGGCAAAGTTAACAGCAGCCACCCCCAGTGCAATCATGCCCAGAAACGGGCAATAGTTGAGCAGGGATTAGCCCAAAAAGAAATTTTTGATCCTTTTGAGGTAATCGCCGCACTAGGCGATCCTCAGCAGATTTTCGTCGCTGGCATGGCAATCGCCGCCAGTGGGCAGGGTGGGGTACTCCTCGCTGGAGGAACCCAAATGTTAGCCGTTTCTGCTCTAATTCAAGCTCTAGTGGCTAAATATGCCTATCCAGTTAACTGGGAAAATATCATCGTCGGCACAACTCGCTGGGTAGCGGAAGATAAAACGGGGGATACGGTGGGATTAGCCCGCCTGATCGGAAAAATACCCCTATTAGCCACAAAATTAGATTTTTCCGCCTCTAAATACCCAGTTTTGCAAGCTTATGAACAAGGTTTCGTCAAGGAAGGAGTCGGAGCCGGAGGATCAGCGATCGCCGCTTATCTGTACCAGAATTGGACTAATCAAGATTTGGTCAAAGCGATCGAAAATTTAATCGGGTTTCAACTAAACTGTTGACTATCTGGGGTTTGCGGCAAAAAGCTTTTCCTGGGGGCAGGGGTAGGGCTGATTCATTCTCCGAATCTAATTCTTTTTTTGCTACCTTTAATCGCTTAAGTACCTAGGCAAAATTATTTACACATGACGATCATTACAACCAGTTCCCGAATCTTCTATGATTATGGGTCTAGTCTTTTTGGCGGTGGCTTGTTTGCGGTTAGCCGACGAAAAAATCAGAACTAAAACCCAACCTTAGTGTGTGCCAAGGTAAAACCTTGGCGTGAGAAAAGGCGGCGTTGTCAGATCAGAATAGGAAAGATGCCATGCAATCTTTCCTATCAAAGTAATTTCAGTTCCAAGCTGATTCGGAGCATCTTTCAATTTGACAACGCCTATTGTAGGGCTAATTCATGAATTAGCCCTACACCTATTACCTAGCTATATTCCACGCCTATTGTAGTGGCCAGCAGATTTCTAGTCGATAATTAGGGCAATTTTCCCCGTCACCGCACCAGTTTCTAGCAATTGATGGGCGCTGATAGCTGCCGCTAAAGGGAAGGTTTGGGAGAGATGAATAGTTAACTTTTTCTCGTCAATTAAACGCGCCCCTTGCTTGAGAATTTCTGTTTGATATTTTTGCGCTTCTGGCAGTCCCATCAAAGCCGGGGTTAACATTAATTCTAAACTAATCCGCAAATTGCGATCGCGTGCTTCCTTCCAGCTGCCCGTAGGTTCCAAAATCGTCACCATATCGCCATATACTCGCACCACTCGGCAAGTTTGCCCAAAAGTTGCCCCTCCCACCGTATCAAAAGCGACATCTACCCCTTTCCCTGCGGTTTCTTGAAGTATCGCCGCAACAAAATCGGTTTGTTTGTATAAAATCGGGTAATCTGCCCCTAATTGCCGCACTAAACGCTCTTTATCGCTATTTCCCACCGTTGTATAAACTTTAGCCCCCCTCAGTTTCGCCAATTGAATCGCAACATGACCAACACCCCCGGCCCCGCCATGGATAAGGACGCTTTGTCCCGACTGAAGACGGGCGCGATCGTAGAGTGCTTCCCAAGCGGTGATTAAAACCAAAGGTACAGCGGCCGCCTCGGCAAAAGAAAGAGATTTCGGCTTATGGGCCAGATAATCCGCCTCGATCAGGGCATATTCGGCATAATTTCCCGTGCCGGCCTTGCCCAGTCCGCCGTTACAAAAATACACTTCATCCCCGGGGCGAAAATCCTGCACCGCCGCCCCAACTGCCTCGACAATTCCCGCCCCGTCACAGCCCAAAATGGCCGGCATTTGCTCGGGGTAAAAAGTGCCGCGTTTACGAATTTTTGTATCAATAGGGTTGACACCAGCCGCTTTTAATGCTAATAAAACCTGATGCGGTTGACTAATTTTCGGGGTGGGGACTTCCTGAAGCTGCAGGACATCCACGGCAGTCATCGAAAATTTGGGTCTGAAACCCCGTCGTTCTACGACGGCTTTACTGTTAAATATGAGCATCGTTTACGAAATATATGCTAAAATGTGAGGTATGGAAAAAGCCTATTCGTTTCGATTTTACCCCACACCAACACAAGAGTCGCTATTGCGGCGCACTTTGGGCTGTGTAAGATTAGTTTACAACAAAGCTCTCCACGAACGAACACAAGCTTGGTATGAAAGACAAGAAAGAGTAGGCTACGCTCAAACTTCTTCAATGTTGACCGATTGGAAAAAACAAGAAGAATTAAACTTTCTCAATGAAGTTAGCTGTGTACCTTTACAACAAGGGTTAAGACACCTACAAACAGCTTTCACTAATTTCTTTGCTGGTCGTACTAAGTATCCTAACTTTAAGAAAAAACATCAAGGAGGAAGTGCCGAATTTACCAAATCTGCTTTTAAGTTCAAAGACAAACAAATCTATTTAGCTAAATGCACAGAACCTTTACCTATTCGATGGTCAAGACAAATACCAGAAGCTTGTGAACCAAGCACAGTAACAGTCAGATTACATCCCTCAGGACGCTGGCATATTTCAATTAGATTTGATGACCCAACGATTAAGCCATTACCAGTAACAGATAAAGCCATTGGAATTGACTTAGGAATTAGTAGCCTCGTGATTACTAGCAATGGCGATAAAGTATCTAATCCTAAGCATTTTAACAAGCATTATCAGAGGTTGCGAAGAGCATCTAAAAGCCTTTCTAGAAAACAGAAAGGGTCAAAAAATCGGGAAAAGGCAAAAATCAAAGTAGCAAGGATTCACGCTCAAATCACCGATAGTAGAAAAGACCATTTACATAAGCTAACCACTCAATTAGTTCGTGAAAACCAAACGATTGTGGTTGAGAATTTAGCCGTCAAAAATCTGGTCAAAAACCCGAAATTATCTCAGGCAATATCTGACGTTAGTTGGGGAGAAATCACCCGACAATTAGCCTATAAATGCCGTTGGTATGGGAGAAATTACATCGAAATAGATAGATGGTTTCCTAGCTCTAAAAGATGTAGTAATTGCGGGTATATTGCTGAAAAAATGCCGTTAAATATTCGAGAATGGGACTGTCCAGACTGTGGGACTCACCATGACCGAGATATTAACGCGAGTAAAAATATTTTGGCCGCAGGGCTTGCGGTGTCAGTCTGTAGAGCGACCATAAGACCAGAACAGAGTAAATCTGTTAAGGCAGGTGCGAAAAATCCTTCGGGAAAGAAGCAGAAACCCAAATCGTGAGGTTTGGGAATCGCCGTCCGTTTTACGGCGGCGAGGATGTCAAGAGGATAGCTTTCATTCTATCTAGGGTTTGTTGAAAAAGTTTTTCCTGGGGGCAGGGATCCCCCGCCTACCGGCACCCCCCTTATCAAGGGGGCAGGGGGGATCAAAGACAAAATCTATCTTCTATTTAATTAGAATCACTTACTTACTCCGGATTAACCCACATTAACGTCTGACCAAATTCTACCGGTTCACCGTTAGCGACGGCGATTTCGACGATTTGCCCGGCCACTTCCGCTTCGATTTCATTCATCAACTTCATCGCTTCGATGATACAGACCGTTTGTCCGACCCGGACTCGATCGTTTTTTTCCACGAAAGAGGGTTCATCGGGAGCGGGAGCGCGATAAAAAGTGCCGACCATGGGAGAGGTAATCGCCAGCCATTTTTTATCAACAGCGGCGGCCACGGGTTCGGGAGTGGGGGTTTCTGGGGCCGGGGTGGGGCCTGCCGCTACCACTGGAGGGGCGACCGGGGCCGTCACCACCGGCAAGGGAGCGGCGAGAGGACCAAGGGCAGTATTAACGGTTCCTTTGCGGATATTTAGCTCCAAATCTGCACTTTTCAGGCTAAATTCACTGATATCCGTGGCTGCCAATGTTTTGATCAGTTCTCGAATTTCGTTGTAATCAATAGTCACCGCTCTGAAATCCCCCCGCAAATAAAAAGCAACAAATCCAAATTCGCACCTACCAAACCGTCGATTTTTCGCATCTAGCGGCTAAGTTTTGGGAGACAGGCTCAGAAAACTGGCTTTAGTCCTAAACCCCTCCCTAAGGCCTCATTTCTGGGCTTCTGATCACAATTATTCCCGTCCCAGATAGGAACCATCCCTGGTGTCCACTTTAATCCTTTCACCGATGGAAATAAACAGGGGAACCATCACCTGCGCTCCCGTTTCTACGATCGCCGGTTTCGTGCCACCGGTGGCCGTATCTCCCTTGACTCCCGGATCTGTATCGGTGATTTCCAAGATTACCGAGGTGGGCAATTCTACCTCTAACACTTGCTCATTCCAAAAGAGAATATTGACTTCCATTCCTTCTTTCAGATACTTGGCTCGATCGCCCATTTGTGCTGGGGTTAGAGTTGCTTCCTCAAAAGTCTCCATGTCCATGAAGACAAACTGATCGCCTTCTTTGTAGGTGTGCTGCATGGTACGCTTTTCGATCGTGGCTGAGGGCAAGGTTTCCCCCGCCCGGAACGTCCGTTCTACCACGTTGCCGGTCTGGACATTTTTTAACTTGGTTCGCACAAAGGCCGATCCCTTACCCGGTTTGACGTGCAGGAATTCCACCACCCGCCAGACAGAGCCATCTATCTCGATGGTCGTACCGCTCCGAAAGTCGTTACTCGAAATCATGAAATGCTGTTTAGGCCAAGAAAGATCAACATTCCATTTTACATACTTCCTGTCCCCGAAAAAACTTTTTTCCCGCCCCTACAGGTAAGGAGGAGGTGGCATCTCCCAGAACGGGAGAAGGGAGTGGGATACTTGCCACGAATCAAGTCGGAGCAGGGAGAGCCGGAGCAGGGACTTTATCCCTATCCTGACCCCAATTTTTAGTACAAAGTTACTGCAATATTACAAGCAGTGAACAAATAAACAGCGATGATCACCGGCGAATTAAAATCCCAAATAGATAGGGTCTGCTGAAAAAGTTTTTCGTGGGGGCAGGGTGTGGGGTGTGGGGTGTGGGGTGTGGGGTTTTACCGATTTTGAGGTAGTCAGTTACCTAATTTTCAGGGAAAAAGTCCCGGAATTTTACCCCCGATCCCTCCAATGGTCGGCACTTTTTGAGGAAAAAAAGTCTAAAAGCCTTATCCAACAAGGTTTTTAGATTTATTCAGCAGCCCCTAATTATCCTAGACGTTGATTCTGTTTTCGATTCTTATCCCCCAGAAAAAATATGGTAAAAATGTCGTTTATTTTCTTTTTGTTACCGTTGACAAAATTTCTAAAACCTCAAGGATAAAACTGATAATTGAGATTAATAATTATGGAAAAATTACTCTTATCTTGTTAAAATTTACTCTATTTATGCTCAGGAAATATCGTGAGCAAATTCCCGAATCAAAGGGGAAGTGAGAGGAATTTTTATCCTTGGTACTAAAATTAACAATAGGCAGTTTAAATGCAGTACAGCTTATTAACAACTCTAATTAATCTTTTATTAATATATAGCGTTTCCTGTTCGCACTAGGTACATTATCGATGTTGAAAAGCTTAATTAGCAAAGGTTTAAGTGTGCCACACAGGTGTGAGAACCGCTATAACTTCGGTTGACGGAATTGATAAACATCAGCGATCGCCTGTACCCAACCATTAGCAACGGATTCTAATAATCGATCGCCTTTTTCTTTACTTGCATTAGTAGCATCTCCCATCACTCCACTTTTAGTTAATTCCTTAGTTAACCAAGCAAAGGGTAATTTTCCCTCCATAGTTAACAAACTATTTTCTGGCAAACCTTGAGGATATTCTCGGACGGCCCGCTCAATTTTTACCTGTTCTGGCAGTAATGATAACATAATGCTAGTTTCCACATCTCCTGCATGAATACCGTATTCTAATTCATATTCCGAGAATAATTCAGCCGCATTGTGGGGAACTCGCCAAGTGAAAAAAGGAAATACTAAAAAATCGGGATATTGTTGATGAATATCCCTAGCGGCAATTTCCATAACTTGCGGCTGCCCGCCGTGGGAGTTCATTAATACTAACTTGCGAAAACCCGAACGATAGAGACTTTCAGCTATCTCTTGAATGAGGGTTAATAAGGTTGCTGCCGAGAGGGTAATCGTGCCGGGAAAAGACCAATGTTCGTTAGATTTTCCGTAGTAGAGACAGGGTAAAGCGAAAGCGGCGATGTTTCTATCTAATTTCTCGAAAGCTTTGCCTAAAACCCCTAAACTAATGGCAGCATCGACGGCAATAGGTAGATGGGGTCCGTGTTGTTCGATCGCACCGATGGGTTGAATAATTACCACATTTTCCTTATCTGGCATTGAATCTATATCTGTCCAAGTAAGATAGGGAAAATAACGATGTGGGGGAATAAAACCGTGCATCATAATTTTATTGGGGGTGAGGGATTATGGTTAGAGGAAAAATTACTGTTTATATTGTAATTTTATCACTAATTCTTGGCAAGGTGGCCAATCGTCAACTATCGAGACTATGGAGAGCATCAAGAATACCTATAGGGCCAGACGAGGAAAAAGAAAGAGTCGAAGCGGAGCGAAAAGTAAGCTTGGCGCGATTCCGGAGCGTGGCAGCATTGGCCAAGAACAAAACCGCATCGGAAATCAACCCTTGTCACCGAAAAACTTTTCTAAGAGATTCCCCCTGACAAAAGAAAAACCCACCTTTGTGACAAGGCCAAAGAATTTTGTGGACATCAAGAGTTGAGTCAGAAACTAGGAGCAGATTTTTATTTTGCTAATCCTTATCATTTTTGGGAAAGAGGATTAAACCCAGGGTAAGAGTATCTTAAATCCTTGACAAAATGAACTTTATGTGGTTTTCTTCCCCATACCCCACACCCCAACAAACTTTTTGCCGCAAACCCTATGTAACCCTAAAGTTTTATTTACCTTCTCCTACTACAGATTGATAAAATCTTTCTAGACTTTCTACAGAGGTTCGATCGTTAAATACTGTATCGATATTCATTTTAGTATAATCTTTGATTGTTTGTCGCCATTGATTATCTAAACCTAAACGGATAGCAATTTCAATATAGTGATTTTTATCCGTAGCAATTGTCTCGGTTATGCCTAATTTTTTCAAGATAGCATAGGAATGTCTTCCCCGCATAAATTCCCCCGGACAGGTAACAACTGGAAGCTGACAGGCAATTGCTTCGAGGGTGGTATTTCCTCCCGACCAACTTAAGTTATCTAAATAGATGTCTGCTAATAAGTTAAGCTGAAAATAATCATTTTGTTCTAGCTGTGGCATCATTACCCCGTAATCTTGCCAATTGAGTCCATACCTATTAAAAGCTTGACTTAATCTCGACTGAAAGCAATGGGTTACAAATTCGCTACGATGGCAGATAAAAATAAATTGGCTGTTGGGAACTTGTTGGGCAATTCTCGGAAAAATATCATCATTTTCTGGCAGATATTTAAATAAACTCTGACAGTTTAAATAGATAATTTTATCCTCGGTTAATCCCATCTCTAAACGAGTTTTTCTCTGGGGAGGAAGGGAAGGTTTGGCATAGGCAATACCTAAATTGGGTAAGCGAATTAATTTTTCACTGTAGTGATTATCTCCCTGCGCGGGTTCCATTAATTCACTGGAGATAAAATAATCAATGGTTGGTAATCCTGAGGTGATTGGATGTCCCCAAGTTACACATTGTACTGGAGCTAAACGTAATCCTGCTAGTTGGGTAGTGCGAGCATCCATACCAATATCTAAATAAACGAGAATATGTAACTGATTATCTAAAATATGTTGAGCAATTTTTTCCCCATTTACTAGATTATCAAACTGATAAAAATAATCACTTTGCTGTTGATATTCTCTCGTAAAATTATCGAAGGTGTTATTAATATCTATTCCATAAGTACCTAGGCAAAATTATTTACACATGACGATCATTGCCCCGTAAGGGTTTTAGCTCGATCGGGCAGGTAATTAATTTTGCATGACTACTTAACAGTAAATTTCAAATTGTTCTCGATTTCGCCACTGCAACCATCCTTGAAAGAGTTTCGCTACCGTGTGATGACGCAAGTGAGCAGAAATATAGCCAAGGCGGATTTTTCCCGTCGGTATGGTTAGGTTTTTCACCCAATCAGGAAAGTTAGCTGAGGTAATTTTATAAACTAATTTCCCATATTTTTTTTGTAGTTCTAAATCATTTTTACCTTGATATTGGAGATAAAAATTAGTTCTTAAACCAATACTTTTCCAAGCCTCTTGTTGTTGATGAGTAGTGGTTAAATCAAGATTAGACAAGATATTATCTAACTGTTTCTCGTAGTTTGATCGATATTGCATAATATCTGCTTGAGTTTTGTAAACTATCGGCAGTAACCGCATTAATTCTAATTTCAAAGATAGGTGATCGGGAAGATACTCTAAAGCTGATTTAGTTGCTTGAATTGCCACCTCGATCGGATAATTATTTTGTAGTAACCAAATTAGGCGCAAATGTAAATCAATATTTTCTGGATGATAGTTAATGCCTTTTTTATACACTTCTAAAGCCTGTTTTTCTCCTTTGAGAATGAGATAGCAATGGGCGCAATTTAAATAAAAATTGCTCTCCTCTATTTTAATTGCTAATAATTTTTGATAATAGTTTAATGCTAATTGATAGAGTTTTCTTTGATAAAAATAATCACCTGAGTAAAGATCCGCTCTTTTTTGGTCAGCTTGCAGAATTTCCCAAAGGGAGAGATTTTGACTAATTTCTCCTCTATCTCCTGCAAGTTGTTGGGCCGTTTTATAAGCATTTTTTGCCTCTGTCCAAGCTTGTTTAACTAAATAGACATTGCCTAAATTGATATAGAAAGGATAAAAATCACCCTGTTTATTAATTCCCTGCTGATAGAATTTTTCGGCTGACTCTAGCTGCCCTAATCGATAAAATAAATTGCCCAGTTTATTATAAGCATCGACAAAATTAGCATTGAGATCAATCGCTTTTTGATAAGCTGATAAAGCTATATCTAAACGGGATTGTTTTTCTAGCACCATGGCCATAGTATAATGATATAAGGCTTGATTTTCCTCTAAGTTGATGGCTCATGCTAAACAGGTAAAAGATTCTGTTAGTCGGTTAATTATATAGTATAAATATCCTAAATCGTGCCAGATGTAAGCTAATTGTTCACGCCAAGATAAAATTCTTAAGTAAAAGTCCTCAGCTAAAGTATATTCTCGCCGATTAATTGCCTCTTGCACCTCTTGAAGACAGGAGTTTATCGCAGTCAGGGCATAATTTTCTATCTCTTCATCCCCTGCTATTTCCTCTAATTCTAGCCACTGGAGATAGATTAATTTAGCTTGGCCAAACTGCCAGCCATCGAGATTTCTAATTATCTCTTTTTTGAGGAGCATAATTAAATCTTGACTAGACTCTGATTGTAATAGCCAAAATAACCAAATTTCTTGCGCTGTTGCTTGCTGCTCTAGCAGCAGATAAGCTAATCCCAGATAGGGATAATAATCAGTCACTTCCGGATGAACCGCCAGGCTCTTCTGGTTTCTGTGTGGAAACTAGGTCTATACTGATAGAATATCCGCAAAATAGTCCTAAAAGTCTTTCCCAGTAAACATTTCACGATTCCATAAGCAAAAATTATCACACAAAGTCGAGAAGAGCCACCGCCAGCGCTTGTTGACAGAATAACAATAATTGATTATAGTCTCCCGATGCTAACATTAGCTCGATCGCTTGTTGGTGATTACTGTTGATCATCGAAAATTTGGGTCTGAAACCCCGTCGTTCTACGACGGCTTTACTGTTAAATATGAGCATCGTTTACGAAATATATGCTAAAATGTGAGGTATGGAAAAAGCCTATTCGTTTCGATTTTACCCCACACCAACACAAGAGTCGCTATTGCGGCGCACATTGGGCTGTGTAAGATTAGTTTACAACAAAGCTCTCCACGAACGAACACAAGCATGGTACGAAAAGCAAGAAAGAGTAGGCTACGCTCAAACTTCTTCAATGTTGACCGATTGGAAAAAGCAAGAAGAATTAGACTTTCTCAATGAGGTAAGCTGTGTACCTTTACAACAAGGGTTAAGACACCTACAAACAGCTTTCACTAATTTCTTTGCTGGTCGTACTAAGTATCCTAACTTTAAGAAAAAACATCAAGGAGGAAGTGCCGAATTTACCAAATCTGCTTTTAAGTTCAAAGACAAACAAATCTATTTAGCTAAATGCACAGAACCTTTACCTATTCGATGGTCAAGACAAATACCAGAAGCTTGTGAACCAAGCACAGTAACAGTCAGATTACATCCCTCAGGACGCTGGCATATTTCAATTAGATTTGATGACCCAACGATTAAGCCATTACCAGTAACAGATAAAGCCATTGGAATTGACTTAGGAATTAGTAGCCTCGTGATTACTAGCAATGGCGATAAAGTATCTAATCCTAAGCATTTTAACAAGCATTATCAGAGGTTGCGAAGAGCATCTAAAAGCCTTTCTAGAAAACAGAAAGGGTCAAAAAATCGGGAAAAAGCGAGAATCAAAGTAGCCAGAAATCACGCCCAAATTACTGATAACAGAAAAGACCATTTACATAAGCTAACCACTCAATTAGTTCGTGAAAACCAAACGATTGTGGTTGAGAATTTAGCCGTCAAAAATCTGGTCAAAAACCCGAAATTATCTCAGGCAATATCTGACGTTAGTTGGGGAGAAATCACCCGACAATTAGCCTATAAATGCCGTTGGTATGGGAGAAATTACATCGAAATAGATAGATGGTTTCCTAGCTCTAAAAGATGTAGTAATTGCGGGTATATTGCTGAAAAAATGCCGTTAAATATTCGAGAATGGGACTGTCCAGACTGTGGGACTCACCATGACCGAGATATTAACGCGAGTAAAAATATTTTGGCCGCAGGGCTTGCGGTGTCAGTCTGTAGAGCGACCATAAGACCAGAACAGAGTAAATCTGTTAAGGCAGGTGCGAAAAATCCTTCGGGAAAGAAGCAGAAACCCAAATCGTGAGGTTTGGGAATCGCCGTCCGTTTTACGGCGGCGAGGATGTCAATCCACAATACCCTCGATCGAGCTTAGGGTAACATTTTGGGCTTATTGAATTTAACTAGCGATAGATTCGAGGATTTATTAGCCCCATCAAAACAAAAAAACCTGATTTTCGCCCGATTTTTCCCCATTTACCGCCCTAGCCAGACAAGTAATTTCTCCCGCAGATAAGAATTATTCTCAATAGCTGTACAATAGGAAAAGACAACTTTGCCAAGAATCGAGCAATGAACGATAAAATAACTCGGAGAGTCTTTCTAGGCGCGGGAACAGCCACCTTAGCGTTAGCAGTGGGTCAATTAGGGAAAATAAACGAAGTTTCCGCCCAAACTAAACAATTAAACCTCTATTCCTCCCGTCACTACAACACCGACCGACGATTGTATGACAACTTCACCCGACAAACGGGAATAAAAATTAACCTCGTGGAAGGGGAAGCAGACCCATTAATCGAACGGATCAAAAGCGAAGGCCGCAATAGTCCTGCTGATATACTCCTGACGGTAGATGCCGGGAGATTATGGCGGGCCGACCAACAGGGAATTTTTGCCCCCGTCAATTCCCGCATTCTCACCCAAAGAATTCCCGCTAATTTGCGTCACCCCAAAGGTCACTGGTTCGGGTTTAGTAAACGCTTGCGGGTAATTATGTATAACAAAGACAGAGTTAACCCCAGAGAAATCGATTCCTATGCAGATTTAACCAATCCCAAATGGAAAGGAAAAGTCGTCACCCGGTCATCCAGTAACATCTATAGTCAATCTTTTACCGCTTGGTTAATCGACATCCAAGGGGAAGCGGCCGCAGAAAAATGGTGTCGAGGATTAGTGGCTAATTTTGCCCGTCCACCCCAAGGCAATGATAAGGCACAAATCGAAGCTGTAGCCGCAGGAATTGCCGATTTAGCCCTAGCTAACACCTATTACTTAGCGGGGTATGCCGAAGAAAAAGACCCGGCTAAACGGGCAATTTATGACCAAGTAGGCGTAATTTTCCCCGACCAAGCAGGCCGCGGCACTCACGTTAATATTAGCGGTGGTGGTTTAATTAAAACCGCCCCCAATCGAGAATCGGCCATTAAATTTTTAGAGTATCTTTCTAGCAATGAAGCACAGAACTTTTTTGCTAAGGGTAATCGCGAATATCCCGTCGTTCCAGGGGTTGCTTTAGACCCTTTCCTAGCAAAACTCGGACGCGGTAAAGAAGATACCGTTAGTGTGGCTAATTATGGTCCTAATTTAGCCAAAGCAGTACAGGTAATGAATCGCGCCGGTTGGAAATAAGTTATCAGTTATCAGTTATCAGTTATCAGTTATCAGTTATCAGTTATCAGTTATCAGTTATCAGTTATCAGTTATCAGTTATCAGTTATCAGTTATCAGTTATCAGTTATCAGTTATCAGTTATCAGTTATCAGTTATCAGTTATCAGTTATCAGTTATCAGTTATCAGTTATCAGTTATCAGTTATCAGTTATCAGTTATCAGTTATCAGTTATCAGTTATCAGTTATCAGTTATCAGTTATCAGTTATCAGTTATCAGTTATCAGTTATCAGTTATCAGTTATCAGTTATCAGTTATCAGTTATCAGTTATCAGTTATCAGTTATCAGTTATCAGTTATCAGTTATCAGTTATCAGTTATCAGTTATCAGTTATCAGTTATCAGTTATCAGTTATCAGTTATCAGTTATCAGTTATCAGTTATCAGTTATCAGTGGGAAGTGGGAAGTGGGAAGTGGGAAGTGGGAAGTGGGAAGTGGGAAGTGGGAAGTGGGACAGCTGATAGCTAAAAAGCCGATTTAAGACATGAATCTTCTGGTGTGGGGGTTTTAAAACCCAGACCCAAACTAACTTTTGGATACGATGCACAGTTGGCATTCATCTCTCGATTCAGCAACGCCACTGTTTACTGTTCACTGATTACTGTTCACTGATTACTGTTCACTGATTACTGATTACTGATAATTGCTATGTTAAGGCAAATAAAACCGAGAGATTATTAGCGGGCATAGGAATTACTTCTAACAATTGTAAACCTCGATCGCTCGCTTCCTGCACCACATCTTCTAAATTCCTAACTCCCCAAGTAGAGTTTTGAGAACGGAGAGAAAAATCAAAGCTTTCATTACTAGGAGAAGTATGTTTTCCCTGTCGTTTATAGGGTCCATAAAGATAGAGGATTCCCCCTGGTCTGAGAATGCGACTTGCTCCTGCCATTAAAGCTAAACAAGCGGACCAAGGGGCGATATGAATCATATTAATATTAACAATGGCATTAATAACGATATTTTCCGTCTCTACCGCCCAAACTGACTGATGAACATCGATAAATAGGGGGCGATCAAGATTAGAACTAGGATAATAATCACACCAACTGCGAATACTATCTAGAGCCAGAGGGTTACAATCCGAGGGAATCCAACGACAAGGAGCAAGACGAGGGGCAAAAAAAACAGCGTGTTCACCCGTGCCGCTAGATATTTCTAGAATATTCCCAGTCTTCGGTAAAAATTGGCTGAGAACTTCCAAAATCGGCTGACGATTGCGTTCTGTTGCCGGGGCATATTGACGTAAATCAGACATAATTACAGCGTTTTTCCTAAAGATGAAGCGTAACCTAATTTAGTATCGACGACCGGCTCCCATCTTGAATCAGTTATCAGTTATCAGCTTTTTTCTCCCCCCTCCTTTCTCCCATCTCCCCATTCCCCCACTTCCCTATTCCCCTATTCCCCATCTCCCCTCTCCCCAACTCCCACTCTGCAATAACTACTGGCAGCCAGAAATACGTTGGGTGCATATCATACTTTGTGCTTTTTGTCAAAAAAACTTTTTTTTTGCAATAAAACTACACACAAAAAAGATCATCGTTGTTGGTGAAATTGACTAATTTACCCGTCCTAATTAGGATAACCTTCTAGGTGTGGCAAGGGTTTCAACCATTGCTGCCTAAAAAAGCACAGAACATCCCATTATGAAATTCAGTAAAATCGCTGTTACCACTGTAACATCGTTGTTAAATAAAAATCTTTCTCAATTAATTTTTAAGAATTTATAAATATTGCGGAATGTTAATTTAAATATTCTCAAGTTTTTGGAGTCAATAAATAATTTTTGCTTATCTTTGGCGAATATGGGGTTAGGAGTCAGTCATCAGTTATCAGTCATCGGAAATTTTGGGTCTGAAACCCCGCCGTTCTAGGTTGGCTTTACGTTAGAATTAAAAGGCCAGTCTCGAAAACCAAGTGGACGGCGCAGCACCTTGAAAACTCGGCTTAGGGGGTTCCGACCAGAAAAGCTTGGCCGGGTAAAAAGTCGCGCGCAACAAGTACAAGAAGCTATAGGCGGTCAACGTACCGTGGGACACAGGGAATCGGGCTTCTGAAATGGGGCGAAAGTCTGTGGACTCTGTGTAAGACAGTACATGGTTTTTTAACTGTGGTATGCGACGGTGGTGGAAGCAGAAACTTAAATCGTGAGGTTTAGGAATCGCCGCACTTTTAGGGCGGCGAGGATGTCAACAGTGTCAGCTTTTTTCTCCCTTCTCCCTGCTCCCGTCTCCCCCCGCAACGCGCACGAATTGGTCTCCCCTCTCCCCATCTCCCCACTCCCTGCTCCCATCTCCCTGCTCCAGAAAAATATTAAGTTTTGTTAAGAAGTTAGTGACAAAAGACCAGCTTTAATCTCTATTATCGTAGTAAGTGGCTTTTGACCCGAATCAAGCCGGTCAAGATAAATAGTAACTTTTGCCCATCATCAAACAACGATTGTCAGTCTAACTAAAACAGTCGCTGTGGCCATGCCCTCGTGATCAATTCCTATGTCAACCCTGGTTATTGTCGAATCCCCCACCAAAGCTCGGACGATCAGCAATTATCTGCCTAGCGGCTATCGAGTCCAAGCCTCCATGGGCCACATCCGCGATCTGCCCGCCTCTGCCGAAGAAATTCCCCCCGCCCACAAAGACAAATCCTGGGCGAATTTGGGCGTGGATGTGGAGAACGATTTCGATCCCCTCTACGTCGTCCCCAAAACCAAAAGTAAAGTCGTCAAAGAATTAAAAGAAGCCCTCAAAGGAGCCAGCGAACTGATCCTCGCCACCGACGAAGATCGGGAAGGCGAAAGCATCAGTTG
Source organism: Microcystis panniformis FACHB-1757 (assembly GCF_001264245.1). NCBI lineage: Bacteria > Bacillati > Cyanobacteriota > Cyanophyceae > Chroococcales > Microcystaceae > Microcystis > Microcystis panniformis. The sequence continues at coordinate 224,835 of NZ_CP011339.1, forward strand.
GCATCTCTTGCAGGTACTCAACCCGAAAATACCCACCAAAAGGATGGTATTTCACGAAATCACCAAAGAAGCAATCCAAGCCGCCCTCAAAAATTGTCGCTCCATCGACGAAAATTTAGTTCACGCCCAAGAAACCCGCCGCATACTCGATCGCCTCTACGGTTATACCCTCTCCCCCCTACTCTGGAAAAAAATCTCTAAAGGTTTATCCGCCGGCCGCGTGCAATCCGTCGCGGTACGTCTGCTCGTACAACGGGAACGAGAACGACGAGCCTTTAAAACCGCCAATTATTGGGACCTGAAAGCCACCCTCGAAAAAGATAAAAATCAATTCGAGTCGAAATTAGTCACCTTAAACGGTCAAAAAGTGGCAAATGGCAGCGATTTCGATGCCGACACCGGCAGACTGCTCCCCGGTCGCCAGGTGACACTTTTGGATCAAGCCACCGCCGCCGCCTTAAAAGAACGCATCGAAGACAAAATCTGGCGCGTTAGCCACACCGAAGAAAAACCCACCACTCGCAAACCTTCCCCCCCCTTCACCACCTCCACCCTACAGCAAGAGGCTAACCGGAAACTGGGCATATCCGCCCGCGACACCATGCGAATCGCCCAAAATCTCTACGAACAGGGCTACATCACCTATATGCGGACCGATTCCGTCCATCTTTCCGATCAGGCCATCACCGCCGCCCGCAGTTGTGTAGAACAAATGTACGGAAAAAATTACCTCAGTCCCCAACCCCGGCAGTACACCACCAAAAGCAAAGGCGCACAGGAAGCCCACGAAGCCATCCGGCCCGCCGGTAGTAGCTTTCGCCTACCCCGGGAAACCGGCCTGAGCGGACTAGAATTCGCCCTCTACGACCTAATCTGGAAACGTACCGTCGCATCACAGATGGCCGATGCCCGCATTACCCAGATCGCCGTCAATATTCAGGTAGAAAATGCCGGATTTCGCTCCTCCGGCAAAAGAATCGATTTCCCCGGCTTTTTCCGCGCCTATGTGGAAGGTTCCGACGATCCCGAGGCCGCCATCGACGACCAAGAAATAATCCTACCCCCCTCAGCGTCGGTGACACCCCCAATTGTCGCCAACTAGAAGCCATTAGCCACGATACCCAACCCCCCGCCCGTTATAGCGAAGCCTCCCTCGTAAAAACCCTCGAAAGTGAAGGAATCGGGCGACCCAGCACCTACGCCACCATTCTCGGCACCATTATCGATCGCGGTTATGCTCAAATGCGGAATAAAACCCTCATTCCCACCTTCACCGCCTTCGCCGTCGTCGGTTTATTAGAAAACCATTTCCCCGACCTGGTAGATCCCAAATTTACCTCGAAGATGGAGGAAACCCTCGACGATATCGCCACCGGTTCCGCTCAGTGGTTGCCCTATCTCGATCGCTTCTATCGCGGCGAAAAAGGGCTAGAAAGCCAAGTCAAAGAGCGCGAGAGTCAAATTAACTCTAGCACCGCTAAATCGGTGATTTTAGAAGATTTACAGGCAACTATCAAGATCGGCAAATACGGCCCCTATCTGGAAGTCCCCCGGGGGGATGAAATCCTCACCGCTTCCATCCCGGCCGATTTAACCCCCGCCGACCTCAACCCCGAACAGGTAGAAACCCTGCTGCGACAGAAAACCGAGGGTCCCGATAAAATCGGTCTTCATCCCGACACCGGAGAGCCGATTTATCTGCTCGTTGGTAGTTACGGTCCCTACGTCCAGTTAGGAGATATCAGCGAGGACAATCCCAAACCGAAACGCGCCTCCCTACCCAAAGGAGTCAAACCCGAGGACATCACCCTCGAACAAGCGGTGGGTTTATTAGCACTGCCGCGACTGCTGGGAACCCATCCCCTCACCGGAGGCAAAATTAAAGCCAGTTTAGGGCGTTTCGGTCCCTATGTGGTTCAGGAAGAGGGCAAAGAAAAAGAATATCGTTCCCTGAAAGCCAGCGATGATATCTTAACCATAACCCTCGATCGAGCTTTGGCCTTATTAGCCGAACCGAAAAAAACTCGCGGCGCTCGTGGTTCTACCAAACCACCCTTAAAAGAATTGGGTAAACATCCCGACGATGGGGAATTGGTGGGATTGTACGAAGGTCCCTACGGAGTTTATATCAAGCACGGTAAAACTAACGCCAAGATTCCCGAAGGAGAAACCGCCGAAACCCTCACCCTAGAACAAGCTTTGGAGGCCCTAGCCGCCAAGACAACCACTGCCAAGAAAACCACTACCAAGAAAACTACTTCTACCACCACCAAAAAAACTACTTCCCCGGGCAGTAAAACTGGCAAAAGTAAGACGGTTTAGCGGTTACTGGTGGGGCGATTTTCTCCCTGGTCAATTCCTCCCCCTGATGCGGCGACAAATCCGGTTGGCTTTTTTGTCCTTGGCACCACTTTGACCGGGCTGATCCTAAGTAGGTAGGCGTTAAAAATTATCAGACACCCCCCTTATCAAGGGGGGCAGGGGGATCGGCACCCCCCTTATCAAGGGGGGGGCAGGGAGGATCGAACCTAAAATCCATTTTTAATTTAATTATAACCAGCTACTTATACCTCAAATTCCCCTACTGTAAAGCGATCGCCATCGCTTCTTGGGGAATTTGCCGGTAAATTGGTTTTAAAAATTGTTCTATGGCATCCGATTCGGGGGCAGCGAGGGGAAAATTGCCTAAAATAGGGTCCCGATAAAATCGGTCTTCATCCCGACACCGGAGAGCCGATTTATCTGCTCGTTGGTAGTTACGGTCCCTACGTCCAGTTAGGAGATATCAGCGAGGACAATCCCAAACCGAAACGCGCCTCCCTACCCAAAGGAGTCAAACCCGAGGACATCACCCTCGAACAAGCGGTGGGTTTATTAGCACTGCCGCGACTACTGGGAACCCATCCCCTCACCGGAGGCAAAATTAAAGCCAGTTTAGGGCGTTTCGGTCCCTATGTGGTTCAGGAAGAGGGCAAAGAAAAAGAATATCGTTCCCTGAAAGCCAGCGATGATGTCTTAACCATAACTCTCGATCGAGCTTTGGCCTTATTAGCCGAACCGAAAAAAACTCGCGGCGCTCGTGGTTCTACCAAACCACCCTTAAAAGAATTGGGTAAACATCCCGACGATGGGGAATTGGTGGGATTGTACGAAGGTCCCTACGGAGTTTATATCAAGCACGGTAAAACTAACGCCAAGATTCCCGAAGGAGAAACCGCCGAAACCCTCACCCTAGAACAAGCTTTGGAGGCCCTAGCCGCCAAGACAACCACTGCCAAGAAAACCACTACCAAGAAAACTACTTCTACCACCACCAAAAAAACTACTTCCCCGGGCAGTAAAACTGGCAAAAGTAAGACGGTTTAGCGGTTACTGGTGGGGCGATTTTCTCCCTGGTCAATTCCTCCCCCTGATGCGGCGACAAATCCGGTTGGCTTTTTTGTCCTTGGCACCACTTTGACCGGGCTGATCCTAAGTAGGTAGGCGTTAAAAATTATCAGACACCCCCCTTATCAAGGGGGGCAGGGGGGATCGGCACCCCCCTTATCAAGGGGGGCAGGGGGATCAAACCTAAAATCCATTTTTAATTTAATTATAACCAGCTACTTATACCTCAAATTCCCCTACTGTAAAGCGATCGCCATCGCTTCTTGGGGAATTTGCCGGTAAATTGGTTTTAAAAATTGTTCTATGGCATCCGATTCGGGGGCAGCGAGGGGAAAATTGCCTAAAATGTCGAGAATGGTTTGATTTTCATTCCCCGGCGTAATCACAACTAGGGAGGGTTCTAGCTCCTCATCGTACTGCCAAAAGCGATCGATAGTGCTGTCGGGGGCAGTTTTTTCGACTACTGTGGGGGGTTCACTGACTGCTAAAGGTTGATTATCAGAGGAATAGGAGCGTTTTTCCCGTAAAGCTTCCAGAATTTGGCTTTTGCTTCGGCCGCGCAGTTGCAAAAGCAGGAAGGGATCGACAATAAAACGATCACCCAATTGATAGTACACTGCTCCTATATGTTTGCAGGGGTTGGCTTGATCGGGACAGGTACAACGAGAGCGAATATCAGCTAGGGAAAAGGGAAATAAATTCACCCCACTATCGATAAAAACACGCTCAATATGATCGGGCATTTGTCCGGTGAGCAATTGAGCGGAATAAATGGCTTTTTTGGAGAGAAGCTTAATAATATAATCCCATTCTTCATCACTAAAAGCCGCTAGGGATAAATCCACTATATAAGGCTCTGGTTCACTGCCTTGCACTCTAGCAATAACTTGCGAGTCTTCAAAGTCAATACTTAACACATTGCCTTCTCTAGCGTACAGTCTAGCTCGTTCCAAGCGTTTTTTAAAGCGATAGGAATCGAGTAGTTCTAGCCATTTTTGTACCCACCAAGCTTGTTCTGTCATTTTTTATTTCGCCAATTCAAAAATGAAACACATCAACCTTAAGAGTTGACAGAGAAAGGCTCATCAGGTATATTCTGATCTTTAACAACAACAAATCAGACCCAAAAACGAAGCCCTCAACATCTTAACATAGAACAAAGAAACTTGCTCTACCAACTTGGTCAAGAGGTAAATTTATCTCAACGGCAAATAGCCGTCTTGCTGGGATGTCATCAAAGCAAGACCGGAGCCAGAATTAAGAAGGAATCAAAGTTCCCTCGGATGCTATCTACAAAGCTACAGCACAAGCTGATACCAAATCGGTTTTTAATAGTGTGATTAACTCCCAATCGAACTTTAAAAATCCACTCCCCACTTCCCACTCTCCTATACTTTTTAAACAGGATTTAGTATGAGAGTGAGACTCGCCGAAACAACTGAAAACAACCCTTTTAAAAAGTAACTGAGTCGGTGGTAGAAGGGAACGAATTGAAAAATCCTTAAGCCAGAGGAAATAGAAAGAGCCGTAAACTTAATTAACCATCCTCCTCGAAAATGTCTTGACTATCGTACCCCGAATGAGCTATTATGTGATAGCTCAGACAGTGATGAAATTCAGAATTGAATTGGCAAGATGTACACAAAAACGAGGATTTTAGGTATGAGGACAGAACAGAAAAATCCACAATTAAATTGTCATAAATTAGCAGAAGTATTTTTATCAAATCCCTTAATTGAAGATTGCTATTTTATGGTACGAGAGGATGAATTAGTCGCCTATATCGTTTCCTCTGGAGCTTGGAATTCTGAACAATTGTCCTCCGATTTACAGTCTCAGTTACCGGACAATCTTCTACCTAATATCTATGTGCAAATTTCCAGTTTACCCTTAACCGATAGCGGTGATATCGATGAAACTGCATTAAAGAATATTGAAATTATCGATAATCATCAAGTTCAGGAAACAGAAGAAAAACTGCGATCTTTGTCAGATATCGATCAAGTTGCTGTCGTCATGACTTCTAAAAAAAACAAAATTTTACCCCTACATCTATCGGAATTATTGCCCTTAAAAATAGAGAAAAAAAATGATCATCAAAAATCTGAAACCCCGATTCATCTAGGGATTCACACTTCTAACACTCAATCTGGAATCAGTCACGGACAGCTTTTAGAAGAATCTGAACTTCAGCCGAAAACCTTGGCAGAAATCCTCCGAAAAGCTGCTGAAAATTATTCAAATAAAGGGATTATTTATATTCAATCTAATGGATCAGAAGTTTTTCAATCCTATCAACAATTATGGGAAGACGCTCAACAAATACAAGCTGGATTACAAAAGCAGGGTTTACAAGCTAAAGATAAAGTAATTCTTCAGCTATCGGAAAACTATGATATCATTTCCGCATTTTGGGGGTGTCTTTTAGGGGGATTTATTCCTGTTATTATTTCAGTGCCACCCAGCTATAAAGATTTTAATAATGAAATTCATAAAATATCTCAAGTTTGGCAGTTGTTAGATGAGCCTATTATTATCACAAATCAATCCCGTCAGCAAGAGATAAAATATTTAGAACAATGGTTGCCTAATCAAACCTTAAGCTTGAGTTTTATTGAAGAATTAAAAACTCATTCTCCCCATCAGCCTCCTATTGGTGAACCGGGTGATATCGCGTTCTTTAATCTCACATCAGGCAGTACAGGAATACCGAAATGTATCTCATTAACCCATAAAAATGTCATCTCTCGTGCGCGAGGAACAAACATCATTTGTGAACATCAAAACGACGATATTATTCTTAATTGGCTTCCTTTTGATCATATTGGAAGTATTTCCGACTGGAATATTCGCTGTGTCGAGTTAGGATGCCAAATGGTTTATGTTCAAACTGAATATATATTAGGTCGTCCTTTGAATTGGTTAGATTTAATTGATCAATATCGAATTACCCACAGTTGGGCTCCTAATTTTGCTTATAATTTGATTAATGAAGCTTTAAAAAAAGAACCAGATCAAAATTGGAATTTAGATTGTGTCAAATTCTTTTTGGCAGCGGGTGAAGCTGTTTCTGGTCAAGCAGTTGGAGAATTTATTAACACCCTTCATCTTCAATATAATCTGAAAAAAACGGCGATGCGTCCTGCTTTTGGGATGGCAGAAATGGGGTCAGGAATTACCTATTATCAGCCGACGGATCAACAGCCATTACTCTTTCATACGGTTGATAAATCCTCCTTGAATTCTTCCCTAAAACGAGTCCATCCTGAACATCCCAATGGTGCAACCTTTACGGATTTAGGATTACCCATTCCGGGGATATCGATTAGAATTGTTAATGCTGATAATTCCCTATTACCAGAAGAAACCATTGGTCATTTACAAGTTAAAGGAGATGCAGTTTCACCGGGGTATTATAAAAACCCAGAAGCGAATCAAGACGCTTTCTTAAAAGATGGCTGGTTTAAGACAGGAGATTTAGCATTTATTAGTAACGGTCATTTAGTTATTACTGGAAGAAGTAAAGAAACCATTATTATTAATGGAGTCAATTATTATAGCCATGAAATTGAAACTGTAGTGGAAACTATTGAAGAAGTAGAAGTGTCCTACACCGCCGCTTGTGCTGTTTATGATTCTAGGAATAGTACCGATCAATTAGCTTTATTTTTTAGTGCAGAAACCTTTGACCACCAGCATCTAGCGGAACTTCTGAAAAAGATTAGACGAAAAGTAATTAACAGTTTTGGCGTTAATCCTGAATATTTAATACCCTTAAATAAAATGGAGATTCCTAAAACTTCCATTGGTAAAATTCAGCGATCGCAATTAACAAAACGGTTTGCAAACGGAGAATTCAATTCTATTTTAAAAGAAATAGATATTTTGTTAGAAAATGCTCAAACCCTTCCTGATTGGTTTTACCAGAAAGTTTGGAAACCTCGATCTCCAGTTAACTTAAAACCAGAACTTTCCAAGTGTTGTACTTTAATTTTTCTGGATTGCTTGGGTTTAGGAGCATCTTTAGCAGAAAAAATCGAAAGTCAAAACTTACCCTGTATCACGGTTTTAGCAGCGCAAGAATTTTCTCAAATCAGTCAAAATTGCTATACCCTCAGACCCGGGACAGCTAATCATTATCAACAGTTAATGTCATCTTTATCCGAGCGAAAAATTATCCTTAGCAATATTATTCATCTGGGGACTTATCAAGACTATCAGGGAGAAATTTCAACAATTGAACAGTTAGAAAAAGCACAAGAGCGAGGAGTTTATGATTTATTATTCCTAGTTCAAGCTTTAGCTAAAATTCATGATTTTAAATCAAAAATTCAATTGCTATTTGTTTCTAGTTATAGTCAACTTGTCATAGACACCGATGAAATTGCCTATGAAAAATCTCCAGTTTTAGGACTGATAAAAACTTTAGCTCAAGAACTTCCTTGGTTAAATACTCGTCATGTTGATTTACCTCTGGATCAAACCGAAATTAATCTCAGTTATCTGCAGCAAGAACTATCGGTTTTATCCAAGGAAAGAGAAATTGCCTATCGCAACGGGAAACGTTTAATTGCAGGTTTGGAAAAAGTCAATTTACTTCAACACCCCCAACAGGAATTACCCTTTAAATCAGGGGGAATTTATCTGATTACCGGAGGACTAGGAGGGATTGGCAGACAAATTGCTCAGTATTTGCTCAAAAATTATCAAGCTCGTTTACTGTTAATTGGAAAAACACCTTTACCAGAAAAACACCTTTGGAGTGAGTACCTTAAAGTCGAAGATCAATTATCCTTAAAAATCAAAAATCTCCAAGCTTTAGAAAATCTTGGAGGAGAAGTAATTTACCAAGCGGTAGATGTGGCTAATTTGCCTCAAGTTAAACAGACGGTAGAACAGGTGAAAAAACAATGGCAAGGAGAACTTAATGGGGTGATTCATCTGGCTGGAATTTACAAAGATTGTTTACTTCTGGACGAAACTCAAGAGGGTTTATCGACAATTCTTCACCCTAAAGTAATAGGAACTTGGGTTTTACATCAACTTCTCAAAGAATCTCAAGGAGTTTTTATTAGTTTTTCTTCCTTGGCTAGTTTTTTTGGAGGAGCGGCTTTGGGTTCCTATGCGGCGGCTAATAGTTTCCTTGAATCTTTGAACAGCTATCAAAAATCTAAGAATTTGTTCCCTAGTTATTGTTATAGTTGGACAACTTGGCAAGAAACCGGGATGAGCCAAGGTTATCAGATGCAATACATAACCCGAACTCAAGGGTATTATGATATGACGGTGCGGCAAGGTTTAGACTCATTTCTAACGAGTTTATATCACAACCAAAGACAATTAATGATCGGTTTAGATGGGAGTAATAGCAAGATTAATCGTTTCACATCTGGATCTGAAGGATGCCAAAAGTTAACGGCTTATTACACCCGTAAATCTACAGTTCAATCGGTCAATCTACCTAATCATGTTAGTCTAAAAGATCGATTTGGAACGTCCTATCAATGTCCCCTGGTTCTGCGACAATCCCTCCCTATTAAGGATAATGGAGACATTGATAAGCGGCAATTACTCAAGGAACTCCAAGGCAAAGAAAATAACGAATTGATAGCACCCAGAACGGAAGCTGAACGTCAAGTTGCTAACATTTGGCAAAAGGTTTTAAATCTATCTCAAATTGGAATTCATGACAATTTCTTTGAACTAGGAGGACATTCTTTACTGGCGAGTCAAGTTATTTCTCGTTTACGCGATGTTTTCTCGGTACAATTGTCGTTGCACAGTTTGTTAGAATATCCAACCGTTGCCAGTTTAACTCAAACGATTGAGGTGCTTAATGTAGCCAAAAATAGTCACAGTGTATCCAAAAGTGGTAAAGTTATGGCAGCAGCCTCAGAAAATTATGAAGAAGGAGAATTATGAAAATAGCTTAACTAAAATTTAAACTTTTCAGAGCCATTTTCGGAAAAAATGTAAAAAATTGTATCCATCACTAAAATTTATCATCCAGAATATGCTATGAATAGCCAAACAGTCTTTTTATGGAGTATGTAAGCGGTTGCTCCCAGGGCAACTGATTTTAACAATAACCACCGACTCTCCACCATTGATAATTTTTGTTTGGTCTATATTGTTTAGTCTTTGAGGGTACTTAAATTTATGAAAAACGTTGATTATATCTCTAACAGTAGCTCTAGCTTGAGCTAGTGAACCCTGCCAAACATCACCCCCCCATTCCAAAAATACCAGAACATCAATTAGGGAAAAGGATACTATTAATGAAAGTCGCAGAATTTTTATCTTACTTAAATAGTTTAGACATCAAGCTTTGGCTTGAGGAAGAAAAGTTAAAATATCAAGCTCCCCAGGGAGCGATGACACCAGAAATTAAGCAAGAAATCGGCACAAGAAAACCAGAAATTCTCACTTTTTTAAGAAGCGCAACAACACCGTCTAAACCCCTTGAATCGGTTATTGATCCCGTTGCCCGAACTGAAGAGTTACCTCTATCTTTTGCTCAACAGAGAATGTGGTTTCTCCATCAGATGGATCGGCAAAATCCAGCTTATAATGAAGCCCTAACCATCCGTTTAACGGGACGCTTAAACATTGATATTTTAGAGCAAACGATTAATGCTATTATTCAACGCCATGAGAGCTTACGGACAAGCTTTCCAATGGTTGAAGGAAAACCTATTCAAAAAATTGCTCCATCTCTGAAGATTAAATTATTAGTTGTTAATTTAAAAGATATCCCCCAAGAGCAAATTGACAAACAGATTATTAAAGAACTACAAAAACCCTTTGATTTAACTCAATCTCCCCTATTACGATGTACTCTGTTTGATCTGGGATATGAAAATTATATTTTAGTCAACGTCTTCCATCATATTATTATCGATGGTTGGTCAAAAAGCATTTTATTTAAAGAATTATCTAAATTTTATCAAGCACTTTTATCCAATTCAACCGTAGATTTACCCGAATTACCTATACAATATGCGGATTTTGCGGTATGGCAAAGACAATGGTTACAAGGTGAAATCTTAGAAAATCAGTTAAATTATTGGAAAAAACAATTAACGGGCGCTCCTCCTTTATTAGAACTTCCAACCGATAAACCCCGTCCAGCTACTGCCAATTTTCGAGGTCATAGTATCTCGTTTCAAATTAACTCAGAACTCACCGAAAAACTGAAACTTTTGAGCCAAAAGTCGGGGGTGACTTTATTTATGACCTTACTGGCTGCTTTAAACACTTTACTCTTCCGTTATAGTGGCCAAGATGATATTTTAATCGGGACACCCACCGCCAACCGAAACCGACAAGAAATTGAACCTTTGATTGGTTTTTTTGTCAATACTTTAGTGCTGCGGAATTCCCTAGAAGGAAATCCGACTTTTTCAGGATTATTACAGCAAGCTCGCAATGTTGTTTTAGAAGCTTATGCCAATCAAGATGTACCCTTTGAGCAAGTGGTTGATGGGTTAGAAATCGAACGAAGTTTAAGTTATAATCCCTTATTTCAGGTAATGTTTGCGCTGCAAAATGCCCCCCTCAATGCTTTAGAATTACCCAATTTAAAAGCTCAATATCTAGCCGTTGAAAACCAGAGAATTAAATTTGATCTCAGCTTAGTTTTAGAGGAAATCGAAACCGAAAAAGGAGCTTATTTAGAAGGTTTTTGGGAATATGATAGCGACCTATTTACCCCAGAAAGAATTACCCGCATGGTAGGTCATTTCCAAACTTTATTAAAGGGAATTGTAGCCAATCCTCAGCAAACCGTCGGGGAATTACCGTTACTGACTGAATCGGAAGAACAACAATTATTAGTAGAATGGAATCAAACTCAAACGTCTTATCCTGATCATTACTGTATTCATCAGTTATTTGAAGAACAGGTTGTTAAAACACCTGATGCTATAGCGGTCATCGATGGAGAAAAATCTTTGACCTATGAACAGTTAAATCAAAAAGCCAATCAACTCGCTTATTATTTGCAAAACTTAGGCGTTAAAACCGAGGACTTAGTAGGAATCTGTATCGAGCGTTCTGTTTTGATGATCATCGGACTTTTAGGCATTCTTAAAGCGGGTGCAGCTTATATTCCTTTAGATCCGAACTATCCATCAGAACGTCTAGCTTATATGTTAGAAGATTCTGCCGTATCGGTGTTATTAACTCAGGAAAACTTAGTTGACACTTTACCCAACTATTTAGGAACAATATTTTGTTTAGATCAGGATGGGAAAATTCTTGATCATCATCCGCAAGATAATCTCCTCCATCCGATGACATCTGAGAATTTAGCTTATGTCATTTATACTTCTGGTTCCACTGGAAAACCCAAGGGAGTTTTAATTCAACATCAAAGTTTATTAAACCTAGTTTCTTGGCATCAAAACGCCTTTGATATTACAACAATTGATCGAGTCACTCAATTAGCTGGAATTGCCTTTGATGCTTCAGTTTGGGAAATTTGGCCTTATTTAACAGCGGGGGCGTGTCTGGCGATTGTTCCCCCAGATTTGCTAACATCACCGAAACAACTGCAAGAGTGGTTAATTGCCAAAAAAATCACCGTTTCTTTCTTACCCACTCCTCTTGCAGAAACCCTAATTCCCCTAGATTGGTCTCCCAATTGTCCATTAAGATTAATGTTAACTGGAGGAGATAAACTCAATGATTTTCCCCCTACCTCCATTCCCTTTACATTAGTCAACAACTATGGTCCGACTGAAAATACTGTTGTTACAACATCTGTTAAAATAACCCCAGATTTATTAACCGAAAAAGCACCGCCTATTGGTCGTCCCATTAGCAATACTCAGGTCTATATTTTAGATCAATATCAACAACCTGTACCGATTGGAATTCCAGGAGAATTATACATTGGTGGTTCAGGATTAGCTAAAGGATATCTCAACCGTCCAGAGTTAACCGATTCTAAATTTATTGCCAATCCTTTTAGTCAAAAACTCAGTGATCGCCTTTACAAAACCGGTGATTTAGTTCGTTATGGAAACGACGGACAAATTGAATTTGTGGGTCGCATTGATCATCAAGTTAAGATTAGAGGTTTTAGAATTGAATTAGGGGAAATTGAAACCGTTCTCAATCAACATCCCCAAGTTAAAGAAGCGATTATTATTGCCAGAGAAGATCAACCCGGCGTTAAACGTTTATGTGCTTATGTGATTGCCTCTCAAAACTTAACTGTTTCTCAATTGCGTCTATTTTTGCAAGAAAAGTTACCTCAATATATGGTTCCTGCTTTCTTCGTTTTGTTAGACGCTTTTACCCTAACCGCTAATGGTAAAATTGATCGTTGCGCTCTCCCACAACCTACACTAGAATTAGAGGATGAAGCTGCCCTCAATCTCAGTCCAGGTACAGAAAAAGAACGCATTCTCGCTGCAATTTGGCAAAGGGTTTTAGGACTTAAAAATATTAGTATTAACGATAACTTTTTTGAGTTGGGAGGAGATTCTATCTTAGCCATTCAAATTATTGCTCAAGCTAATCAAGCGGGATTACAAATTACTCCTAAACAATTATTTAGTCATCAAACTATCGCTCAATTAGCCACCGTAGCGGAGCGAGTTTCGGTTAATCAAACCACACAGGATTTAGTCATCGGTCACGTCCCCTTAACTCCGATTCAAAAATGGTTTTTTGAACAAAACTGGCCCGAACGTCATCACTTTAATCAATCTATCTTGTTAGAGGTTCCCAATAATCTACAACCAGATTTATTAAAAAAAACTATTTCTAAATTACTCTATCACCATGATGCTTTGCGGTTACGGTTTGTTCATAAAGGGGAACAATGGCAACAAAATCACAGCGATGATTGCAATAATTTTGCTTTTGAAAAGGTGGATTTATCCCATCTATCTTGCGATGAACAATTAACCAAGATGGCAGAAATTTCCGAGGTTCAACAACGGGTACTCAACTTAGAGGAAGGTCCCTTAATGGCGGTGGTTTTCTTCGCCTTGGGTGAGAGTGGAAAAATGTTAATTGTAATTCATCATTTAGCAGTAGATGGAATTTCTTGGCGGATTATCCTCGAAGATTTCGTCACTATTTACCAGCAATTAGAAAACCACAAGCCCCTGCAACTTCCTCCTAAAACCAGTTCTTTTAAAACTTGGGCTGAGGAACTGCAAAACTATGCTAAAACCCCAGAGTTTTACGCTCAATTCAAGTATTGGCTAAACCGTGAGTTTCCCTCAATTTGTCCTCTTCCTTTAGACCGTCAAGGTGAAGCTCAGTCCAACATTGTTGCCCATGCAAAAACGGTCTCTTTCACCTTAACCGAAGAACAAACCCGCTTACTCTTACAGGAGGTTCCGCAAGCTTATAACACCCAAATTAATGATATTCTATTGACCGCTTTAGTCCAAGCTTTCGGTCATTGGACAGGAAATTATGGACTTTTGCTTGACATGGAGGGTCATGGAAGAGAGAATGTAATTGAATCCGTAAATTTATCTAGAACTGTGGGTTGGTTTACCAGTATTTTTCCCGTCTTTTTGACCTTAGAAAATCTTGACCATCCGGGTGAATGTCTCAAGTCCATTAAAGAGCAATTACGACAAATTCCGAATCGAGGGTTTGATTATGGAATTGGATATTATCTGAATTCAGATTTAACGATTCAATCCCCGTTAAAAAATTACCCTAAAGCTCAAGTCAGCTTTAATTATTTAGGTCAATTTACCAGCCATCAAATCGGCGAGATAGGCTGGAAATTATCTCAAGAATCCACTGGTTCCATTCATAGTCCTTTGGGACAACGTTCCCATTTAATTGCGATTCATGGAATTGTGGTTGATGGGCAACTTGATATGGAATGGCAATATAGTGAAAATTTTCATCATCAAACAACGATCAAAAATTTAGCCGCTGCCTATCGAGATTCTTTAGAAAGCCTGATTAACCATTGTTTATCGGTAGAAGGAGGCTATACTCCATCGGATTTTCCCGATGCGGATCTTAATCAGGCAGAATTAGATGAACTGCTTTCAGAACTTGATTTTTAACCTCAACTTAATGTTTAACCCTCCTGCTTGATAACAACTATGCCATCACCTAATCTTCCCAGTGAAATTGAAAATCGTAAAAGTGAACATCTGCGAGTTTGTATCGAAAAAGATGTAGAATTTCAACAACTTACAAGCGGTTTAGAAAAATATCGTTTTACCCATTGTTGTCTTCCTGAACTTGACCGTAGCGATATTGAACTGGGGACAACCTTTTTAGGGAAATCTTTAAAAGCTCCAATTCTCATCTCTTCCATGACCGGAGGAACAGAATTAGCCCATTTAGTCAATACTCGATTGGCAACGGTCGCTCAACGCTATGGTTTAGCGATGGGGGTGGGTTCTCAACGCATTGCACTCGAACAACCGGAATTAGCGCCGACCTTTGCAGTCCGTTCTCTGGCGCCGGATATTCTCCTGTTAGCGAATTTAGGGGCTGTACAGTTAAATTACGGCTGCGGTTTAGAAGACTGTTTAAAATTGGTGGAATTATTAGAAGCTGATGCCTTAATTCTGCATCTCAATCCTTTACAAGAATGGGTGCAATCGGGAGGCGATTCTAATTTTAAAGGGTTACTCGCTAAAATTCAGCAAATTTGCGCTCAATTACCCGTTCCTGTCATCGCCAAAGAAGTCGGAAATGGCATCTCTGCGGTGATGGCCAAACAATTAATTGAAGCCGGAGTCGCCGCGATTGATGTGGCGGGAGCCGGAGGCACGTCCTGGGCCAAAGTCGAAAGCCAAAGAGCCAAAGACAACAGACAAAGGCATCTCGGACAAGTTTTTGCCGATTGGGGTTTACCTACGGCTGAATGTATTACCGCCATTCGGTCGATGAATTCAACCATTCCTTTAATTGCTTCTGGGGGCTTAAAAAATGGCTTAGATATTGCCAAATCTATCGCTCTAGGAGCCGATTTAGGAGGGTTGGCTCGTCCGTTTCTCGTAGCAGCGATTGAATCAGAAGCCGCCGTTGATGAGTTGGTAAAATTTTTAATTGCTGAACTTGAAATTGTTTTATTTTGTACCGGAAATCCTAATTTATCCACCCTTAAAAATTCAGGAGCCTTAAAACCATGTTAAAGTTTTCAATGGAATTGTGTTATCCCCAGCTTGATGTCAAAACCTTAAGCGTTGGCACTTTGGGTCCAAAAGAAACCAGTAGTGAACAAACCTTAAATTATCTAATTTCTCAATGGAAATTACAACAGATTTCGGTTAATAGTCATTTATTTGATAGCTTTACAGATTTAAAGGAATCTTTACTCGAAAATCAGATAGATTTGGCGTTAGTCCCCCATGCCTATGAAAAAATTAATGATTTCTATATGGAACCGAGGTTTAAACTAGGTTTTATCTTCACCTATCCCACACCCGTTTACGGATTAGCCAAGCGAAAAAATGAAGAAATCGTTTTAGAAAATTGTACCCTGGTTACTCATCCCGCTCCTCTTCCTTTACTTCCTTATTTATTACCTGGCGACCTGAATCAAAATAAGATTAAAATCAAATTTGTCAATTCTACCAGTGTGGCCGCTATTCAAGTTAAACAAGGGTTGGCAGATTTAGCCATTACCAATGAAAATGCCCTCCGAGAATATGATTTAGAATTTATTTCACAATATGGTAAAATTGAGATGAGTTGGTCTTTATTTCACAAAAAGGAAAACACCATGATTCAAAGTATTTATTTACCTGTGCATACCTAAAAAAGCTCCCTATCCGATGAAAATAGTTGCCTTCATCACAGAAAAATAATTGAGAGTTTAAATTTCAATTTCATTTTGAACTTGTCCCCTAAAATCATGTCTAAATTTTTCCCAATTCCCAAGCCTATTAAACTCAATCCTCATGTAGAATTAGAGGTTTTTCAATGCCAAGATACCATTTTTCAATTATACGTTATAGCTCCTAATGCTAAACTTGAATCCCACCAACATCCTGAAAGTCAAATTGGCATGGTATTCTCAGCAGAACTAGAACTGTATATTAAAGATTTGATTAAACCCTTAAGACCTTTGCAAGATGTTTATATAGCTGATGGCAATATTCCTCATGGTGCTTTTAATCCTTTATCAGAACCGATGATTGGATTTGATCTTAAACGGATTACCTCTGCTTTACCGTCAGAAGATGTTTTATTAACACTATCCAACAACCAAGATAAAATCACTCATTTACCTTGTCAATCTGTTAAGGGTTCTTGGTTTGAAATTGTCATGATGAAAATCCCTTCTGGTTATTCCATTCCCCCACATCAAGGTGAGCAAGAAGAAATCGGATTTATTTTGAATGGAAAATTAGAAATCTCCATAGAAAATGAAGGACAGTTTTTAGAATATGGTCAAATTTATTATGCTCCTTCAAAAGTTTTAAAAAAGGGATATAATTCATCGAAACAAGATATTAATTTGATTAAAATTTTAATTTAGTTCGTTTTATGATTTTAAGTTTAACCTCAAAATGCTAGGACAAAGTTTATGGATTTAGGATTAAAAGATAAAGTGGCTTTGATTACGGGAAGTAGTGCAGGAATTGGGTTTACCATTGCTGAAAAATTAGCAGAAGAAGGCTGTCACTTAATTATTTGTGGTCGCAATTCCCAACGCTTAGAACAAGCTTATCAATCTCTGGCTCAAGCTTATCCTGTCCAAGAAATTCTGCGTTTAGTGGCTGATGTCCATCAAGCTCAAGATTCTGAACAATTAATACAGGACTCTTTAAATCAATATGGCAAAATTGACATTTTAGTCAATAATTCTGAAGGAGCTAACTTTGCTGATAATTTAATTGAAAACCTTTCCGATGAAGATTGGTTAAACGTTTTTCAAGGAAAATTAATGGGTTATATTCGCTTAACCAATTTAGTGTTACCGATTATGAAAAAACAACATTGGGGAAGAATTGTTAATATCATTGGGACATCGGGAAAAGAGCCATCTCCTCGTTTAGTTAAATCGGGTGTTGTCAATGCAGCTTTAATGAATTTTACCAAATCAGTAGCTAGACAAACCGCCCCCTATAATGTTTTAATTAATAGTGTTAACCCCGGCGTTATTGACACCCCTAGACATCGAGAATATTTAGAAATTTATGCCAAAAAGGAGGGAACGACCCCAGATTTAATCCGAGAAGGAATTCTCAGAACAATTCCCATGAATCGAATTGGTACGACTGAAGAATTTGCTAATCTCGTTGTATTTTTAGCTTCAGAATGTGCGAGTTATATAACGGGAATTACTATTCCCCTCGATGGGGGTTTATCCTCATCAGCATTTTAAATTTATA
The DNA here is from genome assembly GCF_001264245.1 of Microcystis panniformis FACHB-1757. NCBI lineage: Bacteria > Bacillati > Cyanobacteriota > Cyanophyceae > Chroococcales > Microcystaceae > Microcystis > Microcystis panniformis. Next base: position 242,561 of record NZ_CP011339.1, read on the forward strand.
TCCATCAAGTAAAAATCAACAACCACAAGGGTCATGAATAGCCAATGTAAATCTCAAATGTTAGACAAATTTGTTCCCTATTATCCGACTAAAGATACTCGTAACTTTCCCATTTTTTCCAGTATTATTAATAAATTTAATATTTGCAGGCTGCAACGCAAATTTAAACAGGAGCTTCAACAACCTTCGGTGATCCTAGTTGATCAAATGGGTAAAGTTGGTTCTGCTAATCCTTATCTTGCTATTAAAAAAACTTTTCCAGAAAAAGCGGTGTATCATGTTCATAATTTAAATCCAGAAATTGTTGCCAAAATTTGGGATAAAATTAATCCTACTAGCGAGGGGGTGGAAGGAACCACAGAGACACAGAGGACACAAAGATCGATCAATCATATTGTAAGTTAAACTTATCACACAGAACCTAGAAGAGCCTTAAAGGTAATTCGTTCTAAGCTTGATTGAAGAAACTCACGCACATTTTTATTTAATCTATTGGGAAAAACAATGGTCACAACTCAACAATCTAGGGTTAGTAAAAAAGATATTGAATCCATTTATCCCCTTTCTCCCATGCAGCAGGGGATGCTATTTCATTCTTTATATAATCCAGAATCAAAGACGTATTTATCACAAATTCAAATCACCTTGCAAGGCAATTTAGATATTAGTGCGTTCCAACAAGCTTGGCAAAGAGTAGTAGATAGACATAGTATTTTACGGACTTGTTTTGCTTGGAAAAAAACCAAACAGCCTTTACAAATAGTTAGAAAAAATGTCACTTTGCCTTGGTTTAATCAAGATTGGCGATCGCATTCTCCCGCCGAACAAGAAACTAAATTTCAGGAATTGTTAACCTCTGATAAAGAGCAATATTTTGAATTAGATAAAATCCCCTTACTTCGATGTCATTTAATTCAAGTCGAAGATCAAAAATATGAATTTATTAATACTGGGCATCATATTTTATTAGATGGTTGGTCAACAGCAATTCTGTTGAAAGAAGTTTTCGAGTTTTACGCTGGACTCATCAACCATCAACCCGTCAATTTACCGACACCTCGCCCTTACCAAGACTATATTAATTGGGTACAACAGCAAGATCAAACTCAGTCCGAACGCTTTTGGCGACAAAATCTTCAAGGTTTTACCTCTCCGACCCCATTAGTAGTTGATAAACCGTTAAATCCTCTTGTTACTCAAAGTAAAAATTATCTTGATCAAAAATCAAAACTTTCTCCAGAAATTACCAGTCGTCTGAAATTACTCGCCCAAGAACATCGCCTTACTCTTTCTACCCTAATTCAAGGAGCTTGGGCTTTATTATTACATCATTATAGTAGTGAATCTGATATTGTATTTGGGGCAACAGTTTCGGGACGACCGCCCAATTTTACAGGGATTGAATCGATGGTGGGGATGTTTTTAAATACCTTACCCGTTCGCATCCAAATTGAGCCTCAACTTGAATTATTAACTTGGTTTCAACAATTACAACAAGAGCATTTAGAACGAGAGCAATATAGTTATAGTTCTCTAATTGATATTCAAAAATGGAGTGAAATTCCTGCTCCTCATTCAGTTTTTGAAAGTTTTGTTGTCTTTGAAAATTTACCCTTTAGCGACAATGATAGTGAGAATTTAGGCGGTTTACAAGTCGGTGAAATGCAAGATTATGGCAATGCTGATTACCCCTTAACGGTGATTGTCACCCCTGGAGAAGCCTTAAGTATTAAAATTATTTATCCTCAAGAACGATTTGAAAATGACACCATTGAAAGGATGTTAGGTCATTTTAAAACCTTATTAGAAGGAATCACCATTAATCCCCATAGTCGGATTCAAGACTTAACTTTATTAACGGAAGGTGAACGTCAATTATTATTAATTGAATTGAATCAAACTGCACCCCAAAAGCCTCTAAAACACTGCGTTCATCAATTATTTGAGCAACAAACTCTCAAAACTCCTTCAGCCATTGCCGTTGTTTTTCAAGAGCAACAATTAACCTACCAAGAACTGAATAAATCTGCTAATCAACTGGCTCATTATTTACAAAAAATTGGGGTTAGTTCTCAATCTTTAGTGGGGATTTGTTTAGAAAGGTCTGTTAATATGGTGATTGCCGTTTTAGCAGTGTTAAAAGTAGGCGGCGTTTGTGTTCCCCTAGACCCAACCTATCCTCAAGAAAGACTTTCTTACATCCTGCAAGATACCCAACTTAAAACCCTCTTAACCGAAAAAAATTGTCAATTACTCTTAAACAGTGAAACCATTTCTCAACGGATTTTATTGGATGAACAAGGTTCAGAAATTGCCTTAGAACCCAAGAATAATCCCGGCAACCCCGTTAGTTTAAAGGATTTGGCTTATATTATTTATAGTTCAGGATCTACGGGTGTACCTAAAGGGATTATGATCCTGCATCAATCCTTAACGAGTATTATTGAGCATCATCAAGTAAAAATGTCATCCGCAAGGAATTTCTTACAATTTGCTCCCTTTAATTTCGATGTCAGCTATCACGAAATCTTTGCCGCTTTGTGTTTAGGGGGAAGCTTATTTATTGTTCCAGAAGATTCTCGCTTAGACCTTGCTAAATTAAGTCAATTGTTGGCAAATAAACCCATTCATAAAGCGATTTTGCCCGTTACTTTATTACAGCAATTAATTGAAACCTATAGTGAGGAAACCTACTTATTTGCTAACTTGCGTGAAATTATTTCAGCTGGAGAGCAATTACAAATTACCCCAGCGATGATTTCTGTATTCAAAAAACTCGAACATTGTACCCTTTACAATTATTATGGCCCCACAGAAGCGGATATCGTTACCAGTTATACCTTTGACCCCAATCCTGAGCTTTGGCCGAAGTATATTCCCATTGGTAAACCCGCGATTAATGTGCAAGTTTATATTTTAAATTCCCATCTTCAACCCGTACCTATCGGAGTGACTGGGGAGCTATATGTTGCGGGTGGCGGTTTAGCGCGGGGTTATTTCAACAATCCCCAATTAACCCAAGAAAAATTTATTCCTAATCCCTTTAGCGATAATTCATTGTTGTATAAAACTGGAGATTTAGCTCGTTATTTACCCAATGGAGACATTGAATATTTAGGAAGAATTGATGATGTGGTGAAAGTTAGAGGTTATAGAATTGAATTAGGGGAAGTAGAAACTATTTTAAATCAACATCCTCAAATTGCCCAAGCCCTTGCTACAGTTCAGGGAGAAACCGCCAGAGAAAAATATTTAGCCGCTTATTTTATTCCCCGTCCAGGTGAAACCATAAACCAAGTTGAATTACGTCATTTCCTTGAAAACTGGCTACCCGATTATATGATTCCCTCTGCTTTTGTTGTGATGGAATCTTTTCAACTCAGTCCTAACGGTAAAGTTAATCGAAAAGTCTTACCAATACCCGATAAAAACCCCTTATCGTTAACTCAAAATTATGTCGCTCCTCGAACTGCAATTGAAGAAGTTTTAGCAGGAATTTGGGCAGAAATTTTAGAAGTCGAACGAGTTGGGATTGAAGACGATTTCTTTCTGTTAGGTGGGCATTCTTTAAAAGCAATTCAACTGATTAGTAAAATCCGTCAAACCTTAGAAATTGAAGTTTCTGTGCGTCAACTTTTTAATCACTCAACTATCAGCCAATTAACTCAAGTCATGATTGAATTAGTGGGGAATGAAGGGTTACTAAATGAAATTGCCGTAACAGTTCAAGAAATTTCCCAACTTTCACCAGAAGAAGTTCAAGCTTTATTATCTCAAAGCTGAACCTAAATGACTTAATATTTCTATAATGGACATTGATTTAAACTGAAGGAAAAAAATGACAAATCATCTCTTTGATTTAACAGGTAAAGTTGCAATTATCACGGGTGCTGCCCGAGGAATTGGTCGGGTATTAGCGCAAGGGTTAGCACAAGCTGGAGCTAAGGTGGTAATTGGTGATATTAATCAAGTTGGTGCTGAACAAACGGTTCAACTGATTCAAGAAGCAGGAGGTGAGGCCATCGCAATTAAGACCGATGTTCGTCAACGTCAAGCTTGTCAGAATTTAATTAACCAGGCGGTTGCTCATTATGGTCAACTCGATATTATGGTCTGTAATGCAGGGGTTGAAATTCTCAAAAACACTGATGAATTAGAGGAATTTGAATGGGATCAGGTTATTAATGTTGACTTAAAAGGTTATTTTAATTGCGCTCAACTCGCAACCAAACAAATGATCAAACAAGGAACAAAGGGATCAATTATTATGAATTCTTCTATCTGTGCTTTCGTTGCTGTTCCCAAATCTTCAGGAGCATATAGCGCCGCAAAAGGTGGGGTCAATCAATTAGTAAAATCCCTAGCGGTCGAATTAGCTAGTCACAAAATTCGAGTCAATGCTTTTGCACCGGGGTATATGAATAATATGATGGAAGGAACAGAAGGTTTACGTTCAACTTCCAATGAAATGGACGAATTATATACTAGAATTCCCATGAAACGAACCGGAGATTTAGAAGAGTTAATTGGCCCTGTCGTGTTTTTAGCGTCTGAAGCTTCCTCTTATGTCACTGGAGCAATTTTAATGGTAGATGGAGGTTATACCGCTATTTAGCATCAATAATTAAACAATTTTGGTTCTTCGTTACTTGGTATGGTTCGATAGGGGGGCATAAATCGACTAAATCCTTATCTGGCAAGAGACTTAATTGATTAGTTCGCTCTAGAAAAAAAACAATTAACAAAAATCGCTAAATGCCTTTCTATATAAGGGTTCCATCCCTTATAACTCCCGTTCATTGCATAACACAAACCGAAGAGCCACAATTTTTAGGTTGATTTGTATCCATCAAACCAACCTTCACTAAATTAATCCTATTTAACCCATGTCAAAAATGAACCATAACTCTCAAGACAAACAGAAATTACTCAAGCTGTTACTACAAAAAAAAGGAATCGGTGTAAAAACAAATACGATACCTACTAGGAATCCATCTCAACTTGTACCGCTTTCTTTTTCTCAAGAACGACTTTGGTTTTTGTACCAATTAGAAGCTCAAGGCTATACCTATAATATGCCGTTTCGCTTTCAAATTGACGGCAATTTGGATATTGATATCTTTAGAAAAGCTTTAGAAACTATTAGGCAACGTCATGAAGTGTTGCAGACCTGTTTTCAAGAAGTTGACGAAATTCCCCGACAAATTATTAAACCGAAAATTCAGTTAAATTTGCCTTTAGTGGATTTACAGTCTTTATCTTCTGCGGAACAAACCCAAGAATTAGAGCGATTAACCGAACAAGAAATTTATACTCCCTTTGACTTAACCCAAGCTCCTTTAATGCGGACTTTTTTGGTTAAATTAAAAGCTGACTCTTATCTTTTATTTTTGAGTTTACACCATTCTATTTTTGATGGCTGGTCAATGAAAGTTTTACTACAAGAACTTTCTCATTTATATGAAGCTTTTTTACAAAAACAATCTAATCCTTTACCCGATTTACCTATTCAATATGGTGATTTTGCCGTTTGGCAAAGACAACAGTTACAAGGAGATAAACTCACCCAGGAAGTTAATTATTGGCAACAACAATTAACCGGAATTCCACCCTTATTAGAAATTCCCACTGATCATCCTCGTCCTCCCATACAAACGTTTAAAGGCAATAATTGTACATTTAAACTAAGTCCAGAATTAAGCCAACACCTGAAAAATATTAGCCAAACGTCAACCGCTACTTTGAATATGACGCTTTTAACGGCGTTTAATGTTTTATTATATCGCTATAGCCGTCAAGAAGATATTGTGATTGGGATTCCCAGTGGCAATCGACATTTTCCTGAAATTGAACCCTTAATTGGTTGCTTTGTTAATACCTTACCCATTCGCACTCAGTTTAAAGAAAATCTCTCATTTCAAGCTTTATTAAATCAAGTTAAACAAGTGGTTTTAGAAGCTTATGAATATCAAGATTTACCCTTAGAAAAGGTGGTAGAAGCGGTAAATCCTGAACGAAATATAAGTTATAGTCCTTTATTCCAAGTGATGTTTTCTTGGGAAGATATGCTGCACATTAATCATTTTTCGATGGCGGATTTAAAATTAACTCCCGTTCCGATGAATGCTTTAATTGCTCAATTTGATTTAACCTTAGCCATGCAAGAAACGACTGAGGGTTTAGTTGGATCGTTTGATTATAATTGCGCGTTGTTTAATCAAGACACAATTGAGCGCATGATTACCCACTTTAAAACTTTATTAGAAGGAATTGCCGTTAATCCTGAACAATCGATTGAATTATTACCTATTTTACCTTTATCAGAACAAAAGTTATTAGCTCAATGGAATCAGACTAATATTGCTGAAAATCCCAAGGTTTGTATTCATGAATTATTTGAACATCAAGTTTTAAAAACTCCAACTGCGATCGCAATAGAATGGGGCAAGGAAAAAGTTACCTATCAAGACTTAAATGATCGTGCCAATCAATTAGCTCATTATCTCCAATCTAAGGGGGTTAAAGTTGAATCATTAGTGGGTATTTGTTTAGAACAATCTGTATCTATTATTATCAGTTTTTTGGCAATTATTAAAACGGGTGCTGCTTATCTTGTTCTAGCTCCCAATTATCCCCAAGAGCGTTTAAACTATATCTTAAATGATGCTCAAGTCTCGGTATTAATCACTCAAAATACCTTGATTAATTTATTCCGTAATCATCAAGCAAAAGTAGTTTGTCTGGATACTGAAGAAAACTCAATTGCTAGTCAAAGTCAAAACAATTTATTTAACCCTATTCAGCCAAATAATTTAGCTTATATTATTTATACCTCTGGTTCAACAGGCACTCCTAAAGGGGTTATGATTGAACATCAAAGTTTAGTTAATCATAGCTTAGGAATCATTAAAGCCTATGATTTAACAAGTCGTGATCGAATTTTACAATTTGCTTCTTTTACCTTTGATGTAGCTGCTGAAGAAATTTATCCAACCTTTTTAACGGGTGCAACTTTAGTCATGCGTCCTGCATTAATGTTCACTTCTTTAGCTGATTTTACTCAATTTATTCAGCACAATCGTTTAACGATAATTAATCTTCCGGCTACTTATTGGCATGAATGGGTATTAGATTTATCTCAAACTTTAATAACTTTACCAGAAACCCTACGCTTAGTGATTACAGGAAGTGAAGAAGTATTAGCAGAGCGATTAATATTATGGCAAAAAATCCTATCAAATAGTCAACGAGAAGATATCACTTGGTTGAATGCCTATGGACCGACAGAAGCTACGATAACCACCACGGTTTTTAATCCCAATTTGAGTCATAAAATTGCTCAAATTCATTCTGTTGCCATTGGTAAACCGATTACAAATACACAGGTTTATATTTGTGATCGCTATTGTCAACAAGTCCCGATTGGAATACCAGGAGAACTGTTAATTGGAGGTTTAGGTTTGGCCAAAGGTTATCTCAATCGCAATGATTTAACCCGTGAAAAGTTTATTACTCATGCTTTTAATTCATCAGAATATCAACGTTTCTATAAAACTGGAGATTTAGCTCGTTATTTACCCGATGGAAATATAGAGTTTTTAGGACGCATTGATAATCAAGTCAAAATTCGAGGGTTTCGTATTGAAATTGGCGAAATTGAAGCCGTATTAACTGAATACCCAGATGTCCGAGTGACGGCGGTAATTGTTCGAGAAGATCAAAAAAATAATAAACAATTAGTGGCTTATATTGTGCCAAAATCCCCATCCATTGATCCTGCAAAATTGCGGAGTTTTCTCAAACATAAATTACCAGATTATATGATTCCAGCTTTCTTTGTACAGCTTCAAGAATTGCCCTTAATGAGTAGTGGAAAAATTGATCGTAACGCTTTACCCGCACCTACCGCAAGTCAGGATCAAAAAAGGATGATTGCACCCCGAACAGCTACAGAAAAAATTGTTGCTGAGATTTGGCAAGATGTTTTAGGGTTAAAGCAAATTAGTATTTTCGATAATTTCTTTGACTTAGGTGGCCATTCTTTAAAAGCTACCCAAGTGATTTCTCGACTGCGAGAACAATTAGCTATTAATATTCCTTTAAATTATCTTTTTTCAGAACCGACGGTAGCAGGATTATCCTCTAATTTAGACTTGAATTTATCTGATGAAATTGAGAGCGATCAAATCCCAGATTGGCAAGTCGAAATTACCTTAGATCCCTCCATTCAACCGCCGAATCTTGTGGCTCCCTTTCCCCAAAAACCTGCTGATATTTTGCTAACAGGAGCTACGGGTTTTCTCGGAATTCATTTATTAGCTGAATTATTAGACAAAACAGAAGCTAATATTCATTGTTTAATTCGAGACAAAAGTTTAGAACAAGCTCAAGCGAAAATTTACCAGAAATTAAAAACCTTTCAATTATGGGATGAACAGAAAAGCTCTCGTATTATTCCTGTCATTGGTGATTTATCCCAAAAGCGTTTAGGAATGTGTGAACCAGATTTTCTGGACTTAGGGAATCAAATTGATGTGATTTATCATAATGGAGCTTGGGTTAATGCCATTTATCCCTATTCAATACTGAAACCCACTAATGTTTTAGGAACAGCAGAAATCTTGAGATTAGCGTGCTTAATTAAAACTAAACCTGTTCATTTTGTCTCGACGATTTCTATTTTTTCCCCCAGTTATGCCCAAGGAAACTTAATTCAAGAATCTGATCCCCTAGGTATAAATCATGGACTCAATGCCGGTTATACTCAAAGTAAATGGGTCGCTGAAAAATTAATCATGGAAGCTGGAAAACGGGGACTTCCGATGACAATTTTCAGAGCATCTCGAATTATTGGACATAGTAAAACTGGAATTTGTAATAGAGAAGATTTGTTTTGTCGTATGATTAAAGGCTGTATTCAATTAGGAATGATTCCTGATTTTGGCGATAGTACAGAAGACCTCACTCCTGTGGATTATGTGAGTGGTGCAATTATACATTTAGCCAGTCAAGAAAGCTCTTTAGGGAAAGCATTTCATTTGTTGAATTCTCACCCAACCTTAAATCGTGACTTATTTGATTGTGTTCGGGAAATGGGTTATCCGTTGCAGTTGGTTTCTTTTGAAAAATGGCGATCACATTTAACAGAACAATGTAAAATTAATACAGATAATGCTTTATCTCCGGTGTTAGATAATTTTTCAGATGAAAATTTATCCGCAGGTTATCCCCCCCAGTTTGATGCTCAAAATACGGTAATGGGGTTAAAGGGTACGGCCTTTAATTTTCCCCCGATTGATCACAAATTGTTAAAAAAATATTTTGAATATTTTACTAAAAGTGGGTTTTTAACACAATAAATGTCGATTTTATCACACCTCTAAATTCAAAAATCCAGATCATGAATTCCACGAGTTCAATCTTATGTTTAACTTAAAACATAAATTATATTTATTAATTTCAAAATTTTTAGAAGAACAAGAACGGATCGAAAAACATAAAAAACTTTCCGACAATGCTACATTTCACAGTTCCGTCAAATTTATCGGAAAGTGTATAAACTATAGGGAGGATAAAACTCTAATTCAAATTGGAGAGAATACAGTAATTATCGGAGAATTAGCTATATTTCCTTATGGTGGAAAAATAGAAATAGGGAGAAATTGTTATATTGGTGAAGGAACTCGAATTAGATCAGCTACTTCTATCAAAATTGGAAACGAAGTTATAATTTCCGATGATGTCAGTATTTATGATACCGATGCTCATTCATTAAATTATGTTTTAAGACAGAAAGAATTTATGGAAGTACTCATTTTGAATAATCTGATTAAGGATGCTGAGGATGTTGATATACAATCTGCACCCGTGGTGATAGAAGATCATGTTTGGATTGGATTTAATGTTGCGATTCTTAAAAGGGTTAGGATTGGGAAAGGAGCAATTATTGGAGCAGGTTCTGTGGTGACACAAGATGTAGAACCTTTTACCATCGTTGCAGGTAATCCTGCCAAAATTATCAAACGATTATGAATCTGATTCAATTCGGTTAATATTCATTCCTGATCTGTAGAAAATCCAGAAAATAGTAATAATATAATTTCTGATAACAATGCAGATTTTTATGGTATGCTGAATTAATGTCTAACTCAAGAGATAGACATTCAAAGTTATAATGTCACCATTTTAGCCCAAGGAGAATCCTATGAATGTTGCAGAAAAAACCTCAGATAGTATAAATCTCAAAGAAGATACCCGAACTTTCAATCAATCTCTTCAAGAATTTTTAAGATTTATTCAAGTTTATTGGTATCCGAAAGAACACCAGGATAGAGCTTTTTCGCAGATTATTCGTTCCTGGGGAATGCTCGTTTTATTGTTTTTATTATTAGTGGGATTAGTAGGTCTTAATGCGTTTAATAGTTTTGTTTTTAGAGACTTAATTACCTTCACAGAAGCTAGGGATGTAGAAAAATTAACTCATCTTGTCATTATTTATGGGATTACCCTAGGCAGCATGACGTTTTTCGGAGGATTGTCCAAGTTTCTTAAACAACTAATTGCGCTGGATTGGTATCAATGGATCAATAGTAGTATCTTGCAAAAATATTTTAAAAATCGTGCTTATTATCAAATTAATTTTAAAGGGGATATTGAAAATCCAGATCAACGTTTATCCCAAGAAATTCAACCCATTGCCAGAACAACGATGGACTTTTTAACAACCTGCGTCGAAAAACTCATGGAGATGATGGTTTTTATTGTCATCCTTTGGTCAATTTCTAGAACCATTTCTATAGTGCTTTTGGTTTATACGATTATTGGAAATATTCTTGCTACCTATATTACTCAACAATTAAATAAAGTCAGTAAACAACAATTAGAAACCGAAGGAACCTATAAATACGCCATTACTCATGTTCGGACTCACGCCGAATCAATTGCATTTTTTAGAGGGGAAGAAAAAGAGTTAAATATTATTCAAAGGAAGTTCAATCAGGTGATTAAAATTATAATTGAAAAAATTAATTGGGAAAGAAACCAAGAATTTTTTAACCGCGGCTATGAATCCATTGTTCAAATCTTCCCCTTCTTAATTGTCTCCCCATTATATATTAGTGGTAGAATTGAGTTTGGACAAGTTAACCAAGCCAGCTATTGTTGCTATTTCTTTTCCACAGCCTTATCCGTGTTAGTCGATGAATTTGGACGCTCCGGTGAGTTTATTAATTATATTGAACGTTTAGAAGATTTTTCCCAAGCTTTAGAGGGTGTAAGCGAACAAACCAACCCAGTTAATACCATTCAAGTCATTGAAGATAACAATCTAACTTTTGAGGATGTCACCTTACAAACTCCCGATGCCGCTAAAGTGATTGTCGAACATTTATCCCTATCCGTTGAACCAGGGAAAGGTTTATTAATTGTTGGGCCAAGTGGTCGAGGAAAAAGTTCTCTTTTACGCGCTATTTCTGGGTTATGGAATACAGGGACAGGTAATTTGATGCGACCTCCCCTAGAAGATTTATTATTTTTACCCCAACGTCCTTACATCATTTTAGGAAACTTGCGCGAACAGCTAATTTATCCTCAAACGACAACGGAGATGAGTGAATCCCAATTAAAAGAAATCTTACAAGAAGTTAACCTACAAGATGTTCTTAATCGCATCAAAAATTTTGATGAAGAAGTGGATTGGGAAAATATTTTATCTTTAGGAGAACAACAACGTCTAGCTTTTGCGCGACTATTCGTTAATCAGCCAGATTTTGTGATTTTAGATGAAGCCACCAGTGCTTTAGATTTAAAAAATGAAGATCATTTATATAAACAGTTACAACAAACTGGCAAGACCTTTATTAGTGTCGGACATCGAGAAAGTTTGTTTAACTATCATCAAAGGGTTTTGGAACTTTCCGAGGATTCTACTTGGCGTTTAATGAGCATGGCAGACTATCATCCATCAGCAGCGATTGCAACTCATACCAACAATGAGCAAACCGTTGATGAAACGATAGAAATTGTCTCTGAAATAAACAATCAAGACAATTTTACCCATCAAGAAATGCAAAAACTGACCAACTATAGCTTAAGTACCATCAAAAATAAAGCCAGTCGAGGTCAAACGATTGTTGCCAATGATGGCATGAGCTATCGTTATGACAAAACCCTTGATATTGCCAAATGGGTGAGAGTTTAGCTTCTCAGGGAGCTTCGATTGAACCTAAAAAGGTATCTTGCCGCAGTTCGGAAACCTTCAAAGAAGATTCTCGACCGATTACATTGTGAAGTAGGTAGGCGTTAAAAGTTGTCAGACACCCCCCTTATCAAGGGGGGCAGGGGGGATCGGCACCCCCCTTATCAAGGGGGGCAGGGGGGATCGAACCTAAAATCCATTTTTAATTTAATTATAACCAGCTACTTAGCCAATTCAAGTCTGAATTGGTAGATTAAAATCCGCCTGGACTTAAATAACTGGGATTTTCCTGTAGGGAAGTATCGAAGGGATTGGGTAAATCTTGGGTGCGAATTAAAGGCCCAGACTGTTGCTGTTGCATGACATCATAGTATAAAGTTTCGGTTAATTTGGCATCCCGGGTAATCAGATTATCGAAATAGGAACCTTGGGGAAAAGTACGCCAACCAAAAAGAGAGTTGAACTGTCCTAAAATGTTGGTATAGTCGTAGAAACGACCCGTATTGTTATTAACAGCGCGGTTAAACAAACCAGGGATATTATTAAATCCCACCGCCGTATCGGGAGAGGGGACAAGTTGCAATTGTTGGGTTTTTACCGGTGCAGGATTGGTGGCGGGTGAATTTTGGGCGATCGCATTAGACGAACTTAACCAGACTAAACCGGTTAAACAAAACAGGGGAGGAAGTAAAAACTTAGCGCGCATGGGTAAAAATCTCCTCACAGGGATAGGGTTAATTAAAAAATCGCGTCAATGGGATGAGAAAGAAATCAATACTAGCGATCGAGTCAATATATAATGACTTTTGGCTTAATTGTAACCGAAATTTTGGAGTCAGTCAGGCTCCCAATCCTGAAAATATGGCTAATTCCTCGGTAGCGAATCTCGATACTGCTTCCCTGCGTCAATTTCTCCTCGATGCTCTTGTCCGTCTTGCCTATGGAGAGGGGGATTTCACCCTGTCTTCAGGACAAAAAAGCAGCTACTATATCAACGGCAAACAAGTTACCCTCACTGCTGAGGGAGCTTTAGCCGTGGGGCGTTTATTGCTGTCGCTACTGCCTCCAGATACCCAAGCGGTGGCAGGATTAACCCTAGGGGCGGATCCGATTGTCAGCGCCGTTATTGTGGTATCTGCCTACGAAAATCGTCCGATTCCAGCTTTAATTGTCCGCAAAGAGGCAAAAGGTCACGGAACCATGGCTTATATCGAGGGGCCGACTTTAAACCCGGGTGCCGCGGTGGTTGTTCTCGAAGACGTGGTGACAACGGGCAAAAGTGCCATGGTAGCGGTAGAAAGATTACGCGATGCCGGTTATCAAGTAGATTTAATCATTGCTTTGGTGGATAGAGAACAAGGAGGGGCGGAATTTTACCAATCTCAGGGAATACAGTTTCAAGCTTTGTTTTCGATTCGGGACCTACAGGCGGCTTATCACAATAAATAGCGGCGATTGGCGAGAAACGCTCGATAACTGGGTTTTAACAGTCGGATTGGCTGTGGGGATAAACCACAAAGGCACAAAGAACACAAAGAGGAAGACAGATTCAAGCGGGCTGCTTTCGTTGCCTAAACGATAAGTTAAGTAGGTAGGCGTTAAAAATTATCAGAAACCCCCCTTATCAAGGGGGGATTAAGGGGGGATCGGCACCCCCCTTATCAAGGGGGATCCCCCCGCCTATCGGCACCCCCCTTATCAAGGGGGATCCCCCGCCTATCGGCACCCCCCTTATCAAGGGGGATCCCCCCGCCTATCGGCACCCCCCTTATCAAGGGGGATCCCCCCGCCTATCGGCACCCCCCTTATCAAGGGATCCCCCGCCTATCGGCACCCCCTTATCAAGGGGGCAGGGGGGATCGAACCTAAAATCCATTTTTAATTTAATTATAACCAGCTACTTAACTAGATTTTTTTCCTGTGAATAATTGATAACTAGCTGAGGTTGTCGGCGCTAAGAAACAGATGAGAACATTGATAGATTCAGGGTCTAACTATTGACTAATACCTATTCTCGCACGGGGAATCAAGATTCCTTGACTCTCTTGGCTGCTAATGAGTTGAAGCCTTTGTCACTTTACTGATAACCCTCAGACCGACTAACTGTATACTAGGCTATAAGATTTGCTTAAAAATCTTCAGACCATGCCGAACTATTGACAGTACAGCGATCGCCAAATATGAATCAAGGCATAGATTTACAAGAAAGTTTCATTAAATCCCTAACAGACTTGGGATTAAGTGGAGGACTGGCTAAAGCGATTTGGATGCCTTTACCCATGTTCCTGATGATTATAGCCGCCACGGTGGGGGTTTTAGTGTGCGTCTGGTTAGAAAGAAAAATTTCCGCCGCCGTCCAACAGCGTATCGGGCCCGAATACGCAGGACCCTTGGGCGTTTTACAACCAGTCGCCGACGGTCTGAAATTAGTCTTTAAAGAAGATGTCGTCCCCGCTAAGGCCGACCCTTGGTTATTCCTCTTCGGGCCAATTTTGGTGGTGATGCCGGTGTTTGTCTCCTATCTCATCGTCCCCTTCGGCCAAAATCTGCTGATTACTGACCTAAACGTAGGTATCTTTTTATGGATTTCCTTGTCCAGTATTGCCCCCATTGGTTTATTAATGGCGGGTTATGCCTCGAATAATAAGTATTCCTTGCTGGGAGGCCTGCGGGCCGCGGCGCAATCGATTAGTTATGAAATTCCCTTGGCTTTATCGGTATTAGCGATTGTGATGATGTCTAATAGTCTCAGTACCATTGATATTGTCGAACAACAATCCGGTTATGGCATTTTAGGCTGGAATATCTGGCGCCAACCGGTGGGTTTTCTGATTTTCTGGATTGCCGCTTTAGCTGAGTGTGAACGTCTGCCTTTCGATTTACCAGAAGCGGAGGAGGAATTAGTCGCCGGTTATCAAACCGAATACGCGGGGATGAAATTCGCCCTCTTTTATGTGGGTTCCTACGTTAACCTCGTGCTGTCGGCCCTAGTTTTCGCAGTCCTCTATCTTGGTGGTTGGGAATTTCCTATCCCCGTCAATGCTTTGGCCGGCTGGTTGGGAGTGAGTGAAACCAATCCTTGGTTACAAATTATCACCGCTTCCCTAGGGATTACGATGACAGTATTAAAAGCCTATTTTCTCATCTTCATCGCTATTCTCTTGCGTTGGACTGTACCCCGGGTTCGCATTGACCAATTACTCGATTTAGGCTGGAAATTCCTCTTACCGGTATCTTTAGTTAACCTACTACTTACCGCCGCCCTAAAACTAGCTTTTCCCTTTGCTTTTGGCGGTTAATTCCCGTTTTTGCCCTGTTAACCTACTACCCCTCTGACCATCATGTTTAACATCCTCAAACAAGTCAGCGATTACGCCAAAGGTAGCATTCAAGCGGCGAAATACATCGGCGAAGGTTTATCCGTTACCTTCGACCATATGCGTCGTCGTCCGATTACCGTTCAGTATCCCTACGAAAAGTTAATTCCCTCGGAACGTTATCGGGGTAGAATTCACTTTGAGTTCGATAAATGTATCGCTTGTGAAGTTTGTGTGCGAGTTTGTCCGATTAATTTACCAGTAGTGGATTGGACTTTTAACAAGGAAATTAAAAAGAAAGAACTCAAACACTACAGTATCGATTTTGGGGTCTGTATTTTCTGCGGTAATTGTGTAGAATACTGTCCGACTAATTGCCTATCGATGACCGAAGAATACGAACTAGCGACCTATGATCGTCATGAATTAAACTATGATAACGTCGCCCTAGGCCGTTTACCCTACAAAGTCACCCAAGACCCGATGGTAACACCTCTGAGGGAATTAGGTTATCTACCTAAAGGTGTCATCGAACCCCACGATTTACCCGTCGGTAGTCAACGCGCCGGTAAACGTCCAGAAGAAATTACCGATTAATTAGCAGTTAGCTATCAGCCGTCACGGTTTTTAGGTAGGAGAATTGCCAGATTCTGTCTTTTGCCTCTTGCCTGTTGCCTCTTGCCTTCAGAAGCTGATAACTAATAATTAATAACTCTCAAACATAAAAGGAGATGAAACTACTGTGAATTTAGCCGAGGGCGTTCAAATAGTATCTTTTGGCATTTTAGCAGCCCTAGTAATCGGGACAGCTTTAGGCGTGGTACTATTATCTAATATCGTTTATTCCGCCTTTTTATTGGGCGGTGTTTTTATCAGCATTTCGGGTTTATATCTCTTACTAAATGCTGACTTTGTAGCGGCGGCACAAATTCTAATTTATGTGGGCGCAATTAACGTTTTAATTCTCTTTGCCATTATGCTTGTTAACAAGCAAGAGGACTTTTCTGATATTCCTAAACGTTGGATTCGTCGGGCATCTACTGCTTTAGTTTGTGTGGGTTTATTTGTTCTGTTATCGACCATGGTTTTAATCACGCCTTGGTCAATTTCTAGCACTTCTCCCGCAGTAGTGACTAATACTTTAGTAGAAATCGGTAAGCATTTCTTTAGTGATTTCTTACTACCCTTTGAATTAGCTTCCGTGCTATTATTAATGGCCATGGTCGGAGCAATTATTTTAGCTCGTCGTGACCTTATCCCCACCCTAAAAGCTGAAGAACCTACGGCCACAGCTTTAACATTACCCGAACGACCTAGAGAATTAACCGCCCCTAAATAAGACCCAAAAAAGAGGTATCATGCAGATTCAGTTAGAGTATTATTTGTTATTAGCGGCGGCCTTATTTTGTATCGGAATTTATGGTTTAGTCACCAGTCGCAATGCCGTCCGGGTTTTAATGTCGATCGAATTGATGCTCAATTCTGTTAACATTAACTTAATGGGTTTTTCCAACTATCTTGACCCCGCTAATATCCGAGGCCAAATTTTTACTATTTTCGTGATTACCGTAGCGGCAGCCGAAGCAGCCGTGGGTTTAGCGATTATCCTGACTATCTATCGTAACCGCGACACGATCGATATGGAACAGTTTAATCTGCTCAAATGGTAAGCTTTTAAATATTTACCCCCCCCTCTCCCTTTTTTGGGGAGAGTTTTTTTTGGCTAATTTTCCCTGTTAACGGGGATAAATCTCGGTGACAACTCGATCGGGGGAACTACTGGTAACAACAATGTTATTATCTTCTAAAGTTCCGATCGCTTTATCGCCGGTGAGATTAAATTTTGGTTCCTGTTGTTCATAGATAATATTCCCCTCGGCCTCGACAATTTTTTCCGACATTTTCCAAGTTAAGATCTGACTATACAATTGCGCCCCAGTTTTCTGATTAATCCCCTTAACTCCATCCTTGAGATAAGCGATGCGATTGCCTAATTCCACCACCACACGATTACCAGTAATAGTGATTTGATCTTGATATTGAAAAATTTCCGTGGGGCGATCGGAAGTTAGGGTACGATTTTGATAGTTCCAAATTGCCTGAGAACCAGAAATCTGTAAAGGTGGTTCTAAAGAGCGATATTCGAGGTTTTCTTGCAGGATAACCTGATTATTTTTTCTTTCCCAACGACCGCCGATAGCAGTCAGGCGATCGATAATAGTTTTACTAATATAGCGATCAAAAGCGACTTTTTGATCGGTACTAATGACTTGTTGAGGAATTTCCCAGTACAGGCGCTCGGTTTGCAGGACGACACGGGATTCCTTGGCGGTAGCCACCACTTGACCTTGTAATTCTAGTTTTTCTTGGCGCGTGTCGTAGCGTCCTTGGCGGGCCTTAGCTTCTAGTTGTAGATGACTACCTTTGATCCCTTTGGGGGAGATTAAAACACCTTCCTTGGGTAGCCAACGCAATTCCGGCGCGTTAATAATGGCCTTATTGCGGGGATCCACAGCCACAATATTATCTTTGAGGAGAATTTCCTGGCCTTCCTTATAGACTTCACCGCGGTCAGCACTAACCTGTAAAACTACTTTCCCATCTTGATAGATATTACCCTTGATATTTTCCAGACGGGCGATTTTTTGGTCTTGGGTGTAGGTAGCTTTTTTGACCTGAATTTTCCAGAGGGGTTGTCCGGAGGGGTTAGCCTGTTCTAAGGTGGCATTATTGAGAATTAAGCGGCCAGTTTCCTCAATTTTAGGCGATTCTGTCGGCGAAATTTTCGGCGGATCGGGAGGTTGACAGGCTGTTAATCCCAGCAAACCGATTAGAAGGGCAGCCCCGCGCCCAATTGATGATTTTAATTGTAACCGCTGCCTCAATTTCGATCGCTCCGCTGCTAAGTAGGTAGGCGTTAAAAATTATCAGATGCCCCCCTTATCAAGGGGGATCCCCCCGCCTATCGGCACCCCCCTTATCAAGGGGGGCAGGGGGGATCGAACCTAAAATCCATTTTTAATTTAATTATAACCAGCGACTTATTTTCTCTCCTCCCAGTGTAGGGTAAGGGGTCGCCCCTTGACCGGTTGAAAGTAGTTTACTCGCTAGTTTTGCTAGGAAAAACCCCCGGTTGTACGGTGAGAGTTTGTTGTTTACCCCTGCGGTTAATCTCGATTTCCAGATTACCACCGATCGCACTGGTTTCCACACCTTGCTGCACATCCGAAGCGGTTTTAACGGGGTTTCCTGCCACAGTTTCGATGATATCACCCGCTTGCATTCCAGCTTTTTGAGCGGGGGAATTTTCCACCACTCGCAGGACGATTACCCCTTCATTTTGGTCAATATTAAAGTTTAATTCTTTAGTTTCGTTCAATTGCTGCCGTAATTCTGGGGTTAGCGTCACCATCTGGATACCGATGTAGGGATGTTCCGCTTTACCCTTACTAGATAGCTGTCCCGCCACTTTTTGGGCGGTTTCGATGGGAATAGCAAACCCTAAACCCTGAGCATCGGCCCGAATTGCCGTATTAATACCGATAACTTCCCCCTTGGCGTTTAGCAACGGGCCGCCGGAATTGCCGGGGTTAATAGCGGCATCGGTTTGAATAAAACGAACCCGTTTATCTGGAACCCCCACTTCGCTGCTAGTGCGTCCTAGGGCGCTAATAATGCCCACCGTCACCGTATTATCTAAGCCTAGGGGATTGCCAATTGCGATCGCCCACTCCCCGGGGATTAAAGTTTCGGCCTTGCCAAAAGTCACCGTCGGTAAATTTTCCGCCTCAATTTTCACCAGGGCCACATCGGTCATATTGTCAACCCCCAGGACTTTACCCTGATAGGTTTGACCGTTTTTCAAAGTCACTTTTACTTGGGTTGTCCCTTCCACCACATGGGCATTAGTTAAAAGTAGTCCATCTGTACTAATGATAAACCCAGAACCGGTTCCTCGTTCCAAATGCTCCTTGGGAATCGGCACTTCATTGCCAAAAAAGCGCCGAAAAAAGGGCTGTTTAAATTCTTCGGGAATTTGGTCGGCCACTTCCCGGGCCGAGTCAATCCGCACCACCGCCGGCCCGACTTTCTGCACGGCCTGGGCGATAAAATTAACATTACCGTCGGTTTGGGGAATAACAGGGAGAGAGAGGGAAGCGGGGAGGATTGCCGGCGGTTTATTTACCTCTAGGGGCTCTTTTCTGCTTAAATACTGATTTCCTAGCACACCCACAGTACCGCCTAGGGCGATTAATCCCAGTGAAATCCCCAATCTTGTCAATAAACCCATAAGCTCTAGCCCTAAAATGTCGTGTGCGGTAGAATCGGCCCCAAACTTACCTATATTATAGGCTGTCTTTTTTGTCGGTAGGGAAGAATCAATGGGAACTTAACCCGTTTACCGGTATTCTTTTAGCGGTAAAATCACGAAACAGCTATGAGAATCTCAGTTCATGCAATTGTTTGATCGCATCCGTTTAGGGATAGCCGTAGCGGTGGCTAAAACCGTTACTGCTGTGGTTAAAGGACTCCGTTTAGGGGCTGCCAGCGTCTTGCCGGGGGAAATTGCCCGTCGTCTCCATCCCCGTTTGTTACCCCTACTTTGTGGGCAAGTCCGAGGGGGGGTAATCTTGGTGGTTGGCACGAATGGAAAAACTACCACTTCCCTACTCCTAAGAACTATTCTAGAGCGTCAAGGGGCAAAAGTCACCCATAATACCACCGGGGCGAATTTAATTAATGGTTTAATCACTGCTTTATTAGCCGATGCCAATTTATTCGGCACTTTAAAGGCTGATTATGCCATTTTAGAAGTGGATGAAAATATTCTCCCTTTGGTTTTAAAAGATTGTCGTCCTCGCGCTATTTTAGCTCTAAATTTGTTTCGCGATCAACTCGATCGCTATGGGGAAGTAGATACGATTAGTCGCCGTTGGCAAGGGGCCATATCTCCCCTACCCACCAATACTTTAGTGATTCTCAATGCTGATGATCCAACTCTTTCCCATTTGGGTCAACAACTGCCCCAAAGAGTTGTATATTTTGGCTTAAGTGAGCCGGAATTGTATCTAGAAGAAATTCCCCACGCTGTCGATTCTATTTACTGTCCTAAATGTGGTGCTTCTTTGGATTATCGCGGGGTTTATCTCTCCCATTTAGGGGATTTTAGTTGTCCTAGTTGTGGCTTTAAAAAGAGTAATCCTGCTTTTCATAGTCACGATTGGCCGCAGATTTTAATCGGTGTTTATAATAAATATAATACTTTAGCAGCGGGTTTAGTAGCCCAGGAATTGGGGATTAAAGATCGAGAAATTTTTGAGACAGTTCAGGGTTTTAAAGCGGCTTTTGGTCGAGCGGAAGAATTAGAAATTGAGGGTAAAAAAGTTAGAATTTTACTGTCCAAAAATCCCGTGGGTATGAATGAAACAATTCGCACGGTGGCTGATATTTTACAGAAAGAAAAGTCTTCTACTACTCTCTTAGTTCTCAATGATCGCATCCCCGATGGTACGGATGTTTCTTGGATTTGGGATGTGGATACGGAAAAATTAACCCGTTTGGGAACAACTTTAGTGGTAACAGGCGATCGACTTTATGATATGGCTTTACGCTTACAATATAGTCAGGATAGTCTCGCTTATCCAGTTAATTTAATTGTTGAATCTGATCTAAAAAAAGCGATCCAAATTGCCCTTAATAACACCAAAAATGAGGAAACTTTACATATTTTACCCACCTATTCTGCTATGTTAGAAGTACGAGAGATTCTCACGGGACGAAAGATTTTGTAGAAATTAGAAAAGAGTGAAGATTGGTGTTAGGTGTTGGTGTGGTCACTGCGTACGCGTTGCGGGGGTTTTAGGGTGTTAGGGTTTTAGGGTTTTAGTTGAAATTCCCCACTTCCCCACTTCCCCACTTCCCCATTCCCCCATTTCCCCATTTCCCCATTTCCCCATTCCCCCATTTCCCCTAAGAAATTATGCAAGAACTAGAACTAAAAATCGGCTGGTTATATCCGACCTTAATGAGTACCTACGGCGATCGAGGTAATGTTATTACTATTCAAAGAAGATGTCAATGGCGTGATATTGCTGTGACAATTATTCCCCTAGATGCTCAAACAGAAGCCGAGACATTTTATCAAGTAGATATAATTGTTGGGGGTGGGGCGCAGGATCGGCAACAGGAGATCGTTATGCGGGATTTACAGGGTAAAAAAGCAGCGGCGATGAAAGAACAATTATCGGCAGGAATACCGGGAGTTTTTACCTGTGGTTCCCCACAATTATTAGGGCATTATTACGAACCAGCTTTCGGTCAAAGAATCGAAGGATTGGGATTATTAGACCTAGTAAGTAAACATCCAGGACCCAATGCGAAACGCTGTATCGGTAACGTGGTTTTTGAAATTACGGCCTCTCCCTTAGCGGAGGAAATTAAAGCTATGACTGGGGAAAAACCGCTAGTAATTGGCTTTGAAAATCACGGGGGTCGTACCTATTTACAGACCGTTTCTCCTTTAGGAAAGGTGATTACCGGTTACGGAAATAACGGAGAGGACGGTTATGAAGGGGCATTTTACCACAATGCGATCGCCACCTATGCCCACGGTCCCTTACTACCCAAAAATCCCTTTTTAGCCGATTGGTTAATCGAAAAAGCTTTAGAACAAAAGTATCAACAAGCCATTTTTTTAACAAAACTTGATGATTCTCTGGCCTTGAAGGCACGATTTGCCATGTTTGAACGACTAGAACTAACCGGCGTGACCAATAAAGCCTAAACTGGTCATATACACTTATGGCAGGAGATAGTCAAACTAGCCATTAAGAATTTTAATTGTGGCAGCTCATGAAATTATGACTGGAAAAATTATCGATCGTCAAACGGCGGGGTTTCTCGTCCTCATCATCCCCCTAGCGGTGCTAATCATCCTTGTTTTTACCGCTTGGCCATTGATCCTACTTGTCTTCTTCTTAACTCTTGCAGTCAAGGTGTGGCAAGACTATCGCTGGTCAAAATTATCGACGGTGATTAACCCCTATTTCAATCAACTTTTACAGGACAATCAAGGTTGTCTCACCCCGATTGACCTATCGGCAAAAGCCAATCTCACGGCCAAATTAGCTAGACAATTTTTAGACAAAAAAGCTGAGGAATTTGGGGCGCAAAAAAAAGCTGTAGGCGATAAGGGTATGGCCTATTACTTTATCACCGCCAGTACCTTGGGTAGTATTTTTGATGAGAGTGACCCCTCTTTAGAAGAAATAGGGGAAAAACAAATTCCTGCGATTACTGCATCGAGATTCCCTCTGACCAATTTAGAGCAATCCCAGGAGGCTAAATCCCCCCTGATTGTCGCCGAAAAGAGGGAAAATTCCGTCCCGGAGGTTCCTGTTATTTCCTCCTCCCAACCTCTGACTAATTTAGGTAAATTATTTGAGGAAAAAGAGGAAGAAAATACCGCAGCGATCGCTGTTCAAGAAACGGTAATTCAAGAACCGGAGGAGATAATTAATCCTAGTTTGAACAGTCCTGATAGTTCTTTATCCCAATCAGAATCAGAAGTTAAGGAAGAATCTCTAACCTCTGATTCTGAAACTATCTCATCAATGAGTTTGGCGGATTTGGCTAAACGTTTAGGAGTTACCCCGGCCGTTTTGGGTAGAAACAAGAAAAATAAATCCGAAACAGAATTTGCCGATTGGAGTCGCATCAGAGATCCCGATGGTATTGCTTGGAAATTTGACGCAAAAAACTCCCTATTTGTGGCCAACTGATCGGTAATTTGTTTGGTTTTTTAGACAGGCTCAATGCCTGTCTTTTTTGGCTCTACGTCCTACCCTCGATCCCATAGATGGTTGCTTCAGATTGCTTGAGGATGTTGGAAATCATCACCGACCACAAATCTTGCGGTTGTATCAGTAAGAAACTGTTTGTAAACAAGTATTTAAATCGCCAAAGTCCTTACTTGACAAAGATCCTGAGTTTTTAGTTCATTTGCTCTATAAATCGCCAAAACCTTGACTTGGCGAGCTTTTTACATTAATTTACAAACGGTTTCTAATTTCAGGCATTATACCTGCTTGCCAGGAGCCATTAAAAATGTTGGCTCTTCGGGAATTGTTATGCAAATAATTAACTTAAAATAAAATTCGATGAGAGCGCCTACCCTCAAAAGTAGCTGAAATCCATACAGGGAAGGACTTAAGGCATCAACAGGTTAATACCAAAAGATAGACAATCGAGTTAAGATTTGATATAATAGCCAAAAACGAGATTATTTTACTTATGATACTTGACAAATTTTTGAACCTACAAGGAACCTGTATTCAAGGCTATCGACACCTAGAAAATATCGGTATAGTTTGACCAGTCGAATCGAAAAATCAAAAAGCAACCTGTCCTCGTTGTGGGTTAGAGAGCGATAAACTCCACCAAAATCATCGACATTTAGTCAAAGATTTACCAATCTCAGGACAACCAGTATACCTACAGGTTAATCGTCGTCAATTTAAGTGCGGTAATTGTCAGAGACCCTTTAGCGAAGAGTTAGATTTTGTCGCCAAGAAACGAACCTATACGAAAAGACTAGCCGAGAATATACTCGAACAATTAAAAGAAGGAGATATTTTAAATGTTAGCCGAAGAAATAACGTAACAGAAGAAGATATTCAAAGAATGGTAGAGGACATCGCCGAAGAAATTACAGAGCCAGATTTATCGAAATTAAAAAGGCTAGGAATTGATGAAATCGCTCTAGTCAAAGGACAAAAAAATTACTGTGCGGTTTTAGTAAATTTAGATACGGGAAAACTAATAGCTATTCTAGAGAAGCGAACACAAGAAGAGTTGAGGGAAACGCTTACTGGCTGGGGAAAAGAGGTGTTAGAGCAAATTGAAGAAGTCAGCATATATCTTTGGTTGCCCTATAAAAATTTGGTGAAAGAATTGATGCCATCGGCCGAGGTAGTCGCCGATAGATTCCATGTAATGAAACAAATTAATCAAGAGTTAGACGAACAGAGAAGAGCGGAAAAAAGAGCCGTAGAAGCGCAGAAAAATAAAAAACAGAAAGCGGAAAAAGAAGCAAAGCTAGAAGTTTTAAAGCGAAGTAAATATAGCCTGTTAAAAAATGAAGAAGATTTAACGGAACCCCAAAAAATTAAACTAGAAGCTATCAAAAAAAAATTCCCAAATTTGAAAAAGATGCAGGAATTAAAGGAAGAATTAAGAACGATTTATGGAACCTCAAATAATCCGACAGAGGGACTGCTATCCATCTCGGAATGGTTGGCAAAATCCTCCATTGTTTTTACCAAGAGTTGTCAAACAATCCGAAACTGGTTTGGAGAAATAATTAGTTATTTTGAGCGAAGGACAACGAATGGGGTGGTCGAGGGAATCAACAATAAACTTAAACTAATAAAACGAAGAGGCTATGGCTTTAGAAACTTTCGGAATTTTTGGGTTAGAAGTATGTTATCTTGGCATCTTGTCTGTTGATTTAGCATAAAGAGTAACGAAGAGCCAAAAAACTAAATACTGATAACAATTACCGTCGGTTGAATTGACCCAAGCAAACCCCACAAAAAGCCATGAGAAGCGATCGCTCATTCAGACGGATTTAGGTGTTGGCTGTTGGGTTTCCCTTTCCCCTAAAATTGAGAGGTTTTCTTTAACCCATTGATTCGCTCAACCCAACCGACGGACTCAACCCAAGAAAAAGGACTAGACCGCGCCTAATTTCCGTAGGGCTTCCATAACCGCTTCATATAACGCCGCGTTTCTTTGCTGGCGGGACAGTTCGGCGGCTTGTCGGAAATCTCTGATCGCTTTTTCCCTTTCTAGTCGAAAGTAGTAAAGAACCCCGCGATTGTTGTAAGCCACGGCTAATCGGGGGTTAATGTTGAGCGCCTGATTGTAATCGGACAGGGCGAGGTCGGATTTCCCCTGTCCGTAGTAAAGAAACCCGCGATTGTTGTAAGCCAGGGCTAATCGGGGATTAATGTTGAGCGCCTGATTGTAATCGGACAGGGCGAGGTCGGATTTCCCCTGATCGTTGTAAAGAGTCCCGCGACCGTTGTAAGCTTCGGCCAATCGGGGATTAATGTTGAGCGCCTGATTGAAATCGGACAGGGCGAGGTCGGCTTTTCCCTGTTCGTAGTAAAGAACCCCGCGATTGTTGTAAGCCAGGGCTAATCGGGGATTAATGTTGAGCGCCTGATTGAAATCGGACAGGGCGCGGTCGGGTTTCCCCTGTTCGTAGTAAAGACCCCCGCGATTGTAGTAAGCCGGGGCGTGTCGGGGATTAATGTTGAGCGCTTGATTGAAATCGGACAGGGCGAGGTCCGGTTTCCCCTGATCGTAGTAAAGACCCCCGCGATTGTTGTAAGCTTCGGCCAATCGGGGATTAATGTTGAGCGCTTGATTGTAATCGGACAGGGCGAGGTCGGGTTTCCCCTGTTCGTCGTAAAGAAGCCCGCGATTGTTGTAAGCCAGGGCGAATCGGGGATTAATGTTGAGCGCCTGATTGTAATCGGACAGGGCGAGGTCGGGTTTCCCCTGTTCGTAGTAAAGAAGCCCGCGACCGTTGTAAGCTTCGGCCAATCGGGGATTAATGTTGAGCGCCTGATTGAAATCGGACAGGGCGAGGTCGGGTTTCTCCTGTCCGGCGTAAAGAAGCCCGCGATTGCTGTAAGCCAGAGCTAATCGGGGATTAATGTTGAGCGCCTGATTGAAATCGGACAGGGCGAGGTCGGGTTTCCCCTGTACGCCGTAAAGAAACCCGCGATTGTTGTAAGCTTCGGCCAATCGGGGATTAATGTTGAGCGCCTGATTGTAATCGGACAGGGCGAGGTCGGGTTTCTCCTGTTGTTCGTAAAGAAACCCGCGATTGAGGTAAGCCTCGGCGTATCGGGGATCAATGTTGATCGCTTTGGTAAATTCAGCGAGGGCGAGATCGTATTTTTCTTGTTGGATGTAGCCAACTCCCCGGTTATAGTGGCCGATCGCGTCTTGATTGTTCCCTTGAGCGATCCGGGTTTCGGCTGGTTGTCGGCTCTCTAGCGCCATGACGGGGCGAACAGTCGCGAGGGTGGAAAGACTGATTAGGCTAAGGGTGGTAAGAAGGGCAAAGGATTTCATGGCTAGTTCCTCACTGGGGATGATTTTAAATTCTACTTAGGGTTGGCTGAATATCGGTGTAAATCCTGCTAAAAAAGGTTTTTGGGCTAAAAAAGCCTAAAAATATTATCCAACAAGGTTTTTAGATTTATTCAGCAACCCCTACTTAATTCATAGGCTGCTTTTTTGGGAATATACAGAATAGGCTTTTTTTGTCTAAAAAGCACTAGGCTACTACTATCTAAAGTAATTAGAAAGTAGTAAGAGCGATCGCTTTTTTTAAATCCTACAGTAATCATTTTTCCATAGCTCCTTTGCTTCCTTGTAGCCTTGTTTGATTGGCACTGTGAATTTATCTGTCACCAGTAAGACTTTTGATAATCTTTTTAGCCAATCGCTCATTAATTTCTCGATGTCTGGGAATTGGTTCTGTTTTTCCAGTATCTGGATTATGGTAAATATCATGTTTCCCTCCACGTCTAATCAAGTAGCAGCCAGCTTGCTCCAATTGTGCAATTAAATCATGTCTTTTCATGCGAATTCAAACTCTGCAACTCTCTTGATTCCGGGGATTTCTTCCGTAGTAAATGTTCTGTAGAGATCGATCAGGTTTTCGATTAATTCTTCTAAGTCAACACCTTGGGTCCAATGATCGGGAAATTCATTCAAATAGCCCAAGAACATCCCATCTGATTCTTTCCAATATGTATATGGAATCCTCATGGTGAAATCCTCATTCTGCGTTGCTAACGATATTAAGTTGACCCCTATTATAACGGAATTGCTCTCAAGCCACGATCAGCTTTATTATCAGGGTTGGCAGCGAGATTGCCGCCTGACACTTCGTTAATGCAGTCGACAAAATTTGCGATCGCCTATTCAGACGGATTTAGGTGTTGGCTGTTGGGTTTCGTTTTCCCTTAGAATTGATACCATTTTTCATAAGTAATGGCAGAGATGGTTAATCGCCCTCACCCCTAACCCCCCACCCCCCAACCTCCCACCCCCCCGATGTCGGGGGGCAAGGGGGGGGGTAAGATACCTGCCAAGAATAAAGAAAAATGGTATGAGAGGTTTTCTTTAACCCATTGATTCGCTCAACCCAAGAAAAAGGACTAGACCTCTGTTGTATTCATCGCGTTTTATTAGCGGTAAGCTTGACTGCGATGTTCAATGAGTAAGACAATAACTTGAGATTGACTATCATCAACGATATAAATAACCCGATAGTCTCCGACTCGGAAGCGATACTTCCCAGCAAATTCTCCCTTTAATGCTTTAATTTGAGGGTGATTTTTGGGCGTTTCTTGAAGAATATTTAAACACTTAGCAATCTTCTTTCTCAAGACTGAATCAGCTTCAGAATAAACTTTATTAGCTTTAGCTGTTAAACAGACTTTATAAATCATCTGAGTTTTTCCAATCAATGAGATGACCTGATTGTAAATCCATCTCAGCTTCTTTTAATTTTTCTATGATATTGGAAATTTCTCTAATTTCTTGGGTTGCTTGCTCACTCTCTTTATCTGATAAACAAGCAGCAAATTCTAGAATATTCTTTAAATTTTCTAATGATAAGGTTTGGAGATATTGTTGAATTTTTTGCTTCATTAAATCAATCTGTGCTAATGTTTCAGAATCTAAAAAATCTTCTGAGGTCGAGAGATTTACTTGAACGTCAGTAATAGTCATAGTCTGATAAATTGCTCCTTTTAAGTTGATTATATATATCTTAGCGAATTTTTCAAGCTAGGGCTTGCTACCTTGGAATCTAATCTGGGAATTGATGACCCTCAGCGATTCGCGTCTGGAGAGGTAATGTTTCTCCCTCTACATTTATACTACCCCAGGAGAGTCCTTCCACAGAATCAATACCACTGGCTACTTGATAACTGAAATGTTGGGTTTCGCTCTTACCTAAAATCGAGAGGGTTCTTCTGGTTTCTGTGTGGAAACGAGGTCTATACTGATAGTTTCTTCGGCAAAATAGTCCTAAAAGTCTTTCTTGGTAAACATTTCACGATTCCATAAGCAAAAATCATCACACAATCTCGAGAAGAGCCTCGAGAGGTTTTCTTTAACCTATTGATTCGCTCAACCCAACCTACGGACTCAACCTGGGTATCTCGTTTTGGCATTTTCTCATCTCCCGGCTGCGAGGAGATGGGCAAATTCCACCCTTACCTGACCTAATTAAGGAGAGGTAGGAACGATTGTCATGGAATATGATCGCAATTCTTCTGAAGCTGAATTTTCTAATAATGATGGAACAGCTTACGCAGTGGAAACCATTCCTGCCTGTAGCTTTGTGCCCTCGTGGCCGATTGTCCTTTTCAACTCGAGGTAAACCTCATGAATACTGTACAGGCTCGCTTGTTGATGTTTAATGCTAGCAAGAAGAACTCCAGCAAGGGTTTTACCCTGATTGAACTGCTAGTTGTTCTCGTAAACGTAATTGTCGTTTTGGCACCGATCATGCTTGGCGCAATCGCACTGTTTGGCGGTGGTTACAAGGAAGACAACAACGTGCGCGGTAAAATCCAACTTCAGGAGGATATTCAGCGCGACTCCGAAGGTCGAATTAACACTCGTTACCGTCTGTTTGTCTCTGATCCTAAAACCCTGCAACCCGTTGAGCAGTACTTGATTGCTGACGACTATTTGCGCGGTATCTGGAATTCCGGTACCGTTGTCAGCCAAGCTAAACTGCACGATGGCTCTTTCTGCGAAGTAGATGGTGTCGGTCGTCGGGTTCCCTTTATGTCCTGGTACCCATACGTCGAGAATATCAGCTGCCAGCCTCGACCCTAAAACAGGAGAAGTCTCTCTCTGGGGTTGTTTCAAGCCGGATCACCCCCGCAAGACCAAGAAAAAGGCTTCGGCTCGCCCCAGGAGAGTAAGTTGATCAAATACGAACACCCGCCCAAGGTTCCCACGGAGCTATTCTGTCTCAAAGTCTCTCTGTTTATCTGGGAAAAAGTGTCAGGGCTTTTTTTGCAGCGGTAGGTTGGGTTGACGTAAGGAAACCCAACTATAGACCCAAGCAAACCCCACAAAAAGCCATGAGAAGCGATCGCCGATTCCGACGGATTTAGGTGTTGGCTGTTGGGTTTCGTTTTCCCTTAGAATTGAGAGGTTTTCTTTAACCCATTGATTCGCTCAACCCAAGAAAAAGGACTAGACCGCGCCTAATAGCCGTAGGATTTCCATAACCGCTTCATATAACGCCGCGTTTCCTTGCTGGCGGGACAGTTCGGCGGCTTGTCGGAAATCTCTGATCGCTTTTTCCCTTTCTTGTCGAGAGTAATAAAGAACCCCCGATTGGCGTAAGCCTGGGCTTCTCGGGGATTAATGTTGATCGCCTGATTGTAATCGGACAGGGCGAGGTCGGATTTCCCCTGTTCGTAGTAAAGAAACCCGCGATTGTTGTAAGCCAGGGCGTATCGGGGATTAATGTTGAGCGCCTGATTGAAATCGGACAGGGCGAGGTCGGGTTTCCCCTGTTCGTAGTAAAGAGACCCGCGATTGTAGTAAGCCAGGGCGTATCGGGGATTAATGTTGAGCGCCTGATTGTAATCGGACAGGGCGCGGTCGGGTTTTCCCTGTTCACCGTAAAGAAGCCCCCGATTGCTGTAAGCTTCGGCTTCTCGGGGATTAATGTTGATCGCCTGATTGTAATCGGACAGGGCGCGGTCGGGTTTCCCCTGATCGTAGTAAAGAAGCCCGCGACCGTTGTAAGCTTCGGCCAATCGGGGATTAATGTTGAGCGCTTTGTTGAATTCAGCGAGGGCGAGGTCTGGTTTCCCCTGTCCGGCGTAAAGAAGCCCGCGATTGCTGTAAGCCAGAGCTAATCGGGGATTAATGTTGATCGCCTGATTGTAATCGGACAGGGCGAGGTCGGGTTTCCCCTGTTCGGCGTAAAGAAACCCGCGATTGTTGTAAGCTTCGGCTAATCGGGGATTAATGTTGAGCGCCTGATTGTAATCGGACAGGGCGAGGTCGGGTTTCTCCTGTTGTTCGTAAAGAAACCCGCGATTGAGGTAAGCCTCGGCGTATCGGGGATTAATGTTGAGCGCTTTGGTGAATTCAGCGAGGGCGAGATCGTATTTTTCTTGTTGGATGTAGCCAACTCCCCGGTTATAGTGGCCGATCGCGTCTTGATTGTTCCCTTGAGCGATCCGGGTTTCGGCTGGTTGTCGGCTCTCTAGCGCCATGACGGGGCGAACAGTCGCGAGGGTGGAAAGGCTGATTAGGCTGACGGTGGTAAGAAGGGCAAAGGATTTCATGGCTAGTTCCTCAGTGGGGATGGTTTGAAATTCTACTTAGGGTTGGCTGAATATCGGTGTAAATCCTGCTAAAAAAGGTTTTTGGGCTAAAAAAGCCTAAAAATATTATCCAACAAGGTTTTTAGATTGATTCAGCAACCCCTACTTAATTCATAGGCTGCTTTTTTGGGAATATGCAGAATAGGCTTTTTTTGTCTAAAAAGCCCTAGGCTACTACTATCTAAAGTAATTATAGCGGTTCTCGCATCTGTGCGGCACACTTAAACCTTTGCTGATTAAGCTGTTCAGGATCGGGAATGTACCTCTTGTGAATCAGAAACGCTATAGATAGTAGTAAGAGCGATCACTTTTTTTTAAATCCTACAGTAATCATAGCAATTATTGTCGGTCAAACTTATCTTTTCTCTTGGTGTAAATCGTCAATTAATTACCTTACTCCTCTTCTCTACTCATTAAAGTAGCGACTAAGAAATTCTTGGGGAGTAATGATTGTAATTTTTTGATTTTTAGCTAATTTAAGGATTTTACCCGGAACTCCTCCCCACAACAATCCTGAAATCCAAACATTGACATCTAGAACAACTTTCATGAGTTGGCGCGTCTAATTTGGCGAGCTTCTTTAATCATCTGGCTAATCTCAGCCAGAGTCGGTTGATTGGGGTCTGGTTCCATTGCTTCTAGTCGCTCAAAGAATTGCTCTAGATTGACTTTATCTTGATGAACTTTTTTGAGAATGATGGAGTCTTCCGTCAGGGAAATCATGTATTTATCTCCTGGGTTGAGGCGGGTTTGAACTTCAGGAGGAAGTTCGAGGTTTCCTTCTCGATTGATTTGTATGAGTAGCTCTTTGGTCATCGGCTTCAAAATAAACTTTATTAGCTTTAGCTGTTAAACAGACTTTATAAATAATCTGATCAAGTTAATTATATATATCTTAGCGAATTTTTCAAGCTAGGGCTTGCTACCTTGGAATCTAATCTGGGAATTGATGACCCTCAGCGATTCGCGTCTGGAGAGGTAATGTTTCTCCCTCTACATTTATACTACCCCAAGAGAGTCCTTCCACAGAATCAATACCACTGGCTACTTGATAACGGCTCCAGAACGGTTATTAGCGACGCTTGAGGGAAACCCAACCACACCAATGTCGTCAAGAATGTTGGGTTTCGCTCAAACCATTGAATCGAGCAGTTTTCTCCTAATTATTAAATCGCTCAACCAAACCTACAAGCTTCTATCTGATAACTGATAACTGATAACTGATAACTGATAACTGATAACTGATAACTGATAACTGATAACTGATAACTGATAACTGATAACTGATAACTGATAACTGATAACTGATAACTGATAACTGATAACTGATAACTGATTAAGACTTCACTCCCAAGTTAAAGAAAATCGTTCCCCGACGCACAGAATTTTCACTACCTTGGCTGCTAATAGTAAGAGAACGCAGATTATTAAATAAAGGCTTAATCGATAATTCTAACACCCGCACGATCGGGAATTTTGCCTCGATTACCGGTTGCAATTGTCGCCAATCGACGTAAAAATAACCATCATTTTCTGCGGGTAAAGCAGTAATTGCCTGTCGAAACTTACCACTACTTAAAATGGGGTTTTTCTGTGCAGATAAAGCTAAACCCATCGCTTCCACAGAACTAGCGATAATTTCATAATTATCGACCCTAGTATGCACTCCCGTCACGAGCGTCTCTAGTTGCGCTTTTCCTCCCGGGACCGCCGTGGTTAACTTTGTCCAAGCTGTCACCGTTCGATCGAGTAAAGGCAGATTAACCACATTATAGCCGCGACTGCGGGCCAACTCATCCAAATGCTCGATCGCACTGTCCACCTCTACCCCCATCACCCGTTCCCCTACAAAAACACTATCGGGTTCCATCCCCTTTGAACTAGGCACGAGAGCGAGGCTATATTCGCCTCTAACCCAGCTAAAAACGTCTTCAGGCAAATTTAAACCTAAAGGCGACTGGAAGCGGTTTAAGACCTGTGTTATTAATTCCTGTAGGGGACTATCTGCTTCTAACCCCTCCTCTACCTGAGTCCAAAAACGATTTAAATCCCGACTAGCGGCGACTAAAAGGCTATTTTCGCCGATAAAAGATAATGCTCCCACGGGACTAGATAAAATTGGTGCTTGGTCATCCTGTCCTAAGACTCCAATTAAGGCGGTTTGAGCGACTATTCCCCCGGATTTGAGGGTAAAAGCCGTGGCTAATCGTTGTTTTGCTTCGGGACTCTCCGGGACGGGTTGATTAGCGATCCAAGCCGATAAAGGAGGTAAATTGCCGTAAACGATAGCTATACGCGGTTCGGTGATATTTTTGAGAGCTTCTCGGTAATCAGGGCTATTTTTTAGGTTTAAATCGGGTACTTGCACGTTATTAAGGGCCTCGCGCAAAACCTTGATATTATTGGCAAAAAGCACCGTATCACCCACCACGGCACTAGCGAGAAAACGATTATTATCTCCCGCAGTCAAGGGACGTTGATAAATCAGGTTAACTCCCTTGTAGGGTTCAAAAACCAGGTCAAATTTGCCCGAAACCGCCTGTTTTGAGTAGGAAGCTTGCAGAAATTCCTTAGCGCGTTCACCATCTTTACTTTGAATTGCCAAAAGATAACCCGGTTGGATACCATTATCGGTATCACGATCGAAATCTAGGGAAGTAACAGCGAGAGTAATTTCCTCCCCTAACCAGGGTTTGATTTCCTTTTGATAATTTAACCCCGTTTTACCGAGCAGACTTTTTTCTAAATCCTTAATTTCTTGGTGGGAACGTCGTCGATTAGCCGGTGTAGCGATTAATTGACCAAAAGACTCTAAACGTTCGGGATTGACCAGCAAGGATACCATAACCGGGGCCTGTTTCGGCACAAAAATCGCCGCCATCGGTTCCCGCAGCACCCCACCTTTGAGCAAAGACAGAGGACTATCGGCGAGAATCCAAGCAAAACTGGCTGTAGCGACTCCTAGGAGAATGATTACCGTCGCACCTAAAATATAGAAAAACGATCGCAATTTCACAACCTTGTCCCGAGATGAACCATTAGCTATTTTAAGCCAGCAATTGACCCAAGAATTTCGATCGCTACAATTCTTACCAGACTGACAACCGATAACTGGCCACCGATAACTAATTTTTACCAGCCTTTTTCCGCTTGAGCGAGGACATAATTAGCTACAGCTTCGATATCTTCAGCGCTGAGACGACCACCGAAAGCGGGCATCGCCCCCATACCTTTGGTAACTTGGGTAACGATAGCTTCAAAGGAATCTTTGCCGTATTTAACTAAATCTTCTTTTTTCAGGGTTTTAGCGGCATTAACCACGTTTTTACCGCCCATGTGGCAGGAAGCACAGTTAGCACTGAAAATCGAAGCCCCATCAGCTAAAGCGGGACGAGCCATACCGAATGTAACCACAGCCAAGAGCAAGCACAGGGAAATTAATAGTCTTTTCACGATTGGTTCTCCTCTATTTCTTAAGAAATTCCCCAACCATCGTCAGAAAAAACCGGTTTTCTTGTCAAAAGACAAGCTGTCAAACTTGGTGTAGAATAAATCAATGGGACAGTTAAAAGCAAACTTTTACTTTTTTGTCAAAAGACAGGCTGTCAAACTTGTCATCTTCCCTCGTGTAAAGGATTAACAAGCATGAAAAAATTAGGTTTATTGGTCGCTACCCTGGTGCTAGTCGTCTCTAGCTTCTTCTTCAACACTGCCGCCGCTGCTGCGGAAACCTTCACGGTGAAGATGGGCGGTGATGCAGGTACACTACAATTTGATCCCCCCGCCCTCACTATTAAAGCAGGAGATACGGTGAAATGGGTCAATAACAAACTTTCTCCCCATAACATAGTTTTCGATAGCACCAAGGTTCCCGAAGCCCAGGCTGCTAAATTATCCCATAAAGGTCTGGCTTTTTCCGCCGGGGAGTCCTTTGAAAGCACTTTCAGCGAACCGGGTACTTACACCTACTACTGCGAACCCCATCGCGGTGCCGGTATGGTCGGAACGATTACCGTTCAGTAATTATCCGATTTTAACCAAAAATAACTCGCGGTTAACTGCCGCGGGTTGTTTTTTGGGAATTATGAATGATGAATTATGAATTATGAATTGGGAAGAATCAATAAAAATAGTCTCCTGACGACCGGCTACTGTCTCCTAAGTAGCTGGTTATAATTAAATTAAGAATGGATTTTAGGTTCGATCCCCCCTGCCCCCCTTGATAAGGGGGGTGCCGATCCCCCCTTAGTCCCCCCTTAATAAGGGGGGCATCTGATAACTTTTAACGCCTACCTACTTATCTCCTATCTCCTGCCTCCTGTCTCCTGTCTCCTGTCTTCTGAAATATAAAGTCTCGGTTACAAAAACTGACTTGCGAGCAATTCTCCCCCCACCATAGAAACAGAAGCCCGTAGAAAAATCAGCCATGAAAGAACACGATGTCGTTATAGTGGGCGGTGGGTTAGCAGGATGCCGCGCCGCCTTAGAAATCAAACGCCTCAACCCGACTATCGATGTTGCTGTCGTTGCCAAAACCCACCCAATTCGTTCCCACTCCGTCGCCGCCCAGGGAGGTATCGCCGCCGCCCTGCAAAACGTTGACCCCAATGATAATCCCAAGGCCCACGCCTACGATACTGTCAAAGGGTCTGATTTTCTGGCTGACCAGGATGCGGTGGATATCCTCACCCAAGAAGCCCCCGAAGTTATCATCGAATTGGAACATCTAGGCGTGTTATTCTCCCGTCTCGAAGATGGACGCATTGCCCAAAGAGCCTTTGGCGGTCACAGCCATAACCGGGCCTGTTACGCCGCCGATAAAACCGGTCACGCCATGCTGCACGAATTAGTCAGCAATTTACGCCGTAATCAGGTAAAAATCTACGATGAATGGTACGTTTTGCGCCTTATCCTCGAAGAAGGTACGGCCAAAGGCGTGGTTATGTACCAAATCGCCACCGGACAGTTAGAAATCCTCCGGGCAAAAGCAATTATGTTCGGGACGGGAGGCTATGGTCGCGTTTATAACACCACCTCCAACGATTTCGCCTGTACGGGAGACGGTTTAGCATTATCGGCAAAAGCGGGTATTCCCCTAGAAGACATGGAATTTGTCCAATTTCACCCCACTGGACTCTATCCCGTCGGTGTTTTAATCTCGGAAGCAGTCCGGGGTGAAGGGGCTTATTTAATCAATAGCGAAGGTCGTCGTTTTATGGAAGACTACGCCCCCTCGCGCATGGAATTGGCACCCCGGGACATCACTTCCCGGGCCATTACCCTAGAAATTCGCGCCGGCCGGGGGGTAAATCTGGACGGTAGCGCCGGGGGTCCCTTTGTCTATCTGGATTTACGCCATTTAGGTCGGGAAAAAATTATGAGTCGCATTCCCTTCTGTTGGGAGGAGGCCCACCGTCTCGTCGGTGTCGATGCGGTAGAGGAACCGATGCCTGTACGTCCTACGGTTCACTATTGTATGGGCGGCATTCCCGTTAATACCGATGGTCGCGTTCGCTTAAGTGCCGATACGCTAACCGAGGGCTTTTTCTCCGCCGGGGAATGTTCCTGTGTCTCTGTTCACGGGGCCAATCGTTTGGGCAGTAATTCCCTGTTAGAATGTGTGGTCTATGGCAGAAGAACTGGCAAATCGATCGCTAAATACGTCGAAAAACGCGCTTTTCCCGTCTTTAATCCCGATATTTACCTTCAGGATGCTAAAGAGGAAATCACCGCTCTATTGACCAAAAAAGGCACGATTCGCATCGGTCAACTACGTCAGCAATTCCAAGACTGTATGACCCAACATTGCGGCGTTTTTCGCACCGAAGCGACCATGCGCGAGGGAATTAAACAAATCGGCGAATTAAAGCGCCAATACGAGCAGATTTACCTGGATGATAGGGGGGATTGCTGGAATACGGAACTAATCGAGGCCTGGGAATTACAAAGTCTCATGGTGGTGGGGGAAATTATCCTCACCTCTGCCCTCAATCGTCAAGAAAGCCGAGGGGCCCACTCCCGCGAGGATTTTCCCCAACGGGATGACCAAAATTTCCTTCAGCATACCCTCGCCTATTATTCCCCCTCCGGCATCGATATCGACTATATGCCCGTAGTGATTCAGGATTTCACCCCCGTGGAACGTAAGTATTAACCTCTGGTCGGACGGTAAATGTAAAGTAATTTTACAAACTCCTTGGCATTTACCGAGATTTAGTTCTATACTAAATAAAGCAACGCGGGATAGAGCAGTCTGGTAGCTCGTCGGGCTCATAACCCGAAGGTCAGTGGTTCAAATCCGCTTCCCGCCATTAACCTGAGTTAGTTCTGATTGACAGGTTTTCGATTTCTAGGAAATTTGGATATACGGGAGTTGAAAAATGAGTAATACAGGTGAGAACCGAAATCCCGATTCTGAACAAAAATCGATGCCGTCGGTTCCCGCACCTCCGGAAGAAGCGGTGGTTCCTAATTTTTTTGATAAATTTTTCATTGCAGTTACAGCTTTTGGTTTTGGACTGGGTACGGCTATAGCTTTGTTGCCCAATGTCATACCTTTGCCAATCATACCATCTATTTTTTTTGGCACTGGAATAGGTGCATTGGTTTACCGATTTATGGGAGGGTTTAAAGATAATGATTCGTTACAAACCCAGGCAATAAAAATTTCAGGGAGTCTTGCTTCTCTACTAAGCTCTATAGTAGTTATTAATCTTTTGCTAGAAGGGCAGTTAGAGCAATATATAGCCGAACATATAGAGTTAAAGAAAGGAGACCAAAATATCTATTATATAGAGATAGAAAATAAAGGTATTAAAATAGGTAAACTAAATCAAGAAGACTTTAATAGTAATGGCTATTATGATATTAATAATGTTTCGATTGTTAGTGCTATTTCAAGACTAGCATCAACCTCAAAAGAAGGCTACAATCATCCAGTTTTAGAAAGAATCAGAATCGAATGTGCCAGAAATCAGGGAATATGTCAACCGAATAAAAATCAATTTACTTTGATAATTCATAGCATTAAACCGGAAACTGAACTTCCAGGAGGATCAGCTATTGGATGTTTAAATAGTGATGCATTTTGGATCGGTAATGAAGATTTATATATCTACCAAACCTCCGATAAAGTTGACAAAATCAGGATTGAAAAATTTGGTCAATGTTTAGACGAGGAAGGTCAAGACAAAAAAGTTATAATTAGTCAAAAAGATGCCGATCATCTAAACTTAAAGCCCGGGGTAAAAATCAAAGCTCGTTTTCAATAAAGTTAATAGGTAAGCCATGAAAAAAACAATTTTAATTCTCTGGTTTCTTCTTGGGATTCCTGCAATCGCTAGGGCAGAGCAATGGGGAGTAGTATTCGGTGGTGATCGAGATATTAACGAAGCTCAGTATGAAATAAACCGTGCGAAGAAAAATCGCCCTCCCTATTCAAGTGCGGTTCTTTTCTATCGATCTGGATGGTATAGAAGTGTGATTCTTTTCCAAGGAAAAAAGGAAGCACAAGCTGCCTTAACTAATATCCATAATCAACTTCGTCAAGGCTCTTATGTCGTTAATGTAGATGATTGGTGTCCTAATTGGCAATCTAATCGAGTAACTTCTAACAAAATTAGTTTCTATAGGTGTTTATAGCCTTCATGTCCATTTAGCGCAGAGGGCTAATGGCGTTTTTGCTCCATTTTTACTACTCACCGTTCGCTTAATTTTTTAAGATATGAGGTAAAAGCCCAATTCCGTGGGATTGTGCGTCACTTTTTCCCATAGCGTCAGGATTTGCTTGGATAGGATAGATAATCTTTCCGTTAGTTTGGATAACGGGGGTTGCTTGGGTAATATCCTGTAAACCCTGCAACCAGCGATCGCCGCAAGGGTTATCGAAGACAAAAAAACCGTTTTTTTTGAGGTAGTCCTGTAGAATAGCAGTTGAGAATGTAAGCATTGAAAACATAAAATTTTCCCCGCTTTAATAGGTTGATACTTGCTATGAAAAAATCTGGGGTATGTGCCAAGGCAAGAGGTCTAATTAAAAAAAATTGCATAATAAAAAGCTTATTGGCTAAGGCTTTCAGCTTTGGGGGAGGCTTTGGGGGAGTGGGGTACCCCAAACTTTTCGAGGAAAAAA
Organism: Microcystis panniformis FACHB-1757; assembly: GCF_001264245.1. NCBI lineage: Bacteria > Bacillati > Cyanobacteriota > Cyanophyceae > Chroococcales > Microcystaceae > Microcystis > Microcystis panniformis. The sequence continues at coordinate 281,657 of NZ_CP011339.1, forward strand.
ATTGCGATTTTTGGTCGGGATGGTGTCGGATTTATCCTGTCAGCAAGTGATGGGTAAAAGAACGATATACTCTCAACCAGCCGAGTTGCTAGAATAGGATCGGCTTTGCTCAAATAGACAAGAACACGCCATGTCAGAAGCTATTACGATCGCCGATATTTACAAACTGTTTGAAAGAACCGAGGCTCAATTTGCCGAGTTCCAAAAAGAAGCCGAGCGCCGCAATGTTGAAGCCGAGCGCCGTAGTGCTGAAGCGGACCGCCGTAGTGCTGAAGCTGAACAACGAAATGCCGAAGCGGACCGCCGCAATGCTGAAGCCGATCGCCGTAGTGCTGAAGCCGATCGCCGCCGGGCCGAAGCCGATCGCACGATGGAAGAATTGAAAAAACAGGTACGAGCCACCACCGAAGCCGTCAATAACTTAACCACCCGTTGGGGGCGTTTTGTCGAAGAAATGGTAGAGCCGGCGGTTGTGCAGTTATTTCAAGAGCGGGGGATTGATGTCACCCAAACCATGAGTCGCTTAAAAAGTAAACGTCCCGGGGCAGCGATGGAAATTGATATTCTGGCGGTGAATGGCAGTGAGTTATACTTTGCACGGCTACAACTTGCATTTTTTACTCAAGGACAATAATATAGTTTAAGAGTCATAATTAGAAGCAAAGCACTCATTAAAAACATGATTAACCTAGAATTCACGGAAGAAGAAAAGAACTCACTGTATTATGAAAGATTTCATCATCCCCATCCCCGGGTTCAACTGAAGATGGAAGTTCTCTGGTTAAAAAGCCAAAAGATACCGCACCAAAAAATTTGTCAGTTAGCAGGGATCTCGCCAAATACCTTATTAACCTATCTTCGCGATTATCAAGAAGGCGGAATAGAAAAATTAAAAGAAATCAACTTCTATCGCCCTAAAAGTGAATTAGAGTTTCAAAAAGAAACCCTCAAAAAATACTTCGAGAAAAATCCACCAGCCACAATAAATGAAGCTGTATATAGGATAGAAGAATTGACGGGAATAAAACGAAGTCCTACCCAAGTGAGAAAATTTTTAAAATCAATGGGAATGAAATGTTTAAAAGTAGGTTCTCTTCCTTCTAAAGCTGACCCAGATGAACAAGAGGACTACAAAGAAAAAAAGCTAGAACCCAGACTAAATGAGGCAAAAGAAGGAAAAAGGGCTGTTTTTTTTGTTGATGCCGCTCACTTCGTCATGGGAGCATTTCTCGGTTTTGTTTGGTGTTTTGAGAGACTTTTTGTTAAGTCACCGAGCGGGCGTAAACGCTTCAATGTTTTAGGAGCATTAAATGCAATAACTCATGAAGTTATTCTGGTAACATATGAAACTTATATTACGGCAACTCAAGTCTGTGAACTCCGGTCAAAAATAGCTGCTTTAGGACTAATGATTCCCATCACTCTAGTCTTAGATAATGCCCGCTATCAAAAATGTAAAATTGTTGAAGAATTGGCTCTTTCTTTGTCAATAGAGCTGCTCTATCTGCCGTCTTATTCACCTAATCTAAATTTAATTGAAAGGCTGTGGAAATTGGTCAAAAAGAAATGTTTATATGGTAAATATTATGAGAACTTTTCTGACTTTTCTTCAGCTATTTATGAATGTCTGAATGATGCCCATCTGAAACATAAAAAAGAACTGGATTCCTTGCTGACTCTACGATTTCAGAAGTTTAATAAATCTCAGATTATGAACGTCTAAAGTATAGTGGCGGTGGAGTGTAAATCTCGACTCTCGAAGGATGATGTAGATGACTTTCTCGATCGATTACAGCGATTTAAGTTAGCCTTTCCCCAATTTCGAGACTTTCAGGTTTATGGCGCAGTAGCGGGGATTGAAATCGATCAGGGCATAGATAGTTATGCTTATCGGCGCGGTTTATTTGTGATTAAGCAATCAGGAGAAACGGTTAAAATCATCAACGATGTTCAGTTTCGGCCCCTAGGTTTTCAGGTTCTTCGTTACTTGGTATGGTTCGATAGGGGGGCATAAATCGACTAAATCCTTATCTGGCAAGAGACTTAATTGATTAGTTCGCTCTAGAAAAAAACAATTAACAAAAATCGCTAAATGCCTTTCTATATAAGGGTTCCATCCCTTATAACTCCCGTCCATTGCATAACACAAACCGAAGAGCCGGTTTTCATTAGAAAACAGGTTTCTTAAAGAAACCCGTTTTCTGGGGGTGTTTTTCATCATCCCAAAAAATAGACTAAAATAAGCTATCCCTAACCTCTACCGATCTAATCCCATGCCTAAGAAGAGTTATGGCGAAACTGTTGAAAAAAGGGTCAAACGCTTGTTTGAAGTCTTATTAGATCATGCGGCTCACTGTCAATGTGAGGATAATGATTGGGGAGTCAAGCTGGCTCTAGGGGAAGAGGGGAAACTTTTGCGGGTTGAGACGAATTTAGCGGCTTTAGTACGCTTGGCAGAGCAGAAAGGGGAAAAATTGACCAAAGATCAAGTTAGGGACGCGATTAGCCACTATTTGGCCGATTATCTAGGCATTCTTCGGGATGAGCGTTTCAAACAGCAGGGGTCGGAGGAATGGCGGTTCTCCCTAACTCTGTGGGCGAAATGCGGCGATAAGACAACAAATTTGACTAAATTTTCGGAAGAGTGGCATAAAAGGCGCTCTGAACCCTCTAAAAAAGCGATCGCTAAACCTGAGAAAACCGCCGCGCCTCCTGTTACTGTTACTGCTTTAATGGATAAGCTAAACGGCGCTTAACCTGCATGATCCAACAGCTATAACCCTTTTGGAGTCTATATCGGTGATCCGAAGTAAAAGCCGTTTAGCTTACTAAGCCTCAAACCGAAGCAAATCTGCAACTTCTCACATTTGATTTAACTGGAAAAGTCGAACAGCTTACAAGGTCAGAACAGTACTATGCAATTCTCACGGACATTGTCACAAAAAAAGACATCCTGAACGACTTATATGTTTCAATTGGAGAGGGAGACTGGCTCTTCTCGACTTTGTGTGATAATTTTTGCTTATGGAATCGTGAAATGTTGACTGAGAAGGACTTTTACGACTATTTTGCCGAAGAAACTATCAGTATAGGCTTCGTTTCCACACATAAACCAGAAGAGCCGGAGACTTTGTTTACGCATGGATTACAAGAATATTTCATGAGGCTAATTTAGATAAAAAGCCTAAAATTAGTAGGCTCATACTGAAAAGATTGAGTGATGAACTTATTGATATATATATCTCAACCAATCGATTATCGATAAACTTTAAAAATAAGATTAATCGAAACCTTGAATTTATACTTGAGGATGAACAACTGAGGCAAAATAATGTAGAAATAGAAATTAAATATTGGCATACTTTTCCAAAGTTTCATGGTTATTTATATGGTGACGATATGTTGCTCGGTGAATGGGCAAATGATGCTAAAGGTTATATTCATGTAAAATCTCCTTTGTATTATACAAACAGGCAGTTTTTCCCTAAACAATATGATTTTATCAAAAATATTTTTGAAGAAAACTCAACATTTTGATATTGAATAAATAGACAACAAAGCGTTGAGGGTTGTCTTACTCGAAGATGGTATCACAGTTCACAATGCTTTTTTTGATAGGAATTTTAAGCCATGAAAATCACCTACTTTCAAGATACGGATACTCTATATTTAGAGTTCAATAACAATCCTATTGTCGAGACTCAAGAAATCAATGAAAATACCTTAGTCGATCTTGATAAGCATGGTAACATTTGTGCAATCACCTTGGAACAGGCCAGAAGCTTAACGGATCTGAATGCTTTTTCCCTAGAAACTATTGTCGCGCCTGAATTAGCTTCAAGTTTATAAGAGTTGTCATAATAAAATTATTCTATAAACCTTGACGTGATATAATATATATGACATTCGGGCGCAGATTCCTTGTGACCCTATAATCGGACAAATTCGTTATCATCAATGACAACAACTTTAATCAATCATATTGAAATTACCCCGGAAACCTGTGGCGGTAAACCGCGCATCGCAGGTCATCGCATCAAAGTCCAAGATGTCGTTATTTGGCACGAACGCCTGGGAATGTCACCCGATGAAATTGTTTATCATTATCCCAGCATTACTTTAGCTGATGTTTACGCGGCCCTTTCTTACTATCACGATCACCTTGAAGAAATTAGACAACAAATCACAGATGATGATACCTTTGCCAAGGAAATGCAAGCTAAAACACCTTCTCTAGTCCAAGAAAAACTAAGAAAAATGAATGGGCAATAAAATTAAATTTCACCTAGATGAAAATGTAAGCTATAGTATTGCTCTTGGATTGCGCCATCGAGGCCTTGATGTTACTACCACTCCAGAAGAAAATTTATTGGGGGTATCTGATGAAGTACAATTGCAATTTGCCTTAGCCAATGGTCGCGTAATTTTTACTCAAGATACTGATTTTTTAAGAATCAATCAATCATCTATAACTCATGCAGGAATTGCTTACTGTCCCCAACAAAGTAAATCTATTGGTCAAATAATTCGAGGACTACTCTTAATCTGGGAAATTCTTGAACCGGAAGAAATGTATAATCACATAGAGTTTATATAGAACCGCATGAAAAAGTGAATTAGTATTTGGCAGATCGATAAAAATAATCAAAAAGCTAATTTTGTCACTCTTTACTACGATAAAATTAAGGAGTATGAATAATGCAAACCGTCCAACTTTTTCAACAAGTCAAATTATGTAGAGATGTCCCCGACACTATTTTAAAAAAAGGTGATCAGGGAACAATTATTGAATATTTACCTCCTAATGAACAACAATTAGAAGCAGGTTATCTCCTAGAAATGTTTGACAATAAAGAAACCATTGACGTGATAGCGGTTCCCGTTTGTTGGATAACTTCTATTAACTAACGATTAGCAAAAATTCAGGCTACATTAGAAGAAGATTAGAAACCCTTGATCACCTATACCAACCATGAAAATTAAAGCAATTCTCAAAATTTCACTTTTTATCCAAATAGGAGAAATTTCATGAGTACCACCATCAATCTTCAAATCACTTTTGAATCTCTAACCGAAGCGATTAAATCCCTTGACTTAACGCAAAAACAACAATTATTAGAAATACTAGAACAACAAATTTTTCAAGCAGAAGAAACTTCCTATCAAGACGACGAGGAAACCTTAGCAGAACTTCAACAAGTTCGGGATGAATATCAATCAGGCGACTATGTGACCCTTGAACAATACTTGAGCAAGGATTAAATCACAATGGATTATAGTATTAAAATCTCTAAATCTGTACAAAAACAGATTGATGACTTACCTAATCCCATCAAAAGTCGTATTCTTGAAAAAATCAAAGATTTATCAATAGAACCGCGTCCCTCTGGTGTAGTTAAATTAAAAAATTCTGATTATGAATACCGTTTGCGTGTTGGTGACTATCGAGTTCGCTATGAAATTGATGACCCAAAACAGGCAATACTCATCTTGCAATGTAAACATCGAAGAGATGTCTATCGCTAATAATTTAGAAACATTGCGCTACTTCAAATCCGAATTGATGTTTCTCGCCGAAATCGCCCAAAAAACTAATCGCCCTGAACTTGCCCTCAGCCATTGCCAACAAGCGCTTGAATTATGCCAAGAACTGGGGATTCCCTTGGTTAAAGATTGTGAGGAATTGTTAGGGCAAATTCAGGGAAACTTAGGAGATTCAGACAATAACTTAAAGTAACCCTGAGAAAATTTCAGTTTTTATCTATAAAAAACAATGCCTGCCAAAGATATTTTCCATGACTGTGTAAAACACGCCCTAATCAAAGACGGCTGGACAATTACCCATGACCCCCTACGGATTCGTTTAACAAGAGGTAAAAACCTATTTGTTGATTTGGGAGCAGAAAGACTATTAGCCGCAGAAAAAGGAACAGAAAAAATAGCCATTGAAGTTAAGAGCTTTACTCGTCCTTCTGATATGAAAGACCTTGAAGAAGCAGTTGGTCAATTTGTCGTTTATACCCATCTCCTAAAGCGTTATTATCCCGAACATAAACTATTTTTGGCTGTTAGCGAAAACACCTGCAAAACAGTATTTGAAGAAGAAGCAGGTCAAACCTTAATTGAAGATGGTATTATTCAGTTATTTAGTTTCGATCCCAACCAGGAGGTAATTGTACGATGGATTCCTTAATTGCCCAATATCGGCAAATTATTGAAAAAACATTCCAAGATTATGCCGACTTCCTCGACACTGATCGCCAAATCCAAATCGAATTAGTCCTAGATCAAACCCGCGATCGCTATTTATTGGTTGAAACAGGTTGGCAAAATGGTTATCGAATCTACGGAACCCTATTACATATTGATATTATTGATCAAAAAATTTGGATTCAACACGACGGAACTGAGGATGGTATTGCCGATGAATTAGTAGCCGCAGGAATCCCTCAAAACCAGATTATTTTAGCCTTTAAATCCCCTGAAATTAGACCCTATACAGGCTTTGCTGTCGCTTAACGTTCAAATATGATGGACAATTCTCAAGACCGCGATTGCGCTCTCAACTACTGCCAACAAGCCCTTAAATTCCCCCAGGAGCCAGGCATTCCCCTAATAAAAGACGGAGAGGAACTCCTCGTAAAAATGGTTCTTCGGTTTGTCTTATGCAACAGACAGGATTATAAGAGATGAAACCCTTATAGAGAAAGACATTTGGCGATTTTTGTCAATTGTTTTCGATCTAGAGCGAACTATACTTTAGACGTTCATAATCTGAGATTTATTAAACTTCTGAAATCGGAGAGTGAGCAAAAAATCAAGTTCTTTTTTATGTTTCAGATGGGCATCATTCAGACATCCATAAATAGCCGAAGAAAACTCAGAAAAGTTTTCAATCCCTCGTTGCAAGGGTCTCCCTTGTAACGCATTTCCAGAGGTTCTACCTCTTGTGTAACCCATCAGGGAAGGGAGGGAGACCCTCCCTTTCCTCAATAGACCACACCAGAGGCGAAATCGCCTACTTGTTACCATTACCCCGCATAGCTAAAACCGCATCGCGTAGTTTATCTGGCACTTCTTGCAGGTGATCCTCATCCCACTGGAAAAAACCGACACCCATAGTCAAAGAACGCAAATCAACGATAAAATCGTGCATTTCCGCTTGGGGTAGATAGGCCGTTACCTGATCCCAACCTTTCCACTCCGCAGAAGCTTCAAAACCCTGAATTTGACCGCGTTTACCACTGATTAACTGTAAAACCTTGGCGGTGTATTCTGAGGGAGCGAGAACCGTCACCGATAGAATTGGTTCTAATAAGACCGGATGACATTTAGGCAGTCCCTCCGTCATCGCTAGACGGGCCGCTTGTTTAAAAGCTTGTTCGGAACTATCGACACTGTGATAGGAACCATCGGTGAGAGTAACATCAATATCCACCACGGGAAAACCCAAAGGACCATGACCGAGATATTCCCGCACTCCCGTTTCCACCCCGGGGATATACTGTTTCGGGACAACACCACCGACAATGCTTTCATGGAAGTGGAAACCTTCCCCCCGGGCCAGGGGTTTAATATCCAGGTACACATCACCAAAAGCACCGTGGCCGCCGGTTTGGTGTTTATAACGTCCGTGGGATTTGGTGCTGGCCTTGATCGTTTCCTTGTAGGGGACTTGGGGTAAATGGGTGGTCATCGGTAGATTATACTTGCGCGCTAGGCGATCGAGGGCCACTTGCAGATGAATTTCTCCCTGTCCCCAGAGAATCACTTCTTGAGTATCACCGTGTTGTTCCCAGTAGAGGGAAGGATCTTCTTCGATCAGTTTTGTCAAAGCTGAACTTAATTTAACTTCATCCTTGCGATTTGCGGCGGCAATAGCGAGAGCAAAGACGGGTTTAAGCTGTAATCCTCTGGGAAGATCGGGTTTTTGACTGCCGCTGCTAACCACGTCTCCGGTGGCGATTCCCTCCAAACGACCGAGAGCGATAATTTCCCCCGCTTGGGCCTGCTGTAGGGGTTGTTGTTGTTGTCCCATGAGACGATAGATACCACCAATCCGCACACCGTTCAAGGCCATGCCATCGTTAAGGGTTCCCTGCCAGATTCGCCCTAGGGAGAGGCGACCGCCCTGGGGAGTAAAATAGGTTTTGAGGATTTGTACCACTGCATCCCCATCCGCACTGGGATCGAGACCGCGACGATTGGCGGTAATTGTCGGGGCCGGTGCTTCTTCCACTAAAGCGGTGAGGAGATGACGCACACCATAGTCCCGTTCCGCCATACCGAAGAACACGGGTACTATCTGATCGGCTCCCAGTTCTTGTTTTAAGTCTTGGAGAATTTCTTCCCGGGAGGGGTTAATATCTTCGAGGAGTTCTTCTAAAAGATGATCGTCAAATTCGGCGATCGTTTCCAGCATTTCTTGTCGAGCAATCTGTTCTTCTTCCTTGAGGTGGTCGGGTAAAGCGACAGGATCGGCGGGACTGTTAGCATGGTAATGATAAGCCTGTTCGTTGATTAAATCGATGAATCCGATAATTTCGTTGTTCTGACGGATAGGATATTGCTGGGGAACGAGGGGACGACTAGAAACGGATTTGAGAGCTTGTAGGACTTCGTTAAAGTGACTATTACAGCGATCCATCTTGTTGATGAAGATTAGATGCGGAATTTCCCAATCATCGAGGAATTTTAGCAAGGGAGCCAGGGTGAGAACTCGATCGACCACCGGTTCACAAACGATAATAGCAGCACCGGCCCCGACGAGGGCATTATAGGTTTCACTGGCAAATTCGATCGAACCGGGGCAATCGAGAAAGGTAAAATTTAGGTCTTGGTATTGACTATGGGCAACGGAAACTTCTACACTCATCTGTCGATCCCGCGCTTGGGTGGAACTATCAGCGACGGTGTTGCGATCGCTGATTTTGCCTTTTCTGGTGATTGCTCCTGTTACGAAAAGTAAACTTTCCAGTAAGGAGGTTTTTCCACTGGAGTAGGGGCCGACAAGGGCCACATTACGGGTGTTTGCTCCGATACTTTGATTCATACAGATACCCCCAACAATGATTTAGTGATTAGTTGTGGCGATTGGACGATATTTACACTCGATCGCCCTAGGAAATATACTGTCATAGCACTGAAAATTACTCTCAGGACGTATTTAGAAGTGAAAGGCCTGTCTTGCCATAATTTTGCCCAGTGCTACAGGTGTATTCTTTCCTACTCTTCACCCTAACTCAGTCTCAAGCATTACATCCCATTCTCGCAATCTCTTGTAAAATCTCGCCTACTTTTAGTTAAGGAACTTGAATAAATGTTAACTAAGCTGTTGACTATCGAGAGTTTTTCTCATCAACTGGATTTACAAAAACGAGAGGCAGCCTGATATAGTGAGAGGTCGGGATGATGTTTATCAAGCAATTTTTATGTTAAAAGCTGGAATCGTGGGACTGCCAAATGTGGGGAAATCGACCCTATTTAACGCTCTGGTGGCTAATGCCAAGGCTGAGGCCGCTAATTTCCCCTTTTGTACCATTGAACCGAATGTGGGTGTGGTATCCGTCCCCGATGAACGTCTGGAGGTTTTGGCTAAAATCTCTAATTCTGAGAAAATCGTGCCGACGCGGATTGAATTTGTCGATATCGCCGGATTAGTCAAGGGTGCGAGTCGCGGGGAAGGATTGGGTAATCAATTTTTGGCGAATATCCGGGAAGTGGACGCGATCGTTCATGTGGTGCGCTGTTTTGATAATGATGATATTATTCATGTTTCCGGTTCTGTGGATCCGGCCCGGGATATCGAGGTGATTAATCTAGAGTTAGCTCTGGCGGATTTGGGACAGGTGGAGAAGCGGGTGGAACGTTTACGCAAGCAGGCGAAAAATAGCAAGGAAGCCGCCGAAGAATTAGCTATCCTTGAAAAAATCCTAATTTGTCTTAATGACGGTATTTCGGTGCGAAAAGTGGATTTAAACAAAGAGGAAGAAGAATTAATTAAAAATCTCGGTTTATTGAGTCGGAAACCGATTATTTATGCCGCTAATGTTAGCGAAGATGATCTAGCTACGGGTAATGATTGGGTAGAAAGTGTCCGTCAAATTGCCCAACAGGAACAGGCCAAAGTTGTGATCGTTTCTGCTCAAGTGGAATCGGAATTAGTGGAATTGTCGGAGGAAGAAAGAAAAGATTTTCTTGGTTCTTTAGGAGTAGAAGAAGGGGGATTAAAATCTTTAATTCAAGCTACCTACGAGTTATTAGGACTGCGTACCTATCTCACCACCGGTCCCCAAGAAACCCGCGCATGGACGATTATTGCCGGTATGAAAGCACCCCAGGCAGCCGGAGTTATTCACTCGGATTTTGAACGGGGTTTTATTCGTGCAGAAACCGTGTCTTATCAGGATTTAGTTAATAGTGGCACGATGAGCGCAGCCAAAGAAAAAGGTTTAGTCAGAAGTGAAGGCAAGGAATACATTGTTCAAGAGGGTGATGTTTTACTATTCCGTTTTAATGTTTAGCTAAAAATAAATCAGGTGAGCGCTTCCACCTGATCAAAAGGTTGAATTTGGCGTTGTCAATAGCTGTAGGGCTAATTCATGAATTAGCCCTACAATTGGCGCTAATTCTGGAATTAGCCCTACACTTGGCTTTGTCAAATTGAAAGATGCTCCGAATTTCTGTCATAAACAATCTCTAAGCTTTTTTTACTCACTTTGGTTAACATTAAACTGAATTTTTTATCTCTTGACATACTCTAATTTATATTCTATAATTAGCTACAGGAGCAAGTTCTTGTTTAATCAAGATGGCGATGATCTCTGTCCACTAAAAGACTGGTTTGCTAGGAATGCAGTCGAGGCTAAAAATAGTTTATCTATTCAACAACTCGCAACGGAAAACGGTCAAATCAAACTGGAAAAATGAAAGAGCAAGGATTGTTATTTTCTGAAGACAGCCTTTTACCTGAAAAACTCCCCCAAATTCAGGAATTAAGACCTTCTAACAATCTTGCAGCAGTTTTTGAAGAGTGCCATAATTATATTTACGCCAACGAAGGAATGCTCAAAGACAAGATTTTTCACGAGATGGTTAAACTAATCATCATCAAACTTCATGATGAAAAATCTGCCAAGCAATCTGTAAATTTTGGCGTTACAGCAAGTGAATATAAAGCCATCGTCGCCAATAAGTCCGATGAATTTATGTCGCGTCTTAGTCAATTATTTACCTCCATCAAGAATCATTATCGGGGATTTTTCACCGATGACACATTCAAGTTAAAACCTTTGACTCTTGCTTATATTGTAGGCAGGTTACAGTACATTAATTTAACTAAAACATCTGGGGATATAAAAGGGGAAGCCTTCCAGACTTTTGTAAATAGACACCAGCGTGGAGATAGGGGAGAATTTTTTACCCCTCATCCAATTGTCCGCCTTGCGGTTGAAATGATAGACCCCAAACCAAACGAAAAAATTATAGATCCTGCTTGCGGAAGTGGTGGTTTTTTAATTCAAGCAATCAACCATGTTCGACAAAATAATCCAGAGTTCAATATAGCAAGTTTTGTGCAAGAAAGTATTACAGGAATTGAATTTAATCCCGATGTCGCCCTTTCCGGAATGATTCGTTTAGTTTTTGAAGGTGGCACAGGTGCAGAAATTATCTGCACTAATGCGCTTATCGAAGATGAAAAATTAAATAATTCTTTTGATGTTATCTTGACCAATCCTCCTTTCGGAAATAAAGGCAAAGTAGAAGACCAGACAATTCTTAAATCATATCTTCTTGCCCGGAAATGGCATAAATCAGCGTCCAATAGTTGGGAAGTTTCCCCAACCATTTTAGCGGGTCAGTCGCCCGATATTTTATTTATTGAGAAATCTATAAAATTATTGCGGGTAGGTGGGCGCATGGCGATTATTCTGCCCGATGGTTTATTACAAAATATCTCTAATGGACCGATTCGGTATTGGTTGCGCTCCCAAACAAAAATATTAGGGGTTGTTTCCATACCGTCGGAAGCATTCGTGCCATACGGTACAGGAATCAAGACATCACTTTTAGTAGTTCAAAAATTACCAGCAAACAATGATTCTTGTTTTATGGCACAAATCAAAAAAATAGGCTATGACGTTAAAGGACAAACAATATATAAGCGCAACGAGTCGGGAGTTATAGCCCGAACAAAATCAGGTTTGCCAATAGTTGACGATGATATAGATGATATTTCTCACTCTTTTAGGTCATTTATCAATGGCGAATTTGCACAAAACAGCGATTGTATTTATACAGTTAAAAACACACTGCTCAATTCGAGACTGGATGCCGAACATTATTTACCCAATGACCAAAAATTATTAGAACATCTGAAATCTATTGGAGCGAAACCTTTAGGTGAAATTGCCGATATTTTGAGAGATTGAGCTGATTTTCGTTTAGCCAGGGATAGTGAAATTAGATATATCGCTATTTCCGATGTTGATTACCGTACAATGCAAGTTGTTTCCCAACAAATAATCAAGGCACATGAGGCCCCATCTCGTGCAACTTATAGATTGTACAAAGGTGATATTATTACAGCAATTTCAGGAGCAAGCACGGGAACACCACGCCAAGCAACAGCCCTAATCACAGAAGATGAAGACGGGGCAATTTGCTCAAATGGATTTTCAGTATTAAGAAATATTCAGGGAGTCGAGCCTTTGTTTTTATTAGTATATATGCGAACAGACTTTTTTTTGCGTCAGATTAAAAGGTATATGACAGGTCATGCCATTCCTACTATTTTAGTAGATGATTTGTCTAAAGTTTTAGTGTCTATTCCACCCAAATCTGAACAGCAGAGAATCGCCAAAAGTATGGCTGAAATTCAAGCAATTAGAAAAGAATCGTTAAAAGCAAGTGAGAATGTTGTTAACGAAATGAGTCTTTTACTTGGCCAATTTGAGTAAGGCAAAAAGCAGGTTAAGCTTAGAAAAAGTCTTAAGGTGGTTGATTTATCCCAACCTTAAGACAGGACTAGAATAGCTAGGATAAATCAACAGGGATTCTCAATTCGCCCGGGAAATGTGCGTCGCCAGGGCCGCCGATTGTAGGATGGGGGTAGTGGTGACGGAATCCGTCGCTAGGGTAAAGAGAGGATTGGAGAGGATACCGGCCAGGGAAGTCGCCACTAGGGAGAGGACAATACCCACCTGTAGGGGACGCATCCCGGTAAGAGTCCAATTGATAACGGGGTAATTTTTCACCGCATCGGACATCTCTTGGGGTTCCTTGACCACCATCATTTTGACCACACGGATATAGTAGTAAATCGAGGCCACACTGGTGACTAAACCAACGAGGACGAGGGCATAAAGTCCCGCTTGCCAACCGGCCCAGAATAGATAAATCTTACCAAAGAAGCCCGCTAGAGGTGGAATTCCCCCCAAAGAGAGGAGACAGATGCTTAAACAGAGGGTTAGCAGCGGATCTTTCTGGTAGAGTCCCGAATACTCAGCGATCTGATCGGTTCCAGTTCTGAGAGCAAAGAGAATCACACAGGCAAAAGCCCCTAGGTTCATGAACAGGTAAATTAACAGATAGAAAATCATGCTAGAGTAACCCGCGTCAGTACCGGCGGTTAAACCAATCATGACAAAACCCGCCTGACCGATCGAGGAATAGGCTAACATCCGTTTCATGCTAGTTTGGGCTAAGGCGACCACGTTGCCGAGGATCATGCTCAAAATTGCTAGAGCGATAAAGATAAACCGCCATTGTTCGCTCACTAGACCGAAAACCGTCACTAATAGGCGAATTGCTAGGGCAAAACCCGCCGCTTTGGAACCCACCGAGAGGAAAGCGACCACGGGAGTGGGTGAACCTTCGTACACATCAGGGGTCCACTGGTGAAAGGGAACCGCCGAAATTTTGAAGGCGATACCGGCAATCACAAAAACTAATGCGATCGCCAAGGCCAAGGACTGACCACCGTTAACATCGGTTAATTTTTGGGCAATGGCACTTAAACTGGTTTCACCTCCGGATAAACCGTAGAGAAGGGAAACACCATAGAGGAAAATCGCCGAACTAGAAGCTCCAATTAACAGGTATTTTAAAGCAGCCTCGTTCGATCGAGGATCCCGCTTCATGTAACCGGTCATTAGATAGGAGGAAATACTGAGCATTTCTAGGGAGATGAAGATCATCACCAATTCACTAGAGCCAGATAGGAACATTCCCCCGAGGGTTGCGGTGAGCATAATGGCCAAGAATTCCGCTAGGGAGGTTCCCGCTTGTTCCACATAACGGATAGACATCAGCACTGTGGAGGCGGTAGAAAGAGCAATAATCGCCCTAAAGACGATACTGAGATTATCGCCCTCAAAAGCCCCTAAAAAGGCCACTGGTTTCGGATTGTCCCAGGCAAAATAGAGAGCAACCACAGCAGCGAGCAGACCAGCGATCGCAACGTAGGGCAGCCAACTTCTGGCACTCCGTCCCACGATTAAATCGCCGATTAAAATCACCATCAGGGTAATAATCAGGATTCCTTCGGGCCAGATAACGCCGGCGTTTAGCTGACTGGCAACAAGACTAGAAAAATCCATATTGATTGAGGTTAAAGGAATTTGAAGTTAAAAAAGGCTTAATACAAGCTTAGGGCATTTGATCAGCGATTCAGTGATCAGTTATCAGTGATCAGTGATCAGATGTGAGTTTTCAGTTCACCGATCGCCGCTATTGGGTTAAAATTTCTAAAAAACCAGATAAATTTGAGATAATCTTAGCTTTTATGGGTATTATACTTGTCCATTGTCTTTTTTATCCTCTTGTCTCCTAGTCTCCTCAGCTAAGGGAAAATCTTTGATTTTTGCAGCCGAGCTAATTTCTGGTGGTGACAACTTGTCACCGAAATGTATCCACGTTAACAGGGAAAAAGTGAAAACTCAGGAAATCATGACATAGACTGGCATCGTTAGTTGTCGTTGAAGGATTCTGGTAAAATCAGGCTAGGGGAAACACCCGAAAAATCAATTGTTTTTGAGCCATCCGCTTGATTTTTTTGTGGAAAAATTTTCTAGTTCGCTCAATCCTTTTCCTTTAGCGATCGCTTGAATGAGTAACGAAACCTATCTCAATCATCCCACTTTCGGTCTATTATACAGAGTGTGTCTATTAGAAGAACATCGGGAATTATTCACCACTCTTTATGCCCAACGTCTTTTTTTTCTGGTGACGGTGGGACCAAAAAAAGTCTCGTTCGATCCGATTAGTCGTTCCGATGCTCGTCTTTTAGTGGAAAACCGGCTGCGAAATTTGCGCCGGGGCAGTAATGTGCAAGAATTTAACAGTCTCAACCAAACTTATCAACAAACCTTTTCAGTCTAGTTCATGACGATCGCTAGTCGTATCGAGTCCATCCGTCTTACCCTACCCCCCGGCACGCGTCTGATTGCCGTCAGTAAACAGGTATCGAGCGATTATATCCGTCAAGCTTACCGAGCAGGAGTGAGAGATTTTGCCGAAAGTAAGCTACAGGAAGCAATCTCGAAGCAGCAAGAACTAAAAGACCTCCCAGATATTTCTTGGCACTTTATCGGGCATCTACAGGCAAATAAAGCCCGCAAAGTCCTAGAATCTTTTGATTTAATCCATTCCCTCGATAGTTTAAAATTAGCCCAAAGACTCGATCGCCTGGCCGGGGAATTAGAGATTAATCCCCAAGTTTTGCTACAGGTGAAAGTTGTCCCCGATCCCGATAAGTTCGGTTGGGACAAGGCCGAACTCTTAGCAGCTCTTCCCGATTTAGTCAACTGTCAACAGCTAAAAATTCAAGGTTTGATGACAATTCTGCCCCAGGGATTATCGGCTGAGGAAAAGTTAGCCGCCTTTGAAAAAACCAGCGATTTAGCCCAAATAATCGAGAATAGCTCTAGTTTATGCCTGCCCCATCTATCCATGGGGATGTCTAACGATTATCCCCTGGCCGTCAAGGCCGGAGCCACTTTGATCCGGGTGGGAACTGGTATTTTTGGTGATCGCATTTACTGAACCATCGGCGTAAATTTACAGAAAAAACCTCTAGAAAATTTAATAATCCGTGACAATATATCTTAAAATTACAACGTTCAGTCTAGAAACTGGTGGTTAGAAATGGGGAATGGACTTTTTCCCAATCCCTGAAAACTATTCCCCCTGATACCTGATAACTGAAAAGAGGGAACTAACCGCTGCCTCCAGACGACTAAAATGACGAACCCTTAACAAAATAGTTCCCCTGTACCAAATGAGAGCAAGAATTGTTAAAGGCCAATAAATAACCCCGACTCTAGACAAGACCACCCAAAAAAATCTTTTGAAGGACATTAGACTGTGAACAACATTTTTACCAAGCTCAAAGATTTTGTCGGTATCTCCGAACAACCAGAAGACGAAGATGAAACCGACTACGAAGAAATGAATTGGGAACAGTTTTCCCCCCAAGAGAAGGATCAAAACGAAGAAGAAGAACCCCTTAATCGTCGTCAACGCGAACCTTTAAATCTCAATACAGCCACATCTATGGGACTCAACAGAAGCAACGTGATCGGTATGCCAGGTATTAACAACAATAATGCAGAAGTAGTCGTGATCGAGCCCCATTCCTTCGAGGAAATGCCCCAAGTTATCCAAACCCTGAGAGAACGCAAATCGGTGGTTTTAAATCTCAACGTCATGGATCCCGAAGAAGCACAAAGAGCCGTGGATTTTGTCGCCGGTGGCACTTATGCAATTGATGGTCATCAAGAACGCATCGGTGAGAGTATTTTCCTATTTACCCCCAGCTGCGTTAAAGTTAGCACCCTTTCCGGAACTATTCACGATATCGCTGATAACCCGAAAATGGCTCGTCCCGTTTCCTCCGCACCTGCTTGGGGAGCCGAAAGCAGTCGATTAGCTCAATGAATCCTGCCATAGTCCTCTCGTCAGGTTTGTCGAAGCTAGAAATCGATCGATTTATCGAGAGGATGCGTTTTTTCTTGGTAGGATAGCTAAATCTCTCTTTTTTACTTTTTACTTTAAAAAATACTGTGTCTATTCGTTTAGGAATTATTGGCGGTGGAGTGATGGCCGAGGCCATTCTCAGCCGTTTATTAAAAAAAAATATTTATAGTCCGGAAGCGGTGTTGGTTAGTGAACCCCAATCCCAACGGCGCAACTTTTGGGTGAATACCTACGGAGTACAAGTCAGTGAGGATAACCGGGAAGCCGCCAGAGCAACCGAGGTGTTAATCTTAGCGGTAAAACCGCAAATTTTAGAGCAAGTAGTCAATAGCTTGCTGGGAATACCCGAAAAACCCCTAATTATCTCGATTTTAGCGGGAGTTACCCTCAATCGCCTAGAAATGGGCTTTCCCGATCGGCCCGTCATCCGGACGATGCCTAATACCCCCGCCACGGTGGGACAAGGGGTTACAGCGATGGCGGCCGGTCGTCATGCGGAACCGGAACATCTGGCCGTAGCTAGAGATATTTTTGCTGCGGTCGGTTCGGTGGTGGAAGTTCCCGAGGCTTTGATGGACGCGGTAACGGGATTATCGGGATCGGGCCCGGCATTTGTGGCCTTGATGGTGGAAGCTTTAAGCGATGGTGGTGTGGCGGCCGGATTACCGCGATCAATTGCGTCTCAATTGGCCATAGAAACAGTTTTAGGGACGGCAACCCTGTTAAAAGAATCGGCCATACATCCGGGGGAATTAAAGGATCGCGTCACTAGCCCGGGGGGAACCACGATTGCTGGGGTGAGACAATTAGAAAAAGGCTCTTTTCGATCGACTATTATCGAGGCAGTAGTGGCGGCCTATCAACGTTCTAAAGATTTAGGGCGTAGTTCCGAAAAGTAATTTTTGTATCTTTTTTAACCATAAGTAGGTAGGCGTTAAAAATTATCAGACACCCCCCTTATCAAGGGGGGATTAAGGGGGGACTAAGGGGGGACTAAGGGGGGATCGGCACCCCCCTTATCAAGGGGGGCAGGGGGGATCGAACCTAAAATCCATTTTTAATTTAATTATAACCAGCTACTTAACTGATGTCTCGATCTGTGATAAGATACGCAGCAATTCTTGTCCAGAAAAAGTTATGAATAAGAAATCTAATCGTTTTGATTTAATGGCATTAATTGCCATTGCTGTTTTTTTTCTGGGGATTGTTTTCTGGAAAGTCCCGCTTCATTATCCCTATATCCTTAATTTTGATGAAGCGGTGGCCCTGGTACTTGCCTACGTCACTAAACAAGGTTATCGTCTCTACGAACAAGTTTGGCACGATCATTTATCGGGTTTATCTCTTTTACTAAATAGTTGGTTAAGCGTGACAGGATTTACTATCCATGCCGCGCGCCTTATGGTGCTTTCTTTGTCCACAATTATGTTAGGAATTTTTTATCTAATTCTGAGAGTTAATTGCGGAATATTAGCTTCTTGTTTATCGGTATTTATTCTCTCAACCTGTCTAGTGTATATTACCCTATCAACGACAATGTTGCGGGAGTTACCCTCACTTTTTTTTACAATCTTAAGTATTTTTATCATCTTTAAAGCCGTTCAATTCACGGGTAAGCTTAAGTATGGACTGTATTTACTCAGTGCCATTGCTTTCGTTTTTTCCCTGCAAATTAAACTTTCAGGCATTACTATTATCCCAACTGTAGCTTTAATTATTTTTCTCAATCAACAAAGTAGCTTTATTAAAAGAATCATTGATATTGTTATTTGGTCAGTCGCTGTCGTTTTAGTCTTTGTCTTGGGTTCCCTGACTATTTTTCCTTTTTCCTACGAAAATATTATTAAATCTCATGTCAGCGTTGCCTCTAGTTTTACTCAAGAAAATCTCACCTTATGGACTCTCTTACAAAGCGCCCTACAGCACGAACCAATTTATCTAATCGTGACAGCGATCGCTATTATAGCGATGGTTTTTACTCGCAATATAATACCACTTTTACCGCCCTTGATCTGGTTGGGTTCTAATCTATTTAGATTCGCCACAGTCGCGCCAATTTGGCCCTATTACTATATCCATTTAATTATTCCCGCCGTTTGGATAATTGCCTTGTTTGTCGAACAGTTAAAAATTACTGATAGCCTCGGAGAATTTAGGCAAAATCGAAAAATAACCCAGGAATTAGTTCTCAAAATGCTGATTTTTCTCTCCCTTTCTGGTCAATTTCTCTTTAATACCTTGAGAATAATTACCAATCGTGATCCTGCAATTAATGCCTACGTTCAATTTAACAAAAAGTATAAACCTCTTTTAGCAGAAGCTGTGTTTGAAAAATTTAAAAACTCCGATAAACTCCTGTTAACCGACAATCCTCACTACATATATCAATATTTCTTGAAAACACCCCAGAAACTGCTGTCATGACCAGAAAGAGATTTATCAATCAGAATCTTGATGGAGATTTTATCCTAGAAGTCATCGAAAAAAGACAGCCGGATTTAGTTTTCCTCTATCGATTTGAAAAGCAATTTCTGCAATCACCAAAACTCAAGGATTATTTAGAGAAAAATTATATCCAGTTTCCCGATCAGCAAGAAAAAGGAACTCTCTTTATCAGTCCGAAAACTTGGCAAGAATATCAAAGTAAGGCTAATTAGAAATTGTGGACGGGGACTATTAACGTTTTTTCTTTTTTACCGGTTTTTGAGCCACTTTTCGAGAACGTTTATAGGCAGATCCGATCCAATCACTACAACTATGACTCATCGCCCCTAATTCTAAACCCAGGAAAATAGCGATCGCTACCCGGGGATACTGTTGCCATAATGCGATCGCTTGCTGCGGCCACAGTCGCCAATCCCAGTCTATACCCCAGAAACTTTGCAGGATGGGAATGATGATGATCGCCGCTAGTAAAAGAAAACTACCCAGATAAAATAACCGAAAGACCGTGCCGATCAATAAACCGTGGGATAACCAACCGCGATGACGGATCATAGAACGATAGGGTAGCCACAACCAGCGCAGATAACCCCAACGTTTGTACTGTACCGAGTGGATGTCCAGATCTGGTCCAAACAGGAATCCGCTAAACAAATAACTGGCCAACAGTAACAGGGTTAAGTTACCACTGCCACTGACCAAAAAACTCGCCCCCGCAATCGGTGGCAGCAGAATTAGGGTAATGCGATCGTGAGTTCGACCAGAGGGCATCGGAAAAAAATTAACTCGCTCAAAAAAATAATATACTTTTTTGAAAATATGTGTTATGCTGAGAAAGTACGAAATTAATTCGGGCGTTTAGCTCAGTGGTAGAGCGCCTGCCTTACAAGCAGGATGCCGTAAGTTCGACCCTTACAACGCCCATTTTATTCGATCCTTGCCTCGTCAAGCTTTCATACCCGATCGCCGGTTTAGATTAAAACTATTGAGGGGAATTGCTGCTGGAAGGCAAAATTGCGACTATTTGCTAGTAAGCTAGTCAGTAGGTACTAGGATTAATTCGTTGCGGCACACCGGTTATATGGCCAATTGGAAATGTATTAAAAATTGTGGAGCTTGTTGTCAACTAAATCCCGATGAGCGTCCTGACTTAGAAGAATATCTTACCCCCGCACAATTAAGTCAATATCTCAGCATGGTGGGGGAAGATGGTTGGTGTATAAACTTTGATCGCCAAACCCGTCTCTGTACCATTTATGACCAGAGACCAGAATTTTGTCGTGTTCAACCCGATATTTTTGCCAAAATGTATCAAATTGAACCGGGAGAATTCGATCAATTTGCGATCGATTGCTGTCATCAACACATTGAGGATCTTTATGGGGAAGATAGCCTAGAAATGAATAGCTATCGTCAGCAAGTAGGCTAAGATTTATCCCTATCCCAGAAATAACTCAGACGGAGAAGAAAACAAGTGTTCTGGTTATTGTCCCTAGCTTCTCAATGGCTAAACCAGTAAAATTACGGAATTGATTGTTTCCCTGTTGAGGAGAAGTCTATAGGAAACTCGAAACCTCTAGAGGTGCAGAGTTTGAGTTCAGGACAGGGAAAAACTATCATGGAAAAACCGGAAAAACAGCGCCGCAGACGCGGGGTTATCCTCACCACCACGGGACTAGAAAAATTACTTACTGCCAAACAAGAAGCGGAATATCGGGATAATTGCGGTTATCGCTTCACCCTAGAAGTCCTCAGCGAGAAAACTCTTTTAGGGGTAGATACTCTGATGAAGGTATTTGCTTGTGAATCGGGAGTGGATAAACAAACCCTGAAACATTGTTTTCAAGCTTTTAATTTAACTTTAGAAAATAGCGATTATTATCGTCCTAACCTACCAGAAACTAATAGTATTAATCCTCAACTATTGGCTGAATTACCAGAGGGACAAGTCCCCCTCGATTCCCCCTTTTATATTAACAGAAACAATCTAGAACAGACTTGTTATCAAGAGGTCTTGCGCGGGGGTAGTCTGATCCGGATTAACGCACCCAGAAAAATGGGAAAAACCTCCCTGATGGCCAGAATTATTAATCATGCACAACAACAGCAATACCATACACTTTATTTCAGTTTTCGGTTAGCAGAAAGATCAATTTTTCAAGATTTAAATCACTGTCTGCGTTGGCTTTGTGTTAGTATTAGTCGTCAGTTAGATTTAGACAATCATCTCCCAGAGGATTGGGATGAATTCTTAGGGGGTAAAATTAACTGTAAAATCTATCTAGAAAAGCATATTCTCTCCCATCTCGATCACCCTTTAGTGCTTGCCTTTGATGATCTTGAATATCTTTTACCCTATCCACAGCTAGGGGAAGAATTTTTTAGTATTCTGCACCTCTGGCACGAGGAAGGCAAAAACAAACCCCTCTGGCAAAAATTACGTTTAATTGTTGCCTATTCCCCTGCACACGAGCTTGATAAAACCTTAGATACCTATCAATCTCCTTTTAGTCTTGGTTTACCGATCGAATTGCCTAATTTTACCAGCCCACAAGTACGAGAATTAAGTCAAAGACAGGGATTAGATCAGAATTTTGACTCCGAAAAATTACGGATATTTCTAGGGGGTAATCCCTATTTAATTCGTCTTGCTTGCTATCATCTTGCTCGGGGTAATTGTACCCTAGAAAGCATTTTAGCTACTTCGATCGACGAGGAAAATAATATTTTTGCAGATCATCTTAAACGTTTACTTTGGCATCTACAATACTTAAAAGGCAATTTGTCGGCTATCTTTGCTAAGGTGGTGATGGCGGAAAAAGACATAGAAATTGATTTAATGGCAGCTTTTCACCTAGAAAGTCTCGGACTGATTCACCGACAAGGTAAGTTTTGCCGAGTCAGTTGTCCTCTCTACCGTCAATATTTTAGCGAATATTTCCGGCAACGTTCTGTTTTTTTGCCTCGAAAAACTTCTATCTTCGCCAAAAAAATTACGCTTGCTCACTTTGATACTTCCGAAAAAAGTCGCTATGCCATGTAATTTATAGTCCGTTAGGCACTCGACTAACACAGCCTACGATTGTTAAAGTTATCACCATCAACATCCTCAACGAAAATCAACAATGTCATTATGGTGGGATAGGCTTGTAGTTCCTGTGTTTTACGAATAAAACTTTTCGTACTCATCTTGACATCCTCGCCGCCGTAAAACGGACGGCGATTCCCAAACCTCACGATTTGGGTTTCTGCTTCTTTCCCGAAGGATTTTTCGCACCTGCCTTAACAGATTTACTCTGTTCTGGTCTTATGGTCGCTCTACAGACTGACACCGCAAGCCCTGCGGCCAAAATATTTTTACTGGCGTTAATATCTCGGTCATGGTGAGTCCCACAGTCTGGACAATCCCACTCTCGAACATTTAACGGCATTTTCTCAGCAATATACCCGCAATTACTACACCGCTTAGAACTAGGAAACCATCTATCTATTTCGATGTAATTTCTCCCATACCAACGGCATTTATAGGCTAATTGTCGGGTGATTTCACCCCAGCTAACGTCAGATATTGCCTGAGATAATTTCGGGTTTTTGACCAGATTCTTGACGGCTAAATTCTCAACCACAATCGTTTGGTTTTCACGAACTAATTGAGTGGTTAGCTTATGTAAATGGTCTTTTCTGCTATCGGTGATTTGAGCGTGAATCTTGGCTACTTTGATTCTTGCTTTTTCCCGATTTTTTGACCCTTTCTGTTTTCTAGAAAGATTTTTCGCTGCTCTTCGCAACCTCTGATAATGTTTCTTAAAATGCTTAGGATTAGATACCTTGTCACCATCGCTGGTAATCACAAGGCTACTAATTCCTAAGTCAATTCCGATGGCTTTATCTGTTACTGGTAAAGGCTTAATCGTTGGGTCATCAAATCTTATTGAAATATGCCAACGTCCAGAAGGATGTAATCTGACTGTTACTGTGCTTGGTTCACAGCTTTCTGGTATTTGTCTTGACCATCGAATAGGTAAAGGTTCTGTGCATTTAGCTAAATAGATTTGTTTGTCTTTGAATTTAAAAGCAGATTTGGTAAATTCGGCACTTCCTCCTTGATGTTTTTTCTTAAAGTTAGGATACTTAGTACGACCAGCAAAGAAATTAGTAAAAGCTGTTTGTAAATGTCTTAACCCTTGTTGTAAAGGTACACAGCTTACTTCATTGAGAAAGTCTAATTCTTCTTGTTTTTTCCAATCGGTTAGCATTGAAGAAGTTTCAGTATATCCTACTCTTTCTTGTCTTTCATACCAAGCTTGTGTTCGTTCGTGGAGAGCTTTGTTGTAAACTAATCTTACACAGCCCAACGTGCGCCGCAATAGCGACTCTTGTTTGGGTGTGGGGTAAAATCGAAACGAATAGGCTTTTTCCATACCTCACATTTTAGCATATATTTCGTAAACGATGCTCATATTTAACAGTAAAGCCGTCGTAGAACGACGGGGTTTCAGACCCAAATTTTCGATGATCGCCAATCCAAAACCAGGTCACTGTATCCCCTGACAGCACTCCCAAAGCTCGATGACTCTTCGTTACACGCACTGACCAAATATCTTCGTCGCTGTCAATACACTTAAAATTTAACGACGGATGAAACGGATTCTCTACCCATAACCGATATGCTTTCCTGGCTCCGGCTTTGACTGCTGGCTTCAAGTCGCGATACTTCTGCCAAAATGAGGGCAATGTCGCGGAATTCATAGCTGCTCATAATCCATCGGCGCGGACAATCCTGCTGCAATCTCTTCTTTGGCTTTTCGGGCTGCTGCGACTAGATTATTCTTCGTCTGTTTAAACGACTGATCCCATCGTTTTTCTTCTTCAATTTCTGCAATATAAGCTCGAACATACTCTACTAACTGCTCTTGAAGCTCATCAGGCAGAGACTCAACCATCTTGATGATCGTGGTAATAGCAGGAGAGGGCATGGTATCTATCAGCGTAGTAGGTTTTCTCTATTCTACAACGTCCACCGCAAACCCAAAATGATATGATCTTTGTTTCCTCTGTGTCTGGAGTGGTTTTTATTAAGTAGGTAGGCGTTAAAAGTTGTCAGATGCCCCCCTTATCAAGGGGGGATTAAGGGGGGACTAAGGGGGGATCGGCACCCCCCTTATCAAGGGGGGCAGGGGGGATCGAACCTAAAATCCATTTTTAATTTAATTATAACCAGCTACTTAATGAGCCTTGCTCAAAACCAAACAATTTATAATTCAAGAGCGAGGTATTTATGGGTAAAGAAGAAGAACTACTTGAACAATGGCGAGAACTGACACCAGAAAAGCAACAAAAAGTTTTACAATTTGTTCAAACACTGAAATCTAAGTCAGAAACAACAGCACCAATTAATTAGGAGTCTAACCCATGAGCGGCCTCACCATCGAAACCGATTTAGGAAAAATCCTAGACCAGATTAATCAGAATCTTAAAGAGACCAATCAGAAGCTAGACGCGCTCCAGAAAGATGTCACAGAGATCAGGATTGTTCAAGTCAGATTCGAGGCCGAAGTCAAGGGAGATCTCAAGGCATTACAGGGAGAATTCAACACCTTACAAGGTGATTTAAAAGAGATTAAAGGCTCCCAGAAAGCCCAAATTTGGGCATTAATTACCATCTTGGCAACAGCAGTTATCGGAACTGTCATCCGCTTTGTCATCACTGTTCCCCCTGTTAGCAACCCCTAACTTCCACTGCCGCGGAACAGGCTTCTGGTTCCTGTTTGATATTCAGGTAGAATTAATGATAGAATTGGTGCGTTACGGCGGATTGTTAATTTTGGTTTTTTGACCGGATTTGTAACCGACTCAACACTTTATCATCCTCTACTGATCCCCCTGCCCCCCTTGATAAGGGGGGTGCCGATAGGCCGGGGGATCCCCCCTGCCCCCCTTGATAAGGGGGGAACTTATAACTTTTAACACCTACCTACTTATGTTTTAGATGCTAGGGTTGGGACATGGAAGAATTAAGAATTGTCAATTGAACACCGTTATCTCTTTCATAAACTATCACGACGGGAAAGGTTAATTTAGCTTCTTTTTTTGGTAACGCTGGGAAAATATAGGAATAACCATTGCCTTTGAGCAACAGTCGCCAAATTCTCGGTTTATCAGGGTTACTAATATCATTAAGTTCGTTATCTAATAAACGTTTGTAGGATTGAAGATCGCCGATAATTCTAAAATTAGGTAAGTTAGTTTTTGTGGAACGACTTTCTAAGGGATTATTAAATTTTCGTCCTAAACTGGCATCTTGAGGCATAACAATCGTGACAATCGGTAAAGAAGAAGTTTCATTAACAGCATCTTTCCAAGCATCATCTTTTGCTTGCCAGGTTGCCAGCCAAAAAAGAGCCATCAGTACAAAAATAACGATAATAAATTCATTCAATAGGGATGATAAAAAATTAACGATCTTAGCTTGAGATTTACTCAAAGCAATCGGTAATCTTTTCAGATATTTTATCAGCCATCTTTGTCCGGCAAAGGTGATGACAGTAGCACCTATAATCACCAATAAAAATAGGATTTTTCTAGGAATTGCCCAAAGGTCTCCAAAAAATGTTTGAAAAGCGGCAAAATAAAAGGATTCGTTAGGAAGACTCAGAGTCGTAACTTCGAGATGAAAAAAGCTAAAGTATGCCCAGCGATAAATCCAGCCGGTAAAGTAAAGAGCAGCGGCTAATAAAACCAATACACTAATTAGTTTACCGAGAGGATTAAATTCTGAGGAATTGTCGGGATCAGTCATGACAAACTGCTTGGGATGGTTGAAGTGAAAAAGGAGATGTTAAAATTCTATCATCTCTTATTTATTTCGATATTGAGGGGTTAATCGGATGATGAAAGCTATTTTGCGGGGGAGTATTTTCTCTTTGCTGTTGCTGGGAGTAGCAAGCGATAGGCGGTTAGAATGGCTTCAGGGTTCTGTCCGCAGTCAGGAAACGGCGTTAGAGGTGGCTGTACCGGATAAGGCGACGGTGGTACTCAAGCGGGGAAATCCTCTGACGGGACGGTTAACAGCTTTTAATCAGGCAAGTTTGAGGCTGTCGGCGGGGGGTGATTCAGAAACAGTTCCTCTGAATCAAGTTAAATCGATAGAATTTCAAGGAGATGTCTGGATTGAGGGTGAACCTCTTCCTTCTCGTATCCGAGGTTATGTTAAAACTTGGCCTGGAGTTCCTGTCACGGCTTTAAGGTTACAAAATCCTCCCCAGTCGGCTAAAGTCAACTTAAATAGGGTATTAACACCTGAAGAATTACGAAAGCTACTTAATATCAAAGACAAGGTTCATGTACTATCTAAAATTAGTTTTAACTCGCCTCAAAAAATGACATTAGAAGCCTTTACTATGCCCAAAAAATAAATTATGTCTATCTCTCGTCTTAAACTTCTGGGTTATTTAATCATCACAACAACTATCCTAAGTGTTGCGATGTGGATGTCTCCTGAGCGAGGCAAATTTTTGCCGTTTAAGGGCATCAATCAAGCTGTTACCCAAAATCGTCCAAATACACAACAGCAGCAACAGCAGAGGCGGATCGCCCTAGTAATTGGTAATGCAAATTACCAAGTTGGTAAGCTTGATACGCCGCTTAATGATGCCACAGATATGGCTAATGCTTTGAAGGAATTAGGTTTTGAGGTAATTTTGCTCAAGGATTCTTCTAAACGACAAATGGATGATGCTCTCGATCAGTTTACCACTCGAATTAATCAAGGTTATGTCGGTTTATTTTATTATGCAGGTCATGGAATGGAGGTAGAAGGAGAAAATTATCTTATTCCTGTTAATGCTCAGATTAAATATAAAAAAGATGTTGAGTATGAGTCAATGCCTTTGGGGAAAATACTCGGCAGAATGGAAGATGCGGGTAATCGAATTAATATTGTGATTTTAGATGCTTGTCGGGATAATCCTTTTCGTAAATTTTGGCGTTCATCTAGCAGGGGATTAACAGCACCATCGCAAGCAACATCAGGAACTTTAATTGCTTTTGCCACTGCACCGGGAAAAGTCGCTAGTGATGGTACTGGACGGAATGGATTATTTACTTCCTACTTATTGAAATATATTAAAACTCCCAATATGGAAGTGGATTCAATGCTGCGAAAAGTACGCTCTGATGTTGTCCAAAATACTAATAATTATCAAGTTCCTTGGACTTCATCTTCTTTAATAGGAGAATTTGCTTTTAATCAAAAAACTGAAACAACCCCTCCTATTGTGACTAGCTCACCTGTTCCTAAACCTAGCCCATCTATTGCTGTTGTACCAACGCCAAAACCGACCCCTTCACCTCCTCCTGTGACTAGCTCACCTGTTCCTAAACCTAGCCCATCTATTGCTGTTGTGCCAACGCCAAAACCAACCCCTTCACCTACTCCTGTTACAGATCCTCAGTCTAGTTCTTCATCAGTGCTGGAACAGCAGACGCAGCCCTCTTCACTAACAACTGTTGCTGCGCCGATGACAGAGAATGCGAGGATTACTAGAAGAATGCTCTCCGAGCATGCTACTCTTATATCGAGGTCAACAGGAGTGAATTATACCAACCTGCGAGACCTACTAGCAGCAGGGAAATGGAAAGAAGCAGATGTGGAAACAACTAGGGCGATGCTTCAAGCTGCTAAGAGGAAAGAGGAAGGATGGTTCTGGTTCAGATATGAAGATATTGAGAACTTTTCCTGTGAAGATTTACGCATCATTGACCAGCTTTGGGTGTCAGCTAGTAAAGGTAAATTCGGCTTCAGCGTTCAGAAAGAAATCTATGAGAGTCTCCGTGGTACGAGAGAGTATAATGGGGAAGTGTGGAACAAGTTCGGCGATCGCGTCGGCTGGAGAAAAGGAGGGAGTTGGTTGTATGATTCAGACCTTACCTATAGTGATGAAGCCCCCAAGGCGCACCTGCCTCATGGGATTTGGGGGATTTGGGTATTTTCGGATGGATTGGTGGTTTTGGTTCGTGGTGGGCTTCCTTTTGGGGGCTTCCTTTTTCGTGCAAAAGCTTGTAACCTGTAGAATATAACGATCTCAGGTCTTTTATCAAGTCTAATTTTAGGGGTTTTGCTCACGGAAACATCTGCTTTTCACAGAACTCGATACTTAACGATGTTGATGTCTATTATCGCGGAATTTCTAAGTTTAATTTAGGGGATAAACAAGGGGCGATCGCATAATTCTTTTCAACGAGGTTATGAGCTATCCAGCAATTCGATACCCATCACCATCACCTGATTACATTTATTGATTTTTCATCGCATACTATTTCAAAAGAAACGTGCCAAAGACAAAAATCATCTTTTATCAAGAAGTAGAAGGCATCTCACCCGTTGTTGAGTGGCTTCAGAAATTACTCAAAACTGATAAAAAGGATTTGCCAAATGTATAACCAAAATCGAACAACTTGCCGCACAAGGTCATGAACTGCGCCGCCCTGCTGCTGATTATCTCAGAAATGATATCTGGGAGCTTAGAGCCAAACAGGGAACCATACAATATCGAATCCTCTATTTTTATCATGGTCAAAATATAGCAATTATTGGTCATGCTCTTATCAAAAAAACTTCCGCCGTTCCCTCACAAGACATCGAGAGAATTATCCAAAGAAAAGCACAATTTAAACAAAATCCAGAACTTCATACTTATCAAGGAGAAATAAACAATGCCTAAAACCACAGATGCCGTAAAAATCATTCACCAAATGATTGCAGACGATCCCACAATCAAAGAACAAATTGCCCTAGAATCCCTCAACTCAGAAATCGCACAATTGATTTATGACGCTCGTATGAATGCTGGATTAACTCAACAACAACTAGCCGACCTAATCCATGTTGAGCAATCCGTTATTGAAGATCTAGAAGACGCTGACTATCAAGACAATCCCCTAATAATGCTACAAAAAATTGCCACTGCCCTTAATCAACGAGTCAAAATGAGCCTTGTTAGTAGCTTGTAGGGTGCGTGTTTGCGCGTATTTAAAGGAGATTTGTTAATAATTAAACTATGATCGCGCCGTAACGCAGCATCTTAAGAAAATTGGTGTGTTACGCTATCACTAACGCACCCGACAAGAGCCACCACTGTGTCTGGAGTGGTTTTTATTATGATTATTTAACTGCTACCAAATATCCCCCCGTAGCAATCTCTCCCTAGTAACAGGTTTCTAGTTCTTGTTTGATATTCAGGTAGAATGAATGATATAATTGGTGCGTGGGGCGTGGCTCTTTCGTGCAAAAGCTTGTCACCTGTAGAATATAACAATCTCAGGTCTTTTATCAAGTCTAATTTTAGGGGGTTTGCTCACGGAAACATCAGCTTTTCACAGAACTCGATACTTGACACTATTTAATTTATCATTTGTTAGAAAACTCACATATATAAAAGCTTTAATATGCCAAAAATACAACTTATTTTTTACCAAGATGAAAGAGGTAATATACCAATTATAGAATGGCTTGATAGTCTTCCTGGCAAAGCTCAAAACAAATGCTTTATCAAATTACAAAGACTGGCAGAACTAGGATATGAATTACGCAGACCAGAAGCAGACTTTTTGCGGGACAAAATTTATGAACTGAGAGTTAATTTTAAAGGAATAAATTATAGAATTCTTTATTTCTTTTATAAAAACAAAGCTGTGGTCATTTCTCATGGTATAATTAAAGAAAAAGAAGTTCTACCACTGGAAATCGAGCAAGCAATTAAAAACAAAGCTAAATTTGAAAAAAATCCCGAATTACACACCTATTTTCAGGAGTTGATATGAATACACACCAAACGACAGCCGATGGCTTACAAATTCTTTACCAACGTTATTATGCTAATAATCCAGAACGTCAATTAGAATTAGAAAAGGCTCGTATTGATGACGAAGTAGCCAGAAAAATATTTAAGATTAAGGAAACACATCATCTTTCAACAAAAGCTTTAGCAGAATTAATTAATACTGATGAATCTATTATTGAAGCCTTAGAAAATGCTGACTATGAAGGAAACTCTTTTTTGTTGCTAAATCTCATCGCTACAGCCCTAAAAATCAAGGTTAAATTTGAATTAGTTTCAGCCTAATTGTTTCAGTAATTTGCTACAATGAGAATAAGCTGTCGCGCATTTAAACAATGACAATGATAAACCTAGAAACAATTGAAGAAGATATTGCGTCCCTTCCCCTCGACGCACAACAGACTATTCTTGAACTTGTAGGTATTCTCAAAAAACGATATTCTCCCAACCCACAGGAAATGAAAGAGCAGGGAACAGAAGATTGGTCTGACTTTATCGGTTGTATAGAAGCTGAACCAGACCTTTCGCAAAACTATAAAACCTATTTAACAAGTGAACTTAAGCAAAAATATGATCATTGTTGATACTGGTTTCTGGCTGGCCATTGCTAATAAAAACGACTCACTTCACCCATTAGCAAAAAAACAATTCCAAAAATTAATCAATCAACAATTTATTACAACCTGGTGCGTTGTTACTGAAACTTGCTACTTACTACAAAAACGAGTGGGAATAGATGTCCCAAAAACCTTTATTCATAAAATCTCCACAGGAGAACTACAGGTATTCAACCTCAAAACTAAGCACTGCCAACCCATTGAAGAACTGATGCAAAAATATAGAGATTTGCCAATGGACTTAGCCGATGCTTCGTTAGTAGTGTTAGCTGAAACAATTAAGGAGAACAGAATATTAACCACAGATAGGCGAGATTTTAGTGTTTATCGTTGGCTAAATAATCAAACATTTGATATTCTAATTTAACAGTCCGTAGTCCGTAGATTGAACCCTCGGAACGAAACCCAACACCCAACACCTAAATCTGTCTGAATGGGCGATCGCCGCTTTGGTAGGCTGCATTAACGAAGTGTAAGGCGGCAATCTCGCTGCCAACCCTGATAATAAAGCTGATCGTGGCTTGGGAGCAATTCAGTTATGATAGGGGTCAACTTAATATCTTTAGCAACGCAGAATGAGGATTTCACCATGAAGATTCCATATACATATTGGAAAGAATCAGATGGGATGTTCTTGGGCTATTTGAATGAATTTCCAGATCATTGGACCCAAGGTGTTGACTTAGAAGAATTAATCGGAAACTTGGTCGATCTCTACAAAACATTTACTACTGAAGAAATCCCCGGAATCAAGAGAGTTGCAGAGTTTGAACTCGCATGAAAAGACATGATTTAATTGCACAATTAGAGCAAGCGGGCTGCTATTTGATTAGACGTGGAGGGAAACACGATATTTACCATAATCCAGATACTGGAAAAACAGAACCAATTCCCAGACATCGAGAAATTAATGAGCGATTGGCTAAAAAGATTATCAAAAGTCTTACAGGCGACAGATAAATTCACAGTGCCAATTAGGGTCTGCTGAAAAAGTTTTTCGTGGGGCAGGGTGTGGGGTGTGGGGTGTAGGGTTTTAGCCATTTTCAGGGGGTCAATTACCTAATTTTCAGGGAAAAAGTGCCTTAATTTTCCCCCGATTCCTCCAATGGCTGGCACTTTTTGATTTCAAAAAAGCCTAAAGATATTATCCAACAAGGTTTTTAGATTTATTCAGTAAACCCCAAAGCAAAGGAGCTATGGAAAAATGATTACTGTAGGATTTAAAAAAGGACGATCACTCTTACAGCAAGATTTCTAGTGCCAAAGTGAACCCCAGAACCATATCCTCCCCGCTTAAAATCGCGTTGGCAGGATAATGAGTCACCAAAAAGCTCTAAACTACAATTTTGGCAATAATCGGTCGTAGGATTGGATCATTCTTTCGTAAGTAAAGCGAGTGGCATTGATAAAACCTTTTTGCCTCAAATCTTCCAGGCGATCGGGAGCGAGAAGATTTTCTGCAATAATAGTAGCGGCGGCCTCGTGTTCGGTGGGATCGAAGTAAACGGCTGCATCATCAGCGATAACAGTCATGGGGAGACGATTGGAAGTAAAGACGGGACAACCACAGGATTGAGCTTCAATAACGGGAACACCGAATCCTTCCTGAAAGGAGGGAAAGATTAAAGCAGTTGCTAGGCAATAAAAGGCGCGGAGATCATCATCGGAGACGGTTCCTAATTCGATTACTTGTGCGGACAAGTTATTCTGATTAACAAATTCTCGCATATCCGGCAGCAAAGGTTTTCCCATCAGGATCAATCGGCAATTTTCCAGACCGGGGAAAGTGATTAACCTCTTGAATATTTTCAGCAATCCCAATCGATTTTTATACCATTGGTCGCCCCCGACATGAATTAGCCAGGGGCAATCACTATTAATATTAAATTTATCCACTAGATTTACCGCCGCTGCTCTTGTCATCGGACCGTATCCCTCACTCAAGCAATCCTCGATCACTTCCGTTTGTTCGGGGGTAATTTTGGTTAAACGGAGAACATCGGCACGAGTAGCTTCGGAAGAACAGACAACATATTTAGCCTGTTTGAATCCTCGCAAAATCATCGCCTGATACTGTTTTCCCGTCCAACTGGTGGGATTTTCAGGAATTTCTCCTAGGGCGGAACGAATGGCCAGCAGATCGTGACAGATGACAAAATACTTGCGATCTTTTAGATAGGGAGTTAAATAGGATAACGCCTGATCACAAATGCAGACGATATCGGCCCAATCAAGCTGCTGACGTAACTGCACTGGGAAAATAATTAACTTATCAATATACCCCAACCACTTGCCGAGTCCCTGGGGAGAAGATTTCAGTTGACCGAAAATAGGCTGTGCTTGCACTCGCCGAATTTCGTGTCCTTTTTGTCTGAGTCCTTTCTCCACTAAACCGACAAAACGATTAATACTGATCTGCCGATCATTGACGTAATTTCCTACTATTAAAACTTTCATGATTAGGCTCCAAAAAATCAATTTTTATGGCGGTAAAACTCGCAAACAGTCTCAAGTAAAATTCAGGGGTTAAGAACAATATTAGTCCCGCAAAATTTCCTCGTACCTTTGTCCCGCTCGCTCCCAGGTGTACTCCGATTCCACCATCGCCCGGCCATTATGGGACAGTTGTTCTCGCACAGAAGGATCATCAAACAACCTAGAGATCGCTGTGACGTACTCAGCAACACTATTAGCCCGCAGCGCCCTAGGGGGAATTCCCTCTGCTGCCACCGTTAAACCCTCTAAACCGCGATCGCTGGCGACAACCGGAATCCCAGCGGCCATGGATTCTAGGGTTTTGGTCTTGATTCCCAATCCCACCCGCAGGGGAACCACACAAACGGTTCCTCGGTGTAAATATTCCACTGTCGAGGGAACGGTCCCCGTCACCTTCACACCGGGATACTTGGCGAGTTCGAGAACTTCCGGTGCCGGGTTTGCCCCCACTAGGGTTAAGGTGGTAGCGGGATATCGCTGTTGAATGACTGGCAGGACTTCTAAAACAAAAAAACGGGCGGCATCGATATTATGGGTAGAACTCATGGCACCGACAAAGACCAAATTATGACCGCCGGGATCCCGAGGACGATAGGGAAACAGGTCTAAATCCACGCCATTAGGCACGATATCCACCCGTGCATCCGGGAGGATTTTTAACAATTGTTCGCGATCGTAATCGGTAGTAGCCACTAATTGCGAAAACTTGGCACAGTAACGTTTTTCGTACTGATAGAGTAAGGGCAGATAGAGAAAATCCCGCAGCGGATAGGCGGAGGCTCCTCTATCCAAATGATTGCGTGTCCAACCGTACACGGAACTGTGAATATCCACTACTGTTTTGACTCGCTGACGGTATTCCGGCCGGATAAAAATCTCGCTGATACTCTGAGCGCAGATAATTACATCACATTTTTGCTGCTCGACGTATTCATCTACTCGCTCTTGAATGAGCGGCGAACGATAACTAAGAACACTAGCAGGGGTCATCTGTACTATTCCCTCCAGAAAGCGCCCTGTTTTACCGATTAGTTTTGTCAGTCCCTTGCCTGGTTCGGGAATTTCCTGGGGCGGAAATAAGACAAGATGATTGGTAAAGGTTTTTAATTCTTCGATCTGAGTTTCTGTGACATTCTCCACCCGACGGGCAAACAGGGTGACATCATGGTTTTGATGAAGACATTTGATCAGGTTAAAAGTTCTCCCCTCCGTTGCCCCGCGACTAGGTGGATAGGGAAAGTTATTGCAAAAAAGGACTAATATTCTCATAATTCTGGTTCGGCAGCGGTTTTTGACAATAATTCTACCGTTTCCTTTAGTTGGCCATACACGGGAATCTCAACTGGGTATTTCTCGATCTCCCCAAGGGTGACTTTTCCTCGCCCTGTTAAGAGCAATACGGGCTGACAACCAGCTTCTAGGGCGCATTCTAAATCACTGGGCGCATCGCCGATAAACAACGAGCGGGCTAAATCGATTCCGTACTGGTGGGCGGCTGTCAGCAGCAGATAGGGGGAGGGTTTACGGCACAGACAACCTTCGTCGGGATGGTGCGGGCAGATGGCAAGATCGTGAAAATGCACGCCCAATTGTCGGTATTCCTCAATCATGCGCCCGTGAATCGCCGCTAGATCGTCCCAAGTGAAATAGCCCCTAGCAAGTCCCGATTGATTGGTAATGATGATCAGCAGATAGCCGGCATCCTGCCACTGTTTTAAGGCAGCCGCTGCCCCGGCGGGAATGCTCACCTGTTCTGGTTTGCTCAGGTAGGGGATATAGTCAATAACTACCCCATCTCGATCGAGAAATAAGGCTTTGTTCTTTTTCGCTCTATCTTGGCTTTTCTGGTCAGAATTGCCAGGAGATGGCGGAGATGGGTATTTTAGGTCGTCGTCATTGACGGAAATTGCGGGGAAAGGATTCATTATGTTGGACTTTTTCGAGTCGGGGACTATAATTCTCAGTTCTTCTGTCAGGGACGAGAGCTTGAACCGATGGACAGACAAAATTCGAGGGATTGTCGCGATTTGTGCTAGTTTTCTCGGCTAAATTGCTTCTCTTTACTATCTAGATGTCAGAGTGTAGCAATCAGGGCATATTATACGCCGTCAGGCCTTTGGACTTTTGATTATATCAGCAGTATTGTCAGGAATTGTTAACATTTTTGTCCAGCCAAACAAAAAGCCAAGACTGGCAAGGGTGGAACCCCCCGCTCAGAAATCCCCCGTCTCGGCCAGAATAGAGCAAAAGTTTATTTACAAATAAAACAAATTGTGCTAAGGTTGGGGCGTTTGTGGTATATTCCCAGAGTAACTGGCAAAAGATCACTCTTTTGACTCGATTCCCGTGATCAATTCTACCATGCTAGGGGTTTTGTCCCCAATTAATGGAGAGCGATTCTGGTCTTTTGATACTATTCAATGTAATGACAGAATGATTGAGAGTTAAATTTATTCAACTAATAAAAATTGGAAAATCAAACCTATGCAAATGGTGGAAAAATCAAACAAAAAATTAGATAGTTTCCAGAGTGATCCGTCTCTGTCAATTTTAATCAAGACTGAATTGGAAGAAGCTTATAACCTGAAGAAAAACCTACTAACTGAAACAAAATATCTAGAAAAAATCCAAGAGATTTGCCAAGTATGTATCCATGCTTATCGCAACAACCACAAAGTATTAGTCGCCGGTAATGGAGGCAGTGCCGCCGATGCTATCCATTTTGGCGGTGAGCTACACGGCCGATTTCTGAAAGAAAGACAGTCTTTACCAGTTCGCGTCCTCAATAGCGATATCGCCAGTTTAACAGCGATTGCTAACGATTATGGTTACGAATATATTTTTAGCCGCCAGATAGAAGCGGAAGGAAACCCTGGTGATGTGTTTATCGGTATTTCCACTTCGGGAAATTCCGCTAATATCCATCAAGCTCTCAAAGTTTGTCAAGTAAAAGGTCTCACTAGCATCGGTTTAACTGGGGCGAAGGGATTAGCTCTAGAGGAAAAAACCGATTATTGTTTGATGATTCCTAGCACCAGTACCCCGCGCATTCAAGAAGGTCATGGTTTTGTTCTTCATACTATTTGTTTAGCGATCGAAGAAGCGCTCTTTCCTAACTAAAATCTCCTAGCAAAAAATCAACCTAAACAGCATACCCATGATCATCAGAACCAAAGCTCCTTTAAGATTAGGTTTGGGTGGTGGCGGCACCGATGTCGAGCCTTACTGTAGTCTTTATGGGGGTTACGTTCTCAACGCTACTATCGATCTCTATGCCTACTGCACAGTCACGGAAATTACCGACAAACAGGTCATTTTTGTTGCCGCCGATCGAGGAGAACAACAAATAGAAACCCTTCAGTTTCCTCTCCCCTATAATGGTGTTCTCGATCTGCATAAAGCAGTCTATAATCGTTTGATTAAAGACTTTAATCAAGGGCAACCTTTGCCGCTGCAAATCACCACTTTTTCCGATGCGCCGGCTGGTTCGGGATTGGGTTCTTCTTCTACCCTAGCCGTGGCCATAGTTAAAGCCTTTGTGGAACTGTTAAAATTACCCCTAGGCGAGTACGATATCGCCCATTTAGCCTACGAGATCGAACGAATTGACCTAGGCTGGTTAGGGGGCAAGCAAGATCAGTACGCTGCCACTTTTGGCGGTTTTAATTTTATGGAATTTTATGAACAAGATCGAGTCATAGTTAATCCTTTGCGGATTAAAAATTGGGTGATCAATGAATTGGAAGTCTCTCTGATCCTCTACTATACAGGCATTTCTCGCTACTCATCTCAAGTAATTGAGGATCAAATTCAGAATGTCCAAGAAAAAAATGATCAAGCAATCGCTGCTACCCATCAACTCAAAAAAGAGGCAATTCTCTTTAAAGAAGCACTGCTTAAATCAGATTTTATGGGGATAGCAGAAATTCTGAGAACCTCTTGGGAAGCGAAAAAGAAATTATCCAAATTAATTAGTAATCCGCAGATTGATCGCATTTATCAGGTAGCTAGGGAAACCGGGGCCTATTCAGGCAAAATATCGGGGGCTGGTGGCGGTGGTTTTATTATCTTTATGGTCGATCCTACCAAGAAAATCGAAGTAATAAAAGCTTTGAAATTAGAAGGAGGCCAAGTGATTAATTTTCATTTTACTAAATACGGAACCCAAGCATGGACATTATAACAAGCAAAGGCAGCGATGGGGGAGATTATCCCTATAATCCTAAAAATAGTTTTTAAAAGATTGGCAATAATTCAGATTTTTGAGGTGTATCTATGGATGTAATTATTCTGGCGGGTGGGTTAGGAACTAGGTTGCGATCGGTGATCAACAGTTTACCAAAACCTATGGCTCCCGTTGCCGACAGACCTTTTTTAGAATATCTATTAGATTACTTAATCTCTCAAAAAATTACCAACAAATTTTTAGTTTCTGTGGGCTATGAACATCAGAAAATTATCGATCATTTTGGCGATCAATACAAGGAATACGAGCTAAATTATCTGATAGAAGATACACCCTTGGGAACTGGAGGAGCGATCCAGTTGGCACTAAATAAAATTGAAACCGAACAAGCATTAATTGTCAACGGAGATACCCTGTTTAATGTCAATTTATCCGCCTTAATTAATTTACATAATCGAAAGAAATCCCTGATAACTGTTGCTCTGAAGCCACTAACTGACTTTGATCGTTACAATAATGTTATGCTAGACGATGACCAAAAAATTATCGGGTTTGAATCCAAAAAATATCAAGATAAAGGCTATATTAATGGCGGTATATATTGTGTAGGGAAAAACATATTATCTAGCTTTGATCTGCCATCAAAATTTTCTTTTGAGGACGACTTTCTCAAAGTTTATACCGAGAAAATTCCTATGTATGGCTTTATTTCTGACGAATATTTTATTGACATAGGCATCCCCGAAGATTACGAAAAAAGTCAGATTGAATTACCTGAACTTTTTAATTTGCGAAATCGGGTTTAACCTCAGGATTAAAATACGAACCATAAAACTTGGCGACTTTGATCAAATTATGGTCTTGATACCATCTGTGAGCGTTGTCAGCAACTTGCTGAAGTTGAGTCAAATCAAGACTAGACAGATTTTCATCAGCTACTAAATAATGTTTATTATTTTCTACTCCATCCGCTTCAGAAGGGTTATAGTCTGTTAGAACTGGAACCAAACCGTGGGCGGCATAGGCGGCAAAGACAGTGGATTTGCCTAAATCTTTTGGAAAATGGCTATAATCCAGAACCCCCCCCGTGAAGTTAACATCAATTCACTATACTTTGCACGGCTACAACTTGCATTTTTTACTCAAGGACAATAATATAGTTTAAGAGTCATAATTAGAAGCAAAGCACTCATTAAAAACATGATTAACCTAGAATTCACGGAAGAAGAAAAGAACTCACTGTATTATGAAAGATTTCATCATCCCCATCCCCGGGTTCAACTGAAGATGGAAGTTCTCTGGTTAAAAAGCCAAAAGATACCGCACCAAAAAATTTGTCAGTTAGCAGGGATCTCGCCAAATACCTTATTAACCTATCTTCGCGATTATCAAGAAGGCGGAATAGAAAAATTAAAAGAAATCAACTTCTATCGCCCTAAAAGTGAATTAGAGTTTCAAAAAGAAACCCTCAAAAAATACTTCGAGAAAAATCCACCAGCCACAATAAATGAAGCTGTATATAGGATAGAAGAATTGACGGGAATAAAACGAAGTCCTACCCAAGTGAGAAAATTTTTAAAATCAATGGGAATGAAATGTTTAAAAGTAGGTTCTCTTCCTTCTAAAGCTGACCCAGATGAACAAGAGGACTACAAAGAAAAAAAGCTAGAACCCAGACTAAATGAGGCAAAAGAAGGAAAAAGGGCTGTTTTTTTTGTTGATGCCGCTCACTTCGTCATGGGAGCATTTCTCGGTTTTGTTTGGTGTTTTGAGAGACTTTTTGTTAAGTCACCGAGCGGGCGTAAACGCTTCAATGTTTTAGGAGCATTAAATGCAATAACTCATGAAGTTATTCTGGTAACATATGAAACTTATATTACGGCAACTCAAGTCTGTGAACTCCGGTCAAAAATAGCTGCTTTAGGACTAATGATTCCCATCACTCTAGTCTTAGATAATGCCCGCTATCAAAAATGTAAAATTGTTGAAGAATTGGCTCTTTCTTTGTCAATAGAGCTGCTCTATCTGCCGTCTTATTCACCTAATCTAAATTTAATTGAAAGGCTGTGGAAATTGGTCAAAAAGAAATGTTTATATGGTAAATATTATGAGAACTTTTCTGACTTTTCTTCAGCTATTTATGAATGTCTGAATGATGCCCATCTGAAACATAAAAAAGAACTGGATTCCTTGCTGACTCTACGATTTCAGAAGTTTAATAAATCTCAGATTATGAACGTCTAAAGTATAACAACCTGATTAGACTGAAATCCCATAGGGATTATCTCTATTCCTTTGAATTGACCTTCTGTGGTACTCAAATCACAGGGATAACCAACATCATAAATGCGTTCAATGCCTAAAGCTTGACAGGCTTTTAGGAGATTTTTACTGAATTTTGTATAAACTAGGGGACGAGTGTACTTGGAACCGAAAACAATAAGGTATGGTGGGCGATCCTTGAGAGGAAGAATACATTGAGGTTCACCCATAGTAGAAAAATTTGGTAAGCAAATAACTTCGGTTTTTCCAGTTAATCGTGAAACTATATTTTTAATTCTGGAAGTAGTAGTCACGGTTAAATCAGCTAATCTGAAGATTTGATAAGAAGTTAGTAAAAATCTGAAAGCGGGGAAAATTATCCCTTTTCTTGTGTAAGTTGCGTTGAACTCATGGACTAGGATAATTAATTTAAAGTCTCTAGTTTTTGTGAGATTTTGTAATACTCTCAAGAGCCAATCGGGAACATCGTAGTATCTAAAGTTATAATGTAAGAGAACCCCCAAACAATCTGGAGTTATCAATGAAGACAAAACACTGGAAGCATCTATATTCTTGAGAGATTGATAGTCGATCAAGCGGTTTACTATGCCAGTTTCAGAGCTAATTGCTTCAGCTAAAGTAACGTTGAAATCTTCATGACACCTTGGACCAATGTGTATAATTTGTTTTTGATTGACTGGTTCTGTTGTGTCAAACATGGATTCCTTCACTCAAGCAAAATTCTAGATGTTTTTGTAAACACGACACCAACACGGTAAGCGCATCTTAACAATCCTTGGCAAAATGAACTTTATGTGGGTTGCTTACCCAGAGGGCGATTCAAGCATATTTGAGGAGAATTTGCCCCCTCAATGTTTAGGCAACAACCGAGCAAATGGATCGAGTTCTTAACCATTTCAATTGATTGCTATCACTCGAAATGCCTACAAGCCAATCCTATCACAAAATTGCCCAATTGTCAATAGCGTTTGGGATGCGCTCACCCTGCTTCATGTTCCTTCAGCAGCTTTTCTGGAATTTTGCGGATTACGAAGTTGATGGGGGGTTGTTGATAACTCATGGGAAATAAAACCAGATTAGTAAAGTATCGCACGATAATTAGTCATGCTTTCCAGAGACTTTTGATTTTGGTCTTGATGCCATTGTATAACTCCTCGAAGAAAAGATTCCAGAAATAACCATACTGGGGAAATCTTTTGACTAATAAAGCATCGGAAGGAAAAAGGATTCTTAGGCTTTTCATAGAGTAGGGTTTGACTATATATCTTATTTGATTGGGTTCGGGCATCCAATGGCCGATATATATATCTTTTTGAAAAAACTTCGCTTGCAGAAATAATCCTAAAGCTCTATCAAATCCCCAGAGAGGCAACCAAGTTAAAATTTCTCCTATCCTCATGTTGCGGACAAAATCATCTAAGGCTTCTTTCACTAAGGCAGTCTTCCAAATATTATTATTGAAAGGTTCTAGATGACAGCCATGAATATCTTTTCTTTTGCCGTAGGGCCATAAAGCTAGTCTTAACTCGAAAGGATTATCTAGGGGAGCGATAGGAACTTCCACTAAATCTTGGTACTTATCTTGTCTTTTTCTAGAGATATTTAACTGATTGATAGCGGGTAGCTCCGGCCAAGGAGCTTTAATTCTTTCCTCATCGAGATAATCAATTTTCTCCTTATAGAGACGCAAGAGCCAACTTTGGGGAAAATTATCAAAGTAATCTTTCGCTAAGGCAACCACCTGGGGATGCAAGAAATCATCATCATCGAGAGCCAACACATATTGACCGGAAGCATTGAGAAGACCGACGGCCCTCTGGGCTGTTTCTCCCTGATAAAGACTATGAAAAATTTTCACTCTGGGATCTTCTAGGGAAGGGGTAACGGCCCCAGGAGGATAAACCAAAATAAATTCTACTTCCCCTTGAATGGTCAGAAGTTGTTGCAACCAATATTCGGAAAATTTGCCCAGAGTTGGAGTAACGATTGATAGAATTGGTGAGTTGGTCATGATTAGCTGACTATCCCTCTTTTCCTAGTCGATAAAGTACATATTTTTTGGGAACTTCCCTGAGATTGGTAATCACCAGATTCCACATATATCCATACTGAGGAAAACACTTGACTAGGAAAATTTCTGATAAAATACCATAGCGATTTAGTCTTCTATATTCGGGGGATTGTTCTCCATGCGTAACTGTTCTGGAGATGGCATGAGATGACCGATGATTTTTCCTTGGCCCTGCTCGAAAAACTTAGCTTGAAGAAATAAACCCAAAAGACGATCTAAACACCAAAAGGGAATATACTTAAACGGACCCATTAATGGTAACAAACTAACGATATCTTTGCAGGTTGCCTGTACCATTTGAGTGAGCCAGACTTTTTTATCAAAATTTTCAGTATGAGGGCCGTGGTGATCTTTTCTTTCGCGCACAAAGCACATCAAATCTAACTTTCTTTTGTCAAAAGGAACGATGGGAATTTCCTTTAAGTAGCCACTTCGATCTGAGCCATCCTGATTTTTGGAGCTTTTATCCCACACCAGTAGTTCTTCTATCTGGGGCAGCGGTTGCCAGGGAGCAGTCAGTTCTTTTGTTTCTCCATACTGAAATCGCTTAGTACAGAGTCTCATCACCCAGCTATCTGGAAATCGCTGGAAATACTGTAGAACCATGGTCAAGATATCGGGGTGAAGAAACTCATCACAATTAATGGTTAGTGTGTAAGGTGCTGTCGCATTCATCAATCCACTAATTCTTTGAATAATTTCTCCCCGCAAGGGACTGACTATTTGCTGTACCCTGGGGTCGGACGTGGGATACTTAGGCGCTCCTGGTGGATGAACCAAGATAAATTCTACTTCTCCCTTGACCTCGGTCAGCGCATTAAACCAGTGGTCAGCAAATCCTTCTCTAGTCGGAATAACAATTGATAGGCTTGGTGTTGACACCTTGTCCATGATAAAAAAATTTTTCCTCTATTTTCTGATGCCATTGTATCATAGTTCTCCAGCAACAAGGAAAATTTCTGGAAGATCAG
Organism: Microcystis panniformis FACHB-1757; assembly: GCF_001264245.1. Taxonomy (NCBI): domain Bacteria; kingdom Bacillati; phylum Cyanobacteriota; class Cyanophyceae; order Chroococcales; family Microcystaceae; genus Microcystis; species Microcystis panniformis. Next base: position 324,538 of record NZ_CP011339.1, read on the forward strand.
AAGGCTGAGAGGTCAAGAGTGGGAATTCAAGAGAAATAAAATCTATATTCAACTTGTTTACCATCCTAAAATCTGATTTCTAGTTTTTTTTATTCTTGAAAAATTAATCATGCCCAAAATCCGAAGCATTGGTAGTCTGATAAGCTTATATAGCAAGCATAAAGGCAAATATTAACTAATATAAAATTGTGCCAAATTTCCCCCACTAAATCAGCATTTCCATGACTACCCTTTTTCCATTCCTCTTTTTCTACTTGACTCAATTGGCTGTAGAAGGGCAATTAATAGACAAATATTATCCTCCAACCACTCACTCTAGCCTTCCTTTCCTAGCGGTGGGCTTATATACTTGCCATGTAAACGTTTTATCTAGGATTTGCTGAAGTTGATGAGCAGGTATTAGTGTCTGTGCTTCACCTTGACGAGAAAGGCTGTAAATAGCAGTTTCCTACTGTCTTTTCACTGATTACTGCTCACTGATTACTGCTCCCTGAAAAAGGCTGACGGCTATAAAACGGGGACAGGCAATTGACGCTCCCGTCGCGCTCATGGGAGGGATTCTTGATTCACCGAGTCCACTTAGACTAAGTACCTTGCGATTCTCAACCCAGAGGTGGTTCTCTCCTCAAGCGTTAACTTTGGGTGCGCCCCACCCTAGTTGTATTTCTACAAAATTTGCTTTAATTGAAGTGTTAGCTTCAAATACTGCTTTGTCTAGTTCCTGCAAAGATTTTACCTACCTACAGGTAGAAACTAGAACATTAGGTAGAACCCCATATCTTTGATTGTCAAGGTGCAGATAGCATAGTGATTAGACTACATGGATTTTTCAAGCGGTTGTTTACCCTAGCCGCTATACTTATATGGTAGCTATTTTTCGTGAGTCCTTCAAGACCTTTAAATGAAAAAAGACTGCCAAGGCTAACGACCCCAAAAGAAGAGCAAGCGCACTTCGGAATACGCAACTAGAATGCCATTAACAATGTCAGAAGTCATTCGAGATTTCGCTCTTGAGACTAGACACTTATTTTTAGCTGTGGTTCGCTGTTCTATACTGGCCTTTGTTTCATCCCATCGGTAAAACCGAGGGTCTTCACCCGACATTGCAAATAAACCTTTTCTACCCCGGGAGAAAAACCTAGCCATTGACGAGATAAACGAGCAAAAGTGTCAGGATCACCGCTAACTGCGAAGTTGGTAGGTAGGGGTGTTTCGGGATTTTTTAGACCTAATAATTCTAGTTCTTTTTCCGCCGCTCGGACAACGGCAGCGGCGGGATCTACCAATCGCACGGAACTAGGTAAAAGACGACGCAAAACCGGGGAAAGATGGCGATAATGGGTACAACCATAGACCAGAGTATCAATATTTTCTGCCAGTAAAGGCTGAAGATATTCCCTAGCCACTTGTGTGGTGTAGGGGTCAAAAATGCGGTTAGCCTCGATCAAAGGGACAAATTCAGGACAGGGAATTTGCCAAACTTGGGCAGTAGGATCGATTTCTTGAATGGCTTGTTTATAGGCATTACTTTTAGCCGTAGCTGGGGTAGAAATAACCCCAATGCGCTTTCCTTGTTTAACGGCAGTTTTGGCACCGGGTAATATTACCCCCAAAATTGGTAAATCTTTAAATTCGGCCTGTACTTCTTCTAAAGCCAAGGCGGAACTGGTATTACAAGCCATAATCACCATTTTCACCCGGCGCTCGCTCATCCAAGTGAGAATTTCCCGGACAAATTCGATAATTTCCCCTTTAGAACGAGTTCCGTAGGGAAGTCTAGCGGTATCAGCGAAATAGAGAATTGATTCTTGGGGCAGTTGTCGATACAACTCCCTTAAAACTGTCAGTCCACCCACACCACTATCAAACACACCAATCGGACTAAGTTGTGATTCTCTCATAGATAATATCGAGGAAAACGCTGATCTAAAATAGCTTTATTTGATGATATTAAAACACGGATTTTTTGATTAGTAAACTAATGCTCCAATCATTTAATCATTAACGGAGATTTCGTTGAATATATTCAATAATCCCCCCTGCGATCGCCGCCGCCATTTGTCGTTGAAAGTTGGCATTGGCTAATTTAGCAGCATCCTCAGCGCCGGTGACGAAACCCACTTCCACGAGGGTAGAGGGCATTTTCGAGGTTCTCAGCACATAGAAACGGGCCCGACGCACCCCCCGATCGCGCATATCGATACTACGGACAATATTGCGATGGATAGTATCCGACAACCTGCGATCGCCGAAGTAATACACCTCTAGGCCATTGACATCCGGTCGTGCTTTACCCATAGAGTTAGCGTGGATACTGACAAATAGATCGGCATCGATCCGGTTAGCCAGATCCGTGCGACCTTGCAGGGTGACAAAAAAATCACTATCTCTGGTGAGACGCACATCGATGCCCTGTTGTTGCAGAATGCGGGTAACTTCTAGGGAAATGGGCAGAATCACGTTTTTTTCCTGAAGGCCACCAATTCCGATCGCCCCCGGATCCTTACCACCATGGCCCGGATCGATCACCACTAGAAAGCGGCTATTGCGTTGTTGGGGGGGATTAGGAGTGGGGTTAGAGGGGCGCGGCGGTGGGTTAAATTGCCCCGTATTGGGGGGTAAAGGAACAGGGATAGTAGTGGAGTCAGGAACCTGAGAAAGGGGGCTAGAATTGCGGGAGGAAAGCAATTCTAGGGCTAGGGTTTGACTGTCCGATTGAGTTAATTGTCCCAGTTGAAAACCCACGGCCGTCTGTACCAAAATCAGCACCTTATTGGCGCTTTCCTGACGTACCCGCAATTGATAGATAGGACTATAGCGGCCGAAGCGCGGACCGCGAAAAGACTCGGCTAACTTAGCATTTTCGATGCGTAGTTCATAGACACCATCCCGGTTAACACTGCCGTTAGCTTTCAGGGGTAAATCCGCGCGAATTAAGAGGCGATCGTTATTGCCCGTCAGATCGATCGAGGAGATCGTGGCCAAACGATTGCTAGAAGGGGGATTATTGGCAGTTTTCGGGGGGGGATTGTTGGGACGAGGATTGGGATTGGTGGCGCTAGTGGGGGGAGGTGAGGAGATATTATCCACGGCACCCAGACCACCCCTAGGCAGTAAAACCAAGCCACCAAAACGACTATAGAGAGCTTGCCAATCGGGACTATCTCTATTAACACTCAGGGAAATCTTAGCTCGTTGATTGGCGGTCTGACTGAATTGAATATCGCCGACCCCATAGCGATTGACGGGGATAGTTTGACCAGTGAGACTGCTGGGTAAAGTGGCACCGGGTAATTCAAATTCGATTTTTTTGCCGTCCCGGCTGCGTTGACTGCGGATCGATCGCTCATCACCATTCTGCTCTAAACGGACAAAAAGACCATTGCGAGTGACCTGAAAATCATCGTTGTTGTCCGTCCGGCTAACTGGAGGTGGGGGAGTGGGACGGGTGGAACCGCGATCGGGGGGAGGTGTGGGGTCAGGGGTAACGGGTGGTTGCGTTTCCTCCCTAATCGGTTGGGGATCTGGCAATTCCACTGTCCATTGGGTGGGCGAAATTCCGCGAATTTTTACCTGTTGAGGATCGACGGTGTAGCCGGGGGCCAATTCAATCACTAAACGGGTAGTTTCCGCATCAAATTGACCAATACGGACACTTCTGACGATATTGCTAATGGGCCGGTTAATATTGGGTTGCCCTAACTTGATCCCGGGCAGATCGATCACGATCCTGGTGGGGTTAGTGATCATTTGCGCTCGCGGTTGCACTCGATTGTCGGTAGTGAACACCAGACGATTCTCATTGGTGTCGAATCGCCAAAAGACGAGCTTGCCAGCCCAAGCAGGGGCTGCCACCAGCAACCAAGTTAATGCGCTTAGGAATAACCAATGAAATCTCACGATCGATGCTCCCGTTGCTCAGTTATCAATTACCTTTTTTCGGTAAAAATGGACTATTTTGTCGATTTTTGGCCATCCATAGCTCCGTTAATGCTCTGAGAATGACTATCAATAAAAACAAGCTTATGGGACGTTGGCATGGTCTGCTATGTTTCTGATCAGTTATCAGTCATCAGTCATCAGTTATCAGTTATCAGTTATCAGTTATCAGTTATCAGTTATCAGTCATCAGTCATCAGTTATCAATGAAAAGACAGTGCTGTTAGTGCCACTTAACACTGCTACTGGTAACTTATACACTGCCACTGGTAACTGCTCACTGCTCACTGCTCACTGATTGAGGGCTGCCGGTGGGTTCTTTAAATACTAACCTTAACAGGGGCGGAGCGATAAAGGTAGTCAAGATCACCATCATAATAATCGCCGCATCGGTAGCGGGGGATAAAGCACCACTAGCAGCACCGACTCCGGCAAAGACTAAACCCACTTCACCCCGGGGAATCATGCCAACTCCGATCGCCAAGCGATTGAGTTTTTCCTTGCTGAAAACGGCCAACCCCGTCACCACTTTACCAAAAATAGCGACGACAATTAGGAAAGCAGCCAAGACTAATCCTTCTCGATTGCTGGGAATAGCGGGATTAAGGACACTTAAATCGGTTTTTGCCCCCACACAGACGAAAAATATCGGTACAAATAAATCGGCGATCGGGAACACTTGTTCTGCCAATTCCGATCGCTTTTCCGTTTCCGCTAGAACCAGGCCTGCGGCAAAGGAACCGAGAATCGCTTCTAATTGGATAACTTGGGCAATATAAGCAAGAATAAAGGCGAAAATCAGGGAAACTAAGAGCAATTGTCCCCTAGTTTTCATGCTATTAACTAATTGAACGTAAAAGGGGCTTAAAAAACGACCGATCAGGATCGCCCCGATTACAAAAGCGCTAGAACTAATAACTAAATAAATTACTTTGCTAATTTGCACTTCTCCAGTCTTCACCAAAGAAGCAACGACAGCGAGGACGATAATACCGAGAATATCATCGAGAACCGCTGCCCCGATGATAATTTGACCTTCTTTCGCCGATAACTGCCCTATTTCTGCTAAAACCTTGGCGGTAATGCCGATACTGGTAGCGGTTAAAGCCGCCCCGGCAAAAATAGCGGGAATGGTGGCCAGATGAAAGATATAGATTAAACCCAAAGTACCCACCAAAAAGGGAACCGCAACCCCTACCACTGCGACAGCAGCTGCCTGTGGACCGACGCGAATTAATTCCTGTAAGTCTGACTCTAAACCAATCTCGAAGAGCAGGATAATTACCCCCAATTCCGAGAGGACGGAAATCACCTCACTGGCAGCACTAAAAACGGCAGGAGATTCCTCCGGGGTGAGGGGAGAAGTGGATTCTAGGAAATGAATGAGGAGAGAATCCTCGAATACCGCCCCACCTTCTGGAAAAACCAGTAATTTTAGGGCAGAAACCCCGATAATCACGCCACCGACTAATTCTCCTAACACGGGGGGCAAGTTGAATCGGACGCATATTTCCCCCCCAGTTTACAGGCGAAATAAATAACGGTCAAACTCAGCAGCACGCAGGCTAAAACTAAGGCACTATCAGCAGTTTCGGCTGTAGCTGCCGAGGCTAACAGGGAAATGTTAAAACTCCAAGCGGAAGAAAGGAAAGGCTGTAGTATCATCGCTCGCTCAAAATTACTCTCAATACTCTAACAAGCTTGCGGCTTATTCAGTTATTCCCGATCAAAGTTCGCCCCTTGTCCCCCAGCAAGGTAGGGCTGGAGGAGATTCAGCTAATCTAAGGATAGGCGGTTAAAATGCGTCTTAGTTTATTAGCATCAAAATCTCTGTTTGGCAATCTAACTACCCACCGGTGCGTGAGTCTGGGTGGGTACTCATGGGGGTTCGTTGAGTTAGCGCATTACTTTAATAATAATAAACGCTGGGGAGATAAAGTAACAGTCCAAGGCAAAGCTTGCTCCTTAATTTCTAACCATTTATCCTTATATAACTCTGCTTGGATATGAAAATCGCGGTCGTGGTTGGAGGGTTGATTAAGTTTCAGATAGAGAGTCACCCGATGGGGTCCTTCAATGGCATTAGCTAACCAACAGAGAAAAGTATTAATATCGCCTAAATCTCGACCAAAAATAATTTGATGAGCGCGAATTCCCGTATAGGCTAAATAGTCGGGAATCCCGGGGACGGTGTGTAATTTAACATCCCAATCAATCGCCTCCAATTGTTGATTATTAATGATTATAGCACGAGAAAAATTCTTACAACCGGTAATCTTGGCCAAACTAACGCTATCTGGTCGCTCAAAAATTTTCTGTTTAGAATTATTAGCAATTGCCCGCCCTTTTTCCATAACTAATAAATTCTCGCATATTCGATAGGCTTCATCCATATTGTGGGTAACAAAAATTGTCACGCCATCGTAATTACTTAAAGTTTTGATCATCTGACGTTCTAATTGAGCGCGTAGATGGGTATCAAGGGCAGAAAAAGGCTCATCTAATAATAAAGCTTCTGGACGACTAGCTAAAGCGCGAGCGATGGCGACCCGTTGTTGTTGTCCCCCCGATAATTGATGAGGATAACGGTTTTCCATGCCAAGTAACTGCACTAATTCCAATTGGTTGGCAATCTGCTGTTTAATAACTTTTTTAGATAAGTTTTTCGAGAGACCAAAAGCGATATTTTCTGCCACGGTGAGATGGGGAAAAAGGGCATAATTCTGCACCACAAAACCGATACGACGCTGACGACTGGGGAGATTAATTCCCTTTTCGGAATCGAAGAGAATGCGCCCATTTAAGACAATACGACCCCTTGAGGGCGTTTCCACACCAGCCAGCGATCGCAAAATCAGGCTTTTTCCCGATCCCGAAGCCCCTAATAGTCCTAGGGGCTGATTTTGGCAGTTAAAAGTTACCGAGAGGTTAAAACCGGGTAAATATTTCTCTATATCGACAAATAAGCCTATTTTATCCCTATAATGCTTATTTTCAGCTGCTAAAAGGGCAAAATCGCGACCCTCCCAGGGTGGCAGCCAGTCCTCCATCTCGTTAGGTTTGCTTTCTCCTGGTCGTCCTAATTGCTGTTTGCGTTGACTTTGCCAGAGATTAACGGCGATAATCCCCGATAGGGAGATTAACATGATAATAAACACCCATATCCAAGCCTCAGTCATCGCTCCTGCTTCCACAGCGAAGAAAATCGCCATCGGGATAGTTTGAGTTTGCCCCGGAATATTACCCGCTAACATCAAAGTGGCCCCAAATTCCCCCAAAGCGCGGGCAAAAGCTAGGGTTAATCCCGCTAATACTCCGGGGAAGGAGAGGGGCAAAAGTAGGCGCCAGAATATTTTCCCTTCCGATGCCCCTAGGGTGCGGGCAACCTGTAGGATGTTGGCATCCACCTGTTCAAAAGCCCCTAGGGTGGTTTTGTACATCAGGGGAAAAGCCACCACCGTCGCGGTGATAATGGCGGCATACCAAGTAAAAACGACGCGAAAGTTAAATAAGTCTAATAACTGTCCTAAGGGTCCGTTTTTGCCGAATAGGAGCAGTAAAATGAAGCCTAGCACCGTCGGGGGCAAGATTAAGGGTGCGACGAAAACTCCCTCGATTAGGGATTTCCACCGTCCGCGATAGCCTAACATCCAATAAGCGGCGGCAATACCGAGAAAAAAGATGATTATCAGGGCAATGGTGGCGGTTTTCAGGGATATCCATAGGGGGGAAAAGTCTGGCATTTTTCAGGGGTCAGGGGTTGGGTTTTGGGGTTTTGGGGTCTTGGGGTCTTGGAGTGTTGGGGTGTTGGAGTGTTGGGGTGTTGGGGTTTTAGTTGAAATTCCCCACTTCCCCACTTCTCCACTTCCCCACTTCTCCACTTCCCCACTTCCCCACTTCTCCACTTCCCCACTTCTCCACTTCCCCTAAATTATCTGGCTATTCCGAAGCCGAATTTTTCAAAAATGTTTTTAGCGGCTGTGCTGGTGAGATATTGGGCGAAAGTCTTGGCAGCTTGCGGGTTTTTACTGGCTTTGATCACAGCTATCGGGTAAATAATCGGAGAATGGAGATTATTGGCAGCCGTAGCCACTACTTTTACTTGGTCGGAAATTTTGGCATCGGTGATGTAAACAATGCCAGCATCGGCGTTACCAGTTTCTACGGCGGCGAGAACATTACGGACAGAGTTGGCCAAGACCAGTTTTGGTTTTATTTGCTCTAAAATGCCGATATTTTTCAAAACTTCTTCGCTGTACTGACCGACGGGAACGCTGCGCGGTTCACCCACGGCAATTCTTTGGACATTACTGTTAGTCAGAGAACGAAAATCACTGATTTTTAGGGTGGAATTCTTGGGAACGATTAAAACTAGGCGATTAGTGAGCAGCTTTCTTCTGGTACTTGTATCGATTAAACCAGCTTTTGCTAAAGCGTCCATTTGCTTAGTGGCAGCCGAGAGGAAAACATCGGCCGGCGCACCTTGTTCGATTTGCCGTTGCAAAGCCCCCGACGCACCGAAGTTATAGTTAACTTTAATGTTGCCATGGGCTTTTTCAAACCCCGGCTTGATTTCTTCTAGGGCCTCTTTGAGACTAGCGGCGGCAGAAACTAGAATTGTCTGGGTTTGCGCGGTGGTGATAGTAGAGGAAAAAAGGTTTATACCCAGAGATAATAAGCAACTAAGGGCAATTGAGCCGATAAAAGCCAGAAAATATCGTCTTTTCATCAAGATTGACAGTAAGCGATCGATATTTATATTTCTATCACAACCAATCCACCGCCCAAAATCTGTATCTAGGGTTTGCGGCAAAAAGTTTTTCGTGGGGTGTGGGGTGTGGGGTGTGGGGATAAGTAGCTGGTTATAATTAAATTGAAGATGGCTCCCGCCTTAATCCCCCCTTAATTTACCCTTAATAAGGGGGGTGTCTGACAATTTTTAACATCTACCCACTTAACATAAATTGACATCCTCGCCGCCCTAAAAGTGCGGCGATTCCTAAACCTCACGATTTAAGTTTCTGCTTCCACCACCGTCGCATACCACAGTTAAAAAACCATGTACTGTCTTACACAGAGTCCACAGACTTTCGCCCCATTTCAGAAGCCGGATTCCGTGTGTCCCACGGTACTTTGACCGCCTATAGCTTCTTGTACTTGTTGCGCACGACTTTTTACCCGGCCAAGCTTTTCTGGTCGGAACCCCCTAAGCCGAGTTTTCAAGGTGCTGCGCCGTCCACTTGGTTTTCGAGACTGGCCTTTTAATTCTAACGTAAAGCCAACCTAGAACGGCGGGGTTTCAGACCCAAAATTTCCGATGACCTCGCGCGTCTGGAAGAAGACGGAAAAATCAGGGCAGAATTTGCTTACTGATAATTTTTCCCGTCTCATCGAGATCATAGACAATTGGAACTCCCGTGATTAACTCCAAACTGGGGACTTCTTCTGGGCTAAGATTTTCTAAGGTCATAATCATTGCCCGCAAGGAATTACCGTGGGCTGCCACCAAGACATTATCACCCTGTCGGATATGGGAGAGAATACGACTCTGAAAAAAGGGTGCAACCCGGGCGACGGTATCCTCTAAACTTTCACCTCCGGGAGGACGGGTAAAATAGGATCTACGCCATTCCTTAACCTGTGCCTCTCCGAATTTAGTGGCAGTTTCGGCTTTATTTAAACCCTGTAAATCACCATAATAGCGTTCGTCGATGGCCTGACTGGGAAAAATCGGAATTTCCTGACTGGGATCACCATCGTACCGATCCCAGCCGTGCCAATCAGGATCATCGCTATCGTGTTTAAAAATAGGGATTTTACCGGCGCGAATTTCATCACACTCAGTCAGACAAATTATTGCCGTTTCCATAGTGCGAATTAGGAGACTGGTAAAACAAACATCGATCGTGATATTGGCTTCTTTCAGTTTACAGGCAGCGATCATCGCTTCCGCACGACCGCGTTCACTTAAGGGAACATCGACCCATCCAGTGAATTTATTGGCCGCATTCCAAAGACTTTGGCCGTGACGAATTAATACAAGTTTTGACATGAGTTTTCTTGGGAAGTGGGGAAGTGGGGAAGTGGGGAAGTGGGGTGTGGGGTGTGGGGTGTGGGGTGTGGGGTGTGGGGTGTGGGGTGTGGGGTGTGGGGAGAATAAATAGAAATAATCTCCTGTCTCCTATCTTCTGTCCCCTGACTCCCGACTCCTAGAACTTACGAAATGGTGTGAATTTTGAGGAAATTGGTGCCTTTAGTTTTCTGCATGGGAATTCCCGCCATAATCAGGATTTTATCGCCCGATTGCGCTAGATTTTTCTGAATTAGAATTGATTCCGTTTGCTTTAACACATCCTCAAAGACGGACACCTGATGATCAAGAAGAATCGGGATCACACCCCAGACTAGATTGAGACGGTGATAGACGCGTTTGTTGGGAGTCATGGCAATCACAGGAACTGAGGGACGTTCCTTAGAAGCCAGTAGCGAAGTGTAGCCAGAGGTGGTAAAAGTAACAATATAACGGAGATCAAGGGTTTGATCGATCGCCACCAAAGCCTCACTGAGAGCGTGAGTTTCATCGGACTGATTGGGGGGAGCATTATCAAACTTCACATCCGCTTCCACATCATGGGCGATTTTGGCCAACATAGCCACCGCTTTGACGGGAAAATCTCCCACTGCTGATTCCCCCGATAACATCACCGCATCGGTTCCATCGATAATTGCATTAGCCACATCACTGGCCTCGGCCCGAGTCGGTCGGGGATTGTGAATCATGCTTTCTAACATCTGGGTGGCAGTGATGACGGGAATAGTTTTCATGTTGCAGAGTTTGATAATGCGTTTTTGCAACATAGGGACTTTTTCGGGACTCAATTCTACCCCCAAATCGCCCCGGGCCACCATAATTCCGTCACATTCCTCGACAATTGACTCTAAATTTTCGATCGCTTGCGGTTTTTCAATTTTAGCCATCACTGGCACATCCCCATGATTTCTCTCGGCTAAAAATGCCTTAATCGCTTTGATATCTTCTCCTTTACGAACAAAACTGAGGGAAACCCAATCAACCCCCTGAGAAAGACCAAATTCTAGGTCTTGTTTGTCTTTTTCGGTCATGGAAGGTAAACGCAAATTGAGACGGGGTAGATTAACTCCCTTGCGACTCTTGAGAATCCCTCCTTCCAACACTTGACATTTTAGGTTTTTTCCGTTAATTTCAACGATTTTTAGCTCTAATAAGCCATCATCAAGGAGAATTTGCTCACCTAACTTGGCTTCCTCGGCCAGATAGGGATAATCGATCGAAACGGTGTTCGCTTCTCCCCGATACTCATCCATGGGGACAAGGGTGAGATAATCGCCGTCGTTGATGGTAATCGAACCATTGGGGAGATTACCAACGCGAATTTTTGGCCCTTGTAAATCTTGCAAGAGAGTGATAGGATTGTCTAATTCTTGAGAAATTTGCCGTAAAAGGCTAACAAATCTCGCATGATCCTCGTAGCTACCGTGGGAAAAGTTTAGCCGCGCTACATTCATCCCCGCACCGATCATTTCCTTGAGGACTTCCGGCGAATTACTGGCAGGGCCGATCGTGGCTACGATCTTAGTTCTATGGGTGATAATTGACATGGAACCCTTACTAATCGATCTTGGGACGATTACATGATATTCACTTTAGGTTAACTAACGGTGAAGCGGAAAACAAATTAAGCTTTTCCACAGAGTTGCAATCGCTCCCGGTCCTCTCCTTAGCAGTCAGGAGTCAGCTATCAGCGGCAACGGTTGAGAGCTTTCACGGTACGATAAACTAATAACCATCTCCGCTCGTTTAGATTTCGTTATGACCAACACATTAGACGATAAAGCCATAGTCAAGGACTATTTTAACGCCACGGGATTCGATCGCTGGCGCCGGATTTATGGGGATGGCGAAGTTAACAAAGTACAAAAAGATATTCGCATCGGTCATCAACAGACGATCGATACTGTTATCGGTTGGTTAGAAAGTGATGACAATTTGCCCGAACTCTCGATCTGTGATGCCGGTTGTGGAGTCGGTAGTCTTAGTATTCCCCTTGCTAAAGCGGGCGCAACTATTTTCGCCAGTGATATTTCTGAGAAAATGGTGACAGAAGCCAAGGAAAGAGCAGCCAAAGAGTTAGCAGATACCGGTAAACTCACCTTTGCCGTTCAAGATTTAGAAGCATTAACCGGCCAATATCACACAGTCATCTGTCTTGATGTTCTCATTCACTATCCCACAGAAGAAGCATTAGGAATGATTAAACACCTGGGATCCCTAGCTCAATCCCGTTTAATCCTCAGTTTTGCTCCTAAAACCTGTTTATTAACCATTCTCAAGAAAATTGGTCAATTTTTCCCAGGTCCGAGTAAAACCACTCGCGCTTATCAACACAAGGAAAAAACTATTATCGCCGCTCTCAACGAAAATGGCTTTAAAATCGAACGGACGAGTATGACTAGCACTCGTTTCTATTTTTCCCGTATCCTCGAAGCTGTCCGCAGTGAATAAATAATGGCAGTCACCACCAGCAAATTAATCGAGTGGAAACAGCAAAAACGCGCGATTGTCACCCTCACAGCTTGGGATTATCCGATCGCGCGACTGCTCGATCGAGCAGGAATTGATATTATCTTGGTAGGTGATTCCTTGGCTATGACCGCTTTGGGCTATCCTACCACTTTACCGATCACCCTCGAGGCGATGATTCACCACGCGGCGGCCGTGTCTCGCGGGGTAAAACAAGCTTTAGTTGTCTGTGATTTGCCTTTTCTCAGCTATCAGGAAAGTGTCAGTCAGGCAATTCACTCGGCGGGAAGGATGTTAAAGGAAGCGGGAGTGCAAGGGGTAAAATTAGAGGGAGGTTATCCCGCTATGATCGAGACTATTAGCCGTTTAACCGAGATAGGCATCCCTGTTATGGGTCATATCGGATTAACTCCCCAGTCGGTGCATCGCTTAGGATACCGTCAGCAGGGAAAAACCCCATCGGATGCACAAAGATTAATCGAGGAAGCTTTAGCCTTGGAGAAAGCGGGAGTATTTGCCCTGGTTTTGGAACATATTCCCGCCAATTTAGCCGCTACTATCACCGATAAATTGACTATCCCGACGATTGGTATCGGTGCGGGGGAAGATTGTGATGGTCAGGTGTTAGTAACGGCGGATATTCTAGGATTAACCGAAAAAGCTCCCCCTTTTGCCAAAGTTTATGCTAATTTAAGCGAGACAATTACAAAAGCAGTTCTGGAATTTGCCAAGGATGTGAGGAGAAATGAATAGCGGCGAAAAAGCCACCTTTGGGGCCGGTTGTTTTTGGAAAACCGAGGACGCATTTCGGCGTTTATCGGGGTTTTAGCGACTTCTGTGGGTTATATGGGGGGACATTTCCCCAATCCTAGTTATCTCGATGTGTTATCGCGAATTACCGGTCATGCGGAAGTGGCACAAATTGCCTATAATCCCCAAGAGATAAGCTACGAGGCGTTATTAGCCGTTTTTTGGTCAATTCACGATCCGACTCAGTTAAATCGCCAAGGACCGGACCGGGGAGAACAATATCGATCGATTATTTTTTATCACACCCCGGAACAAAAGTTAATCGCCACTGCTGGCAAGCGTCAACTACAACTATCGGGAAAGTTTCAGCAAGATATCGTTACTTTGATCGAACCCGCAGGAGATTATTATCTGGCCGATCAGTCCCATCAACAGTATTTGGAGAAAAAACAGGCTCGATCGGTCGCGGATTTCCAGAAGAAAATATAAATACAGGTTCGGGGTATAATGTAAAGTTGCTTTCGCAGGAGATCAGGAAAAATGCCCGAGGCGGTCGGAGTCATTCAAACGTTGGGTTTTCCCCCCGTTTTAGCGGCGGCGGATGCCATGGTTAAAGGGGGACGAGTCACCCTAGTTTATTTTGATCTAGCGGAAAGGGGCGAATTTTTGGTGGCGATTCGCGGTCCGATTTCCGAGGTTAAACCAGCAGTAGAGGCAGGATTAGCGGCGGCGATGACCGCTTTTGGTGGTAATGTGGTCAGTCATTACATCGTACCGAATCCTCCAGAAAATGTACTGGCAGTTTTACCAGTGCAGCATACGCCTAAGTCAGACCGTTTTCGCAGTTAATTTCCCTAGCGATTTACCCCAAACTAGACTATAGTTAAAGACTGGAAAATAGATTGGATTCTATCAATTAAACTTATCTGATTTTTGTTATTAGGAGTTAATTTATGACAGCCCAACCCGCGGTGGGATCGATCGAGACCAAAGGTTTCCCCGGTATTCTAGCGGCCGCCGATGCGATGGTAAAAGCAGGACGGATCACGATTGTTGGTTATTTAAGGGCAGGAAGCGCCCGTTTTACCCTCAATATTCGTGGGGATGTACAGGAGGTAAAAACCGCTATGGCTGCCGGCATTGAAGCCGTCAATAAAACCGAGGGGGCAGCTTTAGAAACCTGGGTAATTATTCCCCGTCCTCACGATAACGTGGTGGCTATTTTACCGATCGATTATAGCGAGGCAGTGGAACCTTTTCGCGCTGCCGCCGACGGTGCGATGGCACCAATCCGTCGTTAATATTCAAGGTCAATTTTTTGTTACTGGTTGGAACTTGTCTAGTTCCAACTTAGTTTTTGATGATGATTTAAGTTTTAGTCAGAAAACCGAATTTGATCATTGCTGCAACAGTTGCACCGATAACAGTGACTATCAAAGCCCATATTTGAGCCGTTGCCCTTTCTTTCAAGTCTTTGACATCTTCTTTGATTTGGGAAACTTCGGTCTCTATTTTCGGCAATACTTCTAGTTTTGTTTCGATTCCCTTCAGGTTTCTGACATCTTCTTTGAGTTGGGAAACTTCGGTCTCTATTTTCGGCAATACTTCTAGTTTTGTTTCGATTCCCTTCAGGTTTCTGACATCTTCTTTGAGTTGGGAAACTTCGGTCTCTATTTTCGGCAATACTTCTAGTTTTGTTTCGATTCGCTCTAACCGATTGTCAAGTTTAGCGAGAATATCTTTTAAGTCAGTTTCAATGATCATAGGGTTACTCATGGGGAGATTCCTAGATTTTTATGGCTTTGTTTATCGTCAGGTTTGGGAATCGCCGTCTGTTTTACGGCGGCGAGGATGTCAGGTCTTACTCGACTCGATTAGAGCGCTAGTCAACCCTTCTAGGGTGTATTCTCGCGCCTCGATATCAACACGACCAAATAACTCTTGACAGGTTTTTGAAGTTTGCGGACCGATAGAAGCCAGACAAACTTTTTCTAATAGGGAATTAACCGATAATTCTGCCGTTTCTTGCAGCAATAACTGATAAAAATTCTGGACGGTTTTGGAACTAGCAAAGGTGACTATATCGACTTTCCCATCTCGAAACGCTTCCCAGATGCCACTATCCATGCGTGCCGGACATCCGGAATAATATGCGGCCACTTCCGTCACCTGACCAGCTTTGGCCGTTAATTCCTTAACTAATATGTCTCTGCCTCCCGTTTCCACGCGAGGAAAGAGGAATTTTTGCCCCCTAATCGGGTCGGGAAACTCGTTTACCAAAGCATCAGCGACAAAATCCCCCGGGATAAAATCCGCTTTTAATCCCCGTGAGTGCAAAACTTGGCTGGTTTTTTTGCCCACCACGGCGATTTTTATGGTTGCTAAAGCCCTAGCATCTTTTCCCCAAAATGTCAAGCGATCAAAGAAAAAATTAACAGCATTGGCAGAAGTTAAAATCAGCCAATCAAACTCTTGTAACTGAGCGATGGCATCGTCTAAACCTTGCCAACGGTCGGGGGGACGAATCTCTAAAGCGGGCATTTCCAGAACTTCTGCGCCTTGATTTTGCAAAATTTCGCTAAATTGACTCGTTTGCTCGGCGGCACGGGTAATAACAATAGTTTTACCTCCTAGGGGTGGGGGAGAGGACATAATCGCCAGATCCACAACTTGACCAATGACCATAATAGAGGGTGAGAGGGACACCCCGGCGGTTTGAGCGAGAATATTTTCTAAAGTGCCGCGCCAAATTTGTTGATCCTTGCGTCCCGCCTGGCGGATAATAGCGATCGAGTCGTGAATATTACGCCCATTTTGGCATAATTTCTCGATAATTTGCCCTAAAGACTGACCAGCCATCAATAGTACCAGTGTATCAATTTTAGCTAAGGCTGACCAATCGAGAGACTCGGGATCGTGAGCGCTCAAGACCGCAAAACAGCGACTAATATCCTTTTCGGTCAGGGGAATTCCGGCCAATAAAGGAGCGGCCAAAGCGGAGGAAATTCCAGTTATCAGTTCAAAATCACAGCCAGCCCGCTTTAAGGCTAACATTTCAGGATATACTCGCCCAAAAACCCCCGGATCACCACTTTTAAGCCGAATAACTCGTTTTCCCTCTTGACAATAATTAACCAATATCCGATTAATCTGATTTTGCTCGGCGCCGGGTTGTCCTCCCCGTTTGCCCACATCGACTAAAACACAGGTTTTCGGCACGAGGGAGAAGATTTGACTATCCACTAGGGCATCATACAGCAAAACCTCGGCCGTGGCTAAAATTGCTCGCGCTTGCAGGGTGAGAAAACTGCTCTGACCGATTCCCGCACCGAGAAGATAAACTTTACCCCGGGGATAGACGACTCCTGACATAATCGCAAATTTGGGTTTAATCTTTAATTTAGCACTTGGAGAAGAAACAAATTACTAACGCAACCAGGGCAGCAGTAAAGTGACGAAATAATATACTAGGGGAGCGGTGAAGACATAACTATCAGTGCGATCAAGTATACCACCGTGACCGGGGATTAACTGCCCGGAATCCTTGACCCCGGCATCGCGTTTCATCATCGATTCGGTCAAATCGCCCAATAAACTGACAATACCAATTAATAAGCCCAAAATTAAGCCCGTCAGCTGCCAATAGGGCCAATCTAAATACCAAGCACCCACCTCGGCCACCGCTATACTGCCTAAAATGCCAAAAAAGGAACCTTCCACGGTTTTTTTGGGACTAATCAGCGATAAGATGGTTTTACCTAACCATTTTCCCATGATATAAGCTCCGATATCGGCGGCCCAAATGCAACCGAAAGCTAGAAAAGTCACCGTCAAAGCGGCCGGGAATAATTTCGGTTCCATCCACGATTCTGGCCAATATCCCATCAGGGGTAAGTTACTGGCCATAGCCACGGGACCACTTTCAGGAGAAAAACCGACCCGTAAACGAATCCAATAACTAGGTAAGTAACCACCATAAAACAGACCGAGAATTGAGGTGGAAATGTCGGCAATTGTCGCCATTTTGGGCTGAAAGAGCAGATAAAAACAAATTAACGCCCCAGCGAGGGGAAACATGGCATCGGTGAGGGGGGCTGCCATAGTTGCCGTCAGTAGTAATAATTGCGAAACTACGAGAGTGGTTTTAGCGGCCGGTTCAATGCCTTTAGCGCGAACTAAGCGAAAATACTCCAATTGTCCCAAAAAGACGATAACACCGATGCCGAGGGTGAAATACCAACCCCCAACGATAATAATTCCCAGTGCGAAGGCAATAGCAAAAATAGCGCTGACAATGCGTGGCCAAGGCATGGTTAATCCAGAGAAGTTAGGCGGCATTGTCATAATTATATAGATTAAGAAAACTTTATGGAAGGTTATCCCCAATTAAAGTTTATCGCCACTCAGGATGAACATGGGATCAACGGCGGCAAAAACTTGGTGAATACCCCTAGTTTCTAGGCGATTTACTGCCGCTTGGACAATCTCGATATTACGCGCCTGTAAATTAGAAAAGCCTTCGGAAAATTGATAGAGGGTTTCTAAATTATTGGCCGTAGCCACGATGCGGCCGTTGGGTTTCAGGTATTGCCACACTTCTTGCAGAACCGATTTAATCGGTTTGCCGCCCTCGATACAGACGCGATCGGGTGCTAGGGATATATTGGGCAGACAATCGGGCGCGCTGCCTTCAAAAACCGTAACATTTTTTACCCCAAAGCGCTCGCAATTACGGCGGATTAAACTGGCCACTTCTTCATCCCTTTCAATGGCAATAATCGGACTATTGGGGCATAATAAGCCAATTTCAACGGGAATAGTGCCGGTTCCTGCGCCGATATCCCAGAAAACCCCCCCATCACCTAACCTCAAAGCGGAAATCATCAATAATCTCACCTCGCGTTTACTCAAGGGAATCCCGGGCAAACGTTCAAACAATTCATCGGGAATACCGGGGGTTTTATATAACCAAGTCATGGGGAATCAATTATTGAGAAGCTTCACTACCAAGCATTATTATATAAATTTGTCCAAGTTTCTTTATTAAGTAAACAGGGACTTTTCTAGTGGGACTTAGGCGTTTTCGGTCAGCAAAAAAGGCTCAAACCATTACGGGACAAAGGGTTAACCTCGATTGATGATTTTCCTTGATATATCTGGGTTTCAGCGATTTTGGGCTTCTCGAAGTAAATCCCAAGCGGGGATTGGAGTTGAGGCTTTTCTCGATTTGTTTTTTGTCTAAGTCCCACTAGAGATAAAACCCTGATTATAGGAAACTATTACCGAAAATGTCGGATGAATGCCCCCGCTACATTTTTCAACAAGATACTCACCAATAACAGTTAACAGTTAACAGTTACCAGTTATCAGTTTTTCCCCCACTGTTAACTGATAACTGTTCACTGACAACTGAAGAGACACCATGGGTTAATAAATTAAACTCTCAAGCTCGTCAATCGGCTGCTGATAGAGCCTGGCAATCAATTAATAGGTTTTATCAGAATTGTCATGCTAAGATACCGGGAAAAAAGGGTTTTCCTCGGTTCAAAAAACATAACCGTTCGGTTGAGTATAAACTAACGGGCTACAAACTATCAGATGATCGAGGTAAAATGGCTCTTCGGGAATTGTTATGCAAATAATTAACTTAAAATAAAATTCGATGAGAGCGCCTACGCTCAAAAGTAGCTGAAATCCATACAGGGAAGGACTTAAGGCACAAACAGGTTAATACCAAAAGATAGACAATTGAGTTAAGATTTGATATAATAGCCAAAAACGAGATTATTTTACTTATGATACTTGACAAATTTTTGAACCTAAAAGGAACCTGTATTCAAGGCTATCTACACCTAGAAAATATCGGTATAGTTTGCCGAATCGAATCGAAAAATCAAAAAGCAACCTGTCCTCGTTGTGGGTTAGAGAGCGATAAACTCCACCAAAATCATCGACATTTAGTCAAAGATTTACCAATCTCAGGACAACCAGTGTACCTACAGGTTAATCGTCGTCAATTTAAGTGCGATAATTGTCAGAAACCCTTTAGCGAAGAGTTAGATTTTGTCGCCAAGAAACGAACCTATACGAAAAGACTAGCCGAGAATATACTCGAACAATTAAAATCAGGAGATATTTTAAATGTTAGTCGAAGAAATGACGTAACGGAAGAAGAGATTCAAAGAATGATAGAGGACATAGCTGAAGAAATTACAGAGACAGACCTATCGAAATTAAAAAGACTAGGAATTGACGAAATCGCTCTAGTCAAAGGACAAAAAAATTACTGTGCGGTTTTAGTAAATTTAGATACGGGAAAACTAATAGCTATTCTAGAGAAGCGAACACAAGAAGAATTGAGGGAAACGCTTACAGGGTGGGGAAAAGAGGTGTTAGAGCAAATTGAAGAAGTCAGCATAGACCTTTGGTTGCCCTATAAAAATTTGGTGAAAGAATTGATGCCATCGGCCGAGGTAGTCGCCGATAGATTCCATGTAATGAAACAAATTAATCAAGAGTTAGACGAACAAAGAAAAGCAGAAAAAAGAGCCGTAGAAGCGCAGAAAAATAAAAAACAGAAAGCGGAAAAAGAAGCGAAGCTAGAAGTTTTAAAGCGAAGTAAATATAGCTTGTTAAAAAATGAAAAAGATTTAACGGAAACTCAAAAAATCAAACTAGAAGCTATCAAAGAAAATTGACCAAATTTGAAAAAGATGCACGAGTTAAAGGAAGAATTTAGAAAGATTTATGAAACCTCAGAGAATCCGACAGAAGGACTGCTATCCATCTCGGAATGGTTGGCAAAATCCTCCAGTGTTTTTACCAAGAGTTGTCAAACAATCCGAAACTGGTTTGGAGAAATAATTAGTTATTTCGAGCGAAGGACAACGAATGGGGTGGTCGAGGGAATCAACAATAAACTTAAACTAATAAAACGGAGAGGCTATGGCTTTAGAAACTTTCGGAATTTTTGGGTTAGAAGTATGTTATCTTGGCATCTTGTATGTTGATTTAGCATAAAGGGTAACGAAGAGCCGGTAAAATCAAGTTCACTGATGGCTTTAAAGCAGGAGAATTTGATTTATGGTGTAGTCAAAAGACCTTAGTTTATTATTCAGAGCAACAGATTAGACGGGTAAGAGTTGTTAGACGTGCTGACGGTTATTATTGCCAGTTTCTGATTGACGGAGAACGGCAAGAATACCATAAACCAACGGGACAAATAACAGGAATTGACTTAGGGTTAAAAGAGTTTTATACCGACGCTCAAGGCAATACTGTAGAAAATCCCCGTTATTTAAGCAAGTCAGAAAAACGACTTCAAAAAGCACAACGACGATTATCTAAAAAGTTTCGTCAAGGAAAGAAACAGTCGAAAAACTATCACAAGCAACGGGTAAAAGTAGCTAGGCTTCATCTTAAAGTATCAAGACAACGTAAAGACAAAGCAATTAAAGACGCTTTGGCGTTAGTCCAGTCTAATGATCTGGTAGTCTATGAAGCTTTAAAGGTAAGAAACTTAGTTAAAAACCGTAAGCTTGCCAAGTCGATTTCTGATGCTTCTTGGTATCAATTCACTCAATGGTTGAATTATTTTGCTAAGATTTATCGGATTGTCTGTGTTGCTGTGCCACCGCATTTCACTTCTCAAGATTGTTCAGTTTGTGGGACGAGAGTTCAAAAAACATTAAGCACTAGAACTCATCAATGTCCCAATTGTAAAACAATCTTAGATAGGGATCATAATGCAGCCATCAACATTCTTAAAAAAGGGTTGAAATATTTGGGAAATTATCTCAACGGTACTGTTGGGCAAACAGAAACCGACCCAAACGCATAATAGAGAGTCCGACCTCTGGGTTTTTAATGGAGACATTGAGAATCTAAGCTGTCTCGTTGAACAAGGAATTTCCGATAGTGATAGGTCAAGAATCCCCCGTCACAGCGTAGCTTGACGGTGGGAGTATGTCAACTCACCTTGGCGGCGTATTATTGACAATATTGAGCGCATAAAGGCGAAAACGCTCTAGATCAGCTTGCAGGGTTGATTCTACCACTCGACCGAGGAAAAGATTATCCATCAATTTTCCTAACCAACCGGGTATAGCATAGGCTGCTGTCAGTCGCACAATACTCCTACCATGACGATCATAAAAACGAATCGCCCCGCGGTTAGGCAACCCGTCCACGGATTCCCATTGAATAATCTGGTGGGGGACAATTTTCATTATCCGTGACAACCAAGTAAATTCTAGACCACCACTGGCTAACTTCCAACGGGAAAGCTCTGGCTCCTCCTCGATAATTTTCACCGATTCGATCCATTTCATCCAGTGGGGCATTTGTTCTAAATCTGACCAGAGTTCCCAAACCAGATCGATCGGCGCGTCCACTTCCACCTGTACACTATGTTCTAACCAAGTCATTCGTTAATTCTGGCGATGCTGAATATTTCTATGATAACGGCTATTAGTCTTTAGCTTTTCACTCAATGATAAAATAAAAACAATCTTCGAGGTTTAATTGTACTATGTTAATCAGAAAACTGCTCGAATGTGAGGAATTCATCGCTGGTGATCATACCCGATTGCGCGAGTTATTGCATCCCGATAAACAGCCGTTAAATCTACGTTATAGTTTAGCCCATGCGCAGGTAGATGTGGGGGAAACTTCTATTCCCCACGCTTTAAAAACTGCGGAAGTTTATTATATTCTGCAAGGACAAGGGGAAATGCACATCGATGAGGAAGTGCAATTAGTGACTGTCGGTGATGCAATTTATATACCTCCTCTAGCTAAACAATATATTCATAATTGTGGAGAGGAACCCTTAGTTTTCTTGTGCATTGTCGATCCTGCTTGGCGACTGGAAGACGAAATTATCTTTGAGTAAAACTAATGAATATTGGCATTATTGGACTGGGTTTAATCGGTGGTTCCTTGGGGTTAGATTTCCGCTCACAAGGTTATAAGGTTTTGGGAGTTTCTCGTCAACAATCAACCTGTGATATTGCTGTAGAAAAAGGAGTGGTAGATGAATCTAGCACCAGTTTAGAATTATTAGCTACTGCCGATTTAATCTTTATCTGTACTCCTATACATTTAATTGTGCCAACTTTGGAAAAATTAACTCCCTATTTACAAACCCAAACCATTGTCACCGATGT
Organism: Microcystis panniformis FACHB-1757; assembly: GCF_001264245.1. Classification (NCBI taxonomy): domain Bacteria; kingdom Bacillati; phylum Cyanobacteriota; class Cyanophyceae; order Chroococcales; family Microcystaceae; genus Microcystis; species Microcystis panniformis. Next base: position 346,954 of record NZ_CP011339.1, read on the forward strand.
GGGATCGGTTAAAGAGGCAATTGTAGCCAATTGTAGTCAATTATGGCCAAATTTTGTCGGTAGTCATCCTATGGCTGGGAAAACCGAACAGGGAATTAATGCGGCACAATCGGGTTTATTTGTCAATACCCCTTATGTGATTACCCCCCTTGAATCTACTCCTAAATGTGCCGTGAAAATCTTAACTGAAATAGTAGAAAAATTAGGCTGTCAAATTTATTATTCCTCCCCCGAAGAACACGATCGAGCCGTGGCATGGATTTCCCATCTGCCAGTAATGATTAGTACCAGTTTAATCCAAGCTTGTGGGAAAGAACAAGACCCGAATATTCGCCAATTAGCGGAAAATTTAGCTAGTTCTGGTTTTCGCGATACCAGTCGCGTCGGTGCTGGCAATCCCGAATTAGGTTTAATGATGGCTAAATACAATCGTCAAGCTTTATTGATATCTTTGGCAAATTATCGGCAAAATCTTGATCAAATTGTTGACTATATTGCAGGAGAAAAATGGCAGGAAATAGAGGAAATTCTCGTCTCTAGTCATCAATATCGAGCCAATTTTCTTCAATCAAAATAACATTTTGCCCAGCAATTATACCCCAGCACTGTATCATAGATTTATCCTCAGCAAACCAATAAAATGATATGACCACCTTTTTCGACTTTGAAGCCGAATTTGTTGACTCCTTACGTTGCATACCGATGGCCGTGAGAATGAAACTAGATACCTGTGGAGTTAAATTAAAATTATCCCATTGGATGCAGTTAACTCAACCAGAAAGAATGGTATTAGTTAATATGGCTTGTACGACGGCAGCAGAAGCCAAAATCTATCGAGATTTTCTGCAAAAATTAATCACGGAAAAAACTGGCAATCCCGCAGGAGAACTAGCAATAGATACCCATCCCGCTTGGCTAGATGATAGCCAGATTCCTGATACAGTCCTAGAAAAAGCTAGAGAATTCCAGATCGAAATTAGTTTAGAACAATGGCAAAAATTGCCACCATCCCAACGTTTTGCCCTGATTAAACTCAGTCGTCCCGGTCACGAAAATCTCAACTTCTATCCGGCTCTAAAAGAGTTCCATATAGTCGATGCCTAACTCAAGGACTTAAGTAGTCGTGCAAAATAAATTTCCTAGTGAAGAAAGGCAAAGGGCAAGAGGCAAGAGGCAAAGGGGGGTTAGATATGTGTAATTAATTTTGCCTAGGTACTTATGCCAGATTAATTAAGTTTGTTTCTACCTTACTTTCATGACAAGCAAAAAGGCGATCAAGGCGAGAAATTAGTATTTTATACCAGATCAATCTCGAATTAAAACGGGGGGAAATAGCAGATGATAGCTGGTTTAATTAGTCCCAGCAAAGGGGAGGTTTCCTACGATGGTAAACTTTAACGGGACTTAATAAATAAATTTCAGTAAATTGCCGCTCTGGGGATTGGTCATTTTTCTTAATAAAAATGATAATTAATGAGCATATTCTTGGAAAATAATTATACAGTTTCCATCCAGTCAAAAACTTGATTTAATTGCGACAAATCGATTAAACCGTACTGCCATAAAACCATCGGCAAAGAACCCACCGATGCTTCACAGAGACGCACAGCCATATCGAAGGAACGGGGGGAAATAGCTAATTTTTCCAAGAGGAAAGTGCGGAGTTGTTTTTGTTGATGAGCTTCCATGATGTAAGGATCATTGGTAATGATAATCTGATTATTGAATAACTTATCCTCTATTAAAAAGAGATGCTTCCCTCACGGGGATCACCCAATTGGGTGATTTTGTCCACCAATCGGAATAATTGAAGAATTTATCCATAATATGTCCTACTATCCCGAAATTGCTAGTGGGGATATCAACACTTTCTTTAGTTAGGGTCTGCTGAAAAAGTTTTTCGTGGGGACAGGGTGTGGGGTGTGGGGTGTGGGGTTTTACCAATTTTGAGGAGGTCAATTACCTAATTTTCAGGGAAAAAGTCCAGGAATTTTCCCCCCGATCACTCCCAGATCTGGTACTTTTTGATTTCCCAAAAGTCTAAAAATCTTACCAAACAAGGTTTTTAGATTTATTCAGCATACCCTACTTAGAAAAACGAGAAAGGGGAACTTTTGGGATAAGCTATTGATAACCTAGTTTTTGCTCGAGTAGGAGAGAATTTCCCTCAATGAGTCATGTTCCTAAAGTTTCCGTGATTATTCCTTGCTATAATCAAGGTCGCTATCTTGATCATGCGATCGCATCTGTTTTAGTACAAACATACCAAGGCTTTGAAATCCTCGTCATTGATGATGGATCCACAGAACCAGAAACCATCGAGATTTTACAAGATTATCAACAGCCAAAAACTAGGATCATCCGCACAGAAAATCAAGGGGTTGCCACAGCGAGAAATCTAGGAATTGCCCAAGCGCAAGGAACCTATATTCTTCCCCTTGATGCTGATGATAAAATTGCCGATTCCTATCTAGAAAAAGCGGTTGCTTTGCTAGAAAGTAATGAGCAATTAGGTATAGTTTATTGCGAAGCGGAATATTTTGGCGATAGACAAGGAATTTGGCCGCTGCCTGAGTATAAATTTCCCGATATATTAGTAGATAATATGATATTTTGCTCCGGTTTGTTTCGGAAATCTGACTGGGAAACTGTGGGCGGCTACAATAGCAATTTAATTTATGGTTGGGAAGATCACGATTTTTGGTTATCTCTGATCGAATTAGGTCGAGAAGTCTATCGTATCCCAGAATTGTTATTTTTCTATCGACAAAAAGCTGATTCTATGAGTCGCTCAATGACCGCAGAACACTATATCTATTCCTACACCCAACTTTTTTATAATCATCCCCAACTTTACTCCCAAAATATCCAAACCATTTTTGCTGCTTTAGTCACCTTAAAAGTCGATATATTCGCTCAGTTGGAACAGGCTAGAGAACGAATTAAACAATTAGAAATTCATCAACAAGAATTGCAAGAAGAATTGCAAAAAACCCAATTGGATTATCGAGAAAGAGACGAGGAATTACAAAAAGCTGACAGTAAAATAGCCGCCATGGAAAAAAGTAAATTCTGGCAAATGAGAAGAGCTTGGATTAAAATGCAAAAATTGCTAGGGTTGCTGGAAAAAGACCCAATTTATTCCTAAGGGAACTTCAACGCTAAACAAAGATCGAATCGATTATAATCATTACAGAGTAAGCACTTGACGATTTGACTTCTGGATCACGGTGCCAAGATTTAGATCGTCGATAATTCCTCGCAGGTTGGCGATTCCTCCCTGTTTCATGGTTTCTTCTGGTTCTTTACTTTCGGTTTCCCCGTATTGAGTCTATTTTAGTCGGTCTTTGGGGTTGTAGATTTTGGCATCGGTGAGGACAATGGGGAAGATACGATCATAGAAATCTCCATTTTGTGCGATCTCGATTAACTCGAACATACAGTTACAGGAAAATGGATAATACAATAGGAAAATCTTGGCCAAAGTAGCCACAAAAATTGATAAGTAGGGAGGCACAATTATTTGTAGGATAGGTTAGCGGTAGCGTAACCCATGCTGGCGTTGGGTTTCATGCTTCAACCCAACCTACGTTCATCTTATATTTAATTCCACCCACCTACTTAATATCAAGGGGAGAACTGAAAAAAGCAATTTAGCCGTTGCTACAGCAATTCTGGCGGGGTTAGTATTAAGTAAGGAAATCACCAGAAGCTTATTAAGAGAAGAAATTATGGGCGAATCAGTCATTGATCAGGACATCCAAGAAAAAGGAAGACAATCAGAAGCGGTTTCTTTGATTCTACAACTACTTAACCGTCGTTTAGGTGAAATATCCTCAACTTTAAGCCAACAAATCCAAGAACTATCCCTAGAACAATTAGAAACTTTAGGAGAAGCGCTGCTCGATTTTACCAGCTTGACAGATCTGACCACTTGGTTATTGGACACAGAAACTTAAATCCCCAGAAGATGTCTGCTCGTCCTGCGTTAAATTTTTAAATACTGGCTTTTTTTGTATTGATTTAACCATGGCTACCAGCGATATCTCCAATTCTACTCACTCATCCCCAAAACCCCTGCCAAAACTGGGACTTTTCACCATGTTTCGCTTAGGACTCTTTCAGATGGGACTAGGTATTATGTCCCTGCTGACTTTGGGGGTTCTCAATCGGATTATGATCGATGAGTTAAAAGTTTTACCCTTTCTTGCCGCAGCTGCGATCGCTATGCACCAGTTTGTTAGTCCAGCACGCATCTGGTTTGGGCAAAGATCCGACGGTAAAACTATTTTCGGTCATCATCGCAGCGGTTATGTCTGGATTGGGGCGGCAATTTTTACCGCTTTAGCTTTTATTGCTTTGCAGGTAGTTTGGCAATTGGGACTTAGTATTCAAACTTCGGGATGGAATACCATTTCCTACGCTTGGATTGCCCTCTTAGCCTTAATTTTCGCCCTCTACGGACTAGCTTTAAGCGCCAGTTCCACCCCTTTTGCTGCCCTCTTGGTGGATGTGTCCGATGAAGATAATCGATCGCAATTAGTTGCTATAGTTTGGTCAATGCTGATGGTGGGAATCGTCGTCGGGGCGATCGTTAGTTCTCGTTTGCTGGATACTCCCAATATCTGCGGTACAAATATTTTGACCTACGATCCGACTCAATCAGCCCCTATAGCCAATATTCCGCAGCTACAGGCGAGTATTAACCCCGTGTTCACGATTATGCCCGCTATCGTCTTCGGTCTCTGTATTTTAGCGACTTTTGGCGTAGAAAAAAATATTCTCGTTTTAGTAGCCGGTCCACTCTTGTGCAAAGAGAGGATCAAATTACCTTCAAAGATGCCCTACAAGTTCTCACCGCTAGTCGGCAAACCGGTTTATTTTTCACCTTTCTGCTGATGATGACTTTGAGTTTATTTATGCAGGATGCAATTATGGAACCCTTTGGCGGCGAGGTTTTTGGGATGTGTATCGCCCAAACGACCCAATTGAACGCTTTTTGGGGAACCGGAACCCTTTTTGGTATTGCTGCCACGGGATTTATGCTCATTCCCCGCATCGGTAAACAAAAAACCACTAAATATGGCTGTATTTTTGCAACAATTTGTTTTATTCTCTTGATTTTTGCCGGCTTTTCTGCTAACCAAAGTTTATTAAAATCAAGCTTGCTCTTTTTCGGTTTAGCTTCGGGAATGATTACCGCCGGAGCTACCAGTTTAATGTTAGATTTAACCGCCGCCGAAACCGCAGGAACTTTTATCGGCGCTTGGGGATTATCACAAGCGATCGCCCGGGGATTGGCCACGGTTTTAGGCGGTACGATTTTAAATATCGGTAAAGTTGTCTTTTCTAGTCCAGTTTTAGCCTATGGCTTAGTTTTCCTCGTGCAAGCATTGGGAATGATCCTAGCAGTTTGGTTATTAAGTCGGGTTGATGTGAAGGAATTTAAGGAAAATGCCCGAGCAGCGATCGCTACGGTAATAAAAGGAGAGATCGACTAGCAAAAGCAAGCAAAAGTAAGATAACAGGAGAATTAGCCCGATCGGGGGAAGTTGGTTAGCAGCTTTTTTCCTATCCTAAAAGTAGAGAAGAAAACGAAAGAGGAGGCGAAAACAATGAAAAGGACTTTAATGATTGCCCTAGGTTCCCTAGCCTCCTTACTGCTGATTAACCCCGTCGGTGCGGAAAATCCCCAACAGGTACAACAATTATTGAATACGCGGGAATGTCCGGGCTGTGATCTCCGCGGTGCAGATTTAAGGGGGGCGCATCTAATCGGCGCAGATTTGAGAAAAGCGAATTTACAAGGAGCTAATCTGGAGGAAGCTAACTTAGAGGGCGCGGATTTGACGGATGCTAACCTAGAAGGCGCAAATTTGACCGCAGCTTTTCTGACTAATGCCAGTTTCAATCAAGCTGATCTCGATGGAGTCAATTTCACCAGTGCCGTGATTTATGATGCCGATGTGACAGGTGCATCGATGGAGAGAATCAACTTGACAAATGCTCAGATTTATGGCACTGGCATCGCTGTGGGTGGTGGCAATCCCTAGATAGGGCGGGCTGAATGAATCTAAAAACCTGGCGTTGTCAAATTGAAAGATGCTCCGAATCAGCACCGGAACTGAAATTACTTTGATAGGAAAGATTACATGGCATCTTGACAATTAGTGTTTAATGAACGAATAGTGCCGATAGTTGGGCTTAAGTGGGGAACAAGAGTCGCTCGATTTAGCAGTGGAATTAGCCCTACAATCGGCGTAGGGCTAATTCATGAATTAGCCCTACAATCGGCGTTGTCAAATTGAAAGATGCTCCGAATCAGCACCGGAGCATTGCATCTTTCCTCTTCTGATCTGACAACGCCGAAAACCTTGTGGGGTGCGACTTTTAGACTTTTTTTATTAACGATCGCTTTTGATAATTTCCCCGATTGACTCTCATCGGGATTTTGGGACATCCGGCGCGAGAATCATCAATTGTCCCTCCTTATCCTCGCGAATGGCTAGAATCGCCGGACGTTCATTGTCTGCCGACTGAGGGGATAACCCGCGAAAAACATAAGTCCAATTATTATTTTGAATTAATAAACGCCAGACTCGCGGGGGATTAACTTTACTATCATTCGTTTCTTTTCCCCGCAGCTCTTCGAGTAATTTGGTCTCACCGATAATTCGATAACCCTTAAGAGAAGGATCGGTAAAAACATCCTGCGGATTCCGACCGATCGCTATCTGTTTTTCCGGTAAAACTAAAGTGATAACTGGTAAGGTAGAACTATCATTAATTGCATCGCGACGGGCATCGATCGATCCCTGAATTCGAGCTAACCAAAAAAGGATAATTAATAGCCAAATAACAGCGATCAAATCTTTTCGGAGAGATTCGGGAATTCCCCGGACTAATAAACTTAGAAACTGAAATTTTTGATGAAATTTCCGTTTAGATTGACTGACAATTGCATAGGATGGCAGGGGAGACAAAATCTAGAGAGTAAATTGAATCGCAAAGGCAACGGCAACCAGCGCCAGAAACGTTCGCAGCAACGCCCCGAAATCGCCACAGAAGACCTGTATCGGCACGAAAAGGAAGGAACGCAAGGGCAAGTCTAGACGGTTAATCTCAAGGCTAAACCAGCCGAAATAGGCCCACCGATAGATCCATCCCGTAAAATAGAGAAAAATCCCCAACAAACCGAGAAGACTGGCGAAGGTTCCTAGTATCTGTGTTCCGGGAGGGGGAGAATTCGGAGCGCTCACGGCAAAATGTCCCTGATTGGCGTTTTCGATCGCTATCCTACTCGATCGATCGGGTTCTATCGCCAGTTCTTTGTATTTTATCAAGGAGAATAACCATGTCCATCGACGATCCCCGACAAGTTCGTTTTTTAATTGAGAAAATGGAAGCGAGTTTACCAATCCCTGTGCGTGCAACTCCCGAAACGTTAAAACTAGCTGAAACAAAAGGCGAGCGATACAAACCCGATCACCAGTTTTCGATCGATAAAATTTTCTACATGGGAGACGAGGGGGGAATTATTTGTTCCCTAAAAAACGAATCGGGAAAACAAACGAGTCTTGTCTGTTCTTTAACCCATCTACGCATCGATAACTCTCATCCGTTAGCGGCGGATATTCAATCCTACCAGAAAAAGCGATCGATGCGGATCGCACTACAGGATGGTAAAACCGGAAAAGCCCTCCGTATTGCCAAACAAAACCGCCCGAACAAAGGTTTCGGAAAGTAAAAATATATTGACAAAAACCGCAGGTTGGGTTACGAATATCGCTAACCCACCGCATCCAATTATATTCGGGGAATAGGTTCGATCCCCCCTTAGTCCCCCTTGATAAGGGGGGTGCCGATCCCCCCTGCGCCCTTGATAAGGGGGGTGTATGATAATTTTTAACGCCTACCTACTTAAAACTTGCTTTTAACACTTAAATATCCTCTGCCGTAAAATCTCCCCACGCTTCTCGTCGGGTTTTATCGATATCTTCAGCCGAGGGAGCCTGTCCTAAATCGGCGCATATACCCCATAAAGAGGGACGGGGTTGATTAACTTCTGCCGATTCCGATGCCATTTCTGCGGTAATTTTTTCGATCAGTTGCCGTTTCTCGATTGCGGATAATTTTTCCGCCCACCGCATTAGCTCTTGTAGAGTCATATTTCTATCGCTTACCGCATAAAGGAGTACCTTCATAAGTTTTAACATAAAGAGAAGATAAAACGCTTCCCCTTTGACAATCCCGACGCTAAAATATGGAAAAAACCCTCTAGAAAAAACCGCAGGTTGGGTTACTGTTACTCCTAACCCACCGCATCCAAGATCGAAAACAGAACCAACTAAATCCCGATCATTCAGGCAAGGTAAAGATGAAAAAACTCTACCCAATAATAACCGCAACTAGCCTAGTTTTTATCGCCTCTCTTGCTGGCTATCATCTACCAGCCACCGGCGATCAATCTCCCGTCAAGAAAATCCCCGTATTCATACCAGATGATACAAATGTATATTTAAAAAATGGCACTTCTCTATCCGGGAGATTAATCAAGTTCGATTCCCAAGCAAAAACGATCGCTTTAGGGAGAGATTCAAAAACAAAAGAAGTGGCAATGAAAGAGATCAAACAGATAGAGTTTCAAGGGAAGGTTATTATCAAAAGCGGAAGGCTTGTTATTCGTGGGGAAGAGAAATCAAGCAATCCAAAAGAGAATAGAAAACGCTGGCAGGAACCCCTACAGAACTTCAAAATTATTGATGTTAATCAAGGAAAAGCAGAAGTAACTTTAACCTCGCTAGATCCTCTAGAAATAATAGGGATCGAGGGGGTGGCGAGTAACAGTTCCTACGTTGTTGAGGAAATTAAATTCAACCCCTCGGACAAAATTGAGATTCAAGTAAACCCCCATTAAAATTCACAAAAAATAGGTCTATTTTTTAGGCAATTAAAGAAGACTTTAAATGGGAAAGTTGGCTGATGTATTGTTCGATCATTTTTGGTGATAGTGGATCGTTTAAGGTCGGGTTAGCGAGGTCAAAGATGATGTCATTGATGAGATTTTCCTCATCTGTTTTATAGGCGATATCTTCTCTGCATTCGATGGCATCGGCCCAGTTTTCTAGGTCGGTGGCAGATAGAGCGTTATTGAGATAGCGATCGAGAATATCGATCAGATGCTCTTTTTTTAGGGTGATAATTGCTTCGCTACTGTCCCAAGGAAAGGTTTTTAGGATAGGGAGGATAGTTGATAAGGGTTGGTCAAAGTTGACTAGGGCGTTGAGGTATTCTTGTCTATTTTTCATGGGTATTTTTGTTTGATGTGAACAATAGAACCGTTGGGGGCGTAGGTTGTTTTGGTGTAAAAGAGAGTGATTCCTTCCGCATCAATTTGTTTTTCGTAGGTTGCATAGGAACCGGAAATATTTTTGGCAGGAACGTCCGATTGAAATGCTTTGCCACCGTTGGGAAGATTATAGATCCGAATTGGGGTAGCATGACGGGGAAGGCGTTTTTGAAAGCGGTTGAGGTTGTCTAGTTGGGCTGGGGTTAAAGATGTCACCATATAGTAATTATAATCTTTATTGCCTTGGCGGTTGCTATATGAAAATAGACTATGATCGAGCCGCTAATGCCGCTTATATTCGTCGTTTTGAGGGAAAGGTTATTGATTCTGAGGAAGTAGCGCTGGGGATTATCTATGATTACGATGAGACGGATAGGATTGTAGGGATTGAGATTTTAGGAGTCAAACAGAGAACGGCCGAACAATTCAAAAATATTGATTTTCCGTTGGAAGAGAGTGAAAAACAAGAGATTAGACAATGGTTCGGAAAGTTAATACTAAATTGTTAAGTGATGTGAGAAATTCAGGAAATATGGGAGGTGCTATAATTGACACATTTACTCAGTCAAAAAACGATGATTAAGTTAAAAGTCACAACGGTAGGGAACTCTATGGGGGTGATTTTCCCGAAAGAGTTGGTGGAGAAGCTGCGCCTTAGTAAAGGCGATATGCTCTACGTCTTGGAAACGCCGAATGGCTTTGAGCTTACACCCTACGACCCCGAATTTGTCCAGCAAATGGAAGTGGCGGAGGAAGTGATGCGCGAAGACTGGAATGTTTTGAGAAAGCTGGCAACTTAGGCTCATGAACCAGCTAATCTGGATAGCTGATGGGGTAGCTCTCGCGATTCATCACCGCCAAATAGCCGAGCATGGTGGATTAGAGGGTATTCGAGATGAGGGGTTGCTAGAAAGCGCACTTTCCCGACCGCAAAATCTTCTGGCTTATTCTGAGTCGCCTCCTGACATGGCTTCTTTGGCAGCAGCCTACGCTTACCCAGGGAACAACAAGAGATGTTAATCGAGTCAGGGGAGAATATCAGGAATTGAGAGCCTGTTCCTGTAGTTATGATTTCCGCATCATTTTCTATTTAGAACGAGACGAAAAAACTCAAACAGATAGGATAGTTTTGATTAACATTGGAACTCATGATGAGGTGTATTAACTAATAACTGATAGCGGAAATAACTATGAATCCCAAATTTTACGCCTTACTTACTCTTTCTCTGGTGGCTACCGTCACCCTACCAGTTGTTAACGGGAAACTCTCCTCTCTCATCCCTGCGGTAATAGCGCAAAATACGGATGGGAGGAAAGCAGAAGCGGATCAACTTTTGCAATTATGTCGCCAGAATCTTGATAATAATCAAGTAAAATTGGCGATTCAATCCTGTCAACAGGCGGTGATAGCCTACCGGCAAATTAAAGACCTTTCAGGAGAAGCTAAATCTACCGCTAATTTAGGCAATGCCTATGTTAACGACGGTCAATACCGTCAAGCTATTTCTGTTTTAGAAAATGCGGTTAAAATAGCACAAGAGTCAAAAGAACGTCGTGTAGAAGCCCTCGCCTTTTTATATCTCGGTGGGGCTTACTATGAGTTAGGAGAATTTAAGGAGAGCATAGAATTTTTTCAGCAGACTTTAATAATCGCAAAAGAAATTAAGGATGCTGATTTAGAAAAAATTGCTGAAAAAATCATGGAAGCAGAAAAACAGCGAAAAGAAGCGGATAGGCTTTTACAGCAAGGCGCTCAACAATATGAAATAAGTCAGTTTCGAGAAGCCTTGCAATCGTGGGAAAAAGCCTTACAAATTTATCAAGAAATCAAAAATCGTCAGGGAGAAGCGGCTTCTTTAGACAATTTAGGAAGTGCTTATCTTTCCCTCGGACAATATCAAAAAGCGATCGATCTCCACGAAAAGTCTTTAGTCATTAACAGGGAGATAGTTAATCGCCAAGGAGAAGCCAATTCTTTAAACAATTTAGGAAACGCTTACCAATCGCGTGGAGAGTATCAAACAGCGATCGAGTACCATCAACAGTCTTTAGACATCACGAGAGAGTTAGATGATCGTTCTGGGGAAGCCAAGGTTTTAAACAATTTAGGAAACGCTTACCAATCGCGTGGAGAGTATCAAACAGCGATCAATTACCACCAGCAGTCTTTAGCCATCACGAGGGAGTTAGATGATCGTTCTGGGGAAGCCAAGGCTTTAAACAATTTAGGAGTTGATTACCGCTTACTAGGACAGTACCAAAAAGCTATCAATTACCACCAGCAGTCTTTAGAAATCGCTGAGAAAATCGGCGATCTAAAAGTGCAAGCCGATTCTTTAGGCAATTTAGGAAACGTTTACCAATCCCTCGGACAATACCAAAAAGCGATCGATTACCACCAGCAGTCTTTAGAAATCGCTGAGAAAATAGGCGATCAAGGAAGTAAAGCCAGATCTTTAGGCAATTTAGGAAACGCTTACCAATCGCGTGGAGAGTATCAAAAAGCGATCGATCTCTACGAAAAGTCTTTAGTCATCACGAGGGACATAGGCCTTCGGCAAGAGGAAGGGTCTTTTTTAAACAATTTAGGAGTTGCTCACTACTTCCTCGGAGAGTACGAAAAAGCGATCGATTACCTTAAACAGACTTTAGACATTGCGAAGAAAATAGGCGATCTAAAAGGGGAAGCTAATTCTTTAAATAATTTAGGAGTTGCTTATCAAAAGATAAATCAACCCGCAGAAGCGATCAAGAATTTGGAAGAGTCCCTCAACATTATCCTCAAGATACGGGGAGATATTTCGAGGGAAAATATTGCAGGTCAAAATCGAAAATCGTTTTTAGCCTCTAACGAAAGAACCGTTATCACTCTCGCCGAAGTCCTAATCCAACAAAACCAACCCGAAAAAGCTTTTGAATGGCTAAACCTCGCCACTACCGCCGATCTCGCCGATTACAATCGCCTGATTAATGCCAAAGTTGCCGATCCCGATGCACAAAAAGCACTTGATAACTGGAACACCGACAATCAACAACTCGAAGGAATGCGCCGACAACTACAGGATAAATTCTCTGAAGAACTGGCACAACAGATCCGACAATTCGAGGAAAAAGTGTATAAAAATGCGGAAACTATCGGAGATAAATATCCTGAAATTGCTGAACTTTTTGAAACCAAACCCACTGACATCGCCCAACTCCAGAAAAATATCGCTCCTGATACCCTCGTCATTCAACCCGTTCCCCTCCGCGATAAAGTCGCCCTATTTCTCGTTACTAGAGAAAAATTAATCGTTATTCAGAGCGATGCAAAACGCGAGGAATTGAATAAACTCGTCAGCGAATACCGTCCCCAATTAGCCAATGCTAAAAATAGCGATGTGTACGATACCGGTGGCAAACTCTACGAGATTTTAATCCGTCCCATTGAATCACAAATCGCCACCAGTTCCCCGAAAAATATCGCTATTATCGCCACTGGACAACTGCGCTATATTCCCTTTGAAACCCTCTACGATGAGAAAAATGAGCAAGTTCTCCTAGAAAAATATCCAATTTATTATTTAACTCGTATCTCGACCTCTTCTCTTGCTACTCAAAAAACGAAAACAGATCGCTCCACTCTCAAAGCCTTAGCTCTAGCTAATCCCAAACCTTTTCTATTTGACACGGAGAAAAAAGAAAAAGTTGATCTTAAAGGCACAGAAATAGAAGCAGAAACTATCAGCAAAATCTTTCCGGGAAGTGAAAATATCTCGGTACAAACGCAACTCTAGATATATTCAAAAAACAAGCCTTTCGCTTCTCGATTTTACACTTAGGAACTCATGGCTGTTTTAAGCGTGCTGGCTGTCCTAATTTGGATATGCAAGCTAATACTATTCTTTTCGCCAATAAAGAGCAATATAACATCGCTGATGCCGCATTATTAGGCTTAAAAAATACCGAATTAATTACCCTGAGTGCTTGTCAAACCGCCAAGGAAGCCAACGCAGACGGACAGGAAATATCAGGACTTGCTTACGTCCTAGAAAGAGCCGGTGCTAAATCAGTAATTGCCAGTCTTTGGGATGCTGAAGATAATACCAGTGCCGAAATTATGACCCAATTTTATCAAAATCTCAAGAATGGCATGACTAAAAGTGAAGCCATGCGACAGGCCAAACTGAGTCAAATTAAAAGCCATCCTTATTTTTGGTCGCCCTTTATTTTGATTGGGGCTGCTAATTAAGTAGGTAGGCACAATTATTTGTAGGATGGGTTAGCGGTAGCGTAACCCATGCGGGCGTTGGGTTTCATGCTTCAACCCAACCTACGTTCATTTTATATTTAATTCCACCCACCCACTTAGGGTTTGCTGAAAAAGTACGGGCGAAGCATTCGGATAGAAAATCTACGGTTTCACCGATAGGTTATTGCCCGAATGCTTCGCCCCTACAGGAGGCGGGCCGATGAAGACGCAAGGTTTTGAAGCATGATTCTCTCAAAATCTTGCACCTGTTTCGCTCGTAAAGCCACAAAACCCTTACCTTGCCTACATTTCACATTTATTCAGCAAACCCTAATTAAGCAGCCGATGATAACTCTCGATCGCTGATAATCAGGATTATTTCCTAACTTTTAACTGCCGACATCTGCCGCATTTCTAAATACACTAATAAAGCGTTAATATCGGCGGGATTAACTCCGCCAATTCGCGAGGCTTGACCGATGGTGGCGGGTTTAATTTTTGTTAATTTTTCCCTGGATTCCATTGACAAAGTTTCGATTTTCATGTAGTCAATATCGGGGGATAAATGACGGTTACTGTGGCGACTAATTTGGTCAATTTGATTTTGTTGTCGCTTCAAATAACCGGAATATTTAATCTCAATTTCTACCCCTTCTCTTTCGGCTAAATTTAAATCAGGATTACCTAAACCATAGCGATCAAGATCGAGATAATGCAAGCTAGGACGACGCAGTAAATCCGCTAAAGAGAGAGAACCTTTGATTTTTTGTTCCGTATCCTTAACGATGGCAATTGCTACCTCATCCCGTTCTTTAATTCTCGTTTCGTGTAGGCGTTCTTTTTCGGCGATAATATTAGCTTGTTTGCTCTGGAATAATTGCCAACGCCGGTCATCAATTAAACCAATTTCTCGCCCTACAGGTGTTAATCTTTGATCGGCATTATCCGATCGCAATACTAAGCGATATTCAGAACGACTGGTTAACATTCGATAGGGTTCCCGCAGATCCTTAGTACACAAATCATCGACCAAAGTTCCTAGATAACTTTCCTCCCGGGGAAAAACAATTAACTCTTTTCCTAAAGCAAATCTTGCCGCATTAATCCCCGCCACCAGTCCCTGGGCTGCCGCTTCTTCATAACCGGTTGTGCCGTTAATTTGTCCCGCACAAAATAACCCCTCAATCTTCTTCGTCATCAGGGTTGGATAACACTGAGTTGCTGGTAAATAATCGTATTCCACTGCATAGGCAGCCCGCAACATCACACAGTTTTCTAAACCGGGTAAAGTCCGCAGCATTGCTAATTGAACATTTTCCGGCAGTCCCGTTGAAAAGCCTTGGATATAAAGTTCGGGAATATCGCGCCCTTCCGGTTCAATAAAAATTTGATGACTTTCTTTATCGGCAAAACGGACGATTTTATCCTCAATACTAGGACAATAACGCGGTCCTTTGGAGTCAATAAAACCGCCATAAATGGGGGATAAATGTAAATTATCTCTGATTAATTGATGAGTTGCCGCCGTGGTGCGGGTGAGATGACAGTTCATTTGTTCTCGTTCGATCCACACCTCCGGATCAAAACTAAACCAACGCACCTCGTCATCGGGCGGTTGCGGTTCCATGCGCGAGTAATCCACCGAACGCTTATCCACACGGGCAGGAGTGCCAGTTTTTAGGCGACCGGTCTCGAATCCGAGACGATTTAGGGTTTCTGTTAAACCCACCGCCGCAAATTCGCCCGCCCGTCCAGCTGCCATGGATTTGCCGCCGATCCAGATTTTGCCGCCTAAAAAAGTGCCAGTGGTTAAAATGACGGCTTTAGCGGCGAAACAAGTGCCGAAATAGGTTTCTACTCCTAAAACTTGCTCATTTGCCCCTAAAATCAGGTCTGTGGCCATGGCTTCCCGAATAACCAGATTTGCCTGGGTTTCGACGATACTTTTCATCACCGCCGCGTATTCCCGTTTATCGGTTTGGGCGCGTAGGGCCCAGACTGCCGGCCCGCGAGAGGCATTAAGAACCCGTTTTTGCAGATAGGTGCGGTCGGCCATTTTGCCAATTTCGCCGCCTAAAGCGTCCACTTCGTGGGTTAATTGGGATTTAGCCGGACCACCGACGGCGGGGTTACAAGGTTGCCAAGCGATTTTATCGAGATTAAGGGTGAGGAGAAGGGTACGACAACCGAGACGGGCGCAAGCTAGGGCCGCTTCACAGCCGGAATGGCCCGCCCCGACGACGATGACATCAAATTCATCTTGAAAGTCTGCGGCTGAGGAGAAAGTCATACTCGATCGAGGGGAAAATTAATTAATCAGGCTAATATTCTAGCAATTTTTCTGAGTTTTCCTCCCAATACAATACAAGTGTACTAACTAAGTCATTGACTAACACCAAAGCGATCGCATAAATCTAAAAACAATCTATATAATTCCTATTTAACCTTGCCTTTTCAGGGCATTACTGGCTAAGTATTATAGGTGCTTATGATATCTTCACGATCGTTTAAAGATTATAATCATGGATTTACTTGCCAATCCCGTTGCTTTGTCGCGGATACAATTCGCCATCACCGCTATTTTCCATATGCTTTGGCCGGTGTTAACCACTGGTATGGGCATTTATCTAGTCATTGTCGAAGGATTATGGCTAAAAACTCGCAATCCTGACTACTATCATCACGCTCGCTTCTGGTCAAAACTCTACATTCTCAATTTCGGCATTGGAGTTGCTTCTGGTTTACCGATGGCTTTTCAGTTTGGCATGAATTGGGCGCCTTTTTCGGAAGCAGTGGGGGACTTTTTCGGAACTATCCTCGGTTTCGAGGGAACCATGGCCTTTATGCTAGAGGCTAGTTTTCTAGGAATTATGTTGTTTGGTTGGGGACGAGTTCCCCCTTTAATTCACTTCCTAGCGACAATTCTCGTCGCTTTCGGGGCTAATCTTTCCACTTTCTGGATTTTAACCGCTAATTCTTGGCTGCAAACCCCCGCCGGTGGCATCTTCGTGGATGGTAAATTTATCGTTCAGGATTACCTACAAGCGATTCTCAATCCCTTCATGGTTAATAGTTTCCTGCATATGTTTTTCGCTACTCTGGAAACTTCTCTTTTCGTCATTGGTGGGATTAGTGCTTGGTATTTGCTCAATAAACGTCACATTAGCTTTTTTAGTCGTTCTCTCAAAATTATTCTTACTCTAGCGATTGTTATCGCCCCCTTGCAAATTTTTGTCGGTCATCTTAGTGCCGAACAAGTGTATCACTATCAACCGGCTAAATTAGCCGCCATGGAAGCGCAATGGGAAACCATTCCTGCGGGAGAAACTGCCGGTTGGAGTTTGGTTGCTTTACCCAAGGATAAAGCGGAGACAAATAGCTGGGAAGTGAAGATTCCTAATGCTTTGGGTTATCTTTTGGAATTAAAACCCAAGTTATCGGAACCTGTTCTGGGCTTAAAAACGTGGAAATACGAAGACAGACCGCACATGGTGGGGCTAATCTATTATTCCTTCCGGATTATGGTCGCTATCGGTCTTTTTCTCGCGTCTTTAATGGCTGTAACTGTCGGGCAATGGCTGCGCGGTCAATTATCTAACGAAAAAATCGACAGTCAAAAATGGTTACTACGCGCTTGGGTTTTTGCGGCCCCTCTGGGTTATCTTGCGGTTGAAACCGGTTGGATTGTCCGTTGTGTCGGTCGTCAACCCTGGACGGTTTACAATCAAATCCGGACGGTGGATGCTGCTTCTAAACTGCCCGCAGGCGAGATTTTAACCTCTTTAATCGGAATTACGGCGATTTATGTCGTTTTCTTGGTTTCTGCTCTCTATTTCGGTAGTCTTATTATCCGTCAGGGACCCAATCTTAACTTACCACTGCCGGGGACTCAACAGGAAACAGTGACCTCACAGGAAGCGAATCCCCGTTCCCTAGAAGCGCAACAATAGGAGGAACTATGGAACCGTTACAGTATTTTTTGCCACAAATTTGGTTTTTTATTCTGGGTTTATTCCTGTTTCTCTACGTCCTCCTCGATGGTTTTGACTTGGGGGTAGGAATTCTTTCCCTGACTTCCTCCTCCGAGAAGCGTCGCAGTATTTTAATGACCAGTTTGGGCAATGTTTGGGATGCTAACGAAACTTGGATTGTCTTGATGGGTGGTTCCCTGTTTGGGGCGTTTCCCCTAGCTTACGGGACAATTTTAAACGCTTTATACCTGCCAGCAGTGATTATGGTAGTGGGGCTGTTATTTCGGGCTGTTTCCTTCGAGTTTCGTGAACATTCTCGTCGCAAGTTGTTCTGGAATTATGCCTTCGGACTCGGCAGTTTTTTGGCCGCTTTGGGGCAAGGATTCGCCCTCGGTGCGGTTTTTGAGGGCATTAAAGTGGATGAATTGGGTCATTTTGCCGGCGGTCCCTTTGATTGGTTAACATGGCGATCGATTCTAGTTTCTTTAACTTTAATCCAAGCTTATGTTTTAGTGGGTTCCACTTACCTAATTCTGAAAACTACGGGGAATTTACAGGAAGTTCACTATAAAACGGCAAAAATCGCCGCTATTACCACTTTTATCGGTGCTATCTTTATCACTATCAGTACGCCGCTGCTTTCTGACCATATCCGTCAGCGTTTATTTGACCCTCGACTAATTTACATCTTTATCCTCATCCCGATTTTAGCTGTGGTCTTACTGGGTTTATTACTGCGGAGTTTGCAACTAAAGGAAGAAAACACTCCGATGGTGTGGACAGTATTGCTGTTTATGCTCTCTTTTATCGGTTTGGGATTGTTGATTTTTCCCGATATTATTCCCCCGTCCGTGACAATTTATCAAGCGGCGGCCGCCCCTAGTTCTTTGGTGTTTATGCTGACTTTTGTGGTTTTTTTAATCCCAATTTTACTAGCTTATACAGTTTATAATTACATCGTTTTTCGGGGTAAAATTACTGCTGAATCCTACGGAGAATAGATGAGGTTGCCGATTTCAGACATGAATCTTCTTTGGTGGTATTTTTAAAGGGAAACTCTCGGCTAAAATCGGGCTTTACTTTCGATTTTATCATTCAATCCAAGCTTTTGGGGGGTAGAACCCCCGCGCATTATTTCTTCAGTGGGATGCTTACAGGCAGTTGTTGATACATTTGTAATGATTTAAGAGTCAATAATAATTGCTGATTGTCGGTATTTATGCAAATGACAGATTTCAGACATGAATCTTCTTTTGTGGTATTTTTAAAGGGAGACTCTCTAAGCTGATGCTAAACTGTATTTACTCTAGGAGATCTTTGGGTGTAATTAATTCGTAACGCTCGAAGGGTTGATGAATCCAAGGATTATCGGGGTAATATTCCACATAATAGTCAGGTTTGATTCTTGATGCCGCTTTGTACCAGATCACCGCAGTTTTGATATTGGTAATCCCGTATTTTTCCTGCAATAAAATCGAGGTTTTTTGGAGAGTAATTCCCGAATCGACTAAATCATCCACTAATAACAAGGGACTCTTTAATTTGGCTTCGATCATGGCTAAATTCGAGGAAATAGTTAATTCTCCCCGAATTTGATGATTTTGCCCCCCGTAGGAAGCAGCGTAGAGAATAGCTAGGGGTTGACGAAAAAGACGACAGAGAATGTCACCGACGCGCAATCCTCCCTTAGCTAAACAGACAATCTGAGCAAATTGCCAACCAGAATGATCGATTTTTACTGCTAATTTTTCGATCAGACGATGGTATTCATCCCAAGAAACATAGACATCGGCCATATTTTCCATTCCCGATTCAGAATTACTTATTTTCGGCAGGTCGATCACTACTCCAGGCCCACCAAACTCGATCGCATTGACAATGATAGAATTCCTGCCATTTACGACGAGAATCTTCTCCTAAAACGGGAGCGCGGCGATTGATCCAAACGGCCTGAGCTTCTTTAGCTTTTGCCCCACAGTAAGGACAACAAAAATTGTAGGCGTGAACAGCATTCTCTGTCCAGTCAGGGGGAAAGGGACTAAAAGCATCCATAATCTCTAAAATATAAGAGTAATAACTAGAAAAACTGGGTCAATAGATAATCTCCTTGTTTACTCTATCACTAAAAAAATATGGCTAAAGGGGATCAAATATACGCCTATCGGGAATTGCTCAATCTTCAGGGTGTTTATGCTCATCATGGCATCGATTGCGGTGATGGTAGCGTCATTCATTACCGAAAACCGAGCGAGATTGTCGAACGAACTTCCCTAGAAACTTTTGCTAGGGGCGGTAAAATCTATGTGGTGCGCTATGTAGAGGTGGGATTTTCCTTTATCCCCGATGTGGTGGTAGAAAGGGCGCTAAGTCGTCTGGGGGAGCAGAAATATAATCTTCTTTTTAACAACTGCGAACATTTTGCCACTTGGTGTAAAACCGGTATTAGCAAAAGTCAACAGATAGAAGAATTTATCCCGATTATTACCCATTTACAAGCGGTGGGACTCTACGAACCTCTGAAAAAATCTCTCATCGGAGCCGACCCCAACAATGCCCAAACCCTGTTAACAGGGGCTTTAAGCAATCTTAAGGTCAGTTGGGATGAAATTCAACCCCAGTACAAAAAAGCCCTTCAAGAAGCAGAAACATGGAATCGAGTAGCGATCGAAGCTTTAAGCAAAAATCGCGATGATTTAGCCCGGGAAGCCCTGAAACGCAAGGTAGAAGCCAAAAAACAGGCAAAACGCCATCAGGAACAATTGGATCAAATAGCGGCCATGACCGAAAATGTTCTTAAAAGTCTGGTGATTGCTAACGGTTAGTCTGGATGTCAGTAAACTGTTCAGTATCTAAACCTCTGCCAATTGCCTCGGTTGATTCCCCTCCACATCAGGTAATTTTAGTCGCTCGCCATGGAAATCTGGATTATTTTACGTTTTTCAATCGCCGCTGCCATTATCGCTTTAGTTTGCTGGTCTTTAACCAGTGCCGTGCGCGATAGTTGGCAAGTTGCCCGACGGATGCACTCCATCCCTTGCTCCCACTGCCGCTACTTTACCAACGATTATCGCCTCAAATGTAGTGTACAACCCAGGAGCGCCAACACCGAACAAGCGATCGACTGTGGCGATTATTTTCCTGATGCCTAGTCTGCCATAATACCGAAAAGCTTTTCGAGATGGTGCGAAATTTGCTAGTCTAGGCTAAATAGGTCTGAAATAGTATAGAAAAGTGGATACAATTATTGGTCGGGGCAAAACAGCCCGTAGAGCTTACGGTATCGATGAAATCGCACTTGTACCCGGAGTGCGAACCCTCGATCCTAGTTTAGCCGATACCCGTTGGTCTCTCGGCAATATCGAGCGGGAAATCCCGATTATCGCCAGCGCTATGGATGGGGTGGTGGATACTAAAATGGCCGTCCTTCTCTCCGAGTTGGGGGCGCTAGGGGTACTAAACCTCGAAGGTATTCAAACTCGTTACGAGGATCCTAACCCGATTCTTGATCGCATTGCGGCGGTCGGCAAAGCAGAATTCGTCGGTTTAATGCAGGAACTCTACGCAGAACCGATTAAACCGCAACTAATCGAGCTTCGTATCCAAGAAATTCAAGAAAAAGGCGGTATTGCGGCAGTTAGCCTCACCCCTGCCGGTGCCGTCAAATATGGTGCTATTGTTGCCCAAGCAGCAGCCGATATTCTCTTTGTCCAAGCAACGGTTGTTTCCACTGCCCATTTATCCCCGGAAGCTATCACCCCCCTCGATTTAGTGCAACTGTGCCAAGAAATGCCCCTTCCCGTGGTTTTGGGCAATTGCGTCACCTATGAAGTCGCCCTTAACCTGATGAAAACCGGGGCAGCCGGGGTTTTAGTCGGTATCGGTCCGGGGGCTGCCTGTACTTCTCGCGGCGTTTTAGGGGTGGGAGTTCCCCAGGCCACTGCTGTGGCCGATTGTGCCGCCGCTAGGGACGATTTTTTCCAAGAAACCGGTCAATACGTCCCCGTTATTGCCGATGGCGGCATTATTACCGGCGGTGATATCTGCAAATGTATTGCCTGTGGCGCTGATGCGGTGATGATTGGTTCTCCCATTGCCCGCTCCTTGGAGGCACCGGGCCGCGGTTTTCACTGGGGTATGGCCACACCTAGTCCAGTTCTACCCCGGGGAACCCGGATTAGTGTGGGCAGTACGGGAACTATTGCCGAAATCCTCGTTGGACCGGCAAAATTAGATGATGGTACTCATAACCTCTTGGGGCGCTGAAAACCAGTATGGGAACTTTGGGTGCTAAGAACTTAAAGGAAATGCAACAGGTGGAAGTGGTGATTGCCCCCTCGCTGCTGACGGAGGGTAAAGTCTATCAAAAGGCCCAGCAGTTAGGTATGGGTAAATAAAAGTTATCGGTGAACAGTGATCGGTTATCTGCTTCTCGGAGCAGTTTTTGATTTTTGCCAGAGATGGATTTTCTGCTTGGGATTACCATCACCTTCGGGTTCGGTTCTACCGACTGCCACTATCTCAAAAAACTGTTAAATTGGAAGGGAGCATCTCATTTATGCAAGCGAGTAATTATACTTGTCCCTAAAACTGGTTTCTAGCAAGGCTTTCAAAATAGCTTGACATAAAACCTGATTTAGGAGTTACAAAGGTGAAATGCTCCCAATTGGAAGAACCAAAAGGATAATTTAAAAAAATTGAGTTAAGGAGATCAAAGGTGTATAGAGAAAACGATCGCCCTCACAATTTATTCGGTACCGATAGTGAATTTTCCGAGAGTTTGTGGCAGTATGTCCAGACCTTAAGTCCAGAAACAATCGCCCAACTCTCGAAACCGGAGTCCCAAGAGGTTTTTCAAGTGATGGAACGCAACATTATCGGACTTTTGGGCAACCTTCCTTCGGAACATTTCGGGGTCACTATCAGTACCAGTCGCGAACATCTGGGCCGGTTATTGGCCTCAGCAATGATGAGTGGTTACTTTCTCCGCAATGCTGAACAGAGAATGAATTTTGAAAAATCCCTCGCTAGTCTCCAGAGTGGTTCTAGCGATGTTTAAGGTTTAGCGGTAGTTAGTTTGAAAGGGAAAAAGAAGCAATCAGATTTTAGTTACAAGATAACTTTGATCTGGTTAATAACTGATAACTGATAACTGATAACTGATTAAAGACAGTTTTGCTGCCAGAGTAGTTCTTTTTCGATTCCCTGTTTTTCTCCGGGGGGGACAGTCCTTTCCCGCATGATATAAAGTTGCAGGGATTTAATTTGTTGATCACTACCGTGCTGCTGATTCCAGTTTTGACAGAGATACTGACCAAACTCTCCATAAACTGACCGACCGATAGCTCGATTAAGATTAATAAAATATACCCGCCACTGCATGGTTTTATACAAACGATTGCGATCGCTATCCGTGGGTTTATCCCAAATTACCGGCTGTCCTTCTCTAAATATATCTACCGTGGAACCATCGGCTAATTGACTGACTGCCACAAACCAAGCATCATCGCGAGGGGGACTAGGGGAAAAAATAGTCCAATATTGGTCTAAACGGGTAACTCTTGCCAGAATATCAATTGTATTAAAAGTACGACGGGTGAGCAAGCGATCAAGAGACTTAATTAGAGGTGTATTTAAATCGCCTCTATCGACCGATTGCCGGACAAAACTGCGTAAATTCCAGATACTGGTCAACAAGAAGAAGAAAATTACCAAAATATTTAAAGGTAAAGAGGATTTAATCGTCAGGGGACGAAACTTGAGAGGTTTGGTGAAATTGCCCATAAAACGACGATGGGAGGCAATCCACTCATAAATTCTCGTTCCCAGGGTCATGAGGGGCGGTAAACGCAAAATTGGCGCTAAAAACCAGAAAATCGGCGAAAGACTGACAATATAAACCAATGCTGACCATTTAAACCGACGTTTTCCCTGCCAATCTTCCACCACCCAAGAATTTTGGGCCACCATATCCTCGTATATTGAGGGGTTATCCTGCGCGACTAACAGGGGAGTGCCGGGTAAAATGAGAAACGTGCGGAGAAGATGAACAACTTTCTTGCAAAATCCACAATCTCGATCATAATTAATCCTTAAACCTTCCCTTTCTGGGTTTATTATCCGTTTTTGTCCCCAATCCCAGACAAGACTAGGTATGATGGGCAACCAATGGGTAACACTCAAGAAAGGGAAAACCCCTAAATGTAGAATCAGTGCAAAAACCGTATGCAAGAAAATAAAGGAAACTACGGCGATTATTTTAAATAAACTATTGCGAAAGGGAACAAACATCAATAGCGGACCGAACCATTCAAAGCCTAGGGCTGAAATTGTCAGGAATTTGAGGAATTGCTGCGGTAAAGTCAGTAAAAAACTCCCGAAAGCGGTAGCGTATTGATCGTAACTAAGAGAGTAATAAACGGCTGTACCGTCGGGCCACCAAGTCTCACTTTTGAGTTTAAAAACCACTGACCACATATAGATATAACACACCTGTATCATAAAAGCCACCGTGGCAGCCGAAACTACGCGCTTGGGTAGGGGGTTGGGATTGGTGTTTAAGGCACTTTCCACGGAATAACAGGCACCGAGGGGTAAAAACATCGCCCAGAATAATACTGCCCGGATTACGTCATCGGCGGCAAATAGTAACAGGGGGTTGCGATGATGTAAAGAGACGATTAGCGCCCAAGTGGCGATCGTGGCTAAACGGGTATGATAGCCAATTAAAAGCAATAATGCGATCGCTATAGCGACAATAAACAGGATACTCTGCACCAGTACCGAGTCACTGAGAGCAAAAATCGACCAGTAAAAAGGACTAGCAGAAACTTTCGATAAGCTTCCTAGGGGTAAAACCCCTAATTCGCTGTAATGGGCAGTTACTTGGCTAAAACGAACTGATAAATCCACTAAAACCACTAACGCCAAGGCAATGCGAAATAAAGCCAGCGATCGCAGGTCAAACCCGAAAATCTCTGCCAGTCTTTGTCTAAATGATTTTGTCATTATCGCCATAGGATGATGATTCCCTCCACTTCTTCAATAAACCTACTTTTTGACTCTCCCCCGCTAACCGCTCGCACGGTGTAGCGGGGGATTCTTGGTTCATCTGCTCTTGACTAGATCAAACAGGTTTAACTGAACGATCCCCGTTAGATCGCCTCCGCAAGCGTTTTCTAACAGGGTCAGTCCGACCGCGTTTTTTCCTCGGTTCTCGATTACCTTCGCCGATGCCGTATCTCTCGGTTCGATGTGACCACAAGAATCGCATCGGTGAACTCTTTCCGATAACGACTTTTTACCAGTGAACGCGCCACAATTAGGACACTCTTGCGAAGTTCCGTTTTTATCAACCTTAAGATAATATCGCCAATTCAAAAATGAAACGCATCAACCTCAAGAGTTGACAAAGAAAGGCTCATCAGGTACTGTCTGATCATTAACAAAAACAAATCAGACCCAAAAACGAAGCCCCAACATCTTAACATAGAACAAAGAAACTTGCTCTACCAACTTAGTCAGGAGGGAAATTTATCTCAACGGCAAATGGCCGTCTGGCTCGGATGTCATCAAAGCACGATATCACGAGAATTAAGAAGGAATCAAAGTTCTCTCGGCTGCTATCTACCTGACACAGCACAAGCTGAAAGCGAGACGCGCACCAAAAATGCCAAACAACCCTTTAAAAATGTCAGAGAGTCAGCCTTAGAGTTGGTGAAAGAAGGATTGAAAAATTATCATAGTCCCGAACAAATAGCAGGTCGTCTGAAAAGAGCCAGTTAAGAATCGCTCAGTCATGAAACCATCTATCAAATGATCTATCAAAACTACCCTTGACTGTGGAAAGTATCAAGAATACCTACGCGGCCAGACGAGGAAAAAGAAAGAGTCGAAATGGAGCAAAAAGTAAGCGTGGAGGGATTCCAGGGCGTGTAGATATCAGCGAGCGACCAGCAATTGCTGACCAGAAAACCGAAATCGGTCATTGGGAAAGTGACACAATGATTGGGGGCAATCATCTAGGAGTTCTCGTTACTCATGTGTACAAAGCCTCGAAATTTTTAGGAGCAGGATTAGCCAAAAACAAAACCGCATCGGAAATCAATAGAGTCACAGAAAAACTTTTCCAAGAGATTCACCCTGACAAAAGAAAAACCTTTACTTGTGACAACGGCAAAGAATTTTGTGGATATCAAGAGTTGAGTCAGAAACTAGGAGCAGATTTTTATTTTGCTACTCCTTATCATTCGTGGGAGAGGGGATTAAACGAGCATACCAATGGACTGTTAAGACAATTTTTCCCCAAGGGAACGAATTTAAAAATTGTTAAGCCAGAGGAGGTGGAAAGAGTCGTAAACTTAATTAACAATCGTCCTCGAAAATGTCTTGACTATCGTACCCCGAATGAGGTATTCTATAAAGGTAGATCAGATAGTGATGCAATTCAGACTTGAATCGGCCCAATCCTGTTATAATTGCAGTGAGATTACTAAACTTTTTTCCCAGATAAATTATAAGTAAGTGCTTATAATTAAGGTTCTACTGAACTTGTCATGTAAAATTGACAGTTGAAAATAGGCAAAAGGCAATAGGCAAAATATTTTAAGAATTTAGTTTTTTAAGAAGAGAAGGAATCATTCGGGTTTCTTCCAGGAGTAAAGAAATAATCGATTTAATATCTTTTTCCCCTATTGCCTGTTGCCTGTTGCCTTAAATCAATTACTAATTTAGCATAACAATTACGGAAGAGCCTTACATCAATCTTCAGATTCCGCAAAGCTTCCAGGACCGAGCGTTGACCCGCATCTTCATCAAGGTAGAGACGGATTTGACTCATTACAATTCACCGGCTCGATATCGGGATTCCCAGTCTTCACAATCGGCTCGGTAAGCATCGATATCGGCCTCTATCTGTTCTTTATTCGCGTGATAATACGCTAGAGCGCTATAAATTTGAGCCAGATTTAACTGAGGATACTCCTTAGCGATCGCTTCGGCACTCATTCCCGTTTTATGATCCATGACTAAACTTTGAATCGTGATTCTAGTTCCCGCGATCCGGGGACGGGAATTACAAATATCCGGACTAGCCACAATAAATTCGCTAATATCAATGCCTGTAGCCATATTTTCGCCTAGAGAAGTCCCTTTTATTGTAGCTCGATCGATACATCCGAACAAGAAAAAAGCCCCCCTTTCGAGGATGCCCTTTTATCTAATGATTTAGACGCTAACTGATTGAGATGCCAAAAATAGGTAATTTATGGACTTTCCCATCAAAGTTAGGTTATATTATGACCATTTCTTAATTAAAAAACCCACCAAAGAAAACAGCCCTAACCCTAAAATAGAACTAGGCTCCGGTACAGATGGATTATTTTGCGGATTTAAACGAGCAATCCAAGCTTCAAGATTGCCATTAGGGTTCCATCCTTGACCCACGATCGTTAACCCATCAGCAGATACTTGAGGATTTCCAGCATAACTCAATGCCCCCCAACCAGTTAAATCTAAACCGTAATCATTGGTTAAAATCTCTCTTAAGCTCCGCATCCCTTGTGTGGAATTCCAGACAAATACCTCACCACCAACACTATAACCAACAATAACAGACCCATCGGCTGATACTCCAGTAGCCGCGCTCACGAAAAGACCCCCTGGTAAAGACCCTAAACCAATCATCCCCGTCCCTTGTGTCCAACGGAATGCTTCATAACCATAAGCTCCAGAGCTTTGACCAACCACAACAGACCCATCGGCTGATACATTTTGAGCACTGCTCCAGAAATTACCCCCCGGTAAGTCTCCTAGACCGACCATCCCTGTCCCTTGTGTCCAACGAAATGCCTCCTGCCAACCTAATACCTCAATTCCATTGGCACTCGTGCTGTTACCAACAACAACAGACCCATTGGCTGATACTCCAGTAGCAGAACTGGCGGCATAGTAACCACCCCCAGGCAAGTACCCCAACCCAACCATGCCCGTTGCTTGTGTCCAACGGAATGCCGTACCGTAAAATCCTGTGCCATTACCAACCACAACAGACCCATCGGCTGATACTCCAGTAGCTTTGCTATCGAAAATACCTCCCGGCAAGTCCCCAAGACCGACCATTCCCGTTGCTTGTGTCCAACGAAATGCCTCATAACCACCATAACCACCATTAACATTAGGAATGTTGCTGTAACCTACAACAACAGACCCATCTGCTGATATTCCAAGAGCATTACTCCCAGCGTTAAGATTAGCACTAGGCCCACCCCCCGGTAAGAACCCTAGTCCGACCATTCCTGTCCCTTGTGTCCAACGGAATGCTTCAGTAGGACTGTTAACACTACTGCTTTCACCAACAACAACAGACCCATCTGCTGATACTCCATGAGCAAAGCTCCTACTAAAACTGCCTCCTGGTAAGAACCCTAACCCCGTAAAAAAAGGGGCGGCTTGTACTGGAACAGCCACCCCGATCGCACCCAATCCGATCCCTAAGCTGATACAATTAGCTAGTATCTTGTTCATAACCTGATAAGACTCCAAAAAACTAAGTGATTCTTACAATCTAGATGTTCACTTTGGTTTTGTCTGTGGGAATTTGTGGCCATTTTGGATTTTCTGATACAATAATTTTTGTGGGATAAAGTGGGATTTAGTGACAAAAAGGAGGGCAAGGCTCATGAAACAAGGCTAAATTTTCGTTAATAAGGCAAGAGAACAGGCAAAAGTTTTCGCTTGTTTTTCCAACTTTAACAATATCTAATGTAAAGGACAAATTACTAAATTAAGAGGTTAATCAGTAAAAAAAAGCAAAAAATGGAAGAATTATTAGAGTTAAAAAATCTATTACTAGCTGGCAATGTTCCCGATGCCTTGATCTTGGTAGAGGAAATGACAGAAATGAGCAAGGATGATAAGCTCAATAAGATTTTTAGCTTTAGTATTATTGTATTATTACATCTGATTAAACAGCAAGCAGAAAAACGCAGTACACGCTCATGGGAAACCTCTATTTCTAATTCTGTTCGACAGATTCAACGCATTAATCAACGACGTAAAACTGGAGGAAATTATCTAACATCAGAAGAATTAAAAGAAACCTTAGATGATGCTTATTCTTCGGCTTTAAGACAAGGGGCATTAGAAGCTTTTGAAGGTATATATCAACCCGAAGAAATTGAGGCTATGATTGATAAAAATAAAATTATTAATCAAGCATTGGAATTGATATTAATCGATTAAGTAACAGGTGACAGTCGGAAACAAATCAGGAGGGTTAAATGTCAGAAACAGTCGCTTAAAGATTAGCAGCCTATTTAAAAACCTTAACAGAGGAAAATTAATGATTAACTTAGAACAAATTCAACAAGATATTAACCAATTACCTGAAAAAGCACAAAACTTACTGATTGATTTTATTGAGTTATTAAAAAAACGCTATTCTTTAGCAAAAAAGCCGGAGATTGCAGCAAAAATAAACCCTGAAGCTCAAAGTACCCTAGACATTTTAAAAGAATCTGGATTAATCGGTTGTATTAGTGCAGAATCAGACCTTTCTACTAATTATAAATCCGTTTTCAAAGAAGGATTAAAAGCTAAATATGATCATCGTTGATACTGGGTTCTGGGTGGCTTTATTTAACAATAAAGATCAATATCATCTAATAGCACAGCAAACCTTAGCACAGTATTCTTCCCAACCCCTAATTACAACTTGGTGTGTTTTAACAGAAACTTGTCATCAGTCCGTAGTAGTCCGTAGCGAATATGTCAGATTTTTAAATATAGCGCAGAGTTCAATTCATAAATTAGAAACTTATCTTCTCCTATCTGGACGGATAGGATGAGGTGAGCAAAAAGAGATAAAATAATAGTCGATCTTTTGCAAAAGTAAAGTAAAATGATTATTAGTCTGATAAAAAAACAAGAAACCTAAAATATGTTCCCTGATCCCAACCAGCAATACAACTGTTCTATCACTTACTTATATGGATATTCAAACCCTTTTAGAATGGACAGATAAACAGGTATTAGAGAAAACTGGTAAACATCTTGATTCATTGCAAGAATCCATCTTACAGGGTATTTGGGAACATCAAGATTATGAAGAAATTGCCAAAGATAATCAGCGCAGTTATGACCATATAAAAAAAGAAGCATGGAAGTTATGGCAACTGTTATCTGATGTTTTTGAAGAAGATATAAAAAAGTCTAATGTTCGTTCTATTTTAGAAAATAAAGCTTCATCCATTATTTATCACTTTGTTAACTATCATTGTAATAATATCGGCAATAACCATATAAATATCTGTCGAGAAAATAATCCCTATTCAGAAAACAACTTAAAAAAGTCTTCAAATTTTCCAGATAATGATCATCAATCCCCCATAATTGACTTAACAAAAGCTCCTGAATTAAGGTATAACTATGGACGTAAGTTAGAAATATCAACCTTAAAAGAATGGCTAGATAATAAAACTCGATTAATTACCATTTATGGGTTAAGTGGAATTGGAAAAACAGCTTTAACCCTTAAATTAATTTCAGAAATTGCCCCACAATTTGATTATATTATTTATCGCAGTCTGGAAAATATTCCTCAATTAATCGCTCTCAAAGATGATCTAAAACAGTTTTTCGCCCAATCTCTATCAACCCCCTTACCTGATATAATAGATTATCTAAGCTCCTATCGTTGTTTAATTATTCTTGATGATGTGCAGAATATTTTTAAACCGGGGGAATTAGCAGGTAAATATTTAAACGACTGTCAGGATTATCATAAATTTTTTCAGCAAATTGCTACCACATCTCATCAAAGTTGTTTGATTTTAATTAGTTGGGAACTTCCCAGAGATTTTGTCACCTTAAAATCCGATAAAATTAAAACTTTATACCTGCAAGGTTTAACAACAGAATTTGAAGAAATCTTCAAAGAATACGGTTTAAAAAGTGAGGAGAAATGGACGGAACTGAGGGAACTTTATCAAGGTCATCCTAACTGGTTAAATATCATCTCCTCAACCCTTATTGAACTATTTGATGGAGAAGTATCCTTATTTTTAGAACAAATGAAAAATGAAATTTATTTAGTAGATATAGAAGACTCGATCGAATGTCATTTACAGCGTTTATCCGCAACAGAAAAAAAGGTGATACACTGGTTAGCTAATCAAACTGAAGCGGTAGAAAAGTTTCCCAAAACTGCTAATCTTGACTTATCTACTTCTGAATTTTGGGCAGCTATTCAGTCATTAATGAGACGCTGTTTACTGGATAAATTACCATCAGAAACCTCGTCCTATTTTCCTATTAATCCTGTGTTTAAATCCTATCTTAAAAGAAATCCTAACGATTAGGATTATCTCTTTACAAATAAATGCGATCGCATTTTTATCTTTAACTATTTTGTAAGACTTGTAAGAATAAATTTGGCGATAAAATTTGTGTATGATGATAATGCTTTAGCGGTAAAATGTGTTTTTTATCTAAAGAAACTAGATAATCAGCACCTATTTCGTAAGCGGCTGCCAAAAACATATTATCATTTGGATCAACCTGATCGAGTAGCGTTGCTTGATAAATGCCTTGAATTTTGATAGCAGTATAAAAAATAGCCGTTAAAATATCCTTAATATCATTTCTGTCAATATTTTTTACTAATACTTTTTCAACCAATTCCTCCAATAATTGAGGAGAAATAACTAACTTAAATCTACCCTCTCTCCAATAACGAATAATTTGACAAGGCACACTGTTAGGATTTTTACTTAACAAAGCTGAAAGAAAAACCGAAGTATCAAGAATAACAAGAGGTGAATCTTGAGCAAACATCATAGTAAATCAGATTCTTCTAAGTTTCCTGAAATTCTCACACAAGCGTCATCAAATTTTTGCCAAACTTCATGATAACAATTATCGGGCATATTTTGAACCTCATTTAATGTTTCCATAATCAAATCTTTGGCCTGTTTTCTATTTACATTTTCTTTTAAAACTTCTAAATGCTTGTGTAACTGTTCTAATAACCATTTTTTATCTTCAAACGAAAAATTTCGTAACTTTTGTTCCAGTTCAATAATTTGAGGGGATATCATAAAATTAACTCCATTTAACATTGAGCTATATCATAATTCTAACAACAAAAAAGCACCCCCTCGCGGGAGTGCCTTTTTGTTCAGACTAGGAATTAACCATTGATAGCAGGAGCGGTCAGAGCCACAGGAGCCTGTTCACCACTAGCTAAGTCTAAGGGGAAGTTATGTGCATTGCGCTCGTGCATTACTTCCATACCGATACCAGCGCGGTTTAACACATCGGCCCAAGTACCGATTACACGACCTTGAGAATCGAGAATCGACTGGTTGAAGTTAAAACCATTGAGGTTAAACGCCATGGTGCTAACACCCATTGCCGTAAACCAGATACCGATTACCGGCCATGCACCTAAGAAGAAGTGCAGAGAGCGGCTGTTGTTGAAAGAAGCGTATTGGAAGATTAAACGTCCGAAGTAACCGTGAGCGGCAACGATATTGTAGGTTTCTTCTTCTTGACCGAATTTGTAACCGTAGTTCTGAGATTCGATTTCGGTGGTTTCACGCACTAAGGAAGAAGTTACTAGAGAACCGTGCATTGCACTGAACAAGGAACCGCCGAACACACCAGCAACACCTAACATATGGAAGGGGTGCATCAGGATGTTATGTTCTGCTTGGAACACGAACATAAAGTTGAAGGTTCCAGAGATTCCTAAAGGCATACCATCAGAGAAAGAACCTTGTCCGATGGGATAGATTAAGAATACAGCAGTTGCGGCGGATACAGGTGCAGAGTAAGCTACACAAATCCAAGGACGCATTCCTAAACGGAAAGACAGTTCCCACTGACGACCGAGGTAGCAGAAGACACCTAGTAAGAAGTGGAAAATGACTAACTGGTAGGGACCACCGTTGTATAACCACTCATCTAAGGAAGCTGCTTCCCAGATGGGGTAGAAGTGGAGTCCAATCGCGTTAGAAGAGGGAACAACTGCACCAGAGATGATGTTGTTTCCGTAGAGTAGGGAACCAGCTACAGGCTCGCGAATACCGTCGATATCTACAGGAGGAGCGGCGATAAAGGCGATGATGAAGCAGGTGGTGGCGGTGAGCAGGGTGGGGATCATGATGACACCGAACCAACCGATGTATAAACGGTTGTTGGTGCTGGTAATCCACTGGCAGAACTGCTCCCACAGGGAAGCGCTCTCGCGCTGTTGTAGAGTGGTGGTCATTGGTTTATGATTCCTATTAAGTTATCGAGGTACGATTGATTGATGATGTTTCTATCTTAGAGAGTTTGTAACGGTTTGTAAAGGGGTTTGACGATATTGTTACTTATATCATTGATAAGCTGGGGTTATGCTAAGTCTATAGGGTTTCCTGACCAAGTTTTCCTTTTGGGGAGTACGTCGTCAGGGGCCGATGCTAAATCAGGTCATACTTCATGTTTATGAAAAAACCCTAGATCTCGAACTCAGGTTAGACTAAAAAGGGAAGTTTAATCATAATGGCGGTTGTCCTGACTATGGTAGAAAAAGTTCGTAAAACCGAGGCGGAATGGCAGGCCCAGCTAACTCCCGAACAGTTCCAAGTTACTCGCAAAAAGGGAACAGAACGGGCGTTTACGGGTAAATATCACGATAATAAGGAAAAAGGTATTTACAAATGTGTCTGCTGTGGTACGGAGTTATTTACTTCTGACAGCAAGTATGATTCGGGTACTGGTTGGCCGAGTTTCTGGACTGCTGCTAACGAGACTAATATTAAGTACGAACGAGATATTAGCTTTTTCATGGTGCGGACAGAGATTGTTTGTGCCGCCTGTGATGCACATCTCGGTCACGTTTTTAACGATGGTCCACCTCCAACGGGAAAACGCTATTGTCTCAACTCTGCCGCTTTGCAGTTTGAAAAAAATCCCTAAAGCAAAAAGAGGTCTTTCCAGACCTCTTTTTTTTAAGTTCCAGTGGCAGCCAATTACAGTAAACCTGTATTAGTTCCCGGTTTGCCGGTAGCTAACTGCACTTTGACAATTTTGCCGCCCATTTTCATGATGCGTTGTTGCTCACGAAACCAATTATCGTAGGGAACGAGTTTGGTGAAATAGGTATTTTGTAATTCCCGTTGTGTCCGAATGCGGCTTTGGCTAGGAACACAAGCGGTGATTTTGAACATCCGCATGGATTGATTTCTCCTAATCGCTGAAAAACTTGTCGCTCAAACTAACGAAGGCTTTTTCCTAAAATAACAAAGGTCGGGAGTCAAGGATCAATACTAGCTCGTCAAAACCTATCTTGGACAGATTCAGCCTTTAAAGACCTAGCACTCATCCTCGGCTTCCCGAACCTATTTTGTCCGAGTTCGTTATTTCTAGCTTAAGCCAGAGCTAATGTAGTCGAAGTAAATCCCCATTTCTTTACCCGCATCAGCACCAACTAAACTAGCGGTGACTTCTTTCATCGCTTGGATAGCTTGAACGGTGGAGGAGATGGGTACACCTAAAGAGTTGTAGGTTTCTTTCAGGCCGTTGAGAACGCGCTCATCGAGGATAGAAGGATCTCCAGCTAACATAGCGTAGGTAGCATAACGGAGATAGTAGTCGAGGTCACGGATACAAGCGGCGTAACGACGGGTGGTGTACATATTGCCACCGGGACGGGTTACGTCAGAGTATAACAGGGACTTAGCCACAGCTTCCTTAACGATGCCGGCAGCGTTGGCACTAATGACACTAGCGGCACGCACGCGCAGTTCACCGGTGGCGAAATAGCTTTTCAGTTTGCCGAGAGCATTAGAGTCAAGGTATTTGCCTTGAACGTCAGAAGAGTTGATAACAGAAGTAATTGCGTCTTGCATGGTGGTTCTTCCTTGGGTTTTGCTTAATCTTAAGAGGTTTACGGGGGGTGTGTCTAGAACAATTCACAAAGGAGTTGTTCTACGACATAGAGCCGATCACGTAATCGAAGTAGGAAGAAGCTTCAGAAGCATCGTCAGAAGACATAAGACCAGTAGCAACTTCTTTCATTTCGCGAACGCTTTGAGCTACGGCACCGATGTCGGTTCCTAAAGATTTGTACATTTCACGCACACCGACTAAACCGATTTCTTCAATCGGGGTGACATCACCAGCAACTACTCCGTAGGTGATTAAACGTAGGTAGTAGTCCATGTCACGCAGACAGGTGGCGGTCATTTCTTCGCCGTAAGCGTTGCCACCGGGGGAAACGATGTCAGGACGTTTTTGGAATAAGCGATCGCCAGCTTGTTTAACGATGGTTTCGCGAGCGCCAGTCAGGGTTTCAGCGATGCGTAAACGAGCGGCACCACTGGTAACGAAGGCTTTAATTCTGTCTAGTTCGCCGGGGCTGAGGTAACGAGCTTCAGCATCAGCATTCACGATCGATTTCGTGACGATACTCATTGATGGATTCCTCCCAACTAAGTGAGATTAATAAACTTAATCTGACATTTTATAGCAGTTGTGGTCACTACGCTTAAGTTATCTCGTTTCCGCCTCAGCGTCTCAAGACTTCCCTAGCTAGAGCGACCTAACGCAACTATTTTGCGGCATCTGGTTCACCTTCTC
This sequence comes from Microcystis panniformis FACHB-1757, assembly GCF_001264245.1. Lineage (NCBI taxonomy): Bacteria > Bacillati > Cyanobacteriota > Cyanophyceae > Chroococcales > Microcystaceae > Microcystis > Microcystis panniformis. Next base: position 382,127 of record NZ_CP011339.1, read on the forward strand.
ACTATTTTCGTAATACTTTTTAACATTTGCCCTAAGAAGGGAGCACCGGAGTGGGGAAGTGGGGAAGTGAAGCATTTGGCTGAAATTTCCCTAAACCCCTAAATCCCTATCACCCCATCACCCTATCTATCGACTCCTATCTCCTGACTCCTGACGACTGATTTAACCTAGCCAATTAATTGCCCCTTTAATCCAGTCTTCTGGCTGAGTATTTTTACTAAATAAAGCATCTTGACTGAGGACTGCCATAGCTCGATCGATCTCCTCTTGGCTGTATCCTAAAGCTAAAAGGGTCATCTGCACATCTTCGAGGATTTCCGCTGCTGGTAATATTGCCGTGGTTGTCGTTGTCGCCTCTTTTAGCTGTCGCCATGCTGCCAATTTAGTTTTTAACTCTAAAGCGATTCTTTCTGCTGTTTTTAAGCCAACTCCGGGGGTTTTGCTCAAAATTTTGGTATTTCCTGTCACTATCGCCACCACAAGTTCCTCAATCCCCAAGGTATCGATTAAAGCTAGGGCTAATTGCGCCCCAACCCCATTGACGGAAAGCAGTTGACGAAACAAATCTCGCTCTGGAGCGGTGCCGAAACCGTACAATAAAGGCTGCTCCTCGCGAAGGAGTAGGTGAGTAAAAATCTGACGACTATCATTGTTATCTTTGCCGATGTCTAGGGCTAATCGCGAGGGAATTTGGATTTCGTAACCGATCTGGTTTACGTCTAAAATCAAGATCAGTCGGTTATTAGGGGTTTTGATCACCTCGATCGCTTGTCCCCGTAAATAATTAATCATTGATTTAATTCTCCTACGAAAATAACCGAACAACAGTGATGACGGTTTTTACTCCCTGAAGGAATGCTGGGGAGATTTTCATTTTTGTTACAATTTTTAACAGAAGTGAATGGCGCAGTTGATAACCTAATTTTCTTGGCGTTAGTCCCCCATAATTGGAGAAGATACAAAATGAATGGCAACATTAGAGTCGGGAATCTCTTTGGAATTCCCTTTTATATTAATCCTTCTTGGTTCTTTGTTCTGGGGTTAATTACCTTAACCTATGGGCGAGATTTAAGTCAGTTTCCCCAGTTGACGGGAATTATGCCCTGGCTCTTGGGATTTTTTGCCGCTATTCTCCTATTTGCTTCCGTGGTTGCCCATGAATTAGGTCATAGTTTTGTTGCCATCGCCCAAGGTATTGAAGTTAAATCAATTACCCTATTTTTATTCGGTGGTTTGGCAACTCTCGGCAGAGAATCGAAGACTCCTCTAGAAGCTTTTCTAGTGGCAATTGCTGGCCCTTTAGTTAGTTTACTGCTCTTCAGTATTTTCCTAATTATTCGTCTCAATATTAGTTTAAATGCGCCCATGGCGGCGATTCTTTCTCTGCTTGCCTATATCAACCTCGCTTTGGGTTTATTTAACCTGATCCCCGGTTTACCTTTAGATGGTGGTAATATCCTTAAAGCTATCGTTTGGCAAGTAACGGGCAATCCTAATAAAGGGGTTTTATTCGCTAGTCGTTTCGGTCAATTTTTTGGTTGGTTAGCGATTGTCATCGGTGCGCTATCAATTCTAGGAATCACTCAATTTGGCAGTTTTTGGACGCTATTAATTGGCATTTTCCTCCTACAAAATGCTGGCTTTTCCGCTCAATCAGCTAAGGTTCAAGATTTCCTAAGTCGCTACAGTGCTAAAGATGTTATCTCTCCTAATAGTCCTGTAGTTCCGATTAATTTAACCCTGCGCAAGTTTGCTAATAATTATGTTATCGGTAAACAACAATGGTCTAAATTCCTAGTTACCGATAGCGAAGGTAAACTATTAGGGGTGATTAATGTAGAGGAGCTAAAAACGATTCCCACTTCCCAATGGACCCAGGTAAATATCGGCCGGTTATTACAAACTAGCGAAAGTCTCAAACTGGTTTTGTCTAATACTTCCCTCCTAGATGTGGTAAAAATTTTGGAAGGAGAAAATTTATCTCAAGTGACAGTGGTAGAAGAAAACGGCACGGTTTTGGGATTAATTGAGAAAGCTTCTATCCTTACTTTTCTCGCCCAAGAAACCCAAAGTCAAACCGCTTAATCAGTTATCAGTTATCAGTGAGCAGTGAGCAGTTATCAGTTATCAGTTATCAGTTAGAATCAGTTAGGTAAATGTATTTTTTACCTCAATATTCTCGCAGAATTCTGTCTATTGTCTCCTGATACCAAATCCAGTTATTAAAGACTGATTATTTATTCCTCCTGTTGCCTGTTGCCTGTTGCCTGTCCTCATAAGTAGCCTGTACTCAACGAAGTTAGTATGACTATACTAACTGTCGCATTGCTTGCCACAATTGCTCGTATTCTTGCTCGGTTGCTGGCGATAAAGGGTTTAAAAAATCGCTTTTTTTGATCGCTTCTGGATTGACAAGTAAAGGATTATTTTTAATATCTGAGGGAATTTGGTCGGGATTTTCAGTGAGAACTAGGGGTGATAATCCAGAGGTAAATAAAGAAATTTTATTAGCGGATTCTGGTTGCCAACAAAAATCAATCCATTGCTCCACAAGAGAATTAGGAGTAGTTAAAACTGGTTTTACCCAGACATCTGACCAGAGAGAAGTGCCGGATTTGGGGACAACAACTTTAATTTTATTATAGCGATCGCTCACTGGTAAAATATCATTAGACCAACCCACAGACAGCCAGACATCACCGAGTATCAGGGGTTGTAAATAATATTGAGAACTATAAAATCTTACCTGTTTTTGTAAGGCGAATAGCTGGTCTTTTAGTGTCGTCACTTGTTTTAAATCACTGGAATTATAAGAATAACCCAATTTTTTTAGGGTTAAACCGATGACTTCCCGACGATTATCAATTAGGGCAATTTTACCGGTTAATTCCGGTCGCCATAGATCGGACCAATCCTGTGGTCGCCAGTCAAATTGAGCGAATTTTTCCTCATTATAGGCAATTACTGTCATTCCCCAACGGTAGGGCGCACCCCAGACTTTCCCCTCTGTTTGCAGTTGTCCTTGGGCATTGCGAGTCATATTTTCTTGCCAACGTGGGGGCAGTTTTGACCAATTAGAGAGTTGAGAAGTATCTAGGGGTTGAATTAAACCGTTGCTAATCGCTTTTCCTAGCCAAGCATCCCCTAGGGTGACTAAATTACCTATCGCTGGGTTTTGTTCCCTAAAAGGGATAGGAATCGAAAATTGTGAGGTTGGTTGCCCCTGATTTTTTAACCATTTTTCCAACAATTCTAATAGCTCTTTCAGCTGCCTTTCCGACTGAAAATTGACTTTTTTTTCGGCAATAGTTTTCTGAAAATCTGTTAGCAATCGCGGCGGAATTGAACCGGACAGGAGAAAAATGCTCGGATCGCCGCTTCCGGAAGCGCAGCCATTTAACCCCCCCGCTAAGGCGATTGTACCTAATCCTTGCAAAAAAGAACGTCTATTTAACATATCGCCCGCCGATTCTCAACTTTAACAGTAATAATTGCCAGTTTCTAGCCTTGAATTATTATAGGACGATTTTTAACAAAATGTAAACTAGGGAGTTTTGCTGGTACCGATTTCAGCCATAGAGAGGTTTTGTTGTTAACTTTTATGGTATAAAACTCTGATTTTGTCCTAGTTAAAGCTAGGATAGAAGGAGTAAGCTAAGGGGAGAGGGTATAAGACTATGCCAAACAATCATGATCGAGATTTCCATTATTCTTGTCGTTGTGGAAAAGCCAATTTTCAGTCTGTAAAACATCGATCTGGTATTTTATTAATCGGGGGAGCGGAAGGAGGTAAGTTAGGAGAAGATCAGGCGACAAAATGGTTATTAAATCGAGCTAAAGGCGGCAATTACTTAGTGTTGCGCTTTGGCGATCTTGGCGGTCAAGCCGATTGGATTTGCGACAATTATCCCTCCCTGATCGGCTCGGCAGCGGAACTATCAATTGATAGTCGTGAAGGGGCGAATCATCCTGATGTTATCGAATATATTCGTAATGCCGATATCCTTTTTTTTGCCGGTGGTGATCAAAATCAGTACGAGGATTTGTGGGAAAGCACAAAGGTGGAAACAGCGATCAATTATCTAATCAACGACAAAAAAGTTCCCGTGGCGGGAACCAGCGCAGGAATGGCTATTCTGGGGGATTTTTACTATGCGCCTACTCACGAAGGAGTACTGAGTTCAGAAATATTAAATAATCCCTTTCACTTCAACACCAAAGACTTCTATCGGAGTGATTTTATTCGGGTTCCTTTTCTCAAAAAAGTGGTGACAGATACCCATTTGGATCGACTCAATCAAGATCATCCCGAAACAAGATATGGTCGCCTTTTTGGTTTTTTAGCCCGCAATGTACACGATAATCACAATCAACTGCCCGCCTACGCTATCGGTTTAGAAGAAGGTGCTTTTCTGGCGATCGATGAGCATGGTATGGCCAAAGTCTATGGCAACGGCACCGATAAAGGACAAGATGCCTATTTTCTGCAAACTAACGGGACTCTACCCGAACAGATGGAGCCGGATCGGCCTTTAATCTGGAATAATAACGGTCAAGCGGTGAAAGTCTATCGCATCGCAGGAACTCCCTCCGGCAGCGGTAAATTTGACCTCAAGGATTGGTCTAGTGCTACTGGCGGTCGCTGGGAATATTGGTACACTAAAGGAGGAATAGCTGGGTTTAAGCGGGTTTTGGTAGCTTGAAGGTCATTTTTGTCAAAAAAGTGATTTCTATGGGTTTTAGGATTAATTTTGAGGCAATAAGGAGAGTTTTTTGAGCTATGACCCCTGAATTAATCACTTTTGGTCGGTATCTCGCGGGTGAATTTGAAAATCAACGGCAAGCGCAAGCAGAACCGGTGTGGTACGTTCACCTGCGTTTATGGTTGCGTCCGCTGCCTTTATTTCGAGAAGACAGCATCGCTCTTTTTGCCGAACAGGCCAGTATCATCAATTTAGACCAACCCTACCGACCGCGACTGTGGCGATTAACGCGCTCGGAATCGGGAGGGTTAGAGGTTAGGCACTATATGTTTAATGACCTGAAATCCGTGCAAGGTGCGGGCAAAAATCCCGATATTTTGCGAAAAATTAGCTTAGAAGACCTAACTTTCCTGCCTACTTGCACTTTAGCGGTTCAAGTCCATACTCTCGCTGATCATCAATACCAGTTTATCGCCCAACCGCAACCGGAACAGCGCTGTCAATTCACCTATGAGGGTACAACCTATCAGGTGGCTTTAGGTTTCGAGGTGACGAGTCATAGCCTAAAAACCTACGATAAAGGCCTAGATCCCGGCACTGGTAAGGGAATTTGGGGTGCTCTGCTCGGTCCCTATCAATACGAGAAAAAACGGGATTTTTCGGCAGAATTGGAGGTGTGAGGAAGATTGCATCACATTAGGTCAAAATGACGGCAGATAACACCGCAAACAGCCGCTAAAGCGGTAATTGCTAAAGCTGTACCGATGTCTTGTCCTTGATTGACAGCAAAGGAAGTGACGATTCCCGCACCTAAACCGGCTGTGATTGCCGCTCCGAGAAAATCTTTATCTGAGTTTTTATACATAGAGATAAGGCCAAATTTCGACAAAATCGTGTTTTTTACCTTATCATCCTCTTTTGAGCAACTAATCACCCGGGGGCGGAATTGCAATCAAGCTTTAGATTTAGCCACGTTTCTTAACATTAAGTTGGGTAGGATAGATAGGGGGTAAAATCGATGAAAATAGCTAAAATCTCTTTTTCTGGCTTTTTAACGCTGATTATCTCCCTTTTGCTAATACTGAGTTTTGTTAATGCCAGCAAAGCACAATCGGATACGGCGGTAAGATCGGATTTAATTAGTCTCCGCAATCGAGTCGAGCGCCTTGAAAGTCAAGTCCGAGGAATAACCATCCGCGGGGAAAATGCCGCTCCCATTCCCCAACGGCGATCGGGAACGGGTATAGTAAATGGGGAAGTAGTCGGGGAAAGTGACCCACTGTTCCAGCGTTTAGCCACTTTAGTAATTGAACTAAAGGAAGATTTAAAAAAGCTAGAGCAACGGGTGCAAATCTTAGAAAAAGAAACCGTTAGCCAGAAATCGTAGTCAATTGATGCTATAACGATCGAAAGTTAAATTGATCTCAACTATGCAGTTAATTGATTATGTAATTGTGCTGCTTTATCTAGCAGGAACCCTAATAATCGGGATTATCGCCGAGAAAAAAGCTTCTCAAGGTCTAGAATCCTACTTTTTAGGTAATCGCAATTTGCCTTGGTGGATGTTAGGGGTGTCGGGAATGGCAGCTAACACCGATTTAGCGGGAACTATGGTCATTTCTGCCCTTATTTACGCCGTCGGCCCCAAAGGACTATTTATCGAAATCCGCGGCGGTGTTGTCCTAATTATGGCCTTTCTCATGGCTTTTATGGGCAAATGGAATCGTCGCGCCCAAGTTATGACCATGGCGGAATGGATGCAGTTTCGCTTCGGACCGGGAAAACAGGGGAATTTTGCCCGAATTATTAGCGCCATCGCCATTCTCTTATTCTCTATCGGTACGATGAGTTATTTCTCCGTTGCGGGGGGGAAATTTTTAGGGCAGTTTTTGGGTATGGATGATCGTCTTGCTTCGGTGATATTAATTCTTTTAACCTTAATTTATACGGTGGCCAGTGGTTTTTATGGTGGGGTAATTACCGATTTATTTCAAGGATTTCTGATTTTTGTGGCGGTAATTTATGTATCGGCAGTAGCCTTTTTTACTGTCAATCTTCCCGATAGTTTCACGGTAGCAATTCCGGGGGCAGCAGAGCCAAAAACTTGGAATTTAAGCGACTGGTCTAGTATTTTCCCTTCGATGACTTTGGATTTACCCGGAGATTATGCCATCTTTAATTTGTTTGGTGGGGTGATTTTCTTTTATTTAGTTAAAACCATCATCGAGGGTTGCAGCGGCAGCGGTGGTTATATGTTACAACGATACCTAGCCGCCAAAAGCGATCGAGATGCCGGTTTATTATCTTTATTCTGGATTGTTCTGCTTTCTTTCCGTTGGCCTCTAGTCACAGCTTTTGCGGTTTTAGGCATTCACTATGGTTTAACCGAAGGCACGATTACAGACCCAGAAAGAATTCTGGCCACGGTGATTACTCAATACATTCCCGTGGGGATGAAAGGGTTATTAATTGCTGCTTTTTTAGCGGCGGCTATGTCCACTTTTAACGCAGTTATTAACGCTAGTGCTGCCTATTGGGTCAAAGATATCTATCAAGCTTTTTTGAAACCAAATGCGGGAGAACAGGAGTTAGTTTTTCAAGGTCGTTTGGCCTCGATTTTTGTGGTAGTAATTGGCTTAGTTTTGAGTTTTAATATCCAAAATGTCAATGATATTTGGGGTTGGTTAACCACGGGATTAGGGGTGGGATTAGCAGTTCCTCTCCTATTACGTTGGTATTGGTGGCGCTTTAATGGTTATGGTTTTGCTGTGGGAACTTTAGCGGGAATGATTGCGGCTATTGCCTCACAAGCGATAATTTTACCTTTCTTTCGTCACAGTCAATATCAGGAACTTATTCTCTTTCTTGTGCCGAGTTTGTTCGCTTTAGCTGGCTGTATTCTCGCTACTTTGTTGACTCCTCCCACCGATAGTTTAGTTATGGAAAATTTCTATAATGTTACCCGACCTTTTGGCTTTTGGGGAGAAGTACGTCACAGTGTTAAACCTAACCTACAGGCAAAAATTAAAGCGGAAAATCAACGGGATATCATCGCCGCTTTTCTCACCGTTCCTTGGCAATTAGTCCTGTTTATGATGGGGATTGTTTTAATCATCAAGCAGTGGCAAAGTTTGAAGATTTTGGCTTTGGTTTTTCTTTTGCTTTCCATCGGTCTCTATTTTACTTGGTATCGACATTTATCTAAGGAAATTACCGTCACTAAAGACCGAGATTTAGGTTAATCAGTTCAGGAGACAGGAGACAGGAGGCAGCTATCAGTTTTTTTCCTGCTCCCCCTGAATGGTTACTCTGTTTCTAGTTGATAATCCTGTCAATTGATGGAAACCCTGAAAATTTAAATTTTTGAATCGGAGAGTTATATTATGATTAAAATATCTATTTTAAATCTCAATATTATGTTAGGATTGTTAAATGCAAGTGTAACTATTTGACAGTCGTAGAATTTCGTAAACTATTATGATTGCGATAAAATTTTCGACTCAGCCCTAGATTTGATGATTAATTACATAAGCTTTAAAAACAGGATTCAAACATAATAAAGCGTTTTCATCTTTTGCCACTATTATTCGTCTGATTAGAGATTGAATGACTTTCAAAGAATCTGTATAAGCTAGAGAAGTTTGCTCGATCATTTCTTTAATAGAAATAGGTTGATTAAAATTTGCTAATTCTGTTAGCATTAGTTTCTCTGATTCTGTTAAATTTTGTAAAATACTTAATAAAGTCTGCTCTAAAGTTTCCTCGGCAATCGGGTATTTAATCTCCAAAAAGTCAGCCACCTTACCTAAAAATGTCTCTTGAATAAAACTAGCAACTAATTCTAACCAAAGAGGATGACCTTGATAACATTTAATTAAGGCTTCCCAACTGTCTTCATTTAATAGATTATGATGGCGCAAAATTTCTATGGCATCTTCTCCTAAACCTTCTATGATTAATGTTTTAATGAATTTATTTTTCTGCCCATAAAAAGTCGTATCAATAGGTTTTTCTTGACTCAACAACAGTAAACAGCTTTGATGATTGACTTCAGCAATGCTTTTAAACAATAGTTGATAATCTTGGTACTCTTTGTGATAATTACCTGCTAGTTTTTTAGAATCAAATAGACTTTGTAAATCATCAAGAATAATCAAGCATCGATGACTTTTCATTAATTGTAAGAACAAATTTAATTGCTTTTCAAGACTTTGAGAAAGCTTCAATTGAGGATTGATAGATTGTAAAATTTCACTTAAAAGTTCATCTAGTTTTGGACAAAAATACAAACTTCTGCGAATAACATAGTTAAAATTATCTTTGATTTTATCAACCAGTTTCAGAGAAAGTGTGGTTTTACCAATTTCTTTTAAACCTAACACATTAACCAAGCGGTATTTGTCCGCAACTATACAAGTTTGCAGGTTATTTAATTCGGTAATTCTTCCATAAAATTGAGTTATTTCAGGAGTATGACCTAAGTCTAAATAGGGTTGATCCTGCGGGATTTCAGACGGATGATTATTCTTGAGGGAGGATGGATTATGATCACAAATATGAACATTATTAAAAGAGACTAAATCTCGTCCCATATTATTATTTATAAAGCTATGTTTCTTTAAAACTGCTCTAATATTTGATTTAGTAATATCTTCCCCTAAAACTTCTGACAAAATTTTCCATAATTCTGAAGCACTATCTCGAACATGACCTTCACTAAGATGAGATTCTTTGGCAACTTCTGAGTATTTGTAACCTTCTAAAGTCGCTTCTAAGATAGTTTTTTGAAGATAGTCTAGATGTTGATCTGTTTTGGCAAAAACCAACTCATCTAAGAGATTTAACACCGTATTAGATAGATTAGCTTGAAACATGGACTATAGATTAGGTATGTGAAGGTAGAGCAGACAGTGATGCAATTCAGACTTGAATTGGCGAGTTTTTACGCGATGTGCAACTAAAAACGACAGAATCAGGGTTCCCGATGATACTTTATCACTGCTGATTTCTGAGAGCCTTGTAAATCAAGACTAAAAATATAGTTGCACACGGGGTAGTTTTTTACTTATTCTAGCTGACATTTCCGATATTTCAGATCAATTGTTTGGCTGTAAGTTCCGACTTTTCCGACTTACTAAACTCAAGACTGCGATGTATCCTAAGTAATTAAGCAGTTTCAAGGCTTTATTTAGCCAATGTAAAGAAAATGTGAAATAGTACAGGTTCTAGCATATCACAGTCAGGATGCTTAAGGTGGCTTTAGGCAATGTAGCCCAGGCCGCACGCTCAACCAGTACACAAATCAAATGGGGAGGAAAAAATGACATCAAGTTCTAAAGAAAATGTCTTAGTTGACAACTGTTTTGGTATTGTAACGAACAAAAGACTTACCTATATGGCGAAGAAAAGCTGGTTTCGTGGTGGACGAAGAGAAGATGTTCCTCTCAAGCAAGTTGTTGCAGTTCGATATGAAATGGATAGGAAAGTTGTTGGGGGACTATTCCTTGTTGTTTTAGGGATTGTCTTGATAACTGTAGTAGTGGGTATTATTCCCTTGATTTTTGGTGTTCTATTGATGTGGGGATCTCCAACGGTAAGTGTGGTTACGGCCGGAGGAACAGCAACTCCTGTCACTGGATGGCCATGGCAAAAATCAGAAGCAGAAGCGTTTGTAAATGCTGTACATGGTCAATTATTCGGTGAGTAAATCGAGCGCACAAATTGTTAAAATTTACTCAATCTTGCTGATACTTTTATAACTTCGGAAAATTAAAAAGTTAGCTGGAGAATTTTTTATGGATTTGGCAAATCGTTTGCTAATAATGCCTCATTACTTGAGTTGTTTAATTTCATATTTCTTTTTCTTCTATGGTGTATTACTTGCTGTTGTTGGGTTATTTGCACGGGAATTAGTTGCCCAATTCTTTCTAAATTGGCATATACTTATAGTAATATTTTTTCAGTTTCTTTTACAGATGTTTTTAAACCAATCATCACAGGAACAACTTCTGATGACTTTGGCCAGAGACATTGCATTATTGGCTTTCGGAATGTTACCAAGTATAGTGCCTACCAGTAATTTTCAAGAGGGTCTTCTCGTTTTTGTAATTTCGGGATTTTTTATGGTCGGAATCCTTGACTCAGAAGTAGTTAAGAGTTGTGGTACTTTCGAGCAATTGCTTGAAATGTTTGGTCGCTAAATAATATAGATTTTTAAGATTTACTCAATCTTGCTGATACTTTCATGACTTTAGAGATTTACAAACTTAGCTGGAGAATTTTTTATGGATTGGGGAAATGCTTTGAGAAATGTTTACGATGGGATCGTAAAAGCTGTCTCTGTTGGGTTTTCATTGATGGCGATTTATTTGGGATTTTGGGGATTTTTTGCACAAGATGCTGGAGCAATATCCCTACTATTTATAGTAGGTACTAGCTTGACTATTCTAAGTTATGCTATAACACCTGTACTAGGCTTAAGTTTAGATATATCTGCAATTTTAACTGATTTATTACTTGTTATAGTATCATATTTTGTGGCACATCTTTTTTTATCTGGTGCTTCTTCATATTTCGGAGTTCCCTATTCACCATTTCTTGTTAATATAATGTTTTTTGGAGCTATCGTTATGGTTAATCTTCGCCGAATAGCGGAGGTAACTTGTTTACCACAACTTGCACAAATATTCAGTTTTTCTATTAATCATTGCCTACGCTAATTTTTTTAAATGACGAATATTTATATATTCTAATGATAACAAAAGCTCCATATTTAAGGCTTTAACTAAAGATTACTTTGTTATAAACATCTGCCATCTCTACCTCAATCCTCAAAGATTTTAAAGGAACAATAATGTTAGTTTCATAAGCGGTAAAAAAACAGCGATCTCGCAGAGATCCGCTTTGCGGTGCGCCTTCTTCTTGAAAATGTTCAATATAACATCGCCAATTGAAGTCTGAATTGGCAGTTATAGTCATTTCAATTAAGATTGAGAATATCAATGCTAGAGTTAATCAGGGTTTCATCGGTCTAGAGCGTATCAGACTTATCTGAAATGACTATATCAGTTTACTGTCTTCCCACTCCCCAATTCATAATTCATAATTCCCCAAACCCTCACCGCTCAAGGAATTAGAAGTTTCACAGCATAATTAGGAGAGATACCTTGACTTTTGCGGCGGCTTGGGTTATGATTTTCTTACAATGGGACTTTTGTGTTTAAGTTCAAGTGCTAAGATTTCCATTATTACTAAACTCTTTTAAAAATATTGTCCCAAAATCTGCCAAAAAAAGCAAGCAAAATTTTGCCGTCAATTGTTAAGTTTTGTTAAGAAAAATAGCAAGAGCGGCAAGGAATAGAAATTCCTTACCGTTGACTTTGGCCGGACTCACCACTTCTTATAGGGTAAAAACTTACCCGACATAGTAATTTTAACGCGATCGCCTTTAGGGTCTTCCTCCTTATCCACGTCGAGGGTAAAATCGATCGCACTCATAATACCATCGCCGAATTTTTCATGAATCACCGATTTTAGTGGCATTCCATACACCTGCATGATCTCGTAGAAACGATAAATCAGGGGGTCGGTGGGGACAACAGGACCCAATCCCTTGACAGGATACTCGGTTAAGGATGCGACGATTTCGGTTCCCAGTCCCAAAGCTGCCACAATTTTCGTTGCTTCTTCTAGGGAGGCGCTCGCTTGCCGGTAAAAAACAGCGGCAATCCACACCTCATCTCGTCCTAGAATCGCTTCTAGGTCAGCGAAACTGAGGCCTTTTTCCTTCTTCGCTTCCAATAGTTTTGCGGTAATTTCGGGTATCATTGCTTATTTTTGCAGAATTTGTCTGCTTCTAGTTTACCTGAACATCAATTATATAAGTAAAAGTTATGACATTGATAAAAAAAACATTTCTTAAAACCCCTTTACATAACTATAAAAAGCCGATAGTATTAACTCATGTCAAACGACGAACCTTGACAACCTAATACATACAGAAATTATCCAACCATGACTACCACTCTACAACAGCGCGAGAGCGCTTCCCTGTGGGAGCAGTTCTGCCAGTGGATTACCAGCACCAACAACCGTTTATACATCGGTTGGTTCGGTGTCATCATGATCCCCACCCTGCTCACCGCCACCACCTGCTTCATCATCGCCTTTATCGCCGCTCCTCCTGTAGATATCGACGGTATTCGCGAGCCTGTAGCTGGTTCCCTACTCTACGGAAACAACATCATCTCTGGTGCAGTTGTTCCCTCTTCTAACGCAATTGGACTCCACTTCTACCCCATCTGGGAAGCAGCTTCCTTAGATGAGTGGTTATACAACGGTGGTCCCTACCAGTTAGTCATTTTCCACTTCTTACTAGGTGTCTTCTGCTACCTCGGTCGTCAGTGGGAACTGTCTTTCCGTTTAGGAATGCGTCCTTGGATTTGTGTAGCTTACTCTGCACCTGTATCCGCCGCAACTGCTGTATTCTTAATCTATCCCATCGGACAAGGTTCCTTCTCTGATGGTATGCCTTTAGGAATCTCTGGAACCTTCAACTTTATGTTTGTGTTCCAAGCAGAACATAACATTCTGATGCACCCCTTCCATATGTTAGGTGTTGCTGGTGTGTTCGGCGGTTCCTTGTTCAGTGCAATGCACGGTTCCCTAGTAACTTCTTCTTTAGTGCGTGAAACCACTGAAATCGAATCTCAGAACTACGGTTACAAATTCGGTCAAGAAGAAGAAACCTACAATATCGTTGCCGCTCACGGTTACTTCGGACGTTTAATCTTCCAATACGCTTCTTTCAACAACAGCCGCTCTCTGCACTTCTTCTTAGGTGCATGGCCGGTAATCGGTATCTGGTTTACGGCAATGGGTGTTAGCACCATGGCGTTTAACCTCAACGGTTTCAACTTCAACCAGTCGATTCTCGATTCTCAAGGTCGTGTAATCGGTACTTGGGCCGATGTGTTAAACCGCGCTGGTATCGGTATGGAAGTAATGCACGAGCGCAATGCACATAACTTCCCCTTAGACTTAGCTAGTGGTGAACAGGCTCCCGTAGCTCTGACTGCTCCCGCTATCAATGGTTAATTCCTAGTCTGAACGAAAAGGCACTCCCGCAAGGGGGTGCTTTTTTGTTGTTAGAATAGAAGGTGGTTTTTTGAGAGGTTGAATTATGATCAGTTTAGAACAAGCTTTAAATACTGTTGAGCAACTATCTTTAGAACAACAGGAAATGTTATTAGAAATTTTACAAAATCGTTTACTTGATATTCGCCGTCAAGAAATTGCTAGGGATGCTAGGGAGTCAATTAATGCTTTTCATCAAAGAGAATTTAAACCTCAACCCCTAGAAATTGTTCTGAGAGAATTGAGAGAAACTTTGGAATAGATATTATGAGAGAACTGGTTTTAACGCCTAAATTTAAGCGGACTTTCCGTAAGTTTGTTCTCAGAAATCCTCAGCGACAGAAAGCGATTGAGAAAACATTGGCACAAATGAGGGAAGATATTTATTTTTTGAGCTTGGGAACTCATTCATTAAGAGGGGAATTATCGGGACTTAAAGCTTGTTCTTGTGGTTATGATTGTCGGATTATTTTTTCTATAAAAATTGAGCCAGACACCCAGGAGGAAGTTATCATTTTACTTGACATTGGTACTCATGATGAAGTGTATTGATAAAATAGGAAAAACTAGAAAGCGCTCCTGCGGGTTTCTGCGTTGCGGTACACATATATTTATAATAAGATAAATTTGGCTCTCTTAGGTTTGGTGGGTAAAATGTATTCTAAGATACAGTCCTGGTGACGAGCGAGTGGAGCAAACCACAAAGACACAAAGGACACAAAGATTGATCGCTCCTATATAAGTTAAACTGATCACACAAAGAATAAGAGATCCCAGGTTTTGATCGAGAGTTAAGAGGTAAAATGATGACTTTGCAAGAAATGATCAAATCTTTTGAGAATTTATCAGAGGATGAACAGGAGTCATTGTTAGAGATTTTGTGTCAATATAGAGCTAAAGCAAGAGAAAGAGAAATTTTAGCTAATTTTAAGGAATTGAAAGATGCGATCGCTACTGGAACGGCCAGAAGGGGAACCGTAGAAGATTTGATTGCTGATTTGAATGAGGATTAACCATGGATCTAATATGGAGTGATGGGTTTAAGCGTTCGTTTAAGAAGCTAATCAAGAAAAATCCCCAGTTAAAACCTCAAATTTTCGATGTACTTAGAAAACTGGCAGAAAACCCATTTACACTGTCTTTAAAAACCCATAAGTTAAGTGGTAATTTAGAAGGGTTATGGTCTTGTACTGTAGCTTACGATTGTCGAATTATTTTTAGTTTTTCGGAAGATGGAGAATATTTAGAAGTTATCATCTTGTTAATTGATATTGGTAGTCACGATCAGGTGTATAGAAAATAGGAAAAACTAGAAAGCGATCCTGCGGGTTTCTGCGTTGCGGTACACATATATTTATAATAAGATAAATTTTTCCTAATCGTTAGGATTTCTTTTAAGATAGGATCTAAACACAGGATTAATGGGAAAATAGGACGAGGTTTCTGATGGTAATTTATCCAGTAAACAGCGTCTCATTAATGACTGAATAGCTGCCCAAAATTCAGAAGTAGATAAGTCAAGATTAGCAGTTTTGGGAACCTTTTCTACCGCTTCAGTTTGATTAGCTAACCAGTGTATCACCTTTTTTTCTGTTGCGGATAAACGCTGTAAATGACATTCGATCGAGTCTTCTATATCTCCTAAATAAATTTCATTTTTCATTTGTTCTAAAAATAAGGACACTTCTCCATCAAATAGCTCAATAATGGTTGAGGAGATGATATTTAACCAGTTAGGATGACCTTGATAAAGTTCCCTCAGTTCCGTCCATTTCTCCTCACTTTTTAAACCGTATTCTTTGAAGATTTCTTCAAATTCTGTTGTTAAACCTTGCAGGTATAAAGTTTTAATTTTATCGGATTTTAAGGTGACAAAATCTCTGGGAAGTTCCCAACTAATTAAAATCAAACAACTTTGATGAGATGTGGTAGCAATTTGATGAAAAAATTTATGATAATCCTGACAGTCGGGTAAATATTTACCTGCTAATTCCCCCGGTTTAAAAATATTCTGCACATCATCAAGAATAATTAAACAACGATAGGAGCTTAGATAATCTATTATATCAGGTAAGGGGGTTGATAGAGATTGGGCGAAAAACTGTTTTAGATCATCTTTGAGAGCGATTAATTGAGGAATATTTTCCAGACTGCGATAAATAATATAATCAAATTGTGGGGCAATTTCTGAAATTAATTTAAGGGTTAAAGCTGTTTTTCCAATTCCACTTAACCCATAAATGGTAATTAATCGAGTTTTATTATCTAGCCATTCTTTTAAGGTTGATATTTCTAACTTACGTCCACAGTTATACCTTAATTCAGGAGCTTTTGTTAAGTCAATTATGGGGGATTGATCGTCATTGCGTAAAAAACTTTTTGTTTTTTTTCCATTATTAATTGTTTGTAAAGATTGATCACAAATATGAATATTTCCTTGATTAACTTGTAAACAATGACCAAAATTAGAAGTTTGAGAAACCCGATATTTTCTTTCTAACTTGGATCGTAAATTATCTTTATTAACATCTTCGTCTAATACCTTACCCAACTTTTTCCATAAGTTAGCAGCCTCTTTTTTAATATGAGATTCACTACAACCATTAAAAGATTGAGCAATTTGCCAATATTTTTGACCTTGCCAAACCCCTGTCAAGATTGCTTCTTGTACTGGTGTCAGATGAGACGCCACTTTCTCAAACATTAAATCATCAACATATTGCAAAACTTGGTCAATATTATTCATTTCTGGTTAAAAAATTAGAGGGTTAATCCAATATATTATACCAAACGGAACTAAGACTGTACCATAACCTACCTATAAATTGTGTACCAAAGCCTACTTTGGTACTAAAATCAAACGCTACAATACTGAGATGTTAGGTAAATCAAGCTAATTAGTCCTATTTGCTTGCTAGATTGTCATCATAGCCCATTTTGCGGTGACATGATCATCTTTTCCCTTTCAAAAATCAATGAAGTAATCTTTAAGTTATGTATCAAGAACAACTGAGTAGCGCCAAGCCTGGATTTATCCTGATTATGATTGATCAGTCAGCTTCAATGTCAGATAAATACGCCAATTCAGATAAAGCAGATTTTGCCGCAAAAGCCGTTAATCGAGTCATCGGAGAAATTATTACAGCTTGTTCATCGGGTAATGAGATTAAAGACAGATGTTTTGTGGCGGCGGTTGGCTATGGAGCAAGTATTAATGTACTATTTCTAGATAAAGCCTCAGATTTGGCTAAAAATCCCAATACAACAACCCTTAAGAAAAAAGTCTCTGATGGTGCAGGTGGGTTGGTTGAAGTGGATGAAGTAATGCGAGTGTTTGTGGAACCGACTGCAAGTAATGGAACACCAATGGCTGAAGCCTTTAAACAGGCTTATACTGGGGTAGAAAAATTTATTTCTAATCATCGCGATAGTTTTCCACCTGTTGTGATTAATATAACCGATGGAGAACCTAATGATTCTAATGCTGCTACTACTGAAGCGAAAAAACTAGCACAACTTAAAACAAGTGACGGTAACGTGATTGTTTTGAATGCTCATATTTCTAACGCATCAGCAGGGAAAATAGAGTTACCTAGTGACAATGCTGGTTTTAGCAATAATAAATTTGCTAACTTTTTGTTTGATATTTCCAGTGTGCTTCCTGAGCCTCTTGCTGAGAGTGCCAAAAATGCGGGTTTTAATGTTCAACCTAATGCCAGAGGTTTTATCTTTAATGCTGATGCTGAAGCACTGATTAAACTTCTTCAATTTGGTTCTCAAGGAGCATTACGCTAAAGTTATTGTCATTAATTATGCAATCTGATCATAAAGTTTCAGTCATCCGTCGGTTCAGTTATAGAACTCATAAAGAGATGGAAACCATTAGCGGTTGTCAAGATAATTTTAGCTATAATGAAGCTAAGAATTGTTTTGCGATCGCCGATGGGGCAACTCAATCATTTTACTCAAGTATATGGTCAAAACTTCTTGTTGATTATTTTTGTGAAAATCCCCAGATTGATAAAAACAATTGGCAAGAATGGCTTGAACTAATTCAGCAAAAATGGTTAGAAGAAGTTAAAGCAGAATTACAAAAAGCAAAAAGCGGTAATAATCCTGCCTGGATTGAGATTTACAATGGTTTGAATGGTTTTCAACCAGCAACATCTACCTTTATTGGGTTACAATTTATTGAAAATCAAGCCAAAGTATCTATTGTTGGCGATAGCTGTCTGTTTATTTTTCAGGGAGATAAATTAATTAAAACCTATTTATTGCAAAAATCAGCGGATTTTAATAATCGACCTGGATATTTTGGAAGTTACCCTAAAAATAATAATGATTATAAGCCAGAATTTTTAGACATCGAATTAAAATACAAACAAGATTCAGATAAGCTTTATTTTGTACTAGCAACTGACGCTCTAGCTGAATATATTTTTAAATATACAGAACAGCAAAGAGATATTTTAAAAACTTTACTTAAAATTAATTCAGAACAGGAGTTTGAGAATTTTGTAAAATATGCTAGACAGGATGACACAATAAAAATGAAAAATGATGATGTTACTTTAATGATTTTAGAAGTCAGGGATCGTGAAATTCCCAGTTCGCCTACACAACCCATAAAAGAAGATCAAGAAAATTCTACTTCAAGTGATGAAACTAAACAGCCTTTTAACGAAGATCAAAACAATTCTTCAAAAGTAGAAGAAGAACCTAAAGACAATACTTCTGCTGAAAATTTAGAAGTTACTTCTGGTTTTGCCAAAATAAGATCCAATCTACAAACATTATTACAACCTCTGCTATCTTTATTCATGGCGCGCCGCAATCTGACGAGTTCAACTTCTAAACCGACGAAATACACCGTAATTAAAGGAGGAATAGATGGAATCCGTAATCTTCTCCTTGTTTTTATTCCTGTAAATATAATCTTAACTATACTCTCCACTGCGACCATAATAAATAGTATAAAAACTGAACAATCAAGCAATTCAAATTCATCTAGTCAAGTCACTAAATATGAACCTAAATATAGGAACCTTGAAAAAGGAAATCAAATCTACAAAGATCAAACTTTTCAAGAAATTATTATTCCTGCTTTATCTGACTCATCTCAGGTTTTAATTTTAGAAGAAGGAGAGGAATGGATTAAATTTCAGATTGATCTTTATGCTAATCAAGCAATCTTGAATGAATGTTATACTTGTGCAAGGGATGAAATAGAAATAAAACCCAAGACAAATCTGAGAATCTTTCCTAAGACAAATCTGAGAATCTTTCCTAGTGGATCAGAAGGGGATGTTTTTGGACAATTAAGTGAACCATCAAAGTTTAAAAAACTTGAATTTGATTCCCTTCCCAATTGGTCTAAATTTACATTTGTGGGTATGTAAAAAAATGAAATATCCGCTTAGAACTGACTATGAAACATTCGTAAAATCCCCTGATAAATTTATATACGATGGTATTTTACAAAAAGGAAAGCCTGTTAAGCAAAAGCAAAATCAGAACTTTTTACTGTCTCATAATGGCGGAAAAGCCGTTGTTTATGAAATTCAAACTAATCCTAAAAAATATGCCCTTAAATGTTGGATAGAAGATTTAGGGGATCTAAAAATTCGTTATAAGGCGATTGATGCCTATCTTAAAACAGTTCAACTTCCTTATTTTGTTGATTTTGCTTACCAAGAACAAGGAATTTTAGTCAATGGACAAAGATTTCCCATTATTAGAATGGAATGGGTTGATGGTATTAGCTTTAAAGACTTTATATCTAATAATATTAATAACCCGACTTCTATCCGTAACTTTGCCGAAAAATTCTTAGAAATGGTTAAAATTCTCCATCAAAATAATATTTCTCATGGAGACTTACAACACGGTAATATTATAGTGCGTAAAAATGGTGATCTATGTTTAATTGACTATGATAGTTTATATGTTCCTCAATTAAGCAATGCAACCGACAATATTAAAGGACTCCCTGGTTATCAACATCCTAACAGAAATAAGTTATCTAAATTAAGTCCAAAAGCTGACTATTTCTCAGAAATGGTGATTTATTTATCATTGCTTGTTCTATCAGAAAATCCTGACTATTGGCAACAAATACAACCAGAGGAAAGACTGCTATTTTCCGAAAATGACATAATTAAACCTAATTTATCCAAGATTTTTAAAGAACTTAAAAATCTTTCTCCTGAGATTGTGTATTTTACCCAAGAATTAGAGAAATTTTGTCAACAATCAAATATTGAAAACCTACAACCTCTTGAAAATTTAGTCAACAATTACACAGGAGCTAAATGGAGTTTTGAGCCTACTACTGATACTGGTATCCAGGATCCTCCCCCTGAGAAAAAGCCACCTCAAACCAGTCCAGAAAAGACAAAATCTTCAGATCCCTGGGAAAAACTTAAAACCAATTCATCAAGTGCTTGGGATAAATTTGACACGGGTAAAACACCACCTCCAAAAGATGAAAACATTTGGGATAAATTTGACACGGGTAAAACACCACCTCCAACAGATTGGGATAAACTCCATCAACAACCTCGAAAAGAAGCACCAGTACCTATTCCAGATGAAAACATTTGGGATAAATTTGATAATATTTGGAAGAAACTTACAACATCTGTATCATCTATTTGGAACAAAATTTTGAACTGGTTTAATTAGCTATCTGATTATTCTGTGCAGTTCTCCTATCCTAAAATCAACCCCATTGCTTGATTAATAATTTTATTTTTATCAACCATAGCTTCAATTTCTTCTGGTTTAAGTAGGTGGGTGGAATTAAATATAAAATGAACGTAGGTTGGGTTGAAGCATGAAACCCAACGCCCGATTATGTTACGCTACCGCTAACCCATCCTACAAATAATTGTGCCTACCTACTTAGGCTCTTCTCGACTTTGTGTGATAATTTTTGCTTATGTAAGGTTAAATGCTTACTGGGCAAGACTTTTAGGACTATTTTGAAAGAAGAAACTATCAGTATAGACCTCGTTTACACACAGAAACCAGAAGAGCCTGGTTTATATAGCGTTTCCTGTTCGCAAGAGGTACATTATCGATGTTGAAAAGCTTAATTAGGGTTTGCTGAATAAATCTAAAAACCTTGTTGGATAAGACTTTTAGACTTTTTTGAAATCCAAAAGTGCCGGGCATGGGAGTGATCAGGGGGAAAATCCCTGGACTTTTTCCCTGAAAATTGGGTAATTGACCACCTGAAAATCGGTAAAACCCTACACCCTACACCCTACACCCCGCACCCTGCCCCCACGAAAAACTTTTTCAGCAAACCCTATCTAAATGGTTGCCTTTTTTAACTTTTTTATTGATCTCATTAAGCATTTCTACTTATTGCAAAGGTGAGATGCTACCGGGTCTTGGGTCTTGCCTCTTGCCTCGTCTCAACAAGCAATTTAAATGCGCGGGCAGCTTACTAGAACTCTTGCATATAGCGCTTTTCACGTTACTGAGGTATCGACAAGTTTTGCCAACAAAGAGTTTAAGCCCCTTGCCCATGCCTCATTCTGATGAAAACTGCTATATATAGTCTAAGGTAGAAAAAAGTTAAATACTGACTAAACCGCGCAATCATAACAACTGAGCCGACAAATTCTGATGTTATTAGCATTACAACAACTAACTGTTACCCCAGGCGACCGCCTGTTGTTAACTTCACTCACTTGGCAAGATTATGAAAAAATTCTTGACGAATTGGGAGATCGACGGTCAATTCGTCTATCTTATAGTCAAGGAACTTTAGAAGCAATGACTCCTCTTTTTATTCATGAAAATACCAAAGTTTTAATCGGGGATTTGGTTAAAGTTCTCCTGGATGAATTAGAGTTAGACTATGAACCCGCCGGATCAACAACCTTTAAAAATCAGCAAATGGATCAAGGAATAGAACCAGATGAGTCTTTTTATATCGAAAATTGTGCCGCTATCAGGGGAAAAACGCGCCTTGATTTGGCGATTGATCCCCCTCCCGATTTAGCAATTGAGATTGATATTACTAAGCGAACCCGATTTAATAATTATGAGCGATTGGGTGTTCCTGAATTGTGGCGATATAATGGAGAGAGACTGGAAATCAATGTTTTGCAAAGATCAGAATATGTTGAATCTTCCCAAAGCCGACTATTTTCTCAATTTAATCTAATAGAAAAAATTCCAGAAACGCTACAAAATAGTCAAAAAATAGGTAGTGCAATGGCATTAAAACAATTCCGAATTTGGGTAAAGCAAACGCTTAATCCCTGACCTCAAATGTACAAGGAAGTCAGGGAACTTTTGCCGATGATAATTTAGAGGTTACAGTTTTCGGTTTAAGGCTGCACCTATTCCTATTGATCAGTGATCAGTTATCAGTGGGTAAGTTAACAGTTATCAGATATGAGTTTTTAAGTGTGCAGTATTAAATAGAGGTTTCCTACTGTCTTTTTACTGCTCACTGATTACTGGTCACTGATTACTGCTCACTGTTTTTAGACGTGGAACGGACTACCAGCGATCGCCAGCCTCATAAATTGCTAAACGTCCGACACCTAGATATAATCCGGGAGAATTGTCCCCAGGGGGATAAGCAGTAATTCCAAACTGATAGACACCACCATAATCGGGATTTCGTACTGGTTTCAGACCGATGGAAACGGTATTACCGGGGGGGACAGGAGGATCAAAAATGACCGTGATCGTCTGAGTATTGGGGTCAAAAGTAGTGGATTTTAGGGTTAATTTTTCGCCTCGCTGATTGCGATCGCCAAGAAAAGCAAAAGTTTGATCGCCAAGAAAAGCAATAGTTTGAATATTAGGCTGCTGTTGTATGGTTACTTTACCCAAGGGTGCCCCGAGAGACGGCGGTAGAGCGATGGTAAGATAGTATTTTGCCCCCCAAGTACGCACGGATTGGAAAGTAGCGGAGAAATTAACCAGAGTGGGAGAACTCTCAAAAAATATTCTGCCATCGGGAAATTGTCCTGCGAGAGACACAGAAGCATCAAAAGCGAGTATAGCAATCAAAGCGAGTTTAGATAGACTTTCAGTCTGTTTTAAAGGCAAAAAAGGAA
The DNA here is from genome assembly GCF_001264245.1 of Microcystis panniformis FACHB-1757. Taxonomy (NCBI): domain Bacteria; kingdom Bacillati; phylum Cyanobacteriota; class Cyanophyceae; order Chroococcales; family Microcystaceae; genus Microcystis; species Microcystis panniformis. Next base: position 405,051 of record NZ_CP011339.1, read on the forward strand.
TTTTCAAGGTAAAAGCTACTATAAAATATTGATTGTTAAGGGCAATTATACCAAATTCACTTAACCCTAAACCGCTGCCATTATCAGTGATCAGTTATCAGTTGTTTTCTCCCCACTCCCCCACACCCCACTTCCCCAACCCCCAACCCCCAACAGCTAACCCCCAACTTGCAATGTATCTCGAACACCTACATCTTCACAGTTTTAGAAATTATGCCGAACAGGTGCTAAAATTCGACTCTAAAAAAACAATATTATTGGGCAATAATGCTCAGGGAAAATCCAATTTACTAGAAGCGATCGAACTTTTGTCCACTCTCAAGAGCCATCGAGTCAGCAAGGATCGGGATCTGGTGCTAGAATCGGACTCGGAGGCGAGAATTTTTGCTAGGGTTAATCGTCTTTATGGAGCATCAGAATTAAGTTTAATTCTCCGTTCTTCCGGTCGTCGCACCGTGATCCGCGACCGTCAACCCCTGCGCCGTCATCTCGATTTTTTGGGCGTGATTAATGCGGTACAATTTTCTAGTCTCGATCTGGATTTAGTGCGCGGTGGTCCGGAAGCTCGCCGAGATTGGTTAGATACTTTATTAATTCAATTAGAACCCCTATACGTTCATATTTTACAGCAATATAATCAGGTTTTACGACAAAGAAATGCTCTCTTAAAAGAGATTCGTAAACAGGAATTAGAGGGCAAAGTTTATGCAGATTTATCCCAACTAAAACTCTGGGATTTACAACTAGCAGAAACCGGTTCAAGAGTAACGAGAAGAAGGGCGCGAGTCCTGCAAAGATTAATTCCTTTAGCCCAAAAATGGCACGAAAGTATTAGCGGAAAAACCGAACTTTTAGAATTACAATATATTCCCAATGTGCCTTGGGTAGAAGATGATGTCAATGGGGTACAAAGGGCTTTTTTAGATAAGATTGAAACCCGTCGTTTGGCCGAGAAACAGCTAGGGACATCGGTAGTCGGTCCCCACCGGGATGAAGTGGATTTTTTAATTAACCAAAACCCCGCTAAATCCTACGGTTCCCAAGGACAACAAAGAACCTTAGTTTTAGCCTTGAAATTAGCGGAATTACAGTTACTAGAGCAGATTATCGGAGAACCTCCCCTACTACTCCTCGATGATGTTTTAGCCGAATTAGATATCGAACGACAAAATCAATTATTAGATGCGATCGAAGACCGTTTTCAAACTTTAATTACCACCACTCATCTCAGTTCTTTTGAGTCTCGCTGGTTGCAATCTTCCCAGATATTTTCTGTCAAAAAGGGACATATTTTTTATTAGCCTATAGTCATCTCTTTGTTTTGCTCTTTGTCTGTACACACCCATAATTCGATCCCCCCTTAATCCCCCCTTAATAAGGGGGGTATCTGACAGTTTTTAACACCTAACTACTTAATAAAACAGGCTGTAGGCCTGTTTTATTAAGTAGTTAGGCAAAATTATTTACACATGACGATCATTGCCCCGTAAGGGTTTTAGCTCGATCGGGCAGGTAATTAATTTTGCATGACTACTTATTAGCTTAAGAATAATTAAGCCTACTTAATTTCGCGCACTACCGGCTTACCGTCAATAATTTCACCGACGAGAATCAGATCAGCAACCCCGACAAATAAACCATTTTCTAAAACCCCCGGCATATTATTAATAGTTCTTTCCAAATCAGCCGGATCATCGATACTATCAAATTTAACATCGATAACTAAATTGCCTTGATCTGTCACCACGGGGCCGGCTTTTTTCACTCCCATGCGCAGGGAAGGTTTACCACCGAGGGCCTCTAATTTCAGCATCACCGGAGTCATGGCCATGGGTAACACTTCCACAGGCAAAAGAAAAGTCGATCCCAACTTATCCACCAGCTTATTGCCATCCACTACCACGACGAAAATATCGGCGAGACTATCGACAATTTTCTCCTGAGTATGGGCAGCACCGCCGCCTTTAATCAGGTTTTTCTGGGGATCCACCTCATCGGCCCCATCGATAGCGATATCCATCTTCACGATGACATCGAGGGTAGTGAGGGGAATTCCGTACTTCCTCGCCAAAACTTGCGCTTGAAAAGAAGTAGGAACCCCGACAATATTGCTGATTTCCCCGCTTTGCAGTCTAGCGCCCAGATATTCGATCGCATAGGCCGTCGTTGAACCAGTTCCCAATCCCACGACTGAATTAGATTGAACTAGATTAGCGGCGGCCTTACCGACCTCCTGTTTCATGATAATGACCGGATCGATTGCTGTCATGATGCACATTCCTAAAAGCGATGTTTTGAACCTCTTAGTTATCGGCTATCCCTTGCCCTCTTGTCAATGGAATTAGGGATTAGTGGCCTGAGCTGCTAACATTTCCTTGAGTTTAGCCAATTCATTGGCCCAACGGGGATCTGGCTGTAAAGCGTCACCATCGCCGGTAACTTTCGGGGTACTGCTGCTACCCCGTTCAGCCTTGCGTTTTTTGCCGCCGCCGCCACCACTACTGGATTTGCGCGGTGCTGCCGTCGTCGGTTTCGGAGTCGGTCTTTCGACTTTTTCCGGGGTTTCTACGCTGGCCTCCGGCCCTTCTGCTTCTTCTCCTTCTTCTTTACCTCCCTTGCTGCGGGGGAGAGCTTTCTCGATTTTGATCGGGTTTTCCATGAAGGATTGACCGTTGTATTTTTCGATAAACTGGTCAGCTAGTTCATCGCTAGGGACGGTAACGAAGGCAAAACCGCGACATTTGCCAGTTTTGCGGTCTTTGATGACTTTAGTGGTGATCGTATCCCCTTCATCGGCAAAAAGTGCCTGTAATTTTTCGCGCTCGACGGATTCTTTGGGTAAATTACCAACGTATAGACGAACGGACATGATGGATTCCTCCAAGTATAGGGTGATTTGACATACTCCCACCGTCAAGCTACGCTGTGACGGGGGATTCTTTCCACATTGCTGTTAGAAATTCCTTGTTCAACGAGACAGCTTAGATTCTCAATGTCTCCATTAAGAATCCAGAGGCCGGACTCTCCCAAGGCGTTTGGGTCGGTTTCTGTTTGCCCAACAGTACCGTTGAGATAATTTCCCAAATATTGTAACCCTTTTTTAAGAATATTTATTGCTGCATTATGATCCCTATCTAAGACTGTTTTACAGTTAGGACATTGATGAGTTCTAGTGCTTAATGTTTTTTGCACTCTCGTCCCACAAACTGAACAATCTTGAGAAGTGAAATGCGGCGGCACAGCAACACAAACAATCCGATAAATCTTGGCAAAATAATTCAACCATTGAGTGAATTGATACCAAGAAGCATCAGAAATCGACTGGGCCAGCTTACGGTTTTTGACTAAGTTTCTTACCTTTAAAGCTTCATAGACTACCAGATCATTAGACTGGACTAACGCCAAAGCGTCTTTAATTGCTTTGTCTTTACGTTGTCTTGATACTTTAAGATGAAGCCTAGCTACTTTTATCCGTTGCTTGTGATAGTTGTTAGACTGTTTCTTTCCTTTGCGAAATTGTTTTGATAATCTCCTTTGTGCTTTTTGAAGTCGTTTTTCTGACTTTCTTAAATAACGTGGATTCTCTACAGTATTACCTTGGGCATCGGTATAAAATTCCTTTAACCCTAAGTCAATTCCTGTTATTTGTCCCGTCGGTTTATGGTATTCTTGCCGTTCTACGTCAATCAGAAACTGGCAATAATAACCGTCAGCACGTCTAACAACTCTTACCCGTCTAATCTGTTGCTCTGAATAATAAACTAAGGTCTTTTGACTACACCATAAATCAAATTCTCCTGCTTTAAAGCCATCAGTGAACTTGATTTTACGTCGATCATCTGATAGTTTGTAGCCCGTTAGTTTATACTCAACCGAACGGTTATGTTTTTTGAACCGAGGAAAACCCTTTTTTCCCGGTATCTTAGCATGACAATTCTGATAAAATCTATTAATTGATTGCCAGGCTCTATCAGCAGCCGATTGACGAGCTTGAGAGTTTAATTTATTAACCCATGGTGTCTCTTTATTTTTAGCTAGTACCGCGCAAAGTTTTTGGAGATCATTGCGGGTTGTCCCTTGATTGGACCGCCAATAACGAACACAAGAATTACGCACAAACTGAGAAGTTTTGATAGCTTCATCAAGCCGGTGATATTGCTCTGGTGTTCCGTTTTTTAGCTTTGCTTCTACGACTAGCATCTAACAATCCTCGACCCTTGGCTAAGTTAATTATAACACAGTTTACCCACAGATTGTGGAATTAAACCGATGCTCTGCGGTTGATATTCTGGTCGGATTTCATCCCCCGCAAAGCTGAGTATCTTGTCGAAAAATGTAGCGGGGGCATTCATCCGACATTTTAGGTAAAAACTTGTGCGACATTCCGTGCCTGTATGCTGATTTTTTTAAGGCAAACAGAGCTAAGGAGGATGTTTCCCAGCGATAAGCTTGTAGTTTCTGCACGATAGCGGCTGTGTCCGTCAATTTTGACTATCCTTAACGATTTCAACGAGAGGGACGGGATCTAGGGGTTACGTTTTTAGCTGTTAACAGGCCTAATCATTCAACTTACCCGATTTATGTCGCTCTTTTCGATTATTACAGAATGTTTACACAATTTGTCAAATATTTTCTCTCGCCCTGGGCTACCTAAGTATAACTACTTAAGTATTTGTTCACAGTAAGCAAAATTTTATTAAAACTCTTGCTAAATGTATCATTATATGCTTCTTTCCTTTTGACGGCGGGGTATCCTAGCTAACAGGAGGGGAAAAGCAAAACCCTCTTTACAGATACATTGACACTTTGTCAAGTATTTGTTACATTAGTTAAAGAAAAGAGGTGATACCAATCACCCATCTCGCTTGTTATCAACCACTGTCTTCATCGAGGAGAAACACCATGTCTCAACCGATCGAACTTTCCTTAGAACAACAGTTCAACATTCGTTCTTTTCAGACTCAGGTAGAAAAAATGAGTCAGGAGCAAGCGCAGGATTTCCTGATCAAGCTCTACGAACAAATGATGGTCAGGGAAAATATGTACAAAGCTTTTCTCAAACACCAGTGGGGTCTAGATTCTAATCCCTGGGCTTCCCAATAACTCATTTCACCCCTGCGGGCGACCTCTTTCTCCGGCTGGGTTTCTCCGGAAACGAGCTAGGGATGCGGGGCGCATTTCTTCACCTTTTTAGCTATTCTTAGGGAAGAATAACCGAATTGCTAGGGGTTAATTTATGTTCGAGCGCGCTTTGATCTGTACAGATCTTTTCGATGGTCTCCATCGTCTTGTCCATTGTGTGCCACACTTAGCCCTGAGCGGCTTAAAACAAGTTATCTTCCTCCACAGTATTCCGGTTTGGGAACAACCCACCCTAGCTGCCGTAGATCAAGGAAAAATTGACGCGGCTAAAGAAAAATTATCCCCAGCTTTAGCAAATATTCCCGACGGTATGACAGTTATTGTCGAAATCTCTAACCGTCGTCCCGTGGATGCCGTGCGGGAAATCCTCGCGCATCACTCTATTGACGTGATTTTGATGGGAAATCCCATGCGCGGTGCCGTCCAAGAAAAATTATTCGGTAGTACCAGTTTAGCGATCGCAGGTATGACCGATATTCCGCTGCTGATTTTCCGACCGCAATTATTATCAGTTTATACTCGCGATGAATTAGCCCTGCGCTGTCAGCATCTCTGGAAACATTTATTAATTCCCTACGATGGCAGTCCCGACGCAATTTATCTAATTGAACAGATAGAAAAATACGCTCAAACTCGCTCCCCCGGTTCTTTTGAGCAATGTCTCCTCGTCCGGGTAGTGGAAAATATCAGTCGCGATCCCAGTGTCACCGAATCTCGTTTAAATGATGCCCATCGGGAATTAGAATCGGTGCAAGCGCGACTAGAAAAACTCGGTTTGCAAGTACAGAGCCAAGTGCGACAGGGAACACCTGTATTAGAAGTTTTGACGGCAGCAGAAGAAGATGATATCAGTGCGATCGCTGTGGCCACCTCCCATCGTTCTAATATGTTGGAATGGTTAGCTGTGCGTCGAATTAATGAAGATATTCTTCATCAACTGTGGTTTCCGCTCTTATTTTTCTCCCCCAAGGGATAAGCTATAAAAAAGATTCTCTTGGGGATAAACCACAGAGACACAAAGAACACAGAGAGGAAGACAGATTCGAGCGCTAAAATCTATCACACAAACGACAAGAGAACCGCAAAAATTTGGCAGAAATTAACTTAAGTAAATAGTTATAATTAAATTAAAGATGGATTTTGCCTCTGATCCCCACTGCCCCCTAGGGTTGATTCATAGTAGGGTTGATTCATAGTAGGGTTGATTCATAGTAGGGTTGATTCATGAATCAACCCTACCCTACCACCCTTGATAAGGGGGGTGTCTGACAACTTTTAAAACCTACCTACTTAACTGCTCGATTAATCCGATAACTTTAGCCTTAATTTCATCGCGAACTCGGCGAAAAGTTTCGATAGGTTGACCATCGGGATCATCAATTAACCAATCCTCGAAAATTTCCTGTAAAACCCATCCTTCCGGCAGATTGACACCGCAACCACATAGGGAGATAACTGCATCGTAATCTTCAGGATTAAAATCCCTAATTGATTTGGAAGTTTGGTCAGTAATATCGATACCAATTTCCCCCATAACTTCGATTGCTCGGGGGTGAACTTTGGCCGCTTCTAATCCGGAACTGGTGACAGCAATTTTGCCCGCACCTAAAGTTTTAGCGAAACCTTCGGCGATTTGGGAACGACAGGAATTTTTTCTACAGGCAAACATGACTCTTTTCATGATTTTAACTCCTAGGAATTGATTTAATTAATAGCTTTATGGGCAATTGTGACTATTTCTTGGGCGGCTTTTTCCTTTCTTTCACTATAGCGATCGGTCAGATAATCTACCTGATCTCGCAGGAGAATGGTAAACTTATAAAGTTCCTCCATTACATCAATAACTCGATCTCGATAGGGGGAATCTTTCATCGTGCCATCCTCGTTAAACTCCTGATAAGCTTTAGCCACCGAAGACTGATTGGGAATAGTAAACATTCGCATCCAACGACCAAGAATTCGCAGAGTGTTAACCGCGTTAAAAGATTGGGAACCTCCGCTTACTTGCATGACTGCTAAGGTGCGGCCTTGGGTTGGCCGAATCGCACCAATACTCAAGGGAATCCAATCAATTTGGTTTTTGATAATGCCGCTAATATTGCCGTGAAGTTCGGGAGATGACCAGACTTGACCCTCAGACCATTGACTTAATTCTCGTAATTCTTGCACCTTGGCATGAGTATCGGGAACACTGCCATAAATCGGCAATTCACGGGGATCAAAAAAGCGCACTTCTGCCCCATATTCAGTGATAATTCTGGCCGCTTCTTCTGCTAATAAACGACTGTAGGAACGTTCCCGCAAAGAGCCATACAGAAAAAGAATTCTCGGTTTGTGAGTCGATTGGATCATGGTGAATAATTATTTGTAAGGACTCAAGCAACGAGGATCGAGAAGGGTAGCTTTTTCTGGATCTCTGGGAAACCAAAAGGCGGTTTTTTTACAGAATTCTACCAACATTAACATCACAGGTACTTCAATCAATACCCCCACTACTGTCGCTAAAGCAGCCCCCGAATTCAATCCGAATAACATCACCGCAGTGGCGATCGCTACCTCAAAATGATTACTAGCACCAATTAAAGCAGCGGGAGCGGCATCTTCGTAAACTAAATTGAGTTTGAGAGCGGCCACATAACTAAGAAAAAAAATCAGATTAGTTTGAATAAACAGGGGAATAGCAATCAGGAAAATATGCAGGGGATTACTAACAATTAAATCGCCTTTGAAAGCAAAAAGCAGGATTAAGGTTAACAATAAGGCAGTGATTGCCACAGGACTGAGATAGTGAAGAAAACGCGATTCAAACCAGGCCCGTCCTTTATGTTTAAAAATCCAGTGACGGCTATAAATACCAGCAATAAGCGGTAAACCAACGTAGATTAACACAGAAAGAACAATGGTCTGCCAGGGGACTACAAAATTATTAGCTGCCAGTAACCATTTACCTAGGGGAGCGTAGAGAAAAAGCATCGCTAGGGAATTGACTGCTACCATAATTAGGGTATGACCCTGGTTACTGTAGGAAAGATAGCCCCACATCAAGACCATGGCCGTACAGGGAGCAATTCCTAGTAAAATGGCTCCAGCAGTGTAGGAACTAGCTAAACTTACCGTCTGTCCTCGGATAATCTCCGTTTGACTCAACCAAGGCAGAAACAGCCAGCCGAGAAAAAATTGAGCCAGCGCCACCATGGTAAAGGGTTTGATCAGCCAATTAACCACTAAAGTTAAAATAACTGGTTTGGGAGTACGGGCAGCCCGAAGAGCTTGAGAAAAGTCGATCTTAACCATGATCGGATACATCATGAAGAAAAGACAGATGGCGATCGGAATAGAAACGTTATAGATACTCATGGCATCTAAAGTCCGCGCTACGTCCGGAAATAACCGACCGAGGGCAATTCCCGCCAAAATACAGAAAATAACCCAAAGGGTAAGATATTTTTCAAAAACACTAAGGCTACCACCAGCTTTGGCGGCTTTAGGATTGATTTGATTAGTCATCGCACAAAGGTGGAAAGGGAATGATGGGAGATTGGGTAATCCACCTTTATTATTTCAAAAAAAGTTGATATGTCAAGGGTAAAAGCCAGTCATAAAGCTTTAATATTTCTAAAAATCTTGATTGGTTACTGATTTTCCTCGCAGAAACGAGCGGGGACGAGGGCAGCAAAACGACGATATTCGGATAGATATTCTTCTAGGAGAAGAAATTGAGATAGATTCAGGCTGTAGTAGATCCAACGACCCTCTTGACGACTGCGGACTAAATTGGCTTCTTTTAGCGTTTTTAGGTGAAAAGATAATTTAGATTGGGCGATATCAAGATGGTCGCGCAATTCACAGACGCATAATTCCTGATGTCGCAAAAGTTGCAGAATTTGCAGTCGCAGGGGATCCGAGAGTGCCTGAAAACCAGTATAAATCCGGGTTAACGAGTCGGGAGATGTGGTCAGAGAGTTGAACATTGAGATGGTCCCTCGGTGGGAAGGAAAGAGGAAAGCGGGAAAATTCAGAATTGCAACAAAACTTTATGTATTTTTGTATCGAATCAGGAAAACCAGCGAATCATCCCCTGTATGATAGACAATGGTTTTGACCAGATTAGCCTTTTAAATCATTGTAAACAGGTTAGGAGACATCATGGAATTATTTGCGGCTCTCAATTTAGAACCCATTTTTCAACTCACCTTCGTGGCGCTAATCATGTTAGCTGGCCCCTTTGTCATTTTCCTACTAGCTTTTCGTGGTGGCGACCTATAAAAACCGCCTCCCACCCATTGTTATTCGTGCTTTTTTTGACTTCTCTCCTCTTTAGGGAGAGATTTTTTGTCTAAAACCCAGTCATCAGTTATCAGTTATCAGTCATCAGTTATCATACTAAATCTGGTTATTAAAAACTGATTATTTATTCCCCCTCGTGCATGAGTGCCTCTCCTTATATGTAGCCTATACTGTATGAATCAGTGTTATATTGGTAGCCAGGATGTGGGAAAAAGGCAAAGAAACGGTACAGACAATGAAGTTTATTCACTGGAAAAAGCAGCAGTTATTGATGATTTTTGTCCTAGCGCTGGCAATTTCAGTCGCGTGGGGGACAATTTTGCCTGTTTCTACTAAAAAGCTTCCTGCACCTAATCCCTGTAACCAACTTAGGGGAGATATTCAAAATCGGGCAAAAAAAGATGCAGAAGCTGACCGTTTGAACTTTTTTAATACTGATAAAAAGAAAAAGACAATTGGTGATATTTTAAATTTGTATAAAGAGGCAAATTCTCAAGCTTCTTGTTTTCCACAGGATGAATTATGGGATATCTATGAACAACAATATGATAGTAATAAATATCCTGCCTGGATACCTGTGCTTGTTATTCTTGTTTTGGGTGGTATTGTGGGGACTGTTATTAGTGATACCTTAAAAAAATGGCTCAATCAGTCTTTAGAAGCGATTAGTAAATGGATTTATAAAACCTTTGCTGGAACACCCTTATTTGAAAATATTGCTCTTAAAAAGTATCGACAAGCATTAATTGATAAATATCAAAAACTTAATATACCTTTTCGTCCTCATCGTCCCCTAGAAATGCGGGAGATTTATGTTTCTTTAAAAGCTTTTAAAGCGAGCAAGCGCTCTTTGATTGAAGCAGAAAATGCGGTGCAAGAATACGGCCGCTTAGTGGTTAAAGGTGCGCCTGGTTCGGGGAAGTCGATGTTATTAAAGTATCTAGCACTTTCCTATTCAGAAGGACGATTCAAAAATTTATCGGATCGTCCCGTGCCAATTTTACTAGAATTGAACCGCCTCAATGAGGCTAATTTGACAGTAGAAAAGTTAGAACAACATTTAGTAGAAGCTTGCGATCGCCATAATTTTCCCAAAGCTAATCGTTTCATCTCTCAAGGTTTAAAAGACGGACGTTTACTGCTGCTTTTAGATGGGTTAGATGAGGTTAGTAGTGGCGTTCGCTCTTCTGTTGTTCGGTGTCTTAAAGACTTTTAGGATTACCAGAGTATAAAAAATGTCGGGTAATTATTACCTGTCGGACGGCTGTTTATCATAATGAGTTTGTCGATAATACCGAGGAAACTTTAGAAATTGTCGAATTTAGTGACCAGCAAATGCGCCGCTTTTTGCAAGCTTGGAAGTCGGAAATGCCGCCAGATAAATCAGTAGAACAATTGATTCAAACCTTGCGAGCTAGACCGAAAATTATGGCACTGGTGCGGAATCCCCTACTGTTAACAATCATTGCCTATCTTTATACTGATACTCCCTTCGTTTTACCTCATTCGCGGGCCGAATTTTACACTAAAGCTACTGATGTTTTATTAGAATTGCGCGATCAAGAAAGAAATATCCCTAATCAATATAGTGGTGTCAACAAGCGGCGAGTTCTGCAACATTTAGCACTTTATGCTCAGAATAGCACTAATCGACAACAGCAAGATCGCCGCATTCTTCTTGATTCTGAAGTATGGGAACAAGTTAAACAAGTCTTACCTTCATTAAATCTAGAGGCTAAAGATGCTAATTCTATCGTTGATGAAATCGTCAAACGCAGTGGATTATTGCTTCTCATTGATGGCGGACAGCGTTATCGTTTTCCTCATCTCACTCTACAAGAATATTTCGTAGCAGCAGCTTTAACAAACAGACAAGATGAATTAATTCAAAAATGGCAAAATGCTCCTAGCGACTGGCTAGAAATTGTCAAGTTATGGTGTGGATTGGCAAACAATAGTACGGATTTAATTACGGCGGTATATCAACAAGATACACTGACAGCATTTGAATGTTTAGCAGATGCTCAAGAAGTAAAACCAGAAGTTGCTCAGGAGATTATAGATTATTTTAAGACACAATTGAGAACCGATGAATCAATTTGTAGTGCTTTTGGCTCAGTAGCGGCTGATTTTCGTCCTAGAGGGAAAGCATTATTTGATTTTTTAGTTGCTAGTTTAGATAATTCAGCCAGCCAAAAAGCAGCGGCTCAAGCCTTATCCGCCACTAATTTGCCTCAAGCAGTAGAAAAATTAGTTATTTACTATGATCCCAATCAACCCCATTTTATAGAAGTGCGAGAAGCGTTAATCAGAATGGGAGGTTTAGCAGTCAATCAACTAGAATCTTTAGCTCGAAAAGGCTCTATAGAAGCAATGGATGATCTAGTTAAAATTGCCATACCAGAAGCGGCTGAGGCACTTGAAAGATTGCAGGAAGATCCGAACTTAAGCGGAAAAGTAAGTTTTCGACTTGCAGCACTGTTGAAGGAGTTAGAAGATAGTCAAGCTGAACGCAATCGCACTCTATCATAAAGGAAAACTAATGCTATTCAGATTCATTCGCCGACTAAAAAATCGAGCCGTCAAACAAAAGCGCCAGCCACAAGAGGTAATCGAAACGGACTTAAATTGGATTTGGCAACCTTTTGAAAATTCAAGCAATTTGCAGTTCTCTGCTACTGTCAAGAAAGTTGCTGCTGCAATTATTGAAAGCTCTGCTGATGATATTCCCACAATCACTCTTGAAGTCGATCCTCGGTTAGTCATTCCTTTATGTGCGATTCAGTTACAAGATGAAATTAATCTAACTCAATTGAGTTATTTAAAAAATGAATTAGAATCAGTTTCAATTGAAAATTTAGACAATAAAATAGAGTTTGTTGATCGAGTTTTAAGTAAAATCACTCCAAACCAGCGTTGGTTATATTTATTTAATAGTCTGACACCTGAATTAAAATTTGCCTTACTGTTTCGCTTAATCAACTACCGCCTACCCACAAGAAACGACTGGCGCAATCTTTTTAAAAAAATAGAATATGAGTTTAAAAAAGGCCGAGAATATCTAATTGTTATAACTGTTGTCTTCTTGCTTTCTCTTGCATCTGTAATTGAAATATTTGCCATTATGCTCAGTCAGCCAAAAAGTTGGGTTAATGGCTTGATGGCAATCACAATTGTTGTTGTCTTGTCTTTTTTAATAGTTTTATGGCAAGAATTTAAAGCCAAAGAAGAAAAATCAGAGCTATCAGAGCCAACTTTATTGATGCAATTGGGCTTACTAGGATCCTGGACGTTTTGCCAAGAATGGTATCGACTACTCAGAAAAAACCTAGTTTGGGAAGGAATAACAGCTTTGTTTGATGATCCTGTTAGGGCTAGGGCTGGGGCTGTGGTTGTGACGAATGTGGCTATGGTTGTGATGGGTGTGGCTGTGGTTATCGCTGGGGCTGTAGATTGGGCTACGGCTGTGGGTTGGGTTTGGGTTGTGGCTCTATTGGGGATGGGTAATATTGTGCTTGTGATTGCGGATTGGGATCACGATTGGGATCAGTATTCGGATTGGCATTGGGATCGGTATTGGAAGAACGTTTGGATAGCTATGCTTGGGACTGCGTGTCTGGCTGTGGTGGTGGCTTTGGAATGGGCTGGAGTGGCTATGGCTGTGGCTGGCGCGGTGGCTGGGGTTATTGTCTTTGGTTTGGGAATTTGGTATCTGGCTAAAGAAAAAACAGATTTAGGATGGGTGCGATTCTTGTCGATATTAGCTTTTCCCTGGTTTTGTTGGTTTCCCATTGTATTTGGGTTTACCTCTTTTGCTCTGTATCATCGCCTATCTTGGGAATGGCGATCAATATCCCTATTTTGGCTAGTTATCTTCGGATTTTGTACTGTCCTTTGGGTGCGAGGTAAAAAATTAGAAGAAAAAGCCCGCAACCCCCTCAGAGGCATTTTAGATGGGCAGTGATAGTCGCCCAAACAGTAATAAACTTGACGATGTTATAGAAATTCTTCTACTGTTGAGATACAGTGAACAGTAAACAATGAAATGACAACTGATAAGGGACTTGCGCTTTGATAATGTACCTTTTGGGCGAACGCAGTTCGCCCCTACATTGTGGGCAAAATCCGTTACTGTAGGGGCGCAAAGCTTGCGCCCTCTGATCGATTGGGATATTATTCCCACGCAAGTCCCTAAGCTGTTCGTAATTTAAATTGCTTGTTGAGACGAGGCAAAAGGCAAGAGGCAAAAGGCAACAGTAAAGGGATTGGGGGAGGTTCGGCTAATCTAAGAATAAGCGGTTTAAATGCGTCTTAGCTTAACTGTTTACTGTTTACTGTTTACTGAAAAGCCCCCATTGCCACTTCCCCACTTCCCCACTTCCCCACTTCCCAATTCATAATTTATAATTTATAATTCATAATTCTCACACCCCACTTCCCAATTCATAATTTATAATTCATAATTCATAATTCCCACTCCCCCTCTCCTAACAATCGACTGCTAAGATCGAACAGAGCGATCGATCTCGCGCTCCCACGATACCTGATAAAACTATCTATGATCATTAAAAATAACCCCTATTATCGGGCTGTAATCGGCTTTTGGGTCGCTTTTCTTGTGTTTTGGGGTTTTGGGAGTTTCTCACCCCTTCTTGCCCAAGCGAAAGAGGAACCAGCCGATGTACAATCGATTACCCCCTACCTTAAGCAATTTCAACAAAAAATTACCGAATTTCGCCTCGATAACGGACTAAAATTTATTATCCTAGAAAATCGCGATGCCCCGGTTATTTCCTTTGTCACCTACGCGGATGTGGGAGGTGCCGATGAACCAGACGGTAAAACAGGAGTTGCCCACTTTTTGGAACATTTAGCCTTTAAAGGCACAAAAACCATCGGTACTAGCGATTATCTTAGCGAGAAAAAAGTCCTCGATCGCCTTGAAGCTATAGACAAAGAACTACAAGCGGCCAAAAAAGCGGGTAAAAGCGCAGAAGTGGCTAAATTAACGGAAGAATTTCAAAAAACTAAGGCAGAGTCCGAGAAATTCGTCCAACGCAACGAATACGGGCAAATCGTCGAAACTCAGGGGGGAGTCGGTTTAAATGCCACCACTTCCACCGATGCAACTAGCTATTTTTACAGTTTCCCGTCGAATAAATTGGAATTATGGATGTCTTTGGAATCGGAACGATTTTTAGAACCGGTCTTCCAACGGGAATTTTACAAAGAAAAAGACGTAATTCTAGAAGAAAGACGGATGCGGACGGATAATAGCCCCTTGGGTCTATTAATCGAAGCTTTTCTCGATCAAGCTTATACTGTCCATCCCTACAAACGTCCCGTTATCGGCTACGATCGAGATATTCGCAATCTAGAACCCTCAGATATCCAAAACTTTTTCGATAAATTTTATCCTGCCAGTAATTTAACCATAGCTATCGCCGGGGATGTGGACCCAGAACAGGTCAAACAGTTAGCTAAGGTTTATTTTGGTCGTTTTCCCGCTAAACCGAAACCCCCACAGGTGAAAGTAGTGGAACCGAACCAAACCAAAACAAAGGAAATTACCCTAAAATTAGCCTCGCAGCCTTGGTATTTAGAAGGATACCATCGTCCCGCTCTCAATCATCCCGATCATGCGGTTTACGAGGTTATCGCCACTTTAATGAGTGAAGGAAGAACTTCGCGACTGTATAAAGCTTTAGTGGAGGACAAACAACTGGCCCTCGCTGCCCAGGGATTTAACGGCTTTCCGGGGGATAAATACCCGAATTTGCTGTTATTCTATGCTCTCAGCGCTCCTAATGTCAGTCTGGAGGAAGTAGCGCAGGGTTTGAATTGGGAATTGGAAAGATTGAAAAATGAACCGGTTTCGGAACAGGAATTAGAACGGGTTAAAAATCAACTACGGGCAGCCCTATTAAGAGGTCTTGATTCTAACATGGGCATGGCGCGATCCTTGATTGAATACGAGGTAAAAACCGGCGATTGGCGTAATTTATTCGCCCAATTAGATGCTTATAATGCTGTCACGGCAGCTGATATTCAACGGGTGGCTAAAGAAACTTTTACCCCCGAAAATCGCACTATTGGCCGAATTTTACCGAAATAGAGAGATGGGGAGATAGGGAAGTGGGGAAATGGGGGAAGTGGGGAAGTGGGGGAAGTGGGGAAGTGGGGGAATTTCAACTAAAACCCCATCACCCCCCGCAACGCGCACGCAGTGACCACCCCAACACCCCAACACCCTAAAACCTAAAACCTAAAACCTAAAACCTAAAACCTAAAACCTAAAATAAATATAATCATGAAAAAACGCTTACAATGGCTAGGTTTAATCCTGATCACCCTGATAGGTGTCCTAGCTTTTCGTTCCCCGGCAATTGCCCAAACCCCGCGACATTTTACTGATTTAACTTTTCCTCCCCTTCCTGAAGTTACAGTTCCCCAATACGAACGTTATCAACTAGATAATGGTATGGTGGTTTATTTAGTGGAGGATCGGAGCTTACCTTTAGTGAGTGGTACGGCGATGATTCGGACAGGAGGGAGATTAGAATCCGGGGAAAAAGTCGGATTAGCCGATATTACTGGAACCGTGTTGCGTAGTGGTGGCACCGAAAAACATCCTTCCAATGTCTTAAATCAATTATTAGAACAAAGAGCAGCCCTAGTAGAAACCTCGATCGATCTTAACGCTGGAACTGCTAGTTTTAGCGCCCTTAGTGAAGATTTAGAAGCAGTTTTTAATCTCTTTGCTGAGGTTTTGCGTTCCCCAGCTTTTGAAAGTCAGAGGGTGGAATTAGCTAAAGTTCAGGAAAAAGGGGCGATTGCTCGACGTAATGATGATCCCAGTGATATTGCTAGTCGGGAGTTTAGAAAGCTAGTCTATGGTGATAATAGCCCCTACGCTCGTACTGTAGAATATAGCACTTTAGCTAATATTGACCGTCAGGATTTAATCGATTTTTATCGTACCTATGTCCGTCCCGACCAAATAATTTTAGGAATTGTCGGTGATTTTGATTCTCAGTCGATGAAAGCATTAATCAATAAGACTTTTGGCGATTGGAAAAATCCCGCCACTGCCACTAAAATTGTCACCCCTTCGGCAACCCAAAAAAATCTTCAAGGTGTCTTTGTCGTCAATCAACCCCAATTAACCCAGAGTAGCGTTTTATTAGGTCATCTTGGGGGCCGTTTGGATAGTCCCGACTATCCTGCTTTAACGGTATTAAATGAGATTTTAAGCGGTTTTGGTGGTCGTTTATTTAATGAAGTGCGCTCCCGTCAAGGATTAGCTTATTCTGTCTATGGTGTCTGGAATAGTCGTTATGATTATCCCGGTTTATTTATTGCCGGAGGTCAAACTCGCACCGATGCCACCGTACCTTTTATTAAGGCAATTTTAGGCGAAATCGAGCGCCTTCGCAATCAACCCGTTACTGCCAA
The DNA here is from genome assembly GCF_001264245.1 of Microcystis panniformis FACHB-1757. Lineage (NCBI taxonomy): Bacteria > Bacillati > Cyanobacteriota > Cyanophyceae > Chroococcales > Microcystaceae > Microcystis > Microcystis panniformis. The sequence continues at coordinate 421,935 of NZ_CP011339.1, forward strand.
AGAATTAGAAGACGCTAAAAATGCTATTCTCAATTCTTTTGTTTTTAAGTTTGAGAAACCTGGTCAGAATTTATCGCGATTGATGACCTATGAATACTATGGTTATCCCCAAGATTTTATCTTCCGTTATCAACAAGCGGTAAAAGGGGTGACAATTGCCGATATTCAACGAGTGGCCCAACAATATCTGCAACCGAATCAAATTGTGACTCTTGTGGTGGGTAATGAACAGGAAATTCAACCTCCTCTATCCAGTTTGGGAACTACGGTTAAAACTGTTGATGTTACCATCACACAAATATAAATAAATCTAGGTTGGATTGAGCTAAACTAGGTGAAATCCAACCTAAAAAAATGAGATAAATATAGCAGGAGATATGACTTTACAACTCACCATAAATTATCCTGAAAATTTACCCGACTTTCTTCAAAAAAACCGCGAGGAATTCGAGAGAGAAGCAACTTGATCTATGGTAGTAAAACTCTTTGAGATGAAACCTAAGTAGGTAGGCGTTAAAAATTATCAGATGCCCCCCTTATTAAGGGGGATCCCCCCGCCTATCGGCACCCCCCTTATCAAGGGGGGCAGGGGGGATCGAACCTAAAATCCATTTTTAATTTAATTATAACCAGCTACTTATTTCATCGGGTATGGCTGCCAATTTATTAGGAGTGGATAGGGTTAATTTTTTATTGAGATTGACCGATTTTGGCGTAGGGATGATTGACTTAACAGAAGAAGAACTATTATCAGACCTTGAAAATGCCTAAAGCTAAATTACAGCCCTTCTCATAAAAAAAAGTATAACCTAATTTGGTATTGACTCCTGACTGCTGACGACCGACTCCCCAAAACGAAAACTTCCTATCTCACCATTGAGATAACTGCTGTAACTATTTTGAGATAACTAAGGCTATCATTGAGGAAAGTTACTGTTGAGACTCCTGATTAGTTTGTTAATTTTTGTGTTAAGTAGCTAGACAATTAAACCCTTTAGAGATAGGGTGATCGTGGCTGAGTTGGCTATTATAGAGTTTTGTAAATAAATATCAAACTCAAGGATTTTTGAAGATGGTATGTCGCTAAACTGAAAGTATAAAGTACAGAGGTAAAAATACTTATGATGCTACTACAAGATGTTGCGAGAACCTCTAGAGAACAAGCATTAATTCTGTGGTTTGAAGAAGTGGACAGCAAAGATGTAGGATTAGTCGGCGGCAAAAACTCCTCCTTAGGCGAAATGATCCAACAATTAACCCCAAAAGGGATTAATGTCCCCACAGGATTCGCCACCACCGCTTACGCTTACCGTCACTTTGTCGAAAAAGCCGGACTAGACGCACAATTAAGACAAATTTTCCAAGATTTAGACGAAAACGATGTGCAGAACTTGCAGGAAAAAGGTAAACAAGCGCGCACATTAATCCTCAATACACCGTTCCCCGATGATTTAAGTCATGCGATCGCTATTGCCTATCGCCGACTCTGTGAACGTTATGGCGATGATCTCTATCATTCCATCGATGTGGCCGTTCGCTCAAGCGCCACTGCCGAAGACTTACCAGAAGCGAGTTTTGCCGGACAACAGGAAACCTATCTCAACGTGCAAGGGGTGAGGGGAGTTTTAGAAGCTTGCCATAAATGTTTTGCCTCTTTATTCACCGATCGCGCTATTTCCTACCGTCATCATAACGGTTTCGATCACTTTTCCGTCGCCCTTTCCGTCGGTGTCCAAAAAATGGTGCGTTCAGATCTAGCCACCTCCGGGGTGATGTTTTCCATCGATACGGAAACAGGGTTCAAAAATGCCGCTTTAATCACGGCAGCCTACGGTTTAGGGGAAAATGTCGTGCAAGGAGCCGTTAACCCCGACGAATATCTGGTTTTTAAACCGACTCTTAAAAACGGTTACAAACCCATCCTCGAAAAACGCCTCGGCAGTAAAGCGATCAAGATGATCTACGATGATGGAGGATCGCGTCTAACCAAGAATATCCGAGTTAACAAGCTAGAACAGGATCAATTCTGCATTAATGACCAAGAAATCCTCACTTTAGCCCGTTGGACAGCCGAAATCGAGGAACATTACTCGCAAGTGCGCGGAACCTACACCCCCATGGACATCGAATGGGCAAAAGATGGGATCACGGGAGAACTGTTTATCGTTCAGGCGCGTCCAGAAACCGTACAATCGCAAAAAGCCGCTAATATCCTTAAATCCTACGAGATTAAGCAAAGAAGTCAAGTTTTAGCGGTGGGACGGAGTGTAGGTGCGGCAATCGGTCAAGGAAAAGCCAGAGTCATCCTCAGTGTAGATAAAATCAACAACTTTAAACCGGGAGAAGTTCTCGTCACCAATCGCACGGATCCCGACTGGGAACCGATTATGAAACAAGCAAGCGCGATCGTTACTAATCAGGGTGGTCGTACTTGCCATGCCGCTATTATCGCGCGAGAAATGGGCATTCCGGCGATCGTGGGTTGCAATAATGCCACGGAAACGATTAAAACCGGTCAGGAAGTCACCGTTTGCTGTGCGGAAGGGGATGAAGGGAAAGTTTACCTCGGATTGCTACCCTTTGAAATTCTTGAAACTCCCCTGGACAATTTGCCCCAAACTCGGACAAAAATCCTCATGAATATCGGTAATCCCGAAAAAGCCTTCGCTTTTGCCGATATTCCTGCCCAAGGGGTCGGTTTAGCCCGTCTAGAGTTTATTATCGCTAACCATATTCAGGCCCACCCCAGCGCCTTGCTGAAATTCCACGAATTGGAAGAAGGAGACGTAAAAGACCAAATCGCCGAATTAACCAAACACTACGAGGATAAACCCCAATTTTTCGTCGATAAATTGGCCCGGGGAATTGCCATGATTGCAGCCGCATTCTACCCCAAAGATGTAATTGTGCGGATGTCTGATTTTAAATCCAATGAATACGCTAATTTATTGGGTGGCAAACCCTTTGAACCCAAGGAAGAAAACCCGATGATCGGTTGGCGCGGCGCTTCCCGTTATACTGATCCTAATTATCGCGAGGCTTTCGCTTTGGAATGTCGGGCGCTGAAAATGGTACGGGAAGAAATGGGATTAACTAATGTGATTCCGATGATTCCTTTCTGTCGTACCCCCGAAGAAGGGATGAGAGTCCTCGAAGAAATGGCGAAAAATGGTCTCGAACGCGGGGTTGATGGTTTGCAAGTTTATGTGATGTGTGAGTTACCAAGTAATGTAATTCTTGCCGACCAATTTGCTCAGGTGTTTGACGGATTTTCGATCGGTTCTAATGATTTGACCCAATTAACCTTAGGATTAGATCGGGATTCTGCCCTAGTTGCCCATCTTTTTGATGAACGGAATGAGGGAGTTAAACGCATGGTGAAAATGGCCATTGAAACCGCTAAAGCCCAAAATCGCAAAATCGGTATCTGTGGTCAAGCTCCCAGTGATTATCCTGAATTTGCTCAATTTTTAGTGGAATTAGGCATCGATTCTATCAGTCTTAATCCTGATTCTGTCCTCAAGACTTTATTGATGGTGGCAGCAGTGGAGCAAGGACAATAGTTTAGTGATAAAGGTGGGCAAGTCCCACCTTTTTTTGTACTAAGCCAACTAACTTCATCATACTGAAAATACCTATAGCCCAATGGCTATTTTTTAGTTGTCTCTTAACAAATATTAACTTTAAACTGCGATTAAGAGATAAACTTAGATTTCGTCAGGATTAATGCCTAATTCCCGCAGTTTATTGGCTAATCGTTCCGCTCGTTGTTTTTCCTCATTATAGCTAGTGAAAGCTTGTCCATCGGGATAAAAAAGCGACATTTCCGGTTCGATCCCCCCTGCCCCCCTTGATAAGGGGGGTGCCGATCCCCCTTAATCCCCCCTTGATAAGGGGGGTGTCTGATAATTTTTAACGCCTACCTACTTATAAGCCAATAACACCACTCTAAAGGGGTCTAGTATAATTAGAAGAGGTTGATCAAAGGGGGTTTATGGACGATAAAACCGCAAAGCCGGAAGAATCCGAATCTGAAGAGAAAAAAGAATCAGATTTTGACCAGGAAAAGGAACAGGCTGAAGTTTGGACGGGAAAAATCACTGCTTTTGTTGCCCATCAACTCCGAACCTCCGCTCCTTCCCTTCCAATTATCGGGGGTAGCATTACAGGCATCTTAACTTGGCTTAGTCAACATGACACGGTTAAGGCGATTATTGTCGGGGGAGTCACCTTTATCGTCACGGGCTTTTTTACCTACGGATCAGCCTGGAGTCAAGGGTTTTTAGAAATAGCAAGAACCCACGGTACAAATCATGGTAGAGGTACAGCTTTAAGCTTTTTTGTTTGGCTAGACAAAAGACTGGAAAAAATACGTTGGCAATTAGCTAATCCTGACGGTAAATATTTAATTAAATTACGGGATTCAGATTGTCGTTATGATGATATTGAAGGGATTGAAGATGCAATCTTTGGTTTTTCTACCCCAGAACTAGAAGAAATTTTTATTAATTTGGATCTGAGTCAATTAGAACTGCGCTCAGAAGAAGAATCTAAAGGTACGGGGGATGATATTTGGGATTTATTGCGACGGGCTAAAAAGAGGACAAATTTACGGTTGTTAATTCTGGCTCCTGGTGGACGAGGAAAAACAACTTTATTGCGTCATTTAGCCTATAACTACGCTCTAAAACAACCGAAACAAAATGCACCTGTTTTAATTCCTGTCTTTTTACGTTTACGGAGATGGCAGGAAGTGATTACCACCACAGAAGGATTGGATTTACCAACCTTAATTGAGCGACATCTTAAACAAGATATTTCTCAAGAATTAGATTTACCTCAGAACTGGGCTAAAAGTCATTTAACCCGTCAGCGAATGTTAGTGATGTTTGATGGTTTTGATGAAGTTAAACCCGAATATGCCGAAAAAGTCAGTCAATGGATTGGCAAACAGTGGCAAGATTTTCGCCAAAACTATTTTATTTTAACCTCTCGTCCGAAAGGCTATCAAGCGTTTAGCTCTGAGCATAAACCTCGGCAAAAGGTGTTTATTAATGAATTTACCGATAAAAATATTCAGGATTTTGTCTATAAATGGTATTTCTGGCAAGAGCAGGAAACCAGAGTTAGCAGAAGTTTAAAAGCTAAACAAGAAGCTGCCGACAATAAAGCAAAGGATTTAATTAATCAGTTATTTGCTCTCGATGATTCCGGGGAAAGTTCTACTCTATTAGCCTTGGCGAGAAATCCCTTAAATCTGAATATGATAGTACAGTTACATCGGGCAAACTTTGGATCGGGACAAAAATTACCTCAGCAACGAGTGGATTTATTTCGCCGAATTTTTGATCTGCAATTGATCACTCGCCCTCAAGCTAGGGGCATTGATATGATTTTAGATAATAATGAGGAAAATCATCGTCAACGGGTATTACAACAATTAGCCCTGAAAATGGGAAATACAACCACGATTGAATATTCGGAATTACTGAGTTCTATACAAAATTTTATTCAGGAATTGGGTTATCCTGAAAGCACTTCGGCTAAGGATTTTGTAGAGCGGTTAATTCATGTGAGTGAGTTAATTTTGAAAAAGGATGAATACTATGAGTTTGCCCATAATCTTTTTCAGTCCTATTTAATCGCTTTGGAAGTTAAACGGTTAAAGCAGGAAAATTTACTCAAGGAAAATTGGGAGCAAAATCTCTGGTACGAGGCTTGTATTATGTATGCCACTTTATTGACTAATCCGACTGATTTTATTGTCTATTTTTATAACCAATCTAATCCTAAAGCTCAGGGATTAGCGGAGCGATGTTATCGAGAATTACCTGTTAAAAAACGTCGCAGATTGGAACTTTTAGAACAAAAACGACAGACTTCTCTCTTTACTCAACTAGAAACCTATCTGAAAAATGGGCAATGGCGCGAAGCCGATGAGGAAACGATGCGGTTAATGTTGTTAATTGCTAAAAGGGAAGATGAAGGCTGGCTAGATGAAGAAAGTGCTGAAAACTTTCCCTGTGAGGAATTACGCACCATTGACAAGCTCTGGGTAGATAATAGCGGCGGCAAATTTGGCTTTTCTGTGCAGAAAAAAGTCTGGCTGGATTGCGGTGGTGTCCCAGGGGAATACGATTATGATGTGTATAAAAAATTCGCTGACGAGGTGGGTTGGCGCAGGTGGCGCAGGAGCGGACACTGGTTGAGCTATGATGAGCTAACTTTTTTATTAAACAGTAGTAAACACGCACATTTGCCTTTTTTAAAGTGGTTCCCTAGTAAGTACGCAAGGGCTGGTTATGCTCTTTTCTGGCGCAGCGACTTGTAACCTGTAATATATCACAGACTTATACATCTTAAACCAGTAAAAAGCCCCCTTATCAAGGGGGGTTGGGGGGATCAAACCTATGCAATTAACCAATCGGCTCTTCTAGGTTCTGTGTGAGCATGGTATAATAGTAACACAGAACAGGAGGTGGGTTATGTGGATAAATTTTGATCAACTCCTCGATTTACCAAATGTAACAGTGGTCAATTATCAAAAAATTGCTCAGACAATTTTCCTAAAGCTTGCTCTTTTAAATGAAACAATTGAATGTCCGAATTGCCATCAAACCTTAGACAGAATCAATCAGACAGAGTATAATCTAGTCAGAGACTTGTCAATATTAGGTAATCCAGTATATTTAGAAGTACCACGCCGTCAGTTTCATTGTCAAAAGTGCCAAAAGTATATCAGCGAAAGACTGAGTTTTATGAGATTAAGACAGCATCATACAATTCGCTATGAATCGATGATTTATGAGAGAGTAAAAAATTGTAGCATCGAAGAAATAAGTCGAGAAGAAGGGTTAGGATGGTCAGAAGTTGAGTTAATATTTAATCACTGTGCTAAAGAACTAGAAAAGGAAGAGTGGGAAGCACCAGAACGAATAAGCTTAGATGAATTTAGTAACTTAAAAGGACATAAAGATTTCATCACAACGGTCGTAGATATGGACAAGAAAATTTTACTAGATGTGATTAAAGGACATAAGCAAGAAGAATTAATGGAAGCCTTAAAAGCACAGCCAGACGCAGTTCGGGAGAAAGTGAAAGAAGTGAGCGTCGATATGTGGTCAGGATTTACAGCAGTGATCAAGGAATTATTTCCCAATGCTAAAATCATCTATGACCGTTTTCATGTAATGGCTATCATCAATGACGAGCTTAATAAATTGAGAAAGTTAATGGGGGTGCATGAAAAAGGATTACCTCATTTATTATGGAAGAATAAAGAGGACTTAAAGGACGAGCAAAAACAACAACTAGAAGTTATCTTAAAAGAACATCCATGCTTAGGAATAGCCTGGGAAATGAAAGAAGAAATTAGACAAATTTATCAAAGTAGTAGAACGTTCAGAGGTGCTGAGAGAAAATTGGAAAAATGGATAAGAATAGGCGGGATATTATATGAAAGTAGTGCCAGGATGATCCAGAAGCATTTGCCAGGTATTTGTAATTACTTTGAAAATCAGACAACCAACGGATTAATTGAGGGAATGAATACCAAAATAAAGCTTATTAAAAGAATGAGTTATGGATTTACCAATTTTGAACATCTTCGACTTAAGCTGTTTGCTTGCTTTAATTCATAACAAAAATTAACACACGAAAACCAGAAGAGCCACCAATCATCTTAAACCAGTAAAAAGCCCCCCTTATCAAGGGGGGTTGGGGTAGGGTTGATTCATTTAAATTAAGTATAGCTAATTTTGAGTCAATAAATTTGACTGAAGATTCTCAATTTTATCTTTCTCTAACCAAAAGAGTTAGTCACAATAACTAATATTTAATCTTCTGCCAATATTTATTATGAATAAATTGATAAAGCTTGTTCCCAAGCCACTAAAAGCCTATCTCTCTTCAAATTTTCTGAGAGTACATCCTGTTAATTTAGCTAATTTTTCTGCTTCTTACGTCGATAAAACTATCAGTTTTTCCCAACGTTCAGCTAACCACCTCTGTCCTCCGTTATTGAGAGAAAACCCAAACCTCTGAAAAGATTCAATCCTATGGTTGTGAGAATTGACCAATTGCTGGCCGCTTGAAAATCACTAATTTCGCTTTTATCTTCCTCAAAAATTACATCTTTTACCCAATGTAACTGATTTTCTATTTTCCAGTGTCCTCGAATAATTTTAGCAAATACTTCGGCGGATTCGGTTAGGCTACTGATATAGTAAGCTGTTTCTTCATAGGTTTTATCCCCGCGACTACCCCTTCTTTCTACTTTAATAACTCTTCGCAGATTTTCAAACCCTTTTCTTTCATTTTTCCTCACTTTAAAAACTTCTATTTTTCTTGATATTTTTCGTCCATGACTATTATCTTGTTCAAGAAAAAAACTTTCTGGCTTTGAGGAATTACTCAGGTCTTGTATTCGCTGATAAAGATTTTTCTGATTTCCTTTAACGGTGATAACATAGTCATTTTTAGTCTTGGCTATTAAGCTGATTGTTTTCTTCTGACAGTGTAAAGCATCCCCAGTAAAAACTTTATTTTGGAGAGAGCAATCCTCAATTATAGCTTGCCCTTCGTCGATTTCAGACCCTTTTTTGTTTTCGATTCTTTTTAAGTGTAATACCAAGCCACTTTCTTGACTAAACAATGAGATAAACATGATAAAATTTTGTTGTTCATTGTTAGGATTCTTTAGGGTGTTTTTGAGACTTTTTCCATCTATGCCTAGCCAATTTATATCATCTCTTTGTCCATATTCTTGTAATGCCCATTCATTAAACATTTTTAACAAAATCTGACCATCAACTCCCATCATTACCCTTCTAATTGTTGAATAGGATGGGACTCTTTCTGGAATTATGTTAAATTCTTTACTCAGCCTGTGCCGATTATTTTTAGCAAACTCTCCTAGTTCTCTATAACCTGAGTATCCTAGCATTGTTCCTAGTATTATTACTACTAATACTATCCATAAAGGGTGTCTTTTTCCTTTATCTTTCCGAAAGTCCTTGACTTGTTTTAGTTTTTCTATTAAGCTCAACATATATTTAAAAAGTTGCCGGTCACTTCTCATTTTACCTGATATTGATCGCTTTTACTTTTGATATTCTGATGGGAGAATGAAACAGCCCTAGGGTTGGGGGGATCAAACCTATGCAATTAACCAATCATCTTAAACCAGTAAAAAGCCCCCCTTATCAAGGGGGGTTGGGGGGATCAAACCTCAAAACTGCCCCCCAAAATTCCCCTGCTAACAGCAAAACTTATCAACAATAACACCTGATTTTTAATAAAAAAACGCAATCGCTTTAAGTTTCATCCCCCCGCCTACGACTCCTTGATAAGGGATATTATAGCGGTTCTCACCCCTGGGTGGCACAGTTAAACCTTTGCTGATTAAGCTTTTCAACATTAATAATGTACCTCGTGCGAACAGAAAACGCTATATATGCTAAACTTATTAGTTGAAAAATAATCTTTCTTTTTTTAATAAATAAAACTGCAATCACGTTAAGTTTGATCCCCCCAACCCCCCTTGATAAGGGGGGCTAAGTACGGTAACATGACTAACCAGAAAGTAAGCTTATGCAATTAACCAATCATCATCATCTACCCTACAATCCCAAACTCGTAGAACGAGCCAAAGAACTCCGTAAAAACATGACCAAAGCTGAAAGAAAACTTTGGTATGAATACTTAAAAAATTTTCAATATAGAGTTCATCGTCAAAGACCGATTGATCAATTTATTGTTGACTTTTATTGCCCCGAATTAAAATTAGTGATTGAAATTGATGGTGATATTCATAATAGTGAAGATGCTCAGAACTATGACTTAGAAAGAACCCAAATTTTATCAGGTTATGGATTAACAGTAATCCGCTTTACTAATCAAGAAGTTTTGAGTAGTTTTGAGGGAGTTTGTGGAGTAATTGGAAGTTTGATCCCCCCAACCCCCCTTGATAAGGGGGGCTTTGATCCCTCCTTATTAAGGGGCTTTGATCCCCCAATCCCCCTTGATAAGGGGGGCTTTGATCCCTCCTTATTAAGGGGCTTTGATCCCCCCAACCCCCCTTGATAAGGGGGGCTTTGATCCTTCTTGATCAGGGAGATCTGACAATTTTTAACACCTAACTAATTAGACAGGAAAAGAATAGCCAAAAAGTTCTATCTACAACTTTTGCAAGAGAAATCAAGGAGAAAATCAAGGATTTACAATCTCGGTTTCAGAACAGTCCACTGGGTTACGGGGGCCATGGCTTTCCAACCTAAAAACTTGCCGACTGGTTCGGCTTTTTCAATGCCAATTCGCAGCAGTTCCCCTCCTAATTTACTATGCCATTGCAAGAGGACTAATTCGCTTTCAATTGTAACAGTGTTGGCAACAAGACGACCCCCGGGGCGCAGGGCTAACCAACAGGTTTCCAATAGGTGGGGTGTGGTGATACCGCCACCGATAAAAATAGCGTCCGGCTGCGGTAAATCTTCCAGGGCGCTCGGTGCGATTCCGGCGACGATTTGCAGGTGGGGCGTTCCCAGGGCGGCGGCATTATCGGCAATGTATTGTAATCTGGTGGGATGATGTTCGATCGCAATCCCTGGCAACGGCGATCGCTCCGCAGCCACTCAATGGCAATGGAACCACAACCCGCCCCACATCCCAGAGCAATTGTCCGGGTAGGGGAGCCAATCTACTCAGCGTAATAGCACGAACTTCTCTTTTTGTCAACTGTCCGTCATGATGGTAAGCAGAATCCGGCAGTCCTGGAAGGCGCGGCGCCAGGGTGGGGGGATGGGAGGAGATGCAGCTAATGGCGATGACATTTAAATCTGCCAGATCTGTAAACTCCCAATCGTTGGCGATGCCTTGAATGTGGCGTTCTCGGGTTCCCCCTAGATGTTCTAAAACCGTGATGGAACTTTCGCCAAAACCTCCCTTCCTGAGCAGCCGAACAGCGATCGCAGGAGTCTGGGCATCAGCGCTCAGTACCAGCAGTTTAGCGCCGGGATAAAGCACCCCATTCAACCAAGCCGGGGGCCGACCGCACAAACTCAAAGTTTCCACTTCACTCAGGGACCAACCCAAACGACTACAGGCAAGACTAAAGGCAGAAGGAGAGGGAATAATCGTCATTTCCTCCAGGGGAATCTGACGGGTGAGGGTGACACCAATTCCGTAGCACATGGGATCACCACTGGCCAAAACACAGACAGATTGACCACGAAGGCGGATAATCTCGTTAACAGAGTCTTGAATGGGAGAAGTCCAGAGCAGTTTTTGCCGTTGATCCTCTGGGGGTAACATTGCCAGATGACGTTCACCACCGACAATAACTGATGCTAAAGAAAGCAGACTTCGTCCCACTGAACTTAACCCTTCTAAGCCATCTTCACCAATTCCTATGATCGATAGCCATTTCGACTGACAATTGCGATCCGCCATATTAAAAAAAATCGCTACTATTTCATTATCTGCTATCAGAGTCTATCCTTCAAACAAGATATAATCAGGTTATTGTCAAGTTAATTCAGAGGAGAAAATATGACCACCACCGCCGATGATGTTTGGCGATTATTAGCCGAATTAGTAGAAGCTCAAAAAGAGACAGAAAGATGCTTTCAAGAAACCGAGCGACGCTTTCAAGAAACCGAGCGACGCTTTCAAGAAACCGAGCGGATTCTCAAAGAACAATCTTTAAAAACCGATCGCCAAATTACCAGAGTCAGTCAAGAAATTGGTAATCTTGGCGGTAAATGGGGACGTTTTGTCGAAAATATGGTAGCTCCCGCTTGTGAGACTTTATTTTTAAATCGTCAGATTCCCGTACATCAAGTTAGTCAAAGAGTCAGAAAACGTCTCGACGGTAAAACCCTAGAAATTGATGTGTTAGTAACTAATGAAAATCATGTGCTAGTAGTAGAAGTTAAAAGTAGTTTAAGTGTAGATGATGTCAAAGAATTAATCAAGAATCTAACAGAATTTAGGCAATTTTTCCCCGAATATAACCATAAACAATTGTATGGGGCAGTAGCAGGCATTGAAATGGAAGAAGGAGCAGATAAATATGCCTATCGTCAAGGTTTATTTGTCTTGGCACAAAGGGGTGAAAATGTAGCGATTCTTAACGATACTGAGTTTCAACCGAAAACTTGGTAGGGGCTTTAAAAACAAGATATAATCAGGTTAGTATCAAGTTAATTCAGAGGAAAAATTATGACCACCACCGCCGATGATGTTTGGAAATTATTAGCCGAATTAGTAGAAGCTCAAAAAGAGACAGAAAGATGCTTTCAAGAAACCGAGCGACGCTTTCAAGAAACCGAGCGTGTTCTCAAAGAACAATCTTTAGAAACTGAGCGACGCTTTCAAGAAACCGAGCGTGTTCTCAAAGAACAATCTTTAGAAACCGAGCGACGCTTTCAAGAAACCGAGCGGATTCTCAAAGAACAATCTTTAAAAACCGATCGCCAAATTACCAGAGTCAGTCAAGAAATTGGTAATCTTGGCGGTAAATGGGGACGTTTTGTCGAAAATATGGTAGCTCCCGCTTGTGAGACTTTATTTTTAAATCGTCAGATTCCCGTACATCAAGTTAGTCAAAGAGTCAGAAAACGTCTCGACGGTAAAACCCTAGAAATTGATGTGTTAGTAACTAATGAAAATCATGTGCTAGTAGTAGAAGTTAAAAGTAGTTTAAGTGTAGATGATGTCAAAGAATTAATCAAGAATCTAACAGAATTTAGGCAATTTTTCCCCGAATATAACCACAAACAATTATATGGGGCAGTAGCAGGCATTGAAATGGAAGAAGGATCGGATAAATATGCCTATCGTCAAGGTTTATTTGTCTTGGCACAAAGGGGTGAAAATGTAGCGATTCTTAACGATACTGAGTTTCAACCGAAAACTTGGTAGGGGCTTTAAAAACAAGATATAATCAGGTTAGTATCAAGTTAATTCAGAGGAAAAATTATGACCACCACCGCCGATGATGTTTGGAAATTATTAGCCGAATTAGTAGAAGCTCAAAAAGAGACAGAAAGATGCTTTCAAGAAACCGAACGACGCTTTCAAGAAACGGAGCGCATTCTCAAAGAACAATCTTTAGAAACCGAGCGACGCTTTCAAGAAACGGAGCGGATTCTCAAAGAACAATCTTTAGAAACCGAGCGGATTCTCAAAGAACAATCTTTAAAAACCGATCGCCAAATTACCAGAGTCAGTCAAGAAATTGGTAATCTTGGCGGTAAATGGGGACGTTTTGTCGAAAATATGGTAGCTCCCGCTTGTGAGACTTTATTTTTAAATCGTCAGATTCCCGTACATCAAGTTAGTCAAAGAGTCAGAAAACGTCTCGACGGTAAAACCCTAGAAATTGATGTGTTAGTAACTAATGAAAATCATGTGCTGGTAGTAGAAGTTAAAAGTAGTTTAAGTGTAGATGATGTCAAAGAATTAATCAAGAATCTAACAGAATTTAGGCAATTTTTCCCCGAATATAACCATAAACAATTATATGGGGCAGTAGCAGGAATCGAAATCGAAGAAGGAGCAGATAAATATGCCTATCGTCAAGGTTTATTTGTCTTGGCACAAAGGGGTGAAAATGTAGCGATTCTTAACGATACTGAGTTTCAACCGAAAACGTGGTAGGGGCTTTAAAAACCAGATATAATCAGGTTATTGTCAAGTTAATTCATCTGAAAAATTATGACCACCACCGCCGATGATGTTTGGAGATTATTAGCCGAATTAGTAGAAGCTCAAAAAGAGACAGAAAGATGCTTTCAAGAAACCGAACGACGCTTTCAAGAAACGGAGCGCATTCTCAAAGAACAATCTTTAAAAACTGATCGCCAAATTACCAGACTCAGTCAAGAAATTGGTAATCTTGGAGGTAAATGGGGACGTTTTGTCGAAAATATGGTAGCCCCCGCTTGTGAGACTTTATTGTTAAATCGTGATATTCCCGTACATCAAGTTAGTCAAAGAGTCAGAAAACGTCTCGACGGTAAAACCCTAGAAATTGATGTGTTAGTAACTAATGAAAATCATGTGCTAGTAGTGGAAGTCAAAAGTAGTTTGAGTGTAGATGATGTCAAAGAATTAATCAAGAATCTAAGAGAATTTAGGCAATTTTTTCCCGAATATAACCACAAACAATTATATGGGGCAGTAGCAGGTATTGAAATCGAAGAAGGAGCGGATAAATATGCCTATCGTCAAGGTTTATTTGTCTTGGCACAAAAGGGTGAAAATGTAGTGATTCTTAACGATACTGAGTTTCAACCAAAAACGTGGTATAATCCTTAAACTTGTCTTTGGGAAAGTCCAGTGCGATTCTGGTACTGTGCCGCAGCTGTAATCAGGTAAAAAGTAAAAAGAGTACATCTTCCCTTTTTCCTTGCGAGTCAGAATACCAATTACAAGCTTTTGATCGGTAGTATAGACAACTAATTTTCTAACTACTTCTCTGCGTCGCATGGAGAACAAACAACGGTGAATTGGTTAGTTAAAGCAAATGCTTGTCCCGGTTTATTTTATGGAACTGCTGCCCAGGATGGGTTTTTAATTCGTCTCCGCACCCCCGGTGGATGGCTCAATTCTCCACAGGGAAAAGCGATCGCCACTTGGCTCGAACAATGGCAGAGTACAATACAAGTTACCAATCGGGCAAATCTGCAAATTCGCGGACTGCAAAAATCCCCCAGTTTAGAAGAATTTCAAACCCTGCAAAAATTAGGGTTAGCTGCCCATAATCCCAGTATCGATCATCTGCGTAATATCATGTCTAGTCCCACGGCTGGAATTGACTGCCAAGAATTGATCGATACTCGTCCATTAGTCCAAGAATTAGATAATTTTATCCAAAATTATCCATCAATTGCCCAACTAAGTCCTAAATTTAGTATCGGGATCGATGGCGGCGGTGCCGTGGGAATTGGCACCAGTTCAACTATGCCCTGGCAACACCGCTATAACGAGATTCAGCTATCAGCAATTGCCCTCAATAATCCGACAAATTTAACTTCTATTGTTTGCTTTCGATTAGCCCTCGCAGGAGATAAACAATTCTATGACACGGACTTATTAATTGAGCCAGAAAACTGTTTAGCTGTAGTCAAAGCTTTAGTAAAAGTTTATCTCGATTATGTTCAACAAACCCCTAATATCAAGGGGAAAAAACCTCGGATGAAACACCTACTCAAAGATTGGGGATTGACAAAATATCTCGAACAAGTTAACTCCCAATTACATCGGAATTATACTGGAATAATAGACTGGCAAGAATGCCAGCAAACTGCCCATTCTACTCAACCCTATTTTCATCTGGGAATTCATCCTCAAAAGCAACCCGGATTGTCTTATATTGGCCTATCATTAAGATTAGGACAATTGACGGCTAATCAACTATGGGGATTAGCGGCACTATCAGAAACTTTTGGCAGTGGTCAGTTACGATTAACCCCTTGGCAGACTGTTATATTACCCGATATTCCCGATGAAAAAGTGTCAGAATTGTTGCCAAAACTGGCATCACTAGGATTATCCGCTTCTCCCGGATGGGATGCGGGATAGTTGCCTGTAGCGGTAAACCGGGTTGTGCAGCAGCGGCCACTGCAACTCAAATTCATGCTTCTCTCCTAGCAGATTATTTGCAGGAACACTTAACCTGCAATTCTCCTGTTAATATTCACTTGACGGGTTGTGCTAAATGCTGCGCTCAACCGGGTCCAGCCGAAATTACCCTTTTAGGAACTACCATCGAGGAAAATGGCCAAATACTAGAAGCTTATCAAGTCTATATGGGTGATAGTAAAAAATTCTTAGAAACACCTATATTTGAGGGAGAATTTGCCAAGATTACCCCGCTCATAGCCCAAATTTTAAGCTCCCAAAACTCGAAAAATTTAGATGAATAGAATGGAATACATTAAGAATGGTGAGGAAATTTACCGCAAATCTTTTGCTATTATTCGGGCTGAAACTAACTGGAAAAATCTCCCCGATGATTTAGCTCATGTGGCAGTTCGTCTAATTCATTCCTGCGGGATGACAGACATAACAGAAGATTTAGAAGCATCACCAGACGCGGTTAAAATCGGACGAAATGCCCTCGCTGGGGGTGCAGCAATTCTCTGTGATTCTCAAATGGTCGCTAATGGCATTACCAAAGCCCGTTTACCTAAAAATAATCCGATTATTTGTACCCTCAATCATCCAGAAGTAACCGAGTTAGCACGGCAAATTAATAATACCCGCTCCGCTGCCGCTTTAGAACTTTGGCGACCTCATTTAGCTGGAGCAGTGGTAGCCATTGGTAATGCACCAACCGCACTTTTTCACCTACTAGAATTGCTCGATCAAAATGTAGATAAACCGGCTTTGATTTTAGGCTTTCCCGTGGGATTTGTAGGAGCGGCAGAGTCGAAAATAGAATTAGCAACTAATAGTCGTGGCGCGCCATTTATTACCCTACACGGACGTAGGGGAGGCAGCGCAATCGCAGCAGCGGCAGTCAATGCTTTAGCAAAAGAGAACGAATTATGAATAAATTAGGCAAACTTTATGGATTAGGAATCGGGCCTGGCGATCCCGAATTGTTGACGCTAAAAGCACACCGGATTCTCACAACTGTTCCGGTAATTGCCTATCCTACCTTAGAAAGTGGCAAAGTTTTGGCACGGGCAATTGTCTCGGATTTTATCCGTCCCGAGCAGATAGAAATTCCCATGCCTTTACCTTTTAGTGTCGAGCGCAGTTCTCAACCTCATTATGATATTGCCGCCGAAAATATCGCCGAACAGTTAAACTTAGGTCGAGATGTGGCGGTTTTATGTGTGGGCGATCCGATGTTGTATGGCACATTTATGTATATCTTTAATCGCTTGTGCGATCGCTTTTCTATTGAAGTCGTGCCGGGTATTTCTTCAGTGATGGCAAGTGCAGCAATGCTGGGTGTACCTATCACTTATCGAAATGACGTATTTAGTATTATGCCCGCTACTTTAGAGGCGGAAATATTGCGGGATCGCCTAGGATTTATCGATGCAGCAGCGATTATTAAATTAGGCAGACATTTCGCTAAAGTTCGTGATATTCTCCAGGAATTAGGATTATTAGAACGCGCCCTCTACATCGAACGAGCAACCCTACCCAATCAGCAAATTATTCCGATTACCGAAATCGATCCAGAGGCTGTCACCTACTGGTCATTAATTCTGATTCCTAGTAAAACTAAACCCCAATAACTCTATAGACATAGTTAAATCTTCTATCCCCTACCTGACAGAACCCATCGGGTTTAGATGATATGATGAAAATGTCTTTTCTTCATTGCTTTTTTGTTCCACAGGAGGTTATATATCGCGTTTCTCGGATTGATAAGTAGGTAGGCGTTAGAAATTATCAGATGCCCCCCTTATCAAGGGGGGATTAAGGGGGGATCCCCCCGCCTATCGGCACCCCCCTTATCAAGGGGGGCAGGGGGGATCGAACCTAAAATCTATTTTTAATTTAATTATAACCAGCTACTTAAGGTAATCTATTTTATTCTCCCTTCTCTGTCACCTAAAAATAACTACCATGTCCGATTCTCCTGAATCTATCCGCAATACTAGCGTCAGCGATCAAGCGACTAATAATGATGCTCTCGGATTTGAGCCTTATGTAATAGCGATCGCTGAATTTTTGTTGCATGAGCAGACACAACCACCCCTAACTTTATCGGTTGAGGGAGAGTGGGGTAGTGGCAAGTCTTCTTTTATGAAAATGTTGGAGGAATATTTACGAAAAAAAGGAGGTCGGACGGTTTGGTTTAATGCTTGGCGACACGATAAAGCGGAGTCGGTATGGGCAGCTTTTGCGCTGTCTTTTATTAAGCAGATTTCTACGCCCAAAAATTGGCGAGATTTGCCTCGAGTTATTCTAGGACATTTTAAATTACAATTATTGCGTTTTAACTTAGAAAAAGGCTTATTTGAATTAATTAAAGCTTTACCATTAATAATTTTTGTGATTTGTGCCTCAATTGCTATTCCCTTTATTTTAATCGTTTATGGAGTTGAAGGAATTAACGAATTAATCAGAGCAACAACCTCTCAAGATATTTTTTGGAGCAAAATTAATTCAGTTTTTAAATTATTATTTACTGCGGTCGGTGTCACCTTATCAGGAGCGGGGATTTTCGCTGGTATTAAGAGTTTATTGAGAAATTTTCAAAGATTACTCCAAAACCCCAAAAACAACCTAATTAAATACATAGAAGCCCCAGATTATAAAAAACAATCGGCATTTGTAGAAGAATTTCATGAAGATTTTGCTAAAATTGTTGATGCCTATGTTGGCAATGATCGGGTATATGTATTTATTGACGATTTAGATCGTTGTGAACATCCAAAATCAGCGGACTTGATGCAAGCGATTAACTTGATGATTGCCGATGATCCTTCAGTCGTGTTTATTTTAGGAATGGACAGAGAAAAAGTAGCCGCTAGTTTAGCTGTCAAATACGAAAACATTCTCAAGTATTTACCGTCAGAAACCACAGAAATTGATCCTGATATTTTAGCGAGACGTAGTGCTAATAAAGGGTTAGCTTATGGTTATACTTTCATTGAAAAGTTTGTCCAGCTTCCCTTTTTAGTTCCCCAACCATCCCGGTCAGATTTTGAGCGTTTTTTGATTCAGCTTGCTACTTCAACTCCTCCCAATTTACCGCCAGCTAAACCTCGTTTTCCATTTTTTCAGTCATTCTGGGGTAAGTTAGCTTTACCCCAGAGAAATAATTCGCAAAAGCATCTTACTTCCCCAACAAGTAATCAGACAAGTGATTTAAACAAATCGTCTCCAGATAATCCTTCGATAGAATCTGAACAAACCGAAAAAGAGAAAGCACGAGCATCTGTAATTAAGCGATTAGAAGCGATTCAAGTCAACAATTTTGATAAAGATTCCCCAACAGTGCGGAATGTCATTATGATGGTGGCTCCCGCATTGGATTACAATCCGCGACGGATTAAACACTTTATCAATGTCTTTCGTCTCAAGGTTTATATCGCTAATGAAACTGGTTTATTTTTTGAGAAGCGAGACAAGGATGATAATTTGTTAGAGCCTTCTTTGACTTTTGAACAGTTAGGTAAATTTACTGCCATTAGTTTAAAATGGCCATTGTTATTGTCAGATTTGGAAAATGATCAGCAAATTTTAGCAAAATTAGAAAAATTTGCACTAGATGAAGAAAAAACCCAAGAATATGAAGAGTCGATTCGCTATTGGGCTAGTCATACTAAGCTTAAAGCTTTAATGGCTTACGGTCATACAAGATTTGTAACTAACTCTAAATTTAGCTTGGCAGAGGTAAATGTTGATAAGTTATTACAAGTATCACCCAAGATAATTCGGTCAGCTAATCAGCCTATTCAACGAAAACAAATTAGTCAAAATATAAAAATTAGCCAAAATATTACCTCATTGCCTCCAGACTTTCACTTAGAAATGGTGGATATACCCGCCGGTAAATTTAACATGGGTTCTAATGAGTATGAAGATGAAAAACCGATACATGAAGTAATTGTGCCAGCATTTCAGATAGGCAAATATCCCGTCACCCAAGCACAGTATCAAGCAGTGATGGAAAAAGCTAGTTCAAGTTTTTCACGAAATCCCCAGAACCCAGTAAAATCTGTTAGTAAGGATGATGCTGAAGTCTTTTGTAAACAACTGAGCAAGTTAACCGGAAAAAACTACCGTTTGCCTACAGAAGCAGAATGGGAATATGCCTGTCGCGCTGGCACAGAAACCCGATTTAGTTTTGGCGATGATGAAAGTCAACTAGGAGATTATGCCTGGTTTAATGGTAATTCAAATGGTACGACCCATCCTGTTGGGGAAAAGCGACCTAATCCCTGGGGAATCTATGATATGCACGGCAATGTTTGGGAATGGTGTGTTAATAAATGGACTGGACATTATGATATTGCATGGAATAGTTATAAAGCATCATCACTTCGTGGCGGAGCTTGTGACTCCTATCCCGGACTTTGCCGTTCCGCGTATCGCGGCGACATGGATGTTCTCGGCTACGGACACGGGTTTCGGGTTGTGTGCGATCTCTCCTAATCAGTTAACAGTTAACTTTTATCAGTTGGGAGCCACCATTGGCGCAATAATATTATTGTAGGGGCCAATTGCATTCGCCCTCTTTGAATAACTTCTGCTGCTCACCTATAGGTGAGGGAAAGTCACAAATAGGAGATGCAGCCGATAATTTTCTGGAAATATAGTCTTTAAACCCTTGTCTGGCAAAACTACAAGGAATGATAAGCAATGATTATCACACAAAGTCGAGGAGAGCCATAGGGGGAGCCTGAGAATAGCGATCGCTGTAGTTAGCCATCACCGCTTTTTATGGTTACTTTAATGTTAGAATCGAATCACTTCTTTTAGGTTTTGCTATGCGTGCGATTGAAACCACTGGTATCCTCAATACTCAAGGACAAATTCAACTTGATCATCCTATTCCCCAAGAAAAAGATCGGTTTGTGCGCGTCATTCTTTTGATGTCGGAGGATGAACTGAACGAAAAAAACTGGCTAGATGCCGTTTCCCATAACCCTAGCTTTGCTTTTCTGCAAGATCCCGAAGAAGATATTTATACTCTTAACGATGGACAACCTGTAACTAATGAAGGGTAAAATTGTATTAATTCAATTTCCCTTCGACGATTTATCTTCCAGTAAGGTTCGTCCTGCTTATTGCTTAACCAATCAAATTGGAGGCTATCAACATAACCCATGCCGCACAGGATTGTAATGAATATAATCACAGTGTAAAGATTCAATCTTGTAAATTGCGTTACCCAACGTACCTTTTTTTCTGAATTATGATTTTTATAAAAACTCAACATTTTTATACATATAATCAGGCTCTAAACATTCCCAAATTAAAACTAAATCACTAATAATTTTGCCAATAGATTGACGTTGATGTGAATAAATAATCCCCCAATGCTCTAATCCCATTGAAGACAAAACCAGAAAATCATCATCAAAAGTAAAAATGACTCGGCCTTGCGATAAAGCATATGCTAATTGTTCCTCATCGGAAGACCCCATCAGTCCTTTTTCTGGAGAAGTTGTAACATCAATCCCTCGCATTCTTAAACCTTTAGCGATCGCATTAGAGACGCTTTCATCTAGGTGAAACTTAAGCTTATTGGCCATTATTTCCCTTTAAAAGTTTTTCGACCAATGAAGGTTTATCCCCTTGTAACTGTTTAGCAAAATTTTCGCTGGATTCAATATCTTGGCGAATTTCTTCTCGATGCTCATGGTAATAAGCTAAAGCTGCATAAACATCAGCTAAAGTAATCGTTGGATAATTATAAACAATTTCATCAGGACACATCGCCATTCTTTCATGCCAAATAACAATGTCTTGTACCTTAATCCGATGTCCAGCAATACGAGGTTTACCGCCACAAACACCAGGTGTTACTTCAATATGCTGTTTAAGCACTAAGGATGACATAATAACTCATTTACTCTACTTCTAGATATCATAGCATTTTTCTTGAAAAAACGCAACCACCGATCTTTTAGGATACGTTGCCTAACGTGCCTTTTAATGTGAAACATTTTATACATTTTCATATTATTATCCGTTACGCTATGCTAACATATTCTACCGTTACTGCTACAATTGGCTCCAAAGACCACTATAACCAACTAAAACTATGACTCCAGCTACTTTTGCAGAAATACTAGAAGCAACCGAACAACTTACCCCAGAAGATCAAGAACAACTTATTCACCTGTTAAAAAAGTGAAAGACATGGGCGAGGCTCAACAATACCTCAAGAACTAATGGAAAGTATTCCGGCATGATTAAAATAAATTAAGGTCATCTGGCCGCAGTCAGTTTTAACCGACTGAAAATATTACTTGGTTTGAGGAGCTTTTTAAATTGACAGACGAGCGCGTTTATTGGTTAGCATGGTCAAGTATTGCTGGAGTTGGGGCAATTTCCCTGAAGCGACTCTATCAGCATTTCGGCAGTGTCGCTGTGGCCTGGAATGCCACCGATTCTGCGATCGCAGAAGTGGCGGGATTTGGCAAAAAGTTAATGGTAGCGGTACGGGAAGGGCGATCGCAAATTGACCCAGAAGCTCTTTTCGCCGAACATATCCAGAAAAATCCCCTTTTTTGGACTCCTAGCGACCCAGAATATCCCCGATTTCTCTGGGAAATTCCCAGTCCTCCCCCCTTACTTTACTATCAAGGAAAGGTCAATTTAGAGGAAAATCAGGGAAATATCCCCACCGTCGCCATTGTGGGTACTCGTAACCCCACGGATCACGGCCGGCGCTGGGCGCGGCGCTTAAGTACCCTTTTGGCCCAACAGGGATTTACTATTGTTTCTGGTATGGCCGAAGGAATTGATGGCGAGGCACACCAAAGCTGTTTAAAAGCAGGGGGAAGGACGATTGCCGTCTTGGGAACGGGGGTCGATGTGGTTTATCCTAGTCGTCATCGGCAGCTACACGCCGACATCCAAAAGCAGGGTTTAGTCATTAGTGAACATCCCGCCGCAACTCAACCGAATAAAGCCCATTTTCCCAGTCGTAATCGCATTATCGCCGGTTTAAGTCGCGCCACGATTGTTATCGAGGCCCCCGAAAGGTCTGGCTCCCTGATCACGGCCAGTTATGCTAACGAATTCGGCGGCGATATCTATGCTTTACCCAATTCTCCCGATATTGCCACCGCTAGGGGTTGTTTACAACTGATTCATCAGGGAGCGGAAATTATCGTTTCTGAGGAGAAATTACTACAAATGTTGGGGGCAATTCCCACCGCGAACCAATCCGCACCGGTTAATCTCTCCCCTTCACTCCCTCTAGAGACATCCCCAGTCGTTAATGCTGCTCCTCCAGTCAATCTAGAACCTAGACTAGCACAAGTGTATCAGTTATTTGACAGAGATGCCCTGTTGTTTGACATTATTGTTCAAAAAATGCAAATCCCCACCTCAGAAGTGGCGGGGATCCTATTGGAATTAGAATTAATGGGTCTAGTGACTCAGTTACCCGGTATGCGTTACCAGAAAACCTAGTCAACCCCCAAATGCTTATTTAGGGTATTAGCTAAAGTAGTTTTCGGTGCAGCCCCAACCACCAGATCAACTTTTTGAGCCCTTTTGCGGATCATCAGATTCCAGGTGTTTAGTTAAGGTATTGGCTAAAGTGGTTTTAGGTACAGCCCCGACCACCATATCGACTTTTTGACCTCCTTTGAAGATCATCAGAGTAGGAATACTGCGAATCCCGTACTGACTAGCGATATTGGGGTTTTCGTCGGTGTTGAGTTTCACCACCTTGACTTCCCCTTCGAACTGTTTGGCAATTTCCTCGACAACGGGAGCCACCATTCGACAAGGGCCGCACCAAGGAGCCCAGAAATCCACTAGGACAGGGTCGGCACTATCTAAAACTTCGTCTTTAAAGGTGGCATCTGTAACGGCAGTAACCTCTGACATACTTAAGAAATCCTCTAGTAATCACGGTTATCTAGAATACGCAAAAATTCCGTTCTAGAGATTCGTGGTGCGATGTTGACATTCCACTGGTGAAAAGGACGAGAACTAGCTCTAAATCCACTTTAGAGGCCTTAACTTGCATCAGAGGTAGCTTCTTGGATCAATTTCACAAGGGGCATTCTTGTATTTTATAACCCTAGAGGCTCTATTTTGACTTTTTTTTGATAAAGTTTTGTAATATTGCCCGAGTCAAGCATGGGTGATGACAGCCGGATAAAATTTTCTTGAAGAAAAACCCGAAAAGTCAGCGATTTTATCTAGGCTTAACCTGAGTTTGATTATGATCGGCATAGCCCACTTCCTAATTGAGCTTTTTTATGAAAATTCTGGTCTTAAATGCGGGATCGAGCAGTCAAAAAAGTTGTTTATACGATTTAGATTTTTTCCCCTCCCATCCTCCCCAACCAATTTGGGCAGCGGGAATCGATTGGACGGTTAACCCTGATTACGGGGTTTTAACGGTAAAAGCCAAGGGAATTAAACAGGAAATTAATCTTTCTAGTCAGGATCGTCCGGCGGCAATTGCTCGGATGTTAGAGACTTTAGTCACTGGCGAAACTAAGGTGGTGGCCAACCTCGCAGACATTAGTATAGTCGGTCATCGAGTTGTCCATGGTGGCACGGAATATTCCCAAGCAACTATGATCACTCCCCCAGTCAAAGAAACGATTAAAAAGCTGATCCCCCTTGCTCCTAGCCATAATCCCGCTCATTTAGAAGGAATTGAAGCGATCGAGCAAGTTTTAGGCGATGTTCCTCAAATAGCAGTGTTTGACACCGCTTTTCATCGTTCTATCCCTCCCGAGTCTTCTCTTTATCCCATTCCCTACCAATGGAGTGAACTGGGAATCCGTCGCTATGGTTTTCATGGCACCAGTCATCAGTACTGCTCCCAACGGGCCGCCGAATTGTTGGGAAAACCCCTAGAATCCTTGAAAATGGTCATCTGTCATCTGGGTAATGGTGCTTCCCTATCGGCAGTCAAGGGGGGTAAAAGTGTCGATACTACTATGGGATTTACTCCCCTAGAGGGATTGATGATGGGAACCCGCAGCGGTTCGATCGATCCAGGGATTCTGATTTATCTAGAGCGAGAATATCAATATAATCCCGATAGTTTAAATAGTTTACTCAATAAAGAATCGGGTTTAAAGGGAATTTCGGGTATTTCTGGGGATATGCGGGCAATTACCACGGCGATAGACGAAGGCAACGAGAGGGCAAAATTAGCATTTGAGATGTATATTCATCGTCTGAAAAGTTTAATCGGATCGATGATCGCTTCTCTAGAGGGGTTAGATGTCTTGGTATTTACGGCAGGAATCGGCGAAAATTCAGCTTTAGTGCGGGAAAAAGCCAGTCAAGGCTGGTCTTTTTTGGGTTTAGAGTTAGATTTGGCTAAAAATGCCGCTCGTCCCCGGGATGAGGATATCGCCACCGACACATCTAAAGTAAAAGTGATGGTAATTGCCACGGCGGAAGATTGGGCGATCGCAAGAGAATGCTGGCATTTCTTTCAATAGTTAGGCAGATGGCAACTTCAATTACTTGCGATTTTTCCAGTATCCAGGCTCACGACTGCAATGCATGACTGCCAAAATCAGAATGTAGTCTTGCTCAATTGTGTAGAGAACACCCTAAGGAAACTTACGCGCCATACACCGCCGAACATCTTCATCAATTGCAGCGTAACGGGTTGGAGACTCCCTGATCCGATAAACTGTATCCTCGATCGCGTTTATGAACGCTTGAGCAACCTCAACTCTCTGCTCTGTGTAGTATTGAACTGCTTCAGCGTATTCATTCAGCGCTTCAGGATGAAATACGTACCTCATGGCTCAATCAGCCGTCTGACTTGGGCTAAAGCGTCTTCGCCTGGAATTGCTTGAATAGAACCATCTCGCACCTCATCTCTTCGGCGCTTGGCTTCAGTTACCCAAACTGCCTGAATTGCTGAGTCGGTATCGAATTCCAAGCTTTCCACCAACTTGTCTGCTAGGAATGCTCTTGATTCGCTAGGCAGCGACAATATTTCCTCAGTCAGTTGCTCAATTGATCGCATAGTCCCCATCCCTCGCAGAAGGCTCAATCCTGAATGAATTGTATCAAACTTTGACATGAGACGAATTTGAGGAAGCAATCGTCCACCTCAGATCCCACATTATACGGCTTGGTTAGTTGCTCGAAACATTTCGCACCTCTTCGACTAATTTATGCACCTCTACTCCTGAAAAGTGCCTTTGCCCACAACCATTCCACAAGTTCTCAAATTGCTCTCTAAAATGTTTATACCCTGAGTGCCTGACACATCTTGTGTCAGGGGTAGCAGGTCAAGGACGACAGAGCAAAGAGTGAACACGGGAAAACCATATTCGGTCATAGTAATCGGAGAGAGCGTTCTTAGAAGAGAAACAGGGTTCTGGGTCAGAGTGGAACAAAGGGATAGGAGAAAGCAAAGAGCGGCCCTTGTGGACAACGCCCTGGAGCCAACGAAGACCAATTTTGAGATAGCTGAGACCCCGCGTCCAATGGGGGTCAACCTGAGAGCGAAGACCATTGAGTTGAACGGCCATACCGTGAGTAGTGGCATAAAGAAGAGCAAGGGCTGCGACCAAATACAGACGGGTCAAAGCAGGAGCAGAACGGATAGCGGAGTCTTCAAGTTGAAAAGCACCGGATTTTGAATCTAAAAATAACTCCTCGACCCGAAAGCGCAAGGCGTACTGCCATAAAGTGTTCAGAGAGGGGGTTTCGTCAGTAATGACAGCCCAAGGTTCTTTGACTCCCGTGACCCTTGCCAGAACAAGATTGCATCGATAGATGCCGTCTGTCCACAGACCGACCTGATCGTAAAGAATGGCTTCTCCTTTGGCAGGCCAGAGATATTTGACTTCGATAGGATGTCGCCGAACCCCATGGACCAGAACGTCGCCAGGTAAACGTAAGCAGTAATGCCATCCACTGACTTGCAGCCAACTGAGCAAACCATGATTGGCAAACCCTCGGTCGGCTAAGAGCATGACATCGGGATAATCCTTCAACAATCGCTGAGCATCGCGCAGCATCGGTTTGTAGGTGTTCACTGCGACGGTGGCACTCGGATGGTCTAGCACTCGCCATAACAGGGGGACTGCACGACCGCAACAGACTATCGACAGATGAATCATACAATAGCGATTCCACAATACAGTTGTATCTAATGCCAAGTAAAGTCGATGGCCTTTCCAGCTACTGATGGCGGCTAGCACCAGAGGAATATACAGGGATTTGAATTCAAGGGGTGACAGAGGGGCTACAAGCTAGATAGAGCGGGGGGTCTAGCCAAACGATCCCCTAAAGAAATAGAGTGGTTAGGACAACCACTCAAAATTTTAAAATGTTACCTTCATTCTATCAGGCTTGTTTACAGGCGAACCTTAGCGAGGCGAGCTATTTGACCTTACAGCTCCTAATCCTGCTCTTACAAAGTCATCGGATAGTCCAACTAGAGAAACTGGCCGCTCTTTTCCCGCAACCGATAACCTTTGAAAGTAGAAGACGGAATTTGCAGAGATTTCTTAAGCTCCCGCAACTAAACGTGAAACTCTTGTGGTTTCCTTTGATCAAACAGATCGTCAAGCTAGAATTTAGCGGAAAAAATAAAAATCGAGAGCCAAGAAGAAGGCTCAAAAAACTGAAACACGCGGGAAGATTATTAGTCGTCATAGATAGAACCGATTGGAAGGGTAGAAATTTATTCGTCGCCAGTGTGATTTGTGGTCGGAGAGCTTTGCCCGTATATTGGGTGTTACTGAATAAAAAAGGAAGTAGCGCTCTCGGGGAACCGAAAAAATTCCTCAAGCCAGTCTTAGGGTTGTTGAAACCCTATCCGCTCGTCGTAATGGGAGACCGTGAATTTCAGTCAGCGCAATTAGGGAAGTGGCTTGACGACAGAGGTGTAGCTTTTATCTTCCGTCAAAAGAAAAGTACCTACACGCGATTGAAAGATGGAGAAAACTATCAAGCCCTTTCCGAGTTAGAACCGAACCGGGGCGAGCGAAACTTCTTTCGGGGAGTGACCCACACGAAAAGCCATGAGATCGAGGGGTTCAACCTAGCAACTTATGGGAAAAGAGGTTATCGAACTAAAGGGTCTAAAGCAGGGTAATCGCGCGTTGACCGAGCCCTTGAATTCCGAGAAGTTAGTCTAAATTTTGGCGTTTGTTCCGATTCTATCCGAGTAATTTTCCGAAATTTAGGGGGTTTCTAATCCTCGAAAACCGATGAACTCAGAAGGAACTTTATCTACTGGGTTCTTTCATTCCAGACTGGATTGGTCGCAACGCGCTCGCTGCGCGAGAACGCTCACAAGTCTAATTGACACCTCCTTTTTCAGTCAACCGCACTGGCCTCCAAGATTTTTACCATGAAATTATCATCCATGCTCGCCCTATAACGTTTCATTTTCAGACTCATTTTCGAGGGCTCCTGCTTCAACAAATTCACACTTAAACGGCGCAACAGACCTAGGTTTTCCGCTCCATGCCCCAGACGAACCCGACTGGCATCTTCATTAAAGGTAACATCGAGTACCCAATGGAGACTATTTTCAATACTCCAATGTCCGCGAATCACCTCGGCGTGTTTTTGGGCATCCGCTGCTAAACTACTGATGAAGAAGCGAATTTCTGTAGTAGTTTTATTCCATAATTGGCGGACACTGCGAACCATGACTACGGTGGTTAGGCCAGGCCACAGACTCTGCCGATGCAGGGGCGGTAATTGGGACACCGGCACCACCCAAATTTGACGGGTTTCGATCCGGTGATGCCCCGACTCCACCTTTTCGTGGTAGCTGTATTCAATCCCTTGCCAATCCCCGGCTATAGCTTGGTCAAACCAGCCTTCTACTTGTTGAAAGAGCTTGCCCTGATTGCCTTTGAGGGCTAAGACGTCATCTCCGCCCCCAGACTTGATTTGTTGGGCAATTTCCGTCTGGGTTCCCATGGCATCCAAAGTGACTATCGCTCCCTTGAGATTGAGCAATTGCACTTCTGAGCGGCACGGCGGTAATTTCATTGGATTTACTGTCCACTTTTTCTTGGGCTAAGACTAACCCATGTTCGCTACTCCAAGCACTTACTGTGTGCAAAGCCTTTAGTTTCTTTTCACGGTCATAGGAACCCTTGGCGGTTTTCCCATCTATGTGGATTAGTTCTAGGTTCAATTTTTCGGTGATTTCCCCGATCCACCCTAGGAATCCCGACCTTAATTGCTCGGGTTCTAGCATTCCTAAGACTCGACCCAAGGTGTCGTGGGAAGGTATCCCATTGGGTAATTCCAAAAAGGTTTTCAACCAGGATTGTTTGGCTTTTCCGTAGGCTTCTATGGCGACAAACCCGTCGGCACCCGCTAAGACCGCCAAAATGGCTAGGGCAATTAGGGATACCAGGCTGTGATTGCGTCCCCTGTCCGCTCTGGGGTCTTCTAGGTGCTGAAAATGTTTCAAGACACTCTTTCTTAAAAGTTTTGCCTCTCGCTCTTGCTTGGGGTTCAAGACTAGGGGACCAAATCCTTCTGCCATACTCAACCACTAAAATACAGGATTTTTCACTTCCTCTCAGATTAACTCAGGCCAGTTCGTCGTCACCAAATTAACAGTTAGGGATTTTTGTCTGTTACCATCTATACAAAACGACGCGCGATTACCCTGACCTTTATACTTATTTAGTCAATTTTTTGAAGATAAAGGAATCGAAGAATTATTGGGAGAAGAAATAAAAACCGATTATATCAATGATGATAAAATTGGGAGAGTCATGGATGAATTATACAAACATGGACTGAATGATATCTTTATAGAAGTTGTCTTATCGGTCATCAAAAAATTTAAAATAGAGACAAAATATTCTCATCTAGATGCCACATCATTTCCTCTAGATGGAGAATATAAAAGTGAAGAAAAAAAAGAGAAAGAAGAAGAGCTGCTCAAAGAAAGACCAATAATTATTACTAAAGGATATTCTCGTGACCATCGACCAGATTTGAAACAATGCGTCTTAGACTTAATAACAACCGAGGATGGAGACGTACCATTATTTGTGAGAGTCGGAGATGGAAATGAAGCGGACAAAGCTGTCTTTGGCAAAATCTTAGTAGAATTTAAAAAACCAATAAAATTTGACAGTATTATGGTCTGTGACAGTGCCTTATATAGTCAAGAGAATCTTCAACTAATTCAACATCTAAAATGGATAAGTAGAGTTCCCATGACGATAAAAAGAGCCAAAGAATTAGTCCAAAATTCAGAAATGGAAGAAATAGAGGCCAAGGAAAGAGAAAAAGGGCAGAGCTAAATTTAGAAGGATATACCTGGAAAGAAGAAAAAGTGACTTATGGGGGAATCCAACAAATCTGGCTAATAGTAACCAGTGAAAAAAGACAAATAAGTGACTTAAAAAAACTAGAAAATAACCTGAAAAAAGAAAAAGACAAAGGGGAGAGAATTCTCAAGAGCTTGCAGAAAGAAGAGTTGGAAAATCCCCAACAAGCCGATATAAATTAAGAGCAATTAATCAAAAACTAAACCTCGTTAAAATCCTAGAAATTGACCTAATTGCCAGTCAATCAAAAGACCATAAAACGATTTATAAAATTAGCGGCGTAGGGCAAGAAAAAACTGAAGAGATAGTCAGAAGAAGAAAGGAAGCAGGCAGATTTATTTTAGCAACTAACTTAGTTGATGAAGAAGACAAATTAGACTCAGCCGAAATGGTGACAACTTATAAAAATCAACAGTCTTGTGAAAGAGGATTTAGATTTTTGAAAGATCCTTTATTTGGCTCTTCGGTTTATGTTATGCAATGAACGGGGGTTATAGAGGATGTAACCCTTGTATAGAAAGGCATTTAGCGATTTTTGTCAATTATTTTTCTCTAGAGCGAACTAATCAATTAAGTCTCTTGCCAGATAAGGATTTAGTCGATTTATGCTCCCCTATCGAACCATACCAAGTAACGAAGAGCCCTTTATTTTTTGCGGATAGTTTCTTTGTTAAAAAAACGGAAAGAATCGAGACAATGTTATTCTTGATGTCTTTCTGCTTGTTAGTCTATAACCTCGGACAAAGAGAACTAAGAAATAGCTTAAAAAGAGCCAAGGCTGGAGTCAAAAATCAAGTCAGTAAATTAACGAGTCGTCCCACAATGAGATGGATATTTCAATGTTTTCAGGGCATTCATATTTTTATTGTGAATGGGGTCAAGCAAATTGTCAATTTAACTGAAGAACGCCGTTTTATTTGAAATTTTCTGCCTTCATCTTGTCAAAAATATTATCTGTCATCGTTAGTCTAAATAACAAAGCAACAAAGTTGATAACAATTGAGTAATATGCTTATAGGAGAGTCACTACTCCTCGAATTGTTGTGACTTAGTTTAACTCTTTGAGCCGAAAAAATATTTGGTATTTTATGATTTCTCCTCAACATCTGGCTCTTCTCGACTTTGTGTGATAATTTTTGCTTATGGAGTCGTGAAATGCTTATTGGGCAAGACTTTTAGGGCTATTTTGCGGATATTCTATCAGTATAGACCTCGTTTCCACACAGAAACCAGAAGAGCCAACATCTGATTGGTTGAGTATTTTTTTTGATTATTCTGATTTTTTTTCTTTGAAAAGACCTGTAGTTTTTTATACTTCAAAGTGAAGTGCGGAATATGGGTTGAATATGTCTAGAGCAAGGATGACAAGGATAAAAAGTAACGTGATGTAATATTCGAGATTGCGCCCCAACGATATATCTCGAAAAGCTTTTTTGATGAACCTAATCACAAACGTTACACTCCTCAAGTCCTCACTCTAATAGACGAAATTTAAGCACTGCCCTAACCGATAGATAAATCTGCCTAACTTACCTTTGGCCATTCTCTTTTGGCTCTTCCGTTGTGGGAATCTCGATAATCGGATGGTTGAGAGCAATCATCAAATGGTCTCCCTCTTGGCTAATACTGCTCGGACTGCTGGCCATTTGGGAGAGGGGATCATTGCGTACCGAGACGAAGTAGGAGCCAACAGCGATCGCCACAGCCGTTAAAATTGCGCCACCATAAACATAATATTGCCGACGACGCTGACCATCGACTTTTCTGAACACCTGTTCTGCCAATCGGTCGCCGGCCATAGTAGCTGGTACGGGAATTTGCCTTAAATTAGTTTGTAATCCCAAGAGCTGCCGATAGAGTTTTTTAGCGGCAGCATCATGGTCTAACCAATGCTGAACTAGCTTTCTTTCCTCTACCGTTACTTCGTTATCAATATAGGCGCTAATTAAATCGAAACGATGAGCTTCTTCGTTATCCTCATCTAAGAATAAAATATCCTCGGCTGCGGAGTCGGAATCGCTGTCATCGTGACGTAACAAAGACTTTATCCATTGAACATCTTCGGGTTGATAATTATTCATGGTTGACCTCGACCAGAAGCGATCGGTATGCAATCACTTTTCACCAGCACGGAGCTAGTTAAATTTAACGACTCCTCACTTCGGCCGTTAGTGCCGAATCACCACAATATTCTTTAGCCTTCTGTAAAATAGGGCTGTAAAACGGATTGTAATTTAGCGCGAGCGCGAGCAATGCGAGATTTAACAGTTCCTAAAGAAACTCCCGTCATCTCGGCAATTTCTTCGTAGGCCATGCCTTCAATTTCTCGGAGAATAATAGTTGTCCGAAAAGCTTCTGGTAAATCAGCGATCGCCGCCTGTAATTGATCGTAGAATTCGTGGGTGGTGAGATGTTCATCGGGACTGGGGTAATCGGACTCGATATCCCAATCGATTTCGCCATCCTCCACGCGCCGGGGAGCATCAAGGGAAATGGGATGATTAACCCGCTTGCGTTTCCGCAATTCGTCGTAAAAAAGATTAGTAGCAATGCGACTTAACCAACCGCGGAACTTGAGGGGTTCATGGAGACGGTTAATATTGCGATAGACGCGAATCCAGACCTCTTGAGCCAAATCAGCGCGATCTTGCCAATCGGGAGCCAAATGATAGAGTAATTTATCAACATGAGCCTGATAGCGCCGCAGCAGTTCCGCAAAAGCTGCCCGATCTGGCTGACACCCTTCCTGACAGCGTGCAATTAGATCGTAGTTGGAGAGTTTGTCAGGGGACACGGGGTTTTGAGACTTTTTGGCCTCAAGTGACCAAGATGCTGGAATCGATTGACTCATGGGATTTCCTCAAGGGTATAAGCTCCTCACTCAGAGGTTGAGGACGGGAGAAGTCAGTAAAGGTTCCCGAAAATAAATAATTTTTTTCCCATATTTCGATTCTAACCGATCGAGGCATTCATCTGGGGGAGCAAGGGAGCAGCAAGTGCGGAGGTGGGGTAGTAGGGTAGTGGGGAGAATACATAAAAGCTGTCTCGGAGTCTCGGAGTCTCCTGAATAGCTCTGTAAGTTAGGTTTTTTCCCTAGCGAGAATAAAGACGCTGCCTTCGCTGCCGCGACCGATGCGGAGATCTTCATCGAGATAGGTGATATCGAGCCAACCGGTTTGTGGGCGATTATTGAAGGAAAAATCGAGGGGAGGAAATTTTTGGCCACTCTCGATCGCATCGATAAATTCTTGGGCAGAATGATAATTGAGAAGACGTTGCAGACCGAGGATCGAGCGCTCAAATTTGACCATTATCCGACGCTCGGATGTGGGTTCAAAGGTAGCGGAGACGATTACTACCCCTTCTAGCCAAGGCACGCCGATAATTTCAGCAATATTGTAGAGTTTAGCCTTGTTCAGGTCGAGATATTGATAAATTTGCCCTAATTGAAAAAAAGGTAGGCGATCTATTCCCAGAATGTTGCGGCTGCTGGTAAATAATAAGCGCCAATTACCCCCTAATAGTTGTTTAACTTCGAGGGGATGGGGATGGGGATTGTGATCCTCCAATTGTTCGATCGCCGCTAAAATCCGCACGCGGTCGCTTTCCGTAGCCAGGAGTCCGCGATTTCTACCAGCGATCAATTCCAGTAATTTCGCTTTGGCATCCATAGAATCTCCCTTATTTTATAAATTACCTCGACCTGCGAGGCACTCGATCGAGGTTTTTGGTGGTCTTAAGAGGCCTACCCACGCCGATGATTTCAGGGGTTCAACGGGTTTTTCACCTCGGTGAGCGGCATTTTTAACTGTTGACTTAATTATTTTAACACAGATTAAATGCCGCATTTTTAAAACTTTTTCATAACCGTAATTAAGTGATCGAAATAGGGAGCAATTGCGGTTTTTTCTGAGCCACTAAAATGATCTAAGCTGTATTATTTTAAGGCCTCTAACCCCGAAATCATCGCCCCTAATGGCACTGATAGTATCTAAATCCCTATCACTGAGATAGGGAGTTTGATCATCCGCTTGTTGCCAAATAGCGATCGCTGCTTGCTGATAGGGCCAATCAGCGAAACTGATGATTCTCGCTTTTGGGATTAATTGCTGGGCGCGCTCACTCAAAGGCATCGATCGCTCTCCGTTGGGTCAGATTAGGCAGTTAAGTTCTCTTTTACCATAAGTAGCTGGTTATAATTAAATTAAAAATGGATTTTAGGTTCGATCCCCCCTGCCCCCCTTGATAAGGGGGGTGCCGATCCCCCCTTAGTCCCCCCCTTAATCCCCCCTTAATAAGGGTAGGGTTGATTCATTTAAATTAAGTACAGCTAATTTTGAGTCAATAAATTTGACTGAAGATTCTCAAGTTTATCTTTTTCTAATCAAAATAGTTAGTCACAATAACTAATCTTTAATCCTCTGCCAAATTTATTATGAATAAATTGATAAAGCTTGTTCCCAAGCCACTAAAAGCCTATCTCTCTTCAAATTTTCTGAGAGTACATCCTGTTAATTTAGCTAATTTTTCTGCTTCTTACGTCGATAAAACTATCAGTTTTTCCCAACGTTCAGCTAACCACCTCTGTCCCTCTGTGATTGAGAGAAAACCCAAACCTCTGAAAAGATTCAATCCTATGGTTGTGAGAATTGACCAATTGCTGGCCGCTTGAAAATCACTAATTTCGCTTTTATCTTCCTCAAAAATTACATCTTTTACCCAATGTAACTGATTTTCTATTTTCCAGTGTCCTCGAATAATTTTAGCAAATACTTCGGCGGATTCGGTTAGGCTACTGATATAGTAAGCTGTTTCTTCATAGGTTTTATCCCCGCGACTACCCCTTCTTTCTACTTTAATAACTCTTCGCAGATTTTCAAACCCTTTTCTTTCATTTTTCCTCACTTTAAAAACTTCTATTTTTCTTGATATTTTTCGTCCATGACTATTATCTTGTTCAAGAAAAAAACTTTCTGGCTTTGAGGAATTACTCAGGTCTTGTATTCGCTGATAAAGATTTTTCTGATTTCCTTTAACGGTGATAACATAGTCATTTTTAGTCTTGGCTATTAAGCTGATTGTTTTCTTCTGACAGTGTAAAGCATCCCCAGTAAAAACTTTATTTTGGAGAGAGCAATCCTCAATTATAGCTTGCCCTTCGTCGATTTCAGACCCTTTTTTGTTTTCGATTCTTTTTAAGTGTAATACCAAGCCACTTTCTTGACTAAACAATGAGATAAACATGATAAAATTTTGTTGTTCATTGTTAGGATTCTTTAGGGTGTTTTTGAGACTTTTTCCATCTATGCCTAGCCAATTTATATCATCTCTTTGTCCATATTCTTGTAATGCCCATTCATTAAACATTTTTAACAAACTCTGCCAGTCAACTCCCATCATTACCCTTCTAATTGTTGAATAGGATGGGACTCTTTCTGGAATTATGTTAAATTCTTTACTCAGCCTGTGCCGATTATTTTTAGCAAACTCTCCTAGTTCTCTATAACCTGAGTATCCTAGCATTGTTCCTAGTATTATTACTACTAATACTATCCATAAAGGGTGTCTTTTTCCTTTACCTTTCCGAAAGTCCTTGACTTGTTTTAGTTTTTCTATTAAGCTCAACATATATTTAAAAAGTTGGCGGTCACTTCTCATTTTACCTGATAGTGATCGCTTTTACTTTTGATATTCTGATGGGAGAATGAAACAGCCCTACCCTTAATAAGGGGGGCATCTGATAATTTTTAACGCCTACCTACTTAAATGATCGGAAAATTAGCGATAACTAAAGATTTTTTGCAATCTGCTTGGGAGGATCGCTTACAATAAACAAAAGCTAAGTCATTATAATTTGATCATCATGTCAGTTTTAATAGCGATCGGTGTACTTGCCCTATTAATTGTCGTTCACGAATTGGGTCATTTTGCCGCTGCTCGTTGGCAATCTATCCATGTTAATCGCTTTTCCATCGGTTTTGGTCCAGCTTTAGCTAAATATCAAGGTAAAGAAACGGAATACGCCCTCCGCGCCATTCCTTTAGGGGGTTACGTTGGTTTTCCCGATGACGATCCCGATAGTCAAATTCCCAATAACGATCCTGATTTATTACGCAATCGTCCTGTTTTCGATCGAGCTATCGTCATTAGTGCCGGGGTAATTGCTAATTTAATTTTTGCCTATTTTTTGCTTGTTACCCAAGTCGCTACGGTGGGGTTTCCCCAAATTAACTATCAAGAAGGGGTAATTATTCCTGAAGTTTTCACTGCTGAAAATTCCGTCGCTAAACAAGCGGGAATGCAAGCGGGGGATATTGTTCTCGCTATCAATGATCAGCCCCTTGGTGCTTCTCAAAATGCCATTATTGACTTCCGTGACATTATTCAATCTTCCCCCGATCAACCCCTAAAATTAACCATCAAACGCCCGACAGAAACGATCAATTTAATCGTTACTCCTGAATTGGGAAGTGATGGTCAGGGTAAAATTGGGGTTAGATTGGCTCCTAACGGTGAAGAAACTCGCCTGAAAGCCGATAATTTTGGGCAAGCTTTTAGCTTAGGTGCGGGTGAATTTCAGCGATTAACCCTATTAACCGTTCAAGGTTTTGGGCAGTTAGTTAGTAACTTCAAAGACAGTGTTCAACAGGTAGCAGGACCGGTGAAAATTGTCGAATATGGAGCGGCAATCGCTCGTAATGATGCGGGTAATCTTTTTCAATTTGCCGCCCTAATTAGTATTAACTTAGCGGTAATTAATATTCTGCCTTTACCTGCTCTTGATGGCGGTCAATTAGTATTTTTATTAATCGAGGCTTTGGTAGGTAAACCTCTCCCAACTAAACTGCAAGATAACATCATGCAAACAGGTCTAGTTTTACTCTTAGGATTAGGAGTTTTCTTAATCGTGCGCGACACGGCTAACCTAGCAGTTTTTCAGGATTTATTCCAGTGATGGCCCCGCGAAAAAAAACTAAGCTTCAACTGCGCGCCCTAGAGATTTTAAGCAACTTAAAGCGATTATATCCAGAGGCAACCTGTAGCTTAAATTATCAAACTCCCGTGCAGTTATTGGTGGCAGTGATTCTCTCGGCACAATGCACTGATGAGCGGGTAAATAAGGTTACTCCTGCTTTATTTGCTCGTTTTCCCGATGCTAAATCCTTAGCTTTTGCCGAGCGAGAGGAGTTAGAAACCCTAATTCGTTCCACGGGATTCTATCGCAATAAAGCTAAAAATATTCAGGGTGCTTGTCAAAAAATCCTCGAGGATTTTCAGGGGGAAGTACCCAAGACAATGGCGGAATTATTAACTTTACCCGGGGTAGCTAGAAAAACGGCTAATGTGGTACTTGCTCACGCTTACGCGATTATTGAGGGGGTGACAGTAGATACCCACGTTAAGCGCTTAAGTAATCGTTTGGGTTTAACTACTAATAACGATCCGGTGAAAATTGAACGGGATTTAATGGCTTTACTGCCTCAACCGGATTGGGAAACTTTTTCTATTAGTATTATTTACCACGGCCGGGCGGTTTGTAAAGCAAGAAATCCCGCTTGTTTTTCCTGTCAATTAGCCTCTCTTTGTCCCGCAGCAAACAGTAAACAGTAAACAGTAAACAGTAAACTCACACCTGATAACTGGTAACTGAATCACTGATAACTGATCTGGTGGCTATCTCAATGGAGCGAGATGAATCGCCACCAGAATAAAACTAACGCGGTAGGGTTTCCACTTTTGGGGAGTTTTTTTGGTTCTCGACGTATTTTTTTAGTTGTTCGACGGTAACGCCGCCACAACTAGCCACGAAATAAGCTCCCGTCCAAAAATAGGGTTTATTGTCGAAATACTTTGCCGCCAAATCTGGAAATTCCTTTCTAATTAAGCGACTACTAACTGTTTTAAGGTTAGCGATTAGTTTGGATAAAGCGATGTCAGGCTTGTCATCGATAATCCGGTGAACGTGATCCGATTCACCGTTGAAATCAAGCAATGCGCTTTCCCATTTTGTGAGCGTTGATACAAAGATTTCTTTCAGTCGGGCTAAGATTTCATCGTTAATAAGTAGTCATGCAAAATTAATTACCTGCCCGATCGAGCTAAAACCCTTACGGGGCAATGATCGTCATGTGTAAATAATTTTGCCTAGGTACTTAGCAATGGTCGGTATTTGATGACGAATACAACGTGGGCGGTAAGTCTATAAACAGAACGAAATCCATGATTGTAATCAGTTGACATATTAGGCAGTAAGTGTTATAATCTAGCTATACATCACGAAACTAACGACAGTGATAACGCTTACCTACCAGTACAAACTAAAGGTAAACAGGCAACAGGAACGGGAGATCGTCCACATTCTTGATGTTTGTAAGAGCGTTTATAATTACGCGCTCTCGGAACGGAAAGATTGGTTAAACTCTCGAAAGTGTCTTGCGGATCGTTGTTCGTTAGTTTCCGAGTACATAATTCCTGCGGATGAACCCTATCCTAATTACTTCGTTCAAGCCAAAAATCTAACGGAAGCTAAAAAAGTTTACCCGATATTAAAGACGGTTAACGCTCAAGTCTTACAGCAAGTCTTAAAAACTTTAGATAAAGCGTTTGACCAGATGAAATCGAAAGGCTTCGGCTTTCCTAGATTCAAGAAAAAGATGCGAAGTTTTGTTTTCCCCGCGCTGTCAAAAAACTTTCTAGGGGATGGATGTTTGAATTTTCCACAATTGGGAAAAATTCGGATTAGGAAATCCAGAAAGTACCCGTCTGGGTTCGAGCCTAAACAAGCTCGAATTATCCAAAAAGCGTCGGGATTTTACGTTTCGGTTTCCTTCCAATCTACGGAATTAGTTCCCGATATGACATTTGGGAAAACCTGTTTAGGAATCGACGCGGGGATTGAGAGTTTTGTCGCTACTTCACGAGGAGATTTAATCAAAGCCCCTCGATTTTTGTTGAAAGTACAGAGTAAGCTTAAATTGCTACAAAGACGCTTGAAACGGAAAACTAAAGGCTCTAGCAATTGGTTAAAACTTCAGGAGAAGATAGCAAGATTACACGAAAAAGTGTCTAATACTCGTAGAGATTGGCACTTTAAACTAGCTCATTACCTTTGTGATCTTGCTGATAATATCTTTGTCGAAGATATTAACTTCGTTTCCTGGTCTAGAGGGATCGTTAGAAAACAATCTCTGGATTCAGGCATCGGTAGTTTTATTAATGAGATACTACCGTTTGTTATTTGGAAACGGGGAAAATATTATCTTAAGGTTGATAAAAACGGAACTTCGCAAGAGTGTCCTAATTGTGGCGCGATTACCGGCAAAAAAGCGTTATCAGAAAGAGTTCACCGGTGTGATTCTTGCGGCCACATTGAACCGAGAGACACGGCATCAGCAAAGGTAATCGAGAACCGGGGAAAAAACGCGGTCGGACTGACCGTGTTAGAAAACGCTCGCGGAGGCGATTTGACGGGGATCGACCGGTTAAACCAAGTCGATCTAGTTAAAAGCCTAAGAACCGAGAATCCCCCGCTACACCGCGCGAGCGGTTAGCGGGGGAGAGTCAAAATGGGAAAAAATAACTCATCCATCAATCTTATGAGTCAAGGATCACGGCAAGAAATAAAAACCCAAGCAATAATCCTCGCTACCTTTGTGGCGATTTTTTGGCTGTTAGAGATTTTAGATCAATTTGTTTTTCGGGGCAGTTTAGACAATTTCGGGATTATTCCCCATCAAGTCATCGGATTGCGGGGTATTCTCTTTGCACCTTTCCTACACGGTAACTTTCCCCATCTTATTGCTAATACGGTTCCTTTCCTGATTCTCGGTTGGTTGGTGATGTTACAGGAAACCAGCGACTTTTTTATTGTGACTGGGTTGACTATGCTGGTGGGGGGTTAGGAGTCTGGTTATTTGCTGCTCCGGGATCCATCCATATCGGGGCAAGTATCTTGATTTTTGGCTATTTAGGTTTTTTATTACTGCGGGGCTATTTCCAAAGAAATATTCCTTCTATACTCTTGTCAATTCTAGTCTTTTTACTCTACGGTGGCACAATTTGGGGCGTTTTGCCTTCCCGTCCGGGGATTTCTTGGCAAGGACATTTATTTGGTTTCCTAGGCGGGGTTTTAGCCGCCAAATTAATCGCCACCGAAAAGAAACATTATTCCTAAATGGGGGAACCTTCTATCTCGCTACATACTTCGTAAAAATCGGTGACAGGAGGTTTCGCAAACAGAGGAGCCATGGATTTCAGCAATAATTCGTGGGCTTCGCTTTTATTTGCCTCCATATCATCGATTTTATCCCAGATGATCACGGCAATTCCTTCATCGGTTCCGGGTTTTTGCAACAGAAAAGCTCCCTGGAATCCCGTGGAATAGGTGGAAACGGCTTTTTCGTAGAGTTTTTGGGCTTCGGAAAAACACCCCGGTTTAAATTCACCAATAGCCACATAGGCATATTTATGTTTGAGAAAATCGAGAAATTCTGGCATGGCAATGAGGGGAAATGGAATAAATCTTTCTTTCTACTCCTATTAAAACTTAGATCGATCGCCCCCTCCGCCCCATCGACATATTTTTTTAACTAAGCTTCCCCAATTGTCTCTTTTTTTGTTAGCTTATATGTAGTCGTTATGAGTTTGTATAAGTTCTATGATCAAAATTGTTGGTATTAATGGCAGTTTACGCCCAGGATCCTATAGTGCGATGGCGTTAGAAGTTGCTATCAGTCGAGTACAGGCGTTAGGAGTAGAAACGGAGATAATTGACCTGAGAAAACTCTCTTTACCCTTCTGTAACGGGGGAGATGACTATTCTGACTATCCCGATGTGGCCAAAATGCAGCAAACGGTTAAATCGGCAGCGGGATTAATTTTGGCGACACCGGAGTATCATGGCAGTGTCAGTGGTGTGATGAAGAATGCCCTAGATTTAATGAGTTTTGAGGAGTTATCGGGAAAGGTTGCTGGATTAATCAGTGTTTTAGGCGGCCAATCCAATAGTAACGCCCTAAATGACTTAAGAATCATTCTCCGTTGGGTTCATGCTTGGGTAATTCCCGAACAA
Organism: Microcystis panniformis FACHB-1757; assembly: GCF_001264245.1. Lineage (NCBI taxonomy): Bacteria > Bacillati > Cyanobacteriota > Cyanophyceae > Chroococcales > Microcystaceae > Microcystis > Microcystis panniformis. The sequence continues at coordinate 462,975 of NZ_CP011339.1, forward strand.
ATTAGCTTAGGACAAGCGTGGAAAGTCTTCAACGAAGACGGAAAAATCCTTGACGAGAAGCTTTCCCAACGTTTTGACGCTTTTGCGCGAAGTTTAGTCGATAATACCCGTAAACTCAACGGGATCTAGTAATATCGATGGTGATTTTACCGGTGAAATGGGGAATTGGGGCGGCAGGTTTCGATAATTGTACTCTTACCTGTCGCACTCGATCGAGTTTTAGGATATCCTCAGCGATGACTGTGGCCAATTTTTCCACTAGGGCAAATTTGCTGGTTTCAATCTGGTGTTTGACAATTTTGATCGCCTGTCGATAATCTAGGGTATCTTCAATCGCGTCACTTTTGCCAGCAATGCTGATGTCAACTTCTAGGGATAAATCCACCTCAAACCATTGACCTAAAACCTGTTCTTCGGCCAGATATCCTGTGTAACCGTAGGCCCGAATTCCTGTAACGTGAATAGTATCCATAGATAGTTAAATTAAAAAACTGGCAGCGTTGGTCACAAAGATGAAGTGTAACCTAATTTGGTATCGACGACCCACTCCCCAAAATGAAAACTTCCTACCCGACCATTAGGATAACTGCTAAGTACCTAGGCAAAATTATTTACACATGACGATCATTGCCCCGTAAGGGTTTTAGCTCGATCGGGCAGGTAATTAATTTTGCATGACTACTTATAAATTATAGTTTAGACGGCTCTTACCTGTTCGGTGTAATCTTTGGAGCGTAGTTGACGGAAACCTTGAAAAGCCAGTTGTCTCAAGTTCAGAGGTAAATAGGAAAGCAGTAAACCCAGTCTAGCCCGTCGGGATTTTCCTGACAATTGCGAGGCTTTTTCTATTAAAACTCGCCCGGCTTCGTTTTCTCCCTTTTCAATTAATTTTATTCCCAAAGATTCCTGTAAAAAAGCCGTTTTTTTTACTCTTTCTTCTTCTAATTTTACATCATTAAAGTGATAACTTTCTGTACAAAACAGTTTTGCTTGCAAAAAGTGAACCGCTTGTTTTAAGCTAGTTTGACCGCCATGGAAACGATATTCCATTAATAATTCTGGCAGAAAATAAGCTTGTTTTCCCGCTAAAGCTAAACGCACTAATAAATCAAAATCTTCACAACCATCCGCTTGAGAGCGCATATAATCCACATCGACTAAAGATTGATAACGAAAAAGAGTCGAACCCACCTGTAAACTTTGATAGGAAAAAGTTTGTCTTTGTAAATCAGGAATAATCCCTTGTTGTAATCTGTCTTTGCCCCATTTCGCTGAATTTTCTTGGGTGGCAGCTGTAACTTTTTGTCCAAATTTATCAATAATCCAGTGATCAGTACAGACAAAATCAACGTTTTTTTCTTGCTCTAAAATAGGTACAGTTTTCGCTAAAAATTCAGGAGTTAGTCCATCATCATCATCGAATTTAATAAAATATTCTCCCCGAGCAGCCGTAAAACCTGATCGCATATTTAAACTTCTACCAAGATTTTGGGGATGACGCAGATAAATTATTCTCGAATCCTGAAATGCTGCCACCACTTCTGGGGTATGATCAGAAGAACCATCATCACAAACAATTAACTCAAAATCTTCATAAGTCTGCCGCAAGACAGTATTAATCGAATAGGTGAGATAATCGGCGCGGTTATAGGTGGGAATACAAATAGTTACTTTCGGCATAATATTTTCAGTTATCAGTAATCAGTTATCAGTTATCAGTGGAGAGTGTTATAGCAGTTATCTTCATGGTGAGATAGGAAGTTTTCCTTTTGGGGAGTCGGTCGTCAATACCAAATTAGGTTATACTTCATCTTTACGAGAAACTCTATAAGTAAAAAGCAATCTCCTGTCTCCTGTGTCCTGTCTCGGAGTCTCCTCAAGCATTTTTACATTTTTGCAAAGGAATGTTAAGTTTTAGGGTATTGAATGAGTAACCTTGATAGCCATGGCTCCTAAAATAGCAGGGATTATCTGTACCCACAACCGCGATCACTACCTAGCAGCAGCGATCGATAGTCTTTTAGCGCAAACCTGCCCAGATTGTGAGATTTTAGTGGTTGATAACGCATCTACCGATAAAACCCGTCAAGTGGCCCAGTCACGTCTGGGAGATGGGCGGCTAAAATACGTTTACGAACCTATTTTAGGGCTATCTACCGCCAGAAATCGCGGGGCGAAGGAAACTAGAGCGCCGATTTTAGCCTATTTGGATGACGATGCGATCGCTAGTCGTCAATGGTTGCAAATTCTGTTAAATGCCTACGAAAATAACGAAAAACTGGCAGTAGCGGGGGGAAAAGTCACCTTAATTTGGCCGCAAGGCTACAGTCAACCCAATTGGTTATCCGATCAGTTAGCAGCGGGTTTAGGGGCTTTCGATTTGGGCGACAATGTGGTATATATCAGCCAAGCGAATTTAACTCCGCGAGGGGTTAATTACTCAATTCGGCGAGATTTCTTGGAGAAGATTGGCGGTTTTGACCCTAATTTGGGAAGAATTGGCAAAAAACTTCTATCTAACGAGGAATTATACACTACAGAACTGGCACTGGCCCAGGGATGGCAAGTGGGCTATTTTCCCGCAGCACTGGTGGAACACAATGTTGCCCCAGAAAGAATCAATCGTCAATGGTTTATGCGTCGCAGTTGGTGGCAAGGCATCAGCGAACACTACCGGGAAGAAGTGGCAGGAAGAACGGGATTGGCTCAATTTAGGCGAGGAGGTGAGCGTTTGGTGAGAGGATTGGTTAAATCTGTCAAATTTATCAATGATCCTGCTAAAAGCTTTGATAATCTTCTCTATGCCTATGGACAAATCGGTTATTTAAGCGAAGCCGCCAAGGCGATGTTAAACCCTCAAAAGTAAATTTTTGTAAATAAATGAGTAAAAAAGCGTTAATTTGTGGTATATCGGGGCAGGATGGAGCCTACCTAGCCGAATTACTGTTAAAAGCAGGCTATACAGTTTGTGGCACCTCCCGGGATGCCCAAATGTCATCTTTTAGTAACCTGAAACGTTTGGGAATCAAGGAACAGGTAAAACTAGAATCGATGGCACTGAACGACTTTCGCAGTGTCCTACAGGTCTTAATTAAAATTCAGCCGGATGAGGTCTATAATTTGGCTGGACAAAGTTCTGTGGGTTTATCTTTTGAGCAGCCAGTGGAAACCTTAGAAAGTATTGCCACGGGAACCTTAAATCTCTTAGAAGCAATTCGATTTACTGGAGCAAAAATTAAATTATATAATGCCGGATCGAGTGAATGTTTCGGGGATATCGGCGATAATTCTGCCGACGAAAATACCCCTTTTCGTCCTCGCAGTCCCTACGCTGTGGCTAAATCGGCGGCTTTTTGGGAAGTGGCTAATTATCGAGAAGCCTACGGAATTTTTGCCTGTTCAGGCATACTTTTCAATCATGAATCTCCCCTGCGTCCCGAGCGCTTTGTCACCCAAAAAATTATCGCTGCCGTGGCTAGAATTGCCCAGGGAAGTCCTGAAACTTTGCAACTAGGAAATATGGATATTCAAAGGGATTGGGGTTGGGCGCCGGAGTACGTTGAAGCGATGTATTTAATGCTGCAACAGGAGCAACCCGATGATTACGTCATTGCCACGGGAGAAAGTTCAAAACTAGAGGATTTTGTCGCCACAGCTTTTGCTACTGTGGGCTTAAATTGGCCAGATCATGTAATTTCCGATCGAAGTTTATTAAGACCAACAGATTTAGCCATTAGTCGTGGCAATCCCAACAAAGCTAAGGAAAAATTAGGTTGGCAAGCACAATACAAAATGACCGATATTGTCCGCATGATGGTAGAAAATCGTTTAGAAAAATAGCTATGAATATCTTAATGATTAGTTCCACCTTTCCCTATCCACCTAGCAAAGGAGGAACTCAGGGCAGAACTTTTAATTTACTCAAGCATCTCAGCAAAAATCATGATATTACTCTCATCGTTCAGCGTACTGCTGATGTCGGAGATGAGGAGGTAGAAAAGTTAGGTAACTTTGTTAGTAAATTGGTAGTTTTTCCCCGTCCTCGAGATGCCACAACTGGAATAATTGCTAAACTGCAAAGATTAGCTCAATTCCTGCAAACGGGAACCCCTCCCAATGTACTTTTTGGCTATTCTCAAGAGATGCAGAACTGGATAGATAGGGCAGTTAAGAGTCAAAAATTCTCAGTAATTACCAGCGAACATAGTGTTAATGAAATTTATATTCGTTCCGAATGGCAAAGGCAAATTAGGACAGTAATTGATGTGCATAGTTCCCTCTATCAAACCTGCAAAAGTCAATTAGAAATTGGGGTTTCTAGTCAAAAATTACGGGATCGTCTCTACCTTCCTCTCCTGCGTCGCTACGAACAAAAAACTGTGCAGAAATTCTCAAAAATTGTCGTCACCACCGATGAGGATCAAAAACAAATGGAAGAATTTGCCCCCAATGGAGAGATTTATTTAATTCCTAATGCAGTAGATTTAGATTTGTTTCCCTATCGTTCCCAGGATGCTGCGGGACATAATTTAGTGTTTATCGGTGGTTTAGATTATTGGGTTAATATCGATGCGGCCTGTTTTTTAGCTAGAGAAATTTTACCTCGTATTCAACTTACTTACCCCGATACTACTTTAACTCTAGTCGGTGCTAATCCATCCCTAGAAGTGCAAGAATTAACTAAGTTAAAAGGAGTGATTGTGACGGGACGAGTACCATCAATGACCACCTATCTTCATCAGGCAACTGTGGCAGTTATTCCCCTAAGAACGGGTTTTGGAATGAAGTTCAAAACCCTAGAATCCATGGCGGCGGGGGTGCCAGTGGTGGCCAGCGATCGAGGTTTAGAAGGATTAACAGTGGCAGGAAATAATGTTCCTATAGTAGCCTTAAGAGCTAATAGTATTGAGGAATATTGTACGGCGATTAGTAGTCTTTTTGAATCGGCAGAGTTGCGAGAAAAATTATCTAGAAATGCTCGCAAGTTAATCGAAGATAAATATACTTGGCAACAAGCAGCAGGTAAGTATGAACAAGTTTTAATTGCTGACATTTGTTAGGAAATTTCTCTAGTTTTTTGTCAATTAATATGCTATCAAATCAAATACCTGTAAAAATATCTGTTGTTGTTCCTCTGTATAACGAAGAAGAAAATATCGATGCTCTCTTTCGGCGACTTTTAGCAGTTTTAGAGGCACTAAATACCAGTTATGAGATTGTTTGCGTTAATGATGGGAGTCGTGACAATACTCTCAAAAATCTCGTGGAATATCATCAACGTTATCCACAAATTAAAGTAGTTAATTTATCCCGTAATTTTGGTAAAGATATCGCCATGTCAGCAGGAATTGATTATAGTCAAGGGATGGCAGTCATTCCTATTGATGCTGATTTACAAGATCCCCCCGAATTAATTGCCGAGATGATCGAAAAATGGCAGCAGGGTTATGATGTGGTTTATGCGTCCCGTCGGGTTAGAATTGGCGAAAGTTGGTTGAAACGTTTTACAGCAGAAGGTTTCTATCAAGTCATTAATAAATTAAGTCGCGTTCCTATTCCCCCTAATACGGGAGATTTTCGCTTGATTGATCGCCGAGTGGTAGAATCAATTAAAAAAATGCCCGAACGTCAAAGATTTATGAAAGGAATATTTGCTTGGGTGGGATATAAACAGACATCAATTTTATTCGATCGAGAACCCCGGTATCAAGGACAAACTAAATGGAATTACTGGAAATTATGGAATTTTGCCCTTGATGGTATTACCTCCTTTAGTTTTTTACCTCTGAAAGTCTGGACCTATGTAGGATTTATCATTGCATTTATTAGTCTTGTTTATGCTAGTTTTTTAATTCTCAGGACTATTATTTTAGGAATCGATGTACCTGGATACGCTTCTCTGATGGTTGCTGTCCTATTTTTAGGAGGAATTCAATTACTGACTCTTGGTATTATTGGCGAATATATTGGCAGGGTTTATGAGGAAGTCAAGGGTAGGCCACTTTATCTTGTTCGAGATTGTTATGGTTTTGAAAATAGGGAACAAGTTACTGATAAAATAACTTAAAATTAAGATATGACATGAGGAGAGTTAAATTTATGAATACCGAAGTTTTTCAGCAATTTTTTGCCTATTGTGTCGGTAGTTGGCAAACGGAAAGAACCTATCATTATCTAGCTGCTCAAGAAGTGGAACGTTCCCGTACTGAATTCCTCATTCAACCCCTCACCAGAGAGATTAAACAGAAAGTTCTGACAGATAATAACTATCCTGATATTGCGGATTTAGAAAGTATCCCCGGGTTTAATTTAGGTTTCTATACCATCTCGGAAAAAGGGGAAGAAGTGCGACAAAATCTTAATCTTTTATTTGTGGTTAAAGCAGAAAATAACGGTTATTTAGAAGGGGATTATCTTCGTGATCGCGCCTACGAAGAAGCAAGACCAATTATCTCCGCTTTTCGCTTTGATTCCACTACCAGAGAGTTATTAATGACCACCAATTATACTCGCAGTGTTTCCGTGGATTCAATTACTTTAATCAATCCAGACCTGCGAATTCGCAAAATTATTAACTATCAACGTCCCAAGGAGGGGGAACCCTTGGAAAAAGTTCTCTTGGTCGGTTTTGGAGTTGAGTGTAAAGTCAGTTAAAAAAATATTTCTTTCCCCCCCCTTGATTCTCCAGTCAGGGGGAGATTTTATAATAGGGTAACGATAGGATTAAGGAGCAAAAATAATGCTCAAAATCGGTCAACTTTCCCTAGAAAGTGGTGTTTCAATTAAAACGATTCGTTATTACGAGGAATTAGGACTAATTCAGTCCCCTGAGAGGACAGAGGGACAATTTCGCCTATTTACTCCCGATACTGTCCATCGCTTGCTGTTTGTCAAAAGATTACAATCTTTGGGTTTAAGTCTGCAAGAGATCCGCGAATGTTTAGTAATTCATGACCATGGTGAGTTACCCTGTGGAGATATTCAAGAAAAATTAATTAAACATATTGCTGAGATCGATCAACAAGTGGAACAATTGCTTTTATTGCGTCAACAATTAACCGAAACCCTGCAAGGATGGACGGATACACCAGTAAAAGACGATCAATTTATTTGCCCTAATCTCAAGGTTTAACTATCATGAAAAAGTTAATTTTATTGGTAACTGTAGCAATGATTTCTACTCCTGTCATTGCTCAACATTTACATCTTGATTCACCTCAAACTCAGACTTTACAAGCAATTCCTGATAATATACCAGCTTGGATGTATAACAAGCAACGTAATCATATTTATCCCCAAAGAGGGGTTTATAACAATGCCATTTATAATGTCAGAGATTTAGCTTTAGACTTGAATGCGATCGCTGTTGGTCATGCCTTTGCCTACGAAGATATCGTAACAGGAAAAGCGAAAGATTTAGAAACTAAGACATACCAAAAAATTAATTGGGTTTTAAAAAATCCGCCTAAATTTATGCCCGATGAGGGTAATATTTCCCCAACTTTTGGCAGAAAATACGGTGTTTTAGAACAGGTTTTCGAGTGGGCGCATATTTTCCATGCTCAAACCGTTGATGTTTTAGCCAGCAGCAAATTAACCAACAAGGAAAAAGAGGCGGAAATTGAAAAATTATATCAATTTTACTTGACAAAAGTTCCCTATGCGATTACGGGATTACCCATGAATATGGGTTATCTGGATTCCCAGCCTTATTCTAAAGCCTTTCGCCAGAAATATCCGAAAGTTAATGGCTTATTTTGGGGCTACCATTGGTTACAAGGAACAATGTATGACTTGCTCTATGAGAAGACGCTAGAAGAACAAAAACAAGCTTATAAACAGGTAGGAAAACAATACCATAGTCAGGAATTGTATCGCACCGATCGAGCTTTTATGCCGATGTTTGCCGAACTTAGTCCCAAGTTTGCCCGACGTTTTCCCGCAATATCTAACACCTTTGATAACCTGCATATGTTGCACGATATGGTTAATGATATTCTGGCATCAGCTTGGCTAACTCCCCAACAAAAAGACGAACAAATTACCCGCGCTATTTGGTTAGTAATGGCCGCTAATCATCAAGGAATGGCAGCAGGAAAAAATTATGGTGGTGAAGGACTACATGATCATCGTTTTGAGTCAGGAATTCCGGGTATGGGATTAATGCCAACAGATATTTCTCACGAAGGTCATAATCACGATAATCCTGATAATTCTGAGAAAAAACCTGATAATTCTCAGGGACATGAGGAAGAAGATCACCAACACCATAACCACGAAAATTACTCTCCAGAAAAACCTCCTAATACGGAGAAAAAACCTGATGACAGCAATGATCAAGAGGAACTGAAAAAATGAGAAGATTTTTATTAATTGCTGTGGGTTTAGTTGCCAGTTTTACTAATCCAGTTTTTGCCAACGATCATAACAATCTTGATTCCGGTCGTCCCCTTTCTTTTGATGATGCTGAAAGTCTTGGTTTTGGGGAACAATCGATAGAATTTGGAGGAAGTCTAGTCTTTCCTGAAAATAGTAATCTTGGGGGTGAGTTTGATATTGAATACCTCAACGGTATTATTCGCAATGGTCACATTATTATCGGCATCGATCCGCAAGTGGGAGGACGAGTTAATAGTGATGATACGGATTTTGATGTGGGAAATTTATCTGTAGGTTTTTTCTATAATTTCAATCGAGAATACGATAATGTTCCCGCTTTTGCCATTCGTACCGATTTAGGATTACCGACGGGAAATAATGCTAGGGGATTAGATTTTCGTCTGCGGGGAATTGCTAGTAAAACTGTTGGTCAATTCGATCGCGTGCATCTTAATCTCGATTTAAACATAAAAACTGACCCCGATAACGGCGATCGAGCTTTTTCCCCGGCAGCAATTCTCGGTTATTCGCGACCGATTGGTTATCCGAAACGTTTTGATCGCACTTTTTTAGCAGAATTGGGCGTAATTACCGGCGATAATAGTAATGGTGGCGTTTTAATTCGCACTGGTATGGGAATTCGTCAGCAAATTAATCGCCAAGGTGTGATCGATTGGGGTATCGAGGGAGATATTGCCACTAATGGCAATGATCAAAGTCAATTAAAGCTAAAAATCGGTTATTCTTTCGGATTTTAGGATTTTTCCCTAGCCTGCTCTTAAAAGCTAAAATAGATGAAGTATAACTTAAATTTTGGTTTGACTGGGAGTACGAGGGGGTTTGGACGTCCACATCTTCTCATCCCTGAAAACAACAGGGATATCTGATCAGTTGTCCGCAGGTAGCGACTCCCTATTCTCAGCTTCGTACCTCATCATTAGGATAACTGCTAGAGAAAAAAGGCTGTAAATCTGTTGTCATTCCCTTTTAAGTCGCAAAAAAGCTCTTTAACCGTTGTCGCAGCCAAGAGACGGGATTTTTCAGGTCTTCCGAGTCTAAAAGCCCCATTTCTCCCAATTTCTGCTGACATTCGCGCAATTCCTCTTGACGTTGGGTGAGTGCCTGAGTGAATTCCTCCGCTAGAGCCGGATAAGTAGTGATAAGATGCTGAAACCCCTGACGATCGAGCAAAAATAACAAGGTTTCCCCCACTGCTTGCATAGTGGTGGGATAGGGAACCTCTAATATTAACGGTAATTCCCCAAAATATTGACCTTTATTAAAAGTAAAAATTTTACGACTGATTTTATCGTTTTCATAAAAAGCATCCACTTGTCCCTGCAAAACAATACAGAAATAATTAGCTCTTTCTCCCTGTCTAATTAAAATATCCCCGTCCTGGAGATGTTTACGACAACCCATTTCAATTAATACACGCAATTGCAGATCGTTAAAATGTTTAAAGTAACTCACCTCCAATAACATTTCTTTTAACGATAGCGGTTTTGCAGGTTTAACTATCTCCTGATCCTGTTCCTTAACTGCCTCAAAACTGTCGGTATTATGCAACCATAACTCTCGCTGGGGAAAAGGAATTGTTATGCCCCGATGACGCAGATTATGCTCGATAATGAAGTGTAGGGAACTTCTCAGAAAAACGGCCTGTTCGACTTTTTCCACCCATACCCACAACTCAAAATTTAAAGCACTATCACCAAAACCGTTAAAAATCACCTTGGGAAGCGGATTAAAGGCAATTTCTCCCGACATATAGGCTGATTGCAGCAGAATTTCCGTTACTATCAAAGGATCCGTACCGTAGGCAACTCCCACCGGTACAATGACTCGAATGCGCGAGTCGGTATAATGCCAATTCTGGACGCGATTGCTAGTTAGGATTGTGTTAGGAACGATTAACTCTGCACCATCAACAGTGCGAATGGTGGTGGAACGAATCGATATTTCCCGGATATAACCCTTTGTTTGCTCAAATTCGATAAAATCGCCCACTTTTAACTTGCGTTCCACCAACAAAGTTAAACCACTGGTGAGATTTTTGGTTAACTCCTGCAAACCGAAACCGATACCCACCCCCAAACCACCGGCTAAAACAGCGATCGAAGCGAGATTGAATCCAGTCAATTGTAGGGCGATAATATAACCAAAAGCCCCAAAAGCAAAACTAGCCAGAGTTGCGATCGCTTCTCGATTACCCTCATCAAAACCGATACTTTTCAGCAGACGATTTTTTAGTAAACTTTTAAAAGCGATCGTCAGACAGGTGACAAGAATAAACAGTACAAGAGTACCAATAATCCAACCGAGAGTGATGGACACACCCCCAGCGCGCCAAAGGGGAGTGTAAAAAAAGGGCGTTAACCAAGCTGAGGGAGAGAAAGTCATCGCTAAAGTTTAGATTTGATAGGGATTACCCAAGCGATCCACAAAAACATTGTAATCTAAAGGTAAACGCCCCGGATTAAGCCGCGGTTCCGCCGCGTAACCGATGGGAACGACAACAGCGATCGCCAGATGGGGATGATCGGCAGCACCGATCACCGCTTTTACCTTGTCCTCGATCCAACCGTTGAGAAAACAACTAGATAAACCGAGACTTTCGGCAGCTAAAACCAGATGAGTAGCGGCGATCATGGCATCTTTAATCGCGTATTCCCGGGTTTTTTCGCCTAAATTCTTTTGAAATCCCGGGATTGCCTGTTGAAAATATTTTACCGTGCCTTCGTTCCAAGCACCCGTACTGAGGGCCTGTTCATAGATGGGGGTTAGATCTCCTCCTCCTGCGGCAGCATCGGCAGCGAAAACAAAAGTAACCGGCGCTTGGATAATTTGCTTTTGTCCCCAAGCGGCCTCGGCTAAAGCGGCCTTTTGTGCCTCATCTTGTACTAAAATAATTCGCCAATCTTGGATGTTGAAACTACTAGGTGCGGCAACGGTTAATTCTACTAGGGTTTTCAGCAGTTCCGGGGCGATCGGATCGGTGGTAAAAGTTTTAATAGAACGACGTTGATTAATCGCCGTGGGAACATCGAGAGGCAAGGTCATAAAGTCAGTTGATCGAGTTACATATTTCTAATTATTATAAGGTCAAGCTATCAGCCTCAGCCTTCGGTGTGGCAAAACAGAAATACTAAAACATCAGGATTAAATTGTGGCAGTCAGGAAAAGATCCACTATACTGTTAGACTTAAACAGGTCATAACCCAATGACCATCTAGCTATAATCATGTCACCGCCACAAAAATCATTTTATGCGTTCTGAGCCGGAACCGAGCGACACCCTCACCACTGCCACAGTCAATATGGGCGATCAAAGTACCGATATCAAGCCAATTTTAGCCTTAAAAGAGTTGGTCGCTAGTTTATATCGCGAACAAAACAAAGTTCAAAATCTCTTAAGTTCCCTCGGTTTTGCCCTGCGGAGTTTCAATAATTTAAACCAATTCCTCGATCTTACCCCCTTGATGGCCGCACGAGTGGCAGATGCAGAAGGAGGGGCGTTGATTTTGAGCAAAAATAACGGTCAAGTGGCGCTTGATCAACTGCATTGCCAAGATAATCAAATTAATGGGGAACTACGCCGACAATTAGAGGCAATTATCCGACAATTAAACCAAGAAGCGGCACTTGAGAATAAAAATAATCGATCGCTTCTCGATAGTCTCGACCATAAAATCCGGCAAACTCTCGGACAGGGTACGCAGGTTTATAGTACACCTGTTTTGGTAAAAAATAGTGAGCGGGGACGTTTATACGTTTTCAGTCGCGATCCCGATTATGGTTGGACCCCCACCCGTCGTAAACTGCTGCAGCTAGTGGCCGATCAAACGGCGGTGGCTATAGCTAATAATGAATTAACGATCGAATTACGGGCCAAGGAACGTCAGGATCGAGAGTTAGAAATCGCTTCCGAAATCCAAAATCGTCTTTTACCCCGGCAATGTCCGAAAATTCAGGGGGTAGAATTGGCAGCCCACTGCAAAACGGCTAATCGCGTTGGTGGCGACTATTATGATTTTATCCCCTGCAACTACGATCAATTTAAACTGGCAACGGAGGCGGAAAGGGAAGCCAGTACCGCTCCTTGGAGTATAGTCATCGGTGATGTCATGGGTAAAGGTGTCCCAGCAGGATTATTGATGACCATGACCCGGGGAATGTTGCGAGCGGAAGTGTTAAATCGTCACTCCCCGGCCCAGATTTTGCGTCATCTCAATCGGGTTATGTATGCCGATCTCGATAATTCTCATCGTTTCGTGACATTATTTTATTCCGAGTATGATCCCCTGACGCGCCGTCTTGGCTACAGTAATGCTGCCCATTATCCCACCCTCTGGTGGCGAGCTAAACGGGGAGAGTTAGAGTCTCTCGACACGGAAGGGACATTAGTTGGTTTAGAGGCCGATTCTATCTATGACGATTCCCAAGTGCAATTAGAAGCGGGAGATACGCTGATCTATTACACCGATGGCTTTACCGATGCAGTTAACTCGAAAGGGGAAAGATTTGATCAGAAAAATTGGCTATCGGCAGTTAAAGAAGCCTGTCAACAGTACACCGATCCCGAACAGATTCTAGAATATTTATTTGGAAAAGTGGCCGCTTTTACTGGGTTGGTAAATGACAGTAGCGACGATATGACTTTAGTAGTTATGCGAGTGAAATCGGAGGAATAAATTATCATTACCTAGCTCATAAATTAGCCTAATTCGGCTCTTGCCAAGGAGCAAATAAAGGCAATAAAGCTAACCCAGGTAAAGCGGCAATTACCGTGATTAAAAAGAACCACTGCCAACCGATTGCCTCGGCTAAAACTCCGGCGGGAGCTACTAAAATATCGCGACTAAAGGCCATTAAACTCGATAAAAGGGCGAACTGAGTAGCGGTAAAACGAGCATTGCAAAGACTCATTAAAAAAGCCACAAAAGCGGCAGTGCCTAAGCCGCCGCAGAAGTTTTCAATATTAATAGCTAAGACCATAAAAGGATAATTTTGCCCTAAATTTGCTAAAATAAAATAGGCTAAATTACTAATAGCTTGCAAGCCGCCAAAAATCCAGAGCGATCGATTAATTCCCCAACGACTTAACAGGGAACCACCTAATAAAACTCCCACCATAGTTGCTATCATGGCCATGCCCCCTTGGATCGCCCCGATATCGGTTTGACTGAAACCAGTTTTTAAGAGAAAAGGAGTCACCATATTATTAACTAAAGCATCCCCTAAACGATAGAGAACAATAAAGGCGAGAATACCGATTCCTTGACCGAATCGATAGCGTTGAAAAAACTCTTGGAAAGGCAACCAAACTGCCTCTAAAAGAGTTTGAGGAGTATCATCTCTAGGGGGAGTAGCTGGGGCGAAAAAAGACCAAATAATCGTTAAAGCCATCAATCCAGCTAGGAAAAGATAGACGAGAGGCCAGGGAAAGAGATCGGCTAAAATTAAAGCGATCGAACCAGTTAAAATTAAAGCCAAACGATAACCTAAAACCCCGATCGCCACCCCAGCACCCATCTCCCATTTTTCTAAAATATCTGTGCGATAGGCATCATAGGCAATATCTTGGCTGGCACTAAAAAAAGCGATCAGTAAAGCATTAATTGCCAATAATTCTAAAGATCGTTGCGGTTGTTGAAAAGCCATGAAACCAATCGCTAAAGTTAAACAAATTTGAGCGATTAAAATCCAGCCGCGACGACGACCAAGCAGCGGGGGAAGATAGCGATCGAGTAAGGGAGACCAAAGAAATTTAAGAGAGTAGGGGAGAGCGACTAAACTAAATAAACCGATCGATTTCAGATCAACTCCTTCGGTGGTCATCCAAGCTTGCAGGGTGCGACTGGTGAGCAACAAGGGCAATCCAGAAGCGAAACCTAAGAATAACAAAGCCGCCATTTTTTGACTGCGGAACACTTGCAAATAAGCGGAAATTTCTTTGATCATAGAGGGGGGTAGGAGGATAGATTAGATTAAAGAATATAGTTAATTGACCCAAAAAGAAAGAAATTAGTTCTGACCGGCATCGTCCCATCTTAACCATAGCCCGGCGATCAAAAAAAATTCCCGAAAAATAGCGGTCTTTCCCCCAACTGGGGCTATAGGCAGTAGAATGGATGAGATTTTGATTCAGTAGTCTTGAAAAATTGCGGTATTCTCCTTAAGATAGATGCTTGATTCTCCCAACTAGCTCCTACCCCTATTTACCTTTCCCAGATAAGGACTGCCATCCCCACCTTCCCTGCCGACTCCTGTGATTAAAGTGGACTCCTGTTTTATCTCATACCTATTGTCTAATCCCTCCGACTCGGAAGCGACCGGTGACAATGCCACCATTACCATCGAGGTGCGTTTGGCCCAAAGCCAAGATCTCAAAAGCTTGGCGGAAATTCTCACCGATAGTTTTTTCCCCACGGCCAATTATTGGTCTTTTCTGCGTCCTATCTTTAAATTGGGCATTTACGAGGACTTACGGGGACGATTGCGCGCCGATACCCCTTACTATCACTGTCTGGTAGTCAGTCAAACCAGCGTCACGGCTGCGGGTTCTCAGGAAATTATTGTCGCTACGGCGGAAATCGGCTTAAAATCCAGTTCTTTTTTAGCTGTTCCCATTCCTTATATCTCTAATTTAGCCGTTAGTCCCGATCGCCGGCGTGCCGGTCTGGCCCGGAGATTGCTGCTCAAGTGTGAACAGATCGCTAGAGAATGGGGTTTTGAGGAACTTTCCCTCCATGTTCTCGATAATAATCTAGCGGCCCAGTCACTGTACTCAAGTAGCGGTTATCGTCTGCAAAAAACCGACGGTTGGTTGAGCAATTGGTTATTTAATCGACCACAAAAGTTATTTCTGCACAAGAAAATCAGCCAATGAGGAGATAGGAGATAGGAGATAGGAGACTCCGAGACAGGTTTTAGGTGTTGGGGGTTGGAGTTTTGGGGTTTTGGGGTTTTGGGGTTTTAGTTCAATTTCCCCACTTCCCCATTTCCCCACTTCCCCACACCCCACACCCCACTTCCCCGCTCCCACGAAACAAACCCTAGATATTTCGACAAAATTGCGATGCAGAACAATTATAAGGAAAAATTCTGCTATATTATCTGCTAACTCTCTAGAAAACCCACTTAGTTTAATAATCTTTTCCGGGTATCTGAGAAAAAAAATAGTTCATCTCTTTAAAATATGGTTTTAGGGAGATATTTAGTGACCGTGTGAGGCAATTTGTGGTTAATAAGACAAAATCAAGGCTTAAAAGCGGAAAATCAAGCAAATTAGCGGCTAAACCTGTTAAAAAGCGGCGATTGTCCGGTAAATGGTTCCTGACAGCCCTAGGCTTAACCGGCTGCGCCCTAGTTTCCGCTACGGCCGGCGCTATGTTGGCTGTGTCTCTCTCCTCCACACCTTTGCGACAAGCTGCTCTCAGTCCCCAAGAAGCCGCCGCTTTTAACAATCAGCAGGCCATATCCTATCAAAATCTGCAACTTCCCGCCCTCAACCGTCCCGTTAATATTCTGGTAGTTGGGGCTAAAGTGTTGACATCCGATGTCAAGGAGGCACAAACCCCAGATTTGGGTTATCATGCCCCGGTTAATTCCTTAGATGGTTTAACCGATACCATGCTGTTACTGCGTTTTGACCCCCAAAGACAGAAGTTAACCATGCTTTCCATCCCCCGGGATACCCGCACCGATATCGAGGGTTATGGGGAGAAAAAAATCAATGAAGCTAACGCCCTTGGTGGACCTGCTTTAACGGCGGAAACGGTTAGTCATCTTTTGGACGGAGTGGCTATCGATCGCTATATTCGCATTAATGTGCAGGGTGTGGAAAAATTAATTGATGCTTTGGGGGGGGTGACGGTATATGTTCCCAAAGACATGAAGTACAAAGATTTTAGTCAACACCTCTACATTGACCTGAAAAAAGGGGAACAACACCTTAACGGCGAGAAATTCCTCCAGTTTGCCCGTTTTCGTTACGATGCTAACGGCGATATCGGTCGTATCCAACGACAACAGCAATTAATGCGGTCTTTAGTGGAACAAACCCTAAAACCAGCAACTTTATTGAAAATTCCCGATATTATTAAGGTTATCCGCACTCATATCGATACTAATCTCAGTTTAGAGGAGTTACTCGCTCTAGCCGGTTTTGCCTCCAAAACTCAGCGCGCTGATGTGCAAATGCTACTGCTACCCGGAGACTTTAATGGTGATGGTCGGCAGGGGATCAGTTATTGGCTACCCAATCAAAGTAAAATTCAAGAGCTAGTGGCTCAACATTTTAACCACGGCTCTTTTATGGCTGACATCGAAGAAACCACGCAACCGACTCGCATAGCTGTGGAAGATAGCACCGATAATCCAGAAGCGGTGCAAACTCTAGTCAGATATCTGCGCTCATTGGGTTATGAAAATGTTTTTGTCTCTAAGTCTTCATCGCCAATTCTAGAAACTACCAAAATTATTGCTCAAAAAGGGGATAATTCCCTGGCTGCTGCCCTACATAATAGCCTTGGTGTCGGGGAAGTTTTGGTGGAAAGTACGGGGAATCTCGCTTCTGATGTGACGATTAAAATCGGTCAAGATTGGCAAGAAAAATCGGCTAATCTTTCTGAGCCATCCCTAGGCAACTAAGAAAAAAATCAAGTTTATCTGGGTTATTTATTAGCGTTGGGTTTCATGCTTCAACCCAACCTACGTTCTCAGAGAAAAATCAAGTTTATCTGGGTTATTTATTAGCCAAAATTTGACAAAAATCTTGGTGTTCTTGACTAGCTATTCCTTGTTGTAATATTGCCAAAACTTCGGCTAAATTGCCCGATAATAAAGCA
Source organism: Microcystis panniformis FACHB-1757 (assembly GCF_001264245.1). Taxonomy (NCBI): domain Bacteria; kingdom Bacillati; phylum Cyanobacteriota; class Cyanophyceae; order Chroococcales; family Microcystaceae; genus Microcystis; species Microcystis panniformis. The sequence continues at coordinate 480,206 of NZ_CP011339.1, forward strand.
TTTTTATCCAGCCATAATCCGGGGAAGACTTGGGAGCAAAATGTCTTATCTTGATTTGATTCTAGGGGCAAATATTCCCCATCAGTTAAGCGAAACCAATCCAATTGAGCATCATAAACTCGCCAGATAATATACTCTTGTACTCCATGGTGACGATAAACTTTGAGTTTTTCGTGTAAATCGTAGGAAGCAGTAGAAGCAGCAATTTCTACGATTAATTCTGGCGCGCCTTCTACATAATCATCTTCACTAATGCTTGATTGTCCACTGGTTTCTATTCTTAATAAAGCATCTGGTTGTGGTTGATTATCCCCATCCAGTCGCACAGTAGTATTATCCAGTGTTTCTACTCCCGGTGTCGCCACTTCGTAGGCAGTTAACCAACCGATAATATTAGCGTGGGGTTTACCGTGGTTTTTGGCTCTCACCGCGGCTGCCATATAAACAACTCCTGCGATTAATTCAGCTTTTTTTAGCTGTGTCATTGCTTGATAACGGCGCTCGAATTCAGGACGAGTTAATCTATCGCCATTTTCGAGAGGGGGAATAATATGGGGGGAAACTGTGTTAGTCGATAGCATAATTTTTGGCTCATCAAGAAACTACTATCAAGGCTTAAGTTTTCTTACCAAACTCAGTTAATTTATCGATTGGGTTCAGCTGGGTATCGAGAACATCGAAGATATCCTATACTTATTTTACAGCGTTTCTCATCATTTACCTGGAACCTTGCGCCATGTTTGCCTTAGTTTCACTAGATAAAATCGAGCTACCGGCGGGATCCTTAGTGAGATTACCTGCCACTTGGCTAGATTATCAAACTTTGTCTCGGCAAAGGGGCGACAATTCTCAGCCTAAAATCAAATATCACAATGGAGAAGTCTTGCTTATGTCTCCACTTCCTAAGCATGGACGTGATGCCCATTTAATTGCTAATATTATCATCACCTTATTGGATTATCTGGGGCGTGAGTACGAGGCTTTTACTCCCGTAACCATGGCATTACCAGAAACAAGTGGTATTGAACCAGATTATAGTTTTTATATTGACCATTGGCCGGCTATAGCAGGGAAAGCCAGAATTGACTGGGTAAATGATCCTCCTCCCGATTTAGTATTAGAAATTGATGTCACCAGTTACTCGAATGTGGATGATTATCTGCCTTATCAAGTGCCTGAAATTTGGTTGTATCGTCAGAAAAATCTCTATATTTATTGGCTAGATAATCAAGAGTATATCCCTCGCCATCAAAGTCAATATTTTCCTAACTTTAACCTACAAAATCTAGTTTCTTTCTGTGGAGAAATTGCCGACAATCGCAATAGTAGTATGGCAATTCGTCAACTAAAACAACATCTCGAAGATTTTTATAAGTAGGGAGGCACAATTATTTGTAGGATGGGTTAGCGGTAGCGTAACAGGGAGCATCTCACCTTTGCAATGAGCATAAATACTTAGTGGAAAAATAGGCTTTTCGAGGGTAATTCTTGTTTTAATTCTCCATGTACGCAGTCTTTAAAAGCCTCTATTTCGTTCCAAGACACGATTAAGAGTGGCTTTTAGGCTAAGTATAATTACTCATCGCGTAAATGAGATGCTCCCGCGTAACATGAGCGGACGTTGGGTTTCATGCTTCAACCCAACCTACGTTCATCTTATATTTAATTCCACTTTGTACCTCATCATTAAGATAACTGCTATAACCATGAATAATTTTAAAATACTGCTCATCGGCTACGGTAATACTTTAAGAAATGATGACGGAGTGGGAGTGAGAATAGCCGAAATTATTGCCGGGGAGAATTGGCCTCATGTGCAAGTTATCGCTACCCATCAATTGACTCCTGAGTTAGCAGCCGATATAGCTGATGCTTCCCTAGTTATTTTTGTTGATGCAGTATTATCTAGTCAAACCGATATCCGGATAGAAAAATTAGCGGCAGTTACCGAATGGAATAATTTCGGTCATGCAGAAAGTCCCGCTTCTTTATTAGCATTAACTCAAGCAATTTATCAACAAACTCCCAGGGCCTGGGGAATATTTATTCCTGCTATTAACTGTGAATTTGGTGAAGAATTATCAACAATAACTCAAAAGGGCTTGACAAATGCGATTAAAGCTATTAGGAAAATTATTACTTCTGAGGATTTGACTGAATACCAAAAGCAGGACTTTGATAATCTTCCGGCAGATAATTTTCAGGAATAGTGCTGTGATTGCCATCCCGGAGAGCCTTGTAGTGAGGAGACATAATTTCGATACCGACTTCGTTACATTTATCCTGAATATTTTGGTGTAATTCAGAATAAATATACACCATTTTGTTAGGATGATCGGTGTAGGCATTTAGCTGATAGCTGACATAAAAATCATCGAGACTGGTTTGCAAGACAAAAGGAGCAGGTTCTGAGACAATAAATTGGGTGGCTAAGGCTGCTTCTTTCAGAGTTGCGTGAACCTTACGCCAAGGTAAATCATAACCGAGAGTGACTGTGGTTTGCAAAATTAAAGGCTGTTTGAATTCCCTTTGAGAGACACTAAAGTTAATCACATTGGTGTTTAACAGCGATGAATTAGGAATCGTGATAATTCTATTAGCCGGTGTGCGAATACGGGTGACTAATAATCCTTTTTCAATCACATCTCCAATAACATCACCAATAGAAATTTTATCTCCTAGTTGAAAAGAGCGGGTATAGATGAGGATAATTCCTCCTACCACGTTAGCGATAGCAGAGGTGGAACCCAAGGAAAATAGCACCCCTAAAAATACCGACACCCCCTGAAAAGCAGGAGAATTAAATCCGGGTAGATAGGGAAAAGCGATGACTATAGCTAAGGCAATTATCAGCAGTGACAGTAAATTATAGGTTGGGTTTGCCCAATCGGGATAGAAACCATGGATTACTAAATTTTCTCTTGCCAAGGCGGTGAAAAATGGTTTAATCGCTCTCAACAGATAGTGAGTTATAAAAACAATTAGCAGTATAATAAAAATATTGGGTAAATATTTTGCTATCTCTTGGGAAAAAACTTCCAAAGCACGAAAAAAGTATTGCAGAAAACCATCACCAAATTTTCTAGTCCAGGGAAAAAGACGAAGGACAAAAGTTAAATAAAAATAGAGAATAGTTAAAATAATTAGAGTGCGGATAAATTGCAAAATTCTTAGGGAAAAAATTCCTATTGTCCTAGAACTAATAATCTCAAAATTTTGGAATCCGACCCCAGGAACTAGGGAGGTGATTAATCTCTGAATCTGGGGAAAACCCCGCGAAGATATAAAAATCATCACCCAGAAAATTAAGACCGTGGACAGGGTAGCACTTACCGTCAAAACTGCATCTTTTAAGAGGTTATCTGGTTGACGTTCTTGACGATAACGGACAATGGCCGCTTTAATCTTTGCTAAAGCTCGTTCGGCCAATACTTCTTGACTGACCGCGTGTAATTTGGCATCTTTAGAAGTAATAGTAGCAATAACCGTATCTCCCAAAATAATCGAAGGGTTTTTGTCTTCAGGATCAATTTTTATAGTTAAATCTTCAGGAGAAAGAGCATCGTCATCGGCAATTTTTTCAATTCTATCTGTAATCGATTTCGCTCTTTCTTGCGCTGAAAAAGAACCTATTCCCTGCCGAATAGTAAAAAGTTCTTGATTATCAAGCATGACGGGAAAAACTTCTCCCAAAGTTTCCAGGGGTGTTTCCTGTCCTTGTTTAGCAGGATTATTCTGGGCTGCTATCATGAGGATGGGGGATAAAGTCAGTAACAAAACTAAACAAAACAGCCCTAGGTAACGCCAGATTTTTTTCATCTTCTAAGCCACAATTGCACAGGAGCGATCGAGTTTAATACCTCTTTTTTTCATCGTAGCATGGAATAGTTCTGTGGATAACACCTGTTCCACGGGATAAATCCCGGCTTTTTGGAGTTTTGCCCCTAAGATTAATTCTGCCACGCTGCCAGTTCCCCAGCCAGCTGCTTGAGCAGTGTTCTCGTGAACCATAGTTGCTTGATAAACTGCTTTTTGCTGCCCTTGCCATCCGGCGACTTTTGCTAACATTGCTACCCCAATTCCCGAAAATTTATCGGTTACTTCTGTCATGCGATAACTAACTTGGGAAAAAAACTCGATTCCCCGAGAACTTTCTACCCAAGCATCGGGAAAAATATGGGCAGTAATCCAAGTTAAATGATTATAAAAATCGGGAATAGAACCAAATTTTGTGATCACATTTTGCACTGGAAAAGATTCAGCAAAAGTATAGGTTTCTGGCATATCAAACCAATAAACACCAGTTTTACCCAAAGGAGCGGGAAAGTCAATTACTTCTCTAGCAGTATAGGGTTCAATCTCTTGCCATTTTCCCTCAATCCAAGCTAAAAAAGGCTTTTTTAAACCGAGAAAAGTTGTCCGCATCACAGTTAATCCCGCACCTCCTGAACCGGCTACGGCATAATTTAAACGGATCGTTTCTACCCTATCTAACTGTTCGACTCCCTCTCGCACTATACTATTAGAAATACCGGGGAAAATTCCCGTATTAACCACGGCAGTTATTCCCGCTTTTATCGCTAATTCTCGATAGGGGATTAACTTTTGATAAAAAGAACGATGATCACTAACATCAATATAATTGACTTTTTCTTCGATGCAAATTTTTACTACCCTGCCATCGCGATAATGAAAGGGACCAGCACAATGAATAACTAAATCACTCTTTTTAATTGCCTGTCTAAGCTTGTCTATTTCTTCTAAATCTAAAGCCAAAAACTGCATTCTTGGCAGTAATTTAATCGCTTTTTCCTTGCGTCCTGTGATAATAATTTTAGCTGCAGTATGATTAATAATATCTAGGGCGACACTTTGACCAATGCGACCAGTGCCACCTAAAATTAAAACAGTTTTTTCCATGGCAACTATTAATAATGTTTGCCCTAGTATAGCATCCTCTTGGCAAGTTTCCCTATTTTCCAAGATGCAAATTTTAGAATAATCCCAACTTATTTAATGCGTCCGAGGGGCAAGAAAATGGTTAAAATCTCACCTTCTTCGGGTTTTTCACGCACAATAAATTTACCTCCCAAAGCTTGAAAAAGGTTTTTAGTTACCTTCATATTCAGACTTAAACTACCGGTTTCTGGTTGAAACATTAGGACTTTTCCCAAAGCTTTGAGGGTAAGATTAGGTGATTTTATTTGAGTTTGAAACTGCATTTTTAATTGATTTCCTGCCGTTGATATATGTACTTGCAACAGGCCACCACTAGCCATACTGCGAGTACATTTTTCCACGACTCCATTTAACATTTGATCCAATAAATTCGGGTCGCTAATTACCGAAGGCAATTTTTTCGGTACATTAACTTCTAAATTGACATTGCGCCTTTTAGCTTGTTTTTGCCACCGGGGAATACTATCTTGAAAGACTTTTTCTAGAGCAATTGGAATTAATTGAATCGGTTTATCCCCCAGAGGATTAATACCCAATTCTGCGGCTCGAAAAATTAATTCCATGCGCTGAATTTGTTCACTACATTCTAAATCGATTGTTTCTAAATATTTTTCCACATCTTCCGTTACTTTGGCCCGTTTTAACAATAATCTGGTAATGGTGCGAATGGTGGTTAAAGGGGTGCGAATTTCGTGGGTTAAAGCGCGCAATAATTCCAAATCACAACCCGATTCTAAATTAGAATTATCTTCCTTTGGCGGAGTGATTTCGGCATTGATAGGCGATTTCGTTTTTTTCAGGTCTAAGTTAGACTGGTCGGGTAAATTTTGCAGTAATTGGCGACTAAATTGGCTAACTAGACGATAATCCGGCGAGGGACTGCCATTAGCCTCGATAATTGCCTCTAAAGTCTCGATTTGCGGATAACGCAGATTAACTAATCGTTGCCGCAACTGCTGCCAAGCTTGCTGAGTGAGGACGGGATCAAAGGAAAATTGAAAAGAGGATAAACCCCACTGATCTTCGCCTAAAACCAGCAAAAGAGCGAAACTTTCGCTAAAAACCAGACAAAATCTTTCATTAGCAATCGGATCCGTTGGCAAGAGAGGCAATTCATGAATCTCTGTCGGGGAAATATCGGCGGCGGATTTTTCCTGAGAAGGCAATTGCAAACCCAGCCATGGTAAATGTTTTAAAGCTTTAACGGTGAAAACACCGAATTTAAAACCCGTTAAAGCCTTGCTTTCTCTGACTAAAGCCGTCGGACCGGAGAGAATTAAACCCCGACCGGCGGCAGCATTATTTTGGTTTTGTAATAAGATATTTTCTAAAGCGGCGATCGCTGCGAACCATTCACTTTCCGCTTTTAGATGCGATCGCTTGAGCCATTCTGATAAATTAGGATAAAAAGCATTGGGGGTGAAAGTTTCCCGGTCCTGATGGTCAGTCGGCGGGAAAATATCGCTTAATTTCGGTAAAGACCCCTTTAACATCGTCTTCATCACTGACTAGATACAAATTCCTTAACTAGAATAGTACCCCCGTCAATGCTCATCCCATAACGGTAAAACCGAACTCTATTGGCAGTGATATCCGCGTTTTGATAACAGTTATCTTAATGGTGAGGTACAAAGTTTTACTTTTGGGGAGTCGGTAGTCGATAGCAAATTAGGTTACACTTCATCGAGGATGATCAGAAAGGCTGTATCAGTTATCAGATGTGAGTTTTCAGTTTGCTGATCATATTTTTCTCTGATCCAGAGAACTTTTGGGCTCCCAAAGGGATAAGAATAGGAAAGTGTGGAGAATCCTCCCATAATCGCTACAATTTTTCTAGAGGCTAAATGTTGCCCTCATTTAAGTTCTTTTGTACTCATTAAAAACCATGAAAATTCTTCACGGTACTTGGATTCCTCAATCAACGGACGAATTTATTCAGAAGGGTAGCTTTTATCTTTGGGGAGAAACTAGCACCCCGAAAAAGAGTCGCACCACTGCCGATAATTATCATCCTTTTCAGTTAAGCAAAGAAGAATTAACTAGCTTCCTTACCGGAGAGTTAGGAATAGTTCAATCGAATTATAATCCTCTTAGTCGGCAATTTGTCCCCCGCTACTTTCTTTTACCTAGCCAGGATAATCAACCTTTACCTTCCTTAGAATTACTGCGTTATCTAGAAAAAGAACCCCCAGAAAATAGCCAATGGCAATCTTGGCAAATTGATTGTTATCCCCTTAATCCTGTACTTAAACTGCTCAATGATCTGCACTTTATCTGTCTTTACAACTCCTCAGAGATTCAGTTAGGTGCAGATTTACTTTTTTGGTATCACTACAGTCAAGCTTTTAAAGAAATAATTCTCAAAGATAACTATATTCCTGCCTTTAAATATCGAGAATTAGCTACAAATAACCAGAAAACCGCTAACTTTGCCATCTACCCTCTTTGGGAAATTATATCAGCAACCTACGAAACCAATCTCGATCACTATCTCGAATATCTTCCCCGCATTTGTCTTGCTGGTGCTGAAAATCCCCATGCTTCACCACAATTATACGATCCCAAAACCCTACTCCGGCACTTCTCCGAATGTCTCCTCAATGAAATTGTCACTAATACGGCAATTCCTGCCAGTTTTGATAAAAAAATTGGCGAGACAATTATAGGTGACTGCCTCTCTGTGACTAAAGCTGCTGGATTTCTGCAAACTGCCGCTGCCTTAGAAAAATATCAACAGTGGCAAACTTGGAGACAGCAATTACTAGGAGACCAAAATATATCTAGTTTTAGCCTTGGTTTTAAACTAACGGAAGCGCCAGAAGATAATATTGAACAGTGGCAAATTACCTTTATCCTCATCTCTAAACAAGACCCCTCCCTGCGATTAGAATTAGACGAATATTGGTATGCAGTCCCCGATACTAGAACAAGCATACAAGCGCATTTTGGTCAAGATTTAGACAAAAATATTTTACTAAGTTTGGGTTATGCTGCCCGTATTTATCCCACCATTTGGCAAGGATTAGAAACGGATAAACCGACGGGATTTTCTCTAAACCTTACAGAAGCTTTTACTTTCTTAAAAGAAACTGCTTGGATTTTAGAAGATGCGGGATATAAAGTGATTATTCCCGCTTGGTGGACTCCCCAAGGTCGTCAGCGCGCCAAAGTTCGGCTAAAAACTACTTCTAAATCGGGCAAATCTACCCCCGTTAGTAAAGGGATTTTTAGCCTCGAAAACATCATTGAATATCAATATGAATTAGCCATCGGTGAAGAAACTATTAGTCAAGAGGAATGGCAACAATTAATTAACACCAAAACACCCCTAGTTAAATTTCGAGGTCAATGGGTAGAATTAGAACAAAATAAAATGCAGCAAATGCTGGATTTTTGGCAGAAATATCAGCAGGAAAATCCTGAGATGAATCTGATTGAATTAATGAAAAAAGCTGCCGAATACCCAGAAGAAATTATTGTTGAAACCGATGATTTTTTAGGTTCTATGCTAGAGAAATTACAAAATCCTAGTCAACTAGAACCGATCGAAAATCCTCCCCAATTACAGGGAACGCTGCGGGAGTACCAAAAGCGGGGGGTTGCCTGGATTCAATACCTAGAACAATTGGGGTTAAATGGTTGTCTTGCTGACGATATGGGACTGGGAAAAACCCTACAGGTAATTGCTAGATTGATTGGGGAAAGAGAGGGAGATAATAATGTTTTGCCAACTCTGCTAGTTGCACCCACTTCTGTGGTGGGAAATTGGGCAAAAGAAATTGAAAAATTTGCCCCCCATCTTCAGGTTTTAATTCACCATGGTAGTAAGCGCTATCAAGATGAGAACGAATTTCAGACAGTAGCTAGTCAAAAGGATATCGTCATTACTTCTTTTACCTTAGTTCGCAAGGATTTGAAATTATTTAACTCGCAATCTTGGCAACGTTTGGTAATTGATGAAGCACAAAATATCAAAAATCCTAAAGCAGCACAAACTAAAGCAATCTTGAGTTTATCTGCACAACATCGTCTCGCATTAACGGGAACTCCTGTGGAAAATAGACTGCTTGATTTATGGTCAATTTTTAACTTCCTTAACCCCGGTTATTTAGGCAAAGAAACTCAATTTCGTAAAGCTTTTGAAGTGCCAATCCAAAAACAAAATGATCGTCTCCAGTCCACGGTTCTCAAAAAATTAGTGGAACCTTTTATTCTGCGTCGGGTAAAAACCGATAAGCAGATAATTAAAGATTTGCCTGATAAAGTGGAAAACAAACAGTATTGTAATTTAACTAAAGAACAAGCTTCTCTCTACGAAGTTGTTATCAAAGAAGTGGAAAAACAATTAGAAGAAGCAGAGGGAATAAAACGCAAGGGATTAATTTTATCTACCCTGATGCGCTTGAAACAAATTTGTAATCATCCCCGTCAATTTCTACAGGATAACAGCGCTTTTACTCCTGAGCGATCGCATAAGTTAGAGCGTTTGGGAGAAATGCTAGAAGAAGTAATTTTAGAGGGAGATAGTCTGCTAATTTTCACTCAATTTACCGAAATCGGTGACTCCTTACAAAAGTACCTCAAACAAACTTTTCGCTATAATACTTATTATCTTCACGGGGGGACTTCTCAACCAAAACGAGAACAAATGATCGAAGAATTTCAACATCCCGAAACAGAACCTTCCGTATTTATTTTATCCCTAAAAGCTGGGGGAGTGGGGATTACTTTAACCAAAGCAAATCATGTTTTTCATTTTGATCGTTGGTGGAATCCTGCGGTGGAAAATCAAGCAACCGATCGCGCTTTTAGAATTGGTCAACAAAAAAATGTTTTCGTGCATAAATTTGTTACTTTGGGAACCTTAGAGGAAAGAATTGATGAAATGATCGAGGAAAAGAAAAAGGTAGCTAATGCTATTGTTAGTAATGATGAATCCTGGTTAACGGAATTAGATAACGAAAGTTTTCGTCAGTTAATCGCATTGAATAAACAGACAATTATTTAATCGAGGTAAACCTATGAATAAATTTAGTAAAACTTGGTGGGGACAACGCTTTATAGAAGCATTAGAGGAATTTACCGACTCAGCGCGCTTGAGTCGAGGACGTTCCTACGCTAAAAATGATAAAGTCAAGAATTACGAAATTGACGGTAATTTAATTACTGCTCAGGTGCGAGGTTCCATTAATCCCTACTTTGGAGTTTACAAAGAACCTTTGTATAAGGTGAGTATCGAGATTAAACCAATTACTAAAGCAGAGTGGTCACAAGCTTTATATAATCTTGGTTCAAGAGCGAGTATGATCTCTAAACTGCTGCTCAAAGAAGTTCCCGATAATATTGATGAAGCATTTAGCGATCTGAATCTGCACTTATTACCCCACAGTCAAAAGGATTTTATCACCAATTGTTCCTGTCCCGATTGGGAAAATCCCTGTAAACATATTGCTGGAGTTTATTACCTCGTTGCTTCCCAATTAGATCAGGATCCTTTCCTCTTATTTGAATTACGCGGTATCTCTCGTCAAAAATTACTGCAAGAGTTAGCAAAAACTCCCCTCGGTAAGCTGCTTTCCTCCTCTATCCAAGAGGAAAAAATTCCTCTTAACCCTGTCACTTCCTATCACACTAAACCCGAAACTATACCAGCATCAGAAATAATTGATCTCAAAGAATTTTGGCACTCCCATCACCGTTTACCAGAAAATCCTCAGTTAGTTAAATCCGCAACTATTCCCGCAATTGTCATTAAAAAAGCTGGTGATTATCCTGCATTTTGGGATAAGGATACTTCCTTTATCGAGGTAATGGAAGAAATGTATCAACGGGTACGCAATAAAAATGCAGGGATACTTTAAAAAAATATAAGTTTTCCTTTTGGGGAGTCAGGAGTCAGTCCCGATGCAAAATTAGGTTACACTTTATCTTGATGAGAAACGCTGTAGCTAAATTGCTGACTTTTTGACTTAGGTATCTATCCATAGGAGGGTAGATTAGAATAAACAGGTTAACAACTGACAGTAATTGAAAATCTACCCCTAACCTGCTAGTATTGTTATGAGACTGGACATAAGAGACATACAATGGAATCCTTAATTATTGAAAATTTTCTGATTATTAAGTATGCGGAAATAGAGATAAAAGAAATTAATGTTATCATCGGTGAACAGTCCACTGGTAAAAGTATTATTGCTAAATTAGTTTTTTTATTTGAAACATTTTTGTTTTATCAAGTTAAATTATTAGTCACTAATCTTCAAGATCAGCAAGAACTCAAAAGGCACATACAGAAGCGATTTGAGGAATTATTTCCTAAATACGCATGGAAAGAGCAAGTATTCAAAATAGTTTATCGTTTGGATGACATGAACTTTTTGATTGAAAGATATAAGGACAAATCTGGCTATTTTAAACTACAATTTACCTATTCAGATAATTTTAAAAAGTTTTACAATACAACAATTAGACAAGTGAGTAAAATTGCCAAAAGCAATAACAAAGTCACTCAAGATATTTATTCATATATGAATGATTGTGTGGTCAAAAATATTGCTGATTTTTTTCAAGGCAATGAAAAAATTTTTTATACAAAGATTTTATTTGTCCCAGCTAGTCGCACTCTGTTTGTTAAATACTTTACCAATAATATTTTTACCTTTTTAGCTAATAATTTTGATCTTGATCCTCTGATTATCAACTTTGGCTCTAATTATGAAAATGCTCAACGCCTATACAGAATAATTAATGAATCAGAAAGTTTATTCCAAGATAAAAAAGATGATAAAAAACTTTATGATCAAATTAAATTAATTAGCGAAAAGATTCTATCAGGCAGCTATGCGCGCGAGAAAGATCAAGATTGGCTTTATCATGCCGATGGGAGAAAGATCAACCTAATTGATGCTTCAAGCGGACAACAAGAAGCCTTACCAATGTTATTAATTCTCTTAGTTTTCCCCTTTTTTGCCACTCACGAATCTAATCAATTCTTTATTGAGGAACCCGAAACCCATCTTTTTCCCTCCGCTCAAAGAGATATGGTAGAACTATTTACCTTACTTTATGCTAATAAAAATTGTCGTTTCTTTCTCACTACCCATAGTCCCTACATTCTCACAGCTTTGAATAATAAAATCATGGCGGCTAACGTTGAGCCTGTCAAAGCGGAAAAATCTTTAGGTTATAAAAATACTATTCAATTTCAAGATGTGTCAGCCTACACAATTAGCAACGGACAAACTCAAAGTATCTTAGATACAGAGGTGAACTTGATTGGTATCAATAACCTCGATGCTGTCTCCGATGAACTTAGTCAAGAGTTTGAAGAAATCTTAGAAAGAAAGGCTCAACAATAATGGATATTAGTCACTGTTCTGAATGCAATACTAATAAAATAGTCAAAGTTAAAGAAAATGGTAAAGAATTCATCGTCAACAATAATAGTCAGAAATTAGTTACTAAGATAAAAATAGATAATTGTTTAATCATCGAGGGAAAAAGATGCGACTGGCTGTTAGAAATTGATTATCCCTGTAGCTTGGCTCTTTATATTGAACTCAAGGGTAAAAATATTGAACAAGCTTATGATCAATTATTGTCAACTCTAAATCATTCTTACTTACAAGAAAGACATAAAAAATCTAAAAAAGAATGCTATATTGTGGCTTCTAGAGTACCAAAAGCTGGAACCAATGTTCAGGTTTATCAGGCGAGATTAAAGCAATCTCATCCCGAAGTTAGTTTAAAAGTCAGGTCGATGAAAGCTGAAATCACTATTTAGGTTTTTCCCTCAGAAAAAAGCTGAACTAATTATTCCTGTCCCGATTGACAAAATCCCTGTAAACATATTGCTGAAGTTTATTACTTCGTTGCCTCCCAATTAAATATGGAAGAAATGTATCAACGGGTACGCAATAAAAACGCTGGTATGTTATAATTAGGTAGGTGTTTAAAATCGTCTAATACCCCCTTGGTTAAAAAAAAATTAAGGGTAGATTAAAGTGGGATTAAAGGGGGATCAGAAGTTTGAAAAAGCATTCTATTTTTTAAGACAAGCAGAATCTATGAACCAAGAATCTCTCAGCTTTGTCCATGGGAATGTCAAGTTAGCCGATCGCTTTTTAGTCTGTGGATTGGGTAGTCTCGGACAACACTGCGTCAAGTCTTTAAAAGAGTTTGGGGTTAGCGTTGTCGGTATCGAACTAATACAGCCTCCCAGTTGGGAAATTAACGATTTTCCCGATTTATTAGAGGAAATAATTATCGGTGATTGTCGTCAAAAAAACATTTTAGCAAGAGCGGGAATCGATCGCTGTCGGGCTGCTTTAATTGTCACCAGTGATGAGCGAATTAATGCCACCACTGCCCTAATTATTCGGCAATTAAATCCCCATACCCGCTTAGTGGTGCGTTCTTCTAAAGATAATCTCAATCAGCTACTTAAGGAACGTTTAGGCAATTTTATCGCCTATGAACCTACCCAACTACCCGCCAATGCCTTTGCTTTAGCCACATTAGGCACAGAAACCCTCGGTTTTTTGCATCTCGACGGTCAGAAATTGCGGATTATCCAGAGACAAATTAGTCCCGAAGATGGTTTACTCGATCGCTTTTTAGGTGATTTAAATACCCCCACCCGTCGTCTGTTAGCACACACAGCCCCCGATGAACCTTTAAGGGCCGGATTTTATCAATGGTCCCCCACCACCACTATCCGGGCCGGTGATACCATTACCACCATCGAAACTACCTATCAAAATATCGATGCTACCCGCCAGAAACCGTCAAATTCTCGCCAGAAGTTGCGGCATTTTTGGCAAAAATTAGGCAAAGAAACCCAACAATTCTGGCAATTGAGTTTTCAGCAGCAAATTCACCGGGTGGCTTTCCTGTCAGTATTTATCATTATCCTCCTAGTAATTATCGGGACTTTTCTTTTCCATCTCTACGCCCCGAGAGCTTCCTTTATTTCCGCTCTTTCAGGAACGGCGATTCTTTTATTAGGTGGTTACGGTGATGTTTTCGGTGCCTCTAACCCCGAAGATTTAAATGCAGTCCCCTGGTGGATGCAGCTATTTAGTCTCTTTTTAACCTTAGCTGGAACCGCTTTTATCGGGGTTCTCTACGCTATTTTGACAGAAACTTTATTATCATCAAGATTTCAATTTATCCCTAACCGTCCCCCAGTTCCCCAACAGAATCATATCGTTATTGTGGGCTTAGGTCGAGTCGGCAAAGAAGTGGCTAATTTATTACTAGAAATGCAACAGGCGATCGTCGGGGTCAGCTTAAATAGGGATTTTGATGCGACTATCCTGCCAAAAATGCCCCTGATGACGGGAAATATCGAAGAATCTTTAAAAAATGTCAATTTAGATAGGGCCAAAAGTATAGCGATTGTTACCGATGACGAAATCCTCAATTTAGAAGTGGCCCTAACCACCCGCAAACTCAACCCCCAAAGCTACTTAGTCATCCGCACCACCGACGACAACCTTAGTCAACAATTAAGTCAAATTCTGCCCCAATCTCACATTTTAGGAACCAACACCGTAGCGGCAGAAGCCTTTACGGGGGCCGCTTTCGGAGAAAATATCATCTATCTGTTCCGTTGGGCGCAAAAAACGATTCTGGTGACGGAATACGAGATCGAAGCTGGAGATACTCTCAATGGTAGCTCGCTCGGGGATATTGCCTACGGTTATCGAGTCGTGCCGATCCTACACCAACGAGAACGGCAAGCCCCGAAATTAATGCCCGAAGATTATCTCAACTTACGCATCGGCGATCGCATTGTGGTGCTGGCCACCATCAACGGACTGCGACGGGTGGAACAGGGTCGTCGCACTCCCAAAACTTGGCGCGTGCGGGTGGAAAAAGCCTTTAATCGCAATATTGCCGCGGAAGCGCCCACCGTAATCAGTCGTTTTTCTAATTGTCCCCTGAAAACCGCCAGCGATCTCATGGAAAATTTGCCAGCAACCCTGGGCGCCCCCCTCTACGAACAGCAGGCGATTCGATTAGTTTCCGAGTTAAAAAAAATTCAAGTTCAAGCGCTGGCTATTCCCATTAACCCGAA
The DNA here is from genome assembly GCF_001264245.1 of Microcystis panniformis FACHB-1757. Classification (NCBI taxonomy): domain Bacteria; kingdom Bacillati; phylum Cyanobacteriota; class Cyanophyceae; order Chroococcales; family Microcystaceae; genus Microcystis; species Microcystis panniformis. The sequence continues at coordinate 495,246 of NZ_CP011339.1, forward strand.
ATCGAGTTAATCGGAGTTAAGTAAGTAGTTATAATTAAATTGAAGATAGATTTTGCCTCTGCCCCCCCTTATTAAGGGGGGTGCCGATAGGCGGGGGATCCCCCCTGCCCTACTTAATAAGGGGGGTGTCTGACAACTTTTAACACCTACCTACTTATCCTTTTTTATCAAACTAGAAGGCTCTCTTGGTCTTTTTTTATGCAGTTAAAGTGACCGTAGCCTTGGCAGTTTGTCCAGAATCAGAAGTAGCAGTAATAGTAATTTTATCCCCATTATTTCCTTGTGCAGGTGCAGTGTAGGTAAATTTGGCATCAGTGGTATTTTTATCAATTTTACCGCTGTCTGGCGGTGAGATTGTGATGGTGTAGTTACCAACGGGATTAATGATAAATTCTTGGATTCCATTTAATGCTAAAGTTGCGCTAGAGGGAGCGATCAGAATCGTTGGAGGTAGTCCCTGTCCAGTGGAACTAGCCTCTACAGTTACTTTTTTCTCCACTTGATTAATTAAATCGGGAATAAGACGTTCGCTAAATCCAGCCACAAAAGCCATTGTTAAAAGTCCATATAAATAGATGCCATTCCGATTATCTTCAGTGCCACCCCGAATTTCTAAGGGAGAAATATTAGAGTTAAGAATTAGCAGAATAAAGAAAGCAAAACTTCCCCCTAAAATCGGCTTAGTTAGACCAATTATAAATGGCAAGAGGTCATCGTCATATTTTTGGTTTTTGGGATTATCAAAATCTTGCAAACGAGTTAGAAGACTAACTGCTCCCCCTAAAGTGCCTGTCATCAATATCAATATCAAGAGTCTAAAATTTCCGTCTTTGTCTTCAGTATTTTGGTTACTTTTACCCTCAGTATTGATTGGAGGTAAAGACATAAGCAAATCTTTCACTGGAAGGGAGTTCATAATACCCCAATTCAAAGGGAGAGCTAACACTAATCCAATTAAAACTTTTGTAGGTATTTTGAAAGAATGGAACAGATTATCTCTGAATTCGGCTAGACGAGTCCAAAAACCTGTCTGGGTTTTTCTTAATCCCGTTCTGGCGGCATAGCGTAATTTTTGTGCCAGAATAATATTAGGTTTACCTATTAAAGATTTAATCGCAATTTCTCCAGCATCTACCACCGACTTTACTTGCATGATATCACCAGGTTTGGAAATGTTCTTGAGTTCCACCTGTGCCATCCCTAGTATTTTAATTAATTTGGCTAATTCTCCCTGTACTTCCCGGTCTAATTCTTGAGGGAATCCCGCTACTTGTTCTTGGGTTTTTTCCAGCAAAATATCAATTCTTTTATTTAGTTTGATTCCCTCATCTCTAGCTTTAATTTCATTGATTAAATCGTCTAAAGTTTGAAATAAAACACTTTCTTCTTGTACTTGTAGTTGTGCAAAATTATCTTTAAATTCCTTGACTAACTTTTCAAAGGGTTCATCTACTTCAGGAATTGAACTATATTTGTCTAAGTTTTCCTTCAGTTCAGCAATCAAAGACTCATTTTTCTTTTGTAATTCCACAGTGGTGGAAAATTTAACCAAAGTATCTTTAATTTTTGTTTGCCAAGCGATTAGTTCTTGCTTAAGTCCTGGCAAGTTTGCATCGTTAGCATTAGCATCGAATAGAATCGTAATTGTGGCCACTAAACTATCAGTTTCTTGGCTTAAAGTATCAAGAGGAGTTTCTGAAATTTTGCCCGTAGATAAAAGGTTGATTGTCTCCACAAGCTGATCTGTATGAGCTAGTATTTGTTTTTCTAATTCTTCTCTGCTAGGTAAAGGGTCTGAAAAAGTTAATTCACCTAGTTTTTGAATAAGTTCATCTCTTAAATTATTAGTCTCTTGAGTGATTGTTTTGGCTTCTGTTTGGTAACTAGCAAGGGTAGCTGATTTATCCTGACTAAATTTATTTTGGGTTTCCAGAATAAATTGATTAATTTTTTGTTCGATAGCAGGATTTAGATTAATCATGATTGTCTTCTCCTAAAAAAAGGCGAAAATGGGCTAAAATTCGGTTAGCTTCCAGATGCTACAATAGTTATCATTGATTTTCTGCAATTATTCATAAATCTTGATAAATTTTTATTTTTTTAACTCAATTCAGTCTGCCGTAGGGACATAACATCGTTATCTCCTCAACATCGTTATCTCCTCAATGACCGCAGCCGCATCTTAGCACTCAGGCCCTAAGAGTGCTAAATTAACTATAAGGAGTCCTATCACAACAGCGATACCATGTCCAAAATCATTGCCTTCAAAGATGAATCCCGTCGCGCCCTAGAAAAAGGTGTCAACGCCTTGGCCGATGCGGTAAAAATCACCCTCGGTCCGAAAGGACGCAATGTCTTGTTAGAAAAGAAATACGGCGCCCCCCAGATCGTTAATGACGGCATCACCGTGGCCAAAGAAATCGAATTGTCCGATCCCCTCGAAAACACCGGGGCGAGATTAATTCAGGAAGTAGCGTCAAAAACCAAAGATTTAGCGGGCGATGGCACCACTACCGCCACCATCATCGCCCAGGCTTTAATTAAAGAAGGTCTGAAAAACGTTACCGCCGGGGCCAATCCCGTCGCCTTAAGACGCGGACTAGACAAAACCATCGCCTATCTAGTCGAAGAAATCGCCGCCGTCGCTAAACCGATCGCCGGAGATGCGATCGCTCAAGTGGCCACCGTTTCTTCCGGCAACGACGAAGAAGTGGGACAAATGATCGCCACCGCCATGGAAAAAGTCACCACCGATGGCGTAATCACCGTGGAAGAATCGAAATCCTTAACCACCGAATTAGAAGTAGTGGAAGGGATGCAGATCGATCGCGGTTATATCTCCCCCTATTTCATCACCGATCAGGAAAGACAGATCGTCGAGTACGACAACCCCCTGATCCTGATTACCGATAAAAAAATCAGTGCGATCGCTGAATTAGTCCCCGTCCTCGAAGCCGTTGCTCGTCAAGGTCGTCCCCTATTAATTATCGCCGAAGATGTGGACGGCGAAGCCTTAGCCACTCTAGTGGTCAACAAGGCCCGGGGTGTCTTAAATGTCGTCGCCATCAAGGCCCCCAGTTTCGGGGAACGTCGCAAGGCGGTTTTACAAGATATTGCCATCCTCACCGGTGGTCGTCTGATTTCCGAAGAAGTGGGCTTAAGTCTTGACACCGTTAGCCTCGATCTGCTAGGGCAAGCGGCAAAAATCACCCTAGAAAAAGACAATACAATTATTGTCGCCTCCGGGGACAGCCGCAATAAGGCCGATGTGCAGAAACGTCTCGCCCAACTGAAAAAACAGTTAGAAGAAACCGATTCCGAATTCGATAAGGAAAAATTACAGGAACGCATCGCTAAATTAGCCGGCGGTGTGGCCGTCATTAAGGTCGGGGCAGCCACAGAAACCGAACTCAAGGATCGCAAACTCCGCATCGAAGATGCCCTCAATGCCACCAAAGCCGCCGTGGAAGAAGGTATCGTCCCGGGCGGTGGTACAACCTTGATTCATCTGGCTTCTAAGGTGAAGGCTTTCAAAGCTTCTCTCACTAACGATGAGGAAAAAGTCGCCGCCGATATCGTCGCCAAAGCCCTAGAAGCACCCCTGCGTCAGTTAGCTAATAACGCCGGTGTGGAAGGGGATGTGATCGTGGAAGGTGTGCGCGAAACCGCTTTTAGCGTCGGTTACAATGTCCTCACCGGCAAGTACGAAGACTTAATCGCCGCCGGAATTATCGATCCGGCTAAAGTGGTACGGTCAGCCGTTCAAAACGCCGCTTCTATCGCCGGTATGGTCCTAACTACGGAAGCCCTCGTGGTCGAAAAACCCGTTAAAGAAGCCGCAGCCCCTGATATGGGCGGCATGGGCGGCATGGGTGGCATGGGTGGCATGGGTGGCATGGGTGGCATGGGCGGCATGGGTATGATGTAATTCCTGATGCCGTCTGGCCCTTGAAAATAATCTCATGCAATTGAGCCAATCTGTCCCTTTTCTGGTTATCGTCGGCATTAGGGACAGGTTTTTTTTCCTCGGGAAAAACTTTTTCAGCAGAACCTGCTTAATCTATCCTTTGCATTAGTCCAGACACTACACTAGAAAAGAAGGATTATTCCCAGAAATCATGACACTGCTGACGGTTCGATCGCTCAAAAAAGACTTCGGTATCAAGGAAATTCTCAAAGATGCGAGTTTTAGTCTCGATGATCGCGATAAAGTCGGCCTGATCGGTACGAATGGATCGGGAAAATCGACCCTATTGAAAATGATCGCCGGGTTAGAAGCGATCGATGGTGGCGAAATTCAAATCAATTCGGGGATGAAAATCGTCTATTTACCCCAGCAACCCGATCTAGACGACGATAAAACGGTTTTAGAGCAGGTTTTCGCCGATAGTGGCGAAAGCATGACTTTAATTAAGGAATACGAGGAATTGTCTGATCGCCTTGTCCATGAGCCAGAAAATCTGGATACTATTATGGAAAGTTTGTCAAGGGTTTCGCAACAAATTGATAAACTTGCCGCCTGGGATTTAGAAACTAATGCTAAAGTTATTTTAAGTAAACTGGGCATCGATAATTTTAATGCTCGCGTGGGAGATTTATCGGGGGGATATCGCAAAAGAATCGCCATCGCTACCGCACTTTTAGCCGATCCTGACTGTTTATTGATGGATGAACCCACCAACCATTTAGACGCGCTTTCCGTGGAGTGGTTACAGAGTTATTTGTCCCGTTTTCGGGGAGGATTATTATTAATTACTCACGATCGCTATTTTCTCGATCGAGTGACTAATCGCATCATTGAAATCGATCGGGGAGATTTATCTACTTATGCCGGTAATTATGCCTATTATCTAGAAAAAAAAGCTTTAGCGGAAGAATCGATCGCCAGTAGTCAACGCAAACACGCGGGAGTTTTACGACGGGAATTAGAATGGTTATCCCGGGGACCAAAAGCGCGCAGTACCAAACAAAAAGCGCGGATTGATCGCATTCAGGTAATGGGTAATAAGGAATTTAAACAGGTGGAGGGAAAAGTCGATATTGCCACCGCAGGAAGACGCATCGGCAAAAAAGTTATCGAAATAGAAAAGATATCGAAAGCTTACGGCGATCGCACTTTAATTAAAGATTTTACCTATATTTTTACCCCCGAAGATCGCATCGGTATTATTGGCAGTAACGGGGTAGGAAAATCTACTCTCATGGATATTATTACCGGGAAAATTCTCCCCGATTCAGGCACAGTTGACATCGGTTCCACTATTCATATTGGTTACTTCGATCAACAATCCGATGATCTCAATATCAACGAAAATCAAAGAGTGATCGAATATCTGAAAAGTGTGGCCGAATTAGTCAAAACCCTAGACGGTAGCGTGATTACCGCTTCCCAGATGTTAGAAAAATTTCTCTTTCCTCCCGATCAACAGTATGCACCAATTTATAAACTTTCTGGAGGAGAAAGACGACGCTTATTTTTACTACGAGTTTTGATGAGTGCGCCTAATGTTTTAATCCTAGATGAACCCACCAATGATCTCGATGTGCAGACTTTAGCAATTTTAGAAGAATATTTAGAGGACTTTAACGGTTGTGTGATCGTCGTTTCCCATGATCGCTATTTTCTCGATCGAGTAGTTGATACTATTTTTTCCTTTGAAACCGGGGGTAATATCCGTCAATATCCGGGTAATTATTCCCTTTATCTCGATCAGAAAAAAGAGGAGGAGGAACCAAAAGAAAAAAAAGTCACCCCAAAAACTGTTAAAGCTTCTCCGTCACCTGTCAATAAAAAAATCTCTTTTAAAGAGAAAAAAGAATACGAAGATATCGAAAAACAAATACCAATTTTAGAAGCAAAAAAAGCCGAAATTGAACAGGTACTTTATGGAGAACCCCTAGAAGATTTTACCAAAATAACCGCGCTGACCGAAGAATTAGCTCAATTGAGTCAAAAAATTGATACTTTAACCGATCGCTGGTTAGAATTAGCGGAAAAATTAGGCTAGGATAATCCCTATTTTCCCGATCGATTTAGTCAAAACTGAGTGATAATTTCTGGTGAATCATCCTCATCCATGACCAGATCTACCGACTCCACCCGCAAGAGGGCCAAATTATCGTTAACCACCCCTTGAAGATAGATTTCCCCCATCCCTTCACCCCCCAGATCGATCGAGCCGAAAACTTGACCGGTTTTGGTATTAAAATTAAACTGAAAATAATTAGCCGAGGAAATTCCCTGGCTGACATTATCGTATTTAGCGATCTCTTGACCACTGTTATCATAAAAAGATACTTGAAAATTTTCTAAAACTCGCATTTTTCCCGAACCTTTTTCCGAAAAGATAGTCGGGGCCGTTTTTTCATCATAACTAAAAGAACCTTTAGCTGTATAGCCTTGATTTCCCAACCATTGAAAATCGAGCGTCACTGCTAAAACCCCTTGGCTATTCATGTTAGCAACTAAAAGCCAAGCTAATAAAGTCAATATTATCTTTTTCATTAGTCGGTTATTTCATTTACAGCAGTTATCCTAATGGTGAGGTAGGAACAAAATCGGTAAAACCCCACACCCCACACCCTGCCACCAGGAAAAACCTTTTCAGCAGACCCTATTATAGCAAAGGGATTGCTACTTGCTTCCAATTAAGTAGGGAGGCACAATTATTTGTAGGATGGGTTAGCGGTAGCGTAACCCATGCGGGAGTTGGGTTTCATGCTTCAACCCAACCTACGTTCATCTTATATTTAATTCCACCCACCTACTTAGTCACTGATAACTGATAACTGAATAGAGTTTGTCAGCGAAACGTTTTTTTGTCTTAAAGTCCAGAAAACGGGTTTCTCCGAGAAACCCGTTTTCTAGGTTAACTTCGGGAAAAAAGAAGCATAAAAACGCTTCAAAATACTCGGTTAATGCTTCTTTCCAGGGTTCATCATAATTGGCGGTTGTTTGGTTCATCAATTAGGGTGATAGTTTTAATTGTTCTCCGCTTCTGGCTAAGAGTTTTAAGGTGAATGGGTGGACAATGCCTACCCTACGGCAAGATTTTCTTATTGGATTCTTGCCAAAGACTGCTTAAATTCTGCGAGAGAATTAGCAGTAGCTGCTAATTTTAGTAGCTCTTCTAAGATAGTAGGGTTAGTGATTTTGCCGATTATCTCTTCAATTTCTGAAGAAATCTGTCCAAAACGCACAGTTAAAACTGTTTTTATGGCATCACGGCTTTTTTGTAACGCTCCAATTTCCTTACCAATTTCCTTGCCTATTTCTTTACCAATTTCCTTACCGCGTTCTATTCCTCGTAACTCCATATTACTCATTAAAGGCATGGTTCTTTCCTCCTCAAATTGTTTGATTTTACTCTCTAAGCTTGACTGTAATTCAGGGGATAAAGTCATCATATTGTCGATGATTTCAAACAGTTTACTAAGTAAGGTAGGTATTACCCACCCTACTTATTTATGATGATACTAAAAGACTTCCTACACTCCTCAAAAGAATTTACTATAAGTGCGGCTTTTAACATCTCTTCTAAAACCGAAATAACTGAAGCATCATTGAGACATTGTCCAATATCTCCAGGGATATCGCCTAGTCGGTTTTCCAAAACTTTTTTCACAAAATCACGAGCATTTTCTAACGCTCCAATTTCTTTACCAATTTCCTTACCAATTTCCTTACCAATTTCCTTACCGATTTCCTTACCGCGTTCTATCCCTCGTAACTCCCCAATTTCCTCACCAATTTCTTTACCGCGTTCGATTCCTCGTAACTCCATATTACTCATTAAAGGCATGGTTCTTTCCTCCTCAAATTGTTTAATTTTACTCTCTAAGCTTGACTGTAATTCAGGGGATAAAGTCATCATATTGTCGATGATTTCAAACAGTTTAATTATCTGTTCTCTCTCGAACTCCTTTTCATATAATCCCCTGATTAACTTCCACTTCCACTGTTCCCGTTGTGGCAGCTTCCCAGTAGTCGCTTTTGTTTTCAGGTGTGCCATTACTATTATAGCAAAAGGATTGCTGCTTGCTTCTAGTTCTGACCATCTTTCCTCATAGTCCAGTAATTTAACCGTTGGGAATTTCAGACTCACTTCACAGCCGGCAATGGTATAATTATAGGAATCTGGTCGCCAATTTACTCGTTCATCCCCTAATATAGCGAGACTGATAACTGGTTTCTGATACAAATCAAAGGCCCGATAGTTATAAATATACATCCTCTGAGGGAAATTTTCTTCGTATTGACTTTGAATTTCAATATGAATCAAAATCCAGACTTCTTCACCACTCAGTAACCAGACTTTATAGAGTTTGTCAGCGAAACGTTTTTTTGTCTTTGCTGAAGCGGTAATCCGTTTAAGTTCTTTTTCTAGGGATTCGGGAATTTTTGTCCAATCAATCAATTGGTGAACTTCAGGAAAGAAGAAGCTTAAAAACGCTTCAAAATACTCGGTTAATGCTTCTTTCCAGGGTTCATCATAATTGGCGGTTGTTTGGTTCATTGCGAGATAAATTAGCACACTAAGTACGGAAGAACCGTAGCGTAACGCACCGATTTAATAATAGAGTTGGTGCGTTACGGCGGATTGTTAATTTTGGTTTTTTGACGGAATTGGTGGCCGCCTAACGCACCCTACAAGCTGTTTGGCTAGGTTAATTTATCAGTGTGAAATCAGCCGCTATCAGGGTAGGAACAGTCAACAAACTGGCAAATTCAGCACCACTTCCTAAGCCAGCAGCACTACCATTTTGATTGTAGTAGATACTGCCACTGCTGTTACTGTAAACGATAAAAGCACTGCTAGTGGCGACTAAATCATCGTCAGCGACGCTGGCAAATTCAGCCAGTTGACTGAAGCCATTGCCGATGCTACTTTGTAAGGCAGTAAAGATGGCTTTACTTAATACTATTTTATCGCTGCCGGGGGTGAAATCGCTGATGGCATCGATGCCTAAATTACTACTGTTGAAGATAAAGTTATCGCTACCATTACCACCGGTGAGTAAATCATCGCCAGAACCACCAATTAAGCTATCGTTTCCGTTTTGACCGGTTAATTGATCGTTGCCACCACCACCAGTTAGAGTATTATTAAGGCTATTCCCAGTTAGTCGGTCATTACCGCTATCGCTAATAATATTTTCGATGGTGTTATTTGCCGAAAAAGTTAATTTTAGATTATTGGTGACGGCGGTTTGGACAGTAGTAACACCTAAGTTAACTCTTACTGCGGTATTTGTCCCGGTAAAGTCGAGGGTATCGATACCACCAGTAGTAGTTTCTTGGATGGTATCGCTTCCTAATGGGGTTGAAGCATTGAAACAGTAAATATCGTTACCATTAGCACCAGCGAGGATATTGTTACCGCTATTTCCGGTGATTTTATTGTCACCAGCGTTACCTGTACCGTTAATATTATTACTGCCAATTAGTCTGAGGTTTTCGACATTATTGGGTAAGGTGCGAGTACTTGCGCTTTGTAGGGTGTCAGTAATAATTACTTGTCCAATTGCTTCGTCGGGATTGATGGTAGCATTAACCGCATTTGACAGGGTTACTGTAAAGGCTTCATCAGGTTCATTGAGGTTATCATTGAGGATGGGAATGCTAATAGTAGCAGTGGAAGTATTCGCCGCAATGGTGAGGGTTCCTGTCTGGCTAGTGTAATCTACATTGGCGGTAGCATCAATGGGTGCAGTGGTATAGTTGACAGTAATTTGTTGTGGATTGGGGTTATTGACAGTAACGGTGAGGATGGCATTACTATTTTGACCTTCCACCACGGTGATGTCGTTGATGGAGAGTTGCGAGGTGACAGTGCTATCATCATCGGTAATTGTTCCCGTGGCTGCGTTAGGAGTACCTACTGTATAACCGCTCCCAGAAGCAAGGGTTAAAATAACAGTTTCGTTGGGTTCAACTGTGGTGTCAGCAGTGGGGTCAACAGTTACGGTAGCAGTCGCTGAACCAGCAGCAAAGGTGACTGTATTGGTAGTCCCGGTACGAGTGTAGTCGGTATTAAGAGTCGCTGTCCCTCCGAGGGTGTAATTGACTGTCAAAGCATTTGTTGTTACACCAGTGCGGGTGAAGGTGTAAACCAGATTAGTTGTCCCGTCTTCGGTGACACTACTAGGAGAAACTGCTAGGGTGACACTGGTATCATCATTGGTAATTGTCCCTGTTACTGCGGTAGTTGTCCCTACTGTATAACCTGTCCCGGCAGCGAGGGTTAAAGCGACGGTTTCGTTACTTTCTACTGTGGTGTCAGCAGTGGGGTCAACGGTGACGGTAGCAGTGGTAGCATTAGCGGCGAAAGTGACTGTATTATTAGTCCCTGTACGAGTGTAATCTGTATTGAGAGTCGCTGTCCCTCCGAGGGTGTAATTGACTGTTAAAGCATTTGTTGTTACACCAGTACGGGTGAAGGTATAAACCAGATTTGTTGTACCATCTTCTGTCACACTGCTAGGAGCAACCGCAAGAGTGATACTAGGTAAATCATCATTGGTAATCGTCCCCGTCACTGGGGTGGTCGTACCTACTGTATAACCCGTCCCCGCAGCAAGAGTTAAAATAACAGTCTCATCACTTTCTACTGTTGTATCAGCAGTGGGGTCAACTGTTACGGTAGCAGTGGATGAACCAGCAGCAAAGGTGACACTGGTGGGAATAGAAGTGTAATCGGTTCCATTGGTTGCTGTCCCCCAACTGTATAGTTGACAGTTAAAGCATCAGTGGTTACTCCGGTACGGGTGAAGGTATAGACTAGATTTGTTGTCCCATCTTCTGTCACACTTGCGGGAGAAACTGCAAGGGTAATACTGGGAAGAGTCGGACTAGAACCATAGCTAAAATAACTAGCAGTTAGACTTAATGCTGTTTGATCAGTGATATAAGCAATCAGTTCATCTGGTTCGCTGCCTGGTTTGTTGATGTAGAGTTTAGTATTAGAACCAGAAACCGATAACAGATAGTTACTACTTGAACCCCGTAATTGAATTATATCGTTAGTGGTGTTAAAGTCAGCAATTGTCGCGTAGTCGTTATCACCGGGAAGGGTAGGGCTGTTTCATTCTCCCATCAGAATATCAAAAGTAAAAGCGATCACTATCAGGTAAAATGAGAAGTGACCGCCAACTTTTTAAATATATGTTGAGCTTAATAGAAAAACTAAAACAAGTCAAGGACTTTCGGAAAGGTAAAGGAAAAAGACACCCTTTATGGATAGTATTAGTAGTAATAATACTAGGAACAATGCTAGGATACTCAGGTTATAGAGAACTAGGAGAGTTTGCTAAAAATAATCGGCACAGGCTGAGTAAAGAATTTAACATAATTCCAGAAAGAGTCCCATCCTATTCAACAATTAGAAGGGTAATGATGGGAGTTGACTGGCAGAGTTTGTTAAAAATGTTTAATGAATGGGCATTACAAGAATATGGACAAAGAGATGATATAAATTGGCTAGGCATAGATGGAAAAAGTCTCAAAAACACCCTAAAGAATCCTAACAATGAACAACAAAATTTTATCATGTTTATCTCATTGTTTAGTCAAGAAAGTGGCTTGGTATTACACTTAAAAAGAATCGAAAACAAAAAAGGGTCTGAAATCGACGAAGGGCAAGCTATAATTGAGGATTGCTCTCTCCAAAATAAAGTTTTTACTGGGGATGCTTTACACTGTCAGAAGAAAACAATCAGCTTAATAGCCAAGACTAAAAATGACTATGTTATCACCGTTAAAGGAAATCAGAAAAATCTTTATCAGCGAATACAAGACCTGAGTAATTCCTCAAAGCCAGAAAGTTTTTTTCTTGAACAAGATAATAGTCATGGACGAAAAATATCAAGAAAAATAGAAGTTTTTAAAGTGAGGAAAAATGAAAGAAAAGGGTTTGAAAATCTGCGAAGAGTTATTAAAGTAGAAAGAAGGGGTAGTCGCGGGGATAAAACCTATGAAGAAACAGCTTACTATATCAGTAGCCTAACCGAATCCGCCGAAGTATTTGCTAAAATTATTCGAGGACACTGGAAAATAGAAAATCAGTTACATTGGGTAAAAGATGTAATTTTTGAGGAAGATAAAAGCGAAATTAGTGATTTTCAAGCGGCCAGCAATTGGTCAATTCTCACAACCATAGGATTGAATCTTTTCAGAGGTTTGGGTTTTCTCTCAATCACAGAGGGACAGAGGTGGTTAGCTGAACGTTGGGAAAAACTGATAGTTTTATCGACGTAAGAAGCAGAAAAATTAGCTAAATTAACAGGATGTACTCTCAGAAAATTTGAAGAGAGATAGGCTTTTAGTGGCTTGGGAACAAGCTTTATCAATTTATTCATAATAAATTTGGCAGAGGATTAAAGATTAGTTATTGTGACTAACTATTTTGATTAGAAAAAGATAAACTTGAGAATCTTCAGTCAAATTTATTGACTCAAAATTAGCTGTACTTAATTTAAATGAATCAACCCTACCGGGAAGGGTGCTGTTACCGTCATCATAAAAGGTCTTTGTTGTATCTGCAAGGATAAAGCGATCGTTTCCTGTTCCTCCTTCTAGATAATCTTGTTCTCCTATACCGCCATCTGTTCCTTGTAGGGTATCATTCCCACTACCACCAAAAAGCCGATCATTACCAGCACCCCCATTGAGGACATCATTCCCATCCTCTCCATAAATTTGGTCATCACCAGCATTACCTGAAATAGTATCGTTACCACTTCCACCTGAGAGAGCGCCCCAATATTCACTTGCTGTACCGCCAAAAATGACATCATTATACTCAGTTCCCTTAAACCCTTCAAAACTCTCAATCGAAGTAAAGGTATCAGTTTCCGTACCGACAGTAATTGTCCCACTCCCGGTAGCGGTGTCGTAGGTCATGGTTAAACCACTACTAGCATTACTGTAGTTAGCATTATAGCGATCACTACCACTACCACCATTGATCGTGTCATTACCTGCATCTTTGGTAAAGTAATCATCTCCTGTATCACCATTGAGGACATCATTCCCATTACCACCATAAAGTCCATCATTATCAGCACCACCATTGAGGACATCATTGCCATCCTCTCCGTTAATATCGTCATCACCAGCATTACCTGAAATAGTATCATTACCACTTCCACCTGAAAGATCATTCGAGTTTTCACCTGCTGTACCGCCAAAAATGACATCATTGTACTCAGTTCCCTTAAACCCGTTAAAACTCTCAATCGAAGTAAAGGTATCAGTTTCCGTACCGACAGTAATTGTCCCACTCCCAGTAGCGGTGTCGTAGGTCATGGTTAAACCACTACTAGCATTACTGTAGTTAGCATTATAGCGATCACTACCACTACCACCATTGATCGTGTCATTACCTGCATCGTTGGTAAAGTAATCATTTCCTGTATCACCATTGAGGACATCATTCCCATTACCACCATAAAGTCCATCATTATCAGCACCACCATTGAGGACATCATTGCCATCCTCTCCGTTAATATCGTCATCACCAGCATTACCTGAAATAGTATCATTACCACTTCCACCTGAAAGATCATTCGAGTTTTCACCTGCTGTACCGCCAAAAATGACATCATTGTACTCAGTTCCCTTAAACCCGTTAAAACTCTCAATCGAAGTAAAGGTATCAGTTTCCGTACCGACAGTAATTGTCCCACTCCCAGTAGCGGTGTCGTAGGTCATGGTTAAACCACTACTAGCATTACTGTAGTTAGCATTATAGCGATCACTACCACTACCACCATTGATCGTGTCATTACCTGCATCGTTGGTAAAGTAATCATTTCCTGTATCACCATTGAGGACATCATTCCCATTACCACCATAAAGTCCATCATTATCAGCACCACCATTGAGGACATCATTGCCATCCTCTCCGTTAATATCGTCATCACCAGCATTACCTGAAATAGTATCATTACCACTTCCACCTGAAAGATCATTCGAGTTTTCACCTGCTGTACCGCCAAAAATGACATCATTGTACTCAGTTCCCTTAAACCCGTTAAAACTCTCAATCGAAGTAAAGGTATCAGTTTCCGTACCGACAGTAATTGTCCCACTCCCAGTAGCGGTGTCGTAGGTCATGGTTAAACCACTACTAGCATTACTGTAGTTAGCATTATAGCGATCATTTCCACTACCACCATTGATCGTGTCATTACCCGCATCGTTGGTAAAGTAATCATTTCCATCCCCACCGTTAAGAGAGTCATTACCATTACCACCATAAATATTGTCATTTCCCCCCAAACCACTTAAAGTATCATTGCCATCTAACCCATAAATGTTGTCATCCCCAGAAGTTCCCGTAATATTATCATCCCCATTAGTCCCCGTAAAATTCGCCTGTTCTACTTGAATAATTTCCCCATTTACTATAATTGTTGTCTGGTCATTCTCTGCTCGTAAAGCGTCTAGGGTTGCCACATCCAGACTATTTCCCTGCACCAACTCCGCAAAAATTGCCCCCTCATCTCCGGCGCTATCCACCTGATTAACTTGAGCATCCACATAATGCCCAATTTCTTCTAAAATTACGTTAATTATCGCTGCTGACGAGGCCGTATTTAAAAAAGATGCTGATAGATAAATCTTATTGGTACTGCTGGAATATGCACCATTTGCTGTCCCCAAAACCTCATCACTAAGTACCTCAATCGGGGGAAGTTGACTAAAATTTCGGCTTTGCCACTGCTGTCGTAATTCTGTCGCTTTAACCACATCATAACTTGTGCCAAAAGCGGTTTCTAAATTCGCCCAAAAACCATCAGATTGAGCGAAATTAAACAAAACATCGTAAACAGCAGGAAGAATCGGCAACAGGGTGGAAGTCATGACATTAACAGCAAAAGTTTATTGATAAAAATTTTGGCACAACAAGCGCCAATTTTTCAAGGGGGATATAACAAAAATTTACAGAAAACGGGTTCCTTTGAGAAACCCGTTTTCTAGATATTAGGATAAGATTATTGGATTCTTGCCAAAGACTGCTTAAATTCTGCGAGAGAATTAGCGGTAGCTGCTAATTTTAGTAGCTCTTCTAAGATAGTAGGGTTAGTCATTTTGCCGATTATCTCTTCAATTTCTGAAGAAATCTGTCCAAACCGCACAGTTAAAACTGTTTTTATGTCATCGCGGCTTTTTTCTAACGCGCCAATTTCCTTACCAATTTCCTTACCAATTTCCTTACCGATTTCCCTACCGCGTTCTATTCCTCGTAACTCCCCAATTTCCTCACCAATTTTCCTTCCCCGTAACTCCATATTACTCATTAAAGGCATGGTTCTTTCCTCCTCAAATTGTTTGATTTTACTTTCTAAACTTGACTGTAATTTAGTTGATAGAGTCATCATTGTGTCGATGATTTCAAATAATTTAATTATTTGTTCCCTCTCGAACTCCTTTTCATATAATCCTCTGATTAACCTCCACTTCCACTGTTCCCGTTCTGGCAGCTTCCCAGTAGTCGCTTTTGTTTTCAGGTGTGCCATGGCGATTATAGCAAAGGGATTGCTACTTGTTTCCAATTAGTCACTGATAACTGATAACTGATAACTGATAACTGAATAGAGTTTGTCAGCAAAACGTTTTTTTGTCCTTGCTGAAGCGGTAATCCGTTTGAGTTCTTTTTCTAGGGATTCGGGAATTTTTGTCCAATCAATTAGTTGGTGAACTTCGGGAAAAAAGAAGTATAAAAATGCTTCAAAATACTCGGTTAATGCTTCTTTCCAGGGTTCATCATAATTGGCGGTTGTTTGTTTCATTATGACAATTTTAGTGGGTTGTTGTCAGAAGGCGATCGCTAACATAAGAACTAAGCAGTTAAAGTATTTAACCAATTGATTAAATCTTCAACCGTAGAGAAGTCGAATAAAGCTTCTCCTAATGCTTCGACATCATCAATACTTAACT
Source organism: Microcystis panniformis FACHB-1757 (assembly GCF_001264245.1). Lineage (NCBI taxonomy): Bacteria > Bacillati > Cyanobacteriota > Cyanophyceae > Chroococcales > Microcystaceae > Microcystis > Microcystis panniformis. The sequence continues at coordinate 511,189 of NZ_CP011339.1, forward strand.
GCATAATTTTAGTTTCCAATGCAGGATTAATCTCCCCTAACTTGCGTTTAAGTTGACGAAGAATCAATGTCTTTTCACGTTCAATACCCCGTTCAATACCTTGTTCGATACCTTGTTCGATACCTTGACGCATCCAACTGGTGGTAATTTGCATAACTCCCTCCTGTACGGGTTGACTAAATGTGCTAATCTCTTCTTGAAATTGTATCTCTTCCACCGGATTTAGATTGAGATAAGTATCAATAAATCCAGAAATTAATTGCATTTTCGCTGGATTTAACCTTAAAGTAATTAACAAGCGCAGACATTCCGCTTTTACCTTAGCTCGCTCTTTCTCGGCAATGTTCATCTTAGCCATCAAAGCCGAAGCAACCGGATTCTGCTGATTGAGAAAATCTCGCCAATTTAATCGATTTAACTGCACTACCTGATAGTTAAATTCTAACACCTTAAAATCGGTAAAATCGACTACATACTGACTAATTGCTTCTTTTTTGGGCTGGGAGTAAGAAAAAATTACAATCGGATAAATCGGTAAGACAAATTTCTCATGAAAGCGAGCAAAATAAGTAAACATTCGCCGATTAAACCATTTTCGAGAACTTTCCTGCGCCTCGACATGAATCAGAAAGAAAGATTCTTTTCCGCGAAACTTAACTTGTGCTACTAAATCGCTTTCATACCTTTCTCCTTCCGTGACATCGGTAAATACTTCTTTGTCTAAAAAAGTAATCGATTCCCTATCTAAATAATCGATCAATTGAGGAAAAAATAACTCAATAAATTCGACAAAAAAGGTGGAGATTAACTCCTTAAATAAGCGGTCATGGTCAATATTATTAGTCATGTAATGTCATCTCAACTAATCTGAGCGATGAATGACTACTCTTATCTATTGTATTCTGAAAAGTCGGTTTTGGCAACGGATTGTTATGACCTCACCCCCTTAACCGACAGCGATTGTCAAATTCGCCCAAAAACCATCAGATTGAGCAAAATCGAACAAACTATCGTAAACAGCAGGAAAAATCGGCAACAGGGGAGAAGTCATGACATTAACTGCAAAAGTTTATTGCTAACAGTTTTAGCCCAACAATCCCTAATTTTTCAAGGGTGCTATCACAAAAATTAACATTTATTACAAGAAAACGGGTTTCTCAAAGAAGTTCTAGGATTGGATTTTAGCCAAAGACTGCTTAAATTCTGCGAGAGAATGAGCAGTAGCTGCTAATTTTAGTAGCTCTTCTAAGATAGTAGGGTTAGTCATTTTGCCGATTATCTCTTCAATTTCTGAAGAAATCTGTCCAAACCGCACAGTTAAAACTGTTTTTATGTCATCGCGGCTTTTTTCTAACGCGCCAATTTCCTTACCAATTTCCTTACCGATTTCCCTACCGCGTTCTATTCCTCGTAACTCCCCAATTTCCTCACCAATTTTCCTTCCCCGTAACTCCATATTACTCATTAAAGGCATGGTTCTTTCCTCCTCAAATTGTTTGATTTTACTTTCTAAACTTGACTGTAATTTAGTTGATAGAGTCATCATTGTGTCGATGATTTCAAATAATTTAATTATTTGTTCCCTCTCGAACTCCTTTTCATATAATCCTCTGATTAACCTCCACTTCCACTGTTCCCGTTCTGGCAGCTTCCCAGTAGTCGCTTTTGTTTTCAGGTGTGCCATGGCGATTATAGCAAAGGGATTGCTACTTGTTTCCAATTAGTCACTGATAACTGATAACTGATAACTGATAACTGAATAGAGTTTGTCAGCAAAACGTTTTTTTGTCCTTGCTGAAGCGGTAATCCGTTTGAGTTCTTTTTCTAGGGATTCGGGAATTTTTGTCCAATCAATTAGTTGGTGAACTTCGGGAAAAAAGAAGTATAAAAATGCTTCAAAATACTCGGTTAATGCTTCTTTCCAGGGTTCATCATAATTGGCGGTTGTTTGTTTCATTATGACAATTTTAGTGGGTTGTTGTCAGAAGGCGATCGCTAACATAAGAACTAAGCAGTTAAAGTATTTAACCAATTGATTAAATCTTCAACCGTAGAGAAGTCGAATAAAGCTTCTCCTAATACTTCGACATCATCAATACTTAACTCCATAATTTTAGTTTCTAATGAAGAATTAATCTCCCCTAACTTGCGTTTAAGTTGACGAAGAATCAATGTCTTTTCCCGTTCAATACCTTGTTCGATACCTTGTTCGATACCCCGTTCAATACCTTGTTCGATACCCCGTTCGATACCTTGTTCAATACCTTGTTCGATACCCCGTTCGATACCTTGTTCAATACCTAGTTCAATACCTTGACGCATCCAACTGGTGGTAATTTGCATAACTCCCTCCTGTACAGGTTCACTAAATGTGCTAATCTCTTCTTGAAATTGTATCTCTTCCACCGGATTTAGATTGAGATAAGTATCAATAAATCCAGAAATTAATTGCATTTTCGCTGGATTTAACCTTAAAGTAATTAACAAGCGCAGACATTCCGCTTTTACCTTAGCTCGCTCTTTCTCGGCAATGTTCATCTTAGCCATCAAAGCCGAAGCAACCGGATTCTGCTGATTGAGAAAATCTCGCCAATTTAATCGATTTAACTGCACTACCTGATAGTTAAATTCTAACACCTTAAAATCGGTAAAATCGACTACATACTGACTAATTGCTTCTTTTTTGGGCTGGGAGTAAGAAAAAATTACAATCGGATAAATCGGTAAGACAAATTTCTCATGAAAGCGAGCAAAATAAGTAAACATTCGCCGATTAAACCATTTTCGAGAACTTTCCTGCGCCTCGACATGAATCAGAAAGAAAGATTCTTTTCCGCGAAACTTAACTTGTGCTACTAAATCGCTTTCATACCTTTCTCCTTCCGTGACATCAGTAAATACTTCTTTGTCTAAAAAAGTAATCGAGTCCCTATCTAAATAATCCATCAATTGAGGAAAAAATAACTCGATAAATTCGACAAAAAAGGTGGAGATTAACTCCTTAAATAAGCGGTCATGGTCAATATTATTAGTCATGTAATGTCATCTCAACTAATCTGAGCGATGAATGACTACTCTTATCTATTGTATTCTGAAAAGTCGGTTTTGGCAACGGATTGTTATGACCTCACCCCCTTAACCGACAGCGATTGTCAAATTCGCCCAAAAACCATCAGATTGAGCAAAATCGAACAAACTATCGTAAACAGCAGGAAAAATCGGCAACAGGGGAGAAGTCATGACATTAACTGCAAAAGTTTATTGCTAACAGTTTTAGCCCAACAATCCCTAATTTTTCAAGGGTGCTATCACAAAAATTAACATTTATTACAAGAAAACGGGTTTCTCGTAATGTTCACTACCCGATGAAATTGCTATGGTAAAATGTCCATAATAGACAAGAGAGAATTTACTTATGAGTGTAGCCGACGAAATTTACAAAATCGTGAAATCAATGCCTGAAGATCGAGCGAATAAAATTTTGGATTTTGCAAAGTTTTTGCAAGCTAAACCAGAGTTAGAAGATAAGCCATTAGATTTCCGCGATGCGGCGGGATTGGGGCAAGAAATGTGGCAATCAATTGATGTAGATGCTTATATTCAGCAGGAGCGATCATCATGGGAATAGTTTTATAACCGGGAAATATTGTATTTTTAGATACGGCTCCTTTTATTTACTTTTTCGAGCAACATCCCATCTTTTTTCCTTATATGGAAAAGTTATTTTATGATGTCTCCATTTATCAGGTTAAGGTTATCACTTCGATGATCACTTTTATCGAAATTGTTACCCATCCAGCAAGGATAGGTAATCAGGAGTTGGTAGAACAATACCGGACATATTTCACCCGTTCGAGCCAAATTACTCTGTTACCAATCGATTTATCTATTGCTAATGAGGCGATCGCTCTTCGTACCCAATACACTCTCAAAACACCCGATGCGATTCAACTGGGAACAGCGATCGCATATTCAGCAACCTACATTATCACTAATGATAGGCAATGGAAACAGTTAGCTCATCAAAATGTATTGCTAGTAGATGAAATGTAGCGAATCAGTTCTGGAAATGAATGATTTTACCTCTCCCCCTAACCCCATCTCCTCGTAGGAGAGGGGGAATTGCGACTCCTGCGAGGAGATGGGGAAATACACTGATAACTGTTAACTGTTAACTGAAATTCATACCTGAAAATGACAATTTTACAGGGTAATTAAAGTATTTAACCAATTGATTAAATCTTCAACCGTAGAGAAATCGAATAAAGCTTCTCCTAATACTTCGACATCATCAATACTTAACTCCATAATTTTAGTTTCTAATGAAGAATTAATCTCCCCTAACTTGCGTTTAAGTTGACGAAGAATCAATGTCTTTTCCCGTTCGATACCTTGTTCGATACCTTGTTCGATACCTTGTTCAATACCTTGTTCAATACCCCGTTCGATACCCCGTTCGATACCTTGTTCAATACCTAGTTCAATACCTTGACGCATCCAACTGGTGGTAATTTGCATAACTCCCTCGAAATTACAAGCATTATAAAGTATTTAACCAATTGATTAAATCTTCAACCGTAGAGAAATCGAATAAAGCTTCTGCTAATGCTTCGACATCATCAATACTTAACTCCATAATTTTAGTTTCTAATGAAGAATTAATCTCCCCTAACTTGCGTTTAAGTTGACGAAGAATCAATGTCTTTTCCCGTTCGATACCGCGTTCGATACCTTGTTCGATACCTTGTTCGATACCGCGTTCAATACCTTGTTCGATACCGCGTTCAATACCTAGTTCAATACCTTGACGCATCCAACTGGTGGTAATTTGCATAACTCCCTCCTGTACGGGTTGACTAAATGTGCTAATCTCTTCTTGAAATTGTCTCTCTTCCACCGGATTTAGATTGAGATAAGTATCAATAAATCCAGAAATTAATTGCATTCTCGCCGCATCTAACCTTAAAGTGATTAACAAGCGCAGACATTCCGCTTTTACCTTGGCTCGCTCTTTCTCGGCAATGTTCATCTTCGCCATCAAAGCTGAAGCAACTGGATTCGGTTGATTGAGAAAATCTCGCCAATTTAATCGATTTAACTGCACTACTTGATAGTTAAATTCTAATACCTTAAAATCGGGAAAATCAACCACATACTGACTAATCGCTTCTCTTTTTGGCTTTGAATAAGAAAAAATTACAATCGGATAAATCGGGAGGACAAATTTCTCATGAAAGCGAGCAAAATAAGTAAACATTCGCCGGTTAAACCACTTTCGAGAACTTTCCTGCGCCTCTACATGAATCAGAAAAAAAGATTCTTTTCCTCGAAACTTAACCTGTGCTACTAAATCGCTTTCATACCTTTCTCCTTCCGTGACATCGGTAAATACTTCTTTGTCTAAAAAAGTAATCGATTCCCTATCTAAATAATCGATCAATTGAGGAAAAAATAACTCAATAAATTCGACAAAAAAGGTGGAGATTAACTCCTTAAATAAGCGGTCATGGTCAATATTATTAGTCATGTAATGTCATCTTAACTAATCTGAGCGATGAATGACTACTCGTCCCTATTGTATTCTGAAAAGTCGGTTTTGGCAACGGATTATTATGACCTTACCCCCTTAACCTACGAGGAGAGGGGGATGCTTCCCGCAAAAAACCCCACAGAAAACGGGTTTCTTGAAGAAACCCGTTTTCTCGATAAGAAATTAATTACATTTTCGCTAGATTTAACCTTAAAGTGATTAACAAGCGCAGACATTCCACTAACCGATCACAAAAAAAAACTGGAGCGAGCGCTTTTCGCCACCCCAGTGCTGTCACGGAATTCAATTCTGTATCTAAATTAACACATTATTGGCAGCAAGCATGATTAAGGAAATTGGAAATTTTTCCCAAAGGGGTTTCCAAAGGCTGTTACCTTGACTGACAGGGGATTTCGAGCCTGATAAAGCCAAAGTTTTGGGAGTCTATCCTCGAAAATTAAACTTCGGCGCTGAGATGTTCCCCCAGATGAACGGTTTTCACCCATTTTAAACGTTTAGGACGCAAAGCCATCCGTAGGCTGACACTGGGAATAATAATAAACCAGTGCATCATATAAATCATGCCGCGAATGGTTTGAGCCAGGATGTCCAAACCGAGAGCAAAAGTGAATTTTTTACCCGTATTGACTCGGATTAATCCTGTCACCATCCCCCAGAGAGAAAGGGAAAGAGCCAAACCAGTTAAAGGCGTTAAAATCGGGGCTTGATGCTGGGTAATTGTGATTAAAAGATCGGGAATAGCGGCCGCAGGTAAGATATATTGAACGAGCAAAAAAGCAATTAAATCAAACTTTTTCGGCCAAGGCATGGGAGACTTTAAAATTGCTTTCCAATAGTCGAGATAACGCTGAAAACCACCCTCGGCCCAACGATTGCGCTGATGCCATAAAGCGATCGCAGTTGTCACCCCTTCTTCCGCTACTGCGGGAAAATTTAAGACATTAATTTTCCAATTATCAATATGGAGACGAATAGTTAAATCAAGATCGTCGGTGATCGTTTGTTCATTCCAACCCCCGCAACGATTTAAGGCACTACGACGGACAAATTGACCATTTCCGCGCAATTCTCCGATCCCTCCCACTGCGATCCGTTGCTGTTGGAAACAGCTATCAAAGATCATTTCTACCGCTTGTCCTTTGGTCCAGAAGTTTTCGGCAGCATTGGCGATCGCTTTTCGCACCTGTACCGCACCCACTTCTCGATCGTCGAACATTGGGACCACATGACGCAGTAAATCGGAGGATAATCCCGCATCCGCATCGAATACGCCGATAATTTCCCCGTTAGTCAGGGATAAAACCTGATTCAAGGCGCCAGATTTGCCACCTCCGGCATTAGCAGGACGATGGAGAATTTTTAATTGGGGATATTCTAAAGCAAGGCGATCAAGAATTGCACCGGTGTTATCGGTACTATAGTCATCGACGATCCAAACTTCTAACTTATCTTGGGGATAGTCTAGATGACAGAGATAATTAACCAGCTTCGTGATTACAGTTTCTTCATTTTTGGCCGCTACTAAGAGGGACACCCTGGGGACAGAGGCTAAATCCCAATCTGGCAAAGGAATTGGCGGCGTTTCTGGTTTCGTGAACAGCAGCCGCAAAGCTTGCCCCGATAGTACCATAGTTAAGGCGATAATTGCCCAATAACCCCAACTCAGCCAATGAAGTCCGATAATTATTGTCCAGATCGCCATGAGGCTAAAAGCCGCTTTCTGTCTGCGTCCCGATCGGCCTTGAAAAATTTCGCTCCTAAATTCCTCCTCCTCATCTTCGGGATCGGACCAGTCAGATAGGAGGGAACCAATCGGGTCTAATTCTTCGTTATCATCCTCTCGCGACCAATAATTTTCTGCCATAATCGACTCAGGTTAAGTAACTGTTCAAATAGAAGCTTATTTCTTGCTTTATCTTACCGAAAATTGTTAAAATTTTTAACGGAATCTTAAGTTTTTTCGGTAAAGAAACCCCAGTTTTTCAGGCTATTGGTTCCTTTTACCCGATAAATGCGCTTTTTCGGCTAAGATTGCTTTGTTTACATTCGTTGAGAAAATTTAACATTTATCCCCTATGTCAAACCTGCTCCTCTGTGTCGGACTGATTTGTGGCTCAATTATTTGGGTGGAGATCGTGCGTGATTGCTATCATGCTCTGGCCCACCATTGGCAGCCCCTTTATCGTCTGCACGTCTGGCATCATCGGGTTTTTCGTCCCGATCTGTCGGTAATGAGCGAGGAAATTTATCGTCGGGCGCACTGGTACAATGATGTACCGGAGGCCTTGGTGATGTTGGCTGCCAGTGTTTTACCGGTACTACTGGCCTACTCTTGGGGGTTCGATCGCCCTTGGTTGGGTTGGTTAGGTTCCCTTTATACTTTGGCTTTTCTCAGTACGGCGATCGGTCGAGGTTTAGGTATCGCCAATCTGGAGGAATTAACCGATTTAACCCATCGTCCGGGGGAATTTGAGAGTTTTCCCGCTCAATGGCGCGTTAATCGTACCTACCACTGGCGACACCATTTTGATAACCAAAAGGCTTATTATTGTGGCACTTTCACCTTTATGGATAAATTGATGGGGACGGCACTTTCTCTCAAGGGTAAAACGATCGCCATTACCGGAGCGAATGGAACTTTAGGGCGATCGCTGTTAAAGTACCTACAACTGAAGGGAGCCAAGGTGATCGCGCTCACTTCTGGGGAGAATGCGATCGCTCTTGAAATTAACGGCGAATCAGTACCCGTAAAAACCGTGAAATGGCAAATCGGCGAAGAAACGCAACTTGAGAACCTATTTAAGTCTGTAGATATACTGATTTTAAATCATGGCGTTAATGTCCACGGCCAAAGAACCCCAGAAGCGATCGAATTAGCCTACGAAGTGAATACTTTTTCCGTCTGGCGTTTAATGGAATTATTCTTCAAAACTGTCCGCACTAACGAGCAAATTGCCCGCAAGGAAGTCTGGGTGAATACCTCGGAAGCGGAGGTTAATCCTGCCTTTAGTCCCCTCTACGAACTCAGTAAACGAGCGATCGGTGATATGATTACCCTGCGTCGTTTAGATGCTCCCTGTGTGGTGAGAAAGCTAATTCTTGGCCCTTTTAAGAGTAATTTAAATCCTGTGGGTATTATGTCGGCCGATTGGGTGGCTAAACAGATTATCAAGGCGGTACAGAGGGATAGCCGCAATATTATTATTACTATTAATCCCTTGACTTTTATCACCTTCCCAATTAAAGAATTCTCTGTTTCTACCTACTTAAAACTATTTACTCGTTCCCCAAAAAATCGGGAAAATCCCTAACTATTTATCCTTAATCGGGGATTAAGACTATTTTTCCGCGCACTCTTTCCGATTCACTATAATTATGAGCTGCTGCCACCTGGGAAAAAGTATAGGTGCGATCGATTCTAACAGTTAATTTACCCGATTCGATCGCTTCTTTGAGAAATTGCCAGTCAGACGCTTGTGCTTGAGCAAAAAATATCAGTTTCCCTTTTTGGGGCAACCAAGCACCGAGATAATTTAAGAGGATAATTCCTGGATTTGGGAGGGTGGTTATATAGGTCCCTTGGGGTTTTAAAAGCTGACGACAGTGCCAAAAAGAAGACTTAGCCACAGCATCGAAGATTATATCATATTTCTGCTCAGTTTTTCTCCAATCTTCTTGGGTATAATCGATAACTTTATCTGCTCCTAAAGAGGTGACATAATCGATATTTTTACTACTACAAACTCCATCTACTTCCGCAGAGAAAATTTTCCCTATCTGCACAGCAAAGCTACCCACTCCTCCCGATGCACCATTAACTAAAATCCGATTTCCTGCTTTAATATTGCCAAAATCTCGCAAGACTTGCAAAGCGGTAGAAGCAGCTAAAGGGGTGGCAGCAGCTTCAATAAAGCTCTGATTAGGCGGTTTTTTAACTAATAGGGAAGCGGGAATAATTGCATATTCAGCATAGGTTCTACCGGGTAATTTATTGACAAAACCAAAAACCTCATCTCCGATCTGGAATTGTTCCACCTGACTGCCTTTTTCAACGATAATTCCACTATAATCAAAACCTAATTGCAGGGGAAATTTATTACCTGTGGCTATTTTGAGCATTCCCCGACGAATCTTCCAATCAATCGGATTAATTCCCGCTGCCATAATCTTAATTAAGACTTCTTTCCCTTGGGGAATTGGCTTTTCTATTTCGGTGTATTGGAGAACATTACTATCGCCATAGCGATTGATGATAATAGCTTTCATAATTAAGAAAAAAGTTGGTAAAATAGTAAAGGAGCAAAAGTAATGACCAAGAGAACAAAAATCCAAACTCGTCCCGCTAAAAGATTATAATCTTGCCCTAATCTTGACCAAGAATGACCAGCGATAAAATGACCGAACAGAAACTCAAACCCCACTGTTAATACTAACCAAATTAAACCGATAGTAATTGCTTGACCGGAGGATTCTAGACCCCAAAAATAGACAAGAGTGCCAATATAAAGACTAAAAAAGAGGATTCCTGTCAGGGTAGAAATTTGATGGGCGCGCAGTTCATCGAGATATTTTCCGTAGGTGGTTTCTCGGAGGATACCGTTACTAACTCCTATTACGATCATCGGTAGCCATGCGACAATGTAGCGACTAATCATAAGTTGTTGGTTTAGAACTCGCTCTAATTGGATTATAGCTATATTTGGCTGATAACTTGAGATATTTTCGTAAAAATTAATATTGTTACTTGCCTAAATTTTCAGCCAGATAATCAACTAGCTTTTTCACTGTTGTAAATTCTTGGCATTTTTCTTCTGAAAGTTCTAGATCAAATTCTTCTTCTAAAGTCATGATTAATTCAACTGTATCAAGTTCATCTCCTCCCCAATTTGAGACTAATAAACCATTACTACAAGAACCATAAGAACTATAAAAGCTAGAAGAACTATAACTACTGAGGGTTTCCTTAGATTTTAAATAAAATAGTTCATCATCAATATGTATCTCAGACTTTTCCACATCTAATTGATCACTAATTATCTCTTGAACTTTGATAAAAATTGCCAGTTTTCGTTCATTGTCTTGTGACGTTATTTTCTCGGTATCATCATTGTTTTTATCGTTAATAACAGCATTAGCTTTTTGTTCTGCTATTTTAATAGCTTTCTCTTCATTGATTCTCCTTGATTCCAATAGACTGGATTGACTGAAAAATAACTGATATCTCATAACTTCAATTCTAGAATTAATTAAGTTTCGTATTATATGAAATTCTACTTTATGACCACTTTCCTTGTAAATTCTTGTGGCTAAATCCCAAACAATCTGATCGCGGTTTGCTTCTAGCTGGTTTAATTTTTCTTCACTCAGAGATACCATATCATCCAAATACTGATTGATCATCATTGCCAGAATTTGCATCTCATAATTTTTGCTATCTTCATTCATTCGACTAGATCCTCTGCTGCAAAAAATCTCAACCATATTGTATCTTAAGATAAATACTTTTATAAAAAATCTAGGGGTGCATCTCACATTTGCAGAAATACCGACAATCAGCAATTATCGGTGACTCTTAGATGATTACAAATGTATCAGCATCTGGCTGTAAGCATCCCACCGAAAAGCTAATGCGCTCCGGGGTTTGGGTAGGGTTGATTCATGAATCAACCCTACCTTGAATCAACCCTACCTTGAATCAACCCTACCTTGAATCAACCCTACCTTGAATCAACCCTACCTTGAATCAACCCTACCTTGAATCAACCCTAGGGTATCGTCTCGGAGTCTCCCCAAATTGTTAATTTTTTTGGGGATTTAGCTACATCATCCGAAAAATGTCACACTAGAGGTAGGGGAGCGTCAACTATCAGTCATCAGCTTTCAGCAATTTTTGGCTATTTCCCCAGGGTATTGCTGGCAGCCGGTGGGAAAAAAGATTAACTTCAACCCTGACTTTATCTGCTATCGAGGAGGTTAATTCGATGAATAATACGGAAACACTCTCAGTCGATCGGGATACCAACAAACTCTATAATAAAATTCTCGTGGCTGTGGATTATCAAGATGTCACTCCAGAGGTATTGAATACGGCTATTCTCTTAGCGAAAACCTACGCTAGTGAGTTGCGAATTGTTTATAGTCTGTCTAAACCTTTGACTCCCTACACGGAAACTTTTATTTATGGTAATCTGATCGGTTATGGTGGTGGTTATCCCCCCGATATGATCGCCTTGCAACAACAAATCACCGAAGAAATGCAGGCGGAATTACAAGCTTGGTTAAACGGTTTAGTCGATCGAGCTAAGGAAGATAATATCACAGCCCGGGCTGATTATTATATCGGTGATCCGGGGCAGAAAATTTGTCAAGTTGCCCAGCAAGAGGGGGTAGATTTAATTATTGTTGGTCGTCACGGTCGATCGGGTTTATCTGAGTTAATCTTAGGTAGTGTCAGTAATTATGTGGTACATCATGCTCCCTGTTCGGTTTTGGTGGTACATATCACTCATTAATTAGAAAGGGTTGAAATCCATTTTTTGCTGTCCATTGAATCGCACCATCTCTCCCCGTCCAGTAAGTCTTAATCCGGGCCTTTCTCAGTTGATTTCTGGCATTACGGGAGAGATTGTTGGTGACGGCGATCGCTGTTTGAGGTCGAATGGACTCTAACCATTGTTTATCTAGATTGCTTCCCTGCCATAATAACACTAGGGGGCTGAATTCTTGGGATAAATTAACGGGATTTTTCGGGTTGATAATCCAGAGCCAAGATTGATTTTTTACCTGAAATTTAAATAAATTTTTCTCGAGCAATTGTCCAGTAATTTCGCCGAGATTAAATTTTTCTAACTGGGATAAAGTAATAGTTTTTTTGATTGGTATGTCCTCACTGATAGTTGAGAATTGCGCCGAATTATTGACGGTTATTGCTCCTTGTATTTGATTAATTCCCTCCTGTCGCAAAAAAGGCAAAACTGTATAACGTGCTGTTGCGGGTTCCTCCCCATTAATTAAGAGAGTATTTCCTCGATTTTGAATAATTATTACCGGTTGCGATTTGGTGGCTAAAACTGTCACCTGAGTTAAAGTTAAATGCTGATAAATAATCGGTATTAAAATTAAAGTGAGGATAAATAAACCGATTAAATGCCACCGTTGACGAAACCAGATATTAAAGCAGATTAAGGTAAGGCAAATATAAATAATTAACATCACTCCTAAGGATAATTTACCTGTGGAGTAGGTACTAAAAGGAAGCAGACTAAAAAAGTTGGTAATTTGCAGTAATAACTCTAGAGGGTAATAGAGAATACTAGCACCGATACTGCCCAAAGGGGGATAAATTAAGCCTAAAAAGGCAGTAAAAACTCCTCCTAAACTAATCAGGGTAACTAGGGGAGTTGTGATAATATTAATGGGGATATTATAAAGAGCGATCGAGTTAAACGTAAACATTAATAAAGGCATAGTCCAGAGAGTGGCAGCTAGACTAATAGCTATAGGTTCAGCGATTAAATTAGGGAAATAGTCAATTTTATTTTTCAGTAAGGGAACGGTAATAATTAATCCCAAAGTCGCTAAAAAACTTAACTGAAATCCTAAATCCCAAATCCAGAGAGGTTGCCATAATAATAGAATTGTAGCCGCTAGTAACAGGGAACCTAAACTATTAACTTGTCGATTATAAAGCAGACCAATTAATGCGCCAATTCCCATCAAAATCGCCCGCAGAACTGAAGGTTGTAACCCTGTTAAAGTGCCGTAAATTATTAAGATAGTAACGGCAATAGTGAACTGTTTTTTAGGGGATAAATTGCGAGTAACAGTTAAAACAAATCCCAACAAAATAGACACATGAAAGCCAGAAGCTGCTAAAATGTGAGCCAATCCAGTTTTAATAAATAAATCAGTGATTTTTGCTGGCAAATTAACCGCTTGTCGTCCGAGGGTAATCGAACTTAATAAAGTGCCTTTTTCTTGGCCTATTCCTTGAATTTGTGCCTCAACAATGCGCTGACGAATCTGCCAAACTCCCCAAGTCGGTGATTTTTTATTGATAATTATTTCCCCTTTTAAACCAGCAAAAGCACCCTGACGCGCTAGATAATTAGCAAAGTCAAAAGCATTGGGATTATTGGCACGACGGGGACGATAGAGTAATCCTTTAACTGTTATTTCTTGTCCGGGATAAACCTGATTTTCTGCTAGATTTGGTAGAGTAACGTAGAGTTTACCTGTGGATTTTTCCTTTGGTAAATTATTGAGGCTAAATTCCTTTACTTCTAACCAAAATTGTAAATTTTCTCGGCGATTGAGACGAATTTCTGATATAATACTGCCCGTGATTTTAATAGAGTTAACCACATTATTTTTTAAAAGATGACTGATATCGTTTGCGCTGGGGTAAGGAGTGCGAATTTCTAGATAAACAACGGCAAAGATAGCTATTAATCCCGCTATCAGCCAAATTTTTTGCGGGGGACTTTGCCACCAAAAACGACGGATAAAAGTTGTGGTTAACAGGGTAATTAGACTGATAATAACAATTCTAATTACCACTTCTTGCCATCGGTTTAACTGGGGACTAAAATCTAGCAGACCTGTAGATAATAATCCCAAAATATAGGCTAAACCAAGAATAACGCTATTAGGGCGATTCATAGAAATTTTTGTCAAAGAATTTCAGAATTAGAGAGCATTATTTTTACCTAAGTATCAGCGAAAATCGAGATTAAAAAGTAACTTAGCATAAACACTATGGGTATCGTTAAATGTAGGTAACTTCAATAATTCCTGCTGAAAATTTTGCCATTCCTGCGTCAAAGGGTGATTATTTTTAGTGAGAGGAGGAAGATAGGTTTGCAAGAAATTAGAGAGGAGTTCTTCTTGCCAACTTTGCGAGCGAGGATATTCTTTAAGACTCCAATCATCCCCTAATTTAGCTGTTTTGGCTGCGTATTGTACTGCCACTTCTAGACCACCAATTTGATCAACTAAACCAATTTTAACCGCATCTTTTCCCGTCCAGACACGACCTTGGGCCACAGTTCTAACCTTGTCTGGGGATAATTTTCGCCCCTTGGCTACCGTCTCGATAAATAAATCATAGAACTGATTAACTGCCGCTTGATAAATTTCTAATTCTTGGGGATTTTTCGGTCTGGTAATAGTAGATATATCGGACAATTTTCCAGTTTTAACCGTATCCCAATCGATGCCATTATTATTAGCAATCTTCTGGATATTTAACAACAATCCAAACACACCGATCGAACCAGTAATTGTATCATTATCGGCAAAAATTCTTTGACCACCCATCGCAATCCAATAACCCCCAGAAGCTGCCACATCACCCATAGAAATAATTACCGGTTTTTTCGCATCTAAACGCTTAATTTCTCGCAGAATCACCTCGGAAGCGGTGGCACTTCCCCCCGGACTATTAATTCTCAAAACTACCGCTTTTACCTCCTCCTTCCCTTGTAATTTTCGCAATTCCTTCGCCAATTTATCCCCACCGATTTCGCCTCTATCTCCCTGACCTTCTACGATTGTCCCTTCTGCATAAACTATCGCTATTTGATCGCTACTATCTCCCCCATCATCATCGAGAGAACTAGCATAATTAGCTAAAGAAATTTGCGAAAAGGAGCCAGAGTTTTCCTCCTGATTAGTTTTATTTTTTGCTTCTCCTGTCAAATCCTTTGCTAAAGCAATTACTCGATCTAAATGGGCCACTTCATCAACAAAACCCGCCTTTTTCGCTGTGGTTGCTTCCAGAATACCTTGAGTATCAGAAATAGTTTGCACCTGTTGGGGTGTTAAATTGCGACTTTTGGCCACTGTGGAACTATAATTAGACCAAATTGTATCGAGTAGGGTTTGCAGCTGCTGACGATTCTGGACACTTAAATCCTGACGCGTATAGGGTTCCACCGCACCTTTAAAAGAACCCACTTTTACCACTTGTACCCCCACACCATATTTTTCTAGTGCATCGGCAAAAAAGGTTTGTTGACTACTTAAACCATTAATTTCCATTCTCCCCACGGGATTAATAATCACCTTTTCAGCAACGGAAGCGAGATAATATTCCTTTTCCGTCCATTCCACATCGTAGGCGATAATTTTTTTACCCGATTGGCGAAATTTTGCCAAAGCTTGCCGCACTTCCGTCAGGGTAGCATAGCCATATTCACCGACAGTGCCGCGACCGTAGAGTAACAGACCGACAATACTATCATCAAGGGCGGCCTTTTCGATCGCCGCTATCACCTGTCGCAAATTTAAAGTGATCCGACTCTCACTGGTCAAACTATCGGCTAAACTTGAACTAGGGGGAGCATCGCTGATATTGGTGGCTAAGTTAAAAACTAAGACTGATTTTTCCTTAACTGAGGAGCTATCGCTAGAAATCAGGAAAGAAAGCAGTAAAAATGCTAATCCCCCCACACCTAGGGACGAAAATACCAATAATCCCAATAAAGTTCCCAAGCAACTAGCGAAAGTTTGTTTAAAAAACTGACCCATCGGTTTTCATCTACTACTAATTATCCTGTTTCCTATTGTAGGGATTCCCCGCCCAGAAACAAGTTTTTTATCTGACTGCCTGACACATCTTGGTGAATCACCGACAGGTTAAGACACGGATGCGAGAGAACCAAATTCGGTCAAAGAAATCTTGTTTAGCTGGCTTGGAAGCAAAAATTGGTTCGAGGGATGAAACCCTTATAGAGAAAGACATTCGGCTATTTTTGTCAATTGTTTTCGCTCTAGAACAAAAGTGGTCTAGATTTTTTACTTCTATCTTTGACATTTTTCTTGACTTGAATATTTTTTGAGAACTTTTTTAGTTTCTCACTTTTTCTGCCCGAAGAGCATAAGTATAAATACTTAAGTTATTTTCATTTTATATGCTACCAGTCATAAGCTGTTGACTATCTAAATTGCTCGTTAAGGCTGCAAGGGAGAAGGGAGCAGGGAGAGGAAGTTTGAGCATTTGTACTAAAATTTTCAATCCGCAGTTTAAATTCAGTACAGCTTACTACAATTGGAAGTGCGGAATGTGGGTTAGAGGTCTATTATTGTCGTGCCTCGATCGGCTGAAAATACCGAAAAAAAACTCTTAAGTTATACTAAAATAATTAATACAGATAGGCATCTTCCCAGACGGTGAAAAGGAATTATTGACCCTTGAAAACCACAGTTAAAGTCAGCACACAAACCCAATTACCCCTACATCTAGTTATCACCCATCCCCAGTATCGTTTTATCGATTTATTCGCGGGAATCGGTGGGTTTAGAATCGCTTTGGAGAAATTGGGAGGACGTTGTTTAGGCTATTCAGAAATTGATAAACAGGCCATCCAAGTTTATCAACAAAATTTTATTAGCTATCTCAACAGCGATGAAATTGCTTTCGGAGATGTGAGTAAAATTAGCAATTTACCCGATAATCTCGATCTTATTGTCGGCGGCGTTCCCTGTCAACCTTGGTCGGTGGCGGGATGTTTACGGGGATTTGAGGACCCCCGGGGAAAACTCTGGTTTGATGCGATTAAATTAGTCCAGAAAAGTCAACCGAAAAGCTTTATTTTCGAGAATGTCAGTGGGTTAGCTAGTCCTCGCAATCAGGAGAATTTAGAGTTAATTATCGATGAATTAACCAGCTGTGGTTATCAAGTTTACTGGCAGTTATTAAATGCCTACGATTTTGGTTTACCCCAGAATCGCGAGAGAGTTTTTATCGTAGGAATTAGAAAAGATATAGACAACTATGATCGGTTTAAATTTCCTTTACCTTTGGGTATCCATCCGAAGGTTTTAGATATTTTAGAAGACATCAAGAATATTCAACCCGTCGAGAAAGTCAAGTTATCCGCAGATACTTTATTTAATGGTTTTGTTCCTCCATCGAGAACTCGTTTTCAAAAAGAAGATGAATTAAATGACTTTTTTATTTTTTCTGATTTAAGAAATGGTCACACAACTATTCATTCTTGGGATATTATCAAAACTACGGAACGACAAAAAAGTATCTGTTTAGCTTTGCTGAAATTAAGACGCAGTAAAAAGTATGGCGAAAAAGATGGTCATCCCGTGGCTTTTTCTGCTTTTTTGGAAATTATACCCGATCTAAAAATCGAGGAACTAAATCAGTTAGTTTCTCTGGGGATTTGTTGGCAAACGCAGGAGGGGAAGTATGAATTTATTAACTCGAAAAATATGACGGGAATTAACGGCATTTATCGGATTATTTTACCGACGGCCGATATTATTCCTACCCTAACCGCTACGGGTGCTAAAGATTATATTGCTACTATTTCAATTACCGCTACTCATCCCCAAGAATACAAACAATTGTTTTTAAAGAAAATCTATAAACCCAAAAAGTTTCGAGAAATTACTCCCCAAGATGCGCGTAAATTACAAGGATTCCCCGATAATTTTATCTATCATCCACAGCCGGCTATCGCTAAAAAACAATTCGGAAACGCTGTTCCTGTACCAGTGGTGGAGGCAGTAGCAAGAAATTTACTAGAAATAATTTTACCAAATTAATTATCTAGATAATTACGAAACTTTTGTCTATACTTGTTGATAAATGCTTGATCTTTTTGAAGATCAATAAAAGCTTCTTTAATTAATGACCAAGTATTGATTTTACCAGAACAAAAATCCCAAAATTCATTTTCAACCCATATATCATGATGTTCCTCTAGAGGATACATTTTATTTCCCTGTGATTGCCACCATGTTTGAGGTAAGAAAGGATTAAAAGGAATAACAATTCTTGTGTGAATACTTGCTAAAGGTTCACGGGACAGCCGATAACAATACCAATCTAACAACTGGTCGCTAAATCTAGAGCCATCTCCCCTATTGGGATGTGTAGCTTTTAAATCAAACACATACTCAATGTTGTCTTTGATTAAATAAATATCTACTCCATGACCAGAAGGAGGATCGATATAATTGAGGTTATTCCTATTTATTTTCTTAGCTACTACTCTAAGTCTTTCAATGCACTCTGTCATGGATATTTTTTGTTCTTTCGATTTTCTGAGACTTTTTAAATTATCGAGTTCACTTCTTAAGTCTTGAGGAAATGGACTAGGTTGTAAAAGTTTTTTATCCTGCTTATATAAAATACGAAATCCATTATCTTTGGCTAAAAAGTTTGCTAATTTTTCCCAGAAAGTAGTTCCCATGCTTGTCGTTAGTCCAGTCATCACAGAACTAATCTGTCTCTCCTCTGGAAATAAATAATCTAAAATATGATGATTCCTAGGTTTGGGTTTTTTAAAATAGTTTTCTATTGAGTTTTTAATTAGCTTTTGAATTTCTATCACTAACTGGTTATTATCCATACTGAATTGCAATTAATCAAATTTATAGATCAGCAAAAAGATCAGCAATAGATATATCAAGTGCTTTGGCTAACTTTTCGATATTTTCTAAAGATACATTACACTTACCAAGTTCAATACTGGAAATATAAGTTCGGTGCAGTTCCGCTTTTTCAGCTAAGATTTCTTGAGATAAGTCAAGTTCTCTTCTGCGTCTTCTGATAGCTTTACCAAAACGATGTTTGATATCTAAGGATTCTTTTTGTGCCACAGATCAATTATCAAGAAAGTGTATGAGACATTTCTACAGATTATAATTCACATTTTGCAGATTATAATTTACATTTTGTCTAAAACATTGGTTCGTTCCTCTGAAAGTACAATTGCTGCTATCGCTTCAACTATCTTTTAACTCTTATTTTCGTAACAACTCGAAAAATGTTTCTTTATCAAGACCAATATCTTGAATCATACCCATGAGAGTACCTTGCTTAATATCTTTTCCTGAATGAATAGGGATCACAACCCTACATCCACCACTATTTTTGTAAATAGCATGGCTACCTTTTTGACGATCCAAATAAAAGCCCAATTTTTCAATAACTTTAATAAACTCCTTGACTTTAACTGCGGGATACTGACTCATATTAAAATATTTAAAGGCTTAAAAATCAAATCTTCTTTGGGAATGGGTTGATGATCAGCTATCAAACTTTCGAGGTACAATTCCATAGCTTCTGTAATATTGACAATCGTTTCTTCAAAAGTGTCTCCTTGAGAATGACAACCTTGAAGCGCAGGACAAAAAGCGTGATAACCACCGTCTGACTCTTTTTCTAGAATAACGGTGTAGTTATAAATTTGTTTGGTATTATCACTCATAACACTATCAGTTGTGGATTGTAAATTATCCTAGCATAGACTTTTTTTAATGACTTTTCCCGGAGCGATCGATTTTTTGAGCGGATTAACTCCCCACTTAAACTAGAATAGAAAGATAGGAAAGCGATCGAAATTAGAATGACGACCGAAATTGAAAAAGAACTAGAAACCGGCGAAGCTGTCTTGGAAAAACGGCGAAATTTTGCCATTATCTCCCACCCTGACGCGGGAAAGACCACCCTGACCGAAAAACTGTTACTATACGGGGGTGCAATCCATCAAGCGGGTGCAGTCAAAGCAAGACGCGACCAACGCAAAGCCACCTCCGACTGGATGGAAATGGAAAAACAACGGGGAATTTCGATTACTTCCACGGTTTTACAGTTCGATTATCGTGATTTTCAGATTAATCTCCTCGATACTCCCGGCCACCAAGATTTTAGCGAAGATACCTATCGTACCCTAGCCGCTGCCGATAATGCGGTGATGTTAATCGACGCAGCCAAAGGTTTGGAACCGCAAACCAGAAAACTCTTTGAAGTGTGCAAACTGCGTCAGTTACCCATCTTCACCTTTGTTAACAAAATGGATCGCCCCGGCCGCGAACCCCTGGACTTATTGGACGAAATCGAGCGAGAATTAGGATTACAGACCTATCCCGTCAATTGGCCGATCGGAATTGGCGATCGCTTTCGGGGAGTCTTCGATCGAGCCACCCAGACCATACACCTGTTTGAACGTCGCTCCCACGGCTCTCAGGAGGCGCAGGAAACCGTGATCGAGCTTGGCGACCCCAAAATTGAGGATTATCTCGAAAAAGACCTGTATTACCAGTTAAAAGAGGATATAGAACTGCTCTCGGAATTGGGTGCGGAATTGGATTTGCCAGCAGTCCACGCAGGAGAAATGACCCCGATCTTTTTTGGTAGCGCGATGACCAATTTTGGGGTGAAATTATTCCTAGAATCCTTCCTCGACTATGGATTACTACCCAGAGGACGCAATTCCTCCCTAGGAGTCCTTGATCCCACCTATCCCGATTTCACCGGTTTTGTCTTCAAACTGCAAGCAAACATGGACCCCAAACATCGGGACAGGGTAGCCTTTGTGCGGGTATGTACGGGGAAATTTGAGAAGGATATGGTAGTAAACCACGCTAGAACTGGTAAAACTATCCGTTTATCCCGTCCTCAGAAACTTTTTGCCCAAGATCGGGCAGTTATTGAAGAAGCTTATCCCGGAGATGTGATCGGATTGAATAACCCCGGGGTCTTTGCGATCGGTGATACGATTTATATGGGTAAAAAGCTCGAATACGAAGGGATTCCCTGTTTTTCTCCGGAATTATTCGCCTATCTCAGAAATCCTAACCCTTCCAAGTTCAAACAGTTTCAAAAAGGAGTCTCGGAATTGCAGGAAGAAGGGGCCGTACAGATATTATCCTCGATCGATGAATTTAAACGCGACCCGATTTTAGCCGCCGTCGGTCAATTACAGTTTGAAGTGGTGCAATTCCGTCTTTTAAGCGAGTACGGAGTCGAAACTACCCTCGAACCCCTAGCCTATAGTTTAGCCCGTTGGGTCGCCGGGGGTTGGGCCGCTTTGGAAAAAGCAGGTAAACTCTTTAATACTTTAACCGTCAAAGATTATTGGGGTCGTCCCGTCTTATTATTCAAAAATGAGTGGAATTTACAGCAAGTCAAAGAAGATCATCCCTCTTTGCAATTAAACTCGATCGCACCGGTAGGAGCGGGAGTACAACCCCAATCCTAACCATTAATCCCTCAAGACAATTGCCGAACTGGTCAGGACAAGATAGCGACCCCCAGACAACTGCACTAAAGTGGAAGTGGTCAGAAAGTCTCGATCTTTCCTAACACTTCGGATGTCTCAAAGCACTATCGTTGACGAGTCCCTCACCATTAGAAAAATTCCTGCTGTCAATTCCCGAATTAATCCCTGTTTAATTCGCTTTTGTTATTTTCTGGGAAATTATCTGGTTTTACCAGCTTTTTTCAGCAAAATAACGGTTACGGGCCAGGAAAATATTCCCCTAACGGGGGGTGTCATCCTTGCACCTACCCATCGTTCCCGTTGGGATGCGCTGATTTTACCCTACGCAGTGGGACGCTTAGTTACTAGACGCGATTTGCGCTTTATGGTTTCCGCTAACGAGATGAAAGGGGTACAAGGTTGGTTTATCCGACGTTTGGGGGGTTTTCCCGTCAACACCGATCACCCCGGTATGGGTAGTCTGATCCATAGTGTCGAACTTTTGGCCGCGGGGGAAATGGTGGCGATTTTTCCGGAAGGGGGTATCTGTCGCGATCGAGTGGTTCATCCTCTTAAACCGGGGGTAGCGCGGATCGCGTTGGAAGTTAAGACCATGAAACCCGATGCAGATATCAAGATTTTGCCGGTAAGCATTAGTTATAATCAGCCTTACCCTGGATGGGGAAGCGAAGCGACAGTAAACATCGGTCAAGGGATTAATGTGCTTGATTATCAACAAAATTCGCTAAAACGGGAAACTGTCCGCTTAACCAAAACCTTGAGCGATCGCTTAAAACTTCTCCACGAGGATCAATCCCCTTAATCAGCTGTTGATACTAAATCCTGTTCAAAAAGTATAGTATAGTCGGGGGGTCACTGCGTGCGCGTTGCGGGGGGAAATGGGGTGATAGGGAAGTGGGGT
Source organism: Microcystis panniformis FACHB-1757 (assembly GCF_001264245.1). Taxonomy (NCBI): domain Bacteria; kingdom Bacillati; phylum Cyanobacteriota; class Cyanophyceae; order Chroococcales; family Microcystaceae; genus Microcystis; species Microcystis panniformis. The sequence continues at coordinate 533,666 of NZ_CP011339.1, forward strand.
GTGGGGAGAAACAATTCATAACTTGAGAGTTAATCACACTATTAAAAACGGATTTGGTATGACTATCTACCGCATGAGTGGGATTTCGGGGACGGATTAAAATGATTGTTTTAACTATTTTTAAGTAAAAAAGTAGCTTTTCTAGTTTAAATAAATAATATTTTGGTGTTTGCTGCTTCTGGCTCCTGAATACTGCCTCGAAGACCCCTCAGATCGGGGAAGATATCCGATTGTTGCCGGAGGTCTAATGATAGAATGGGCATCAGCGAAAGTAGTTTGTGAGCGAAGTGATCCGATGCAGTTCCAAATCCAGCCCGACAGTGAAATACCCGCCTCTAAGCAATTATTTGACCAAATTCGCTTCGCTATCGCCTCTCGTCAGTATCCCCCGGGCCATCGTTTACCTAGTACCCGTCAACTAGCTATGATCACGGGATTACACCGTAATACGATAAGTAAAATTTATCAACAACTGGAAGACGATGGGTTAGTGGAATCGATAGCAGGTTCGGGGATTTATGTCAAGGCTCGCGGACATGAAAACGATAATTTATTGGGTTCGCCCCTATTGGAACAAAATCCAGAAATAGGCCGACTAATTCGCCAGAGTTTGGCTGGTTTTCTCGCTCAAGGTTTAACTTTAGAGCAAATTCGCGAGTTATTACTGGCGGAAATCGATTGGCGATCGCAGTGTAGTTCTCAGGTTCTTGTCACCATTCCCCGTCACGATTTGGGTGCAGGAGAACTAATGTTGAGAGAATTAGAGCAATCCCTCAAAATTCCCGTCCAATTAGTGGCAATGGAGGATTTAGCCCAAGTTTTAGCCAATACTAAATCTGCCACTGTTGTCACCAGTCGCTATTTTATCAGTGTGGCGGAGGAAATTGCCGCTCCTTTTCACCTACGAGTCATTCCCATCGATATCTACGATTACAGCAAGGAATTGGCATTAATCAAAAAATTACCCACCGATAGCCGTTTGGGGATTGTCAGTATTAGCACCGGTATTATTAAGGTGGCCGAAATTTTAATTCATAGTTTACGGGGCGATGATTTATTAGTTATGTCTGCCCAAATTCATGAAACGGATAAGTTAAAAGTTTTAGCTCGAACTTCCCAGACAATTATCAGTGATCAGGCGAGTTATACTTTAATTAAAAATCTGATTAATGAAGTGCGATCGGATTTAATTCGTCTGCCAGAAATTATCTGTAGTGATAATTATATTGGGGATAAATCAATTCAATTGCTCAGACGAGAATTAGGATTAGGTGGTTAGAGGATAAAAGACACATTTTAACCTCTGAATCTCTCCCAATCCCTTTACTGTTACCTCTTGCCTTATCTCAACAAGCAATTTAAGTAGGGAGGCACAATTATTTGTAGGATGGGTTAGCGGTAGCGTAACCCATGCTGGCGTTGGGTTTCATGCTTCAACCCAACCTACGTTCATCTTATATTTAATTCCACTCACCCACTTAAATGCGCGGGCAGCTGAACTTTAAAATTTAGTTTAATCTATGGTTACTATTGACAATGACCTAGGGCAAATCGAGAATAAAAGCGAAAAAAACTTTTAGGAAGTATTAAATTTTTAGTACAATGGCGAAAGAATAGGGATAAGCTCAATTTTTCACTCTCGGACGAGGTTAGATGAAAAGTGCTGAATGTTTAACGGTATCCCCCGGTGAACCGCTTACTGATTGGCAAAAACTGGGATTAGATTTGGTGGCTCGTTGGCAGGGACGAGATGTTATCCTAGCGATCGATCTTACCGGCAGTGTTAACTTTAATGATGAAGGACGCACGCGCCTCGGTCAAATTATTCGCGATAGTTTAAAAAATAACGATTCCGTTTATTTAGTCCCCTTTGCTGATAATGTTCAACCGATTACAGAACCGATTTTAATTCGCGGAAGGGAAGATATAGACGCGGTTTTAAAGTCAATTCCTTGGCAATCTAGCCAAAGTGCTAAAAATACCGATATTCAGCGCGCAGAATGGCACGTTTATCCCCGACTGGCACGCTTAAATCAGTGTCGTTTAACTGCCAATCAAGCTATCAAACCCCAGTCGGTAGTTTGGATTACCGATGCACCCCTTTCTACTGCCGCGGGGATTACTTCACAACAGTGGATAGAAACCCCAAAAAATAGCCCTTTTCGTCTTGCTAATTCTCCCGAAAGTTTGGAAAGACAAAACTGGCTTAATTCCCTACCAATTAATCTAAGAACTCAAGAAATTACTGCCACTAACGGCAATAAATATAAACTATCAGTTGTCGATATTGCTCCCACAGCACAAGAGTTTTGCACTCCCGCACCGGGAGGACAAGAAACCTGTTTGATTAATCCTTATCTCTTGAGTCAGTTATGGTTGCCAGCATTGGTAATTACATTAATGGGAATTGGGGGAATAGTAGCGAGTATTTTGGGAATTCGTCACTGGTTGCGGTTAAATACTGCTTGGACTATTAAAGTCTCATCTAATGATGATGACAATGAAACCCAAAAATATATTTTAAAAACATCCGAAAGAATTAACATCGGTGGTGATGAATATCATAAGAATACCATTCCTTGTCATGGGGAAGAAATTCGCTGCTATTTAGAAAGACGCGGCAATCAGTTATATCTAAAACCCACTAAACAAGCAGAGATTTTTTATCGAGGTAATCAACTAACTCAGGAGGTGAAGATAGATAAAAATTACCTGACTTTAACCTATCACCATAACCATCAAGATTTCGACCTACAAATTCAGATTAGCAAAAAATAACTCAGGAGATTTAAACCATGGCTAACACCAGTCAAACCCGCGCTATCAAACGGACAGTTATCATCGGATTAGGTGGTACTGGTCGAGATGTGTTAATGAGAATTCGTCGCTTTATTATTGATAAGTATGGGAAGTTATCTAACCTACCCGTTGTCAGTTTTGTTCATATTGACACAGACAAAAACGCTTTCAATGGTTCGGGTTTACCCACAGGAAATAGCTATCACGGGGAAGAAATTCTTCTATCAGCTGCCGAAAGAGTATTCATTAATATGAATGCTCAGGATGTTAACAATCTAATCTTTGAACTTGAACACAAAACCCTTTTTGAAAGTCCCTTTTCCCATATTGAAAGCTGGTTAGACCCAAGACTAAAAAAACAAATAACTGCCATTGAAAATGGTGCGGGGGTATTCGTCCCGTCGGTCGTTTAGCTTTCTTCCATAACTATCAAAAATTCAAGAGGCAATTGAAGCAGCGGAAAGACGAACTTCTGGTCATGAACCCTTTATGTTTAGCGGTAAAGTTAATGGTCAAAGTTTTAATGTCCAAGAGGGTTTAAATGTCTTTGTTGTCGGTTCTTTGTGTGGGGGAACTGGTAGCGGTATTTTCCTCGATGTGGCCTATACTTTGCGTCATATTTTACAACAAACCGCCGAATATACATCCTTTGGTTATTTAATAATTAGTCCTAAACTTTATGGTGATGGGGCAATTATGAGAGCTAATACCTATGCAGCTTTGAAAGAGTTAGACCATTATACCAATGAAAGTAATTCCTTTCAAGTCTGTTATGATAAACAAAATTTCGTCAACATCGATGAAAAACGTTCTCCTTTTGATTTTGCCTACTTAGTTTCTAATCGCACTGCGGGAGATTACCGGATTAATAACAAAGGTAAATTATGTAACGTCATTGCTTACAAGATTTTCTTGGATTTTGCCGATGAGTTATCTCCTCACATCAAAAGCAATCGGGATAACTATAAAGACCCGATGATTCGTAAAGATAATCATCCTTTTCAGATGTGTCAAGGTTATATCTCCTTTGGACTAGCGAGGATTTATTTTACTCGCGACCGAATTGTGCAGATTGGTCTCAATCGTTTTAGTCTCAAATTAATCAAATTTTGGTTAGAGGGATATGGTCAAAGTCCCAGTGGACAAGAGTTATTAAGTAAGTTCCTAGCTAATTGGAGTACTCAAAGTAATAAGGATGATTTTACTGCCAGATTGGAAGAAGCAACCCTAGAGAATAATAAAACTTTTTCTAAGACTTTAACCTCTTGGAAAAATTCCCTAGAGGAAGAAATATCCAATAGTCAAGATTTGGAGAATTTACCCCAAACCGTCAAGCAATCCCTAGAAAAAGAGTTTCGCAAAGTACAAGGGGGAGAAACAGATAGCAGTCGCGGAATCTGGTTAACTCTGACCCAACAAACGCAACCCAAGTTAATCGAAAAATTTAAGTCAGATATTGACCAATTTTTGGAGATTCTTCTTAATCCTGATAGCTTAGAATTTTCTTTGGAAAATAGCCTATCTTTTTTGGTCGCTTTACAAGTACAGATTAATACCTACAAGGGGAATCTAGAGGAATTATCTCAGGATAATAAAGGGTTTCATTCCTCGGAAAAAATTGATAACATTTGGCGAAATGTTAAACAAACTCTCGAAGATATAAACGGGAAAAAGTCTGTCTTCAAGATGTTTAATAAAAATGCCAATAGTGAGAGAATCAAGGCCGAGTTAAGAGACTACGTTCAAAGCGGACAAAAATTAATTCAGCAGAACTTTAATTTCAGCATCAATGGGGAATCCAGAAAGATTGTTGAAGCGATTCTCAAGCATATTTCTAGTCGAATACTGCAGATACAACAACTGAAAGAATCCCTATATCAGCTAATCACAGAATACGATAAATACGAACAGGAGTTAATGCAGTTAAATCTCGACGAGATGACTGGGGAAGGTATTTTCCCAGAGGAGAATATTGATAACTGTATCCCTGACAGTAACTCCCGAACTCAATACATTTCCGTTAGCCAAAAAGTCACTAATAATTTAGGCTATAATGCTTCCTTATTCAGTTTATTTAGCCAATCCTTTGTTATTGATAATGAGACTCTCAAAGAGACCCTAACAGCAACAATTGAGAAACAGTTTCAATCAGTAAGCACTAATAAGATTGATGCAGTAATTAAGCGATTTATGGGTCAATATAAACCCCATGATTTTCCTGAACGCTTGGCGCAAATTCTGCGAGAAGCTGATTTAATGTTACCCATAAATGTTAATGATGCTTACTATCGCTTGGAACCAGATAAAGCATTACTAATTGGGACTAAGGATGATAATTCACCCACCATGCAAAGATTCCTGAAGACTCTCGAATCTGATTTAAATATTAATCGGGGTACTTCTTTTAAATCAATTCAAACGGACGAAGAAATCCTAATTACCTACGAATTTGGTGGGTTTCCCCTAAGAATCATTACTGATTTATCTGGGTTACAAAAAATCTATCAAGACCAAAAGAGAATAAGCATTTTACACAATGATTACAGGATAGATTTTGCTGATATTATCCCACCACCTGCGAAATTAATTGAGGAATTAGAGTTTATTTTCTATCCCGCAATTGCTCTCGGTTTACTAGAATACGATGAGGAAGATGATACTTATCAATTAGTCATCGAAGGCGATTTATTTAACAATAAGTCCATTATCGATATTAGCGGTAATTGGCGACTTGCTTTAGAACAATTTGCATCTCGTAAGGACATGATTAATGCTTTACAGATACTGCTTAATCAGGCAAAAAATGAGATTTTGGCTAATCCTCCTCTATTATTTACTAACGAGGGTGATTATTTCCAGAACGTCAGCTATTTTGTCAACAATGTCAAAAATTTACCCTCCTATCACCCCAATTATCGCTACAAAGATAAGGTAGCTGGACAAGATGGAAATACTCGACAGGAGGCAAAAGAAGGAATTATCACCCGTTTTGTTAATCAACTGAAAATGGAACTAGAAAAACGTGCTGCTGAACAGAAAAAACTCGACAAACAACAGCAAAAGCAACAAACTTTACTGGGAACAAATAATAACAGTAGTCAACCCAGTTTACCCCCAGAGGTTAGCACTACTGATGAATGGTCAAATTAATCAATCTTAATAATGTTTCCCCAGCTATCTGAGGAAACATTCACCCCCTAACTCTCTCTATCAACCACAATTCGAGGTATCCAATAACTATCATGGCATTACTTAACCTTTTTCCCCCCTATCTGATTGTTTTAACTCTAGTCTTGGTTATTTTTCCCACCGTCTTAACTCTGGGAATCCGGATTGCTCTCTATAAACATCTCCAAGAGTCAACTGTAAAAGTCAAGCGCTTAATTCGGGGAGAAAGTCGCGGGGTTCAACCTAAAATTATCTCTAATCTAGAGAATAGATTTAAGATAGCCAGTAGTCAACTAGATGATGTTAATACCGCAGCTTTGGTAGATGGTTTATACCATGAAGAACAATTTACTTTCATGTCTAAATCTCTTAGCTGCGAGAAATGGGATTATTTTGTAAGAGTCTTACCCAATCTCCTCCTCGCTTTTGGTTTGTTGGGAACTTTCCTCGGAATTACTCTCAATCTGACGGGAATCAGCACACTTATCGATATCAATAATGTCGATGTGCAAAGTTTAGGAGAAAAGCTCAAAACTCCCCTAGAAAGTATGGGGATTGCTTTTATCACTAGCTTAATTGGTTTAGCTTGTAGTTCTTTACTGACTGTGATTAACTTAATCTTTAATACCCACCTTGCTAAAGTAAATCTAATTAGTTCCCTAGAAGACTATTTAGATAACATCTTGCAGCCGACTGTAGAAGGGAATAGTCGCTTGAATAAAGCGGTTGATAGCATGGTGGATAAACAGCAAGCATTTCTGACTAACTTTCATACCGAGGTGACGAGAGTATTAGAATCTTCTTTAGGAAAAGTTGCTAAAGAAATTGCTGATGGTAATCAGGAAACAGCTAAGTTAGTCACCCAGGTTTGTGAAAGATTAACTGAAACCGCAGGAACTTTATCTACCGGTGCGACGACTTTTCAGCGTTCAGCTTTTGAACTTAACCAGCAAGTACCAATTATCACGCAAGCAAACCGAGAGTTTACACAATCCTCTCAGGAACTAAAAAATAGTGTACTGCTTTTTAAACAAGCGTCAGAGTTAATTGAAAAAAGTAACTTCTCTGGTAATATCGAAAGGTTTACCGCTAGTTTAGCAGAAACTCAAGGGAGATTTTCTCAATCCACTGCACTACTAGAGCAGAATATCGGGGAGATTATCAGCAGTAATAAAAGAGCTAACGATTTAGCAGAACAAGTGTATTTAAATATCCAAGAATCTTCTCAAAAATTACAAAATAGTGCGGTAGGTTTTCTGGAAGCTTCCGAAAAAATCGAAAGTAGTCAATTTGCCGATAAGTTAGTGCAAGCAACCGCAGATTTAATGACTGCTCATCAACAGTTTGCCAATTCTACTACAGATTTAAACCAATCAACTCAATCTCTAGCTTCTTTAACTCAAGACTTCCAGCGTTCAATGACAACTATGGTTGAGTTAGGAATAAAAATTACTGACTTGAATCAAAAATCTGAGACAATCCTAGAACAAAATCAGCAACGATCAGTCACCGAACAAGAAAAGTTATCTAACATCCAGGGAGAATTAGTAAAATTAATCGAAACTGTGAAAACCTATCAAGACAGTTTTAACTCCGAGTCGAAACAATTAGGAAACCAACTTATCAATCGTCTCGATGAAAGACTCTCCCAAACCTCCGATAAAATTCTCACTGCTTCCCATGGGATTGAGCGCTCTAGTAATAATCTCGATGTGACTAATGCTAACTTGTCTCGGTTAATTGATACAGTGACAGAGCAAGTTACTCAAGTCTCTGAGAAAATCCTAGAACAAAATCAGCAACGCTCAGTCACCGAACAAGAAAAGTTATCCAACATTCAAGGAGAATTAGTAAAATTAATCGAAACCGTGAAAACCTATCAAGACAGTTTTAACTCCGAGTCGAAACAATTAGGCAATCAACTTATCAATCGTCTTGAGCAAAGACTATCCCAAACCTCCGATAAAATCCTCACTGCTTCCCATGGCATTGAGCGCTCTAGTAATAATCCAGAGGTGACTAATGCTAACTTGTCTCAGTTAATTGGTACAGTGACAGAGCAACTTACTCAAGTCAAGGAAAGCTTACAGTCTGAGTTAAACCTTTTAAGCAATAACTTAGGGATGGTAGTTGATGATAAATTAACTAAGAACTCAGAACAATTAAAAGCAGTTTCCCAATCTATTGAGAAAACAGCCAATCAATTTGGCAGCCTTAAATCAGATTTTTCTCAAGTAATTAATTCAGTGAACACCAACACCAGTCAATTAACTGCTAACTTAGAATCTTTGCGAGATAAGTTAGAGAAAGTTATCGCTAAGGAAAATAAATCGAATCAGAAAATGATTGAACACATCTATGGAGAAATTCAAAAATGTTTAGCAGAACTGGAGAAAATTAACGATATGCGTTCTGAATTTTCTAACTTAAAGGATGAGATAGAAGAACTTTTTGAGACAATCCCTAATCCTGCTCAAAAAAATGTTCAGTCTGAATTTTCTAACTTAAAGGATAAGATAGAAAAACTTTTTGAGACAATCCCTAATCCTACTCAAAAAAATGTTCAGGATGACATTAACACCATATTTGATAACTTCACTAACAAATTCTAAGCAATTATGTCTAGACGTACCTACTACCGAGATGAAGATAAATCGGTGGATGTTTATCCCGCATTTACCGATTTAATGTCCAATGCTTTCATGATTCTGAGTTTATTTCTCCTCTTGGCACTTTTTCAGTCCTATAATCTCATCAGCAAACTGGAGGAAGCTAACCGAAAACTGCAAACAGCAACCCCCATAGTTATCGATGAAAAATCAGGAAAATTTAAATTTCAGTCGGGAAGTGCCCAATTAAACCCAGCTTTAAAAACCTATATTCGTCAGCGCATTATTCCTGCTATCGAAACCATTACCAAAGACAGAGAAATCGACTTTATTCAAGTAATTGGACACACCGACGGACAGGGAATACAAAAGACAAGTAATCTCGATAAAAATATCGAATCGGTTGCCAGCAGAAAACAATCTGTTAAAATGCTAGTACCCGGTTCTAACACTGATTTAGGATTAATGCGCGCTTTAGCAGTCGTCCAAGAAATCGAAAACACAGGTAAACTCAAAAACGTCAAATTTCGAGCTTTTTCCGCAGGACAGTTATACCTACCCTCGGGTAAATTAGCTGCGGTTAATCGTGACGCAGATGCAAGCAGACGCAGAATTGAAATCCGTTTTATTCCCCCCGGTAAAAAACAATAAGGCAAAAAAATCTAGAAATTTGTTTTTTTATCTTTTGCTTGTTACACTGAGGAAAGAACGAAATTCAAATCAATATCTATGGAACAAAACACTTTAGAGGGGACTTGGGAAGAAATTTTACAGCATAGTGCTAAATTAGCTGGTCAGCGAGTGAGATTGACCATTCTACCTAATCAATCTTCCAATTCTTCCACTCCAGAAACTCTAGACCAAAAATTAAAAGGACGAGTTGGACGAGTTTATTTTCAGCCATCAGATTTATCTGAGCGAGTAGAAGAAGTTTTTACAAATATTTTAGATGATAAAGACTAAACGGTATGGAAATCAACCTTTTGAGGTTGTACCTTAATGATTTTTCATTCCCTAGAGGGTGACATCCTCGTATAAATCCCGAAAAGATGCCGTCAGATTAATACTCTGCAAACTAAAACTTTCTTGCTGATAGGTTTGCAGAATCCATAAACCCTGTTCACCCCGTCGAAAAGTTTCTACTCGTTGGTGTTTACTATTGACTAGGACATATTCCTCTAAACTTTCTAGAGTTTGATAATCATTAAATTTATCACCCCTGTCAAAAGCTTCTGTGGAATCGGAGAGAACTTCAATAATCAATTTAGGAAAACTTTTGTAGGTAGCAGTTTCTCTATCTCTGTCATCACAGGTGACAATAATATCAGGATAATAAAAGTGATTGCGCTTCTCTAATCTGACTTTCACATCAGCAAAATAAACCCGACAATTGGAACCCCGCAAATGATTACGAATGATAAAAGTGAAATTGAGTCCGATAATATTATGAGTATCCGTTGTCCCTGCCATGGCGTAAACTTGTCCATCGATATATTCATGTTTAATGGGACTTTTTTCTTCAAACTGAAGATATTCTTCTGGGGTGAGATTATTATAGTTAGATAAAGCAATCATGGTTTTTAAGGAATTTGGGGAGTATCATTAACCGTTTCTAGGGTGACATCCTCGTATAAATCCCGAAAAGATGCCGTCATATTAATACTCTGTAAACTAAAACTTTCTTGCTGATAGGTTTGCAGAATCCATAAATCCTGTTCACCCCGTCGAAAAGTTTCTACTCGTTGGTGTTTACTATTGACTAAGACATATTCCTCTAAACTTTCTAGAGTTTGATAATCATTAAATTTATCCCCCCTGTCAAAAGCTTCTGTAGAATCGGAGAGAACTTCGATAATCAATTTAGGAAAACTTTTGTAGGTAGCAGTTTCTCTATCTCTGTCATCACAGGTGACAATAATATCAGGATAATAAAAGTGATTGCGCTTCTCTAATCTGACTTTCACATCGGCAAAATAAACCCGACAATCGGAACCACGCAAATGATTACGAACAATTGTGTATATATTCCCCGCAACAATATTATGAGTATCCGTCGTCCCTGCCATGGCGTAAACTTGTCCATCGATATACTCGTGTTTAATGGTACTTTTCTCTTCAAACTGAAGATATTCTTCTGGAGTGAGATTATTATAGTTAGATAGAGCAATCATCGTTTTTTCTGCTAATTACAACTTTATTAAGTACCTAAGCAGGTAGGTGTTAAAAATTGTCGGCACCCCCCTTATTAAGGGGTAGGGTTGATTCATAGTAGGGTTGATTCATAGTAGGGTTGATTCATAGTAGGGTTGATTCATAGTAGGGTTGATTCATAGTAGGGTTGATTCATAGTAGGGTTGATTCATAGTAGGGTTGATTCATAGTAGGGTTGATTCATGAATCAACCCTACCATGGGTAGGGAAGGATCAGAGGCAAAATCTATCTTCTATTTAATTAGAACCACTTACCTAAGCAAAATTAATTATACATCTAAGCCGTTAGCCTTTTCCGTAATCAGTAAGCAGTATTAAGTAACAGTACATTCCCTGATTACTGTTCACTGTTCACTGATAACTGAAAAGTCTCCTCTCTCCGAGTCTCGACTAGGAAATTAACTTTGCAGGATTAGATACCTGTTGAAATACTGTCTAGGAGAACCGGCAAAAAGAGCCTCGAATGGTTAATCTATATGTTATTACTCTTGTAACCCTCTATAACTACTGTTATGACAACCCTAATTGACTATTCAAATATTCAATCTTTACCCGAAGTTTGGTCAATAGTTGCCCAGCGTTTCCCCGATATTATCGCCCTGCACGATCCCCACAGTAAACCGGAAGTAATTATCACCTATCGGGAACTTTATCAACAAATTCAGCAATTTGCCGCCGCTTTACAAGCATTAGGAGTCACAGAAACCGAAAATGTCGCTTTATTTGCCGATAATAGTCCCCGGTGGTTTATTGCCGACCAAGGTTCCATGGCAGCCGGGGCAGCCAACGCGGTACGATCTGCTCAAGCAGATGCAGAGGAATTAGCCTATATTCTGGCCGATAGTGACAGTCAGACGCTGATTGTGGAAAATAACAAAACTTTAGGGAAATTGCTGGCGAAAATCCCTGAATTGCCCCTAAAATTAATCGTGCTGCTCACCGACGAAGACCCCGCTACTGGGGCGATTTCCGTGCAGACCTTAAATTTCAAGCAACTAATGGCGATCGGGGCTGAGAACACCCTTAAACCCATCACCAAGAGCGAAAATGATCTGGCTACCCTCATCTACACATCGGGAACGACGGGACAACCAAAAGGGGTGATGTTAAGTCATGGTAATCTCCTCCATCAGGTACGCAACTTAAATGCTATCTTTCAACCGGATCCTGGGGATCGAGTTCTAAGCATACTACCTTCATGGCATTCCTACGAGCGCAGTTGTGAGTATTTCAGTCTAGCTCAAGGTTGCACCCAGATTTATACCAGTATTCGCACTTTTAAGCAGGATTTAAAGCAGTTTAGTCCGCAATTAATGGTGGGAGTTCCCCGTCTTTGGGAATCTCTTTACGAGGGTATCCAAAAACAATTTAGCGAACAATCGGCCACAAAACAGAAATTAGTGCGATTTTTGCTAGAAAAGTCGGAAAAGTACGTTATTGCTAAACGTATCGCTGATAATCTCAGTCTAGATCATCTTCATGCTTCCCCCGGAGAAAGACTAAAAGCAAGAATTCAATCCCTCTTACTCTATCCCCTCCATGCCATCGGTGACAAGCTAGTTTATGGCAAAATTCGCCAAGCAGTGGGAAATAAAGTTAAAATCTTGGTTAGTGGCGGTGGTTCCTTAGCCAGACATCTAGATACTTTCTATGAGATTGCCGGAATCCCGATTTTAGTTGGTTATGGACTGACAGAAACTTCTCCTGTGGCTACCGTCCGTCGTATCGATCATAACCTGCGCGGGTCTGCCGGTCGTCCCGTCTTTCAGACAGAAATCTGTATTGTCGATTTACAGAGCAAAGAAGTCTTACCCACAGAAAAACACGGTTTAGTTTTGATTCGCGGTCCGCAGGTGATGCAGGGATACTATAAAAAACCGGAAGCAACCGAAAAAGCGATTTCTCCCGATGGTTGGTTTGATAGCGGTGATATTGGTTGGTTAACCGCTGCTGGGGATTTAGTCTTAACCGGACGGGCCAAAGATACAATTGTTTTGAGCAATGGTGAAAATATCGAACCGCAACCGATTGAAGATGCTTGTTTACGCAGTCCCTTTATCTCCCAAATTATGCTAGTGGGACAGGATCAAAAAGCTTTGGGGGCTTTGATCGTGCCTAATCTTGATATACTGGCCAATTGGGCCCAAGAACAGAAAATATCCTTAAATTTACCCGATCTTCACAGCGATCGCTCAATGATTCTTTCTAGCGATCTCTACAGCAAAAAAGTCTTAGCTCTCTACCAACAAGAATTAAAGCGCGAGGTGAGAAATCGGCCCGGTTATCGTGCCGATGACCAGATTAAAACCTTTGAGTTAATTTTAGAGCCTTTTTCCCAAGAAAACGGCATGATGACCCAAACTTTAAAGATTAAACGACCGGTAGTAACGCAACGCTATCGCGATATGATTAACGAGATGTTTGCCAAGTAAATATTTCTGGCAAATATTCCCTAACCCCTTGACAAAAAGACCTTTTTAGGATAAGCAAATCATGGATGACGCACAAACCAGTTTATTACTGAAGCGCCCGGTGACAATTAAAGTCATCGTGACTCCGCGCTGGAAAGAAGAAGCACAACAGCAATTACAAGCACAAATGGCTCAAATTGACGCACAAATTCAACAATTAGAAACCCAAGGACAAAGAGCGATCGCAGAAATTCAGCGTCAGAGTCTGATCCCCTTACCCCCGCGGCTGCCCAACAGATTGACAATATTCAAATCCAAGTCAATCAACAGAAAAGTGAGTTTCTCGAACAAAAAAACCAGTATCTGCAACAATTGCAACAGGTACAACTCTTGGAACTCAATCAAGAAGTCGCCCAAGCACAACTAGAAAGCTTTTTCCGCGTCGAAAAAGGCGATAACTTAGTGGCCAAAATGAATGTGGAACTCGTCCTTAGAGATGGCATCGTCGAAGACATTCGCGGCGAAATTTAAAGCTAGGGTGAGCAGTTACCCGTCCCTGTCAACTTAACGGTTAAAATCGGCAATAGCAAGGGTTTTTCTCCCTTGCTAACCCAGAAAACCGCCCCTAGCTCACATCATCCCTGACAGGACTTGATCAGACCTTAAAAATATATTAAGATTCTTTATCGATCGCCAAGACAAACTCGCTTATATTGTCCTATAACTTCACCTCTCCATCGACTCACCCTTAATTAGATCCTATAAATATGGAATCTCTATGCTTTCTTTCTTACCCACTATTCTTTTAGCTCAGTCCGCCTCGGTCTTGCCCCAGATAGAGAGGAAATTAATCACCCAATATCAGGAAGTGCGTCAGTTGCCCGGTCAACTAAATGACGTTCTAGTTTTTAATAGCAATAGTCCCGAAGTCGTAGAAAAAGAGGGAATTCTCCTCTCCACTTTCCCCGGCAAAGGAAAACGTTATCCCGTAGCCCATCTCAATCATCCCCTACAAGGACGTTTTGACGTTTTCACCCACCACATCGCTCGTCAAACCGATCCCAATCGCGACTTACACCAGGGCCTGATCGTTACTAATCCCACCTCCAGAAACCTGGTTATCCGCATCCTGCAAGGAGTCAGTTACGTCACCTCCGCCGATGCCCCTTTTGTCGATTTGCCCTCTCTGGTGGAAGATCCCAACGGCCGGGTTTTTTCCGGTCCCGGTTCCCGTTTAGCCGGCGATATCATGCGTCGTCGCCATGATAGCCAATTTCCCACCCAGATCGTCATTCCCCCGGGCCAAAGTCGGATGCTCTTCGATCTGGTTATCCCCAGAAGTAGCGCCCGCTCGACTCTCCTGCGTCTCTACAGCGATGGACCGGTCTATATGGCTAATTTAGCCCTCTACGAAGTTCCCCAAAAAGTCAAAATCGAAGATCGGGAAATAGAAAGCTTTCGTCCCCCTACCCTAGAGGAATGGCGTACCCTATTAGTTAGAGGTGATTTGGCCGCTCCTCGTGATTTTCCCCCCACTCCCCCCGATCAATGGTTCCCCGGCAGAAGAAATTTTTATGGTCGCGTGGCCGGAATTTCTGTCGGTTCGGAATGGGCAACCCGGATTGTCGATCCCAAAGGGGGAATTAATCTCACCATTCCTCAACCTGGTCAAGCTTTTGCCTATCCTTTAAGTACGGTGACAGCAGCTACTTTCGGAACCAGACAAATCCAAAGCGCCCCCATGTTAGTGCGTTATCCCGATACGGCTTTCAAAGCTCACGGTAACTACGGTGTTCACTACTATCTGACTTTACCTCTATATAACAACACTAGCAAAACCCAGGTGGTGGTTTTGAGTATTCAAACCCCAATTAAAGAAGATAATTATCTCGATCGCTTGCTATTTGTTGAACCCGTCCAGGGACCGGTATTTTTCCGGGGTGCAGTGCGCGTTACCTATCGTAACGAACTGGGACGCACTGAGGAACGTTTTTTCCATCTCGTTCAACGGGAAGGACAACAGGGAGAAGCTTTAGTGCAGGTGGAACTTCCCCCTGGCGCCCGACGCGACGTTAATCTCGATTTTCTCTATCCCCCCGATGCCACCCCTCCCCAAGTTTTGAGCGTTAAAACTTTGGAATAGATAGTTTTTCTCGAAAAGTTAACGGCTGATTGTCGGTAAAAATAAGTAAGATAAGTAGGTGGGTATTAAAAACTTTCAGATGCCCCCCTTATTAAGGGGGATCCCCCGCCTTCGGCTTCCCCCCTTATCAAGGGGGGCTAGGGGGATCGAACCTAAAATCCATTTTAAATTTAATTATAACCAGCTACTTACACTGATATTAATCTCTCTCTGGGAATTAGCCGATGAATATTAGCAAAACTTGCTTTATTTGCTGCTTATTATCTCAATTCTTGGGCGATGCAGCTGCGAGTTTAGCCGTGACTAAACTCGATTTTGATGCCGGTCAACCCCTCAGAAATCAAGTGGTTAGATCGGGGAAAATTAAGGTACAAGTTAGCTATCAACCTATCGACCTAAACGAGAAAGTTGATGATAATTCTGATATTAATAATGTGTCTTATCAAATCTTTTATAACGGGCAAATTTATCAGCAAAATAGCGGTTATAGTGCCTTTGGATCTGGCTATGTTGAATTAAGAGATTTAGATAATAATGGCATCGATGAGATTATCGTCTCCACCTATAGCGGCGGCGCTCATTGCTGCACATCTTTGGTAATTTATACTTGGCAAAAAGATAAATTTATTAGAGAAGAAACGGGTTTTTTAGATGGTAGTGGTGGTTCTTTTGAAGATTTAGATGGAGATAATAATTATGAATTTATCACCGTTGATAATGCTTTTTTGTATGCTTTTAGTTCCTACGCCGCCTCTTTTCCTCCCTCGAGAATTTATACTTTTCAACAGGGTAAATTAGCAGATGTCACCAGAAAATATCCCCAAGAATTAAGAAAAACTTTAGCAGCAATGTTGAAAGCTTTTCAGTTAGCTAAAAAAGAAAAAGCCGAAGTTAATGGCATTTTGGCCGGTTATGTGGCACAGAAAATTCTACTAGGAGAATACCAAGAAGCTTGGCAATTTCTTCTCGCTAATTACGATAAAAACTCCGATTGGGGTCTCGATATCCATGGCGAAAGTATAGCGATCGGAAAATATCCAGACTTTCCCACTGCCCTAAGAGCTTTTCTCCTGAAAAATGGCTACTTAACCCGAACTGGGGTTAAGTAGAAGCGATAAAATTCCCTGTTCAAGGAGGATTTTTTCGGCTGATGGCAGTAAGCAATCAAACCAGAGAGGAGATTAAGGCAAAAATTAACAGGGCTACGGTGGCGGGAATGTTCAACGGAACGAGCGAGCGGCTGTTAATAGCCTTGAACTCAATCAACCACCACCACAACCACCACAACCGCCACAACCGCCGCCACCGCCATCACTGCCGCCACCACCGCCATCACTGCCGCCACCGCCATCACTGCCGCCACTGCCGGCATCACTGCCGCCACTGCCGGCATCACTGCCGCTACCACTGCCGCTACCACTGCCGCTACTAGCAGCGGCTATGGGAGTCAGCATTTGATACAGGTCTGCTAAAGCCATATCCGCCATCAGAACTGTTGCTCCAAACAACGCCACCGCAAGTACCAGTTCAGAATCGCTGCTATTGGCTGTTTTTAAATGTTGTAAGCGATTTGTTAAATCATTAAAAATGATCTCTCCATAACGGCTGCGCTGACGCTGTGGTTTGACAAAAAACCTTGCTCCCAAAACTAGAAGCCCAAATATACAGATGAGAAGTAAACCAACTGGCTTATCGCGAGAAATTCCCACCGCCATTTTGCACAAGCCTATTCCTAGAAGAATAACCACAATCAATGATGGATAAATTTGCGCTTTCAATGCTTGGGCATCGCTCAGAAACAAACCAAGCTGTTCTAGGCGGGAACGAATGCTATCTTTCATTCCTTGAGACTTCTGGAAAACCTGTTTAATTGCCCCATCAGTGGCCAAAATATCTTGTGCAACCGCCTTTTCTACAGGATCGGCAATAGCATCGATCTTTCCTGTCACCACCAGTTTGCTTTGTGTTCTTCCAAATGGTGATTTTTCTTTTAATACCTCCACATAGCCTTGTTTTACCAAACTGGTGATTGCGGCCATAATCAGGCGATGATTGCCCCCCGCCAAGAAAGCTATCTCGTAAGTATTTAAATCAGGTTGCTGCTTTGTATTAGTGCTAACTAGGCACAGGGAAAAACGTAGCCAGGCTGCCAAAGCGATTCCCATCACTCCTAGGGAAATATAGAAGGTTAAAAATTCCGGACCTGTAAAATTCATTGGGTTAGGAATTTGGGAGATTATCTGACAGCCAGTTATCATCAGTGAAAGGAAGGCTAAAAAGGTAAAGATGCCTATTTTTCGCAGTTGTGGTTTGACGGAGACTGTGAAATTAGGTTTTGACAAAACCCAGCTTTGTTGAGTATTGATCCGGATAAAATGCAAATCTCGCCCGAATCGGTCTTTGGGTTTAGGCCAAATATCTATTGGGGGAATATGTCCAAAAAACTGTTCGTAACTTTCTAGCGTCTTGCTATACCAACTGCCAAATTTTAATTGCTCGGATGAACCCCCACGAGTCGGCTCGTGATGTAATGTGGTTTGCAAAATTTTGGGACAGAACTCTTGCCAGTACAATCGCGTATAGGTCAGATGTAAATGCCAAACTTGATCGATTTGGTCGGATGGCGTGACTGGATGTCCTGCTGCAACGGCTAGAAATATAAACTTTTTGTATTCCTCGATCACTCTCTGAGTATAGCCTAAGGACCAGCCGTTATCTCTTGCTAATCGTTGGCTGAAAGATAATTGACTATCTGGCCGATCCAAGGCAAATGCCTGAATTCTTTTATATAGTTCTATCTGTTGAAAGTTCATCGTCCCTAATGGGCTATCCATAAACCGGGCCTCCCGAAAAAAACTGTTTCTAGTCGTTTATTTAGGCCGAAGAGGCTTAACTATGCGTGCAGTTTAAATTTCTTTACAAAAAGCTGGATGCTAACTATCCCTCTTTCATCCCAAAGATAGAGCAAATATTCTCAACAATCAAAATCATTCATCTGGGCAATAAGGGACTTGCGTGGGAATAATATCCCAATCGATCGGAGGGCGCAAGCTTTGCGCCCCTACAGTAACGGATTTTGTCCACAATGTAGGGGCGCACTGCGTTCGCCCAAAAGGTACATTATCAAAGCGCAAGTCCCTAAGTCTCGGAAACCCAAAAGAAAGTTGAGGAAACTGACAGAACCGGTTAGGTGAAGATAAAATACCAGTGGTTGCTTTAATATCACCTAAATAGTCGGTTTTTTGTGTCTTTCCCCCGACTATTGGCTGCTACCACTGGTTTGCTGTTGTTTGTTGTTGTAATCCGAGGAAATATAGTTCTTGCGTTCCCAAGCGCCTGAACTGCATTTGTCTCTCTAGTAACAATTGTAACAGACAATACCCTTTTTGTGTAAAAAAAAGTAAACAATTTGGTAAAAAATTATTTTTTGCGGTAATCTTCAACCCTCTGAGGACAGCCCCAGATTACCGTTTCCTGTTTGTAAACCACCATACCGGGCTTGGCGCCCTTGGGTTTATAGACGTATTTGGGACGGGTATAGACGACGGGAACCTGTTCACTATGGCGAGCGCGGCTATAATAAGCGGCGTAATCGGCGGCAAATTGCAGATCGGCGGCTTCTGGAACTGTACCGGGGGTTAAACGGAGTAAAACGTGACTACCGGCGATTTCTTGACTATGAAACCAGATATCGTAATCGCTGGCGCTACGAAAAGTTAGCCGATCATTTTGACGGTTATTTCTGCCAATCCATAATTCGACTCCAGAGGGAGTAGTAAAGCGCATGGGTTCGGATTCTTTATTATTCGTCCGATTACGCTGGTAATTGCTTTCTAAATACTTCTGTTGTATTAATTCTTCTTGTATCTCGTCTAATGCCTCTAAATCTTCGCTGCCGCTATAATTTTCTAGTTGACTTAAACTCGATCGCACTTGTTCGAGATAATTAATTTCACTAACCACTTCCTCTAATAAAGGTTCCACCGCTAACCGCGCTCTTTTTAATTTCTGATGTTGTTTATAAAAATATTGGGCATTCTGTACGGGATTTCTTTCGGGATCAAGAGGAATAATTACAGGGGTTCCTGTCTCGAAATCTGCCAAAGTAATGCTAGTCATTCCCTGCGGTATTTGCTGCAGATTGGCCATTAATAAATCCCCTTGCTCTTTATAGCGATCAGCATGAGCAGATTCTGCTAGTCTTGTTTGAAATCCCGCCGCTTTAGTTTGCAGTTTAGTCAGTAAAGAGGTAATTTTTTGGTTTAATTTTTGCTGTAGTTGTCGAAAGCTTTCTTGATTAATTTGCTCGCTATAATAACGGTTTAATAATTCTTGGACATCTTTAGCCGCTGCCAGCATCTCCCCACCGATAACTGTATAACCTTCTCTCGTCCATCCCGGTTGAAAGGTTTTATTTTCAAGGATTTTTAACCATTCTTGCCAAGCTGAAAAGAGCTTTTCCCAATCAGTATTATCTAACTGATCCGTGTTTAATTTCGGGTTAATTTTGGCTTTTTGTAACAGCGATCGAGCGATGACGGGACTAACCCCACGATAGGTACTAACTAACTGTTTTTCGATAGTTTTAGGGATTAAACTAACCCTAGCTTGCCAACTGCTTAAGGATTCTTCTAAACTGGGGTCTGTTGCCAATAAAACGGGGGGTAGTTGATAGATTTGTCCCGTTTGTACGGTGCGAACACTAGACTGAGTGGCATTGACTTGATGGGCAACGGTGACGATTTGATTGTCAGCCGCAGTTAAAATCACATTGCTATATTTGCCCATAATTTCTATATACAAATGCCACAGCGCCGGATCATCGGGACGTTGGGCAAATTGCAGATCGATGACTCTTTCCCACGGGGCAACAAATGCTAATTTCGTCAGCGCAAAACCATTGAGTTGATGACGCAATTGATCGCTGAAAGTGAAGGTATCGGGGACTTTTGGCGGTGGATCACCAATATGCAGCCGCGCCCCTTGGGGATGCCAAGAAATAATTAACCATCCTTTGCGATCGAAGGTTCGTAAATGGAGGGCGATCGTTTGGCGATCAATTTGATACACTTGTTCTAGTCTGGCCGGCAGCCAAGCGGCGGCAATTTCGGCACAAGTGGCACTGAGGGTGGTAAAGTCTAGGGATTGCATTTTCAGTTATCAGTTATCAGTTATCAGTTATCAGTTATCAGATTTGAGTTTTAAGTGGACAGTGTTATCTAGCAGTTGCCGTTTTCTCTTCACTGATTACTGATTACTGTTCACTGAAAAGCCACCTAACCTCGATCACCTTTTTACTTTTTACTTTTATAAAAGGGTTTTTTAACGACGGTAGCGGGGTAGGTGCTGCCGCGAATTTCCACTTCGATCGCCTGTCCGATCGAGGCGAAAGGTGTGGGAAGATAGGCTAAAGCGATCGCTGTGTTTAAAGTTGGTGATAAAGTGCCACTGGTGACTTTACCCACCATTTCCCCAGCGAATATTACCGGATAATCGTGACGGGCGATATGTTTGCCGGACATCTGCAATCCCACCAAGAGCCGATTGACACCATTAAGTTTTTGGTCTTCCAGGACATCACGACCGATAAAATCGCCTTTTTCTGGCAGATGAACCAACCAATTTAAGCCAGCCTCTAGGGGACTCGTGCTATCGTCGATATCCTGTCCATAAAGGGCTAAAGCTGCCTCTAAACGCAGGGTATCCCGGGCCCCCAAACCGCAGGGAGTCACCCCTAAATTTAAGAATTCCGTCCAAAGTTGCTGCCCGATTTCAGGGGTGGCCATAATTTCAAACCCATCTTCTCCCGTGTAACCGGTCCTAGCGATAAAAACTTTTTCCCCGAAAAGCTGGCTTTCCCAGTGATTAAATAGGCCAAAATCGCTTAATTTTTCCCTGATCAAGGGCTGTAAAATTGTGGATGCTTTGGGTCCTTGCAGGGCAATTAAGACCCTTTCTCGCGATAAATCTTCTAATTTGACCCCCGATCCCTCTAAATTGCCTAAAATCCATTCTCGATCTTTATCGGTAGTTGAGGCATTAACAATTAACAGGCCCTGGCTTTCGCTTTGGTAGTAAAAGATAATATCATCGATTATGCCACCGTCCGGGTTAAGTAAAACGCTATACTGTGCCTTTCCTGCCCTTAAACGGGCTAAATTAGAAGGAACTAGGGTTTGGAGAGATTGAACCAGATTATCTCCAGTTAAGATAAATTTGCCCATGTGGGAAATGTCAAACATCCCGACACCGTTGCGGACAGCATTATGTTCGATTTTTAAGCCGCTAAACTGTATCGGCATCTCCCAACCCGCAAAAGGGGTAAATTTGCTGGTTTGTTGGGCAATTAAATTGTATAAGGGGGTACGAATAGCGGGGGAAGTTGCTTCTTGGTTGGCCACGGTGTTCTCGATCGAATGGTTTTCTGCCTAGAGTAGCATAGCAGTTATCAGTGACCAGTTATCAGTTATCAGTGACCAGTTATCAGTGACCAGTTATCAGTTATCAGTTATCAGTGACCAGTTATCAGTTATCAGTGACCAGTTATCAGTTATTAGTGACCAGTGACCAGTAAACAGTGATCGATCACTATCCACTATCCACTGATTACTGATTACTGATTACTGATTACTGAAAAAGTTCCCCACTCTCTTAACCTTTCTCGCACTCTGTCAATGGGAATTGCGAAACCGCAGCCCAATCTAACGGCATTTTCTAGGGGTTTAGGAGTGGAGGTATTATCACAAAATAAACTCGCTTGGGAAATCACTCCCACCACTTGATTTTTATCGTTTAAAACTGGACTTCCCGACTGTCCAGAAACGACAAACATGGATAAACTTAAGGATTTTTCGTTATTATCATTAACAGTGCCTTTGCTGACAGTCCAATCTTTTTGATTAAAAGGATTACCGATCGAGATTACTGGTTGATTAGCGGCAATTGGTAGGGGTGCTAAAGCTAAAGGTTTTAAATCTGGGGGGGGATTTTTTACCTCTAATACTGCTAAATCGAGCCAGTCGTTAGGGGGGGTAGTGTGGAGAATTTTAGCTTTTGAACGCTTGCGAATTTGTCCCTGGGGTGGTTGGCTATAATACTCCACAAAAATGCGGGACTTTGCATCGATTTCTTGACGGGAATTCGTGACCACATGGCGGTTAGTCACGATCCAAGCTGTGTCTTGATCTCGTTTTAATAACCAACCAGTGCCGATGCCATTTTTATTTTTACCGCGAATGACAATTTTAACAATTGAGCGTTTTAAATTCACCAGAGGATCACTCTTAACACTGGGAATTATCTCTGGCATTTTTAATAATTCGGGATGGTCGTGAATCAATCGCCCCCGTTGGATTTCCTCTAAAATAAATCTAACTTCTGATAAATTGGGATCAATTTCTACGGCCTGCCGACACCAATTTAGACCCTCATCGATCTGACCGTTGTTGATATAGATATAACAGAGATTTTCGTAAATATTAGCATTCTTGGGACTAATTTGGCGCGCCTGTTGAAAAACTGCCATGGCTTCCCCTAGTTTTCCCTGTTCCGCTAAAGCTTTACCTAAATAATTATAAATATCCCCATCTTTAGGAGCGTAAATTAAAGCCTGTCGATATATTTGCTCTGCTTCCTCCCATTTTACCTGTTTTGCTAGGGTTTCTCCTAATTTTTTGTAGGTTTCACCCTGATCAGGTATCAATTCTAGAGCTTGCTGATAGGCATAACTGGCCTCTGGCCAGAGTTGCTGTTCACTGTAGGCCTTTCCCAGATAAAAATAGGCTTTTCCCTGAGTAGGATCGAGAAAAACCGCTGCTTGCAGAGCTTTCGCCGCCTCATCCCAACGTTGTGAACTATAGAGGGCTTTTCCTAGCTGAAATTGCCCTTTAAAAGTTGGTTTAATGATAATTGCTTTTTGGTAAGCATCGATCGCCTCTGACCATTTTTCCTCCTGCGCGAAGATATCCCCCAAAGCCACTAAATAATTACTTTGGGAGGGTTCCATCGGTGGTTTATTATTAACGATAAAGCCACGATTATATGCTTTTAAGGCTTCAGAATAGCGTTTTTGACTTTGCAAGACCTGAGCGATTTTTATATGGGCTTGGACTGAATTTTCGTGAAAAGATAAAACTGTTCGGTAAGCAGACAGAGCCGATTCCTTCTCCCCCGCGGCCAAAAGTCGATCACCTTGCCAGAGATAGGCCAAGGCAATAAGATAAAAAATAGCAAAGGGAGCGGCGACGGTGAAGGCAATAATTAAAAATATTTGCAGGGGTTTGCTAGAATAGCGGCGACCAATTTTAATATCTTTTCTTTTCATTTCTTGGTTAGGATAGACAACAGGCTAGAGATGGTTCGATAATCGACCTAGACCAATTTAGATGCGCGGGCCGCTTACACATATTTTTACCTTTTTCCTGTTGCCCTTTCCGCAGTTCTGCTCCTCCTTCTTTCTAGGGTGTGGATGTAATTTTGTCCAACTACTTACTGATTACTGCTGCAAGCGCTGGGTAGGATTAACATAGCGTCACCGAAAGAATAGAAACGGAAACGTTCTTGGATAGCTGCTTGATACAATGCCAGTAGTCTTTCCCGTCCGACTAAGGCACTGACTAACATCATCAAACTGGACTTGGGTAGGTGAAAATTAGTGATCATGCCGTCGATAACCCGCCATTGATAACCCGGATAGACAAATAAATTGGTTTTTCCCTGAAAAGCGGTTAATTTATCGCTCTTAGTTTCTTTAATTGCCCCTTCCAAGGCGCGAGCTACCGTGGTTCCTACGGCGATAACCCGGCCACCTCTAGCCTTTGTTTGGGCAATTTTTTCGGCAGTTTCGGCGGAAATTTCTAAAAATTCCCGGTGCATTAGGTGTTCTGTAATATTTTCCACTTCCACGGGACGAAAGGTTCCCACTCCCACATGAAGGGTGATATAGGCGGTATCTATACCCTTCTGGGCGAGCTTATGGAATAATTCGGGAGTAAAATGTAATCCGGCCGTGGGAGCGGCCACAGAACCCTGTTTATCAGCGTAAACTGTTTGATAACGGTCTTCTTCCGCCTCTGATTCGGTGACGTAGGGGGGGAAAGGAATATGACCGTACTCCTCCAACATATCCCAAAAACTGCGTCCGGGATGACGTTGAAATTCCAGCAGACGACCACTGGTGTTCAGATCTCGATCGATTACTTTCGCTAACCATAATTTTGCTTGGTCTTCCGTTCGCCCTGTTTTCGGATAAAAAAGGACTTCTGAACCGACTTTAAAGCGTTTTCCCGGTTTCACTAGGGATAACCAACGATGGTCATCCTGTTCTTCCAATAGTAATATTTCTATGGGTGCGCCGGTGGTTTTACGTCCAAATAAACGGGCCGGAATCACGCGAGTATCGTTGAGAACCAACAAATCCCCCGGCTCTAACCAAGTGGGTAAATCCCGAAAAATAGCTAAATTATAACTATTAGGAGAATCTACCACCAAAAGACGGGAACTGTCTCGGGGTTCTGCGGGATTTTGGGCAATTAACTCCGGAGGAAGGTGATAATCGTAGCTGGAGAGTGATTGGTCAGGGATCATCGTCGTTATCATCATAAAGATCTTCGCAAAAGTTGGGTAATTCTACCCAGGCGAACTTCACTAAATCGGGGATTTCTCCCCTTGGTATCTGGAACGGTTTATCGTCAGACTAGAGATATAACACTAATCGTGACTGTTAGCCAACATCCCAGCGGCCACTATGGACTATCTCTATTTTCTTGCTAACGCTAGTTTAACGCTACGAGTCACCGAATACCTGCGATCGATGACTCATCTACCCTCCTCCGTGATGACGGTTATTCATCAGATTAACGGTTGGGTGGTCAAGGTCAAGTTTAATCAAATGCTGACTCCTTGCCAACACGGGGATTTTCGCGCCTACATGAATGAGTTAGGGATTACCTATCAACCAGAAATGCGTCTCCAGATGGTTTTTTGGAGTTTGGAAACGGGACAATCCCCCATTGATGTCATGCGTCGTTACCAAGTGGCGATCGTGTCCCACGGTACCCCGGATCAGCAAGATATAGAGGCTTTTCGGCAACAATTTACTAAGGGTTTAGGATACTGTCCGGAAACTCTAGCCTAGGGTTTATTTTTTCTCGGGATGCTCTTCAAGGGCAACTACAGGACTTAAATCGTTGATGTGATCTATTAATTGATACAAGCGTCCGTAACTCTTGCCGTTAAAGTAAAAAACTAGACGGGGTAAATGGTGGCTGGAATCCCGATTCTCTCGTTCTAGAATTTGACTAGGTGCGATTTTGCCCTTAACTACGATATCGCCGAAGTTTTGGTTAATTTGTTCGATCTGTTCCCCGCTTAGTTCGTGATTAAGACGAATAACAAAGGATTCTCCCACAAAACGGCTGGAGTGATACACCCGATAGAAGTGGCGAATTGTTTGACAAGCGTGGTCTAGATCGTTGGTAATAGTATAAAAATTCCGATCTTCGGCGGATATCAGTCCTCTTTTTTGCAGATTTTCACTAATTTGTGCTTGCCAAGTTTGCCAGTAATCCCCATCAGGCTCATCAATTAATACTAGGGGTGCAGGTCCGTATTTACCCGTTTGACAGAGGGTAAGCGTCTCAAAGGCTTCATCTTGGGTGCCGAAACCACCGGGGAATAAAGCTACTGCGTCACTTTCCCGCAGAAAAAATAGTTTTCTGGTAAAGAAATATTTAAAATCGATTAATTTGGCATCATTTATGATATAGGGATTAGCCCCCTGTTCAAAGGGTAGCTGAATATTTAATCCGAAGGAATTTTCCCGGCCGGCGCCTTCATTCCCCGCTTGCATGATGCCACCCCCAGCACCGGTTAACACCATAAAACCGTATTGACTGATACGACGTGCGAATTCTACTGCGAGACGGTATTCACTGCTGTCGGGTTTGATGCGTGCCGAGCCAAAAATGGTCAGTTTACGAATGTGACGGTAGGGGTAAAATACCTGAAATCCCTTTTCTAGATCTTCGATCGCGTAGGTTAAAATTTTCCAATCCAGGCGATCGATTTCCTCCCCGGCAATTCTGACTATTGCTTCCAGAGATCTTTGAATCCATTTACCATCTTTCAAGTGGGGTAAATGTTGCAGCAATTTCAGCAAGTCTTCGGTTAATTCAGAATAGGAGTTGTTCATTTGGGTGTTGGGTGTTGGGTTTTGGGTGTTAGAGTTTTGGGGTGTTGGGTGTTGGGGTGGTCACTGCGTGCGCGTTGCGGGGGGTTTTAGGGTTTTAGTTGAAATTCCCCACTTCCCCACTTCCCCATTCCCCCATTCCCCATTCCCCATTTCCCTGTCCATTAGTTAACTATTCAAAGACTTAAAGATCACTGTTCAGGATTATTTATTGCTTGATTAACTTGGGTGATTTGGGTTTGAAAATATTGTTCACGATAACGGATAGCTTGGGCTAATTCCGCACCTTTTTGGAAAGCGAGCAAAGCTTGGGGATAATTTTTTCTCTCTAGATAAATTTGACCGATTTGATCGTAGGTATTCATTAAACCGTAGTAATTATAACCCAATTCATGGACTTTAATTAATTCTTGATAGATTTGTAAAGCATAATCTACCTGTTGATAACTTTTATAAAGTTCTGCTAACTTATTTAAAGCTTCTCCTGCGGTGCCGTACTGTTGTAAAGCAAAAGCGAGAGAATAGGCTTCTTGAAAGTTTTGGCTGGCTTTATTTGCATCTTTTAAAGCTTGATAATCTAAACCAATTTGAATTTTTAGATCGGGAATTAACTGTATTTGCTGATTTCTGATTTGGGTTTCAGCTATTTCTTCTTTAATTTTTACTGCGTTAGCTGGTTGCAAAGATTCTCGATAAATTTCTGCTAGTCTTTGCAAATAAATTCCTTGAGTTAAAGAATTATTCTGCACCTTAGAAATAGTTAATAATTCCTCATATACTGGAGCTGCTTTTTGATAATCAAAACGGGATAAATGAATTTGACCAAGTTTATTTAAAGTGGCTTCTACTGCCACATTATCACCAGATTTTCTGGCATTAGCTAGGATTTTATCATAGATGATTATCGCCTCATTAAAAGCTCGTACCTGTTGATAGGATGTACCTAGTAATGCTAATAATTCCCCGTCCATTGTCTGGTTAGTTTCTGCGGTTTGTTGCACAGTTTTTAAACGAGCAGTAATTAATTTAACATCCTCGGTTCGATCTCGATTCCAAGCTGCTAAACCCACTTTTCCCAAAGATTTGACTTCTTCTTTTGCTCCTAAATAACGATTTAATTTAATCACTTCATACCAGATGGGAAAAGCTTCCTCATTTAATCCCGCATCGTATTTAGCCTGAGCTTCAGCATCGCGTTGATCGATGTATAATAACAGTTGACGACGCTCCAAGGGAGTTAAAGGGCGATCGATTGCGGGTAATAAAGGACTTTTTAGGGGAGTTTCGAGGGGATTGGGTGCAGGGGTTTCTGTTTGTGCTAGGAGAGGAAGGGAAGTACCGATCAAACAGAGCCATAAACTGAGAGAAAAACGTAGCATAATAGATTGATAAGAGCGTAGTAGAGGATGATATTTTGTGATCGATCGATTCTATAAGAGACTGACTGCCGAAAATTTGCGTTTCCCAATTTTGGGTTTAATTGCTAGTTTGATTGTAACCTTTAGTCTGGGGGCCTGTGGTGTCTCCCCGCAAGTTTTAGCAGAACAACGAATGTTTCTACCCCTCTCGGTCGAGTTTTTGGGAGAATATCAATTGCCACAAGCGGATTATCAAGGGACAAGGGTGGGGGGATTATCGGCAATTACATACGATCGTGCCAATAACCGCTTTTATCTCCTCAGTGATGATCGTTCTCAGAAAGCTCCGGCCCGCTTTTATCGGGCTAGTTTGCAGATAAATGGTGAAAAAATCGAAAAAGTGAATTTAGAGGCAGTCACGTTCCTAAAAGATGGCAAGGGAGAAACGTTTAAAAAGGGATCGATCGACCCGGAAGGTATCGCTTTTTCGCCCCGACAAACTTTGTTTATTTCCAGTGAAGGTGCGGTTAAACAGGGAATTGCTCCTTTTATTGCTGAATTTGATTTGCAGGGACAATTAAAGGAGTCTTTGTTAATTCCTAATCGCTTTTTACCAGATGATACCAATCAAAAAGGAATACAGGATAATTTAGGGTTTGAATCCTTAACTTTAGGGATTACCAGCACTCTCAAAGACGATCCTTTTCGTTTGTTTACTGCCACAGAAAGCGCGTTAATTCAAGATAGTCCCACGGGAAAAAGAGCAGAAAATCTCAGAGTGCGACTTCTTCATTATGTTATTGATCCGATTGGTGCGCCTGTGTTAGTATCAGAACAATTGTATGTGTTAGATGAGCCACCCAGTGGTGCGAGATACTACGGTTTAACGGAATTATTAGCTTTAGAAAAAGAGGGTTATTTTCTCAGTTTAGAGCGAACTTTTGGTTTAGAAGGTTTTGGAGCGAAACTATTTCAGGTAGTTAATGGGAGTGCCACTGACACCTCGAAAATTGCTCGGATACCGGGAGAATTAGAAGCTTTACAGGTGCAACCCTTGCGGAAAAAATTATTACTAGATTTAGGGACTTTGGGGATTGATTTAGATAATTTAGAAGGAATGACCCTCGGTCCAAGATTAGCTGATGGCAGTCGCTCTTTGATTTTAGTCAGTGATGATAATTTTAATCCGAATCAGGTCAATCAGTTTTTACTATTTCGACTCAAGGAAAAATAAACAAGAGATGGTTAATTGCCTCACCTATCCCCTTCTGGGAGAAGGATTGGGGTGAGGACTACCAATAAAAAAAATGGGATAAATAGCCGGTTTAAAGACACAACGGCCGGTTAATAATCACTTTTTTCGATATCTTTGCGAATATCATTCAGGTCAATATAGCGATCGGTGGCATTTCGCAATTCCCTAGCGATCATCCCTTCCGTAGAAACTACGGTAATATGAGTATTTTTAGAGCGCAATAGTTCGATCGCTCGTTCAAAATCTCCATCACCGCTAAATAAAATCACTCGATCATATTGATCGACGGTATTAAACATATCGACGACAATTTCGATATCTAAATTAGCCTTCTGAGAAAAACGACCGGAACTATCATCATAATATTCTTTCAAAATTTTCGTTCTCACCGTATAACCCAAACTAATTAAAGCATCGCGAAAACCTCTTTGATCTTGGGAATCTTTTAAACCCGTGTACCAAAAGGCATTAATTAACATAATATTCGGGTCGTTGGTGAAGTAATTTAACACCTTGCGCGGGTCAAAAAACCAACCATTTTTTTGTTGAGCATAAAACATATTATTGCCATCCACAAAAATCGAAAGGCGATCTTTCGGACGACCGCCACCATTACAATGACAAAGACCGGCTTCTGTCATACAAAATACATACCTAATTTTTTATAGAGTTTAACTATAAAATTACCTTTGAGTAATTTTACGGGGGAAAACGACTATTCTTTGAGGAATAGCGGTGATTTGAGAGCAAAAGGATAGCAACTAAAATAAAAATTAGCTTTTTTGTCTAAGTAGGGAGGCACAATTATTTGTAGGATGGGTTAGCGGTAGCGTAACCCATGCGGGCGTTGGGTTTCATGCTTCAACCCAACCTACGTTCATCTTATATTTAATTCCACCCACCCACTTAGGAGACAAATTAGATAATAGTTTCGGAATAATTAAAAGTGATAATAGGGGGATTGTACAGTAATTAGGTCATTTTGATAATCTTTCTCGATAGATGGGTATCAATAGGGCTGGTTAGATCAGGTAGGAACACCAATCACTCCAACCTCCAGAATATAGCTTAACATTCTCGTATCCGGCTAGGGTCAGGGAAAAGATATTAACACAGGCTGTCACTCCTGAACCACAGTAGAGGATAATTTCTCGATCGCCTTGCCGCTCTTGCCAACGTTGTTTTTGCAGGTCCTGGGGTTGAGAAAAACCCTGACTATCGGTGACTTCCAACCAGGGATAATTAAGCGCCCCCTCGATGTGGCCGGCGATCGGATCGATCGGTTCCCTTTCACCCCGATAGCGATCGCTTTCCCTAGCATCAATTAACACCACTCCCCCTTGCTCTTTTTGCCTTTTTACCTCCTCGATCGTGACTACCCAATCCTGTTGAACTTGGGGGAGAAAAGAGCCGGTTTTCGGCACAGGTATCTGATTAGAGACGGGATAACCGGCATTTAACCAATTTTGCCAACCACCATCGAGAATGCTGACTCGTTCATGGCCCAGATAACGTAATAACCACCAGAGACGACTGGCAAAGGCAAAACGGGAGGCATCGTAGGCGATGACATGGGTTTGACCAGAAATCACCCCTAAAGAGCTTAATTTAGCGGCTATCGTCTGCGGATTCGGTAAAGGATGACGGCCGCCATGAGGGGCAACGGGAGCCGATAAATCGCGATCGAGGTGTAAATAGAAGGCATTTTCAATATGATTGGCTAAATACTCTTGATAACCGAGATCGGGATCGTTTAACTGAAAACGACAGTCAATAACCATCAGATCGGGGCGATCGAGATTAGTCACTAACCAACTAGGAGAAACTAGGGGTGCGATCGGATTCATGGCGGGAAAATTGTTTAATAATTAATAGACAGTTGCGCTGATCTTCGCTGCGAGTATAACTGAGTTGATCGGCGATTTTTTCGAGGATCGGCAGTCCTTGCCCATGAGCGGAGAAACTATAGTCACGATGGGCATTTTTCTCGATAAAGCTCTCTAAATCGAAGGCGGAACCCCGATCCCAGATGCGAAGTTCCATCTGGTGGGGGGCAATCTCGATCTCGATCTCGATCGGGATTTCGGGAGGTAGGTGTCGGTGAGCGTGACGGACTGCATTGGTAAAACCTTCGGCAAGAGCAAGCTGACACTGGAGCCAGTCTTTTTGGGGAATGCCCGCTGGTTCAAGTTGCTCAAAATATTTTAAAACGGTATCTAAGGACTTGAGATCGCTATCTACCTGAAAAGAAATCTTCACCCCCGGCTTACCTCTCCAATGCCTTACGCTAGAAGTTATACCATTTTTCCCAAACTATGACTGATGTGTTAGCTCGATTCTGGATTTAATCCCTGGTTGAGGGACAAGCAAAGTCATCTGTCAGGGAGTCGGGGGTAGGCAGTAAGATTGAGATAGTCACGTCACAAAAAAGATGGTACGAATTCTAGTAATTGATGATGATGGAGTAATTCAAACGTTTTTGAGCCGCGCTTTGCGGAAGGAATACGAGGTTTTTATTGCCAGTGATGGGGAAGAAGGATTAAAGCAAGCGGGGCAACTAAAACCAGCGATGATTATTTGTGATTGGATGATGCCGGGGATCGATGGGTTGGAAGTTTGCCGGCAAATTAAGCTTAATCCCCAACTGTCAACGACTTTTTTTATCCTCTTAACTTCTTTGGGATCGGTGGAGGATCGGGTGAAGGGATTGGATGCGGGGGCCGATGATTTTTTGTGTAAACCGATCGAAATTAATGAGTTAAAAGCGCGTGTGCGAGCGGGAATTCGTTTGCATCAATTAAGTCATGATCTGCAAGCACAAAAACAATTACTAGAAATGGAGTTAGCGGAGGCGGCGGACTATGTGCGATCGCTGTTACCAGAATCTTTTATTTCTCCAAAACTTGCTATCGATTTTCGCTTCCTTCCTTCTCGTCGATTGGGGGGGGATGGATTTGATTATTATTGGTTAGATAATGACCATTTGATGTTATATCTTTTAGATGTGGCTGGCCATGGTTTGCGAGCGGCTTTACCTTCCCTTTCGGTGATTAATTTACTCCGTTCCCGTGGTTTAACTCAGGTGAATTACTATCAACCTAATCAGGTTTTACATGGGTTAAATCAAGTTTATCAAATCAGTCCTAAGAATGATAAATATTTTACTATCTGGTACGGAATTTATGATCAGAAACAACAACAGTTAACCTATGCCAGTGCCGGTCATCCCCCGGCAGTTCTCCTGACTCAAAAACCTTTTGGACAGATGATTGAAACCAGACTGAAAGCCCCCGGTTTTCCCATCGGAATGTTTCCGGAAGCAGAATATATCAATCAGGTTCAATCCCTGAATTTCTCCAGTAGCCTTTATCTTTTTAGCGATGGAATTTACGAGATCGATTGTGCTGATGGTAGGATGTGGGGACTAGAAAACTTTATTCAATCTTTACGAAATTATCACTGTAATTCTGCTAAAAATCTTGATAATTTTATTGAAAAAATTCAAGCTTTACAATTTGATGGTAATTTTAGGGATGATCTTTCGATCATGCAGGTGGATTTTCGTTAATTAACTTCCGAGGATTTTTTGTTCTAATTCTTCTCGGTTATTAAAAATTTCAAAAACTCGATCCATATCGGTCAATTCAAACAACATTTTTATCTGCTCATTAATCGAGCAGATCAATAGTTTACCCCCCGCAGAACGCACGGTTTTTAAGGATAAAACTAGCGCCCCTAAACCAGAACTATCCATAAAGGTGACATTCTTGAAATCAACGATAATAACCTCGGAACCTCCCTGCACGGCTTCGGCAATTTCTTGGCGAAATTCGCTGGCTTGGTTGCCATCTAAAATACCCGATGGTTGAATAACTTTGATGGAAGAACTCATAAAAAAAAGGAAAAATTAAATGTTTTCTACCTGCTCACTGATAACTGCTCGCTGAAATCTGCTGATAGCAGCCAATCTTTAACTATTTTTAACATATTAGGGTCAAGAAAAGCGCAAAATTAAAAATAGGAATTTTTGAAACTGTATGGAAAGTTACGATGTCATCCTCATCGGTGCGGGGCATAATGGTTTAGTTTGTGCCGCCTATCTCCTCAAAGCCGGTTATCGTGTCCTCCTTCTCGAACAGCGTAGCGTACCAGGAGGAGCGGCTACCACAGAAGCGGTTATCCCAGAGCTAGCCCCCGATTTTAAGTTTAATCTCTGTGCGATCGATCACGAATTTATTTTTTTGGGACCGGTAATTGAGGAATTGGAGCTAAAACGCCACGGATTAGAGTATTTATTCTTCGATCCTACCGTTTTCTGTCCCCATCCCTCTGGCCAATATTTTCTTTCCTATCGCTCTCTGGAAAAAACTCACGCCGCAATTGCCCAGTTTTGTCCGCGAGATGCCGATCGCTACCTTCAGTTTATCGACTATTGGGGACAGTTGATGAATGCGATTGGGCCTTGGTTTAACGCTCCGCCCCAAGATTTGCTCAGAATCGCCCGCAATTATAACTCTAGTGCCTTAGCTAGTGTCTGGAAAGCGATCGGCTCGAAAAAGAAACTGCTCGACTTCATCCGCACGATGATTACTTCCCCGAAGATGTCCTCAATGAATGGTTTGAGAGCGAATTTGTCAAAGCACCCCTGGCTCGTCTAGCGGCGGAAATTGGCGCTCCTCCCTCCCAAAAAGGCATTACCTCCGGGATGATGATGATGGCAATGCGTCATTCCCCCGGGGTGGCTCGCCCTCGTGGTGGTACAGGCGCACTAACCGAGGCTCTGGTGAAATGTGTTGTTAGTCTCGGTGGGGTGATTTTAACCGAGCAGAAAGTTAAACAGATTCTAATCGAGGAAGGACAAGCGATCGGGGTTAGGGTGGACTCTGGACAGGAATATCTGGCAAAAGCGGGTGTTATCTCTAATATTGACGCTAGACGAGTTTTTTTACAGTTAGTCGCCCCCGCCGATGTGGATGCCGCCGATCCAGAATTGCGAGAAAGGGTAGAACGGCGAATTGTCAATAACAATGAAACAATTCTTAAAATTGATTGCGCCCTCGCCGAAGCACCAAGGTTCGAGGCTTACGATCACAAAGAGGAGTATTTACAGGGAACGATTCTCATCGCCGATTCCGTGCGTCACGTTGAACAGGCCCACGCTTTAACGATTTTGGGGCAGATTCCCGACGAAAATCCCTCGATGTACCTAGATGTCCCCACTATTCTCGATCCCTCCATGGCTCCCCAGGGCAAGCATACCCTCTGGATCGAATTTTTTGCCCCCTATCAGATTGCTGGGGCCGAGGGAACAGGATTAAACGGCACGGGATGGACGGAAGAATTAAAAAATCGCGTGGCCGATCGAGTTCTTGATAAACTGGCCGATTATGCCCGAATCTCAAATCCGCCATTATTGCCCGTCGGGTGGAAAGTCCGGCAGAATTGGCTAATCGTTTGGGTTCCTATAAAGGTAATTACTATCATCTTGATATGACCTTAGATCAGATGATTTTCCTGCGTCCTTTGCCAGAAATAGCTAACTACAAAACCCCAATTAAAAACCTTTATTTAACTGGGGCAGGCACTCACCCCGGCGGCTCAATTTCGGGAATGCCGGGGCGCAATTGCGCTCAGGTTTTCCTGCGGGATCGAAGCACTTTTCTGCAACGATTATTCAACTAAGTAGGGTTGGCTGAATAAATCTAAAAACCTTGTTGGATAAGACTTTTAGACTTTTTTGATCTCAAAAAGTGCCAGCCGAGAGTGAGCGGGGCGAAAATTCCGGGACTTTTTCCCTGAAAATTAGGTAATTGACCGTCTGAAAATGGGTAAAACCCTACACCCCACACCCCACACCCCACACCCTGCCCCCACGAAAAACTTTTTCAGCAGACCCTAAGTAGGGAGGCACAATTATTTGTAGGATGGGTTAGCGGTAGCGTAACATAATCGGGCGTTGGGTTTCATGCTTCAACCCAACCTACGTTCTCTCTGACTTCTTGTTTTAAGATGGAGAATGAAACAGCCCTAGGGGGGCAGGGGGGTGGGGAAATAAATAATCAGTTTTTAATAACTGGATTTACTATGACAACAATTTTTGATTTTTGCAGGAGATCTATCGAGTCGAGGAATACTCGTAGTCTTCGATAATATGGAGAAGTCGCATAGCTGAACTACAGGATTCTTCTAAAATTTCCTGTTTCTCCTGAGAATCTTCGATTAAATCTTCAGATACTAGACGCAAAGAACCTAAAAGACTATTAAGACTGCTTCTCGCTTCGTAGGATAAATAAGCTTTTCTTTTTTGCTCATCTTCCCTATTCTTAGAGTCGGCCTCTTTGCTATCACTAAATTGCAGAGCGTGTAAACGGGCATAATGACCACCTTGAGCTAATAATTCCTCATGATTGCCGATTTCTGCCACTTTTCCCTTGTCTAGCACCACAATTTGATAGGCTTTTTGAACAGTGGAAAGACGGTGAGCGATCACAAGAGTAGTCCGCTCGCGACAGAGTTCATCGATCGCTTCCTGTACTAAACGCTCAGAAATTGTATCCAAAGCACTGGTGGCTTCATCGAGAATGAGAATATCCGGCTCTCGCAGTAAGGCACGAGCGATCGCTAATCTTTGT
This sequence comes from Microcystis panniformis FACHB-1757, assembly GCF_001264245.1. NCBI lineage: Bacteria > Bacillati > Cyanobacteriota > Cyanophyceae > Chroococcales > Microcystaceae > Microcystis > Microcystis panniformis. The sequence goes on from NZ_CP011339.1 coordinate 569,440, forward strand.
TTTTGTCCCCCCGAAAGTCTCACTCCCCGATCGCCAATTTCCGTATCCAGTCCTTCCGGCAGTTTGGAGATAAACTCGTAGGCATTCGCCCTTTTTGTCGCTGCTACAATTTCTGCATCACTAACATCGCTTAATCCGTAGGCAATATTAAAACGGAGAGAATTATTAAAGAGAAAAGTGTCTTGACTGACTATTCCCATGGCTTTTCTCAGAGATTTGATCTCATAATCCCGTAAATCTTGACCGTCAAAAAGAATCCTCCCAGCTGTAGGATCATAAAAGCGTGGTAATAAATCAGCAATTGTCGATTTTCCCGCCCCCGAAGCACCAACAAGAGCGATCATTTTTCCTTTTGGAATCCACAGATCGATGCCCTTGAGAACTAATTCTTGATGACCAGGATAGGAAAATTGGACGTTATCAAAATGAATACCTGTCTCTAATCTTTGATAGGGAATAGAGCCATTGCTCATAAATGGTTTATTCTCTCGAATGAGAAAATCCGCTACCACCTCTACTGCGGAAATATCACCCAATAGACTACTCCTAGCACTGTTAATTTGACTAACTATCGGCAAGGCCCGGAAAAGTACATAGAGATAGGTTAATAAAATTGTCGCTAAAGCTTGCAGTTGTTCATTAAAAAGATAACGACCAGCAATGATAATTAAAGCAATAATAATTACCCCACCGATCTCATTGAGCGGAGCGATTACAGCATTATTAGTCTGGGCATCTAAACCCGCTTTCTCCCGGGCTTCGATATCTTCCACAATAGATTCTAATTCGTATCTTTCATTGCCTACCGCTTTAATTAGACGAATTCCCGTTAACAGTTCCAACAGTTTATTAGTTTGCTGTTTAGCCGTTACGGTGATAATCTCTCCAAACTTTTTCGATCTCTTGACAAAGTATTGATTAAGCAGACCTAAAAAGCCACCCAAAACACTTGAAAGAATAGTTAATTGCCAAGAAATTGATAATAAAATAGCTAAGTACATGAAAGCTGTAGCGATAATCTTAATCAGGTTTATGTAATTTCTAATTGATGCTACAGCCCGATTAATCTCCGACATGAAACGATTAAAAATATCTCCTATTTTACTTTTTACATAATAATCTATATCCACTTCTAGCAGCAGAATAACTGAATCAATTCGCATATCTTTTGCCATAATTAAAGACAAGTAAGTGCCTAGCAAATTACTGACAAAATTGGTAATGTGCTTGAGAATTAAAATCAATAATATCGCCGCAAACATCCAGAAAAAACGAGTATCGACCGAGAAAAACTCGAAAACTGAGAGCAGCTTTTTGATAATTTCGGGGGCATTTTTTAAGATATCATTTTCGGGATTAATAAAAGAAATTAGTAAGGGGATAACTAAAATAGCTCCCACCCCATTAAATATGGTACTGGCAAAGCCGATAACAATACTGGAAACCACTAATATCCAGTGTTTAAGCGTATATTTAAGCAGAATTTGCTGAGGATTCATCGCTATAAGTAATAAAGTAAATAGTCAACGGTCAACTAATATTTCCCTTCCAGAGAAGTAATTATGCCAGAGAGAGTTGTCGCCATGGCGGTGGTACTGTAGGAGGCGATACAGCGCTCTCTCGCTTTTAGTCCTCGTGCATTAGCCGAGTCGAGATGATTAAAAACTTCTCTAATTATGACAGCTAGTTGCTCTGGCGATCTAGGTTCGACTAAATAGCCAATATCAGCTAAAATTTCGGGAATATCTGCCACTTTAGTGGAAATAATCGGTTTAGCCATCGCCATACCATCGGTGAGTTTAATCGGAAATTGGGCGTTAGCCGTGGCTTCATCCCTCTGGGGAACGATAATAGCATGAGCAGCGGCCACAACTTCCGGCATTCGATCGAGCGGTTGAGCAGGTAAATGAATTAACCAAGGTTGACCTTTTTCTAGCAAGCTATCCAGATAACCATCCCCGATTTGGCGACCACCGACCACCACCAATTTAAAATCAGGATCAGCAATTTTATCTAAAGCGATTAAGACATCTTCTAAACCTTTGTGGGGTCTAGCTGTACCCGGGAACATTAAGACTTTATACGCGGATAAACCGTATTTTTGACGACAAGCGACAGGATCGTAGAGATTGGGATCGAAAAGTTGCGTATCCTTGCCATTCGGTAAATAAATCCCCCCATAGCGCTTTTGCAAAAATTGATTATTAACCGTCACCGCATCAGCGCGGTTAATTAAATTTTCCATCCAATGCAGATAGAGAGGGTGATTCGGGTCCCTAAGCGCACCATTTTTTTTGAGGATATCCCTAGCTAATTGTCGAGGATAAGGACGATAGGACCATCGATCGCCACCAAACCAACTCATTTCCCAATCGTCAATATCGAGAATTAGGGGACGTGGGGAAAAAAAACGTTTCAGTAAACCGATGCCGAAACTGGTGGGACGGGGTTTAACCGCGTAGATAATCTCTCCGGAGAGGCGATCGAGTAAAGTTTTGATCTGGCCAAAAAACTGGGGATAATTATTGCCTTTGACCGATACCAGGGGTAAATTCCCCGGTGGGGTGGGATAGATTTCCCGGCCAAAAATCGGACCATAAACCGTCACCTGACAGTTTAGCTGTTGCAAGACTTGAGCAATCAAATAGACTCTTGTGCCACCACCACCGGATAAATCTGGTGCTAAAACAGAGATTTTTTTGTTCACGATCGCCGCTCAATCCAGATTATCTAGCACGATAGGAGAATGTTAATCGATGTTAACGTTCTTGTCAATCTTAAACGGACTTAACATTAATCCCCCCGGAGATAGACTAGACAAAGAAAACTAACATATACATAGCCGAGACGACTAACTGAGTAAACATCACTGGTAAACCGTAGCGCAGGAAGGTATGAAAAGTAATTTTGCCCCCGTGTTGTTCGGCGATGCCGGCGGCGACAATATTAGAAGAAGCCCCCACTAAAGTACCATTACCTCCTAGGGTGGCTCCATACATCATCGCATAGAAAAGCGGTAAAACTTCCGGGGGAAAAGAACCGGCATAATCGGGAGAAAGAACCTCCGTCCCGACTAAATTAACATTAACAAGGTACTGTTTCAGTAGTGGAACCATGGCCACCACTAGGGGAATATTCGGAACGACACTGGAAACAAAACCGACAAAAAACAGCAAGACTAGAGAACCTAAAAAGATATTTTTGCCTAAAATTATCGCCAGAAATCCCGATACACTATTAACTACCCCAGTTTTTTCTAAGCCGCCAATTAGGACAAAAATTGACATGAAAAATAATAGGGTACTCCAGTCCACATCTCGGAGAATATTATGCACCGTATCTATCTTCGATTGCTGGGCTAAAAGTAGGGCTAAAGCTGCCCCCATCAGAGCAACGGCAGCAGGAGCAATAGGTACGGGAAAAGATTCACCGACCACGAATAAAAATAAGACTAAAAAGACGATAATTCCCCCCAGAGCTAGGACGCGCGGATGATTAATTTGCGGATGGGGTAAGTCTTCTAAATGCTCGAATTTTGTCCGCCAGATTTTGGGGAATAACCAAGGTAACATAAGCAGAATGGTAATTACTGCCAGCGCACCACCTAAACTCAAACGCTGTAGGTATTCCATGAAGGTTATATTAATAGAATCACCGACGATATAAGTAGCAGGATCACCAACAATAGTTAATAATCCCGCACTGTTAGCCACGAAAACCATCAGGATTAAGAGCGGCACAAAATCCACACCTATATCCTGTGCCAATGGGGGAATTAAAGGTGCTAACAACATCACCGTGGTGGCGTTGGGCAATACCGCACAGATCGGGGTAGTAATAGCAACAATTCCTATTAGTAATAATTTGCCCTGTCCCTTGGCTAAAAGCACCATTTGTGCTGCTAAATAATCAAAAATTTTCGTTGGTTCAAAGGCTCTCACTAATACCATCACCCCAAAAAATAGGGCAAGAGTGCCATAACTGCGACTGATATAACCCACCGCTTCCTGGAGAGTCATGATATGGGTAAAAACTAAGATTAAAGCCCCCAGTAAAGCCGCTACGGTAATATGAAGCCACTCGAACATAATAACCACAATGACTGCAACAAAAGTCATCGCAGCAATCCACATTGGTAAAGATTCCAGCATTTTTGATCCTGTTTTTACTTTCGGTTTCTCGATAGGACTAAAAGTTTGCCCAAAGAATGTACAGCAAACTCATAGAAAATATGGTTATCTACGGAAAATCTTAAAATTGTTGCGATCGGTAATCTAACATGAAAATCCCCATAAACAATGTCTCCTTTGAGTTATGACTATCAAGTAGTCCCAGTGACATAACTGAACCGATCAAGACATTGCTAGGAATGTAGTGATGTTTCAGTCTTCCCCCCCACGCCTACGAAGTTAGCTGACGGGCTAGGATAGAGAGATATCCTTTTCTAGGCTAAAAAATCTAGAAATACGCCCCCAAATATGGTTCCTCCGCTCCGAATTTGTCTAGCTAATATCTAGCATAGAAACTTGGATTAGGCTGACTTACTCTGTTTAGTGATCCACCATAGCATACTAACCCCAAAAAAAACGATATAGCCCTATACCAGACCTATCCTGTCGGTTATCCCCCGGGTTGCTAGGATAGAACAATGATAAGCTAATAGCTAACGACTGACCGCCATAGCAGCCAGAAAAGAAATTTCTATGAATAGAAGACCCCGTTATACTCCTCCTCGATCGCGTGATCGTGATTATGACCGCTCCTATGGCGATGACTCCCGCGCTTCGTCCCCCGGTGGCCTATTGGCAAAATTGAACTATGCCATGATTGCCCTGATTGGTGGTATTTTTGTACTAGGAGTGGGTCTCGGTCTGGTATTCAGTTCTACTGCCAATTTTAGCCCCGAAAACGTCGCCTCCCGGGAAGTAATTGATCGCAGCGCCCCCAATGCGGAATTATGCGTGCAATTTGGGGCCAGTGCCATTGTCACCGATTTGCGGGTTTATGTCACCCTTAACCCCTTTAATGTTTTTGTCACCCAACCAGTCATGCAACCCGGTTGCGTTTTGCGACGCAATAACTGGTCAATTTTAGAACAACAAAAATTAGTCGATGGACAGCAGGTACAAAGTTGTAAAAACCGGATGAATACCTTTGGTTATACCGGCCCCTTGGAAGGCAAACCGAAAATCGATTGTATCTTCCAAAATGAAGCTGGGGGTAATCTTTTTGTTAATCCTGCTGGCGCTGTTGGCCCCAGACCAGATACAGATAAATTCTAAACCGGAAAAGATCGTTCTCCTGACTGCTGACTCCTGACCACTGACTCCTAATTAACTAAGTAGGTGGGGGAATTAAATATAAGATGAACGTAGGTTGGGTTGAAGCATGAAACCCAACCCCCGCATAGTTTACGCTACCGCTAACCCATCCTACAAATAATTGTGCCTCCCTACTTACGACAATTTTTGATTTTTACAAGAGGTCTAATGAGTTAGCCATTGGGCCGTAGTCACCACAAAAATTCCGCCAGCTTTTTTTAAAATAGGCTGAATTTTATCGATCAGACGACCAAGTTGTTCGTCACTATTACAAACCGTCATAATATAGCTACCACTGTAATCACAATCGAAGTCATCACAGGATAAACCTCGATCGCCTTTTCCCGAAGCATTGCCAAAGACGGTATAACCGGAAACTCCGACAACATCAAGAACGCTTAAGGTTTCTTCCAGAAAAGCATGACTAACAATTATGTCCACTTTTTTGACAGTTTGTAGGGAAGGATGGGGGGATTCAAGCATGGTAGTTCAGTAAAAAAGGGACAAGTGAAAGAGAACAATTTTGACAGGAATTATTTAAAAACCGCCGGGCCTTTTAGACTCCACAGCCAATGATTTTGATCATCTCTAGGTACAGAGGAATACCGATGATGATATTGAAAGGAAAAGTTAAAGCCAAGGCCATAGAAACGTATAAACTAGGATTAGCTTCAGGAACAGTCATTCTCATGGCCGCAGGAACAGCAATATAAGAGGCACTGGCACACAAAACAGCGAATAATAAAGCATTGCCCTGTTCAAATCCGAGAACCTTAGCGATGAGAATCCCCACCATAGCATTGATGACGGGAATGAACACCGAGAAACCGATGAGAAAAGAACCAGTTTTGCCTAATTCTCGAATTCTTTTCGCAGCCACTAATCCCATATCTAGGAGAAAGAAAGTTAAAGCACCATAAAAAATCCCTTGAGTGAAAGGTTGTAATTTTTCCCAGCCTCTTTCCCCCGTGAGCATACCAATAACAACACTACCGACTAAGAGAAATACCGAACCATTTAAAAAGGCTTCATGTAGAACCTTTGACCAAGAAAACGCTTCTTCTTCGCCATTTTTCTCTTTAAAGACTCGCACCAGGATTAAACCCACTACAATCGCCGGCGATTCCATTAAAGCTAAGGCCGCTACCATGTGACCGCCATAGGAAATATGAAGTTTTTCTAAAAAAGAACTGGCGGTGATGAAAGTAACGGCACTAATGGAACCATAGGCTGCTGCGATCGCTGCTGCATTGGCACTATCGAGTTTAATTTTCAGGATAAAGAAAGTGTAAATGGGAACGATGCAAGCCATAACCACAGAGGCAATCAAAGTTAAAGCAATTTGGTTATTGATGCCACTTTCCGCTAGTTCATAACCTCCCTTGAAACCAATCGCCATCAACAGATAGAGAGAAAAGAGTTTAGGCAGTGGTTGGGGAATCTCTAGGTCGGATTTAAAAAATACTGCCAGCATTCCTAAGAAAAAGAACAAAACCGGCGGATTGAGAATATTGAACAGGATTAAGCTGCCATCCATAGGTTTGCGTACATTGAGTTATTTCAATCTATACTATTCGATTTTGAGAATACTGGGGAAATGTTAAGTAGTCGTGCAAAATTAATTTCCTAGTCGAGACTCCGAGACTCCGAGACTCCGAGACTCCGAGACTCCGAGACGGGAGATGAACGTAGGTTGGGCTGAAGCATGAAACCCAACGCCCGATTATGTTACGCTACCACTAACCCATCCTACAAATAATTGTGCCTCCCTACTTAAGATGGGTGATGTTTCAGTGATCAGAACGTAGGTTGGGTTGAAGCATGAAACCCAACGCCCGATTATGTTACGCTACCACTAACCCATCCTACAAATAATTGTGCCTCCCTACTTAAGATGGGTGATGTTTCAGTGATCAGTGATCACTGATCTTGAAGCCGTCAGCTTTTCTCCCCTCTCCCCTCTCCCTTTTCCTCCTCTACAATAGACCTTTTGTAAAAACCAAAAATTGTTGCTAGGGTTAGGAGTCAGTAGTCAGTAGTCAGTAGTCAGGAGAATTAAAAATGAATAATAATCAGTTAAATGGTCTATTTACACACTTTATGCCATTTAATCGGCTCTTCTCGACTTTGTGTGATAATTTTTGCTTATGGAATCGTGAAATGTTTACTGGGAAAGACTTTTAGGACTATTTTGCGGATATTCTATCAGTATAGACCTAGTTTCCACACAGAAACCAGAAGAGCCTTTAATCCTTATTTTTGCCGTTTTTGAACCCTGAAAAATTAATTATGCAAGAGGTTTAATAATTACTCGCAGCCAGAAATACGTTGTTTATTATCATACTTTGTGCTTTTTGTCAAAAAAACTTTTTTTTTGCAATAAAACTACACAAAAAAAAGATCATCGTTGTGGGTGAAATTGACTGATTTAACCGTCTTAATTGGGATTACCTTCTAGGTGTGGCAAAGGTTTCAACCATTGCTGCCCAAAAAAGCATAGAATAACCCATTATGAAATTCAGTAAAATCGCTGTAACTATGATAACATCGTTGTTAAATAAAAATCTTTCTCAATTAATTCTTAAGAATTTATAAATATTGCGGAATGTTAATTTAAATATTCTCAAGTTTTTGCAGTCAATAAATAACTTTTGCTTATATTTGTCAGAAAATAGAACTCCTGCAAAAATCCCACATCTACTATTGGGTTAGGAGTCAGTGATCAGTGATCAGTGATCAGTGATCAGTGATCAGTGATCAGTGATCAGTGATCAGTGATCAGTTATCAGTTAACTGAGAAAACTCCCCACACCCCACACCCCTCTCCCGTTCCCCGCTCGCGTTCCCCGATAAATGCCAAAAATCCAGCTTAAAACCCCAAAATCCCCACATCTTGCCGCCATGGTAGCACTTGATCGCACCAGTCTCGGCGGTATCTGGACGTTATCGGGATATCAACGGGAATTAAACAGCCCCAACAGTGAATTATTAATTCTTACCCTGGACGGGGAGGACGAAACCCTAATCGGATTAGCTTGTTCTTGGGCAATTCTCGAAGAAGCGCATATTACCCTCCTGGCAATTTATCCCGACTATCAAAGACAAGGATTAGGAAAACTGCTTCTCTACAAACTGCTTGAGAAAGCTGTACAAAGACAACTGGAAAGGGCTACGCTAGAGGTGAGGGTATCGAACCAGTCAGCGATCGCGCTCTACGAGCATTTTGGCTTCCGCATCGCTGGAGAGCGTAAAAATTATTATCCGCAAACTGGCGAATCGGCCCTAATTTTCTGGCGCAACGATCTACAAACGGCCGCTTTTCAGGAACAATTAAGCAAGTGGCGACAAGAAATCCTCTCAAGACTGGCGCAGGGAGAGTGGCAATTAGAGGAAGAAACCAGAGCCAAAATAGATACCATGGGGATGTCATGATTACTTACCAGCTTAAATCAGGTCGAGGTTAGGGAAAAATGAGGATTTTAGTGTTGGCGTGGGAATTTCCACCGCGATTAGTGGGCGGTATCGCCCGTCATGTCGCTGAACTCTATCCCGAAATCGTCAAACTCGGTCATGAAGTCCATTTAATCACGATCGAATTCGGTCAGGCCCCCAGTTACGAACTGGTCGAAGGCATTCACATCCACCGCGTCCCCGTCCCCCCCGGCAATGACTTTTTCCATTGGGTGGTCAACATGAATAACAGCATGGGGCAACAGGGCGGCAAACTAATCGCCGAATACGGAAAATTTGACCTTGTTCATGCCCACGATTGGTTAGTAGGGGATGCGGCCATTGCCATGAAACATCTCTTTAAAATCCCCCTGATTGCCACTATTCACGCCACGGAATACGGACGTTATAACGGACTGCACACCGACACCCAACGCTATATCGCCGGCAAAGAGGGAACCCTCGTCTATAATGCTTGGCGCGTTATCGTCTGTACCGGCTATATGCGTCATGAAGTCCATCGGGCTTTGGGCGCACCCTGGGATAAGATCGATGTGGTTTATAACGGTATTCGGGCCGAGAAAAAGCAAAGAGACCCTAACTTTGATTACCGAGCTTTTCGTCGTCAATATGCCGAAGATCACGAAAAAATCGTCTATTATGTCGGGCGCATGACCTTTGAAAAGGGGGTTTCGGTGTTACTCAACGCTGCCCCAAAAGTCCTCGCTCAGACCGAGGCTAAAACTAAATTTGTGATTATCGGTGGCGGCAATACCGACAAACTTAAACAACAGGCTTGGCATCTCGGTATCTGGCATCATTGTTATTTTACGGGCTTTATGTCCGATGAAAACCTCGATCGCTTCCAAACCGTGGCCGATTGTGCCGTTTTTCCCAGTCTTTACGAACCTTTTGGCATTGTCGCCCTGGAAAGTTTCGCCGCTAGGGTTCCCGTGGTAGTTTCCGATACCTGCGGTTTTCCCGAAGTTGTCCGTCATGGTCAAACGGGAATTGTCACCCGGGTCAATAATCCCGATTCCCTCGCTTGGGGCATTTTGGAGGTTTTAAATCATCCCGAATACGCCCACGAATTAGCTAATAACGCCTACGAAGACCTAGAAAAACGCTTTCATTGGGCGAATTTAGCCCGTCAAACCGAGACAGTATATGGTTTGGTTGTCCAAGAACGACAACTGGTGGAATGGCGTTAATCAGGGAGCGGTTTTTTAGCCGTCAGCCGTTAGTATTAGGGGTCAGTTTATGTCTTAAAATAACAAAGGCACAACTTAACTTCTCCAAATATGACTATGAAAGCAGCTGAAATTATGACCACGGAGGTGGCCAAGATTAAAGGTTCTGAAACCGTTGCCAAAGCGGTGCAATTGATGAGAGAAAAGAACATTAGAACTCTCATTGTTGATCGCCGTCACGATGAGGATGCTTACGGAATTATCACCGAAACCGATATTGTCTATAAAGTCGTCGCTTTCGGTCAAGATCCGCAAAAAGTGCGCGTCTATGAAGTGATGAGCAAACCCTGCATCGTGATTAATCCCGACCTCGGGGTTGAATATGTGGCCCGCTTATTTGCTAATACCGGTATTCGTTTCGCACCGGTAATTAAAGGCGGTTTGCTCGGTGTTATCTCTGTTAGTGATATCCTCCATAAAGGTAACGCTGTCGAAAAGCCCCGCAGTCTTGATTTAGAAGCGGAGATTATCAAAGCTAGAGATATTGCCCGGGCAGTCTGTGCTGAAAAAGGGGGAAATTCTCCCGATTGTGCCGCAGCTTGGGATGTTGTTGAGGAATTACAGGCAGAATTGGCACACCAACGCGCTAAAAAACCAGAAAAAACCTATTTTGAGGAATACTGTCAAGAAAATCCCGATGCTTTTGAAGCGCGTATCTATGACACCTAATCCCCATGGGTTTTCGGTATTCTCCGATACCTCAAACTTTTTAATCCGGCAAAAGTAGTGTATAAAGGTTTTATTTACTAATAATCGAGGAAAAACTATGGCTGATCTATTTGTCATCGCCTATGAGGACGAATTTAAAGCAGAAGAAGTTCGTTTAACTTTGGCTAAACTGCAACAGGAACATCTCATCGAGTTAGAAGATGCTGCCGTAGTGGTTAAAAACAAAGATGGCCAGATTAAACTCAAGCAAGCGGTCAATTTAACGGCAGCAGGAGCCGCTAGTGGCAGTTTCTGGGGATTATTAATCGGAATGCTCTTTTTATCCCCTTTATTAGGGGCCGTCCTCGGTGCTGCTGGTGGCGCTTTGGGAGGTGCTTTAAGTGATATCGGTGTGGATGACAATTTTATGCGCGAATTGGGAGAAACCCTGCAGCCCAGTACCTCTGCTCTCTTTGTTCTCGTCCAAAAAGTTACCCCCGATAAGGTCCTCGATGAAGTGGCCCCCTACGGAGGTAAAGTGTTACGTACTTCTTTGACCAAAACCGACGAAGCTGAATTACAGAAAGTTCTCGACCAAAGAGGTGTTAAACCCGAAGCGGTTTAGGATCTGGGTCCATAAAAGCTAGAAAAAGGGAATATATTTCCCTTTTTGCTTTTTGAGCAAGAATGGGTTTAGCATGACCACCACAGCATCCATAAAATAAGAAACAATCAATAATTATTAATGAACTTTAAGCTTCGATCGAGAATAAAAGTGCTTCAGTGTCGTAGTATTTATTCGTTAATCCCATTGATTGCATTCCTAATCTTTCGGTGACACGAATTGAGCGATAATTATCGGGATTAACCACTGCGTAGATAATCGGCAATTGTAAGGTGATTAAGCCGTATTCTAGAATAACTTTAGCCGCTTCGGTTATGTATCCTTGTCCCCAATAATCGCGTCGTAAATGCCAACCAATTTCGCTATCTGGGGTAGGATAACCGTAGTTATCGGGTAAATTCTGTAAAATTATCGAACCGATAATCTGATTATTTTTTCGATCGATCATTGCCCACCAATCGCTGCCATTACCTTGATTACGAACAGTTGGTAATCTTTCGGAAAAATGGGCATTTAAACTCTCAATATCCGTGGCTAACTGACGAATTCTCGGTAAAAAATAAGTGACTTCGGAATTTTGATAGATCTGAAAAAAAGACTCTTTGTCTGTGGGTAGTTGCCAAGGACGGAGAATTAGGCGATCGCTTTTCATTGTTTTAGTGAGCAAATTATAGCAATTCTCTTGCTGAGATTAGGGATTATTGTTGATAAAAAAACTTCTAAATCCCACGGCTAGTAGGGAACCACTTAAGACAGTTATCAATGTCCAAATTTGATTTTTTTGGGTTCCTTCGACTTTCTCTAAGCGTTTATTCATGTCATCAAATTTACTATCAAGAGTTTTAATATCACCTTTAACTTCCGTGAGTTCAATCTTTAAATCGGTAGTATCTTTTTGAAGATTTTTGACATCAGCTTTTATTTCCGCTTGTCCATTCTCGATCACCTTCAATCGATTGTCCACCTCAATCAGTCGAGTTTCCGTGGTAGTGAGTCGCGTTTCCACGGTAGTGAGTCGATTGTCCACGGTAGTGAGTCGATTGTCCACCTCAATCAGTCGAGTTTCCATGGTAGTGAGTCGATTGTCCACGGTAGTGAGTCGATTGTCCACGGTAGTGAGTCGATTGTCCACCTCAATCAGTCGAGTTTCCATGGTAGTGAGTCGATTGTCCATGGTAGTGAGTCGATTGTCCATGGTGGTGAGTCGATTGTCCATGGTAGTCAGTCGATTGTCCATGGTAGTCAGTCGATTGTCGATCTCGTTGAATCGATGTTCGATTATCTTCTGTCCATTGAGGATTAAATCTTCTAGTCTTTTTAAATCATTATCCGTAGCAGTGGTGGTGGTCATTGATTAAACTCCTATAATTTCAATTTGCTCTTATTTTTATTATTATAGCCTTTCTTATAAACATGAAGTATGATCGGCTCTCTTGGGTTCGGTGGGTAAAATATATTATAGGATACATTCCTGCTGGCGGTCGCAACGCGCTCGCTACGCGAGATCAACTGGAACGAACCACAAAGACACAAAGGACACAAAGATTGATCGCTTCCAGATAATCTAAACTTATCACACAAAAAATTAAGAGAGCTTATGAGCTAATTTGGTATTGACGACCGACTCCCCACTTCCCATTCTCCTATACCTTTCAAACAGGATTATTATTAGCTATAGATTTGCTGCTTGAGCAAATATGTTCACCGATCATCACTCCCGTTAGAGTGAGATAAGATTAGCTCTCATTCCTCACCCTAACTACTAGGAAAAACCGGCAATTAAATTAGGCACCTTGGCGCAATTTGTCCAAAACCGATCGATCTTCTAGAGTAGAAGTATCACCAGAAATCTCTTGACCTGATGCTAAAGTTCGCAAGAGACGACGCATAATTTTACCCGATCGCGTTTTTGGCAGTACATCGGTAAAACGGATTTCTCCCGGTCGAGCAATAATGCCAATTTCCTTGACAACGTGATCCTTTAATGCTTGCGCTAACTCCTGACTCGCTTCATAATGTCCCTCCAGAGTCACAAAAGCATAGACTTCTTCCCCTTTAATTTCATCCGGCCGTCCCACCACAGCCGCCTCTGCTACCGCAGGATGAGATACTAAAGCTGATTCGATCTCCATAGTCCCTAAACGGTGGCCAGAAACGCTAATTACGTCATCAACGCGCCCCATTACCCAGAAATAACCGTCCTCGTCCTGACGGCTACCATCTCCAGCAAAATAGAGATATTGGCCATCTTTGGGGGCGATATGTTCCCAGTAGGTATTGCGGAAGCGATCGGGATTTTTATAAACTGTTCGCATCATACCGGGCCAGGGATGTTTGACCACCAGATAACCCCCCTCATTCGCGTGGGTGGGATTGCCCTCTAAGTCCACCACTTCGGCGATAATACCGGGGAAAGGTAGGGTTGCTGACCCCGGTTTGGTGGCAATTGCCCCGGGTAAGGGAGTAATCATAATCCCCCCGGTTTCCGTTTGCCACCAAGTATCGACAATCGGACATTTTTCCTTACCGATAACCCGGTGATACCACATCCACGCTTCTGGGTTAATCGGTTCTCCCACGGTTCCCAGTAAGCGCAAAGAGGATAAATCCCGGCTATTGGGGATGTCTTCACCCATTTTGATAAAAGTGCGGATAGCAGTGGGGGCAGTATAAAAGATATTAACCCGATATTTCTCGATTACATCCCAAAAACAACCTAAATTAGAGGGACGGGGAACCCCTTCATACATTACCGTCGTTGCACCATTAGAAAGCGGTCCGTAAACGATATAACTATGGCCGGTAATCCAACCCACATCGGCAGTACACCAGTAAACATCGGTGTCTTTCAGGTCAAAAATCCATTTGCTGGTGACATGGGTGTAAAGATTATAACCGCCGGTGGTGTGGACGACTCCTTTCGGTTTGCCCGTGGAACCACTGGTATAGAGGATAAATAACATATCTTCACTATCCATCGGTTCGGCCGGACAATTAGCAGATACCTGTTTTTGTAGATCATGCCACCAGTAATCGCGATCGGCAACCATATTGATTGGTTCCTTGCTGCGCTGAACAACGAGAACTTTTTCCACACTGGGGGCGCTATTATCGGCTAGAGCCAGATCTACCTGTTCCTTGAGGGCAACGACTTTATCCTTGCGGAAACCACCATCGGCAGTGATTACCACCTTAGCAGTCGCATCATTAAGACGCTCGCGCAAAGCATCGGCACTAAATCCCCCAAAAACTACACTGTGGGGCGCGCCAATTCTGGCACAGGCTAACATAGCGATGGCCGCTTCGGGAATCATCGGCATATAAATTCCGACCACATCGCCTTTTTTAACGCCTAATTCTTTTAAAGCGTTGGCAAATTGGCACACTTCTCGGTGTAGCTGTTCGTAGGTAATGGTGCGGCTGTCTCCCGGTTCTCCTTCCCAGATGATGGCAGCTTTATTGCGTCTCCAGGTGGTGAGATGTCTGTCAATACAGTTGTAACAAATATTAATCTTGCCGTTGACGAACCATTTAGCAAAGGGGGGCTGCCAGTCAAGAATCTCTGACCATTTTTCAAACCAATGTAATTCTTTTTCGGCTAATTGGGCCCAAAAAGCCGAGGGATCGGCCTTGGCTTTGGCGTAGAGTTGCTGGTATTCTTCAAAGCTTTTAATGGTGGCATTCTGAGAAAATTCGGCACTGGGAGGAAACAGCCGATTTTCCTGTAGGATCGATTCGATCGCTATTTCTGTCATACTGGCAAACGAAATAAATTATCTTGCGATCCAGATTACCTTTTTCGGTTCCCCCCGTAACCCCGGCAAGCAATTCTTTAAGGCTATTTTAGAATTGCCCGATCCCTGACTAGCGATCGCCATTTGGCCCCAAGTGTTACAGAGTTTAAAGTTATGTCACCGATCGAGCGATGAACAGATCGCTGTAAGGTAAACTAACCGATAAACCCGAAATTTAACATGGAGAACACTCGGTAAGGAGTCATAATTCGATGTCTCATAGCGTTAAAATTTACGATACCTGTATCGGTTGCACCCAATGCGTTCGGGCTTGTCCCCTCGACGTGCTGGAAATGGTTCCTTGGGATGGCTGTAAAGCTGCCCAGATTGCCTCCTCCCCCCGCACGGAAGACTGTATTGGTTGCAAACGTTGCGAAACCGCTTGTCCGACGGATTTCTTAAGCATTCGGGTTTATCTCGGAGCAGAAACCACCCGCAGTATGGGTCTAGCCTACTAGGCCTGGCAATCATTCTGTGTTTAACATTTAGCGAAAACTAATCTTGTTAAGAGGACTAACCAGTCCTCTTTTTTCGTTATACTCCCTTCGCTAGTTAGGGCTGGCTGAAAAAATCGGGGCGAAGCATTCGGATAGAAAATCTACGGTTTCACCGATAAGTTATTGCCCGAATGCTTCGCCCCTACAGGACGCAATCGCCGATCAAGATGCAAGGTTTTTGAGCCACTAGCTTTAAAATCTTGCACCTGCCTCGCCAAACAGGCCCCAAACCCCTTACCTCGTCTATATTTCACATTTATTCAGCAGACCCTAGTTAGGTAATTCCCCAAAAAGTTGACGATATTTTTGCAGTTTTGCCTCCATTTCTACTAACTGCTGATTAGCCTGTTCAGCCCGTTGGCGTTCATTTTCAGCCCGTTGGCGTTCATTTTCAGCCCGTTGCTTTTCCTGCTCCAGTAGTTGATTAATTTCGCTGTAGGACAAAAATTGAGTACCATCAGGACGATAAATTTTTAACTCGTCGGTTAAGTCAAACCGAATGCCTAAACGGGGACTCACCCAATTATTAACCTCACTAACACTGTCTAAACTGTCACCAATTCGCTGCCAAGCTTCTAGACTATTATCATCGGGATCATAGACGTAGTATTCTTGGACTCCATAGCGATCATAAAATAGCAATTTTTTGGCCATTTCGATGGAGGTATTATTGGGAGAAAGAATCTCAAAGACGACTTGAGGAGCAAGATTATCTTCTTGCCATTGTTTGTAGGAACCTCGATCGCCTTTCGGTCTGCCAAATACTACCATCGTATCAGGAGCGGCAGCAATTTTCGGCTGGCCTTGCACGGGATACCACAACAGATCCCCCGCTACAAATACCTGGGGATCATCGATATATAACCAGTCGAGATTCTGCTTAATCGTCACTATCCAGTGAAATTGTTTAGTATTATCTGCCATCGGTTTACCGTCGCTCTCAGGATAGATAATCTCGTTTTTGTTAACTTGACTAACCATGGGGAATACCTGCCGAACTCATTGGGCTATTTTTATTATATAATAAACTTGAACTAAGTAAGGAAAAGACCGCTCTTGATTTTAGAACTACAGCAAGTAAATTTAGCTATCCGACGGGGCAGTGCTTATCTGTTAGAAGATATTACTTTTGGCATCAAGCAAGGAGAAAAGTTAGCTATTGTCGGAGCATCTGGGGCAGGAAAAACGACTCTTTTACGATTGTTAAATCGTTTGCAAGAACCAAGCACGGGAAATATTTATTTTCACGGTAAATCGATTCAGGAAATACCGGTTATTTCCCTGCGACAACAGATAGTTTTATTGCCACAAGAGTCGAAATTATTAGGGATGACTGTTCGAGATGCTCTCGCTTATCCTTTGCAATTAAAAAAACTTACACCTGCGGAAATTAATCAGAGAATTGACCATTGGACATCCCTATTAAAAATTCCTCAACAGTGGTTTGAGCGCGGGGAGTTAGAATTATCTTTAGGACAAAGACAATTAGTAGCAATTACCAGAGCTTTGCTGTTAGAACCGAGCATACTGTTATTAGATGAACCCACCTCCGCTCTAGATACAGGCACGGCCACCAGGTTATTAGAAGTATTAAACAATCAAAGGTCAATGACAATAATTATGGTCAATCATCAACTAGATTTTTTAGAGGAATTTGCCGAGAGAGTTATTTATCTAGAAGCGGGAAAAATTGGTTCAGATTGCCTCGCCCATCAATTAGATTGGTTAGGACTAAAAACTCAGTTAATTGATTTAGAAAAATCTCGGCAAAGTGACCACTGGTAAGATTAACTTAAAATTGCTGCGCCCTGCTGAAAAACTAATAATTCTCCTGAATTAATCGTTGTCCAAACTTCATTATCAGTTAAGGGAGTAGTGGCAATAATTGCTACTTGATCGCCCGGACGAGCTAAAGCTTGAAAATCAACGCTCACATCTTCATCAATTAAATGAGCGGCGGCAAAAGGATACTGACGGATTATATAGCTTAATTTCGTCGAACAATGGGCAAAAAAATGTTCACCATCGGATAAAAGATAATTAAAAATACCTTGACAAGCGATAGAGTTTGTGATAGTTTTTAGGACTTGATAAAGTTGCTCTAGGGAAGGTTTGCCCTGGGGAAAAGTCTCTCGCAGGGTATTAAGAATTAAACAGAAAGCTTTTTCCGAATCCGTGTCCCCAACCGGTTGATAAAAATCTCCCGCAGCCGGTGAGAAATTTTCTAAATTACCATTATGGGCAAAAACCCAATATTTCCCCCACAATTCCCGCCGAAAAGGATGACAGTTTTCTAGTTTAATTTCTCCTTGGGTGGCTTTGCGAATATGGGCGATAACATTGGTAGAATGGATGGGATAGTTTTTAATTAATTCCGCAATCGGAGAAGCGATCGAGGGTTTAACATCAATAAAAGTTCGACAACCTAAACCTTCAAAAAAAGCGATTCCCCAACCGTCTCGATGTTCGTCGGTTTTTCCTCCCCGCGCACAAAATCCCTCGAAGGAAAAACAGATATCCGTGGGGACATTACAATTCATGCCTAAAAGTTGACACATAGTTGCTTGAGTTTGAATATCAGATGCCAGCAAAATTACTTACTGCCAGCAGCCGTGACAGGAGACAGGAGAATTTTTTCCAGCTGCCTCTTGCCTATCCTAGCTAAGAAATTAATCTGGCACTAAGTTAGGTAGGTGTTAAAAACTGTCAGACACCCCCCTTATCAAGGCTGACAGGGGGATCAAACCCCCTCAAGGTAAGGTTGATTGTCGGTAGGTGTTAAAAACTGTCAGACACCCCCTTATCAAGGGGGGCAGGGGGGATCAAACCCCCTCAAGGTAAGGTTGATTGTCGGTAGGTGTTAAAAACTGTCAGACACCCCCCTTATCAAGGGGGGATTAAGGGGGATCAAACCCCCTTATCAAGGGGGGCAGGGGGGATCAAACCCCCCTTATCAAGGGGGGCAGGGGGATCAAACCCCCTCAAGGTAAGGTTGATTGTCGGTAGGTGTTAAAAACTGTCAGACACCCCCCTTATCAAGGGGGGCAGGGGGGATCAAACCCCCTCAAGGTAGGGTTGATTCATGAATCAACCCTACTATGAATCAACCCTACTATGAATCAACCCTAGGGGCAGGGGGGGGAGATTCGGCTAATCCAAGAATAAGCGGTTTAAATGCGTCTTAGCTTACAAGCTAGAAGAACAGCAAGTTTTCCATTTTTGGGCGATAGAAAGGATTAATTCTTTTTCTGCTTGGGGTAAATTGGCAGCCTGTCGGTCGATTATATCCCTTAATTCCCTGATAATCCGTTTAAGAGCGAGTTTTCTAGTCTCTTGGGAGTCACTTCTCTGGACTAAAGCTACTTCTGCGATAACTCGATTTAAACTGCTGATAGCTTGCCAAGTTTGCGGACGTAATGACGGTTCTGCGGCAATAGGGGCAACCTCCAGGGAAGCGATACTATCGAAAGTTGCTGCCTGACTAAATCGGTGTAAAGTTTGGGCTAGACTATACATTTCTTCCCCGTAGGCGAGGGAACGTACCACAGCAAAGGCTTTTTCGGCTTTTTCGGTGTCCTGTTGGTGAAGATACCAAAAACCAGCGGCAGCGGCGCGAGCAGGAGTATCTAGACGGATTTGGCTGTCAGGAAAAGAAAACGGTTTCGCCGACGCATATTTTAACAATTGCCAATCGGAGGGATTTTCTGCCAGACGGGAGACGCGATAGATAATTTCTGCCTCTGGGAATTGCGGTAAAACGCGATTAACGGCGGCAAGGACAGGAATAAACTGGCGGCTGTACCGAAGGTATTGATTGAGGTTATTAATAGCCGTTTCCCAGTCTTGCTGTAACCATTGTTGTAGAGTCGAGGTTAACCCCGGCAGCGGTAGAGGGGTAATACGGGGAAAAAGTCGCCCTTGGGAGCCAGCCAAAAGCCCGATTAGCCAATTATCAAGACGGAAAAAGGCGAATATAAACACCACGCCCGACACGCCCCACACCACGCCCCACGCCACGCCCCACACCACGATCAACACCACGCCCAACACCGCGCCCGACACGCCCCACACCACGCCCCACTCCACGCCCGACACGCCCGACACGCCCCACACCACGCCCCACACCACGCCCAACACCACGCCCCACACCACGCCCCACGCCACGCCCCACACCACGATCAACACCACGCCCGACACCACGCCCCACCACGCGCCGAACACCACGCCCCACACCACGCCCGACACCACGCCCGACGCCACGCCCGACACCACGCCCCACACCACGCCGGACACCGCGCCGGACACCACGCCCCACACCACGCCCGACACCACGCCCAACGCCACGCCCAACGCCGCGCCCAACGCCACGCCCAACGCCGCGCCCCACACCACGCCCACCCAATTAACAGAAAGTCCTAAATTTGCTGCTATGCTACAGATAATCAGAGGGGTAATTACAGTTAAGAGAAGACCCTGAATCCCTAGGCGCAATTGTACGGGATGGTTATCGCCGCCGCCTCTCGTTTCCACATACCAGCGCACTGCTTGGGGAAAATAAAACACCCAGTACAACAGCAAAAGATAATCAAAGGGATTCCATAAAGATAAATCGCGTCTGAGTTTAGGGGCGAGATTAATGGTGGGGACGGTGCTTTCCTTCATAATTTTTATCTCTGGCTATTTACCCGGTGATGGTTTATTAAGTAGGTAGGTGTTAACTGTCAAACACCCCCCTTATCAAGGGGGGATTAAGGGGGGCTCAAACCCCCCTTATCAAGCAGGGGGGAGCCATCTTCAATTTAAATATAACCAGCTAAGTGAACTACTCTCAACAGAGTTGAGAGCTTCCTATTTCACGGGGGATTGCCTCAAGACGGACTTACGCCCAACTTTTGGTCTTACATCCCCTCTATAGGCAGTATCGCTAGTTCCTAACGACAATATCCGTAAGGCTTCATTTTTGATGTTTATCGCCGCATTTATATCACGCTCATGGGTTGTTTTGCAATGCTCACAAGTCCATGTTCTAACATCAAGTGGTAAACTCGCTACTTGATTTAGACAGACATTACAAGTTTTAGAACTAGGGAAAAACCTATCAACTTCGATATAAGTTTTTCCTTCCCATTCTGCCTTGTATTTAAGCATTGTACAAAACATTCCCCAACCACAATCACTAATAGCCTTAGCTAAATTATGATTGCGTACCATGCCTTTAACATTGAGATTTTCTACCGCAATAACTTGGTTTTCGTTAACTATCTTACGGGATAGCTTGTGGAGAAAATCCTCACGACATCTTGAGATTTTAGAGTGAACTTTAGCTACTTTACGTCTAGCTTTTTGACGGTTGTTACTTCCCTTCTTTTTACGGGATAACTTTTGTTGTTTACGCTTTAAATTACGTTGATGTTTAGCTAAATGTCTAGGATTCTCATACTTACTACCATTGCTGGTAATGGCAAAATGAGTAAGTCCTAAATCAATTCCTATGCCTTTGCCATCCTTTGATGTCTCAGGCAACTCCAATTCGTCATCAACTAAAATAGAAGCGTAGTATTTACCGTCTGGAGTTTTTGAGATAGTAACGGTTTTAATTGTTCCTGCAAATTCCCGATGACGCACACAATAAACTAATCCAACTTTACCCGGTAATTTGAGGTAGTCACCTTCAAACTTGACATTAGCTGGATAGCTAATTGATTGCCTACCATGTTTGGACTTGAATCTTGGTAATCTAGCCCGTTTTTCAAAGAAATTTTGATAAGCTTGCGATAAGTTCAAAGCAACAACCTGTAAGCACTGAGAATAAGCATCTGTCAACCACTCATATTCTTTTTTGAGACTAGGCAATAGTCCCTGAATATAGTTTCGTGTTAGCCCTTTTCCTGTGGTTTTATAGGTTTCTTGGCATAAATTCAAGGAATAGTTCCAAAACCAGCGACAACAGCCGAAGCCTTTAGCTAAGGCTATTTCTTGCTCGGTATTGGGTTTTATTGTGAATTTATATGCTTTGTACATGGCTGTTATCAAGAATCTATATTTATGATAACACAACTTTATAGAATTGTCTATATGCTGGTCAGCATTCATCCCATCGCTAAAAGCGAGGGACTTCTGCTGACACTAAGTTAAATCAACCTCTGAAAGACAAAAAGGGCAAAAAATCAGATTTTTAGCAATAAAATGACAATTTTTTGCCTAAAAAGGTCATTTATTTGCTTTTACTGCCTTTTATCTTCCCGCATCCCTGTTTTAACCCCCATGAATCTGAATCGGGCGATCGAGATGAATTTTTTGGACTGCTTATTGGATAAAATAGGAAACTGGGCCATCTAATCAAATCTGTATCCTTAAGGCTATGACAATTATTTCTCGATCGATCCCCCAATCACCCACTAAATCCTCGTCTATCGGCGGCTGGCGCGGTTTGATCGAAGAATATCGCCAATTTCTGCCCGTAAGCAGTAAAACCCCTGTAATTACCCTCCTAGAAGGCAATACACCCCTGATCCCCGCCCCTTATCTCTCAGCACAAATCGGGCGCGATGTCAAGGTTTTTGTCAAATATGATGGTTTAAATCCCACCGGCAGCTTTAAAGACCGGGGCATGACCATGGCCATCTCGAAAGCTAAAGAAGAAGGGGCAAAAGCGGTGATTTGTGCCAGTACCGGCAACACCTCGGCGGCGGCGGCAGCCTATGCAAGAAGGGCGGGGATGCGGGCCTTTGTGATTATCCCCGACGGTTATGTGGCCTTAGGAAAATTAGCCCAAGCTTTATTGTACGGAGCGGAAGTCATCGCTATTAATGGCAACTTCGATGATGCCCTCAAGATTGTCCGCCAACTATCAGAAAATTATCCCGTAACTTTAGTCAATTCCGTCAATCCCTACCGTTTAGAGGGTCAAAAAACTGCTGCTTTCGAGATTGTCGATGTCTTGGGTAATGCTCCCGACTGGTTATGTATTCCCGTGGGTAATGCGGGCAATATTAGCGCCTATTGGATGGGATTCTGTCAGTATCACCAGATAGGCAAATGTGACCGACTGCCGAAGATGATGGGTTTTCAAGCTGCCGGGGCTGCCCCTTTTATCTCCAAACAACCGGTTGACCATCCCGAAACCCTAGCCACGGCTATCCGTATCGGCAACCCCGCTAACTGGGAAAAAGCCTGGGCTGCTAGTCACGCTAGTCAAGGGCAATTTCACGCGGTCAGCGATGAGGAAATATTGGCAGCCTATCGGATTTTAGGGGGCCAAGAGGGGGTTTTCTGTGAACCAGCCAGCGCCGCTTCTGTGGCAGGATTATTAAAAGTGCATCAACAGGTTCCCGATCGGGCCACCGTAGTGTGTGTTTTAACGGGAAATGGCCTAAAAGACCCAGATTCGGCGGTAAAACACAGCAATAATCAACTAAAATCTGGGATTGCGCCCGAATTAACCCAAGTGGCTCAAATTATGGGCTTCTAAGCTAACGTTAATTCGGGTTAAGCAGTGCTTCTATAAAACTCCCTTAGAACTGGGAATTATACCGGCGCGACGGGGATCGATCGCTATGGCCATACTCATCGCCCGGGCAAAAGCTTTAAAAGTAGCCTCAATAATATGATGGGAATTAATCCCGTCTAATTGACGAATATGTAGGGTCATTTGACTGTGATTGACCAAAGCAACAAAAAATTCCCGCACTAGCTGAGTATCGTAGGTTCCCACTCTTTGGGTGGGAATTTCTAGACCATAACTGAGGTGGGGACGACCGGAAAAATCGAGGGCAACCTGCACTAAAGCTTCATCGAGAGGGGCGACAAAATGCCCGAAACGGACGATCCCTTTTTTGTCCCCCAAAGCTTGCAGTAAAGCTTGTCCGAGGGTGATTCCCACGTCTTCATTGGTGTGATGGTCATCAATTTCTAGATCTCCAGTGGCACGCACATCGAGATCGATCGCAGCGTGGGAGGCGATTTGCTGCAACATATGATCGAGAAAGGGAATTCCTGTCTGGGCGCGACAATTGCCGCTACCATCAAGATCGATCGTCACCTGTACATCGGTTTCTTTGGTAGTACGACTAACGGAGGCGCGACGGCAAGGTGAGACAAAAGAATCGGGGATCTGGGAAGTGGAAATCATTTGCAGCAGTTATCTTAATGGTGAGATACGAAGTTTTCCTTTTCAGGAGACAGGAGACAGGAGACAGAAGACAAGAAACAACTATCCTACCCATAAAACCTAAGATTATGTCAAATTTATCCGAGCTTTTAGATATTTTGACCCGATAGCAGCTCGATAACTTACTTGTGCGGGGGGTCTAGAAAAGAACGTAGGTTGGGTTGAAGCATGAAACCCAACGCCCGCATGGGTTACGCTACCGCTAACCCATCCTACAAATAATTGTGTCTCCCTACTTAGCTTAACAAATTAGGTTTTAGATTCGGCCCTTGTAATCAGTAAACTTAAAACTCACATCTGATTACTGATAACTGATCACTGATAACTGAAAAGGCCTAACTTTCTGGTTCAGTTTTAGCTTCCGCCGGCGGACCGGGGGGCAAAGCTTCCTCGCCCAGGGGTTGAGGATTTTGGCTAGTGGGGGGACTAGCGGGGGAACCCTCCGGCTGATTGAGAGCGGGGGTTTGGGGAGGAGTTTCTGGGGCTTTTTGCTCGATTATCGCTTCTTTGGGCGGTTCTTGCTGGTTTTGGACTGGATTTGGTCCTGTGGTTTCGGGCGGCTTGACGTTATCCGGTTGGGGACTAACGGCGGGTTGTGGCGGTTGATTAGGACGAAGCGGGGTTTCAATTGCCGGCGTTACGGGGGGGGAGTTACGGGTATTGAGGTTACTACCCTCCGGTTTTGGGGGATTAGCGATCGCACCTCGGCACACTTCCGGGTTAGGGGCAAAACTGACTCGCACCTGATAGATTCTCGACTCACCACTGGGATTATTAAAACGAGTTGATCTCACTTCCCCAGCCGCCTGTTGATTGAAAATCGGGAAGCCAGCACTTTTAATTAACTGGGGTTCACTGCTGAGGCGGCCTTGGGCATCCACCGTTACCCCATAAACCGCCGTCCCCGCCAATTGACGGGAACAAGCCGTAGCGGGATAATTACCGGTCAAATTGACGGTAGTTATGCCTCTGCTGCCCTGATTGGGCTGATTTAGTTCATTTAAGGCGTTAGGATTAGTTTTTTGGACTCTGGCCAGCCAATCCACCTGATTTCTCATAGCATCCTCGTTACTGGTATTGCTTTTATCCGCCTCCAGGGAGCGCAAACGTTCCCGCATTTCCCACATTAATTGTTGACGACGCTGTTCATCTAGGGGCGATTGACCATTCGGCTCCGGTGTGCGGGCTAGGGAATTGTTTAATTGTTCCTGCGCCTGTTGCGATGCACTAAGGGGCGAATTTCGCAATCTATCTAAAGTTAGATTATCTTGGTAGGGATCGAAGTAAGGCCGCACCTGCTGGTTATTAGTCTCCCTAGGCAGATTATTATTGTCCGGCAGGGTGGGAACAGCAGGAGGACTGGGTAAACTGGGGGTAGAAGTGGGAAAATTGCGAGGAATCGGTAATCTACCCAGGGAGGGGATAGATGCCACGGGAGGAGAATAGATATTGACGGAGGGTAAAGAGGAGAGGGGAGGTAAAGCGGGTAAGGAAGGTAAGGGAGGAAGGGAAGAAACCGAGGGTAAAGGAGGTAAGGTGCTGTTATGGATGCCATCCATGGGGGGGAGAGGAGGCAAAGAGGAAGAGGACGAATTGGGGTTAGGCAGTTCCGGTAAGCTGGACAGGGAGGAGTCGAGACTGGGAAGACGTGACTGCTCTAGAGGGTTCAATTCAATCAGATTGACGTTGCGTAAATCCTTTTTTGGCTCCTGCGCTGGATTATTGAGGAAATTAGGTAAGATAATCGCTAAAATTAGGCCGTGAATACCAAGAGAAGCGGCGAACGAGAGATTATTAGAGTTAATTAGTTTATTTTCTTCGGTTTCTAGACCAAAATAGGAGGATGTCATAATGCTAGTTAATTGAGCAGAGCCTTGAGGGGAAAAGTTAACTCTATTTTAATCGTCAGGGCGATTTTTTTTCTTGAGGGCGGGGAATTAATTGGTGTCAGTACCCCACCACCCCACACCCCACACCCCACACCCTGCCACCACCGAAAAACTTTTTCAGCCAACCCTACTTATGCGGTGAGCGGGCCACAGCTTTTAATTTGGGATACAATTCCGAAGGGTCTAACAAAGGGATAAACTCATCGATTGCCGGTTTAAAATTAGCCGGAAAATTCTCCCTAGTTCCAGGACCGTTAGGCGATTTAGGCACTGATTCTAATTCAGGGAATTTGGGCGTTTCCGGGGTTAACTGCGAGAATAATTCCTCCACATTACTCATACCTTTGCGAGGATCATTAAAAAGAGAAGTTTCTAAGTTGAGTAAAGAATCTTTACTCGTAGCTACTGTGCCATTATTATCGGTTTTTCCCGCTTCTGGCTCTGGACAGGGCTGCTCAAGGGTGGGAGAAGGTATATTGATCTGTTCCCGTTTAGGGATAACTGCTGGTTTTTTGCCATCTAACTGGGAATCTAGCAAGTTTTTACAAACCAAGCGCTCGAATTCCCCCGTAAAATGAAAGGTAGGATGGCCGCGACGGTGCCAAATTTTGAGGATTTCCTCCACCGAAATGACTTTGTAACGTCCCTGATAGAGTGCCTCTAAAATCGCCATGCGAATCCAATTTAGCGAATAGATGGGCAACCAGCGCTCGATTAATTCTTGCGCTTTATATCCTCTCATTTCAAATCGATATTGGTTGAGTATAGTCGCTATCTGCATGAGGTTGATCTCTGGGCTAATCTCTGCCATAGAATTTACAAAAACAGTGAGCGCAATCGTTACGGCTACTAGGCACTCTATATATTAAGATTCTATTCAGGTTTTTCCTAGTGGTTTTTCCCTATTCTCCCCACACTTAACCCATTCGGCACATCTTCGCTCAAGGTCAGTTGACTCCCTACGTTCGGGTTCGCTTTCGGTGGCAATTTTTCCCCCGCTAACTCCTGCGCAGTTTAACGGCAGTCCTCTGGCGACCTTAAGATAGTTTTTGTTTTTCCCTTGACTATGGTGGCCAAGCATACACCTCTTTGTTACCACAACTTGGGTAATTTGTCAATAAAAAAGCAAAATTTCCTCAATAAACCCAGAGGAGATAGAACTATAGCACTACCCTGACAGCCCAGAACCTTGCCGTTGACTGAATACCCGATCGAGTTTTTCTGAGTCTCCAGAAATTTTTTGTTAAAATTTGCAACATAACTTAACAATATGTTACACTTCTTAACATAATCATCCAAAAGGAGCCTCCCCATGACTGCCCGCGGCTACACCACCGAAGAACAAGGAAGACTGAATAATTTTGCTGTTGAACCGAAAATGTACGTTGATAGTTCTAGCAGTCTCGGTTTTACCAAAAACGCTGAAAAATTGAATGGCAGACTGGCCATGATTGGCTTTGTCTCTCTTTTAGCCATTGAATTGTTAACCGGTAAAGGAATTATTGCTTGGATTACCAGTCTCTAAGAATTAACAATCCCGTCGCGCTGTTCGGGGAGTTCAGTCCCCGTCCATACGGGGTGGTTTAGATACCATAAATGCCCTCAAAAACAGCTTTAGCAGGACCTGTCATGTAAACCCGGTTATCGGTTTGAGACCAGTGAATCTGAAGACAACCACCGGGGAGTTCCACGGTACAACGGCGATCGCATTTGCCCGTCAACAGGGCTGCCACCACCACAGCACAAGCACCAGTGCCGCAAGCGAGAGTAATTCCCGCTCCTCTTTCCCAGACACGCATCTTCATATAATCCGGTGCGATTACCTCCACGAACTCCACATTAGTCCGTTGGGGAAAAACTGGATGATGCTCAAATTTTGGCCCGATAGTTTCTAGGGGAATAGAGGTCAGATCATCGACAAAAGTGACACAGTGGGGATTACCCATACTAACGCAAGTAACTAACCAATCTTTGCCCTCCACCTCTAGGGGAACCGCGAGGACTTTTTCAGACCCCTTGACTAAAGTGGTGGGGATTTCACTGCCTAGGAGTTGCGGCGGTCCCATATCGACCGTTACCTGTTCATTGGCTTCTAAACGGGGAATTATCGTTCCTGCTAGAGTATGAATGCGATAGGTGCGGCCAATGGTGTTGTTAGCCTCTAAACGGGCGATAAATTGGGCTAGACAGCGAATACCGTTACCACACATTTCCGGTTCCGAACCATCAGAGTTGAAAATTCTCATGGTATAGTCGGTTGCTGCTTGGCCGGGAAGCGCAAAAATCACGCCATCGGCACCGATGCCAAAATGTCGATCGCACATAGCCACGGCCATTTCCGCTGTGATCAGGGGTTCGGGACTGTGACGGTTATCTATCAAAATAAAATCATTGCCCAGGCCTTGATATTTGGTAAAGGGGATTTTCATGGTCAATAAAAGCTGCTCAACAGGAATAATAGAGGATGAACACCTCATCGATAAACTCATTATGTCTCAATTTGATCCTGGTCTGCCGAGTATTAAACAAGTACAGAGCTATATTCAAGAGAAACGGGAAGTAGAAATTAAGTTAAGCACCGATGATCTGCTCGTTGGTCGCATCCTTTGGCAAGATGCTAACTGTCTATACCTAGTCGATCACTACGATAAACCCACTTTAATTTGGCAACAGTCTCTAGTTTATTTAAGACCTAAAGCCTAGGAGGAAATTGGCGATATTTGTCCGTGGGATGCGTCCCGGACGCATCAAAAATTCAGTAGCAAGCAGATAGCTTTTGAGCAAATGTAAGGTCAGTTGGGGTTAAGGAGATTTGGCCATGAATTTTAGCAAATAATCAGGTGGGATGGCGAGGATAGCATCAGAATTTCAGTGGCTGGAAAATTTGGGTTAAATTGCCCAATCAAGAAAGTCAGAGAGTCCAGCAGAGCGATCGCCATCTAATTTCAGATATGGATTGCCGCTTGTCTGCTAACAATTCAGTCCACTGCTGTACATAACCTGTTATACTCTTGGGCAAAACGAATCCACCGCCATTGTTATGCTGGAAAATCAGGTCGGGGCAGATGCCGTCGCCAATGAGCAGATACCTACTCTAGAATTATCGATCATCATGCCCTGTCTCAACGAGGCGGAAACCCTTGCCACCTGTATCGGCAAAGCGCGAGATTATCTGGAACAACACAAAATTGCGGGAGAGGTGCTAATCGCCGATAATGGCAGTAGCGATGGTTCCCAAGAAATTGCCACTAATTCAGGGGCGCGGGTGGTTCCTATCCCAGAAAGGGGACTATGATTATGAGGGATTTGAATATATGAGGACAGTTTATCTCTATTCGATATAGTAGTTACTATCGTGTAAAACAAGTTATTGCCAAAGTAATCTAAATTATGATTAATGTACTTCAAAAGAGTTTTTACAAATTTTGTTCTTTACTATCTAGTCAACAATTTCGACGATTTTTTATTTTTGGTTTAACCTGTAATATTATTTATACTTTTTCCATATATTTATTAACTGAAAAAATCAAATTTCATTACATTGCATCGGTAGTTATTGCTCTAATTTATACAAGTTTTCTTGGGTTTTGCCTAAATAAGTTTTATACTTTTAATACAAGTATAAAAATGTTTTTCCCAGAATTGATAAAGTACTATAATGTCATGTTTTCTGGCTTATTAATTAACGTGGCTTGGATGTTTATTTTGGTAGAAGTATTTAAACTATGGTACATGGCATCGGTAGTAATTGTGAGTGCAGGTTTAATGTTTTATAATTTTTTCTTGCACAAACACTGGAGTTTTCGTGGTTTAAATAAGCATAAAAAAGACCCTAAGAGCAGATAGTTTTCCTTGTTATTAGTAGATCAATTTCCGCTTTATTGAATTTAGTTAAGTGCAGTAAATATTATGCCCAAAAAACAATTATTGACGAGAATATTTTGCGAAGATATAAACAAATTATTCTTTGCTTGTGGGATTTTATCAATTATCATTATTAAGTTTTTTTTAATCAGAAACAGTGAAGTTTTAGGGCATCCAAGAGATTCCTTGCTCTATACGTTAATGGCAGATCAGAATATTTGGTTTCCTACTAATAAAGCTAAGGCAATAATCGATTATATGCCAGGATATCCAATATTTATAATGTTTTCTAATTTTCTTAATTTTTCTCTAAGAATTAGTCATGAGATTTTTTACACTATCTCTAATATATTATTAGTTTTTAGTTTTAGATTACTAAAAATTCCTCGATATATCTGCTTAGTTATTTTTGCAATTTTAACTTTTCATATAACAACTTTTCTGTGGTTCAATACTATTTTAACTGAAACAATAGCCATTAGCTTATATCATATCCTTTTGGCTTTAACTGTCATAACTGTTATGTCAGAAAATTTAGCTAGGAAACTAATATTTTCCGTTCTTGGTGGATTGTGTTTAGGAATAATATTCATTACCCGTCCAGAGCAGATAGTGTTCTTGCTGAGTTACCTAGTTGTGGGAGCATCTCACCTTTGCAATAAGCATAAATACTTAGTAGAAAAATAGGCTTTTCGAGGGTAATTCTTGTTTTAATTCTCCATGTACGCGGTCTTTAAAAGCCTCTATTTCGTTCCAAGACACGATTAAGAGTGGCTTTTAGGCTAAGTATAATTACTCATCGCGTAAGTGAGATGCTCCCCTAGTTGCCTAGTTGTTTTTGTTATTCTTGTATTAAGGAATAGAATGAATATAGCAAGAGCTATTCGAGAAGCTTTGCCGATTTGTATTATTCCCATTGCTATAAGTTTATTAATTACTACAGTTTTTACTTTATTAAATGCTTTTTTTCTAGAATTACCAGCGTTATCCATTAGTAACTCATCGGCTTTCAAAGAAACTTTTTCCCAGATTCAGAGTATAGATGATGGTCAAAATATAGATGATTTTGAGTTTGTCAATATAAATCGCCAACAATTAAAAATGGCTTATCAAGTGAGTCCAACATTGAATCAAGTCAAACCTCTAATCGAAGAAGAATTAGCTAGGAGAATTACTAGACTCGGTGGAAAAGATACTACTAATATAGAAGTAGCAATTGATTGGGTGTACTGGTCAACAATAGAAGCAATTAGAAGAAGCAATTTAACAGAAGATAGGAGTATGTATCAAGTTTTTACTCAAATTAATTCTGAACTGCAAGAGGCATTTAACGATAAAAGAATTAACCAGAAAACTTTCTCTTTTGATGATATAGATATAGGATTTTGGCTAAACAAATTTCCTCATTCATTAACTGAAATGAGTGGATATTTATTTTTGCCACGAGTCAGTAGTAAGAAATTATTACAAAATACGGATGATCCTCGAGTAACCCCTGAAATGAGATCAATATTTAATCGAGTGGCACATCGTCGAACTTATCTAGTTAACCAACCAGATTTAAATAAAGACCTTATCTTCTATTTAAACCGGATCACTCCTTTAATTCAGATCATCAATATTCTTGGAATGATATCTTTTGTAATATTATTGGTCTATTACTTGGTTAAACCTGTTCACTCCCAACTTCTCAATCAATACACATTGATTATTTCTTTTGCCTTATCTATAATTTTACTCCGCTTATTTTTGTATATTGCAATTGATCTGGCATTTTTCCCTGCAGCTTCACGTTATTTATTCCCCAGTAATCCATTGCTATCGGCACTGTCAATTCTAAACTTATATGTTACAACTAAACTTTTAAGGTCATTTCGATTTTAAGCTTGATATAGCTAAGGTTTATGGCTGTGAAACCAAGATAAACTTCAGTTTTTAATTTTTCAGTATCATTTTCTCTGGGTTGCCGAATTTTTGCCCTAAGCCGTTCGTAATCTAAACCCCGTTGTTGGGATGCTGAAGGCCCTGTCTAGCTTAGATAGCTTCGGAAATCTGGATAATGAACACCCCAATCATTATAGGTTATTGGGGACAAAGACAAGCCAATCAATTAAGGCAGCACTATTGAGCAATCAAAAATCTGTTGTCACAAATGTCAATAATCCTGTTATACTCTTGAGCAAAACGACTCCACCGCCATTGTTATGCTGGAAAATCAGGTCAGGGCAGATGCCGCCTCTAAGGAGCAGATACCTACTCTAGAATTATCGATCATCATGCCCTGTCTCAACGAGGCGGAAACCCTGGCCACCTGTATCGGCAAAGCACGAGATTATCTGGAACAACACAAAATTGCGGGAGAGGTGCTAATCGCCGATAATGGCAGTAGCGACGGTTCCCAAGAAATTGCCACTAATTCAGGGGCGCGGGTGGTTCCCATCCCGGAAAGGGGTTATGGTAGCGCCCTGCGGGGGGGTATCGCCGCCGCCAAAGGTCAATACATTATTATGGGGGATGCCGATGATAGCTATGACTTTACCAATCTCTCGCCTTTCCTAGAAAAATTGCGACAGGGTTATGATTTGGTGATGGGCAATCGTTTTCAGGGGGGAATTAAACCCGGGGCGATGCCGGTATTGCATAAGTATCTGGGCAATCCTGTCTTGACTTGGTTAGGACGGTTATTTTTTGGCAGCCCCTGTGGTGATTTTCACTGTGGATTGCGCGGGTTTAGTAAACAGGCGATCGAACAATTGAACCTACGCACCACTGGCATGGAATTCGCCAGCGAGATGGTGGTGAAAGCATCCCTCTACGGTCTGAAAATTACCGAAGTACCAACCACTTTATCCCCTGACGGTCGCAGTCGTCCCCCCCACCTAAAAACTTGGCGCGATGGCTGGCGACATCTCCGATTTCTGTTAATGTATAGTCCTCGCTGGTTGTTTCTCTACCCCGGACTGGCTTTAATGTTTCTGGGATTTGTGGCGACGATTTGGTTTATGACCCAACCGAGAGTTCACACCCTTCTCTATTCAGCCACAGCTTTGATTATTGGCTTTCAAATCGTCAGTTTTGCCATCTTCACAAAAGCTTTTGCTATCAGCGAGGGTTTATTACCGGAAGACCGAAAATTAAGACGATTTTTGCGTTATATTAATCTGGAGGTGGGATTGATCATTGGCGTAATTTTATTGGTACTAGGTATGGGGGGTTCACTGTATGCTTTATATACTTGGAATGCTCGACTTTATGGGGCTTTAGATCCAGCCGTGACCATGCGGATTGTCATTCCTTCCGTAACCGCTCTAGCGTTGGGAGTACAGGTGGTTTTTTCCAGTTTCTTTTTAAGTGTTTTGGGATTGAAACGAAGATAAAAATAATTGTAACTGATTGTTATCGGCTTTATTGGGCTCTTCTGGTTTCTGTGTGGAAACTAGGTCTATACTGATAGAATATCCGCAAAATAGTCCTAAAAGTCTTTCCCAGTAAACATTTCACGATTCCATAAGCAAAAATTATCACACAAAGTCGAGAAGAGCCTTTATTGCTTCTAAACTTATATGTTACCCTTCAACTTTCGTATACTCAAAAATACCAAGAAATAGACAATCATCCTAGTTCTTATGGTATCCGTATTAAACAGGGTAAGCTCATCTAATTTAGCAGTTAAGTAGGTAGGCACAATTATTTGTAGGATGGGTTAGCGGTAGCGTAACCCATGCGGGCGTTGGGTTTCATGCTTCAACCCAACCTACGTTCATTTTATATTTAATTCCACCCACCTACTTAATCATATTCAAGCCAAAAAAGCTGACTACGTTGTCGCCCTTAAAGCTAATCATCCGACTCTTTATACTCAGGTCAAAAACTGGTTTGAGCAAGCTCAAGCACATCAATTTGATGGTATTCAATTTAGTTATGATTACCATCTGGAAAAAGGTCATCATCGCCTCGAAAAACGTTGGTGTTGGGCTGTACCCTTAGAAGCTTTCGGCGGTCTTTATCAACAGGCTCAATGGCAAGGAATTCAAAGTATTATCATAGTTAAACGAGTTCGTCATCCTGGTCATAAAACCACTTGTGAAGTCCAATTTTATCTCAGTTCTCTCCCTGCTGATGCTCAAAAAATAGGTAATGCTATTCGTAAACATTGGAGCATTGAAAATCAGGCTCATTGGATTTTAGATGTTACTTTTAATGAGGATCAATGTCGGATTCGCTCAGGCCACAGCCCTCGTAATTTTGCATTCTTGAGACGAGTAGCACTTAACGCTCTTAACCAAGAATCCACTTACCGACGTAGTCTGGCACAAAAAAGTCAACGGGCGGCCATGGATAATAACTATATGATGGCTGTGCTGAAAGCCTTTTGTCAAGCCTAATTGAGATGCTCTTACCCTGGGTGATTCTGGCAAGAGCATTTGTTCGCTTGACTTGCTGTTCTTACTTATTATACTATAACAGTCCTTGGGCTATCAATTTTTCGAGATACCCAACTATGTAAACAAATATATTATGAATCAAGGCATTGACTATTTTAATCGTGGACATTGGTTAACAGGGATTCAAGAACGCTTAAGTGTAGAAGCTCGCCGTAAGATGTTTGATTTAGCTATGAACAAACTCGATTTACGGGCAGGAGAAAGTATTATTGATATTGGTTCTACTCCAGATGTGGAGAGGATAGACAGTAACTGTATGATTCCCTGGTTTCATGAAGCAGGGTTAACTGTCGCCCTCTCTTCCCCAGAAGACATTTCTTCCCTGAGCCAAGTGTTTCCTTTTGCCAAAATTTTAAGCCCCAATGGATTTCATCGCCCAATTCTTGCTAAGGAGTGTGAGTTTGATGTAGCCACCTCTAGCGCAGTTTTAGAACATTGTGGTTCGACTCATTTACAGGTTGAACATATTCGAGAGTGTGCCAGAGTTGCTAGTAAAATATTCTTAACTACACCCAATCGTTGGCATTGGCTAGAATTTCATACTAAACTTCCCCTAATCCATTGGTTACCTAAATCTTGGCATCGGTTTCTATTAAATATAGTCGGGTTATCCTTCTGGGCTAAGGAAGATAATTTAAACCTACTGGGTAGAGCCGAATTATTAAACTTAGCTAAACAAGCTTTAGGAGACAATTTCAGTATTAGAGTCGAAACCATCTGGGCGCTGGGAATGCCTTCCAATTTAGTATTATTAGCTAGACGTATTAATGACTAATACAGGGTAAGCGCATCTTAACAATCCTTGACAAAATGAACTTTATGTGAGTTGCTTACCCAGAGGTACATTCAGGCATATTTGAGGAGAATTTGCCATCTCAATTGTTAAGCAAAAATCGACCCAATGTTAAGATTTCGTAACTATTCTGATTGACTGGTATCACTTGAAATGCCCACACAGCAAGCAGATCACAAAAGTGGCTAATTATCAATAGCGTTTGAGATGCGCTCACCCTGGTATTAAATGTAAAATACTTGGATAAAACGTCAAGGTAGTTATGCAGACAAAGAACTCGTATTTTTTAGATTTAACTCCTCTAAGAGAATTGATGCTTTCCAGAACCTTCTGGTTCAGTCTCAGCATCGTATTCTCTATTTTGTACAGTATCTTATTCTTACAAATCGCTTTCGGTAGCGAGTACAGCATTCAGGATGACGCACGCCTTAGTATTGTTGACTTCCAGGAAAGAATAGGGCTGACTGGCTAAGGTAAAATTAGGGTTTCGGCTTATCCTGAACTCAGGTTAGTTATGACATGGCAATTCTACAAAACCGCCTAATTTGATAGCTTTTTACGATCTTCTGATCTGCCGCTTCTAGGCTGGTAATTGCGGTTTCTGCCGTCAAAATGTCAGGAATATCAGTTAAACTGGCAGTTTGATCAACCTGTTCATTTCTAGCAAATAAATTGCTCATATCTTGAGAATAATTAGAAGCGATCGATAATAAAGCTCCAGCAAAAATATAGAGAGGTAAAGGTAAAATAAACCCCTTGGCTCACTGATAAAATTCCACCAACAAAAATAACAAAACACAACCCACAATCCAGACTTTCATCGCACTTTTTCCCTATTTTTACGAGAAAAGGTGAGCAAAAAGCCCCCCCTGTATTTAACTAATTCCAGTGAGAATTTATTCAATCACGGGAGCGATTAACTCGCGTCTTTCCCCCGAAATAACTTTCACCTTACCTTCCTCATCGATATCGACCATGGCCGTATCCCCATCAGAAACCCGTCCGGAGAGAATTTCCTCAGCCAGAACATCTTCCAACAGACGCATAATCGCACGACGTAAGGGACAAGCAAGGTATTAAGTTTCCATCACTACTACCCAATCACTAGGAAAAGTAGAGTGCTGATCAAAGCTGTGATCAAGAGGAATCCCCAAATTTTCCAGAGCAATCCTTGCGCTTTGTTGGATTTAAGGGGCCAGAAATACACCCTACTGGCGAGATCCGACTTACTGTACTTTCTACCGGCGAGAGCGGACTTACTGTACTTTTCCTCAGTTAAGCAACTTTGGGATCGAGAAAGACCAATTAAACAACTAACACTGTCGATACGTTCAGCTAAACGAAACCTCAAAAAACTTTTTGGTTCTGCAAAGATGACCACACCACTATTTACACTAGGGTCAAAGACAAGAGAAGTAAATTGAACCAAAATGGAAAGAACAACCAAGCTGCTAATTAACCATCGTTTGAGCCGATTAACCGATAACATCTCTAAGATTAGCAAAGCTATTAAGGGGAGAAGTAGTAGCTGAACTGAGGTAACGTGATAACGAGCAGCCCAAGAACCATCTCCATGCCAGAAATCCAGTTTGCTGGTTAAGATAATATGAAAGACAAGTGCAAAAATTGAGGAAATAAAATATATTCGTATATAAGGTGTTAATTTGTTAAATAAAATAATCCCCAATACTAAACACGGTAAAAGAAAGGGGTCGTAAATAAATATACTTTTAGCTGGCGAGAAGAGAACGCCAAGAATACCAACGTAGGGAGGGTGTATGAGAGGATAATTAGGGGGGAATTCTGGCAACCCTGAAAAGATTGCTCCATTGTGGATTTGCTCCATGAGTAAGGATGTTCCCGTTGTCCAAAAATCCCCAAAGCGTAAGTAATTAAATAATCTACTCATAAAAAAGAAGGGAAATAAGCCGAAGTTCCAGAGTATGGCCGTCTTAAAGATTTGATTCAGCTTGAAATTTTTATAAATTAGACAGCTAATTAGAAAACCAAAAACTGTGAGAGCATAAATGATAGTTGTCGAGCGAATGATAATAGCCGCTCCGATTGCCAATCCACTCAAAAAAACATAGGGTACTTTGTTAGTTTTAATATAAGCCAAAGCACAAGCATAACCTAAAATCACACAAAGTAGGACTGGATTATTTTGTTGAAAAGTTTGTGCATAGTGGAGAACGGTAGTACCTAGCAACCAAATCAAGCTGGCAGATGCCGCAATTTTCTCCTGAAAATCAAATAGTCTAAGTAACCAATAACAAGAGAGAACAACTAATACATTTAGGGGTATAACTACAAGAAAACTAACCGCAAATTCTCGTAATAAGTAAGGCTTAATACTAGGAAAAACTTTAGAGAGTTGAGTGCCAATCCAATCTGCGGGCAACATTAATAAAGATTGTCCCATATCATAATGTTCATATCGTTTTCCATCTACTCCTAAAACACCAACATGGTCTAATCGAGAGGAAGGACGATAATTTGGGGGTAAAGAAACTTCTTCAGTTCCCGTCCACAGGGCATGGGCCATTCTTAGCCTAACATCGGTATCTGGAGGTACGTTGGCAGGATTGATTATTGTTATCCAGAGTAGGGCAATAAGAGCTAATTTTGTGACTGTTTTCATGATCATCTATTCTTAGAAGCTGTTTGAAAAGTTATAGGGCGTTGCTGATTTTAAGTATCAATTGTCCTCTCGGCAATTTTTAAAACCTAGCAGTAAGGTAACTTGTGGATAGGAGGCACAATTTAGTCTTCATGTCTTGATTCAGCGACACCGCTTTTTACTATCCTCCGCTGCTGCCGCTTCTAGGCTGGTAATTGCGGTTTCTGCCGTCAAAATGTCAGGAATATCACTTAAACTAGCAGTTTGATAAACCTGTTCATTTCTAGCAAATAAATTGCTCATATCTTGAGAATAATTAGAAGCGATCGATAATAAAGCTCCGGCAAAAATATAGATAGGTAAAGGCAAAATAAACCCCTTCGCCCACTGATAAAATTCTACCAACAAAAATAACAAAACACAACCCACAACCCAGACTTTCATCGCACTTTTTCCCTATTTTTACGAGAAAAGGTGAGCAAAAAGCCCACCCTTTATTTAACTAATTCCAGTGAGAAGTTATTCAATCACGGGAGCGATTAACTCACGTCTTTCCCCCGAAATTACTTTCACCTTACCTTCCTCATCGATATCGACCATGGCCGTATCCCCATCAGAAACCCGTCCGGAGAGAATTTCCTCAGCCAGAACATCTTCCAACAGACGCATAATCGCACGACGTAAGGGACGAGCGCCGTAGGCCGGATTATAACCCTCCTCGATCAAGCGTTCTTTAAACTTATCGGTGACAGACAAAGTAATATTTTGTTCTGTCAGACGTTTAAACACATCCTTGAGCAGGATTTCGGCGATTTCCTTGACTTCTTCCTTATTGAGTTGACGGAAGACAATAATCTCATCAAGACGGTTGAGGAATTCAGGGCGGAAATACTGTTTTAATTCCTCATTAACCAGCGATCGAATGCGATTATACTGGGCCTCGGCTTGATTATCGGCAAACTCGAAACCTAAACCACCGCCACCCTTCTCGATCACTTTAGAACCGATGTTCGAGGTCATGATCAACAGGGTATTTTTAAAGTCCACCGTGCGACCTTTGGCATCGGTCAAACGTCCATCTTCAAGGATTTGCAGAAGCATATTGAAGACATCGGGGTGAGCTTTTTCGATTTCGTCGAATAGCACCACCGTATAAGGACGACGACGCACCGCTTCCGTTAATTGTCCCCCTTCGTTGTAACCAACGTAACCCGGAGGCGAACCGATTAACTTAGAAACCGTGTGCCGTTCCATGTATTCCGACATATCGAGACGGATCATCGCATCTTCGGAACCAAAGAAATAAGCGGCCAGAGCTTTAGTTAACTCGGTTTTACCTACCCCCGTCGGACCGGAGAAGATAAAGGAAGCAATGGGACGGTTGGGATTTTTTAGACCGACGCGAGCGCGACGAATGGCGCGGGACACCGCTTTTACTGCGTCCTCTTGACCGATGAGACGCTGATGCAGGGTATCTTCCATGTGCAGCAGTTTCTCGGATTCGGTTTCGGTCAGTTTGTTGACGGGAACCCCAGTCCAAGAAGCGACGATGTGAGCGATTTCCTCGGCATCCACAAAGGGTTCATCGTTGCCATCTTCGCCTTTTTTGGTGGAAGCGAGATTCCGGATCTGGGTTTTGATTTCCATTTCCCGATCGCGCAATTCCCCGGCTTTCTCGAAGTCTTGACCGCGCACCGCATCATCTTTTTGTTTGAGAATTTGCCGCAGTTCTTTATCTAATTCCTTGGCTGCTGGGGGCAATTGGGAATTAATCAAGCGCACTCTCGAACCAGCTTCATCGATTAAATCGATCGCTTTGTCCGGTAAGAAGCGATCGCTAATGTAGCGATCGGACAATTTCGCCGCCGCTTCTAGTGCTTCGTCTAAGATTTTTAATTTGTGGTGCTGTTCGTAGCGTTCCCGGAGACCGTAGAGAATTTCGATCGTTTCTTCTACGGAGGGTTCACCGACCATAACCGGTTGAAAACGTCTTTCTAGAGCCGCATCCCGTTCGATATGTTTGCGATACTCATCCAAGGTCGTCGCCCCGATACATTGCAGTTCTCCCCGGGCCAAAGCCGGTTTGAGAATATTGGCCGCATCGATCGCCCCTTCGGCAGCCCCAGCACCGATGAGAGTGTGAACCTCATCGATCACAAGGATGACGTTACCCGCTTGGCGAATTTCGTCCATGATTTTTTTGAGGCGTTCCTCAAATTCGCCGCGATACTTGGTTCCCGCCACTAACAAGCCGATATCGAGGGTGACAACCCGTTTTTCTTCGAGAATGTCGGGAATATCCTTGTTAGCGATGCGTTGGGCCAATCCTTCTGCGATCGCTGTTTTACCTACCCCCGGTTCCCCGATCAGGACTGGGTTATTTTTGGTACGACGACCGAGAATTTGGATAACGCGCTCGATTTCCTTTTGTCGGCCGACCACGGGATCGAGTTTACCCTCGCTGGCCATTTGGGTGAGATTGGAACCGAATTCATCAAGAGTGGGGGTTTTAGTGCGACCTTGGGAAGATGAACCGGCGGCCACTTCGGCGGTTTCCCCTAACATTCTGATCACCTGGGTGCGAACTTTTGAGAGATCCACCCCGAGATTTTCCAGAACCCTAGCGGCCACACCTTCCCCTTCGCGAATTAGTCCTAAAAGGAGGTGTTCTGTGCCAATATAGTTATGGCCCAGTTGACGGGCTTCTTCGAGGGAGAGTTCTAAAACTCGTTTGGCTCTGGGGGTGAAGGGAATTTCCACGGCTACGAATCCGGAACCGCGACCGATGATTTTCTCCACCTCCACGCGCGCATCTTTGAGATTGACACCCATGGACTTGAGGACTTTGGCGGCAACTCCCGTTCCCTCTCCAATTAGTCCTAGTAAAATCTGCTCTGTTCCCACGAAGTTATGGCCAAGGCGGCGGGCTTCTTCTTGGGCGAGCATGATTACTTTAATGGCTTTTTCCGTAAATCTTTCAAACATAGCCTATCCATCACCTACACAAGCGACCCTAGATATGCTGATTTTAGCACGGCTTTTTAGTTTAGCTGTCTCTCAGTGATCAGTTATTGGGGAGCGGCTATTAGTTATAGTGGTTATAGGGCTGAAGATTTTTTCTGGGGTCAATCGGTCTCAGCTGACTTGCGGAGATGCCCGGAATCTCCCGGATTATGGTTTTGGTCCCCTGGAAACCTGCCGATAAGTTGTTCACCGTTGCATAATCCCCTAGGGTCGTGGTCATCCCCATCTCTCGATCGCTTGACTATTGATCGCCCATTTTCAGGTCAAAACTCGAAGTATAAGCAGATTAAATATTACTACCTATTGACAAATTAGTATTTTATGTTACAGAGCGGGGTGATATGCAGAAAGTTGACCCATATCGTTACTCTGGAGAGTGTTGTGCCGAAAGTTGACCTATAATATATAGTTAGGTCGCTTAGTATTTGAGTCATCAATATGTATGCCTAAACTAACGCTTCAAGTCCGAACCCATGACAACTTGTTAGAACTACTCGCTCAATCTGAATCGGGAGCTTGGGTTATCGCGGAAGAGAAAGTTGAGAAAATCACCCATGTCCAAGTCGTGAATTTTGACGGGATGCAAATGATTGAGGCTATCTTTGACCGAAATGCCAGCTACAGAAGAGATGATGGCAGGCTAGTGATCAAATTTCTAGACGGGCACATCGTTAATTGCAATGTGTCGTTTGACGGACAAAACCCTGTTCGCTATATTTGAGGA
The DNA here is from genome assembly GCF_001264245.1 of Microcystis panniformis FACHB-1757. Lineage (NCBI taxonomy): Bacteria > Bacillati > Cyanobacteriota > Cyanophyceae > Chroococcales > Microcystaceae > Microcystis > Microcystis panniformis. The sequence continues at coordinate 610,554 of NZ_CP011339.1, forward strand.
AGTTCTATCGAATGTCTCACCTTGAGGTTTCTGTATGGATATCGCGGCTACACTAAATGAAATTACAACTTTAAGTGTTGAGGATAGAATCCTTCTGGTTCAAGCGATTTGGGAAAGTATTGCAGTCGAACAGGTGTATCCTGATTTAACCGAGGCGCAAAAACACGAACTCGATCAGCGGATTGAGGGTCATAATAATGATCCCGATAACGTCCTCACCTGGGAAGAGATGAAAGCATCAGTCAGAAAGCAAGCATGAAGTATGTACTGGTATTTCGTCCAGAAGTCCGTGACGACCTCAGCGATGCCTATGATTGGTATGAGAGTCAACAAGCTGGTTTGGGTGATGAATTTATTGATTGTGTAGATGACTTACTCAATCAGATCGGCATGATGCCAGAGTCTTATGCAATCGTTTATCTGGACATTCGACGAGCAGTCATCAGACGATTCCCATATGCTGTCTACTATCGAGTGATTTCAAGTCGGGTCGTTGTGACCGCAATTTTTCATGGTCGGCGTGATCCAAAGTCATGGCGATCGCGAACCTAACAACCCCAATGCACCGGACCATTGAGGTTATTGGTTAGTGCGATGCCGAAGGCACTGCGTAGCAGGGCGCATCGCTTCGTGGGTTGGGTTGAGCGAAACAATACTGGGGCAAAAATAGCTCAATTCGCTTGAAAAAGCGCAACCCAACCACCCCAAAGGTTACTCTTTGTTGGGTTTCCTTGGGTTAACCCAACCTAAAATAATTGCTGCTCTATCGATCGCCCATTTTCAGACCAAAACTCGAAGTATAAGCAGATTAAATATTACTACCTATTGACAAATTAGTATATATGTTGTAAGACGGGGTAATATACAGAAAGTTGACCCAGATCGTTACTCTGGAGACTGTTATGCAGAAAGTTTTCGTATAATATGTAGTTAGGCACAATAAAATAAGCTATTTAAATATGTTCGTTAAATAAGTACATGAATATTAATATATCCATCATCGACCAACGCTTAGTATCAGTTAGCAAAGACATTCGTCAAAAAGCTTCTGAAGAACTACGAATCACAGATGAAGGCCGGCTTAAGTCTTTGGCTTTTGTATATCTGTGCGTTAAAACCATTTTAGATTTAGATGGAGATGATGTTTTTGATTGCTTAACAGAAGGAGGTGGTGACTTTGGAGTAGATGCTATACATATCTCAGAAGAATATGACGGTGAATTTACAGTTAGTTTATTTCAGGCAAAATATAAGAACAACCTAGAAGGAAACTCTAACTTTCCTGAAGAAGGTATAAAAAGTTTAATAAACGCAATTAATTACTTATTTAATCCAGCAGCCAAACTAGAACATATTAATCAACGACTGCTTGTGAAAGTGGAAGAAGCTCGTAGCCTAATCCGGGATGGCTATATTCCCCAAGTTCGGATAATAGCTTGCAACAATGGGCTGAAATGGAATTTATCTGCTCAAGAGGCTATTGATCGTGCTGAGTTTGGAGATCAGGTGACATGGGAATATGTTAATCACGAGCGTTTAGTCAAAATTCTTCAAGCTTCTAAACCCGTAAAAGATACTTTGCAGCTAAGTGGCAAAGCTATTGTGGAAGATATGGAGTTTAGCCGAGTACTGTTGGGTAGAATTTCGGTGACAGAAATTGCCACACTTATAGAGCGACATGGAGAACGTTTATTAGAGCGCAATATTCGTCGCTACTTGGGTTTACAAGGAAATCGCGTAAATGAGGGTATCCGTCATACTTTAACTAGCGATGAAAAAAACAATTTTTACTTTTATAATAACGGGGTCACGTTGATTTGTGATAGTTTCTCATACAACGCATTGCAAGATGGCGATTACAAAGTGCGTGTTGAGAATTTACAAATCATTAACGGTGGTCAAACGTGTATGACCATATTTAAAACCTTGCGAGAACCAGATTTAATTAATAAAAATGCCCAAGCTTTTGTTCTTTTAAGACTCTATCAATTGCCTCGTGAAAATGAAGGTTTAGTTCAAAGAATTACCTACGCAACCAATAGCCAAAATCCAGTAGACCTCAAAGATTTACGTGCTAATGATGAGCACCAGAAAATATTGGAAAAGGATATTGAGCAATTAGGATTTAACTACAGGCCTAAACGTTCCAATACTCCTACTCGCTCTGCTGATATTACTTCAGGAGTAGCTGCTGAGGCAGTATTATCCGTTTGGCGAAGAAAACCTCATCAAGCAAAGTTTTTCTCTCGTGAACATTTTGGGAAACTGTATGATACAATCTTTACTGATCAATTAAATGGAGCGCAAATCGTAATAGCTGTTCAGCTTTACAGAATTGCAGAAAACCGCCGCAAAAGACCTGAGTCTACTGACCCAGATTTTGTCCGCTATGCTTCATGCTTTATTGCAATGCAGATGGGACAAAAACTTTTGGCTGATATGAAAGTTCAGATGAAAGACATTAGTCATCAAAATTTTCAATCAGCCCAAATGCTTATTGATCAAAATGGGGAGAGTTACTTTAATGCTTCATTACAGGATATTAAACAGGCACTTCAGGATCTTTATGGAGAACAAGAGATTTCCTTGCAGCAGCTATCTGCAACATTTCGACGTGGTGATTTAATAAGTAGACTTCAATGAATCAAATCGGTTCAATAATTCGACTTCTTTTCTTGCAAACTCGCTTAACCTAACTTCACCGTTAGCTGAAATATTGGTGAATTTTCAAAGTTGCCTGTTGCTGTGTAACTTCACAGATTAATATAGTGCGATGCCAAAGGCACTGCGTAGCAGAGCGCAATCTTGTAGGGTGCGTTCCCTAAGGCAACTTCTACCGCTCCACCAATAGATTTTTGAGGAACGCACCATGCTCATTGATTGAAGCTGTAAGTGCGATGCCGCTCTTGTGGGCTAAGTTGGCGAATGTTAGCGAAGATTGCCAATGTTTAGGTTAAAATAGAGGGGCAAAAGTGGCAACGGGGTCAGGACAATGACAGTTAATCAACTCCGCTACAGCAAAGAAGAATTCGCTCGACGTGGTAATGAGATTTATCAATCTCAGGTGCGCCCCCAAGTCGAGGAAGGCAATCATGGGAAGATTGTAGCCATAGATATTGAAACAGGTGCTTTTGAGCTTGCCAATGACACAATAACTGCTTCTAATCGATTGCTTGAACGAAACCCTGATGCTCAAATCTGGCGTGTCCGAATTGGGTATAAAGGCGTTCACCGCTTTGGTGTAGGTCGTCTGCTTTAACTTTATGATGAACGGAATTGTTGATCAAAACTGCGAGGCAACGCTTCGGTTAGTCGTAAGCAATGAGAGTAAACAGAGGCAGGTAATTGATGCTGTTATTGATACAGGGTTCACAGGCTTTTTGACCTTACCTCTGACAGTAATCAGTTATCATTAAGAAAACGCCGGATCGTTAACCTAACAGAATTAACCCCACAATCCCACCCGAAAAGCTTGAAAAACAGGGAACCGGTTATGCCAACCACCTACGATTGCGATTTAATTCTCTGGGCCCGGGATACGGCTCAACTTTTGCGGGAACAACGCTGGGATGCCATTGACTGGGAGCATTTAATCGAGGAAATCGAGGATTTGGGGAAAAGTGAACGCAGTGCGATTGGTTCTCAAATGGAGCGAATTTTGCTTCATCTGCTCAAGTGGCAATATCAACCCCAACGGCGCTCCGATAGTTGGCTGGATTCCATCAATGATGGGCGATCGCAAATTCGTCGCAAATTAGAGGATAGTCCCAGTCTACGCGGTTATCCCGCGCAAATTTTGGATAAGGAATACACCAGAGCGCGTCGAGAAGCCGCCAGACAAACGGGTTTAATCCTTAGCATTTTTCCGGAGTTTTGTCCCTATACTATCGCGCAGGTGATCGAAGATTGGTGGCCCCAGTGATAGCCTTGATTAAAGGTTAAATAATCCTAAATCCGGTTATTAAAGACTGATTATTTATTCTCCCTTTTTGCATGAGTGCATGAGCAGAAAACGGGTTTCTCCGAGAAACCCGTTTTCTGTGCGTTGCTCAACCGATTTAGTATTATGTGACAGTTGAGGGTGCGGAATGTGGGATTGATCGCCCATTTTCAGACCAAAACTCGAAGTATAAGCAGATTAAATATTACTACCTATTGACAAATTAGTATATATGTTGTAAGTCGGGGTAACATACAGAAAGTTGACCTATATCGTTGCTCTGGAAATTGTTATGCAGAAAGTTTTCGTATAATGTGTAGTTAGGCATACCTTCCACCTTCCTACCTTCCTTTCACTTTCAATCTAGATATGAGATGTCAGATTTAACAAGCATTGAAAAGATTAAACTAGAGAAATTGCTCGAAATGGGCAATGGTTATGTGCTTGATTTTTCAAACATAACCTTCCGAGAATTCGTCTTAGAAAATTTAAATATCGATATATATGATGAAAAATATAATTATAGTAGTGGCTCAAAAGCAAATCGATTAAGAGGTTTTTGGAAAGAAGAATCTAATTCTACAGTAGGAAAACTGATAGAAACACTTTTGGAATACTGGAAAACAAAAAAGTCAATAACTCGGAAAGCTATCACCACTGAGGAGGAAAATTTATTTAACGAATGTCAAAAAATTGTAGAAAGATTGCAAGGAGGTAATACAAAGAATCCTAATCAGGATTCTCAGAGGAAGGAGGAATTTTCTTCACTTCGATCCAGTCTTCTGCTGGAATTTGATAACTTTACAAAGTTAATAAATTCGGAAGATAAGAAACAGCGAGGATTTTCACTTGAAGACTTGCTAAAACGTATTTTTTCTCTTTATGAGATTCCAACTCAAAAAAGCTTTAGGAGAAATGAGGGTGGAGAACAAATAGACGGCGCATTTAAGCTTGAAGGCTGGTACTATCTAGTTGAATGTAAATGGACTCAAAACTTAACGGATATACGGCAACTTGATAGCCTTTATGGCAAAATCAGCCGCTCTGGTAAACAGACATTGGGATTATTTTTATCGATCAATGGTTGGTCAAAAAATGTATGCCCCTTACTAAAGCAGAATAATGACAAATCTATCATTTTGATGGATGGTTATGACTTACGATCTGTTCTTGTCGAGCATAATAATTTGGACCTGAAAAATTTACTTATGAAAAAGTTGGAATGCTTAAATTTGGAAGGAGAGCCATTTTACAGCGCACATCAACTATTACAAAATACTATGAACAATCAAATTGTGTAGTGTGATCGCAATGGGAGCATCTCACCTTTGCAATGAGCATAAATACTTAGTAGAAAAATAGGCTTTTCGAGGGTAATTCTTGTTTTAATTCTCTATGTACGCGGTCTTTAAAAGCCTCTATTTCGTTCCAAGACACGATTAAGAGTGGCTTTTAGGCTAAGTATAATTACTCATCGCGTAAGTGAGATGCTCCCGATCGCAATCGCCGTAGGGTGCGTTCCCTGATGCAACTTCTACCGCTCCAGCGATCGATTTTGGGGAACGCACCATGCACATTGATTGAAACTGTAAGTGCGATGCCGCCCTTGTGGGCCAAGTTGGGGAATGTTAGCGAAGATTGCCAATGTTTAGGTTAAAATGGAGGGGCAAAAGTGGCAACGGGGTCAGGACAATGACAGTTAATCAACTCCGCTACAGCAAAGAAGAATTCGCTCGACGTGGTAAAGAGATTTATCAATCTCAGGTGCGCCCCCAAGTCGAGGAAGGCAATCATGGGAAGATTGTAGCCATAGATATTGAAACAGGGGCTTTTGAAGTAGCAAAAGACAGCCTCACAGCTTCCGATCAACTTTTAGCCCGATTGACCTATGCTCAAATTTGGTTCGTAAGAATCGGACATCGAGCAGTTCATCGAGTCGGTTTGATTGGGGCAAATTTATTTCAATGATTAATCAACTCTACGCTTGTTTTTGCACAATCTTCTCACTCAATTCTAGGAAGGTGGGACAATATTGGATTAATTACTAATAACCTAATATCTTATAGAGTTTTTCAAAAAGCTTGAGTTGGGTCAATGATCAGGAAACCTAACTATTTTCTAACCAAACGATTAGGAAACAGTTATGTTATGATTTTCAGAGTACGCCTGAGATGATAAGACACCATGAAAAATCGCATCTTTACTGTTATTTTGTACAAAGAAGATAATATGTACATTGCTGAATGTCCAGAAGTTGGTACAGTAGATCAAGGAGAAACAATTGAGCAGGCGATTGCTGGATTGAAAGAAGCCACACGGCTTTACCTAGAGGAATTTACCTTACCAGAAACATCCCCTAGATTTGTGACCAGTATTGAGGTTAGTTATGCCTAAGCTGCCACGAATCTCTAGTGGGGAGGCAATTAGATGTCTTGAACGCTTAGGCTTCGAGCAAGTTCGTCAAACAGGTAGCCATGTTGTGATGAAGAAAGAAACCGAAGAGGGCAAAATTGGCTATGTTGTCCCTTTACATCAGGAATTGAAGGTTGGTACATTAAGTGGAATTCTGAAACAAGCCCAAGTTACAGTTGAAGAGTTCATTGAACATCTGTAAAGTCTGACAAATCACTGCACTCGAAGTGATAGCAAAAGTATTTAGTCCCCCCAGAGAACCCCCTTGAGCCACATAGCACACTTTTCTTTTTTTGTCAAACTTTATGTTAAGAAAGATGTAACTAATGGATAGGGGGACTGTCAAAGATTAACCGTCTTCGTATTCGGGGATTCTTTCCTTTTTCTTCTCGGTGATATTGATGCGGGGGGGATTGTAATCTGGTTCCACGTCATCATCCCACATATCATCCTCGGCCTTATCTTCGTAATCGTCGTACTGAGGACGAGAAAAGCTTTCTGTGCGTTCTAACCGCGCTTCTCCCCAGTTATCTTCTTCTTCCTCGTATTCTTCCTCATAATAACGAGCTTCGGCCCGTTTTTGCGGTGGGGGAGTGGCGCGCAGGGGTTCTTTTTCCCATTCGTCTTCACTCCAGCGTTCTTCAACGGGTTTAGCGGCCTCAACGGGGGTACGGAGAGGAATGCCCGTACCTAACTGATTTTCTGGACGAGCAGCGGGAGTATAATAAGCTTCTTCTTCTTCCCTTTCCCAGGGGGGACGACCAATACCCAAACGTTCCAAAACTCCCACACTAACCTGCGTGAGACGTTCTTCGGCCCCTTCAAAGACGATTAAGCGATTCGGACCGCTGCTAACCACTTCTTCGATAGAAATTTCGTAGGTACTGATCAATTGTTCGGGGATCAGAGGCAATCCCAGGGAAGCAATGATAATGGAATGTAATTGACCACTGAGGGGATCAAATTGATAATCGCGGACTTTGCCTAAAGGTTCGCCGGTTTCCGTGATCACTTCACTACCGATTAAGGGAGTATAAGCATCGATATCGACGGATTCCAAGACGTTATCATCTTCCACGAGAACCACGTCTCCTGTCTGACTGATGCTCGATAAATACATATATTGAGGCATTCCCGACAAGGAGAGGATATTATCGCGGAGTCCCAGGGCAACTACTTCTCGTTGATCGATATCTACTAGGATATCTTTAACAACGCCGAGTTTTTTGCCTGTATTGCGAGTGATAACCTGTGTATTTAAAAATTCTGAACGTAAGCGACTATTCTCTGTGATCATTTTTTCCTATGGGTAGGCGTTAGGGCGTGGGAATACGAATTATTGTAGGCTTAATATATAGGGCGAAATTGAGTGTTAATTTACCGATATTAGCTTATATCTTAAAGTTCCCTGAGATTAACACTTTTTTTGGCCTTGTTTGGGCGATAGTTTGGGGTGATAGATAAGGTTAAACCTATTTTAGCTAATTCTTTACATTTTTTTAGTAACAACAAAACAGGAGCTAGAGAGAAACTCCCTTGGCTCCTGCTGTCTAGATTCTGATTACATAGTTAAAGACTGCACCTCGGTTTCGATCAGTTTAGCCAAGTCTTGCAGAAAGGAGGCAGCATCGGCCCCGTAGATGACTCGGTGGTCACTGGTGAGATTAACCGTCATCTGTTTTTGCACTCCGAATAAACCATCTTTATTGACGACGATTTGGGGACGGGAAGCACCCACGGCCAGGATTGCACCTTGGTTGGGGGGTAAGATAGCGGTAAAGCGATCGACTCCGAACATTCCCAGATTAGAAATGGTAAAAGTACCGCTATTATATTCTTCCGGTTGCAGTTGTTTACTGCGGGCGCGATCAACTAAATCTTTCCAACTGCGGGAGAGGGAATAGATATCCATCTGGTCAGCAGAGCGCAAAACCGGCGTAATTAAGCCACCACCAGGCATAGCCACAGCTACGGCCACGTTAATCGCCCCGTGGTATTGGATTCCTGCGTCGCTATAGCTGGCATTAACTATAGGATGTTTAGCGAGGGTATTAGCTACCGCTTTTGCTAAGAGGGCCGTCATGGTGACACCCTTAGATTTTAGCTGTTGATAGAGTTGATCCAGTGGGTCAGTGGTGATAGTGTAGCCCACTTGGAAGGTGGGAACCTGTAGGCTAACCGACATATTCTGAGCGACGGCTTTTTGCAGAGTGGTGAGGGGAACAGTCCGACCGACCGGGGCGCTGGTTGGAATCGGGGCTTTAGGAGCCGCTACAGGCACGCTGACGGGTTGCGGCGGAGTAATGACGGGAGCGGGGGCGGTGCTGACTTTTCCTGTCGCTTTTTCTACGTCTTCGGCGGTAATTCGTCCGTGGGGACCGCTACCCACTAGGGTTTTCAGATCTACCTTTAATTCTTTAGCCAGTTTTTTGGCCCTGGGAGAAGCGACTAAACGGCCATTATCTTTAACGGCGGCGACGGGGATCGAAACGGGAGGCGGAGCGATTTCTGGGGTCTCTACGGGCTTGCTAGGGGCAGCTGTGGCGGTTTTTCCCTGAGCTTTGGCCAGTTCAATTTCCGCTTCAGTTTCGGCAATATAGGCGATCGCTTCCCCCACGGGTGCTTCCTGGCCGGCTTCGACTAAAATTACAGCGAGATAGCCATCATAAAACGATTCCACGTCCATGTCGGCTTTGTCGGATTCGACCACTAACACCGTTTCCCCTTTGCTGACTTTTTCCCCGGGGGACTTCACCCAAGAAACTATTTTTCCTTCGGTCATGGTGGAACTGAGCGCGGGCATGAAGATATCTCGAATCATGGTGGAGTGCTTCTATCTCTAATGTTTTGAGCCATAGGGCATTTTACCACAGTTGATGGGGTTGGGGCTTTTCAGTTATCAGTTATCAGTTATCAGTGAGCAGTAATCAGTAATCAGTAATCAGTAATCAGTAATCAGTAATCAGTAATCAGTGAGCAGTAATCAGTGAACTGATAAGCTGTTGACTATAGCGTTTCCTAAGCTAGTGAGGTACACCTATTTTTCTTCCCTTTTGCCTTTTCCCTCTTGCATGAGTGCCTAAAACCCATAACTTTTGTACCTCAGCAGACTGAAAAACGCTATATCTAAATTGCTCGTTAAGATTGCAGGGGAGCGCCGGAGCTGCGGAGCAGGGAGAAGCAGTTTGAGCATTTGTACTAAAATTTCCAAGACGCGGTTTAAATTCAGTACAGCTTAACTCACATCTGATAACTGAAAACTCACATCTGGTAACTGATAACTGGTGACAAAGGGAAAAAGAGAAGGGAAAACGGACCCTTCTCCGTCGTATCTAGACAAAAATTGTTCTAGTTGCCAATATGGACCGGTTGTGCTTGCAGAGATTCGACTAAACCGCGCACAGCTGCCACCATAGCCACTTCATTATCCAATTGATTGATCGCCGAACCAACACCGATACCGGCCGCTCCAGCAGCGATCGCCATAGGAGCGGTGACAATGGATAAACCGGAAGCGCAGAGGACGGGAACCTTCACCGCATGGGAAATAGCGTGGGCTGCCGCTAAAGTCGGGGCGGCTTTTTCAATCAGTCCCAAAATACCGGCGTGACGGGGTTGACTGCTAGTGCCGCCTTCGGTTTGAATAATGTCAGCACCCTGACTAACTAAAGCTTCCGCTAGTCTCACCTGTTCATCGAGGGGCAGCAGATGGGGAACTGTCACAGACAGGGTAATTTCGGGCAGTAAGTCGCGAGTTTGACGGGTTAGGGCTAAAACTTCCGCCGCCTCAAAAATGCGTCCTTGGGCATAAAAACTATCGAAATTACCGATCTCAATTAAATCGGCTCCCGCGTCCACTGCCATCACCAACAATTCTGGCTCGACGGCCGATACACACACGGGTAAATTTGTCAAGGCTTTTACCGTCCGAATTAGGTCAGCATTAGCGGCAATATCGACAAAAGTTGCTCCTCCGGCTGTAGCGGCTTTAACTACTGAGAGAACCTGCGAGCGATCGAAATTATTTAACCCACTAATCACTTTCAGGGCATGACGACGGGCGAAGGCTTGCTGTAAGGTAAAATTGATCATTAATCTACACCTATCTGGAATTCTCAAAAAACATTTTCCCACCTTCTCGCCGATCAGAGGGTGGGATTTGAGAATTCTTAGGGAAATTTTCTTTAATTTAGGTGTTGATTCTCTTGGTTTTTGCGCTTGAGGTTTTGCAGTTGTTGCAGCAGTACCTCGATTTCCGCTTCTAGATGCAGGTATTTCACCTGTTGGTCAGCTTGGTAGGTGGTGCGAATCTGTTTCATGGCGGAGGATTCCTTAGTTAGTACAGTTGTCATAGCGGTATCTATAGAGTGCTGATTATGTTTAATTGTTTCAATTTGTATATAGTACCTTAACAATGTCTTAAAGAAAACCTTTTTATGGTAGTTTCTCAACTGGCACAGGATCAAAGAGGGGAAAAATTCTTGCAACCAAGGGGATCGGAGTGCGATATACTCAGTCGCGAACGATATTGGCAAGCATGACCATGGTAGCGGTAGCAATTTTAGCAGCGGGTAAGGGAACCCGAATGAAGTCCAGCCTTCCGAAAGTTTTACATCCCCTCGGCAGTCGCTCGCTAGTGGAACGGGTGCTTAATGTCAGCGAATCCTTACATCCCCGGCGAAAACTGGTGATTATCGGTTATCAAGGGGAACAGGTGCGAAATAATCTACAGCATCTTGAGGATATCGAATTTGTTGAACAAAAGGAACAGTTAGGCACTGGCCATGCTATTCAGCAGTTAATCCCCCATTTAGAGGACTTTCAGGGGGATTTGTTGGTCTTAAATGGCGATGTTCCCCTGTTGCGTCCCGAAACCTTGCAAAATCTTCTCCAGATTCATAAAAACCATGGTAACGCTGCCACCCTCTTAACTGCTAACCTCCCTAACCCGAAAGGTTACGGTCGAGTTTTTTGTGATGGCAATAATCTCGTTAAGCAGATTGTCGAGGAAAGAGACTGTACCGATGCCCAACGACAAAACCACCGGATTAATGGAGGTATATACTGCTTTAATTGGTCAAGATTAGCGGCGATACTGCCTAATTTAACGCCCAATAACGATCAAGGTGAGTATTATCTCACGGATGTGGTCAATTTTCTCGATCCCGTCATGGCTGTGGATGTGGAGGACTGTTTAGAAATTAGCGGCATTAACGATCGCAAACAATTGGCCGCCGCCTATGATATCCTGCAAACTAGAGTCAAAGATGATTGGATGGCCGCTGGAGTCACCATAATTGACCCCGATAGTGTCACCATTGAGGATACTGTCACCCTCAGTGCCGATGTGATTATCGAACCCCAAACCCATCTGCGCGGTGAGACGATAATCGCTTCTGGTTGTCGTATAGGTCCGGGGAGTTTAATCGAAAATAGTCGGATAGGCAGCGATGTAACGGTCTTATTTTCGGTGATTTCTGATAGTCAGGTGGATTCTGGTTGTCGCATCGGTCCCTACGCTCATTTGCGCGGAGAAGCGAAAATTGGGGCTAATTGTCGAGTCGGTAATTTTGTTGAAATTAAAAAAAGTGACATCGGCAATAAAACCAATATTGCCCATTTATCCTATCTGGGAGATGCCACTTTAGGGGAAAAAGTTAACGTTGGTGCGGGAACAATTACTGCTAATTACGATGGTGTGAAAAAACACCAAACTATGATCGGCAGTGGCACAAAAACCGGGGCAAATAGTGTTTTAGTGGCTCCTCTAGAATTAGGAAAAAATGTCACCGTGGCCGCTGGTTCAACTATCACTAGAAATGTCCCCGATAATGCCTTAGTTATTGCTCGCGAAAGTCAGCGTGTGATCGAAAATTGGGCAGATCAGTTTCAGTCGGTTAATTCTGGGATTTAAGGTAAGAAAACCGTTGCTAAATTCCGAGATTAGAGTCAACATAAACGGGGAGGAAAGAAAGAGGGGTTGAGTACCATTCAACCCTTATTTATACAAGCGAACTAGATAGTGATTAAGGAGTATGTTTGCTGATTTAACGGCTGCGACGACCGGCTTTACCGACTACGCGAATATTTTCAGGAGATTCGGTAAGTTTCACAATATCTCCCTGAACGGCGATGATATCTTGCAGTCCTCTTTCCTCCATTTCTGAAAGAATATCGATTCTCTCATTTTTAATCTCGAGAAACTCGATAAATCCCGCTAAAGAATCTGCTGAACGAAAATACTCCTCCAATCGCCGCCATAATTTTGGCCAAATTGGAGCGATTGTTTTCAAGTCATCCTTATTTTTAACAGTAACTCCCGTTAAAGTTTTATCACTAGGCCAATAACCTTTTTTATCTTTCTTAGCCACGGCTAAAGCTTTGTTGAATTCTTGTCGCAATTGGGTAAAAAGCGTATTGTAATATAAAGGGTAGGCATAACCCTCTAGTACCTGCCGATAGTTGACGGAATTTTTCAGTAGTTTAGCATCTAAAAATACTTCATCCCCATCTTCTCGCTCGGTATTTCCTGCGAAAACAAAACAAATCGGACGACCAGAACCGTCATCCACCATGCGCGCTAGAATATAGCCCTTGGGGGTGGGATTATTATTTTGATCGTAACCGATTAAATCGAGCATATTCTCTTTAGCTTGAGTCGATAAAGGTTTAATTGCTCCTTTTTCGATTGCGTCGATACCCTCGAAACGTAACTGCACAGTGCCGTTATCAGGAGAAATATTCGGTCTTCGACCTTCTAATTCAAATAATAGGCGACGATTGTTTGCCAAAAAACGTACCGAATCCCCATCGGGTTGACCGAATTGTGGGGTAAATTTACCTTTGATGAGAATAAACGCCATAAAACCTCTAAGTAGTTGGACAAAAGTAAAGTTAACTGTGGGGTAAAGCGTCGGCTCTTCTCGACTTTGTGTGATAATTTTTGCTTATGGAATCGTGAAATGCTTATCGGGCAAGACTTTTAGGGCTATTTTGCGGAAGAAAGTATCAGTATAGACCTCGTTTCCACACAGAAACCAGAAGAGCCAAGCGTCAAGTCGGGAGTCAGCTTTTTTCTACCGCTCTCCACTTCCCACTCCGATGCAGCTCTAACCAGTAATTTAGATAGGTCAATCACTTATCAGTTCACTGTTTACTGATACTGATTAAGGTCTTAAGTTTGCGCGATGAAGCATGAAATGCTATAAAAATCTCAGTCCTCCCTATAGAAAAGAGTATAAACTTTATGGCACGCACCGAGTCCACAATGTTAGATTTGGGGACAAAAGCTCCCAGTTTTGCCTTACCCGATGTGGTTTCGGGTGAAACTATCTCTCTGGACAGCTTTGCGGCTAAAACCGCTCTGTTAGTCATCTTCCTCTGTGAACATTGTCCCTTTGTTAAACACATTCAAGAAGAACTTACCCGTCTAGGTCGCGATTATGCTAACACCAATCTGGGCATCCTCGCCATTAGTTCTAATGATGTGGAGAAATATCCCGATGATTCGCCAGAAAATTTGAAAACAATGGCGATAACTCTTGACTTTAAATTCAATTTATGCTATGACGAAAGCCAAGAAGTGGCGAAAGCTTACACGGCAGCCTGTACTCCCGATTTTTTCCTCTTTGATAGTCAGCGCATTCTAGTCTATCGCGGTCAATTGGATGATAGTCGTCCTAGTAATGGAATACCAGTCACAGGCAAAGATCTGCGCACCGCCATTGACAAGGTTTTAACCGGTCAACCGGTGCCGACGGAGCAAAAACCGAGTTTAGGCTGTAATATCAAATGGAAACCGGGTAATGAGCCACCCTATTATGGTTAATTAACGAAGGGTGTGGGGAAGTGGGGAAGTGGGGAAATGGGGAAATGGGGAAGTGGGGTGTGGGGAAATGGGGAAGTGGGGAAGCTGTCTCATCACCCTATCACCCCAAAACCCTATCACCCTATCTCCTGAATACTGACGACCGACGACCGACTCCTGACGACCGACTCCGTTAAGAGATTATTTCAAGAGCGTAACCGATTGCTGTGCTAATAAGGCAGTACCATAGGCCGCTTGCTCCTGTTGAGATAAAAGCACGGGAACCCCTAAATGACGCTGACGAATTATTCTCCAAGTCGGATTTTTTGCCCCACCACCGGCACTATCAACTCGCTCTAATTTATTGGCCCCCAATTCCTGTAAACGCTGATAACCTAAAGCTTCAATGCGGGCAATACTTTCTAGTAAACCATGCAAAAATTCTAAAGGATTATCGGGGCGAGGAGTCAGTTTTGCGGGTAAAAAAGGATCGTTAATGGGAAAGCGCTCGCCGGCTTTTAGGAGGGGATAATAATCTAAATTACTTTCTTTTTCTCCATCTATTGCTAAACTATAATTTCTCAATTCTTCATGAGAAAAAAACTTCTTTAACACCGCTCCCCCCGTATTAGATGCCCCACCAGTTAACCACAAATTTCCTAAACGATGACTATAGATGCCATAGTTACTATCATCAACTTTCTGGCTACTTAATAATTTTAAAACTAAAGTTGAACCTAAAGATGTCACTGCAGCCCCTAAAGAATTAGCACCACTGGCTAAAAATGCCGCTATGCTGTCGGTGGTTCCCGTATAAATTAAACAATCTTTCGGGATAGCAAAACGAGTCACTAAATCTGGTTTAATAGTATCGATCGCTGTACCCGGAGCAAAAATTTCCGGTAGTAAATTAAACATCGGTAAATTCTCTAACCATTGGGGATAACAGAGATTTTCGAGATCATAACCTAACTTTAAGGCATTATGATAATCACTAATTCCCAGTTTACCGTGCAGGAGAAATGCTAACCAATCCGCTTGCGAGAGAAAATAACGCGCTTGCGAAAAAATTTCTTGTTCACTCCACCAAAGTAATTTAGCTAAACTAGAGGTGGCACTAATTACGGGATGGTGAGGGGGTGCTATAGCTTTAATTGCTTCTAAAAACGCAATTCCTCGCCCGTCATTGTATAATATTGCCTCAGAAAGAGGATTACCCCAATTATCACATAATAACACCGTCGAGGAAGTACCATTAATCGCGATCGATTTAAGTTCTGAACGCACCGAATCCCCTAGATTATCCAATAAATAAAATAGGGCCTTTTGCCAATCCTGAAAATTGGCATTAGTGAAGGGATAATGAACCTCAGCGACGATATTTTTGCTAGAATCAATAGCGATCACTCGCGCTCCCGACGTGCCAAAATCAATACCTAAAGATAAACCCATAGATGTCTTCACAACCCCCTCATTCTGGCTACCATTGGGATGGTATCACTCCCCGATTCTTTGAAGGTTGGTACTTCCGAGTCATGATTCCGCAATTAGCCGACGGATTCGCCTTTATGTATTCTATTCAAGACCCAAGCGGCGGTCAAGTCAATAGCGGCGGAGCGCTACAAATTTTAGCCATAGAATCTAATTATCTTTGTCGCACTTTTCCCGATACGGATAAATTTTGGGCAAGTCATCAGGAATTAGCCATTATTCATTGGGGAAAAACTAACTTAAAAATCCGTCCCCGTCTGCTTTCTCCGTTAGATTTTTTTGAGTCTATTCGAGAAGGTTATCAAGCAACGGCACACCAGCAGCAAGGACGAATTTATGATCCTGTCACTGGAGAAATCTGTCAATGGGATTATCGCATTGAAACTAGGTACACTTGGGGAGATAAAAAGCGTCCACCCCAAGCAACAGCAGGAATATTATCGTATTTACCGATTTTTGACCCGGGTTGGCAGATTTTAACTGCTCATGGTTTAGCAACGGGAATGATTACCCATCGGGGAAAAAATTATCAATTTCAGAATGTACCTTTTTATAGCGAGAAAAATTGGGGTTATTCTTTCCCCGAAAAGTGGTTTTGGATTAATTGTAATGCTTTCCCTGAAAATCCCGATTTAACCTTAACCGCAGTGGGTTCTACCCGGAAAGTTCTCCACTGGACGGAATCGGTGGGAATTATCGGTATTCACTGCCAAAATCGCTTTTATAAGTTTGATATCTGGGATTCTCAACTAACTTGGACAGTGCAACCCTGGGGATACTGGGAAATGAGGGCAACCAACGAGGATTATACCATTGTCTTAATCGGGATCAGTGATCATCCTCCCGATCGCGTGCGTGTACCCACAGAAAAAGGTCTCTGTTTTGCTTGTCAAGATACCCTCAAAGGTAAATTGTCGATAAAATTGGCTGATAGTCGTGGTAAAACCATTATAAATGCTTCTAGTGGTCTAGCTGGTCTCGAAATTGGCGGTATTTGGCCATCAGCATGGATAAAACGGTGAGTTAAATCACCATTGCGACGGGAGAATATCACTCTATTCTTGATTGATCGGTATTAACATAGAATCAGTTTTTGATCGCTAAAAAATTGCTTCATGAACCAACCTTCTCTCAATTTTGTTGAGAAATTAGTGATAGCAGAAGTGCAGGAACAGTTAAGGAATTTACCTGCTTCTTTTCGCAAATATCGCTCGGAGATTAAAATTGATCGAGTCATGAATAATGCTATTCAAATTCTGCCGCGCAGTTTCAAAACTTTGGAGAAAAAATATCACGACTATCACACCCGAAGATTAAGAATAACTTCAGCCACTCAGCAGCAAGAGCGATCGGTCTGACTGACGGACACATTTTTCAATACAAAGACAAGTACTGTTATGTGAAAGCCTCAAACCTGACTGACGGACACAAGTGGGTCAAAGCCTGACAAGACAAGGGTTGCCAAAAAGAAAAATATCTGGGTAGATAGGGAAAAAGCAAGAATCCCTACAAGATGAAAACCGAGAACAGAATCTTCTCCCAAGTTTATTCCTATCTAGAACAAGGAAGCCGATTTGTGGATAAAAGACATTTAACCGTCCTCAGTTGGATGGTGACAGCCCTACTCAGTAGTCAAAGTCTCAATCAAGCCAGATGGGAACCCTTTGTACAAAGCAGAGCCGAACAAGCCAATAGTTATCAGAGACGGTGGAATCGCTTTTGCCAGAATGGAAGAGTAGCGGTGGAAAAGATATACATCCCCTTAATATTGAAAGCCATCGAGACTTGGAAGGAGAAGGGGGAAAGACTGTATCTAGCAATAGATACCACTCTGTTGTGGAATCAATACTGCTTTGTCTATCTAGGGTTTGCTGAATAACTGTGAAATACTTATGATATAAGGATTACAGCCATATTAAATTCCCAAAAAGTCAAGAAAAAGGGACAGAAAACGGCTAAAATTGCTAAAATACCCTTGCACTTATCCGACAAGAACATATGTACCGAAAAACGAACGAGTCTTCAATTGCCCCAGAAAACTTTGAGTTGCCTTTTGAGGGAAAATTATCAGCAGATAATCGCTGGATAATAATGGCAGAGTTAATTCCCTGGGAAGAATTTGAAGAAGAATATGCCCAAAATTTTGACGAAGAAATGGGTGCGCCAGCCAAACCATTTAGGATGGCATTAGGAGCATTAATTATTAAGGAAAAATTAAAAACAAGCGACAGGGAAACCATAGAGCAAATCAAGGAAAACCCCTATTTACAGTATTTTCTAGGGATGTCAGCCTATAGTAATGAAGCTCTATTTGATGCGACAATGTTCGTTAATTTTCGTAAAAGAATCAGTAAGAATTTAATCAATAAAATTAATAAAAGAATGGTGATGAGAGAGAGAAAAAAGAAGGAAATTGAAGAAAAAAGTGAAAGAAAAGAAGAAGAAAAAGAGAGTCAAATAAAAAATAAAGGAAAATTAATATTAGATGCAAGTTGCGCACCTGCTGATCTAAGTTATCCCCAGGATTTAGGGATATTAAATCAAGCAAGAAAGAAAACAGAAAACATTCTAGATTGTCTCTATCAAAGTTTGAGAATCAAGCTGAAGAAAAAGCCAAGAACTTATAGAAAAAGAGCGAGAAAAGATTATTTAAAAGTAGCCAAAAAACGTCGTTGTTCTCAAAAAGAAAGACGAGAAGCTATCAAGAAGCAACTGCAATATATCAAAAGAAATCTATCTCAAATAGAGAAATTAATCGAGGGGGGATCAGAGTTAAGTAGTCTCAGCAAAAGAAACTACAAAATGTTGTTAGTGGTGACAGAAGTTTATCGTCAACAATTGTGGATGTGGGAAAATAAATCATCGAGAATTGATGATAGAATTGTGAGTATAACCCAACCACACATCCGCCCTATCGTTAGAGGAAAAGCAGGAAAACCAGTTGAATTTGGAGCAAAAATCTCAGTAAGCTGTTTTGAGAGTTATGTATTTTTAGACCATTTAAGTTGGGATAATTTTAATGAATCTGGGGACTTACAAGCGCAAGTAGAAGAGTATAAAGAATTCACAGGATATTATCCAGAATCAGTTCATGTTGATAAAATTTATCGAACTAGAAAAAATCTAGCTTGGTGTAAAGAAAGAGGAATTAGAATCAGTGGAGTTCCTCTAGGAAGACCACCTAAAAATATTAGTAAAGAAACTAAAAAACAAGCTCTTGAGGATGAAGGAATTCGGAATGCAATTGAAGGTAAATTTGGTCAAGCAAAAAGAAGATATAGTCTTGATTGTATCATGACAAAACTTGATAAAACTTCAGAAACTTCCATTGCCATTACTTTTTTAGTCATCAATCTTTCTAACCTGCTTAGACAGGTTAACTGTCTTTTTTTGTCCCTATTTCTTTATACATCTAAATTTAGCTTTATTCATCCCTCTTTGATTAGAAAAGATGATAAAAAAGCTGATTTCTCAACAGAAAAACTTATCTTAAATTCGGGCTGATTTTTGAGAGTTTTTGTTTTTTACTTTTTCAGCAAACCCTATCTAGCGGTGGTCTGCGGGGGGAGAGCCGTCCCCTTGATGTGGATGGGATTAGAACATGGTAGTGCCAGCCTAGCTTTTGAGAAATACGAACCCTTGTTGGACAGAGCCAAAGGCTATCTTCAGGGCTTTGAGAATGTCATGCTGTTAGCCGACCGAGGCTTTGCCAATCAGCAATTAATTCAATGGCTCAGGAAAAATACTTGGCATTGGTGTCTTCGCTTACCTTGCGATACCCTCATTTACGGTGTTCGCCGTCGGGGTTTTGGCTATGAGGTCAGAGAACTCTATCCTCCCAAACGGCAAGCCTGCTTTGATCGCAACGTTCAAGTCTGGCAGGAGGCTAGAATCACTGCTCATCTTGCTTTAGCCTCTGTTCCAGGGGTTAAGGATAATTGGGCAATTCTGAGCGATGAACCTCCTACCCTTGACACCTTCTGGCAGTATGGTCTTCGTTTTCCCATTGAACATCTCTTTCAAGGGCAGTAAATCGGGCGTTTTTGACTGGGAACATTCTCGTGTTCGCTCTGCTGCTTGTTTAGAACGTCTCTATCTCATTGTTGCCATTTCTATTCTCTTTGCTACTTTAACTGGCATGGCGGTTCAACAATCTGGCTCTCGCCGTCAGGTTGATGCTCATTTTCGGCGTGGTTTGAGTTATTTGAAAATTGGTTGACGTTGGCTGGCGGGAGTTGTTCATAAGGCGCGTCCCTTCTTGCGACTTGACCACTTATTTTCTGTTGACCCTTTTCCCTGTTGGCTCTTCTCGCAAAGCTCGTCAGGATTATTATGGCAAAATTACCTTTTCTTTTATTCAGGAGTTTGAGGCTTTCACATAACAGTACTTGTCTTTGTATTGAAAAATGTGTCCGTCAGTCAGAGTATGTTGTCTTGGCATCTTGTATGTTGATTTAGCATAAAGAGTAACGAAGAGCCACAAATATCAACCTCTAAAAGCTCTGGATATTCCACCAGGGACTGAGCAGTTTTTCTCAGGAATTTATTAGACAGATTCTCATAAACTTGGAGCTTTTAATTTGGCAACTTGCGGTCAGAGACGCTATCGTAGTAAACAAGCCGAAGCTCCCTGGTATCTTCTTACTAATCTTGACTCTTTAGAGAAGACTTTAAAGTTATATGAATCTCGTTTTGGCATTGAAGCTATGTTCAAAGATTGTAAAACGGGAGGTGATAATATCGAGAAGACTAAAGTTAGTGAACCTCGCTTTTTAGCTCTTGTTTTATTGATTGCTATCGCCTATTCTTTAAATACGATACGGGGTCAACAACTCAATATTTTACCCCACCGTGTTTATATTTGTCGCCTCAAAGAATCTAATCGTTCTGCTGAAAGACATAGTGATTTTTGGATAGGTACTTATGGTACTTTTTGGGTTGAGTCGATGGATACTTTCTCGGAACTTGCCTTTTCTTTGATCCGCCTCAAACCCCAGAAAAACCCTTATTTCTCCAAAGGGTTAACGGCTATGAGCCTTATAAAGCAAGCTTTTTAACTGTTCTGTCACCCCTTGAGCTAAAAGCCTTATCTAACAAGGTTTTTAGATTTATTCAGCAAACCCTAATTAAGTAGGGTCTGCTGAAAAAGTTTTTCCTGGGGGTAGGAGTCAGTAGCCGGTCGTCAGGAGTCGGTCGTTTCAGGCTTTGTTGCCCTTGTTTTTTGTACCAAGCGATGTACCACAAGAAGGATAATGCAAGGTTTTTGAAAGTCCCAATCCTATTTTCTTGCACTAACATCGGACTTTAACAGGTCAAAAGCCTTATTTTAAAAGGGTTTTACCATTATTCAGCAAGCCCTAAGTAGTTCGACAACTGAAATGTATATCTGGACTTCCCCCATACATAAATACTAAAAAATTAACAAAACCCTTACTGCAGGTCGCTTCTAAGAAAAAATTGAAAAGAGACTACTGGGTACATTTTTCACTT
The DNA here is from genome assembly GCF_001264245.1 of Microcystis panniformis FACHB-1757. Classification (NCBI taxonomy): domain Bacteria; kingdom Bacillati; phylum Cyanobacteriota; class Cyanophyceae; order Chroococcales; family Microcystaceae; genus Microcystis; species Microcystis panniformis. Next base: position 631,694 of record NZ_CP011339.1, read on the forward strand.
GAAAATGGCTGTACCGTTGACTGTATCTGGAGTAGAGCAATTCCGTAGAGTTGGCTGTATAGTGATCGCTAACCTGATTTTAACAGATAGTGTCATTAATCTCTAGAGTAAGGGATTCCCTCTGTAGCCATGTTTTTGCTGATTTTCTGCCCCGAAACAAGCTATAATGGTCCAAAGGTCAAATTTGAAAATTTTTGCCTCAAACCCTATCTGCGTAAGAACTTCAGGATTTTGTGTCCAGTAGTTCATTGGTATTGTATTGCTTGAACTCAGGCTCTGTAAGACTTTTAGCCATAGCTAGTATGTTTATACGGGGGAAGTCCAGGTATATCTATCGTTGCTAAGTAGTCGTGCAAAATTAATTTCCTAGTCGAGACAGGAGACTCCGAGACAGGAGACTCCGAGACGGGAGACGGGATACAGTTATTAGGGATCGGATTTGAGTTTTCAGTTCACTGTTTACTGATCACAGCAGAAGTCTGACGGAGTAGTGGCTTAGATGTGTAATTAATTGTGCTTAGCGCTCTTGGAGGGAGTCTGGCAAAAGTCTTACAGTCTCTAAACTCTAGCTCTCTTATGGGGTAAGCCTTCAAGCTATCGCTAACTAACAGAAACCCGAAATTTGAGTTTTTATTAGAAAAAAAGTTAGCGATCACTTGTCAACCAAGGGTTTCAGGGTAATGATTCGGTAGTAGTGGCGTAGCTCTCTTGCTTACCTGGTATGAATTGTGTAAAATATTTATTAATAAAAATAATTGGAACCCGCTCAGTCTTTAAACCTCTAGCTTGCTCATGACTTTTCTGATAAATATCTTTTTCTGGCTCCTGTCTGGCTTACTGAAATATCAGTCTAGCACCGAACAAAGTACCCCCTTCACCTCCGTTCCCCTGTCAAGCGTTGTGGTTCTCACCATAGGATCAAGAATGGTTCTATTCCTAAGGGAAAACCCAAACGTCAAGGTAAAGAATGTGGTCGTCAGTTTGTGATCAATCCCACTAATAAAACCGTCTCTGACGAAACCAAACAATTAATTGATAAACTCTTGCTCGAACGAATTTCCTGACGAGGAATTGCTAGAGTAACAGGGGTAAGTTGGTCATGGTAACAAAATTATGTCAACAATAAACTGGCGGCTGTCCCCCGTCAAATAAAGGTTTTGGACAAACCAAAAGGTAAATTGGTTAGAGAATGTGATGAAATGTGGTCTTTGGTTTTTTCTAAGACGATAAAGGTCTATATTTGGCGGTTAATTGATAGAAATACAAGGGAAATTATTGATTGCTATGCGCGGAGATAGGAGTCGTCAATCAGCCAAAAAACTTTGGGCCAGTTTACCAGGCGTTTACCGACAATGTGCAGTTGCTTACACAGACTTTTGGGAGTCATATAAGACAGTAATTCCCAGTAAACGTCATCGACCAGTCGGGAAAGAAACTGGTCAAACTAATCCTATTGAAAGATTAAATAATACCTTTCGACAAAGGATTTCTCGGTTGGTGAGAGAGAGTCTATCTTTCTCTAAAAAAATGGAGAATCACGTTGGGGAGCCCTTTGGTATTTTATCCATGACTACAATGCACACCTGGCAAAGGATTAAGCCGCCATCACTACTACCGAATCACCACCGGTTTCAGAATCTGGATTCCGTCGGGGATTTCCGAAAGTTCCAGAAGAGCGATAATTGCGATGATTAAGCCAATAATTGGCACATTTATCGGCGTTGTCAGATCAGAAGCTGATAACTGATTACTTCCTCAGTAGTTCTTCGGCATTTTGCAGGATTTCGAGGACTTGTTCGGCACTAATCAAGCGTTTTAGCACCACTTGCCCGATGGTGGGGACAGTATCGGCAATTTCGGCACTCTTGGGGGCAACTTCTACCATAATCACGGCTTCTTCCACCTTATAAAGCCATAAAACCTGTTCTCCCTCTAAAATACCGATATTTAATCGCTCTATCTGCGGTGGTCGTCGCCAACTACTCGCATGGTCCCACAAACCGCCAAATTCCCACACCCGTCCTATTGTCCAACCTGCCGTTAAGAAAAAATATTTCACTTTGTTACTCAATCTAGAATCAATCTCTAGCTTTCTGGCTTAATTAGTTTTCAGCCGTCAAATTTTATCAAAAAACTGCTAACGTCCCGTTAATTTCACTACCCCAATCCCCCCAAAGTATAGACCCAAGACCGCCCCTGCTAACAGGGATTGGGTGAGAGGATCTGTGGAAGGGGTTAAAATTGCGCCTAAAATCACCGCACCCAAAACCACGAAACGCCAACCCGATAACATCGTTTGCGAGGAAATAATGCCTAAAAAGCTCAAAATCAATTGAATAACGGGAATTTGAAAGGCGATGCCGGTACTAAACAGCAAAAGTAAGACAAATTCAAAATAGCGCTCGATCGACCAAGCTTGTTCGACCACTTCCGCCCCATAATTGACAAAAAAGTTTAAAGCGGCGGGAATCAGGGCAATATAGGCAAAAAATAAACCAGCAAAAAATAAAACACTCGATCCTAAGACTACCGGGACAATTAAACGCCGTTCGCGACGGGTTAACCCCGGCAGCACAAAGAGGATAATTTGCAACAGAATGACGGGACTAGCCACCAGTATGCCGCTATATCCAGCTACTTTTAGGGAGACGAAAAAAAATTCTCCCGGAGCTAACTGCAAAAATTTTACCCCTTGGGCGGGAACTTCCAGCACTTGTACTAGGGGTTTAACGAAGATAAAACATCCCACCGCACCTACAGCCACGGCAATTAAACTATAAAAAATCCGGCGACGCAACTCCTCCAAGTGGTCAAATAAGGACATTTCCACTTCTCCGGGTAACTCATCGAGATATTCGGGACTGTCTGGGGGCGGGGTTTTTACTTCTGTCGATGACATGGCTTTCGCTCGATCGTTCTCTACTCAAGCCTTTATCCTAGCATTGTTGACCCTTAGCCTTGAATCAGTTATCAGTTATCAGATGTGAGTTTTTAGCGGACAGTCTTAATCGGGGGTCAGTATTCAGCTTTTATTTATTCTCCCTGCTCCCCATCTCCCCATCTCCCCACTTCCTAATCACTTTAAAAAAATTTGCTATGATATAAGCACTTGTTTAGTATTTGGTAAAAATTACCATAAACCCCACCGTGTTCACAACTGTTCAACCCGCAAATCGATCGAGCTTACCTGATGACCTATTTACGGCAATTAAAGAGCTTAAACGGCAATTAAACGCCGTTATTCTGGCTCACTACTATCAAAATTCTGACATACAGGATATAGCTGATTATATTGGTGATTCTCTAGGTTTATCCCAACAGGCTGCCCAAACGCCAGCAGATGTGATCGTATTTGCGGGGGTTCACTTCATGGCAGAAACAGCTAAAATCTTAAATCCAGATAAGTTGGTATTGCTGCCGGATTTAGATGCGGGATGTTCTTTAGCTGATAGTTGTCATCCTGAAGACTTTGCTCGTTTTAAAGCCCAATATCCCGATCATATCGTGATTTCCTATATTAATTGCAGTGCAGAAATTAAAGCCATGAGTGATATTATCTGCACCAGTTCCAATGCAGTCAAAATAGTCAATCAAATCCCTGCCCATCAACCGATTATCTTCGCTCCTGATCGCAATTTAGGCCGTTACGTCAGTCAGCAAACTGGTAGAGATTTAGTTCTCTGGCAGGGTAGTTGTATTGTCCATGAAACTTTTTCCGAACGCAAGATAATAGAATTAAAAGTCGCCCATCCAGAAGCAAAAATTATCGCCCATCCTGAGTGTGAATCATCGGTTTTACGCCATGCCGATTATATTGGTTCCACGACGGCACTATTAAATTATTCCCTGAAAAGTTCTGAAAAAACCTTTATTGTCGCCACAGAACCGGGGATTATTCACCAGATGCAAAAATCGGCCCCAGAAAAACTATTTATACCCGCACCAGGTTTGAATAACTGTGCTTGTAATGAGTGTCCCTACATGAGACTGAACACTCTCGAAAAATTGTATCTCTGTATGCGAGATACAACTCCAGAAATTACTATTTCTGAAGATTTAAGAGTTAAGGCACTGTTGCCGATTCAAAGAATGTTAGAAATGTCTTAATCAGTTATCAGTTATCAGTTATCAGTTATCAATTATCAGTTATCAGTTATCAGTTATCAGTTATCAGTTATCAGTTATCAGTTATCAGTTATCAGTTATCAGTTATCAGTTATCAGTTATCAGTTATCAGATGTGAGTTTTCAGTTGATTAGACATCTGCAAAAATTATAACCCAATCAGAGCTTGATTTGATTATTTGTACTAATAAATAGTTCGATAATCCAAATATATATCTATCGTTGTTCATTCAATTTAACAGAAAAAATCTGGGGACATTAAAATCATTTTTATTTGGGTAAGTTTCTTGTCTAGAAAGAATTTTAGTCTTGAGAAAATATTAGGTAGAAGTCCAATGATTACTGATTACTGATTACTAAAATGCTGAAGATAAATTTTTTCGTTGTGTTTGATCGATTGAAAAAAATCGACAATGGGACGAGGATAATTAACCCCTAAAATCACCGTATAACGCTTTTGTTCCTCTGGAGATAACTTATAAGGTTCGTGAATTTTATCGCCTTTTATTAGGGCTAATTCGGGCAACCAGTGACGTAAATAATCACCTTTGGGATCATAATCTCTCGACTGTTTAGGGATATTAAAATAACGAAATCCTCGCGCGTCATTGCCGACACCAGCAGTGTAATTCCAATTACCCCAATTACTACAGACATCGTAATCAATTAATAACGACTCGAACCATTCTGCTCCCATACACCAATCAATACCGAGATTTTTGGTCAGAAAACTAGCGACATTTTGCCGGCCACGATTCGACATAAATCCTGTAGCGGCTAATTCTCTCATATTAGCATCTACAAGGGGATAACCGGTTTTTCCCTCACACCAGAGATTAAATCTTTCCCAATCTTCTAACCAAGGTAAATAAAGTTCTTGCAAACCAGATTTATAGAAGATTTTATGACCGTGTTTACTGCAAATAAATCGAAAAAAATCTCGCCATAATAATTCAAAAATCAGCCAATAGGTAGAGTCATTTTTTACTCTCGTTTGCTCATATTTTTGTACTTCCTCATAGATATAACGGGGGGAAATACAGCCAAAACTTAACCAGGCTGAGAATTTTGAGGAATAATTAGTCCCTAACATTTCATTGCGGGTTTCCTTATAGGTTTTTAAGGAATCACTATCCCAAATATATTCCTTAATCCGTGATTTTCCTGCCATTTCACCCCCTTGAAACGACAAAACACATCCCTGGTCTAGAATTGGTTCTGTTAAGCCTAAATCGTTTAAACTAGGAATATTTCCTAAATCTATTTTAGGTAATTTTGTCAACTTTTTCGGACTGGGATAAGTTGTTCTTATTTCCCAATGACGTTCGACTTGTTTACGAAAATTAGTAAATAATTCTGGCAGTTGATTAAGGGTAAAAGGTAAGTCATCAGGATGACATAAAGTGGCTGTCCAAAAAGTTTTTATCTGCACAGGAACCCCGGATAAAGCCTTATTTACCGCTTTTTCTACCGCTAATTCCTCTGCTGTTACCTCTTGATGATAATAAACCTTGGCTATCTGCAATTCTTGAACTAATTGCGGGATAATTTCCTCTGGTTTTCCCCATCGGATAATTAAATTACTGTCTAAACTTTCCAGAGATTGTCGCAAATCTGCTACGCTTTCTAATAAAAATTTAGCCCGGAACTTGCCAGTTTTTGGAAACCCGTAGGAAGTAAGACCAAATTGACGCTCATCAAAACAATAGAAGGGAATTATCTCTAATTGTTCTTGAATGGCTCGATAAATTGCCTCGTGATCGTGAACTCGCAGATCATTGCGATACCAAATTAAAACCCGCATTTAACATCAATTAAAAGTTGATAAGTAAGTGGTTATAATTAAATAGAAGATAGATTTTGCCTCTGATCCCCCCTTAATCCCCCCTTGATAAGGGGGGTGCCGATCCCCCTGCCCCCTTATTAAGGGTAGGGTTGATTCATTTAAATTAAGTATAGCTAATTTTGAGTCAATAAATTTGACTGAAGATTCTCAATTTTATCTTTCTCTAACCAAAAGAGTTAGTCACAATAACTAATATTTAATCTTCTGCCAATATTTATTATGAATAAATTGATAAAGCTTGTTCCCAAGCCACTAAAAGCCTATCTCTCTTCAAATTTTCTGAGAGTACATCCTGTTAATTTAGCTAATTTTTCTGCTTCTTACGTCGATAAAACTATCAGTTTTTCCCAACGTTCAGCTAACCACCTCTGTCCCTCCGTTATTGAGAGAAAACCCAAACCTCTGAAAAGATTCAATCCTATGGTTGTGAGAATTGACCAATTGCTGGCCGCTTGAAAATCACTAATTTCGCTTTTATCTTCCTCAAAAATTACATCTTTTACCCAATGTAACTGATTTTCTATTTTCCAGTGTCCTCGAATAATTTTAGCAAATACTTCGGCGGATTCGGTTAGGCTACTGATATAGTAAGCTGTTTCTTCATAGGTTTTATCCCCGCGACTACCCCTTCTTTCTACTTTAATAACTCTTCGCAGATTTTCAAACCCTTTTCTTTCATTTTTCCTCACTTTAAAAACTTCTATTTTTCTTGATATTTTTCGTCCATGACTATTATCTTGTTCAAGAAAAAAACTTTCTGGCTTTGAGGAATTACTCAGGTCTTGTATTCGCTGATAAAGATTTTTCTGATTTCCTTTAACGGTGATAACATAGTCATTTTTAGTCTTGGCTATTAAGCTGATTGTTTTCTTCTGACAGTGTAAAGCATCCCCAGTAAAAACTTTATTTTGGAGAGAGCAATCCTCAATTATAGCTTGCCCTTCGTCGATTTCAGACCCTTTTTTGTTTTCGATTCTTTTTAAGTGTAATACCAAGCCACTTTCTTGACTAAACAATGAGATAAACATGATAAAATTTTGTTGTTCATTGTTAGGATTCTTTAGGGTGTTTTTGAGACTTTTTCCATCTATGCCTAGCCAATTTATATCATCTCTTTGTCCATATTCTTGTAATGCCCATTCATTAAACATTTTTAACAAAATCTGACCATCAACTCCCATCATTACCCTTCTAATTGTTGAATAGGATGGGACTCTTTCTGGAATTATGTTAAATTCTTTACTCAGCCTGTGCCGATTATTTTTAGCAAACTCTCCTAGTTCTCTATAACCTGAGTATCCTAGCATTGTTCCTAGTATTATTACTACTAATACTATCCATAAAGGGTGTCTTTTTCCTTTATCTTTCCGAAAGTCCTTGACTTGTTTTAGTTTTTCTATTAAGCTCAACATATATTTAAAAAGTTGCCGGTCACTTCTCATTTTACCTGATATTGATCGCTTTTACTTTTGATATTCTGATGGGAGAATGAAACAGCCCTACTTATTAAGGGGGGTGCCGATAGGCGGGGGGATCTACCCTTGATAAGGGGGGTGCCTGAAAATTTTTAACACCTACCTACTTAACCGATAAATAGTAAGCAAGATGGGATTTAATTATCTTTTGCCGTAGTAATGGCTATAGTAACGATAATTGTGGTCTTTCCGACTAACATTATTAGCCACTAAACCTAACACGGAAATCTGGGATAATCTCAGATCTTCGAGCAGATTTTTCAGCACAAAGCGATCGGTTTTGCCCAGTTTGGTGACGAGAATTAGGCCAGTGGCCATGGCGGCGAGAATTTTCGCATCGGCAAAAGCGGCGATCGGTGGTAGATCGTAGATAATTAGATCGAAAGCGTGGTCTTGCTGTAATTGCGAGATCATCTCCTGCATTCTCTGGGAAGAAAGCAAGCGGGTTGGATCTGGGGGAATTAGACCGGCGGTAAGAATCGATAAATTCTCGTGGCGGGGTAGGAATTGAATCGCCTCGTTCCAATCGAGACCCTCGGCGAGGACATTACTAAGGCCGTGGTCGTTATCGAGATTAAGTCGTAGGTGAATCTGGGGTCGTCGCAGGTCGGCATCCACCAATAAGACTTTTTGTCCCATACGAGCGGCAGCCTTAGCGATATTTATTGCCGTAGTAGTTTTACCATCTCCCGGTGATACAGAACTAATCACGAGGGACTTGAGGGGGGAATCGGAACCGAGGAGGCGAATATTGGTGTTAAGAGTGTGGAAAGCCTCCGAGAAGGGGGAGAAATTATAGTAGTAGAGGTTTTCGTTGGCTGATTTCGCATTGGTATTAGGGATAGTAAGTTGTTGACCAGCGACTGTTAACTGGGGTAGGGCGGTGATCACTTTTTCGATCTTATCGATGTCTTTGTTCCAGGGAATTGCGCCTAAAAGGGGCAGTTTGGTATCTTCTTTTAGTTCATCTGCACTATGATGAACGGGATCTAATCTTTCAGCTAAAAAGGCTGCCCCTAGGCCTAGTAACAGGCCACCAATAACCCCTAAAGCGAGATTTCGCACGGGTTTAGGAGAAACGAAATCTTCCTCTACTTCTGGAGGGGAAATTAGTTGCCAAGGCACCACTTGTTGTGCCACCTTGAGTTGGAGTTTTTGTTGTTCCTCCAGAAAACGGCCGAGACTGGTGGTGGCAATTTCCAATTCTCGTTGCAAATCCGTATAGCGACGGGCTAAAACCGCCAGATTTTTGACCGAGGCTTTCTGTTGTTCGAGGGCCCGGGCAAGGGATTTTACCTTAATTTCTAGGGTTTGGCGGGTGTTAGCGGCTTCCACCAATTGCTGGGTTAATTCTACCCGCAGAGCGCTGCGTGACACCAAAGCCGGGGAATTACCCACTGTCTGGGGCAGTTTTTCCCCTAGGGTTCTCTGGGCCTCGTTTTGCAGTAGGGGCAGTAAATTGGCTCTTTTTTCCTCTAGGGTGGCGATTATCGGGCTATCTTTCGCGAAAACTGCCGATTGTTTGGCCAATTCCACTTCCACTTCCTGCAGCTGCTTGAGCAAATCTTGATAACCGGGAGATTCACTGAGATAAGTGGCGATAATTGCTTGATTAGGCGCCAATCCCACCTGTTGCTGTAAAGCTTGATAGCGAGAGTTAATTTCGTTAAGGGCAACTTGGGCGACTCTGTACTCCTGCTCGATGCTGGTTAACTGTTGCGATAAACGAGTGGCTTCCTTGTCGGGATCCAGGAAATTGTATTGCTGCCGGAATTGCTGCATTTGTTTTTGTAGAGAATTAACTCGTTCCTGCAGCACGGGCAATTGAGCGTTAACAAAATCCAAGCCTTGATTAATTTCGGTCTTGCGTTCCTGGGAACTATAGTTTAGGTAGTGACTAGCCAAATTGTCTAAAACCAGCTTAATTTTTTCTGGTTCTGCATTTTCGTAAACGATCTCTAAAACTTTCGTATCTTCTAATTGACTAATTTTGAGATCAGATTTGCCAGTTTTACTAATTAAATCACTGTAGGTAAAATCGGGATACTTAGGAGTTATTTTGCTAAGGATGGGGTTAAGGAGTTGAGGACTTTTCAGGACAGCGATTTGGGTTTCATAATCGATGTTCTCTCCACCCAACTGAGGCAGGATATCTTGGGCTGCCAGTTTGAGAGAATTTTTATTTTCCTCAATCGGTTGACCGATGAGCAGCAGGAATCTACCTTGATAGATAGGGGTTTTTAAGAAAGTCCAAGCAGCGATCGCACCTGTTACCCCTAGGGTGATGCCAGCGATTATCCACCAGCGATGCTTGACGACAGAAAGGACTTGACGCAGGTTGAGTTCCTCTTCTTCCTGCGTCACGGAGGGGATAAAAGCTGGTTGGGCAAAAACTGGTAGATTTCCTTGGCTTTGGGTTTTTAAAGCCCCGTTTTGTTGGTTGTTCATCATTAATCAAATAGTCAAGGGATAACTATATTAAACCGCATCTAGTATGCCAGTATAGCTTGAGAATAATTTGGGAATTTGTCCAAACATGGTATCTATTTAAAATAGCCTCAAACCCTTATAGAGTAAGGAATATGACATCTAAAGCTGAGATTGACTTCGGGACACTTTTAAGGATATAAACCGCAACCAGCTAGAGAACTGGAATCTCACTGGCAGGCCATTAACCCTTAAAAGTATTGCTATGCAAAGATCATAGCCGAAAAAACCAAACTACGGTTTTCCCTGTGGATGCGGGTTAAAAGATTTTGCGGTAGCAATCTGGCTCGATTAATTACCGCTTCATCATAAGTAGTCATGCAAAATTAATTACCTGCCCGATCGAGCTAAAACCCTTACGGGGCAATGATCGTCATGTGTAAATAATTTTGCCTAGGTACTTAACACCATGCTACAATGGCAACTATAGTTTTTCCAGAACTGCTAACTTTTGTCCTGCTGCGTCTTATAGTCAAGCTTGCTGATAATCCCCCCGACCAATCAGAACATCCATAGGTAGCCATTCTACACTCAGGAATAGATAAGCTTTTACGCATTTAAGTTACATTGACAGCATTACCCTTATTTTTAAGTTTTCTACTCCATTTAATAATCAATCCCCCTTCATTTAAAAGCTGATTGACTACTTTTTCCAGTTCTTCTTTATTTTCAAATTCTCGATTAGCTATGTACTCTTTAGCGGAATGCCACACTAATTCTATTAGGTTGTAATCTGGACTATAAGCTGGTAAAAACTCTAGCCTAATATTGGGCAACTCTTTTTCCACCTGCTCAATAACATCTTTCTTTTTGTGATAACTAGCATTGTCTAATATGATGATAATTTTCGGTCCTTTTTCTCGAAAATCTTCGGGCAGATTTCCCAAGTTTATCCATTCTTGACGAATCTCTTCATGAAGTTTCTTTAATTGTTCATGGAAAGTTTCTGAATTTCCTTTTTTGATCATAAAACAGACTCGTTTTTTGTCATTATATCTTAAGGCTCCCATCACATTCACCCTTCCTCTTTTTCTTTGTCCATTCACTTTTTTTCGCTTTCCTTTTTTTGTCCAAGCTCTCCTTCTTATTACTCTCAAACTAAATCCACACTCATCCCAAAACCATACCTGGATTGACTCTGGCTTTTCTTTAGCCAACCTTAAATATTCATCTAATTTTTCTTTAAATGCTTTTCTTAATTTCTTGTCTTGCTTATCTTCTAGACTATATTTCGCCCAGATATACACATACTTTTTTCTTCTCAATATTCTTCTCACTTGCGAGCCACTCAGTTTAATTCCTGTTTCCTTTTCTAGATGCTCTGCTAATCTTGCCGCTGTCCATCTCCCGAATTCATATCCAAATTCCTTCGGGTCTTCATCAACTATTTTTAATAGTAAATTAATATATTCCTCTGTGGCTTTTTTATGATTTCCATTTTTTCTCCCATCTTCTAGACTTTCTAAATTGTTAGGATCGCCGTGAACACACCAATGGGCGACCGTTTTGAGTGAACAGCCAATAAAGTCAGCTATTTCTCGTTGAGTTTTTCCGTCGTTTAGCAAGAGAAACATTAAAATTCTTTCCCTAACCTCTGCTCTTTCTTCTTCTTTAAGAGCTTTTTGTAAGTTTTTCTTTTCTTCTAAGTCTAGGAAATCTTTGGCTGGCATAAGTAGGATTTTTCTAAAATTACTATTTCTATTTTAGGTGGTTTAAGTGCGTTTTAGCTTAATTAAGCGGTTAGTTGACCAAGAGTTTTTTCGGGGCAAAGGGGGAAAATTGGGACAAGGAGAGAGAATTAACGGATAAAGCCGAAAAAATAGTTTATTAATGGCTAAAAACAGCTTTAAAATCAGTAAAATCCGTTTGTTTGCTTAGTGTCCTCAATGTAAGTGAGATAATTGAGCAACTATCTTGAGAATTACCAAAATTACCACCCTGGGTTGACAAGGATGCTGAAATAGATTAAACTCACTGAGAACTCAGCATCTGTATCGCTGGTGTAGAGTAAAAAAATTAAACTACAGGCAAAAACCAAATGTCTAAATTTCTTGATAACCTGACTTATCTGCTGAATATTGTTCTGCAAGACATAAAATTACGATTCAAGCTTTATGCCACTAACCAAACACCTATTATAATCTATCAAATGGGCAAAGTGGGTTCTAGCTCGGTGATGAAATCCTTAGAAAAAAAAGCAATTTTGCCATTGTTTAGTGTTCATTTTTTACTCAAAAATGCTGATAATAGAAGCTTTTACAATCCTAATGTTTACGAAATTTTAGAATTAAAGCTGGGCAGAGAAAAGCAAGTCAGAAGTGGTGAGTTTTTATATAACAAGATAATCGTTCCCAAAAAACAGGTAAAGATTATTTCTTTAACTAGGGAACCAATAGGTAGAAATGTTGCAGCTTTTTTTCAGAACTTTGAAAGAGAAACAGGGAAAAAATATGAACAATCCAATTTTACTCTCCAAGAGCTAATGGATATATTTATCAATTTTTTCCCTCATTCAACTCCCCTAGACTGGTTCGATAATCACTTCAAGCCATTTTTAGGGATAGATGTTTATGAATATCCTTTTCCGAAAGAGCAGGGATATTTAAGAATTAACAAAGATAATGTGGATTTATTGATCCTCAAACTAGAAACCTCTGACAGTGTCAAGGAAAAAGCGATCACCGAATTTCTGGGGTTAAAAGAATTTAAGTTAGTAAGGACGAACGTGGGAGAAGATAAAAATTATCGAGATATGTATAAAGAATTTAAGCAAAATCTCAAATTACCACTATCTTATGTAGAGGAGATGTGCAGTTCTAAATACTTTAATCATTTTTACACGGAGGAAGAAATCAGAAAAGTTTATTCACGATGGACTTAGTAGCATCCCTGGAGCAAAGAAAAAGATGAAAAAAACTCCCTTAAAACTAAAAGAACGTTTAATTCGAGATGCGACGGGTTCTCTTGGTTTAAGAGTTGCTTTCATAACCCTTAGTTTTCTGACCAGTATTATTCTAGCTCGCTGGCTCGGTAAAAATGGCTTTGGGGTTTATACCTATGCAATGACTTGGCCTGCTTTGCTGGGCATTCCCGCGACTCTAGGCTTTAATAACTTATTAGTCAGAGAAGTGGCTATCTATAGCAGTCAGTCAGCTTGGGGATTAATGCGTGGTTTATTACAATGGGCAAATGCAATTGTCTTCATAGTTTCTAGCCTAATGGCATTAGTTGCTATTGCTATTATTCTGAACTGGGGACAAGTCAGGGAGCCGGACTTATTACCATCTCTGTGTGTAGCGATGATTTCCTTACCAATTGTCTCTTTAACTAGCTTGAGACTAGCGACGATGAAGGGTTTACACAGGGTGGTTTTAGGGCAAATGCCAGAAAATCTACTAGCTCCCTTAGTTTTTATTATCCTGACGATTTCTAGCTACTGGTTTCTTAGAAATCAAGAAAATATCACTGTCTGGGTGATGGGCTTAAAATTGATATCTCTTGGCATTACTTTTGTCGTTGGTGTGGTACTATTAGCCAGAGTGCTTCCCCAAGAGGTTAAACAGGCTAAACCTGAATACAAAATTCTGACTTGGCTCAAGGACGGCTTACCGTTTATTTTGCTAGGAGGACTAGCGGTGATTAACTCTCGTATCGATATATTGATGCTCGGTGCCTTGAAGGGGGCGGGTGCTGTGGGAGTTTACGCAGTAGTCAGTCGAGTCACTTCTCTGATTATTTTTGGCCTAGGAATCTTGAATAACGTCCTTTCGCCAACTTTTGCCACACTTTATGCAGAGGGAACGCGGGAACAACTGCAAAGGCTGGTTACTCATAGCACTCGTTTAATCAGCTTGTTTGCTCTGGTCATGACTTTGGGGTTGATTGCATTGAGATACTCGATTTTACAGCTTTTTGGTGCTGAGTTTATACAGGGACAAACAGCTTTGATAATTTTGAGTATTGGCTATCTGGTTAACGCTCTGACTGGTTCCGTGGGTCTATTGCTAAATATGACCCGCCATGCTAAATTTAGTGCAGCAACTGTGGCATTTGCCGCTTTGTTAAATGTCTGTCTTAATTGGCTACTAATACCGAAGTGGGGGGTGAATGGTGCAGCCACTGCCACCGCAATCTCGATGATTGTAGGTAATATTATCAGTGCTATCTGGGTACGCCAAAAATTGGGCATCAAATCTACGGCAATTTAAATGGGTGGGTGGAATTAAATATAAGATGAACGTAGGTTGGGTTGAAGCATGAAACCCAACGCCTGCTCATGTTACGCTACCGCTAACCCATCCTACAAATAATTGTGCCTCCCTACTTAAGTATTTGCGTTTCGATGTTATCAGAGAAAACTTACTAAGGAGATATGATGAGCGAAAATGATATTAATTTGGTTAAGATAATAACCTTTGCCTGGCTTTTATTTTGGGCTTTTTTGTCCGGCAAGAATATAATATTTAAGCGCTATTACTCTGCCTACTTAGTAATTATCATTAATTTTTTGTTTTTTGGTGTGCCGTTGTTATTAGATTTAGTAATTGGTGAACCTAAGTACGATTTTTTTCGTGGACTTGATAATCTAAGAGTGGCTGTTAGGGATGAAACAACCTTTTTGGTTTACTGTCTATACATTGCTATCGTGCCAGTAGTATTGTGGTACAATGGAATCCCCAAAGACAAGGAGAGTCATGGAAGATTATTAATCAATAATCAAACATTTTGGGTTAACTTAATTGGTTTCAGCAATAGGTATAAGCTCGGTAAACAATTTAAGTTATTAATGATACTTATTGGTTACTTTCTTTTATTCTTACCTGTCATTGTTTGGTCATTTAGTCCTAATCCCGGTCTCTACATTACTTACGGAGCAAAAGGTGCTGGTCTCTTGTCGGAAGAAGAGTACAACTTTCATCAACTTATACATCTTTCCTCTTTACTCAGTTTGGGTGGACTAATAACAATAATTGTATTGCAAAAAAATAAAAATTTGTCATTAATAAATTTTTACTTTTGGGCAAGTGTTCTCATCCCAATATCGGTAACAATATGGCTTAACGGCAAGAGATCTATTATTGCTTTCGTGATTTTTGCTTTGGTTCTGACTTTACTTTTAAAAAAAGCTTTAAGTAGAGTAAAACTTTTAGCACTTTTATTGGGTTTATTATTAGTTTTTGGCATTTTTTCCTATTCTTATCAAACTTCCTTAGTCAGGAGTATAGATACAAAGCAAATGTATGAAATATCTCGTTTCGATTATGGTAGAGACCATCTGCTTAAACTGTCTATTTACTCAGAATTAAATCCTGATAAATTTAAGATACTGGATCATCGACTTCAGACAGTTTATCATGCTTTAGTTTTATATATTCCTCGCTTTTTGTGGCCAGGTAAACCCATTCCTTATGATTACAAAAAATATATAACAGCGGCCGCCTTTAACATATCTCCCAAAGATGTTCTCCTCGGTCTAACAGGGACTTGGTTGGGGGAATCCTTATCTAATTTTGGTTGGGTAGGAGCTTTTATCGGTCCAATTACAATTGCCTTAATTTGTAGATTTGGAGATTCTACAAAAAATAATTTCTTGATTATTTTTACTTCTTTTATTGCCCTGTGTTTGCTATTGCTAAGTCTAGGCTCTGTCTTTCGTTTTTTGATTATTTGGTTAATACTTTTACTCAGAGAATACTACCAAAAAAAATACAAGAAATATAAAGGATATAAAATATGAATTCAATTCTATAAACGGAGTTATAATTATGGACTAACTAAATAGTTACTTGATAAGTACTTTTTGCCGATCTAGGAAAGACCTATATCATACAGGGTAAGCGCATCTTAACAATCCTTGACAAAATGAACTTTATGTGAGTTGCTTACCCAGAGATCGATTCAGGCATATTTGAGGAGAATTGGCTATCTCAATTGTTAAGCAAAAATCGACCAAATGTTAAGATTTCGTAACTATTCTGATTGACTGGTATCACTTCAAATGCCCACACAGCAAGCGGATAACACAATTGGTCAATTGTCAATAGCGTTTGAGATGATCTCACCCTGCTATATCATATCAAACTGTGTGTTATGATGCCCTGTGAGAAACTGGTTAATATATAAAGACGAAACCTTATGAAAAACATACTATCCTTTCCATTGAATTCTTTAAACATCTTGACCTTGCCTAGTCGAATAGCAAAAAAAATCAAGTATGGGCGTTCTCTGCACAAAAATCATGTGGTAGAGGATGTTTTCCTCGTTTCCTATCCCAAATCAGGCAATACCTGGTTAAGATTTCTAATTGCTAATGCTATCAAAGTCCATTATAATGTTGAGCAAGATGTTAACTTATTTAATATTTTAGATATCATACCTTCAATAATAGGAGATGGCAATCTTCGTCCAGAAGGTCCTTTTGGCAGGACAGATATACCTAGAATTATTAAAAGTCACTCTGCCTATAACCCTTACTACTACAGAGTCATTTTACTTGTCCGAGATCCTAGAGATGTAATGATTTCCTATTATTACTACCTAAAAGATAGAAAACAAATAGATGATAAGTTAGAGATTTCAGAATTTATTAGACATACAAAATATGGAATTAACAGATGGACAGAACATACAAAATCATGGTATTACAACAACTATGGAGGTGGGGGTGGGCAGATCATTAAGATATTTAGATATGAGGATTTTTTAAAAGACACACACTTGCAATTATCTTCCGTGATGGATTGTTTTGGAATTAAAATCAATGAGAAATTGATAGATGAAGCTATTGCTTTAAGTTCTAAAGAAAAAATGAAAGATTCAGAGAAAAAGCATCTGTCTACCAATATTAGAAATGGGAAAATATCCTTTGTGCGAAAGGGAGTTGCTAGTGGTGGACAGGAATTATCTGATCTGGATATAGAGTTTATTGCGAATTCAGCGACAGATATTGCTCGAATACTTGGTTATGACTTGTAGTATGTAAATTTTTCTGATTCTGCAGCCAGATAATTATTTGTTAGCCTGCAAGAGTTTGAAGCATAAATTTACGTTAGCGCAATCATTGATGTTTCTAGGGAATTACCATTTAAGTATGAGGAAGTAAAAGTATGGCATTGCCAAATTTTTTAATTATCGGAGCAGCCAAGGCGGGGACGACTTCCCTTTATGATTGGCTCAACCAACATCCACAAATTTATATGACACCAATTAAGGAGACTAACTTTTTTGCTTTCGAGGGCGAAAAAATTAGCTATCCTAAAGGTTCAATTAGTGAAGGTTATTTGGATGGTTTTAAGACTAGCTTTGAAAGTTATATGGAACAATTTCAGGGAGTTACGAATGAAATCGCCATAGGTGAAGCCTCACCTAGTTATCTATACCATGCTAAGGCGGCTGCAAGAATTAAGTATTATTGCCCTGATGTAAAACTAATAGCAATACTGCGAGATCCAGTGGAAAGAGCGTATTCGCAATTCTTGCATCATGCTCGAGAGGGCTTTGAAAACTGCTTAGATTTTAGTGCCGCCCTTCGGGAAGAAGATAACAGAATTCTTAACAAATGGTGGTGGGGATACTTTTATGTAGACGGAGGATTTTATTATACTCAATTACAGCGATATTTTGAAAAATTTGACTCTAGTAAAATCAAAGTTTATCTCTACGAAGATTTAAGAAGTAATCGTTATGATTTAATCAAGGATATTTTCCAATTTTTGGAAGTTGATGACAATTTTATTCCCGATACATCAACTAAATATAATGTTACTGGTATCCCTAAAAACCAATTATTGCATGAATTTTTGTCAAAGCCAAATCTAATCACCACCTCTGTTAAGTATCTTATTCCACGTCCCCTTCGCCAGAAACTAATTAATGATATAAGAAATTCTAATTTAGCCAAGCCTCAACTAACACAACCCCTAAGACAACAACTAATAAGCATTTATCGAGAGGATATATTAAATCTTCAAGAATTGATTCAAAGGGATCTGTCTGAATGGTTAAAGTAAATAATGAATTTTGGGTTCTTCGTTACTTGGTATGGTTCGGTAGGGTGTCATAAATCGACTAAATCCTTATCTGGCAAGAGATTTAATTGATTAGTTCGCTCTAGATCGAAAACAATTGACAAAAATCGCCAAATGTCTTTCTATATAGGGTCTGCTGAAAAAGTACGGGCGAAGCATTCGGATAGAAAATCTACGGTTTCACCGATAGGTTATTGCCCGAATGCTTCGCCCCTACAGGACGCGGGCCGATGAAGACGCAAGGTTTTGAACGACGATTCTCTCAAAATCTTGCACCTGTTTCGGGAGAAAAGCCCCAAAACCCTTACTTTGCCTACATTTCACATTTATTCAGCAAACCCTATATAAGAGTTTCATTCCTTATAATCCTGTCCGTTGCATAATACAAACCGAAGAACCGAATTTTGTAAAAAAAATCAGGAGTTAATACTATTAACCGACATTCCGCACATCTTCATATATTTGGCTCTTCTGGTTTTCGTGTGTTAATTTTTGTTATGAATTAAAGCAAGCAAACAGCTTAAGTCGAAGATGTTCAAAATTGGTAAATCCATAACTCATTCTTTTAATAAGCTTTATTTTGGTATTCATTCCCTCAATTAATCCGTTGGTTGTCTGATTTTCAAAGTAATTACAAATACCTGGCAAATGCTTCTGGATCATCCTGGCACTACTTTCATATAATATCCCGCCTATTCTTATCCATTTTTCCAATTTTCTCTCAGCACCTCTGAACGTTCTACTACTTTGATAAATTTGTCTAATTTCTTCTTTCATTTCCCCGGCTATTCCTAAGCATGGATGTTCTTTCAGAATAACTTCTAGTTGTTGTTTTTGCTCGTCCTTTAAGTCCTCTTTATTCTTCCATAATAAATGAGGTAATCCTTTTTCATGCACCCCCATTAACTTTCTCAATTTATTAAGCTCGTCATTGATGATAGCCATTACATGAAAACGGTCATAGATGATTTTAGCATTGGGAAATAATTCCTTGATCACTGCTGTAAATCCTGACCACATATCGACGCTCACTTCTTTCACTTTCTCCCGAACTGCGTCTGGCTGTGCTTTTAAGGCTTCCATTAATTCTTCTTGCTTATGTCCTTTAATCACATCTAGTAAAATTTTCTTGTCCATATCTACGACCGTTGTGATGAAATCTTTATGTCCTTTTAAGTTACTAAATTCATCTAAGCTTATTCGTTCTGGTGCTTCCCACTCTTCCTTTTCTAGTTCTTTAGCACAGTGATTAAATATTAACTCAACTTCTGACCATCCTAACCCTTCTTCTCGACTTATTTCTTCGATGCTACAATTTTTTACTCTCTCATAAATCATCGATTCATAGCGAATTGTATGATGCTGTCTTAATCTCATAAAACTCAGTCTTTCGCTGATATACTTTTGGCACTTTTGACAATGAAACTGACGGCGTGGTACTTCTAAATATACTGGATTACCTAATATTGACAAGTCTCTGACTAGATTATACTCTGTCTGATTGATTCTGTCTAAGGTTTGATGGCAATTCGGACATTCAATTGTTTCATTTAAAAGAGCAAGCTTTAGGAAAATTGTCTGAGCAATTTTTTGATAATTGACCACTGTTACATTTGGTAAATCGAGGAGTTGATCAAAATTTATCCACATAACCCACCTCCTGTTCTGTGTTACTATTATACCATGCTCACACAGAACCTAGAAGAGCCTATATTTGGCTCTTCGGGAATTGTTATGCAAATAATTAACTTAAAATAAAATTCGATGAGAGCAACTACGCTCAAAAGTAGCTGAAATTCATACAGGAAAGGACTTAAGGCACAAATAGGTTAATACCAAAAGATAGACAATTGAGTTAAGATTTGATATAATAGCCAAAAACGAGATTATTTTACTTATGATACTTGACAAATTTTTGAACCTACAAGGAACCTGTATTCAAGGCTATCGACACCTAGAAAATATCGGTATAGTTTTCCAAATCGAATCGAAAAATAAAAAAGCAGTCTGTCCTCGTTGTGGGTTAGAGAGCGATAAACTACACCAAAATCATCGACATTTAGTCAAAGATTTACCGCTCTCAGGTCAACCAGTGTACCTACAAGTTAATCGTCGTCAATTTAAGTGCGGTAATTGTCAGAAACCCTTTAGCGAAGAGTTAGATTTTGTCGCCAAGAAACGAACCTATACGAAAAGACTAGCCGAGAATATACTCGAACAATTAAAATCAGGAGATATTTTAAATGTTAGTCGAAGAAATGACGTAACGGAAGAAGAGATTCAAAGAATGATAGAGGACATAGCTGAAGAAATTACAGAGACAGACCTATCGAAATTAAAAAGACTAGGAATTGACGAAATCGCTCTAGTCAAAGGACAAAAAAATTACTGTGCAGTTTTAGTAAATTTAGATACGGGAAAACTAATAGCTATTCTAGAGAAGCGAACACAAGAAGAATTGAGGGAAACGCTTACAGGGTGGGGAAAAGAGGTGTTAGAGCAAATTGAAGAAGTCAGCATAGATCTTTGGTTGCCCTATAAAAATTTGGTGAAAGAATTGATGCCATCGGCCGAGGTAGTCGCCGATAGATTCCATGTAATGAAACAAATTAATCAAGAGTTAGACGGGCTCTTCTCGACTTTGTATGATAATTTTTGCTTATAGAATCGTGAAATATTTACTGGGAAAGACTTTTAGGACTATTTTGCTGAAGAAACTATCAGTATAGACCCCGTTTCCACACAGAAACCAGAAGAGCCTTAGACGAACAGAGAAAAGCAGAAAAAAGAGCGGTAGAAGCGCAGAAAAATAAAAAACAGAAAGCGGAAAAAGAAGCAAAGCTAGAAGTTTTAAAGCGAAGTAAATATAGCTTGTTAAAAAATGAAAAAGATTTAACGGAAACCCAAAAAATCAAACTAGAAGCTATCAAAGAAAATTTCCCAAATTTGAAAAAGATGCACGAGTTAAAGGAAGAATTTAGAAAGATTTATGAAACCTCAGAGAATTCGACAGAGGGAATGCTATCCATCTCGGAATGGTTGGCAAAATCCTCCAGTGTTTTTACCAAGAGTTGTCAAACAATCCGAAACTGGTTTGGAGAAATCATTAGTTATTTCGAGCGAAGGACAACGAATGGGGTGGTCGAGGGAATCAACAATAAACTTAAACTAATAAAACGGAGAGCCTATGGCTTGAGAAACTTTCGTAATTTTTGGGTTAGAAGTATGTTATCTTGGCATCTTGTCTGTTGATTTAGCATAAAGAGTAACGAAGAGCCCTATATTTTTATATGTTTTTACATTCCCCAAGATGTTTTTACGAAAAACTGTCATTGTAGAGAATACTATTGAGAACTATTTTCAATAATTGATTTTTTCTGAGAAAACCAATTACAATTCTTCACCTTGATAAAAATCCATCATTGTAGCTATAATCCTTACTGGCAATGGGTTGTAAGCAATGTATTAGTAAAAATTATCAATTGAATGTTAAGAAGTGCGGAAGATGGGTAAGTACCTAGGCAAAATTATTTACACATGACGATCATTGCCCCGTAAGGGTTTTAGCTCGATCGGGCAGGTAATTAATTTTGCATGACTACTTATTAAGTAATAAGTACCTAAGCAAAATTAATTACACATCTAAGCCACTACTCCGTCAGACTTCTGGTGTGAGGAAACAGTGAACTGAAAACTCAAATCCGATCCCTAATAGCTGTCTCCCGTCTCGGAGTCTCCCGTCTCGGAGTCTCCCGTCTCGGAGTCTCCTGTCTCCTGTCTCGACTAGGAAATTAATTTTGCACGACTACTTAGTTGACATCAGATAGACCTTTTTGCTATCTTGTGTTTGTCAACTTTAATGAGTGTCAAAGAATATGCACATAGTCTGTCCTTTAAGCGGTAGTGCTAACCTTGTTTTACGAGAAACTATAGAAGTTAAAGCACTCATTAAACTGTATAGCAGATGGGGTGGGTTTGATATCAGTTCGGAATTTCTTGATTTAGAGACGATTAATTTTTATCATTGTCTAGATTCAGATTTGAAATTTTTTCATCCTCTGGTTACAGGTTCAGAGTCATTTTATCAAGAATTACAGAAGTTCAAATGGTATTATATGGATGATAAAGAAGAATACGATTATGCTTGTAATTTCATCACTAGCGAGGATCGAGTTTTAGAAGTGGGCTGTGGGAAAGGAGCTTTTTCTCAAAAAATAAAAACCTCTAATTATACTGGACTTGAATTTAGCAGTAAAGCTATAGAAATAGCATCTCATGCCAATATAAATGTTCTTAATCAAATTGTAGAAGATTACTGTGTGAGTAACTCAGATAGTTACGATATTGTTTGTTCATTCCAAGTGTTAGAGCATGTGTCTAACCCTAAATCTTTTATAGAATCTTGTTTAAAATGCCTTAAAAAAGGGGGTCTATTGATTATCTCTGTGCCTAGTGATGATTCATTTATTGGCTCTCTCAAAAATAATATTTTAAATATGCCTCCTCATCATGTTACCCATTGGTCTGACAAAGCTTTGCAATATGTAGCTAACTGTTTTTGTCTCAAGCTAATTGATATTCATCATGAAAAATTAGCAGATATTCATAGAAGGCTATATGCTCGTGAACTTGTCATAAAGTCCCTGGACAACTTATTCAAAAATAATCAAAACTATTCTTTAGTAGATATTTCAACTAATTACCAAGTTAAATTAAAAATATCTCAAGTGATAGCATCATTTATTTCTGCTGGACTCACAGATGATAGAATTAAGCCAATTGGTCATTCAGTGACAGTTGTTTACCAGAAATAAAAAAATTTACTTCCGAAGGGTTAAATTGAGATAAATTACGGCTCTTCGGTTTGTGTTATGCAATGGACGGGGGTTATAAGGGATGGAACCCTTATAGAGAAAGGCATTTAGCGATTTTTGTCAATTGTTTTTGCTCTAGAGCGAACTAATCAATTAAGTCTCTTGCCAGATAAGGATTTAGTCGATTTATGCCCCCCTATCAAACCATACCAAGTAACGAAGAACCTAAATTACTTACTGGTTACAATTGTTATATTCTGAATATGAGGATAATATGCTTAAAAAATTCCTGAAAAACCTGTTCAGAAAACTAGGGGTTGAAGTCAAGAGATATAATCTTAATACTTCACAAGTGGCTCTGATGGAAAGGTTACTGGAATATCATAAGATAGAGCTAATTTTTGATATGGGTGCTAACTTTAGAATAGTGTTGCAAACTGATAAAATCTTGCTAATTTTGAAAGAAGCGGGCTTTAGAATACATATTCGCAACGTAAACAATACTAACTTATAACCTTTGATTGGAATAAAGTCACAGTCTGAGTTTGATTCACAGCCTAATATTTTGGGTTGGAAAGGTTAAGTTTTATGGCATCGAAATTTAGGGATGAAAGAAATCCAGGCTCTTCGGTTTGTGTTATGCAATGGACGGGGGTTATAAGGAATGGAACCCTTATATAGAAAGGCGTTTAGCGATTTTTGTGAATTATTTTTGTCTAGAGCGAACTAATCAATTAAGTCTCTTGCCAGATAAGGATTTAGTCGATTTATGCCCCCCTATCGAACCATACCAAGTAACGAAGAACCGAAATCCAAGAGCAGTTGATGTCTTGGAAAGGGAACTTATCAGGGAATCAATCGATAAGTAAGACATAGAGACATATACTTTAGACGTTCATAATCTGAGATTTATTAAACTTCTGAAATCGTAGAGTCAGCAAGGAATCCAGTTCTTTTTTATGTTTCAGATGGGCATCATTCAGACATTCATAAATAGCTGAAGAAAAGTCAGAAAAGTTCTCATAATATTTACCATATAAACATTTCTTTTTGACCAATTTCCACAGCCTTTCAATTAAATTTAGATTAGGTGAATAAGACGGCAGATAGAGCAGCTCTATTGACAAAGAAAGAGCCAATTCTTCAACAATTTTACATTTTTGATAGCGGGCATTATCTAAGACTAGAGTGATGGGAATCATTAGTCCTAAAGCAGCTATTTTTGACCGGAGTTCACAGACTTGAGTTGCCGTAATATAAGTGTCATATGTTACCAGAATAACTTCATGAGTTATTGCATTTAATGCTCCTAAAACATTGAAGCGTTTACGCCCGCTCGGTGACTTAACAAAAAGTCTCTCAAAACACCAAACAAAACCGAGAAATGCTCCCATGACGAAGTGAGCGGCATCAACAAAAAAAACAGCCCTTTTTCCTTCTTTTGCCTCATTTAGTCTGGGTTCTAGCTTTTTTTCTTTGTAGTCCTCTTGTTCATCTGGGTCAGCTTTAGAAGGAAGAGAACCTACTTTTAAACATTTCATTCCCATTGATTTTAAAAATTTTCTCACTTGGGTAGGACTTCGTTTTATTCCCGTCAATTCTTCTATCCTATATACAGCTTCATTTATTGTGGCTGCTGGATTTTTCTCGAAGTATTTTTTGAGGGTTTCTTTTTGAAACTCTAATTCACTTTTAGGGCGATAGAAGTTGATTTCTTTTAATTTTTCTATTCCGCCTTCTTGATAATCGCGAAGATAGGTTAATAAGGTATTTGGCGAGATTCCTGCTAACTGACAAATTTTTTGGTGCGGTATCTTTTGGCTTTTTAACCAGAGAACTTCCATCTTCAGTTGAACCCGGGGATGGGGATGATGAAATCTTTCATAATACAGTGAGTTCTTTTCTTCTTCCGTGAATTCTAGGTTAATCATGTTTTTAATGAGTGCTTTGCTTCTAATTATGACTCTTAAACTATATTATTGTCCTTGAGTAAAAAATGCAAGTTGTAGCCGTGCAAAGTATAGAACCCATTGCCTGTGTATCCAATAGAATATCTGGACTTCCCCCATACATAAATACTATAAAATTAACAAAACCCTTACTGCAGGTCGCTTCTAAGAAAAAATTGAAAAGAGGCTACTGGGTACATTTTTCACTTGAAAATGGCTGTACCGTTGACTGTATCTGGAGTAGAGCGATTCCGTAGAGTTGGCTGTATAGTGATCGCTAACCTGATTTTAACAGATAGTGTCATTAATCTCTAGAGTAAGGGATTCGCTCTGTAGCCATGTTTTTGCTGGTTTTCTGCCCCAAAACAAGCTATAATGGTCTAAAGGTCAAATTTGAAAATTTTTGCCTCAAACCCTATCTGCGTAAGAACTTCAGGATTTTGTGTCCAGTAGTTCATTGGTATTGTATTGCTTGAACTCAGGCTCTGTAAGACTTTTAGCCATAGCTAGTATGTTTATACGGGGGAAGTCCAGGAATATCATCTGAATTATACTTGGATTTTCCTACAATAGGCATTCCAAAAGTATAAATTATGTGTTATTATATCTGTAAATCATATACGCTTTTGAGCTATTCGTAATGTTATTGAGCAAATTATCTCATAAAATTGTGACAAAAATTCACAGTGTCACATTGCAGAAAAAAATTATCAGTGTTTATAAAAATACGGAAAACCCCAAATCGGCTATCTTTTACACCACTCATAAATGCGCTTCGAGTTTTGTGCCTCAATTATTTAGTGTAATCTTGAAAAATTCTGATTATGAATTGGTGGACTATGCTGGAGCCATCTGGCATTTGGGAAATAAATTTAATTTAGGCACTCCTCACATCGATTGTCTCCAAAATTTCCTAGAAAAATCCTACAGCGACCTTTATTCTCTTCATGGTAAAATATATGGGCCGCAAAGAGTTCCTTTGGATTTTCCCGGTAGAGATAAGTTTAAAAATATTTTCTTTCTCAGAGATCCAAGAGACGTGCTTATCTCTGCTTATTTTTCCTTTGCTTTTACCCATCCTGAACCTCTGAACGATATTAGTAGGAAGGAGTTTCTTGAAAGAAGGAAAAGACTACAAGAACAGGGGATAGATCAATATGTTCTGGAAGAATCGAAGACTTGGGCAGTACCTTTGTACGACAAATACAAGCATCTTCGAGATACTGCTCAAAACTCTATTTATTTAAAATATGACTTTTTCACGGCTCAAACCCCAGAATTTATTGAGAGAATTGCCGAATTTTTAGAATTAAATCCTTCTCAAGAAGAAATTGCTCGATTAACGACAAAAGCTAACCCAGTTCAAAAGATAGAGGTTATGAAACATCAGCGTTCTGGTAAAACTGGTCAATATCTAGAAAAGTTACATCCAGATACAGTGGATAAACTCGATCATATTCTAGCAGAAGTTTTATCTGACTGGGAATTTCCTCTGTAATTCAACGATCCTTGGCTTTTTTTAAACTAAAAGTTTCAGAGTGTTACGGCGGATTCATGTTTGTTCTGGTACATTTTTCACGCCGAAAGGCTTATCCAATAAGGATTTGTCTGTGCCAGATGGATAGAGTAACCGCCGTATTAGTTGAAAATTAAAGTCTTGATATCCGTAACATTAACTTTATTGACTTTGATAAATACCGCTCTTAGAATAAGGAAAACTATGTAAATAGAAAAGATGTTATTTAAATTATGAAAGTATGTTTACTAAGTAATTCTGATAGTCAAGGAGGGGCTTTTATAGCCGCTCATCGTCTGCATAAAGGGTTACATCGGATCAGTGTAGCAGCGACTATGCTAGTTAATGATAAAACGACTGATGACTATACTGTTTTATCGCCAGCAAGTAAATTAATGAAGGGATGGACAAAGCTAATACCTACTGTTGATCACTTGCCCTTGTCATTATATTCTCAAAGAGAGAGAACACCTTATTCTATCCAATGGCTTCCCGATCGCCTTGTTTCTAGAGTAGCCCAAATTAGTCCAGATATTATTAACTTACACTGGATTAATGCCGGGTTTTTACAAATTGAAACCCTAGCCAAATTTAAGCAACCTCTTGTTTGGACGGCTCACGATATGTGGCCTTTTACGGGTGGTTGTCATTATAGTGGAGAATGTGATCGCTATACCCAATCCTGTGGTCATTGTCCTCAACTAAAAAGTCAGCAAGATGGGGATATTTCTCGTTGGGTTTGGTGGCGAAAAGCCAAAGCTTGGAAAAATCTCAATCTGACTATTGTTACCCCCAGTCAATGGTTAGCAGATTGCGCTAGAAATAGTTCTCTATTTCAGGATTTACGGATAGAAGTAATTGCCAATGGCTTAGATATTCAAAAGTATAAACCAATCGAGAAAAACACTGCTCGCCATCTCTTAGGATTACCCCAAGATAAACAGCTTATTCTCTTCGGTGCTATGACGGCAACAAGCGATAACCGAAAAGGGTTTCATCTGCTGCTACCTGCTATAAAAAAACTTAGTCAGGGGGAAATATGGCAGCATAAATTAGAGTTAGTGGTCTTCGGTGCCTCTGAACCGATTAATCCGCCTGATTTTGGACTGAAAACCCATTATTTAGGCAGATTAAATGATGATATTTCCCTAGCTTTAGTCTATGCCGCCGCCGATATTTTTGTTGCTCCCTCAATTGAGGATAATCTTCCCAATACAGTCATGGAAGCTCTCGCCTGTGCCACTCCCTCTGTGGCCTTTAAAATTGGTGGAATGCCTGATATGATCGAACATCAAGAGAATGGTTATCTGGCCAAACCCTTCGAGGTGGAGGACTTGGCAAGCGGAATTAATTGGGTATTAGAAGATAGAGAAAGGTATAACAAATTGTGTATTCAGGCAAGGCAAAAAGTGGAGCAAGAATTTACTTTAGAGTTACAGGCAGAAAAATATTTAGAGTTATACAGTGATATCTTGAGCAAGAGCAATAATACATTTAGGCTATAATGACCATAATATTTTGCCCCTGTCTGAATTCTAGCGGCTAGATATTTTCCCTAGTGCTAGAGGAAAAATCCCCATAAGTCTAGTCACCAGCGTAGCTACCATGACTTCAACTATTGCCCCTTCTCGACTTTCACTGCCCACCCAAGATGAATTGCCCTGCGATGACGGCGTTCCCATGGAAACCCAACGACATAAACTCCAGATGGATATACTCATAGATACCTTGTTGCCCTGGTTAGCTGCTAGGGAAGATGGCTATGTAGGCGGCAATATGTTCGTTTATT
This sequence comes from Microcystis panniformis FACHB-1757, assembly GCF_001264245.1. NCBI lineage: Bacteria > Bacillati > Cyanobacteriota > Cyanophyceae > Chroococcales > Microcystaceae > Microcystis > Microcystis panniformis. The sequence continues at coordinate 659,721 of NZ_CP011339.1, forward strand.
TCAGCGCCGCACAGTTAAAAACCGAGGAATTTCGCGGTCCTGATTTTTTTGCTGTCCTGGGAGTTCCCAAAGCGGAAAGAAAAAGTTGGGTGACTACTCTATGGTAAAACATGAGCAAATTTATTTGTTGATATCCCTTCTCAAATAGTGCTACACTGTGTACACAGTATGAACACAACGAGAGAGACTATGGATAAGCATGACATTGAGAAAATTGGGGTGCGAGAATTTCGGAGCGAACTCCCTAAATACATATACGGTGAGACTCCCGTTGAGGTACTACGTCACGGTCATACTGTTGGGTTCTATTTCCCGGTTAAACAGGGGAGTAAAAGCGCAGATATCGCTGCCTTACAAGCGGTGGCCGCTCAATTTGAGTATCTGTTAAGTCAAAAGGGAATTTCCGAAGACGATATTGTTCGTGAGTTTCGTCAGATGCGTGAAGCTGACAGAACAAATCAGAGAAAGGATTTGGACAAGTGAGACTCAAATTCGTCGTTCTCGACGCTAATATCATCATAAGAAGTGTATTTGGGGTGAAGGTGGCGAGGTTGATGCAATCTGTCGGCGACAACGCTTGTTTTCTAACTCCCGATGTCTGTCTTGATGATGCACAAGAATACATTCCCAAAATAGCGGCTTCCAAAGGACTTGATCTGGCACTTGTTAGAGAAGGATTCGGCCGCGTGTCGAACATTGTAGAGGTTGTGCCAGCTTCGCTCTATAGTCAACATCAATCAGAGGCCATAAAACGCATAAAACAAAGAGATCTTGATGACTGGCCGATTTTAGCAACCGCCCTTCTTTTTAACTGCCCGATTTGGACGGAAGATCAAGATTTCTTTGGAACAGGGGTTCCAACTTGGACATCAGATAGAGTCCACTTATATTTCCATTCAGAAGAGAAGAATGAGCAATAATACATTTAGGCTATAATTGCCGTGATGTTTTGCCCCATCTCAATTCTAGCCCCTAGATATTTTCCCCAATGCTAGAGGAAAAAGCTCCTTAAGTCTGATCACCAGCGTGACTCCGATGACTTCAACTATTGCCCCTTCTCGACTTTCACTGCCCACCCAAGATGAATTGCCCTGCGATGACGGCGTTCCCATGGAAACCCAACGACATAAACTCCAGATGGATATACTCATAGATACCTTGTTGCCCTGGTTAGCTGCTAGGGAAGATGGCTATGTAGGCGGCAATATGTTCGTTTATTTCAGCGCCGCACAGTTAAAAAACGAGGAATTTCGCGGTCCCGATTTCTTTGCCGTCCTGGGGGTTCCCAAAGCGGAAAGAAAAAGTTGGGTGGTTTGGCAAGAGGGGAAAGCTCCCGATGTGGTTATCGAACTCCTTTCCGAAAGTACCGCTCCACAGGATAAAACTGAAAAGAAAGCAATCTATCAAGACCGTTTGCGAGTGCCAGAATATTTCTGGTACGATCCCTTTAATCCTGAAGACTGGGCGGGTTTTATCCTTAGAGACGGCAACTACGAGCCATTATCTCTAGAGATGGGAGAAAGATTTTTCAGTCAAAGGCTGGGTTTGTCCTTGGTACGCTGGCAAGGGGAGTATAAGGGAGTCGAGGCAGTTTGGCTGCGTTGGGCGACTTTTGCCGGCGATTTACTGCCCACGGAGTCAGAGCTAACTGAACAAGAGAGAATGCGGGCTGAACAAGAGAGAATGCGGGCTGAACAGGAAAGAATGCGGGCCCAACAGGAAAGAATGCGGGCCGAACAGGAAAGAATGCGGGCCCAACAGGAAAAAATGCGGGCTGAGGATTTGGAAGCATTGCTTCAACGCTATCGAGAGCGTTTTGGAGATTTGCCAGAATAAATCTAGATGTTGACCGGCCAAAGTACAATAACTCTCCAGAAAGCTAATAGGATAGGAGCATCAAGCATAGACAACCAATAACCTTAGAAAACTCTTGTTCGCTTTCTGGTGTTAGCTGGTTAAAATTTTTCTTTACAAGAAGTTGATCATCGGGTAAGATGTACCCAATATACCCATTGAATCCGGTCTTGAACTGGTTGGTTAATTAAATTGCCCATTATGGGTGACAGGCTGCCGCATCAGTATTTTGTCAAGATTTAATAGGAAACAACCAGCTAGTAATAGTTTGATCAAGGATGCCAGTTCCCAGTTGGCTTTGACGAAAAAACATGACAGTAAATATTAGTAGTGTAAAGGTTGACAATGTTGAAAAAATTACTTAACCGTATGCAAACCGAACAGGGTAGAAAAAATATTAAATTTGCTCTAGCCAGACAAATATTCAATCCCCTCTTAAGAAATATTGGCTACACCCTAATTACTGACCATTTTTATCAGCCCATACCCAACCGTCAGGAAATTATGACATACGCGGGCAAAGAAAGGCCTCTTAGCTCAATTGAATGGCATCTAGACAAGCAAACTGAACTGGTTAAATATTTACTAGAAAAATATGCTTTAGAATTTAACAATAAAGAAATTTTTTCAGCATTTGGTTATTCCGAAGATAGTTCTGGTCTCATTAGTGGTGATGCAGAAGTCCTCTATGCTATGGTCAGAGAAAAAAAGCCGTCTCGGGTAATTGAAATTGGCTCGGGTGGTAGCACTAAAATTATCGCCGCAGCTTTGAGAATGAATTTTATAGAAAATTCCCAAAAATCACAACTGATCTCGATCGAGCCTTATCCTCAAGATTTTTTAAAAGACTTTGCTAATGTTAGTAAATATTTTCTAGAATTTAGTTTGCTTAACCAGAAAGTAGAAGCCGTAGATTTGTCTGTTTTTGAATCCCTGCAAACCAATGATATTCTGTTCGTTGATTCTAGTCATGTATTTAAGTCTGGTAGTGATGTAGAGTTTGAATTTCTTCAAGTTTATCCCCGTTTACAAACAGGAGTCTTAGTTCATATTCACGATATATTTTTTCCCTATGATTATCCCATCGAATGGAATCTGAAAGAATCACGATACTGGAACGAGCAATACTTTTTAGAGACTTTTCTACAGTTCAATAAAAAGTTTGAAGTGTTGGCATCCTTATCTATGGTATCTTATTATAAGAATTCTGTGTTTCTTGAGAATATCAATGCTTATAAGTAGTCATGCAAAATTAATTACCTGCCCGATCGAGCTAAAACCCTTACGGGGCAATGATCGTCATGTGTAAATAATTTTGCCTAGGTACTTAATAAAGATCGATTACCCGGTTCTTTCTGGATGATTGCTTAAAGATTACTCGCCCCTAAAAAACAATGAAAATAATTAATCTCAATCATAACTTTTCCACGACTCGCAAGCTCACTTCTGATCCCCTACAATATCCAATATTATCTCCAGCAAATCTAGAACGCAAGGGAGAAGGAGGATTAAGAACAAAGGGATATTTCAAGCACTCCTACGGGGAGACAAGTGAGTTATCGGAAAAATTTACAGTTCCTTTGGTTACTATTATAACGGTAGTTTTTAATGGAGAAAAGCACTTAGAGCAGACAATTCAGAGTATCATTAGCCAGACTTATGATAACGTGGAATATATCATCATAGACGGAGGTTCCACGGACGGTACAGTTGATATTATACGCAAGTATGAAGAAGTAATTGATTATTGGGTAAGCGAACCAGACGCAGGAATTTCTGACGCTATGAATAAAGGGATAAGTTTGGCGACAGGAATTCTAATTAATCACTTACATGCAGGGGATAAATTTGCTGCTGACACAACCCTGTCGTCAGTGGTTTCATCTTATAATTCAGAAGGCTGGCGATGGTGTTTTGGTAATCAACTATTGAGAAGTCACACAGATGATACTATAGTGGGTTGTTTCTGTCCCCCTAAATTTAGTCAAAAACTACTTCACATAGTAAATACAATTCCCCATCCAACTGTTTTTTCTGAACGAGCTTTGATGGAAGAAGTAAATGGGTTTGACAATGATTATAAATGTGCTATGGATTACCATCTCTGGCTCAGATTCACTCAAGTATCAAAACCCAAACAATTTGATTATGCCACTGCTGAATATTTACTGGGGGGTCGCTCCTCAGATGTAAAATTAGCCTTGAAGGAGGAGTTTAGAGCGAGAAGCGAGGTTTTAGAACAATCACCAATAGATAGACTAATATCTCTTGGCGTTGTATTAATTAGGTATTTAAAGAGGAAGTTGCGTATTACTACCTTTGTTAAGAATTTTGGTTCTTCGGTTTAGCTTATCAATAGTAGATGGTTAAGCATCATAAAGTACCGAAAGTCTATAATTGTCAACAAATAGAAGTATAAAATGTAAATTATTATTCATATGAAAGTAGCTTTTATCGTTCCCAGTCTAGAAGATAGTGGACTGACAAGAATTCCATTTCTTTTGGCTCAAAATCTCTTAAAAGATTGTTTTGTAAAAATTTTTTACTTTAAAGATGCGAAATCAAGAAATTTCAAGTTTAATGTTGAGGTTCCAACAAAGAAGATATCTTTGGTCAAGTTTGATGATGAATTAAATGAATTTGATGTTATCCATTCTCATGGAATGAAACCAGATTGCTATACCTGGCTAAATATGGCTAGAATTCGAGGAAAAAAAATTACAACAGTTCATGGTTTTCGTCATGAAGAACTAATGTATTCATATGGAATGCCTTTATCAGTGATTTATAATGCTCTATGGAATTTTGTTTCAAGCAAATTTGATCGACTGGTTTTTACAGTTGGAGTACAACAAAACTACTATAGAAAAATAGGGTTAAAAGATGGAGAGCTAATTTATAATGGAGTACCTCGAATTTCAGTTAATAGCGTTCAAACTATTAAATCATCAAATATGACTAATATTTCAACTCTCTCAAATTTAGGAGCTAGAAAAGGGATAGATCAAATTTTAAAAGTTCTTGCGTTAAATGAGCAATATCATCTAACATTAATAGGTGGTTCTAATATTCAATATATTCAAAATTTACAATTCTTAGCCAGCAAGTTGGATGTAGGACAAAGGTGTTATTTTTTGGGATTTGTAGACAATCCCTGGGAAATTATCCTAGAAAGTGATGTCTTTATTTTTCCATCTCGTTCAGAGGGATTTGGTATTGCATTAGTTGAAGCTGCCAGTTTAGGAATTCCAATTATCTGTTCTGATATTCCGACATTTCGAGAGATGTTTGACGACAATGAAGTGACATTTTTCAAACTTGATGATATAGATGACTTGAACAACAAAATACTTATGTTAGATGAAATTAAAGACAAAGTTTCTCGGGCTAAGTTAAAAGCAGAAAAACTTTTTTCTTTGGAAAGTATGTGTTACAATTACTATCAGGAGTACAAAAAATTAATTGATGCTAATTAAAAATTATGAACTATAACCATATATAAAAATAAAAGGAGGCTCTATTTAGATGATTGGGATTTGTAATTTATGCGGTTCTGTGGTGGTGCGGATACATCCAGGATATTTTGGTACTCGTTGTTTAAACTGTAGATCTACTAAAATTCATAGAGCAGTTGGTTTGACAATTGAATCTCTAAACTTTTCAACCAGTACCTCTGTTTACGAGTTGTCTTCTCGCGGAGCTTTGTATAAATTCTTAAAGGGTAAATTTAAAAATTTATACTTTTCTGAATACTTTGATGATGTACCTCTAGGATTGATGAAGAACTCTGTTGTCTGTCAAGACGTTCAAAATCTTTTTCTCAACGACGAATCTTTTGATTTAGTGACTTCCACCGAAGTTTTTGAGCATGTTCCTGATGACAGCAAGGGTTTTTCTGAAATTTACAGAGTCCTAAAAAAAGATGGATACTTTATCTTTACCGTGCCTTTATCAGATAAACCGAAGACAGTTGAAAGATGTTTCTTACAGCCTGATGGGACTATCATACATCAACTTGAGCCGGAGTATCATGGCGATCAAATTCGTGGACAGGGAAGAGTTCTTGCCTTCAGAAATTACGGATTGGATATAACTAAACGGTTAGAAAGTTGTGGTTTTCACGCTGAAATACGTCTAGTAAACTCGACGCGCAATGTAATTGAAGATCAGAAGGTTATTATAGCAAAAAAAATCTAGTTCTACGACGGTCACTAAAAAATCAACTGGAGGCGAGAATAAAATGTTAATTTCCTGCAAATACAACTCTCTTTTTATCCGTAATCCCAAAGTAGCGTTGTCGTCTTTGGAGAAATCTCTGAGAAAAATTATCTTAAATGACTGGGAATGTTTTAACTATATTTGAAACTTGACAAAAAGACTATGAGAGAATACTAGAATTGCTTAAGTTACCAAAAGTAAAACTAGCAACCGTCAATCAAAATCCTCAACGTCAGCGAGACTACAGGAGTTATTATAACGAAGAAACTAAAAATATTATTAGTGAACATCTCAAGGAAGATATAGAATTGTTTGGATACTCTTTTTAGTAAAAGATAGCTTTAGATACTTATGCAACTTACTGCCTCCCTTGTCCTTTACAAAAATGACCCAGAGATAGTTATTCAAGCAATTAAATCTCTGTTCAGCACACCCATAGAAATTAATTTATCTGTAGTAGATAATTCTCCTACTGATGAATTCAAAAAAATCTTTGATAATTTTCAGGAATACGATATAGATTATTACTTCAATAATGGTAACAATACTGGTTTTGGTCAAGGACATAACCTAGCTATTACTAGGGCTAAAAATTATGATTATCATTTAGTTATTAATCCAGATGTTTATTTTGATAATAATGTGATAACTGAACTTATTCACTACCTCGATAAACATCAAGATGTGGGATTGATTACTCCAAAAATATCTTACCCTAATGGGGACATCCAATACCTTTGTAAGCGTCAACCCACAGTTTTAACCTTATTTATTAGACGTTTTATTCCTAAAAAAATGCAATTTCTTTTCAAAAAGAGATTGGACTGGTATGAAATGCGAGATATTAGCTATAACCAGATAATGGAAGTACCGATTATTAGTGGTTGTTTTATGCTATTTAACAGAAAATATTTAGATGATATTGGCTATTTTGATAAAAATATGTTCATGTATTTTGAAGATTATGATTTGACCCTTAGAATGTCTAAAAAATACAAAACCATACTTTACCCCCATGTAAATATTTATCATCATTGGGCAAGAGGAGCGCACAACTCTACTAAACTGGCAATAGTTTTTGCTCAATCGGCTGTGTATTTTTTCAATAAACATGGTTGGAAACTTTACTAAACTTAATTGAATAATTAATAATGAAAAACGTTTTAGTTACAGGTTCTACCGGCTTTATTGCCAGCCACTTACTGCCAATTTTACATCAACATAACTGCCAGATAACAGCTGCAATTCGCCAGAAATTTGAGTTTCCTGCATCCCTGTCAATTAAGGCCATTCAGGTGGGTGAAATTGATGATACGACCGATTGGCAAGAAGCATTGCTAGGCATTGATACCGTTATTCATCTAGCAGGACGCGCTCATATCCTTCATGAGACTATATCCAATCCAGAAGCAGCATTTATAAAAGTTAACACTAAGGGGACTATTAACCTAGTGAAGCAGTCGCTAAAAGCGGGAGTTAAGCACTTTATTTTTGTCAGTTCTATTCATGCTATGGCTGCCGAAAGTGATAATATTCTTAACGAAAATTCTCCCTGTCACCCTGATAGTCCCTATGGTCGTAGTAAACTGCAAGCAGAACAAGCTTTAATTGAACTAGCAAAAGATAGTGACATGACTTGGACGATCCTTCGTCCTACTCTAGTTTACGGACTAGGCAATCGTGCTAATATGGAGCGCTTGATGAAACTAATTAAACGGGGATTACCTTTACCTTTTGGTGCGATCAAAAATCGTCGTAGTTTTGTCTTTGTGGGTAACTTAGTTGCTGCCATTATTACCTGTTTAGATCATCCTAATGCCGCTAATCAAATCTTTTTAATTAGCGATAACCAAGCTGTTTCGACTCCCCAATTAATTCGACTTATTGCTCAACGAATTCAACAACCCTGTCAATTGCTACCCGTCCCCACTACCTTACTTAGATTCTTAGGTTATCTGGGTGATAGGGTAGAATCTATAACAGGGAAAAATCTCCCTTTTAACAGCTATAATATCGATCGCTTGCTTGGTTCTCTTGCCGTTGACTCTAGCTATATTCAAAAAACCCTGAATTGGCAACCTCCCTTTACTTTAGAGCAAGGATTAGCCCAAACAATTCAGCCAGAGAATTAGTGATCAGCTTGTCAAAAAGGCTTCATAATTCAAGTTCCGCTTTGACAAAATCGGCAGTTTTATAGAGAGAAAACCCTACTTTGGCGGCTATCATCTGCATAGCACGGTTATCCCTTAAAATTTCCCCTTCAATTCCCTCTAATCCTTCCTTTTTGCCAATAGTAACCAAGCGACGTAGTAATTCTGTACCAATTCCTTGACCTTGATAGTCATCCCTAACTAATAGGTCAAATTCCGCCACATTAACGCCATGCAGTTTATTTAAGCGTCCTATAGCGATAATTTCTGGCTCTTCCGTCTGATCTTTATTAATCTCTACCACTAAGCTCATTACTCGATCATAATCGATAAAACAAATGCGCGTAAGACGATCATAAGCGGTTTGGCGATCGAGATTGACAAGATGAAAATAACGATAATAAATGGTTTCTTCCGAGAGATAATGGTGAAATTGTCGCACTAAAGGCTCATCTGCTGCCTGAATTGGACGAATTAGCACTTTTAAGCCTCTTTTCGTCGTCCAAGGTTCTATATAATGTTCGGGATAGGGACGAATCGCCGGATGAGATAACTTTTCTGGGGGTGTAGTTGGAGGATGAAGAAGGATAGAAGCGGAAAGGGCGATTAATTGCTCTGAATCGGCAAAAAAGGGATTAATATCGATAGTTTTAATGCGAGGTTGTTCACTGACCAGGTGACTAAATTTAACGATTATTTGCTCTAAATTCGCTAAATTAAGCGATTTAATCCCATTTAGTCCCTGAAAAGCCCGATAAATCTTGGTTTTTTCTAAAAGTCGGCGAGCGAGATTAGTATTTAAAGGAGGTAGAGCGGTGGCGTAATCTTGAAAAATATCGACTAAACGGCCACCAGTACCAAAAATTATCACCGGTCCGCACTGATCATCGTAATTAGAGCCGATAATTAACTCATATCCTCGATCGATTTCTAACATCGGTTGAATAATCACTCCGAGAAAATGCTCCCCACCCACTTGTGCGCTAATATTAGCTTCGATCGCCTGATATGCTTGTACCACTGCCCTAGGGGAAAAAAGCGGCAATTGTACCCCACCCACCGCACTTTTATGGATAATCGTCCTCGAATACAGTTTCATCACCACGGGATAACCGAGAGATTCAGCGAGATTAACTGCTTCTGCGGCACTTTCGGCAATTTTAGTGACAATAACAGGGATTCCATAAGCTTTCAGTATATCTAAAGACTCTGGCTCACTGAGAATTGTTCTATCCCCTGCTTGCTCGATAATCTGGCTCACTAAAACTCGATCGGAGCCATTTTCCTGAGAATTGGTTAAAATTGGCGTTTGATAAAGACCGCGCAGATTCTCTTCATATTTCCAGAGCAAATTAAACACCCTGGCGGCCGAATCGGGATAGCGATAGGTGGGGATACCCTGCTGATTTAATAACGCTACTCCCTCTGCAATGCCATCTCCCCCCATCAAACTTGCTAAAATGGGTTTTTTGCTATTTTGAGCGATTGAAGCGATTCTAAAGGCAATTTCTCGCAGATCGGTGTTAAAGCGAGGCGAGAGAATCATCAACACCGCGTCGGTATGTGCATCCGCTAAAGCGATCTCTAGGGCGCGAGCGTAGCTATCGGGATCGCTGCCGCGACGCAGATCGATGGGATTTTGGGGGACGATATCCGTGGGAACAAGAGGCGCTAGTTTTCCGATCGTTGCGGGGGTAAGGGTTGCCAGTTGTCCATCTTCCGCCAGTAAAGCCGAGGCCGCTAAAAGAGCGGGAGCAAAACCATTGCTGATGATTGTCAAGCGTTTTCCCCGGGGAAATCGGGGAATTTTCGCTAAAACTTGCGTGATATTCAAGAGATCGGCCAGTCTTTGTACTTCCACGATGCCACAGCGAGCAAAGGCAGCGGAGAGAGTTAGCTGATCGCTGGTTAATTTGCCAGCATGGGAAAGAGAAGTGGGGTCAAAGTCGGTACTGTGGCGACTAATGGCGATAATTGGTTTATTTAGGGCAACTTCTCGGGCTGAGGACAGAAAAGAGCGGGCATTATTCAGGGATTCCAAGTAGATAACGATGCTTTTGGTTTGGGGATCGTCTCCTAAATAATAGAGTAATTCGCCCCAATCCACATCTAAAAGGACTCCGAGGGAGATAAAGTGACTAAAACCGACATTTTCGCTTAAACTCCAATCAAGCACGGCAGCAGCGATCGCCCCACTTTGACTAATCAGGGCAATTGAACCGGTTTTCGGCAGGATGGGGGAAAAGGTGGCGTTAAGATTTTGGCTTATATTGCAGATTCCTGAGCTATGGGGACCGATTATGCGTAATTTTTGACCAGCGATCGCTTTAATTTCCCTAAGTAAATTTTCCCCTGTCTGTCCAGTTTCCCGAAAACCCGTGGAGAGAATCAGGGCGCATTTAACCTGTTTTTCGACAGATTGGGCGATAATAGCGGGAATTTCGGGAGCGGGGGCGGTGATAATTACCAGATCGATCGCCGCCTGGATATCCTCTAAACTGCTATAGGTGGGAAGATCGAGCCAGTTTTCGGGGTGAGGATTAACTAGATAAAGGCGGTGCTGACCGGGATTATGATGGAGATTATGTAAAAGAGTGCGATCAAGTTGGGGATTTTGGCGATTAAATCCCACCACAGCGATGGTTTTTGGCTCAAAAAAGGCTCTTATGGTTTGATGTTCGCCACCACGAGGCTCTAAGATGGGATTTAACATAAGTGGGTGGGTGGAATTAAATATAAGATGAACGTAGGTTGGGTTGAAGCATGAAACCCAACGCCCGCATGGGTTACGCTACCGCTAACCCATCCTACAAATAATTGTGCCTCCCTACTTAAGTAGGCTAGGAGGTATTTAAACCGGTTATTGTTCCAGTGTTCCGGTGTTCCCCGATCAACCTAGACCAATTCTAGCTGTTTAATCAGGGTTCGATCGGTGTAATTAATTTTGTCTAGGTAGCGATCGGCAATAAAACAGCCCTAGCCGATGAACATTTTCCCCAAGAGATCTAGTAAACTAACTGATGCTGTAAATATTTAGAGACAGACGATGGAACTGGAATATCCCGAGGATTTGAGATACCTAGAAACCCACGAATACGTCAGACTCGAAGGTGAAATCGCTACCTTGGGAATTAGTGCTTTTGCCGTCGATCAATTGGGTGATATCGTGTTTCTAGAATTGCCCGAATTGGGAGAAGCGCTAGAAGTAGGTAGTAGTTTCGGCACGATCGAATCGGTAAAAGCGGTAGAAGATCTTTATCCTCCCGTCTCGGGGACCGTAGTTGATCGCAATCAAGCGATGATTGACTCCCCCGAATTAATTGCCGATGATCCCCACGGGGAGGGTTGGTTATTAAAAGTGCGGGTAGAAAATCCCGATACTGCCTTGGCTGATACCCTCTCCGCTAGTGAATACCGCGCCCAAGTAGCAGGGGAAAGTTAACTAATATTAACAACAGGGAGCCAGACCCTCACACTATCATAGGCATAGAAAGAATTGAAAATCCAGGAAGCGATCGAGTCTTCCTGATTTTTGTCTCTAAACCGTGCTGAGACGAAATTCTTGCCCGAATCGAGTCAGGTTTCACTATTTACCCAATCTATGCTAAATCCTAATCTCGCGGCGATCGAACTTTCCAAAGAGGAGGTTCAACGCTACTCTCGACACATTATTCTGCCCGAAGTGGGCTTAGAAGGTCAAAAAAAACTAAAAGCCGCCAGTGTTCTCTGCATCGGCACCGGGGGACTCGGTTCCCCGCTTTTACTCTATCTAGCGGCGGCTGGCATCGGTAGAATCGGTATTGTTGACTTCGATATCGTCGATAGTTCCAATCTGCAACGTCAAATTATTCACGGCACTTCCTGGGTAGGTAAACCGAAAATTGTTTCCGCTAAGGACAGAATTCTAGAAATTAACCCCTATTGTCAGGTGGATTTGTACGAAACCCGCATAAGTTCCGAAAATGCCCTTGACATTTTAGCCCCCTATGATGTAATCATCGACGGGACGGATAATTTCCCCACCCGTTATCTGACTAATGATGCTTGTGTTCTTCTCGACAAACCCAACGTCTATGGCTCAATTTTCCGCTTTGAAGGACAGGCAACCGTTTTTAACTACCAAGGCGGTCCCAACTACCGCGATCTCTATCCCGAACCGCCACCACCGGGGATGGTTCCCTCCTGTGCGGAAGGCGGCGTTTTAGGGGTTTTACCCGGAGTAATCGGCACAATTCAAGCCACAGAAGCCATTAAAATTATCCTTGGCGCTCCGGATACCCTCAGTGGTCGTTTACTGCTCTACAATGCTTGGGAAATGAAATTCCGCGAGTTAAAATTGCGTCCGAATCCCATCCGTCCCGTCATTGAAAAATTAATTGATTACGAACAATTCTGCGGTATTCCGCAAGCAAAAGCACAAGAAGCAGCAGAACAGCAAAAAATGACAGAAATTACCGTAGTAGAGTTAAAGGAACTACTTGACAGCAATGCCAATGATTACATTCTCATCGATGTGCGTAATCCCAACGAGTACCAAATCGCTAATATCCCCAACTCGGTATTAATTCCCCTACCCGATATCGAAAATGGTGCGGCAATTCCCAAAATTAAGGAATTAGTCAACGGTTATCGTCTTATCGCCCATTGTAAGATGGGGGGACGTTCCGCTAAAGCCCTCGCTATCCTCAAAGAGGCAGGTATCGAAGGAATTAACGTCAAAGGTGGCATCAGCGCCTGGAGTCGCGAAGTCGATTCTTCTGTACCAGAATACTAATTTTGGCTCTTTGGTTTTGGGGGTTGGGTGTTAGGGTTTTGGGGTATTAGTTGAATTTCCCCATTCCCTATCCCCCCATCTCCCTAGGGTTGATTCAAGGTAGGGTTGATTCATGAATCAACCCTACCCCATCTCCCCATCTCCCCATCTCCCCATCTCCCCATCTCCCCATTCCCCCATTGCCCGTGAATCTGTTAAAATCAAGGCCAGTTAGCCTTAAAATCCTCGGTGTGAGCGAACGATGAAAAACCATATTAAAAAAATTGCTAGTTGGAGCGCGATCGCTACTATTTCCCTTGGCTTAGTAGAAATGAACCGAACAGCGATCGCATTTGGCAACAATAATCAATTTAGTGCCTGTATCAGTCAGATTGTCGGCACGGGAGTCAGTCCCCAAGATGCCGCCACCGCTTGTTCAGAAGCATTAATTCCTAAAGAATTATCCCGCTGTGTGGCGATGATTAAATCCAAAACCCCGATCGATGGTAATCTGGCTCTGCAAGCTTGTTTTCAAGTGCGTCGTCCCATCGACCTAGGTAATTGTGTGGTCGATATCCATCGCGCTGCCCCCTTATTTGCCACTAATTCCCTCAAACAAACGGAAACAGCCAAGGAACCCGATAAATTAGGGATTTCTAAACAGATTTTAGATTCCTGTCGTCAAAGTTTATTACCCGGTCGCTTTTCCGAGTGCGTTATCGCTGTCAGTCGTGGTGTGGACAAAAATAATCCCTCCCAAGCTTTACAAACCTGTTTAAGTGCCGAGGATTTCCCCAGAGATCTATTCCCCAGTTATCCCCAAAATCAAGACCAGAGACTTTAATCAAGATTATTTCCACGAATATCCCAGAGATTCCCTACCCAGACTCGTTGAGCGGTAGGGAAGGGTAAACTTGATGCTGATTTGGTGGGAGCTAGAAACATTCCCCTCAGAGCCTTACTGAGGGTATGCTGAAAAACTTTTTCAGCATACCCTAATTACTGATTGGGTGTCACCTTATCGATAACCTTGAGAGTGCCGTCATCCTTAACAGTCCAGACATCGTAACTACCGACCACATCGCCATTTTCATCGATATCCACATTGCCACTGGCCCCCTGATAGTTAATATCCTCGCCTTTGCGAATCATTTCCATGGCTTGACAAGCATCGGTTACTTCCGTCCCCGGACCATTAGCCACCTCACGAATCTTGCTTTGAATCCCTTCACCAGTGTTAGATTTAGCCGCCTCAGCTGCTAACATCAATAAAACCGCCGCGTCCCAAGTATGGGGAACAAAAGCGGTGACATCCTTGCCAGTTTTTTCCTTCCAGAGAGTAGTAAAAGCGCTTAAAGCTTGACCGTCGGCCCCAGGGACTGTACCTAGGGCGCCGGCAATAATTGACTTACCATCGGTTCCTTTCCCCACCTGTTTGGTGAAATCTTCCGAATAAACCCCATCGGTGAGGAGGACAGTAACTCCTTTGGTCAACCCCTGTTTATAGGCCGCTTGTAGTAATAAACTACCCGTTTCAGCGTAAAGGACTGCCGCTACAGCATCCGGTTGGTTAGCGAAGGCAGCCGCCGCTTCACTATCGAGAGTGGCAGCTTTCGGGTCATAACGGACAGGATTTTGCTTATTAGTGATAGTGCCGCCTAATTTATCGAAAGCGCTCACGAATTCCCGTTCAAATCCGACTCCATAATCGTTATTGATCACGACGGTGGCCACATTTTGAAAACCCTTTTTCTTAGCTAGGACCGCTAAAGCTTGAGCTTGGTAGGTGTCTGGGGGAGCCGTCCGCGCCCAAAAACCTTGAAAATCGCCTTTTTTCGCCCTGTCAGTAAATACAGGACTGGTGCTACCCGGAGAGACTAACATAACTTTCTTTCTCACCGCCACATCGACGGCTGCTCCTGAGACGCTACTGGCAAAGGAACCGATCACACCGGCTACTTTATCCACCTCCGCTAGTTTCGTCATCGCTGAAGCACCAGCAGCGGGATCGGTTTGGTCATCTTCTTTCACGAGGGTGACGGGTTTGCCATTGACTCCACCACAGGCATTGATAGTCTCCACCGCTAGGGCGGCTGCTTCGGGCATATTTTGACCAATAGCGGCTAAATCTCCAGTAATGGGCAGTAATGCTCCTAATTTTAAGCCCTCATCACCGGGGCAGTGGTGGTGGGACTAGAGGCGTTGTTATTCGGGGTTTGGGCATTATTACAAGCGGTTAAAAAATTAGCTAAGACGCTGATACTCAGGGTTAGGGCTAGGGGCGATCGAATATATCTCTGCATGGCGTTAAGATCAAGGATGAGTTAAGGTTGCAAGGTTGAAAAACCCGGACTGGGAAAATTCTAATCGATGTTAGCATTCTCTCCAAATCAAACAGGTTTTCATCTTAATTTAGATATTGATGGAAAAAATGGCTAATTTGTTCGACCTATGCCGTCGGGTGTGGGGAAGTGGGGTGTGGGGAAATGGGGAAATGGGGAAATGGGGAAATGGGGAAATGGGGAAATGGGGAAATGGGGAAATGGGGAAGTAGAGCATTTGGCTGAAATTTCCCTAAACCCCTAAACCCCTAAATGGCTCTTCGGTTTGTGTTATGCAATGGACGGGGTTTATAAGGGATGGAACCCTTATGTAAAAAGGCATTTGGCGATTTTTGTCAATTGTTTTTGTCTAGAGCGAACTAATCAATTAAGTCTCTTGCCAGATAAGGATTTAGTCGATTTATGCCCCCCGATCGAACTATACCAAGTAACGAAGAATCCTGAAAACTCGCATCTGATAACTGGTAACTGATAACTGGTAACTGATAACTGAAAACCCCACTTTAGGAAGCTTTGGCTAAAACGGTGTTCTGGTTTAAAAACTGAATCGCCGTTTGGTATTGACTATCTTTTTCGGTGCCGATTTCCTCATAGGTGATCGGTTCCTGTGCCACCACTTGATCGGGGATAATTCCTAACTTATGAATATCATGGTGGGCGGGAGTTTCATATTTGGCGACGGTAATCGCTAATCCTGCCCCATCGGGTAACTCGAATAGGGACTGAATTAATCCCTTACCGAAAGTCTTTTCTCCCACTAAAACTCCCCGTTGATTGTCCTGTAATGCTCCAGCTAAAATCTCGCTGGCACTGGCGGTTCCCTGATTGACTAAAACGACTAAAGGCGAGTCGGTTAAAGCATTACCAGAAGCGGCAAAACTATCGGCAATTCCCTCGCGATTAACCGTATAAACGATCGTTCCCTGATTAATCCACATCCGAGCGATTTCTATGCCCGCTTGCAGTAAACCACCGGGGTTATTTCTTAAATCTAAAATATAACCCTTGGCTCCTTGTTTTTGTAGGTTCGTCACAGCTTCCGAGACTTCTTTGGCAGCGTTAGCACTAAATTGATTTAAGCGCACATAACCGATGGGCAAGGAACTAGAATTTTTATCTAAAACCGCTACCACTGGACTTAAAGAAATGCGTTGACGGGTTAAAGATAGGGTTTTTGGTTGACTTTTTTGATAGGGAAGAATGACTAAGGAAACTTCTGTTCCGGCGGTCCCGCGCATTTTGGCCGCCGCCGCATCGAGGGTTAAAGTAGTGGTATCGATACCATCAATAAACAAAATGCGATCGTGGCTAGTTAAACCAGCGGCCTCAGCAGGAGAACCGGCAAGGGGGGCAACTACTTCTAAGTAACCATTATCGGGATTGATATTAATTTGCAGTCCTACCCCCGATAATTCCCCCGTGGTGCTAATTTGTAGGTTATGGTATTGATCCGGTCGCAGGAGACGGGTAAAGGGTTCATCGAGGGTGGCTAACATCTGTTCGATCGCATTATAGGCCGCCGTCCGATCGTTGAGGGGTTTTTTGATGAATTGTTCCCGCACCTGCCACCAGTTTTGATGATTAAATGTGTCATCATAATAAGATTGGTTGACTAATCGCCAAGATTGTAGTAATAATTTTTGTTCTTCGCTAAAGGCGGCTGCTGTGGGTGTCCATGCCATCCAAGTCAGACAAAACCAAAATCCCACTAATAATCCCACCCACAAAGATTTTTTTCTCATCTTGCTTCTCTTATAAATCAAGTGCTGATCTGCTGATTATTTTCAGTATAGTCTTTTCTCTGAAATCGATTGGCTCTCTTATTCTTTGGCTCTTCTCGACTTTGTGTGATAATTTTTGCTTATGGAGTCGTGAAATGCTTATTGGGCAAGACTTTTAGGGCTATTTTGCGGATATTCTATCAGTATAGACCTCGTTTCCACACAGAAACCAGAAGAGCCATTCTTTGTGTGATCAGTTTAACTTATATAGGAGCGATCAATCTTTGTGTCCTTTGTGTCTTTGTGGTTCGTTCCACTCGCTGGGTGCATCTCATTTTTGTAAATCTACCAATTGGGATTTTTACGGGGAAACTCTTGGCTAAGATCGGGCATTACTTTCGGTTTTATCGCTCAATCCCAGCTTTTGGGGGGTTCTATCCCCCAAACCACCCGTTTGGGTAGGGTTGATTCATGAATCAACCCTACCCAAACCCCGGAGCGCATGAGCTTTTCGGTGGGATGCTTACACGCAGCTGCTGATATACTTTAGACGTTCATAATCTGAGATTTATTAAACTTCTGAAATCGTAGAGTCAGCAAGGAATCCAGTTCTTTTTTATGTTTCAGATGGGCATCATTCAGACATTCATAAATAGCTGAAGAAAAGTCAGAAAAGTTCTCATAATATTTACCATATAAACATTTCTTTTTGACCAATTTCCACAGCCTTTCAATTAAATTTAGATTAGGTGAATAAGACGGCAGATAGAGCAGCTCTATTGACAAAGAAAGAGCCAATTCTTCAATAATTTTACATTTTTGATAGCGGGCATTATCTAAGACTAGAGTGATGGGAATCATTAGTCCTAAAGCAGCTATTTTTGACCGGAGTTCACAGACTTGAGTTGCCGTAATATAAGTGTCATTCGTAACCAGAATAACTTCATGAGTTATTGCATTTAATGCTCCTAAAACATTGAAGCGTTTACGCCCGCTCGGTGACTTAACAAAAAGTCTCTCAAAACACCAAACAAAACCGAGAAATGCTCCCATGACGAAGTGAGCGGCATCAACAAAAAAAACAGCCCTTTTTCCTTCTTTTGCCTCATTTAGTCTGGGTTCTAGCTTTTTTTCTTTGTAGTCCTCTTGTTCATCTGGGTCAGCTTTAGAAGGAAGAGAACCTACTTTTAAACATTTCATTCCCATTGATTTTAAAAATTTTCTCACTTGGGTAGGACTTCGTTTTATTCCCGTCAATTCTTCTATCCTATATACAGCTTCATTTATTGTGGCTGCTGGATTTTTCTCGAAGTATTTTTTGAGGGTTTCTTTTTGAAACTCTAATTCACTTTTAGGGCGATAGAAGTTGATTTCTTTTAATTTTTCTATTCCGCCTTCTTGATAATCGCGAAGATAGGTTAATAAGGTATTTGGCGAGATTCCTGCTAACTGACAAATTTTTTGGTGCGGTATCTTTTGGCTTTTTAACCAGAGAACTTCCATCTTCAGTTGAACCCGGGGATGGGGATGATGAAATCTTTCATAATACAGTGAGTTCTTTTCTTCTTCCGTGAATTCTAGGTTAATCATGTTTTTAATGAGTGCTTTGCTTCTAATTATGACTCTTAAACTATATTATTGTCCTTGAGTAAAAAATGCAAGTTGTAGCCGTGCAAAGTATATATTTGTAATCATCTAAGAGTCACTGATAATTGCTGATTGTCGGTATTCCCGCAAATGTGAGATGCACCCCACTCACTCGCTGGCGGAACTGTATCTTAGAATACATTTTACCCACCAAACCCAAGAGAGCCATCGATTCTTATCTGACAACTCTTTCCCTTGAAGGCATTCCCATAAAAAAGAGGGTAGTTATGGTTAACTACCCCAAAAAATTCTACTAGATCGGTGCCATTAAGCGATCGCTTAATTGTTCAGCTACTAGACAGCCACAACTTTTTTGCTGACTTGGGTTAATTGCCCTTTAGCATATTTGGCTGCGTAGTCATCGAGGGACATTTGTTTGATTTTGCTGGCGTTACCGGCGGTACCAAATTGTTGATAGCGATCGGCACAAACTTTCTGCATATAGGTGATCGAGGGTTTCAGGAAGAAACGGGGATCAAACTCTTTCGGGTTGCTGAATAGTGCTTCCCGAACTGCGGCGGTAATTGCTAAACGGCAGTCGGTGTCGATATTGATTTTACGCACACCACTCTTGATGCCTTTTTGGATTTCTTCCACGGGAACACCGTAGGTTTCAGGGATAGCGCCACCGAATTGGTTGATTAATTCGAGGAGATCTTCAGGAACCGAGGAAGAACCGTGCATAACCAAGTGAGTATTGGGTAAGCGGTTATGAATTTCTTCAATACGGCTAATAGCGAGAATTTCGCCGGTGGGTTTGCGGGTAAATTTGTAAGCGCCGTGGCTAGTACCAATGGCTACTGCTAAAGCATCTACTTGAGTTCTTTCGACGAAATCCACCGCTTCATCGGGATCGGTTAACAGCATCGAGTGATCTAATTCTCCCTCAAAACCGTGGCCGTCTTCCGCTTCTCCTTTACCAGTTTCTAGGGAACCTAAACAACCGAGTTCCCCTTCCACACTAGCACCGATCGAGTGAGCAACTTTTACTACTTCAGCAGTAACGTTAACGTTGTACTCGTAGGTGGCGGGAGTTTTAGCATCCGCTTCTAAGGAACCATCCATCATGACACTGGTGAAACCGTTACGGATCGCCGAGTAGCAGGTGGCGGGTTCGTTACCGTGATCTTGGTGCATCACGATGGGGATATGAGGATAGGTTTCCACCGCGGCGGTGATCAGGTGACGCAGGAAGTTTTCCCCTGCATATTTGCGCGCACCGCGAGAAGCTTGCAGGATAACGGGGCTATCGGTGGCTGCCGCCGCTTGCATGATCGCTTGGATCTGCTCCATATTATTTACGTTAAAAGCGGGGATGCCATATCCGTTCTCAGCCGCGTGATCCAACAATAACCGCATGGGGACGAGTGCCATATCCTTTACTCCTTAATCTATTTCTTGTTTTTTGTCTCTTTAAATTCAAGAAAGTTAATTCTCTTACCTGTTAATCTTAAGATAGTTTTTACACTTTGACGATCCCCAAAAAAAATTTTTTCGGGTTTCGTCCTAAGATGACCACAATCTCCGTTGCGCCGGTCCCTTAAGTAGTTCGTGTGTATCAAATAGCAGTCGGGGAATGGGCAATTTTTCCGGGCAGCGAGGTAAACAATCACCGCATTCAGTACAATTATTGGCCTTGCGTCCGGGGAACCAATGACCGGCATTTTCCAGCATTCGATAGCGATACTGACCAAAATCGGTCATTTCGTAAGCTACTGCCAGATTCCGCAGTCTCAACACTTCGGGGATATTAATATTTTCGGGACAGGGTAAACATTGATAACATTGGCTACATAAATCTGTAGCCAATTTATCGGTTAAATGTGCCTCTAAACGCTTAAAAACGGCAATTTCTGCCGCATCTAGGGGCTGATCTCCTTCGCATACGTTAATAATTGCCTCTAATTCCTCCGGTATCGCTGCCCCGACGCTGAGGGTAGTAATGCGCGGATCGCTCAATAAAAAGCGATAATTTAGCTCTAGGGGTGAAAAAGGAGCGCATAATTCCTCTAGCTTCTTGGGAGGTCTGTGGAGACCACCTCCCTTATCAGCAGGGGAAATAATAAACACACCCATGTCCTTTGCTTGGGCTAAAGCGATCGCCGGTTGCTGTCTTTGCCAAAAAAAATAGTAATGGATATTGACAAAAGCGAAGAAATCTGTATTGATCGTCTCGAGAATAATTTCTAGGGGTGCATGGGTAGAAAAGCCAATATGACCAATTTTTCCAGCTTCTTGGGCCAGAAAAACGGCTTTCATGCAGCCTTGCGGGTCTTTAATCCAGTTTAAATGCTCGCGGGTGTTAATACCGTGAATTGCTAGACAATCGAGGTAATTTAATTGTAATCGTTCTAGGGATTCGGCGATCGCTTTTTCCATAGTTTGGCGATCGGGAGTGGGGACCAATTTCGTGGTCAGATAAACCCGCTCCCGCACCCCTTGACGCTGCAGGTAGCGACCGAGAAAAACTTCGCTATTACCGTAACCTCTGGCCGTTTCTAGGTGATTAATCCCCAATTCTAGGGCGCGATCGACTGTTGCAGTAAACACCGACTCTGAGGACAAACAGCGCATTGTCCCCAGGGAAAACAGCGAAAATTGCCAATTAGTACGGCCAAATCGTCGATAACGCATTGATTCAGTTATCAGTTATCAGTTATCAGTTACCAGTTGTTAGTTAGAAGGTATTGGGGGATGGGGTGTGGGGGTGATGGGGTGATGGGGTGATGGGGAAGTGGGGAGAATAAATAAAAATAATCTCCTGTCGACCGTCGACCGTCTCCTGAATCCTGTCTCCTGAATGTTCACTGATCACTAAAATCACCGTGACGTTGGATCAGGTCTGAGGGGCTAAGATTGGAGACGAAATTGCGAAAAGCTTGACGTTCCTGCTCATCCGCGTCACGATCGACAGGAATAGAAGCGGAAGCGATCACTTCTTCCATTACCCAGACAGGACTGTTGGTACGCAGAGCAATGGCGATCGCATCACTGGGACGACAATCGATTTCTTTTTTGACTTCGCCGCGCTGGAGACAGAGAACAGCATAAAAGGTATTATCTTGGAGAGAATGGATGATAATCTTTTCTAAATCCATGTCCCAAACTTTAAAAATATTAGCGATCAAATCGTGGGTGAGGGGACGAGGGGGTTTTTGTTGTTCGAGGACGGTGATAATGGCCTTAGCCTGATCTTGTCCGATGTAGATAGGTAGGGCGCGACGCTCGGAACCATCCTTGAGTAGTACAATGGGACTGCGAGTGATAGCGTCTAGGGCAATTCCAGCGACTTTCATTTCGATCATGACTATGGCTTCTCCAATATAGAGATTCAGCTAGGGAAGGAGTGGGAAAGCAACCTGAATAATATAGTGCTTCGTTACACTCACAGTATGCCCTAAGATGGCAGAGATTAGCCTCATCTTTATTGACATCCTCGCCGCACTTTTAGGGCGGCGATTCCTAAACCTCACGATTTAAGTTTCTGCTTCCACCACCGTCGCATACCACAGTTAAAAAACCATGTACTGTCTTACACAGAGTCCACAGACTTTCGCCCCATTTCAGAAGCCCGATTCCCTGTGTCCCACGGTACGTTGACCGCCTATAGCTTCTTGTACTTGTTGCGCGCGACTTTTTACCCGGCCAAGCTTTTCTGGTCGGAACCCCCTAAGCCGAGTTTTCAAGGTGCTGCGCCGTCCACTTGGTTTTCGAGACTGGCTTTTTAATTCTAACGTAAAGCCAACCTAGAAC
Organism: Microcystis panniformis FACHB-1757; assembly: GCF_001264245.1. Classification (NCBI taxonomy): domain Bacteria; kingdom Bacillati; phylum Cyanobacteriota; class Cyanophyceae; order Chroococcales; family Microcystaceae; genus Microcystis; species Microcystis panniformis. The sequence continues at coordinate 682,159 of NZ_CP011339.1, forward strand.
GGCGGGGTTTCAGACCCAAAATTTCCGATGAAAAAAATACATCAGCTGCCGTCAGGAGGCGGTTATCAGTTATCAGTTATCAGTTATCAGTTCACTGAGAAAACTCCCCACACCCCACACCCTACACCCTACACCCTACACCCCACCTCCCCACTTTCCCACTACCCCACTTCCCACACCCCAAATAAATTACTTAATTTGTGCTACGATAATAGTTTTGGGATAAATTTAAATAGGAGCAGACTGTCTGTATGTCTCGTTATAGAGGACCGCGCTTGCGCGTTGTGCGTCGTTTAGGGGAATTACCAGGGTTAACCCGTAAAAATGCCCGTCGTGCCTATGCACCGGGGCAACATGGCCAGGCCCGCAAAAAACGTTCAGAATATGCCATTCGTCTAGAAGAAAAACAAAAACTGCGTTTTAACTACGGTGTCAGCGAGAAACAATTAGTTCGCTATGTCCGCAAAGCTCGCCGGGCTACTGGTTCCACCGGTCAAGTGCTGCTGCAACTCCTAGAAATGCGTCTGGATAATACCGTTTTCCGTCTCGGTATGGCCGGGACAATTCCGGGGGCGCGACAATTAGTCAATCATGGTCACGTCACCGTTAACGGTAGAGTTGTGGATATTGCCAGTTATCAGTGCCGTCCGGGTGATGTGATTGGAGTTAGAAATCAAGAGCGTTCCCAGGATCTCGTCAAAAGAAATATGGAATACCCCGGTTTAGCCAATCTGCCGAGTCATTTGGAATTTGACAAAAACACCCTTGTGGGCAAAGTGAATGGCGTTGTGGAAAGAGAATGGATTGCCCTCTCGATTAATGAACTGTTAGTAGTGGAATACTACTCTCGGAAAGTCTAGGAAAAAAGCCTTTTCCAGATACCTTGAGGACGCAATTGGCAGCGTCCTTATTTTATTGGTTAAATTTAGGTTGAAAGATAGCAAAAATACGATGCTAAGTAGCTGGTTATAATTAAATTTAAAATGGATTTTAGGTTTGATCCCCCCTTAGTCCCCCCTTAATAAGGGGGGCATCTGATAATTTTTAATGCCTACCTAGGGTTTGCTGAAAAAGTAAAAAACAAAAACTCTCAAAAATCAGCCCGAATTTAAGATAAGTTTTTCTGTTGAGAAATCAGCTTTTTTATCATCTTTTCTAATCAAAGAGGGATGAATAAAGCTAAATTTAGATGTAAGTACCTAGGCAAAATTATTTACACATGACGATCATTGCCCCGTAAGGGTTTTAGCTCGATCGGGCAGGTAATTAATTTTGCATGACTACTTATAAAGAAATAGGGACAAAAAAAGACAGTTAACCTGTCTAAGCAGGTTAGAAAGATTGATGACTAAAAAAGTAATGGCAATGGAAGTTTCTGAAGTTTTATCAAGTTTTGTCATGATACAATCAAGACTATATCTTCTTTTTGCTTGACCAAATTTACCTTCAATTGCATTCCGAATTCCTTCATCCTCAAGAGCTTGTTTTTTAGTTTCTTTACTAATATTTTTAGGTGGTCTTCCTAGAGGAACTCCACTGATTCTAATTCCTCTTTCTTTACACCAAGCTAGATTTTTTCTAGTTCGATAAATTTTATCAACATGAACTGATTCTGGATAATATCCTGTGAATTCTTTATACTCTTCTACTTGCGCTTGTAAGTCCCCAGATTCATTAAAATTATCCCAACTTAAATGGTCTAAAAATACATAACTCTCAAAACAGCTTACTGAGATTTTTGCTCCAAATTCAACTGGTTTTCCTGCTTTTCCTCTAACGATAGGGCGGATGTGTGGTTGGGTTATACTCACAATTCTATCATCAATTCTCGATGATTTATTTTCCCACATCCACAATTGTTGACGATAAACTTCTGTCACCACTAACAACATTTTGTAGTTTCTTTTGCTGAGACTACTTAACTCTGATCCCCCCTCGATTAATTTCTCTATTTGAGATAGATTTCTTTTGATATATTGCAGTTGCTTCTTGATAGCTTCTCGTCTTTCTTTTTGAGAACAACGACGTTTTTTGGCTACTTTTAAATAATCTTTTCTCGCTCTTTTTCTATAAGTTCTTGGCTTTTTCTTCAGCTTGATTCTCAAACTTTGATAGAGACAATCTAGAATGTTTTCTGTTTTCTTTCTTGCTTGATTTAATATCCCTAAATCCTGGGGATAACTTAGATCAGCAGGTGCGCAACTTGCATCTAATATTAATTTTCCTTTATTTTTTATTTGACTCTCTTTTTCTTCTTCTTTTCTTTCACTTTTTTCTTCAATTTCCTTCTTTTTTCTCTCTCTCATCACCATTCTTTTATTAATTTTATTGATTAAATTCTTACTGATTCTTTTACGAAAATTAACGAACATTGTCGCATCAAATAGAGCTTCATTACTATAGGCTGACATCCCTAGAAAATACTGTAAATAGGGGTTTTCCTTGATTTGCTCTATGGTTTCCCTGTCGCTTGTTTTTAATTTTTCCTTAATAATTAATGCTCCTAATGCCATCCTAAATGGTTTGGCTGGCGCACCCATTTCTTCGTCAAAATTTTGGGCATATTCTTCTTCAAATTCTTCCCAGGGAATTAACTCTGCCATTATTATCCAGCGATTATCTGCTGATAATTTTCCCTCAAAAGGCAACTCAAAGTTTTCTGGGGCAATTGAAGACTCGTTCGTTTTTCGGTACATATGTTCTTGTCGGATAAGTGCAAGGCTCTTCTCGACTTTGTGTGATAATTTTTGCTTATGGAGTCGTGAAATGCTTATCGGGCAAGACTTTTAGGGCTATTTTGCGGATATTCTATCAGTATAGACCTCGTTTCCACACAGAAACCAGAAGAGCCAGTGCAAGGGTATTTTAGCAATTTTAGCCGTTTTCTGTCCCTTTTTCTTGACTTTTTGGGAATTTAATATGGCTGTAATCCTTATATCATAAGTATTTCACAGTTATTCAGCAAACCCTACCTAGTTAATAGGTTTTTAAGAACCAATAAATCTCACTTTTTCTACTCCTTCAATCATCTCTAAAGCCAATTGAGCAGAGGTAAATGAGCTACTATTTTTAATAGCTATAGCTAGGTTGTTAATATTGATGACCTTTTTATTTTCATCCCTCCAAGGAAAAACATGAGAATCAATGTTTTTACCACTTCTCAATTGTTTGTAGGTTTTCTTCTCATCATCCAAGTCTAGTCCGAAATGTAAGGTTTCTGGTTTTTGGTGAATATCTAATGTTTTGATTTCTCCCTTAAATAAACAGATTAAAACATTAGCAGAAAGACGTTCCATCCGTAGTAATTCAATCTTGTTTATATCATCTTCATTATAACCATCAACGAGTAAACCCGGCCAACCTGACACCACATCTGAACGGAGTAAAAAACCAGTTACTATGGGGTAATTGTTAACAGCAGGATTTGTTTTATTTTCTTGATCCTGTTTATGATCTGATGTAGTTACTCGACCAATACTAAAGGCTCCATCTAATAGGCATTCTATCCAAAGGGAATCAAGATAGAAGAAACGAATTGATTCTACAGGTAACATAAGTTCATCAGGAACCAGATAATTAAAAGGTACACCTTTAAGAAGACTTAAATCTTCAAACCAATTATAAATACTCTCAGGAAGTTCTGTATTAGGTTGATTGTAAACGGGTAAATGAGTTTCGATATTTTGTAAGCTTTGTCTATGAGTGCGTTTCCAATTATAGAGACTAACGGATAAATTTTTACTCTGTAAAGCGAGTAATCTTCCTAATTCCCAAGCAGCAGAGTATGAAACATCAAACATACCATTATCAGGATTATAGATGATTAATTCATCTGCTGTACGAATGGGTAAAGTGATGTTATTGTTAGGGTTGTTTCCTGTGATCAAAGGACTATGATACCAAGAGAAGGTTTTCCCTCCTTGTCGTAAAAAATGGGGTAAGGGAACATAACCCATAGATAGATATTTTTCGGCTTCAGTATTATTAACTTGTGGCAATCTTAGGGTACTAGGTTCTCGGTTAAGATGGATCAAAAGTCCTTTAAAACTTTGCTTTTCATCAATACAAGAAAAACTCCAACTTTTTAGGCTAACTAAACGAATATTATCATTATCTCCTGCTCCCTGAAAATCAAAACCGTTATTATTATAACGTCCTTCTAAAGAAACCAGATGGACGATACTTCTGCCACTTTTTTGAGGAAGTCTATTACAAATAATAACGGCTAATTCATCGCCGATTAATTTTCCTTGAGCATCTGTTCCTTGACGAACATGAGCAAGATAAGTTAAGTCTTCTTTAGGGGGTAAAATTTTTTCTAATAACTGTTTTTGGACATCAATAATTATTACTTTATCGTCTTCATGTTGTCCACTTTCTAGGGTAAAATTGGGAAATTTAGCGGGATAACTATTAATATTTTTTAAGGTTTCTAGGGTAATAATTTGAGTTTCTGGTGCTTCCGTTTCTTCAAATAATAATAAAGCTAACCAAGGAGTATTATTATTATTACTAATAGATTGACGTTCCCAAGGTAAGGTACTACGGTTTAGGATAATATGGGGTAAAACATTGGAATGTTCTCCTAAGCTACCATCAGGGGGAAATACAGCGTGGATGTCTGTAGGTTTTAAGTCAAATCTTTCTGCACCTACAGAAAATTTTCTAGTAATCTGAAAGGAGTTATTTGCTGTAATTTTTTCCTCTTTTATTTCTTGTGTAAGAGTAATCTCATAATCACCATCTTTTAAAGCTGGTTGATGATACTGAATAAATTCAATTTTAGTGGGTTCAGTTGTGGTAGTTTCTGGCATTTTTGACTCCTTTAATAATAATTAATTAACTAAAACTCCAATTTTAGGTAAACCTAAGAAATGATCGGCAATTGTTGCACTGAGATCAATTTCTTCACTGTTTAAATTTAGTGCTTTTAGTAAATTATCTCTGGTGTTGTTGACTGCGTTATCTACAATAGTGCTACTAATGTCTTTAGTGGTTTCCTCCTGAAAAGTGCCAATTGTCTGCCAATGATAAGCATTATCAATCGAAACAGGGCTAAATTGTAATTCACTGCGATTAATGGCTTGAGTTGCCCCCAGTTCTGGTTGTTTTTTAGGTTTAATTTCTAATCCAGATAGGGTATTTTCAATAAATTGATTACCATTCAAACTAGGGTTTAAAGATTCGCCCCAAAGTGCGATGGGAACTTTTTTAAATAGGGGAATACAAGTAAAATTTTTGTCAAATTCTGCTGAACTTAGAGACTTGCCATCTCTAGTTATACTAATCGTTAAATCTGAGGTTAATTGCTCCGATTTGACTTCCATTGGACTGATGCCAAATTGGGTATTACTTGCCGCGATTTGGATTTGATCGTCTTGAAGAGTTATATCTTTAGTATAGACAGCTTTCTTAGCAGGAATGACTGAATTAGTGACTAAGCAGAAATCTTTAGGATTAATGATCCCTAAATCTGTTTTATCATCTTGATTAACTTTTCTGACTAAACCCTCTTTAACGGCAATGGTACAAATAGCATCAGCAGCAGGGAGAAAAGAGGTTTTAAACTCATTCCAGTCAATGGCTGTGGGTGCTTGCGAGGCACTGCTACCAAAGCTCACATCAAAAGAAATAATCCAAAGATGAATATGGGCAATCCCTGTAAATTCGGGTCCCCAGATGTGTAAATCTGCCCCTAATTGAACGGTAATATGCTGAGTCCCGAAAAATTGGAAAGTATAGGAAACCCCCATATCAATATAGATAGAAATATCGTAGTGATAGGGTTTCCAAGACATGAGAAAGTCTGCCCCGGCGTTGAACCAAGCACTCAGAGGACCACTATTCCAAGTAGCTTGGAGGTGTCCCCCGGCCATGATAGCGGAAGGAGTCAAGGCAAAATAAGCATCTGCTTTGAGGTAAAGTTCACTGCTAACTTGCCAATTAAGCCCAAGGCGAGGTACTTTCGGGTAATGGTCTGGGACTTTAAAGAGGGGATGATAACCCCCTAAAGTGAGGACAAAATCTCCCTCATGGACGTTAGGGGCAAACCAGCCATAAAAGGCAAATCCTCCAGTGAGATGACAAGCTTGAGAAAGGATATAAGAGTTAGGAGTAAGTTGGGCAATAACGCCAATAAATCCTTCGGCGGGCAGAAAACTGGCTTTGAGGGCTAGTTGTACCTCGGCAACTGGGGGGACTCCTGCGCCTACATTTGGGGGGGCGATGAGGGTGGCTAAACCAAGTATATTAAGTTCAAAACGATTACCAAAAGCGACGGTAAGCAGGAGAAAAGAATCAATCAGTTTAAAAGAGGTGAATTTAATGCCGATGGCGAGGAATATTTGCCCAGTTTCGGGGGGGATATAGTCTCGGAGTTTGGTTAGTTCTCCTGTGAGTCGGGCGGCTTGGTCTGAGTTAGAACCCTCAGCAGGAGGAGGGTTAACCGCTTCGGCGACAAGGGGGAAGGTGGCAATTTGGTCAATGGTGGGGACTTTGAGGGCGCGGTTATAGCCAAAGCCGGCGGCTAATCCGGTGACGAAGAAGAAGGAGGGGCCACCGATGGGGTAGTCAAGAATGGCGTAGATAAAGAGGGAGGGATGCCCTTGAAAATAAGCATAGGACCCTATGGCGGAAAGTTTGAGGGCTTTGCCTTTGACGTTAAATTTGATAACGGCGGCACCGTCGTATTCGTCGTAGGTTTTTCCATCTTGGGTGGTGATTTTGGTTCTGAGGAATGCGCCACCAATTTCTAGTGTGTCGCCTCCTTTGTAATCAATGCCGATGCCTTTAAGGTCAAATTTGGGGTCAAATTGATTGAGGGGGGAGTTAACGGCAAGTCCATCAAGGGAGAGGGAAAGTCCAGCTAGGTTAAGACTAGCATCTAATAAAACCCAGATTTTTGAGTCTTGGTATTTTAGACCAACTCTCTGAAAGTGGACAGGCCCTAAGCTTTTTTGCAGTGTAAACCATTTGGTACTATCACTAATTGGGGTGGGAGTAGAGGAAGGGGTGACGACTGAGGGAGAAAGGTTATTATCCCGTGGGGGGGTTGTTCCTTCTATTTGACCATTATCTTTATTGATGGTGATGGGGAGTTCTAATTGTTGGATTTCGCTTCCGAGTTGAAGCGAGGGGATAAGGTCTAGACCTTGCTTAATATTGGTGGTGGGGAGTTGAATGCCTCCGTCGGTATATAAAGTGTTTAAGGCTTGTAATTCTGGGGCTGTAAAATCAGCTTTAGTTGCTAAGATTTGTAGGGAAATTTTCAGGGTTTGATTGGGAGGAAATTCTTGTCCGACTAAGGGGAGGTTAGAGAGGTTAATGCCACCATCAATATTTAAACCAAAGAGAAAGTTAGTTAAGGTTTGTTGTTTAGCATAGGCAAATAAGGCATCTTTTAGGCTTATTTCTAGTCCTTCTGGTATATCCTCTTTTAACTGAGAATCAATATAACCAATTAGGTCTTTAATTTTTATCGTCTGGTCATCATGGTAAGCGGCGAGGAATTTGGTAGAGGTTTGGTCAGTATCGAAAATGAGGGCAAATTTTAAGCTCCCAATAGTGATATGTCCATCAAAGTGTTTTTGATAAGAACCGTCTAATTGTTGGGTAATATTAATTTGAAGAATTACATCAATTATTTCTTCTTCGATCTCCAATATAGATTCACAGGTAAAGTAGAAATTCTTTGTTTCAGTATTGAAATAAGTTGCTATATTTTCAACCACTAATCCCTCAATAGCTTTGGGAAAACCTTCATCTGTTATTCCAAAGGTTGTTACTAAATCTTTTATTAACAGTCCGATGGGAATTTGCTGTCCAGGTCTGGTACTTCCGGCAAAAGTCCAACCCCCACTTTCGTTGGCATTAGTCGCCAGCAGAATCAGATCTACCCCGGCAATAGTCAGAACACTGTTAATTGTAGCAAAGCTACCACCAAGGTTCTTTTCTATCTCTAGATGTAAATATTTAAGGGGTAAGATAGAAGTTCCTCCCAAGTTCAATTCCCAATCACTAGCCATCTCTATTTCAAAGGCGTATAACCCTTGTTTGATATCAGCACTTATCGCAAGGTCTAATATGGAGATGTGTGGCAGGTGAGCATTGGGGATTATTTCCTCAATGATTTGCTCTAAGGCGATGGTTTGATATAAGCCAAGTTCACCATAAAAAGCAAAGTCGGGAAAGACGGCTGAAGCGTTTACTAAACCCCCTCCCACATTAAAAGCGGATAGGAGATAAAAACGAATAGGAGTAGGATCTCCGGGACTAACTTCCCATCGTAATAATAAATCCTCAATTGTTAATGCTTTTCCTAATAAGGGTTGATTCCAGTTTGCTGTCGGACCGATACTTAAGACAATATAAGATACCCTAAGTGGACTTAGGGATAAGTGTAGGGATAATTCACGAATTTCTAGGGTACTTAATGAGTTTATTGCCAGAGGAAAGGTATCGCTATTGTTGGGTAAATGACCACTTAATAAGTTAGTAAAAGTGTCGAAACCGGGAAAAGGAATAGGTTCTGCATTTTCGATGATGAGTTGTGTACTCCCTACGGGCCAGACTATCTCTACGTTTTTAGGTGTTTTTGAGGTTCCTATGCTAACTCCCCCTAAAAAGCTAATCCCTGATCCTATATAGTTAGCATAAAGAGAGATGCTGGTATGCAAGACAAGTGAAGAAATCCCAAAACTGAAAATATCTTCATAGGTTTTAGTAAAATTTAGTTCTATCTCTAAGCGTATTTCTTCGTATTCAGGTTGTTGATTTAGATAGCCATAAAAAGGTAAAGATAAATCTTGATAACCTGCAAACTCTATTAGTGTATCTAAAAGTGGCATCTCAGAAAGTGCTATCTCTGAAACAAAATTTAGCCCCTGATGGATTTTACTAATATTTAAGGTAGTATCTAGTAATGTGAGATAGGATTTTGGGGTTTGATCTTTCTGAAAATTGTGGGAAGAAAAAACCAGTACCATCGGCTTATCAGCGGGAAATCGTAAGTCGTAAAAAAGTGAGGATTGATTACCCGCATCTGGACCTAAGTTGCCAAAATTAGTATAATCGGGAAGGTCTGGATAAGACCAAGAAAAATCCCAAACCTTCGGGAGAGTGGCTTTTAGTAGGTACTCTAACTGACCGTTATAGACAAAAAAAATGCCTTCGACAGCTTGCAGTCTTACCCCCAGTAATGAAGGGATTCTTGCTTGAAAATATAGGGAATCATCCGTTTCTGCGATGGTTTGTTTTACTGCCTCAAGTTGTAATATTTCTCCAGAAAAGGCTTGTTGAAGTTGATTAGCTAAAGCTGAACCGATGGCATTCTGATCCAGTGTTAAATGACCTAAGTTGAGTTGGTTTTTGATAGATTGAAGGTTGGGATTGATCATATAAATAGGTTTGTTTTTTAATGGGATAGATTGATTTACAGTTTCTTAGCATTTGAAACCATACTTTGTTGTTTTTTTAATCTTTTCTTTTCATCCCCAGGTAAAGTTGCTTTTTCTTCTTCTGTTTCTTTAATCTGTCTCTTCAGGCTTTCGACTTGTTCCCCAATGCTGTCAACTTCCATTTTAGGGTTCGCCTTCTTAAGTTCTTCTTTCATGACCCCAATTTTCGTTGCTATATCTTTCTGAATTTTCGATATTTCTTCAATAGTTTCTGTCAAATAATTAATGTTTTTCAACAAAACTGAATCTTTAATAATCAATTTAAGTTGGCTTTGATTTTGCTGTTCTACGGTCATATTTTTAAAATCTTCTGCAATTTTATGGTCAATAGTTATTTGAGATTGAATGTCAGTATTAGCATTTTTAAGCAATTCTTGTAGCATATTGCAATTTTCCTCTAGTTGCTCTAGATTTATGGTTGTAAAATCAGGAGTAGAATTTTGTAGAATCTTCTTTATTTCAGATGTTTCCGTTACTATTTGTACTGCAAACCCGTTTATTTGCTTCAGGTTATTGAATATTTTACGAAGTTCTTGATCTAAATCTAAAACTCTGCCGATAATCCCCGCTTCTTCCTCGCTAGGTAGCAGTTTTTCTACACGGCTTTTAATTTTTTGCTTGTACTCAGACTCTTTACCCATTGCTATATACAACGCTCTTTCTACCATGTAATCAAGGATCTGGCATTCATGTAAGTTTATGCTTTCACTTTGAGCATCGTAGATGTGGTCAAACACTTTTTTCCCATCATAATAAAGCTTGTAGCGCATCCAACGGGCTATTGGTAGATACATGAAAAAATGTCTTTCCAAATTGTACTGGAACTTGAAAAGCTGTTTCTTTTTATCTAGATTAGTAGCAGAATCGCTAATTGCATCTGACAATTTCTTAAAAGCTGTTCTAAGAGCCTGATCATCTATGTTACCAGAAGCATTTATTTTAAATTTTAATCTATATTCATCTGGGGATACATTAGGAACTTTTTCAAAGAATTCGCTTTGTTGATTTTTTACCGTATGATCTGTAACACCATCCAATAAAGTTTCATTTAATTTGTCTTGCGTATAACTTCCTCCTGTTACCCATGTACCCGCATTCGGTATCAAATAAGCCGTAATTCGGGCTTTTAATTTACTTCGTTCAACTTCTTTAAAATCGGTTTTATTTTGACTGACGCGACGTTGACCAGTTTCAATCGCCAGTTGTTCAGTGTTGCAGTGTTTACTACCAGAAACAAAATTACCCAATTCTTCTGGACCGCCATCCCCATGACCAAACAGGTGACACCATTCTTGATCGGTTTTTAAACTAGAAGCATCAACAGTAGCATTTACATCTAGTTTATTATCTACACGCCATTGCTCCTTAACAGCATTATCATTAAGCTGTCCTAGTACATATTTAGCAAAGGAGGTGGCCGATAATTTAGAATCAGTTATTTTAGGCGTGATATTACTGGCTTTCATCCCAGGATATACATGAAAATCACTCAAGGCTTCTGCCATCGTTTTCCCCGCATCTACTCGTTCCTTTTCGTTAAAACCTAAAGTGAGATCTTCTCCAACAGCGTTGAACTTTTTCCATACCCGGTAGCCAGTATTGTCTAACTTTACAGATATTTCAATTTTTTTGATATCAAATTTATAATCATAACCAGGAATGCTCGGATTCGTAACGCGAGGCGGAAATGGGTCTTTTAGAGGCTTATTTCTCTTAGGTTCTGACGGATTAAATGTTTTATAATATTGAATCAAACTATTTATACTACCAATGACAGGATTTTTAAATCCATCTTTTTTGACTTTGTCGTAAGGCCAATTAGTAGGGTAGAAAGCATCAGATGTGTTAGTTGTGCGGTTTTGTTGAATTTTTGGACGATTAGCTGATGTTACTAAAAACTCTGGATTTAATTCAAACAAATAACTCCATAATTTTGCTAAGGGAAAATTTGCATCTCCATCAAGCAAATCAATTAACCATTTATAGTTTACCTCATTCACCCTATCGGCACGCATAGGATAGCCACTACTTCCACGCCCTCCCTCGCCTATATTTACGGCGGAGATATGCCCCATTAAAGTTCCCCCGTTATCGTGGTAAAAACAGTGATAGTTTCCCTTAGGAAGCTCGCAAGCCGCCTGATGTGCTAAGGCTTTAGCTTTTTCTGTTTCTTTATCATTTCTTTCAGTATCATCTTTTCCATCATCCTTTTTGAAATGAATTCTGTCTCTCAATAACTTATTCTCCGCGTCATCCTCTTTTTTTGGTAGTGTAAAGACATTTTGTCTAGTTTTAGTTACAGTATTCTTCCCCTTCTCCTTATCACCCAACTTATTGATTTGACCTCTTAATTCCCACAAATAACGATATTGCTCATTTCCTTTTTCTAAAAAATATTCAGCGTCTTCGTTATCACGCTCTTCATCTTTATTTTTTATTTTTTCATCATACTTGTAAGTTCGCTTTATCTCATAATCATTAGAACCATCTTTTTTTCCGTATTTATATCTTTGGGTATCTTCACTATTATCCAGAAAAAGCAATCTAGCGTTAGGATTTACATAAACACCGTAATATAAGTCAGTGCCATTTGTATAAGATCCCTCTGGGCTGATAGCAATGGCTGGCACGATTAAGGTTTGATCCTGAAGGGGTTTTTCATTTGTTATCCAGTGTTTTCCTCCTATCTTATTACCTGTACTATTATCAAATCTTACAAAAATTTTATTGAGCAAATTTGCATTTACAATGCGTAATCGGTTCAGTATTATTTGATTGCCAGCAGTATCTTTTACCTCATTGTTACCGTCGAGCCATTTCCAGTAGTATTTATTTTCTTCATCGGCTATTCGAGCTAAAAGTGTGTCAACATCTTTAGAAAGATGGGTGTCTTGTAAGATATAGCCAATGAGGCAATCATTGAAGTTGCATTCCTTTCCCCAGAACTCTTTCATTGAAGTCTCAAAGTCCGAAGATATTTTTTCGTTCCTCGTGGGTTCTGGTTCGTTTTTAAGCTTAAAATCGGTTTTAAGCTTAAAAGTTGTTAAAGCCGCTTTGAGTATAGATTGATAGTAATCTGTTATGGTAAGCGGTTGTGTGGGAGGAATTGCAATGACATTAATAACATTGTCTTTAAACTCAACTCGATCGTCTGTTTCGGTTTTTATAGCTTGGAAGTTTCCCATGATTTGACCTACCTGTTAATAGATTAATAAATTGTGAAGAAGATTAATATTTATCTGCGATCGCTTTTGATTTTCTCTTTTAGGGGGGATGGGGTGCGATCGCTTTTGATTTTCTATTTTCATAGAATTATTCCCTCTTTACGAATATTCCTAAGCAAAGGACCAGAACGATGAATGAATCGGTATTCATCCATAAATATACAACTGATTACCGAATCTTTTTCTAAAGATAAACTGGCTATAATGGAGCCAGTTTTTTCAATTTCTTCACTGGCATTTACTTCTCCTTTGAGAACCACTAAGACATCAATATCAGAGTCTGGATGCGCGTCACCCCTGGCCTGAGAACCAAACATGATCAACTGTTTAAGGCGATCACCGTAATGATTTTTTAATTCTCGTTTCAGTCGAGCGAGAATGGTTTTTAGGGTATCATTGACAATCGTTAATGTCATGCTTAATCATTCTTTTAGGGTAGGGGTTGAATTAGGAGGGTGCTGCCCTCGGCAGCTCCCTTCGATACGCTTTCCGCATTTTAACATAGGACTAGAATAAAGAGCGATTATTTCAATATCTTTTAATTTCTTAATCCGTCATATTTATGATCATAATTTTAGCAATTTGTTTGAGAATTTGCAAGATATCCTCTAACTGATTTCTCCGGGGTAAAAGCAGGGAAAAAATGTTAGAAAAGTCATATTGAGGAACGCCTTGGATCAGCATTTTAATAAACATAAATTCATCACCGTTACCTATCAAACCATAGACAGGGATTTGAGGGTTAGGATTTGCCATCATGTAAGTCATTATTTGCGGTAATGCAACGGGAAAAGCAATGGTAGATTTAGACTCAATGATTAACACCCACAGTTGTGGAGCAATAATTAAAGTATCAATTCTCCCCCGTAAGATTTCCTCCTCTTCTTCTATTTCTAGTTCAACACTTGCTTCCGTGGTGACATAGAAAGGTTCATCATATAAACCCGCCAAAGTTAGTAAAGGAGAAATGAGTAATTGATTGATCACTCCTTCTGCTAAAGGACTTCTCTCTCTATGGCGTTCAAATCGTCTTTTGATTTGCTCTAAGGTTTCTTTTTCTTGAGTAGTTAAATCAGGTAAGTCCTGTTGCCATTCATTAAAAAATTGATCGTTATCTGTAGCAGATAAATTAAACTTTTGCTTTAGAACAGCCAAGGTGGTGATAGTTTTAGAAATTGGGTAAGTCTGTATCATGCTTAACATAATCTTTTGTTTAGTTTATCGTTCATAATTATTCATTTAATGTAGCTCCAATCCTCCAAGCAAAAATTCGATAGCTACCTTTGAAAAAACGTTGACTTTTCCTTTCCGGTCCATAAGTTGAAGTATTGTCTGCAGCAAAAACGGCCTGTCCTGCTGTTGCAAAATCAAAAGTATTATGGTCTGGCATCAATAAATAATAACCACAATAGCTATTTTGGAAGTCACCATCATTGACTCTACGAAGTGTCGTTTTTGCATCCCATATTCTGCCATTAGTATCTTTAAAAAGAATTTGAGTAACTAATAAGAAAGTTCCTAAGTTATGCTCTTTCTTATAATTTTTATTTATTTCAACATCAAACCAACCACTATCATAATTGGCAATAAGTTGACCTAGAGAAAATTTGCCTGTGATCGCTGTATCTCCCTTTACTTTCAATTGTTCAGTCCCTGGAGTAATACCCATGCCAACCTTGCCGTGCTCATCAAACAAAATGGGTGATTTTTCTATCGTACAAATAAAAGTTCCATCCCAATAACCCGGAATATTTTCATAGCGTATATAAAGATTGGTCTGACCAGAAGGAAGAGAAGAAATGATCTTACTAATTGTTAATTCAATACCCTGTTCCTGTCGTAACTCAACGTTTTCTTCATTTTGATTAGTTATTGTCCAAGTTGGCGATTCTCCTTGAGTCTCTTTAACAATTTTCCACTCCTCTATATGTCTTGCCGTCAGTCGAAAATCTGTTCCTTGAATCCCTATTCCTTGTACTTGACTTGTGGTTCCCAAAGCCCAATCTTTATTCTGCCCTTCTTCTTGAACATCAAAAGAGATAATAAACTTAGAGGCATTATCCCCCTTACTATCTGGAATCAAAGGAATAGATTTATCTTTTAATACATTAACAATTCGCAAAGTTAACTTATTTGTCGTTGTGCCATCATTCAAAATCCGATTAGAGCCTACAAAACTGACATGAAGCGGAATATTTTTCTTACCCCGATGATCGATAACACTGAGGTTTTTTTCTCGGTAATAATGAGTTAAAGTCTCTCCTTGATAAGTAAACTCTGGACATAAAAACTCAACTCTGGTTGTTCTTGCCCCTCCCGCTGCTGAAGCACTGACGTTTGGCAGGGTTAAAGTAACGACCTCATTAGCTGATAAAGTAGTATTAGTTGTTAAGAAATAGAGAGAAACTATCCCATCTGCTTGAGTAACAGGATGACTCATACTCCAATTACTTTGAGGTTTTAAAGCCAATTGCTGTAAAGATTTAGGTGATAGAGTATCAGGTCTAAATCTTAATTCAAAATGATAATTATTTTGACTGACTGCTCCACTTTTTGCCAGTAAAGTAATCCCTTGTTCTGTATTATTAGCAATTTCTAAAACCAGTTCTTCTCCCTTAGTATCATTTTCAATAAAGATAATGGACTCTTTATTGTCCCCTTCATATAAGTCAAAATCAAGAGGATAGGCAAGATTAAAAGCGGCGATCGCAGTTAAATCATCATTCATATCCTGTTTAATTTCTTCTGGGAATAATGCCTTATTATAGATGCGGAGATGAGCAATTGTTCCCGCAAAATAGTTAGCATAAGCTTCATTGCTTCCTCCTCTACGTGCTAGATAAAGAGGTGAATCATTTTGTGTTTGAGATTGGGTTGTATCATCCGTACTATTTTCTTCATGTCCATCTAAATAAAGCCGTAACTTGCTACCTTCTTTCACAAAAGCAATGTGATAAAATTGCTCACTATTAAGTTGGGTTGTGGTGGTGACAGCGGGATTATTAGAACCATCATATCTTGCTGCATGGATTCTTTGCTCATTACGCAAATATCTGATGACATAGGGATAACCTCCACTACCATTCCATTTTTCAATAATATCGTTGTCACCATTGGTTTTAAATGGTTGTTCTTTGGCTATTTTTATCCAACTGGCAACGGTAAAATCTTGATTAGTTGCAAAGTTAATGTCCTCTGAATTAGGAATTTCTATATAGTCTTGTCTTCCATCAAAAATGAAACAACTGCCAAAATGTTCATCACTCACAACTTGGGGACTACCATGAACACTATATTGGTTCTCAGTAGAAGCCGAAATATTCTCACTTAAAGCTGAAACATTCTCGCTTAAAAAAGCACTACGAACTATTTGATTGTCTGCATCGGGGATAATGGTATCTAGTTTTAGATGTAGAACTAAGTCATTAGTGTTACTCATAATTGATACTCCTTGATTTAAAAAATTAACGGGTGAATTTTGAATAAACTTACGGATTAGGACTATTAGGGTTGGGTGGCTCTTTTTTGGTGCTTAACTTTAACCATCCCTCTCGAATTTCTTGCTTGCCAGAGAAGATAGCATTAACATTAGTTTGACCTATTTTATCGGCAGTTGACCATTGTTCCTTTTCTTTCTCCAACCATGACCACTGATAACCAACTTCATCAGGTAAAGCTAAATTAATTTTACCATAATCTGTCAAGATAGGAGCAGAGAAGAAAGTAATTTCTATTTTCTCTAACGCTTGTTGATATTGATCCGGGGGAATATCAATTGATTTCGTCGGTAAAATTCCAGTAGTTGCGTGAACTTTTCCTCTGGGATCGATGAGCATAGTCAATAAAGTGGGTGAATCTTTTAGATTAAGATCAATATGCCAAGGATTGTTACCATTATGAAATTTAATAGCCGGATGATTAATTCCCTCTAAATCACTTTGAGGGGCATAAAATACATCCTTGAGACTTCCATTATCCCCTTCCAACCAATAACCTAATAAACCATCATTTAACTGTTTATATTCCCCTAAACGAATTGGAAACTTGACCTTTTCAAAGCCATCCGTTTCTCGGAAATTACGTCTTAAGTCTTGCCAAAATCCCCCCCAATCTTGGTTAATAGCTGGAAGTCCCTCTAATTCCAAATTTAAAGAAGCTCTGACTAGGGCAATAGGTCGTCCCATTAACAGTGCTAAACCTTGATTTTGCGCTGAATTTTCGGGATCAATGTTTTCTAAACCACTATCTAAAGCCGAAATAAAATTAGACAAAAATTCTGCCCCCTGCTTAATAATATAGTTAATCACTTTTTGTAAATGATCATCAATTTTATCAAAGGGGATAACCGTATTTTCCCCCGGCGCAGCCTGCCATTTTGCTAATTGATTAATCGAACCCAACGCCTTACCTTGATTATCATAGATAGCGAGACTATTATCTAAATTATTAGGCAATATCCAGCCACAAATAGGAGTAGTAGCTGGATGACTATTCATTTCCTGTTCCCCTTCAATTGCAGATAACCAACGGAAATTAATACGCGCCGGTTGTACCAAACGAGGGGGTAAAGATATCAGATAGGGACTGCCTGGAGTCGTCATCTGTTCAGGAGTGATAATATTTCTAATATCTAAATCCTTCACTTGTCCAAAAGTATCCACCAACCGTAACCGCAAAATCTTCATTACCCCTGAGCGAATTGGGTTAAAATCATTTAAAGGTTCTGGCGCACTACGGACACTTTGTTGTACCATTTCTTTTATTTCATTTGTAAAAGGCTGATAATCATTAAATCCTAAAGGATCAGCAATAGGTAACTGTAAGGTCTGTTTGTGCATCAATAAAGCCTCGTTAAACCCTCCTAAAGCTTGAGATAGACAATTTAGGCTTAAAAGATTTTGATAAGCTCTAATGGCAGTATAAATGGGGTCTTTAGCTTTTTGATCCGAGAATAGATTAGTGAAAATTAAATTAGGATTACTAGGATCATAACAGGGTTTTTGCTCATACCAAGCTTGAATGGCTTGAATCTTTTCTTGTTGGTCTAAGTTGGTCAAAGAATTTGGTTTGTCCTTATACCAATCTTGGATTCTTTTTTGGTAAGCTTCTTCTTGTTCAGACAGGTTTAGTTCGTAATATTCTTTAGCCTCATCAGGTAATTGTTTCTTTAAATAAACTTCTATTTTTTCCTTAAGCTTAATTCCGGCATGGGGTGTTAAAATACTCCGACCACTATAAACATTAGCAGCTTTAAGAACAGCCCCCTTTCCGTACTGTAAAGAAAGCTCTGGCTCGTTTTCTTTCAAGGTATAATTACCCGTAATAAACTCAGCATCATATTGATGATTATAGATGCCATGATTACAGCCATTTTGGAGTGGAAAAACTTCTACCTCCCACTCTAGTAAAAACGGATGCCAAGGTTGTTCTTCCCAAGTGTTAAAGCCAATATGTTCCCCTTTTTTATTGTTTGCTATCTGATCAATTTTACCGAGAATAGACGAAAATCCATTGAGAAAAATGTCCTCTTCCTGTTGTAAAATCTCACATTCTAACAGTCCATCATCCCTCAATCTTCCATCTTGTCCATGGCGAATGGTGGGTTTTACCCCTTCCCCCGCCATCAAGACAACTGGTTCTGTTGGTTGCCAATAACGGGAACCGGCAATAGGTTTCAGGGTATAAGGTGGTGGAGCTTTTAAAATTAGCTGAGGGAAAGAAACTTCTAAAAGCAGACGATTGCAACGGACTAATTCTTCTTCGTTTTTAGTAAAAATTAAATTTAAGGCATCTATAATTTCTCCTTGGTTTTTCCCTGCAATTTTACTGGACAAATCGGGGATTAACTGCTCAATTCTTTTAATTGGCTCTGTTTCGTTTTTAGTAAAAATTAAATTTAAGGCATCTATAATTTTTCCTTGGTTTTCCCCTGCAATTTTACTGGCCAAATCGGGGATTAACTGCTTAATTCTTTTAATTGGCTCTGTTGTTCCCTGTTCTAACTGATTAATCAATTTTTCCCAGTCTAAAATATCACTAACTTTTAATTTACACTGGGTAATATTTACTTGAGTAATCGCCTGTTGTAATTGAGTTAAAGATTTATTCAATAACTTTTCATAATTCTCTAGATCATTCAGTTTTGCCTTTAAAGGTTCAATTCCCTTCTCCTCAATATAATATTTAACTTCATCAATATCAGGATACTGAGCGGTGCTACCTTGGGGGGGATAAGCACTTAACATATACTTATACCAATCAGAAAAGAGTTGCCGACGCATTGACTCAATTTCATCGAAAGTGCAGTCATATTTCTGTTGAGAGAGATTAAGCTGATTCAGTTTAGGAGCTATATTATCGGGTAAAGTAACTTCGCTCTGAGCTTGAGCATCTTCAGCATTTGCTGTTGTAGTGTTTGTGCTTCCTAAAGTAATTGTCCATATTCTGCCAGATGAGACCGCATTAAACCCTTTTTCATGGCGTGCTTCCTCAAACTTAGCCGTTAGATCAAACTGCCGATGTTCTAGACTAGAAGATAGGGTTAAAGCTTCTAATTGATCTTCAATAATAGATCGAGAATTGTTGTCAATTTTTTGACCTAAATAAGCGGATAATGCCTCCGTTCCCGTATTTCCTACAGCCACTTCTACCGAAATTTCTCTCTCTGTATTGGTTGGAGACGCAAACTTTAAGCGGGCATAGCAAAGCATTCTTTGAGGTATTTGTTCATTGCTTTTAACGGGAATGTCCCACTTGAATTCTTCTTGTATCGCTTTGATTAATTCTTGTGTAGTTAATTGAGATTTTGATTTGATGAATTGATTGAAATAATCCTTTTCTAATTGACGATACCACCCAATCACATCATACTGTAAACTATCAGTAGGTTGAGGAGAATAATCATCATAAAATCCAAAAACGCTGTGACAATTGGGATAAAAAGCCGCAAAAGTCGGTTCACCATAACCTACGGCAGTTAATAAGGGTAAGTATTCAGCCTTGGGATCATTTTCTAACCAAGCTTCTATAGGCAGTTTGCGACCTAAATAGCGAAATGGTTGATGATTACCATTACCATTTTTTATCTCAATGGGATAAACAATACTACCTAACTGCTCCCCTTCTCCTTCCCGATAAAGATAATCACTCTCCACTACCCATTGACGTTTTTTGCCGTTAAGAGTGCGTGTTACTAACCAGCGATTAGGAACTGATGGGAAAACTGTCTTTTTATCGCTATCTTGAATCCCTTTTGTTAAAGCATCGGGTAACGCCCAATGTAAATGGATTCCCGCTTTCAGGTAGAGATTTTGATTTTGAAAGGGTTGGGAAACAATCTCCTCGCTGATATGAGCAATATTCGGATTTACGTCTCTTTTTCTATTAAAATAAGGAACTATGCTCAAATCTGCCATCGCCTCTACAACTAGGCGATCTCTTTTCAGATAGAGAGCATCCAAATGAATAGGAATCATTAAAATACTATTGACCATGTTCTAATTAGGATTACAAGCATTTACTGTTGCTCTGATTCTAACAGGTTTAGTTTTCTAATGTTATAATGTTTAGTGTTTATTCACAAATCAGATTTATTTTTTCGGGTGCATCTCATAAGTAGGGTTGGCTGAATAAATCTAAAAACCGATGCTCTAAGTAGTTGGACAAAAGTAAAGTTAACTGTGGGGTAAGGAGTCGGTCGTCGGTCGTCAGTCCCGATGCCAAAGTTGGCACCGCCAAGCCTGAAAGTGGTACTTTTCCCTCCTGCCCCCTGCCTCTTTCAAGTCGGTCGTCAGTAAGAATTGCGGCAATTTACATTTCTTAAGATAGACAACAGAATTTATGTCAGACTACTTAACAAATATATCTTGACCACTATTCCTTGCGCGATAAACGAGCTTCGGCGGGTCTTGTTGCCAGAAAAAGTATGGGTCTTAGGAACTAGGACTCCTGCTTGGGTCGGGACAGAGCCTTGCAACCAGGAAAAAGCTACTAAGTGAGACATAATTTCTTAGTCTCACTTAGTAGAGGATGTTGGGTTTTACTTCCCGCAACCCAACCTTGTATCTTGAGAAGCAGGCAACCCGTCCCAACCTAGGTAAAAAATACCGCTTTGTAGCTTGGGTGCCTATATTCTGAAAAAGGGCTTGTACATCCAGTTCAACCGAGGTGCTTGACACCGTTAGGTAGCCACCGGAGCCACGCCGTCATCCCGAGGATACAAGCTCGAACAATCGCGCTTAGGCTTTAAACCTCCTATTCGCAAGGACGAGTATTCAAAGGGACAAAATAACTCAATCCTAGTAACGCTCTTCTGGGACTTTCGGAAATCCCTAACCGAATCCAGATTCTGAAACCCTTGGTTGACAAGTGATGGCTAACTTTTTTTCTAATAAAAACTCAAATTTAGGGTTTCTGTTAGTTAGCGATAGCTTGAAGGCTTACTCCATAAGAGAGCTAGGGTTTAGAGACTGTAAGACTTTTGCCAGACTCCCTCCAAGAGCGTTATAAACTTTGACATCCTCACCGCCGTAAACGGACGGTGATTCCCAAACCTCACGATTTAGGTTTCTGCTTCTTTCCCGAAGGATTTTTCGCACCTGCCTTAACAGATTTACTCTGTTCTGGTCTTATGGTCGCTCTACAGACTGACACCGCAAGCCCTGCGGCCAAAATATTTTTACTCGCGTTAATATCTCGGTCATGGTGAGTCCCACAGTCTGGACAATCCCACTCTCGAACATTTAACGGCATTTTTTCAGCAATATACCCGCAATTACTACATCTTTTAGAGCTAGGAAACCATCTATCTATTTCGATGTAGTTTCTCCCATACCAACGGCATTTGTAGGCTAATTGTCTAGTGATTTCTCCCCAACTAACGTCAGATATTGCCTGAGATAATTTCGGGTTTTTGACCATATTCTTGACGGCTAAATTATCAACCACAATCGTTTGTTTTTCACGAACTAATTGAGTGGTTAGCTTATGTAAATGGTCTTTTCTACTATCGGTGATTTGAGCGTGAATCCTTGCTACTTTGATTTTTGCCTTTTCCCGATTTTTTGACCCTTTCTGTTTTCGAGAAAGACTTTTAGATGCTCTTCGCAGTCTCCGATAATGCTTGTTAAAATGCTCAGGATTAGATACTTTGTCACCATCGCTGGTAATCACAAGGCTACTAATTCCTAAGTCAATTCCGATGGCTTTATCTGTTACTGGTAATGGCTTAATTGTTGGGTCATCAAATCTTATTGAAATATGCCAACGTCCAGAAGGATGTAATCTGACTGTTACTGTACTTGGTTCACATCCGTCTGGTATTTGTCTTGACCATCGAATAGGTAAAGGTTCTGTGCATTTGGCTAAATAGATTTGTCTGTCTTTAAATTTAAAGGCTGATTTGGTAAATTCGGCACTTCCTCCCTGATGTTTTTTCTTAAAGTTAGGATACTTAGTACGACCAGCAAAGAAATTGGTAAAAGCTGTTTGTAAATGTCTTAACCCTTGTTGTAAAGGTACACAGCTTACTTCGTTTAAAAAGTCTAATTCTTCTTGTTTTTTCCAATCGGTTAGCATTGAAGAAGTTTGAGCGTAGCCTACTCTTTCTTGCTTTTCGTACCATGCTTGTGTTCGTTCGTGGAGAGCTTTGTTGTAAACTAATCTTACACAGCCCAATGTGCGCCGCAATAGCGACTCTTGTGTTGGTGTGGGGTAAAATCGAAACGAGTAGGCTTTTTCCATACCTCACGTTTTAGCATATATTTCGTAAACGATGCTCATATTTAACAGTAAAGCCGTCGTAGAACGACGGGGTTTCAGACCCAAAATTTTCGATGACACAAGAAAAAACATGGGTGGGGAGCGATGTCAGTAAAGATGTTCTAGATATCTATCTGCTACCCCAAGGTCTCAGCTGACAACAACCCAATAGCGAGCTACAATATCTGCGATCACTTTCTGGCTTTGCGGATAGCACTCCCTAGTATTAAACCCCCAAGGGTAATATAAGCAAGAACGCTGCTGGATTCTGGAGTCGTTCTTTTAGATGCAACACGAATCTGAACAAGAACATCATCGTCATCATCATCTACAGTGAAAGATGCAGCGTCATCAAGATGAGCTAAGAAGATATTAGTATCTAGTAACTCAAATGTATTTCCTCCGAAACCAAGGCTATTATCTAGATCTGAAAAAACTATTTGTGAAGCCCTATCTGTGCCTCCAATTGTAGCGAAAAAACTTTGACCATTCCAGTTAGTTAGAACCGCCAGTGGAATTGGTTGATCTGGATTAAAAGACCCCAAAAAAACCTCACTGTTTGTTGATGGATTATTCGGCAATCCTGAAAGAACCGGAACAAAGTTTTCTGAAGTAGTCCCAAGACCAAACTCAGAATTGGCACCAGCACCACCTCCTAAGGATTTAACGTAAATATCAACCTGATCAGGAAATTTAAACTCTGCTGCACTGCTTAGATTAGTAATACCGCCAACGAATAAAGCAAGAGCAAAAGTAAATAAGGGATATTTGGGGTTGCAGGGATTGAACATTTTTGTTGCTCCTCAAAAATTAATTCTTTTTTTGTTGTTCGTTATCTGGCTCTTCTGGTTTATGTGTGGAAACGAAGCCTATACTGATAGTTTCTTCGGCAAAATAGTCGTAAAAGTCCTTCTCAGTCAACATTTCACGATTCCATAAGCAAAAATTATCACACAAAGTCGAGAAGAGCCGTTATCTTTTGTTCCTTGAGAACAAGGTTCATGCTTTTAGTTTGACCAGTGAGCAAAAATTCCCCAGTCGTCTGGAACAGGCGAACCAAAAGATTCGCCCGCCCACTCCCAATTAGTTAAATAAGCTGAACATCGAAAGAGACAGCAAACCCGGCGGGGCGATTTTCAATGGTTGCGAATTGTTGCCCAAGAAAACTTAACCCACCTGTTAAGCTATTGTAGTTAAATTGGCTAAGGCTACTAGCATTAAATCCGGACTTACTGATTTGGATGACATCGCCCTCTATCCACTGAAAATCCTTGATTACGTCAACTCCTTCTAGAAGAGAACCGAAAAAAAAGGCATCGGCACCAGTGCCGCCAGTGAGGATATCATTGCCATAGCCGCCATAGACAAAGTCATTCCCAGCGCCTCCTAATAGAACATCGTTGTCGGCTCCGCCAAAGAGATAATCAGTGTCGTTTCCGCCTGATAAAGTGTCAGCACCCGCTTCGCCAATGAGCAAGTCACTACCGTTTCCGCCGAAGACATTGTCATTTCCAGCGCGGCCGAAGATGATATCTGCACCATCTCCACCATCAATGTAGTCGTTGCCTATTCCACCGTCGATGTAGTCGTTGCCTCCTTGGCCGTAAATGCTATCATTCCCTTCATTCCCGTACATGGTGTCATTACCGAAACTGCCGAACAAGAAGTCATTGTAAATTGTACCGTTGTAAACTGGCATTAGCTGTCAACTCCTGTGAATTAATTAAGTTGATGATTCAAGTCAAACATTCAGAGCAAATAACATTCAATAGATACTGAATAACAAATTGGTATCAGCCAACAACTCTAAATAACTCTAAATAGCTCTAAATAACCGTACATAACTTTAAATAACAATTAATAACAGTGCTTTCTCTTTCTCATCAAAATATTGACAAATCCGAGAAAATGATGTAATCTCTAAATATCTCCATTAATTTTTTGATTATTTTTGAACTAAAAATGGTTGGCATTCCTGACAGGATAGGAACTAAAGATAAAGACCTATTGCAAAAAGCATTTCTAAACCAGATCTTGCAAAGTACTGGTTTGATAAAAAATCAAGATCATAGTTGTTTATTTCAACTTCTATATAATCCAAAAAATCAAGATAAAAAAAGAAGTGAAATTGTCGAAATAATGAAAGATAAGCATAATCTTCATTATACGGAAGCAACTATTAATGAATATGCGAAAAGAATTAGGAGAATAATGGTAGATGTGTTTAAACAAGCGATGATAGACGATGGATTAGAATTAAGTGTCAATTTAATTACTACTAAATATGAGAAGAAAGGAAAACCTCAGAATTCAATTGAACCTCATCAAGTGACTTATCAATGGTTATGGGAGAAAAAATTTCCTCGGATGGGTTGGGAATTAGCAAAAGAAGTTGCTGCACCTGCTTGTAATAAGTTAACGATGCTGGATATTAATGAAAATTTTGAGGGAGAAAAATCCCCTAATGGAGGAGCCTCAAACGGGAGTTCAAAAAGGGGTCTAGTTATGAATGGTACTGTAATTAAGCCAGAGCCAGATAAGGGTAATTATATTTATCTTAACAAGCCCCATTATTTATGGGTTAATTTACCTGACAATGGTCAATATTTATTATTAATTAATGAGACGGTAGAAGGAAATTTTTATCTCTTTAGTCCTTCAAGAGCATTTGCCTATGTTCCTTATACTAAGCTGTCAGAAGGACTTCGTTTACCCCCGTCTGAAGGACTAGCTCGATTTTTCCAATATGATGCAGTAGGAGATGAATATTTTCTGGCAATTGTCACAGAGCAACCCATTGATTTATCTTGGGTTAATGGGGAATCTGACCCTACAGATATTATTTTAAGTCAAGAGCGTCTTGAGGAGATATTTATTAAATTGGGTCAACAGGGTAATAGTGAAGTGTTTTATAAGCGGTTTAAGGTGGTGGAACAAACAATTAATTACTCTGAGCAATCGGCAACAATAATCAACAACAAAAACTTAGTTTATTAAAGGAGGATAGTAACATGAATCAAGCCATAATTAACCAGATACAATAGTATAACTAGATCGCATCATGCCAGCAATCGCCCTTGCCCATTGTCAACAGTAATTGCCCATAAAATAGGAAAAAACAATGCAAATTTCTATTCAACTAGACGATGAACACGCTCAAAAACTAGCCTATATTCAACAAACCACCCAAGAAAATACTTTAGAAACCATTCAACAAGCCATTGAACTACGCTATCAACAACTCCAAGAAAAAACACACGATCCCCTAGCTAAATTAAAACAAAGTTCCTTTATCGGTAGCTTTGAAGCAGAGGCTGACTTTGCCGAAAACTCAGAAAACATTTTGCATTCACTCCTATCCGAAAAAAATGATCATTGCTGATACAGGATTCTTTCTCGCTCTTGGCAATCGAAAAGACAAAGATCACTCGTTAGCCATTCAAACTATTTATAGTCAAAATGAAGCCTTAATTACCACCTATCCTGTTATCACCGAAACCTGTTATTTACTCTTAGCCAGAATAGGTAATCAGGCGCAAATCAACTTTTTGCAGGGATTGGTTAACGATAACTTTGAAATATTTCATTTACAAAATCATCATATTGAACGAATGATTGAATTAATGGATCGTTACGCTAACTTACCGATGGATATGGCAGACGCTTCTTTGATTGTATTAGCAGAGCATCTAGGACATGGAAGAATATTAACTGTTGATCGTCGAGATTTCAGTATCTATCGTTGGAACAATACGGAGGTTTTTAACAACTTATTGTAGGAGATATTTATTCAGGTTAATCAGGGTAATAGTGAGGTGTTTTATAAGCGGTTTAAGGTGGTAGAAAAACCCATTAATCACTCTGATCAATCAGCAACAATAATCAGCAACAAAAACTTAGTTTATCAAAGGAAGATAGTAACATCAATCAATCCATAATTAACCAGATACAACAGTATAACCAAACCCTAGGAATGCTATATCAGCAGGGGCAATATGAGCAAGGGATTATCTTCGCTCAACAAACCTGTGATTTAGCCAAAAGTTACTCACTAACTAATGAGCCTATTTATGCTTATTCTTTGAATCTTTTAGCCATATTATATAAGTCAATGGGACGGTATGAGCAAGCTTTACCTCTCTCTCAACAAGTTCTCGAAATTGTTGGTAAAAGTTTAGGTACTGACCACCCTGAATATGCTAATTGTCTGAATAAATTAGCCGTATTATATCAGTTAATGGGACAGTATGAGCAAGCTTTACCTCTCCATCAACAAGCTCTCAAAATTACTGGTAAAAGTTTAGGTACTGACCACCCTAACTATGCTGAGTCTCTATATAATTTAGCCGTATTATATAGGTCAATGGGACAGTATGAGCAAGCTTTACCTCTCCATCAACAAGCTCTCGAAATTCGTGGTAAAAGTTTAGGTACTGACCACCCTGACTATGCTGGTTCTCTGGATAACTTAGCCATATTATATCAGTTAATGGGACAGTATGAGCAAGCTTTACCTCTCCATCAACAAGCTCTCGAAATTCTAGGTAAAAGTTTAGGTACTGACCACCCTGACTATGCTGGTTCTCTGAATAACTTAGCCGCATTATATAAGTCAATGGGACAGTATGAGCAAGCTTTACCTCTCCATCAACAAGCTCTCGAAATTCTAGGTAAAAGTTTAGGTACTGACCACCCTGACTATGCTGGTTCTCTGAATAACTTAGCCGCATTATATAAGTCAATGGGACAGTATGAGCAAGCTTTACCTCTTCATCAACAAGCTCTCGCAATTCGTGGTAAAAGTTTAGGTACTGACCACCCTGAATATGCTGGTTCTCTGAATAACTTAGCCGCATTATATAAGTCAATGGGACAGTATGAGCAAGCTTTACCTCTTCATCAACAAGCTCTCGAAATTCTTGGCAAAAGTTTAGGTACTGACCACCCCGACTATGCTCATGCTCTGAATAACTTAGCCATATTATATCAGTCAATGGGACAGTATGAAGATGCTTTACCTCTGTTGCAACAAGTCCTAGAGATTCAACATAAAAGTATTGGAAATAACCATCATGAATATGCAGTTTGCCTGCATATTTTAGC
Source organism: Microcystis panniformis FACHB-1757 (assembly GCF_001264245.1). NCBI lineage: Bacteria > Bacillati > Cyanobacteriota > Cyanophyceae > Chroococcales > Microcystaceae > Microcystis > Microcystis panniformis. The sequence continues at coordinate 709,700 of NZ_CP011339.1, forward strand.
TAATTTATATCAGTCAATTAAACAGTATAAAGATGCTTTATTCTTCTATCAAAAAGCTCTAGAGATTGAACGGAAAACTATTGGAACTGACCATCCTCACTATGCTGCTTGTTTAAATGATTTAGCCCTTTTATACAAGTCAATGGGGGAGTATGGGGAAGCTATACCTCTGTTACAACAAGCCTTAAAAATTCGCCATCAAAGTCTTGGGAGTAAACATCCCCACTTTGCATATTTTTTATATAATTTAGCCCTTTTATATACAGCAACCAACCACCCAGAAGAAGCACTAAAATTAATGCAAGAAGCAGCGGAAATTGACTTAAAAACTATCTCGAAAATTTTTAGCATCAGCACCGATAAGCAACGCCTCAACTATCTTGAACAAAACTACTATAAAGTAGAAACATTTCTCTCCCTAGTTTTCCAACACTTTCCTAATAGCCCCGAAGCGGTACAATCTGCCTATAACCTCATCTTAAGACGGAAAGCGATCGCAACCGAAACCGCCATCCTGCAAAAAATCGCCCTTTTATCCCAACAATACGCCCATCTTGCCCCCAAACTCCAACAATGGCAACAAATCAGACAACAACTCGCCAAACGCTGTTTTGATATACCCACCCCCGAACAACTTCCCTACTACCAACAAGAAATTAAATCCCTCGAACAACAAGCAGAAAACCTCGAACGAGAATTAAATATCCCCGAACTTAACCTCGAAAAAGAACTGCAAAACGCTGATTTTCGTACCATCGCTTTAGAATTACCCGAAGGAACTACCCTAATTGAATTTATTAGGTTTAATAACTACAATTTTCAGGCAATTCCCGCCAACGGTGACGCTGCATCCTTTCCCCCTCGCTATCTTGCCTTTATCCTACCTGCCCAAGCCCCAGAACAGCTAACTATGATAGATTTAGGAGAAGCTGAACCCATAGACAAATTAGTGAAAGAGTTTCGGGAATCGGTAGAAAACCCACGAGGATTAAGTGTGGCCGTATTTAAGAAACAAGAGGATATACTGTCAAAAATTGAACTAAGCAAGCTTATATTTGACAAAATCAAGCCTTATCTCACCCAAGAATTAATTATCTGTCCCGATGGCGAATTAAACTGCTTACCCTTTGAAATTTTACCCACCGATAAAGGCAGCTACTTAATGGATGAATATCGCTGCAACTTCTTAAATGTAGGGCGAGATATCCTGCGCTTTAAAGCCAAAATTCCCGCCAAAGTCACCTATCCCCTCGTTATCGCTAACCCTGACTATAACTTAGCCAGTCCCGAAAACACGCCATCAACTGCTGAAAATGAGGAAAAATTCCCCTTTAAACCATCCTTACGCAATTTAGCCACCTCTAGACAAGGACAAATATTCAACTCCCTCCCCGGCACCGAAATCGAAGGCGAAAAAATCGCTAAAATACTCAGAGTCAAACCCGTTACCGCCGCCAAAGCTTTAAAACCTCTTGTCTCCAAAGCCCAAAAAGCCCCTTATATTCTCCATATTGCTACTCATGGCTACTTTCTCGGCGATATAACCCCCGAACTGGACACAATTAACCAAAACTTCATGTTATCGAGTCTTTCCGCCTCAGAAAGATTCCAAGTCGGCACCAGACAAAATCCCCTGTTGCGTTCAGGTTTAGCCTTTGCGGGGGTGAATACGATGTTAAACGGCGGTAAACTACCCGAAAAAGCCGAAGATGGCTTATTAACTTCCCTAGACGTGCAATCTATCAATTTAGCAGGGACAGAGTTAGTAGTAACATCCGCCTGTGAAACCGCCTTAGGAGACCTCTACACAGGAGAAACCCTCATCGGTTTGCGTCGTTCCTTCATCCAAGCAGGAGCAAAAACCGTTATTATCAGCCTTTGGAAAGTGGAGGATGTGGCTACCACTATCTTAATGCAGTATTTCTATTATTATCTCCTGAAAGCAAAACTTAGCAAAGCAGAAGCTTTGAGAAAAGCCAAATCTAGCCTCCAGCGTCTCACCATCGCCAAAATGCGTTCCCAATGGCTAACGGAAGATGCCATCAAATCGGCAGAAAAACACAGTATAGGAACTGCTGCCCATTTGCGTGAATTAAGTCAAAAATCTGATTTAGAACGCCCTTATGAAGCTCCTAAGTATTGGGCCGCTTTTATTTGTTTAGGGAATCCAGCCGGTCTTCCGCTTTTACCACAGGCGAGCAAGGGACAAAATCTGAAATGAGGAAACTACAATTTCAAGATATCCCTTTATTTTTAGATTAGCCGAACCTCCTCCCCTTGCCCCCAACCCCCCAACATCGGGGGGGTTGGGGTAGGGTTGATTCAAGGTAGGGTTGATTCAGTAGGGTTGATTCAAGGTAGGGTTGATTCAAGGTAGGGTTGATTCAAGGTAGGGTTGATTCATGAATCAACCCTACTAGATGAACGTAGCGACTGTCTTGATTGTCAAGGGGTAACTCAAAAAACAATCAAGGAGTTGCTGTCGAACCTAAAATCTCAAGCCAGAAAAAAGCGCAGCAAAAACTAAGTCGCTCAGGTTAAACCAAAGCAAGCGCAACCCTTGATCAGAGATAACAAAAAGTGTGAATCTCTAGGAACAAGGTGGTAAATTGTCAGCAAGCTGCCAAGGCTGATTTTGGCGAACCATTGCATTAAGAATAACTAAGATTTTCCGCACACAAGCAGTCAGAGCCAGTTTTTTTGATTTACCTCGTCCGACTAGGCGTTCGTAAAAGGTTTTAATCACCGGATTATGACGCATAGCTACCACCGCTCCCATGTAAAGAGTCGCCCGAATCTGAGCGCGACCTCCCTGAATCATTCGCTTACCTTTATGTTGACCACTATCAGGATTAATCGGTGCGACACCGACTAAGCGAGAGATTTGTTTGGCGGTTAATTGACCGAGTTCTGGTAAGTCGGAGACGAGAGTAGTAGAAATTACTTGACCAATCCCCGGCACGGTTTTGAGTAAATTAACTTTCTCGAGCCATTGTTGGTTAGCTTGGGTCAATTCCTCAATTTCTTGATTGAGTTTTTCGAGGCAGTTATCGAGATACTCTAAATGGGCTTCGATATCGACCAAAGCTTTACCGCGAGCGCGTTCCCGTCGGTTTTTTTCGGCAGTCCGCATCTCGACAAGTTGCCGGCGACGACTAATTAAGTCGCCCAATTGACGAGATTCTTCCGACTCAACCGCTAATATTTGCGGTTGCATTGCTTCGCCAAAATGAGCTAAGATTTGAGCGTCAATGGCATCGGTTTTGGCTAATTTACCAGTGGCTTTAGCAAAGTCTCTTCCTTGACGGGGATTGATTAAGGCTACAGGTAAATCCGCTTCTTGTAATTGAATCACCAGTTCAGTTTCTCAACCTCCTGTCGCTTCCAGAACGATGAGGTTGAGCGTGTAAGATTTTAGGGTCTCGACCAGTTTAGATATGTCCTCCTTTGTGTTAGCAACTTTCATGGCTTTACCGACGGGACGGAGGTAAACATCTAGGGTGGCTTTACTAATGTCAATGCCTACCCATTGAGAGATATTTTCCATGATTGGACTTACCTAAATTTGCCGAATTGATGGTTATTTTTGAGAGCATCCCCTTGATTTTACTCATCCTTGCCCGATACGGTCTCTTAGCTTAACAATTGATTGTTTTCGCCACGACCCCGGCGACTGTTCGAGTTTTGTCAGGGAGATTATGGTGGTGACCCTTGCTACGAAGCGGTCTTTTCCGACCAAGGTTGGGACGGTCTACCACCTCTCTCAATATACAAGGTTGGGTTGAAGCATGAAACCCAACGCCCGATTATGTTACGCTACCGCTAACCCATCCTACAAATAATTGTGCCTCCCTACTTAATAAGGTGGCTAAGGTGGGGTTGACTTTTAAGGGTTTTTCAATGTTTGAAATCATCGCTTATTTTCCTCTGTTTAATCGCTTTTCTGCTCTAGATAAACTTTTTTCTCAACCTTTAATTTCTCTTTTTCAGTAATTAATTAAGTTTTCATCGGGGGATTTTTTTTGTTCCTCATTGGCAATTTTTTGATGATGGATCAGAATTTGATAACGAATGCTTTCAACAGATTAGCTAACAAGGCTCATTTTGACTTTTTGATTGAGTGCGGTGGCGATTTTTTGCAGCATTATTAGGGGATTGTCTTGATAGTCAGCGTCTTCTAGATCTTCAATAACGGATTTTTCAACATGGATTAGGTCGGCTAGTTGTTGTTGGGTTAATCCAGCTTTTGTACGAGAGTCATAAATCAGTTGTGCGATTTCTGCGTTGATGGATTCTAGGGCGATTTGTTCTTGTATTGTGGGATCGTCTGCGATGATTTGATGAATGATTTTTATGGCATCTGTGGTTTTAGGCATATTTATTTTTAGTTAATTTTTTTTGTTAAAGATGTCCTCGATTTTTTGATAGTTCATTTAGGATCTTTGATTTCTAATCATTTAAAAGTTTGGCTGATGTATTTTGTTACATAAACAAATTTTATATAATGCAATCTTACAATAATTTAGTAAATCCTGCTTGTTCAAAATGACGATCAGAGGTAAGCTGTTCGTAATTTAAATTGCGTTAACAGAAGGCTATTCGTTACTTGGTATGGTTCGATAGGGGAGCATAAATCGACTAAATCCTTATCTGGCAAGAGACTTAATTGATTAGTTCGCTCTAGATCAAAAACAATTGACAAAAATCGCCAAATGTCTTTCTCTATAAGAGTTTCATTCCTTATAATCCTGTACGTTGCATAAGACAAACCGAAGAACCTAACAGAATTACCCTTGTTTTTCAACTTGCGATCCCACTTAATAATTAAACCTCCTTCATTTAAAAGTTGATGTAAAAGAGATTCTAATTCTTCAACTGATTTAAAAAGTCGATGAGCGATAAATTCTTTTGCCGAGTGCCAGACCAATTCAATGATATTTAAATCTGGGCTATAGGCGGGTAAATACTCTAAAATTAAGTTGGGCATATTTTCAGCAATTTTACCAACAACATCTGTTTTTTTGTGAATACTAGCATTATCGAGAATCAGGACAATCTTTGGACCCTTCTCTCGAAAATCCTCCTCTTTATTCCCCGCTTCCACCCATTCTTTAATGATTTCTGTATAAAAAACTTTTACCACTTCATAAAAAGTTTCTGAATTTCCTTTTTTGATGAATTCTACGAATCTTTTTTTATCGGAATATCTCACTCCTCCCATCGCATTTACTCGACCACTTCTTCTTTGTCCGCTAACTTTTTTTCGGCTCTTCGTTACTTGTTATGGTTCGATAGGGGGGCATAAATCGACTAAATCCTTATCTGGCAAGAGACTTAATTGATTAGTTCGCTCTAGATCAAAAATAATTGACAAAAATCGCCAAATGCCTTTCTATATAAGGGTTCCATCCCTTATAACCCCCGTCCATTGCATAACAAAAACCGAAGAACCTTTTTTTCTTTGGCTTTTTTTCCCCCATGTTTTTCTTCTAATGACTCTTAAACTGAATCCACTTTCGTGAGGGGCTGTGTGGCGAACCTGCGTCGCCACCTTGAAAGCCCCGTCCCAAAACCATACCTGTAGCTTATTTGGCTCTTCTTTTGCTATTTTTAAGTATTCGGCTAATTTTTGTTTAAATTCGGCTCTTCGTTACTTGTTATGGTTCGATAGGGGGCATAAATCGACTGAATCCTTATCTGGCAAAAGACTTAATTGATTAGTTCGCTCTAGATAAAAAACAATTGACAAAAATCGCTAAATGCCTTTCTATATAAGGGTTCCATCCCTTATAACCCCCGTCCATTGCATAACACAAACCGAAGAGCCTTAAATTCTTTTCTTTTTTCAGGATATTGTCGATCTTCTAAACTATATTTAGCCCAAATATAAACATACTTCTTTTTTTTTAAATGTTCGTGACTTGAGAACTACTTAATTCTATACCTGTCTGTTCTGTCAGATAAGTGGCTAATCTTTTGGCTGTCCAACGGCCAAACTCATACCCCATTTCTTGAGGCTCTTTGTCAATTGTCTCTAACAATATTTTGATATACTCATCCGTCGCTTTTCGATAATTTCCCTCCATTCTCTTGTCTTTCAAGCTATCTAAATTATTGGCATCTCCAGGAATACACCAATAAGAGACTGTTCGCAGTGAACACCCAATGAGTTTGGAGATTTGGACTTGAGTTTTCCCGTCATTTAACAACAACAATATCAAAACTCTTTCTCTAATGTAAGGATTTTCTTCTTTTTTTAGTGCTTTTTGTAACTTTTCTTTTTGTTCGGAATTCAAGTGATTAGGGGCTGGCATAGCTATTGATATTTGAATAGGTTACTGTTTCTATTATACGCTATTTAGATGCTGAACAGCTTAGAGACATTGCCCTAAGTCTTGACATAACTCTTTAATTCTTTTTTCATTTTCTGATAACATTGAATTATTCCTCCCATCGAGATATATTCTGAATTGTAAATTATAACTATTATAATCTCATTTCTCTTTGTGATCAAGTAGAAGATTTTCTAGTTGTTGACGGCTATAAGCATTAATACTCATTGCATAAGTGAGATGCTCCCGTTCATTGAAACTTTTGACCTTATTAATTATGGCATTTGCCACGGGTTTTATGCCATTTAATACGTCTTCAAAAGACTGAGCAGCTTTAACAGCTATTTCATCTGTTAGACTAATAAGTTCATCTTCTGGTTTCGGTTTGGGTAAGGGTAACTTTTCATCCACCTCGATGTAAATAGTCCCCTCCTCCGAGGTAAATTCCACTAAACGAGTCATAAAAATTCTCCTGTTTATTTTATTGCGGTTGCCTAGACTTAATCAATCACAACTCCATCTTTTTGCTCTCATGCCTAATTATAGCGTTTTTCAGTCTGCTGAGGTACAAAAGTTATGGGTTTTAGGCACTCATGCAAGAGGCAGAAGGCAAAAGGGAAGAAAAATAGGTGTACCTCACTAGCTTAGGAAATGCTATATATCTCTTTACCAAGTGTTCGGTTGAAAGTCAGCATCATTAATAATTGCCACCGTATCCCCAGATGGTTTAATCACAAATAAGCCTTTTTTATAAGCATAGCGATCTACACCTTTGTTAATTTCAATACCAGCGACTGCACCGTAAGCTCGATAGTTTTTGTAATGGGGAAAAGCGATTTTAAAACGAGTCAATTTTTCGATAAATTCATCTACATCATCTTGAGATAATCGAGATTTACATTCCACCACCACAAGATCGGTATCATCCACCCCTAGGATATCAATTTCCATGGCGATACCTTGACGCTTGACTCTAGCGCGGGGATAAACTTCCTTAATATCAATGCCTTTTTCCTGAAAAAGCCGTAAAACCGCCGGTTCTACCAATTCCTCCACAAATCGACCCCAGCGAGTGGTCAAACTATCTACCGCTTTGCTGGTTCGTTCTACGGTGCGTTTCAGTTCTGCCATCGAGCGCTCGGCTTCGGCGGCCCGGCGATCGCTTTCTAATTTCGCTTCGGCAGCTTGGCGCTCAAGTTCGGCAGCCCGGCGATCGCTTTCTAATTTCGCTTCGGCGGCACGGCGCTCGTTTTCTAATTTCGCTTCGGCAAAGATACGTTCCATTTCGGCCCGACGAAGATCGCTTTCCCTTAAACGGCGATCAAACTCCTCGGCCGAAGCGCGGAATAGCTGGTAAATATCCTCAAGGGTTACAGGTTCACTCATGGACTGACATCGAAAATAAAACACCCCTAATTATTTTAGCGATTCGGTCGAGAAAACCGAGGAGAGCGAGAGAGCAAAAACGAGATAAATATTAAGAATTATGTAGAAAACTTGACACAAGTATCGTGCTGTGTTATTGTTCCTTGTCTTGAATGTCAGGTGAAGAGCCTCGGTTTTACCGCAGTTAGAGCTTTCTAAACATTTTAAACCTTTGCTTTCAAGACTCGGTTAACAATTTGTAATATTCCTTACTAATTATTTATTCCTCCTTTTGCATGAGTGCCTGTTGCCTGTTGCCTGTCCTGATAGCGGATTTAGTAAGTACCTAAGCAAAATTAATTACACATTTCGATAAAGCTTTTGCCTCTTGCCTTATTGCCTCTTGCCTGTCTTCACTAGGAAATTTATTTTGCATGACTACTTATTAGTGTTCCTCTAGTATGTCACGGTCAAGTCTGTATTAAGGGAACTCGCATTATTTTCTCTACTGGAATGGAAATGCGAAACCTTTGCATCAGCGTACATCTGCCTTTTTCCGGATACAGGCAAAGCTCTCGATGCAACGCAAACCTGTTATAATCACCAACTAGATGGAATCCGTGACCGCCTGCAAATGTATCCAGGCTTTGGGGTGGGAAAGCTGCAATGACAACTGACTTTATCGAGATCTACGAACACGCTTTACGCCCAGAATTGTGCGAAGAGATCAGGCATCGTTTCGAAGCCAGCCACCGCAAGTCGGATGGACGGATCGGTCATGGAGTCGACAAATCCAAGAAGAACAGCACCGACATCACCATCACAGGCCTCTCCGAGTGGAGCGATTTGCACAGTCAGATACTCGACAGCACACTGCGTCACCTGATGTTGTACATTCGCAAGTATCCATACCTGGTCACGAGTGCGTTCGCATTAAGCTGGCAAGAGCCGGCTACCGGACTGGTCAGGCCGTTAACAACTTCGGATGTTGGAGCGGCATCGGACCTGGAACTCGCCGAGTATTTGTTCAGAGTATTTCGACCCGGAGCGATCAACGTTCAGAAATACTCGAAGAGTGTCGGTGGTTACTACTACTGGCATTCGGAAATCTATCCTCGCGACCCAGCTGCCGAGACGCTCCATCGCGTCCTTTTGTTTATGTTCTATCTGAACGATGTAGAGCGCGGTGGTGAGACGGAGTTCTTGTACCAAGAACGGAAGCTCAAGCCGACCTCTGGGACGATGGTGATCGCTCCCGCCGGTTTTACCCATACCCATCGCGGCAATGTGCCCGAGTCGCACGACAAATACATTCTGAGCAGCTGGATCTTGTTCAACCGCGCCGAGCAGCTCTATGCGCGCAAACCCAATCCGGCGTGAGACGACACCAGCGACACAAAGACAGGCATTGCCAACCTCGCCATTTTACTGGCAACCCGAACGTTGCCTGGCTCACGATAGACGGAGTCAACGGGCCACCGTCTGGTGATGGTAGCTCTCTACTCGCGCTTAGAAATTAATTGAATGGAAACTATCAGTAATCAGTGATCAATTAACCTTTAATCATGAGTCAGTTATGATGATGAAATTATTAAGCTCTGTAGTCATTTTGGCAAGTTTACTGAATGTTACACCTAGGATGGTAAATCATCCACCCCGACAAGTTGCTCAAGCGTCTAGCGTTTCTTCGATTCAAGGTTATTGTTTTTCAGTCGCTAATGATGATCTAGATTCTACGGCGAGGATTTATATTCAGGGAAATCAAGTCACGGGTCGGGTAGAAGCTACGATTCATAATGAACAAGAATCTTATTATAGTTCCTATACTCAAACCTTACAAGGAAGGAAAAATGGGAATCAGTTAAACTTAAATATCAAGACAAAAATTGAGTTAGATACTCAAACAACTCAAGAAAAATGGACGTTAACTTCAGATTCTTTGAATACGGGACGAGTCGTTTATCAAAAACAACCTTGTTTAGTATCTCAAATTCGGTTGGCACCAGGAACTAATACCACTGCAGTTAATCAATCGGTTGTTCGAGGTAGTCGAAATATTTATTTATTAAGAGCGAATCAAGGACAGAGAATGGATCTGAAAATTACAGCATTAGAAAATAATGCCGTATTCGATGTGATTGCACCGAATGGGCAAACTTTGAAAACAGAAGCTACCCAATCTAGTTTAAAATTACCGGCTACTGGAAATTATGAAATAATTGTAGGGGGAACTCGTGGCAATGCCACCTATAAATTAAATGTTAAAATTCAATAAATAGAAGGAAACATGGAACAGCCTTGAGGTTGGGGGAGTCTTGACTCTTGCCTCATCTCAACCAGCAATTTAAATGCGCGGGCAGCTTATCCTATATGGTACTGTTTAATTTTATTCCCACAAAAGTTGATTATGTCCTTACCTGAACTCCCTCTTCATCTTCAATTAACCCAAATGATTTCGGGTTACTGGCTATCTCAAGCTAAGCTAAAACGCACTTAAACCACCTAAAATAAAAATGGCTCTTCGGTTTGTGTTATGCAATGGACGGGGTTTATAAGGGATGTCACCCTTATGTATAAAGACATTTGGCGATTTTTGTTAATTGTTTTCGATCTAGAACTAACTAATCAATTAAGTCTCTTGCCAGATAAGGATTTAGTCGATTTATGCCCCCCCTATCGAACCATACCAAGTAACGAAGAACCCATTTCTTAAGATAGACAACAGAATTTATCTCCGACTACTTAACGGCATTATTCAGGGGGGATATTCATACAATACTGAAAAACAATCGAACGTTGCTTTTTTTCCTCTCTATCCTATTTTATTCAAATAGATTGCATCTTTAACTTCTTTAATTTTGCCTATTTATGGTCTTATTTTTTCTAATTTATGTCTAATATTTGCCTTAATTTTTGTTTATAAAAATAGCAACATTTATCTGAATAAGAGAGGCTGTAAAAAGGTTTTAATTCTTATGTTAATTTTTCCTAACTCCTTTTTTTATAGCTGTTTTTATAGAGAAAGTTTATATTTGCTAACCACCTCTGCTTGTTTTTATTTCTTTCTGAATAAGAAATACTTTTGGTCTGGATTTTTGGGATTTTTTGCCAGTTTAACTAGAGTCACAGGAGTAATAATTTTTCTGGCTTTTGCTATCGAATTACTCTGGAAATATTTAAAGAAAAAAGAACTGCCCAAGAGAGAAAGTCTTTTCCTATTATTAATACCCTGTGGGTTAATTGCTTATATGGTATTTTTAGCGTGGAAATTCAACGAACCTTTGGCATTTGTTAAAATTCAGGATATGTGAGGTAGAAATGAGAGAGTATTTTCTTTAATTACTCTAATAAACTACTGGAAGAATATCAATTGTATGTTTCCCAAAGATGCCAATAATGCAGTTAGATTATTATAGCGGTTCTCACACCTGTGTGGCACACTTAAACCTTTGCTAATTAAGCTTTTCAACATCGATAATGTACCTCTTGCGAACAGGAAACGCTATAAATACTTTTTTTAGCTTCTCTTTTTGGCTCTTCGGTTTGTGTTATGCAATGGACGGGGGTTATAAGGGATGGAACCCTTATATAGAAAGAGATTTAGCGATTTTTGTCAATTGTTTTTTATCTAGAGCGAACTAATCAATTAAGTCTCTTGCCAGATAAGGATTTAGTCGATTTATGCCCCCCTATCGAACCATAACAAGTAACGAAGAGCCCTCTTTTTTAGGTATTTTGCTATTCTCTATCGTTAAAAAGCCTCTCAATATTTCCCTGTTAATTTTTGCCTTCCTGAGCATTTTTTTACCTTTAAGTACAGGAACAACACAATCAATGATGAGGTATATGATGACAATATTTCCAATATTTATTATTCTTGGATATTGGAGCCGAAAAAATTGTTATTTTTATGGATTTCTGTTATTCTTGTTTACCTATTTTTTATCCATTCTATTTCTTTGGTATGGTAATTGGGGCTGGATAGCTTAGTTGATCGTGCAGTTGAGTCAAATTACCCTAACTAATAATGCTAACATAGCTCTTTGCTCAGAGAGAGTCGATTGATTTGTTCAAAAATATCAACTAGATAGGGAATTATTGTAATCATAAATTAGAGGGCTCTTCTGGTTTCTGTGTGTAAACGAGGTCTATACTGATAGTTTCTTCTTTCAAAATAGTCCTAAAAGTCTTGCCCAGTAAGCATTTAACCTTACATAAGCAAAAATTATCACACAAAGTCGAGAAGAGCCATTAGAGTTATGAGCAAAAATGTTACTGACATTGCCGAATATCTATATCGGTCAATAAAATCAATAACAATTATAGGATAAGCGTTTAAACTTGATCGAGATTTCCTTGATTTAAATACAAAAATACTGAATATTTATCATCATCAGGCCCTGAACGCCAGCAAAAGAAAACCCCACAGACAAAGACCCTGTAATGATAAAATCGACAATGGCGACGGCTTGGCCATTAGTATTTTTTGCGTCGGACTAGCAGGAGATAAAAGCGTGACCTTTAAGATTGGTTTACTCGGTTTCGGGGTTGTGGGGACGGGAACAGCGAAAATCCTCCTCGATCCTTTTGGTCGTCATCCCGTACTCAAAGAGATTACCATTGGACGAGTGGGAGTTAGATCCCTAGATAAACCGAGAGAAATTGAGCTTTCTCCCCAGCTGTTGACCACTGACCTAGAATCGATCGTTACTGACCCCGAAATTGATATTATTGTCGAATTATTGGGGGGTTTGGAACCGGCACGCTCTTTAATTCTCCAAGCAATCGCATCGGGGAAGCACGTTGTTACGGCAAATAAGGCGGTTATTGCCCGTTTTGGCGATGAAATCTACGCCAAGGCCAGTGAAAAAGGGGTTTATGTCCTCCTAGAAGCGGCCGTGGGTGGTGGCATTCCCGTCATTAAACCCTTAAAACAATCCCTCGGCGCTAATCGCATCAGCAGCATCATGGGAATTGTCAACGGCACAACTAACTATATTCTCACGGAAATGAGCCAAAAAGGGGCAGATTTTAGCGAAGTGCTGGCCAAAGCTCAGGAATTAGGCTATGCAGAAGCGGATCCGACTGCGGACGTGGATGGATTCGACGCGGCCGATAAAATTGCCATTTTAGCTTCTTTGGGTTTTGGAGGTCGGGTAAAACGGGAAGATGTTTACTGTGAAGGTATCCGGCAAGTTAGCGCCGTCGATATCGCCTACGCTGATAGACTGGGATTTGTGATTAAATTATTAGCGATCGCGAAAGATACGGTTAAGGAAGATTCCGATACCCTAGAGTTGCGGGTTCATCCGACCCTAGTACCGAAAACCCATCCCCTCGCTAATGCTAACGGAGTCTATAACGCTATTCTGGTCGAGGGGGAACCCTTGGGACAAGTGATGTTTTACGGACCGGGTGCCGGTAGCGGACCGACGGCCAGCGCGGTAGTATCGGATGTGATGAATATCGTCGGAATTTTAAAAAGTAGTGGCAAAACCAAGGAACTTGACCCGCTTTTAAGCTGTATTCACCAGCATTATTGTCAAATCGCGCCGATGGAGTCGTTATCGACCCGTTTTTATGCTCGTTTTCTCTGTCGCGATGTGCCGGGGGTAATCGGTCATTTAGGTATGGCTTTCGGCGACCATGGGGTTAGTCTAGAATCCGTGGTACAAATTGGTATTAGGGGTGATTTAGCCGAAATTGTCGTTGTCACCCACGATGTACGCGAGGGCAATTTCCGCAACGCTTTAGCAGCCATAGAGTCTTTAGAAGCTATTGACAGCATTCCTAGTATTCTCCGGGTTTTGTAATTATAGAGATCGCTTTTTTATGGTCATGGGTCGGAGAATCAGAAGTGAGAAAAGTTGGCTAAGTTTAACTAGCACAATTTTGTTATTTTGTCTAGGTTTTTTGGGCTTAAATCAAAAATTAATTTTTGCCCAAGGGTCTGATAATGTTTGTCCCCTACCGATTTTATCAAGGTTACAACGCCATAAAATCCAAGCGGGAGAAACGATCGCCTCCATCGCCGAAAAATACGCTCTTATCCCGGCAACGATAATTAAACTCAATCCGACTATTCTCAAAAATGGTTCGGCCCCGTGGGGAAAGAAATCTTTATTCCCCCGATGAACGGCATTCGCATCGAAGCGCCCAAGGGTTCCACTTGGCGCGATTTAGAAGCGGCCTATGGTATTCGTGCTGATATACTCTTTGAGCTTAACGGTTGTGGTCGCCGGCCGACAATAGTTTTTATCCCCGGCACCAATTGGTCCGCCACGGGCAAGCGCTCGGATTATACTGGATTAAGTTCTTATCCCTTACCCTTAGCCAGCACTGTCGGATTAGCCTACGGTTGGCAAAAAAGCCCCACGGAACAGAAAAATCTCTTTCATAGTGGTATTGATCTTCTCGCAAATGTTGGTACAAATGTTTTAGCTGCCGAGGATGGTCTAGTGATTTATGTGGGTCAGGAGGGAGCTTATGGTAATTTGGTAGTAATTAATCATTTAGGTCGCCGGCAGACCCGTTATGCCCATTTAAGCAGGGTAACAGTGAGAATTGACCAACGGGTACGAGCAGGAGACGTTATCGGTGCGGTTGGCACCACGGGACAACCGGATATTATTCCCCCCCATCTTCATTTTGAGGTGCGCTTAGATACTCCCGTCGGTTGGACAGCGCAGGATCCCGCTTTGCATTTGCCCCAAATCGGCCCGCAATCAAGTCAAAAGTAAACGGTTAAGTGGGATTATTGATTTATTTAGGGCTTGCTGAATAATGGTAAAACCCTTTTAAAATAAGGCTTTTGACCTGTTAAAGTCCGATGTTCATGCTGCGAAAATAGGATTGGGACTTTCAAAAACCTTGCATTATCCTTCTTGTAGTACATAGCTTGGTACAAAAAACAAGGGCAACAAAGCCTGAAACGACCGGCTACTGACGACCGGCTCCTGACTCCTACCCCCAGGAAAAACTTTTTCAGCAGACCCTATTTAACTTTGACAAAGGGAAACTTATTTTGTCACCCCTGGAAGTCAATCCATCTGGTCAAGATAAGAGATAATATTCCTGGCAAGGTTTGGGAAAAAATCTCAAAATGTTGCGCCTCTCATCCGTTAAGTTGCTAATCTTTTGATTGTCTTGAATAGGTCGGAGATGAATCCCTTGAAAGTTCTGAAATATCCAGCGTAATGTTGGTCGGTCAGTTAACTTACCCAACTGATTTTTCCGTCCCGTCTCCTGCTGGGTAATGATTCGGTAGTAGTGGCGTAGCCCTCTTGCTTACCTGGTATGAATTGTGTAAAATATTTATTAATAAAAATAATTGGAACCCAATCAGTCTTTAAACCTCTAGCTTGCTCATGACTTTTCTGATAAATATCTTTTTCTGGCTCCTGTCTGGCTTACTCAAATATCAGTCTAGCACCGAACAAAGTACCCCCTTCACCTCCGTTCCCCTGTCCTAATTGTGGTTCTCACCATAGGATCAAGAATGGTTCTATTCCTAAGAGAAAACCCAAACGTCAATGTAAAGAATGTGGTCGTCAGTTGGTGATCAATCCCACTAATAAAACCGTCTCTGACGAAACCAAACAATTAATTGATAAACTCTTGCTCGAACGAATTTCCTGACGAGGAATTGCTAGAGTAACAGGGGTAAGTTGGTCATGTTTACAAAATTATGTCAACAATAAACTGGCGGCTGTCCCCCGTCAAATAAAGGTTTTGGACAAACCAAAAGGTAAATTGGTTATAGAATGTGATGAAATGTGGTCTTTGGTTTTTTCTAAGACGATAAAGGTCTATATTTGGCGGTTAATTGATAGAAATACAAGAGAAATTATTGGTGGCTATGCGCGGAGATAGGAGTCGTCAATCAGCCAAAAAACTTTGGGCTAGTTTACCAGGCGTTTACCGACAATGTGCAGTTGCTTACACAGACTTTTGGGAGTCATATAAGACAGTAATTCCCAGTAAACGTCATCGACCGGTCGGAAAAGAAACTGGTCAAACCAATCCTATTGAAAGATTAAATAATACCTTTCGACAAAGGATTTCTCGGCTGGTGAGAGAGAGTCTATCTTTCTCTAAAAAAATGGAGAATCACGTTGGGGAACCCTTTGGTATCTGACTGACGGACACAAGTGGGTCAAAACCTGACAAGACAAGGGTTGCCAAAAAGAAAAATATCTGGGTAGATAGGGAAAAAGCAAGAATCCCTACAAGATGAAAACCGAGAACAGAATCTTCTCCCAAGTTTATTCCTATCTAGAACAAGGAAGCCGATTTGTGGATAAAAGACATTTAACCGTCCTCAGTTGGATGGTGACAGCCCTACTCAGTAGTCAAAGTCTCAATCAAGCCAGATGGGAACCCTTTGTACAAAGCAGAGCCGAACAAGCCAATAGTTATCAGAGACGGTGGAATCGCTTTTGCCAGAATGGAAGAGTAGCGGTGGAAAAGATATACATCCCCTTAATATTGAAAGCCATCGAGACTTGGAAGGAGAAGGGGAAAGACTGTATCTAGCAATAGATACCACTCTGTTGTGGAATCAATACTGCTTTGTCTATCTAGCGGTGGTCTGCGGGGGGAGAGCCGTCCCCTTGATGTGGATGGGATTAGAACATGGTAGTGCCAGCCTAGCTTTTGAGAAATACGAACCCTTGTTGGACAGAGCCAAAGGCTATCTTCAGGGCTTTGAGAATGTCATGCTGTTAGCCGACCGAGGCTTTGCCAATCAGCAATTAATTCAATGGCTCAGGAAAAATACTTGGCATTGGTGTCTTCGCTTACCTTGCGATACCCTCATTTACGGTGTTCGCCGTCGGGGTTTTGGCTATGAGGTCAGAGAACTCTATCCTCCCAAACGGCAAGCCTGCTTTGATCGCAACGTTCAAGTCTGGCAGGAGGCTAGAATCACTGCTCATCTTGCTTTAGCCTCTGTTCCAGGGGTTAAGGATAATTGGGCAATTCTGAGCGATGAACCTCCTACCCTTGACACCTTCTGGCAGTATGGTCTTCGTTTTCCCATTGAACATCTCTTTCAAGGGCAGTAAATCGGGCGTTTTTGACTGGGAACATTCTCGTGTTCGCTCTGCTGCTTGTTTAGAACGTCTCTATCTCATTGTTGCCATTTCTATTCTCTTTGCTACTTTAACTGGCATGGCGGTTCAACAATCTGGCTCTCGCCGTCAGGTTGATGCTCATTTTCGGCGTGGTTTGAGTTATTTGAAAATTGGTTGACGTTGGCTGGCGGGAGTTGTTCATAAGGCGCGTCCCTTCTTGCGACTTGACCACTTATTTTCTGTTGACCCTTTTCCCTGTTGGCTCTTCTCGCAAAGCTCGTCAGGATTATTATGGCAAAATTACCTTTTCTTTTATTCAGGAGTTTGAGGCTTTCACATAACAGTACTTGTCTTTGTATTGAAAAATGTGTCCGTCAGTCAGCTTTGGTATTTTATCCATGACTACAATGCACAGCAAAGCAAAGGATTAAGCCGCCATCACTACTACCGAATCACCACCGATTCAACTTCATCGCTGGAGTTCTTTCCCTCCCACCCCCGTTGATGCTTTTTACTACTCCCCTTCCTCTTAGTTGTAAAATACCTACACCTGTCAGCTAAAAGGGGCGGGGTTTTAAACCCAAATTTTCGATAATTCGGCATTAACTAAAGACTTCAACGGGATTAATTTGACAGCACAAGCTTTTAATTCTGGTTGCAGGGAAATCGGACAAGCGGCCGGATGGGTGAGACTATTGGCCTCAGAATTTTCTGCCCATAGGGCCCCCCAGTGCATCGGCACAAAGACACAATTAGGAGCAATTGCTTTGGTAATTAAAGCGGGAAAACGGGCAGAACCGCGACGAGAACGCACCTCCACCCATTCCCCAGCTTCTATGCCCAATTTTGCCGCATCTTGGGGATGAATTTCCAGAAAAGGTGCGGGGTGCATTTTGACAATTTTCTCGATGCGGCCGGTGCGGGTTTGGGTGTGCCAGTGACCGTACAAACGCCCCACGGTCAACACTAGGGGATAATCATCGTCCGGGGGTTCCGCTAGACCTTTACTGTGGTAGGCTGCGAAAACAGCACGTCCATCGGCAGTATTAAATTTACCATCGGTATAAAGGCGTTTTGCGGCTGTTTTTTGGCTTTTATCGTCATCTTTAACTAAATTACCTAGTAATTCCCCGGAATTAGCGGTTTTAGGGGCGGAAATTTCATCGATGGAATCGGGCCACGGTCGGGGAGTCTCGGCCAGGCGATCATAATTAATCCCTGTCATATCACAAGGACGTTTATATGTCAAGCCGGCAAACTCGGAATATACCTCGGCCGAATCCTGAAAATTAAATTGTGCCTCAAAACCCAAACGGCGACCGACTTCGGCAAAAATTTGCCAGTCGGCCCGAGCTTGTCCCACGGGAGGGCGAAAAGCCTTATTTAACGTCACCATGCGCTCAGAATTGGTCATTGTTCCCGTTTTTTCGCCCCATTGGGCCGCTGGCAGTAATAAATGGGCATAGGCGCTGGTTTCCGTGGGATAGTAGGCATCCTGATGGATAGTAAAAGGTGATTTTAACAGGGCCGCCTTGGTACGTTCTAGATCAGGCATACTAACGGCCGGATTAGTGGCGGCAATCCAGAGAAGTTTGACATCTCCCGTCTCCAAACCAGTAATCATACTCCAAGCATCGCGACCGGGGACGGGAGAAATCCGACCGGCGGGTAAACCCCAAGCTTGTTCCACTTCGGCCCGGTGTTGGGGATTTTTGACGGAACGATAACCGGGGAGAAGATGGCAGAGGCCGCCGGCTTCCCGTCCCCCCATGGCGTTGGGTTGTCCGGTTAGGGAAAAAGGACCGGCCCCCGGCCTACCGATATTAGCCGTCATTAGGTGTAAATTGATTAAAGTGCGGGCTTTGGCCGTGCCTTCCCTAGATTGATTGATACCCATCGACCAGAGGGAAAGCACTCTTTTCGATTCGGCCCAGTAGCGGGCAGCCTTTTCTAAATCCTCGATGGGGATGCCGCATTTAGGGGCGACTATTTCGGGGGGATAATGGCCGATAATTTCGGCGTATTTGCCGAAATCCCGGGTACATTTATCGATAAAATAGGTATCGATCGCACCCCAATTCATTAACAGGTGAGCAATACCGTTAAATAGGTCAATATCGGTCCCCGGGTTAATGGCTAGGTGGAGATTAGCGGCCTCGGCGGTTTTTGTCCTGCGGGGATCAACGACGATTAATTTCGCTTCTTTGTTACCTTTGAGATACTTGTGCAGACGGTTAAAGATGATGGGGTGACATTCGGCCGTATTTGTCCCCACCAAAAAGGCACAATCGGTTAATTCTAGGTCATCGTAACAGCAGGGGGGACCGTCGGACCCGAAACTGTCCAGATAAGCGGCCACGGCCGAAGACATACAGAGACGGGAATTAGCATCAAAGTTATTGACTCCCAGACAGCCCTTGACCAGTTTTTGGGCGATGTAGTAATCTTCGGTGTGAAATTGTCCCGAACCGTATAGACAGATACTTTCCTTTTCCCCCTGAGCGATTAGAGTTTGGATACGGTTAACGATGCGATCGAGGGCTTCTTCCCAGGTACAAGGACGGAATTGCTCTTGGAGAGAATCGCGAATCATCGGGGTTTTGAGGCGATTTTTATCGATTGATTCCGCTACGGTAGCCCCTTTAACACAGACCATACCTTGACTGGAGGGGTGGGACTTGTCCCCGAAGACTTTCCATGCTTGTCCGGCCGACGCGGGGGGGGTGACTGTCAAACCACAACCTACTCCACAGTAAGGACATTGGGTTTTTGTAGATTCAGTCATAAGCAGTTGGTCTGATTGGTGGCGCTGTCTTTAGGCATACTAAGATAGTCGTCAGGTTTTCTCGGCCAAATTGTAGTTATTAATACAATTTATTAGAAGCCTTGGCCAAATTGCCATTTTTATGATGCAAATCGCGCATTACAACTGGCTAGATAAAAAGCATACACTTGTTCTCGTGTTGAAAAAGAATCGGCATAGGATAATAGTAGTCTCTAGGGTGCGGAAAAAGTTTTCAGCCAGTCATGACCTACGAACCTCTACATCATAAGTATCGTCCCCAAACCTTTGCCGATTTGGTGGGACAATCAGCGATCGCCACGACCCTGAGTAATGCCTTAATCAGTGAGCGAATCGCTCCTGCATACCTATTTACTGGACCCAGAGGCACGGGGAAAACCTCCTCGGCGCGAATTTTAGCCAAATCCCTCAACTGTCTGTCTAGTGACCATCCGACACCGATTCCCTGCGGTAAATGTTCCGTCTGTCAAGCGATCGCCAATGGTTCAGCCCTAGACGTGATCGAAATTGATGCCGCTAGTAATACGGGTGTGGATAACATTCGGGAAATTATCGAGCGATCGCAATTTGCCCCCGTCCAATGTCGTTATAAAGTCTATGTCATCGATGAATGCCTGACTGGGGATAGCCTTGTTTTCACCGAAACGGGATTAATCCCCATTAATCATCCTGAGATTCTCGGAAAACGAGTTCTCAGTTACAACGAGAGCAGCGGAGAGTGGGAATATAAAAAAGTCCTGCGATGGCTAAACCGAGGCGTAAAAGCAACTTTAACCATTCAAACCAGAAATCGGACGATTAATTGCACTGGTAATCATTTGATTAAGACAGAAAAAGCATGGATACAAGCAAAAAATCTCAAAATCGGCGATCAGATCCTATCCCCTGTGAATGTGGCTGCGGTGCAATACAGGCCTAGTATCATAAAATCCCCTCAATGGCTTACAAATTTCGAGGAAGTGATAGGGATTCAAGAAGGTGACACAGAAAGCGTCTATGACCTAGAAGTGGAGGACAATCATAATTTTGTTGCCAATGGGTTATTAGTTCATAACTGCCATATGCTCAGTACGGCGGCCTTTAATGCCTTGCTGAAAACTCTGGAAGAACCGCCGGATCGAGTGATTTTTGTGCTTGCTACCACGGATCCTCAGCGTGTCTTGCCTACCATCATCTCCCGTTGTCAACGCTTTGATTATCGCCGTATTGCTCTCGATGCGATGGTGGCACACCTGCAAAAAATCGCCCAAATAGAAGCGATCGATATTAACCTAGAAGCATTAACCCTGGTGGCTCAGATCGCTAACGGTGGTTTACGCGATGCCGAAAGTCTCCTCGATCAATTAAGTTTACTCGCAGGAACGATTACGGCCGAGCGAGTCTGGGATTTGGTCGGTGCAGTCCCCGAAAGAGACCTCTTAACCCTGCTTAAAGTCATTCATGGCAATATTCCCGATCAAGTTATCGAACAATGTCGCCATCTGATGAATCGCGGGAAGGAACCTTTAATCGTCTTGCAAAATCTAGCCGGATTCTATTTAAACCTACTTTTAGCCAAAACCGCCCCTAATCGTCCAGAAATGGTGGCTGTCACCGCTCCCACTTGGCAGGAATTATGTACGGAAGCGCGTACTTGGTCTTTAGAGGAAATTCTCCGCGGTCAACAACTGCTTAAAGACAGCGAAACACAACTAAAAAACACCACTCAACCCCGTCTCTGGTTAGAAGTCACTCTATTAGGACTGTTACCGCAAGCACAGGTGATTCCGCTAGTTGCCACGGTAGCGCCTTCCCGTCCCCAAACCAGCGCCGAGAGGCCCCCGGAAGTGATCACAGCGCCGGCACCGGTTAATGAACCGATAAAACCGCCAGTTATCACCCCGACAACTAGCGTCGCAGTGCCGAAAACTGAGGTTAAAACTGTTGCCAGTGATGACAATCATGAACAAATTTGGCAGCGGGTTTTAGAAGTAATGGAACCCCCCACTACTCGCACTCTCTTGCGTCAGCACGGTAGTCTTTTTAGCATGGAAGAATCGAGTGCTTATTTAAGCATATCTTCGGAACAATTATTAAAAATGGCCCGGCTACGCTTGACTAATATTGAGTCAGCTTTCGAGGCTGTTTTTCAGCGCCGGATTAAAGTCCATTTACAGGTAGGTTCCGCCACTGCTGCCATGGCTGCGGAAGTTTCCCAATCCCCGGCGGCCAAGAGGCAAGCACCACTGGAAACCGCACCAACTCCACCAATAACTCCCGAAAATAAAGTTATGACTGTGGTGGATATTCCCCCAGTCAAAGAAGCAATTATCGAGAAAAAAGAAGCAAAGATCACTGCATCGGGAACCCCAAAAACTCTTAGCACAGAACTGCCCCAAAAAATCTTAAATTTTGATTCATCTTTAGAGACATTAGATCAAGATGTAGATGTTAGTGAAATTTTGGCAGCCGCTCAAAAGTTAGCGAAATCTTTTGATGGTGAAGTGGTCAATATGGGTTATTCAGTGCCAGAAAATTCGGACGCAGAAACTAAAGTTAATAAGTCTCTGGAAAATATGACTATCGTGCGCGGGAGACCTGATGTTAACGAAATTTTAGAGAGTTTGGAGGAGGACGAAGACCTGCCTTTTTAAAGCTATCCCAACGGCTTGTGCTAAACTAATAGGATATGCCACGTCTCAGGATTGGCTATTCTTGCTCAAATTCTAGCTACTAGACCTATGACACCCGAAACTAAGGACAGAATCGATCAATTAGTTCAGAATAACAAAGTTCTTGTGTTCATGAAGGGCAATAAATTAATGCCTCAGTGTGGTTTCTCGAATAACGTCATACAAATTCTCAATATTCTGGGGGTTTCCTACGAAACTGTCGATATTCTGGAAGATCAGGAGTTAAGACAAGGAGTTAAGGAGTATTCCAATTGGCCGACTATTCCCCAAGTCTATATCAACGGTGAGTTTATTGGCGGTTCCGACATTATGATCGAACTCTATCAAAATGGGGAACTACAACAAATAGTCGAGGTAGCCTTAGCTTCCTAAAAATTTTCTAGGTTAGGTTAGCTATCCTAACCTAGTTCCAACCTACCAAACAGTAATCAGTGATCAGTAATCAGTGAAAAGACGGCAATTTTCTACTTAGGGTTTGCGGCAAAAAGTACGGGCGAAGCATTCGGGCAATAACCTATCGGTGAAACCGTAGATTTTCTATCCGAATGCTTCGCCCCTACAGGACGCGGAGTGATAACTGCACTGATAACAAATCCGTTTTTAATAGTGTGATTAACTCTCAAGTTATGAATTGTTTCTCCCTTATCCCCACACCCCACTCTCCTATACCTTTTAAACAGGATTTAGTATCACTCCCCTTTAAAACTGTCCTTTGAATTCTTCTCTATCTTGTGCTATCAGGAAACTTTGTTGGGGAATACCGATGTGAATTCCCTTCTCCTCAAAAGCAATTTTTAGACGACGACGATACTCTCTTTCTATGTCCCATTGTCGTAATCTTTTGACGACAATTCTGAGCATAATTTCCATCCCCGTGTGAGAAACCCGACTGACACCAGCAACCTGCACGGGATTGATGATATCTTCTTGCCATTGTGGATCTACAGCCATATTTTCAGCGATGGCTGCCATTAAAGAGATCGCCACATCTGCCTCAGTCTGATAGGCGACTTCGATGGTAAAATTGACTCGCGCCCAATCTTTACTGAGGTTGTGTGCGCTAATAATTTGGTTATGGGCAATAGTGATTAAACGTCCATCGGCAGCCCGCAATTGAGTCGCTCGCAAACTCATATTTTCCACCAAACCGATAAACTCCTGAAACTGGATCATATCACCGACAGTGTACTGATCTTCAAAGACAATCAGAAAACCGTTAATCCAATCTTTTAAAAGATCCTGAAAGGCAAAGGTGAGCAATGCTCCCACTAAACCGGCTCCCGTGAGTAAAAAGGCGAAAGAAAGACCCATCCAACTCAAAAAAATCAAAATTCCTAGAAAAATGGCGATAAATGTGATCATTTCTCGCCCAACTTCTAATAAAGTGGGAGCGCGCAGAATCCTCCTTTCCAAATTTTCCGAAAAAACCGCTCCTTCCTCTACCCACTCCCGTAGCCGAAAATTAACGTAGAGATTAACCATATTGCTCACTGATGTCATCAGCAACCAGATAATAAAAATCTGTAAAGGAATACGAATTATCCCCCGTCCTTCTAGCCTAGTTTCAGGAAATACATACAAAATCGCCGCTACTCCGCCAAACCAGAGCAGTATCAGTCCAATAAGAGCCAGTCTTTTCCAGAGAATATTTAACGTCAGTTGTCGCTGAATATCAGCCTGTTGACGGAAATTAGAGGAATCTTCTAGAGCGGCTAAAATCGGCTCTTGGGAGCGATCTTTTCTGGGGGGGAATTTATGGCTAAATTTCGATCAGATTGACTTTTAGCCTGTTTTTTGAGGAGATTAAAGCGATTTCTTAAACGTTTCTGCCACCAAATTGATACCCAGCTTAAGAAAATTAGCCCCGAAATAATTATAGCGGCAGTCATTACCTGTTGTCGGCGAGCGGCGGGTTGACGTTCTTGCCAAGCTTGGAGCAAAGCTGTTTTGATGATTTTGACCCATCGGTCTGCTAAATCGTCAACCGAAGAAGAATCGATCAGGGCATCAACTTCTGTTACTGTCAGAATTACCTGTTGCGGTAAATTCTGGTTATCCCTAGCCACAATCACAGTTAAATTATTGAGAGTCGCCGGACTGACTTGCAAGGTTGTCGGATCGAAACCCCCATTGATAATATTATTTAAGCCTCTTTCAATGCGCCTAGCCCGTCTTTGTACTGGGGAGAGTTCCTGGGCCTCAGAAGCGGTAAAATCTTGGGAGGCAATCTCAAATAAGGCAAATCCATCTAAATACACGGAAGTATATTCTATATCCCCGGCTACAAAAATCCTTGTCCCCGTGGGAGATGCAAATGGAACCAGAAAATTTTGGGCCAGGGATGGCAGGGAATTAAGAACACATATACTAATTAACAGGCAACTCGCCAATCTTTGAATGACCAGATTGAAAATTTTTCCCCGTTGCCGTCGTCCCATTGCCCAAGTTTCCTTTTTGATTAACAATGATCTTGAGTCGCTTTCTCAGCTGATGACAGTTATCTTAAGGGTGAGATCAAAAGTTTTCGTTTTGGGGAGTCGGTCGTCTCTCTCCCTTCTCCCCTCTACCCACTGATAACTGATAACTGCAATCCCCAACCCCCAACATTAGTTAACTTCTCATGTCCAATATACCCCCACAGTGGCGCGAGGAAATCACCTCTTTACCCCCTTGGTTACGGCGTTCACTCGGCAAATCTAGCGAAATCTCCACGGTTCAGCGCATTATCAAACAAAGGAACATTCATACTATCTGCGAGGAGGGTCGCTGTCCCAATCGCGGCGAATGTTATGCCCAAGGTACGGCGACTTTTTTGTTGATGGGTCCCACCTGTACCCGGTCCTGTGGTTTTTGTCAAGTGGATAAGGGTCATGCACCCATGCCTCTCGATCTGGAGGAACCGCAAAAAGTGGCGGAAGCGGTGCAATTGTTAAATTTAAGTTACGTTGTCTTGACTTCTGTGGCCAGAGATGATCTGGAAGACGGCGGGGCCAGTTGGTTTGTGCGGACGATGACAGCCATTCGCGAACTCAATCCCCACACTTTAATTGAGGTGTTAACCCCGGATTTTGCTGGAGGTAAGGGAAGTCAACAGGAACGGGTGGCGACGGTGGTAGGGGCAAAACCTGCCTGTTATAATCACAATATCGAGACGGTGCGCCGTTTGCAAGGGCCGGTTAGACGCGGGGCTAAATATGATCGCTCTTTGGCGGTTTTGCGTTATGTTAAGGAAATCGATCGCTCAATTCCGACGAAATCTGGCTTAATGGTCGGTCACGGTGAGACAAAAGAGGAAATTATCGAGACTTTGGCAGATTTACGGGCGATCGACTGCGATCGAGTTACTATTGGTCAATATATGCGTCCTTCTCTGGAACATTTGCTCGTACAGAAATATTGGACTCCCTCAGAATTTAGCGAGTTAGGAGAAATTGCCCAAAAAATGGGGTTTTCTCAGGTTAGGTCTGGGCCGCTAGTCCGCAGTTCCTATCATGCGGGAGAGTAAATCAGTTATCAGTTATCAGTTATCAGTTATCAGTTATCAATTATCAGATGTAAGTTTTAAGTTATCAGATGTAAGTTTTAAGTTAATTAGTTAGTTATCTTTATATTTATAAGTACCTAGGCAAAATTAATTACACATTTCGATAAAGCTTTTGCCTCTTGCCTATTGCCTCTTGCCTGTCTTCACTAGGAAATTTATTTTGCATGACTACTTACCTGTTTACTGTTTACTGTTTACTGTTTACTGATAACTGAAAAATCTTCCCCACTTCCCTGATCAAGATGAATTTAGAAGCAATCATCCTAGAGGAAATTAAACAATCAGCAGCGGGTCGAATTAGCTTTGATCGCTGGATGGATTTAGCTCTCTATCACCCCGATTATGGCTATTACACCTCTGGAAAAGTAGAAATTGGCTCAAAAGGAGATTTTTTTACTTCCTCGTCCCTAGGGGCAGATTTTGGCCAATTGTTGGCGGATCAATTTGTCGAGATGGCGGAATTTTTAGGCAATTCGCGAGGATTTACTTTAGTGGAAGTGGGAGCAGGTTCGGGAATTTTAGCGAAGGATATCCTTGATTATTTGAGTGATAGCTATGCTGATTTTTATCAAAATCTCAGTTATATAATTATCGAACAATCTCAGAAACTCAGGGAAAGACAACGGGCAACTTTAGCGGGATATTCCCTGGTATCTTGGCAAAGTTGGCCGAATTTAGCTGATAATTCCCTTGTGGGTTGTGTGTTTAGTAATGAGTTAATCGATGCTTTTCCTGTCCATCGAGTTGTGATCGAGTCGGGAGAATTACGAGAAATTTATCTGGGATTGGGGGAACCTTTTCAGGAGATTATCACAGATTTATCCACCGACAGAATCAAAGACTATTTTGATTTAGTGGGGATAAATATTCCTTCCCCACTTTATCCGGAGGGTTATCAAACCGAGGTAAACTTATTAGCTTTAGACTGGTTAGAAACCGTTAATCGGAAACTCGATCGAGGTTATATCTTAACCATAGATTACGGTTACACTGCCGAAAAATATTATCATCCCCAAAGAAGTCAAGGAACCCTACAATGTTATCGACAACATCAGCGTCATGATCATGCTTATTTCTGGGTGGGAGAACAAGATATTACCACTCATGTGGATTTTACTGCTTTACAACGTCAAGGGGAGAAATTAGGCTTAAAAAATCTCGGTTTTACTCAGCAAGGATTATTTTTAATGGCTTTGGGATTAGGGGATAGATTAAATCAACTTTCTCAAGGAAAGAGCGATATATTAACTATATTTCAGCGTCGAGATGCCCTACATCAATTAATCAATCCCACCGGTTTAGGAGGATTTGGAGTGTTAATTCAGGGGAAAGGAGTAGAAGAAAGAATACTTAAGGGATTAAGTAGATAACTAAAAAATAGGGCTGAATGCTGTTAACTTTCAGCCCCAAGAAATGATTAAGCTCCTACGGATTCTTTAGCCGCATACATTACCTCTAAAGTTATTTCACCAATACCTCGCTCCCGGGCAAATTTTTCGGTATTTCGTTTGACTTTCCCCCGCACAAAACCGGGTATTTTCTGCAATTCTACCGTAGCTTCCTTATTCCAATTTAGGTCAGAATCTGCCGAAATACCTTTAGTAATTACCTCTTTAGTATCATGACCACCAAATATCTCTAATAGGTGATCTTCCATACCCAAAGTAAAGGAATTATAGACCAAATCGGCGATCTGATTAGTGCCTTCGTAACCTAAGAAAGGTTTATAACCGAGGGGGAAATTTTGGATATGAATAGGTGCAGCAATTACTCCACAGGGAATATCTAAACGTTTGCCGACGTGACGTTCCATTTGAGTACCAAATATCGCCGCTGGTTCTAATCGAGCAATAGCGTCTCCGATCGCCCCATTATCATCACTAATTAACACTTCATCGCAATATTCACTCACTTGTTCCCGGAACCAATCGGCATCATACTTGCAATAAGTACCCGCTAAAACCACATGGATTCCCATCTCTCTGGCGAGAATTTTTGTCATAGCGGCTGCGTGGGTATTATCACCAAAAACCACCGCTTTTTTCCCTGTCAAATTCTGACAGTCAATGGAACGAGAAAACCAAGCAGCTTGGGAGATATGCAGAGTTTGTTCATTGATAAAATCTTCGTAATCTACTGCTGCACCTTGGGCATTAATTACCTCTTGGATTTTGCGAATACAGCGCGCTGTTTCCACCACTCCCATGGGGGTAATATCAACGTAGGGCATAGCGAATTCACTTTCGAGATATTTGGCTGTCATTAATCCCACTTCTCGATAGGGAACCAGATTAAACCAAGCGCGGGGCAGATTTTTTAAGTTGTCCACCGAGGCAGCTTCGGGAATAATTTCGTTAACTTCAATGTCCAAATCTGCCATTAACCGCTTTAATTCCGTGCGATCATGTTGGTTATGGAAACCGAGGGTGGTAATACCAATAATATTAACCGAAGGTTTAGGGGTTTTCTGGGAGATAATTTCCCCTTTTCTCTGGGCCTTATCGAGATAATATTTGATAATTTGATAGAGGGTTTTATCGGCCGCTTGTAGTTCATTATAGCGATAGTGGTTAACATCGGCCAGCAGCACATCTCCTTGGGCATCCTGTCGCGCTCTTTCGACAAAGTTTTGTAAATCCTCTTGGAGAATGCTGGAGGTACAGGTGGGGGTTAAAACGATTAAATCGGGACTTTCTTCGCGATCTTTGCGAACAATATTATCGACGACTTTTTCTTGGGAACCCCGGGCTAAAACATTACGATCAACAATACTAGCAGTGACGGGGGTAAAATTACGCTCCCTTTCCAGCATCGAGCGCATGACGTTAAAATAATCGTCTCCCAGAGGAGCGTGCATGATAGCATGAACATTTTTAAAGGAACTGGCGATCCTTAACGTGCCAATATGAGCGGGACCCGCGTACATCCAATAGGCCAATTTCATAGAGGGTTCTCCTACAGTCAGACTTTTTTGATTGTCTCAGACTTTACCGATTTAGGAGTGAACACTTAACGGAAGATTACAAAAAGTCCCCATGCAGATTAAGTATCTTTTTGGGGAAAAATGACACAAATATTAATATTAACTTTTTTAACAATTTATGTCATTAGGGCAAAAATTTCTTTACCGACCGCTTGGTAACAAAGCCAACCGAAATTCGACCGGGGGTCGGGATAATCTTTGACGATGACTCCCTTTTCGGCCGCTCGTTCAAAAGCAACTAAACGGGGAATTTCTCGCTTAAATAGGGGTAATTTTGCTTCTTCTAGAGCTTTCCGAGCTTCTCGTCCTGTTTTTGTCCGTGAATCCACTTGGGTTAAAAGAACTCGATAATTATCGGTCATCGTGGACAGCAATTCTGCCGCTTTAATGGTGACATCGATATCGAGATGATTGGGAGTGGTGGGTAAGATTAATAAATCGCTGCCCTGAGCTAAATCTTTTAACTCGTCCGGCTCCGGCCGGGCCTGGGTATCGACGATAATATGAGTGTATTGTTTCACCAGTCCCGTCGCTCCAGCTTGGGACGCTACCATAAAAGGAAGGGTATCTTCCCGGGACCAATGGAGAGCCGAACGATTTTTATCCGCATCAATCAATAGGGTGGGCGCTTTTTCTTGAAAATAGGCGGCCAAATGAATCGATGTGGTGGTTTTCCCGACCCCTCCCTTCAGTGCTACGACGGAAATAATCATGAACGGCTCGATCAAATAAGTGAGTATTTTCTAGTGTACTCCCAGACGGACTGAAAACCGTCTAAGTTTCCCCCCAGAAAGGCTATCAGTCAGGATTCTAGATTTTTGAGCCTGGCTCTCTCGACATTTTGCTGTAAAGTGTCCCTTGATGTTAGATTTTGGGCTGATACCCTCCCTTAGATGACGATAACTTTTGCCGCTTTAAAGCACACATCTATTATCTTGGCGAATATCCCAACTACCGTCAACACGGAATAAAAATAAACAGCGTTTGTCGGGTGTACCGGAAGCAACTAAAGTAATTCTGCCTAACTGTCCCCAAGAACCCCCTAACCCCCCCTTTGTATCGGCCCAACTAGCGCGATAAATTGTACCTTGATTACCCACAGGTCCACTAACTCGGCGTAGGGTAGAATTATCAGTATCGATGCTAACACCAGGAGTGATGGGAGTCCAATCGGTGACATTTTCACATTCATCCCCTTGCACTTTTGCCACTTTAATCTGTTCAGTTTCACTTGCTGCCATGCACAAAGATAGGGGATGAGAACCTCCTCCTGTGGCTTGATAACGGGTATTTTTCCACTGTTGTGATATTTCAAAGGTGGCGATATTTAAGCGAATCCAAGCCATTAAACGATGATAAACAGAAAGGGCAATGGTTAAGAGAATTCCTAATAAAATTAGGGTAACTAACATCTCGACTTGAGTTAAGCCAGAGGTGGATTTTTGCCGATTAAAAAGCTGTAAATTGCGAAAAGTATTGGGAGTAAGGTCGAAGATATTCATGAGCCTAATCTTGCCTTTTTATTTTCAATAAATTATGGGATTAGAAAGGAGCAAAAATTAATTTGCGCTAGGATAATCCACATAATTTCTTGCTGTTATTACGGACAAAATTGACTGCGATCTCTATTTTTCCTGATATGGGCAAAAATGAGCTAAATAAAAGCAATTTTCTGATTTTTTGCTCAATTTAGTTTATTTGCCCTGTTTATATAGGGCTGGCTGAATAATGGTAAAAACCTTGTTGGGTAAGACTTTTAGACTTTTTGTCAATCAAAAAGTACCAGGCATGGGAGTGATGAGGGGGAAAATTGAGGCACTTTTTCCCTGAAAATTAGGTAATTGGCCACCTCAAAACCGGTAAAACCCCACACCCCACACCCGTTACAGTAGAGCAGGAAGTCGCCTTCCCACCCCCTGCTTCAAAACCGGACTTACGACTTTCGCCGTATCCGGCTCCTGAGTAACTAGGCTACTGTCATTAGTAGAATAATAAGTAGTCATGCAAAATTAATTACCTGCCCGATCGAGCTAAAACCCTTACGGGGCAATGATCGTCATGTGTAAATAATTTTGCCTAGGTACTTAATGGGAATTATTATTTCCTTGTCTATTCAACCCTCTTGGCTGTATCCCCACCAGACAAGATTGTTGGTTTTAGGGCGTATATGACCGTTGATTGTTGCTTAGACTTCCTAGTTACCCGTCCTTTGTCAGCATATCTTTGATATTACTCAAAGCCTTGGCTTTTAAGGACATCCTCTCCCTCTATTGACTTGCGGATGGTTTCCTACTGCCCCAAACGGGCAGAGTCAATCAGGGTTACTTCGTTCCCTATAACCATTGGTTGAACCATTAGGATGATACTGTCCACAACAGAGTAACGGGAATGCCTTACTGATAGTGGTATGAGCTATCAGCCCCAACTCTGTTAACTTTTGTTTCGAGCCTGTCAGCCTTTTGGCTCGTGGGTGTTGACGATGGTTAATTCGTATCTTCGCCCCAGGGCTATCCATAGGTTCTGGCTCAACGGGTTTCTGATTTAGGCTATCAGATACCGCTTTTTTTTCCTCGCTCACTACCTCAGATGTACCAAGTCTAAAGCAGCAGGAAATGCCGTCACTCTAGGCATCTAGAGGACAGGACTAAGGTTATTACTAACCCGCACCTGTATGGTTATAAAGTTATCAAGGTACTACATTTACCAAGCGGCTAATCCTCTAAACGTCTTACTGTCTAGTTTCTAGCCAACGAATCGCACCACACCCCACACCCTGTCCCCACGAAAAACTTTTTCAGCAGACCCTATATAGCAAAATGTCCCACTAACGAATAAATCCCAATTGTCGTCTGGCCTCAAATAATCCGATCGCCACACTAACGGAAAGATTTAAACTTCTCACCCCCGGTTCTGCCATGGGAATATAAACCGTGTCATCGCACTTATTTAATAAATCTGCCGGAATACCGTCGGTTTCACTGCCAAAAAGTAGCCAATCTCCGCTTTGATAGCTGTATTCCACATAACTACTGCTGCCGCGCACGCTAAACCCGATCGCCCTTCCGCCGCTCTTTTGTTGATATTCACAGAAGTCATCGATTGTCAAGTAGTACATAAGTTTTACATAAGGCCAATAATCTAAGCCGGCCCGCTTCAGATAGCGATCGCTAATTTCAAAACCCAAGGGACCAACTAAATGCAATTCTGTCCTCGTTGCGGCGCAAGTACGGGCAATATTTCCCGTATTTGGCGGAATTTGCGGATTGATTAAAACCACTCGTAAAATCGCTTCAGTCATCAGTTATCAGTTATCAGTTATCAGTTATCAGTTCACTGTTCACGGCAAAAAACTCCCCACCTCTCAATTCATAATTGATAATTTAAATTTATAATTCCCACTTCCCATCTCCCTTGGGTGAGGACTAACTATACTGGATTCTGCCCCACCCTAGTCAAACTTATTTTAAATTGGTATAACTATCCATACTCAACGGGACTAAATCGCCATGGATGGTCAAACCTAACAACATTGTTTCATTAGCGGGGATTAAATTGCCTGTAAGAGCGCAAATCTCATTTTTTCTGGCTGTAGCGTTAAATACTGCCCTTATATCGCTGGCACAAAACTGAGGTCGATAATCTCCTGATTTCTGCTGAACGAAATTCCACAAGACATCGCGAATGAGTGCTTGATATCCTTGATTGCCGGAAATCTCTTTCAGCTTGTCTTTGAGGACTCTTTCCAGACGAATGCTGGTGACTTCCATATCGGTAGTGGTGGTGCGTGTGATTGTCCGCATAATTGTTTCTCCCGAATACTAAAACCTATTGGTGTTACAAGTGTAGTATAAGAAAGATACCTTTAACAAGCACAACCGGCGAAACCATCACCTCTGCTGCTCTTTTTATTGTTACCTCATGGCTATTTTTCCCATTTTTGAACTCTCGAAAATTAATTATGCAACAAGTCCACTGTTAATCCAGTTAGAGTCGAGCCTAAACAGCGATCGCATCGTTCCAATAATAACTATTATTAAGTAGGGAGGCACAATTATTTGTAGGATGGGTTAGCGGTAGCGTAACCCATGCGGGCGTTGGGTTTCATGCTTCAACCCAACCTACGTTCATCTTATATTTAATTCCACCCACCTACTTAATATACCCAAACACCTAGAAACAATTGCTATTTTTCCTCAGATTGACAATAAATCTAATTGTCTCCCCTGTAGGTCTTTAAGGCTGATATTTTCTTGAGAATCTCTGGATAAATCTAAAGCTTTAATCACCTCTTTTGCCACCGCTTCTACCACGGGAATAGCCACAGAATTACCGAACTGTTTATAAGCTTGGACATCACTAACAACAATCTGAAAACTATCGGGAAATCCCTGTAATCTTGCCCATTCTCTGGGAGTCATTCTGCGGACGAATAATTTATTTACTTCTCCCTTAATGCGAGTAACGGGAGTGAAATTAGTCAGTCTTTTATCGATAACTAAATTTCTTTCTTTTCCCATACCTCCCACCACAATAGCATTAGCGATACCATCGGGAGAAATAATCTCATAACCGAACCCATTACCTTTATTTTGGTGTCTGTCCTTGTGTTTAAACAAAGTTTCTAAATACTGATTAGAGAGATAATATTTAACGCTGACTTCCTTTTCTTCTAGGATATCTTTGAGACAAGTTTCTTGATGGGTTGGTTGAGGATAGGAAAAATAGTAAATATTTAAATCCTCTCGAAAACCGACGATAAAAATTCGGGGACGGTTTTGAGGAACCCCAAAATATCTGGCATTTAAAATCTGGGGACTAGGGACAAAATAATGCAGATCCTTTTCTAATATATCTAAAATAGTTTTTAAAGTTTTACCTCGATCATGATGGACTAAACCCTGGACATTTTCTAAGATAAAAGCTTTCGGTTTCTTTTCGTGTAAGATCCGGGCAACTTCAAAAAATAAGGTTCCGCGTGCATCTTCAAAACCGTGTTTTCTGCCGGCGATACTAAACGCTTGACAGGGAAACCCGCCGCACAGTATATCATGATCGGGGACAGTTTTTGCCTCTAATTTTCTGATGTCTTGATTATCGGGTAAATGACCATAGTTAGCTAAGTAAACCTTTTGGGAGTGAGGATCGATTTCCGAGGAAAAAACGCATTGACAACCGAGATTCTCTAGAGCGATTCTAAATCCTCCTATACCGGCAAATAAATCAATAAAAGTCCACATATTTTATCTATTCTAAGCTTCCGTTTTGATCCCAGAGACGATATTATACTAAATCTGGGGCTCTTCTCGACTTTGTGTGATAATTTTTGCTTATGGAGTCGTGAAATGCTTATTGGGCAAGACTTTTAGGGCTATTTTGCGGATATTCTATCAGTATAGACCTCGTTTCCACACAGAAACCAGAAGAGCCAATCTGGGTTATTAAAGACTGATTATTTAGGGTTTGCTGAATAACTGTGAAATACTTATGATATAAGGATTACAGCCATATTAAATTCCCAAAAAGTCAAGAAAAAGGGACAGAAAACGGCTAAAATTGCTAAAATACCCTTGCACTTATCCGACAAGAACATATGTACCGAAAAACGAACGAGTCTTCAATTGCCCCAGAAAACTTTGAGTTGCCTTTTGAGGGAAAATTATCAGCAGATAATCGCTGGATAATAATGGCAGAGTTAATTCCCTGGGAAGAATTTGAAGAAGAATATGCCCAAAATTTTGACGAAGAAATGGGTGCGCCAGCCAAACCATTTAGGATGGCATTAGGAGCATTAATTATTAAGGAAAAATTAAAAACAAGCGACAGGGAAACCATAGAGCAAATCAAGGAAAACCCCTATTTACAGTATTTTCTAGGGATGTCAGCCTATAGTAATGAAGCTCTATTTGATGCGACAATGTTCGTTAATTTTCGTAAAAGAATCAGTAAGAATTTAATCAATAAAATTAATAAAAGAATGGTGATGAGAGAGAGAAAAAAGAAGGAAATTGAAGAAAAAAGTGAAAGAAAAGAAGAAGAAAAAGAGAGTCAAATAAAAAATAAAGGAAAATTAATATTAGATGCAAGTTGCGCACCTGCTGATCTAAGTTATCCCCAGGATTTAGGGATATTAAATCAAGCAAGAAAGAAAACAGAAAACATTCTAGATTGTCTCTATCAAAGTTTGAGAATCAAGCTGAAGAAAAAGCCAAGAACTTATAGAAAAAGAGCGAGAAAAGATTATTTAAAAGTAGCCAAAAAACGTCGTTGTTCTCAAAAAGAAAGACGAGAAGCTATCAAGAAGCAACTGCAATATATCAAAAGAAATCTATCTCAAATAGAGAAATTAATCGAGGGGGATCAGAGTTAAGTAGTCTCAGCAAAAGAAACTACAAAATGTTGTTAGTGGTGACAGAAGTTTATCGTCAACAATTGTGGATGTGGGAAAATAAATCATCGAGAATTGATGATAGAATTGTGAGTATAACCCAACCACACATCCGCCCTATCGTTAGAGGAAAAGCAGGAAAACCAGTTGAATTTGGAGCAAAAATCTCAGTAAGCTGTTTTGAGAGTTATGTATTTTTAGACCATTTAAGTTGGGATAATTTTAATGAATCTGGGGACTTACAAGCGCAAGTAGAAGAGTATAAAGAATTCACAGGATATTATCCAGAATCAGTTCATGTTGATAAAATTTATCGAACTAGAAAAAATCTAGCTTGGTGTAAAGAAAGAGGAATTAGAATCAGTGGAGTTCCTCTAGGAAGACCACCTAAAAATATTAGTAAAGAAACTAAAAAACAAGCTCTTGAGGATGAAGGAATTCGGAATGCAATTGAAGGTAAATTTGGTCAAGCAAAAAGAAGATATAGTCTTGATTGTATCATGACAAAACTTGATAAAACTTCAGAAACTTCCATTGCCATTACTTTTTTAGTCATCAATCTTTCTAACCTGCTTAGACAGGTTAACTGTCTTTTTTTGTCCCTATTTCTTTATACATCTAAATTTAGCTTTATTCATCCCTCTTTGATTAGAAAAGATGATAAAAAAGCTGATTTCTCAACAGAAAAACTTATCTTAAATTCGGGCTGATTTTTGAGAGTTTTTGTTTTTTACTTTTTCAGCAAACCCTATTTATTCCCCTTTTTGCCTTTTGCATGAGTAGAAAACGGGTTTCTCCGAGAAACCCGTTTTCTGTGCGTTACTCAACGGATTTAGTATTAAACCGGCTATATTAGGGGTCGAGAAGGTCGTCACCGACCTCCCCTCCCATTCAGAACCGTGCATGAGACTTTCACCTCACACGGCTCCTAGTTTGACTGTTCCCTTGTTAAGGATACAGCTTGACTTCCTTTGGTTAACCTTGTATTATCTAGTTTGACTTCTGATTTTGTCAAACCAGATGGATTTAGGCTTCCATCGGTTGCCGATTTATCATCGTGACAGTGGCGGTGTAGTAATTGAAGGTTTTTATATTCATCCTTTCCGCCTAGGCTGAGAGGATGAATGTGGTCAACTTCAATTAAATCCGATGGGGTAAAATACTGCCCACATCGGCTACACTTGCCTTGTTGCTTCTTAAGTAGTTTGGCTACTCTTGTCGGTGTGTCGATTGCTTGTCCTCGTCTGGTCGCCCAGTAAGTCCAATTTCCGTCGAATGGTGATGCGTCGGGGCGTACTAGGGTATGTCTGACAATTGGTGTCCAATTATGTTTCCATAGATAGAGACCGTCTTTGGTTTGAAATAGCCAAGATTCTTGTCTTTCTTTCCCATTGCTAAGTTTAACTGTACCCGGTTTAAAGTAGTTTCTCAGCTTTTCGTAGTCCGCTTTACCGCATCTTGATTCTGTCCATGCCCTTAACATTGACCAGATTGTGTAGTCTAGTTTATTGAAGGTATCTGTGGATACTACTCCTGAGTAGTAGTTAGCCCAACCTCTAATAATTGGGTTTAAGTGACTAATCAAGGCTGATTGAGGTGCTGTCTTGTGTTTTTTGATTACACCTTTAATCGCTTCTGTGTGGGCTTTAACTGCTTTTTGGCTAGGTTTAATATGTGTTAGAAATGTTTTGGGTATTCCTTTATTTATTTTCCCTGCTTTATATTTTCCTGCTGGGTATTGCCTAATATTGAATCCTAGAAAATCAAAGCCGGGTTCCTCCGTTTTCCCATTGTATTCAATGGGGTTAAGTGTATGACACACTCTGGTTTTTTCTGGTTTGAGTTCTAATCCTATCGGCTTTAACCATTCAGAAATAGCAGTTTTGCACTGTTCAATGATTTTGAGTGATGGGGAAATTACTACAAAATCATCGGCGTATCTTATTAAAACAGCTTGATTTCTTTTATCACTCTTTTTGGGGAATAGTGTTTCAATCAATCTTGCCATTCCATCCAGTGCGATGTTGGCAAGTAGTGGACTTATTACCCCTCCTTGAGGTGTCCCTGTTTCTGTTTCTTCAAATACGCCGTTGTCCAATACTCCTGCTTTAAGCCATTGTTTAATATCTCTTTTCAAGGAACTTGGACAATGAATTTTGGACAGTAAAAGGTCGTGATTAATTCGGTCAAAACATTTGGCAATATCAGCATCTAATACAAAGTAATTACCTTTATTGATGGTTGAGAATATCCTTGATATTGCGTCCTGGGCTGACCTTCCCGGGTCGAAAACCGTAGCTGGTTCCTTCCATTTTTGACTCCCATTCTGGTTCGAGTGCCGATTTAATTAACGCTTGTCTAGCTCTGTCTTTGATGGTTGGTATTCCTAATGGACGTTTTTCATCCCTGCCGGGTTTAGGAATCCATACCCTTCTTAACGGTTTTGCTTTCAGTGTTCCTTTGATTTCTTCGGTTAGATTTAGCCTTTGTTCTGGGGATACTGCTATCATTCCATCGACTCCTGCTGTTTTCTTTCCTTGATTGTCTTGGGTTACTTTGCGTACTGCTAATAGACGAGCGTAGTATGATTTCACTAATAGACGTTGCAACTTTCTAACCTTTGCACCCTGTCCCGATTTAGCCGCTTGGTATATCCTCTTTTGGAGCTTGAAAACATATCTTTGGATTTTACCCCAGTTGATAGTTTTCCATACATTCGTAGTCTTAGTGGTTTTCGGTTTCCCGAACCCTTTACCTTCTCTCGATTTCGTCATATAGACTCCTACTAGACTCTATCCTTACAATCAAACCGTAACCTGTTAGCATATCTTGACTGTTACCGTCAAGCGTTGGCTTTTGGTTACATCTCACACCCTTGAAGGCTTGCGCTTACACTTATTACTACTGAGTATTTCGACCGATACTCAGAGCCTAAAAGGGTTTATCACGTTCCGTTTATATGGGCATTCCATCTTTAGATTTGTCCTATCCACCGGGGTACTTTTAAAGGTCTGTGTGAGTGAGAGTAAGATTTCCTCACTATTCCCCTTATTCTTTTGAACGCAGTGTGTCAACCTATTTCACTGCTTATTAATTACGATGGTTCAGGTCAGACATTCGGCTCACGCCTAATCATGGATGGTTGGCAGTGGTCTCGATTCTGGTGTTAGGTAACACCTCGGAGCCTTCCGTTCCCCGCTTCAGTCCCAGAATTGTGATTTCTGAATCTGGGGGTGGCTATCGCCGTTACTCTCACCTTGTAAAGATTTATTACAAGTGTATTGACCTTGAGTTCCCTTGCCTAGTTTGGTATCGGATGATACTAAACGTCGGGACATATAAACAGTTATAAGGTTGGTCTGTGTTGACCTCTTAGATTCAGTCGGGGGACTGAAGACCTTACTAGGCGGTTATTTCAGGCATTTCAGCCCTATTTCATGCCTAAACGTTTCGCACCTTAGATTTTAGTATAACTGGACTTCCCCGTTGACAAAAAGCCATAACCTGTGCTGTAGAAGGGATTAAGAAAATTTCCGCTGCCCCGTTACTGGGTACAAATCAGGGAAACTCCCAATAAATCTAACGCTTTTTGTTGCAGTTGGGTCGGTCGAGTTATCTTAGAAAAACGATAACTTCCCTCCCTAATCGTACATTCCACTGTATTCAAGCAAATTGTCCCCAGGTCTTCCAACAAAGTCCGAAAGCTATGCACAGGAAAATTCTCTTGATTCCGTTTTTTTCTCTCTTTAGATTGCACCGATTCACTGCGACTCGCCTTAATCACATTCAGAGAACCATCATCAATTTCTTCATCCTCAAATAACAAAGGAGCCAAGGACTGTTTTAAATGCCATTCCACATAATAAGCCAACATACATAAAAAGATATGGGCTTTAACTCTATCACCCTTATAATGATAGATAGGACGTACCTTTAAATGGCTCTTCGGTTTGTGTTATGCAATGGACGGGGGTTATAAGGGATGGAACCCTTATATAGAAAGGCATTTAGCGATTTTTGTCAATTGTTTTTGCTCTAGAGCGAACTAATCAATTAAGTCTCTTGCCAGATAAGGATTTAGTCGATTTATGCCCCCCTATCGAACCATACCAAGTAACGAAGAACCCTTTAAATCAATTGACTTATAACAGCGAAATGCCTCCTCCACTTGAGATAAACTTTTATAAGCTTTAACCGTCGTCGCTGCATCCATCAAGGTTGACTCCAGAGAAGTTCTTAACACATACACACCATCCAAGGCCGTTTCTTGAGCGATTAATTCCAGCTTACGCTGATAAGAAAAGCCTTCCTCTGTTATCTCTAGGTTATAAGTACCTAGGCAAAATTAATTACATACTCGCCTCCAAAATTGTCCAGCACTTTTTTAACGTAAGCGAGGAGGCTCTTTCGGTCTTTATAGGCGCTAAATTCAATCCATTCATATTTTAAAAATCTCCATAATATTTCAATTAAATTTAAATGAGGTGAATAAGTGGGCAACCAAAATATTTTCAAGTTTTTCTTTTCCCATTCCTCAAGTTTCTCCATAAATGCCTCGCTGGTATGAATGGAAGCTTGGTCAATTATTATGACGGTTTTTTTCTGTATATTTTGGCAATATTTATCCAGAAAATTAATAACTATCTCGCTAGTAACCGTTCCGACCTGTGTCTCATAAAATAATTGATTATCTCGTTTCATTATTCCTAAAATATTTAGTCTTTTACCTTCAATTGGTGGTAACTTTATCGTGGTTTTTTCTTCTTGCCAAGCGTAAGGAATACAAGGCTTTGAATCCCATCCCATTTCATCCAAATATCCTATCTCAATCTCTCCTCTTTTTTCCTGTTTTTTTAGTTCTTCTAAAATAGGTAGTTTGACCTCAAGCTCCCACTCATCAGGGGTTTTGGCGACCCCTCTTCTCACCCTTTTCCACCTCATGTTGATTTTTTTTATGAGTCTTTTTATCGTGTCTTTGCTTACGGTTAATTTCCATTCTTCTACAATTTTTATCTGGATTTTTTTTAAGCTTTTCGGTTCTTCTTTTACCCAGTCAATAACTTGTTGACCTTGTGCTTCTGTCAATTTAGGTTTTCTCCCTCTTCCTCGACGATTATAAAAACCAATTAGTTTTCTATCTTCCCAGGCCGTCAACCAATTATAGATGGTCTTTCTCGTAACTCCAAATATTCCGCTCAATTCTTCTATCGTGGTTCCCTGAAAACTTAAGAGTATACATTTCGCTCGCTCTCTTACTTGATGATGTTTACTAGCTCGATAAATTCTCTCTAGCATTTTCTGGCTCTCGGGGTTTAGGTCTCTAATCAATCTCATTGTATTTTCCTGCTGCTTCGTTTTTTTATGTATTATACTTCTTAATTTTTTATTTGGGTAATTAATTTTGCATGACTACTTAGTATTTATTGACCTTAAACTGATTAAGAACCTTGCCCACTCTCAAAGCTATCTTATCTTGACCCTTTAAAGCTCTTTTCTCCCTTTGAGTCGCTTGAACAATCAAATCTAGTTCCTTCTCTACCGCTTCTAATAATGCCTCTCTTTGTAGTTGATTTTTCTGGGCGATTAAGGGATTCCGACAAGCAATTAATCTTTCATCGGGATAATCTTCACTCTCAAATTCCACCAAGTTTACCTGATAAAATAATCCTAATTGAATCACTTCTACCTCAGCCAGTTTCCGAATTTGAGGCTTAGTTAAACCAGTAATATAGTCTAATCCTTCTATGGGTTTTACTAATTCCTTGATTTTCGAGTTGGTGAAAATTCCTCTATCGCTTACCCAGACCACATTCTCAATCCCCCAACCCTTTCTGACTTTCTCAATTTGTCCGCTTAAAGTAGCACCGTCTGAGGTGTTTCCTTCAAATACTTCTACCGCTATCGGACAACCCTTAGCTGAACAGAGCAGACCAAAAACTATCTGAGTTTTCCCTTTCTTTTTATCTCGATTATCACCATATTTTCCCAGTTCACAACCATCTCCTTCTAGGTAAGTAGAAGTGACATCATACAAGACTAATGTTCCTGATTCCAAGTGTTTAAGTGCTAGGTGCTTCTCAATTTTCTCTTGTTTTTCTAATAACCAATCTAAGGCGTTATATAATTCGTCTTCATCGGCTTTCTCTAAGTCTAACAATTGTCCTAAACTCTGACTGCAAGTTTCGCTATTAAACCCTCTCGCTGTGGCTAATTTCGATTTAGGATTGATGATTCTTGCCACAATCATCGCCACCACTACGTTTCTGATTCGTGAGGATTTTTCACT
Source organism: Microcystis panniformis FACHB-1757 (assembly GCF_001264245.1). Taxonomy (NCBI): domain Bacteria; kingdom Bacillati; phylum Cyanobacteriota; class Cyanophyceae; order Chroococcales; family Microcystaceae; genus Microcystis; species Microcystis panniformis. Next base: position 751,144 of record NZ_CP011339.1, read on the forward strand.
GATTATTTTATCTAAACCTAATTTTTTAATCGTCTCTAAAATAGCGGCTCTTCTGGTTTCTGTGTGTAAACGAGGTCTATACTGATAGTTTCTTCTTTCAAAATAGTCCTAAAAGTCTTGCCCAGTAAGCATTTAACCTTACATAAGCAAAAATTATCACACAAAGTCGAGAAGAGCCAAATAGCCATCACATGACCATGAGGAAGACTTCTAATCACTTCAAAATGATTGGGAATGCCTTCAGTCATGGACAGTGTTGCCCCTTTAAGAGCCAGTTTTATATTGTCGATAATATCATCGGGTAATTTTGAGAGATTGGCAAGGGTTCTTTTTTTGACTTGATCTCCTTCTCGGTAGGACTCCCGAAGAAGAACGGCGGGGGGAGAATTACGGTTAGGAACTTTTTCTATATACATGGCTATCATTTTAGCAAATGGAGAGAATTCTTGTCCATTAAGAAATGTTACAAATTACATGGGTACATTAAGAAAAGTTAAGGGGGTGTATCCATTGATGGATAAGGGTTTTCAGCTATTATGGTATATATGTATGGGGGAAGTTCAGCTATACAAGGGCTAGAGCAACTGTTGATTTCAACGACTAAGGTGCGGAATGTGGGTAAATGGGATGTGACGGTTCTGCCCTCCTAGCTGGCATCTTATTTTTACGCAAGTCCCTTATTTATTTTAGCGGTTCTCTCCAATCCGTTCAATGACAGGTAGCGCAATCGCACTTGTTGGGGATGGTGCGTTCCCTGAATGGGGATTGAGTGGGTCATGGGGGTTGTGGAAAGGAACGCACCCTACAAGAGCGGCGATTGCACTGATAACCTAAATGAGCCTGGTGCGTTCCCAATATCTGAATCATAGAGTCACAAGAGTTGCATCAGGGAACGCACCCTACAAGAGCGCTACACTCTACAATGTAAATAAAATCAGATACCAAAATACCCCAAAAACTGGTAAGGAATATTTTGCACTGTTCCATTCATATTTCCCGCTGGATGTCCATTACGCACTTGTCCAGGACCAGGAGCAATGGGCTGCGTTGGATACATCTGTCCATTGCAGGCTTGTACCCCCCCACCAACATTTGGTATATAGTTTATGGCAACTCTTACCCCTGATACTGATTGGATTGGTGCAGATACTGCTTGCGATATTCCAACATCACTCCTCTGATGATTAAGGCATACAATCCATGTACTGCGTTGATTTGCAGGAATAGGACCAGGTATCCAAGCTACATTAACTCGTATATCATTTTCAAACAATTCTTTTGCTTTTCTCCATGAAAAACTTTCCCACGCTTCTGAGTTAAATCTTCCTTGCGTCCCTGACGGAGGTACATTACCATGGTCGTTATAAAAATCTAACATTGTTAATGGGTTTGCAAGCCGATTCATCGCATTTCTTACTGTATTGTGTGCTCCATGCCTGCTACTACTATGATAATTCCCTCCATCTGTCTCATTTCTCATATTCATCAATCCTTCATAAATATTTAATGGATTCATTCGCCAACGTCGAGGGTCAACTATATCCTTAAACCCTTCCCACTCAAAATTGGCAGCCGTGAAAAAATCATAAAGTGTTGTTAAAGGTGTTGAACGTGACCAACGATATGGCTGTATAACTTTACTCTGAATATTTGGCTGTAACTCTGGGGATAAAGGCGACCTCTGGAGGGCAGAAATACTCGGTTTCGCCTGAAGTTCTTCGTCTGGTTCTTCCTGGCGTTGGAGTGCAGAAATACTCGGTTTCGCCTGGAGTTCCTCGTCTGGTTCTTCCTGGCGCTGCACCTGGGGATTGACTTTCAGTTCCCTACTGGTAGCAGGCAGACTCGACTGTTCTCCCATTGCTGCTGGCTCACTCCCCGGAGTAGTATGACGCGGTGCTTGAAATTGCTGACCCTTTCCTGACTGTCCGGTCGATGATGATGGCGATTCGGCATTGAGTCTTTGTAAGACTTCCGAGGCTACCTTGTCCGCTTCCTGTTCGTAGCGATCGCCTGCTTCCCCGATCGCCAGTTTTCCCCGCACAGTTCCCGTTTGCTGCACTACATGGGTCAACTCATGGGCCAGTAATTCCTTGCCACTGGAACTCCCAGGATTGTATTCCCCTTGGCGGAAAAAGATGTCTTGTCCTGTGGTGAAGGCACGAGCACTGAGGGATTGATTGAGAGCATCAGCCGTGCTGTCGGTATGGACGCGCACCTCACTGAAATTGGTGCCAAAAGCGGATTCCATTTGCCGCTGGATGCCAGCATCGAGCGATCGCCCCCCACCCCGTGTCTGTTCAATTGTTGCTTCCACCTCTGGCGTGGCTTCGGTTTCTCTCAGTCCTTGGCGAGACAGTTCCACTACCCGTTGGACGTAGCGGTTGCCGTACTGCCGCTGCATCTGGAGCATCAGTTGGCGGCCGCGGGCGGGGTAGTCTGAGGTTGCCCGACTGAGCAAGTTAGCGTGAACTTTGGCCGAGGGAGCACTGCCAATCGGACTGATGACCTGTGTTAGGGGGTCTTGTTGGGTTGCCAGAACATCTTCTTGGGCAGTCGCCCTCTGTGCTTCCCGTTCCTTGGTTGGCTGGGAGTGCTGGGATTTGGTGTCGGGGGTCAATTGGCGATTGCGCATGGCACACCTCATATCAAAAGTAGTCTGACAGTTTCTCCAAGGAAATGAAAATTCTCCTCATGCCCTTTGGCTACTATATTGTTAGTCTAGCACAAAAATGGAATAGTTTTGAACCCCTAAAATAATTCCTGAATGATTTTGTCTTTTATCAATCCAATTAGTATGGATTTTATAAAAGTGTATCTTCATCTAAATACAGACGAATTTTGGTCATTCTAGGAGTTGTTTTTTTTTGATAATGTTGTTTGGCGAGTTCTTGATAGGCAGTTTGTTCTGCTGCTATGTCTCGCTCTATTTCCTCTCTATTAGCATGATATACTTTAGACGTTCATAATCTGAGATTTATTAAACTTCTGGAATCGTAGAGTCAGCAAGAAATCCAGTTCTTTTTTATGTTTCAGATGGGCATCATTCAGACATTCATAAATAGCTGAGGAAAAGTAAAAAAAGTTTTCATAATATTTACCATATAAACATTTCTTTCTGACAAATTTCCACAACCTTTCAATTAAATTTAGATTAGCGAGACGGTAGATAGAGTAGCTCTATTGACAAGGAAAGAGCTAATTCTTCAACAATTTTACATTTTTGATAGCGGGCATTATCGGTTCTTCGTTACTTAGTATGGTTCGATAGGGGGGCATAAATCGACTAAATCCTTATCTGGCAAGAGACTTAATTGATTAGTTCGCTCTAGATCAAAAATAATTGACAAAAATCGCCAAATGCCTTTCTATATAAGGGTTCCATCCCTTATAACCCCCGTCCATTGCATAACAAAAACCGAAGAACCGCATTATCTAAGACTAGAGTGATGGGAATCATTAGTCCTAAATCAGCATAGACCTCGTTTCCACACAGAAACCAGAAGGGGAGCATCTCACCTTTGCAATAAGTAGAAATGCTTAATGAGATCAATAAAAAAGTTAAAAAAGGCAACCATTTAGATAAGCACAGCGATGACGAAGGACTTGCGGTACATTACAAGATTGCCAACTTGCACCAGTAATTTTAAGACGATGAGCAATTTGTTTAATTTTTGATTCGACGGAGCCAGAGCCAATGGAAATCCCCTCTGCCTGCAAATAACCATAATTGACAATTCGATGTTTATGCTTGTTTAAATAAGTAATAAAATTCTCAACTTGCGGCTCTGACCATCCTTCACAACAAGAGATAGCGGCGTCCACGTCCCCCTTCCTCAAGAAAACATTTTACCTCCTCAATTCGCTGGAATGACCCGCCAACTTTATAGAGGTTTTCGATTAAATGATACCAATCCAATATTTCAATTCTTTCCTGTTTCTCTCCGAGCTCACGAAATAAATTCCAGATACCATCATGTCCATCTCCTAAACAAATTAAAGGCTTGGCCAAAACTTGAGAATTAACCAAATCTAATAAAGCTGAGTTATCTTGAAAAAAAGCCGCTACCCCCAGTTGATGAAAACTCACTGCTTTATAATCACGCCAAATTAAGGCTTTTCCCTTGGCAGTTCTTAGTCGTACCTTACCGCCATCTAGGCTCATTTCTTCCACTTCCACTTCTGGGTTAGACGGTAATTCTTCAAAAGCCTAGCGATGTACGAGGCGTTGTTGGGTACTGTGAGAAACAGCAATCCCTGTCAATGATTTGATTTTCTGCGCCGATTTTTCGTAGGATTCATCGCCACTTAATAGCAAACAGTTCTTCTCTAACATTGGACTCATCTGAGTCCGAGACTTTATTTCTAATTTTTTCGCTTGTTTTTCTGTAATTGGTAATTCCCCCAAAATACTTTTCACTTTTCTCGTCCGACCGGCAGTTTCTTCTGTGCTTGTTTTGACAAAAAAATACCGATTTCTGGGTTAACATAATGAATCATTAAATCTCTGACTGTCTCCTCTATCTCTCCCAAGTTATTAAATTTCTTAATTTGGGATTGCTCATATAGACAAGCTCCCAACTCTCGGGATAACTCTTTAATTCTTTTTTCATTTTCTGATAACATTGAATTATTCCTCCCATCGAGAGCTATTCTGAATTGTAAGTTATAACTATTATAATCTCATTTCTCTTTGTGATCAAGTTGAAGATTTTCTAGTTGTTGACTGCTATAAGTATTAATACTCATTGCATAAGTGAGATGCTCCCAACCAGAAGAGCCAAAAATCTCAAGAAAAAAAGTGCAGAACATCGGAGAGGAAAAGAACCTTTATTGAAGGAAGAACAATTGCAAAAATTAAAAGAAGAACTGAAAAAACGTCCTGCCGATGGAGGAATCTGGACAGGTCCGAAGGTAGCCAGATGGATAGAAAAGGAAACGGGGCGAGAAAAAGTTTGGAATAAAAGGGGATGGGATTACCTAAAAAAGTCGAGATATTCTTGTCAAAAAACCAGACCAAAACATAAAAAAGTAGATCCAGTTGAACAAGAAAAATTTAAGCAAAATTTACCAGTAAAAGTCCAAGAATTAAGAAATAAATTTCCCAATGCTCAAGTAGAAGTCTGGTTCTTTGACGAACATCGAGTTGGCTTAAAACCAATCATTAGAAAAGTCTGGGCTCCAATAGGAGAAAGGCCTTCTGCCCTAGTGCATCATCGTTATGAATGGTTATATGTTTACGGGTTTGTTGAGCCAAAAACAGGAAAAAAACTCTGGTATTTAATCCCAAGAGTTAATCATCAATGGTTAAGTTTAGTCTATCAATCTTTTGCAAAAGATGTCGGGTTATCGGCAGAAAAAATTGTCCTATTAGTACAAGATAATGCTGGGTGGCATAGAAGTGAAAAACTTGAAGTTCCTGATGGAATCATGCTCGATTTTCTACCGGCTTATTCGCTAGAACTAAAGCCAGCCGAGAGATTGTGGTCTCTAGTAGATGAACCTCTGGTTAATGAGTATTTTGAAACAATTGAAGAAATAGAAGAAATTCTGATAACTCGTTGTCAGTATCTCGAAACAATGACTAATAAAATTAAAAACTTGACTAACTATCATTGGCTAACTTATGACTGATTGTTATCATTTTTTAAAACAGGATTTAGTATCAAGTTTGAATTGCATCACTATCTGATCTACCTTTATAGAACACCTCATTGGGGGTCTGATAGTCAAGACATTTTCGAGGACGATTGTTAATCAAGTTTACGGCTCTTTCCACCTCCTCTGGCTTAAGGATTTTAAAATTTGTCCCCTTGGGGAAAAATTGTCTTAACAGTCCATTGGTATGCTCGTTTAATCCCCTCTCCCACGAATGATAAGGAGTAGCAAAATAAAAATCTGCTCCTAGTTTCTGACTCAACTCTTGATGTCCACAAAATTCTTTGCCGTTGTCACAAGTAAAGGTTTTTCTTTTGTCAGGGTGAATCTCTTGGAAAAGTTTTTCTGTGACTCTATTGATTTCCGATGCGGTTTTGTTTTTGGCTAATCCTGCTCCTAAAAATTTCGAGGCTTTGTACACATGAGTAACGAGAACTCCTAGATGATTGCCTCCAATCATTGTGTCACTTTCCCAATGACCGATTTCGGTTTTCTGGTCAGCAATTGCTGGTCGCTCGCTGATATCTACACGCCCTGGAATCCCTCCACGCTTACTTTTTGCTCCATTTCGACTCTTTCTTTTTCCTCGTCCTTGACGTAGGCATTCTTGATACTTTCCACAGTCAAGGGTAGTTTTGATAGATCATTTGATAGATGGTTTCATGACTGAGAGATTCTTGACCAGCTTTTTTCAGACGACCCGCTATTTGTTCGGGACTATGATAATTTTTCAATCCTTCTTTCACCAACTCTAAGGCCGACTCGCTGACATTTTTAAAGGGTTGTTTGGCATTTTTGGTGCGCGTCTCGCTTTCAGCTTGTGCTGTGTCAGGTAGATAGCAGCCGAGAGAACTTTGATTCCTTCTTAATTCTCGTGATATTGTGCTTTGATGACATCCGAGCCAGGCGGCCATTTGCCGTTGAGATAAATTTCCCTCTTGACTAAGTTGGTAGAGCAAGTTTCTTTGTTCTAAGTACCTAGGCAAAATTATTTACACATGACGATCATTGCCCCGTAAGGGTTTTAGCTCGATCGGGCAGGTAATTAATTTTGCATGACTACTTATGTTAAGATGTTGAGGGCTTCGTTTTTGGGTCTGATTTGTTTTTGTTAATGATCGGACACTACCTGATGAGCCTTTCTTTGTCAACTCTTGAGGTTGATGCGTTTCATTTTTGAATTGGCGTTGTGCGCGGTTTAGAAAATGCACTACTGTGCTGCGAAGAAGCAGAAAGTCAAGGCTATGTATTATCGAGTCAAAGTCCGGTTTATGGGGGAACCTGGGCCGGAGTTCCTAAGATTTTAGGCTATTTAAACCTATCTCGTGAGCGATTTGAGCGGCAATTTCCCTTTACTTTAGTATTCTTATTGCCGGAATTTGCCTTGCGGTATTTTATTCGTCGTGCGTCGGATTTTTTTGATTGGTATTCGGGAGTTTATGAATTTCCGACGGATAAGGACATATTGGAAAGAGAAATTAGAAGACTGGTTTATTTAGACGGAGATCTCGATACCTATCAGCAATTCACTCCCCAACAACCACAGGAAAAGTTAGCCGAAATTAAGGCCTATTTAAGCGATTCCCCATCTCTCGATCCTGTTCGAGCATCTGAATTGTGGCATGAAAAAGGCTTAATTCATCAAATGGGAAAAGAATACGAACAAGCGATCGCCTCCTTTGATCGAGCTTTAGAAATTAAACCCGATGACCATCAAGCTTGGTACAACCGAGGGATTGCGTTAAAGAATTTAGGCAGATTTGAACAAGCGATCGCATCCTTCGATCGAGCTTTAGAAATTAAACCCGATGACCATGAAGCTTGGTACAACCGAGGGGTTGCGTTGGGTAATTTAGGCAGATTTGAACAAGCGATCGCATCCTACGATCGAGCTTTAGAATTTAAACCCGATTACCCTGATGCTTGGAACAACCGAGGGATTGCGTTACATAATTTAGGCAGATTTGAACAAGCGATCGCATCCTGGGATCGAGCTATTAAAATTAATTCAAATGATGCTAAGTACCTAGGCAAAATTATTTACACATGACGATCATTGCCCCGTAAGGGTTTTAGCTCGATCGGGCAGGTAATTAATTTTGCATGACTACTTAATGCTTACTACAATAAAGCTTGCTGTTATGGCTTACAAAACAATGTGGAATTAGCTATCGAAAACTTACAACGCGCCATCAATCTTGATGTCGAATATCAAGATATGGCAAAAACGGATAAAGATTTTGATCAGATTCGGGGAGATGAGCGGTTTCAGAGTTTCCTAAATCGAGTATAATAATATATATTTGTATTTTAGCTAAGGAGATATTCTATGACTAATACCTACACAGCTATCATTCAGCCAGACGGAGATTGGTGGATTGGTTGGATAGAAGAAATTCCGGGAGTTAACTGTCAAGAAGCATCTCGTGACCAGTTATTAGAAAGCCTAAAAATTACTCTTAGTGAAGCATTAGAATTGAATAAACAGGAAGCAATTTCCGCTACTAGGGGAAACTACCAAGAAGAGAAAATTGTTGTATGAAACGCAAACAGTTTATCGATCGCGTCCTGTAGGGGCGAAGCATTCGGATAGGAAATCTACGGTTTCAGCGATAAGTTATTGCCCGAATGCTTCGCCCGTACTTTTTCAGCAAGTCCTAGCCATTCTTGGTGGTTTAACCCCCAATTAAATAAAAGATCTGCGATTCCAAGACATACCGGAGTGATAATTATCACAATTGGGCAATTCAGCAATGGGAAAAAGTTGCCAACCCTTTATTAACTTGTGAGGCAGTTATCACTGAATCCTGTTTTAGGCTCTTCTCGACTTTGTGTGATAATTTTTGCTTATGGAATCGTGAAATGCTTATCGGGCAAGACTTTTAGGGCTATTTTGCGGAAGAAAGTATCAGTATAGACCTCGTTTCCACACAGAAACCAGAAGAGCCTGTTTTATTTTGTGAAGTAAATAAAGAGAGAAAATTATTCATGTCAAACAAAACTATTGATCTCAATCAAGTACAGTTAACTTTACAAGAACTACTTGCCTTAATAAAGGTAGATACTGAAATTATTATAACCGAAGGAAACAAGCCTGTAGCTCGTCTAATTCCTTGGGGAGATACTGAAAAAACAACGTCTGAAACTCCTTCTCCTAAGTTACGACAACCAGGACTACACGCTGGAAAAATTAGGACTAGGGAAGATTTTGATGAGCCACTTCCTGAAGAATTTTGGACAGGTGAATCATGAAATTTCTTTTAGATACCCATACATTTATTTGGTGGGATAGCGAACCAGAAAAACTCTCTCAAAGAGCTTTAGAACTGTGTAGAGATCCTAGTAATACGCTATTACTTAGTATTACAAGTATTTGGGAAATGCAAATCAAACTACAACTAGGTAAACTATCACTCAAGATACCTTTAGCAGAAATGATTAATACTCAGCAGGAAACTAACCAAATTGGCCTTTTATCAATTACAGTCAGCCATGTTTTAGCTTTAAATACTTTACCTAACATCCATAAAGATCCATTTGACCGCTTGTTAGTTGCTCAAGCTAATCTTGAAAATGCTAGACTGATTAGCCATGATTCAATATTAGCAAAATATCCTGTTCAGATAGATTGGTAGATAGGGCTTGCTGAATAAATGTGAAATATAGACGAGGTAAGGGTTTTAGGGTTCTGTTTTGCTCTCACAGGTGCAAGATTTTGAGAGAATCGTCGTTCAAAACCTTGCGTCTTCATCGGCCCGCGTCCTGTAGGGGCGAAGCATTCGGACAATAACCTATCGGTGAAACCGTAGATTTTCTATCCGAATGCTTCGCCCGTACTTTTTCAGCAAGTCCTAGCTATTCTTGGTGGTTTAACCCCCAATTAAATAAAAGATCTGCGATTCCAAGACATACGGAAATTAGGTATATTCTCGCTAATAAAATCTGCAAAGATATCGGAATACCACTAATAAAATAAATCGTTCATCAGTCTTGATGTCAAATATCAGGATCTGGCAAAAACAGATAAAGATTTTGAGCAGATTCGGCGAGATAATCGGTTAAGTTAAGTAAATAAAAAAAGAGATAACTATCTATGTCGAAAGCAATCCCATCATCAGAGTTAGGCGATAATAACTCTTAAGTTCCAACTTTCTATCCTAATCAGGAGACCGATTGCTATGACACTGGCAAATACCCACCTAAAAATCGAAAATTTCGCTCATTATATCATAAAAATCACCAAAAATACTTAATTTAAATAAGACAACTAAATAATTGTTTAATCGGTAATTCTTGAGGAAATCTAAAATCAGAACCCAACCGGCAAAAAAAGTGAGAGAATAAAAACATAGTTCAGAGAGTAGAGGCTGTCAAGACAAGCTTTCCAGTCGTAAAATCCATAATTCTTGCTGGGTGAGGGCCGATAACTAACTTTCAAAAAGCAGAATTAAATTTAGTAGAAAAAAATCGCAACAATCTGTCAATCTACTGAAAAAAGAGAGAAAACTTATGTTTTGTGAACAATGCGAACAAACCGCTAGTGGTAATGGTTGTCATCAGTGGGGAGCCTGTGGAAAAAGTCCCGAAGTCAACGCCGTTCAAGACTTATTAGTGTATTGTCTGCGGGGATTAGCATCGGTGGTTTTAAAAGCCAAAGAAGCGGCAATATCTACTCGCGAAGCTGATATTTTTACCTGTGAGGCGCTTTTCGCCACCATGACCAATGTTAACTTTGATCAGCGGCGTTTTACTGATTATATTCAGCGTTGTTTAGAGATTCGGGAAAATTTAAAAGCACAATTGGGATCGCTGGACTGGTCTGCACTTGCTAACTATCAGCCTAATTTTAATGAGAGCCTAGTTAGCCAAGGTCAAGAAGTATCCTTAGAACTAATTGAAAAAGTGCAAGACCTCGATATTTTTTCCCTAAAGTTAACTGCTATCTACGGAGTTAAAGGTCTTGCTTCCTATACTTTCCACGCTCAGGAATTAGGTCAAGAGGATGACTCAGTTTATCAGGTTATCCAAGAGACTTTAGCGGCAATTGATCGCAGTGATTTAAACCTGAATGATTGGGTGGCAATCTGTCTAAAAGTTGGGGAAGCAAACCTGCGAGCAATGGAATTATTAGATCAAGGTCATACCGAAACCTACGGTCATCCCATACCGACAAATGTTCCCTTAAATCCGCGTCTAGGTAAAGCCATTTTAGTCTCCGGCCATGATATTAAACAATTAGCGGCTTTACTGGCACAAACTGCCAATACTGGGATAACAGTCTATACCCACGGAGAATTATTACCCGCCCACGGTTATCCAAAACTCAAAGAAAAATATCCCCATCTCTACGGTCATTATGGCACCGCCTGGCAAAATCAAACTAAGGAATTTGCTAAGTTTCCGGGGGCAATAGTTTTAACTACTAATTGTCTCATGCCCCCCACGAAAACTATGAAAGTAAACTCTTTACCCTCGGACCTGTGGGTTATGTCCATATTAACCGCTTAGAAACAGTGGACGGTGCGATCGATTTTAGTCCCGTGATTGCTAAAGCGCAGTCATTGCCCGGATTTACTGAAATAAGCGAACCTCGGCAGGTAATGGTAGGATTTGCCCACAATACCGTTCTTAGTGTCGCTGATACGGTGGTTGATGCCCTTAAACAGGGTAAAATCCGTCACTTCTTCCTAGTTGGCGGCTGCGATGGCGCAAAACCTGATCGCAATTACTACACCGAATTTGTGGAACAAGTCCCCGAAGATTGCATCGTTTTAACCCTTGCCTGTGGAAAATTCCGCTTTTTCGACAAACAATTAGGTAGCATCGAAGGATTACCCCGGCTGATGGACGTGGGACAATGTAACGATGCCTATAGTGCCATCAAAATCGCCCTAGGATTAGCCAACGCTTTTAACGTTAGCGTCAATGAGATTCCCCTCTCCCTAATTATCTCTTGGTACGAACAAAAAGCGATCGCTGTACTGCTCACCCTGCTGCATCTAGGTATTCAAAATATCCGTCTGGGACCAACTTTACCGGCATTTATCTCCCCCAACGTCCTGAAATTCCTCTCCGATACCTATCACCTGCAGCCGATTACCACCCCCGCAAAAGACTTAGCCGCTTGTCTAGGTTAAAACTTTCTGTAAAAATCCCACCCTTGGCCACAAATTGTGGCCTATGGGAAGGAGAGGGATATTATCCTCAAGGAGAATAATTTTTATGTCCGTAATCACTTTAAGCATTGATGGTAAAGATGTAGCGATCGAAGCGGGTTCGCGAGTTCTCGCAGCCGCTAGTCAGGTAGGAATAAAAATTCCCGCCCTCTGTCATCTCGATGGGGTTTCCGAAGTAGCTGCCTGTCGCTTATGTTTGGTAGAAATTGAAGGTATTAATAAATTATTACCTGCCTGTGTAACGGAAGTGGCGGAAGGAATGGTGGTTCACACCGATACCCCAAAACTGAAAGAATATCGCCGCATGACAGTGGAATTATTATTCGCTGAAGGTAATCACGTTTGTGCGGTTTGTGTGGCTAATGGTAACTGTGAATTACAAGATTTAGCCATCGAAGTGGGTATGGATCATAGTCGTTTTCCCTACCGTTTTCCCAAGCGAGAAGTGGATATTTCCCATCCTCTTTTTGGTATCGATCATAATCGTTGTGTTCTCTGTACCCGTTGTGTGCGAGTCTGTGATGAAATTGAAGGGGCGCACGTTTGGGATCTGGCCTATCGCGGCGAAAAAGATAAAATTATTGCGGGAATGGATCAGCCTTGGGGCAGCGTTTCTGCCTGTACTTCCTGCGGCAAATGTGTTGCCGCTTGTCCAACCGGGGCGATATTCCGCAAGGGTTCCGCCGTTTCCGAAAAAGAGGAAGATCGATCGAAGTTGGAATTTTTAGTTAATGCTAGGACTGAACACCAATGGACGCGTTAAACTAATCGATGGAGGGTGATAGTGATCGATGGGCGCATTTAGATATCTACGAGCAGAAATTAACCGCCAAGGTAAGGGAGGACTATGATCAGATTATGGGTAATAATCAAGATATCCTAGGGATTGCTGCCCAATACGAAATCTCGGAAATCGATATCCGACGCGCCAAGGATTACGCTTTTGGATCGGGAGTGTCTCGATATCAATTTTTTCCCGAAGGTTTAATGGTAGCAGCTTGGCGAAGACTCGCTGGCGCTCAAGGGAATAATCTTGATCGGATGTTTCTCAATCATGAAATCTACGAATCTGACTTAGTGATTAATCGAGGCTTTTCGCAGCAACAAGCGCATTTACTGGCACAAAAACAATATCCTTGGTCCGATTCAATTCAGCAAACGAGATAATTATGACCACATCACCCGAATCGCAATTTCTGCAAGCCATAGAAATGTGTCAGTCTCTCTCCAATTTGACGGCGCAATTTTCCAGTATTCCTTGTCGGATAATTGAAATTTTGTCTGATGTCAGTCAAGAGCCTAGGGTTTTGTATTCGCTCTTAATTAAATATTCTAGAGAAGTGGATTCCGCTTTAGTTGCCCTAGATATTTATGCCAAAAGTGCTGATAATTGGCGAGTAAAAGATCGAGATAAAACCTGTTCTCTTGGTTTTGGAGTAAAAGACCATTGCACGATTTTAAGCTGTTTGCTCAATTTCGGCAAACGTCCTTTTTCTTTTATTTCCTATACGGGAAATTTTGCATCGGAGGCGATTATTTTTGAGCTACTTAAAGACTGGAAAAATCTAGATTTAGCTCCTTTCTTTGAGGAAAAAATGCAAGAGTTTATCCTGGAGGCAAAAATAGCTTAAAAGAGAATTTCTTTGCGTTTGATCCTTTTGACGAAATTGCAACTCAGCCAAAAAATACCAATCAAGGAATTAAAATTATGTCTAAAATTCGCTTTGCTACTGTCTGGTTAGCCGGTTGTTCGGGATGCCATATGTCCTTCCTCGATTTGGACGAATGGCTGTTAGAATTAGCTGAAAAAGTTGACGTGGTGTATAGTCCCGTCGGCTGCGATCTGAAAACCTATCCGGAAAATGTCGATGTCTGTTTAGTGGAAGGAGCGATCGCTAATCAGGATAATTTAGAACTAATTCATCTAGTCCGTCAAAATACCAAAACCGTCGTTTCTTTTGGTGATTGCGCTGTGACTGCTAATGTTCCCGCTATGCGGAATATGTTGGGAACTGCTGATCCCGTGCTAAAAAGAGCTTATTTAGAGTTAGGAGATAACACACCTCAACTACCAGAAGAACCCGGTATCGTTCCCGAATTATTAGATCAAGTGCTGCCCGTCCATCAAGTCATTCCCATCGATATTTTTATGCCGGGTTGTCCCCCCGATGCGGACAGAATTCGCGAGACATTGATTCCCATTTTAAAAGGGGAATTACCCGTGATGGCAGGACGAGAAATGATTAAATTTGGTTAATTGAATCAGTTATCAGTGATCAGTTATCAGTTATCAGTTATCAGTGATCAGTGATCAGTGATCAGTGATCAGTTATCAGTGATCAGTGATCAGTTATCAGTTATCAGTGATCAGTTATCAGTTATCAGTTATCAGTTATCAGTGATCAGTTATCAGTTATAAGATTTGAGTTTTAAGTTTTGAGTGAGCAGTATGTATTAAGTGAGCCTCATCAAATGGCAGTTTGCTGCTGTCTTTTCGCTGATTACTGATCACTGTTTACTGATTACTGATTGGGTGCATCTCATATTTGTAAAAATACCGACAATCAGCAATTATCAGTGACTCCTAAATTATTACAGATGTGTCAGCAGCCGCGTGTAAGCATCCCACCGAAAAACTAATGCGCGGGGGGTTTGGGGGCGGCGCCACGCCCCCAACGGGGGGTTTGGGGGGTAGAACCCCCAAAGGCTTGGATTGAGTGATAAAATCGGAAGTAATACGGCCATCCCTTGAGTATGGGCTACATATCAAGAGAGGCACTCATGCAAAACGGAGAATAAATAATCAGTTTTTAATAACTGGATACTGATTACTGAACATCTAAATCAAGTTAAAATATCCGCTCCTAACATCCGTTGATATTTAGCTTCTAAAGCTTGTTTCAAATTGGGCAAAGTGATTAAATGGGGATCATCTAACATAATTTTTTCGGCGGCATCTCTTGCCAAAACTAACACCTCTTGATCCTCCACTAAACTAGCGAGGGCAAAATCTGGTAAACCCGATTGTCGTTGTCCTAAAACTTCCCCCGGACCGCGAAATCGCATATCCATTTCCGAGATAAAAAAGCCGTCTTGGGATTGTTCCAAAACCGTCAATCTTTGACGGGAATTAGCACTATTACTGCCACTTAAAAGTAAACAATAGGATTGATGGGAACCTCTGCCGACGCGCCCCCGTAATTGATGCAATTGTGAAAGGCCAAAACGTTCGGCATTTTCAATTAACATCACCGTGGCATTGGGAACATCCACCCCCACTTCGATAACCGTAGTTGAGACAATAATTTGCAGAATATTATCGCGAAAAGCTGTTAAGATTTCCTCTTTTTCGGCGGAACTCATGCGACCATGGAGTAAACCGATATTAAAATTGGGAAAAATCTTTTCTGATAAATTTTGATATTCTTCCACCGCAGCCCTCACATCTAATTTTTCCGATTCTTCAATTAAGGGAAAAATCACATAAGCTTGTCTGCCTTGGGCAATTTCACGGCGAATTAAATCATAGGCAGCCCTTCTTTGATTGCCATTTAAAGCGGTGGTTTGAATCGGTTGTCTGCCGGGGGGTAATTCGTCAATTTGACTCACATCTAAATCCCCATGCAGGGTTAAAGCTAAAGTACGGGGAATCGGTGTTGCTGTCATGGTTAAAACGTGGGGAGACTCTCCTTTGCTTAATAATCTTGCCCTTTGTTGTACCCCAAAGCGATGCTGTTCATCAATAACAACTAAACCTAATTTGCGGAAATTAACTGCATCTTGAATTAGGGCATGAGTTCCCACTAAAAGTGGTAATTCTCCTGTCTCTAATTGGGCGTGAATTTCTCGCCGTTTAGCGGTTTTTGTGGAACCAGTTAATAATTCTACGGGTAAATGTAAGAGATTAAACCAGCTAACTAACTTACGATAATGTTGTTCTGCTAAAACTTCCGTAGGAGCCATTAATGCCGCTTGATAACCGGATTGTAGGGCTGCTAAAATGGCATAAACTCCGACAATTGTTTTGCCAGAACCCACATCCCCCTGCACAAGACGATTCATCGGGGTGCTAGAATCTAAATCCTCTAAAATTTCCTCAATAACTCGTTTTTGAGCATTGGTTAATTGAAAGGGAATTATCTGATTAAATTGATCAATTAGTTGACCCTTAGCACTAAAAATAGCGCTTTTCTGTGTCTGACGATACTGTTGCCGCCGCCGCAGAAACCCCAATTGTAAAAAGAAGAATTCATCAAAGACTAATCGCCGTCGCGCTTGACTGAGAATCTCGGCATTATTGGGGAAATGAATGTTAGTAATTGCTGTTTTTAAATCGATTAATCCGTATTGTTTTCTTAGACCGAAAGGTAGGGGGTCTTTTATCGCCTCTACTGCCCCAAAAGCGGCGACTACAGCCTTTCTAATTAGGTCGGCGGGTACTCCATCGGTGAGGGGATAAACCGGCAGGATACGCCCGATTTTTAAGGACTCAATACTTGCCCCAGAACTGTCTAATAACTCAAATTCAGGATTTTCTAAAGTTAACCCATATTTTCCCGCTTTGACTAAACCACTAACCGCCACCACCGAACCGACGGGATAGAGTTTTTTTTGTCCTTCTTGCCAAGCACGATTATTATAGCGAGTTCCCGCATAAAAACGGTTTAATTTTATCTGTCCAGTGCGATCCTGTAAGAGCAATTCAAAGATAGCTAACTTGGTGTTTTTGGGGCTAGTAAAACAATTACAGCGCTTGACATTCCCCACTAAAGTTACCGTTTCCCCCTCGGTTAAATTAGCGATATTGACTTGACGACTATAATCCACATGATCCCGGGGATAATAATATAATAAATCTTCAACTTTGTGGAGGTTTAATCTTTCTAAAAGACTGGCTTTTCTCTCTCCCACTTCCGCTAGATATTTCAAGGGTTGTTCGAGGGTGACTTGCCGTGGAGAATTAGCCTTTGCCGTGATGGGAGTGGTATTAATAATTTTCGCCACAGCTGGTTCTTTTGGGGTGGGGGTTGCTTCTAAAGTTTGCCGTAATTGTTGTAAAAAATTGCGAGTTTCGGCGACTAATTGTTGTCTTTGTCTGGGATTAAATTGGGAATATTGGGCAAATTTTTGGGCTAATTCTCGCCAGCGATTTCTCTCACTGGTGGCAATTCCCACGGGAGGATTATCCCCGAAACTAAGACAGAAAAACTCGCTAAAACGGTATTGATTTCCCTGAAGATCGGGATAACCTTTTTCCGCTTCTACAGATAAGGCTTTTTGTAATCTCACCCAGTCGGGTATTTCCCCTTTCATAATTGCCTCTTGATTCCAAATTTCCCAGTATTATGTTTCCCTAATACCTCTGTTTGATTATAACTGATTAATCATACCAACTACTGCGCCACGCCGCTTCCGCTTGAGCGATAGTATATTCTTTGCGAAGGTGATGATATTGTTTACCTAGACGATTTAATTGTTCCCAAAGGGAGCGAATTTGATTTCTTTCGACACTTAAGCGCGTATCAGCAAATTCCAGTTCAGCCATTCGTAGATGAATTGCCGTTACTTTAGTGACTTTGCCACTTGAAAAATTATGATCATCCCCATCATCTTCATCTTCATCTTCATCTTCATCTTTTTCCTCCTCTGGTTCAGGGTTTTTAGCTTCTACTAAAATGTTTAACATATTATTTCCTCCACCTAGGGATTGTCCCTCTTCTCCCGCTTGAATTGCCATATCGATAATTTGACTGGGTAGATGAGGGGGAAGAATATAAGCTTTTTGTAGTTGCTGATTAATTTGTTTGGAGAGATGATTGAGAATCTCGATACAGTTTTTTTCCAGCACTCGACAACAATAAAGTAAAATATCGGGGTTATTAATCTCTCCAGTTGCGGCTAGATTTTCTGGTTTGTTTAGAAAAAGTTTCAAGAAATCTGGGGTATTTTTCGTCTCTGCTGGACTTTTAGAGAATCCTACCCCTGAAAATGTCCCTCGATCGAAGCTCTGCTCGCCCAATTGCTGTAAACTGGCTTTAGCCTCTTGTCCTAGAGCTTTGATCTCCTCTTGTAGTTTCTGACGATTGCTGTGGGAGAGAGCCAGAAATTCCCCCCCATAGTAGCGGGTACAGATATGATACACTGCCCCGATCGCCTGTTTATAGAGAGATTCACCGAGTAAATCAAGATAAATTCGGTATTTTTCCCGCATTCTTTCGGCTAAATTTGCCACTTCCGTTTCTATGTTCCTTAAATCTTGTTGTAGCTTGTTCAGTCTTCCAGTCATAGAAATTTTACCGAGGGAGAAGTTAGCGATCGGCGAATTCTATTATAGCGACTCACTGTCAGCTATAGCGCCCTGACCAGGGGGAGATGTTTAGACTCGATCGGTTGTCAGTTAGGCTCTTCTGGTTTTCGTGTGTTAATTTTTGTTATGAATTAAAGCAAGCAAACAGCTTAAGTCGAAGATGTTCAAAATTGGTAAATCCATAACTCATTCTTTTAATAAGCTTTATTTTGGTATTCATTCCCTCAATTAATCCGTTGGTTGTCTGATTTTCAAAGTAATTACAAATACCTGGCAAATGCTTCTGGATCATCCTGGCACTACTTTCATATAATATCCCGCCTATTCTTATCCATTTTTCCAATTTTCTCTCAGCACCTCTGAACGTTCTACTACTTTGATAAATTTGTCTAATTTCTTCTTTCATTTCCCCGGCTATTCCTAAGCATGGATGTTCTTTCAGAATAACTTCTAGTTGTTGTTTTTGCTCGTCCTTTAAGTCCTCTTTATTCTTCCATAATAAATGAGGTAATCCTTTTTCATGCACCCCCATTAACTTTCTCAATTTATTAAGCTCGTCATTGATGATAGCCATTACATGAAAACGGTCATAGATGATTTTAGCATTGGGAAATAATTCCTTGATCACTGCTGTAAATCCTGACCACATATCGACGCTCACTTCTTTCACTTTCTCCCGAACTGCGTCTGGCTGTGCTTTTAAGGCTTCCATTAATTCTTCTTGCTTATGTCCTTTAATCACATCTAGTAAAATTTTCTTGTCCATATCTACGACCGTTGTGATGAAATCTTTATGTCCTTTTAAGTTACTAAATTCATCTAAGCTTATTCGTTCTGGTGCTTCCCACTCTTCCTTTTCTAGTTCTTTAGCACAGTGATTAAATATTAACTCAACTTCTGACCATCCTAACCCTTCTTCTCGACTTATTTCTTCGATGCTACAATTTTTTACTCTCTCATAAATCATCGATTCATAGCGAATTGTATGATGCTGTCTTAATCTCATAAAACTCAGTCTTTCGCTGATATACTTTTGGCACTTTTGACAATGAAACTGACGGCGTGGTACTTCTAAATATACTGGATTACCTAATATTGACAAGTCTCTGACTAGATTATACTCTGTCTGATTGATTCTGTCTAAGGTTTGATGGCAATTCGGACATTCAATTGTTTCATTTAAAAGAGCAAGCTTTAGGAAAATTGTCTGAGCAATTTTTTGATAATTGACCACTGTTACATTTGGTAAATCGAGGAGTTGATCAAAATTTATCCACATAACCCACCTCCTGTTCTGTGTTACTATTATACCATGCTCACACAGAACCTAGAAGAGCCTCAGTTATTTTAGCTATTAGCTTTTTGCAGACCAGCTTTTAGCATTTGTTTTGGCGAAGATAACTGCTATAATCAGGCTAATTAGTAGGAAAACTCTCTATCTCTATATTTTTGCATAGTTTACACCACAAGTCCGGGCATGAAAACCGACAGTATTTTTTATGATCTTTTTCAATCTTATCCGTCAATTTTCTTTGAATTAATCAACCTTTCCCCCGGAGAAGCCGAGAATTACCGCTTTGATTCCGTCGAAATCAAGCAACTAGCTTTTCGTATTGATGGCGTATTTTTGCCCAATATTACCGATCCTAGCATTCCTATTTATTTCTGCGAGGTGCAATTTCAAGATGATCAGAATTTTTATGGCCGTTTCTTTGCTGAAATCTTCTTATATCTCAGTAAAACTGCTTTTAACAATGATTGGCGCGGGGTGGTCATTTATCCCCATCGTCGGGTAGAATCAGATAAGATTTTACGTTATCAAGACTTATTGACATCTGGGAGAGTGACGCGAATCTATTTAGATGAACTAGATGATATTAATCAAGATTCCCTCGGTATTGCCACCATAAAATTAATTATTGCTAAAGAAAATCAAGCCGTGGCAACAGCCAAACAACTTATTGAACGAGTGCGAACTGAATTTACCCAACCGCAAAACCTCCTACAATTAATAGAAACGATCCTTATCTATAAATTACCACGTCTAAGTCGCCGGGAGATAGAAGCCATGTTTAGTTTAGATGAACTGAAACAAACCCGTTATTTTCAAGACGTTCGAGAAGAAGGTAAACTGGAAGGTAAACTGGAAGGTAAACTGGAAGGTAAACTGGAAGGTAAACTGGAAGGTAAACTGGAAGGTAAACTGGAATCTGTGCCGCGTTTATTGGCTTTAGGTTTAACGGTAGAACAAATTGCTCAAGCCTTGGACTTAACTGTAGAAAAAGTGCGAGAAATACCAGAAACCCATTAAGATAATCTAGCAGTAAGCTATGACAGTGTTTTTCATCAAGATAAAGTGTAACCTAATTTGCTATCGGCCACCGACTACCCAAAACGAAAACTTACTACCTCACCTATGACTAGCACTCCTTCAGCTTCTTTAAAATTAAAAAAAACAAAAATTACCGACACAAATATCACTCTCTCCCATGGCAGCGGTGGCAGAGCAATGCGGGATTTAATTAACGAGATATTCGTTAGTAACTTCGATAATAACTTACTGGCACCCCTTGAAGATCAAGCCCGATTTGAGATTAAAGATTTGGCTAAAATAGGCGAGCGCTTGGCATTTACAACCGATTCCTATGTGGTTTCTCCTCTATTCTTTCCGGGGGGTGATATTGGCAGTTTAGCAGTCAATGGAACCGTTAATGATTTGGCTGTCGGTGGGGCAATTCCTCTCTATCTCAGTTGTAGTTTTATCCTCGAAGAAGGTTTATCTATCGACACCCTAAAAACCATCGTTACTAGCATGAAAATAGCCGCCGAAAAAGCAGCAGTAAAAATCGTCACCGGGGATACAAAAGTCGTTCTCAAGGGACAAGGGGATCAAATATTTATTAACACCTCTGGAGTCGGAGTAATTCCGGCCGGAATCAATTCTGGGGCGAATAATTTACAAGTTGGCGATCGCATTTTGCTAAACGGTTTTCTGGGGGATCACGGTGCCGCCATTCTGATTGCTAGGGGCGAATTAGACCTACAATGCACAATCGAAAGCGATTGTCAAGCCTTGAATTCTTTAATTTCTGCAATTCTGGCCGTTTGCCCACAAGTTAAAGCGATGCGGGATGCCACTAGAGGCGGATTAGCCACGGTTTTAAACGAATTTGCCCAAAGTTCAGGGGTGGGAATACAGGTGCAGGAAACGGCGATCCCCATCCGGGAAGAAGTGCGAGGAATGTGCGAATTATTGGGCTTAGAACCGCTTTATCTGGCAAATGAGGGCAAATTAGTCCTTGTCGTGCCTCCAGAGGCAGAAAATCGCGTTTTAGCAGTGATGCGTTCCCATCCTGACGGTAAAAATGCCGCTTCTATCGGGGAAGTCGTCGCTTCTCCCCCCAATTTAGTTTACTTAAAAACCCCTTTCGGCACTAACAGAATTCTCGATATGTTAGTCGGTGAACAATTACCGAGAATATGTTAATTAGACAGGAGACAGTTTTAAAGGAAAAAGTGAAAACTAAAAAAACAGATAGTTGGGGTTTTGGGGTTTTAGTTGAAATTTCCCTGATAACTGATAACTGATAACTGATAACTGATAACTGATAACTGATAACTGATAACTGATAACTGATAACTGATAACTGATAACTGATAACTGATAACTGATAACTGATAACTGATAACTGATAACTGATAACTGATAACTGATAACTGATAACTGATAACTGATAACTGATAACTGATAACTGATAACTGATAACTGATAACTGATAACTGATAACTGATAACTGATAACTGATAACTGATAACTGATAACTGATAACTGAAAATGCACGAACTAGGAATCACCCAAAATATTATCGAACTTGCCTTAGAACATTCCCGAGGAATGAAAGTTAAGCGCGTGGTGTTAGAGATTGGTAAACTAACGGCAATTATGCCAGAATCGATCGCTTTTTGTTTTGACACCTGTTGTCAAGGTACTAATATAGAGGGGGCAATGTTAGAGATTCTGGAAATTTCTGGTTTAGGACAGTGCCAAGATTGCGAAAATAAGCTAGAACTAGAATATCCCTACGGAATCTGCGATCAATGTGGTAGTCGCAATATAGTCATTTTACAGGGTCAAGAATTAAATCTCAAATCCTTGGAGACAGAATCCTTATGTGTGTAACCTGTGGTTGTTCTGATAACTCGGAAGTAACGGTAACTAATCCGCAAACGGGAACCCATGAACATATTTTAGCCGATGGTACTGTTATTAGTCATAGCCATCACGCTCACGCTCACGAGCATGAGCATCCCCATCATCCTGCGGAAATTCACGCTCAAATTCATGGTAATATTCTCCAAGTTGAGCAAAACCTGCTGGCAAAAAATAATCTATTAGCGGCACAAAATCGCGGTTGGTTGAAGGGGAGAAAAACTGTTGCTCTTAATCTGGTTTCTTCCCCCGGTTCGGGAAAAACTACCCTGTTAACTCGCACAATTGCCGATTTAAAAACCGCTATTCCTATCAGTGTCATTGAGGGAGATCAAGCAACAGCTAATGATGCTCAAAAAATTAGTGAAACCGGTTGTCAGGTTATCCAAATTAACACCGGAACAGGTTGTCATTTAGAAGCATCAATGGTAGAGAGAGGATTAATCGAACTCGATCCACCGATGAATTCTTTAGTCATGATCGAAAATGTTGGTAATCTAGTTTGTCCTGCTTTATTTGATTTGGGAGAAAATGCAAAAGTCGTCATTCTTTCCGTCACCGAAGGAGAAGATAAACCGATTAAATATCCCTATATGTTCCACGCTTCTCAAGTCATGATCTTGACAAAAATAGACCTACTGCCCTACGTTAATTTTAACCTCGATCGCTGTTTAGATTACGCCTATCAAGTTAATCCCAATCTGAAAGTTTTTCAAGTTTCTGCTACCACTGGAGAAGGTTTAGATGCTTGGTACAGTTGGTTAACATCACTGGTTTAAGTTAAGTAGTAACACACCCAAAAAGTTCAGTCTAACCGAAAGAAAAATGACCCTAGCACTTGATGACAATATTTATAATCAACTGTTGACTAAATTTCAACCTAAAATCATTGAAAATGAGGAAGAATATCAACAAGTTCGTCATCTTCTTCTTAATCTAATTAGTAAACAGGATCGACTACCAGAAGAAACCGCGATGGTTAAATTAATGGCGACAATTATTAAGGATTTTGATGCCAAACAACCTCAACCAGAACCAGCTTCACCGCAGGAAGTATTATTACACTTAATGTCAGCTAACAACATGAAACAAGCTGATTTAGTTAGTAAAATTGGTTCTAAGGGGGTGGTTTCTGAGATTGTTAATGGCAAGCGATCGATTAGTAAAGCTCAAGGGAAAATTTTAGGAGAGATTTTCAATGTTTCCCCCAGTGTATTCATTTAATTCTCTATTAGTTTTTAATGAAAACAGCCGTCATTGTTCCCCCGATTAAATGTCAAGGTATCAAAACTAAACTGGTATCATCAATCAAAAGTTTAGCGGATCAGCAAAACTGTGAGCGCTGGATAGAACCCTTGTGTGGTTCGGAGTTGGTAGCTTTTAATTGACAACCCCAAAAGGCCTTATACTAAATCTAGTTATTAAAAACTGATTATTTATTTCCCCTTTTGCATTTCCTAACCAAGAAGTTAATTTTGTTCTAGTGCTTAATCATATTCTTTTGCCGCTTGTACTAAAGATAAAAGTTGTCCGGTTTGATCAGTTCCCGATACTCCTAAATCACTGTGACAGAGGATAACTTTTTCGCTTACCCTTGCTAATAAATCCCTTAAAATTCTCTGTAAACGTGCCTGATTTTCCTCTAATTCTGCTTCCGTTGTCCAGCGTTGATAGGGACTTTCTCGCCAAAAAATCGGCGCAGCAAAAAGAGTGGAAGCACCTCCTTGTTCCCAGAGTGGGGAGGAACAATCTAGCCAAAAATGCCAACGATGACTAGAACGAAAAGAACGATATTGAAAGATATTGCCTAGGGTAACTGCCGGGGAAGATTTAATAAATTGTCGCACAGGATAGGGATTAGCAGTGATTGTGCCACGACGCAAAAGTTGGATAAACTGACTAATAGTTTCGCTGGGACTTTGAAAAGAGGGTTCACTCTCACGCAAACGGCGATCAATCTCCCAAAAATGTTGGGCAGTTTCCATTAATTCTCGCAAAGCTGCCAAGTGATCGAAGGGCAAATTTTCCCCATCGTTTAATAATTCTTCGATCGCTTGATTTAAGACAAAAATCGGGAAAAGTTTGGCTTCTTGCTGCCGTTTTTTCATCCCTTCGATCCAGTGACAAATTCTTTCGTAGGCAGTACAAGCTTTTTGTCCTAAGCGATCCCAACGGGGAAAAGTTTCGATCGCTAATAAACGGGGATTTTCCAGATCCACTTGATAACAATGATCGGCAATTAATCCGGCGCGGATTGGATCGATATCGGGAATTAAATTTTGTTCTTCATCCCAGCGATAACGGCTAAAAATCACCAGCATTTCCGCTATAGCCTCTTGGGGGCTAAACGCCCCAAATTTTCATAAACAAGGGCGAGAAGGGTCAATAATGCCCGAATCAGAGGACAACTGATCAGGGGTCGTTGTTCGTTGAGGGGTTGAACGGCTATCCCAGCACCGGTTAAAATTTCCATCAGGCTATAACGGGCGATTTCGTCTAAACCAGGGGCAATAACGGCGATTTCTTCGGGTTTTACTGCTCCTTGCTTGACTGCTTGAATAATAGCTGTGGCTGTCTTCCGTAACAATTCGGCGCGAGAGGTGGTTTGCAGGGAGATGAATTGATCGGGAAGATTGCCAAGATAGTTACCGTCGCTGATTAAGGAGAGAACCGTCTCGCTAAACTGAGCAGCTAACCCGTCAGTGGTAGATAATGACATAATTTGACAGCGTGCCGCTAATTTTTGTAGATAATCGGGATCGGCAGTTAATCCTAAGCGAATTTTTCCCTGGGGATTGTAGGTAAAAACGCTAAAATAATCATGATCGAGGAAAAAACTGAGTAAATCCTTGGCAATAGCTGGATAATCGTCCACATCGTCCGCAAAAACTCCCCGGAAGCGTTTTAATAGTTGCTGTTGATAACGACTATCAGGGAATAAATAGCGCCAATAGAGTTCGTAGATGATACCATAACTTAATAAACCACGTTCTAGAGACCAATCACGCCATTGAATGATTAATTCTCCCACTTTTTCTGGTATTTCCTGCTCATTAATTGCTAAAACTCGTTTTAGATCTGTTTCTGATAATCCGTCGGCTAATCTTTCGGGTATCTTTTCTGCGGGAACACCACTAGCGCCGGCTAATTGTAACAAATCGAGAACTTGACGGACGAAACGATATTCATTTATGCTAGTAAGCTGGAAGAATTCAGCGATTGCTGGTTGCCAGAGACGGGTGGCGAGTTCCTGCTCCGTTTCTGGGCGTAATCGGCGGGGAAATTGCGCTTTTAGCTCCAAAAACTCGAAAATTAACGGCCAAAACAGAATGACTTCATCGGTGAGAAAACCTAAAGGGGTTTTGCAGAGAATCGGATAGCTACCCCTAACAGCAATGGCTAATTGATCGGCTAATTCCCGTTTATTATCATCGTTGGCAGCGAAAACTAAGATCGATCGAGGAAGGGGGGATGATTTTGAGCGATCGCGAGACACCCAGCGCCGAAATTCCCCGACTAAAGCGGTGGTTTTTCCCGATCGCGTGCCACCTTCGATCCAAATTGGTATGATTGACATCGTTTTTTCTCGATTGTATTTGTTAAGATAACTGATCGGTACTCTAGCTTTTCTCCCTTGTGGAAGTAATTGTTTCCTATGAATCTTAATCGGATTTTGCAAGGTGTTAATCAATGGTTATTACAAACTCCTGAACGTTCTTTAGATGAGGCCTATCATGCAGCTTTGAAGATTAAGGAAATAGAAGATAAGCATTTTCAAGGGCGAAAAGTGGCGAATGAATTCTCGAATTATGGCAGCAGCACTAATTCCTATTTTATCGCAGAAGTTAAAGGTTATCTGCAAAAAATTAAAGTCAGATTGACGGAGTTTAAAGCTAGTCGATCAATCGTTAATACCTTCGGACCTAATCAACCGACAATTAATAATGGGGTGATTACTGTCACCACAGATGTTTGTCTGAAAAAACTTCAGTTTATCGATAGTATTATCGGAAAATATCAAGATAATTATTGGCAAGAAGATATTCAAGATGTTCCCAAAAGTATCCAGAACAGAAATTTTGAGCAGGAAACAGCCAAAAATAAGACTTCTAGAAATCGCTCTTTTTTAGCAGCGGGTAGTATTGAAGATGAGGAAATAATCAAAAGTAATAAATCCCAAAAAGCTACGGAAAAACCGGGGGTTTTACCCCGTTCTTTTGTCAATACTTTTAACCGCATTAAACAGGAAATTGATCCCCAAGCGGAGGAATCGGAGGAGGCAGTTTTAAAGAAATTTCGCAATTCTCGTTATAAAACAGCCATTTCACTCAAGTTTATTTTACTGTTAATTATTGTTCCTTTATTAACCCAGCAATTAACCAAAACTTTCCTGATTACCCCCTTGGTTAATAAATATTTCCAACAACAGGAACAGTTTATTTTTATCAATCAGGATTTAGAAGAAGAAGCTTTTTCGGAATTGAGAAGATTTGAGGAAGCTTTACATTTTCGAGGTATGATTGGTTTAGCACCCAAATTATCTAACGAAGAAATCGAGGGAGAAATTACCAAAAAAGCTGCGGTACTAAGTGAAGAATTTCGCCAACGAGGTTTAAATGCGATCGCTAATATTTTCGCCGATATTTGTTCCCTGATTGCCTTTGGTTTTGTTGTCGCTTTTAGTCGTCGGGAAATCGAGATTGTCAAGTCTTTTCTGGATGGCATTCTCTATAATCTTAGCGATTCAGCTAAAGCTTTTTTAATTATTCTCTTTACCGATATATTTGTCGGTTTCCACTCTCCCCACGGTTGGGAAGTGATCCTAGAAGGGTTAAGTCGTCATTTCGGTTTACCGGAAAATCGCGAGTTTAATTTTCTCTTTATCGCCACTTTTCCCGTTATCTTGGATACAGTCTTAAAATATTGGATTTTCCGTTATCTCAATCGCATTTCTCCCTCAGCAGTGGCTACCTATCGTAATATGAATGAATAGGGTAAAATCGGGGAGAAACTTGATAATTTACCCTTCTAATCTGGGAAGGATAATTTTGCTGCTGTCTCTTGTACTTTGGTAAGTTCTAATTGCAAAGCAGTGGCAATCTGTTCTATACTTAAACCTAAGGCCAGTAAACCAGCAATCGCTTCAGTTTTAGCTTCTTCACGACCTTCTTCACGACCTTCTTCACGACCTTCTTCTTTAGCTTCTTGATAAAGTCGAGTTTGTCTGAGATCATCTAATCCGAACATAGCTTCTAACTCCGTGCGACTAAGATTAGTAAATTTATAGGCCAAGGTTCTTTCAATTAATTCTACAACTTTTTGCTGGAAAACTAGATCATCAATTTCAGCGATCGCTTTTTCTAAAAGTGGTTTTCCTCGTTGCTGTGCTAATTGGGGTGTAGCGACGATTAACTGAATAATTCCTAAACCCAGAGACGGATCTGGACTATCGATTAATTCATCTAAATAAATACGTCTGATCTGTCCCGTTATCTCAAATCCCCGTAGTTGATAGGGAAAATTATTGTCGATATCCCTGGAGGCAAATAAAGCTACAGCCATCCAATCCTGAACGGGTTTATACTGATTGAGATAGATGACAATTTCTGTTAAAAATCGCCAATAAAAATCGCTTTTATCCTGAAATTGCACTTCAACAAAGTAAATAATTAGTTCCGGTGCTGCTGTGGTCGGTAAAAAAATACCGTCAAAACGACGCGCTAATTCTTTGATTTCTCGGGAGGAGAATTGATAATTTTCAGCTTTCTGGGTTGATTCTCCCAGTAATTCAAAAATTAACCCCGGAAAAGTTTGCAAGAGTTGATAAAAAATTGTATCGGTCTTCACAAGCTTGAAAAAATCTAGATATTTACTAACAATTACTTACAAATCATCCAACAAGAGCGTGACTAACACCTTATCGACGCGATTACCGTCCATATCCACCACTTCCAAGCGCAACCTTTGCCATTCAAAATGATCAGCAGCCCCCGGAATCCGGCCAAGATGGGTAATAATAAAACCCCCTAAAGTGTGATAATTCCCCTGTTTTTCCCCGGGTAATTCACTGATTTCAAATAATTCTTTAAAATCTTCGATCGCCACTGTGCCATCGATCAACCAAGAACCATCTTCCCGCTGCACGATCTGAGCATCTTCAATATTATCTAATTGGGGTAAATCGCCGACAATTGCCTCTAAAATATCCTGGCGCGTCACCAATCCTTGAATCACCCCGTACTCATCCACTACCAAGGCAATATGATGGCCACTTTGCTGTACCAATTCTAAAACCTTTAAACCCCTAGTGCTTTCCGGCACAAAAAGCGGCTGCTGTAAATCCTTCGTTAGATCGAAACTTTCACCGGTTAAACAATCGGCCAATAAGTCTGTGACTTCGATTACCCCCAAAACCTCATCTAAACTGCCCTGACACACAGGAAAACGGGTATGATTGCTCTCAATTAGCTTCTGGCGGTTAATTTCGGCACTATCTTCCAAATCTAACCAAACAACATCTGGACGCGTGGTCATAATCTGACTGACTCGGCGATCGCTCAATCCTAACACCCTTTCCACCATATCCTGTTCTGCTTCCTCAAAGGTTCCCGCTTCGGTTCCCTGTTTAAGCATAATTTTCAATTCTTCCTCCGTAATTGGGGAATCATTATTATTACCGCTAATCCCCAACAAACCGAGAATCAGATTAGTCGATTGACTCAAAAGATGGACAACGGGCGAAACAATTTTTGATAACCTATTCAGAGGATCAGCAACGAGGATAGCGATTTTTTCAGGATTACTTAAACCTAACCGTTTCGGCACTAATTCCCCCACCACTAGGGATAGATAGGTAATAATTAACACCACTAATCCTAATCCCAAAGCTTGACTGTAGGGGGCTAAAACAGGAACTTGGGCCAATAATTGCGCCACACTGACCGATAAATTAGCTCCTCCGTAGGCCCCGGCAAAGATACCCACTAGGGTAATGCCAATCTGCACCGTCGATAAAATTTGATTGGGATCATTGGCCAATTTTAAGGCCACCGCCGCCCGTCGATCATCTCTGGCTAATTGTTCCAAACGGATTTTGCGGGCCGAGACAATGGCAATTTCCGAGAGAGCAAAGACTCCATTGAGGAGGATGAGGAAGAAGATAACAAGAATTTCGGTAGTCGCCGAGAACATGGTTAAAATTTACAGGTAAAAGGGCGGATAGTTGTTTGTATCATAGTGCGAGGATCGGTTAAGTTCAGTAAAGAATCATCTTGATTTTTAACGAGTTACGAAGGCTTGTGTCTGGAGGGGGTTACTCCCAGTATAAATGGGATAGGATCAAGTCCGCACTCTTAGCTCAGTTAGCAGTGAACAGTCAGGAGTGACCTGTTGCCAGCAAAAAAAGTTGTCCCTGGGAGAGTGGGGACAAACTATCTCAATCTATTCGCCTGAAAAATTATGATCGCTACACCCGTATCATCGAAATCGAACCCTATCACGGAAATCCGCCCTGGACTACCGACTATTTGCGGTTGGGAACAGGAAATTGCGGCGATTGTCAATCACGATGATCCGATCTTTTTACCGACAACAAATCTCAAATTAGACAATATTAAGGCTGGTTTTGCCTGTGCTTTGCATATGCACCAACCCACCATCCCCGCGGGTGTTAACGGTGAATTAATCGGCAATCTCCAGCATATGTTCGAGCATCAGGGGGATGGCGATAACCATAATGCCAGCGTTTTTGCCTGGTGTTATAGTCGCATGGGCGATTTTATCCCAGAATTGGTGGCGGAAGGCTGTAATCCCCGGATTATGCTCGATTATTCCGGCAATCTCCTCTGGGGTTTGGTACAGATGGGACGGCAGGATATCCTCGATAAACTCAAATTAATCACCTGTAACAGTCAATATCAACCCTATGTGGAATGGTTGGGGACGATGTGGAGTCATGCGGTGGCTCCTTCCACACCGATTCCCGATCTAAAATTACAGATGCAAGCATGGCAAACCTATTTTGCCTCGATTTTTGGGCCGGATGCCCTGAAACGAGTCAAAGGGTTCTCTCCCCCAGAAATGCACCTTCCTAACCATCCCGATACCCTCTACGAGTATATTAAAGCCCTGAAAGAATGCGGCTATCGTTGGTTATTGGTACAGGAACACTCGGTGGAAAATCTCGACGGTTCGGGATTGAGTCAGGAACAAAAATATATTCCTAATCGCCTGGTGGCCCGCAATTCTCGGGGTGAAGTGATTGCGATTACTGCTTTGATTAAAACCCAGGGTTCCGACACCAAATTAGTCGCCCAAATGCAACCCTACCACGAGGCCAAATGCCGCGGTAAACAGCAAATCGGCGGCGTTTGGGTTCCTTCCCTAGGTTCCCAGATTGCCGACGGTGAAAATGGTGGCGTGATGATGAATGAATTTCCTCGCGATTTTCCCAATCCTTGGCGGGAAATGCGGGGGGGTTCCAGTGTGGCAGGATTTAACGGTACGGAATATCTGGAGTTAATCGAGGCGGCTGGCGTTAATCCCCAAGATTATCCCCCAATTCAAGCCGTACACCAGCATAAAATCTGGCAGCGAGTTAATCCCGATGCCGCTACCCCGGAAGCAGTGGAACAGGCGATCGCTGATTTAAAACAGTCCGACCACCGTTTTAGCATGGATGGGGCATCTTGGACAAATGATCTCAGTTGGGTGCGCGGTTACGAAAATGTCCTCGAACCGATGAACCAATTAAGCGCTCAATTCCACGAGAAATATGATCCTTTAGTACAGGCGGATCCTAGTTTTACCCGACGACCGGATTATCTGGAAGCACTGCTTTATAATTTGCTCGTGCAAACCAGTTGTTTCCGTTATTGGGGCCAGGGTACTTGGACCGATTATGCCCGCACTTTGTACGAAAGAGGCGCGGCCTTAACCCGCTAAGATAGTAAGGTATCTAGGGCGCAGATTCTGCGCCCTGTTAGTATATTTATACTAGCAAGGGATGTTCGCCGATGAAGTAATTAAAGAAATACTCAAATCCTGATAAAAATCCTCTTGTTTTAATTCCACTTTTGATTGAGAAGCCAGTAAAAGTAAAGCCCAAAAAATCGCCACCTTTTCCTGTGTTGCCGAGTGACTAGAGGGCTTTTCTGCTTGCCATAAATCTAATAAATACTCAAACTCTATCTCCTTTTTCTCCAATTGAAAAAACTTTCTCTGCAAAAAAAAGTCCAGTTCCGCTGCCAATTCCGTCAGGTTTTCTTGGTGGGCCAATTCCGTGATAATTTGTACCGCTTCCCGTCGGGATTGGGGCCGGGGTTTCGGGACAACTACAGCCAGTTTCGGTAAAGCTTCAATCTCTAGGGCAATCTGTTGTAATTGAGTGATTAACTCCTGCAAAGTTACCCGTCTTTTTCGCGGTGGTGGGGCGGCAGTACGACGGCGAATATGATTTTCTAGATAACGGGGTAAAGTTCTTAATTCTCTTTCTAAGTCGCTAATTTCCTCATCAATCAGACTTTCTTCTTGCTGGTCTAAAGACAATCTTTCTAGGGTATCAGCCTTAAATAAAACTAACATGGAAGCCCATAAAAAAGCCTGTCCCGATTGGGGTAAATTAGCCTGGGCCATGGCTAAATCTAGATCATTTAATAACCCCAATTCTGCCAAAAAGCGATCGATCACATCAATAACCTGCACATCCCAGGGGTCAATTTCTCCCTGTTCCGCCATTTCTAAAAGAGAGGCGATCGCATCACTGGCCGAGGTGATAGTCATGATTGTAGAATCTTGTAGGATCTCAAAGGATAGAATTTAGCAAGCAAAACCATGGACATATCGATCGCTGACCTGCGTTTGGACTACAATCTTGAAGAATTGCTAGAGTCAGAAACATCTGCCGATCCTTTCATTGTATTTAAACAATGGCTAGAACGGGCGGTATCTTCGGGAAGATTAGAACCCAACGCTATGACTTTAGCCACTATTTCCCCGGAGGGTAAACCCCGGGCCCGCATGGTACTGTTAAAAGACTTCGATCCTCTCGGTTTTGTTCTCTTTACCAACTACCACAGCGCCAAAGGACAGGAATTAATCGCCAATCCCAATGCAGCCCTAGTGTTTTGGTGGGGAGAATTGCAACGGCAAATTAGGATCGAGGGAACTGTAGAAAAAATCAGCGAGGAGGAATCGGATAATTACTTTTTTGTCCGTCCCTGGGAATCCCGTTTAGGGGCCTGGGCCTCCAATCAAAGTGAAGTGATTTCGGGGCGGGATATCCTCGAAAAACGCCTAGCAGAACTAAAAGAAGAATATGCTGGTCGTGAAGTTCCCCGTCCTCCTCATTGGGGCGGATTTCGCCTAATTCCTAGTTTAATCGAGTTCTGGCAAGGTCGCCCCAGTCGTCTCCACGATCGTCTCTGTTATTATCGTCAAGAAGATGGCAGTTGGCAAAGGCAACGTTTAGCTCCTTAGTTTTATTTTGACACCTTGTATTGGCAAAATAGCTCGATGCTAATTCAATTTGTCATTTTAGTCTTGAGATAATATTAGGTCGATGTCTTTTCCCAACCCGCGCTTACCTTAGCGATCGGGTTGGGCTATTATATCAATTGGATAAAGGCAATCTCTCTGCCCTAAAGTCTCAGAAAAACGATAGAATTGAAAGGGTTTTTGTTTGCATCCTTCAAAAATAACTAGAGAATTATGGACATCAATAAAGTTGGACTTCGAGAAACCTTAGAAGCATTGCGGGTTGAACTGAGTAAATCTATTTTAGCCTCTGAGGGTGAGCAGATTCGCTTTGAAGTGGGTGACATTGAATTAGAGGTTCAATTTGTGGTTGAGCAGTCGAAAGAAGGCAAAGGTGGGCTGAAATTTTGGGTAGTAGAAATGGGTGGGGGTGTCACCAATAAAGATACGATAACCCATAGAATTAAAATTCCCCTTAAACCCATTGGGAAAGATAAAAAACCTGTATTGACAGGAAGTGATGATATTCCCGATTAGAATTTTATACCCCTAGGGACGCAATGCTTGCCCCCAAAGCAGTTAATTTGTAGGATGGGTTAGCGAAGCGTAACCCATCACCATCCCAGAAGAATAGGTTACATCAATCCGATAAGTTATGCCCCAATTCCAACCCGATCGCGCTTTAGAAATTGTTGCCCCTAAATACGGCACTGCCTATCGAATTGGGGGACGTTTACTCTTGACTTGTCGGCATCTATTTGATAATAGTAACGACTGTAAAGTACGATTTAGATCAGCATCAAACTATTCTGATAAGCAAGACATAGACGCTAAGGTAATTTGGAAAGCTCCCGATAATATCGATATAGCCTTAGTAGAATTACCAGAAACTATCGAAACTTGTGATCCTGTAGGTTTTGGGTTGTTACCTGATGCGAGTAGCACCCAAAAAGTTAAATTTGACTTTTTGGGATTTCCTCTATTTTTACGGTATTCTGAAGATGGTATAAAATACGCCACAGGGTTACATATTCAGGGAACTATCGATGTGGCTAATCGTGTTCCTCATAACCGTTTGTTATTAAATATTAAAGATAGTCAAGACATACAACCCACCGATGAACAATTAGAAAGATTAGCAGAAGATCAGTCACCTTGGCAAGGAACATCGGGATCAGCAATTGTTTGTTATGGGTTAGTGGTGGGTGTGCAGAAATGGCATCAAAATCCAGATCGTCCTGAATCTTTAGAAGCTGAATCTTTGGCAAGAGTTTATGACAATCCCGAATGGGGTGAGATATTAGAAAGTCATGATATTGATCCTGAACCTAAACCCGTTATATCCGCTTCTTTAAAATCTTCTTCCTATCGCAATCAGTCCCTATCTTTCCCCTGCTTTGTTACCCGAAGCCTTGCAAGTTGCCAGAGGGATTGGGGATGAATCCAAACAGGGTGAGAGCATCTCAAACGCTATTGACAATTAGCCAATTTTGTGAACCGCTTGCTGTGTGGGCATTTCAAGTGATACCAGTCAATCAGAATAGTTACGAAATATTCACATTTGGTCGATTTTTGCTTAACAATTGAGATGGCCAATTCTCCTCAAATATGCCTGAATCGCTCTCTGGGTAAGCAAATCACATAAAGTTGATTTTGTCAAGAATTGTTAAGATGCGCTTACCCTGGGATGGGTTAGCGGTAGCGTAACATTAGCGGGTGTTGGGTTTCATGCTTCAACCCAACCTACGTTCATCTTATATTTAATTCCACCCACCTACTTAGAATATGAAACTTATGTTCCTCTTGCAGATCAGCTTTTTACGATATACTTAGAAGAAATAAATAAGGTTTTGCTCAAGGATTTTTTGCAGATGGAAGGAACTATTTTACGCTTCGACACCTCCAATAACACAGGGGTTATCAGAGGCAATGACGGGACAAGATACCAGTTCACAAACTCCGATTGGAAGGACGAAAAAGAATTTCCCAGAGTGGGGTTATTGGTGAATTTTGAGGTTAACTTAAACAATGAACCCGTTGATATTTACTGTATTCCTAAAGATAAGGGAAAGAGAATATGGCAGTATGATGGATATCTGGTGATGTTGCGGGGGGCATCTCTACCAAATCGCTGTATCAAAACCAATCGCCCGGTAACGGGAAAAGAAGAACAGACTTTATCCTTTAATCCTTTATTCGTTAATTTTTCTGCCCTTTTTTCTGCCCTGATTAGAATCATTTTTTTAATCATTTTTTTAATTTTTGTGCCCTGGATTGTAACAATACCGGTTATCATTGCATATTTTGCTATGACAAAATACGAAAAAATCACTTTTGGACTTTCTCAAGAAGTTAAAAAACAGCACAGATTATTAACAGATACGATTTTATCGTGCGTAATTTTTATGATAATTATGGCTGCTGTTAATGTACATTACAGCTTAGTAATATTTGCCCTATTGTGCTTGCCGTTTTGGTTGATTTTACGGAAATCGCCACTGTCAACTTCTGGAATTTCAATAGTCTGGATTCAGGGTGAATACATTTGCATCCGTGGAATCAATAAAGAATATCTTTCTGAGTTTCCTGAATGGAGTAATTATAGACGACGTGGTTAGTTTTTTATTTATCCGAAATCTTACCAGAAGTTTTAGTGGTTGCCAGAGAGTTTGGGTCTGAATCCTCCCGTGCAGAGGCATTAAAAGCCTTAACCGCCACATTAACCCCTGCTAATGTTGACTTATCTTTCTGGCAAGATGTCCTTCAGGCTTTGGGAACTCTCACTCGTCCTCGTTTCCTCGAAACTATTCCTAACTTAGTACCTTTAATCCTTCATTTTGAGGGAGAGGTCGCCTTAAGAGAAGTGTATCAAAGTATTAAGGATGTTAGTCGGTGGTGGAAATAATTCCCCTTATGATGTATAATGCTAGACCATAGCGGATAAGGTATTCAACCGCTCTAAAAACCTAGCTATCTAATCGATAGGCGCACCTTGAAAACTAGAGTTATAGGGTTCCATAAAGGATTGCTTTTATGGGTAAAAGCTCTAAGCATCAAGTACCAGAGAAACCAATTATTTTAGAGGTTTTGAACTGTATCGTAGGGCATACGAGAACAGGCTTCTGTAATGGAGCGAAAGTCTGAGGAGAGACTCGCCTCTGGGTTAGATACCGCAAGGGGTCTGATTTAAGCGAACTCGTTGAGCCAGAAATTCTAATCAGCGATGATAGAAGAATCCACGTCCGTTCACGGCGCGGAGTATGTCAACGGAAGTGTTACCCGAAACCCTTAGAAATTGCCAGAACGATTGGGTCTGAATACCCGCGTGCAGACGTATTAAAAGCATTAACAGCCACATTAACCCCTGCTAATGTTGACTTATCTTTCTGGGAAAAAAACCTTCAGGCTTTGGGTACTCTCACTCGTCGTAAGTTCCTCGAAACTATTCCCAACTTAGTCCCTTTAATCCTTCATTTTGGGGGAGAGGTCGCCTTAAGAGAAGTGTATCAAGGGATTAGGGAGGTGAGTCGCTGGTGGAAGTGATTGCCCTGTCAATAATTGCTATAATAGCTAAAATGGTCATAATGGCTAGTTTCTATAAAGGTTAGTTATGAAAACATTAGGAGCCTCAGAAGCAAAAAATCGCTTTGGCGAACTGTTAGACTTGGCTCGAAGAGAACCAGTAAAGATAGCAAAAAAGGGACGTAATGTTGCAGTCGTGCTGTCAATCGAGGAATTTGAGAGATTTTCCGAGTTAGAAAATCAACTTTTGGCTTTACAGGCAGAAAAAGCTCATCAAGAAGGTTTTATCGGAACAACAGAAAGTGAGGCTTTACTGTCAGAAATTTTAAATGCTTAAGATTAACCTATCTCGACAGGCAACTAAACGCTTAAAAAAACTGCCAGATAAACACGCCAAACAAGTAGCCACAAAAATAACCGAACTGAGAACAAATCCCTATCCCCAAGATTCTCTAAAGTTAAAAGGATACTCTTATCATAGAGCCGATATTGGTGAATATCGAATCGTTTATCGTGTTGAGGAGCAAACACTAGAAATCTTGCTGATTGACAAACGAAACGATGATGAAATTTATAAACAACTAAAGAGAACAATATAGAGAATCTTAATTATCAACCATCAATTAATTAGCGATATTATTCCTGCTAAAATCAAGAAAAACAAATTATCTTTAAACACTCATGAACATTAACGTAACATTTCCCGAAGAACTTCTCATTGCCGCCAGAGAAGAAAAAGAAACATTCTCTCGTAAAGTCATAATTTATACATTAGGGCATCTTTATCAAGAAGGAAAAATTTCAGCAGGAATCGGCGCACAAGTATTAGGATGCGATAAATATACATTTTATACACTTCTCTCTGAGTATGGTTTTTCCATTATTGATTACACAGCAGAAGAATGGGAATCAGAAATACAAACCAGCCGTAAATTAGCCCAAAAAATCCAAGAGAATGAAGATAATTGTTAATTCTACACCGATCATCGCCTTATCTTTGATTAATCAATTAGATCTTCTTAATCAGCTATTTAATGAAGTGATTATTCCTTGGGCAGTTTATCAAGAAATTGTCATCGCTGGAGATAATAAACCGGGGGGCAAAAGAACTCAAAAATGCCAATTGGATTCAAGTTCAAGAAGTTGCATCATCATCTCCTCTTGAACCGCTATTACTAGGATTAGATCGAGGAGAATTAGAAGTTATTCTCTTGGCAATTTCAATCAAACCAGACTGGGTAATTATAGATGAGAAATTAGCAAGAAGAGTTGCCAAAGCTATGGGATTAACCGTCAAAGGAACATTAGGAATTCTCTTGGTTGGTTTTTATGCAGGTTATCTATCTAAACAAGAAATTTTAGATTTATCACAACAGTTAGTTGATTATGGAATTCGTATTAGTTCTCCGATTCTTAATTGGCTAAAAACAGAATTAGACAATGATCATTAATACCAAATCAATACAAAATAAACTACCATGAAACAACTAATCGTACACATTCGTGACCAAGAAAAAGCAGAAACACTCTCTAAAATTTTAACTGCTTTAGATTTTGTTGACTCCGTAGAAATCATCGAAGATCAAACAACATTATCTGATAACGAGCAAGACTTCTTTGCCCTGGCAGGATTGTGGGAAGACAGGGATATTACCCCTAAATCTATCCGTGAAGCAGCATGGCGAGAAGAAAAACGATGATTTTATGTGACACCAATATCCTCATTGAATTCTATAAAAACAACCATAGAATTATCGAAGAGCTTCGCCATATTTGACTAAATCAACTAGCCATTAGTTCCATTACTCAAGCCGAATTATATTATGGAGCAATCAATAAAAATGAACTCAACAAAATCAAAAGACATCCCGGATTGCTACATACCTTTCCTGTAGATGTCGCAATATCCAATCAATTTATTAACTTAATGGAAACCTACTCCCTCAGTCACAAACTCAACATCCCTGACTCTATCATTGCCTCAACAGCATTAGTGCAGAATATTAAGCTATATACATTGAATTTGAGAGATTTTTGTTTTATTCAAGGCTTAGAACTCTATGATCTGTCAAATGAATAACCCATCAACGTTAGCATTTTCCAGCGTTCAGCGAACCAGTCATAAATTAGTCAAAAAATCAAAGAGAATGAAGATAATTGTTAATTCTATTCCCAATTTAGCGCCTTTAATCCTTCATTTTGGGGGGGAGGTTGCCTGAAGAGAAGTGTATCAAGGGATTAGGGATGTTAGTCGCTGGTGGCGGTGATTCTTGTTCTATGAATTGCCTCCACCTTACCCAATTGAATCAGCAGTCTGCTCCCCAGTGCCTTCGGCAAGCGCAGAAATCCAATAAAATAGTGAATAGGTGACATCGGGAAAAAATCATCTATGGCAACTACATCAGAAGACGTATGGCGAATCTTAGCCGAATTAGCGACTGCTCAAGCCGAATTGACTGCTGCTCAAAAAGAAACTGACAAACAACTCAAGGAAACTGACCTACTATTGAAGGAAGTCAGTCAACAACAGAAGGAAAACGCCCAACAAATCAAGGAAACTGACCGACAACAGCAGAAAACTGACAAACAACTCAAAGAACTGGGCAAACAAATTGGGGGACTCGGGGCAAAATTCGGCAGCTTTACCGAAGGACTTGCTCTCCCCTCAATGGAAACGATTCTCAGACAACGGTTCGGTATGAAAGTTGTTAGTCCCAGTGTCCGAGCCAGCGAAGATGGACAACACCTAGAAATTGATGTCCTTGCCTATACCAATGGTGAGCTAAATATCGCCTATATCGTCGAGGTTAAAAGTCATGCCAGAGAGGAGTCTATTACACAATTAAAAAGTATTTTACAACGGTTTCGCCGCTTTTTTCCTGAACACAAAGATAAAAAACTCTATGGCATATTAGCTGCGGTTCATGTATCCCCGGAATTACGGGAAAAAATTCTGCGAGAAGGGTTTTATGTGGCTCGGATTCATGACCAAGTATTTGAACTCGATATTCCCGATAATTTTCAACCTCAAACCTATTAAAACATCAAGGGCTATCGCTCTATCTTCCCCAAAGGAAAAAACACTCTCTTATTCATGAATCGGCAAAATTCAGTAAAATAGTAATAGACCAAATCAGAGAGAAAAAATCATCTATGACGACTACATCAGAAGACGTATGGCGAATCCTAGCCGAATTAGCAACTGCTCAAGCCGAATTGACTGCTGCTCAAAAAGAAACTGACAAACAACTGAAGGAAGTTAGTCAACAACAGAAGGAAACTGACCGACAACTCAAGGAAACTGACCGACAACAGAAGAAAACTGACAAACAACTCAAAGAATTAGGTCAGCAAATTGGGGGACTTGGTGCAAAATTCGGCAGCTTTACCGAAGGACTTGCCCTTCCCTCAATGGAAACGATTCTCAGGCAACGCTTTGGTATGGAAGTTGTCAGTCCCAGTGTGCGAGTCAGTAAAGATGGACAACACCTAGAAATTGATGTCCTTGCCTATACCAATGGTGAGCTAAATACCGCCTATATCGTTGAGGTTAAAAGTCATGCTAGAGAGGAATCCATTACACAATTAAAAAGTATTTTGCAACGGTTTCGCAGCTTTTTCCCTGAACACAAAGAAAAAAAACTCTATGGCATACTAGCATCGGTTGACTTATCCAACGAATTACGGGAAAAAATTCTGCAAGAAGGGTTTTATGTGGCTCGGATTCATGACCAAGTATTTGAACTCGATATTCCTGATAATTTTCAACCTCGACCTTATTAAAAATTTAGATGCGATTGCCCTCTTCCCCAAAGGAAAAACAACTCTCTTATTCATGAATCGGCCAAATTCAGTAAAATAGTAATAGACCAAATCAGAGGGAAAAATTTATCTATGGCAACTACATCAGAAGACGTATGGAGACTCTTAGCCGAATTAGCGACGGCTCAGGCCGAATTAACTGCTGCTCAAAAAGAAACTGACAAACAACTGAAGGAAGTTAGTCAACAACAGAAGGAAACTGACCGACAACTCAAGGAAACTGACCGACAACAGAAGGAAACCGAGCGACGACAACAGGAAACCGACCGACAACTCAAAGAATTAGGACGGCAAATTGGGGGACTTGGTGCAAAATTCGGCAGTTTTACCGAAGGACTTGCCCTTCCCTCAATGGAAACGATTCTCAGACAACGGTTTGGTATGGAAGTTATCAGTCCCAGTGTCCGAGTCAGTAAAGATGGAAAACACCTAGAAATTGATGTCCTTGCCTATACTAATGGTGAGCTAAATACTGCCTATATCGTCGAGGTTAAAAGTCATGCTAGAGAAGAATCCATTACACAATTAAAAAGTATTTTGCAACGGTTTCGCCGCTTTTTCCCCGAACACAAAGATAAAAAACTCTATGGCATACTAGCATCGGTTGACTTATCCCCAGAATTACGGGAAAAAATTCTGCAAGAAGGGTTTTATGTGGCTCGGATTCATGACCAAGTATTTGAACTCGATATTCCTGATAATTTTCAACCTCGACCTTATTAAAAATTTAAATGTAATCGCTCTATCTTGCCCAAAGGCAGCAACACTTTTTTCTTCATGAATCGGCAAAATTAAGTAAAATAGTAATAGACCAAATTAAA
This sequence comes from Microcystis panniformis FACHB-1757, assembly GCF_001264245.1. NCBI lineage: Bacteria > Bacillati > Cyanobacteriota > Cyanophyceae > Chroococcales > Microcystaceae > Microcystis > Microcystis panniformis. The sequence goes on from NZ_CP011339.1 coordinate 792,130, forward strand.
GGAAAAAAATTATCTATGGCAACTACATCCGAAGACGTATGGCGAATCTTAGCCGAATTAGCGACTGCTCAAGCTGAATTAACTGCTGCTCAAGCCGAATTAACTGCTGCTCAAAAAGAAACTGACCGACAACAGAAGGAAACCGAGCGACGACAACAGGAAACCGACCGACAACTCAGAGAATTAGGTAAACAAATTGGGGGACTTGGTGCAAAATTCGGCAGTTTTACCGAAGGACTTGCCCTTCCCTCAATGGAAACGATTCTCAGACAACGGTTCGGCATGAAAGTTGTTAGTCCCAGTGTCCGAGCCAGCGAAGATGGACAACACCTAGAAATTGATGTCCTTGCCTATACCAATGGTGAGCTAAATACTGCCTATATCGTCGAGGTTAAAAGTCATGCTAGAGAGGAGTCTATTACACAATTAAAAAGTATTTTACAACGGTTTCGCGGCTTTTTTCCTGAACACAAAGATAAAAAACTCTATGGCATACTAGCATCGGTTGACTTATCCCCAGAATTACGGGAAAAAATTCTGCAAGAAGGGTTTTATGTGGCTCGGATTCATGACCAAGTATTTGAACTCGATATTCCTGATAATTTTCAACCTCGACCTTATTAAAAATTTAGATGCGATTGCCCTCTTCCCCAAAGGAAAAACAACTCTCTTATTCATGAATCGGCCAAATTCAGTAAAATAGTAATAGACCAAATCAGAGGGAAAAATTTATCTATGGCAACTACATCAGAAGACGTATGGAGACTCTTAGCCGAATTAGCGACGGCTCAGGCCGAATTAACTGCTGCTCAAAAAGAAACTGACCTACTATTGAAGGAAGTCAGTCAACAACAGAAGGAAAACGCCCAACAACAGAAGGAAACTGACCGACAACTCAAGGAAACTGACCGACAACAGAAGGAAACCGAGCGACGACAACAGGAAACCGACCGACAACTCAAAGAATTAGGACGGCAAATTGGGGGACTTGGTGCAAAATTCGGCAGTTTTACCGAAGGACTTGCCCTTCCCTCAATGGAAACGATTCTCAGACAACGGTTTGGTATGGAAGTTATCAGTCCCAGTGTGCGAGTCAGTAAAGATGGACAACACCTAGAAATTGATGTCCTTGCCTATACCAATGGTGAGCTAAATACTGCCTATATCGTCGAGGTTAAAAGTCATGCTAGAGAAGAATCCATTACACAATTAAAAAGTATTTTACAACGGTTTCGCCGCTTTTTCCCCGAACACAAAGATAAAAAACTCTATGGCATACTAGCATCGGTTGACTTATCCCCAGAATTACGGGAAAAAATTCTGCAAGAAGGGTTTTATGTGGCTCGGATTCACGACCAAGTATTTGAATTAGATATTCCTGATAATTTTCAACCTCGACCTTATTAAAAATTTAAATGTAATCGCTCTATCTTGCCCAAAGGCAGCAACACTTTTTTCTTCATGAATCGGCAAAATTAAGTAAAATATACTTTAGACGTTCATAATCTGAGATTTATTAAACTTCTGAAATCGTAGAGTCAGCAAGGAATCCAGTTCTTTTTTATGTTTCAGATGGGCATCATTCAGACATTCATAAATAGCTGAAGAAAAGTCAGAAAAGTTCTCATAATATTTACCATATAAACATTTCTTTTTGACCAATTTCCACAGCCTTTCAATTAAATTTAGATTAGGTGAATAAGACGGCAGATAGAGCAGCTCTATTGACAAAGAAAGAGCCAATTCTTCAACAATTTTACATTTTTGATAGCGGGCATTATCTAAGACTAGAGTGATGGGAATCATTAGTCCTAAAGCAGCTATTTTTTCAAGGAGTTCACAGACTTGAGTTGCCGTAATATAAGTGTCATTCGTAACCAGAATAACTTCATGAGTTATTGCATTTAATGCTCCTAAAACATTGAAGCGTTTACGCCCGCTCGGTGACTTAACAAAAAGTCTCTCAAAACACCAAACAAAACCGAGAAATGCTCCCATGACGAAGTGAGCGGCATCAACAAAAAAAACAGCCCTTTTTCCTTCTTTTGCCTCATTTAGTCTGGGTTCTAGCTTTTTTTCTTTGTAGTCCTCTTGTTCATCTGGGTCAGCTTTAGAAGGAAGAGAACCTACTTTTAAACATTTCATTCCCATTGATTTTAAAAATTTTCTCACTTGGGTAGGACTTCGTTTTATTCCCGTCAATTCTTCTATCCTATATACAGCTTCATTTATTGTGGCTGCTGGATTTTTCTCGAAGTATTTTTTGAGGGTTTCTTTTTGAAACTCTAATTCACTTTTAGGGCGATAGAAGTTGATTTCTTTTAATTTTTCTATTCCGCCTTCTTGATAATCGCGAAGATAGGTTAATAAGGTATTTGGCGAGATTCCTGCTAACTGACAAATTTTTTGGTGCGGTATCTTTTGGCTTTTTAACCAGAGAACTTCCATCTTCAGTTGAACCCGGGGATGGGGATGATGAAATCTTTCATAATACAGTGAGTTCTTTTCTTCTTCCGTGAATTCTAGGTTAATCATGTTTTTAATGAGTGCTTTGCTTCTAATTATGACTCTTAAACTATATTATTGTCCTTGAGTAAAAAATGCAAGTTGTAGCCGTGCAAAGTATAGTAATAGACCAAATTAAAGGAAAAAAATTATCTATGGCAACTACATCCGAAGACGTATGGCGAATCTTAGCCGAATTAGCGACTGCTCAAGCTGAATTAACTGCTGCTCAAGCCGAATTAACTGCTGCTCAAAAAGAAACTGACAAACAACTGAAGGAAGTTAGTCAACAACAGAAGGAAACTGACCGACAACAGAAGGAAAACGCCCAACAACAGAAGAAGACTGACAAACAACTCAAAGAATTAGGTCAGCAAATTGGGGGATTAGGGGCAAAATTCGGCAGCTTTACCGAAGGACTTGCCCTTCCCTCAATGGAAACGATTCTCAGACAACGGTTTGGTATGGAAGTTATCAGTCCCAGTGTGCGAGTCAGTAAAGATGGACAACACCTAGAAATTGATGTCCTTGCCTATACCAATGGTGAGCTAAATACTGCCTATATCGTCGAGGTTAAAAGTCATGCTAGAGAGGAGTCTATTACACAATTAAAAAGTATTTTGCAACGGTTTCGCCGCTTTTTCCCCGAACACAAAGATAAAAAACTCTATGGCATACTAGCATCGGTTGACTTATCCCCAGAATTACGGGAAAAAATTCTGCAAGAAGGGTTTTATGTGGCTCGGATTCATGACCAAGTATTTGAACTCGATATTCCTGATAATTTTCAACCTCAAATCTATTAAGTAGTCGTGCAAAATAAATTTCCTAGTGAAGAAAGGCAAAAGGCAAGAGGCAAGAGGCAAGAGGTGGTTAGATATGTGTAATTAATTTTGCTTAGGTACTTAAAACCTCAAAGGCGATGAGAGCATCCCATTTTCGCCAATCGCCTTCTACAGATGGGAAGTTTTCTCCTGAAACTGGTTCACACAGACAATCCCCCAATCCAAAATCCAAAATGAGATGTTCCCAACCCTTCAGGCTTTGGGGAGTCTCACTCGTTCCAATGTCCTTGAAACTATTTCCAACTTAGCGCCTTTAATCCTTCATTTGGAGGGGGAGGTTGCCTTAAGAGAAGTGTATCAAAGTATTAGGGATGTTAGTCGCTGGTGGCGGTGATGCTCATAAATCAATTAGAAGTGCTACGATCAGCACAGGCCACCATAATACATTTTTTTGCCAAATACAATAATTTCTAGGTAATAAAACAATGGCTCAATTACAAACCCTAATGCCTATACTACAAGAATTTCGCCAAGAATTAGCAAAGTTTTATGGAAAACGGTTAGTAAAACTCATCCTTTTTGGTTCACAAGCGAGGGGTAACGCCAATGAGGACTCAGATCTTGATATTATGGTCGTATTAAAAGGCCCCATTTCCCCTGGAGATGAAGTGATTCGGATGGCAGACATCGCTACTCAACTAGACCTTAAATATAATACCTTCATTTCTTTGATTCCCATCGCCGATGAAGACTTTGTACATCGACAAACCCCATTAATGGACAATATTCGCCGAGAAGGGATTGTCCTGTGAACCAAAACCAAATTTCGTCCTATATCAATCAAGCTAATGAAGAATTAGAAGCGGCCACCCTATTACTTGAAAAAAATTATTATCGTGCTTGTATTTCTCGTTGCTATTATGCCATTTATTGTACAGTCCAAGCTCTGTTAATAGTTAAAAATATCAATACTCGTAGTCATCGAGGGGTACGACAGCAATTTTCTCAACATTTTATTCAAACAGGGGAATTACCATTAGAACTATCAAAAGCGTTAAGAATTACCTATGATTTACGACAATTAGGAGATTATGATCAAGTTATTGAAATAACTAGGGAACAAACACAAATTGCCTTAGAATACGCCACAGTATTTGTAGAACAAGCAAGCCACTGGCTTAATACACATTAGTTTAGTATAAAGAGATAGATAAATTATCAGGGTAAGCTCATCTAATTTGGTATAAATTGTACTTGACAAAGATTTCTGAATAGGGTAGTGAAATCGCCATAGCACCGTCCCGCACCGCCAGTACCCAGACTTAGCCGCTGCTACCTCTGTATAATTTATAATTAAGCCTTAGTCTCACTGTTGTTCATGAAAATTAACGAGGAAATAGCTCATGGGTAAAGGTTTTGCCCCCAGGGTGAGAGCATCTCAAACGCTATTGACAATTAGCCAATTTTGTGAACCGCTTGCTGTGTGGGCATTTCAAGTGATACCAGTCAATCAGAATAGTTACGAAATATTCACATTTGGTCGATTTTTGCTTAACAATTGAGATGGCCAATTCTCCTCAAATATGCCTGAATCGCTCTCTGGATAAGCAAATCACATAAAGTTGATTTTGTCAAGAATTGTTAAGATGCGCTTACCCTGTATTGACGTAGATATTATTATTCTTGCTCATTGGCAGTTATTAAAAAAACAATATCCGAGCCGTTATCTAGTCATCGCTACTACCAATGTCAAACATTTTCAGGGATTCGCAGAAGCTTTAAATTGGCAAGATGTTAACCTATAACAGCTTTGAGCTTGATCATTTTTTCACTTTAATTACTTAATCTTATGCAGTTTATTGATCGCGCCGAAATAGAAGTAGAAGGGGGTAAGGGAGGTGATGGAATTGTCGCTTTCCGTCGGGAAAAATACGTCCCCGCCGGCGGTCCGGCCGGCGGTAATGGGGGAAAAGGTGGTTCGGTGATTTTCGTGGCCACTCAGAACCTGCAAACCCTGCTAGATTTCCAGTATAGTCGCTATTTTAAGGCCGATGACGGTAAACGGGGCGGCCCGAACAACTGCACCGGGGCCAACGGTAGCGATCGCATTATTAAAGTTCCCTGTGGTACAGTGGTTTACAATCTCGATAGCGAGGAAATTATCGGCGATTTGGTCACTCCCGAACAGACTTTAATCGTCGCTGCTGGAGGAAAAGGGGGATTAGGCAACCGCCACTTTTTAAGCAATAATAATCGCGCGCCTGAATACGCTTTACCCGGTTTAGACGGAGAAAAACGCCATTTACGCCTAGAATTGAAGTTATTAGCAGAAGTGGGACTGATCGGGCTGCCCAATGCGGGAAAATCCACCCTAATCTCCGCCGTTTCCTCTGCTCGTCCCAAAATCGCCGATTATCCCTTTACAACTCTTATCCCTAACCTGGGAGTGGTACGCAAACCCACAGGAGACGGGACGGTATTCGCCGATATTCCTGGATTAATCGAGGGAGCGCACCGAGGAATCGGCCTAGGACATGAATTTTTACGCCATATCGAACGCACACGCCTGTTAATTCATCTTGTCTCCTTGACAGCAGAAGACCCGATCGCCGATTATCAAATTATCCAGGGAGAATTGGCCGCCTATGGTCGAGGCTTAGAAAAGCGATCACAAATACTGGTTTTCAACAAAATTGATGCTGTGGACGAGGAAACGATAGATAACTATCAAAAGCAGTTTGCTAAAATAACCAATGCCGAGATTTTGACTATTTCCGCCGTAACAGGAGCCGGATTAACCACTCTACTCGCCAAAGTTTGGCAGCAATTAGAGCAACTGGAGAGGGTCGAGGATGAAACCCCTTCCCTGTTTTCCTAAAATCGCTCGTTAGTTGTTGAGCTGCCGGGGTGCGGGTGGTCGTCGATTGCTCGGTCTTCTTTCCGTACCTTCAAAGTTACCATTAGAACGACGGGTGCGGCGCTGTTCGCCTTCATTTTCGGCCGCATAGACTTCTAGATAAAGAGAGCGACCCGCACTCGCGGCCGCCATTTCTAGGGTAGTTCTAATCGCCTGTAAATTGCGTCCTCCCCGGCCGTAAACTTTGCCTTTATCGGCATCATCGAAGGCTACACGCACCCAAAGACGTTCATTTTCCTTACAGCGCTCGATATCCAATCTCAGACTGGCCGGCTCTTCCAAAAACGGCTCGATAATAAATTTCACCAGTTCGAGATAATTGGGGGTACTAGGCATTGATTTTCTCGAAAATTTTCTGTTTGGTGAGAATGCTGCGCACGGTGTCCGTCGGTTGCGCTCCTTGTTGTAAGCGTCGGATGATTCCTTCCTCATCCAGACGCACTTCATCGGTGCGGGGATTGTAAAATCCTAATTCCTCTAGGGGACGACCATCGCGACGACTGGTGCTAACGGCCGCAACGATACGATAACTGGCTTCGCGTTTTTTACCAAAGCGTTTTAGACGTAATTTGATCATGGTTACTCAAAAATTCTCCTTTCAGATTCTAACTCATCCCGGTGGTATTTCCACAAGTGGCGATCGAGGAAACGGTCGGCAGCCATTGGCTATTATTGAAAATAACGCCGGTTCTTCGTTACTTGGTATGGTTCGATAGGGGGGCATAAATCGACTAAATCCTTATCTGGCAAGAGACTTAATTGATTAGTTCGCTCTAGAAAAAAACAATTAACAAAAATCGCTAAATGCCTTTCTATATAAGGGTTCCATCCCTTATAACTCCCGTCCATTGCATAACACAAACCGAAGAGCCATAACGCCGATATCTTAATGGTGAGGTACAAAGTTGAAGTGTGTTAGTTTTGGCTAACACACCCGAAATTAAGATTAAATTAAACCTCTTGCATAATTAATTTTTGAGGGTTCAAAAACGTCAAAAATAAGGATTAAATCGCATAAAATCTGTAAATAGACCATTTAACTGATTAATGCTCATTCTTAATTCTACTGACTACTGGCTACTGACTCCTAACCCTAACAACAATTTGTGATTTTTACAAGAGGTCTAGTTTTTACCCCTCTCTAACCGTAAACTTTCCCATAATACTCTTGATATTCTTTGGATAACAAAGGTTGCCACCAATCCCGATGATCGAGATACCATTGAATGGTTTTTCTTAATCCCCCCTCTACCGTTTCTTGAGGTTGCCAACCTAATTCAGTGCGAATTTTACTGGCATCAATAGCATACCGGCGATCATGTCCGGGGCGATCCTTAACAAAGGTAATTAAATTCTGAGCAGGTTTCACGGGTAAATCGGGAGCTAATTCATCCATTAACTCACATAACATCCTGACTAAATCGATATTTTTTACCTCATTATTTCCGCCAATATTATAGGTTTCTCCCGCTTTGCCTTTGTGAATAACTGTATCTAAAGCTTGACAATGATCCCGCACATATAACCAATCTCGAACATTTTGACCATCACCATAAACGGGTAAAGGTTTACCCAAAAGAATATTAATACACATCAAAGGAATTAACTTTTCAGGAAAATGATAAGAACCATAATTATTAGAACAATTAGTAATAATTGTCGGCATTCCGTAGGTGTGAAAATAAGCTCTCGCTAGATGATCACTCCCCGCTTTTGAGGCAGAATAGGGACTATTAGGCGCATAGGGAGTAGTTTCGGTAAAAGCCGGATCATCTACTCCTAAACTGCCATAAACCTCATCGGTGGAAACGTGCAGAAAACGATAGTTATCGGGTTGATGATTACTTAACCAATGTTGCCGAAAACTTTCTAATAGAGTAAAAGTTCCCACCACATTAGTTTGCACAAAAGCTCCAGGACCAAGAATCGATCGATCCACATGGGATTCGGCGGCAAAATGAGCAACCGTATCGATATTTTCACCAGCAAATAATTCATCAACTAAAGCTCGATCGCAGATATCCCCTTGCAGAAAACGGAAATTCTTTCTATCTTTCAGTGTCCCTAAATTATTCAAATTGCCCGCATAGGTAAGAGCATCGAGAACAATGACACGATCCTCAGGATAATTCTCGCACCAATGATGAACAAAATTCGAGCCGATAAATCCTGCTCCACCAGTAACTACTATGCTTCTAGCTTGATTCTCCGTCGTCATGGCCACCTCTAGCAAAAGTTCGCTACTTATTTTAGGCTTTTTTGCTTCACACTTCTTCATCAAAAGTGATCCGATCAGAGTGATAATCCGGCGGTTCAACGTGAATTAAAATTCTCACAGGGCTAAATTGTTGGCTTAATCTTGCTTCCACCGCTTCCGTGATTGCGTGAGCAGTTTCCACATCTTGAGCGGAGACAACTAGGTGCATTTCTATAAATACCTGTCTTCCCACCACTCCCCGAGACGCGATCGCATGACAATTAAGCACCCCCGGCACCTCCAAGACAATTTGATGAATCACTTCAGGAGCGATCGCCATTTCATCCACTAACAAAGGTAAATTCTCCTTGAGGACTTTCCAACCACTGCTAAACACCAAAAAAGCGACAGGAAAGGACAAAATCACATCTAACCATTGTAATTGGGGAATATTAGCCGTATTGCCCACCCAAACCCCAACTAACCCCAATAAAACCGTAATTGTCACCCACACATCACTCATGGTATGCCTAGCATCGGCAATCAAAATCGGACTACCGACACGCTGCCCCACGGATCTTTCATAATAGGTGACAAAAATATTCACCCCTAAAACGATAATTAATAGCCATAATTCCGGACCGGCAATCTCGACAGGTTTTCCTCCTTTGATAATACGCATGATCGCCCCTTGCAAGATTTCAAAACAGGCAATCCCCAAAAATGCGGCGATCGCTAAAGCTCCGATCGCTTCGTATTTCAGATGTCCGTAGGGATGATCTCGATCTGGATAGGGAGAGGAAAACCGCATCGCTACTAATCCCAAGACATTATTGGCACTATCGGTGACACTATGGAGAGCATCCGCTTGCAGACTTAAAGCACCAATCCTCAAACCCACCCCCGCTTTGATCGCCATAACCAAAATGTTCAGCAGTAGGGTGATCCAGAGAACTTTTTGGACGGTAGCCCGATTATCTTTTAAAACAGCCACAGGATTATCAGTTATCAGTTATCAGTGGGTAAGTTATCAGTTATCAGTTATCAGTGGGTAAGTTATCAGTTATCAGGGAAATTTCAACTAAAACCCCAAAACCCCAAAAACCCAACTACTTGAGGGTTGAAAAAGGGCAAAAATAAGGATTAAATTGCCTAAAGTCGGTAAATAGACCATTTAATTGATTATTATTCATTTTTAATTCTCCTGACTACTGACGACCGGCTACTGACTCCTGACCCTAACAACAATTTTTGATTTTTACAAGAGGTCTAGTCAACAACAATTGATCAACTCCTGAAATAACAGACTCCCATCGGTCAAATTGAGCATCAGATCGGCGGCGCGTTCGGGATGAGGCATCATTCCTAGCACATTTCCTGCTTTATTGGTAATTCCTGCAATATTATTTAACGAACCGTTGGGATTTCCCGACTCATTTACCTCTCCTGTGGGAGTACAGTAACGAAAGAGAATTTGTCCGTTATCCTCCAGAGATTTTAACGTATCTTCTGCGGCATAATAACGCCCTTCCCCGTGAGCAATCGGCAAATTAACCACCTGTTGTGGTTGATAGCCTCGCGTCCAGACAGATTGATTATTTTCCACTTTTACCGGCACTCGATCACAAATAAAATGTAAATCGCGATTACGAATTAACGCACCGGGTAGCAGCCCAATTTCCGTTAATACCTGAAAACCATTACAGATGCCTAAAACTAATTTACCTTTTTCGGCTTCTTCTCGGACAGTTTTCATCGCTGGCGAAAATCGAGCGATCGCACCACAGCGCAAATAATCGCCGTAACTAAATCCCCCCGGCACCACAATCACATCCACATCCCCTAGATCCGTCTCTTGATGCCAAATATAGCGGGTGGGTTGCTGAAAAATACCCTCTGTCACCGTTGCCACATCTCGATCGCAATTCGATCCGGGGAAAACAATAATCCCAAACTTCATAATTTTTAACTTGGTTAAGTTTTTTAGCAGAAGGTGACAGATAAATTTTAATTATTTGCCCTACCTCCCGTCTTCTGACTTCTATCTACTGACAATGCAAATCAAAGCGATAATTTTCAATTACAGGATTAGCCAATAGTTGATCGCACATTTGATCCAATTGTTCGCGGGCGCTGGTTTCGTCCGCTGCTGTCACGGTAAGCTCAATATACTTACCAATTCGCACCCCGGCCACAGTATCATAACCTAATTGCTTTAATCCCGACTCTACCGCTGTACCCGCCGGATCGAGAACCGAAGGGCGCAGAGTAACATAAATACAGCACTGATAATTTTTTGGCATAGAATTAACTTTGATCGCTGACCTTTTTGATATGAAATCCCAACGCACCCGATCGCAAGAGCGCATTATCCACTTACTCAAAACCTTAAATCGGGCAGTATCCGCTCAGGAACTGTTTGTGGAACTCCGTCAGCGTGACCAAAACATGGGGTTAGCCACTGTTTACCGCGCCCTAGAATCCCTAAAATTACAGGGTGCAGTGCAGGTGAGAACCCTAGCCACAGGAGAATCCCTCTACAGTTCCGTTCAGCAGGATCAACACCATCTTACCTGTATTCATTGCGGTCGGTCTATCGTCTTTAATGAGTGTCCCGTTCATGAATTGGAAGAAAAACTCGAAAAATCCCACCAATTCAAGGTTTATTACCATACTCTCGAATTTTTTGGACTTTGCGATCGCTGTCAACCCAGTTAAGTAAGCTGTACTACATTTAAACTGCCTATCGGGTGAATTTAGTACAAATGCTCAGACTTTCAACTCCAGTGCCGTCTTACAGGGATTAAACTGTTGTTTGTCCCTGGGCTGTTTTCAGGGGGATTAACTCTGGTTGACTGTAGTGATGATGACTGTTGAGGGGGGATAACAAGGGGAAAAAGGGCTGATGTAAACTAATTAATTGAGCGAGGGTTTTCTTGAGATGGGTACGGGGAACGATCGCATCGACAAACCCGTGTTTTAATAAGTATTCCGATGTTTGGAACCCTTCCGGCAATTTCTCGCGCAAAGTCTGTTCAATTACCCGTTTACCGGCAAAACCGATAGTAGCCTTCGGTTCAGCGATAATAATATCTCCCAACATGGCAAAACTGGCCGTGACTCCTCCCGTGGTGGGATTAGTCAAGACGGGAATATACAGTAATTTTGCCTCCCGATGCCGGTTAAGAGCGCCAGAAATCTTGGCCATCTGCATTAAACTTAACATTCCCTCCTGCATTCTCGCCCCGCCGGAAGCGCAGATGATCACCAGGGGTAAACTTTCATCGGTAGCTCGTTCCGTCAAACGACAGAGTTTTTCTCCCACCACCGATCCCATGCTACCACCCATAAAACGGAAGTCCATCACCCCTAAAGCTAAGGGTAAACCATCGATCGTCCCCATTCCCGTCCGGACAGCATCCGTCAGACCGGTTTTTTCTTGGCTTTCTCGGATGCGATCGCTATAGCTTTTCCGATCGCGAAATTTGAGCGGATCCGTCGGTCGAATCTGTTCATCGAGGCAATTCCAAGTATTAGCATCCACTAACTGGCGAATTCTTTCTTCACTTTCCACCCGATTATGATGACCGCAATCGAGACACACCAGTTGATTAGCTAATAAATCCTTCGTATAGGCCAAAACGCCGCAATTTGGGCATTTTGTCCATAAACCATCGGCTATTTCTCGTTCCTGTTGTTGTTGAACCTTGGGTTCTGTTTTTTGGCGATTTGCAAACCAATCAAATAGAGACATAGTTTAAAATAAAGATAATTTATCGACTTTCTTCTAGAGGACTTAATAACAAAAGCGCTGTCCAGCGATCTTGGGGACGGACTTGTAGGGCGGCCTGATGCCCCTGGCCGCAATAAATACCAGGGCCAATAGCGATAACGCGACTGGGGATGTCGTGAGCTTTGAGCATTTCCTGTAGCCAATCGGCTTCCCAACTACTGGGGGTTGTTCTAATGGTGATCCAAGACACGGAAGACTATTGTATCAAGATTTAATTACAGGATAACTTTTTTACAAGAAAGGGAAAAAAATGGTTTGATAGGCTGAGATGATCTTATCACTCCAAAATACACTCATCAGAGCGCCGAGGGCAAGAAATGGACCGAAGGGTATAGCTTGTTTTTTCCCCATTTTACCGAGAAAAATGCCCGTCATCCCGATGGCCGCCCCGATAGCGCAGGCCAAAAAAGCGGTGACTAATAATGCTTGCCATCCTAACCAAGCACCGATCATGGCCGCTAATTTCGCGTCCCCTCCCCCCATGGCCTGTTGTCTGAGGGCAAAACTTCCCCCCCACCGGATCAGATCGAATAACCAGACTCCTAAAACCGCACTAGCGATCGCTGAAAAGAGATAGATAACAGTTTGATTATTTTGCCAACCCAAGAGAGTCTGAAAAACTATCCCTAAAACTAATCCCGATTGGGTGAGGGAGTTAGGAAGCGTCATCGTGTCAAAATCAATCAAAGCTAAAGCTAATAACCAACTGAGGAGAATCCAATAGCCGAGGGTCTGCCAAGAAAAGCTAAAATCTCCTAAAACCAGACAAAATAATAAACCGGTAAAAGTTTCGATCGCTGGATAACGGACAGAAATCGGGGTTCTACACCAGCGACAGCGACCCCCTAGCCATAACCAGCCTAAAACGGGTATATTCTCGCTTTTCCCCAACCTATGGTGACATTTCGGACAGTGGGAAGGAGGATAAACTAGAGATATCCCCTGAGGTAATCTATAGATGACCACGTTTAAAAAACTGCCCACCGAGGCACCAAAAGCGAAGACAAAGGCAAAAGTAACTAGATGAAAGAGGGTTTCCATCCTTAAACTGGCAGATAATTGATTAGTTTGTCATCGCCTATTATAGGGGAAAAGATGCCACTATCTCCCCTCTTAAGCATCCAGTAATAATACTTCAGGCTCATCCCTAAAGGTGAATTTTCTTCGGGGCATTTTTAGTGGATAATTAGCGGGGATAACCCTACATAATGGGGGGCAAAACCCCACTATCACCCCCAAGTGGAACCTGACACAATTAAATTATCCCAGTCAGCGAGGACAAATTAATGAAACCGATTGTTGAATCTTTTTACAACTGGTACAGCGGCAAAATCAGTCACCCTAAATATCGTTGGATTATCATTCTGGGAACTATGGTTTATCTTTTTAGTCCCCTCGATATTTCTCCTGACGTTTTCCCGATTATTGGTTGGATCGATGATGGGATCGTCCTCACCCTTTTAACCACGGAATTATCGCGATTAGTTCTTGATTATCGCACTCGCCGTCCAGGAGGAGTCAAGAATCAAACCGAAGTTTCTTCCCCAACCAATACCGTTGATACCGATGCCGTAGAAGTCAAAAGTTAGAACTCTGAAGTCTCAATTTTGACTTCTGAATTCAGGAGATTGCTGTTATTTACTCTCCCCCCGCAACGCACACGAAGTGGTCTCCCCACTTCCCACTCCCCACTTCCTAATTCATAATTCATAATTCATAATTCATAATTCCCTAAACTGGAATCAAAGAACTATCGACGCTGGCTAAAAGTGTTTGCACCTCCTCATCGCTGGTTTGGGAAAAATCTTCGTACCAAAGAGAAATTGATCTCAATTCGTAGGGTTTATGTAGGCAAATTACTCGATCGACTAATTTTTCTAATTGATCACAGACTTCCGGTGGGGCAACAGGAACAGCAATAATAATAGCAGCGGGATTCCCAGCTTTAAGGGTCAGAATCGCCGCTTTAATCGTTGCTCCCGTAGCGATCCCATCATCTACTAGAATAATCGTTTTTCCCGCCAAGACTGGAAAGGGGCGTTCACCTCGATACAAGCGATCGCGTCGCTCTAATTCGAGCATTTCTTCCTTTGCTACCCGTTCCATCATCGCCTCCGATAGGTGCAAGTCGTCAACGATACTTTCATTGATTACCCGCACCCCATTTTGACCGATCGCCCCAAAAGCTAACTCTTTGCGCTCCGGTACACCTAATTTTCGCACCAAACACAGATCTAAAGGCAAGTGTAACCTTTGGGCAATTTCAAAGGCGATCGGAACCCCACCCCGGGGCAAAGCCAAAACTAGCACCCCAGCACTATTGGTATATTCTGTCAAGTAACTAGCTAATAGTCTCCCAGCCGACCGCCGATCTTTGAGCAGATAAGTCATAACTCCCTCCTAGGGGCTAATCCCCGTGGAGATCCCTAGTCTCCCCTGACTCTATTCTATATTTCTCCGCTCATCTCTAGCTGAAATGTTAAGAAATTTAGCGAAGGCTTGACATTTTTTCGGCTAACCGCAGTTTTTCCAGTCCGGAGATCGGCTAAAATCTTAGGCAAAAGGGTTTTGTAAAGTTAGGTAACAAACATGAATCAAAGTTTAAGTGATGCGCTAGAGCCGATCGCCGCTGCCTTTCGCAGTCTCGGAACTCCCGAACCGATCGTTCATTGGGGACATCCAGTCATGATGGGGATTGTGGTTTTAGTTATGGGTAGTTATACTGCCTATGCCGGTTGGCAAAGCCGTTTAAGCCAAGATGGGGAAGTAGTAGCCAAAAATCGGGCTGATCACCGCAAACTCGCCCCTTGGCTGTTTTTATTTATCGCTCTCGGTTACACCGGTGGTGTTTTATCCCTAGTCATGCAGAAACATCCCATCCTCGAAAGCAGCCATTTCTGGACAGGATCGATCGCGATCGGTTTATTAGCTTTCAATGGATTATTATCCCTCACTGGCTTTGCTGGCGGGAAAAAAGAACTTTTACGGACTATTCACGCCTATATCGGCAGCATTGCCCTGATTTTACTGCTAGTTCACGGTGTTTTCGGTCTTCAGTTGGGATTATCTCTCTAGTTGGTTTATTTATGGCTTCGGGTGGGCTATTTCCCACCTGGAAGTTTTTCACGGTGGAAGACTGTGGCCAAGGAAAATAATTGAAGAAATCATGACTTTAAGCGCTATTGTCGGGATTCTGCGTTTAGAATTAACAGTTAATTTACCAAGAAAGTAAAGTATCGTCACGCAACGAGGAGATAGATATTTTGAAGAAAGTAGAAGCGATTATCCGACCCTTTAAACTGGAAGAGGTGAAAATCGCCCTAGTTAATGCGGGCATTGTCGGGATGACCGTCTCCGAAGTTAGAGGTTTCGGTCGTCAGAAAGGTCAATCGGAACGTTATCGCGGTTCCGAGTACACCGTCGAATTTCTCCAAAAACTCAAGATCGAGATCGTCGTCGAAGATAAGCAAGTCGATATGGTCGTCGATAAGCTGATTTCGGCAGCCCGTACCGGTGAAATCGGAGACGGTAAAATCTTCATCTCCCCCGTGGAACAGATCGTCCGCATCCGTACCGGCGAAAAAGATCTCGAAGCGATTTAACCTCCAAACAAGGGATGATAGTACAATGCTGTCATCCCCCCCATTGAAGGCAATTCCCATCAAGCAGTGTAACCTAATTTGATATCGACCACCAACGACCGATTCCCCCAAACAAAAACTTTGTACCTCACCATTAAGATAAATACTATAATTGCAATCTGCTGAATATCAGTTTAAGCCTTGCTAGAAAAGAGTTTTGCGAATTTTTGGGCTAAAAAAGTACCAGAAACTTGAAGGGGTGACAAGCAGATTGAAAGTGAAACAGGGTGTGGGGGGTAGGGAAAAACCTTGAGACTTTCCCCGAAATGAAGACGAGAGAATTAAGTTAATCAATTTGAAGGGTGACAGCGAGAAGATTTTCCCAGAACCCCACAGCCTAGACCCTGCACCCAGCCTAGACTTTAACCTCATTGTCACCCCTTCCTTCAGCCAGACTAGATATGATCATTTCCGGTGACTAAAAAAACCTCTTGCCTAAAAAGTCATAAATATTATATAATGTTTGATCGTGGCCAAAATCGGTGTTAGGTGGTGCTAAAGGCACTGCCGAGCAGAACCGCCTTGGTCGCTCGGTCTTCGCCGGGATACTGAAGATAAACCCTTTAAGTCCCCAAGAAACAAAGACCAGCAACAATCTAGGCAGAACCAGCAACCCTGTCTAGTCCTACTTACGAATCTAACGGGATGCCAGCTTAAATAACTCGAAAAAAGTCATTCAAGTTGGGCAGGCTGATAAAGCGGGAAAGATTTTTCCCGCTCCTATAGCCACGGCCACGTTATTTTTGATTGTCGTCTAGTAAAGATAAAGAGAACAATCCGTGTCTATCGGTATCCTCG
This sequence comes from Microcystis panniformis FACHB-1757, assembly GCF_001264245.1. Classification (NCBI taxonomy): domain Bacteria; kingdom Bacillati; phylum Cyanobacteriota; class Cyanophyceae; order Chroococcales; family Microcystaceae; genus Microcystis; species Microcystis panniformis. The sequence goes on from NZ_CP011339.1 coordinate 808,766, forward strand.
GTACAAAACTGGGCATGACCCAAATCTTCGACAACAAAACGGGAGTCGCCATTCCCGTCACCGTCGTTCAAGCCGGTCCGTGTCCCGTCACCCAAGTCAAAACTAAAAAAACCGACGGTTATGAATCCATCCAAGTGGGGTACAAAACCGTCAAAGAAAAAGCCCTCAACAAACCGCTGCTCGGTCATTTAGCCAAAGCCGGTGTCTCCCCCCTGCGGCATTTAATCGAATACCGCATCGAGGACGCATCCGCTTACACTTTAGGACAAGAAATTACCGCCGCTATCTTCCAAGAAGGCGATTTAGTCGATGTGGCTGGAACCACCATCGGACGGGGTTTCTCCGGCTATCAAAAACGCCATAACTTCAAACGCGGTAACATGACCCACGGTTCCAAAAACCACCGTCTCCCCGGTTCCACTGGTGCCGGTACTACCCCCGGCCGCGTTTTCCCGGGTAAGAGAATGGCCGGACAATACGGATCAACCCAAGTGACCATCCGCAAACTGTCCGTGGTCAAAATCGATAGCGAACGCAACCTGATCCTGATCAAAGGAGCCGTCCCGGGTAAACCAGGAACCCTGTTAAACATCACCCCCGCCAAGAAATTTGGTAAATAGGGCAAGGAAAGATTAAAGCCATGGTTAACTACACAGTCAAAAATTGGCAAGGGGAAGAAGCGGGAACAGGCACCCTGGAACTGAAAACCGCTAAACCCGAAACCGCCAAACATCTAATTCACCGCGTCGTCGTCAGCCATCTAGCGGCGGCCCGCCAAGGTAATGCCTCCACCAAAACCCGCTCGGAAGTGCGCGGCGGTGGTCGCAAACCCTGGCGGCAAAAAGGCACCGGTCGCGCCCGGGCTGGTTCGATCCGTTCTCCCCTCTGGCGTGGTGGCGGTGTCATCTTCGGACCAAAACCGAGAGATTTTGAGGTTAAGGTCAATCGCAAAGAGAAAAGATTAGCCCTGAGAACCGCTTTGATCAGCCAGTCCGATAACTTTATCGTTGTTGAAAGCTTCGCCGAACAGTTCTCCCAACCCAAAACTAAAGAACTCACCGCTGCCTTAAGTCGCTGGGGAGCCAGTCCAGAGGAAAAAATTCTGCTGATTTTGACGGAAATTCCCGAAAATGTCTATTTATCGGGACGTAATATCTGCAATCTCAAAATTATTCGCGCCGATAGTCTCAACGTCTATGATGTCATCCTAGCCGATCGAGTTATCGCCACCGCCGCAGCCCTAGCTAAAATTGAGGAGGTCTATGGTGCTTAAAACTGAAGCCAGACAACTCGCCGATCTGATCCTAAAGCCGATCGTGACCGAGAAAGCCACCCTACTCCTAGAACAAAATAAATACGTCTTCGATGTCGCCTTGAAAGCGACTAAGCCGGAAATTCAAGCGGCGATCGAATTGCTGTTTGACGTGAAAGTAACGAAAGTGAACACCAGCCGCCCCTCTCGTCAGAAAAAACGCGTCGGCCGTTTCCTCGGTTACAAACCCCAATACAAACGCGCGATCGTGACCCTAGCGCAAGGCGACTCGATCGCCCTCTATCCCGACGTATAACCACCAAGAAACCCGATAACGGAAAACTAAACTATGGGTATTCGTTCTTTTAGACCCTTAACCCCCGGGACAAGGCAGGCGGCCATCTCCGACTTTAAAGAGATCACCAAAACCGAACCGGAAAAGTCCCTAACTCATCGCAAACACAGCAAACAAGGGCGTAATAATCGCGGTGTCGTTACCAGTCGTCACCGGGGCGGCGGCCATAAACGCCTCTACCGGATTATCGATTTTCGTCGCGATAAACGGGATATTCCCGCCACAGTAGCGGCGATCGAGTACGATCCTAACCGTAACGCCCGCATTGCCCTGCTTTTCTACAAAGACGGGGAAAAACGCTACATCATCGCCCCCGCCGGTTTAGGTGTTGGTGATACCGTCATCGCCGGAGAAAACGCTCCCTTCGAGGTCGGTAATGCCCTACCCTTAAGTCGCATCCCCCTAGGGACAGAAGTTCATAACATCGAACTCGTCCCCGGTCGCGGTGGTCAAATGGTGCGGGCTGCTGGTGGTTTCGCCCAAGTGGTAGCCAAAGAAGGCGATTACGTTACCATCCGCCTCCCCTCCAAAGAAGTACGCATGATCCGGCGTGAATGCTACGCCACCATCGGAAAAGTCGGTAACGCCGAAGCGAGAAACATCAGTCTCGGTAAAGCCGGTCGTACCCGTCACCGCGGTCAACGCCCCCATGTTCGGGGTAGCGTCATGAACCCAGTGGATCACCCGCACGGAGGTGGAGAGGGTCGCGCTCCGATCGGACGTTCCGGCCCGATGACTCCCTGGGGTAAACCCGCCCTCGGTCGCAAAACTCGCAACAAGAAAAAACGCAGTAGCGATCTGATCGTGCGCCGTCGTAACCAGGGTTAGAAATTATTACTTTACTTTTGACTGAAAATTATGGGTCGTTCACTGAAAAAGGGGCCATTTGTCGCCGGCCACCTGATGGAAAAAATCGAAAAACTCAACGCCCAGGGCAGTAAACAAGTGATTAAAACTTGGTCCCGGGCCTCGACCATCATTCCCGATATGGTCGGTCACACGATCGCCGTTCACAACGGCAAACAGCACGTTCCCGTCTACGTTTCCGAGCAGATGGTCGGTCATAAACTCGGTGAATTCGCTCCCACCCGCACCTTCCGCGGCCACGCCAAGAGCGACAAAAAAGCAGGACGGAAATAGATCAGCCGATACTCCCTCAGTCGTCAGCTAGATAGTGGCCTCTGAGCAAGGCCGAAGAGTCGTGACCATAAATCACCGAGACTGATAACTGATGACTGATAACTGATAACTGATAACTGATAACTGAAATGACCATCGATACCTCTAACGAAGTCAAAGCGATCGCCCGCTATATTCGGATGTCACCCCTGAAAGTCAGACGGGTACTCGATCAGATTCGCGGTCGCTCCTATCGGGAAGCCCTAATTATTCTCGAATTTATGCCCTACCGGGCCTGTGATCCGATTCTCAAAGTCCTGCGTTCCGCCGTTGCCAACGCCGAAAATAACGAAGGACTCGATCCCGCCACTTTAGTAGTTAGCCAAGCCTTTGCCGATGGCGGACCGACCCTAAAACGGTTTCGACCCCGGGCCCAAGGCCGCGCCTACCAAATTCGCAAACCCACCTGTCATATCACCGTCGCCGTCGCTCCTAGCAACAAAGACTAATCACCTTAACTAAAAAAACCACAATGGGACAAAAAATCCATCCCCTCGGTTTTCGTCTCGGCGTTATCAAAGATCACAAATCCTGCTGGTATGCCGACGCGAAACGTTACCCCGAATTAGTGCAAGAAGATCGCCGCATTCGTGAATACGTCGAAAAAAACCTCGCTAATGCCGGTATCGCCGATATTCGCATCGAACGCAAGGCCGATCAAGTAGATATCTCCATCCACACCGCTCGCCCCGGGGTCGTCGTCGGTCGTGGTGGCACGGGAATCGAACAGCTGCGCCTAGGTTTACAAAAAACCCTCGGTAGCCAGCGTCAAATTCGCATTAACGTCATCGAAGTGGCTCGCGTTGATGCCGATGCCAACCTGATCGCCGAATACATCGCCCAGCAACTAGAAAGACGGGTTTCCTTCCGTCGTGTGGTTCGGCAAGCCATCCAACGGGCGCAAAGGGCCGAAGTCAAAGGGATCAAAATTCAAGTTAGCGGTCGTCTGAACGGGGCAGAAATCGCTCGGACTGAATGGGTGCGGGAAGGACGAGTTCCCCTGCATACCCTGCGGGCCGATATCGATTACTCCTATAAAACCGCCAGCACCATCTACGGGATTCTAGGGGTGAAAGTTTGGATCTTTAAGGGCGAAATTATCCCCGGTCAAGAAGAAATTGCCGCCGCCGTTCCCGCTCAAGCACCGCGCCGTCAACAGCGTCGCCGTCAACAGTTTGAAGATCGCTCTAGTGAGGGCTGATCCCTAATATTTATCAGTGGTAAATAGCTCATGTTAAGTCCCAAAAGAACAAAATTCCGCAAACAACAGCGCGGACGGATGCGCGGGCTGGCCACCGGCGGAAATACGATTAATTTCGGCGATTTCGCCCTGCAAGCCACCGAACCCTGTTGGATTACTTCCCGTCAAATCGAAGCCGCCAGACGGGCAATGACTCGTTATATTCGTCGGGGTGGCAAAATCTGGATTCGCGTTTTTCCCGATAAACCCGTCACCCAACGAGCCGCAGAAACTCGGATGGGTTCCGGGAAAGGTTCCCCCGAATTCTGGGTGGCCGTGGTTAAACCGGGGTTCATTATGTTTGAAATTGCCGGGGTAGCCGAACCGGTAGCCCGGGAAGCAATGCGCCTAGCCGCCCAAAAATTACCGATTAAGACCAAATTTATCACTCGCGAGGAGGATTTTGTCTAATGGCTCTGCCGAAAATCGCCGAAGTGAGGAAGATGAGCGATGACGACATCGCTGATGCTATCCTCGATGCCAAAAAGAAACTGTTTGAATTGCGTTTGCAACAGGCCACCCGCCGCTTGGAAAAAACCCACGAATTCAAACACACCCGCCACCGTCTTGGCCAATTATTGACCGTAGAACGGGAGCGCCAACTAGCCCAGTCCACCCCGGAGGCATAACCCGTTATGGCAGTTAAAGAAAGAGTTGGGGTAGTGGTCAGCGACAAAATGGATAAAACCGTAGTGGTAGCCATTGAAAACCGCTCTCCTCACCCTAAATACGGCAAAATCGTCGTGAAAACCCAGAAATTTAAGGCTCACGACGAAGAAAATCAAGCCAAACAAGGCGATCGAGTTCGTATTCGTGAAACCCGCCCCCTCAGTAAAACCAAACGTTGGCAAGTGGCGGAAATATTAACCGATAATTAAATTTCACCTAGGTAAAAACCGTGATTCAACAACAAACCTACTTAAATGTCGCTGACAATAGCGGGGCGCGGAAACTGATGTGTCTGCGGGTGCTGGGAACAGGTAACTGTACCTACGGTGGCATCGGTGACAAAATTATCGCCGTGGTTAAGGACGCTATCCCCAATATGCCCGTGAAAAAATCCGATGTGGTCACTGCGGTGATTGTGCGGACCCGTCAAACCGTCCGTCGCGATAGCGGCATGAGCATTCGTTTTGATGATAACGCCGCCGTGATTATTAATAATGACGGTAATCCCAAAGGTACTAGGGTTTTTGGTCCTGTCGCTCGGGAATTGCGCGATAAAAACTACACCAAAATTGTTTCCTTAGCCCCAGAAGTTCTCTGATCAAAGTGAAAAGTACCAAGGCAATTGGCTGATGGCTAGTCTAAAACTTTTCACACTTTGAGGTCAAAAAAAATGAGTAAGAAAAACATTCAAACCCCACCCCAAAGGCAAAAAATGCACGTTAAAAAAGGGGATGTCGTTCAAGTAATCGCTGGTTCCGATAAGGGCAAAGTGGGCGAAATTTTACGCGCTTTGCCCCAAGAAAGTACCGTGGTGGTCAAGGGAGTTAATATCCGCACCAAACATACTAAACCCCAACAGGAAGGAGAATCGGGTCAAATCCTTACCTACGAAGCACCGATTCACAGTTCCAAAGTGATGCTTTATTCCGAGAAGAAAAAAATCGCCAGTCGGGTGGGTTATACCTTTACCGAAGACGGTCGGAAAGTGCGGATACTGAAGAAAACTGGCGAAATTATTGATTAGTTTCCCATCAATTCTAGTTCCTGACCAAGCCCAGGAAAAGTAAGCAGAAAAACTATGAGCCAAAAACTAAAAACCACCTATCAAGAAACCATTGTTCCGAAACTGAAAGAACAATTTGGTTATACCAATATCCACCAAGTACCTAAAGTTATCAAAATTACTGTTAACCGCGGTCTTGGGGAAGCTTCACAAAACGCCAAAGCTTTGGAGTCTTCCAAGGAGGAACTGTCCACCATCACCGGACAACAACCGGTAGTGACTAGAGCTAAAAAAGCGATCGCTGGTTTCAAAATTCGCGAAGGAATGCCCGTGGGTGTGATGGTGACATTGCGCGGCGATCGAATGTACGCTTTTTTAGACCGTCTAATTAATCTGGCCCTACCACGTATTCGCGACTTTCGCGGTATCAGTGGTAACAGTTTTGATGGTCGTGGTAACTACAGTTTAGGCATTCGTGAACAGTTGATCTTCCCTGAAATTGAATACGACAAAATCGATCAAATTCGTGGGATGGACATCTCAATCATCACCACCGCTAAAAACGACGAAGAAGGACGCGCCCTCCTCAAAGAGATGGGAATGCCCTTTAGATAAATCAATCAAGAGAAAAGTCAACAGTGACCAGTAAATAAGTGATCAGTGAACAGTAAACAGTGAACAGTACACAGTACACAGTGATTCAGTCAAAAGACAGCAGGAAACTGCTATTTAATACTACTCACTTAATACTCAAATCTGATAACTGATAACTGACCACTGATAACTGATAACTGACCACTGATGTTGATCCCAATTTAGGAGAAAAACAGGTAATTCATGTCTGCTAACGATACCATCTCGGATATGCTGACCCGCATCCGTAACGCTTGCGCGGTTCGGCAGACCACTACTCAAATTCCCACCACGCGGATGACGCGCAGTATTGCTCAAGTTCTCAAGAACGAAGGCTTTATTGCTGACTTTGAGGAAGTGGGTGAGGGGATTAAATCTCAATTAGTTCTTTCCCTCAAATATAAAGGCAAAAACCGTCAACCGATCATTACTACCCTCACCAGAGTCAGTAAACCGGGACTGCGAGTTTATTCCAACAGTAAAGACTTACCGCGCGTCCTCGGTGGCATTGGCATCGCCATTGTTTCCACCTCTAGAGGCATTATGACCGATCGCGAAGCCCGTAAACAAAACGTTGGCGGCGAAGTCCTTTGCTACATCTGGTAAACAAGGATAAGCTATCAGCCGTCAGCCTTCCCCAGTTTAAACCCGATAGCTGACCCACTGATAACTCTTCCCTGATAACTGATAACTGATAACTGATAACTGTTATGTCTCGTATTGGCAAACGCCCGATTCCTATTCCCAATAAAGTCACCGTCGATATCGATGGTGCTACCGTGACGGTGAAAGGACCCAAAGGAACTCTCCAGAGAACCCTACCCACCGCCGTCACCATCAATAAAGATGGCGAAACCCTGCTCGTTACCCGTCAAGACGATTCGCGTACCGCCAGAGAACGCCACGGACTCTGTAGAACTCTAGTAGCCAACATGGTGGAAGGAGTCGCTACCGGCTTTCAAAAACGCCTCGATATCCAAGGGGTAGGCTACCGCGCCCAGGCGCAGGGTAGTAAATTAGTTCTCAACGTCGGTTACAGTAAACCCGTGGAAATGGAGATGCCCGATGGTGTTTCCGTCGCCGTAGAAAATAATACCCAAGTTATCGTCAGTGGCATCGACAAAGAAGCGGTCGGTAACATTGCCGCTAAAATCCGCGAAGTTCGTCCCCCCGAACCTTATAAAGGAAAAGGGATTCGCTATCTTGGTGAAGTCGTCCGTCGCAAAGTTGGTAAAGCTGGCGGTAAAGGCGGTAAAGGAGGTAAAAAATAAACCATGAAACTTAGTCGCAAAGAATCAGTCCGTCGTCGTCACCAGCGTGTGCGTCGCAAAATTAATGGCACTGCTGAACGGCCGCGTTTATCCGTATTTCGTTCTAATAACCACATCTACGCCCAAATTATCGACGACGTAGCCCAACATACCCTCGCGGCCGCTTCTACCCTAGAGGCCACCTTGCGCGGGGAATTAGAGTCCACCGCTACCCAAGAAGCCTCGGCTGCCGTGGGTAAACTGGTGGCCCAACGGGCCCTAGAAAGAGGCATTGAACAAGTGGTTTTTGATCGCGGTGGCAATCTCTATCACGGTCGCGTCAAAGCCTTAGCAGAAGCCGCTCGGTCAGCCGGCTTAAACTTCTAAAATATCCTTTCAACACTGATAAAACTATGGCAAAACGTCGCAAAGGCAACCGCGAAAAAGAAAAAGAAACCACTTGGCAAGAGCGGGTCATCCAGATCCGCCGGGTTAGTAAAGTGGTTAAGGGTGGTAAAAAACTCAGTTTCCGGGCCATCGTCGTGGTCGGTAATGAAAACGGCCAGGTGGGAGTGGGAGTTGGCAAAGCAGGGGATGTTATCGGGGCCGTCCGTAAAGGCGTGGCCGATGGCAAAAAACAACTAATTGAAGTCTCCTTAACTAAGGCTAGTTCTATCACTCACCTCACCCGGGGTGCTTCCGGTGGCGCTCAGGTGCTTATGCGTCCAGCTGCTCCGGGGACTGGGGTTATTGCTGGGGGTGCTGTCCGTACCGTTTTAGAATTAGCTGGGGTGAAAAATATCCTCGCTAAACAACTCGGTAGCGATAACCCCCTCAATAACGCTAGAGCCGCCGTCAACGCCCTGGAAACTCTCCGCACTTTCTCCGAAGTTGCTAAGGATCGAGGCGTATCTATAGAACATTTGTACACATAGAGAAATCACCATGAAACTCCACGAAATCGCCCCCCAACCGGGGTCAACTAAACGCCGTCGTCGTGTGGGACGGGGTGTCTCGGCCGGCCAGGGCGCTAGTTGCGGTCTGGGAATGCGCGGACAAAAATCTCGCTCTGGGACAGGGACTCGCCCCGGTTTTGAGGGGGGACAAATGCCCCTCTATCGTCGGGTGCCGAAATTAAAGCATTTTCCTTTGGTTAACCCCCGTCAATACACGATCGTTAATCTGAAAAAATTAGCTTCTTTACCCGCTAATACGGAAGTTACCTTGGAAAGTCTCCTAAAAGCTAACATTCTCACCAGCAACGACGGCCCTTTAAAAGTTCTGGGTGATGGTGAAATTACCGTTCCCCTCAAGGTGAAGGCCGCCGCTTTTAGCAATAGTGCTAAAGAGAAAATTACCGCCGCTCAAGGTACTTGGGAAAAGATATAAATTTCCCCAGGAGATTACAAGAAGCAGGCGGGGAACGGGCAGCAGCGAGTTTTTTGCTGTGTGCAGTAAACAGTAATCAGTGAACTGAAAACTCACATCTGATGACTGATAACTGATAACTGATCACTGATAACTGAAGACTGGATTGCTATATCATAAGAAAGACAGGGGAAATCTTAAAAAAATCGAGAAAGTTTTCCCCCTCGATTACTTTTTCCCATAAAAAAACTGCACTAGAGGTAACTGTTAATGGTCGTCAGTCGTGATAAGGCTCCCACGGCACAGGAAACGTTTATGCAAATGGCACAGGCGGCCGGTTTACGCGGTCGCTTGTTGATTACATTGGGTTTACTGATTCTGCTCCGTTTTGGGATGTTTGTACCGATACCCGGTTTGGATCGGGCAAGATTAGCAGAAATTATTCAAGGTAACGCCGCTTTGGGAATCCTTGACCTGTTTACCGGGGGAGGATTATCGACGTTAGGGATTTTTGCCCTCGGCATTCTTCCCTATATCAACGCCTCAATTATCGTGCAACTGCTCACCGCTGCCCTTCCTTCTTTGGAAGATTTACAGAAAAATGAAGGGGAGGCAGGACGGCGAAAAATTGCCCAAATTACCCGTTATATTGCCTTTGGTTGGGCAATTATTCAAAGTATCGGTATTACTCTCGGTTTATTGGTGGCTAACGGCGTTGTGGCCGGAACTTTACCCTCGATCGCCGCTACGGTTCTCGCTTTAGTGGCCGGTTCTATGTTCGTGATGTGGATTTCGGAACTGATTACGGAACGCGGTCTGGGAAATGGAGCATCTTTGCTGATTTTTGTCAACATTGTCGCTGTTTTACCGAAAACCCTCGGTGATACGATTACTTTTGCTCAACAGGGTGGCCGACAAGCGATCGCTCAAGTGGTGATTCTCTTGCTGGTTTTCTTGGTGATGATTATCGGCATTGTTTTTGTTCAGGAGGGAACCCGTCGGATTCCGATTGTTTCTGCCCGTCGTCAGGTGGGTCGTCGTCTCTATCGGGAAAGAACCAGTTATCTACCCCTACGACTCAATCAAGGGGGCGTGATGCCGATTATTTTCGCCTCCGCAGTGTTGGTCTTACCTTTTCAATTGGTGCAAGCTTTACCCACGGATAACCCCGTCGGTCAGGTTTTAGTCCAGTTGGTTAATGCCCTGCGTCCCGATAGTTGGGGTTATGTGGCTTTTTATAGCTTACTAATTCTCGGTTTTAGTTTCTTCTACGCTTCCCTGATCGTTAACCCCAAAGATATGTCCCAAAACCTGAAAAAAATGGGAACCAGTATTCCGGGGATTCGTCCGGGGACCGCTACTACTAATTATCTGGAAGGGGTGCTGAATCGTCTCACCCTTTTGGGCGCTCTCTTTTTAAGTTTGGTGGCTACGATTCCGACTTTGGTAGAAAGCGCCACCGGTGTCACCACTTTTCGCGGTTTGGGGGCAACTTCCCTGTTAATTCTGGTGGGGGTGGCGATCGATACGGCGAAACAAATTCAAACCTATGTCATGTCTCAACGCTATGAGGACATGATTAAAAAGTAGTTAGATAGTTAACCAGTGACCTTTTAGCGGTTACTGGTTGTTTTTTACCTTAAAACCCTATATTTAATCCATGAGCAAACGGATCGGTGTGATATTTTTGGGACCGCCCGGATCGGGAAAAGGAACCCAAGCGGCAAAATTAGCGGAATCTCTGACGATTCCCCATATTTCTACCGGTGAAATTTTACGTCAAGCAATTACAGAGAAGACAGAACTTGGTCAGCAAGCACAAGCTTATGTGGAAAAGGGCGAATTAGTCCCCGATGAGTTGTTGTTAGGTTTAATTCAGGAACGTTTAAAACAGCCTGACAGTGCTAAGGGTTGGATTCTTGATGGTTTTCCCCGCACGGTGGCACAGGCGAGCTTTTTAGACGCATTACTGGAAGAATTGGCCGATAGTTACACATTTGTGGTCAATTTGGCTGTACCAGATACGGTCTTAATTGAGCGTCTGATGCAACGGGGTCGTCAAGATGATACTCAAGAAACGATCGCCCGTCGCCTACAGGTTTATATCGACCAAACTGCCCCCGTTTTAGATTATTACGGTCAAAAAGGGACTCTTAACCATATCGACGGTAATCAACCGCTGGACGCGGTTACGGCGGCTTTAACAGCAGTTGTCACTCCTGGGTAAAGTTTCCCTCATTCAGTCATCAGTGATCAGTAATCAGTGATCAGTAATCAGTGATCAGTAATCAGTGATCAGTTATCAGTAATCAGTTATCAGTCATCAGTCAGTAAGTAGTCATGCAAAATTAATTACCTGCCCGATCGAGCTAAAACCCTTACGGGGCAATGATCGTCATGTGTAAATAATTTTGCCTAGGTACTTAAAAATTAGACCTCTTGCAAAAGTCTTAAGTCGATCCTTGTACAGCAACATTTTTGAAGATTATCAACTACTAATAAATAATTAACTGAAAGTCCCTCCCATTATTGTTTCTATCGTTTGTTTTCGGATTTATGCAAGAGGTCTATCACCACTTTTTATAAGTTTTTTATATCAAACAAGCTTTAATAGTTGAGAATATTTAAATTTACATTTCGCAATATTTATCTTTTCTTAAGAATTTAATGAGAATTATTCTCATTTGTTTACGAGGTTGCAATACTTCCAGCGATTATGGTATAATTTCGCAGTATGAAATGATAGGCTTATCCGTGCTTTTTTGGGTTTTTAGCTGTCTGTTGATTCTGAAAACCCTTGCTAAATCTACACTCACCTATTTGGGAACAGCAATAAATGGGGGTTAAAGAGCCTTTTAAAACCCAACCCGTTGATCAATTAATTGTGTAGTTTTGTTGCAAAGAGAAAGTTTTTTTGACAAAAAGAACAAAGTGTGCTGCCACTGGATTGAACTTAGTGTCAACATTCATCCCGTCGCGCTCAAGGGAGGGACTTCTGCTGACACTAAGTTAAAATCAAAAGCAGGATACTGTGTATGACGGAAAAACTCGATGAACTCAGTGATTAAAGCGGTACAAACTGCCTATTATGGGGATGCAGCCTATCGGACACCACCACCAGACTTGGAATCTCTCCTGCTCAAAGAGAGAATTGTCTATCTGGGGTTGCCCTTATTTTCCTCCGATGATGTCAAGCGCAATGTCGGGGTGGACGTGACGGAATTAATTATCGCGCAACTGCTTTACCTGCAATTTGACGATCCCGAAAAACCGATTTTCTTCTATATCAACTCTACCGGCACATCCTGGTACACCGGCGACGCGATCGGTTACGAAACGGAAGCTTTCGCCATCTGTGACACCCTCAACTACATTAAACCTCCCGTTCATACTATCTGTATCGGTCAGGCCATGGGAACGGCAGCGATGATTCTTTCCGCGGGAACCAGGGGTTTTCGCGCCTCCTTACCCCACGCTACCATCGTTCTCAACCAAAACCGCACTGGGGCGCAAGGACAAGCCACCGATATCCAGATTCGCGCCAAGGAGGTAATCGCCAACAAACAGACGATGTTGGAAATTTTCTCGAAAAATACGGGTCAAACCACCGAAAAACTGGCGAAAGATATGGATCGCACCTTCTATCTCACCCCACAACAGGCGAAAGACTACGGATTAATCGATCGCGTTCTCGAAAGTCGCAAGGAACTGCCGAAACCCCTCGCCCAAGTTAGTTAAGATTTATTACAAATTAGCAGGAGTTGTTACCAATTATGCCTATCGGTGTGCCAAAAGTTCCCTACCGTCTGCCGGGTAGCCAATACGAACAGTGGATTAGCATTTACAGCCGTCTTTCGGTGGAACGCATTCTTTTTTTAGGACAGGAAGTCACCGACGGGTTAGCCAATGCCCTTGTGGCCCAAATGCTTTATCTCGACTCAGAAGACCCCACCAAACCCATCTATCTCTATATCAACTCGCCAGGGGGTTCCGTTACCGCCGGTATGGCCATCTACGACACCATGCAGTACATCAAAGCGGAAGTGGTGACTATCTGTGTGGGATTAGCGGCCTCTATGGGGGCATTTTTACTGGCTTCTGGTAGTCCGGGTAAGCGTCTCGCTCTTCCCCACGCGCGGATTATGATTCACCAACCCATGGGCGGAACCGGGCGCCGGCAAGCGACGGATATCGACATTGAAGCTAAGGAAATCCTGCGTATTCGCCAGCAATTAAACGAAATTATGGCTAATCGCACCGGACAAACCATCGAACGTATCGAAAAAGACACGGACCGCGATTATTTCCTCTCCGCCGAGGAAGCTGTCGCCTACGGTTTAATTGATAAGGTGGTGGAGGGAAGACCGGCTTAAGTCAGCCATAGGTTAGAACAGGTTTCTCGCCTGTTCTAACCTTTTTTTCTGATAATCAACCTGACTTCTTTACCATAAAAAACGGGAAAAAACTGTATCAAAATTAGCAGAAATGGGCAAAAAAAAAATAAACTCGTTTCCGTTAATTATTGAAGGAAATTTGCCGATGAAACTCGCCATTAAGCCCCTTGTTTTATCCACTGCCAGTTTAGGGTTAATATTTGGGGTGGCACAAAACGCCCAAGCCGCTCTGATTACTGGAGTTACTGCTTCCACCGATATGGGTGTTATTAATCCTGCTGATGTTAATATAGCCGATACTGTCAATGGAAGAGGGTTGCCAGGTAATACACCAAGTCTGACGGGGAATCATGCTACGGCAATTGGAGGTAATGCTTGGCTGTCAGCGCCGAACATTGTCACTGGTAATGTCACTTTCAATCTCAATGGCAGCTATAGCCTCGCTGGTTTTAGCTTCTGGAACTTCAATCGGGACATCTTCACTGGGGGAATTAAGGGCGTAACTGTTCAATCCTCCACCGATGGTACGACTTTCACTACTGTAGCGGGCGCTCCTACTCAGTTTGCTATCGCAGCTAACGCTCCTATAGCTCCAGAAGTGATCAGCTTTTCTCCGGTTACTGCGTCCTTTGTCCGATTTGTTGTTGCTAGTAACTGGGGATTCTCTTCTAGCGGCTTCTCTGAGGTTCAATTTGATGGAACTCCCACTCCCGTCCCTGAACCTTCTTCCTTGCTTGCTCTGTTAGCCTTTGGTTTAGCGGGTGTTGGTTTCAGAAAAAGAATGTAATCTTGAGATGGTAGGTTGGTTTATAGGATTCGTGGCAAGAGACCAACCTACTTACTTAGGGCTTGCTGAATAAATGTGAAATGTAGGTAAGGTGAGGGTTTTGTGGCTTTTCTCGCCAAACAGGTGCAAGATTTTGAGAGAATCGTGCTTCCAAACCTTGCGTTTTCATCGGCCCGCGTCCTGTAGGGGCGAAGCATTCGGGCAATAACCTATCGGTGAAACTAGAGATTTTCTATCCGAATGCTTCGCCCGTACTTTTTCAGCAAACCCTACTTAAAGCAATCAAAATCGTTGTCAACTGTTGCCTTGGGCGCTAAGATTGGGTTAATGGCTTTTCTGGGGATTTTCTGGCGGGTTTCTGTGCTTGGACAATCAGGGAAGAAATGGAATTTTTAGCAACTTTAGAAACAGGCTTGATCTCTGCTGTGGCAATCATCAAGTTTTGCCTAGAAAGTCTTTCAATCGCTTGTGTGGTAATCGGACTCATTAAAACTCTACAATTAGCTTGGCAGTCTAATCGTCACCGTCGCAGTCGTCCTTCTTTTTCCTTCAATCAATTTCGCATTCGTTTTGGTACTTGGCTATCTTTAGCCCTAGAGTTTCAGTTAGGTGGAGACATCGTGGCTACCACTGTCACACCTACTCTAGAAGCCTTGGCAAAACTCGCCCTCATCGCTATTATCGAAAATTTGGGTTAAAACCCCGTCGTTTTACGACGGCTTTTCCTGATTTTCAATGTAGCACTTAAGAACTTCCAGGGGCGCACCTCTCAGTTATCAGTTATCAGTTATCAGTTATCAGTGGGTAAGTTATCAGTTATCAGATGTGAGTTTTTAAGTGTGCAGTATTAAATAAGTAGTCGTGCAAAATTAATTTCCTAGTGAAGATAGGCAAGAGGCAAGAGACAAGAGGCAAGAGGCAAGAGGTGGTTAGATATGTGTAATTAATTTTGCTTAGGTACTTAGAAGTTTCCTACTGTCTTTTTACTGATTACTGATCACTGATTACTAACCGACTTGACATTATTAACAGACCTAGTTAAAATAAATACAGACACACACATATTGGCTCTTCTGGTTTCTGTGTGGAAACGAGGTCTATACTGATAGTTTATTCCGCCAAATAGCACTAAAAGTCTTGCCTGATAAGCATTTCACGATTCCATAAGCAAAAATTATCACACAAAGTCGAGAAGAGCCACATATTAACCCAATGAAAGCGAGGTATCAATACCGTATTTACCCAACAGACCAACAAAAGAGGCTTTTGTCTCAGTTGTTCGGGTGTGTGCGCGTTGTCTGGAACGATACCTTAGCTCACTGTCAAGAACTCTATCGACAAGGAGAGAAAAAGCCAAAATATACCGAGTTATCTAAAAGACTAACTCAAGTCAAAAAAACAGAAGAAAAGCAGTGGTTGACCGAGGTTTCTTCTATCCCTTTACAACAGTCTTTGAGAGACTTAGAGACAGCCTATTCTAACTTTTTTGCATCTTGCAAGGGAGAGAGAAAAGGAAGAAAAGTCAAACCTCCTAAATTTAAGAAGCGTAAATCTAAACAATCAGCGAGATTTACTGACAATGGTTTTACCATCAATCAATATCACGTTACTTTAGCAAAAATCGGTGATTTAAGAATAGTTTGGAGTCGTCCATTACCTTCTAAACCTTCTAGCGTCACCGTGATTAAAGATGCAGCAGATCGCTATTTTCTCAGCTTTGTTGTCGAGATTCAGTCCGAAATACTTCCTAATAACGGGGAGTCCGTGGGAATCGATCTAGGGATTGCTACTTTTGCGACTCTCTCAACAGGGGAAAAGATAGACGCACCGAAACCGTTAAAGAAACAATTAAAACGGCTAAGAAAGGCACAGAAAAACCTTTCTAGAAAACAGAAAGGAAGTAAACGACGGGAAAAAACTAGGAAACGAGTAGCTAAAATCCACGCAAAGATTAAAGACGCTCGCACTGATTTCTTGCAGAAACTATCCACTAGAATCGTTCGTGAAAATCAAACGATAGTTTTAGAGGATTTAAACACATCGGGAATGCTTAAGAATCGCAAGTTATCCCGTGCCATATCAGACTTAGGATGGCGTTCTTTCCGAGATATGCTATCGGCAAAATCTGATAAATGTGGGCGTGATTTTCGGATAATTTCTCGATGGGAGCCAACGTCTCAGCGATGTTCCTGTTGTGGGAATATTGGCGGGAAAAAGGCGTTAAATATCCGCGAGTGGGAATGTCTTTTCTGTGGGACTTTCCATGATAGGGATGTAAACGCTGCAATTAAGTGCGATTCGTTCAGTCGAAACCTAGAAATAGGGGGATGACTGGCCTCTGTTGAGTAACCCTAACTGGGTTGAGTACGCACTTTAATCCTCAGCAGATGACAACTTCATAACCTTGTAAGTGAGGGCTAGTATCCTAGAAACCCCAAGTCTTACCTTCCAGACGCAGGAATGAAAGCAAACGCCCTTACGGTAGCGACTAGCCATCAATCCGTAAAGCAGGGAATCGAGCGGAAAAAGCGACTTATAGCCTAAATAAGTCAACCGTAAGCAAGTTCCTATGGATAACGAAAGTTAAGTCATCGTCCGAATTACCGTTACGGCGAAGCAGTGAAATAAGGCTGACACACTGCCAGTACCAAAAGGTCAATAGTATAGGGTGGTATAAGGATTTGTATCGATATACCAAGCGTTACCCAAAAACTCGGTAAAAAGATGACATCCTAAAGGGAACAAACCAAAGGTTATGAGGAACGAAGTAACCCTATTATTACTCTTTAGTAAAGGTCGAAAACTAAGAGCAGTCAGCTAAGACGAAAACTCTGCAATACAGCAGGTAATAGTAGGGAAAGATTGAGTCAAAAGCCAACGCCTATTTGTAACGAATAGGATATGCAGACGGACTCACGATTACATGGAATGAAAAGTTGTAAGTAGTAATGTAAAAGTTATGACCACTGTTCAACAGATGGATAAATGGAAGACTTGGCAAGACATCAATTGGAAAAAGGTTGAACGTCAGGTTTTTAAGTTACAAAAACGAATTTTCAGAGCGTCTAGTTGTGGAGATGTCAAGAAGGTTCACAGACTCCAAAAATTATTGTTAAAGTCCTACAGTGCTAAAGCGTTAGCGGTGCGTAGAGTAACCCAAGACAATCAAGGAAAGAAAACCGCAGGTGTGGATGGAGTTAAATCTCTAACCCCAAAACAACGGTTAACCCTAATGACTGAACTAAACTTGGGAACAAAGGTCAAACCCACACGCCGAGTATGGATTCCCAAACCCAACGGCGAAAAACGACCTTTAGGAATACCTACCATGAAAGACCGTGCCTTACAAGCACTAGCTAAACTGGTACTAGAACCAGAGTGGGAAGCCAAATTCGAGCCTAACAG
This sequence comes from Microcystis panniformis FACHB-1757, assembly GCF_001264245.1. Lineage (NCBI taxonomy): Bacteria > Bacillati > Cyanobacteriota > Cyanophyceae > Chroococcales > Microcystaceae > Microcystis > Microcystis panniformis. Next base: position 826,301 of record NZ_CP011339.1, read on the forward strand.
CTATGGATTTAGAGTAGGACGCTCTTGTCACGATGCTATAGCAGGGATATTCCAAGCCATTAACAAAAAGGCAAAGTATGTTCTTGATGCAGATATAGCTAAATGCTTTGACCGCATTGACCATCAAAAACTGTTAGAAAAACTTAACACCTACCCAACCATGAGGAAACAAATCAAATCATGGTTAAAAGCAGGAGTCATAGACGACAAACAGTTATTCCCAACCTCAGAAGGTACACCGCAAGGCGGAGTGTTATCGCCATTATTGGCAAATATAGCACTTCATGGGTTAGAGGAATTGGTTATGAATCTAGCACCCTCATTTGACATGAAACGCAAAGACGGGACACAAATGAGTGTTAGAGACAAAATAAAATCAGTGACCTTAATCCGATATGCAGACGATTTTGTGGTACTACATGAAAACCTAGGGGTTATTCTCCTAATCAAAAAGGAAATAGAGGGATGGTTACAAAACATCGGACTTGAGTTAAAACCAAGTAAAACAAGAATAGCCCACACACTGAGAGAAGATGAAAGCGAACAAGCTGGATTCGACTTTCTAGGGTTTAATATAAGACAATTTCCCGTCGGTAAATACACCTCGGGAAAAGTCAGAGGTAATCTGCTTGGTTTCAAAACAATAATAACCCCTAACAAAGAGAGTCAAATAAGACACTATAGAGAACTTAAACGCATCATAAACACCAGCAAGGGAATCAACCAAGCTGAACTCATTAAAAGGTTAAACCCTGTAATAAGAGGATGGTGCAATTACTTCTCAACAGTGGTTAGTCAGAAAATCTTTGAAAGATTAACCCACATCCTAGGGCATAAACTCATCAAATGGGGGATAAAACGCCATCGAAACAAAGGAAGAAAGTGGATTTCTAAAAGACACTTTCACACAATAGGTGGCAATAACTGGGCTTTCACAACCAGAGAAGAAAATAATCCTCTAAGGTTGTACGAACATAGAGAAACGGAAATCCGACGCTATGTGAAGGTCAAAGGGAACGCCTCACCCTACGATGGAAACCTAGTTTATTGGAGTTCAAGAATGGGGACTCATCCCGAAATGCCAACAGAAATTTCAAAACTGTTGAAAAAGCAAAAAGGGAAATGTACTCACTGTGGACACTTCTTAAGAGATGGGGATTTAATGGAGATAGACCACATCACCCCTAAATCACTAGGGGGGAATAACAGTTACAATAACCTCCAACTTCTTCATCGACATTGCCATGATGAAAAGACAGCCAATGATGGCAGTCTAGGCAACAAATCTGACTGCAATAGTGTCAAGCCAGAACCGCCCATACCAGATAATTACATCTGGGTAAAGGATATGTTGGTAATGACGTAGGAATGACAAACCCCGTGTAGTTGAGGAGCGGAATGACGAGAAATTGTCACGTTCCGTTTTGTAGAGCAGTAGGAGAGGCGACTCTCTTACTGACTTTAATTATCAAGGTCGCCGGTGGGCAATCGGAGACCTCAAAAAACGGACGCAGAGGAAGGTGTAAGACTTCTGTTAAAGAAGCAGCATCCCGTGAAGCGTCAACCCAACCGAAGATCGTTCAATTAAGTTTGTTTGATCTGTAGGGAATCACCGTCCGTTTACGGCGGTGAGGATGTCAACCGAACTTTCCTCAACTATTTCCTCAGCCAAGAATTGGAAACGGAATTGGCCCTGGAAAAAGAGCGATCGCAACTAGCAGACCAGGACAATCTCAGGGATGTTTAATGCCAAAAAAAGCTGAGTTGACAATCACCTGACACTAAACCCTGATAAGTTGTTGACTATTGAGGGTATGCTAAAAAACTTTTTGCCGCAAACCCTAGATAGTCAACAGCTTATTACTTTCGATCGCCCACTGGGTTAATTCCGTGCGATTATGAAGACCGGTTTTATGGAGCATATTCGACACATGACTTTCGATTGTCCGTTGACTAACATTGAGTTTTGTTGCGATTTCCCGATTAGCCAGTCCCTGGGCGACCAATTGTACTACTTTTAACTCCGTTGGGGTTAATTCCACATTACCCGGAACCTGAACAGGGGTGACATCCGGGGAATGAATGCGGGTGCTGCGTTTCAGCAACCGGCCCGCTTGTTTGAGGGAAGACTCCACCCGGGCCACTAATTCTTCCGGTTCAAAGGGTTTGACTATATAGACAGCGGCCCCGGTGATTAAACCTGTCACCTTGTCCTGACTTTGATCCTTAGGGGAGAGAAAAATCACGGGAAGACCACTAAAACGACTGTCGCGACGAATTGTTTCGAGGAAGGCATAACCATCCATTTCCGGCATGATCAGATCACAGATAATGATATCGGGCATTTCCCTTGCTTTAGCCGCATTTGCCCCGCGTTCGAGGATTGCTAGGGCCTCCCGACCGTTTTCTGCGGTTATCACCCTATAACCACGAAACTCTAGATAATCCTTCACCAAAAGTATTAAATTTGGGTCATCGTCGATTAATAAAAGTTGTTTATTGTCTTTGTTGGTCTCTTTCATCGCTATTTTTCTGGGCTGCAGGGTTGGGGGAATGGAGACGGACAAAGGATTGACAGGCACTCATGCAACAGGTAGTTAGATATGTGTAGTTAATTAGGGTTTCAGCTAGTTTTAACGCTGTTTTCCTCTATTGTTTCGGGTTCTTCTCTGGAACAGTTCAGGGAGATTGCTGGTAAATCGTGGCAAAGGAAAGCATATTCGGTGACGATTTGATTACCGATTAGGTGTTCTTGGATAATTCTTTCGATCGCTTCCTTGTTTACCCTTCCATACCAGACTCCTTCCGGGTACACTAATAAAATCGGGCCTTGGCTACAAACCCGCAAACAGTTGGCTTTAGTGCGAAAAATACAACCTAGACGGTCGGCCCTAGGGCGATCGAGTTGTAATTCACTTAACCGCTTCTTTAAATAATCCCACACTTCTAACCCTTCTTCCTTGTCACAGCATTTTGGCTTAGTTTGATCGCAGCAGAGAAATAGATGACGCTGGATCTGGGCCAGTCCCAACTTAGCCACATTTTCCCCCAAGATATCTCTAGTGTCCGCTTCTTCCATAAATTTTTTTTATCAACTAAACTCTTGACATTGAACAGAAAATGTGCATGGCCGACTAAAATTTCGGTTTGAGGATGTAACGATAGATAAGATAAACGATAGCGGCAAGGATTAAAGCGCTTAAAACTGCGCTGACTAGGCGTAAAATCGCCGTTAAAATCGAAAGAGCCACAAAAACCCCCGCCACTGCCACGACTACCTGTGCCGGTGTGGACAGGCTGCCGTACCAAGTTTTCACTTTTTCGAGAGTGGCAGCGAAACTAACCGGGGTAGCAACGGGGGGAAAATCGTCGGTTTCGATTTCCACTTCCACTTCCTCTGGGGTATATTTATTATCGAACGGTTCGGGAGACTGCATAAACACTCAAGCTACTTAACACTTCATCCCTATTTTATCGGTGATTGGGGTTGACAGGGATTGAGACAGAATTAATGTAACAATGAGTTTATCAATAGCCAAACGACCGGAATTTATGAGCCTATCGACTGCCACCGTTACCGCCATCAATTATCCTGATGCTACCATCACCCGGGCCGAACGCGCCCTCTGTTGTTCTCCTTTCCGTGTCACCCTATTTGCCGCTATGCTGGAGCAAAGTGTATCACTTTTAAGCATCCCTGGTGCTGGGGGTTTAGAGAAAGGTTATACTTCCAGACTGCTGACGGAAGCGGCAGCGGAAAGCTATCTTCTCTGGTTGATTAAAGTGGGAATTTTGCGGCGCGAAGTAGATGGACAGGGGATAACCGATAGTTTTCGTCTCACTCCTTTAGGAAGGAAATTAATAGAAAAATGGCAACCCCAAGGGGACTTTTTCCCTAAACCCACTTTCTGGCAAAGATTTTTTAATACTCTGCAACGTTGGTTTTCTTTTTAATGCTGTTGGGAGTCAGTTATCAGTTATCAGTTATCAGTTATCAGTTATCAGTTATCAGTTATCAGTTATCAGTTATCAGTTATCAGTTATCAGTTATCAGTTATCAGTTATCAGTTATCAGTTATCAGTTATCAGTTATCAGTTATCAGTTAAGTAGTCATGCAAAATTAATTACCTGCCCGATCGAGCTAAAACCCTTACGGGGCAATGATCGTCATGTGTAAATAATTTTGCCTAGGTACTTATCAGTTATCAGTTATCAGTTATCAGTTATCAGTTATCAGTTATCAGTTATCAGTTATCAGTTATCAGTTATCAGTTATCAGTTATCAGTTATCAGTTATCAGTTATCAGTTATCAGTTATCAGTTATCAGTTATCAGTTATCAGTTATCAGTTATCAGTTATCAGTTAACTGAAAATACTCAATAAAAAAACTAGATGAAAGCAATTATGGTAGTGGGGACAACATCCCACGCGGGTAAATCTTTTTTAACTGCGGCTTTATGTCGTTTATTCAACCGGAAAGGTTGGCAGGTAACACCCTTTAAAGGTCAGAATATGGCCCTTAATGCCTATGTTACCGCCGGAGGGGAAGAAATGGGTCACGCCCAGGCGGTGCAAGCATGGGCCGCGGGGACAATTCCCCGGGTAGAAATGAACCCAATTTTATTAAAACCCCAGGGAAATATGACCTCTCAGGTGATTATTAAAGGTAAGGCTGTTGGTGTCACTACGGCAGCGGATTATTATCAGAATTATTTTGACCAAGGTTGGCAAGCAATTAAAGAATCTTTAGCTAAATTATCGGCAGAATTTGATCTAGTTGTCTGTGAAGGTGCGGGAAGTCCGGCGGAAATAAATCTCAAACATCGCGATTTAACTAATATGCGGGTGGCTAAATATCTCGATGCCGCTACTATTTTAGTGGTGGATATTGATCGCGGGGGGGCTTTTGCTCACGTCGTCGGTACGTTAGAATTATTAGAACCGGAGGAAAGAGCTTTAATTAAAGGTATTGTGATCAATAAATTTCGCGGACAAAAATCTCTCTTAGATTCAGGGATTACTTGGCTAGAAGATTATACAAAAATTCCCGTGTTGGGAGTTCTTCCCTATAGTGATATCTTTTTAAGTGCCGAGGATTCTCTTAGTTTACTCGATCGCCCCGCCCAAAAACCTAAAGCTGAACTAAATATCATTGTCATTCGTCTGCCTCATATCGCTAATTTTACTGATTTTGACCCTCTCTGTGGTGAAGCAACGGTTAATGTCCGTTATCTAGAATTACAGGAATCTTTAGGTGATCCCGATGGGGTAATTATCCCTGGCTCTAAAACCACTGTTGCTGATTTAATTGCTCTTAATCAAAGTGGTATGGCTAATCAATTACAAGCCTATCACCAAAGGGGAGGTATTATCTTTGGCATCTGTGGTGGTTTGCAAATGTTAGGGCGATTAATCCTGGATCCTGACCATCGAGAAGGTCCCGACAGTGAGGCAGCTGGCTTAAATTTACTGCCGTTAAAAACGGTAATTACTGACGAAAAAATTACCCGTCAACGACAAGTTTTATCCAATTATCCCCAAGGGGGTTTACCAGTAACAGGATACGAAATTCACCAGGGAATAAGCGAATGGGAAAGTGAATCAGGTTATCAAAAAATGTTCGAGGAAGATGCTAGTCTAGGAATTGTCAATGATTCTCTGTCAATTTGGGGCTGTTATTTACATGGTATCTTTGATAATGGTTCTTGGCGAAGAACTTGGTTAAATCATCTACGTCAGCGTCGCGGTTTATTGTCTTTGCCTACGGGAATTGCTAACTATAGTGAACAAAGAGAAATAACCCTCGATACTATGGCTAATTTATTGGAAGAACATTTAAATCTTACACCTATTTTTGCTCATTTGTAAGGAAAAATTATGACTATTTCAGTGCGTTTTTTACCCGATGATATCATCATAGAAGCGGAAACTGGAGAACTATTATTAGATGTAGCCAAAAAAGCGGGAATTGACATTCCTACTGGCTGTTTAATGGGTTCCTGTCACGCTTGTGAAGTAGAATTAGATGATGGTACTCAAATTTGTAGTTGTATTACTGGTATCCCCAGCGATCGAGATTCTTTAACTGTTCATTTATACTCCGATCCGCTTTGGTAGTTGCTCCCTCGGATTTAGTCAAACTTGGGAATAATCCAAGCTGCTATAATAGCCAATAAAACAACAATTTCTAAGACTTTATATAAGTTAAGAGATTGTAGCCACTGAAAACTATTGGCTAGACGCAAACTTAACCCCCATTGACGTAATTGAGATAACCATAATTTCGGGCTATCTTGTTCACGAAAACCCCATTTAAGGATAGACAATAACAGGGGAACTCCCCCCACTTTAGCAGTCATGAGCAGGTGCAGCACCAGACATACTGCCATAATTAACCAACTGAGCAAATGGGCATAATACCAAAAGTGATTTAATTCCCCTTCTGGTAGCCATTTGGAATCCATCATCCGGCCACTATACAAAGCAAAAGTTAGGGCAAAAAGAGTCAAAGTATTGACTAAACGATGGAGACTATACCACCAAATCGGCTTACCAAATTGGGTTAATTTGTTAAGAGAATCACTTTGAATTAATCTTTTGTTGCCCCGACGAAAAGCATAGATAGCAAAAACGGGAAAGATAATCAGAGTATAGAGGCCAAAAGTGCCATGAATACTTTCAATTTCTTGATATTCTGGTAAGGGCAGTTTTAACCAACGACCGTCAAAAGTATCATAGGTCCAATAGGCCGTAACCATGGCGGCAATGAGGGCAATTCCCGTGAATCCGTGCAGAATTCGCAGTAAAAGAGGTTGATAAGGTTGATTAGTTTTCATGAACTCGATCGATACAATAGGGTATGTAAACTTGCCCAGATACTATGTTAACTAATCCTTGGCTCGTCGCTGTTCTTCTCAATACCGTCCTCCTCGGAATCGCCTGGATTGCCCCAAAAAAGCTCTTAACTCGGATGGGTTATCTCCATGCTTGGGTTTTAGGGGTGATTGTCTGGGGAAGCTTGGGATGGCGCGGTTATCTAATTGTTTTATTCTATTTCCTCGTCGGTTCTACTGTCACCCGCATCGGTTTAGCACGCAAGGAAGCGGAGGGAATTGCCGAAAAAAGAGCGGGGGTACGCGGTCCAGAAAATGTCTGGGGTTCCGCTTTAGCGGGGGCAATTTGCGCTATCCTAAGTCTTTTTGCCGCTTCTCCCTGGGATTGCCTCTTAATACTCGCTTATGTGGCTAGTTTTAGCACCAAATTAGCCGATACTACTGCCAGTGAGGTGGGTAAAGCTTACGGTAAAACTACTTATCTAATCACTAATTTTAAATCCGTCCCCGGGGAACAGAAGGTGCTGTTAGTTTGGAAGGAACGCTCGCTGGTTTGCTGGCAGCCACGGCGATTTCCCTGTTAGCATGGGCTATCGGTGCGATCGATCTTATCGGTGTGTTATGGTGTGTAATTGCGGCATTTATCGCCACCAATATCGAAAGTCTCATCGGCGCTACCCTACAAACCCGCTTTCTGTGGTTAACTAATGAATTGGTCAATGTGATCAATACGGTTATCGGTGCGATCGTGGCTATACTGTTAAGCTTGCTCTGGTCTTTCCGCTAAAATTAAGTGACTAAAAAAATTTTTCAGAGAATATCTATGCTAAAGTGGCGTTTTTGTGCATTGTCCCTGCTTTTACTGCTAATTACTGCCTGTGGGACGGAAAATCAATCTAATTCTAGTTCTAACACCGCAAGTAGTCCCGATGCTGGCCGCTTGCAAACGGTGAAAAATCGCGGTAAGTTAATTTGTGGCATTAACGGAGAAGTGTCGGGGTTCAGCTTTGTTAATGAAAAAGGCGAATATTCGGGCTTAGATGTGCAAATTTGCCGAGCTATCGCTGCGGCTCTCTTTGATGATCCCTCTAAAGTCGAATATCGTAAACTTAGCCCCCAAGAGAGATTTACTGCCGTACAGACGGGAGAAGTGGATATCCTCAGTCGCAACACCACCTGGACGATTAACCGGGATACCGCCCTGGGGATGGAGTTTATCACCCCGGTTTTCTATGATGGTCAGGGAATTATGGCCACGAAAGCCAGTAATATTAAGAAATTAGAAGATTTAAGCGGAAAGTCCATTTGTGTGCTGTCGGGAACCACCACGGAACAAAATCTGGCCGATGCCATGGCAAAAGCGGCAGTTCAAGGTTATAAACCGATCGTTTCCGATGATGTGGAGGCCTTATATACAGCTTATCAGGCGGGGCGTTGTCAGGCTGTCACTTCCGATCGCTCCCAATTGGTGGCCCGGCGCTCGGTTTTTCCCCGACCGCAGGATCATCAATTATTAGAAGTGGTAATATCTAAGGAACCTTTGGCCCCGGCCGTGGCCGATGGTGATCCCGCTTGGTCGAATGCCGTCCGCTCGATCGTTTTTAGTTTAATTCAAGGGGAAGAATTCGGGATTAACTCCCAAAATATTGCCACTTTTGCCGACAGCAAAGACCCCAGTATTCGGCGCTTTTTGGGTATTGATGAGAAGTTAGGCGAAGATATGGGTTTACCCAATGATTTTGCCCAAAGAGTCTTAAAACAGGTGGGTAATTACGGTGAAATTTATGAGCGGGAAATCGGTAAACCCCTACAACTCGATCGAGGTTTAAATAATCTTTGGACAAAGGGGGGTTTATTGTATTCTCCTCCTTTTCGTTAGTTTTAAGATTGTGTTTCCTGACGGGGAATATAGACCCCTATGGCCGCTGGAATAACTCGAAACATGGCGGGAGTAGTGCTAGTAATTTCGCCATCGGTGTTAATACTATGGGGTTTACGAGTCTGAATTTGAATTTCTTTCCCCTTAAGAGTTCTCACCCAAGATAATAAACCCTGTTGTCCTCGCGGTAATGTCCATAAAAGCGGGAAAATTTGCCACCAGTGTTCAATTTCTAGGCTATATAAATCTAACCTTTGATCGTCGATTTGGGCATCATGAGCGATCGGCATTCCTCCCCCATAATAACGACCATTTCCGATCGCTATTTGTAGGGTTTTAACTTTGATATTTTGGCCATCAATACCGATCATAGCGGTAAAAGGACGAGTTTTACTTAATACCTGTAAAGCTGTCCAAGCGTAGGCCAAAATCCCCAAACGTCGCTTTAAACCCTTGTTCAGTTTTTGGGTAATTTTCACACTTAATCCTAAACTAGCCACGTTGAAAAAGTATTTATTATTTACCCAACCTAGATCGATATATTTTAAATTACCTTCCGCAATAATTCGACAGGCTTCGGCAATAGAATTCGGTATCCCTAAAGTCCGGGCTAAATCATTAGCCGTTCCCAGAGGTATAATGCCTAAAGGCAGTTGAGTTTCTACCAACATATCCGCCATAGCATTAAGAGTCCCATCGCCACCACCGACAATAACTAAATCAATACTAGAGCGATATTTTTCCAGCAAAAAAGGTATATCTTCTACCTTTTTCAAAGGGACGCTGATAATTTCAAAATCCCAATTATTGAGCAGATCAACAGTTTGAGCAAAGTTTTCTTTACCCTTGCGCGAGTGACGATTGATTAGTAGTAAAGCTCTTTTAGTCATAGGTAAGTTTCTCAGCAGTGCAGGGATAAAGGTTATGTAATTAGGAGTTGCTGAATAAATGTGAAATATAGACGAGGTAAGGGTTTTAGTGGCTGGTTTTGCGAAACAGGTGCAAGTCCTGTAGGGGCGAAGCATTCGGGCATAACCTATCGCTGAAACCGTAGATTTTCTATCCGAATCCTTCGCCCTTATTTTTTCAGCAAACCCTAATTAAATCAGAAAAAATATCAGGTGATTGTCAATAATTTAGCCCCATTGATCACTAAATTTTAGTTAATAGCCCTTTCTTCGAGAAAATGTTCTACCATTGCCTCTAGGTATGATAGCAAATTCAGACCCTTCAAGGCCATGAAACGAAGATAATGGCAGACAATTACTTGATTTTACTGATAACGGGCGTTTTTTCGGGCTTATTAGCGGGTTTATTCGGTATTGGGGGTGGCACTATCTCCGTGGCGATCCTGTTAAATTTGGGCCACAGTTACGGGGAATCGGTGGCTACCAGCAGTTTAGCGATCGTTTTCACTTCCCTAGGAGGTACGCTCCAAAATTGGCGATTAGGTTCCCTCAAATGGCAGCGAGTTCTCCTCTTAGGTTTACCCGGGATTTTTACGGCATTTATCGGGGTCTATCTGGTCAAATATAGCCCCAAACACCTCCTAGAAGCGGCTTTTGGTTGTTTTTTACTGCTCAATATCTATTTAACCAATCTCAAGCAAAATTTAAGCCAAAAAGAGCCAGTTTCTGCCATTAGATTGAATCCTAATCTAGCCTGTCTGCTAACCGGAGGAATCGCTGGATTTCTAGCCGGTATTTTCGGAATTGGCGGTGGGGCGATCATGGTGCCACTACAAATGATTTTTTTGGCAGAAAAGATCAAAATCGCCATTGTCACCAGTTTAGGTGTGGTTTTACTCAATTCGATCGCCGCCTGTTTCGCTCATGCCCAAGCCAGTTATATTCTTTATCTACAAGGGATTATTTTAGGTATCGGTGGTTCCCTAGGTGTACAAGTAACCACTCGTTTTTTACCGAAATTACCGGATCGATTGGTGCGGATTACTTTTTATATTTTTCTGCTACTGATGGCCATTTATTTCTTCATCCGCGCTTGCTCTTAGACCGCATCAACGGACTCGTTAAATCTCAACTTTCTAACCTTTCTAGTCTCTCCCTGATTGGCTTTTTCCGTGTTCATCAATAAAAAACGGAGAATACTTGACAAATTCGGGGGGGGAGAATAAAGGAGACATAATTTTAGATGCCTATTGTGGGTGTGGAACGACTCCATCAAGTGGTTATTTATCTAAGGAAAAGTGACTCCCCCAAAGTCCGACAGAATGATTATAAACAAGGGAAAACCTCTCATCAATTTGAAGTGATTAGACTCTGGGAACAACCCTCGGAACCCCTATTAAAGGCTCCCGGACTGTTTCCTTTTGCCATACTTGCTCAAGCTGAGAAACAAGAAAACTTACTGCGGCAAATTGCCCAAGAAATCGAGCAAATCAGCGATAGTCGAGAACAAAGTAATCTGGCTGCATCTACCGCAATTCTAGCCGGGTTAGTATTAGAGAAAGACATCATTCAACGATTATTGAGGAAAGACATCATGAAAGAATCAGTTATCTATCAAGAAATCTGGTCGGAAGGTTTACAAGAGGGACGACAAGAGGGACGACAAGAGGGAGAAGCTAACCTAGTTTTACGTCAATTAAATCGGCGTGTAGGGGACATTTCTCCCGAATTATTGCCCAATATTCGCAGTCTTGACCTAGAACAGTTAGAAAACTTGGGAGAAGCTTTGTTAGATTTTCAGTCACTACAGGATTTAGAACAATGGCTGGAAAATTGCCGAGCTAGTTAGTACAAGTAAACTAAATGCTGTCTATCCATTCCCATGGAAGCAGCAAGCTCTCAACTCCCTTGAGAGTAGTTAACACTTTAATCTATTCCGCGGTAGAGATCGGCGATGGCTAACTCTAGGTTAATACTTTGCAGGATCACCCGATCGCCTGTCTCGTAAATAGTCGTTTCCCATATCCCCAGAGAATTACGGCGACGGCATTCCACGCGCTGGATTTCTTGGGAAATTAATACATATTCTTCTAAAGTTTCTATCTGTTGATAATCTTGGAATTTTTCGCCCTTGTCAAAAGCGGCCGTACTGGGGGAAAGCACTTCCGCAATTAGTTTCGGATAGCGTTTCAGATAACGATCTTGGCGATCGCGCGGATCGCAGGTAACAAAAGCATCGGGATAGTAATAAAACTGATCTTGATAGTTAACCTTGACATTACCCGAGTAAAACCGACAGTCTGTAGAGTCGCCGAAATGTTCGTCAATGACTTTGAGAAAATTGAAGGCGATGCGCTCGTGATTATCCGTACCGCCGGCCATCGCATAAACCAAACCACGTCGGTATTCATGACGGATCTGACTCTGGCGCTCGATAGCGAGATATTCTTGGGGACTGATGTAGTTGGGAACTGCGATCATAATCTCTAGGGGAAAGCCTACTATCAATTATAGTACGAGAATGGCTCTCTTATTCTTTGTGTGATAATTTTTGCTTATGGAATCGTGAAATGCTTATCGGGCAAGACTTTTAGGGCTATTTTTACGTTCAGCGAAGCTCAGTCGAGCCGCGGAAGAAACTATCAGTATAGACCTCGTTTCCACACAGAAACCAGAAGAGCCAAATTTCCAATACTCAGTTTAAATTTAGTACAGCTTAACCAGATTACTTGGAGTAGATAAAATCTCTGAAAAGGGGGTTTTAGTCTCAGCCAAAAATTCAGAAATTGTCTCTCCTTTTCAACAACTATTTGATGTTTTGCCTCCACAGGATATGACATTTTTTCCTTCTTAGCTGAAACTGTCTTGCTTAGTATTAAGCCAGCCCCTTATTTAGTTGTAATCCGTGAAGATTTGCAATTCACTTCTCCTTCCACTGGTAAAGATTTAACATGAGAACCTTGAAACTTTTCCATATTGCTGACTCGCCACATAGACAGAGGAAAAGTAATAGCAAATAAACCAAAAACTCCCACTAAAATCCAGACGATATTGTGCATTTTACGAGAGGAAAGTTTTCTAATTTGAACATCCATTTTGTTACCTCCATAAGTTTAAGTTAAGGGTAAATAAGGAAAGATAGGATGCCATGACATAGCGGTGGCGGCAATAATGAGGGCGAAAAACCAAAAGAGAATTGTTTTAGCCTTAATCTTGCGATCTTTCCAGAGATAATGGAGTATAGGCCAACTGATTAACCAGCCAATTAATAACATAGTTTCTTTGCCGGTATAACTGCCAATATTACCCCACATTTTGCTAGGATTTTTACTGCCAGGAATCCAAGACCCTAAATTCCAGAGCAGAGTTTCTACGGTTTTTGTCTGGTCTGCATCGGAAAAATGGTGAGAAACCATCATTAAACAACAACCGATTGCGGCGCTAATAATTGCCGCAGCTGCAGGGCCAGAAGTAGCGGGAGAACGTTTGGCACCTTGGGCTAAACCTTGGGGAAATTGTTGTACAAAAGCCCAGATTTTACCGTACCAAGGGCTATCAACATAGGGTTGTGTCATGAGAGTTGCTCCTATTTTTTAAGAGTTCGTAACTGTGTAAAACCCAAAATTCCCACCGCTAAAAGTCCCATAATGGTGCTAGGTTCGGGTACAGATTCTAGGAGAAAAGCGCGGGTTTCCGTTTCTCCCAATTCATTAGTAAAAGTGCCAAAACCAATAATTTGGCCACGCCCATTAATGCCCGTGGCTTGATTTAAAACCCAACCCGTACCATTAATGACTAAATTATTTAAATCAAATAACTGGCCTTCTTGCCAAAGAGTCGCATGGGCAACTTCACTAGCAAGATTAGAAAAGCCAACAATTTGACCAGATTCGTTAATACTTAAAGCATCGCCTCGCGTACCACCAAGACTGCCTAAATTAATCAAATTGCCGTTATCCCAGAGGAATCCACTAGAGGTTAAAGTGGCTCCTGAACCATTAGTCGCTTGACCAATAACTAAGCCATTTTCGTTAAGATCTCGGGCAAAACTTTGGGCGAATCCGTTGGGAATTCCTAGATTAGTCAGGACAAAATTACCATTGGCATCCTGCTCCCAAAAAGCAGCACTGTAGACATTAGTTCCGTCCACTACACCATCGGAGTCTACATAACCAACGATTTCGGTATTGTCATTAATGGCTAAACCAAAATTTTGATCGCCGTCAAGACTAGGTAAGTTGATGCGCGTACCATCTTCCCAGAAAATAGCGTTTCTTCGATTGGTTTCAAAGATATGATAACCAGCAATCTGATTGCTGTTGTTGATGTCGATAAAATAACTTTCCAGGCCACCAAAGTTATAAATGTTGAGGTCGTAACCCCCGGAACCGTTAGGAGTCCACAATAACGCCCGGTCTGTGGGTCCGGCGGTTTCATCTCCCGCACCGACAATCATCCCTGCGTCATTAATAGAACGAGATAAACCACCGCGACCGGGGAGAGTGACGGGGGTGCCGCCATTAACTGGGCCAGTAAGGGGTAAAGCCGTTATCGTACCGTTTTCCCAGATATAGCCACTAGAAGCGGTATTACCGGCAGTGCGGGAACGACCGACGATTTGACCTTGGTTGTTAATGCTGGCTGCCCTCGTATCCGTACCATCGGGGCTGAGTGTACCCAAGTCGGTGATTTTATACATCGAACCCGCTAGGGCAGGAGACACAGTATGTAAGCCGAAAACAGTGGCTAGAACGAGCGAAAGTTGAATTTTAGTCATTTTTGAGTTGAATCAGCAAATAAGGGTTTACAGAGCCTGAATTTTGGCGACACCGAGGCCGCTAACGAGACCACCCATAGCAAAAAACATCATTGCCATCAGAGCAATGCAAGTGGCTGTTAACACCGGTCGGTTAGCTTTGTCCAAAATTGAGTCGCCGTATTTCCAGAGAATCCAAGTGCAGGCCACGCCTAGGGGTAGGGTAAAAAGGACGCTGAATTCGTGGTATTCCATGAGGACGTATTGACCGAGGGGCGAATTTTCCTTTAGCCATGCCCGCGCACCGCCAAACTCTAAATCGGCCCGATAGCGCATATAGGCTAAATTACCAGTGGCGATCGCTAAAAAAGCGAGGACGGTAGCCCAGAAGGTGAGGGTTCGCATTTGCCGCAAGAGTTTGCTAGAACCTCTTAACAGGGGAAAAGCGAGGTGGCCTGCGTAAACAATGACGACTAGGGCTAATAAAGAGCCAAAACCGTGAATTGTGCCTAACCATCGCTGCCACGGACTCGGATGCAGGAGATTGACGAAGGGCAGGAATAAAAATAAGCCCGCCGAGAGGATTCCTAGCCCATAAACGCAAACGGTGGCGATATCTAGGGTTTTGGGGAAATCTATTTTTTCGGATTCTGTGGGATCAGATAACATCTGCTTCTCCTTGACGATTTGGAAAGAGTAAATGAGAAATTATCTCAATTAAGTCGAACTTTGATCAAAAAAGTCCAGAGAATACCTGTGTCCAACCATCAAAGGATTTTTAGACTCAAGTTGACGCTCAATAACGTCAAGACTAGAATTTAGACATAGACAAAGCTGGCGCTAAATGATTCTAGTAATCACTTAGCCTCAACTATGCACTGCTAAAGGAGCGACTGGCATCGCTTCTTTGGTTTAATCAGGCTCTAGACTAATTTTCTTGTCAACCATTCAGTCTAGGGCTTTTTTTTAGCCAAGTCTAGTATCAACAATATTTTTTAATAGTTGAGAATAATTCTTAACTATTTTGAAGCTAATGCTTAAATCTCTGGCACAATTGATTTTTGATGGTTTAAAAACGCTAAAAATAAGGATTAAGTGGCATAAAATATCCAAATAGACTGTTTAATTGATTACTGTTCCTTCTTAATTCTCCTGGCTACTGGCTGCTGACTCCTAACCAACCAAGATAATTTTTGATTTTTACAAGAGGTCTATTCCTAAGGGTGTCACACTACGGCTATCGGTCTTCTCCCCACTCCCCCCCCGCAACGCTCACGAAGTGGTCTCCCCACTGCGGTAAACTAAATGAGATGATCCACGGGAGTTATGACTATGACCACTCACTTTATTAGTGCCGAAATCGACCTACAGGAAACCCCGCAACAACTGCAGCAAGAAATCGAAAAAGAATTAGCCAAACGGGGTGAACCCTTGCGTTGGGCAATCACAGAAGTGGATAGCGAGAATAATCAAGTCAAAGTCGAAGCGATTGTCACCACTGCCTCGTGAATTCCCGTCCCTATACCGCCGTACTAATTATTCCCACCGGCATCGGGGCCGCGATTGGCGGTTATGCTGGGGATGGCATTCCCGTGGCCAGAGCGATCGCCAAAGTTTGCGATCGCCTAATTACCCATCCCAATGTCCTTAATGGCGCACAACTGTACTGGCCTCTGGACAACACCTATTATGTGGAGGGTTACGCTTTAGATCGTTTTGCCCGGGGGGATTGGGGATTAAGTCCCGTCCATCAAAATCGCATCGGGTTACTATTCGATCGCGCCATTGAATTTGACCTCTTGCAAAGACACCTTCAGGCTGCCGATGCTGTCCGGGCCACCCTAGGCTTAGATCTGACCGATTACGTTATCACCGATGCCCCCTTAAATGTGCAGTTGCGAGAGGCAGCCTCTGGGGCCAGTTGGGGAACAATTGGTAATCCCGACAGCTTGCTGCGGGGAGCAGAAAAACTGATTAACCAGGGCCGGGCGGAAGCGATCGCCATTGTTGCCCGTTTTCCCGACGATCCCGATAGCATTGCCCTGGCTAATTATCGCCATGGTCAGGGGGTGGATCCCCTTGCCGGGGCCGAGGCGGTAATTTCCCATCTGGTGGTCCGACAATTCCAAATACCGGCAGCCCACGCTCCCGCTTTAAGTCCGCTGCCCCTCGATCCGCAACTTTCCCCCAAGGCCGCGGCCGAAGAAATCGGTTATACTTTTTTACCCTGCGTTTTGGTGGGTTTAAGTCGCGCCCCCCAATTGGTCAAGCAGCCCAGTCCCGATGCTATTTGGAGCCGGGAGGTGGACGCGCTGATCGTTCCCGCCAGTGCCTGCGGCTCTAGCACAGTTTTTAGTTTTTGTCAAGAAAAAACTGTACTGATTGCTGTTGGGGAAAATAGTACAAGAATGAAGGTGGCCCCGGAACCTCTAGGGGTGAAAGCAATTAGGGTACACTCGTATATGGAGGCGATCGGTGCGATCGTTTGTCAACGGGCCGGGGTTAACCTAGCATCTCTTCGCCCTACTTTAAACTCTTTACGCTGTTTATCCGAGAATCCGTGACTAATTCCCCTAATTCCGAATTTGATCCCCTGACACGCACACAAGTCCTCACCATTATGGCGGTAACGGCGATTATCTTGCTGGTAGTCGCCAAAGTTTGGCAATATTTCGGTGCGATCGCTATTCCCGCCATTCGCTGGACTCTCCCGGATTTCTTGTTCGGATTAGCCTTAGCGGGGGCAATTAGTGGAATTAGTGGGCTTCTCTATCGTTTTTGGTCTAGTTATCGCCATAGTGCTAACGCTTACTTACAATTAGTCATTAAACCTTTAGCTTGGCCTGATTTAATTTGGATTGGATTACTGCCGGGGTTAAGTGAAGAATTATTATTTCGCGGGGTAATTTTGCCAGCTTTAGGCTTAAATATCTTTGGTTTAACCGTTTCTAGTCTAATTTTTGGTATCCTCCATTTTAGCGGTTCCCAACAATGGCCCTATGTTATCTGGGCAACTGTTGTCGGTTTTGCCCTCGGTTATACCGTCATCATCACCAGTAATTTATTAATCCCGATCCTCGCTCATGTTATCACCAATCTCCTCGCTAGTTTTCTCTGGAAATTACAGCATAGTAATCAGTAATCAGTTATCAGTTATCAGTAATCAGTTATCAGTTATCAGTGGGTAAGTTATCAGTGATCAGATTTGAGTTTTAAGTGAGCAGTATTAAATAGAAGTTTCCTACTGTCTTTTCACTGATTACTGTTTACTGTTCACTGAAAATACTCCCTTCTCCCCAATTTATATTCATAATTCCCACTCCCCCGTCTCCTGTCTCCTGTCTTCTGTCTCCTGTCTCCTGTCTCCTGTCTCCTCTAAAAAATATGCAAGTACAATTTCGCGAATTTAATCCTTTTGATGTCTGGTTTTGGCTGGAATTTTCGACGGTTCCCTCGAATTCAGTTATCAGTAATCAGTTATCAGTTATCAGTGGGTAAGTTATCAGTGATCAGATTTGAGTTTTAAGTGAGCAGTATTAAATAGAAGTTTCCTACTGTCTTTTCACTGATTACTGTTTACTGTTCACTGAAAATACTCCCTTCTCCCCAATTTATATTCATAATTCCCACTCCCCCGTCTCCTGTCTCCTGTCTTCTGTCTCCTGTCTCCTGTCTCCTGTCTCCTCTAAAAAATATGCAAGTACAATTTCGCGAATTTAATCCTTTTGATGTCTGGTTTTGGCTGGAATTTTCGACGGTTCCCTCGAATTCAGTTATCAGTAATCAGTTATCAGTTATCAGTGGGTAAGTTATCAGTGATCAGATTTGAGTTTTAAGTGAGCAGTATTAAATAGAAGTTTCCTACTGTCTTTTCACTGATTACTGTTTACTGTTCACTGAAAATACTCCCTTCTCCCCAATTTATATTCATAATTCCCACTCCCCCGTCTCCTGTCTCCTGTCTTCTGTCTCCTGTCTCCTGTCTCCTGTCTCCTCTAAAAAATATGCAAGTACAATTTCGCGAATTTAATCCTTTTGATGTCTGGTTTTGGCTGGAATTTTCGACGGTTCCCTCGAATTCAGTTATCAGTAATCAGTTATCAGTTATCAGTGGGTAAGTTATCAGTGATCAGATTTGAGTTTTAAGTGAGCAGTATTAAATAGAAGTTTCCTACTGTCTTTTCACTGATTACTGTTTACTGTTCACTGAAAATACTCCCTTCTCCCCAATTTATATTCATAATTCCCACTCCCCCGTCTCCTGTCTCCTGTCTTCTGTCTCCTGTCTCCTGTCTCCTGTCTCCTCTAAAAAATATGCAAGTACAATTTCGCGAATTTAATCCTTTTGATGTCTGGTTTTGGCTGGAATTTTCGACGGTTCCCTCGAATTCAGTTATCAGTAATCAGTTATCAGTTATCAGTGGGTAAGTTATCAGTGATCAGATTTGAGTTTTAAGTGAGCAGTATTAAATAGAAGTTTCCTACTGTCTTTTCACTGATTACTGTTTACTGTTCACTGAAAATACTCCCTTCTCCCCAATTTATATTCATAATTCCCACTCCCCCGTCTCCTGTCTCCTGTCTTCTGTCTCCTGTCTCCTGTCTCCTGTCTCCTCTAAAAAATATGCAAGTACAATTTCGCGAATTTAATCCTTTTGATGTCTGGTTTTGGCTGGAATTTTCGACGGTTCCCTCGAATTCAGTTATCAGTAATCAGTTATCAGTTATCAGTGGGTAAGTTATCAGTGATCAGATTTGAGTTTTAAGTGAGCAGTATTAAATAGAAGTTTCCTACTGTCTTTTCACTGATTACTGTTTACTGTTCACTGAAAATACTCCCTTCTCCCCAATTTATATTCATAATTCCCACTCCCCCGTCTCCTGTCTCCTGTCTTCTGTCTCCTGTCTCCTGTCTCCTGTCTCCTCTAAAAAATATGCAAGTACAATTTCGCGAATTTAATCCTTTTGATGTCTGGTTTTGGCTGGAATTTTCGACGGTTCCCTCGAATTCAGTTATCAGTAATCAGTTATCAGTTATCAGTGGGTAAGTTATCAGTGATCAGATTTGAGTTTTAAGTGAGCAGTATTAAATAGAAGTTTCCTACTGTCTTTTCACTGATTACTGTTTACTGTTCACTGAAAATACTCCCTTCTCCCCAATTTATATTCATAATTCCCACTCCCCCGTCTCCTGTCTCCTGTCTTCTGTCTCCTGTCTCCTGTCTCCTGTCTCCTCTAAAAAATATGCAAGTACAATTTCGCGAATTTAATCCTTTTGATGTCTGGTTTTGGCTGGAATTTTCGACGGTTCCCTCGAATTCAGTTATCAGTAATCAGTTATCAGTTATCAGTGGGTAAGTTATCAGTGATCAGATTTGAGTTTTAAGTGAGCAGTATTAAATAGAAGTTTCCTACTGTCTTTTCACTGATTACTGTTTACTGTTCACTGAAAATACTCCCTTCTCCCCAATTTATATTCATAATTCCCACTCCCCCGTCTCCTGTCTCCTGTCTTCTGTCTCCTGTCTCCTGTCTCCTGTCTCCTCTAAAAAATATGCAAGTACAATTTCGCGAATTTAATCCTTTTGATGTCTGGTTTTGGCTGGAATTTTCGACGGTTCCCTCGAATTCAGTTATCAGTAATCAGTTATCAGTTATCAGTGGGTAAGTTATCAGTGATCAGATTTGAGTTTTAAGTGAGCAGTATTAAATAGAAGTTTCCTACTGTCTTTTCACTGATTACTGTTTACTGTTCACTGAAAATACTCCCTTCTCCCCAATTTATATTCATAATTCCCACTCCCCCGTCTCCTGTCTCCTGTCTTCTGTCTCCTGTCTCCTGTCTCCTGTCTCCTCTAAAAAATATGCAAGTACAATTTCGCGAATTTAATCCTTTTGATGTCTGGTTTTGGCTGGAATTTTCGACGGTTCCCTCGAATTCAGTTATCAGTAATCAGTTATCAGTTATCAGTGGGTAAGTTATCAGTGATCAGATTTGAGTTTTAAGTGAGCAGTATTAAATAGAAGTTTCCTACTGTCTTTTCACTGATTACTGTTTACTGTTCACTGAAAATACTCCCTTCTCCCCAATTTATATTCATAATTCCCACTCCCCCGTCTCCTGTCTCCTGTCTTCTGTCTCCTGTCTCCTGTCTCCTGTCTCCTCTAAAAAATATGCAAGTACAATTTCGCGAATTTAATCCTTTTGATGTCTGGTTTTGGCTGGAATTTTCGACGGTTCCCTCGAATTCAGTTATCAGTAATCAGTTATCAGTTATCAGTGGGTAAGTTATCAGTGATCAGATTTGAGTTTTAAGTGAGCAGTATTAAATAGAAGTTTCCTACTGTCTTTTCACTGATTACTGTTTACTGTTCACTGAAAATACTCCCTTCTCCCCAATTTATATTCATAATTCCCACTCCCCCGTCTCCTGTCTCCTGTCTTCTGTCTCCTGTCTCCTGTCTCCTGTCTCCTCTAAAAAATATGCAAGTACAATTTCGCGAATTTAATCCTTTTGATGTCTGGTTTTGGCTGGAATTTTCGACGGTTCCCTCGAATTCAGTTATCAGTAATCAGTTATCAGTTATCAGTGGGTAAGTTATCAGTGATCAGATTTGAGTTTTAAGTGAGCAGTATTAAATAGAAGTTTCCTACTGTCTTTTCACTGATTACTGTTTACTGTTCACTGAAAATACTCCCTTCTCCCCAATTTATATTCATAATTCCCACTCCCCCGTCTCCTGTCTCCTGTCTTCTGTCTCCTGTCTCCTGTCTCCTGTCTCCTCTAAAAAATATGCAAGTACAATTTCGCGAATTTAATCCTTTTGATGTCTGGTTTTGGCTGGAATTTTCGACGGTTCCCTCGAATTCAGTTATCAGTAATCAGTTATCAGTTATCAGTGGGTAAGTTATCAGTGATCAGATTTGAGTTTTAAGTGAGCAGTATTAAATAGAAGTTTCCTACTGTCTTTTCACTGATTACTGTTTACTGTTCACTGAAAATACTCCCTTCTCCCCAATTTATATTCATAATTCCCACTCCCCCGTCTCCTGTCTCCTGTCTTCTGTCTCCTGTCTCCTGTCTCCTGTCTCCTCTAAAAAATATGCAAGTACAATTTCGCGAATTTAATCCTTTTGATGTCTGGTTTTGGCTGGAATTTTCGACGGTTCCCTCGAATTCAGTTATCAGTAATCAGTTATCAGTTATCAGTGGGTAAGTTATCAGTGATCAGATTTGAGTTTTAAGTGAGCAGTATTAAATAGAAGTTTCCTACTGTCTTTTCACTGATTACTGTTTACTGTTCACTGAAAATACTCCCTTCTCCCCAATTTATATTCATAATTCCCACTCCCCCGTCTCCTGTCTCCTGTCTTCTGTCTCCTGTCTCCTGTCTCCTGTCTCCTCTAAAAAATATGCAAGTACAATTTCGCGAATTTAATCCTTTTGATGTCTGGTTTTGGCTGGAATTTTCGACGGTTCCCTCGAATTCAGTTATCAGTAATCAGTTATCAGTTATCAGTGGGTAAGTTATCAGTGATCAGATTTGAGTTTTAAGTGAGCAGTATTAAATAGAAGTTTCCTACTGTCTTTTCACTGATTACTGTTTACTGTTCACTGAAAATACTCCCTTCTCCCCAATTTATATTCATAATTCCCACTCCCCCGTCTCCTGTCTCCTGTCTTCTGTCTCCTGTCTCCTGTCTCCTGTCTCCTCTAAAAAATATGCAAGTACAATTTCGCGAATTTAATCCTTTTGATGTCTGGTTTTGGCTGGAATTTTCGACGGTTCCCTCGAATATGGAACAGCAATATGTAGAAGAAGTTTTTGCCTCTTGGTTTTATTTGGGTAAATTAGGGGCTTTCAATGCCGAAAACCTACAGGTACAGGAGGTGGGAATCGATATTAGTTATATGGAATACGATCCAGATATGGCCGAAAATGCCTTTATGTCACCGATGCACAATATGACCGATTTTGAATACTTAGGTACTTGGGGACGTTGCTGGTTTGATCTCGGTACTAGCGATCTTATTGCTTTGGATATTTTAATCAATGCCTTGACCCAATTAAGTAAGGATTTTGTCGATATTAAACGTTTAATTATCGGGGGAGAAAATCAAGATTGGCCAGTCAGCGATCGCAGTAATTATCTTTTTAGCGAATAATTAGGGTTTACTGAAAAAGTTTCTTGGTTGAGTCAGTATTCAGTATTCAGGAGGAGATAGGGTGATAGGGTTTTGGGGTGATAGGGTTTTGGGGTGATAGGGTTTTGGGGTGATAGGGTGATGAGACAGCTTCCCCACTCCCCCACTCCCCCACTCCCCCACTCCCCCACTTCCCCACTTCCCCACTTCCCCACTTCCCCACACCCCACAACCCACACCCCACAACCCACTTAAATCTATGCTTAATCTCGTCTCCCTTCCAGAAATTCCCGCCGCCGCTTGGAAACGTCCTCTCGGCAAAGGTTGGGAAAAACCCTACAGCGTCCGCTATGCCAGCAATTTAGATGATGGTCCTTGGCATGGGATGCCTCTGGGGGGATTTGGGGCCGGTTGCATCGGACGTTCCCCCAAAGGTGACTTTAACCTCTGGCATCTGGACGGCGGTGAACACAGTTTTAATAGCCTTGCGGCCTGTCAATTTAGCATTTTTGAACAAACAGAAGACGGAAGCGCCCAAGCCTACGCTATGGCGACGGAAAGCCCCAAGGATGGAACATTATCGCGCTGGTCGTGGTATCCAGCCGAAAAGGGAACATATTCTGCCCTTTATCCCCGCAGTTGGTACGAGTACAAAGATGTTTTTCAGACTCAATTAATTTGCGAACAATTCTCACCGGTTTGGGCGCATAATTACCAAGAAAGTAGTTATCCTATAGCCCTATTTGAATGGACGGTTCATAACCCCACCGATAAACCGATTACTATTAGTATTATGCTGACTTGGCAAAATACAATCGGTTGGTTTACTAACGCGATTAAATCCCCAGTGGTTAAGGTGAGAGATGATGGTAGTCCCGTCTATGAATATCAATCAAAATGGGGGGAAAGTGAGGGTAATTATAATCAATGGATTGTCGATAATTTCCGCGTTGGCTGTCTGATGCGTCGGGATTACGAAAACCCCGGGGAAGGGGATGGACAGATGGCGATTGCCAGTATTACTAATCCGAGTCTAGAGGTATTCTATCTGGGTAAATGGAACCCTGCCGGCGATGGGGGCGAAGTTTGGGACTATTTCGCCATGAATGGCTCTTTACCGGATATTGAGGACGAAACCCCTGCCGAAAAAGGGGAACAAACGGCCACGGCCATGGCGATTCGTTTTACCATTCGTCCGGGGAAAACTCGCAAAATTCCCTTTATTTTAGCTTGGGATTTACCCGTCACGGAATTTGCCCAAGGAATTAACTATTATCGTCGTTATACGGACTTTTTCGGTCGCAATGGTCAAAATGCTTGGGCGATGGTACGCACGGCTTTAAAACACGGCGATACATGGCGAGAAAATATTATTAACTGGCAAAAACCGATCCTAGAACGCACCGATCTGGCTGCTTGGTTTAAAATGGCTTTATTTAACGAATTATACCTGTTAACGGACGGCGGCACTCTCTGGACGGCAGCCACGGAACAGGATCCCATCGGTCAATTTGGGGTCTTAGAATGTATTGATTATCGTTGGTATGAAAGTCTTGATGTGCGTCTCTATGGTTCCTTTGGGTTACTGATGTTATGGCCGCGCTTAGAAAAGGCCGTGATGGAAGCTTTTGCGAGGGCAATTCCCAGCAGTGACGACACTCCTCGAATTATCGGTTATAACCAAGCTAGTGCCATTCGTAAGGCTAAAAATGCCACTCCCCACGATTTAGGCGCACCCAATGAACACCCTTGGCAAAAGAGCAATTACACCAGTTATCAAGATTGTAATCTCTGGAAAGATTTAGGCAGTGATTTTGTTTTATTAGTTTATCGGGATTATTTATTAACGGGGGCTAAAGATGAGGATTTTCTGCGGGAATGTTGGCCGTCAATTGTCCTGACTTTGCAATATTTAAAAACTTTTGACCTTGATAACGATGGCATCCCCGAAAATTCTGGTGCACCAGACCAAACCTTTGATGATTGGCGTTTACAGGGAATTAGTGCCTATTGTGGTGGTTTGTGGATAGCGGCCCTAGAAGCGACGCTTAAAATTGGCGAAATCATTGGAGAAGATACAGCAATTTTTACCAGTTGGTTACAGCAATCTCGCGCTATTTATCATCAGACTCTCTGGAATGGAGAATATTATAATTTAGATAGTGGCAGTGGTTCCGATGTGGTGATGACTGACCAATTATGCGGTCAATTTTATGCCCGTTTATTGGCTTTACCGGATGTGGTAGAAAATCAATACACGCAATCAGCTTTAAGTAAGATTTATCAGGCTTGTTTTCTCAAGTTTCATGGGGGAAAATTTGGGGCAGCAAATGGGTTAAAACCCGATGGTACTCCCGAAAATCCCGAGGCAACTCATCCCTTAGAAGTTTGGGTAGGAATTAATTTTGGGTTGGTGGCTTTTTTACTACAAATGGGAATGGAAAAGCAAGGATGGCAAATTACGGAAGCGGTGGTGCGACAAGTTTATGAAAATGGCCTACAATTTCGCACCCCGGAAGCAATAACATCGGTGGGAACTTTTCGCGCCTGTCATTATTTACGCGCCATGGCTATCTGGGCTATCTATGGGGTTTTGACGGAATTTCAGGGATAAAACAGGATTATCGCCATCTAACTGGTGATCTGGTTTTACCTGGTAAATCACTCTAATCCTAAATCCGGTTATTAAAAACTGATTATTTATTCTCGGTTTTGCCCTTTGCCTCTCCTGATATGTAGCCTATACTCAGGGGATTTAAGTAGTTAGGCGTTAAAAATTATCAGATGCCCCCCTTATTAAGGGGAGATCAAGGGGGGACTAAGGGGGGATCGGCACCACCCTTATTAAGGGGGGATCAAGGGGGATTAAAGGCAAAATCCGTTTTTAATTTAATTATAACCAGCTACTTAGTCTAAACGCTGTAGGCTGGAGAAACCTGACTCGATCGATGAGCGTCAGCTATACCATGAAAAGAACGATTTCCCGGATTGTCTGGATACTTCTCTCGCTGGCGGCGATCGCTCTAGCGGTGTTTCTGTTCAGTCCGCGCCCCGTGGAAGAAGCCAAGGCTGACTACTGGATCATGAGTCGGTTAGCGGTCAATCAACCGGGCTATTTTCCCCTAGAGCAATCCCTCGATCCGCGATGGTATCGCCCGATCGCCCCCTGGATCGGTCGCCTGATTTTGCCAAAACCGGAGGAATATTCGGCCACACCGGGGGAAGATTGGACTTGGTTGCAGGTTTACCAAGCACCCCGGCCGGATTTAGTCGGTCAAAAAGTTCGTTTAGGTTGGCGGCAATCCCCGGCACTGGCTCGATATTTAGGACTGGTTACTAAGGATATTCGCTTCACTCCAGAGGCGATCGAGAGTGAAAAACAGGGAAATATCCTACCGACTCGCTTGAATGGTCGTTCAGGGGTCGGACCACTGCAAGCGCTGGCCGGATCGCGACCGCTCGATGATGTGGTCGTCAGCTTTCCCGATGCAGAAATCGGGGAAACGTCATTACAAGTGGAGCGAATGCCCTTGATCGTTACCGGGCGCTTCGTGGCATTGGTGAAAATTATCGGCGAAGCTCCCCTCCGAACCCCCACCGACATCCCCAAGGTTTGCCCCGGTTCACCCCCCTGTGGG
This sequence comes from Microcystis panniformis FACHB-1757, assembly GCF_001264245.1. NCBI lineage: Bacteria > Bacillati > Cyanobacteriota > Cyanophyceae > Chroococcales > Microcystaceae > Microcystis > Microcystis panniformis. Next base: position 852,464 of record NZ_CP011339.1, read on the forward strand.
AGCGAACTTTTCCGAGTGCAACACTATAACCGCGACAGTGGACAATTCGACGGCAGCTCGGAAGTGATCCGCATTCCCCAACAACCCTTAGTTTCTGGAGGACGTTTTATCTCCACCCCTCGACAGTTAGCAGCAGCAAGCGAAGGAAAGGAGGGCTGGTATATCTACGGGGTGCAGGGACGGGATAACCTCTTTACCGTTCAAGCGCTCAAACCCCGATCGCTGTTTCAACTGCAACCGACGGAAATCCTGACTGGGGTGCGATCGGGCCAAGATTACATCACCCGTGGCACTTGGAACGATACCCCCGCCCGCAAAGGAACCGCCAGTCGGGTAACAGTCCTGCCGGAGGGTGAAAAAAAATCGTGGAAAGAGGGGGATAAAGGAATAGGAATTCATCTCTTCGGGGGAATCGGCGGTAAAAAAGGCGAATCAATACAATTGGCAACGGTAACGGGTCATTTTTCCTATTTTCTCTACGAAGTGATTCGGGATGCCCAGACGGGAGAGCTGCAGTGGCAGCTCGATTACGATCAGGTGTATGCTCACAATCCCCAGGGGATTTTATCGGGATATCAGAGTTGGGCGAACTATACGGGTAGTTTAGAGCGGGGATGGCTTAATTCCCGACCCATATCCGATGCGATCGTGAAATTAGACCTATTGGAGGATTACAACTTTGGCGGGGTTTCTCTGTCCCCCCTGACAGAATTCCGCAAGCAGTTAGAGATCATGATGGCTCGCTACCGAATCGGGGACGGGACCGGGGTTTCTAGTGTTACCCCCGCGACTTCCTGCGTCCAGGACTCGAATCAGGCCCTTTATATCACGATCGCTACCCTGCGCCACCAGTTTGAAACCGATCCAAAGATCGCCGCTTGGTTGACAACCCATGCCGACGATCCGGAAACCTTGCGTTTTCAACGTTTGGGACAATTGGGCGATCGTTTAGAACAAGTATTAGCTCCCCGGGGGGTGATCCGGGCCGATTGGCGGCAAAACGCCCAAATTCTCGCCGGTATCACCGATAGTCGCGGAAAAGGCTTTATTCGGGAAAATACACTGGCCAACGCTCTACTAAGCTGGCGCTCGATGTTACCGCGAGGCAGCAATGACGTGATCGGTGAGATTTTCTTGCGGTCAGGAGCTACTCTCTGGTTCCTCCGTACTAATCAGGTTGGGGGAGCGATGCCGGAGATTTTACCCCTCGCACCGACCAAGTTATTCGGGGAAATGCCGATGATCGCGCCAATGCTCCGTCGCACTTTGGGAGCGCTCGTGCTGCCCCTTACCGGTCGGGATTGGGGGGTGACGGCGATCGGATTGGGATTGTACGCTGTGATCGCCCTGACCATCGGTTTCCGGTCGGGTTTTTTACGTTGGCACTTCCCCGAAGGGAGACCGTTAGAGATACTGAAAATGCTCGTCTTTTGTTTTTTCTTCCCGGCATTCTGGGAGGAATTCGTCTTTCGGGTGCTGTTAATTCCCCATCCGGAAACGGCAACTTCCACAGCTAACCTGATCCTCTCTGCTTTGGTCAGCATCACGCTTTTTACCGTCTATCATCCCCTCAATGCAATTATTTTTTACAAAAAGGGCAATCCGACTTTTTTTCAGCCTATTTTCTTGATTTTAGCGGCTTTATTGGGATTAACTTGCACGGTTATCTATTGGCTGACCGGTTCTCTCTGGACGATCTCGGTGCTGCATTGGTTGGTGGTGGTGGTTTGGTTGCTGTTTTTGAACGGTCTATCTCGACTGACAAGGCGATCGAAGCAAGGCAGTTTTTAAATTTGCTCTCGGTCTCAAGTGCGAAAACCATTTAAAATTGAAAATCAACAGGGATAGGAAGGCTCTGTAACCGCACGATCATGGCTAAAATTGTCGGTGTTCACGGTATCGCGCAAGAATTTAGGGGTAGCAACACGATTTCTGCTGATTGGTTGCCAAGTCTCAAGGATGGATTGAAACTCGCGGGAACCGAGTTAAAGTCCGATACCGATTTTCTTTGTGCGTTTTACGGAGATATTTTTCGGGGAAAATCGAAAGCGCTCGGTATCCCGAACTACGATGTTAATGATATCGATTCCGATTGGGAAAAAGAATTACTTCAGTTGTGGTGGCAAGAAACGGAACGATTAGAAAATAATCATCCCAATGCGAATAGCCTTTTGAGAGAAAAATCTACCCCAAAAATTATCCAGAGAGCTTTGTCGGGGTTAAGTGAATCTCGGTTTTTCGGTAGCATTGCCGAGAAATTGGTTATTTCTTATCTTAAGCAAGTGGGGAGCTATTTACACGATCGAAAGCTAAAACAGCAGATTCAAGAGCGAGTAATAGAATGTATCGGTGAAGATACGCGGGTACTTGTAGCTCATTCTCTCGGTTCGATCGTCTGTTACGAAACTTTATGTCAGCATCCAGAATGGCCGATTAAAGTCTTTGTCACTCTCGGTTCTCCTTTGGGGATAAGACAATTAATTTTCGATCGACTGCAACCATCCCCCCGCAATAACCTGGGGCGCTGGCCCGGAAATGTGGAAAGATGGGTAAATATCGCGGACGATGGCGATGTGGTGGCGTTGACAAAGCAACTCAACCCTTTATTTGAGGGAACTGTCGAGGATAAGCTAGTTTATAATGGTTGCGAGGCTCATGATGCCAAAAGGTATCTGACGGCGGTTGAAACTGGGGAAGCGATTCGATCGGGGTTAATCGATTGATGGGTAATGGTATGGATGAAGAAATCAAGTATTATCTAATTGCTTGTGGGACGAAGGATTACAACGCATTCGAGCAATTACCCAGCGTCGAGACGGATTTAGAACTGGTGAAAAGTCTGTTTACCAGTGGTTTTGGATATGAAAGAGTTCTGCCAAGTTTACACTTGAATCCCACAACTAACGATCTTAAAATACTATTCCCTAATTGGCTTCGGGATAGAGAGCGGCATGGAACGAAAAATATTCTTATTTTTTACTATTCTGGTCATGGCGAATATTGTCCAGGTGATAGACATTATCTCATACTGGAAGACACAAATAGTGACGATATACCTTCAACGGCTTTACCGACTCAAGACTTAGTTCTTCCTCTTAACAATAAGCAAGTAAAAATCTCTCAAATTCTCTATATTATTGATACTTGTTACTCCCAAAGTGGTGCGGGAGATATTATAAAATTCGTTAGCGATGCGATCAAACAATATGAAGCGGTTCGAGGAGCTAATATAGCTATTCATGTTATGGCAGCTTGTAGGGCAAAAGATACAGCGATCGAAGGCGTTTTATCCCGATCGCTGCAACAAGCTCTCGATGATATAGAAGCGATCGAGTTTTATTCCCACTCTGGATATGTCGATCTAGGTTGGTTGGTTCATAAAATGAACCAAAATGTTGACAGTAATCAGCGTGTTAATTATTCTGCGCTAGGAATTGAAACCTATGCTAGGTTTTTTCCTACTTATCCTAAAGCTGACCAAAAATGGGAAAATCAACGATTTAATTTAATCGAAAAACTTTTCAATATTTTAAATATTAATTCTGATAATAGTTTATTTTTAATCAACTCTTTTCTGTTAGTCTATGAGGATCCTAAATCATCATCTATTTCAAACATACAAGAGCTTAGAGAAAAACTAAAAGATTTATCTAGTAAGCCAGTTAATAAAGAAATATGTCCTTTGATTTTATTTTCTGAGTGGTGCAGATTGAAGTTATTTAAGGATGAAACCCTAGATATTGCTGACAATATTGATACTTGGAAAGTTGAAGCTGTTCGATATAGGGATGGTGTGCAGTTAGACACAATCAAAAAATATGCGAGAGAATTGTGGGATAAATTTAATAAAAATATCGAACTAGAAGGAAGAATACAAATTGTAATCTCACCCGCAATTGATAAACATAATAATACTGGCTTACAAACAGAATATTTTCATGTAAATACGATGTTTTTTGTGGGAATAAACAATAAAATTAAGTTATGGAATATCTATAAAAAAGAACAAGGTTTTATGTTAGAAGAAATGCAAAATAGTTTCTATCAGGTAATTCCTGAAATGTTTTACTATTTACCCGATCGAGTGAGACTAGAGATTGAATTTTTCCTTCCATTTGCTTTGCTGAAACACTCCCTAGAAGATATTAAGTTTAGATGCGGTGAGGGGCCATCTATCGGATACGAGTATCCTGTTTTTATTAACTCCTTCGATCGCTATTTCGATGAAGATTTCCGAGAAATACGCGACAAGATCGAGGAGATCAAGAGAGCTTTATGGGAAAATAATAGCGATCTTGACCAGAAAGATTACTACATCGGAACCGAACCATCGATCGCCGATCTGGAAGATATCGTGGAATCCCTGCCGATCGCCGTCTGGAGTCGAAACGCCAACCAACCGATGACAGATAACGATCTAAAACCCTCGGAATGGAGAAACTGGCCCGATAAGACCAAAGAATTACGCAGAAACAAGCGAAAAATCGCCCTTTTCTGGGACGATCCATACCCCAAACCCTCCCCGAGACCGAGACCTCTAAACACGAGAGTGGTGGAATCCAATGGCCGATAAACCAGTTCCCAAACCAGAAGACCTTCGCATCTATCGGGGTTTGACCCTGAGTGCCGATAGTTTACCCACACCCAAAGAACAAAGAAAACACCTCGATCGCATCCCACCGCCACCTCCTTGGCGCAGTTTTAGCCTGTCCCCGGAAGAATGGACAAAAGCGGCAAAATCGCAGAAAATACCGCCCAAACAGGGAAAAATCGACCCTAGGGCTTTAGGATTCGTCGCGGATAAAAAAGCGGTGGAATTGGTGAATGCTGCCCTCTGTTTGCGTCGTCCCCTACTGATCGAGGGCAACCCCGGCGCCGGCAAGACTTCCCTGGCCTACGCAGTGGCGCGGGAATTGGGATTACCCGGCCCCTACCGTTGGTCGATCGTTTCCCGCACCACCCTTAAAGAGGGTCTTTATGCCTACGATGCGATCGGACGGTTACAGGAAGCTTCCCTACAAAGACAGAAAGTGGGAGAGGGGGGAGAGTACGAGGAGCCGGATATCGGCAGCTATCTAAGATTAGGCCCCATGGGGATGGCTTTTTATCAATCCCGTCCAGGACGACCGGCGGTGCTGCTAATTGATGAGATCGATAAAAGCGATATCGATATGCCTAACGATCTCCTCCATATTTTCGAGGAGGGATTTTTTGAGATCCCGGAACTGACACGATTAAAAACCGGCAACCAATCCGTTCTTCCCTATCGCGGTCAACAGGAGGACAGCGAGGAAAAAATCCCGATCGATCGAGGTTGTGTGTCTTGTCAGGAGTTCCCCCTAGTATTCATGACCAGTAACGAGGCCCGGGAGTTTCCCCCCGCTTTCCTGCGTCGATGTTTGCGTTTAAGACTCGAACAACCCGACAACGAGGATGATTTCTATCGGATACTAGAGCAACGTTTCCCCCCGGAGAGCCTAAATCAATTGGACGAACCGGCCAGAAATCTGATCCGGGAATTTCTCGATCGAATTAAACGCAAAGACAAACTAGCCACGGATCAACTGCTCAACGCGGTCTATCTGTTACTACAGGGAAACGACCTCACCGCCACCGATCGCCAATCGCTGCTAGACACCATCTTTAAATCCTTGCAAGGGTAGGGGGAGAGATGGAAGGGAAAAAAGCCATCTGGTGGGAAGACGAGAGGGAAATGGCAGAACTGATCTGGTGCGCTGCTTACCTCGATCGAATTATCGCGCCTTGGTCGATTGAGCAGTCTGAACAGTCGGAAGCAACCTCATCTAATGATAAGGAGGATAACCGGTCATCCGGCAGCGGTGAAGAAACCCCTCCCCCCGGAGCGATCGAGTCAACGCTCCCCGTTGCCTATCCCGAAAACATCGATCGCCAGACGCAGACCTCCCGGAAGCGCGATTCGGTCGAGAGCGATCGTTCTTCTCCCGTTCGCGTCCCCGATCCCTTTCCGATACCCGAACCCACCGCTATCAGTAAGGCAATTCTTCCCCTAGCGCGTCGCGTGCCTGGATTACGGGCCGACGAGTTGGATATCGAGGTTACAGTGGAACGGACGGCCGAAGCGGGGGGATTACCGATTCTCGCTTTCCGACCCCCCCTAGAACGTTGGTTAGAGGTTCACCTGTTGATCGATCGCTCTCCCCCGATGGAATTTTGGGGAGATCTAGCGGGGGGAATGACCACCCTCTTCCGTTGGCAAGGCTTTTTTAGGGATGTGCGGGTTTGGTGGTTCGAGACGGGTGAAAATGAAGCTCGTTTGCTTTCCGGCGCCGGGCAAATCGAACGGAACCCTCGCAGTCTGGTTGCACCCTCTGGGAACCGACTTTTTATTGTCCTAACCGATACTTTGGGGAAAGCTTGGCGATCGGGGTCTGCCTTCGCCACCCTAGCGGATCTGGGAAAAGAACACCCCGTCACCATCGCTCACATTTTCCCGCAGGAGCTATGGCAACGAACCGCTTTAGAGGGAGCAATCCTCCGGCCTTTGATTGCACCGGGTCCCGCTTCTGCCAATGCAATACTGCAAGTGGGGGAAAGACTCCGCACGAAGCAGATTCTCTATCGGTTCCCTATTTTCAATCTATCCCCTGCTCACTTTGCAACCTGGGCGAAATTTATCGCTGGGAGCGGTGGTAACTCGATTCAGGGGGTTTTAATGGGAGCAACCACTGCGGGGGTGAATATGGGTGAAACCGGAGAAGAAGAGGCAGCCGCTCCGGAAGCGGAATCCCCGGAAGAGTTATTGAGAGGCTTTTTAATCGATGCCAGTCCCTTGGCCCGAGAACTGGCTAAAGTGCTGGCGGCCGTTCCCCTGATTCCTCCGGTGATGCGATTGGCACAGCGGCGATTTTTACCCGATAGTAAACATTGGCATCTAGCGGAGGTCTTTTTTAGCGGACTGGTCGAAAAATCTACCTTTAGTCCGGAAGGAGCGACGGTTACGGATGCTTGGTACGATTTTTACCCCGGCATTCGTCAGTTACTGTTGGCAGATAGTGCCGCTAGACGCACGATCGATATTTGGCGCGGCATCGGCGATCATATTCGCGACCATTACGGCGAATTTCGCGATTTTTCGGCTCTAATCCCCAATCCACAGGGTTCTCTAGCGGATGCAGTCAGCGATCGCTCTCTCTATTTCGCTGAGGTGGACGCGGCTGTTCTCCGCACTTGGGGGGGAGAGTACGCCGATATCGCCCAAGACATCGAGGAGAGAGTGAGGCAGCGAAAACAGGAAATCTTGACCCCGGAAAAACTCCTAAAATTCCCCTTCAAGACCCTATACGTCAATAAACGGGGAATAATTACCAAAAGAGAATCCCTGGAGGCCTACTACTACGAGGAACCCCTAGGCAAGGGAATCGAACCCCTGACTATGGTTGCTATTCCAGGGGGAACTTTCCTGATGGGTTCACCGGGAGAAAAGGACGATTTCAAGTCTGAAAAACCCCAACACCCCGTGAGCGTCAGTGCTTTCTACCTGAGCCAGACTCTGATTACCCTGGCGCAATGGCGGTTCGTGGCCCACCTACCGAGGGAGGGAAAAGACCTCAATCCAGACCCCGCGAGCTTTAAGGAAAGCGATAATAACCCCGTCGAGTCCGTGAGTTGGTACGATGCGATCGAATTCTGCGCCCGTCTGTCCCGTCACACGGGAAAAAATTACCGTTTACCGAGCGAGGCCGAGTGGGAATACGCTTGTAGAGCGGGAACAACCACCCCCTTCCACTTTGGCGAGACGATCACGGCAGAACTGGCGAATTACAATAGTTCAAAGGTCTATCAACAAGAAAAGGCGAAAAAATCCCCACACAAAACCACCCCCGTCCGCTCCTATCCCCCCAACGCCTTCGGGCTGTACGATATGCACGGGAATGTTTGGGAGTGGTGTTTAGATCCGTGGCACAGAGATTATCAAGGCGCACCGCCCACAGACGGGAGCGTTTGGGACGAGACAAATAATGATAATCGTTATGAAAACTTATTAAATAGTATAAATGAACTCTTGACGGATAAACGAATTGGTGTGCTGCGGGGCGGTTCTTGGTACCTCAATCCGTATTACTGCCGTTCTGCTTACCGCATCAGCGACTTCCGCCGCGACTACAACTACTACAACCTCGGTTTTCGGGTGGTGTGCGGTGCCGGGAGGACTTTGTAACCCTTTTCCCCTTTTTTTCCCTTTTTTCCCTCATTCCCTTTTCCGGAATTTTTTTGGGCAAGCTATGGTACAAATGTATTAGTTTAGGGGGTCAATTACCTGGGGGGTTTGATCCCCCTGCCCCCTTGATAAGGGGGGTGCCGATCCCCCCTGCCCCCTTGATAAGGGGGTGCCGATAGGCGGGGGATCTCCCTTGATAAGGGGGGTTTGATCCCCCTGCCCCCTTGATAAGGGGGGTTTGATCCCCCTGCCCCCTTGATAAGGGGGGTTTGATCCCCCTGCCCCCCTTAATAAGGGGGGTGCCGATCCCCCCTTAGTCCCCCCTTGATAAGGGGGGTGCCGATAGGCGGGGGATCTCCCTTGATAAGGGGGGCATCTGATAATTTTTAACGCCTACCTACTTAGGGTTTGCTGAAAAAGTAAAAAACAAAAACTCTCAAAAATCAGCCCGAATTTAAGATAAGTTTTTCTGTTGAGAAATCAGCTTTTTTATCATCTTTTCTAATCAAAGAGGGATGAATAAAGCTAAATTTAGATGTATAAAGAAATAGGGACAAAAAAAGACAGTTAACCTGTCTAAGCAGGTTAGAAAGATTGATGACTAAAAAAGTAATGGCAATGGAAGTTTCTGAAGTTTTATCAAGTTTTGTCATGATACAATCAAGACTATATCTTCTTTTTGCTTGACCAAATTTACCTTCAATTGCATTCCGAATTCCTTCATCCTCAAGAGCTTGTTTTTTAGTTTCTTTACTAATATTTTTAGGTGGTCTTCCTAGAGGAACTCCACTGATTCTAATTCCTCTTTCTTTACACCAAGCTAGATTTTTTCTAGTTCGATAAATTTTATCAACATGAACTGATTCTGGATAATATCCTGTGAATTCTTTATACTCTTCTACTTGCGCTTGTAAGTCCCCAGATTCATTAAAATTATCCCAACTTAAATGGTCTAAAAATACATAACTCTCAAAACAGCTTACTGAGATTTTTGCTCCAAATTCAACTGGTTTTCCTGCTTTTCCTCTAACGATAGGGCGGATGTGTGGTTGGGTTATACTCACAATTCTATCATCAATTCTCGATGATTTATTTTCCCACATCCACAATTGTTGACGATAAACTTCTGTCACCACTAACAACATTTTGTAGTTTCTTTTGCTGAGACTACTTAACTCTGATCCCCCCTCGATTAATTTCTCTATTTGAGATAGATTTCTTTTGATATATTGCAGTTGCTTCTTGATAGCTTCTCGTCTTTCTTTTTGAGAACAACGACGTTTTTTGGCTACTTTTAAATAATCTTTTCTCGCTCTTTTTCTATAAGTTCTTGGCTTTTTCTTCAGCTTGATTCTCAAACTTTGATAGAGACAATCTAGAATGTTTTCTGTTTTCTTTCTTGCTTGATTTAATATCCCTAAATCCTGGGGATAACTTAGATCAGCAGGTGCGCAACTTGCATCTAATATTAATTTTCCTTTATTTTTTATTTGACTCTCTTTTTCTTCTTCTTTTCTTTCACTTTTTTCTTCAATTTCCTTCTTTTTTCTCTCTCTCATCACCATTCTTTTATTAATTTTATTGATTAAATTCTTACTGATTCTTTTACGAAAATTAACGAACATTGTCGCATCAAATAGAGCTTCATTACTATAGGCTGACATCCCTAGAAAATACTGTAAATAGGGGTTTTCCTTGATTTGCTCTATGGTTTCCCTGTCGCTTGTTTTTAATTTTTCCTTAATAATTAATGCTCCTAATGCCATCCTAAATGGTTTGGCTGGCGCACCCATTTCTTCGTCAAAATTTTGGGCATATTCTTCTTCAAATTCTTCCCAGGGAATTAACTCTGCCATTATTATCCAGCGATTATCTGCTGATAATTTTCCCTCAAAAGGCAACTCAAAGTTTTCTGGGGCAATTGAAGACTCGTTCGTTTTTCGGTACATATGTTCTTGTCGGATAAGTGCAAGGGTATTTTAGCAATTTTAGCCGTTTTCTGTCCCTTTTTCTTGACTTTTTGGGAATTTAATATGGCTGTAATCCTTATATCATAAGTATTTCACAGTTATTCAGCAAACCCTACTTAGCGTCAGAACATCTATTGCTGCCGCAAAAGTCGTTCGAGTAGGCTGGGTGCAACCCAAAAGCCAGCTTCTTGGAGACGTTCAAAGGTTACTCTTAAATCGAGCAATCCGAATTGGGCAGCATCTTTGACAATGCCCAAAAGTCCAATAATTCTTAAGCCACGCTCCGAAGCAATTTGCCTCCCTGCTTTGTCATCTAAAATAATCAATTCAGCTTCAATTTGCTCTGCTAGTAAAATCGCTTCTTGCTCACCCGGATCGAGTTTTTCCAATCCTGACCTTGAGGATGTCCTAACAATTTCAATCCGGAGCCAATCAGGGGGGTTAGCAATCCAATTGCGAACGATAGATGGAGATTCTGAGGCCTTTAATTCATCAGCTACAGCTTCAGGAATGACCACAAGCTCATACAGTTCTTGTAGGATCATAATTTGGTCAATTAAGAGCAGGTAGCAAATCGGAGAAGTGTCAGAAACAACTATCATTTTGCTCTGAGTTCTTTGAGAGTTTGCAAATCGCGTTCCAGTTCAATTTCATCATAATTCAGATAGACTCCCATCCGCTTTAAAAAGGCATGAGTTTCTAACCGAGAAGGTAATTGAAGGATGCGTCCAACTTCGGCCGTACTCAAGATACCGGCACGGTAAGCATCAGCAATAACCATTTCCAGCAGTTTATGAGCCAAATTATCGCCTGTTTGACCTAATCTCTGGGCGATTTCGTCGGGAATATCAACAGTGATTTGCATAAAATTATCGGAGTCGCTACCAGTTAGTTTTATCATAGGTGAAATAGATGGCTCTTCCAGTTTTTGTGTGGAAGGAAGAAGAATAGGGATAATTTGGGTGCATCTCAATTTGGTCGAAATATCTATAGGACATTTTGGGCGCACACAGTTCGATAAACTCACTGACCACAGTGCGGCCCTACCATTGGCGTAATAATATTATTGTAGGGGCGAATTGCATTCGCCCTCAGGGTTTGCGGCAAAAAGTTTTTTGTGGGGGCGGGGTGTGGGGTAGGGTCGTTTCATTCCCTCAAATGTCATTCTCTCCAATCCAACAGAGTTTTTAGATTTATTCAGCAAGCTCTATCTAGGGTTTGCTGAATAAGTACGGGCGAAGCATTCGGATAGAAAATCTACCTTTTCACCGATAGGTTATTGTCCGAATGCTTCGCCCCTACAGGACGCGGGCCGATGAAGACGCAAGGTTTTGAACGACGATTCTCTCAAAATCTTGCACCTGTGGGAGCGAGAAAAGCCCCAAAACCTTTACTTTGCCTACATTTCAAATTTATTCAGCAAACCCTATCTAGCCGGTCTGAGATTAACCCTAGCCAAACTCATCCAACGCTCGCAAAGTTGGGAAGCGCACCTAGTCCAGGGAGATACCCACCGACTACGGCGGGATATCTTCGATTCTTACGAATTCACCAGAATATCGGATATTGTTGTGATCGCCGTCGTTCACTCACCGAAATACAGGTGAACCCGATTGCTCGTCCAGGTTGCCACCCCCGTGCCGAAAAAATCCGCGTCTTCCCCAACACGGCACGGATGAGAATATTGGCATCCAGAACGATTCTTTTCGTCATCGGAAATTTTGGGTCTGAAACCCCGCCGTTCTAGGTTGGCTTTACTTTAGAATTAAAAGGCCAGTCTCGAAAACCAAGTGGACGGCGCAGCACCTTGAAAACTCGGCTTAGGGGGTTCCGACCAGAAAAGCTTGGCCGGGTAAAAAGTCGCGCGCAACAAGTACAAGAAGCTATAGGCGGTCAACGTACCGTGGGACACAGGGAATCGGGCTTCTGAAATGGGGCGAAAGTCTGTGGACTCTGTGTAAGACAGTACATGGTTTTTTAACTGTGGTATGCGACGGTGGTGGAAGCAGAAACTTAAATCGTGAGGTTTAGGAATCGCCGCACTTTTAGGGCGGCGAGGATGTCAATTTACCGTTCCCCGTTCTCTTAATCCTCTTTCAGATCGCAAATCAGCAACGCCTGGGGAGAGTTTGCTGATAGCCAAGGGCTAAGAGATGACAGAGTTGGTGATATAGTAACTAAAGATCACACTTAAATCTAACCTTGCCATAGATGCACAAATCTCGAATCTGGCAACCTCAAAAATCTCCCGTCTCTAACATCAGTTTTAGCGATGAAATGAGGTAAGAATTTTGACCAAAATAATTAGCGACCGCATTGCCGTTTATCTGCTCATCGGTGGACTCCTGTTTAGAACAATCATCGCCCTGGGGCTTTATCCCGGGTATGATGAAGCCTATTATTATGTTTACAGCCATAATCTAGATTGGAGTTATTTCGATCATCCGCCAATAGTAGCGATTTCCACGGGTTTTGGGACTTGGATCACGGGATTAGTCAATCAATTTACCATTCGCTTCGGGACTCTCCTCCTCTATACTGGCAGCCTCTGCTTGCTCTATCTGACGGCTTTAAAATTGTTCAGTCTGCCGGTCGCCAGAATGACTTTAGCGATCGCGACCCTGATCCCCATCTATGGGATTGTCTTCGGGATTCTCTCGCAGCCAGATAGTCCTTTAATCTTTTTTTGGTCATTAACAGTCTATTTAGCTGCCCAAGAATTCTGGCCAATTCGGGAAAAAAACTATCATCCTAGCTATCGTCTGGCTTATATTGGACTTGCCGTAGGATTGGCGGTTTTAAGTAAATATCATGGCTTTATTTTGGGCTTTGGTTTAGTTTTATTTTGTCTGACCACTCCCCGCTATTGGCCTGTATTTAGATCGCCCTGGTTGGGATTAGGATTTATTCTCTTTTTGATAACTTTATTGCCAATTATATACTGGAATATTAACCATGATTGGATTTCCTTTCGCTTTCATTTAGAAGACCGTTTTTCTGGAGAACCCAAAGCCTTTAATATTCTCGGTATTCTCTCGGTTGTTGGCATTAGTATCGCCACGATGTTTCCTCCTTTCGGTCTGCCGATGTGGTGGGTGACATTTAAAAGCTTTGCCGAACAAATTCCTAACTTTATCTCGAAAAAAAGATTTTTTCATCGAGAAGAAGAATCACTAAAAAAATGGTTAATTCTCTCGGTTTCTCTGCCTTTAATCCTGGGAATGCTTTATGTGGGTGCTTCCCATTATCTCGCCCCTAGTTGGATTTTACCCGGGTTCTGGTCCTGCACAATTTTATTAGGAGAAAAGGCCAATACTTGGCAGCAATCTTCTCGAATCTGGGTAAAAAGATGGTTATGGGGATCGGGAATTTTTATCGTTACTGTTTTATCTATAGCAATGCTTCACGTTACTTTTGGCACTTTCCAAAAACCCAGTCAATACGCAATTTTTGGGGGAATTATTGCCCCAGAACAGGACCCTTCTCGGGAAATTGTCGATATCGATCAACTGCGCCAAGGCTTTGCTAATTCGCCCGAATTATTAGCACTTTTAAAAGATTCTAGCTTCGTTTTTACCCATAATTTTTATGTGACAGCATGGCTAGATATGGCTCTCTATCCCCTAGTTCCTATTCCCGTCACCTGTTTTAACAACGATCAAAGGGGTTATCAAATTTGGTTTAATCCTCAAGAATGGATCGGTAAAAATGGTTTATTAATTACTACAAATAGTTCTCTAGAAAGACCAGAAATAATCGATCGCTACCGTCCCTATTTCCAAGATATAATTAAAGTAGCTGTCATTCCGATCAAGCGCGGTGGTGTCGCCATCGAACAATTTCATGTTTACCAAGCTAAAGGACTAATTAAAACTTATCCTTAAAGCAGTTATAGCGGATAGGGGATAGATAAAATAGTCCATATATACTGATAACTTCTATCTCCTGAATTTTGTAAACTTTTTTACTTTTTGCTTGATAAATATGTCCATTCATCGAGTTCGTATTGCTAGAGATAAAGGGGAATTTGTCCAGTCCTTAGTTAATTTTAATCAGGGAATTGGACCCTTTCAAACCTATGCTGATGTCATCGCTTTTGCGGCGGCTTTAGGGGTAAGATATCAAGAGAGGGTGGCGATAGAAAATGTAGCGAAGGAACCCTCACCTATTAACCTAGAAATTTTTATTTCTCGTGGCTACGATACCCTAATCAAATTATTGGCAGTCAATGAATTGCAAGACACGAAAATTCTGTCTCCCCACGGGGTAGATTCGGAAGCTTTGCGAGTGACAATTTTCGAGGAATATGCCAACGCCGGTTTAGCAAGATTAGAACGAGAATTGCGCGGTGCGGTGGATTATACTGAAAGATTATTGTTAATTATCAGTCAGGAACGTTTTCGAGAAATTACTGCCACAACGGAATTCGATTTAGGCAGATTTTTGTAGTAGAAATCTTAGTTAAGTACCTAAGTAAAATTAATTACACATATCTAACCACCTCTTGCCTCTTGCCTATCTTCACTAGGAAATTAATTTTGCACGACTACTTATCAGTGTAGTTTGGTATGGGCTTTTTTCTCATAGGTGCGTTCAAATTTTGTGCGGGTGTAATTGGCAGCGATCGCTATTGCCAAAGCCAAAATTGCGAAAATAAGGGCAGTAATTTGATAGATAGACTGATTTGGGGATAAAATTGCCAGTAAAGCTAATAATATCCCCATTAAAATTGCGATCTGTTTAGTTTTTACCATTTTTTCATGGCATCGCTATAGGTGCGACAGTGGACAGTGTGACGAGAATAGCGATCGAGGGGTAAAGGATCGGATAAATCGATCGCCGTTGTCCGCTGACTGGTGTAGCCTTGATAGTAGGGGAAAGAGTCCCCATAGCGATCGAACCATTGACGTAACTCAATCACCAAGGCATCGGAACTTTTTAAGGGTAAGTATAATTTTTGTAAACTATCTCTTGACTTTTCCACCATTTGCTGCTGACTTTGAATTAAAGGTAGATCATCTTCGAGGATGCGACTTTGACGCAGATGTTCCAACCAGCGCCAACGGTATTGACGGGAGTTAACGGCAAAATTTTGGTAACGTCGCATCAGTAAGCGAGAACGACCTTGACCCAGAGAAATCCCGTATAAAGCCAATCCAGCACACCAATGGGGATTAGGCAGAGCAAAACGATAATGAACGAGATTAGGGGCTATAAAATCCAGATATTTCCAGCTTTCCTGCGGATTGCGGCTATTGCGCCACTGACTGCGAATTCCCCGCGCCGAGATTTCGAGGATTTGGAAGGCTAACGGTTGAGCATTTTCCCGTTTTGCCCCGAATTCGCTGCGATCATGGCTAATATTAACATGGGCGGGATCGAGGAGATTTTCGAGTAAATAGCCCTGTTCATAGGGAAAATCGATGACATAATCGGTATGGACACAATTGGGGTCTTCTAGGTCTTTGATGATAGGAATATCGCTTTCTTTCGCTGTTTCCTCTTCTCCTAACCAAACCCAGAGGACTCCCTGACGTTCCACCACCCGATAGGATTTAACCTTGGCATTGCGGGGAATCGGGGTATTGACTGGCAGTTGGGGAATATGGGAACATTTTCCATCCGTCTCGAACTGCCAACCATGGTACAAACATTCTAAACGCCCAGCGATCATCTGTCCGGTGGAGAGTTTCGCCAAGCGATGGGGACAGCGATCAAGCAAACAGCCCCATTTTCCCTGCTGATCGCGAAATATTAGCAATGGTTGCCCATAAAGAGAGAAAGAGTAGGGATTTTTTTGCCAATCCTGCACGAATAACACAGGATACCAACAATTTTGGTAGTGAAAATAGTCATCCCTAGGCAGGGGTTGAGATTGATCAGTGCTTGTCATGGGGGTGAGAGAGAAAAAATATTAATCATCATCATAATATCGGTGCGGCCAATTGATCTCTGTCTTCCTACTATCTTTTAATTAATCGGAAAGAGACTAGGAGAGGGTGGAAATTCCCGATAGGCGTTAATTGTAGCCAAAAAATCGATTGTAAAGCCTTTTATTGATTTCGTATAGTAGCCAAATAATTAAAAAACAGACAGAGATGAATAGCAAAGGTTTTTTAGTCAGTAAATTCTGCAAACTCCAGAATAGTTGCTGCGGTTGAGTGACTAGATACCAACTATTCAGTCGGAGAAACCTTCCTAAATAGATACCGATCGCACTTAAAAAATGGAGAGTTATTTCTAGGGGTAAAACTGCTGAATTTAGCTGACTTTGCTGACAATAACTTTTTAAATTAAGTAAGGAGAGAACGTATAGCTGAAAGCCAATAAAAATAAAGAAGCTATACTGGGGAATTAAAACTAAAAAAATTAAACTTTTGGCGTAATCCTCCTGAACATAAGAGATTAAATGAATGCTATCGGTGAGAATATAGGGAGCATTGGGTAAAAAAAGCACAAAAACTAAGAGAATTAACCACCAGAGTAGGGAACGATCGAGGGTGATCCGAAATAGCCAAAAGCTGAGGACAAAGGGGATAAAAGCCAGAAAAGAATTCCAGATAATTCTTCCGGTGCTAAGGTTAAATAATTGCCAAGCATTGTGCCACCAATCCCTAGTTAAAATTATCGTTAAATCTGCCCAAATCATCTCTTAAATACCAGTATCCTCTGGGGTTGATAAATATCTTAACCAATTTTTTAAAGATTCCGGAAAAGGGATTCTTTTTCTAGCGGTGGGAGCGATGCACACATGGCGAGTTTTCGCTTTTGCGACCATGATTTCAGCCAAATAAATTTTATACTGCAATTGAAACTCGTTTTCGCTCAGGGATCGGGCAGTGAAATCAATCTGTATTTGATCGCCACAAAAAAGAGGCCGAAAAAACTGGATTTCCGCTTGAGTAATCGGTAGGGCAACCGGAGAATCTTTGAAAAAATCCTTGATATTAATGCCAAATTGTGCTAAAGAAAACTCGTAGGCTTCATGACAGATCGAGAGAAGATGGGCAAAGTAAACCACACCGGCCGCATCGGTATCGGCCAGATAAATTAGGCGTTCATAGGACATAAAAAGCTTATTGTCTTTCTAGAAAGGTTAAACTATCTTGTAGTTGTCTTAACTCGTCTCGATGGGCTTTGACAGTTAATTCCGTTTGCTGAGATTTGCTTTCTACTTTAAAAGCCACTTCCTCTAAACGGCCGACTTTTTGCCAATAGAAAACACCCGCGAGGGGAGATAAACCCACAAGAGCAAAAATATAGGGATTAGTATCGGGAAATAACACCGATAACACCAGTGAGAAGCAAAATAAACCCAAGGCAGCTAAAATTGTCAAAAATATCGCTAGAAAGGGGCTAGGCGGCACAAAACCCTGTAATCTGACAATATTCTGTTCGGGTTCGATCGCCTTGACTTGATAGGAACGTCGGTCAAAATAATCTCGCAGTTGTTCTAATAGTTGGTCGTCACTGGTACTGGTAAGATAGACACGCTGTTCGATACGCTCTTTGACGGAACCGCGAATAAAAAAGAATAATCCCACCATGAGCAGGAGAGTCAGAAAAAAAGTTGAGGAAAGAACGGGGGTATCCATGGCAGCGGTTAGGAGCGAAAAAACTTACAATTAATCCTAATTATCCTAACCTATCTTCTCCCCGATTTAGAAGATAGACCCTAGGAGCAAAACCTCGATCGAGAATCAGAAAAATTTAACCCCAAGGCAGATTCATGGGCAACAATCTATTAACAGGATTAATCGAACCCTTACAGTATAGTTTCATGCAGAGATCCCTAATTGAAGCTATCATCGTCGGGATCATTTGTGCGGTGGTGGGAACCTACCTGATGGTACAACGTTTGGCCCTCTTGGGCGATGCCATCAGTCACTCGGTCTTACCCGGATTAGCGATCGCTTTTATTGGTAATTTTAATCTGCTACTGGGTGCTTTACTAGCCTCAATGGTCAGTACTCTACTGATTAACTTGATCCGTAATCGTTCCCCAATCAAAGAAGATGCGGCCATGGGTATCGTTTTCTCGGCTTTTTTTGCCCTTGGCATCACCCTGATCACTCTCATCCAAAAAAACAACAAAATTGACCTGAATCACTTTCTCTTCGGCAATATTCTGGGTGTTACTGCTGCCGACATCCGCGACACCCTAATTATTGCCGTTATCGTTTTGTTAACCGTTTTGCTCCTGTATAAAGAACTATTATTCTACACTTTCGACAAAATCGGGGCGCAAGCGGCGGGTTTACCAGTAAATTTATTAGATTTAGGCTTAATGCTCCTGATCGGTCTGACAATAGTTGCTAGTCTGCAAGCGGTGGGAGTAATCCTCGTTTTGTCCCTTTTGATTACCCCCGCGGCCACTGCTTATCTTTTAGTTACCCGTCTCCATCAAGTCATGGGTTTAGGTGTGGGTGTGGGTATTATTTCTAGTATCAGTGGGATGTATTTAAGTTATTACTGGAATTTACCCTCTGGACCAGCGATCGTGCTTGTCGCTTTTAGCCTATTTATGTTGGCCTTTTTATTCAGTCCCCGTCAGGGAATTTTCACCCATCCCTCTAGTCTAGGTGGTCAACTTTCTATCTGGGGAGAGATGAAAAATTTGTTGAGACGACGTTAGTTTGCAGCAGAAGGTGGGGTTTTTGGCCCGTGATCAAAAACAGCCGACGACTGACGACTAAAAAACTGATAACTGCTATAAGTAGGTGGGTGGAATTAAATATAAGATGAACGTAGGTTGGGTTGAAGCATGAAACCCAACGCCCGATTATGTTACGCTACCGCTAACCCATCCTACAAATAATTGTGCCTCCCTACTTAAGTAGTCGGACAAAATTAATTTCCTAGTCGAGACTCCGAGACAGCAGAGGATGCCCTATCCGGTTATACTTCATCTTTATGATAAACGCCTTAAGTAGGTTTGGCTGAATAAATCTAAAAACCTTGTTGGGTAAGACTTTTAGACTTTTTGTCAATCAAAAAGTCCCAGCTCTGGGAGTGATCGGGGGGAAAATTCCTGGACTTTTTCCCTGAAAATTAGGTAATTGACCCCCTCAAAATCGGTAAAACCCTACACCCCCCCTGGGTTGGGGGGGCCACACCCTGTCCCCAGGAAAAACTTTTTCAGCAGACCCTAAGTAGGCGACAGTTTTTGAAAAATGGTATAAGAACTATAAATGTCAATTGATCGACTTAAATCTTAAACTAAATAATCAAGCCCGAATCGCCCGGTATTGGAGGGACAAAACAACTCGTGAGTATAACTGATTTAATCCAAAAAGGCGGAGTGGCCATGTGGCCACTGCTTTTTCTGTCTATTTTAGCTCTTAGCACTATTATCGAACGAATTTGGTTTTGGAGTCGTACTCTCCTCAGTGAGGGCCAGATTTTAAATCGCATTATGGAATCCGCCATCCGTAACTGGGATTTGGCGGCAAAAGTCGCCGGAGATTCCCGCAATCACCCCATTGGTAGCTATCTCTACGCACCCCTGCGCTTAGAAAATCCAGATCCAGAGGTTTTTCACTTTGCCCTCGAATCGGCTGCCGATGAACAATTATCCCTAATGAAACGGGGCGATAAAATCCTTGAGGCAGTCATTGCCCTTTCTCCCCTGTTAGGATTATTAGGGACGGTACTCGGTTTAATTACCTCTTTGGCCAATATTCAATTAAGTGACCTGGGAACTTCCTCCACAGCCGGAGTAACTTTAGGTATTAGTGAAGCTTTAATTTCCACCGCTACCGGCTTAATTGTCGCTATTTTTAGCCTCGCTTTCTATCGTGTTTTTCAGGGACTCTGGTTCAATCAAGCCCGAATTTTTCGCAAGGCCGGCAGTGATTTAGAAATTATCTACCGCCAACGCTGGTTACACCAAGAAGACCAACAATACGCCCTCAGTGCTAACCTAGAAAAACCTCTCGATCGCTAAGTCTCCCCCCTTATCAAGCATGGCCGAAACTAAATCTCTTAACCACAAAAAGCCAAAAAGTAGCCATATTACGGCTCGTCCGCTCAAATTATGGCATGATCAACAGCGCATTCAAGAGGATGTGCAGGTTAATATCATCCCCTTGATCGATGTAATTTTCTGTATTCTCACTTTCTTTATTCTCGGTGCAGTGGGATTATCTCGCCAACAGGCTATCAGCCTCGATTTACCGAAAGCTAGTACCGCCACCACCCCGATGCGGGAAATGTTGGTGGTTAGTCTCGATGATTTCGGACAACTCTACGTCGAAAAACAAATGGTGACTCGCGCCCAGTTGTTCGAGGCGATCAAGAATTATCATCAATATAGTCCCAATGGACTGATGGTACTGAATGCCTCCAGAAATGCCAGTTATAACGAAGTGGTTGGGGTTTTAGACCTACTGCGACAGGTAGGCGGTGATCGTGTGGCTTTAGCGACGCTATCGGGGGAGGCTAACAATCCCACCCTGGAAAATAGCAATCCTTTGCCCAATTTGCCGACTAATCCCACCTTGCCCAGTTTACCCAATCCTCTGGGCAGAAATTAACTAGGAATGGATGCGATAGGTAAGTAATTGTTCTTCGAGAGCAGCAATGCGATTGTAGGCCGCTGTCAATTGTGCCGTTAATCGGCGAATTTGGATTTCATCGGCAAAAGAATTATCGCCATTGACAGCTGGCGCTTGTTTGCCACCGTGATCCCGGAGAATATCTTTATGATCGTAGAGGCTATTATCGGATAACTCGGAAAAACCGACCATTTCCAGGGATTCTCCCAGGGAATGACTCGATTTATCCCCAGCTAGGATAGCAATTTGCTGGCTGAGGCTTTCGACAATATCCTGTAGACGCTCGACTTTCTGCTCAAGACTGATAATCTGTTGTTGTAGTCCATTCATGCAATTACCTAGGGATAAAGGAGGTTTCCCCTCTATGCTAGGCTCTGGAGGAAATGGACTATAACAATTTATGATTGATTTAACGATCCCTTTACTACCCTTAACGAAAATATGGCACGGGAAGTCCCCACACGAGACCGAAGCAGGATGGGGATGTGCCGAGTGCCTCCTTTCCCCTTGATCAAAACCTATGCCACAACAAGGACTTAAGCATATTTTGAGACTTTTTAGAATGAAATAGCCCTGGCATCGGTAATCGCACTCGACATAAAAATTAGCTCACCAATCTAGATAAAACTTCTCGATGAATTAAAGCTCGATCGATTAAAAAATGTTTGCGATCGCTAGTTAATCCCTCTCCATTGGCATAAAAATCAATCCAAGTGGTACTAATATCATTAACTGCCTCTGGTAACTGATCTAATTCCCAACCTGGCATCGGTACTTCGGCAATTAATCGCGACACTTTCGGATCATAACTAAGGGCAAAACAACGACAATCTTCTGCTGCGGCCATAATTAAACTATGAAAGCGCATTCCGATCACCATTTCTACCCCACGAAATAAGCCTTTTAACTGTCTTGGATCCTCTAAAATAATGATTTGATGATTTTCCCTTAATTGACGTGCTACAGCTTCACAGAGGGGCAAATCCCGCGACTTTTGAAAAGGGACTAAGAGAATAAATGCCCCCGTACTGGTTTGCAAATCAATTAAAGCTTGGGTTAATTTATCTAATTTTGCTGGGGTTAATAGGGGATGGGGACGTAAATTGACGGCGATTCTTGGGGCAGGTAAATCCGATAATCCCTTGACTGATTGAGCGTCTAAAGCCCATACTGGATCGGGGGCAACAATGGGACTAATACCCCAATTGGCGACTAAATGAGCCGAAGTATCATCGCGCACACTAACTAAACTACATTGTTGTAAGACTTTTTTGGTTAACCAACGGGTAAAAGGTCTATTTAATGGTCCAATTCCCTGCCCCCAAGCAATAGTTTTTAAGCCCAATAATTGAGCAAGAGCCATTAAACCACCGTAATAAATTGGACTGGCAAAACTGGTGACATCCTGCATTAAACTGCCACCACCCCAGATAAATATATCGGCTTTTTTAAGAGTTTGAAAAACTTGCCACCAATCCCGACTAGGACAGGTTTCCACTCCATAACGTTGACTGGTTTCTCTGGGATTATTTGACAAAACAATAGGTTTAATTTCTGACGGCAGCATCTGCAATAGAGACACTAATAATGCCTCATCTCCTCCGTTTCCTCTCCCATAATATCCACAAATTACTGCACGCATATATCAGTTATCAGTTATCAGTTATCAGTTATCAGTTATCAGTTATCAGTTATCAGTTATCAGTTATCAGTTATCAGTTATCAGTTATCAGTTATCAGTTATCAGTTATCAGTTATCAGTTAATAGAGCTTTTCACGTTACTGAGGTATCGACAAGTTTTGCCAACAAAGGGTTTAAGCTCCTTGCTCATACCTCATTCTGATGAAAACTGCTATATCTATTTTCTTATTCCCACTCATAACTAATAGCTTAAACCTGATCACTGTTTACTGATAACTGATCACTGACTTAGTCGTCCATTTGCCAGGGTTCGGTGATGTTTTTTTCATCAAGGATATTTTTTGCTCTTAAAATCAAGACCAATTCACCTAGTATGGTGACATCGGGCGAACTATCAAACCATTGTAAAAAAACGGCATTATCCTTCTCCACTAGATAATAATTGTTCACGTCCCATTCGGCAAAAACTCGATCGATCACTAATAACACTTCCTCAGATCTGGTGGCAATCGATCGAGGTAATTGATCACTAGGCCATAAAATAGCTACAGGATCGATCGCCTTGAGAATTGCTTGCCAACCGGGGAGAGGCACAATTGTTTGTTTATCCCCCACCGTTACCAATCGAAAAGGTTCCTCGACGCTCAGACTTTCCGTGCATTTTATATCAGTTACCGTCACCGGAAATCTTCCTACTAAAGGAATAATTCTGGCTAATTCGTCCTCATCCTGTAAACGATGGACGGGCAGCAACGGTGCGCTACGGGTGGGAGTAACGGTAAAATCTTGTAGTAAAGACTCGATCGCCTGTCTGGCCGAGTCAGAATGGGCAAATTTCAAACCTTTAGCGATTAATTTCGCTCTTTCGGCTAAATCTCGCTTTTGTTTGCCCCGTTTCCAACACTGGTAAGCGATCGCATCTCCAGGATGACGAGTAAATTCACTGGGAATCTGGGATAAACGGGAAAAATCTTGGATAGCTTTGGCGATATCGTGTGCTTCAGCCACCTCAATCCTTTTTTCTGCCGCTAATTTCGCTGCCCCCAATCTTTGTTCTTGGTTGAGAATCCGCAATTCGTATAGCACATCACTGCGCGGCCCGATGTAGTAACTTAATAAATCTTCATCTGCCCCCGCTTTGATTAAACTCTCAAAAACTTGGGCAGCGACAATAATTAAATTTTGTTGGGCATTTTGAAAACCGGTTTGTTCAAAAATTAACTGGGAATCGTAGCCAGCTTTTTGCAGTTTTTGACATTTTTGCCCCCAATTCACCCAATTTCCTTCCTTATGAAGCAGCGAGCGCATTAATTCGGTCGCTTCCGTTTCGCTGATTCGATCATCTGTACTGCGAGGCTGTTCTGTCATAGACAACTTGATCAAGCTACAATAACTAAAATTTATCTAGTCCCTAAAAAATCTTCAATAGCAATTAAGGTTAACAGGATAGACTAGATAGTAACAGGATAGCTGACAATCACCCCCTTCATACCTGTTAGGGCAAGTTTATCTTCAATGTCTAGATTAAGAGTTAATGGAAGCATTCCCCCCTCGTCCACAACTAACCCCGGTCAAAGGACGATGAAAACCAAGCGTCACCCCAAAGATAGTGCCTTGGGTTTAGTCTCTACCCTCAGCTTTCCGGCGATCGTCGGGACGGCGGATATGATGCTAAAATCGGCAGAAGTTACCCTCGTGGGTTACGAAAAAATTGGCGGTGGTCACTGTACGGCGATCGTGCGTGGTAATATTGCCGATGTGCGGTTAGCAGTGGAAGAAGGGGCAAAAACCGCCGCACAGTTCGGACAATTGGTATCTAAATCGGTTATTCCCCGACCAATGCCCAATTTAGAGGTAATTTTCCCAATTGGTAGCCGTTTAGCCGAAATTGCCCAAAGTCAACGGGGTTTCAGCAAACTGAGCAATATGTCGATCGGTCTCTTGGAAACCCGTGGTTTTCCTGCTATGGTGGGGGCCGCCGATGCCATGTTAAAATCGGCCGATGTGCAGTTAGCTTCCTACGAAACAATTGGGGATGGTTTGTGTACGGCCATTATCCGGGGTTCCGTCGCTAATGTGGCCGTAGCCATTGATGCGGGAATGCGGGAAGCAGAGAAAATCGGTGAACTGCACGCGGTGATGATTATTCCCCGTTTATTGGAGGATTTAGAACATACCCTACCGGTAGCCAGCTACTGGTTAGAAACCCCCGAACCTTTACCGATGTTGTTACCCAATACTGTCCGGGAAAAACAACGGGAATTGGTCGCTTTACCAGAATTGGAAAAAACCAAAATACCAATTCGTCGCCAAGAAATGCAGGAAAAAGTGTTAGAAGAAGTGATTCCCGTGGAAGTTATCACCGATGAGGACAGTTATTAATTTTTATTTTCAACCTTGCTCCTGTGCTGCTAAAAGTATAGGAGCAAAAGGTTGAATTAGGATTTGCTGAAAACGTTTGTTGGTGGGTGTGGATTTCCAGGTAAAAAATCTTTACAGAAGGCCCCGACAATTAAAAGAATCGAATAATGATAAATTTTTATCAAGGGGTGCGGTCAGATTGAATAATCGTCGGTAGAATGAGCCTATGTTGTCAGAAATTTAGTTAAACAAGGTTTTTGGCAATATACTAATCTGGCTAACACGCTTTTGGGCGTGATATAGGGAAAAGCTCTGGCGGTTGCGCCTAAATGAGGTGATATACCGAAAGTTGACCCATATCGTTAGTCTGGAGAGTTTTAGGCAGAAAGTTGACCTATAATATGTGGTTAGCCGCGTCCGAGGTAGAACAATGGCGGAGCCGAAACGACTGATTGATATCCAATTGGAGATGCTTAACGCTGAACTGAACCATATCGGTGGGGCGATCCGTCAACATGATGAGATCACCAAGTCGGTTAAGAACTGGGCCGTCGTGACATGGACAGCTAGCATTGGCTTGTTCCTCAAGGACCCAAATTTGCACTCACTCATCTGGTTGACAGCCATCGTGCCTTTGGTGTTTTGGATTGTGGATGGTTCCTTTCGCAGAATTCAGAGGAGTCTCATTAGTCGCATGCAGGAGATTTCACACTACGTAAACTCGCCGATGTTCAGAACAGCAGCCGAGAACGGGTCTGCCTTGGAGTTCCCGCTGCTACTGATGCGAAGGAAGACCAAAGATTTCAAAAACACGCTTCCAGGCACGATGTTGTTTCGATCGGTATCGCTGCTCTATCTGGGTTTGGCGTTTTGCAGTTCGCTGCTCTGGCTGACTGTGAAGTGAGAATGAGGGAGCTAACCAAACGCTCCAGCCGACTGCTACGGCTGCGGCTGAGCGTTGACGTTAGGTTTCAAACCAACATTGCGATCGCAATGTTGTAGGGTGCGTTCCCTAATGTGGCTCTTACTGCTCCACCGATCGATTTTGGGGAACGCACCATGCACATTGATTGAAACTGTGGGTTTAAGTGCGATACCGAAGACACTGGGTAGCACCCATAGATGTCGTTAGGCCTTCAATCTACTTACAGATCAGAGGCAGGCATTGACAATTAATGTAGGATTAGTTAGTATGATGATCTAATCCTACCAAGCTGTCGTAAACAGTTTATGGCAATGAGTAAGAAAGTTAGCATAACCTTAGACGACGAAGTTTTGGAATTTGTAGATCGACTAGCAAGCAATCGTAGCAGCTTCATAAATGATGTTCTCTGGCAAGAGAAGAGAAGGGTTTTTATGAAAGAGCTAGAAGAAGCTTATAAAGATCAGGCCAATGATCCAGAGATGCAAGCAGAAATCTCTGTCTGGGATATTGCAGTGGGCGACGGTCTAAATGCCTAATGGAAGACTAACCTATAAGCGAGGAGAGATCTGGTGGGTCGATCTGAAACCCGCTGTTGGTCATGAAACCGATAAAGAACGTCCTTGCCTGATTTTACAAAACGATATTGGCAATCAAAATGGAACAACGACAGTAGTTGCTCCATTGTTGCCCGGGAAAAGGACTTATCCTTTTGTTGTCAATATTACACCGACAGTGCAGAATGGACTAGACGGAGATCGATACATCAACTTAAGTCAAATGAGGGCTGTAGATTCTCAAAGAATTAAGAATAAACAGGGTGTTTTAGAAGACGTTTATTGGGAAGAAATAGAGAAAGCAGTATGTATTGAGCTCGGTTTCAGCAAATCGCTATCGTCGTAGAGTTCGTTCCCTAAGGTGGTTCCTACTGCTCCAGCGATCGATTTTGGGGAACGCACCATGCACATTGATTGAAGCTGTGGGTTAAAGTGCGATGTGGGCTAATCTGGCTAACACGCTTTTGGGCGTGATATAGGGAAAAGTTCTGGCGATTGCGCCTAAATGGGGTGATATGGCGAAAGTTGACCCATATCGTTACTCTGGAGAGTGTTATACATAGAGTTGGCGTATAATATGTAGTTAGAACCTCTTAAATAGTGGGTCTGCAAGCTCAATGAAAAAAGAACGAAAATTTTCCGACTACAAATCCGAAGCTGAGGCGTGGATCACACTCGCCACAGGTGAGTATTACCCAGATATTCTTCCGGACGCTTGCCGATTATATGAGCCAGTTCTAGTCGAGTTTGGGCTATTGCTAAAGACATCGCATTCTTCCACTAACTTTTTCACCTCTATTATGGACACGAGGAATCAGTGGATGCGCACGCAGCTTTGCCGTGTATTTAAGAAGTACGTTAGCCCACAAACACCAGTTGAAATGTTAAAAAAAAAACAGACACAGATAGAATATGTGTTCAGTTTGGTGATGCTTTCAGGAATATTGTCGAAGTCCAGCAGAAATTTGACAGTCGCCCCATGCCCGACGAAGCGTTATGCGCAGTACTTTGGGAATACAAGGATCGCGGTAAAAAAGGGTATGACTTAACTGAAAGGTTATTCGATGTTCTGCGCAGCCAGCATATCGGGTTGGTTGTTACGGGCCCTGAAAGAGCGGGTAAAGATGTACTGCTAGGAAATGTTTTTAATGATTACCCGAAGCCAGATCGTCCAGTAGATTTCGTTATCTATGAAGGCAAGAAAGTGCTTGCTATTGGTTTGGCTCGCTACGACTCAGATCGCGGCGGTGCACAGGAGGATGATCGCACGGGTCAATATCGTGAAGTTGCCCAAGAGATTCTTGGCTATGCAGACAGTCATGGATTGCCGCATATCAAAGTGGTCTATGTAAATGACGGCCCAGGCCTCTTACTTGGTTCTATGTGGAATGATTACGCTTACATCGAAGATCAATGGCCAGACCGAGTAAAGGTTGTCACGCTGCGCATGGTTCCAGATCGCATCACATCTGAATGGTTGAGGTCTTAAGTATGGCGGTTCCAATTCCAGGCATGGGAAATCGTACAAAAGGAGAAAGGGTGTCGCCTGTGGACACTAATGGTTTTCGCCTAGAGTACCCCGGAAAAAAGGCACAAGAAGATATTCTTGCGCTTCCCGCAGGACACTACTCGCCAAATTCGGCATATTCAGGCGGCGATAATAGGCTTTACCACGCGGACAACTTGGCTGTACTTGCGGCTTTAGCGAAGGATGAAGCCGTAAGCGGAAAAGTGAAACTTGTTTACATCGATCCTCCATTTGCAACTGCATCATCCTTTGAGTCAAGAAAACAAAACCATGCTTATGACGATCATCTTGTTGGACCTGATTTTGTTGAAACGTTACGCGAACGCCTAATTTTAATTCACCGTTTGTTGGCCGATGATGGTTCGCTATACCTTCACCTTGATGAAAGAATGATTTTTCATTTTCGCGTCGTCTTAGATGAAATTTTCGGAGAGAAAAATTTCCGAAATTGCATAACGCGCAAGAAGTGCAATCCTAAGAACTACACGAGAAAGACATACGGAAATGTAGCCGACTACATTCTTTTCTACACAAAGAGCGATAACTATGTATGGAACCGACCAATTGAACCATGGGATGAAGTTAAATCAGTAAAGGAGTATCCATGCCTTGATCCCGATGGGCGCAGATACAAAAAAGTACCCGTCCATGCTCCCGGTGTCCGTAACGGGGAAACAGGTGGGGAGTGGAAAGGCAAGCTGCCGCCACCCGGAAAGCATTGGCAATATAAACCGTCAACCCTAGATGAGATGGATGCCCGTGGAGAGATTTATTGGTCGCCAACGGGAAACCCGCGCCGAAAAATCTATCTTGAAAATAGCGCTGGAATTCCAGTGCAAGACATTTGGATGGACTTTCGTGACGCGCATAATCAAAACATTCATATAACCGGCTATCCAACGGAAAAGAATCCTGCACTTCTTTCTAGAATTATTGAAGCATCATCAAATCCCGGTGATCTTGTCCTAGATTGCTATGCAGGGTCTGGAACCACATTAGTGGTGGCATCAGAGCTTGGGCGGAAATGGATTGGTGTTGATCGTAGCCAGGAGGCTATTACAACAATATTGCATAGGATGGCTAATGGCTCGGATCGTATGGGTGATTTTGTCAATGAGAAATCCAAAAAAGCTTCATTGCCATTATTCAGCATTGCCGACTTCACACTGTTTGAAGAGGCTGCGGAAGAAAACATTCAGCCTAAAGATGCTGACATTACATCGCCAAACGGGGTTCTAACAATTCGTTCCAGCGGACGCGCTAAAGCGCGCCGCTGAACTTATCCGTTATGCTAAACCAATAAGCTGTAGTGCGATACCGAAGGCACTGCGTAGTGCGATGCCGAAGGCACTGCGTAGCAGTACGCAATCTTGTAGGGTGCGTTCCCTAAGGTGGCTCCTACTGCTCCACTAATAGATTTTTGGGGAACGCACCATGCACATTGATTGAAACTGTGGGTTTAAGTGCGATGTCGAAGGCACTGGGTAGCACCCCTAGATGTCGTTGGAGGGCTTGCTTTAGGGCGCTATACTGGGTTATAGGGGTTTTCAAGATTAGTGCTGTTTCTCATCAAATCCTATGCTAGACTGGTGGTAGATTAGTTATCAACTACTACAAAAAGTTGAATTGGTAAAATACATGAGTACATCAGCAAAATCACTAGAAGAACTGGTGAGACAATTATCGCCCCAGTTAAAGGTTGAAGTACAAACGTTTGTAGAGTCACTTTTAAGTAAATCTAACCAACCTATAAAACGTAAACTCCGTCAAGACTGGGCAGGGATGCTTAAAACCGATTACACATCAATTGAGTTACAGCATCTTGCAGTTGAATGGAGAAATGGCTAGTGTTTCTTCTGGATACGAATATTTGGCTAGAACGCTTATTAGGACAAGGACAGGCGGAGGTTGTTGCGGAGCTACTTGATACGCTCTCGCCGTCTGATATGTGTATGACTGATTTTACTTTACCTAAAATGTCGGATGAATGCCCCCGCTAGATTTTTCAACAAGATACTCACCAATAACAGTTAACAGTTAACAGTTACCAGTTATCAGTTTTTCCCCCACTGTTAACTGATAACTGTTCACTGACAACTGAAGAGACACCATGGGTTAATAAATTAAACTCTCAAGCTCGTCAATCGGCTGCTGATAGAGCCTGGCAATCAATTACTAGGTTTTACCATAATTGTCATGCTAAGATACCGGGAAAAAAGGGGTTTCCTCGGTTCAAAAAGCATAGCCGTTCCGTTGAGTATAAACTAACGGGCTACAAACTATCTGATGACCGACGTAAAATCAAGTTCACCGATGGTTTTAAAGCAGGAGAATTTGATTTATGGTGTAGTCAAAAGACATTAGTTTATTATTCAGAACAACAGATTAAACGGGTAAGAGTTGTTAGACGTGCTGACGGTTATTATTGCCAGTTTTTGATTGACGGAGAACGGCAAGAATACCATAAACCAACTGGACAAATAACAGGAATTGACTTAGGGTTAAAAGAGTTTTATACTGATGCCCAAGGCAATACCGTAGAAAATCCACGTTATTTAAGCAAGTCAGAAAAACGACTTAAAAAAGCACAAAGGAGATTATCAAAACGATTTCGTCAAGGAAAGAAACAGTCTAAAAACTATCACAAGCAACGGATAAAAGTAGCTAGGCTTAATCTTAAAGTGTCAAGACAACGTAAAGACAAAGCCATTAAAGACGCTTTGGCGTTAGTCCAGTCTAATGATCTGGTAGTCTATGAGGCTTTAAAGGTAAGAAACTTAGTCAAAAACCGTAAGCTGGCCAAGTCGATTTCTGATGCTTCTTGGTATCAATTCACTGAATGTTTGAATTATTTTGCCAAGATTTATCGGATTGTTTGTGTTGCTGTTCCTCCCTATTTTACTAGCCAAGATTGTTCAGTTTGTGGGACGAGAGTTCAAAAAACCTTAAGCACTAGAACTCATCAATGTCCCAATTGTAAAACAATCTTAAGTAGTCATGCAAAATTAATTACCTGCCCGATCGAGCTAAAACCCTTACGGGGCAATGATCGTCATGTGTAAATAATTTTGCCTAGGTACTTAGATAGGGATCATAATGCAGCCATCAACATTCTTAAAAAAGGGTTGAAATATTTGGGAAATCATCTCAACGGTACTGTTGGGCAAACAGAAACGGGAGCATCTCACCTTTGCAATGAGCATAAATACTTAGTAGAAAAATAGGCTTTTCGAGGGTAATTCTTGTTTTAATTCTCCATGTACGCGGTCTTTAAAAGCCTCTATTTCGTTCCAAGACACGATTAAGAGTGGCTTTTAGGCTAAGTATAACTGGACTTCCCCCATACATAAATACTAAAAAATTAACAAAACCCTTACTGCAGGTCGCTTCTCAGAAAAAATTGAAAAGAGACTAATGGGTACATTTTTCACTGGAAAATGGCTGTACCGTTGACTGTATCTGGAGTAGAGCGATTCCGTAGAGTTGGCTGTATAGTGATCGCTAACCTGATTTTAACAGATAGTGTCATTAATCTCTAGAGTAAGGGATTCCCTCTGTAGCCATGTTTTTGCTGATTTTCTGCCCCGAAACAAGCTATAATGGTCTAAAGGTCAAATTTGAAAATTTTTGCCTCAAACCCTATCGGCGTAAGAACTTCAGGATTTTGTGTCCAGTAGTTCATTGGTATTGTATTGCTTGAACTCAGGCTCTGTAAGACTTTTAGCCATAGCTAGTATGTTTATACGGGGGAAGTCTAGGTATAATTACTCATCGCGTAAGTGAGATGCTCCCAACAGAAAAACAGAAACCGACCCAAACGCATAATAGAGAGTCCGACCTCTGGGTTTTTAATGGAGACATTGAGAATCTAAGTTGTCTCGTTGAACAAGGAATTTCCGATAGTGATAGGTCAAGAATCCCCCGTCACAGCGTAGCTTGACGGTGGGAGTATGTCAAATTCTATCGGGGTGATCTGTAATCGGCTGAATCAAAGAGACGTTTTTATCAAATTTGTGGATGACGTTTTGATTGATGCTGGTGTTGTGCTGGTCGGTGTTCCTGCTAACCAAATGAAGAGAGTCGTAGAAATAATGGCTCTCTTTCGCTTGGATTTTGATGATGCTTACCAATATGTTGCTGCCGAGCTTGAAAAAGCTACTATTGTGAGTTTTGATCAAGATTTTGACAAGACAGAGCAAAGACGTTTGACTCCTATGCAAGTGCTTAAAATTAGAAATTAATTGCTGGCTCCCGTCAGTCAATAATACCAAATCCTGTTATCAGAAAACGAGTAAAGACGAGGAGATAAATAGTGCGTGAGGATGTCTTAATGAAAATTACCCTGAACCTACCGGATAACCTCAGCCAAGCCGAAACCTTTAACCAGGGCGACTGGCTCCGGGAGATTGCCATTGCGCTGTTTCAGCAAGAGCGGATGGCGTTGCATAATAGAGATATGAATGGAGGAAATCAAAATGCAATGCCCTGAATGTAAATCTACCCATATCCGTAAAAATGGCATCAATAAACAAGGTAAACAAAATCATATTTGTGTAACCTGTGGCCGTCAATTTATTGATAACTATGAAAAACAGAAAGGCTATGACGAAAAAACGAAGCGAGAATGCCTAACTGCCTATGTTAATGGGATGGGATTTAGAGGAATAGAAAGGCTAAAGGGAGTTCATCATACGACCGTAATTAATTGGGTAAAATCTGTGGGAGAATTATTGCCAGTCGCCTATGACCCAGAAACAATTCCTGAAGTAGGGGAACTGGATGAATTGGAAACCTTTGTTGGCTCAAAAAAAACAAAATCTGGGTGTGGACAGCCGTTGACCACTTTAAAAAAGGAATTTTAGGTTGGGTAATCGGAGATCATAGTAGCGAAACGTTTCGCCCATTATGGGAATTAGTTAAGTCTTGGGGATGCTATTTTTATGTGAGTGATGGATGGTCAGTTTATCCATGTTTTATAGCAGAGGGCGACCATATAATTAGTAAGACTTATATGACCAGAGTAGAGGGTGAGAACACACGTTTAAGACATTATCTAGCCCGATTGCATCGCAAAACACTCTGCTATTCTAAGTCTACAGAAATGTTAGGATACTCTATTCGTTTATTAATTCATTATCTGAAGTTTCAAGGCTCTTCGGGAATTGTTATGCAAATAATTAACTTAAAATAAAATTCGAGGCTCTTCGGGAATTGTTATGCAAATAATTAACTTAAAATAAAATTCGATGAGAGCGCCTACGCTCAAAAGTAGCTGAAATCCATATAGGGAAGGACTTAAGGCATCAACAGGTTAATACCAAAAGATAGACAATCGAGTTAAGATTTGATATAATGGCCAAAAACCCGAGTGTTTTACTTATGATACTTGACAAATTTTTGAACCTACAAGGAACCTGTATTCAAGGCTATCGACACCTAGAAAATATCGGTATAGTTTTCCAAATCGAATCGAAAAATAAAAAAGCAGTCTGTCCTCGTTGTGGGTTAGAGAGCGATAAACTACACCAAAATCATCGACATTTAGTCAAAGATTTACCAATCTCAGGACAACCAGTGTACCTACAAGTTAATCGTCGTCAATTTAAGTGCGATAATTGTCGGAAACCCTTCAGCGAAGAGTTAGATTTTGTCGCCAGTAAACGAACCTATACGAAAAGACTAGCCGAGAATATACTCGAACAATTAAAATCAGGAGATATTTTAAATGTTAGCCGAAGAAATGACGTAACGGAAGAACAGATTCAAAGAATGATAGAGGACATAGCTGAAGAAATTACAGAGACAGACCTATCGAAATTAAAAAGACTAGGAATTGACGAAATCGCTCTAGTCAAAGGACAAAAAAATTACTGTGCGGTTTTAGTAAATTTAGATACGGGAAAACTAATAGCTATTCTAGAGAAGCGAACACAAGAAGAATTGAGGGAAACGCTTACAGGGTGGGGAAAAGAGGTGTTAGAGCAAATTGAAGAAGTCAGCATAGACCTTTGGTTGCCCTATAAAAATTTAGTGAAAGAATTGATGCCATCGGCCGAGGTAGTCGCCGATAGATTCCATGTAATGAAACAAATTAATCAAGAGTTAGACGAACAGAGAAAAGCAGAAAAAAGAGCGGTAGAAGCGCAGAAAAATAAAAAACAGAAAGCGGAAAAAGAAGCGAAGCTAGAAGTTTTAAAGCGAAGTAAATATAGCTTGTTAAAAAATGAAAAAGATTTAACGGAAACCCAAAAAATCAAACTAGAAGCTATCAAAGAAAAATTCCCAAATTTGAAAAAGATGCAGGAATTAAAGGAAGAATTTAGAAAGATTTATGAAACCTCAGAGAATCCGACAGAGGGAATGCTATCCATCTCGGAATGGTTGGCAAAATCCTCCAGTGTTTTTACTAAGAGTTGTCAAACAATCCGAAACTGGTTTGGAGAAATAATTAGTTATTTCGAGCGAAGGACAACGAATGGGATGGTCGAGGGAATCAACAATAAACTTAAACTAATAAAACGGAGAGCCTATGGCTTGAGAAACTTTCGGAATTTTTGGGTTAGAAGTATGTTGTCTTGGCATCTTGTATGTTGATTTAGCATAAAGAGTAACGAAGAGCCAGAAAGAAATGTATTCATTACTAAGTCCCACATTGTACCATCTTCCTATATAATTTTGCTTGGCTGCAACAGGAGTGCTGTGAATATTCCACCCAAATGTAGAAACTATGGCGGTGGTGGTCATCAGTAATTTATGCAGTTTTTTCATGGTAATGTCCTGAATAAATAGGGGCTGCTGAAAAAGTTTTTCGTGGGGGCAGGGTGTGGGGTGTGGGGTGTGGGGTGTGGGGTTTTACCCATTTTCAGGTGGTCAATTACCTAATTTTCAGGGAAAAAATCCCTAAATTTTCCCCCCAATCACTCCAATGGTAGGCACTTTTTCAGGGAAAAAAAGTCTAAAAGCCTTATCCAACAAGGTTTTTAGATTTATTCAGCAAACCCTAAATAGTTAAAGGCTAAACTGGACAATTTTGGATAGCGATCGCTCATATTATACTAGGTTTACATGATTACGAGCTATCTAACACACGGTCGGGTGCAATGATTTGTGGCTCTTCTGGTTTCTGTGTGGAAACGAGGTCTATACTGATAGAATATCCGCAAAATAGTCCTAAAAGTCTTGCCCAGTAAGCATTTCACGATTCCATAAGCAAAAATTATCACACAAAGTCGAGAAGAGCCGATTTGTTAGATCTCAAATTCGATTACAGTAGCAATGGCGGCTACAATTTCCAGTATTGTAATTTCAGAAATGCGGCTCTTCTGGTTTCTGTGTGGAAACGAGGTCTATACTGATAGTTTATTCCGCCAAATAGCACTAAAAGTCTTGCCTGATAAGCATTTCACGATTCCATAAGCAAAAATTATCACACAAAGTCGAGAAGAGCCGAAATGCTTCCTAATTTACGAATAAACCTTTGTAAATCCACCCCCCTTAGTTGAAGAGTGTCATTTGATTTCTGCACCAACAGTAGGATCGAAGTTGACTAACCAAATTTCTCCACGTTTTGGCAGCTCAGGGTTAATAGTCAATGATGTCAGCTGCCATTAACTCCTGCCATTCAGAATCTTGTTGATAGTGAGAGAGCATTATATCGGCTTGACTTTTGAGAATATTCCTCCGTTCAGTCATTGGTAACTTCAGAAAAGCAAGACGCTGTTTTAAGGATGGAGAGATATATTCGCTGGTAGAAGAATCAGAACTAACTTCTTCAACCAAAATAACTACCTCAACAGTTTGTCCTACAGTCAGCTCTGGAGATTCAATTTCAATTCTATTTCCCGGTAGGACTTTTGCTGTCGTGTACAAAGTTGATTTAACCATTTTAAGCCTTCTCTTTAAGTATTGTTGTTAATATAGCTTATTAAAATCGGCGACCGCACTTTAACCCACAGTTTTAATCAATGTGCATGGTGAGTTCCCCAAAATCGATCGCTGGAACAGTAGGAGCCACCTTAGGGAACGCACCCTACAAGATTGCGTTCGACATCGCACTGGGGCTACGCCTTCACAGATAGACGAAGCCGCCTAACGGCAAAGTTAGACATTTGCTATGGAATAAACAGACGACTCACGCCTAAATAATTTTCAAGGTAAAGAGCAATTTCAATCAAGCGATCAACACATTCTTCTCGATATTCTCGTTCAATAATCCGATCAACATTTGCAAACGTAACCACAGGCAAAGAAGTTGGTAAACATTCTTCTCGGATTACCTGCTCTAAAGAATCTTCACCCTTCATACTACGGTTGGCGGTTAGTAAAATCATTTGATTCTCTTGAGCAAACCTCCAGACCACTCTATCACTGCTGTTAATTGGTAATTCAACTTCATCAAATGAAATAAAACGAATTGGTAATGTTTCAAGCCACCCTTCAGAAGTAATACTGCCAAAAAGTATGAGCGATTGCCCTTCAATAATTGTGATCGATTAGAAAAATCACTGGCTTATTGCTGCTCGTTTGGCTTTACGCGCTTGCAATTTTTGCCAAGCAGAAGTATATTCAGGCTTGGGCGGCAACTTAGAAATATTAGCAATACGTTCTTGGTTACGCTCATTCCAATAATCTCGAATTTCTGCTGCTTGCCGCACAACTATTTGATACTCTGACTCTACTTCTTTGTAGTGAGCGTCAATATAAGAGATGGCTGCATCAAACTGCTCATCAGTTAGATAGAATTGATGGCGGATTAAATGACGAGGGTAATTGGCGTGAATATAGTCCATTATTTGATACAAGGTTATTCTTGTGCCAGAAATTGTTAAACCACGCTCTGTTCGAGTAATTGCGGGTTCCTGATCAGGATACAGTGACATAGTTTTGATTAGCTCCAAATGGTGTTGAGTGGCCGCTCTTTTCTCATCATATCACCCCCAACTCTGCTGGCCTCATCAATGAAAATATGGCGCATTACATTTGATTAGCGTACCCTCGTCAGCGTACTGCTACCCAGTGCCTTCGGTATCGCACTTAAACCCACAGTTTCAATCAATGTGCATGGTGCGTTCCCCAAAATCGAGCGCTGGAGCAGTAGGAGCCACCTTAGGGAACGCACCCTACGGCGATGGCGATCTGCTACGCAGTGCCTTCGGCATCGCACTGAAACAGTCCACTACGAGAGCAGCAATTATTGTAGCGATTGTCTTAAAAGTCAAGGGGAATAAAGAAAATCTTTTGTACCCCAAATAGGCAAGACAAAGTAACGGCACCAGTCATCCGTTTTGTCAGCGATGAAATTGTTCGGAAAACTGGACTAAGCGGGTGCTTGCCAGCATTTATTATCACGAATCATGGCATTGAGGATAACCAGCAATTTCCTCATACAGGCAACTAAGGCCACCTTTTTCAACTTGCCATTGGTCAACAACCGTTCGTAGAACTTCCGAATCACCGGGTTATGACGAATGGCTACCAATGTGGCCATGTACAAGCCACAGCGAACCGAGGTGCGTCCCCCCGAAATCATGCGTTTACCCTTGTGCTGGCCACTATCGTGGTTGATAGGAGCGACCCCGACCAGCCGGGCAATCTGTTTTTCGCCAGAGTGTTCCCATCTCGGGTAATTCCGCCAAACATAGGGCAGATGAAACTTTGCCGATCCCTTTAACGGATTGTAAGATTTCATTTTTGCCTTGCCAATCGGCTTGCTGTTGGGCGAGGGACTGAATCTGCTCGTTGAGGCTTTCAATACGCTGTTGGATTTCCTCAATATGGGCTTTGATATCTAGTTGCACCGTCTCAGACGCACGACTGAGGCGGTTTTTCTCCGCCACCTGCATCTCCACCAACTGCTGTCGTCGTCGTACTAGGTCGCTCAATTGTTGGGCTTGGGGGGCAACCACGGGTTGGGGTTGGGGTTGCACGGCTCGTGCGAATTGAGCGATTACCTGTGCGTCCAATTTGTCCGTTTTTGCTTTCCCCAATGCCGTCGCAAACCCTTTGACCTTGCGGGGGTTGGCGATCGCTACCGGTATGGTGGCGGCTTGTAAGCCCGATACGAGTGCGCGCTCTAATCCACCCGTCGATTCCACCACCACCAAACTCGGTGAGAGAGGATGTAATTGTTCAATCAGCGATTGAACGCCAACGTCGCTGTTGGGTTGTTGCAAGGTCAGACCTTGCGGCAACACGTAGATATCTAGAACCTCTTTACTGACATCGATCCCTACCCATGTTTTTTCTTCTGTCATCGTTTATGCTGGGGTTAAGTTATTTTGTCCCTTTGGTAACTCGTCCTTGCGAAGACGAGGTTAATCCTAAGGGCGATTGTTCGAGCTTGTCTCCTCGGGATGACGGCGTGGCTCCGGTGGCTACCCAACGGTGTCAAGCACCTCGGTTGAACTGGATGTCCACGCCCTTTTTCAGAATATAGGCACCCAAGCTACAAAGCGGTATTTTTTACCTAGGTTGGGACGGGTTGCCTACTTCTCAAGATACAAGGTTGGGTTGAGGAACGAAACCCAACCAAGAGTAACCTTTGGGGTGGTTGGGTTTCGCTTTTTCAAGCGAATTGATCTATTTTCGACCCAGTATTGTTTCGCTCAACCCAACCTTGACTTTACAGATGCAGCGATCATTGCCATAGCTGAAAGGCTTACTATTACTCGCGTTTACACACTTGATCGCCGAGATTTTTCGATTATTCGTCCAAGTCACTGCGATTACTTTGAGTTATTTCCTTGAACCACCAGCTAACACTGCGTGGCAGCGGACGGTCGCAATTCGTCGCTGCCGAGCTTGCTTTCTAATGCCGTCGCTGATTTGAGCCGTTAGCGATCGAGCGCGCTACGCACCGATCGGGTTCTGGACTTCCCCATTGACAAAAAGCCATAACCTGTGCTGCAGGAAGGATTAACAGAATTTCCGATACCCCCTTACTGGGTACAAATTAAGAAAACCTCTAATAAATCTAACGCCGTACAAACTCCTCGTCAATAGCAAATCAGGTTATACTTCACACCCCACACCCCACACCCCACACCCTACCCCCACGAAAAACTTTTTCAGCAGACCCTACCTATCGATCCCATTTTTACCTATTCTAAGCGCAGGATTTCTCCACCTCTGGCTAGAGATAATTCTGCTGCCTGGAGGATTTTGACTAATTGGGTCCCTACCGATCCCGAAGATACAGGAGAATTGACACCCGTAGCCACCGACTCTAAAAAATGTTCGCACAATGCTTTTAGGGGTTCACCATCGGCAATAGGGATAGATTCCGTCTCCTGTCCCCGGGGAATAAAATAGGCTTCCTGACGTTCAAAATAGCCCTTTTGTCGGGTTAAAGGCGCTCGAGAGTCTAATTCATTGAAAATTAAAGTCCCTTCGCTGCCAACTATCCCTAAGCGTCGCTGTTTATCGGGATTCAACCAACAAAGGTGAATAGTCGCTTGAAAACCATCGCCATAGATCAGGGTTAACCAGACTAAATCGGCTAGATTAGGTTGTAGCCAGAAGGTTCCCCTCGCCTGAATCAATACGGGTGTACTATTTAGCCAATGATTAAAAATCGAGATATCGTGAATAGCTAGATCCCACAAAGCGGACACATCCTGACGAACCGGACCCAGGTGAGTGCGAGTGGCATAACCATAAAGAGGTTTACCGATGCCACCGGATTGCAGGACTTTTTGTCCAGTGATAACGGCGGGATGAAAAAGATAGGTATGATCAACTAATAAAATACGCTGTTTTTGCGCCGCTAATGCCGTTAATTCGGCACATTCTTGGGGATTGAGGGTTAAGGGTTTTTCGGCGAGGACGTGATAACCTAAATTAAGAGCATCTTTAATCAGGGGATAATGGCTGATGGCAGGAGTAACAACGACTACGGCTGAGATTTCGGGATGATTGCGAATAGATTCCCAGTCATTGGCTAAAATAACCTTATTAGTATCGATATTAAATTGATCGCGACAGAGACGGAGTTTTTCAGGAGAGGAGTCAACGATTGCCACTACTTGTGCTGAGGGATGTTGAGAAAAATGACGGACGTAATGCACTCCCCAACGTCCTACCCCTAAAATAGCGATTCCTGTGGACATTTTGCTTACTCAGATAAATCAATCTAGTTTATTTTAAAAGGATTAGGCACAATTGTTAATTGATTCTGAGAACTGGAAGGGATTATGTTAAAATTTTTTATCGATCGAGGGGGAACTTTTACCGATATCGTGGCGATAATCGATCGACCAGAAATTATTGAACGACTAGCTAGAGATGCCGCTAGATTTCTGATTGTTCCCCTTGCCGATCAACAGTGGATTGTTCTCTATAAACTGCTCTCGGAAAATCCCGAAAAATACCCAGATGCAGTCATTCAAGGGATCAAAGATATTAGCGGTTCCCTAGATAACATCGAAGTGATTAAAATGGGAACAACGGTAGCCACCAATGCGCTGTTAGAAAGAAAGGGAGAGCGCACGGTTTTGTTAATCACCAAAGGGTTTAAAGATGCCTTGAGAATTGGCTATCAAAATCGCCCCGATATTTTTGCACGTCAAATTATTCTTCCTTCTTTATTATACGAACAAGTTATCGAAGTGGCCGAACGCTACGATCGTCAAGGACAAGAATTAATCGCCGTTAATCCCGCCCAAGTTAAAGCCGATTTAATACCAGTTTATCAAGCGGGTATCCGAAGTTGTGCGATTGTTTTTATGCACAGTTATCGTTATCCCGACCACGAAAAACAAGTGGCAGCCATTGCCGAAGAAATCGGCTTTACTCATCTAGCTATTTCCCATCAAGTCAGTCCTTTAATGAAACTGGTATCCCGGGGAGATACCACAGTAGTTTCTGCCTATTTATCGCCAATTTTACGCCGCTATGTTGATAGTATTAGCCAGCAATTACCGAAGACTAGCTTGTTATTTATGAAATCCGATGGCGGTTTAGTCACCGCCGATAAATTTCAGGGTAAAGATAGCATTTTATCTGGTCCTGCGGGGGAATAGTCGGGGCAGTACAAACCAGTTTAAGGGCGGGATTTAGCAAAATTATCAGTTTTGATATGGGAGGAACTAGCACCGATGTTTCTCATTTTCAAGGGGAATATGAGCGGCAAACAGATAACGAAATTGCCGGCGTAAGAATGCGAGCGCCGATGTTAAGTATTCACACCGTGGCAGCTGGTGGGGGTTCGATTTTAGTCTATGATGGTTATCGTTTTCGAGTCGGACCGGAAAGTGCCGGAGCTAATCCGGGACCTGCCTGTTATCGACGGGGTGGACTATTAACAATTACCGATGCTAATGTTTTGTTAGGAAAAATTCAAGCTGCCTATTTTCCCGCTATTTTTGGACAAGAGGGAAATTTACCCCTAGATAGAGAGATTGTGCTGACAAAGTTTCACGAATTAGCGGCAACAATGGGGGGTAATAATAGTCCTGAACTGCTGGCTGCGGGGTTTATTCAAATTGCCGTGGAAAATATGGCTAATGCGATTAAAAAAATCTCTCTGCAAAAGGGTTATGATCTCAGTGATTATACTCTTTGTACCTTTGGCGGTGCCGGGGGTCAAGTGGCCTGTTTAATTGCCGATACTCTGGGAATGAAAAGCATTTTTCTCCATCCCTACGCCGGGGTTTTAAGCGCCTACGGCATGGGTTTGGCCGATTTGAGGGTAATTAAAGAAAAAGCGATCGAACAGCCGTTAAATGCTGATTTAATCGGGCAGTTACTCACGGAAATGAACGAATTAGAAGTTTTAGCAGGTCGGGAATTAGAGGGTTATAATCAGGTGCGGCAGCAAGTCAGTTTAAAATATCAAGGCAGTGATGCCACTTTAGCGGTTAATTTTAGCGATCAAATGCGTCAGGATTTTGAACGGGAACATCAAAGACGTTATGGGTTTAAACAAGAACAAAAAGCTTTAATTGTTGAGTCCATCGCCGTGGAATTGATCGAGACTATGGACAGTCCCCAAGAAGCAATTTTAACTCGCACCCGTCCGATGGGAGAATTACCTCCTATCCTCGATCGAGTAGCGGTTTTTCTGGCTAATCAATGGCGGGAAACGCCAATTTATCAGCGTTCAGATCTGCAACCTTTTGATTGTCTGCCAGGACCCGCAATTATTATCGAAAAAATTAGCACGATTGTGATTGAACCGGGTTGGACGGCCAAATTAACGGAGAAAAATCATTTAATTCTCTCCAAAGCTTAACTAGGGTTTGCGGCAAAAAGTTTTTCGTGGGGTAGGGTGTGGGGTGTGGGGTGTGGGGTGTGGGGTTTTACCAGTTTTGAGGTGGCCAATTACCTAATTTTCAGGGAAAAAGTGCCTAAATTTCCCCCACTTTTTGATTTCAAAAAAGCCTAAAGATATTATCCAACAAGGTTTTTAGATTTATTCAGCCAGCCCTACTTAGAAATATCTACAGCAGTTATCCTAATTGATCAATTCTCATTTCGCCGAGGTATTTACGGAGACAGGGAGAAAAAACCTCGTAAATCAGGGTAAGGGGTTGGCGAGCGTGCCAAAATAGGTAATGACGACCCCAAAATGCTCCTTTTTCCCCAAAAGCTATTTCTAATTCCGGGGAATGACCGTAATAAAGTCCCTGCACATCGCGATACAATTCCGTGTGCAGCCGCGAGAGACTTTCCCAAATCGGTAGGGAACGATTTTCTAGATATTCGTCCACTTGATTGGCAGACCACCAAGAAGCGGCATAGGCTAACCTTTGACCACTAGCTGTGCGTAACCAGACTTGACGACGCAATCTCGGTCCTGGAATCAGGCTAATTTTCATCGGTGCGCCATCCTCATCGTCGCCGATGGGGGACATATCGATCACATCCACCTCCGTTTTTTCACCAGTTAAAAGTTGTAAATGACGGGTGGGAGAACCATCGCCGAGAATTAAAATCTGCCAAGGAGGCGCGAGTTGGCTATGGGGTAAACCTTGTTTCACATCGGTTTCGTCTCCTTGCCAGAGAGGGGACAGGGAGTACCAAGGACGATTAAGCAGGGGTTTTTCTTGGGGGTGGAGGATAGCAGTCAAGGTTTGTTACAAAACTTTATGATTTTTTCATTAATCATAACACGGGATTTTTGTCTGCTGGTGATAAAAGCGATCGCCTTGCTCCAATCCTCTCTAACTTTTTGGTTAGCATAGGCACTCTCGCCAAAGGAGATCGGCTATTTTGATCTTAACGATAGAAAGGTATGAATATCTGTAGGAGTTTTTGTAATCTTCTCAGGGCAATTAATTGTCGAATCTTGGGATTGATTTGGGGTGGATAAATGCTAGTGGCTAATTGTTCTTCTAGTAAGGCATATTCTGCCGCATTTAGGGGTTGATTATCCAAGGGCGATCGAGCCGAAGTGATAATTTCTGCTCGTAAAACTTCTTCGGGAATATCTTCAGGAGCGGGCAAAGCAAGGGCTTTTAGGGGCGATAAGAAACCGATCGAGATGAGGATGATAATTTTGGTCGTTCGCTGCATTTAATTTAAACCAGGGGGCAATTTTTCTCGACACTGTTGATGAATTTCCCCGATTCTAGCAAACAACCAGGGATATTTTTGACGATAACTGGGAATTAGAGCCAGAGGACTGAGTAGGGCAGTGGCGGCAATATCGGCTACACTTAATTTATCTCCCACCAAATAGGCCTGATTTTGCCAATATTCTAGAATCTTGAGGGCATTTTCTAGCCGCTCCTCCGCTAGTTTTACCCTGGCTGGGGTGATTTTATATTGTTGTCGCACGATATTAATAATTATTTGACTACTCAGGGAAGGATCGATCGCTTTTCCCTCTCCGGCGCGATAATTATAATAGACAAATCTAGTCGCTACTCCAATACTTTCATCTAACCAATCCTCTAGTAACCAAGCTTGATTTTTCTCCTTTTCCCCAGCGGGAATAAAAGAGGGGAAAGGAACTACTTTTTCTAAATATTTTAAAATGGCAGTAGAATCGGCAATAATCTCATCTGCTGCCATTAAAACGGGGACAGTGGTTAACCCTTTGGTTAGGGGACTGAGTTTGAGAATATGTAGTCCGGGGGTGAGATTTTCTACTTGGTAATCAATCCCCTTATAACCTAGAGCTAAACGAGCTTTGCGACAGTAATGAGAGGTGCTAAATTGCAGTAAGAGCATTAATTGTTGTTGATTGCTATATTAGTTATCAGTTATCAGTTATCAGTTATCAGTTACCAGTTATCAGTTATCAGTTATCAGTTATCAGTTATCAGATTTGAGTTTTAAGTGAGCAGTATGTATTAAGCGAGCAGTATTATTCCTAATATGTTTTCACTGATCACTGTTCACTGATCACTGTTCACTGATTACTATTTACTGTTTACTGTTTACTGAATTGGCAATAGGTCTATACTATGAGCAAACCCCCCCTTTTTTCGGCTGTTTCTCCTCCTGATGCGACTAATTCACTGGCAAAAGATCCCTGGTTAGCTGTCAATCTCTCGATGTTCTTCCCCGGCTTGGGACAATGGTATGCTAACAAAAACCAAAAAGCAACCATTTGGGCGATCGCTCAAGTAATATTAATAATTGTAACAATTTGGTCAATTTTTAGTCCCAATGGCCCTGTAAGCTGGGGATTAGGGGGAATAGTTGCTCTGGTTGTCCTTTACGTTAGCAATATTTTTGACGCTCACTGGAGTGTTTATTATTCCAGACAGAATAACAGCTTAGAGAAAATTCCCCGGAAACAAAAAAACCCATGGTTTGCCGTCTTCGCTAACCGGATTATGCCAGGTTTGGGGCAATTGTACGCTGATAAGGTGAGCTTAGGGATAATTTTTCTGACTATATCCCAGATTAGCCTGAAAATGGCTGATTTTTTTGCTAATATCCTCTTTCTTGCGCCTTTAATTACAGCGATCGCTATTTATCATGTTTATCACACTTTCCCCCATCAATTCCATCCCCATCGTCACACCTATCGTTCCATTTTGGCGCTGATGGTGGCAGCAATTTTTACTTGGGGAATTATCTGTAATTATTTTCCCGATTGGT
This sequence comes from Microcystis panniformis FACHB-1757, assembly GCF_001264245.1. Taxonomy (NCBI): domain Bacteria; kingdom Bacillati; phylum Cyanobacteriota; class Cyanophyceae; order Chroococcales; family Microcystaceae; genus Microcystis; species Microcystis panniformis. The sequence continues at coordinate 897,252 of NZ_CP011339.1, forward strand.
TACATCAAAAAATAGAATTTTTCGAGATTCCTAGCGAATCCATGCTGCCTACCCTCGCAGTAGGTGATCGCGTTTTCGTCAGTCAATCCAGTAATTATCAAGCGGAAAGAGGCGATATAATTGTTTTTAGAACTCCCGAAAAAATTAAGCAACTAGAGCCTAATTCGGGAGATTTTTTTATCAAACGAGTCATCGCTATTCCCGGGGATACCATTGAAATCCGCAGGGGTAAAGTTTATCTCAACCGGCAAGTTATCGAGGAAACCTACACCGCCGAGTTAGCCAATTATGAAATAGAATTTATGACTGTACCCCCAAAAACCCTGTTTGTTTTGGGAGATAATCGTAACCATAGTTTTGATTCCCATGCTTGGGGTTTTTTGCCAGAAAGTTATATCGTTGGTCAAGCCTATAAAGTTTACTGGCCTCTCGATCGTGTCCAGTCTTTGCTATGATGGGGATGACTGGGGTAACTTTGAGCCTAGGTGTTACAGTTAGATGAGTTGGGGTATTGTTAGATGATTATAACATTCCCAACCTCTTGAAATGTTACTGAAAAATCCCCACTGTTCCTAGATAACTAACTCCAATCTTTTCTTGCTTAATATGCTCTTAAAATTCCCTCAAAAGCTTAAAATTCAGCGAATAATATTATTAATATTCTGGCTAGGAATAGGGATATTTTTCTGGTGGTTATCCTGGCAATCCACTGGGATGAGCCAAATTCAACGACCCGAAACAGTTGCTCAACAAATTTATCAAGCAATGCCAGATTTACCGAAAGAAAACAACTATACCCGTCGAGACACAGGAGCGATCGATCCGAATAATACCCTAATAAGTCGCTTTCTTCGTTATCATCAAGATACCAAAAAAAGATTTACTCTCATCCGTTTTGATTGGCAATTAACCCTAGGAGATTATCTAGGAGTAAACGAGAAAATCAGCGAAGAAAACTATCCCGGACAAGCAACCCTTACCGTTAATCCCATGACTGCCGATATCAAAGCGATTAACAGTCTTAATCGTCGTCAACGGCAGCAGTTAGTAACTCTTTTAGTCGAAATTTATAACCCCGCTATTCTTCCCCAAGAAACCCCCAATCCTAGTCCTTCTCCTCGTCCTTCTCCCCGTCGTCCATCATTATCAAAACCGGGAGATGCCGACCTATTAAAATTCTAGAAAATTATGGAAAAAATTCTCAAATATGGTTCGGGTTGGCGACTCGGTTGGAATCCTACGGCAACCGTTTATAAAGGATTAATTGGTGGTGATGATTGGGCGATCGAATTAACCGAGGCCGAGTGGCAGGATTTGCGTCGGTTACTATCACAATTGACTGCGACTATGGCTTCCATAGCCACAGAATTAATGGATGAAGAAAGTATTGCTTGTGAAGCGGAAAGCGAGCTTTTATGGTTAGAAGCGACAGGATTTCCCGATAATTATTCCCTGCGATTGATTCTCTATCAAGGTCGCAGTTGTGAGGGCAATTGGTCGGCCGCTGCCCTGCCAGAGTTGCTCGCTGCTTGGGACAATTTGCTTTACAATTTTTAAGAAAGCGGTGGGCATAAGTTAATTTTTGTCTCCCCCTCTTGACTTTTTGAATCCCCTGTGCTGCCATGATTGCCCATCCGAGGACGAGGACCGATAATCTCACCTACACTCCGCCCCCATTGCTGAAAAACGGTTTTGCCATGACTCTCTATGTGGCCCTAAAAGCGCGAGAAACCTGGCAAAATACGATCGCTATTCCCGAACCAGTCTATCAAGAAACCATTTTCACCGGGGCTAATGCCGTCCCCATCTACGGGATTTTTTCCATTCCCCCGCAAGCGAAAGGAACCATTATCGGCACCTACGGCATCACGGGAGACTTAGATAATCAATGGTTTTTAAGGATTTTAGGCAGAAAAGCCGTAGCGAGAAACTACGCGGTCGTCCTCTTCGATTGGCGGGCCCACGGTAAGACAGCCGAATTATCCCCGACTCTCACCTCTGATGGCATCTATGAAGGGCTAGATTTCCTTCATATTGCCGCCCAAGCTCAAAAAATGGGCTGTCCTGCCCCTTTTTGGTTCACGGGTTACTCTCTGGGGGGACAATTAGCCCTCTGGGGAATTAAATCGGCAGAGAATCAGGAAGATATGGGGATAGATCCCACCCATATCGGCGGCGGTGCGGTAATTTGTCCTAATTTAGACTCTAATCGTTCTTTATCCTATCTCGTTCGGGATACCTGGGGGAAACATCTGGAAAAAGCGATCGCCGGGGAACTACGCAAGTTAGCCAAACGCATCCATAAAGCTCATCCTGATCATATCGATCCCCAAGCAATTACTCGCGCCACCACGATTGCCGGATTCGATCGAGAATTAGTGATTAAAAAGCTAGGATTTGAGACAGTTTTTGACTATTATGCCGCTAGTAGTCCCTTGCCCTTTCAACCCTATTTAACTAAACCCACTTTTATCCTCTACGCAGCCGATGATCCCCTCTTTTCCCCCGCAGTTATTCCCGATCTGCAAGCAGCGATCGCCGATAATCCCCATGTGGATCTACTTTTAACCAACCATGGCGGTCATGTGGGTTATATCAGCAGTTTATCCTGTCAGCGTCAGTGGGGCGATAGCGATCGCTGGTGGGCATGGAATCGGGTTTTAGACTGGTTTGACCAAAAAACTGGCAAATAAGGGCTAATTTCTAGGAGTCAAAGGCCGCTAGAAACTCCTCCACCTGTTCCCGAGTCGGTTGAGATGCGATCGCTCCTGCTCTTCTTGTCACCATTGCCCCCACCGCACAGGCATAAATCACCGCATTACGGGCTAAATCGGCATTTTCCTCGATTTGATCGCCTCCCAGACCAGCACGAGCCAAAAAACCCGCCACAAAGCCATCCCCTGCCCCAGTTGTATCCACTACCTCCCCAGAAAAAGCCTCGACAGCACCGCTATTTTCGCCTAAATGATATTTACAACCTTTTGCGCCGCCAGTAACCAGAATTGCCCCTAAATTGGGGTATTGTGATGATATTTCTCCGGGGGTATCAGTGCCAAATAACCATGCTGCTTCTTCCTCGCTACATTTGAGCAAATCGGCCTGGGCAATAAAATCTCGAATGATATCAGGGGCAGCCTCAAGATTAGGCCAAAAAACCGGTCGCCAGTTGATATCGACCAATACTTTCACCCCGTAAATTTTAGCCAATTCGAGGGCGCGCATCATCGCAGCTCTCGCCGGGGGATAGGCTAACCCTAGGGTTCCCATCACTAGATAATCGGCATTTTTCCAGAGATTTTCGGGCAATAGGTCAGCATTAAGGGCAGTATCGGCAAAATCCGTCGTTTTAATGCCGCCAAAACCCGCAAAATGTCTGTCTCCCCCAGCATCGCGGGTGACATAAACTTGTCGGGTGGGTAGGGTGGCATGATACTGTACACCAGTGGTATCGACTCCGAGAGCGTCTAGCAAGGCGATTAACTGTTCCCCTCGTTGATCTTTGCCCACACAACCGATAAAAGCCGAATTTATGCCCAATTTTCGCAATCCACAGGCCACGTTTGCCGGCGCACCCCCGGCATAGGTTGTCCAAGAAGTCACCTGCTCCATAGAGCGATCGCTTTGATCGGCAATTAGATCAGAGAGGATTTCCCCTAAACAAATGACAGACACTGGCGAAGATCTTTGATTGTTAAGCATTGCTGTGGGAAGTGGGGTAATGGGGAAGTGGGGTAATGGGGAAGTGGGGAAGCTGTCTCAACCCTATCACCCCAAAACCCTATCACCCTATCTCCTCCTGACGACCGACTCCTGAATCCTGAATCCTGACTTGTCAAGAAATGACGATAAATCAACTAGAGATTATCTTAGGCATTTAGTATAATAAAATACATAGATAAGGGTAAATTGCTCGTAGATTAGCCTGAGGGAGCGTGAATCCTTTTTCTCGCCCAAATATCTTCCCCTGTTTTTTAGTCTTAGACTAAGGAAATATCATGATTGATTGTAGTCAGATTCAGTTTGACGAGGATAAAAGCAAGATAGATTTATTGCAACTACGAGAATTATTTAATTTAACCGCATTTTGGGCAATAGATCGCCGTTTAGAAGATTTAGAAACCGCAATTGACTATAGTGATCCGGTGGTGACGGTGTGGAATGAGCGGCAATTAATTGGTTTTGCTCGGGCTACTTCTGACGGCATTTATCGGGCCACTATTTGGGATGTGATCGTTCATCCCGATTATCAGGGAGCGGGTTTAGGGCGTAAATTAGTAGAAACAGTTTTAGCCCATCCCCGGATGAATCGGGTGGAAAGAGTCTATTTGATGACTACTAACCAACAACAATTTTACCAGCGCATTGGTTTCCAAAGCAACGCCATGACGACGATGGTATTATTTAATCGTTATCCCGAGGAGTTTTCCTGTCCGGCGATCGAGGTAAAGAAAAAACGATCCGTGTGAGCTTGTCCTGACTATTGTTATTGATTTGATCTAAGCTCATTTCCCCCCCCGATACTTCGATAATTCCCTTCGCTAACTGGAATTTAAGACCGGGAGAAAGACCGAGAGCTTGAGTAAATTGTTTGACTTCTTCTGGCTTTGATTCTAAACTCAAAGGAGAAATTTCTGGCATTTGCCAAAGAGGGATTTCCCCTGAAAATTCTAGACTAATAGTGACTTTTTTCTCGCCAAGGGCGCTGACCGATATACAAATAGAGCCGCTGGTTAAGTTGGCGATCGCTGCATCGACGAGAAGGACAAGAGCGGAGGATAAACGCTGATAATCGGCAATAATAGCAATATCATCGGTTAAAGGGCTAAATTTAAGCTGAATATTGCGATTAGCTGCCTGTAAATAGGTTAAACTTGCCCAATCTTGCCAGAGTTTGGTTAAAGAAAAAATTTCTCCCTCCAGAGGTATAGTACCCGACTCTAGTTTGGAGAGATTAATCATCTCATCGAGCATTGCCATCAGTTTACGGCCCGCCAGTTGCCCCTGGGCGATAAATTCCCTTTCTTCGGCCGGACTTTCGCAAAGATCGGCGAGAATCATTTGATGGAGACTGATCATACTGCTTAATGGCGATCGCAATTCGTGGGCAACCCGTCCCAAAAAACTGCTTTTGAGGTGATTAATTGCCACAGCCATCTGATAAGCGAGGCGAGTTTGCTGTAATTCCCGTTTTAAAGCGTCAATATCGTCCATATTTACAGAAAAACTGCCCCTTGTCGTAAGATATCCCATCTTTGACATTGCCAACGCGCGACGGTGGAGGGTTGTCCACTATTGATTATTCCCCATGCTTGCCTTTCTGTGGGAGCTAACACCGTTACCGAGGGAAAAGTAGTCATAATCGCTTCTGGAGTTAATAAAGGCTCTTGTCCTGACAGATTAGCACTTGTGGTCGCTAAAACACCAGTTCGACCGAGAATTTCTCTTGCGATCGCATGAGCGGGAACTCGGATACCAATCGTGCTAGGATCCTTAGGGTTAAGAACTTTTGGTACTTTTTCAGAAGCAGGTAAAACCAAAGTTAGGGAGCCGGGCCAGTGTTTTTCGGTCATTTGCCGCCAAATTTCCCTTTCTTCCTGATTTCCCTTGACATAATCCCATAAATCTGATGCTGAGGCCGCCATGAGAATTAAAGGTTTATCAAAAGTCCGTTTTTTAGCGGCAAAAACTAAGGCAGCATAGGGGGGAGAAACCGCTAAAGCGGGAACTGTATCCGTGGGAAAAGAAACCACTTGACCACTGAGGGCCGCGTGAACAATTTCGTTAAGAGAAGCAGTAGGCATTGAGAATTGATCATTTTTGGGGACTAATTTAGCCTAAAACTTTTTGGTACAATTTTAAACGGGTAGGGTTGATTCATGAATCAACCCTACCTTGAATCAACCCTACCTTGAATCAACCCTACCTTGAATCAACCCTACCTTGAATCAACCTACTTGATCAGCGGGGTATCTGAAAGTTTTTAACACCTACCGACTTATCTCCAACCAATTATCGACAGTTAATTATGAATGAGCCTGATACTTTTGCTAATCTCAAACAATTAGAATATATTCCCTACCTAGATGACACGGGTAATATCTGTGCTGATTTCCAGGGAAAAATCGGGGTTTATGCAATTTTTGATCGAGAACAAGTTTTAGAGTTTGTCAGCTATTCTCGTGATATTTATCTCAGTTTAAAACAACATCTTGCCCGACAGCCCCAAGCTTGTTATTGGCTAAAAATCCAGGTTATTGAGCGTCCTAATCGGACTATTCTCGAATCGATTAAACAAGCTTGGCTAAGAGAAAGTCAGGCAGTAATCGGCAATGAAAAACTCTGGACAGAACCAATTGATGCTAAATTAGCCATGACTGAGACAGAAAAAGAAATTTTTCAAAGTGCTGATGAATTAGGGAAAATCAAGTTATTAAAACAGGTATCCAGACGAGTAGAAAACGATATTTTATCAACCCTAGAAAAACGGGGAGTACAGATGGAAATTCGTTTTAATCCCAAGTTAAAAGAACAGGGTTTGCTCGATTTAAAGTAAAAATTACCTGGAGCGATCGATTCCCCAGACAAACCGCTATGATATTATATCGCCCCCTCCCCACAGCAATGGAACAGCGATGACCACTCCAGACTGGCCAAACCTACTGCAGCAACTACTCGATCGAAAATCCCTTTCCCTTAACCAAGCTCAAGAATTAATGACCGGATGGTTAAACGGCCAGATTCCGGAAGTTTTATCGGGGGCGATTTTAGCGGCTTTGCAAGCAAAAGGAGTCTCGGCCGCCGAATTAGCGGGAATGGCTGGAGTTTTACGGCAACAATCTCGCTTAGAAGACCCTAAACCCCATACTACTCCCGTTATCGATACCTGTGGCACCGGCGGTGACGGGGCCTCAACCTTTAATATTTCCACTGCCGTGGCTTTTGTGGCGGCCGCCGGGGGCGTAAAAGTGGCTAAACACGGCAATCGCTCTGCCTCCAGCAAGGTCGGTTCGGCCGATGTTTTAGAATATCTTGGGGTTAATTTAAGCGCCCCTAGCGAGAAAGTGGCGGCGGCCCTAGATGGGGTGGGAGTGACTTTTCTTTTTGCCCCCGGTTGGCATCCAGCCCTGAAAAGTGTGGCTAATCTCCGCAAAACCCTGAAAGTTCGCACGGTTTTTAATCTTCTGGGCCCTCTAGTTAATCCTCTCCGTCCCACAGGTCAAGTTATCGGGGTTTATGACCGGCAATTTCTCACCCCCATGGCCACGGCTTTAGCAGAAATGGGAACCCCAAAGGCGATTATTGTTCACGGCCGGGAAAAACTCGACGAGGTGGGGTTAGGAGACCTGACCGATATGGCTTTATTAAATAATGGCGAGGTGATTTCTGCGGCGATCGATCCCTTGTCAATTGCTATCCCCAGAGCCAGTTTAAATGCCCTTAAAGGCGGGGAAGTGCCAGAAAATGCCGAAATCCTCAAAAATGTCCTGCAAGGGGGGGGAACGCCAGCTCAACGGGATGCTGTGGCGATTAATGCCTCTCTTGCCCTACAGGTGGCAGAAAAGGTCTCTTTTGGCGACCATGCTGCCGGTTTCGCCCTCGCACGCGAGATTTTAGCCAGTGGATTAGCTTGGCAAAAATTAGAGGAGTTGGTTAAGTTTCTCGCCTAGGACAATTCACAGGAGTCGGGAGACTCCGAGACAGGAGATTGCTTTTATTTATTCTCCCTATCTCCCCACTTCCCCACTTCCCCACTCCCCCACTCTGCAATAATTACTCGCAGCCAGAAATATGCGGCGTATCATACTTTGTGCTTTTTGTCAAAAAAACTTTTTTTTTGCAATAAAACTACATAAAAAAAAGATCATCGTTATGGGTGAAATTGACTGATTTACCCGTTTCAATTAGGATACCCTTCTAGGTGTGGCAAGGGTTTCAACCATTGCTGCCCAAAAAAGCACAAAATAACCCATTATGAAATTCAGTAAAATCGCTGTAACCATGATAACATCGTTGTTAAATAAAAATCTTTCTCAATTAATTCTTAAGAATTTGTAAATATTGCGGAATGTTAATTTAAATATTCTCAAGTTTTTGCAGTCAATAAATAATTTTTGCTTATCTTTGTCAGAAAATAGAACTCCTGCAAAAATCCAACATCTACCATTGGGTTAGGAGTCAGTTATCAGTTATCAGTTATCAGTTATCAGTTATCAGTTATCAGTTATCAGTTATCAGTTATCAGTTATCAGTTATCAGTTATCAGTTATCAGTTATCAGTTATCAGTTATCAGTTATCAGTTATCAGTTATCAGTTCACTGAGAAAACTCCCCACACCCTACACCCCACACCCCACACCCCACACCCCACACCCCACACCCTACACCCAGCTATTCTCATTTTGAAACGATTTTGCGTTGTTTCAGCGATCTAGAGATTCGTTAAGAATTATTAACCCCTCTAGGTGCAAGGGTTTTAATGTCATGAAACCTTAAAATGAGAATTGCTACCCTACACCCCATACCCCACACCCTACACCCCACACCCGACACCCCACTTATTCAACAAAGATGAAAGAATCGTGGCGAGAACGTCTGAATATCTCTCGAATAGCGATTAATGCCCCGAGGTTAACCATTGGTTTCTGGTTAGCGGTGGCCGTGGCGGGAATTTTGGCTTTTAGTTCCCTAAAATACGCTCTTTTCCCCGATATCAGCTTTCCAGTCGTAATAATTAACGCTCAAGCGGATTTAGCTACTGCTATCACCACGGAACAGCAATTAACTAAACCCCTAGAAAAGCCCCTTTTCTCTCTCCCCGGTTGTCGTGATATTTCCTCGACTACTTCCTCCGGACAGTCAATAATCAGCATTTTCTTTAAAATTGGCACAAATTTAGACAAGGCCACCGCAGCAGTTAAACAGGCTATCTCGCAAGTCCCTTTACCCCCTCAAGCTACCACAGAAGTTATCCCCGTTGATTTAAATGAGTCGGCAACAGTCACCTATGCGCTGGTGAGTGAGCAGAAAACCCTAGAAGAATTAAGCCAAATCGCCCAAGATAATTTAATTCCGCCCTTAAAAGCTCTCCCTGATACGGCTAAAGTTAATTTACTCGGTCAAGGTACAGTTAGGGAAGATAATCCCCATAAAAGCTTAACCCGACCATTACCCACACTGGTGCGCTTTAATGGTCAAGAAGCGATCGCTGTGCAGGTAATCAAAAAAGGTGCCGCTAATAGTCTCGATCTGGTCGCTCAGGCAGAAAAACGGGTTAAAGACATAGCACAAAAACTGCCCGATGTCAAGATAATTTTAGCTGAAACCCAAACGGAATATATTCGCGCTGCCCTACAAGGCACGATCGATGATTTACTTTTGGCAGTTTTGCTGTCGGTGCTGGTTATATTGATATTTTTAGGCAGTTTCGCCGCTACAATCATTTCTGCTCTGGTTATCCCCCTATCTCTTTTGGGGACTTTCATTATCATGGCAATCTATGGGTTTAATCTGGAAACCCTGACGCTGCTGGCTCTCGCTTTGGTGATCGGCATTGTCGTGGATGATGCGATCGTGGATGTAGAAAATATTTCCCGTTTAATCGATGCGGGGGAAACCCCGAAAAATGCGGCACTCAAGGGGACAAGGGAGATCGGATTAGCTGTCACCGCCTCCACTTTAACCATTGTTGCCGTGTTTATACCCGTGGCTTTTATGGGGGGTGCGGTGGGGCAGTTTTTCCAACCCTTCGGTTTAACCGTCTCGGCTGCGGTGATTTTTTCCCTGTTGATCGCCCGAACTTTATCGCCAGTTTTGGCAGTATATTGGCTGAAACCGCAGTCACGGGCAAAAATGATGAAACAAAAGCGACCGATTGAGAACGCCTATCGAAGGCTCTTAAACTGGTCATTGCGTCATCGTTTGCTGGTCATTGCTATTGCCCTAATTACCTTTTTGGCGGGTATTGCCCTGATTCCTTTTATTTCTAGGGGATTTATTCCCCGACTCGATCGCGGCGAGTTTAATCTGGTTTATACTTCTCCTTTGCCGAAAATAACGCAAATTAGCCCTAATAAACCGACGGCTAAGAGTTATAGCGATAGTTTCGCTTGGATTTCCCAGTTAGCGAGTTCTCCCGAAAGTTTTCTTTTGCGTCGCACTATCCGCGATGGCAGCAAATTAGAAGCGCCGATTTTGCAGGATGGGGAAGTGGAATCTACTTTTCTGATCGCCGGTTTACGCGGTGAGCCGAATCGTGGCAAAATTCACGTTACACTGAAGAGCGATCGTAAATCTCACACCAGTGCCGTGCAGCAACGGATTCGGCAAATTTTACCGCCAATTAGAGGGGTGAATGTCAGTGTCGAGGACATTCCTTTTGTGCAGACGGAAGCGGAAAAGCCGATCCAAATTGCGATTAAAAGCGATAATTTGCCACTATTGCGCGATAGTGCCGAGAAATTGCGGGTTGAGTCCGCTAAAATCGCCGGTTTAAAGGATATTTCCCTATCATCTAGATTAAATGAGCGGGGGGATTTTTTGGCGATCGAGCGTTTAAATGGTCAACAGGCGATTTTTCTCAGTGCTAATCTCAGTCCGGATTTAGGCTTAGAAGATGCGGCCATTAAAATTGAAGGGATTCCTTTACCGGAAGGGATAACTTTACAGCGTTGGGGTACTTCTTCTCAAAGTAGCGATGTTTTGGGCAGTTTTGGTCGCACTTTAATCCTGGCGACAATTTTAATGTTAGGAGTTTTATGGTTATTATTCAGAAGACTGCTAGAAACTATCGTCATCGCTTTATGTTTACCTTTAGCGATTGTGGGGGCAATGTTGGGGTTATTGGTAACGGGTAGTGAGTTTAGTATGATTTCTTTGATCGGGTTTATCTTCCTCTTGGGATTACTGGATAAAAACGCTGTGTTATTGCTGGACTATACTAACCAATTGCGTCAACAGGGTTGGAGTCGGGAGGAAGCGGTTTTAGAAACGGGAATGATTAGGTTAAGACCGATTTTAATGACCACTTGTTCGACAATTTTAGGTATGATTCCGCTCGCTTTGGGATTGGGTACCGGTGCGGAATTGCGGCAACCCATGGCGATGGTAATTGTGGGAGGTTTAGTCACTTCTTCCCTGTTGAGTTTAATTGTTGTGCCTGTGTTATATCTAAGTTTAGAGGATGTTTGGAACCAGATTAAAGCCGGTCAAAAGTAGCCAATTTTACCGTTTTGGCTTCTGATTACTATAGAGTCGTTTGAACTCTTTTTGTTGTTGATTATGATCGACAATTGGCTCAGGATAACCACAACGATGTCTTTCTAAACGGGGGATTTTCCCGGTTACTAAATATTCCGTATCTACGGAAGCTAATTCCGGCAACCATTGACGAATATATTCCCCTTCCGGATCGAATTTTTGTGTCTGACTAGCGGGATTAAAAATTCTTAAAGGTTTCGGATCCATGCCACTAGAGGCACTCCACTGCCAACCACCATTATTAGCGGCTAAATCGCCATCAAAAAGTTTCTGCATGAAGTATTTTTCGCCTTTTTGCCAGTTAATAATTAAATCTTTGGTTAAAAAACTGGCCACGATCATGCGACAACGATTGTGCATCCATCCCGTTTCATTCAATTGTCCCATGGCCGCGTCAACGATCGGATAGCCGGTTTTTCCCTGACACCAAGCTTGAAAATGTTCGTCATTATCCTGCCAAGGAAAATGACGAAATTCTTTTCTATAAGCACCCTCAGCCAATTCTGGGAAAAAATAGAGACAATGCTGGTAAAATTCCCGCCAAGCTAACTCTTGCTGCCAAGTGATAATACTATCTTTTGCTTCCTCGGCGCGGCAATTTTCTAATAACTCTAGGGTTGCCGTCCAAATTGTGCGGATGCCAATTGCGCCAAATTTTAAAGCGGCACTCAAGCGCGAGGTCCCATCAAAAGCGGGGAAGTTACGATCTTCTTGATAATTGTTAATAACCCCTTGACAAAATTCTTCTAATCTGCTATGGGCGGCCTTTTCTCCGGGGGTGAGGGGTAAGGGGTTTTGCCAAGTAAAACCTAAATTTTCTAGGGTTGGTAAGTTAATAGTTTCTGTGAGTTTGTCCCCCTCATTTTCGTCTAATCCTTGCAGGTTTTCTAAGGTTTTGGGGCTGGCTTTGGCTAATTGGCTCCAATTTTTCCAAAAAGGAGTATACACGGTGTAGGGACTTTTTGAGAGGGTGAGGACTTGTCCGGGGGCATGGAGAAGTTGATCCCAGAAGGTTTCTACTTCAATTCCTTTTGTTTGTAAAGCGGCGATTACCTGTTGATCCCGTTGACGCGCGTAGGGTTCGATATCGAGGTTAAAAAAAACTGCTTTTGCCGATAAATCGCTGGCTAAATTGACCAGTGTTTGGCTGGGGTTGCCGCGAATAATCAGTAATTGACTACCTTTTTGGCGATAATTTTTTTCTAATTCCTCTAGACAACCGAGGAGATAGGCAACTCTAGCAGGGGCAATATCATCCCCTTCTAAAATAGCAGGATCGAGGCAGAAAACCCCGATAATTTTCGGACTGCGCTCCCTAGCTTTACTCAGTCCAATATTATCCGAGAGACGTAAATCGCGACGATGCCAGAAAAGGATTAGGTTTGACATAAAGTAAGGTGATGAGAAGATTATCAGGGGCGAGATTATTGGGGTACAGTTAAGAACAAATTCAAGTCATAAATACTCTTTCTGTCATTATAGGACAGTGGATCAAGAATAATTGTCTAATTTGAAAATCTAGCTGTGATTGGCAGTTAGTTTATTGACAAAATCTCGATGTTCTGCTGTTTCTAACCCCCGCTGCAAAATCACTAAAACTTTTCCTAAGTCACCCATTAATAAAGCGTTTTTATCTAGCCATAAACCGGGGAAGATTTGGGAGCGTATTATGCCATCACTATCGGGTTCTAGTTTAATATATTCTCCTGTCTGTAGCAGAAACCAATCAAATTCTTGTTCATAAAACCGCCAGACTAGGTATTCTTGGACTTGATTGCGACGGTAAACATTTAATTTTTGATGAACATCGTAGGAAGCACTAGAAGCAGCAATTTCGACAATTAATTCCGGCGCGCCTTCTACATAATCATCTTGACTAATTGTCGATTGTCCTCCCTTGTCAATTCTTAATAGGGCATCTGGTTGGGGTTCGTTATCAATATCTAATCTCACGGTGCAATTATCCCCTAATTGCAGATAGGGGGTAAAAGCTTTATAAAAACCCAACCATAACATAATGTTTGCGTGGGGTTCACCATGTTGGGTAATTCTCAAGGGAGATGCCATATAAACGATTCCTTCAATTAGTTCCGCTTTTTTGAGATGGGGCATTGCTTGATAACGTCGTTCAAATTCCCATCGAGTTAATTTATCGCCGTTTTCTAGGGGAGGAATTGTTAAAGAAGCAGCTATTATTGGGGTAATTATCATAATTTTTCTCTTTTCACCCGTCTTCTAGTTAATCTTTGCCCGCTATCGGATCAGGTTTTTTTCCTGATCTTCCATTATTATAACACCCATCGGTAGGGTGTGTTAAAGTAGCTCAACACACCCACAAAAATCAGTTAGAAGTCAATAAATAATCCATTAATTTGAGCAAAGTTTTTTCTCCCACATTATAAAACACTTGAGAAAAAATAATTATCTAATTTTTAAACTTGAGAGCGATCGCTAGTTAATTTATTAACAAAATCTCGATGTTCTGCTGTTTCTAACCCCCGCTGCAAAATCACTAAAACTTTTCCTAAGTCACCCATTAATAAAGCGTTTTTATCTAGCCATAAACCGGGGAAGATTTGGGAGCGTATTATGCCATCACTATCGGGTTCTAGTTTAATATATTCTCCTGTCTGTAGCAGAAACCAATCAATTTCTTGTTCATAAAACCGCCAGACTAGGTATTCTTGGACTTGATTGCGACGGTAAACATTTAATTTTTGATGAACATCGTAGGAAGCACTAGAAGCAGCAATTTCGACAATTAATTCCGGCGCTCCTTCTACATAATCATCTTGACTAATTGTCGATTGTCCTCCCTTGTCAATTCTTAATAGGGCATCCGGTTGGGGTTCGTTATCAATATCTAATCTCACGGTGGCATTATCACCCAATCTAACACCTGGAGTCGCCGCTTTATAAAGAGCTAACCATCCGATAATATTAGCATGAGGCTCGGCGTGACTTTCAAATCTGAGGGGAGATGCCATATAAACAATTCCTTCAATTAATTCCGCTTTTTTGAGATGGGGCATCCCTTGATAACGTCGTTCAAATTCCCATCGAGTTAATTTATCGCCGTTTTCTAGGGGAGGAATTGTTAAAGAAGCAGCTATTACTGGGGTAGTTGTCATAAGTTTTCTCTTTTCACCCGTCTTCTAGGTAAGTGTTTCTAATTAAATAGAAGATAGATTTTGCCCTTGATCCCCCCTGCCCCCCTTATTAAGGGGGGTGCCGATAGGCGGGGGGATCCCCCCTGCCCCCCTTGATAAGGGGGGTGTCTGACAATTTTTAACACCTACCTACTTAGTTAATCTTTGCCCGCTATCGGATCAGGCTTTTTTACTGATCTTCCATTATTATAACATCCATCGGTAGGGTGTGTTAAAGTAGCTCAACACACCCACAAAAATCAATTAGAAGTCAGCAAATAATCGACAAGTTTGCTCAGAGTTGCTACCCCCATTTTATCTACTCGATCAGTGATATCATTAAGAGAAATAAAGGGCTTCTCCTTTAGAAAATTTGCAGTAACTGTTCTATTTATTCCCGCTTTTTTAAGTTGATTAGCATCACAGCTATTCAAAAGCTCTAAAATCGATTTAGAAGGAGGAGAAGGAGAAGGAGAAGGAGGAGGAGAAGCAGGAGGAGAAGCAGGAGGAGGAGAAATAATAATTTTTTCTTCCAGTCTTTTGATTTCTTCTCGCATAGCCTGTAATTCATTTGTTATGCTTAATCTGAATTCACTCAAACACTTCTCAATATCTGGATGGTTGTCAATATCTGGCTTTGGAGCATTTAGTTCAGGGCGAAGTAATTGGATTTGTTGCTTGGCATTATCTTCGTATTCATGATTTATTACGATAGAACTAATAGTCTCAATACTAGAATTTCTTTCTCTGGCTATTCTAGAAGCATAGTATTCTAAATTACCATTAAGAATTTCGTACTGTTCAAATCCTGTTTGTTTTAAAGTAATTGGACAGACTATTCCTCCCATATCAATAATAAGATTAGCTAGGTTTTCCAATTTATTTTGCTCGAAGCTTGAGAGAGCTTCAGAAGAACTGATATTATCTAAATCAATTCGTAAAAATTTCCACATTTATTTAACTCCTATTTTAGCTAAAACTTCCAGTGCTAAGGCTTCAAATTCTGCTGCTGACACTCCTGCATCAGCTTGATGTTCGGCATAATCCATTATAGATTGGGGGGCAGGAATTTCTAAATCTCCTACAGTAACGTATTGATTTATACAGCGAGATAAAGGCATTCTTTCCGAGATAGTCGATTCCATCAAAGGTAAACCATATTTGTCTGGAATCACTTGTTTTTGTCTGGGAAAATTAAATCTTAAGTATTGAGCATGGGTGGAAATTTTGGAAGGTAAAACGCCTAAAATTTTTAGGGGTTCTTTACCTAAATTTTCACGACTTTCGTTAATTGCTTCCTTGATAAAACTTTTTACACTATTTAAACCTTGATTAGAAAATGGTTTAAGATCTGATGGAATAATCAGATAGTCGGAAGCAATTAAACCAGCTTGAGCATAAAAATCTAAGGATGGCGGTGTGTCAATAATAACAAAGTCATAATCATCTCTAACTTTATCTAATTTTTTAGATAATCTTGTGTTAGAGGTTCCGTATCTGGTTAGGGTAGTTTGTTTTTCAATTAAGCTAATATGAGCGGGAATTACATCAATTTCTGGATGATTAAATCCCTGAGATTTTCTGACAACAGTTGGCACAAAAGTTATGTCTCCATCATTGAGCAAATGAAAGACATTTTTATCTTTTAAATCATCGTCATCATCGAATTGAAACTTAATTAAACCAACGGCAAAGGTACTATTAGCTTGAGCATCAATATCAATTAATAAAACTCGCTTGCCTTTTTTACTCAAGGCTGCCGCTAGATTGGTAGCGACGGTGGTTTTACCAACACCACCTTTATGATGATAAATTGCGATGGTTTTCATGGGGGTTCTGTGGTTGATTATTGGAGAATTAAGCGCTGGAATACCCAGGGATAAAGTTTCGTAGCCAATCAGAGATTTTAACTGTTCTAAGTGAGCGGCAATTTCTGACCCAGAACATCTAAAAACTAAATAAATTTTATCGGGTTTTCTTTGATAAAGTTGAATCTCATAACCATTGGTTAATAATCCCCACCGCACTTTAAAGTAGTTGAGATAATAACCTAAGCGGTGACGATGATTGATGAGCTTTTCTCTGGGGTTTTTAGCCTCAATAATTAGACAGTGAGAGGGTAAAAACTGCTTTTTATTGATAGGTTTTTGAGCATAAACAAGGAAATCTAAGCGGACTTTACCAAAGCTAACTTGTTGATACCAATGTTCGGGATTGTAGCCTAGTTTGGGTAGTAAATACTGGACAATTAATTTACTCTCCACTTCCCTTTCGTTATGACAATGGCGAGGATTGAAAGTCACACATTTGAGTAAATACTTAAGAACAACTTATTGTTAGTTTAAATGATGACAGCCCTTCTCGTCAAGGTGAAGCACAGACTGAATCCTTACTTAAGTGGGGAGGCACAATTATTGGTAGGATGGGTTAGCGGTAGCGTAACATGAGCGGACGTTGGGTTTCATGCTTCAACCCAACCTACGTTCATCTTATATTTAATTCCACCCACCTACTTAATCGAGTATTTCAGATGCAAGAACAAACCCCATCTATCCCAGAAAAGCTATATATTGAGATGAATATCAGTCAATTTACGGGTTCATGACAGTAGGATGTTTATCTAACACTTTTGACAATGACAGAGAAAACCATCCTACCCACAGGTTAAATTAATTGAACTGCATAATTTTCTCGGCTACTTTCTGGGAGATAAAAGGTAAAATTGAGCGATTTTGACTGTTATCTTTTCCCTCGGTAAATACCACCAATAGATAGGGAGTATGATGGGGAATTTCAATATAGGCTGCATCGTGACGTACTTGACTTGTCCAACCAGCTTTTGACCAAATTTGACTATTTTCTGGTAATCCTTGTCCCAAAAATCCTAAGATTTGTGTATCATCTCCTTGACTTGTCCAATCAGCAGGATTAAGACTACGTTTTAGTAAAGACATCATCATCTGGGAACGTTGGGAAGAAACCGCAATCCCCCCAACAATAGTATGAATTAAACGCGCCACTGCATTGCTAGTTAACATATTGCGATTCTCCATTAATTCCCCTAAAAAAGCGCGTTCACGTCCATAGGGACCATCAGACCAAGTTTTTTGATTAACGTTAATTGTCGCTAATTCTGGCCAATTTAAGGATTGAAAATAACGATTAACTATGTTGCGTTGTTGCTTCCAAGTTTCAAAGGGACCGGCGGAAATTTCTGGACCGCTAGTGGTTCCCGTGACCAGATCTACAACTAAACTGGTAGCATCATTACTAGAGTCAACAATCATGTCACGAATGGCGCGATTTAATTCGCTGCTTTCGGCAATCATCCCCCCCTCTAACCACTCATGAATCGCTACTAGATAAAATAATTTAACTAAACTAGCGGGATAGGTTCTTTCTTGTCCGCGATAGCTAAATCCGCGGGGGAATATTTCCAGAATTCTTCGTGAGAAATTGCTCCCCCCGTGTTGACGATAACAGGAGGATCATATACTATCCAAGTTAGGGCAATTTGTTCTTGAGCTAATTGGGTAAATTCTCGCCAAGTTGTTTCTAAAATATCTGTACCGAACTGTTGGAGGTGGTCTTCAGTATGAAAAAAGTTCATAGGTGTGCTGCAAAGTCAAGAGTTAGAAGGTGGATAAATTCTTGAGTCGGCAATTCTCATTTTAAGGTAAAATTTACCGATAATTAATTATTTGATCGCTTCTGAGTTTAATGTTTATATCTACCGATGAGGTTCATCTCTATTTTATCAGTCTCGATCCCTCTGGGGATAGACGAGAAAAACTGGCTTCTTTGCTCTCGGAAGATGAAATAATTAGAGCTAATCGTTACCATTTTCCCCAACACAAGCGGCGTTTTTTGGTGGCTAGGGGATGTTTACGGGAGATTTTAGGGTCATATTTGGCGATAAGTCCCGAAAAAATCGAGTTTATCTACAGTGAACGGGGAAAACCGAGTATTAACTACCAATTGCAGTTTAATCTCTCCCATTCCGAGGAGATGGCCATCTGTGGCTTGACTTTAACCGCTCGCATCGGGGTAGATTTAGAGAAAATGCGCCAGATGAAAGATCTAGATAGCTTGACAAAAAGGTTTTTTTGTGCTAAGGAACATGAGCTTGTTGAAAAGTCCGCAGAGAAGGAAAAGCTATTTTTTCAGTTATGGACGGCAAAAGAGGCTTATTTAAAGGCAGTGGGAACGGGAATTAGCGGGGGACTCGATCAAGTGGAAGTGGGCCTCAACCCCTTAAAATTAGACAATGTGGCGGGGGAATGGCAATTATGGACAGCGGCAATCGGCGATAATTATCGAGCGACGGTGGTTATCGAAGGTAGCGATCGAGTGATTAAAACCTTTGGCCTTTCTGATCTATGATTAATTGGGGAGTTAATTGCCTTGAGAAATTCAGTAATTATTCCTAGCTATCTCGAAAAAAGCTTGCCCTTAACTATTACTTAATCTTGCTTTCTCTATGCGAATTGCTCTTTTTACAGAAACTTTCTTACCGAAAATCGATGGCATTGTCACCCGTCTTAAACATACCGTAGAACACCTACAAAGATTAGGTCATCAGGTATTAGTTTTCTCTCCCGATGGCGGTTTAAAAGAGTACAAAGGTGCTAAGATTCATGGAGTTACAGGGATTCCCTTACCCCTATATCCGGAATTAAAAATGGCTTTCCCCCGGCCTTCAGTCGGTCAAGCTTTAGAGAGGTTCAAACCTGATATTATTCATGTGGTTAACCCGGCTATTTTAGGGGTGGGAGGCATTTATTTTGCCAAAACTATGAACATTCCCCTCGTCGCTTCCTATCATACCCATCTCCCCCAATACCTACAACACTATGGATTAGGTTCCCTAGAAGGATTACTCTGGGAATTATTAAAATTGGCCCACAATCAAGCAAGTTTAAATCTCTGCACTTCCACTGCTATGGTACAAGAATTATCTAGTCGTGGCATTGAAAAGGTCGAGCTTTGGCAAAGGGGAGTTGATACGGAATTATTTCAACCTCATTTAAAATCCCCAGCTATGAGACTGAAATTATCCCAAAATAACCCCGATAGTCCTCTCTTATTATATGTTGGTCGAGTGTCGGCCGAAAAAGAAATTGATCGCATTAAACCAGTATTAGAAGCGATTCCCCAAGCAAGATTTGCCATTGTGGGAGATGGTCCCCATCGGGAAGCTTTAACAAGTCATTTTGCCGACACAAATACCCATTTTGTCGGTTATTTACAGGGGTTAGAATTAGCCTCCGCTTTTGCTTCCGCAGATGCTTTTCTTTTTCCCTCACGCACAGAAACCCTCGGTTTGGTACTTTTAGAATCCATGGCTGCCGGTTGTCCGGTGGTGGCGGCAAATTCGGGGGGAATTCCCGATATTGTCACCGATGGAGTTAATGGTCATCTCTTCGATCCTAGGGATGAAAAAGGTTTAATTAGTGCCACCCAAAGATTACTAACCGCCAAGGCAGAAAGAGAGGAATTACGACGAAATGCGCGCCTAGAAGCGGAAAAATGGGCATGGCAAGCGGCCACCAAACAGTTATTAAATTACTATCACCAAGTTTTGAAGAATAATTCTGTGGCTTTTGCCGCTTAATTGTTGTCAAAATGCTCGAATTTAACCGCAAAAACCTTGACCTATTGTAACTTTTATGGCCAGCGCACCTAGTACCACCTTAGATAAGTCCACTCAAGTGGTCAAAAAGACTTATCCCAACTATAAAGTTATTGTTCTCAACGATGACCTTAACACCTTCGATCATGTGGCCAATTGTTTAATTAAATATATCCCGGATATGACTACCGATCGAGCTTGGGAATTAACTAATCAAGTTCACTACCAAGGACAAGCAATTGTCTGGACAGGTCCCCAAGAACAAGCGGAACTTTATCACCAACAATTGCGACGGGAAGGATTAACTATGGCTCCTCTAGAGGCCGCATAATTATGAATAATGGTCGCTTAGTTTGGAATCATTCTACTCATATTCCGGGGTTGATTGCGGTATTAGAAAAGTTAATTACCTATCAAGGAATCACCACTGTCACCCCGGGGGTACTTTCTCGCTCAAAAGGTCATTGTCCGCGGTTACAATTGCGGATATCAGTGCCGATTCGTGGTGGTTTTAAGCTGATTGCGAGGACAGGAAAAAGTGTTCAAGAAGTCTTTGTTATCACCGATTTCAACCAAGAGGACTTAGAGATGGCTATCCAAGCTTGTTTAGGAAAATAACTGTCGTGGGTGCGTTGTTGAAAGGCTGCTGGTTACTAATTATTTTTTTTCTGTTTTTCTGTTTACATTCTCTCCCTAGTTTGGCAGTAGTGGATAGAGTTCCCTTAACAGTAACTTTATTGCAGGAACGTTTAAGCGCACCCGTCCTTAAAGAAGGGATGACTACCATCGATTTAGCCAATTTAGTTATCGATATCCGCGATGAAAATAAAGAACTACAAGAACAATTTTATCAACAGATTCAAGGTCAAATTAATCGCGCTAAACAACCCCTAGGTTTAGATTTTAGTAATTCCTTAATTCAAGGCAATTTTATCGCTTCTCGTCTCGGTTTACCAACTCCTTTAACAAAAGTGGCTCTCGCTACCTTATTATCACCCACGGAAGAACAGTTATTACAACAGGACGAAAATTTTTTATTCGATAGCGATGAACCGGTTTTTAATGTCACAGTATTTCGCGGACCGGTGAAGTTGCAGGGAACCGTATTTATGGGAGAAGTGGACTTTTCTAAGACTTTTTTTCTGCAAATTGTCGAAGCAATGGCAGCAAAATTTAGTCGTGAAAGTAATTGGTTAGAATCCCGTTTTGCTAGGGTGGCAAAATTTAGCAAAGCCACTTTTATGGGAGATGTAAATTTTAGTCAAAGTCAATTTTTAAATAAAGCCATCTTTCGCGCGGCCCATTTTAAAAGTATTACTAACTTCCATGGCAGTCATTTTACTGCCGAAGCTTATTTTGATCAAACCAAATACGATAAACTCGCAGATTTTACCCGTACTTTCTGGCAAAAAGAAGCTAATTTTTCCCAAAGTCAATGGCGAGATCGTCCGCTATTTTCTAAGAGTAGATTTTTAAGTTTATTAACATTTAGAAATGCCACTTTTGAAAAATCGGGTGCTTTCCGGTCTAGTTATTTTAATGGTGTGGTTAGTTTTCAAGACGTGAAACTTTTAGATCAGGTAGATTTTAGTAATTCCACTTTTACTAAAAATAGTTACTTGACTGTATCAGGATTAGCTTTTGATTCCGATAAAGCGAAAATTCTAGGAGATAGAGGAGTAATTGGTCAAGCAATTTATTTACCAAACCTAGCAGGAAATGAAACAGTTTTAAGAAATTTAGTTCGTAATTTTCGCTCCCTAGAACAAATTGCCGATGCTAATCAAATTGAATACAAAACTGAAAAATTGCGAGTTCAACAGTTAAAACAAAAACTAAATAATATCTCAATTATTCGCCTAATTAACCTCACTTGGGTAGCTGATTTTCTGCATACTTCTTTCCTTGCTTTACTATTACTCTTAAGTCAAGATGGTACAAATTTTAGTTTAGTTTTCGGTACAGGAATCATAATTTTTGCCTATTTTGGCTGTTTATTTTGGTTAATTGATCGCGTGCGTCGTCTCACTCCTAAACCGGTAATTCCTAGTCGTTATGAAATCTTTTGTATGGTAACTAGCTATATTATTCTCACCCTTTCCGGTGTGTTTAATATCCTGCAATCTGCCAGTCGTCCCCTACTAACTTTAACAGCTATTGCCCTAATTCTTGTCCCCTTACCCCTAATTTTAATTATCGAACTTTATCGTCGGGGACGCTATCACGATTTAATGGATAGTTCCTATTTCCTGCAAGATGGCAGTATGCGACAATTACGCTTATTAATCACCCGTTTACCCGTAGTTCCCGAATTTCCCCTTTTTCGCGATCGTTATACTCCTATTCCTTGGCAAAAGCGTTGGAATTGGTTAAATTATTACGATTTAAGTCTCAATAATTTGCTAAAATTAGGCTTTAATGATTGGCGAGTTCGCGATCAAGAATTACCCGCTATCATTTCCTTTTTAGTTTGGTATCAATGGGGTATCGGCATCTTTTATATCACTCTCCTTATCTGGACTCTCTCCCGCACGATTCCGGGGTTAAATCTCTTGATTTATTTAAAATAAACTGTAAGAATTGAAATACAGCAGTTATCTTTTCGTTTTGAGGAGCCGAAATATGAGTGGAAAAATGACCCTTACTTTGAACCGTGATACCTACGGAAGGTTAAGCTGTTCGTAATTTAAATGCTTGACAGCTTAGTGAGTGTTCGCCGTGATTTTCTATCACTGTTTGAGGAATCGAATTAGAATCTTGATAATCTTACTAAAGAGGAAAAAAACATGAATGCCAAATTGATTGAATCTCTCGTCCAAATTATCCAATCCCTTTCTGAAGAAGAAAGATTGCTCTTAGAGAAAAAATTAGCTGCCCATGAAACTCAAACAGATTTTGATAACCTAGCCCAAGCTTTAGCAGAATTGCGACAAATTTGTGCTGAAGAAAACTATACTATAGAAGTTCCTCCTCGCCAAGATCGTTCTAATCCATTTGCAGAAAGCTTAAATGACCTTCCTGGCTGATACTAACATGATCAGCGAGTTAGCACGTCCCCAACCTAATGCTGGCCTGCTACAATCATCGATTGCCTTAAGTGTCATCACCCTCGAAGCAATTTACTATGGTTTAACCTCAAAACCAAAGGCCAGAATTAACACTTGGTTTCAGCAGTTCTTTATTACTGTCAAATTATACCAATTACTTCTGAAATTGCTTTCATAAAGTTAATTTTGTCAAGGATTGTTAAGATGCGCTTACCCTGCTAAAACCCCAAAACCCAAGACCCTAATTTAGTGATTTAATAAAACCGACCACTGCTGCAGGAGATAAAAACTATGTGTATTCTCGGTTTTGATCCGGGTAAGGATAAATGTGGAATCGCGGTCAGGTCATCGACAGGGAAAATTTATACCCATGAGGTGATAGCATCGTCACAAGCGATCGAGCGTTTAGCCAGTCTCTGTCAACAGTATCCGATCGAATTATTGGTGATGGGGAACCAAACCACCTCAAAAAGTTGGCACCAAAAAATTGCCGCTCGTGTCACCATCCCAATTACTCTAGTGGATGAACGCAATAGTACCCTAGAAGCGCGCGATCGCTATTGGCAAATGTTTCCCCCCAAAGGATTACAGAAACTCATCCCCCAGGGGATGCGTCTTCCCGATCGCCCCATTGATGATATAGTAGCGATTCTACTGATCGAACGTCATTTACAGTCCAAATAATGTCAAACTACAAAATAGACACAGCAGGGTGAATTGACGATGCTCCTAAGTAAAGGTTTTGAAGTGGAAATGTACACCGGAACAGCAGCCGGAGAAATTATCGGTTTATCCGATCGCATTGTCAAGGATTTAGATGGTTTTGTCCGAGAACCAGATAGTCGTAACGTAGAATATACTACGGCTCCCATGACTAACTATGACCGTCTTTTATGCGCTACTTTAAAACCTCGTCTCGCTCTACGGCGATATTTGCGTCGTTTAGGCGATTATACCCTCATCCCTGGCAGTACCCTCTCCTTGGGCGATAGTCAACATTTTTATCGCAGTGACCCCCACAATCCCTATCATGACTATATTGAACAGACCTACGGCACTAATGTGGTCACGGCCAGTATTCATATTAACGTCGGTATTAGCGATTATGAGGATTTAATGCGTGCCTGTCGCTTAATTCGCCTAGAAGCTCCTTTATACTTGGCTTTAAGCGCTTCCTCTCCTTTTCTCGATGGTAAAATCACCGGTTCCCATTCCCGTCGTTGGCAAGTTTTCCCCCAAACTCCCGCTGATGTTCCCCTCTTTGAAAGTCATAAACATTTTGTCACCTGGACCGAGGAACAATTAAAACTCGGTACCATGCAGAATGTTCGTCATCTCTGGGTGTCGGTACGTCCTAACGGTAGCAATCGTCCCTATAATCTCAATCGTCTAGAATTGCGAATTTGTGACCTGATTGCTGATCCTATTAGTTTATTAGCAGTTATGGCTTTTTTAGAGGCCCGTTTAACTCAACTTTTACAAGCTCCCCAATTAGACCCCTTAATTTTAAGTCAATTACCCAGCAGCAATCGCAGCGAGGATTTATTAACTTTAACCCAAGAAAACGAACAGGCTGCCGCGCGTTTTAGTCTTGATGCCACCCTGAGACATTGGTACGATGGCCGGGAAATCTTGGCTAGGGATTGGATTAAAGACCTCTATGTTCAAGTTTATCCGATCGCTAAAGCAAGGGGTTTTAGTTGTTTTCTCTCTCCCCTACAAAAAATCCTCCGCGAAGGTAACACTGCACAACAATGGTTAAAACAATACGACCAGGGTATGGATGTTAAAAGTATTATCAAACAGGCGATTATTACCCTAGAAAAACAGGAACGAGAGTTAGAACATAAATTATGTCAGCATATTCTAGTCGCTTAAATAATTATTTTAAGGCCATGGTAATTAAACCCTGTTGACCGAGAAGAATTTCCCGCAGCAGCGTACAAATTCCCACCCAAATAATTGGAGAAATATCAACTCCTCCCAACGGTGGGATGAGTCGACGCACGAGGATTAAAAAAGGTTCCGTTGGCCAGGCAATAATATTAAAGGGAAAGCTATTTAAATCTACCTGTGGATTCCAAGTCAGCACGATCCGTAAGATAAACAAAAGGGTCATCAACCCTAAGATAATTCCCAATGTCCAACTTAATGCGATCGCTGTGTCCATAGTCTCCAATCCCGTCTTTTTTACTGATTATCTTCCCTAAAATATAACAGTTTTTGTCTCATAATCACTCCAGCACCCTGCCAGTTATTCTTGCCAACCTTCCGGGTAAAAATGCCGCCAATAAAAAGTTCCAATAGGGCTTGACAAACTAGCTAGA
This sequence comes from Microcystis panniformis FACHB-1757, assembly GCF_001264245.1. NCBI lineage: Bacteria > Bacillati > Cyanobacteriota > Cyanophyceae > Chroococcales > Microcystaceae > Microcystis > Microcystis panniformis. The sequence goes on from NZ_CP011339.1 coordinate 922,663, forward strand.
CTTGACTTATACTTTTCTTATAATGGGAATCCGTCTCGCCCTGGAGACCCTCTCTTTTCAGGCCAGATGCAGAAGTAACTTAAAGATGACAGAATTTCGCATCGAGAAAGACAGCATGGGAGAAATTCCCGTACCTGCCGATAAACTTTGGGGAGCGCAGACCCAAAGATCCCTACAATACTTTAGTATCGGTGATAATCTCATGCCCCGGGAGATGATCGCGTCCTATGCCATTCTCAAAAAAGCCTGTGCAATTGTCAATCAGCAAAAAAATCGTCTCAGTCAGGAGAGAAAAAATCTTATCTGTCAAGTCTGCGATGAAATTTTAGCCGGACAACACGCAGATAACTTTCCCCTCTACGTTTGGATGACGGGAAGTGGCACTCAATTTAACATGAACATCAACGAAGTCATCTCCAATCGTTGCAGTCAACTAACGGGGAATCCTCTGGGTAGCAAAACTCCCGTCGATCCCAACGATCATGTTAATATGTCCCAATCGACTAATGATTCCTTTCCCTCGGCCATGTATATTGCCGTTGCCTTGGCAGTCAAGGAAAAATTAATTCCCAGTCTGCAACTATTACGGAATAGTCTCGATGAAAAGGCGCAATTATGGGCAAATATAGTTAAAATTGGTCGGACTCACCTACAGGATGCCACTCCTTTAACCCTCGGACAAGAGTTCTCCGGTTATGTGGGTTTATTGGATGATGGCAGCGATTGGCTAGAAAAATGTCTAGAAAAAGTCTATCGTTTATCCTTGGGAGGAACAGCAGTGGGTACGGGAATTAATGCTCCCCCGGATTTTGATCGAGATGTGGCTGCCGAAATCGCTAATCTGACCAAATTACCCTTTATTACCGCTCCTAATAAGTTTACCGTGCAAGGTTCCCACGATGCTCTCGTTTTCTTGAGTGGGGGACTGAAAACTATCGCTAGTTCCCTGTATAAAATTGCTAATGATATCCGTTTACTTAGCTGTGGTCCCCGTTGTGGATTAGGAGAATTACAGCTGCCGGAAAACGAACCGGGTTCTTCAATTATGCCGGGGAAAGTTAATCCCACCCAATGCGAAGCTTTATCGATGATAGCAGTGCAGGTGATGGCTAATGATTTAGCGGTGACGATGGGAGGCGCCGGAGGACATCTGGAAATGAATGTCTATAAACCGCTGTTGATTCATAATCTCATGCAGTCTATCCGTTTGCTCACTGATGGTTGCGGTAATTTCTGTCAGTTTTTGGTTAAGGGGATGACTGCTAATCAAAAACAAATTGAGACTTTTTTAAATCAATCCTTGATGCTGGTGACTGCCTTAAGTCCCGTGATTGGCTACCAAAAGGCTGCCTACGTCGCTCATTATGCCCTAGAAAAGGATTTAACCCTGAAAGTGGCAGCCTTGCAACTGGGATACATCAAGGAAGCGGATTTTGATCGCATTGTTGACCCCGCTAAGATGGTCAATCCCTACGTTGCCGATGGTTAATTCTCTGAGGGGTTGACTGCCGTAAAAATCAGAGGTCGCAGGCAGGCACGGATTCCCATTATATATATAATTATAAGGCAAGCGGCGGGATTTGTCAAGCCCCGCCGGTGAAAATTTCCGCTAAACTTGGCTAATGATAGCGAAGAAAACAAAGAGAAAAACCATAAATGCCCCTGCCATGCGGAAGAAGGATTTAGGAAGATTAATAACTTTCTCCAGTTTCAAGAAACCCACCAGAAAATAAGCGGCGATTGCTAGGAGAATCGGGATAACCACGCGCAAGATTGTGCCAAGGGGACCAGAGAAAAACTCACCGATTTTATAGCGGGGTGTATTTTCTTCCGCGTGAGGAGGAATAGTTACACTTGTCCAAGTTTCTCCCCCATCGGTGGAACGAAAAACTGTAGTTTTAGCGCCACCAAAACCGAATAAAGTTTTATCTTGAGCGTAATTAGGAGAAAACTGGACGGAGATACCAGAGGAAGGGATACTATGAATTTTCACTAGGGGTATTTTAGGATCACCAATTGATTTAAAAGTTTCCCCGCCATCGGTAGATTTAAACAAACCATCTCCCTGTAAACTAACCATTACCGTGCGATCATTAGCGTAATCAGGAGAGATAGCAATGGTTTCTACTGAGGTATTGGGATTAAACCCTGGTTTTTCTAATTTTGTCCAACTTTTAGCCCCATCTTTGCTGACAAACAAACCAGAAATTGTCCCAGCAAAAATAGTTCCATCACTGGGATAATTGGGAGAAATTGCCAACTGCACATTAGGGGTTTTTGATAGGGGTGTTCCTTGGCTGACATTTTTCCAAGTTAGTCCACCATCAACACTTTGATAAATCCCCTCTGTTCCCGTGACAAACAAAGTTTTATCCTTAGCAAAATCGGGGGAAGCTACCATAGCAGGGGCATAATTACCGAAAATTCTGCCCACTTCACTGATATTTTTAACCGTATTTCCTCCATCGGTAGAACGAAATATTCTCCCCTGCTGATTGGTGAGAAAGAGAGTTTTATCCTTGGCAAAATCTGGAGAAGGAACTATTCTCGGACCGCGGACTCCTTCATCGATTTCGATAATTTTCCATAAATCACCACTGTTATCGGATTTGGCAAATCTATTGCGTAAAAACCCAGCAAAAATAGTTCTATCTTCTCCATAGTTAGGAGAAAAGGCAATGTCAAAGAAACGCCGGGGATCTTGTCCTGATTCTTCGGGATCTTTACCAAGTCGATAAACCTCTAAACCGCGATTAATTGGTGTCCAAGTTTCCCCTTTATCCCGACTGATGAAGATATTGCCTACATAATTAGCAATGACGACAGTACCATCCTGGGCATAATTAGGAGAAACCGCCATAGCGATAACTGTTGCCCGGGCTAAAGTTTCTATTTCCTGCCATTGTTTCCCCCTATCTGTGGTTTTAAATAAGCCATTAAATCCCCCCAAAAACATCGTATCTTCAACGACTTTTAAGTCCATAAAATGGGGAACTTTATAATCATCTGCTTGTTTGTCTTTGGTTAAACCCTCGCTCATTTTTGTCCAACTTTTGCCCCCATCCTGAGAAACATACATTCCGTCATACCAAGTAATGGCATAAAGGGTGGAGTTTTGGGCATATTCGGGAGAAATAACGATGTCTTCGATGATTTTATCCTTAATTCCTTCGTTAACGGCTTGGAAGGTTTTACCATCATCAACGGTTTTAAAAATACCTGCTTCTTTTGTACCGACAAAAAAGGTTTTATCCCTGTCTAGATTAGGAGAAAAAGCAATTGTATCTACTGCCCCCACATTAGCGGGTAAGGGGAGATTCTGCCAAGTTTTCCCCCCATCGGAGGAAGTGTATAATTTACCCTGTTCATCCCCGAAAAAAATTCGCCCTGGATTGTTGGGAGTAATAGCTAGAGAGGTTATCAGTGCCGTGGTGGGGAAAATATTTGACCAATTTTTACCGCCATCTTCGGTTAAATAAACCCCTTTTTCTAATCCCACTGCCACTGCTATATTGGCATCGGAAGGGGCAATTTGTACGAAGTTAATAAAGTTAGTTTCTAAACCCTGATTAACTTTCTGCCAAGATTCCCCCGCATCTTCACTTTTATAAATACCATCGGATCTTGAAGCTAGATAGAGAATATTTTTATTGAGGGGAGATAGGGATAAGGAACTTAATTCCCCCGTATAATCTAAACCTTGAATTAATCTTGTCCAGTTGCTACCTCCGTCGCTAGATTTATAAAAGTTATTTCGCACCAAGATATATACTGTATTATCTGTCTGGAAATCAGGAGAAACTTCCACTTGACTAATTACATCATGGGGACGATGGGCAAAAGCAGCATTACCCCAAAGACAAAAAACTGTAGCGATTATCAATAAAATGAGATTAAACTTGTGGGCGAATCTCAGCAAACTTTGGCGATTAATCATACTTAAACTACTAATATCGAGGATGAAAATTGACCTAATCTAGCAAAGGGCGATCAAAATTTAAGCAAGGGTTCTGTAGGAGTATAGACAAAAATGGCGATTATAACCATTACTAAAATCAGGCTTATTTGCTATCAGCATAGATTAGAGCCAATCTCTACACTTTGATTATTGTAGAGACTCATTGCCTTTTGTAACCCTTGTTTGAGACCAAGTTCGATCGCTTTTCTGGACAAGTCTAACACTTTCAAGATTACTTGGTTTTCTTGGGGGGTGAATCGGCCTAAAACGTGGGAAATAGTCGCTTTTTCGGTTGATTTACCGATTCCTATGCGTAAACGAGCGAAGTTTTCCGTGCCAACGTGGGCAATCATCGATTTAATACCGTTGTGTCCGCCCGCCGATCCCGATAGACGGATTCTCAACCGGCCTAGGGGCAGATCCATATCATCGTAAATAACTAAAATCGACTCTGGAGCTAGTTTATACCAGTCAAGCACCGATCGCACCGATTGCCCGGAGCGATTCATATAGGTTTGGGGTTTCAAGAGACGAATTTTGCCCGGGAGAGGACCGTCACCCTCGGCGATAAAACCTTGAAATCGCTTGTTTTCCTGCCAAGATAGCCCCCAATCCCGCGCTAATGAGTCCACAGCTTCAAAACCGATATTATGACGGGTGCGATCATATTTGGGTTCGGGATTACCCAAACCGATAATTAGCTGAGGAATGATTAAATTAGGGGTTTTATCGGAATTCATATGGAGAAATCGGGTTTTTAACCAGGACCCGATTCTTATTATCACCGAATTAGCACTCCGAGCGCTGGAACAAAGTTTCTAGATAAACCTTGGCACAGCTATTTTGCTCCTCAAAATTCATCCTTTCGGGGGATTGACAATTAAGCAAAAAAAATGATAGTGCCGCCGTAAACACACCATCTTGATCCCAACCGGGGTGAGTTTCTAGGTATTGTTGTAGGGATTGGTGGAGAATTTCGGGGATTTCTGCCAAGATACTGACTGATGTATTCATATCGTTTACCTCTGATCGGAAGTGGGGAAATCCCTGACTCCTGTAGTGGACAGTAAGGACTATTGTGAGCCAAGTTGGAGGGAGTTGCAATATTACCAGATGTAAAGGAATGCTTTAGAAAAACTTAATATTTACGAGGGAATAAGGGTTAGAGCCAGATTTTATTTACTTAACTTAACAGTAACTCAGTATCTATCGATGGGGATTTTGACAATCAAGATTAATTTTTTCTAGAAGCAAGTGCCGATTCTATCGCTGTTGCCTGTGGAAAAGTCCGGGTAAACTGTGGAAAACTGGGGAGTGAGTGGGGAAATACCGGGGAATGTATGGGGGAAAACATCGGGGAAAAATAAGATTTGCAAATTTTAGTCAGCAGTGCTGCTCAAGACTACTTAGGCACTCTTGCCAGAGTACCTTTTCTAGCTGAATGCTGGCTGCTATGCTTTTACCACCAATACGGAACAGGTAGCTTCTGCCACCACGAGACTACTAACAGAATCTTCGATCACCCGTTGAACTCCCGTTAATCCCCGGCTGCCGATCACGATCAGATCAGCTTGATAGATATTCGCTAAACGAATAATTTCCTCCGCTGGATCACCAAAGATGACTTCGATTTCACTAGGGGTAGCAATCTGGGATTGATAGCAGCGCAATTGATCTTCAATGATCTCACGGGAGGGATGAGGGCGATCCACTGCCGATTCATCTCCCTTCTTACCAAGAATATGGGTGATGATGATGTAAGAATTTGCCGTTAGAGAGAGGGAATTCAAAGCATGAAGGACTCGATGGGATGATTCCCCACAATCCAAGGCAACAACGATATTTTTAAACATTTTGACTAAATCCTGCCGCTAAATAAATTTTCAATTAAGATTCCGGACCAAAAAATCTATAGACAATTTTATAGGTTATTGCGATCGGTTAGGATTTCATAACCTGTGGCGGTTACTAAGACAGTATGCTCAAATTGAGCGGAGAGAGCATTATCCATCGTCACCACCGTCCAACGATCGCGTAAAGTTCTGGTATGTTTAGATCCCCCATTGACAATTGGTTCAATTGCCAGAGTCATCCCGGCGCGGAGTTTGACATTGGGTAACTCATTAGTGCGAAAATTAAATACCGAGGGTTCTTCGTGGAGATTTCTGCCGACTCCATGGCCGGTAAAATCTTCTACCACCTGGAAACCGTTAGCTTGAACGTGATCTTCGATCGCTCCTGCAATATCGAGCAGATAATTGCCAGCTTTTACCTGATTTATGCCTTTATATAAAGCTTCTTCCGCTACGCGGATTAATTTTTCGGCTTTGGGAGAGACGGAACCGATCGCGATCGTGATACAGGAATCCCCATGATAACCTTGGTAGTAGGCCCCCGTATCTACCTTTAACACAGAACCGGCTTTGAGGCGTTTTTTCGGGCTAGGGATACCGTGAACGACTTCGTTATCGACGGAGGCACAAATCGAGGCAGGAAAGCCATAATAACCTTTAAAACTGGGAGTAGCACCCATTGCGCGGATACGTTTTTCCGCATAGACATCCAGATCCGCCGTCGTCATTCCGGGTTGAGCGATCTGGGCAATTTCTTTGAGGACTGTAGCGGCAATTTTACCCGCTTGTCGCATAATAACGATTTCTGCGGCGGATTTGGTCTCGATTCCCCGGCGGCTTTTCTGTACTCGCGGTGAACCTACTTGCTCTGGGGTTTTAGTTTCGGGAAAAAGCAGCTTGGTTAGGATGTTCATGGAAAGTTGGCTGTCGAGTCTTTACCTAACTTAGCATTTTCCCGGCGATCGATGACTGCTCTGGAGAAATCAAAAATCTTCCCTTAGGTGAGGAGATAGGAGACTCCGAGACAGGAAATGGGGAGGTAGGGAGTGGGGAGATGAGGATAAAAAAGACAAGAGACAACTATACTAGCCATAAAACCGAAAATTATCGCAAATTTATCTGAGTTTTAAGATATTTTGAGCCGATAGCACATCGAGAACTTACTTTTGCAGGAGAGCTAAGGGACATTTAGAAAAGCTATAGTAGGGAAAAGGCTATTTTTCTGGCGAGGTGACAATTTATGGCAGTCAAAAAAGAGTTTTCCAGTTTTCAGGAACTGTTGCAAACCACTAATCTCCCCGTGTTAGTGGATTTCTATGCCACTTGGTGCGGTCCTTGTCAAATGATGGCTCCGATTCTAGAACAAACGGGAATGTATTTCAAAAATCGCCTACAAATTGTCAAAATTGATACAGACAAATATCCCAATTTAGCCACTAAGTACGGTATTCAAGCTTTACCGACTTTAGTAGTCTTTAAAAATGGTCAACCGATCGATCGAATCGAGGGAGTGATGCAGGTTAACCAACTGGTTCAACATTTACAAACTCTGTTGTAAGATGATTTTGAACCAGAACTAGGAGTTAGTGTCATGGCAAAGGCGATTTGGAATGGTGCAGTGGTAGCGGAAAGCGATAACTGTGAAATTGTCGAGGGAAACTACTATTTTCCCCCCGATACCATCAAAGCTGAATATTTTCAACCCAGTAACACCCATACCATTTGTTCTTGGAAAGGAGAGGCTAGTTATTATACTCTCAGGGTAGATGGACAGGACAATAAAGATGCCGCTTGGTATTATCCCGATCCTAAACCAAAAGCCCAAAATATTAAAGGATATATCGCTTTTTGGCGAGGTGTGAAGGTTGAGAAATGATCGCCATCTACCCCGGCAGCTTCGATCCAGTTACACTCGGTCATTTAGATATTATCGAACGCAGTGTGCCACTATTCGAGCGAGTAATCGTGGCAGTTCTCTGCAATCCCCATAAAAACCCCCTGTTTACGGTCGAAAAACGCATAGAACAGATCAGTTACTGTACAAAACACCTGAAAAACGTTGAGATAGACAGTTTTTCAGGATTGACGGTTGAATATGCCAGATTAAAAGGTGCTAAGGTGCTGTTGCGGGGGTTGCGGGTTCTCTCAGACTTTGAAAAAGAACTGCAAATGGCACACACCAATAAAACTCTCTGGGAAGGAATCGAAACGGTTTTTTTAGCCACCACTAAAGAATATAGTTTTTTAAGCAGTAGCGTGGTTAAAGAAATCGCTCAATTCGGTGGCTCCGTCAGTCATCTAGTCCCGGAAAACGTTTCTAGGGATATTTACTCATACTACAGTTAACATACTAAAATACAGTAATGAGGACGATCTGAACCTATGGCGCGCCGAGAACCTAATGATCCCAGAAAAGCAGTACCTAACACTTCTAATAGTGGGGTTCCCAGTCCACCCGTCGATTTCGATATCTATCAGGATCTGGCGCGTCTGCAAGAGATGATTTTTGATAGTTTCCATATCCCCCTCACCCGTTGGACAATCATCGATGAGGGACAGATAGCCGAACAGATCGATCTCATCTATGAAACCGTGCCACCAGCAGTACAGAAAGCTTTAGCAATTTTGCAGGAAGAACAGGAAATTATCACTAAAGCAGAAGAATACGCTCAACAAGTCCTTCGTTCCGCTCAACAAAGAGCCGCCCAAATTCTCGATGAGTCTGGTATTATTCAACAAGCAGAACGGCAAGCGGCCCAAATTCGTCAACGGGTTCAGCAGGAATGCGAATCCTTGCAACAACAAACCCTCGATGAAATCGAACAGATGCGTCACAGCACCTTGCAGGAAGTGCAACAGTTACGACAAAAAACCCAAGCTGAATGTCATGAAATTCAAAAAGGCGCTGACGACTATGCCGAAGCGGTTTTAGAACATCTCGATCGAGAATTAGGGGAAATGTTACAAGTTATTCGCAACGGTCGTCAACAGGTAAGATCGAAACCAACATCTTCAAAAAATCTACCCGGAGAACGTCCTTAATCAGTGATCAGTTATCAGTGATCAGTTATCAGATGTAAGTTTTAAGTTAATTAGTTAGTTAGTTATCTTCATCTTTATCCCTGATTACTGTTTACTATTTACCGCTCGCTGAAAAGAACCAAACCTCCGATTCCTCACCGATAACTGATAACGGAATTTCATGAATAACTCCTCCTCGAATTCCCATCTATTCGGACGCTTTCTTAGCGGGTTATTCAGCTGGAAAATTTGGTTATTTGTCCAGATATTTCAAGGCAGTAAAAGCTTTTATCGATTCCTGTATCATTATTTATATCGTCGTCCTAAAATCGATCGCATTCTCGGTAGCGATGTCATCTATATTCCTGAGAAAAAACTTTATAGCATTCCCCTCGATGTGCTGAAAATGGAGCGGCAAATGGTTAATAGTGATCGCCAGCAGTTGACTTCTATTACTACTTGGAAAGTTAAAACGATTCATCCCACCATCACCGAAACCGAGATACAACTCCACGATATTACCGTCGATTTACAACAGGTACACCTGATTAAATCAGACCTTAATAACTATGATTATACTAACACTCGCCGCTTGGCTCCTCTGGTGAAAACCTTGCTTTTTGAAATTAACCCGAAAATTGCCAGTTTAGTAGAAAAGAAAAATCAATTAAATAGACTGCGAAATCTGGCCGCATCTTCCGAAATTTTTCATTCACAAACCCCATTGTACGATCGAGCAATTAATCAAGTCCAGCTAATTATTGATCAAGCGGAAGCTTTGAGACAAGAATGTTTAAAATTTATCCGAGAAACCCTGATCGAACGGGAATTAGTGCAATCCGAGATCGATAGCAATATCGTTGATTGTAACCTCGATTTTGCCAGTCAATATCAACTAATTCAAGAAAAATATCAACTCTGGAAAGAAGAAGTACAAGCTTATTTTGAATTAAAAGATTCTTCTCTACCTAAAAATTAACTATCACCGTCAGTTATCAGTAATCAGTTATCAGTAATCAGTAATCAGTAATCAGTAATCAGTAATCAGTAATCAGTTATCAGTTATCAGTTATCAGTTATCAGTTATCAGTTATCAGTTATCAGTTATCAGTTATCAGTTATCAGTTATCAGTTATCAGTTATCAGTTATCAGTTATCAGTTATCAGTTATCAGTTATCAGTTATCAGTTATCAGTTATCAGGAGATTATTTTGATTTATTCTCCCCACTTCATAATTCATAATTCATAATTCATAATTCATATACTTTTTCAACAGGATTTATTATTATGTCTAGTTTAACGGCAATTCGTGAACATATTTTTGCTTGGGGAAAACGCACCTATATCATGGGTGTTTTGAACGTTACTCCCGATAGTTTTAGTGATGGGGGAGAATTTGACAATGTTGAAAATGCCCTGCTACAAGCGATGAAAATGATCGAGGCTGGGGCTGATATAATCGATATCGGTGGTCAATCCAGCCGTCCGGGAGCGCAAGAAATTAGCCTAGAAGCAGAATTATCGCGAGTTATCCCCGTAATCACCGCTATTCGACAACAAAGTTCTATTCCTATCTCTCTAGATACCACTAGGGCGATTGTAGCAGCCCAAGGTATCGCCGCTGGGGCCGATTTGATCAATGATATTTCTGGGGGAACCTTCGATCGCCTATTATTGCCGACGGTGGCTAAATTGGCCGTTCCCATCATCCTCATGCACCTGCGGGGCAATCCGCAAACCATGCAATCCATAACACATTACGATAATTTAGTCAAGGAAATTAAAGAATTTTTACAGAATCGCGTTGAGGAAGCTTTACAGTGGGGTATTGCTAGGGAAAATATTATCATCGATCCGGGGATTGGTTTCGCCAAAACTGGGCGACAAAATCTTGAGTTATTGCGAGAATTAGGGCAATTTCGGGATTTAGATTTACCTATTTTAATTGGATTGTCGAGAAAACGCTTTATCGGCGAGATTACAGGCAAAGATGACCCAAAAGAACGAGTTTTCGGAACAGCGGCGGCCTGTGCTATAGCGATCGCTAAGGGGGCCGATATCCTGCGCGTCCATGATGTGGCTGCGATCGTAGATGTGAGGAAAGTGGTGGACGCAATCGAGCGAAGTTGAAAATTTTTGCTAGTCTTAGAATCATCCACAGTTCGATCGAAATTAGCGATGAATAGCCAACTAACCAGCGATCATTGTATGCTACCCGTGATTCGATCTCCCCGGGATTATCAAGTTTTTCGCATTAGCGCTGGGGATACAAATCGTTTAGCGATCGTCTTTGATTCTACCGTAGCGGGGGATTCCTTGACCGTCTGTGTGGAAATTTTCGATCCCCACGGTCGCACCCCTACCCATCGTCATCATTTTGCGGTAGAAATGTTTTTTATCCTCAAAGGGGAGGGAATGGCTATCTGTGATGGTAAACCGATTCCCCTAGGTCCAGGGGATAGTTTATTAGTCCGTCCCACGGGTATTCACGAGATTAGAAATGTGGGGGACGGAAGACTTTATGCACTATGTTTTATGGTTCCCAATGAGGATTTTTCGGAATTAATTCGCAATGGTATCCCAGAGGAGTTAGACGCAGAAGATTTAGAGGTGTTGATGGGAACTATTAAAGGATAATCAAGCAATATCATCCCTTAAATTTTGGCCTTTTTTTTCAGGAAAAGAGCGATTAAAAAGGTAAAGGTTCCTCCCAGAAGGCCGAAGATTAGCCAATTTAATCTTGGATAGCCTTTATTGATAGCGATGACTGTAGCAATGCCACCGATGAGACAATGCCAGAAAAAAAGCAACAAGAATAAATCTAAGCTCGGGGAAATATCAGCAATTAGTTTCATATTTTATCCGTAGAGCGATAGAGTGAATTGTTTAGATAGCAAATCTCTAGAATTTTTCCAATGACCGAATCCCTGACCCGATTTTATGTTTATTAACCTCTATAAGTATTTCTATTTTTTTGTCCAAGGCCATTTTGTTCCCATCTCGGTTAAAGCTGAAAAAACTAGATAGAGAATGAGAAAAGCAACACCAAAGAGAAAAGTCAATAATTCGTTATTCATCGAGTTATCACTGATAGGTTAAAGGTCACTGATTCGCTGCTATTCATTTGTCCACTACTTAGCAATTACTGTTTTTCTAGACTGTTGAAACAGGTTTAATTATTGTTGCTGTTGTGCCAAATAGTTAAGCACTGTTTCCAGAGTTAATTCTAAGCGTTCCGAGATTTGTTTTGGGGTTAAACCGAGGTCTTGCAGGAGAGGAATCGTTTTCAATTTTTGCAAGTTTATTCCCTGTTCAATTCCCTGTTCAATTCCCTGTTCAATTCCATCTCCAAAAGCTTCTTGATAGAAACGAGTTTGTTTGAGGTCTTGTAGTTCTAACATAGCTTCTATTTCCTCTCGACTGCTGTTTTTCTAAACTGTTGAAACAGGTTTAATTATTGTTGCTGTTGTGCCAAATAGTTAAGCACTGTGTCCAGAGTTAATTCTAAGCGTTCCGAGATTTGTTGCGGGGTTAAACCGAGGTCTTGCAGGAGAGGAATTGTTTTCAATTTTTGCAAGTTCATTCCCTGTTCAATTCCATCTCCAAAAGCTTCTTGATAGAAACGAGTTTGTTTTAGGTCTTGTAGTTCCAACATAGCTTCAATTTCCTCTCGACTTTTTTGGGGTAACTTATAAATGATTATTGTTTCGATTAAATCAATGACATTTTTCTGCACTAAGCGATCGCTCACTTCTCTTTGAGCCTGTTTAATTAAAATCTTAGCAGAATTAACAGCTTGACTCTCACTTTCCGTAACCAATTTGACCATGGCGATCGCTAAGGAAGGAGTCTCGTCATTTGCCAATTCATCCAGATAGATTCTTTTAATCCTATCCAAGGATAACAAGTCGGCAAATTGCTGGGGATGTTCTCGCTCAATTTCTCGACTAGGATAAATAACAACTATCTGCCACGGTGACAAAGGTTTATACTGTCTAAGATACAGAAAAAGTTCCGAAAATAATCGATAATATAGGTCTTCATCCTTTTGAAACTGCACTTCTACCAGATAAAAGGGTGAATTTTCTAGATTATCGAGCGGCAAAAATAAACCATCCAATCGAAAAGCTAGTTGTTTGACTTCTTGGGAAGTAAATCGATAATTGCTAACGATAGCATCGGGTCGCTCAATTAATTCAAAGAACGAATCGGGAAAATCGAGAAACATTCGATAGAATATGCTGTCAGTTTTCATGCTGCCACAAAATTACCTGTAATTTCCGCTTAATCCGCCCACAAAAGAGAATTAACCTATGATCATCCCATCATTTCTGCAACCCGGTGCTAAAGTTTCTCTGGTGGCCACCAGTGGTGCCGTCAAGGAATTAGCCGCCCTCGAAAAAGGCGTAGAAATCTGGCGATCAAGGGGTTATCAAGTGGAATTTAGGGAGAATTGGGCTAATCGTCTCGGTTATCTCGCCGGTAGCGACGAGCAACGTCGTCAAGCTTTAGCCCAAACATGGCAAGATGCCGATTGTCAAGCAATTCTCTGCGCTAGGGGGGGTTACGGTAGCGCTCGCCTCTTAGAAAATTGGACATGGGCAAAAACTAACCCGAAATGGTTAATCGGTTTTTCCGACGTGACGGGGATTTTATGGAGTTTAGCAAAACAGGGCATTTGTAGCGTTCACGGTCCAGTTTTAACCACCTTAGCCCAAGAAAGTCCCCAATCAATTGATCGCCTCTTTTCTCTTCTGGAAGGTCGTCCTTTAGCCCCTCTTATTGGTCAAGGTTGGGGTGGGGGCAAAGTGCGGGGACGCTTATTACCGGCTAATTTAACCGTAGCCACCCATCTCCTCGGAACCTCGGTTCAACCCACCCTAGAGGGGGTAATTTTAGCCCTAGAGGACGTAACCGAGGCCCCCTACCGGATCGATCGAATGTTAACTCAGTGGCGAATGCTGGGCATTTTCTCGCAAATTAAAGCCATTGCTCTCGGTCGTTTTAGCCGTTGTCTGGCAGCCCCCGGTAGTGATAGTCAAACCGTAGAGGAAGTCTTAAAAGAGCGTTTGGGCGATTTAGGCATTGCGGTTATTGCTGAGTTACCTTTCGGTCATGATGGCGATAATGCCGCTTTACCGGTGGGAACAATGGTAGAACTGGACGGGGATCGGGGAATCTTAGAATTTTTCTATCCCTAATGAGCCACTTTTTTGATACTATCTTAGAGAAGTGTTAACAAATGTAACAAAAAATTAATTATAGATGAAAGTATTAGTTATCGGTGCGACGGGAACCCTAGGACGACAGATCGTGCGTCATGCCATCGATCAGGGACATCAAGTGCGTTGTTTGGTACGCAGTCAGAGAAAAGCGGCTTTTTTGAAGGAATGGGGCGCGGAATTAGTCGGGGGAACCCTACGGGATAAAAGTACAATTATTGCTGCTTTAGAGGGAATGGACGCGGTGATCGATGCCGCTACTGCCCGGGCGACGGACTCAGCCAGCATTAAACAGGTGGATTGGGATGGTAAAGTTAATCTGATTCAAGCGGCCAAAACCGCCGGAGTAGATCGCTTTATTTTCTTCTCGATTCTCAATGCCGAAAAATATCCCAACGTGCCTTTGATGGAGATAAAACGCTGCACCGAGAAATTTCTAGCAGAATCGGGTTTAAAATATACAATTCTCCGTCCCTGTGGCTTTATGCAGGGTTTAATCGGTCAATACGCCATCCCGATGTTAGATAATCAAACCGTCTGGATCACGGGAGAAAGTACAGCGATCGCCTACATGGACACCCAAGATATCGCTAAATTCGCCGTTCGCGCCCTAGAAGTCCCCGAAACCGTCGGTCAATCCTATCCCGTGGTCGGCAGCAAAGCTTGGAAAGCTGAAGAAATTATCGAAGTTTGCGAGCGCCTATCGGGTAAAGAGGGGAAAATTTGGCGTTTACCCATGGGATTACTGCGTTTTATGCGAGGAATAAGCCGTTGTTTCCAATGGACTTATAATATATCTGACCGACTAGCTTTTGCGGAAGTTCTCGCTAGTGGTCAAGCTCTTGATGCCCCAATGGCAGAAGTTTATCAAGTATTTGGCCTTGATCCGAGTCAAACAACTACTTTAGAATCCTATTTACAAGAATACTTTAGCCGCATTCTCAAGAAGCTCAAGGAAATCGACTTCGAGAAACAAAAAGCTCAGAAGAAGAAGAAAACCCCTTTCAAAAAGAAAGCGTGAACCAGCAGTAGGAAAATTTGTCAATGCCCAAAATCGGCATTATTTACAACGATATTAAGCCTATCGCTTGTAAAACAGCCCATCAGATACAAGATCAGCTACTTTCCCTAGGTTGGCAGGTGTTTATGGCTACCGGCAGCGGTGGTCTGCTAGGCCATTCTAAACCCTCTCGTCCCGTTTGTTTTACCCCGATCGATCAGTTAGTCCCCCCCCACTTCGAGCAAGATTTAAGTTTTGCGATCGTGTTGGGGGGCGATGGTACAGTCCTATCGGCGGCCCGGCAGTTGGCCACCCTCAATTTGCCCCTGTTAACGGTCAATACGGGACACATGGGCTTTTTGACCGAAATTTACCTAAATCAGCTTGAACCCGCCTTAGAACTGGTTCTAGAGGGGAAATACACCCTCGAAAATCGCTCGATGATCACGGTGCGACTGTTTCGCGAAGATACCCTCCTCTGGGAGGCACTTTCTCTCAATGAGGTGGTCGTCCACCGGGAACCCCTCACCAGTATGTGTCATTTTGAGATTCAAATTGGTGAACACGCACCCGTCGATATCGCTGCCGATGGGGTGATTCTCTCCACTCCTACCGGTTCTACTGCCTATGCTCTCAGTGCCGGTGGCCCGGTAATAACTCCCGATGTGCCGGTATTACAATTAGCTCCCATTTGTCCCCATTCTTTAGCTTCCAGGTCCTTGGTATTTTCTGACAAGGAAACTGTAAATATTTTCCCAGCAACTGCTAATCGGATGGTGATGGTAGTGGACGGTAATGGCGGTTCTTATATCTTGCCAGAAGATCGAATTAATGTGCAGAAATCGCCCCACCAAGTCCATTTTATTCGTCTGCAATCGACGGAATTCTTCCGCATCCTCCGGGAAAAATTGGGTTGGGGTTTGCCTCATATTGCTAAACCCACTTCGGTGGAATTACCTTAATCAGTTATCAGTTATCAGTTATCAGTTATCAGTTATCAGTTATCAGTTATCAGTTAAGTAGTCGGACATAAATTCTGTTGTCTATCTTAAGAAATGTAAATTGCCGCAATTCCTACTGACGACCGACTCCTTACCCCACAGTTAACTTTACTTTTATCCAACTACTTATCAGATGTGAGTTTTCAGTTGACTGATTACTGGTTACTGTTTACTGATCGCTGAATTTATGCTCTCTTTTCGTGCCAAAATAGCTTTTTATTTAGAGGATGTCACCACGGCGATCGGACTGACGGTAAATCTGCTTATCTTAGCATTAATTTTACTATCTTTGGGGATTTATGTGGCTCAAACCTATCCCTTATCCGCCACTTGGCAAATGTGGTTACGTCAGCTTGATTGGGGAATTTTAAGCTTATTTTCCCTAGAGTATTTAATTCGGTTTTGGTGTGCGGAATCAAAACTAGGCTTTGTTTTTAATATTTTTTCGATCCTAGATTTATTGTCAATTCTGCCCCTATTCTTTGGTTTTTTTGATATTAGGTTTTTTAGAATTTTTCGCTGGTTTAGAATTTTGCGAGTGATTCGTTTTTTTGGTTCCGATCTTTCTATTTTTCAAATTAAAACTTCCGATCAGATAGTATTTATTCGCATTTTACTAACTCTATTTTCGATTATTTTTGTCTATGCAGGTTTAATTTATCAGATCGAACACCCGATTAATCCCCAAGTCTATCGGACATTTTTTGATGCTTTTTACTTCGCCATTGTGACTATGACTACCGTGGGATTTGGGGATGTAACTCCCCTTTCCGATGGGGGCAAAATGGTGACAGTTTTAATGATTTTAACGGGAGTTTTGTTAATTCCCTTGCAGATTAGCGCTCTGACTAAACAACTATTAAAATCTGGCACTCAAATTGATTATCCTTGTCCAGATTGTGGTTTACCCCGTCACGATATAGATGCCAATTTTTGTAAAAACTGTGGGGCAGAACTCTTAAAAAAACCTGATTGAGACTAATTCGGGCGAAATTGAGGAGTCAGTATTCAGGAGTCAGTCCCGATGAAAAAATTTTCACCACCACAGATGAAAGAGGTTTCCTTCCCTACACCCTACACCCCGCACCCCCACACCCCACACCCTGCTCCCAATCCGTCTAAATGTTAAGTTAAGTATCGAAGAGCGGCCATTTCATCACCCAGTAGTAATATAATCACTGAGTTATCAATTTTGATCCTTGAGTATGACTGCATTCACCACAACCCCCACCCTTGCTAATTTGCCAGCCAGTGACAGCCGTAGCCGCGTCAGTGAATTTATGAAATCCCTACAGGATGAAATTTGTCGGGGATTAGAAGAAGTGGATGGACAAGCAAAATTTATCGAAGATAGTTGGCAACGGCCCGAAGGTGGCGGCGGACGTTCGCGAGTTTTGCGGGAAGGGGCAATTTTTGAACAAGCAGGGGTGAATTTTTCGGAAGTTTGGGGGAAAGAATTACCTCCTAGCATTGCTAAACAAAGGCCCGAGGCTGCTGGTCATCAATTTTATGCCACGGGAACCTCGATGGTCTTACATCCTCGCAATCCTTATATTCCCACGGTTCACCTCAATTATCGCTATTTTGAAGCAGGTCCGGTTTGGTGGTTTGGCGGTGGTGCCGATTTAACTCCCTACTATGCTTTTGAAGAAGATGCTAGTCATTTTCACCGCACTTTTAAACAGGTTTGCGACCAACATCATCCCGAATATTATCCCGTTTTTAAACGCTGGTGTGATGAATATTTTTATCTCAATCATCGTCAGGAAGCCAGAGGCATCGGCGGGATTTTCTTTGATTACCAAGACGGTTTAGACCCTCTCTATCGGGGTCCTTTTGCCGAAAGTGATGCCGCTATCTATTCAGAAAAATTATCTCCCCAACAACCCCGCAACTGGGAAGAAATTTTTAGTTTCATTAATGACTGTGGCCGAGCTTTTCTACCCGCTTATGTTCCCATTGTCCAGAAACGGCGCTCGACGGAATACGGTGACAGAGAACGTCAGTTTCAACTCTATCGTCGCGGTCGTTATGTAGAATTTAATTTAGTTTATGATCGTGGCACAATTTTTGGGTTGCAAACTAACGGTCGTACCGAATCAATTTTGATGTCTTTACCTCCTTTAGTCCGTTGGGAATACTGTTATCAACCTGCACCAAACACCCCAGAAGCAAAACTCTATGATGTCTTCCTAAAACCCCAAGATTGGGTTAATTGGCAAGGTTAAATCAGTTATCAGTGATCAGTTATCAGTTATCAGTGATCAGTTATCAGTGATCAGTGATCAGTTATCAGTTATCAGTGATCAGTTATCAGTTATCAGTTATCAGTGATCAGTTATCAGTGATCAGTTATCAGTTATCAGTTATCAGTTATCAGTGATCAGTTATCAGTGATCAGTGATCAGTGATCAGTGATCAGTTATCAGTTATCAGTGATCAGTTATCAGTTATCAGTGATCAGTGATCAGTTATCAGATTATAGTTTTAAGTGGACAGTGTTAGGTGAAAACTTCGCTAATTTCTTTTCACTGATTACTGTTCACTGATTACTGTTCACTGAAAATACTTCCCACACCCTTGTCAAGTAAATAAATCTAAAAATTTTGGCTAATTTTTGGACACCTCTCCATACTCGTCTGGAAACCACGGTGAAAAAGGGACAATTACTACCTAAAAATGCGTCTCTGTTAGTGGCATTGTCTGCGGGTCAGGATTCCCTCTGTTTAGGTCAATTATTGCTGGATTTGCGCTCTCGTTGGGGTTGGCAACTAGCGATCGCTCATTGTGATCACCGTTGGTCCTACGACGGAGGATTAGTGGATCATGTGCAGAAAATCGCCGAAATTTGGCAATTACCCGTTTATATTGCCACTGCACCCCCCATGGCGGAAACAGAAGCCAAAGCAAGACAATGGCGTTATCAAGCTTTACAAACAATCGCCCAAGAACAGGGTTTTAATTATCTTCTCACGGCACACACGAGGAGCGATCGAGCGGAAACTTTTCTTTATAATCTCACGCGCGGGGCGGGTAGTGATGGACTTTCTGCCTTAACTTGGTTGACAAGTTTAACCCCAGATATTTTTTTAGTCCGTCCCCTCTTAAATGTCACTCGCGGGGAAACTTTCGCTTTTTGTCAAAGTCGAGAATTACCGATCTGGTATGATCGAGCTAATGAGAATTTACGCTATGCTCGCAATCGCATCCGTCAGGAATTATTACCCTACCTGCAAACTAATTTAAATCCCCAAATCGAAAAACATCTCGCCCAAACTGCTGAAATTTTGGAAGCAGAAAGCGATTATTTATATAGTATTGCCCGGGATATTTTTCGTCAGGTTATTGATCTAGATCAAAAAAGACTCGATCGCTCCCCTTTACAAATTTTACCTCTAGCGATACAAAGACGAGTGATTCGTTTATTTTTAGCTCAATATTTACCATCATCGCCTAATTTTGCCGAAGTTGAGTCAGTGGTTAATCTCATTACTGGTGTTAATCGCAATGCCACTTCTTCCTTAACCGGCAAAATTCGGGTAGAAGTACAACAAAATTGGCTATATATTAGTTATCAGTGATCAGTTATCAGTTATCAGATTACAGTTTTAAGTGGACAGTGTTAGGTGAAAACTTTCTTTTCACTGATTAAGTGGGTGGGTGGAATTAAATATAAGATGAACGTAGGTTGGGTTGAAGCATGAAACCCAACCCCCTTCGCTACTTTCTTTTCACTGATTACTGCTTACTGTTTACTGTTCACTGAAAAAACCCATCTCCCCATTCTAGTTATCTCTAGCTAACTTTTACAGCAATTGGTTTAAGAAGAAACTAAAATGGTAATACAATTAAACTAAGAATAAAATTGGCGGGGCATAATGAGCGAAACTAAAGTAATTAATCGAGAAAATTTACTGGTAAATCTCCGGCAACAACTACGCGCCGGACAACAGGAATTAGCCGATTGGCAAGGGGGAAAAATGGCCATTTCTGCGGTGCCGGGAGCGGGAAAATCTCACAGTTTAGCAGTAGCTGCCGCTATGGTTATTGCTCGTGAGCAACTGCACGCTAAAAAACAGTTAATTATTGTCACCTACACCCGCTCGGCTGCCGCTAGTATTAAAGCTAAAATTAAACAACGCTTGCAAGATTTACAGCTTTCTGCTCAAGGTTTTAGCGTTCAAACTCTGCACGGACTGGCCCTACAATTGGCCCGTCGTTACCCAGAATTATCGGCATTAGACCTCGAATCTTCTACCTTAGTTATTCCGACTCCTAGCCACAGAATTATTAGAAACTCGGTGGAAAAATGGCTAATTGCCGATCCAATTCGTTATCAAAAGTTATTAGAAGGAGTAGAATTTGATGGGGAAGAAACCGAAAGATTACGCCGTCAATCGGTGCTGAGAACCGAAATTTTACCTAGTCTTGCTTATGCGGCCATTCATGAGCTAAAAAGTTCGGGATTATCACCGCAGCAAGTCTGGGAATTAAGCCACTATACCGACGATAATTATCAAATTCTCGCTATGGCTAGTGGTTTGTACGAACAGTATGAAATCCTGATGCGTCAGAAAAACTATATAGATTATGATGACATGATTTTAGGAGCCTTGCGAGTATTAGAGGAAGAAAAAATTCGCCGACAATGGCAAAAATCTGTCTTTGGAGTCTTTGAAGATGAGGCACAGGATTCTAGTCCTCTCCAAGAAAAACTAATTACTATTTTAGCAAAAAATAATGACGGAGAAATACCTAATTTAATTCGCGTCGGCGATCCCAATCAAGCGATTAATTCTACCTTTACTCCCGCCGATCCTGTTTACTTTAATTGGTTTTGTGAAAGTTGTCAAAACGAAGGCAATTTATCCACTATGAACCAAGCAGGTCGCAGCAATACTAAAATTATTGAAGCTGCTAATTTAGTGTTACAATGGGTCGATCGAGATTGGAAACAGGGAAAAGATAATCATAAAGTTACCGAGGCGCCTTTTCGGGTTCAAGCGATTCTTCCCGTCGGTGCTGAAGATCCCCAACCTAATCCAGTTAAAGAGGGAAAAGGATTAGAAATTTATCAACCCGATGACATTTATCAAACAGTAGAATTAATTGAAAAACGTCTAGTTAAATTACTCCAAGAAAATCCTCAACATAATGCCGCTATCCTCGTTAGAGAAAATCGACAAGGACACTTTTTTGCTCAAAAATTCGCCCATTTTTATAAAAGTTATCAAATCAGAATTTTTGAAGCTAACGAGATCGATCGCTTTTCCCAAATTCCCGCCGAAATGCTGAAACTATTAGCTTTTGTCGAACGTCCCCACTCTCCCGATTATCTCAAAGCGGCTTTAGAAGTGCTACAATTTAGGGGTTTAATTACTGCCCAAGACTTAAATCCTTTAGTTACCTATCCCGAACAATTTCTTTATCCCACTCCCCTCGATCCTGAACTGAAATCTAACGAAAAAATCGCCCGTCGTTATTGTTGCAGTTTACTAAAAGCTAGATTAGAATTACCCCATTATCAACTCCTGTCTTTTTTCGCTATGACTCTCCAATATTCGGGGTCAGAATTAGCCACATTGCAAAAATTAACCGCCCGTATTTATCAGGAAACTGCTGGTAATAGTTCTCTGAAAAATACAATTAATACCCTTAATGAAATTATCGCCTCTGAGCGCTTTGAAGGAGTGGAAGAAGATAACGACGATTGTTATACTCGTCCCGGACAACTGACTATTATTACTATGCACAAAGCCAAGGGTTTAGACTGGGATTATGTTTTTATTCCCTTTCTTCATGAAGATATTATCCCCGGCAAACCTTGGGTTCCCAATGGGGCGAAATTTTTGGGAGATTTTACCCTCGCAGAAGTGGCACGAGCGCAAATTCGAGCAGCGGTTCATCAACGCTATTTAAACCCCGACAGCATACCAATTATTCCCCCACCTTTAAGCGCTTGGTTAGAAGCTGGACAACTTAAAAAAGCTGAAGAATACCGACTTTTGTATGTAGCGATGACGCGAGCAAAAAGACTTTTATGGATGTCGAGTGAAAAAAAAGCTCCCTTCCGTTGGAACACTTTTCGCGGAGATGAAAGTAGTCAATTACAGGATAAAAATCCCTGTCCTGTCTTTCCTGTTTTAATCAATGCTTTCCCCGATTCTTTCTGTGTTTAACTGTTGCTGCAGCGTCCGCGGATAAAGAATTAGGAAGACAAACCACCAGAGGAGTATAGGAATAGATAGGAGTAGAGTTAACCAGAGACGCTGAGTTAAAAACCAACAGCCGGCAATCAGGGTAATTCCTGTCAATAAAATCGACCAAGGTTGACACCAACGGGGTTTGTGATCCCAAACGCTACTAGATTTCGAGTTAGACATTGGTTAAGGTTCGGTAATTTACTAACTCAATTTTAGAGCGATCGAGCTTAAAAAACGCTTGGGAAGACCGAAAGAGTAGAAAATTGCTCGATTCACTTATTTAAAAATAACTTCCCCCAATCATAGCCGCTAATAAAATAAAACCGACCCAAACATTTTGACCGAACATTTGACCATAAACTGGTTTGGGTAAATCAGATTGACGTAACAGCTGGTATTGACGCAACCAAGCGATCGCCGCTAGACCCAACCCTAGCCAAAAAGAGGCTGATAACTGCATTTTTTGCCCCTCCCAAGCCA
Organism: Microcystis panniformis FACHB-1757; assembly: GCF_001264245.1. Taxonomy (NCBI): domain Bacteria; kingdom Bacillati; phylum Cyanobacteriota; class Cyanophyceae; order Chroococcales; family Microcystaceae; genus Microcystis; species Microcystis panniformis. The sequence continues at coordinate 945,402 of NZ_CP011339.1, forward strand.
ATAAACCCACTGTTATGGCAAAAAAGACCCCCACGGCTTCTGGGGCGTATTTGCCGAAAAATATGGCACTTGAGTTAATACCAACCTTGAGATCATCCTCTCGATCGGACAGAGCATAAATTGTATCAAATGCTAATGTCCAAAAAATCACCGCTCCCCATAATATAAATGTATTGCTATTTAACGACCCGGTGACGGCACTCCAACAGATTAAAACCGCAAAACCCCAAGCGAGAGAAAGAACCAATTGGGGTACAGGAAAAAAACGCTTGGCGAGGGGATAGCAGATAATCAAGGGAACGGCGGCCACACATAGGCAAAAACTCAGGAAATTCAGATATAAAGCTAAAATTGCGGCGCAAAAGAAAGCAATCAGAGCGATAATCAAACCAACCTTGATCGATAAAGCTCTGGCCGCTAAAGGACGGTTACGAGTGCGATCGACTTGTGGATCGATATCCCGATCCCAAAGATCGTTAACCACACAACCGGCGGCGCTAGTGGCCAAAGTTCCCAAAATGATCACCCCGATCAAGGGTAGTGGTGGCACCCCGTCTGCCGCCAAAAATACCGCCCATAAAGCGGGAACCATCAAAATTAACCTACCGGCGGGTTTATCCCAGCGCAAGAGGCGAATAATCGTCATCCAAGTGGGTTCTAGATCGGGTTGGGATATGGTCATAATTTCTCGTAAAAAGTAGAAACTAGGAGTTAAGGGGGTGTGGGGTGTGGGGGGTTGGGTGTGGGGTGTGGGGTTTTGGGGAAGTGGGGTGTGGGAAGTGGGGTTTTGGGGAAGTGGGGTGTGGGGTTTGGGGTGTGGGAAGAATAAATAAAAATAATCTCCTGACGACCGACGACCGGCTACTGACGACCAGCTACTGACTCCTAACCCCACCAGTAAACTTTTTCAGCAAACTCTACTTACTTAACGTGATTACCAGCCCCAACTATTGGGAACGCCTTTAAACGGACCGACCACATCGGAGGTTATCCATCCCCCGTAAAAGTTGCCCGGTTGCGGTTGTACTAATTCCCCGTCGGCATAACAAGCGGTCATTTTCGCAGGATAAAAAGCCAGATAATTCTTAATTGCCTGAAACTCTGGTGTCGGATCCGGATAATACCAAGCGGCGTTAATTGCCTGTTGGTCGCCAACGGTGATATTGTAATATCCGGCTAGACCTTTCCACTCACAAAAAGACTTTTCTGCTGTGGCTTGCAGGTATTCCATTTTAATATCTTGGGGCGGTAGATAATAAACTGGGGGATGACTGGTTTCTAGAACTCGATAACTGCTTTTAGTATCGGCAATTATCACACCATTAAAGATAATTTGTAGGTGTTTAGGCGATAATTCTAGGCGCGGGGGACGAGGATAATCCCAGACGGATTCCTGTCCTGCTTTTGCTGGTATCGGTTGGGGACGAAACATAATTTTTCTTATATTATTCTCCGAGTCAGTAAACAGTAAACAGTATTCAGTTTACTGCTCACTGTTTACTGTTTACTGCTCACTGAAAAGAGTTTTCTCAGGGTTTCCACTCGTTCTCGATTGACATTTAAATCCGATTCTCCTAAGCGGGAGGCCGAGCGAACATCGATCGCATTTTTGCTAGGATTAAGAGAAAATTCCAGATCATCGACAAATCCCATCCATTGACTGCTAAATTCGGCGTAGAGATAGTTACTATCTTGGTTAATAATTTTAGTTCTCGGTTGGGAAGCGATAATTTTAGCTAATTGCTCGATCGCTTTTTCCCCGCTACCCTGATAACTAAGGGGTTCGATCGAATGAGCCGGATCCTGACTCTGACTACTAACACAATTAGGAGTGACCGGACAAGGGGCCAGTTTACCTTCCCTGACTCCCAAATAATCGGGACGAGTACCGGCGAATAAACTGACGCTATCGGGAGCAATTAACCTAATTCCTAGCCAGATGAGCAGTATTCCCAGGAAAATAAACGGGGTTAGCCGGAAAGATTTTTTCACCGTGTCGGAAGTTTCAGTCATGCTAGTCTTACAGAATCACTTCAATTAACTTAACATTGATAGGTGTGACAATATCAGGAGATAGAATAAGATGTTTCTCGATGAATTACAACCCGTTGTTAAAGAACTGATTCAACAACCGATCGCTTTTTTCGGTGGTTTTGCCTCTGGATTACTGCGCTTGAAACTTTCGGACGATCCCCTGAAAACATGGTTAGAACAGCAGGGATTAGTCAGTTTTAACGACAATAATCAGGATAACGGCAACAGTCCCCAGTCGATCTCGATCGATTAGGGATCAGGGGTTAGCTGTTGGGGGTAAGGGTATTCTCCCATCCCCAACACCCCCCGCTTACTACCCCATCAGCTTAACTTGTTGCTGAAAGTAGATAAATTTCCTCGGCTACTCGTTTCAAGCGTCTTAATTGCGCTTCCATATCCTTTTTAGTCCATTTGGCGGCGAATTGCTGGAATCCCCACCCCACAACCGGATTAGGAATCGCAAACTCAAAACGATTGATTAGACAAGTGCCGCCATCATTGGGTTGACATTCCCAGCGATCGCAACCGCGAAAAAAGCCTTCAAATTGCCAGACAATTAACCCCGGTTCTCTCTCAATCACCGTACTTTTCAGCGTTGGCTGAATTAGGGGAATTTGAATCAAAAAACGACTTCTCCCACCGATATCGGTCTTCCAATCGCCGATAGGTTCACAAACTAACACCGGATTCAACCAACGACGCATTAACTCTAAATCCGTGATACAACGCTCCACCGTCGTGGCACTAGCTTTAATCTGAATTGATTGTTCAAATACTTGACAAGATGACATTGATCTGCTTATAAATTACTGGCTGGAATTAAATATAAGATGAACGTAGGTTGGGTTGAAGCATGAAACCCAACGCCTGCATGGGTTACGCTACCGCTAACCCATCCTACAAATAATTGTGCCTCCCTACTTAAATTACTGGCTGAGAATTATCGGTAGTCGGACAAAAATAAAGTTAACTGTGCAGACAAGGCAACAGTAAGGGTTTTGTACTTGGTTACATTTCTTAACATAGTCTTGTTTATAGCCTTTCTCATCAAGATGAAGTGTAACCTAATTTGCTATGGACGACCGGCGATCGACTCCCCAAAACGAAAACTTCCTACCTCATCATTAAGATAACTGCTCTCAAGCTCATTTTTTCACTAGCTTGAGCAACTCTTGAAAACGTTGGCGTAATCTCTCAATATTAGCCGATTTCCCGCCATAACTCCAATCAACGTAGGCGCGAGCAATCTCCGGACCCTAACGAGGGTTGGCTGAATATTACTGGAAGCCTGACTACAAAAGGATTTGACTGATAGTTAGCAAGCACTAATTAATTTACTTGTTGAATAAAAAATCATTAACTGTAACAATATTGGGCTCTTCGTTACTTGTTATGGTTCGATAGGGGGGGCATAAATCGACTAAATCCTTATCTGGCAAGAGACTTAATTGATTAGTTCGCTCTAGAGCAAAACCAATTGACAAAAATCGCTAAATGCCTTTCTCTATAAGGGTTCCATCCCTTATAACCCCCGTCCATTGCATAACACAAACCGAAGAGCCCTAATTAATTTACTTGTTGAATAAAAAATCGGCTCTTCTGGTTTCTGTGTGTAAACGAGGTCTATACTGATAGTTTCTTCTTTCAAAATAGTCCTAAAAGTCTTGCCCAGTAAGCATTTAACCTTACATAAGCAAAAATTATCACACAAAGTCGAGAAGAGCCAAAAATCATTAACTGTAACAATATTGATAGACAGAAAAGGATGTAAAATGAGTAAATCTTGATCTCCTGTAATGATCGATTCTGCTTGACCATTAACGGCTAATTCTAAATATTTATTATCTTTAGTATCTCGGCAAATATCCGTTCTGAATTCCATATTTAAAATAAATTCCACAGTTTCCGAAAAGTCTAATAAAAATTGTTGACGTTCTTCAAGACTAATATAGCGGCCAAATTTTGGTCGCGATAAGACGCTTTCCAGTTCTTGCCAAGTGGCAGAGGACACGATAATGATTCCTAATTGTTGCGCTTTTTTAAAAGCAGTATTGGGTTTACTCTTGGGCGATAAAACAGAACTGATAATAATATTGGTATCGATAACAAAGCGTCTAGTCATCTTCATTTAAGAGAGATTCTAAAATTTCAGGGGTTAATCCTCTCTCTTGTGCTTTTTGTCCAATATTATCCATCGTTTTATATAATTTGTCCAGAGATTCTTTTCTAGATAAATTTGAAGATTGAACATAAAAAGCGATTTTTTTCTCTATTTTTTGACGCTCTTCTTCCGTTGCATTCCAATAAGTTTCAGCAACATCTAAAGGAACTTTGATTCGGATTTCTGTTTGATAGTTTGTCATAATTATATTTTCTTAGTTTAGTAGTAAGTAGTCATGCAAAATTAATTACCTGCCCGATCGAGCTAAAACCCTTACGGGGCAATGATCGTCATGTGTAAATAATTTTGCCTAGGTACTTAAAGAAATTTAGTCGAAATTAATAGCCTCCCTTCCGCCAGCGTTACAGTCTAGAAGTTTCAGTTACTCTAGCGCATTGTTAAACTGATTGTCAAGTTTAGTTACTCTCAATTTAATATCTGTAATTTACTTTGGTTGCGAAAAACCAGCACCGACAGTATAAGCGCCGGGAAAAAATTTTTTGTAAAGATTGGTTATAGCTTGAGTCAGGTTTGGATAATTGGCGCTAAGATTATCGGAGGATTTTCTTTCGGCACTGGTAGAAAACAATTAGGAGGATTTATGATCCCAGTTAATGAGGCTCAACAAAAGTTGCAGGACTTGATTGATTCAGTGACTGTTTCCCACGAACCCATTATTATTGAGGGATGCGATGGTAATGCAGTTTTGCTATCTCAAGGGGATTGGAAATCGGTACAAGAAACGTTATATCTCCTCTCAATTCCGGGGATGCGAGAATCAATTCGGGAGGGACTGGCAACGCCGGTTGAAGAATGTGCTGAGGAGCTAGAATGGTGAGGTGGAAATTGGTTTACACCAAACAGGCGCAGAAAGACGCTAAGAAGCTTAATTCTAGTCATTTAAAAAATAAAGCGCAGATGTTACTTGACATTCTTCAGGTCAATCCATTCCAAAATCCCCCGCCTTAGGAAAAGTTAGTGGGAGATTTGAATGGTGTGTACTCTCGGCGAATAAGCATTCAGCATCGTCTTGTGTACGAAGTTATTCAATCTGAGGGTATAGTTAAAATCCTGCGGATGTGGACACATTATGAATAGCGTTAAGACATCGTTAAATCTAGGATTTGCTGAAAAACTTTTTCGGCAAACCCTAACTATAGGCTCAAGCTCACTTTTTCACCAACTTGACAAATTCTCGAAAACGTTGGCGTAAACTCTCGATATTAGCCGATTTCCCGCCATAACGCCAATCAACGTAGGCGCGAGCAATCTCCTCGATAATATTCGCCACTGGCGGCGGTTGGACGCGGCGGGCGGCGGCGGCGTATTCTAAAGGGGTTTGAGCGGGATGTTTACCATAACCGGCTTCTGTTAAGATTCCTAACATTTGCTGGTATAAACGCTCGATTGGTGGTAGTTTTGCTAACTTGCGACCCCGACGCCAACGATGGAACTGTCCCCATCCTAACCAACCAGCGTAAGCGAAGACGACCCCCACTAAACCACCGAGAATTCCCCCGAAAAGACTGCCGGAAATAAAGCGCCATAACCAGGCCAATAACTGACCGATAGTAACGATAACATTTTCCCAAATCAGACCGAGAAAACCCGTTACTGGAGAGGGCAACCATCCGGCTACCCATTGCCAAAATTGCTTGAGGACGCTAAAAGGTTCCGCTTCCTCAAAGGATGGGGGAATTAATTCGTGACCTGGGATAGGATCGAAAGTGTACCAACCGTAACCAGGGAAAAACACCTCTGTGATGGCGTAAGCGTCCGTATTTTGGACAACATAAAAGCCAGTGAAAGGATTAAACTGGCCAGGGGCAAAACCGGTGGCTAATCGGGCAGGAATACCGATCGAGCGTAACATAATCGTTAACACGGTGGAAAAATGATCGGCGTAACCCCCCTGAAAACGAAATAAAAAGGCCGAGACTAAATCCTCATTTTCGGCTAAAAAGGGCAAATCGGTTTTTAATTCATAGTTTTGCTTTAATGCTTGGGCCAAATATAGGGCCTTCTCGTAGGGAGAGGTTAAAGGTGTGGGAGATTTGGCCAGCAATTCCTCGGTTTTTCGGCGGACTTTCGGGGCAATTTCGGCAGGAATTTGTAAATAATAGTTGAGAATAGACTTAGGGTAGGTTTCTGGGGCCGATCGCAGTTGGCTGCGATTGCGTTCCGGCACTTGTGAGATTACAGTATAAGTTAGCCCTTCCGCTAATCCCCCCGGCGACCTTAAGCTATTTTCTCGGTCAAAAGATACCTGTCGAGTGGGAAAAAAGAGAAACTGGGGCCAAGTAAGAGCAGGGATAATATTCGGTAAACTGGAGACAATGCTGTAGGTTTGGACTACCTGATGGGTTTTGGTCTGGGTTGCGGGTAACGGCACAAAAAAGCGATAAGACCAACGATTGCGATTTAAATCCTCTACTTCTTGATCTCGCGAGATTTGCCAACCTTGACCAGTATAGCGATCAAAGGCCATCGCCCGCCAGAATCCGGGGGCTTGAGAACGTACCCGCATGACTGTCTGGGGAGTCATACTTCCCCGCAAATTTTGGTTGATTTGGCTGTTAAAACCGTAATAAAAGGTAGAATCTAACTGTCCTGACCCTGTAGTGGGACTATTACCGCCATTTACGCCACCATTCCCCGTTTCACCCTCGCGCACATAGCCGGGGTTAACGATTTGTCGGTCTCCCTGTTCAAAATCCTGATTTTCCATACCTGCTGGACTATTGACGGGAAAAGATTGAATTTGATAACCCGGAAAACGCGGCATCAGAGCAAAAATTGTCAATCCCAAGAGGAGAATTGTCAGAAAGAAAATCCCGAAACGTTTGGGAGAAAGGGGAGAATTTTGCAGGGAAACTAATTTTTTTGTGGCTAGACGGGGGGGTTTCTTTGAGAAGAAAGGGAGACTCTGATTGAGATTATCTAAACCTAAACGAGAACGATAGTCTAAAACTAGGGTAGGTAGGGATAAAAGCAGAAAGAGGATTAACCAAGGCGCAAAAGCGAGGGTTTGGGAGATTGTCCCGGCGACTCCCAAGAGAATTAAACCGATTACCATAGAATACCCTAAATCTTTGCGTCGGGGCAGGTCAAAACTATGGAGAATTTGTAATTGAATTAATAATTGTGTTAGAGCAATGCGACTATCCTGCATCGCAACGATATCACCCAAGAATAGCGCCAACACCACTAACATTCCGATCGCTATACAAAATTTTGCCCCAATATTGCGCTTTTTCCTGCGTCGCCAACTCCAGATTCCGCCGATAATACTGAGAGGAACCGCCCAAATACTGGTATAACTATCGGTAGCCACATCGGTGGCGATAATACCGACGATTACTAACGCTTGCACCAGAATTCTTAAAATAATCGATTCCTCGGTTTCTGGCAAGGGAGAAGATTCTATCTTTTGCCAGAGGGTTTTTAAGGAAGGTCTTGGACGAGCGGCACTGCTAACCATAGGCTAAATTGGGAGAAGGATAAAGAAGTTAATTTTATATTTCCCAGTTCTAATCTCGATCGCTCCATGGGGTAAAGTGGATTTTAGATGTCAGGAGATAGGAAAATAGGGAGATAGGGAGATAGGGAGATAGGGTGATAGGGAAATAGGGTGATAGGGTGATAGGGAAATAGGGTGATAGGGAAATAGGGAGATAAGGAGAAAAAAGCTGATGACTGATGACTGATGACTGATGACTGATGACTGATAACTGATGACTGATGACTGATAACTGATTACTGATTACTGATTACTGACCTATGATAGCCGTTACCAACCCTGAAATTTTACCGTTACTTCATCCCCTGATTGGACAATTAGCCACAGCAATTCTGTCCCACTGGGAAAATTATCTTGATTTGTCCCCCTTTGAGTTACCCGAAGGTTTAGGCTATGTGGAGGGACGTTTAGAAGGGGAAAAATTAATTATCGAGAATCGCTGCTATCAAACTCCCCAGTTCCGCAAAATGCACCTAGAATTGGCTAAACTGGGCAATGGTTTGGATATTCTCCACTGTGTCATGTTCCCCCGTCCAGAATATCCGCTGCCGATGTTTGGATGTGATATAGTCTCCGGCAAAGCGGGAATCAGTGCCGCTATTGTGGATCTTTCTCCCACCAGTAGCGATAAAACTCTCCCTAGTGCCTATAATCAAGCTTTAGCGGCTTTACCTGGGGTCGATTTCGCTCAAGCTCGTGATTTGCCGCCTTGGGGTCATATTTTCTCGGAATATTGTCTGTTTATTCGTCCCGAAACCGCCGCCGAGGAACGACAATTTTTACAAAGAGTAACAGATTTCTTGACAATTCACTGCAAATGTGCTATGGAAAGTCAGCCCCTTTCCGGAGAAGAAGCGCGCATTTATTTACAGGGACAACGGGATTATTGTAGTCAACAGCAAAAAAACGATAAAACTCGGCGTGTACTAGAAAAAGCCTTTGGTTGGGAATGGGCAGAGCGTTATATGACAGGTGTTCTCTTCGATTTACCCGATTAAACTGAACTATCCCTTCCCCCCTTGCTCCTAGGGTTGATTCATCGTAGGGTTGATTCATGAATCAACCCTACCATTAATATGGGGGGAGCCGACAATTTTTAACACCTACCCACTTAATTTAGAGATTTTCTGCAACCTCATCGCTATTTTTCCCATTTTTGAACTCTCAAAAATTAATTAGGGCGGAAGTCTCTTGAAACTTAACAATATTAACAGACAAGGACGGGAAAATAATTGCTAGATTGGGTTAGGTACAGTCAAATGTAACCGCGAGAACAAGAGAAAAAAGGCGGTTTTGCTAGGTAAAACCGTCAAAAGGCCTTAGCTTAATTTCTCGATTCTGACGATTAAATAAATATTAAAACAGCCGATGAATCTAACGAACTTTCCTTGGTTAACTGTCATCATCCTTTTTCCCATCGTCGCCGCTTTATTGGTTCCCATAATTCCCGATAAAGACGGTAAAACCGTGAGATGGTTTGCTCTGACGGTGGGATTAATCGACTTTGCCCTAATTATCTACGCTTTCTATAGCAGTTACGATTTCGCTAATCCCAATCTGCAATTAGTGGAAAGTTACCAATGGTTGCCAGAAATTGACCTAAGATGGTCTTTAGGAGCCGATGGCCTCTCCATGCCTCTGATTATCTTAACGGGATTTATTACCACTCTAGCTATCTTAGCGGCTTGGCCGGTCACTTTTAAACCGAAACTATTCTACTTCCTGATGCTGTTGATGTACGGGGGACAGATTGCGGTGTTTGCCGTACAGGATCTGTTACTGTTCTTCCTCGTCTGGGAATTAGAATTAGTCCCCGTCTATCTGATCCTCTCTATTTGGGGCGGTAAACGCCGTCTCTACGCAGCCACCAAATTTATCCTTTACACCGCCGGAGGCTCTCTCTTCATCCTTGTAGCGGCGCTGACGATGGCTTTTTATGGCGATACCGTCTCCTTTGACATGGTGACTATTGCTGGCAAGGATTTCCCCCTGAAACTGCAATTATTCCTCTACGCCGGTTTTCTGATTGCCTACGGGGTAAAACTGCCGATTTTCCCCCTCCATACTTGGCTACCGGATGCCCACGGCGAAGCCACTGCCCCCGCCCATATGTTACTAGCGGGAATTTTGCTTAAAATGGGTGGTTATGCGCTCTTACGGATGAATATGGGGATGTTACCCGATGCTCACGCCGTTTTCGCTCCCGTTTTGGTGATTTTAGGGGTAGTTAATATTATCTACGCCGCCTTAACCTCTTTTGCCCAACGCAATCTTAAGCGCAAAATTGCCTATTCTTCCATCTCTCACATGGGATTTGTCCTGATTGGCATGGCTTCCTTTACCGATATTGGTACAAGTGGGGCGATGTTACAGATGATTTCCCACGGACTGATTGGGGCGAGTTTATTCTTTATGGTCGGTTGTACCTACGATCGCACCCATACCCTGATGTTAGACGAGATGGGCGGTGTCGGCAAGAAAATGAAGAAAGTTTTTGCCATGTGGACCACCTGTTCCCTCGCTTCCCTGGCTTTGCCCGGGATGAGCGGTTTTGTGGCGGAATTAATGGTATTTATCGGTTTTGCCACCAGTGATGCCTATAGTCCCACTTTCCGCGTCATCATCGTCTTTTTAGCGGCTATCGGTGTCATTCTCACCCCGATTTATCTCTTGTCCATGTTGCGAGAAATTCTCTACGGGCCGGAAAATAAGGAATTAGAAGAACACCATGCCCTCGTCGATGCGGAACCCCGGGAAGTCTTTATCATCGCCTCTCTATTAGTGCCAATTATCGGCATTGGACTCTATCCCAAAGTGGCGACGACGATTTACGATGCTACCACCAATAAATTAACCGCCCTAGCGCGTAATTCCGTCCCCAGTTTAGTGCAACAGGCTAAAGTGAAAACCCCTAGTTTCTCCCTTTATTCCCTAAAAGCACCCGAAATTTAAATGTAGGGTGGGTTAGGCGACGACAAGTTAAGCAGTTAACCAATAATTAAAAATTCGCCGTAACCCACCACATTATTGATCAAGAGAGGACTTATCAGGAATAAGTAGCTTTAACAGAAACAATATCTGACTTATTTCGGAACGCATAGCTCTGATCTCACCTTCAATCACATCAAAGCGTTTTGATATTGAATTCTTGTCATAATCAATAGGCATCGAGTCTTGAGTAGATAGATTGTTGAGTTTATTAGCAAGAGCTGCCCAACTATTAGCTTTTAATCCAAAATAATACTTAGCTTCATTTAGCGTTCTAAACTGCTGCTTAAGAGTATCAACAGTGAAGTTGATTGTCTGATAAACGCAAGCTTGGTTGTCTAGATCTTCCTCAACCATATCAACAACCTCACGAATAAGTTGATCGTGATTTTCACTAATCTGAGCGGCGGCTCCTAGTATACGAGAGGTCGCTTTAATCTGCAATTCAGTATCTTGTTGAAGCTGATCGGCAATTTTACGAACTTGTTCCCCCAATGTGCCTTTACGCTTTGGCTCTAGAGCAGGTGTTAACTCTTGACTCATGAAAAATCTCCTTTATTCCTGGACTTCCCCCGTATAAACATACTAGCTATGGCTAAAAGTCTTACAGAGCCTGAGTTCAAGCAATACAATACCAATGAACTACTGGACACAAAATCCTGAAGTTCTTACGCCGATAGGGTTTGAGGCAAAAATTTTCAAATTTGACCTTTAGACCATTATAGCTTGTTTCGGGGCAGAAAATCAGCAAAAACATGGCTACAGAGGGAATCCCTTACTCTAGAGATTAATGACACTATCTGTTAAAATCAGGTTAGCGATCACTATACAGCCAACTCTACGGAATCGCTCTACTCCAGATACAGTCAGCGGTACAGCCATTTTCAAGTGAAAAATGTACCCAGTAGTCTCTTTTCAATTTTTTCTTAGAAGCGACCTGCAGTAAGGGTTTTGTTAATTTTTTAGTATTTATGTATGGGGGAAGTCCAGTTATTCAGAAAGGATATCTTTAATGGCAAGCCAAATGCGTTTGAGCTTTTGCAGCAAACCAACTGGATTACCAGTAGATTCCACTTCTACCGAATCAACTAATTGTTGAATCCTATCCATACGCTCTGCTAAAGCATAAAGGTTATTCACCGCCTCATCCTTGCTTGCCAACGATTCACGCAGTAGAACAACCATTTCAGCAATTTCCTGCTTTAGACGCTCATTTTCAATTTTACGGCGAGTTTCCCAACCCTTGATGCCAGCCTTTGAGCGTCTTTCTCGTTTAAGCAGCTCTTGGGCTTCATTATACAGAGTCAGATATTGCGTCCGCTGGGCATCTGCTTCTTGATATTTGGCTATTAATTCAACAGTTTTTGCCTTCTCTTCGTTATAAAGACAAAGAGTTTGCTGATATCTTTGCTGCTCACTAAGATAGAGTTGATTATTCTGCGTTGCACGCTGCTCCCATTCATCAACTGCAAGCTGTGAAGTCTGAAGCTGTTGCTGCAATTGAGCTTTTTCCTGCTGCAACAAAAACTTATCACCTCTAGCATTATCTCGCTGCTGTTTCAGTTCAAGATAAGAGGGTGGCTCTGGCTGCCGAGAGCGAGGATTGTTGCGCTCATTATCACTATTAGAATCTCGGCGATCCGCCCTTCGCATCCCTGGCATAATTCAACCTCCGAAGCAGATATCCCTATAACTTGAGTCTTCCCAAATCAACGGAACGAGATAGCATTCGACAAGCTAAACCTCCTAATGAATCAATCAGTATCGATCACACTAAAAAATAACTTGACGGACACTATCACTACTAAGAGTTAAAGCGACCTAACGACTTAATCAAGAGGCAATCGCCACTCTCAACTTAAATCTAAAATATCATATTTGTCCGCTCCGATGATTTGCCATAACCCGATTACTTCTTAATTCTTAACTGTAGCGAGCATCAATAATCTTGGCGAACTGAACAACGAAGTCAGCTATTTTTAATTGCGTAATCCTTGCTCAAATAGCGACTATTGAGACTTAAACAAAAACTGAGGTAACAATAGTTAGGGTCTGCTGAAAAAGTTTTTCCTGGGGGTAGGAGTCAGTAGCCGGTCGTCAGGAGCCGGTCGTTTTAGGCTTTGTTGCCCTTGTTTTTTGTACCAAGCGATGTACTACAAGAAGGATAATGCAAGGTTTTTGAACGTCCCAATCCTATTTTCTTGCACTAACATCGGACTTTAACAGGTCAAAAGCTTTATTTTAAAAGGGTTTTACCATTATTCAGCAAACCCTAGTTAAATAGTTTCAAACCTATAGCAGTAAGCCATCAGCTTTGAATCAGTTATATAGGAAGTTGTCGTTTTCTTTTCACTGTTTACTGATTACTGTTCACTGATAACTGAAAAATCCCTACCCTACCCAATCACCTCGTGTAAATCCGTCGGTGCGAGATTAGGATAAACCACTTCACCATCCTTAAACCAAATAATGCGCTGAGAGTGACGCGCCACATCAGCCTCATGAGTTACCATGACGATAGTAATGCCACTGTTATTCAATTCCGAGAAAATAGCCATCACCTCTTGGGTAGTTTTCGAGTCTAGCGCCCCCGTCGGTTCATCAGCAAGTAATAATATGGGTTGATTGACAATTGCCCTAGCAATAGCAACGCGCTGCTGTTGTCCCCCCGATAATTGATTGGGTTTATTGTGCAGTCGATTATCCAATTTTACCTTCGTTAAAGCAGCGATCGCTCTTTCCTTTCTTTCTTGGGGAGAAACCCCACCATAAATCATCGGTAACATGACATTTTCCAGCGCACTCATCTGGGGTAAAAGATGGAATTGCTGGAAAACAAAGCCGATTTTGCGATTGCGAATCTGGGCTAAATCCCCATCCGGCAGCGTGGAAACGTCCAGATTTTCTAGATAATAGGACCCCGAGGTGGGACGATCAAGACAGCCGATAATATTCATGGCTGTGGATTTTCCCGAACCCGAAGCCCCCATAATAGCGCAATATTCCCCTTTTTTTAGGCTTAAATTGATGTTATTGAGGGCTTTAACCATGGTTTCGCCACTGCCGTAGATTTTAGACACATTTTCGAGGCGAATAATTACTGGCTGATAGACTTCGGCTTTATCGTTGCGTTCGCTGAGAGAGGAAGTATCAAAACTCATGAAATAATATAGAGATAAAACCATTAAATGCAGCTATTCTAACCTGAGCAATTCTCCATTCAAGCAACATCCTTGAGAAAACCGACCAAAGGCAAGAAAACTGGCGCTAAATTCGATCGAGCCACGGCTAAACAGGGATAGGATCGATCACTATAATTTTCCCCCACCTGTAAGGGAAAAATCTTTTCTCCTAAAGAGATAAATACCCCGCCGGCGGCCTGTAGAATTGCCCAAACCGCAGCAATATCCCAGACTTTTGGGGTTGCTTCCACTCCTCCCAAGACAGTGCCATCGGCAACCAAAAGCAGATTATAACTAGCCACTCCTATCATCCGCACTTTGCAGGGAAAGGGGTTTTTAAATACACCTGTACTACGAGCGCAGAGATTAAACAGATGATTTTTGCTGGGAAAATCGTCGCTGGTGTGAATCGGTTGACCATCGCAGTAGGCCCCCTCTGGACCGGTTAAACCCGTCTCACCGTACCAATAACCATAATAGGCCTGTTTCAGGCAGGGGAGATAAACAAATCCGAACACAGGAGTCCCCCGGTAGAGAAGTCCTAGGGAAATGCCCCAGATGGGAATACCGCGAGTAAAATTAGTCGTGCCGTCGATTGGATCCACTACCCAACACCATTCTTGATCCGGGAAAATATGGGTAGTTTCCTCGGTTAGGACTCCATGATCCTGGAAAGTGCGGGCAATTAATGATCGCAATTCGCCATCGGACCAACGGTCGGCAGCCGTCACTAAAGTCCCGTCTGCTTTATTGGTGGCCTGTAATTTGCCAAAATCAGCTACTAGGCGATCGCCCACCTGCTCGGTAGCCTGATAACAAAAGTCTAAAACCTGACTCCAAAAAGTTTCCATAATTTTCTCGTTCGTCTTCTAGTAGAATATTAAATCATTGTCTAAACTTAGGTAGTCGAGATTGAGCGCGGAAGCCCACCAGGAGATCAGACTAGCTACCCGTCTAGAAGCGATACTTTACCTAAAAGGGCAGCCTGTCCCCTTAACCGAGATGGTGAGATTAACCAACAGCGATCGCTTGACGGTGGAAGATGCCATGATCGAGTTAATGTCCGATTATGCACACCGGGATAGTGCCTTGGAAGTGGTGGAAACCCCCCTCGGTTATAGTTTACAATTGCGGTCAGCTTATCAGAATTTGATCGAAGACCTGATCCCGGCCGAATTAGGCACAGGAACCCTCCGTACTTTAGCAGCGATCGCACTAAAAGAACCGATTTTACAAGCGGATTTAATTAATTTACGAGGCAGTACGGCCTATCAACAGGTTCAGGACTTGGTAGAACGAGGATTTGTGAGAAAACGCAAGCAAAATGAAGGTAGATCGTACTGGTTAGAATTAACCGATAAATTTCATCAATATTTCGAGGTTGACAATCTTAGAGAACAGGGTATTCTGGAAGCTACCGATCGGGAATAAGGAGAGAGAGAGTATATTAAGGGTGAATGTTTGATCACTGAGCTAAACTTGAAGAAGATGGGGGGGACTTCAGGCAATCAAGAAGAGCGATTTGTTAACCTAAATCTAATAACCACTACAGCGTGGGAGTTCTGATGACTTTTAATCCTGATTTTTTTCCCTGGGAAACCGAAGAACAAAATGATAACTGTCTGATGCAGTATCTCCAGCAGCAGCATCCTGAAACCCTTGAGAGAATAGCCCAATCCGTCAGTAGCGAAATTAAGGATATTATCTCGCAAAACGTCAGGGGATTGGTGGGAATGCTGCCCTCAGAGGATTTTGCGGTACAAATTACCACCGACCGCGAGAATTTGGCTAATCTTCTCGCTTCAGCGATGATGACGGGTTATTTCCTCGGTCAAGTGGAGAAGCGCCATCATTTAGAATCAATTTTGTTAGCTACAGAATCAATTAAATTAGGCAAAAAACCAAAAATAGATTAATCTTCACCCCAAAAAGATAGAGACACTTTCATCGGTGTCTCTATCGGTTTTTAGCCCCCTTTGGCAAAACTCACCATCACTAAAATCGAGAGCAGGATACCGGGGACAAGTAAACCCGCTAATAATCCAAATTCAGTCAGCGTCATAGGAAAATATGCCCAAAATTCCATCACTTCCCACTCTAACCCCCTCTTCCGGCCACCTCAACAAAGCTTAAGGAAAATTTAAAGCCTTTTACCAGTTTTTCTCCTATCAGTTGTCCGACTAGACAAACCAAAAAGAGTCTTTTTGATGTTGCCAAGCGGTTTATAAGTAGCTGGTTATAATTAAATTAAAAATGGATTTTAGGTTCGATCCCCCCTGCCCCCCCTTGATAAGGTAGGGTTGATTCATGAATCAACCCTACGCTTGATAAGGGGGGTGTCTGATAATTTTTAACGCCTACCTACTTAATTCTTTTTTCAGCGCTTCGTATAAAGCTGAATAATCTTGTTCTGCTAATCCCATTTCTAAAGCTTTTTCCAGAAGGCTCTGTACTCCTGTTAGGGGAAAAGTGGTTAAATCTAACTTCTCCGATTCCTCTAAAAAGAGATTGACATCTTTGAGTAAATGTTTAGTGGGAAAATTAGGGTTAGCATAATTTTCTTCTAACATTCTGGTTAATTTTTTGTCAAAAGTAGGCGCATATAAGGCACTTTGACGCAGGATAGTCATGAACTTTTCTAGATCTACTCCTTGCTGGGATAAAAAAGCTAAACTCAAAGCAAAAGCACTGGTTAGAGAGGCAATTAATTGATTTAAAGCTAATTTTAACGCCGATGCGGTTCCCACTTCCCCGATTAACATCGGTTCTTGACCAAAATGTGCTAATAAATTTGACCATTGATGAAACTGTTTTTCTGTTGCTCCCACCATAACTAAGAGAGTCCCATTTTTAGCTTCGGGAATACTTCCTAACACGGGTGCTTCTAGATATTCTCCCCCTTTAGCCACAATTTGATCTCGCAGTTGTTTACTTTCAGAAGGAGCAATAGTTCCCATCTGGATAATAGTCCGATTATTAAAGTTAGATTGCTCGGAATTTAATCCTAAAACCTCTTGGATAGCGGCGGCATTAGTTAACATTAAAATCAGACAATCTGCCTCTTGAATGACTTGCTCGGAACAGCTAACTGTTTTGGCTCCTAACTGCTGTAAAGGTGTCAATTTTTCCAAGGTGCGATTATAGGCAATAACAGGAATTTTCTGATTTAATAATCTTTCTACCATTGGCGTTCCCATTAATCCCGTTCCCAAAATTCCAACTTTCATAACTTAATTTTACCTGATTTAGTGATTAGTTTTTACTGGTTTTTATGGCTGTCCAATGACGTTCGGAAGACTGATAAATTTTAACATTTTTTAATCCCGATTGCTGGATTAAATCTTCGATTTCTGCTAGGGTAAAAGCGGCCTGGAGAGAATCCTTAAATAGTTGCGCTTGTCGGGGAGAAAAATTAGGATCGATTTCCCTCACCATCCCCTGGATTATTTCCTCGGAATCGGGACGGAATAAATCTCTTAAAAAAATGCCACCATTGGGTTTTAAAACTCGCTTAATTTCCCTTAAAAAAGGCAGAGGATTTTCGAGATGGTGGATTAAACTATTAGAAATAACTAAATCAAATTGCTCGGATTGGTAGGGAAGATTTTTTCCATCAACTTTTTCTAATTTGATCTGTTCTTGACAGTTAGCACTCAGGATATTTTTTTGACCAATTTCTAACATAGAATCGGCCAGATCAATAGCGATAATTTGCCATTGGGGACGCAGTTGACAGAGCATAATCGGAATGCGTGCAGTACCGGTTCCCACATCTAATACCCTAGCATTAATACCGGCCAATTGTACGGCTTCTTTAGCAAAATTAGTATTAACTTCGGTGAAGTCCATGGCATCATATTCGATCGCTTCTTCCCGATCATCCATTACTTCCGGTTCTAAAATTCTTTCCATAGAAAAGCTATCCTTAAGGATTACAATATTCACAATACATCGGATCGGCAGTTTTTTGACCGTTGGGAAAGAGTTTTTCCTCTCGATAATCACACCTTTGACAACCGTATAGTTCCAGTTTAATTAAAGAGGTGGGAAAGTGACATAAACCACAGGGTAAACCCGATGTTCTTTCGATAATATCAAACCCCGGACAACCACAATTAGGACATAATTGATTAAGTTTCTGCACCAGATTTGCTGTCGCAGCTGCAATTGCTTTCATCCGCGTGGGATTGTGCATAGCACGCATATCGGTTTCTAGGTGTACCTTGCCGTTTTTGTCAAGAATATCTTCAACAATTTTAACGAAATTTTTCTCGTCAGTAATTCCCTTAAAAATCTGCTCGGAGTCGAGAGAATTTTTATCAAACATCACCACTAAACCATGACTAGGAAAGCCGATTTTTTCGGCAAATTCTAAAGCAGCTGCTAGATTAGTTACAGTTTGGTGAGCGTGATTAGTTTCCGTGACTATTGCTTGACCAATTATTTCTAGATTATGGACTCGATCGAGCAATAAAATCAATTCACGATTACAGGAAACTAGCGGCAAGTGGGGATAGGGATAAAAACTACCCTCACTAGCAATTCCGATATCGTATCCCGAAAGCTCGATCGCTTGTTGTGCCTTCCTGCGAGCGGTTTCAATTTGTGTCCCGATGCGCTTAATATCCCGGGTAAAAGTGCCAAAGCGATCGGTATTAAAATTATCGGGTACAATCACCTTAAGGCCTATTTCTTGCGCTAAAATCGGTGCAATCACCCGCTCTTTTCCGTGCATAGTCCCTAAAATTGCTATCCGATCTTGAAACATCTTTGTCAAGTAAAAAGGAGACAGGAGACAAATTCACCTGATAACTGATGGTGGGTTACGGCGAATACTAAATAGGTGGTAAAATATCTAAGTTATTGTCGCCTAACCCACCCTACGCTAACTTGAAACATCTTTGTCAAGTAAAAAGGAGACAGGAGACAAATTCACCTGATGACTGATGGTGGGTTACGGCGAATACTAAATAGGTGGTAAAATATCTAAGTTATTGTCGCCTAACCCACCCTACGCTAACTTGAAACATCTTTGTCAAGTAAAAAGGAGACAGGAGACAAATTCACCTGATAACTGATGGTGGGTTACGGCGAATACTAAATAGGTGGTAAAATATCTAAGTTATTGTCGCCTAACCCACCCTACACTAAGTTGCTGGGGTTTTTTCCTGAGCTTGTTTTAATCTTTCTGCTGCTGTTTCCATGACTTCTGCAAAGTTTTCGAGAATTTCGCCGGGGTGCGCTTCGAGGATTTTTGTGGATAGGGAAATGCGATTTTTATATTCGTCAATTTCCGCGACTACCACTTTAATTGCTTGACCAACTTTAAAGAAAGTCATGGGAGAATTAAAAGAGGCTCCTGTCACCTGTTTAGCATGGAGTAATCCCGTCACTCCACCGCAATCGACAAAGACACCGTAGGGTTGTAATTTAACCACGGTGCCACTTAATAATTTACCCACAGCTAATTGACTGATAGCGTTAGCGCGAGCAATTTCTCGCTGAGATAAAACTAATTTATTATTTTCTTGATCGATTTGAATAAAAGTTGCGGTTAAAAGTTGTCCGATCAGGGAATCTAAATCATTTTTTTCGATTAAATGGGAGCGAGGGATAAATCCTTTTAATCCCTCCACCTCTCCCGTCACTCCCCCCTTATTCACCCCCGTGACGCGCAGCTGCACCGACTTGCCACTTTCAGAGATTTCCCTGACATTTTCCCAAGCTTTTTGTAGTAATAATTGCCGCAGAGACAGGGTAACTTGTCCTTCCGCGTCCTGTCCACGGGTAATCAGAAAATCGAATTCTGCACCTATGGGTAAAGCTTCAGCAATAGAAATAACATTTTCCAGGGAAATTTCCCTTAAAGGAATAAAAGCGGAGGATTTGCCGCCAATATCGATGAATGCTCCATCGGAGGTGTGTTGATCGACTCTCCCGCGCACGATCTGCCCTTTTTCAAATTGATAATCGTATTGATCAAGAGCTTTGGCAAAATCGTCCATGGAAAAGGCTGGGTTCGGTGTCATGATAAATAGAATGGTTACAAGTATAATTTCGATCTGCTTCCAGTGTAAGCTGAAGCTTGAGGGGTCAGACCATTAAGATTTAAGAAGGCTAAATAACTCTAGCACATGATCCCAGGCAGATTTGGCCGCATTAGCATTATAACTAGCCCTTTGGTCGCAGAAAAAGCCATGGTCGGCATTTTCATAGCGGAAAACTCGATGAGGAATTTGATAACGGATTAATGCGTTTTCTATCTCATCCACTTGCTTTTGAGGAATACTCGCATCTAACATCCCGAAAAATGCGTAGATTGTCCCTTTGATTTGGGGAGTCACCTTCACTGTCGCTTGACCACCCCCAGGGGTTCCCGTGGTGATTCCCGCACCGTAAAAAGAGGCACTAACTTTGATATCCTCTAGAGTGGAGACAAGATAAACCACATGACCACCAAAACAAAAACCGATCGTGCCGACACCGGTTTTTTTCACCTGTGGCAAACTATAAAGATAATCGATGGTGGCTTGGATATCGCTGATTAATTCGGCTGCTTTGGTTTGTTCTTTGTACTGACGACCGATTTCAATATCTTCCATACTGTACCCCGTTTCAAAACCAGGAGCGAATCGCTGATAAATGGCAGGAGCGATCGCTATATAGCCTTCTTGGGCAATTCTGCGGGTGACATCGCGAATATGGTCGTTTACGCCGAATATTTCCTGAATTACGATAATTGCTGGATAAATTCCCACCCGATCCGGAATGGCTAAATAGGCATCTATGTCAATATCTTTGTTAGGAATCGTAACAGTTTGCGTATTAATAGTCATAATTTTCTCGATGAAAAGGGTTTTAGGGTGTTAGGGTTGTAGGGTTGTAGGGTTGTAGGGTCTTAGGGTTGTAGGGTTTTAGTTGAAATTCCCCAATTCCCCATCTCCCCATCTCCCCATTTCTCCACTTCCCCATTCCCCCATTCCTCAAATTAAAACAAACTTTTCCAAGGCCGCAGCCACCCCATTTAAGTTTACACTGGGGGCAACCCAATCGGCTTGATCCTTAACGGCTTGGGGAGCATTACCCATGGCGACACCAACACCCGCATAGGTGAGCATAGAAACATCATTAAAATTATCACCGATCGCCATAACGTTTTGCGGTTGTAATCCTAGGATATCTTCGGCCAAAAATTGGGTGGCGCTTCCCTTGGTAGCCTCAACGTGGGTAACTTCAAAAAAAGTCGGACTCGATTGGGTAAAGTATAAATCTTGATTTTGATAGCGTTGCTGTAAATGATGCCAAATCTCGGCGATAAATTGCTTATCTTCCCCCATGGCCAGGATTTTAGTGGTTTTGTGGGCAACTTTGCGTAAATCTCCCACTGCTTCGGCAATAATACCCGATCGCTGCCGATAGAATTCGGTTTCCGCATTTAATTGCCGCACATAAAGCACATCGTCCATATAAAAATTAAGGGAGATTTTCTCCTTCCATTGGGGTTGTTCGAGATAATCTAAAAGATCGATCGCCAAGTCGGGGGAAATAGGGGTATGTCGATGGTGAACTTGGGAAACAGGATCTTGAATCCAAGCGCCATTGTAAGCAATTAAAGGTAAAGTCGATTTAAGGCGTTTATGAAAGCGTAAAGCCGAGCGGTACATCCTACCAGTGCCGATAGCGACGGGAATTCCCTTTTTTTGGACGGCCGAGACAGCTTGCACCACAGCCGGATTAACCTGATTGTTATCCCCGGCGATCGTTCCATCCACATCAACAACGATTAAGCGAATATCCACAGTCTTTTCCCATTCAACAGTCAACAGTTATTGACACTCTCGCCGTCAAGCTACGCTGTGACTGGAGATTCTTGCTTCTACTCCTCTTAACTAGACACAATCGGAAGACTATGCCCCCGTCAGACCGAATCCACAAGCGTTTTAGTTTAACGTCTACCGACTGCCCGGCGGCGGACGGATCTGAATTTTATTTGTGGGCTGTTTTGACCTTAGCCGTTAAGCTTCTATCCTGCTTGACCCGTCACCATTACATTTTCAAGGGCGATATTTGTTCCGAGGTACAAAGGAGCGGGAGGTTTCCGTGATCCCTTACGCGCTTTACCGCTTTCTGTATTCTAGCGAAATCCCTCGAAAATTGTCAAAGTATTGAAAGCTAGGATGGAAGGCATGGGATTAAATGCAACAGTCCGAACATTTGGATACACGAATAAAACAATATTAAATTGGGAAAAGAAATTATCAGCCTGACAAGAAACGTTAGTATTTAACTCTAGATAAAATGTCACCATAATTACCTCAAAAACTGCCCTAGTTAATTATTTTTAGCTAGTTGACTAACAAGCCATGCTCTTAAATTCTTTTCTGCCCTCACTTCATCCTCTTTAGCAGTGGCTAAAAATTCATAGAGTTTAGTTTTCGGAACTAGGGGAAAAGTCGGACTAAATTCTCCTTCCTGATAACCCCCCTTTTCTAACCGATAAATGCGCCATATTTGTCCATTAAAACGCCATAATTCCGGCACTCCCAAACGGGCATAAAGTGCTAATTTATTAATATCCGTGTGGGTTATATCCACTTCCACCACTAAATCTGGGGGCGGATCTTCAGTTAAATTAATCCTTTTTCCCAGCACTTTAGCTTGATTTTGAATATAGTAGGCATTATCGGGTTCTGCTCCTCGTTCTAAATCTTCCCTAGCTAGAGTTGTGGAACCCATACTTTTAATTTTTAAACCCAATTCGGACACCAAAAAATAGATAAAACGTCCGATTAATTCCCGATAAAACTCGTGTTCTTCTAGGGGCATAGTAATCTCTAAAGTGCCACGATCATAAAATAAATGGGCGCAATTATTTTCCCCTAGCGCCTGTAAAATTTGCTGATAGGATAACCAATTGAGATGATAAAAAGTAACCCGTCTTTCTGCCCAGATTTCGCTAGTATTTAACTCGAGAGGAACTGTCACCATAATTACCTCAACTGCCCTAGTTAATTATTTTTAGCTAGTTGACTAACAAGCCATGCTCTTAAATTCTTTTCTGCCCTCACTTCATCCTCTTTAGCAGTGGCTAAAAATTCATAGAGTTTAGTTTTCGGAACTAGGGGAAAAGTCGGACTAAATTCTCCTTCCTGATAACCCCCCTTTTCTAACCGATAAATGCGCCATATTTGTCCATTAAAACGCCATAATTCCGGCACTCCCAAACGGGCATAAAGTGCTAATTTATTAATATCCGTGTGGGTTATATCCACTTCCACCACTAAATCTGGGGGCGGATCTTCAGTTAAATTAATCCTTTTCCCCAGCACTTTAGCTTGATTTTGAATATAGTAGGCATTATCGGGTTCTGCTCCTCGTTCTAAATCTTCCCTAGCTAGAGTTGTGGAACCCATACTTTTAATTTTTAAACCCAATTCTACCACCAAAATCCGAATAAACAATCCGATTAATTCTCGATAAAACTCGTGTTCTTCTAGGGGCATAGTAATTTCTAAAGTGCCACGATCATAAAATAAATGGGCGCGATTATTTTCTCCTAGTGCCTGTAAAATTTGCTGATAGGATAACCAACTGAGATGATTAAAAACTACCCGTTTCTCACCCCTAATTTGCTCAGTATTTAACTCCAGAGGAACTGTCACCATAACTGCCCCGAAAAGCGAAATTTATGCCCAAAAAAGGGGGTTGACTCACCCCCTGATCATCTTATCAAACCAGTGCCGGAACCTGGGGCCAACGCCCGATCGCCTTACCAATGACCGCTAACTCCCGAGTTAATCGATCGAATCGGTCGGGGGTCAAGGATTGCGGCCCATCAGATAGGGCCTTTGCCGGGTTAGGATGTACCTCGATCATCAAGGAATCGGCCCCGGCTGCTAGGGAAGCCATGGCCATGGTCGGGACATATTCCCATTTACCCGTACCGTGGCTAGGATCGATCATGATCGGCAGGTGAGTTAAAGTTCTTAAAACGGGAATACAGGATAAATCTAGGGTATTGCGAGTATATTTACTGTCAAAGGTGCGGATACCGCGTTCGCAGAGAATAACATTGCTATTTCCTGCGGCGAGGATATATTCTGCCGCCATCAACCAATCTTCAATAGTGGCCGCCATGCCGCGCTTGAGTAGGACTGGTTTCGGTTGCGCTCCAACTTTTTTCAAGAGGGAAAAATTCTGCATATTGCGGGCTCCCACTTGCACCACGTCGGCTATTTCGACAATCTTAGGGAGATCCGCCGCGTCCATTACTTCCGTGATAATACCCAAACCACTGGCATCTCTAGCCGCCGCTAGTAATTCCAAAGCGCTTTCCCCGTGACCTTGGAAAGCATAGGGAGAAGTGCGGGGTTTGTAGGCACCCCCCCGGAGGAATTGCGCTCCGGCTGCCGCCACTCGTTTGGCAGTTTCCACGATCATGGCCTCATTTTCCACCGAACAGGGGCCGGCGACAATGCTAACGGGATGATTTCTGCCGATGGGGATAACACCGTTAGGAGTAGGGACTAAAACCTCGCTGTATTCCCCGTGACGGTATTCTAAACAGGCGCGTTTGAAGGGTTGTTCGACTCGCAGGACGGTTTCGATCCAAGGGCTTAATTCTTGGATTTGTAGGGGGTCTAATTCCCTGGTTTCTCCGACTAAACCGATGACAACTTTATGCTTACCGACGATTTTCTCGGGACTTAATCCCCATGCCTCGAATTCGGCACCGACGCGCTCGATTTCAATTTCCGGGGAACCAACTTTCATGACAACAATCATGGCATTAACCTTTTATTGTTTCCTTTAATCTCTATTGTTGACGATTTCTAGAGGTTATCTATTTTTCTTCCACTTCTTTTTTGCCGGACCGCCAGGCGGCGATCGTTCTGCCAAAATTAGCTTGAAATTCTTGCCATCCTAGCCAATCCCCCACCCGATCCTCATCCCAAGAAGCGGAGAAGATGCCATAACTCAGACCGATGAAACCTAGACCAAACAGGCTTAAACTGACGAGCATGGCGACGTAGGAAGGGATTTCGAGAAGATCGTGGCTAATAATCCAGTAGAAGCCAAAAAAGGAAGCTATCCCCAGTGCCGTCGGCAGGCCACAAAATACCGCCATCCGTTTGGCCATCCGTTGACTGACCACTTGCGGAATCGCCTTTAAGCTGGTTTCCTCGGAGCGATTTTTTAGGGGCGGTGGCACGGGACTAGGGGCAATTTTCGGGGTTTTTCGCTTATTTTGGCGCGGCTCAAAGGGGAGACGTTCTTTTTTCTCCGTCGATTTCGATTCAGAGGCCATGGTAGGGATGCAAAGGGGGTATGCTTAACGGCGAATTCCGAGACGACCAATCAGGGTTTGATAACGTTGTTGATCTTTCTTCTGGATATAGGTTAACAGTCCCCGACGACGACCGATCATCTGGAGTAATCCCCGACGGGAAGCATGGTCTTTCGGGTTAGCTTTCAGGTGTTCGGTCAGTTGGTTGATTCTCTCGGTTAAGAAAGCTACCTGTAACTCCGATGATCCTGTATCGGTTTCGTGGGCCTGATATTGGCTGATTAGTTCTTGTTTTTTGGTCTGGGTTAAGGCCATAGGACTCGTGATCTCTGCTTAAATACTGCAATCTATTATAGTATCACGTTTCTGGTCGATCCGTAAACATTGTTCGGGAGGCAGGGTGATAGGGTGATAGGGTGATAGGGTTTTGGGGTGATAGGGTGATGAGACAACTTCCCCACTTCCCCACTTCCCCACTTCCCCACTTCCCCACTTCCCCACTTCCCCACTTCCCCACTTCCCCACTTCCCCACACCCCATTGCCGCAAATCATGGCAAAATCTTAGACATAGCGTCTAACTTACCCTGAAGATTCCATGCTGTTAAAATCCACGACCCGTCATATTCGCATTTATACGGCTGAAGTAAAAAATAATCAATTAATCGAGAGTAACCATGTCTTGACTCTTGATGTGGATCCCGATAATGAATTTAATTGGGAAGAAGTGGCTCTCAATAAGGTTTATAGTAAGTTTGATGAATTGGTAGAGTCCTACAATGGGGAAGAACTGAGCGAATATAATCTCCGTCGCATCGGTTCAGATCTAGAACATTTTATCCGTTCTCTCCTGCAAAAAGGCGAAATTAGCTATAATCTCAATGCCAGAGTCCAGAACTATAGTATGGGTTTACCAAAATTAGGGTGAACAATTCCGCGTCAGTCCCCACCCGCACACCTAGAAGGGTGGGGAAGTTGCATCGCGGCTCTTCTGGTTTCTGTGTGGAAACGAGGTCTATACT
This sequence comes from Microcystis panniformis FACHB-1757, assembly GCF_001264245.1. Lineage (NCBI taxonomy): Bacteria > Bacillati > Cyanobacteriota > Cyanophyceae > Chroococcales > Microcystaceae > Microcystis > Microcystis panniformis. Next base: position 971,594 of record NZ_CP011339.1, read on the forward strand.
GATAGAATATCCGCAAAATAGCCCTAAAAGTCTTGCCCGATAAGCATTTCACGATTCCATAAGCAAAAATTATCACACAAAGTCGAGAAGAGCCATTATACCAAATACAAAATGAATTACACAAGATTGGAGCAGCAAAGCAAGGAATCACAAATAGCTGAATTAGAGCTATTTATAAAAAGTGTAATGGATTCAAGAGAACTGAAACGAGCGCTCTTAGTAAAGATGTAGATGTCTCTCGAAGGTAAAACCTGTGAAGAAATCAGCAGAATACTCTGTGTCAAGCAATCTTTTATATATTACGGTCGAAATATATTTAAAATAAATAGAAGGAATTAGAATAGGATATAAAGGCTCGATCGGATATTTAACAGATGACCAGATAAATGAAGTGATCGGGTGGTTAAAAGCAAAGATTTATTGGAACATGGATGAATTAATCGATTATATCAGCCAACCTTATGCTGTTATTTACAAATCAAAACAAAGCTCTTATCATTTGTTTTTGCTGGCGAGTATAAGTGGTCAAAAATCTCAAAAAAGTCAGCCAAAATTTGAGCAAGAGTTAGTCGAAAATAAGAAGAAATAAATTCAGAAACTATTAGCTGAAAACAACGATGCAATATCCAGACTTCTTCTCCACTGAGTAACCAGACTTTATAGAGTTTGTCAGCGAAACGTTTTTTTGTCTTAAAGTCCAGAAAACGGGTTTCTCAAAGAAAACGGGTTTCTCAAAGAAAACGGGTTTCTCAATAGTTTCTTGAAGAAACCCGTTTTCTAGGTGACTTAATGCTTCTTTCCAGGGTTCATCATAATTGGCGGTTGTTGGGTTCATTTGAGTTGTCCGCTTACTCTTAGGTGTAAAGCGCGATAGCGTAACGCACCGATTTAATAATAGAGTTGGTGCGTTACGGCGGCTTGTTAATTTTGGTTTTTTGACGGAATTGATAGCCGCCTAACGCACCCTACGCCTTAGAAGGAGAGCTTAGACGCTTAGATAAAGAAATTACCCACTGGAATGTTCCCTAAAGCTGGTAAAGTACCAGTAAATCCGGTGATATTTAGGGTTTGCTGAAAAAGTAAAAAACAAAAACTCTCAAAAATCAGCCCGAATTTAAGATAAGTTTTTCTGTTGAGAAATCAGCTTTTTTATCATCTTTTCTAATCAAAGAGGGATGAATAAAGCTAAATTTAGATGTATAAAGAAATAGGGACAAAAAAAGACAGTTAACCTGTCTAAGCAGGTTAGAAAGATTGATGACTAAAAAAGTAATGGCAATGGAAGTTTCTGAAGTTTTATCAAGTTTTGTCATGATACAATCAAGACTATATCTTCTTTTTGCTTGACCAAATTTACCTTCAATTGCATTCCGAATTCCTTCATCCTCAAGAGCTTGTTTTTTAGTTTCTTTACTAATATTTTTAGGTGGTCTTCCTAGAGGAACTCCACTGATTCTAATTCCTCTTTCTTTACACCAAGCTAGATTTTTTCTAGTTCGATAAATTTTATCAACATGAACTGATTCTGGATAATATCCTGTGAATTCTTTATACTCTTCTACTTGCGCTTGTAAGTCCCCAGATTCATTAAAATTATCCCAACTTAAATGGTCTAAAAATACATAACTCTCAAAACAGCTTACTGAGATTTTTGCTCCAAATTCAACTGGTTTTCCTGCTTTTCCTCTAACGATAGGGCGGATGTGTGGTTGGGTTATACTCACAATTCTATCATCAATTCTCGATGATTTATTTTCCCACATCCACAATTGTTGACGATAAACTTCTGTCACCACTAACAACATTTTGTAGTTTCTTTTGCTGAGACTACTTAACTCTGATCCCCCCTCGATTAATTTCTCTATTTGAGATAGATTTCTTTTGATATATTGCAGTTGCTTCTTGATAGCTTCTCGTCTTTCTTTTTGAGAACAACGACGTTTTTTGGCTACTTTTAAATAATCTTTTCTCGCTCTTTTTCTATAAGTTCTTGGCTTTTTCTTCAGCTTGATTCTCAAACTTTGATAGAGACAATCTAGAATGTTTTCTGTTTTCTTTCTTGCTTGATTTAATATCCCTAAATCCTGGGGATAACTTAGATCAGCAGGTGCGCAACTTGCATCTAATATTAATTTTCCTTTATTTTTTATTTGACTCTCTTTTTCTTCTTCTTTTCTTTCACTTTTTTCTTCAATTTCCTTCTTTTTTCTCTCTCTCATCACCATTCTTTTATTAATTTTATTGATTAAATTCTTACTGATTCTTTTACGAAAATTAACGAACATTGTCGCATCAAATAGAGCTTCATTACTATAGGCTGACATCCCTAGAAAATACTGTAAATAGGGGTTTTCCTTGATTTGCTCTATGGTTTCCCTGTCGCTTGTTTTTAATTTTTCCTTAATAATTAATGCTCCTAATGCCATCCTAAATGGTTTGGCTGGCGCACCCATTTCTTCGTCAAAATTTTGGGCATATTCTTCTTCAAATTCTTCCCAGGGAATTAACTCTGCCATTATTATCCAGCGATTATCTGCTGATAATTTTCCCTCAAAAGGCAACTCAAAGTTTTCTGGGGCAATTGAAGACTCGTTCGTTTTTCGGTACATATGTTCTTGTCGGATAAGTGCAAGGGTATTTTAGCAATTTTAGCCGTTTTCTGTCCCTTTTTCTTGACTTTTTGGGAATTTAATATGGCTGTAATCCTTATATCATAAGTATTTCACAGTTATTCAGCAAACCCTATTTATTAATAAATCATTGCTGGATTGGAAGCCAGCCGTGCTATCATTAATAACGAGATAAGTTCCAGCTATTGCACCGGTTGTTACCTGCACTAAGGCGGCACTATTAACCCCTAATCCTTGATTACCTGTAATCGCTCCATTAGCATCAGTAAATACTTGATTGACTAAATTCTGTAAAGTGGTGACGGTGCTATTAGCAGCACGACTGAAACTACTAGGCGCATTCATGGCAGTTCCACCTTGAGTTAATAAGTCAATTTTATCACTATTGATGGCAAAATCTGTGATACGATCGCTTGTTGATATGGTAGATTGGCCAAATTGGAAGACGAAGGTATCTGCACCTAAACCACCGGTTAAAGTATCAATTCCCGCACGTCCATTGATTTGATTAATGCCACTATTTCCAGCGATTTTATTGTTACCGGCGTTACCTGTACCGTTAATATTATTACTGCCAATTAGTCTGAGATTTTCGACATTGTTGGGTAGGGTGCGAGTGAGAGTGCTTTGCCAAGTATCAGTAATGATAACTTCTCCTATTCCCCTTCGGGATTGATGGTAGCATTAACGGGATTTGACAGGGTTACTGTAAAAGCTTCATCAGGTTCATTGAGGTTATCATTGAGGATGGGAATGCTAATAGTAGCGGTGGCAGTATTAGGTGCAATGGTGATAGTTCCAGTTTTGCTAGTGTAATCTACATTAGCGGTAGCGTTAATGGGTGCGGTGGTATAGTTGAAGGTAATTGGTTGTGGATTGGGGTTATCAACTGTGACGGTGAGGATGGCATTATTATCTTTACCTTCCACTACGGTGATGTCATTAATGGAGAGTTGCGAAAAGTCGTCATTATTAATTGTTCCCGTGGCTGCGTTAGGAGTACCTACGGTATAACCTGTCCCCGCAGCGAGGGTTAAAATAACAGTTTCGTTACTTTCTACTATTGTGTCAGCAGTGGGGTCAACTGTTACGGTAGCAGTGGATGAACCAGCAGCAAAGGTGACTGTATTGTTAGTCCCTGTACGAGTGTAATCGGTATTGAGAGTAGCTGTTCCCCCGATGGTGTAATTGACGGTTAAAGGATTAGTTGTTACTCCGCTACGAGTGAAGGTATAAACCAGATTTGTTGTCCCGTCTTCGGTAACACTTGCGGGAGAAACTGCAAGGGTAATACTGGGAAGAGTCGGACTAGCAACATAGCTAAAATAACTAGCAGTTAGACTTAATGCTGTTTGATTATTGATAACCGCAATCAGTTCATCTGGTTCGCTGCCTGGTTTGTTGATGTAGAGATTAGTATTAGAACCATCAACCGATAACAGATAGTTACTACTTGAACCTCGTAGTTGAATAATATCATCAGTGGTGTTAAAGTCGGCAATTGTCGCGTAGTCGTTATCACCGGGAAGGGTGCTATTACCGTCATCATAGAAGGTCTTTGTCGTATCTGCAAGAATAAAGCGATCGTTTCCTGTTCCTCCTTCTAAAGTATCTCGTTCTCCTGTACCGCTATTGGTTCCTTGTAGCGTGTCATTGTCATCTTGTCCATAAAGGTTATCATTACCTGAACCACCAGTTAATACATCATTACCTTCTCCTCCTTGTAAAATCACATAAGTAGTTGCAGAAGCATTGATATTATCGTTACCAATTCCCCCTTGAAAATCTAATTCTTCAACTTCCTTGATTGTCCCTCCTGTGGAGAATGTACCTGCATTAATATCTGTGTAGGTCAGACTAATCCCTAAATCACCAGAGCCAAAAGTTAGCCTGTCTGTTCCTATTCCACCGATATATTGATCTTGTTGAATATATTCTCGTTCCCAATAATAATGTCCAAAATTATCATTTCCTATACCGCCATTAAGAGTGTCATTCCCTTCGCCTCCATAGAGTTGGTCATTTCCTGAACCTCCACTAAGACTATCATTACCAACCTGACCATTCAGTTCATCATTACCTGAACCACCAGTTAATACATCATTACCTTCTCCTCCTTTTAAAATCACATAAGTAGTTGCAGAAGCATTGATATTATCGTTACCAATTCCCCCTTGAAAATCTAATTCTTCAACTTCCTTGATTGTCCCTCCTGTGGAGAATGTACCCGCATTAATATCTGTGTAGGTCAGACTAATCCCTAAATCACCAGAGCCAAAAGTTAGCCTGTCTGTTCCTATTCCACCGATATATTGATCTTGTTGAATATATGGCTCTTCTGGTTTCTGTGTGGAAACGAGGTCTATACCGATAGTTTCTTCCGCAAAATAGTCCTAAAAGTTTTGCCCAATAAGCACTTCAGGGTTCCATAAGCAAAAATTATCACACAAAGTCGAGAAGAGCCAATATATTCTCGTTCCCAATAATAATGTCCAAAATTATCATTTCCTATACCGCCATTAAGAGTGTCATTCCCTTCGCCTCCATAGAGTTGGTCATTTCCTGAACCTCCACTAAGATTGTCATTACCAACTTGACCATTGAGTTCATCATTACCTGAACCACCAGTTAATACATCATTTCCTTCTCCTCCTTTTAAAATCACATAAGTAGTTGCAGAAGCATTGATATTATCGTTACCAATTCCCCCTTGAAAATCTAATTCTTCAACTTCCTTGATTGTTCCTCCTGTGGAGAATGTACCTGCATTAATATCAGTGTAAGTAAGACTAATTCCTAAGTCACCAGAGGCAAAAGTTAATCTGTCTGTTCCTGTTCCACCGATATATTGATCTTGTTCAATATATTCTCGTTCATCCCACCAACTTCCAAAATTATCATTTCCTGTACCGCCATTAAGAGTGTCATTTCCTACACCTCCATATAGATTATCATTTCCTGAACCTCCACTTAGGTTGTCATTACCTGCCAACCCATAAATGTTATCATCCCCAGAAGTTCCCGTAATATTATCATTACCATTAGTACCCGTTAAATTCGCCTGTTCTACTTGAATACTTTCCCCATTGACTATAATTGTTGTCTGGTCATTCTCTCCTCGTAAAGCGTCTAAGGTTGCCACATCCAGACTATTTCCTTGAACCAACTCCGCAAAAATTGCCCCCTCATCTCCGGCGCTATCCACCTGATTAACTTGAGCATCCACATAATGCCCAATTTCTTCTAAAATTACATTAACTATCGCTGCTGAGGAAGCCGTATTCAAAAAAGATGCTGATAGATAAATCTTATTGGTACTACTGGAATATGCACCATTCGCCGTCCCCAAAACCTCACCACTAAGTACCTCAATTGGGGGAATTTGACTAAAATTTCGGCTTTGCCACTGTTGTCGTAATTGCGTCGCCTTAACCACATCATAACTTGTGCCAAAAGCGGTTTCTAAATTCGCCCAAAAACCATCAGATTGAGCGAAACTGAACAAAACATCATACACAGAAGGAAGGAGGGGCAAAAGAGGGGTAGTCATGACAGTAACAGCAAAAGTTTATTGCTAACAGTTTTAGCTCAACAAGCGCAAATTTCTCAAGACCCCTGTAACAGAAATTAACATTTATTACAAGAAAACGGGTTTCTAAATAGTTTCTCAAAGAAACCCGTTTTCTCGATAATAGGCTAACTGCTGTTTTATTCACGATAATCCTATTATGCCTAAGATCTACCGTCTTGCCCAAGGTCATTTAAACCTATTGGAAACCTGTCCACCGAGATTTCAAAAAGTCTATCTAGAGGAACTTAACACACCAGCTGACCCTGGGCAATTGCAGCGGCAAGAATGGGGCAGTCAGTTTCACCTATTATTACAGCAGCGGGAATTAGGGCTGCCGATCGCGCCTCTATTACGGGAAAATGAACAGTTAGAACATTGTTTAACGGCCCTATTAAAAGCTGCCCCGGCAATTGCCCAAAATCCGGGAGAAACCAATCGAGAAGCGGAACATTGTCGCAGTTTAACTGTGGGTAATTATTTATTAACGGTTATCTATGATTTAATTTTATTAGAGAGCGATCGAGCGGTAATTTTTGACTGGAAAACCTACTTAAAACCGATCGATGCCGACAAACTAGCCAAAAATTGGCAGACGAGACTTTATCTGTATGTTTTGGGAGAAACTTCTGCTTATCCTCTTGATAGTTTATCGATGACCTATTGGTTTGTGCAGTTACCCCGCAGCCCCGAACAAATTACTTTTAACTATAATCGGAAACTACACCAACAGACAGGGCGAGATTTGCGCCGTTTATTGAAGGATCTCGATCGCTATCTATCAGCATACGAAAATGATTTAGTTGATTTTCCCCATCGTCCCGATTGTCAGCTTCATTGTCCCTATTATCTTAGACAAGAGCGATCGGGCCCAATAGACTTACCCTCGATCGAGGATATCCCTGAAATCAATCCTTTTGTCTAAATCAGTGATCAGTGATCAGTGATCAGTGATCACTGATCACTGATCACTGATCACTGACAATTCTCCTTCTGCGCTGCGTTAACCATAGTCGATAATAATAAAAGACAGATCGATCGCTTGCGCTCATGACCGGCAACCACTACCAAACCTTAGAAATCAGCCATAAATCGACCCCTGACGAGATTAAACGGGCCTATCGGCGTTTAGCCAGACAATTCCATCCCGATAGTCAAAACGATAGTGCCAGTCACGATAAAATCGTCGCTATTAACGCCGCCTACGAGATTTTAAGCGATCCGAGGCTAAGAAAGGACTACGATAACCAAATAATCGCCAATTCTCCCCGCGCCCAACGCACTGCCACCGCCCAAGCAAATTACCATCGTTACAAAGAAGCGGTCCAGGAAGACGAAGCCCTAGTCAAACAGTGGTATAACCAGACCTATAGCCCGATTAATCGCCTGATCGGTCAAATTATCCGACCTCTCAAAGGTCAGATCGATCACCTATCCGCCGATCCCTTCGATGATCAGTTGATGGCTGTTTTTCAAGACTATCTAGAAACCTGTCGCCAAAATCTCGATCGAGCTAAAACCCTCTTTTGCCAACGGCCTAACCCTGCCAAAATGGCCAAAGTGGCCGCTTCTCTTTACTACTGTCTCAATCATCTCACTGACGGACTAGAAGAATTAGAAACCTTTACCCTTAACTACGATGATCGCTCTCTCCACACCGGTCAAGAAATGTTTCGCATGGCCCAGCGTTTACAGGTGGAAGCTAAACAGATAGCCAGTCAGTGCCAAAATTAAATCTCTGGTAAAAATCAAAAATTGTTGTTAGGGTTAGGAGCCAGTAGTCAGTAGTCAGGAGAATTAAGAATGAATAATAATCAATTAAATGGTCTATTTACAGATTTTAGGCAATTTAATCATTATTTTTGCCTTTTTTGAACCATGAAAAATTAATTATGCCAGAGCTTGATTAAATCTCTAGCCATGGGCAAAAAAAAAGACGAAAATAGATCAAGACCAGATTTACCCAATCCCTAGCTTAACCCCGATGAGAGACAAACAATCAGAAATTACCAATATATCCACCCCTAGAGATTCTGATCTTTATTCCTTGCCTCCGGCCGTCCAACGAGCTGCTAATATCCTTTTACGTCAGGGAAGAATCGGTTTTTGGACGCAGATTGTCCTGGGCGTAATTTCGGGGGTTTTATTACTGATTGCTACCGCTAGTTTATTAGGGACGAGACAACGCACTTCTGGCATTGAAATCGGTGTTTTGTGTGCTATTGGTGGGGCTTGTTTCTTGGTGGTTGCCATTTTCTTTTCTTCTCGTTACATGAAAATTGCCCGTCAAATGTTGAGAGGTGATCAAGATAGTCGCCCGAAAAAATCCGATACTATTCAGTTAATCCGTCAGGGTTTAATCGCTAATATTATCGGGATGTTTTTAACTATTTTGGGAGCGCAAGCCTTGGCGGGAATTGTCTTAATTAAATCCCTCAATGTTCCCCAAGGTACTTTTAATGTTGCCTCTAACCCCAGTCAGTTTGTTAATTCTGTTGACCTGTTAATTGTGCAGGCCAATACTAATACAATTCTCGCTCACTTTACTGGTATTGTTACTTCTTTGTGGCTTCTTAACCGTATTACTTCTAAATAAATATGGCCATGCAACGCACCCGTTTAAGTACGCTGGCTAATGTCACCAGCAGTCGATTTAATCGCTTTTTTGGTAATCCTTGGCGACGGATTTCCCTACAGATAATTTGTGTTTTATTTGGAGTTTTTTCTGGGCAAGCAATTGTCACCACTGCTGGTCAAACTGCTCAATGGGATGTCACGGCTGCTGGTTTATTGCTGCTGTTTACGGAGGCGATTAGCCGGATTGTTTACCGAAAAAGTTCTCAGGCTAAACCTGCACCGATTCTGCGAGAATCTTTCAATTTACTCAAAATTGGTATCACCTATAGTTTATTTCTAGAAGCCTTTAAAATTGGCTCTTAAATAGGGTTGGCTGAAAATGTTTCTTGGTGGGGTGAGGATTCAGGAGCCAGTCGGGGAAAGTGGAAACCTTGCCCTTAAGTGCCGACCGGCAGCGAGCGATCGTAGCCAGACTAGACAGAACAAGTGTATTAGTTAAGCTGCCCAACGATACCCTTACTCCATGGCGCTTCTCAGGAAAATAAGGATTTCAGACGTTCATCGAAAATTTGGGTCTGAAACCCCGTCGTTCTACGACGGCTTTACTGTTAAATATGAGCATCGTTTACGAAATATATGCTAGAATGTGAGACATGGAAAAAGCCTATTCTTACCGATTTTACCCCACACCCGAACAAGAGTCGCTATTGCGGCGCACTTTGGGCTGTGTAAGATTAGTTTACAATAAGGCACTCCATCTCAGAACACAAGCATGGTACGAAAGACAAGAAAGAGTAGGATATACTGAAACTTCTTCAATGCTAACCGATTGGAAAAAACAAGAAGAATTAGAGTTTTTAAACGAAGTTAGCTGTGTACCTTTACAACAAGGGTTAAGACATTTACAAACAGCTTTCACTAACTTCTTTGCTGGTCGTACTAAGTATCCTAACTTTAAGAAAAAACATCAAGGAGGAAGTGCCGAATTTACCAAGTCAGCCTTTAAATTTAAAGACAAACAAATCTATTTAGCCAAATGCACAGAACCTTTACCTATTCGATGGTCAAGACAAATACCAGAAAGCTGTGAACCAAGCACAGTAACAGTCAGATTACATCCCTCTGGACGTTGGCATATTTCAATAAGATTTGATGACCCAACAATTAAGCCATTACCAGTAACAGATAAAGCCATCGGAATTGACTTAGGAATTAGTAGCCTAGTAATTACCAGCGACGGCGATAAAGTATCTAATCCTAAGCATTTTAAGAAACATTATCAGAGGTTGCGAAAGGCACAAAAAAGCCTTTCTCGAAAACAGAAAGGGTCAAAAAATCGGGAAAAAGCAAGAATCAAAGTAGCTAGGATTCACGCCCAAATTACCGATAGTAGAAAAGACCATTTACACAAGCTAACCACTCAATTAGTTCGTGAAAACCAAACGATTGTGGTTGAGAATTTAGCCGTCAAGAATATGGTCAAAAACCAGAAATTATCTCAGGCAATATCTGATGTAAGCTGGGGAGAAATTACCCAACAATTAGCCTATAAATGCCGTTGGTATGGGAGAAATTACATCGAAATAGATAGATGGTTTCCTAGCTCTAAAAGGTGTAGTAATTGCGGGTATATTGCTGAGAAAATGCCGTTAAATGTTCGAGAATGGGACTGTCCAGACTGTGGGACTCACCATGACCGAGATGTTAACGCGAGTAAAAATATTTTGGCCGCAGGGCTTGCGGTGTCAGTCTGTAGAGCGACCATAAGACCAGAACAGAGTGAATCTGTTAAGGCAGGTGCGGAACCCCGCAAGGGAAAGAAGCAGAAACCCAAATCGTGAGGTTTGGGAATCGCCGTCCGTTTTACGGCGGCGAGGATGTCAAGCCACAACAATCCTTAATCACTAAAACCCTGACAGAGCAAGCCATTACCCCACTTGCACAAAATAGTTTAAATGTCAAGCTTTTAAAAAAAATACTTTTATTGTCTCCCCTGTTATTTTGGGAATTATTTGGTTTAGAAGTTAGCTCGGTGAAAGCAGTGGAAAACCTGCAATGTCCCGTCATTTCTAAGGAAGAAGTTGATACTAATGCCATCAAAAGAGAAATTGCTGATTATTCGGCCACTCTGCGAGTCTATCCTAGCGATCTGGGGACGATTAAACTTTATCTTCAACGGGGAATGGCCCGAGAAAAAATCAACGATCAAAACGGTGCGATCGATGATTTCAGTCAATACATTTGGTATAGTAATTATAATGCTCCCGCCTTCAAAGATCGACAGTTACTAGCTCAAGCCTATTATCAAAGAGGTGTGTTAAAGTTAGCCATGGCAAAGGAGCAGCGTCAGCCAAAATTATTAGAAGCTGCCCGCTCAGATTTTCAGCAAGCCTTTAAATATAATCCCAATAAAAGCGAAGTTTACTTTAACCTAGCAATTATTGCATCTTTGCTCAATCATCAATCCTTGGCTTTAGATTATTACCAGCGTTTCATCGGTTATGAAACTGAAGATTATCGCGGCTATTATCATCGAGGACAGCTATACTCTCAGTGGGGAAATTATGCAGAGGCTATCAAAGATTATGATCTGGCTATTTCATACAAACCCGATCTAATTGAAGGCTATTATAATCGGGCCATAGCTTTAGAAAAGATAGGGGGAAAACGAGAGGCTTTTAAGGATTATAAAATCGTTTTAAAATGCTCACCCAAACTATTTTTAGCCAAGAATGCTCCTAGCAGTTATCAAAACCGTGCTAGAGTACAAATTGAAATCGCTGACGAGGAAGTAGAATTAGCCAACTTATCTTCTAATTCCCCCCAAGGATATCAAACAGCGATCGAGTATTATAATGGAGCCATCAAAGATTTAGCACTTGTCATTCGTATTAATCCCAACTACGATAAAATTCCCCATGCTAGAGCATTTCTTAAACGGGGTTATGCTCACCTAAGACTCAACAATAATCAAGGGGCAATTCAAGATTATAACCAAGCAATTTATCTGCAACCCCAAGACGCAAAAGCTTATGTATATCGGGGGTTAATGCGGGCCAATAAATATCAAGAATACGCAGGAGCTTTAGAGGATTTTACTGCGGCAGTGGCACGAAATCGTCATGATGCAGCCGCTCACTATCATCGGGGATTAGTGCTGTATAAATTGGGGCGTTATCAGGAGGCAGTAGATAATTATAATATTGCCTTAGACCAAGATGATCGGATTAATATACCTAGTTTTACTTCTCGCTCTGTCTGTAGCGAAAATATCCGAGAATCTGCCGACAGAAATTATTTTTATGACTCCAGAGAACCCGATTTTCGTCCTAATTATAACGTCTCTTGTCATGCTCAAGCCCGGGGAGATGCTTATTTTGCTCTGAAAAATTTTGCCGCGGCCGAAAGAGATTATACTACTTATATAGTTGCCTATCCTAACGATCCAGAAGGGTATCATAAACGGGCTAATGCGCGTTTTGAAAAAGGGGATAAACAGGGAGCGATCGAGGATTATAATGTATTCCTACAAAAAGTCCGTGATGCGAGAATTTTCTATAGTCGTGGTAATAGTAGCGCTGACGTGGGAGATGACCAAGGAGCGATTACAGATTACCTGCAATCTTTGAGCATTAATCCTATCGATGTGACAGCGTATAGTAATCGGGGAAATGCACGCACTGATACCGCTACTATTCCCGATAATGTACAAGTAACACCGAGAATATCGGAGAATCCGATCGCCTATAATAATCGTGGTATTATTCGACGACAAACTGGGGACAAGGAGGGTGCTTTAGAGGATTTAGATAAGGCAGTTAGCTTGAATTCCAATAATCCTATTGCCTATAATAACCGGGGAGTTATTCGCTTTGATTTGGGAGATAATGCCGGAGCTTTGGAGGATTTAAATATCGCTATTGCTCTCCAGTTTAACTATGCTGAAGCTTACTATAATCGAGGTTTAGTTAAGGAAAAAATAGGCGATAAGAAGGCAGCGATCACCGATTATCAATTAGCAATTACTTATCAGCCAAATTATGGCGAAGCTTATTATAATTTGGCACTTGCCACCTACGATGATAAAAATCCTAGTAGTCGAGTAGCGAGCCTTAACTATTTGCAAAAAGCCGCTAATGCCTTGATAAAAACCGGTAATTTAGAACTCTATGAACGGGCGGTAGAATGGATGTTAAAAATGCAGTAATTTCTCGAAAAAATAAGCTAATTTTTGACAAAGACTTCAAGACTTGGCTATTTCAAGCCTTCAAAGAGCGGGGGAGTCTCTTATTGCCGATGAATTAGCCGCTAATCATCATACAAGGTTGGGTTGACGTAAGGAAACCCAACTATAGACCCAAGGCAACCCAACAAAAAGATTCAGACGGATTTAGGTGTTGGGTGTTGGGTTTCGCTTTCCCTGAGAATTGAGAGGGTTTCTTTAACATATTTATTCGCTCAAACCAACCTACGAAACTACGGGCGCTCACTACTTAATTTAATCACTTGTTGCTCAGGAAATTTAAGGGTAAGTTCCCATTCTCCCCCTAATTCCCTCATCATACGGGTTAAATTTTCTAGGGTAAGATGTTGTTTTAAATCATCCGATTTTGCTGAGAAACAGGGCTGTTCACTTTCGCTTTCCGTGATTTCTTCTGAAGCAAGTCCTAGGCGTTGAAGAAGTTCATCAATGATTTGCATTTCTTGTAAAAGCTCTTGGGTTTTAGCTTCAATTTTTGCCCTTCTTTCAGAGGGCAGTTTATCCATTTCTTCATCAAAGGTAATCATAGATTTTGCTCCGTTAAGGTTTTTAAATAGGCTTCAAATCTTTTTTCGGCGATGGGAATGTTTTTTTCATACCATCTTTTATCGCCAGTTTTATTTCCTCCTACTAGCTAAAGTCGATTGGGTTGAGGCACGAAACCCAACAATACACCCAAGTAAACTACTGTAGGTTGGGTTGAGGCACGAAACCCAACAACAGACCCAAGGAAACCCAACAAAAAGATTCAGACAGATTTAGGGGTTGGGTGTTGGGTTTCGCTTTCCTTGAGAATTGAGAGGTTTTCTTTAACCTATTTATTCGCTCAAACCAACCTACGGACTCTAATTTTTACTCATTTCTTGGCGAATCATGCTGATTAGTTTTTGAGCTTTTTGATAACCTGCTTCATTCCCTTGTTGACGATATAATTCTGAGGCTTTTTCGGCATCAGCAAGGGCTTTTGGAAAGTCTCTTGTCAGGGCATAAACAACCCCCCGATTGATGTAAGCATAAGCATAATTAGGATTAAGTTCAATGGCTTTGCTGTAGTCAGCTAAAGCTAATTCGTATTTCTGCAAGTTTTTGTAAAGAACCCCCGATTGACGTAAGCATTAGCATAATTAGGATTAATGTCAATGGCTTTGCTGTAGTCAGCTAAAGCTAAATCGTATTTCTGCAAGTTTTTGTAAAGAACCCCTCGATTGTTGTAAGCCTCAGCAAAATTAGGATTAATTTCAATAGCTTTGTTGTAGTCAGCTAAAGCTAATTCGTATTTCTGCTGGTCAGAGTAAAGATTCCCTCGATTGTTGTAAGCCTCAGCATAATTAGGATTAATGTCAATGGCTTTGCTGTAGTCAGCTAAAGCTAAATCGTATTTCTGCAAGTTTTTGTAAAGAATCCCCCGATTGTTGTAAGCGTCAGCATAATTAGGATTAATGTCAATAGCTTTGTTGTAGTCAGATAGGGCTAAATCGTATTTCTGCAAGTCATCGTAAAGAAGCCCCCGATTGTAGTAAGCCTCAGCAAAATTACGATTAAGTTCAATAGCTTTGTTGTAGTCAGAGAGGGCTAAATCGTATTTCTGCTGGTTATAGTAAAGAATCCCCCGACTGACGTAAGCCTCAGCATAATTAGGATTCATGTCAATAGCTTTGGTGTAGTCAGCTAAAGCTAAATCGTATTTCCGCTGGTTATAGTAAAGAAGCCCCCGATTGTAGTAAGGACCAGCATTATTAGGATTAATTTCAATAGCTTTGTTGTAGTCAGAGAGGGCTAAATCGTATTTCTGCTGGTTATAGTAAAGAATCCCCCGACTGACGTAAGCATTAGCATAATTAGGATTAATGTCAATAGCTTTGCTGTAGTCAGCTAAAGCTAATTCGTATTTCTGCAAGTCAGAGTAAAGATTCCCCCGATTGTAGTAAGCATTAGCATAATTAGGATTAATGTCAATAGCTTTGCTGTAGTCAGCTAAAGCTAATTCGTATTTCTGCAAGTTATAGTAAAGAAGCCCCCGATTGTAGTAAGCATTAGCATAATTAGGATTAATGTCAATGGCTTTGCTGTAGTCAGCTAAAGCTAATTCGTATTTTTTTTGGAGACGGTAAAGCTCCCCCCGATTGTAGTAAGCATTAGCATAATTAGGATTAATGTCAATGGCTTTGCTGTAGTCAGCCAAAGCTAAATCGTATTTTTTTTGGAGACGGTAAAGATCCCCCCGAACGAAGTAAAAGTGACTAAAATTTGAATTAAGTTCAATAGCTTTGTTGAGGTCAGCCAAAGCTAAATCATATTTTTGTTGGCGATGGTAAAAAATCCCCCGATAGAAGTAAGCCGAAAAAACATCATCAGAATTAATGTCAATAGCTTTGTTGTAATCAGCTAAAGCTAATTCGTATTTCTGCAAGTCAGAGTAAAGATTCCCCCGACTGGCGTAAGCACCAGCATCATTAGGATTAATGTCAATAGCTTTGTTGTAATCAGCTAAAGCTAATTCGTATTTTTGTTGGCGACGGTAAAGATTCCCACGATTCTCGTAAGCCTTAGCAAAATTACGATTAAGGTCAATAGCTTTGTTGAAGTCAGAGAGGGCTAAATCGTATTTTTGTTGGTAAGAGTAAAGATTACCCCGATTGTTGTAAGCACCAGCATCATTAGGATTAATGTCAATGGCTTTGTTGAAGTCAGCTAAAGCTAAATCGTATTTTTGTTGGAGAAGGTAATTAAGCCCCCGCCCTCTATAATATAAACCATAATTAGGATTAAGTTCAATAGCTTTGTTGTAGTCATCTAAAGCTAAATCGGATTTTTGTTGGTAGGAATAGTGCGTCGCTCGAACAGAGTAAGCCATAGCATAATTAGGATTAAGTTCAATAGCTTTGTTATGGTCATCTAAAGCTAAATCGTATTTTTGTTGGAAGAAATAGTACCTCGCTCGAATCACATACCACAAAGCACGAGGAGCGAGATAAATTGCCTGATTAATCGCAGCTAATCCCTCATCATAGCGTTCTAAACTATCTAATACTGCCCATTTCTCGTTATAGTAATTGGGGTTATTGGGAAACAGAGAAATCGCCTGATTAATCACCGTTAAGGCTTGCTCATAATTTTCTCTGGCTTCTCTTTCTCTACCAGCACTTGTTGAGAAGTCACCTAAAGAGCGATAAACAACACTTTGCTGTTGTAAAATACTACTGTGAA
This sequence comes from Microcystis panniformis FACHB-1757, assembly GCF_001264245.1. Lineage (NCBI taxonomy): Bacteria > Bacillati > Cyanobacteriota > Cyanophyceae > Chroococcales > Microcystaceae > Microcystis > Microcystis panniformis. The sequence continues at coordinate 987,837 of NZ_CP011339.1, forward strand.
AGTTCTTTAAATCTTCCCCTTTAGGTAAGGTATTAATCGCTTGTTGCAAAGCTTCTATAGCTGGTTGATATTTATCTAAAGCAAATAACGCTAATCCCTTCCCATACCAGGCTAAATAGACATTATCGGGGTCATTTTGCTTAATCGCCTCATCAAACGCCTTAATTGCTTCCTCAGACCTCCGTAACCGCCATAATTGTCCTCCCCTTTCTATCCAAATATCCGCCTTCGCATTGGTATTAGGGACAATAACACCAGTAATCGCTTGAATAATTTCTTGTTTTTGTTGCGGACTAACTTGGGGTTGAGCAGTGGTTAATAATTGCGGTTTTACCTTCAATCTTTCTTGCAATCCGATAAAAGTGCTAATGGGAATCCCCAAACTAAACCCTAACTGAATTTTCCCTCCCCCTGCTCCTTCCGAACGTCCATGAATCCCTATTACTCTCCCCTGGGAGTCTAAGACTGCACCGCCACTCATGCCCCCAAATGTGATGCTGGTATAAACTAATTCATAGCCTCCGGTTAAAGAACTGACACTTTTTAATACTGCCCCTTGTTCATTGCTTAAGTCACTTTGGCGGGTTAGTAGTAATCCCATTTCTTGATCTTTGATTCTACCTCCACTAAACAACCATTTCGAGGGATTGTCGCCAATTTTGGGGAAGCCTGCCGCAAAAACAAAATCATCGGTATTTGGGTTATAATTCGCTATTTCCGCAACGGGATAATTGTCCAGGCTTTCAAACTGAAAAACTGCTAAATCTACCCCTTTCTGCCGGATGATGGTGCTTTTCTCGATGTTTCGAGTTTTGCCGTCGCTGGTGACGACGGTGTAGGTGTAATCAGCACAGCTGGCGGTGCGTGCCATTTCTCCGCAAAGGACGTGATCGGCGGTTAGGACGGTGTAAATATTGCCTTTTTTAGCGATAATTACGCCACTTCCATTGGCTTTACTGCTACTATCAATCCGCACGGTGAAACCCTTGGTTTTTGTTTCTAATTCGGCGATATAGTCAGTAGGGGCGGTGGTTTCTATATCGGGGTTCACCTGCGGTAGGGGCAGGTTATAGGCGCTGAGGATTTCGGGACGGATGTAGGTTAATAGGGTATTGATGGAAATGCCCCAGTTAACCGCTCTCATCTGTTGGATTTCTGCGTCTGTGGGTTTTGTACCGTCCTCGTAGATGTAGTTAGAGAGAATCGGATGGGCCGATCGCCCGTTAATGCCGATTAACTCCCCATCGACAAAAATGCCGCCGCCACTCATTCCCTGCACGATCTCGCCACTATAACCGACGCTGTAGCCATCCCGGAGGGGTCGATCGCTCACCTGTTCGAGGGTTCCCTTTGTCGTCCGATACTGTCCCGTTTCGGCAACATATCCCGCAGCCACCACTTCTAAACCGATCCTGTTTTGATTGATGGTAAACTCCGCGATGGTGGCGATCGAATATTCCCGGGTATCGCTAAACTCCACGAGGGCCAGATCCTTATCTTTTAAAAGGGAATTCGGCGCGATCGAGGCTGTGCGGGTTTGGCCGTCGTGGGTTTGGATCTGTAGGGTTTTCGCGCCGCGGATAACGTGAGCGTTGGTTAGGACGAGGTATATACTGCCTTTTTTCCCGATAATGATTCCCGATCCCCGATTTATCTCGCTAGTAATCTTAACAGTGACTTGACGGATCGATCGCTCGATCTGCGCGTTTGGGCTGTCTTCCGCCACGATCGCCGGAGCAGAGAAAGGGGATAGCGCTTTAACCGGTACGACGGGCAGAAGTAGGAGGCTTAGGAGTAGGGGAAAGGGTTTCAACATGATTATTATGGGGAAATTCGGGGTAAAACAGCGAAAATTCTAGCGGGTGGGAACGCAATTATTTTGCGGGCCAGCAGATCTCGTACCACAGGGTGCGTCGCGATCGGCGAGTGGTGCTTTGGCGAAAAACTCCGTCATCGAGATATAGGTTTTATCTCCGGAATTCTGGAGGAGCATATCCGAGCTTTTCCCCTCTAGGATGTCCATGAGTTGTTGCAAGACTAAATCTGGATTATCGTGGGGTTTAAGGGTAAAAAGTTGGCTATTACCATCGCAGGGATCGCCGGATCGTGAAACGCTGCAGATGATCGGGTATCCCTTCGCCCGGCCGGTGGTGAGATAGTTAAAACGCCCTTGATTATAGGCTTCCTGGAATTTTTTCGTGACTTCCTCGCAACGAACCGGGGAACGTTTGGAGAAATATTCCGATTTCCAGCCGATAATCCGCACATTGCCGCTCCTTTGGGGAATCCAAGCCAGGGTGGCGGGGATTTTTCCTCCCGATGCGCGATCGAACACCTCTTTACAGAAGAAGGTGACGCCATTCGGGGTGGTCGATTGGCTGAAACCGGGGGCGATACCACCGAGGAGGACAGTGGCGAGGAGGCCGACGCAAGCGAGACGGTGGGAAATATATCTAGAGTTCATAGGGATAGTTCCTCAGAAAATAGGGATTAGAATCGTGATTAGGGTCAAAATGGGATTATTTAAGGGTTAGCGGCGGCGTTGAGGGTGTAGCGACCCGATTCACCCCCTTCGCGAGAGGTAGCCACTAGGATATAAACTCCATCGGCAGGTAATTCGGTTACGAGTCGAGCGTTAAAATCCCCGGGAGCGCGATCGACACGCTGGTTACTACGGGCGACCTGTGGGTATTTTGTCCCCTCGGAAGATTGGAGAACGCGATAGAGGACAAGATAGGGAGCGATCTCGTTGCTGTTCATATCCAGAACGATTTTCTGTCCGGCACGACCCTCGAACCCGTAATATTGCTCGTTTTGGTCTTTGGTCAAGTTGCCTTGAACGGTCTGACCGTTAAGAGGGAGGGCGAGTAACTGTATCCGATCGTCCTGTCCTAATGTTGAGACGGTGGAGACATCACCTGTTTTAACTGCGGTGAGGAAAGCTTGCAGGCGATCGAGGGAAACGGCGAAATTAATGCCGCTCTGGGTAAGGCCGATCGGGTTTCCCGCACCGTCGTAAACGTAACTCCCGATATCGCCTGCGACGTTAACCCCCACCACTTCCCCCCGTGAATTCAAAAGCGGCCCGCCGGAATTGCCTTTGTTGATATTAGCGTTGTGTTGCACAATGCCTTTTTCGGGGTCGAGACGGCTGATAATGCCCTGGGTGAGGGTGTTTTGATAGTCCTCGTTTAAGGGTGTGCCGATGACGAAAACGCTTTCGCCGACTTTGGCGGAGTTCGGACGGGCGAGGGGAAGATAGGGCAGGTTTTGGCGGTTATAAATCCGCAGGACGGCTAAATCCACGCCATTTTTAGCGAAGCCGATCACGTCTGCCGAGGCCTGCTGTCCGTTGGAAAATTTCACCGTCACCACCCGGGGTCCGTCCGCAACAACGTGGGCGTTGGTAATGATGATACCGTCGGGACTGACGAGAAAGCCGCTACCGTGGCCGCTGCCATTTTTGACGGTGACGACGGCGGGGCTGGCTTTCTGATAGACTCTAGAAGCGGTCTGCTCCTGGGCGAGGAGGGGTGGAACGTTTTCCATCAGGAAGCCTCCTGGTTGAACGAGTAGGCCAGTGGTGGCCAGTAGCACCGATAGGGTGAAAGTAATTGGTTTCATCGGGTTGGCTCCTCTTTAGTCGAGGGATACTTGCAAGGATGTTATCGTTGGTTTTTTCCCAATTATGCGATCAAGTTTTAAGTCCTCAGGTTGCTTTTTTCACAAAAGTTTAGAGGGGGAGAGCGATCGCTCTCCCTTGCAACTTACGCACCTATCTGCCGTAGTGCTTCTATGGCGCTGTTGTACATTTCTGTGTTTCCCTGCTGGCGAAATAATTCGGCGGCCGTTGTTAGATCGGCGATCGCATTTTGTCTCTGGTTAAATGCGAGATGGACGTATCCGCGGAAATGGTAAGCGTAGGCAGCGCGGGGGTTTAGTCGGATCGCGGTGTTCAGGTCTTGAAACGCCGGTCGCCATTGTTCGCGAATCGTGTAAATCATGCCCCGACCGAGGTAAGCTTCGGCATAGTCCGGATCGAGTTCGATCGCTCTGGTGAATTGAGCGACGGCGAGATCATATTTTTCCTGTTGGATGTAGTTAATTCCCCGGTTAAAGTGGGCGATCGCTTCTTTGTAGTTCGTTTGAGCGATCAGGGTTTCGGCTGGTTGTCGGCTCTCTAGGGCGATGACGGGGCGAACAGTCGCGAGGGTGGAGAGGCCGATTAGACTGACGGTGGTGAGAAGGGCAAAGGATTTCATGGGTAGTTCCTCGGTGAGGGTGATTTGAGCTTCTACCTAATTCATCGGTTGCTTTTTTGGGAATATGCAGGATAGGGCGATCAATTTTTTTTCCTTTCGGGTACAAAAGGAAAAAGCGCGGCAATCGGCATCGCTTTGTTATCATTTAGTGAAAAATACTTGTTTTTTTCGATGCAATATGGTAAGCAAATCCCCGACGATTACCGATGCGGAATTAATTCGCCTCAGTTGTCAGAACCCGGAATTAGGCTTTGAACGCAATGCAGATGGAACGTTAGTCACTATGGCCCCGATCGGAAGTATTTCAGCGAATCGAGAACTGAAAGCCGGCGCTCGCCTGCTCTACTGGGTCGAACAGAACGGGTTAGGAGAGGTATTTAGTTCTAGCGGCGGTTTTAAACTGGCCAATAGCGCGGTACGCTCTCCCGATGTGGCTTTCGTGGCGAGAGAACGTTTACCGTCCGGTTGGCAGGAAAGGGAGGATGAATTTCTCGATCTCGCGCCGGATTTCGTGATCGAGATCCGTTCTAAAACCGATAGTTTATCCAAGTTAAAGCGGAAAATGGAGGAGTATCGGGAGAACGGGGTGAAGTTAGGATGGTTGATCGATCGCCACAATAAACAGGCTTTCGTCTACCGTCAGGACGGGACGATTACCTGTTATCCCGAGAACGCGATTTTAAGCGGGGAGGATGTGGTTCCGGGGTTCACCCTAGCGCTAGAAATCTTGCTGTAAGATCGATCGCTTTTTTCGGGGTGAGATTCAAAATCGATCGAGTATCTAGACCGCGCCTAATTGCCGTAGGAATTGCAGGGCTTTTTCGCGTGCTGGCGCGTTCCCTTGCTGGCGGAACAGTTCGGCGGCTTGTCGGAAATCCTCGATCGCTTTTTCCTTGTCTAGCCGATAGACGTAAGGAACCCCAACAATAGACCCAAGGAAACCCAACAAAAAGGAAACCCAACAATACACCCAAGGAAACCCAACAAAAAGATTCAGACGGATTTAGATTTTGGGTGTTGGGTTTCGCTCCGATGACCCAACCTAGGAAAGGATGCGATCGCTTTTCGTTCTCTAAAACAGTGATCGCACCAAGATGACAAGCACTGTAGCATAACCCACCGAATATTATAAAATTGATGGTGCGTTACATTTCATGCTTGGCGAAATCCGGCAAAATAAGCTTTAACCTCATGCCAGAAATTTTCAGACTGGAAGGCTATGTTTTCTTTTTCTATGCCAATGAAGGCAATGAACCCATGCACGTTCACGTTCGACGGGGCGGCGGATATGCTAAATTTTGGCTAGAGCCGCTAGAATTGGATTATGCTAAAGGTCTAAAAACCAAAGAAATTGTTCGGGCTGAAGTTATCATTACAGAAAATATAGAAATAATACGGAGGAAATGGCACGATGTATTTGGTACATGAAAGCATAGTAAAAGCTCAAAAAGTTTGGGTTGAAGATAAATGGATTTGTATTCGTTTAGAAGACGATAGAGAAATTCGTTTTCCTGCTTATAAAAATAAACGCTTATCAAAAGCAACCTTTGAACAATTAGCAGAGGTTGAGTTAATTTGTGATGGCACGGGATTACATTGGGAAACCTTAGATGAGGATTTGTCCATCATTGGCATTTTAGAAGGAAGATTGGGTGCTTAAATGTTAAATGCTTAAAAAAAATCGGCTCTACCGAACCTAGTAATCATAGCAATTATCGTCGATTGGGTTGACCCAAGGAAACCCAAAAAAAAGATTCAGACAGATTTAGGTGTTGGGTGTTGGGTTGCGCTTTTCCTGAGAATTGAGAGGTTTTCTTTAACATATTTATTCGCTCAACCCAACCTAAGAAACTGATTCTAGATATCTTAAAATCTGTTCTTTCAAATCATCCAAATAATTTTCTACCACCTCCCAAACTGTATTAAGGTCAATTCCCCCTAAATAATCATGTACTAAAATATTCCTAAAACCAGAAATATTACGCCAGTCAACATCGGGAATATTGACCTTTAATTCCTCCGAAAGCCGTTGAGTTGATTCTGCCAAAGTTTGTAAGCGTCTAATGATAGCATCGCTGATCATTGAATTAGCAAAAAACTCCTGTTTTCCTCCTTGGGAATAGTCCTTAATTTTATCAATACAGTCTAAAATGTATTCAAGATAAACTTGATCTTCATTCATAACTTAATTGCCTCCTTTAAGATTCGCTGTTTAATTAGATGATGAAGGCTTTTTTCAGTTACTACATCCACTTTACACCCTAAGAGAGCCTCTAAATCAACTAATAATCCACCGGGAAACCAAGGGGACGTTTTAGCTAAATCATAATCAATTAAAAAATCAATATCACTATTTTCGGTTTCCTCACCTCTAGCAACGGAACCAAATACACGCACATTAAAAGCACCATGTTTGGTGGCAATTTTTAGGATATCCTCTCGTTTGTCTTGTATGAGTTGTTTTAAGGTCATAAAATAACATCCCTCCCGAAGGTTTTTAATGAACAATTAACAGACTAGACTAGAAAAAACTAAATACTGATAACTCACCCCCCCACTTATTGCCCTAATTTGCGTAAAAGTTGCATCACCTTTTCATAAGTTGCCATATTATTCTGTTGGCGGAATAATATAGCGGCTTGTTGTCGATCAATTTTGCCTTTTTCGGTTTGTTTTAATTTGGCATATAAAAGACCACGACTACTGACCTTATGAACGATGGCTAAATAAGGGACTTGCGTGCGAATAATATCCCAATTGATCGGAGGGCGCAAGCTTTGCGCCCCTACAGTAACCGATTTTGTCCACAATGTAGGGGCGAACTGCGTTCGCCCAAAAGGTACATTATCAAAGCGCAAGTCCCTAAGTAATCATTGATTTCTCATTTCAGGTTCGCATTAGATTATATTCTTCGCGGATTGATGAAGTTAGAGATTCCAATAAGATTAATTTTTCCTCAATTGACAGGTTTTTTCCTTGTTTAATTAATGTTTGTAAAGTCATTTTTTGCAAATCAAATTCCGGCACAAGTAGAGCCAATTCTTGTGTTTGTTGATTTTGTAAGTCAGTAATTAATTCTTGTAAAAATAGAGAATCATTACTTAAGTCTGAAATTTCATCTTCATAGTTTTCGAGAGCTTCTATTTGTTGAATACGGTCACTATAATTTTTGAGAAGGGATTCGAGAGCTTCGATAATAAATTGGATGTCTTTAAATGATAGAGTTTTCATAGTTTACCTCAACTTACTTTTTTAAATCCTATAGTAATCATAGCAATTATCGTCGATTGGGTTGACCCAAGTAAACCCAACAAAAAGATTCAGACAGATTTAGATTTTGGCTGTTGGGTTTCGCTTTTCCTGAGAATTGAGAGGTTTTCTTTAACATATTTATTCCCTCAAACCAAGCTAGGGACTGCACCTAGTTTTTTACACACAATTCCTGATGGTTTAAAATAGCTTCTGATACCTCAATGAGCAGAAAAGCGATCGCATCTTGATGATCCGCGTCGGTTAAAATGGTTTCGAGGGTGCTAGGGGTGGGAATTTCGTCCCCATCTGCCAACATAAAGGAAATATGACCTTTTAAGGCTTCAGTTGCCATTTTTTTCGCTTCTTCGATGGTTTCTCCTGCACTAATACAACCCGGAAAGTCATAAAATTGTACCCCATAATCACTATGGTTATCTTTATGAACGGTGGCTAAATAAGTAATCATTCATTTCTCCTTTATCGTAATTTAATACCGGCTTGTTTTTCGATACTGATTAGGGTTTTAAGGGGAATATCCTTTTTAGGGTGAGGAACAGTCACTTTCCCTTTTTTATGGGGATGTTTAAAATGATGATGACTTCCTGTTGTACCTACTTGATACCATCCCTCATCCTTCAGTTTTTTGATAATTTCTCGACTTTCCATAATTGATGATTTCTATTTCACCCCCCTAATTGTTGTAAAATCTGCATCACTTGTTCATAAGTTGCCATATTATCCTGTTGGAGGAATAATATAGCTGCTTGTTCTAGGTCAATTTTTGCTTTTTCGGTTTGTTTTAATTGGGCATATAAAACACCACGACTACGGATTATAGTAATCATAGCAATTATCGTCGATTGGGTTGAGCCAAGGAAACCCAAAAAAAAGATTCAGACAGATTTAGGTTTTGGGTGTTGGGTTTCGCTTTTCCTGAGAATTGAGAGGTTTTTTTCAACATATTTATTCCCTCAAACCAAGCTAGGGAACTACTGATTAACATAATTTTTTAGTTCAGGATGTGCTAATAATTTTTGAACATCAGCAAAAATTTTGTTTGTCCGTAAAATCTTTTTGAGGAAATCAATATTGGCAAGTTGAGAATTAATACTTAAAGCACTTTCAGCGAGTTTTAATGCTTTATCTTTTTCGCCTTGATGATAAAAAGCAACGGCTAAAGCTAATTGAATTTCGGCTGATTGATTGTTAATTATTAGTGCTTTTTCCCATTGTTTAATTGCTTCACTTATTGACCCTTGTTCATACTTAACTAAGCCGATGCCCATCATAGCAAACCAAGCATTTTTGTTAATTTTAATAGCTTTGTTGTAGTCAGAGAGGGCTAATTCGTATTTTTGTTGGAGATAGTAAAGACTCCCCCGATTGTAGTAAGCTATAGCTAACTTAGAATCAAGTTCAATAGCTTTGTTGAAGTCAGCTAATGCTAATTCGTCTTTTTGTTGGTAATAGTAAATACCCCCCCGATTGTTGTAAGCCATAGCTAACTTAGAATCAAGTTCAATAGCTTTGTTGAAGTCAGCTAAAGCTAATTCGTATTTTTGTTGGTTATAGTAAATGCCCCCCCGATTGCTGTAAGCCCCAGCTAACTTAGAATCAAGTTCAATAGCTTTGTTGAAGTCAGCTAAAGCTAATTCGTATTTTTGTTGGTTATAGTAAAAACGTCCACGATTGTTGTAAGCCTCAGCTAACTTAGAATCAAGTTCAATAGCTTTGTTCCAGTCAGCTAAAGCTAATTCGTATTTTTGTTGGTCATTGTAAATATTCCCCCGATTGCTGTAAGCCATAGCTAACTTAGAATCAAGTTCAATAGCTTTGTTCCAGTCAGCTAAAGCTAATTCGTATTTTTGTTGGTAATAGTAAAGATTCCCCCGATTGTTGTAAGTTATAGCTAACTTAGAATCAAGTTCAATAGCTTTGTTGAAGTCAGCTAATGCTAAATCGTATTTTTTTTGGTAATAGTAAAGCTCCCCCCGACCAGAGTAAGCCATAGCATAATTAGGATTAAGTTTCATAGCTTTGTTGAAGTCAGCTAAAGCTAATTCGTATTTTTTTTGCAAGTAATAGTTACTCCCACGAATCGCATACCAAAAAGCACGAGGAGCGAGATCAATTGCCTGAGTAATTGTGTCTAATCCCTCATCATAACGTTTTAACTCATATAATACTACCCATTTTATGATATAAGATTTAGGATTATTGGGAAACAGAGAAATCGCCTGATTAATCACCGTTAAGGCTTGCTCATAATTTTCTAAAGAGCGATAAACTACACTTTGCTGTTGTAAAATACTACTGTGAAAGTTCTTTAAATCTTCCCCTTTAGGTAAGGTATTAATCGCTTGTTGCAAAGCTTCTATGGCTGGTTGATCTTTATCTAAACCAAATAACGCTAATCCCTTCCCATACCAAGCTAAATAGACATTCTTGGGGTCATTTTGCTTAATCGCTTCATCAAACGCCTTAATTGCTTCCTCATACCTCCGTAACCGCCATAATTGTCCTCCCCTTTCTATCCAAATATCCGCCTTCGCATTGGTATTAGGGACAATAACACCAGTAATCGCTTGACTAATTTCTTGTTTTTGTTGCGGACTAACTTGGGGTTGAGCAGTGGTTAATAATTGCGGTTTTACCTTCAATCTTTCTTGCAATCCGATAAAAGTGCTAATGGGAATCCCTAAACTAAACCCTAGCTGAATTTTCCCTACCCCTGCTGTTTCCGAACTTCCATGAATCCCTATTACTCTCCCCTGGGAGTCTAAGACTGCACCGCCACTCATGCCCCCAAATGTGATGCTGGTATAAACTAATTCATAGCCTCCGGTTAAAGAAGCAACACTTTGTAATGTTCCCCCTTGTTGAGTGCTTAAAGGACTTTGGCGGGTTTGTAGTAATCCCTGTTCTTTATCGTGAATTCTACCGCCACTAAACAACCATTTCGAGGGATTTTGTCCAATTTTGGGGAAGCCTGCCGCAAAAACAAAATCACCGCTATTTGGGTTATAATTCGCTATTTCCGCAACGGGATAATTGTCCAGGCTTTCAAACTGAAAAACTGCTAAATCTACCCCTTCCTGCCGGATGATGGTGCTTTTCTCGATGTTTCGAGTTTTGCCGTCGCTGGTGACGACGGTGTAGGTGTAATCAGCACATCTGGTGGTGCCTTTGATTTTTTCGCAGAAGACATGGTCTGCGGTTAAAACCGTGTAAATATTCCCTTTTTTAGCGATAATGACACCGCTACCGTTTCCACCGCTCGTACTATCAATCCGGACGGTGAAACCCTTCGCTTTCGCTTCTAATTCGGCGATATAGCGAGTAGGGGCGGTGGTTTCTATATCGGGGTTCACCGGCGGTAGGGGCAGGTTATAGGCGCTGAGGATTTCGGGCCGGATGTAGGTTAATAGGGTATGAAGGAGAATGCCCCAGTTAACCGCTCTCATCTGTTGGATTTCTGCGTCTGTGGGTTGTTTTGTACCGTCTTCGTAGATGTAGTTAGAGAGAATCGGATGGGCCGATCGCCCGTTAATGCCGATTAACTCCCCCTCGACAAAAATGCCGCCGCCACTCATTCCCTGCACGATATCGCCACTATAACCGACGCTGTAGCCATCCCGGAGGGGTCGATCGCTCACCTGTTCGAGGGTTCCCTTTGTCGTCCGATACTGACCCGTTTCGGCAACATATCCCGCGGCCACCACTTCTAAACCGATCCTGTTTTGATTGATGGTAAACTCCGCGATGGTGGCGATCGAATATTCCCGGGTATCGCTAAACTCCAGCAGAGCGAGATCTTGATTCTCCGATAGGGAATTGGGGACAATGCGGGCTGCACGGCTGTGGCCGTCGTAAGTTTGTACCTGTAGGGTTTTCGTGTTGCGGGTAACGTGGGCGTTGGTTAGGACAAGGTAATTATCGCCTTTTTTAGCAATAATCGTCCCCGATCCCCGATTTGTCTCGCTAGTAATCCGAACGGTGACTCGTTGTAGGAATTGCTCCTCGGTAAGCTCCCGATCGCCCTGTGCCGTCAGAATGGGATGATTAGAAATATTTCCGGCAGCCGGGGTGATAAGGGTTAACCCGGGTTGAGGCAGTAGGGAGAAAAGAAGGATGAGGGCGATCGAAGGTTTGATCATGGCTGTTACCTAGGGTTTGCTGAATAAATGTGAAATGTAGGCAAGGTAAGAGTTTTGTCGTTTTTCTCGTGAAACAGGTGCAAGATTTTGAGAGAATCGTGCTTCAAAACCTTGCGTCTTCATCGGCCCGGGTCCTGTAGGGGCGAAGCATTCGGGCAATAACCTATCGGTGAAACCGGAGATTTTCTATCCGAATGCTTCGCCCGTACTTTTTCAGCAAGCCTTACCTTGCTATTTTAAGTAGTAAGAACGAAGAAAAAAGAAGATACCGGAGGTGGTGAGAAGTGCGATCGCTGGGGGGATAATCGGAACCCAGAGACCGAAATAACTAAAGAGAAGCCAACCGATACCGGTGAGGGAAATCATAGCGATCGCCACTGTCAAAAGTACCGTTTTTACCCGAAGAAAACGCCACGTTAACAATCCCCCCACCAGAGACCAACCCAGCACCCAGAAAGCCTCCTGTAGGGGATTCCAGAAAGCGATCGAGGTACGTTTTCCTGTCATTGTATCGAGAATTTGACTGACTGCGTGCGCGTGCAAATAAACCCCCGGAATTGCTTCCGATGGGTTGCGACTAAAGGGGGTTAAAAAATCATCGATCCCGGGTTCTGTTACTCCAATCAGGACAATTTTTCCCCGGACCGATTCAGGATTAAAACGCGGATCTAAAACCTGTTGGAGAGATTTTTTCGGGGCAATTTTTGTGATTGCATCGCTGCCATTATCGGCGATTCGACGGTAAGCGAGCATAACTTGACGGCCGGATCGGGTATCGGATTGACTGGTTCTGTAGGGGCCGCGGTTGGATTGTAGCCAGTCACCGAGATGAGTATCCCCGATATTAATTTCTAGAATTCCCCGCTCCAGTTTATTGCAGTCAAAATCTTGATTCTGGGATTCTAGATATCGTTTGGCAATTAGGAGACTAAAACTAGGAGCATAATCTTTAAAATTACAGGACATTGAGTCAACTTTGGCCAAAGAATCCGGGGGAAGACAGGGAGAGGTGCGATCGAGTTTTGCCTGATATAAAAAACGACGAATTCGGGGAACTCCGGCAATGGTTTCGTCTGGGACTATGTTACTAAAACCACTCTGATTTTTTGGCAGTTCCGGGGGTGGGGGAAATCCGTCCGGTTGCGGGTAATTATTAAACTTACAAATCGAGATAAAATTAGGAGTATTTTGTAATTGTTTGGCTAGGGGTGGATAATCTTGACTGGCAGCGATGGGACGGAGGATATCTAAGGCGATAATTTGCGGTTCGTAGGGCAGTAATTTATTTAAAAGCTGCGATAATGCTTCTCCTGCGAGGGAACGTTTTCGATCGCTTCCTGGTATTGTTGGTCTTTTCATACCCATGCGATCTTGATAGGCCCAATCTTGGCGATCGATGGTAACAATTAATAATCTTTCATCGGGTTTATCTTTGGGTTTTAGTTGCATCAGACGATCATAAATATTTAATTCTAATGGTTCTAAAATTCCTGTTTCTCTTATTGCCAAGACTGTCATCGTTACGGCTAAACCTAAACCGAAAGTTAGAGCAAATCGTCGCCAATTTTGTTGTTTTTGAGGGGAGTTACTAAAACTATGCCAAGTGGGGGGTTCTTCGGTGGGATTGGGGCAAACTACGGGCAGCCAACTGGCACAGGGATAGTCTTTTTCCCAGTCATCGTGCAGATTTTTTTGGGCTTCATGTACGGCGCTATAGAGAGATTTATTATTGGTAAAAGCGGTTAAAAAGTATTGCAGAAATTTGGGAGAAACAGGATCGGGTAATTTCTCGCGCATAAAGATTAGATGGGGTAATGCCATCCCTTTTTCCCGGGATAGTTGTTGTGCCAAACCGATACCATCACAGGAGTTAAATATCGCTAATTTTAACCCGTTTTTAGTGGCTTCTCCCAGGGAAAAGCTAAAATCAGCTATCTTTAATTTATGAGTTTCTGTTAGTTGAATTTCGCAATCTTGTCCATCTTCTGTACTGGCACTATGACCGCTAAAAAAGAGGATATTCCAAGTTTCTTGACGCAATAACTGATTTAATTTTTGCGGGTGGGGAGCTTTTTCCCAGATAATTTCGGCTCCTGCTTTTCCCGCAATATCGTCTAAGGTTTTGCGATCTTCTTCGAGAAATTTTAAGTCGGTGGCATAGCCTAAAATGGCTAAAATCCGAATTTTTTCATGATTTTTTAATTGTCTGGCTAAGGTATCGTATTCTGAGACAATAATGGCTATATCTGCGCCGGTATTTTGGAGAATTTCCCATTTTTCCCAGGGGAATCTTTGCAGCCAAATATTATCGGTTTGTACCCAGATACGAAAGTTATTACCAGAGCGCAGAATTGCGGTTTTTATCGGTTCAAATTCTGGGCTATTATTCAACCATCTGTTTAAGTTATCCTCAAATAATTTGGCTTTTTCTTGGCAGTTTTTAAAGACTAAACTCTGCTGAGAACTATTGGTAATTTGTTGGGGATTGCTATCTTTTAAGACTTTAAAAAATCCCTCTAATTCACTATAGTGACGTTGCCATTGACGGTAAAGAGTTAATAACTCTAAATTAGCTGGTAGCCTTGCTTTGATCACAGTTTGGGGACGAGAATTAAGATCGGGACGAATTTCTAATTTTACTTTAAATCCCCGATCAAATGTGCCATCTAGTTCGAGAGTTAAGAGTTTAATCATGAAGTTTTTCCTCGCTTATACTTGTAAATATTCGGTTACTCTTGCCGATTCTAAAGCCACTTCAATGAAGAATTTATCCCCCAATTCAGCATCAAATCGATAACGAATAAATTCATCGTTATCTGTGGCAATTACTTCTCGAAAAACCTGGCCAGTTTCGGTGAGAATACTTAATTTTAAATGGGGGGGTAAAGTGCTTGTTTCTCCGGTGGGGTAAACAGTCGCTTGCAGGCTAAATATTTCTTGAGTTTTAGCGATAGTAATCATCAAAGCGAGGGGATTTCCCAGTAATTCTACTCCTAAATCTTTGATGCGTTTAATTTCTGTATTTTTGAAAGCTGGAACCAGTGACAGTGAGCTAAAATTGAGGATACTTTGCCAATCAATGGGGAAATTATCAGTAAACCAATTGGTTAACTTGACGGGAGATTTTTGCCGACGGGTAATTAAAATTTTTCTCCAGTTACTATTGACGATAACTGCTGCCCATTCTTGAAAAGCAATAGCTTTTCTGGGAAAGATTAACTGAGGATTAGCTAAGATGTCTAGTAAGGTTGTCAATCTATCTAAAGATAGTTTTTCTTCCATCTTTTCCTGTTCAATCTTCACTGGTTGTAATTGACACTCTCCCCATAAATCTAAAGAATCTGATCCTGATTGCAGTTGATTTCTCGGTAGAGAGTAGTTAAGATTACGCTTAATATATTGTCCTTTTTCTTTAATATCTTTATGGGTAGTAGAACCCCAAATTCTCAGATAACTTTCGGCAGTGTTTACCTGTACCGCTAGATAATAATCACCAATTAATTGAGGAATATCTACCCATTCTTGAGGAATTTCGATCGCTTCTAGATCCAGAGTTTCGCTGGCAATAACTATTACTGACTTTTCGCCTAATTTAACGGTAAAACCATTAACTCCTAGTTGCCAGAAATCCTCTTGATTTTCTACTAAGCTAACCCCAGGCATCCCTGACTGTAGATAGTTAAAAATAACTTGTTGACAAAGATAATTAACATAAAATCTCTGACGAATACTGGCATCAGTAAAACTGGCACTTTTTGCCCAACTTATCTCTTGAACATCTGCGGGTATTTCTAGCCAAATGCTATCAGGAGTTAGTTCTAACCAATCATTAACCATAATTAATCCTCCTGAGTTGTTGCGCTGGTTTGATAGTAGTATGTTAGCCATGGTTCTATTGCCTTACTAATAACTTCTCTATCGTGAGACTGGGAAGGAATATGCAGGTTTTCGCTGGCCCAGGGTAAAAACTTTTTAGCGAGGTGACGATAAACTTTATCCAGTTCCCTAGAAACCTGATATTGTTTGATAACTACCGTGGTGATTTCTGTAATCTTAGCGGCAATTGCCACTTGTCCCAACCCTAACCCATAAGTCATCTCTAGAATTAACTGAATTTGCGGATGCAGTTTTGCCTGTTGCGGCTGCTGACAAATCTGTGAAATTTCTGCCCCTAACCAAGCTAGAATTTTTTGGTGGTTTTGTTGCGACTCGCGAAAATTTTCCGCCGCTTCTAATTGCTGCCAAGGGGTATCATGGTCAGTATCTTCGATCATTTCTTCCCTCGTGGTACTTTCCTCACCCCCGAAAGGTTGCTGTAGGGAAATTGTTTTTCCTTGGGGAAATAAATAATCAAAAATAGCTTGTCCTGCATCCTGTAACCATCGGGTAATTGTCCCAGAATTGATTTTGATGGTAGAGTGGCTATCCGAGTTATAGGCAGCGGCGATTTTTTGCCAGATTTCTGGACTAGGTTCCTGAATTTTACCATCGGTTTTTATTTTTGCCTGGGCATAAATTTCTTTATAGTAATCCCAAGCTAAAAGGTAATTTTCGAGAGTTTCTCCCACTAATCCCCTCGCCAGGAGAGCTTGGCTGAGACGCGCTCCGGTAGAATTAAGTAGTAGGCTCCAAGTATTATGGCCGAATGCTTGACTAATCTGACGGATGCGATCGATTAAGCGATATTTAATCCTCTGGGTGGCAAAATTATCGAAGCGAGTGGAGAATAAAGGCTTAAAGTCAGCTAAGATAGCCTCAAAATCAAGAATTCCTTCGTTAAAGTAGTCTTCGATCTGATAATCCAGTTTAGCTTGATATTTTTGATAGATTTCGGCAGCTGCCCAGTAGCAAGGTTCCTGCAAATAAGCGTATAAATGCCCACGAAAAAGATGATTTTTGGAACCGTGATTCTGGTACTGTTGGTGAAAGAATAGAGACCAATATTCCTCGGACTCGACATTAGGATCGATTGGGCCATAGCTTTCCATGTTACGACGCAAACGCCGATCGCAATTCCATTGTGTCCTATTTTGCTGCAAAACTAAAAAGCAACAAAACTTCTCCAGCAAAGTCTCTCGTTTTTTCATCTAGCTAGTCCCCGTGGAGGTCAACTAAACTCTCTATCGTTCCACTTGCAGCTTTTATGCAGTATTTTGGCATTTTGTTACAAATTGATCATACTCGGTCTAGGAGAGTCACATTCACATACTCCCCCACCCCCAACAGCTAACCCCCATGGCGGACCAGAACGGGCATATTAAAAAAAAACCTGTCCACTGTTCCTGAGAAACGTTAACATAAATTAACAACCCCTTAACAACCGATAAGATCATCCTCAATTTATCAGGAGTTCGACAGCGTGAACAAAAACGGTAATAACAAAAAATGGCGCAATGCGGGACTATATGCCCTATTGTTAATCGTAGTCCTTGCCTTGGCCTCAGCTTTCTTCGATCGCCAGCCAGCAGTGCAACAGACTTGGAAGTATAGTGAATTTTTACAGGAAGTACGGGAAGGTAAAGTGGAAACCGTGCGCTTAAGTGCTGACCGGCAACGAGCGATCGTACCCACCCAAGATGGAGCAAATGTATTAGTTAACCTGCCCAACGATCCGCAATTAATCAACATCTTGGCAGAAAATAACGTTGATATTTCCGTACTGCCCCAAAGAGAAGAAGGAGTATGGGTAAGAGCCTTCAGTAGCCTATTTTTCCCTATATTGCTTCTTGTTGGTCTATTTTTCTTGCTCCGTCGCGCCCAAAGTGGTCCCGGTTCCCAAGCGATGAACTTCGGCAAATCGAAAGCAAGAGTACAGATGGAACCCCAAACCCAGGTTACTTTCGGTGATGTGGCCGGGATTGAAGGGGCAAAATTAGAATTAAACGAAGTGGTGGACTTCCTCAAAAATGCCGATCGCTTCACGGCAATTGGGGCAAAAATCCCCAAAGGAGTCCTTTTAGTCGGTCCTCCGGGGACAGGTAAAACCCTACTCGCTCGCGCAGTAGCTGGGGAAGCAGGAGTCCCGTTTTTTAGCATTTCCGGTTCGGAATTTGTGGAAATGTTCGTCGGGGTGGGTGCTTCTCGCGTCCGCGACCTATTTGAACAAGCGAAAGCGAATGCACCTTGTATCGTCTTTATCGATGAGATTGATGCTGTCGGTCGTCAACGGGGCGCCGGTTTAGGGGGTGGTAACGATGAACGGGAACAAACCCTCAACCAATTATTAACGGAAATGGACGGTTTTGAAGGTAATACAGGTATTATCATTATCGCCGCCACTAACCGTCCTGATGTGCTGGATGCCGCTTTATTACGTCCGGGTCGTTTCGATCGCCAAGTGGTGGTGGATCGTCCCGATTACGCTGGCCGTAAGGAAATCCTTAATGTCCACTCCAGAGGCAAAACTTTGGCCCAAGACGTGGATCTCGATAAAATCGCTCGTCGTACCCCCGGTTTTACCGGTGCCGATCTAGCTAATTTGCTCAACGAAGCCGCAATTTTAGCGGCACGTCGCAATTTAACCGAGATTTCCATGGATGAGATCAACGATGCGATCGATCGTGTCCTAGCAGGTCCTGAGAAGAAAAATCGCGTCATGAGTGAAAAACGCAAAACCTTAGTTGCTTACCATGAAGCTGGTCACGCTTTGGTGGGTGCTTTGATGCCGGATTACGATCCCGTCCAGAAAATTAGTATTATTCCTCGCGGTCGCGCTGGGGGTTTAACTTGGTTCACTCCTAGCGAGGATCGCATGGAATCCGGGTTATATTCTCGCGCTTATCTGCAAAATCAGATGGCTGTAGCTTTGGGGGGTCGTTTAGCTGAAGAAATTATCTTCGGTGAGGAGGAAGTGACTACGGGTGCTTCTAATGACCTGCAACAGGTGGCACGAGTAGCGCGGCAAATGGTCACTCGTTTCGGCATGAGCGATCGCCTAGGACCGGTGGCCTTAGGTCGTCAAAATGGTAATGTTTTCCTAGGTCGTGATATCGCTTCCGATCGAGATTTCTCCGATGAAACTGCGGCAGCTATTGACGAGGAAGTGCGTAACCTAGTAGAACAGGCCTATCGTCGCGCTAAAGAGGTTTTAGTCAATAACCGCGCCATCTTAGACCAGTTAGCGCAAATGTTAGTGGAAAAAGAAACCGTGGACGCGGAGGAGTTACAAAATATCCTCGCTCATAACGATGTGAAAATGGCGGCTTTAGCTTAAGTTTTGTAACATTTTCTTGACAAACAGCATCCTGATGGGTGCTGTTTTTTTTGTTAAATGAAAATTAATGACAAACTTAAGCTGTTAATCGGGTGTATCTCAATTTTTGTCAATCCCACACAGAGAAAACGGGTTTCTCGGAGAAACCCGTTTTCTACTCATGTAATTTGGGATTTTTAAGCGGAAACTTTCTCCTAAAGTTGATTCAAGGTAGGGTTGATTCAAGGTAGGGTTGATTCATGAATCAACCCTACCCAAACCCCGAAGCGCATTAGTTTTTCGGTGGGATGCTTACAGATAGCTGCTGATATATCTGTAATAATTTAAGAGTCACTGATAATTAATGTGGGATGTACCCCTGTTAATCAGCTTCACAATACCCAGTTTAAATGCGTCTTAAGTAGGGAGGCACAATTATTTGTAGGATGGGTTAGCGGTAGCGCAACATGAGCGGACGTTGGGTTTCATGCTTCAACCCAACCTACGTTGATCTTATATTTAATTCCACCCACCCACTTAGCTTAACAGTCCTGTCTTTTCACTGTTCACTGATTACTGATTACTGTTCACTGATTACTGATTACTGTTCACTGATTACTGATTACTGTCATGTAGCATTGATGACTACTTCCTCTTTACCTATTTTAATTGTTATTTGTGGGGCAACTGCCACGGGAAAATCCAGTTTAGCCCTACAATTGGCCGAAAAGTTTAATTCAGTAATTCTCAGTGCCGATTCCCGACAAATCTATCGAGAATTTAATATTGGTACCGCTAAACCTAGCTTAGAAGAATGTCAGCGGATTCCCCATTATCTAATTGATATTTGTGATCCTCAAGATAATTTTACCCTAGCACAGTACCAAGAACAAGCTGAGGATTTAATCAGCAATCTCCACTATTCTCCTCTGTTTTTGGTCGGTGGTACGGGACTTTATATCAAGTCCATTGTCAAAGGTTTAAAAATACCGAGGGTTTCTCCTCAAGCGGATTTAAGACAGCAATTACAAGCTTTAGGGCAATCCTATCTTTATCAAATTCTGACGCAGGTAGATGAGGAGGCTGCTAAAAAAATTCATCCCCATGATCAGGTCAGGACTTTACGCGCTTTAGAGGTTTTTTATCTGACAGGAAAACCTATCTCTAGTCAGCAGGGAGAAAATCCTCCCACTTATCCGATTTTACAAATTGGTTTAGATTGTTCCCCAGAAAGTTTAGGCAAGCGGATCACTGTTCGTACTGATCAAATGATCGCCAGGGGATTAGTAGCAGAGGTGCAGAATTTGGGGGATAAATACGGTTGGGATTTGCCACTTTTGCAGACTTTGGGTTATGCAGAGATTAAGCAATATCTGCTCGGGGAAATTTCTTTAGAACAGGCGATCGATTTAATTATCCTCCACACCCGTCAATTTGCTAAACGTCAGCGCACTTGGTTTCGTGCCGATGCTGATATTGTCTGGTTTCCCATCGATAAAGAAAATTTATTGAAATCGGTAGAACGAAAAATTATTTTGTTTCTTGAGGGGTTGTCAAGGCCCGATATAAAAACACATCATCCTGATTAAGGATTAACTGAAAGTTCTCATTTTGATGCAGTTTATTTAAGTGATCATCAATTAGTTCTGGTGAACTAGACCAACCGGGATGACGGCGATCGAGTAGGATATAATTAAATTGATTTAAATCTAGGGATTGGGAACCTTCGATCGCTAATTTGATCATTTCTCGATGGGTAAGATGGGGGGCAATTCTAGAAGTAGTCAAGACACTCTCACTGGTGGTAATTTGGGTTAGAGCTTTTTGGGTGGCGGACCAAGTATCGAGGGAATTTAAATACAGTGACCAAAAATAGCCGTATTTAGCTAAGGCAAAAAAGGCAATAATTGCCCAAGTAATTATCCATTTAGGCTGCTTCAACCAGCTGCTATTATGGGCTAAAGTGGCGATAACCGCTAGAAATAAAAAGGGCAAAATTGGCAGGGAATATTGAGTGGTTAAGTTTTTTTGTGGGGCATGATCTGCTAATAAATTTAAAGCGAGTGCGGGAATAGCAGCAATTATTGGGGCAGAATAGCGCCAGGATAAACCCCAAACTAAGGGAATAATTAATAGGATGAGGTATTCTAGATTGTTGCCAGTAAAGATTTTTCCTAAGACAAGATCGGGTTTGAGGAAAAGATTAAAGATAATTGCTGGCAAACTATCTCCTAGATAACTATATCGAGAATCAGCCATTTCAATAACTGCCGATTTTCCTGTCAGGAGGGGAATTAATAACTTCGTGGTGATAATAAACCAAAGAATGCCAGTAATCATGGCAATTATTCCGGGGATTTTTTTCTTTTCCCAGAGAAGTAACCAGATACCCATTCCCAACAATGTTAAAGAGAGAATTGCTTTACAACCGAGAATAATAATGATTCCTAGACAAAATCCCCAGAGATTATTTAATCTTGCAGCCAAAATTGTCCAAAAAATGGCTGGAACTGCTATAACTTCTGGATGAAAATCAAAGAGATTAACATTAAAAATTAGGGGATAGAGCAGATAAACTAAGGCTAATGTATAAGCTTGTTTTTCTTTTAATCCCGCTTGTATTGCCAATTGCCAGAGGGGAAAAGCACCAAGAGAAAGGGAAAAAGCTTGTAAGAAAAGCAGCCAATAAACGCTAGGATAAATTTTATAAAGTAAGGCTATAGGATAGAGAATAAAAGCGATATGATCGCCTAAAATATGGTAGCCAACAAAAGATATAATCGGTGGTTTACCTTGAGAAATTAGGTAAACTCCTTGATCAAACCAACCAAGATCGAGAGCATTAGATTGAAATAAAATATGTCTGACAGCACTGCAAATAAACAGGATTATTGTAGCGCAACCAATTAACCAAAATAAATCATTTTTTTTGTGCATAATCGTTAAGTTTTACTGGGATTTTTCGGGATTATTACGACAATATTGCCAGGTATCTCTAAAATAGGAAGCAACTTCAGTAAACCATGCTTTAAAAATATTTCTGTTCTCACTGGTGACGATAACCCCATTAATAAACTCTTGCCATTGGGGATCATTAGCGGGAAGAATAAAACCATAATAATCACAATTTAAAGGATTGCGGGGATAAGTTGATAATCTTTTCCTAGGGATAAACCGAGAATGACAGCTTCTCCAATTAGCAGAATCCCATCACTAGCAAAAGCATCTATTCTATTCCTTCTTAAACTTTGGATACCTCGCAGTCTTCCCGTCACTCCTTGAAATTCCTGATAGGTAGCAAGAGGATATTTTTGTCTTAATAATTCTTGAGTGGTGGTATCTCGCAAAACTCCAATACTTATACCTTCTAAGGACGAAGAAAAGTTAAAATTTTTCTGATTATCACTCCGAACTAAAAACTGAGTTCCCGTCACAAAAAAAGGACGAGAAAAACTGACACCATCAGGTATATTTTTTCTGATACTATTGGGACCACACTCGAAATCAACGGTTTTATTTTCCAATAACTGGAAGCGATTAAATAAAGTGGATTTATAAATTTTGACACTGATGATCTGGAGGTTTAATTTGTGCTTTAGTTCCCCTCTGAGCAATTGGATAAAATCTAAGCATAATCCCTGCAAATTATTATTACTATCTCGATAGCCAAAAGGAATGGCATCTTCTCTCATCGCTACTTCTAATAATCCCGTGCGTTTAATTTTTTCTAGAACCGTTTCCGACTTAGCTGGGAGAGCAGCAAAAATATTAGATAAAATAACGAGAGTAAGAATGATTAATTTCATGACTTTTGCCGAGATTATTTAAGATTTGTTATGGACTTTATCCCATTGATCTAAAATGTCTTTGAATAATAATTCATCTAACCATGTTTTTACTACCACTGTCAAAGGTAAAGCCAATAATAAACCTAAGATGCCAAACATTTGAGCAAAGAAAATTTGAGCAATTAGGGTAATTGCCGGTAGTAAAGATACCTGTTTAGCCATGACAGTGGGTGTCAGCCAATAACTTTCGACATTTTGGATAATAAAATAGAGAATCAGAATAGCGACAATTTTCCAAGGTGCATCGATAACAGCAATTAGAATGGGAAAAATCACACTAGCAGTCGGTCCGATATTAGGGATAAAATTGAGCAATCCTGCTAGGATAGCATGAACGAGAACTAGATTAATTTGTAGAACGAAAAGACCGAACCCACTTAATAACCCTACCATAGTTGAACTAATGGCAATTCCCAACAACCAATTACCCAAACCCGCTTCCGATAGGGTCAGAATTTCCTCGGCACGACGACGATAGAAGTTAGGAAATAATTTTAAGAAAGCTTGTCGATAGGGTTGGGGGTTGGCTAACATCATCATTGCTAACACCAGCACGAATAATAATTGCAAAATTGCCGCAACTGAGTTAGAAAAGAAGGTAAAAAAGTTACTAAAAACAAAGGTTCCTAAAGGTTGTAACTGCTGGAATAAATCAGTTAAATTAGGCAGCGATGGCAACCAATCAAATTGAAATTGTTGTCGCCATTGAATCGAGTTATTGCGGACTAAATCCCAAGCTTGCGGTAAAAGTTCAATTAATTTTTGAAACTGTTCGATAAAGGGGGGAACAATAATTATAAAAAATAAAATCACAATTCCTAGACTCGTCAGCAGGGTGATTAAAATAGCCAAACCCCTTTTAATCCCCAATCTCTGCAATCCTTTAACACATCTATTTAAGGCTACGGTAAACACGATCGCCATAAAAATCAATAATAACAGCTGTCGAATCTGCCACAATACATAGAGAGCCATTATTAAACAGATAAACCCCAACCACTGACCAAATTTCACGACCTTGATTTATCCTATCGGGACAAGTTTTATCATACAGCAGTCGGGAGGCGGTCGGCAGGAGATAGGTTTTAGGTCTTGGGGTTTTGGAGTCTTGGGGTTTTGGGGTTTTAGTTCAATTTCCCCAGTTCCCCACTTCCCCACTTCCCCACTTCCCCACTTCCCCACTTCCCCACTTCCCCACTTCCCCACTTCCCTAACAGCACAAATCAAGTTCTGTATCAAAAATTTGCTAATTTTGCTGTTATGTGCTATACAGTTACGCATCAAAACAGGATAGAAAAACGAGATTTTTTTAATTACCAGACATTTTCTCAAATTTTATGGCAACTCTCCCAGAGTCAAATTATCCTAAAAGAAATCCTCTCCTAGAAAATCCGACAAGACTCAGAGAAATTGTGGCCGTTAATGCTTTTATCCTTGTACTAGGACTTCGATAATGAAAGAATTGGAGCGATACTATAAAGTTTTAGGGTTAGATCATGGGGCATCTCTCGACGAGATCAATCAAGCCTACAAAGATTTGGTGTTTATTTGGCATCCCGATCGCATTCCCAAAGATAATCAGCGTCTTTTGGAAAAAGCCACCGCTAAACTGCAAGAAATTAACCACGCTAGGGAACAGTTACGGCAAATTCATCAAAATTCTCCTAAACGCTCCAATTCCCCCCCTAAAACTGAAAAACAGCCCGCCCACGCCTATAAAACTGCGTCCCCCTATCAGCCTCACCCTAGCCAACCCAGCCAAAATTCCCAAACCCACAGTCATAAAACCCATAGTCAACAAACCCACAGTCAACAAACCCACAGTCAACACAGCCACTCCCAGAATAACCATCAGGTCCACAATCATGCCGCCTGGCGCCCTCACTATCGGGATTTAAACGGAGCCGATTTACAGGGAGCTAACCTGAAGGAAAAAGATTTCTCTAGTCGCAGTCTCATCGGGGCAGATTTAAGCCATGCCGACTTAAGCGATAGCTTCCTGCACAAAGTTAACCTAGAAAAGGCTAATCTGTACAAAGCTAATCTTTTTCGCGCCAATCTCCTCGAAGCTAACCTTAAAGGCGCAAATTTACAGGAAGCCAATCTCATCGGAGCGGATTTAAGTGGGGCAGATCTGTCGGCGGCAGATTTACGCGGGGCAAAAATTGGCTTTGGTAAGCGTATTATGGTGAAATTAACTGGAGCAATTTTAACGGGAACAATTCTCCCCGATGGTTCGATTCATCAATGAATAACCTCCTGCTAATTTTGATTTTTCTTTAATAGGAACTATCACCCGATGG
This sequence comes from Microcystis panniformis FACHB-1757, assembly GCF_001264245.1. Taxonomy (NCBI): domain Bacteria; kingdom Bacillati; phylum Cyanobacteriota; class Cyanophyceae; order Chroococcales; family Microcystaceae; genus Microcystis; species Microcystis panniformis. Next base: position 1,012,851 of record NZ_CP011339.1, read on the forward strand.
GCATTTATTACACAATCGCTGCTGTTTTTCTAGGGATGCAATTAGCTGGAGGAGAAAATTTATCTGCAGCGAATCCTGATTTTTTACTGCTGCAAAAAGCTCTAGAAAAACACAATTTTATCGTCAAACTTGCCCCACCACCAGTGCGAGGAGCCTACGGTTTATTTGATAGTAAAACTAGAATTATTTGGATTCATCCCCTAGTTTTTGACTTAGGTATTGCCCGACCAACATTAATTCATGAAGCTGTCCATGCCGCTCAACTTTGTCATGGAGGCAAAACAGTTAAAGCTCTTAATTTAGCCATAGAACCACCGGCAATGACCAGAAGATTTTTTATGCATTATGAGGGTTTTAGCAGACAAATTGAAGCCGAAGCCTATACTGTTCAAGTTCAGCCCGATGGTCTGGATTTAGTGATTTCTTTACTGCAAAAATATTGTCCTTAGAAAACCTGTCCATAAATCTACCAATCTCGTTCTAATTCTTCGGCTACACGACGATAATCAGCGCTGGCTTCTTGGGCATTTTTACCGCGCCAATTGGTAATAGCAACCCCGTCTAAAACGGCTTTTTCGTGGGCCTTATAATTTCTGACAAAAGCATGACAGGCGGGAATACCTAATTCTAATAAAGTATTTTGTGCTTCTAAAGTTTCCTTAAGACTACGGGAATCCACTTTTGTTAATAAAACCCGATAGGCAATTCCTAGGGGTTTAACTGCCGTGCGTACCGTGTCAATTAAAGCCATTAAATCCATCGGTGCGGGAGGAGTCGGTAAAATTAAATAATCTGATTCTGCTATGACTGCGGTAAGTAATTCGGAACGCAAAGCTGGTGGTGTGTCAATCACGATCAGATCGTACTCGATAATTTGACGCAATTCTCCTAATTTCTCTGTATTAATTTGCTTGGCTAAATCAAATACCATACCCGCTTGATTTCTTTCTACCCACCAAGTGGAGGAACCCTGCGGATCCGCATCCACCAGCAAAACACGCTGATTCTGCCCCCAAATTGCCGCTAAATTAACCGCAGTGGTGGTTTTACCCACACCACCTTTACCGTTGACAACAGCGAGAATTTTCGGGCCATTAGGCTTTAATTGCGAGGTCATTTTCAGTTATCAGTTATCAGTTATCAGTTATCAGTTATCAGTTATCAGTTACCAGTTATCAGTTACCAGTTATCAGTTACCAGTTATCAGTTATCAGTTATCAGTTATCAGTTATCAGTTATCAGTTATCAGTTATCAGTTATCAGTTATCAGTTATCAGTTATCAGTTATCAGTTACCAGTTATCAGTTATCAGTTATCAGTTATCAGATTTGAGTTTTAAGTTCAATGATTACTGTTTACTGGACGGCTACGCCGTGCCTTTGGCAACACTGAAAAAAAGCTCCCCACTGATTACTGTTTACTGATTACTGATCACTGAATATAACTAACCAGAAAGTTTTTGATCTAAGATTTGGCTAGTTAATTTAGGATCGGCTTTACCGCCGCTTTTTTTCATGACTTGACCGACAAAAAATCCCTTAAGATTGGTTTTACCCGCCCGGAATTTTTCTAACTCGCTTGGATGGGAGGCGATAATTTCCTCGATCAGTTTTTCGATCGCAGAACTGTCAGAAATTTGTATTAATCCTTTCTTTTCCACCAGTGTTTTTGGTGAACCGCCCTGGGTGAGAAGTTCCGGTAAAATTTCCTTAGCAATTTTGCCACTAATTGTTCCCGTTTCAATCAGTTTAACTAATTCCGCTAAGTCTGGTGCTTGCAGGGCAATTTCTGTGATCGTCAGCTTATTATTATTCAAATAAGCGGCGATATCTTGACTGATCCAGTTAGCGACTAATTTCGCATTTGCCCCGGCAATTACCGCAGTTTCAAAATATTCAGCCACGGTGCGATCATCGGTTAAAACCCTGGCATCGTAGGCGGAAAGACCAAATTCTTCTTCATAACGACGACGTTTACGAGCGGGTAATTCCGGTAATTCTTCCGCCCAAGCTTTTAACTGTTCGGGGGAGACTTCTAGGGGGGGTAAATCCGGTTCGGGAAAATAGCGATAATCGCTAGAACCTTCTTTTTTCCGCATACTAATCGTCCGTTGAGTAGCTTCTTCCCAAAGACGGGTTTCCTGTACGATCAGTTCGCCATTTTTGATCGCTTCAATTTGTCGATCGATCTCGTATTCTATGGCTTTTTGGATAGCACTAAAGGAGTTCATATTTTTGATTTCTACCTTAGTCCCGAACTTTTTAGTGCCTTTTTTGCGAACGGAAATATTGACATCGCAGCGCAGGGAACCTTCCTGCATATTACCGTCACTGATGCCGAGATAACGCACTAAACGCCGTAATTCTTGGGCATATTCCGCCGCTTCGGTGCCGGTGCGTAAATCCGGTTCTGAGACAATTTCCAATAATGGTACACCTGTACGATTAAAATCCACGAGGGAATGGGTGGAACCGGAGAGACGTTCGCTGCCAGCATGAACCAGTTTTCCCGCGTCTTCTTCCATGTGCAGACGGGTAATGCCGATAATTTTGCGGCTAACTTCCTTAGTTTTTTTATCGACGATCTCGATTTCTAGTTGACCCTGTTCGACAATAGGGAGATCATACTGGGAAATTTGATAATTTTTCGGCAGGTCGGGATAAAAATACTGTTTGCGATCGAATTTGCTATGAGGTGTGATTTTACCATCGATAGCTAATCCCAGTTTAACAGCACTGGCCAGGACTTCTTGGTTAAGGACGGGTAATACCCCCGGATAACCCAAACAGACGGGACAGACGTTAGTATTGGGGGGACTATCGAAGTTGGTAGGACAGGAACAAAATATCTTGCTTTTGGTGTTGAGTTGACAGTGGGTTTCTAAACCGATAATTGCTTCGTATTCAGTGGCAGACATATTTTCTCGCTCTAGCCGACACAGGAATGATCTGTTTACTCATTATAGTCGCGATTCTGGATCATTCCCTCCCTTCATAAAACTTAATACTGTAGTTACTAATCAATTTATACAGCCTGAATATAGCTCAAAAAAGATAATTGATTTAACCAATGTCCGCCATTATTTTTAATTTTATGGAATAAAACAGGGAAGCTTATCGATAGTTTTTCACCGATAAACCTAGCTTTTCTAGTAGCGACCACCGACCAGCGACTCCCGAAAAAGAAAACTTACCACCTCACTATGAAGATAACCGCCACAAATCGTAGCAAAAATTAACTTCTAGAGGCGGGATATTCGCTTAGTATAGAAACAGAGAGATTATACCTGAGAACTGACCCCATAACCAGCCAAAAGCAATATGAGCGGTGAAAGTGATCATTTTCTAGGCGAGTATTGCCTTAGTAAGTAGGTGGGTGTTAAAAATTGTCAGATACCTCCCTTATTAAGGAGTATCCCCCTTATCAAGGGGGGCAGGGGGGATCAAGGACAAAATCTATCTTCGATTTAATTGAAACCACTTACTTAATTGACGATTTTTACTTTTTACTTGATTTTATGTCTTTAACTCTCTCAGAACAACTCAAACGAGAACAATTATCCTACCCCCAAACTCTCCTCCATCATCTGCAAAAGTTACGGCATTTTGTAACAGTAGAAGGAGAGGAGAAATTGCAGCAGTGGAAAAACCTGATTGAAAAGGAGAATTTTCAACCTAGCACCCGTAATTTAGCCTATTATCTCGCCCTGAGACAAGAAGATATCCGGGATTTACAATTAGCTTTAATGCCCTGGGGATTATCTTCCCTAGGCCGGATTGAATCGAAAGTTTTACCGACCCTCGATGCGGTAATTGCCACTTTAGGGGCGGTTTGTCATCAAGAAGCCTCATTATTACCCAAACATCCCCCTTTAGAGGCATTTTTCCAAGGAGATCAACTTTTAGCCTCCCATAGCGCCGAAGTTTTTGGTCTGTCTTCCCCCCGGCGTCGGGTGCGAATTATGGTGACAATGCCGACGGAAGCGGCAACCGACCCCGATTTTATCGCTCAATTACTGCGTTGCGGGATGGACTGTATTCGCATTAATTGCGCCCATGATGGCCCGAAAGAGTGGCAGGGAATGATCGAAAATCTGCGCGAGGCGGTCAAAAATCCCGAAAATTTAGTCAATGGACATACCTGTAAGGTTTATATGGACTTAGCCGGCCCGAAAATCCGTTTAGAAGAGATTTTAGCCCCCCAGTCCCAAACCAAACTATATCAAGGGGATTTTCTCCTCTTAACCACCCAACCGCCTCACACTGCCCATCCTCAGTATTTTCAGGCTAATTGTTCCCAACCGGAAATTATTCCCCAAATTCCCGTCGGGGCGAAAGTTTGGATTGATGATGGTCATATTGGGGCTGAAGTTATTGCCATAATGCCGGAAGGTCTTTTACTAAAAATTACCCACGCTAGGGAGAAAGGGGAAAAACTCAAAGCAGATAAAGGCCTAAATTTCCCCGATACCGTCTTAAATATCGATCCTTTGACCGCAAAAGACCGGCAAGATTTAGATTTTATTGCCGAAAATGCCGATATTATCGGTTACTCTTTTGTACAAAAAGCCAGCGATATCGAGACACTACAGCTAGAGTTACAAAGTCGTTTGGGGGATGCTTGGCGACAAAAAGCAATCGTGGCCAAAATAGAAACACCTTTAGCCGTGAAAAATCTTCCCGAATTAATCATCCATGCCGCCGGTAAACAACCTTTTGGGGTGATGATTGCCCGGGGTGATTTGGCTGTAGAAATTGGCTATCAAAGACTAGCAGAAATTCAAGAGGAAATTCTCTGGTTATGCGAAGCGGCCCATATTCCGGTAATTTGGGCCACCCAAGTCCTAGAAAATCTGGTCAAGAAAAGTATTCCTTCCCGGGCCGAGATTACCGATGCCGCTATGGCCGAAAGGGCTGAATGTGTCATGCTGAATAAGGGGAAATATATCCGCAAAGCGGTGACAATTCTCGATGATGTTTTACAGAGAATGCAGACCCACCAAGCTAAAAAAACCCCCCAATTACGCGCTCTCCATTCTTGGGTTTAGGCAGCTTCAGTTATCAGTTATCAGTTATCAGTTATCAGTTATCAGTTATCAGTTATCAGTTATCAGTTATCAGTTATCAGTTATCAGTTATCAGTTATCAGTTATCAGTTATCAGTTATCAGTTATCAGTTATCAGTTATCAGTTATCAGTTATCAGTTATCAGTTATCAGTTATCAGTTATCAGTTATCAGTTATCAGTTATTAGTTATCAGTTATCAGTTATCAGTTATCAGTTATCAGTTATCAGTTATCAGTTATCAGTTATCAGTTATCAGTTATCAGTTATCAGTTATCAGTTTTCAGTTCACTGTTTACTGACCACTGAAAAAACTCCCACTCCCCCACACCTTTTCAACAGGATTGAGAATCAGAGGCAAATTAACGCATATTATTGACCGCACCACTAACTAAACCAGCGCTAACATAGCGACCATAACCATCAAGACGGTTTTGTTGAGCGATTCGGGAGGGATTATTGACGAGATCGGCAACTCCCACACCCATCATCACCACGGAGATAACTGCGATTAAGTAGTTACGGACAAAAGTTGGATTTTGGTGGCTGACTAACATGGTTGTTACCTCTCTTTCCTGTCGATAACCTTAGAATACGAGAGGGTTTGGGGTGATGTCAGTCCCATAATTCCGGGTGACAGAAGTGGAAAAAAGTGGAATCCACAGATAAGCTATGATTTTTTGTCGATTAGAATCGGTAAATAGGGAATGGGGAACAGGAAAAGGGCAGTATTCGTCGTCAATCTGGTTAAATAATCGATAAATTACCTAAAAACTCAGATATTCTCCAGAATATGACCTTAAAACCCGCGATTATGACCATAAAATTTTTCTGGCCTTTAGTTTTAGGATTATCTATTGTTATTATTGACAATGGGCAATATTTGAGAGCAGAAACGGTAACTTTGAGCGCCAGTCAACGCCAACAACTGCGATCGCTAGATGCTAAGATTATTTTACCTAACTATATCCCTCCCGGATTTCGGGCCAGCGAGATTAAAATCCTCGCAGAAGAGGGGAAAGGATACGCAGTCCTCTTTGAAAATGCCGAGAATAGCTGTTTTTTGGTGGAGGGAATCGAAAACGCCAGGGGCGATGATGGTTTAGAATTAGAGGGAACCCTAGCGCTCAATTCCCCACTATTTGGAGAAGGATACTGGCTTAATTATGGTACACCTAAAAACTCGGAATTAAGGCAACAATTCCCCGAACCTGATTTGTATTCCGATTGGATGAAAATGGGAGAATATTTTTATCGTCTCAGTGGGGCATTAATTGCCCGGGAGGAGTATGATTATCCTAATTGCCGTCAAGATATTTCCCCATCGGAAGCGGTTAAAATAATCGAATCTTTTGGAGATAACAATTAAATTGAATTTATCTACAGTCATTTCTGATCTACAACAAAGAAGCAAGGAGCGGTTAGCTTGGTCTGATTTTTGCTGGTTAGGATTAGTAATAATTTTGGGACTGGTTATTAGGTTAACACAATTAACAAGCAAACCTCCCTGGACGGATGAATTTGCCACTATGGTTTTTAGTATTGGCAATAATTACCAGATAGTGCCGTTAAATCAAATAATTTCCCTAGACACCTTATTAGCACCTCTCCAGAGCAACCATCAGGCAACTATTGCCGATGTAATTAAATTAGTTATTCAGGAGGACAATCATCCACCTTTATATTTTATTTTCGCCTATCTCTGGAATAAATTATTCTTTGATCGGGGAGAATATGTATCCTTAGAAGGAATGCGATCGCTGGCAGTGTTTTGGGGAGTTATTTCGATTTCTCTAATTTATTTTATCAGTAAATTGGTCTTTAAATCCGGCTTGATCGCTTTTCTGGCGGCGATTTTAATGGCGGTTTCTCCCTACGCAGTTTTTATCTCCCAAGAAGCGCGCCATTATACTTTAGCGGTTGTATTTGTCCTCATATCTTTAGGCTGTTTTCTGAGGGCAAGCAGCAAAATTATCCACCGTCAGAGAATATCCCCTACTTTGGTTTTTTTCTGGTTAATTGTCAACTGTCTAGGGTTATTAGTCCACTATTTTTTTAGTTTAACTATCCTCGCAGAGGCAATAACTTTATTATGGATTTTATCCAATCAAATCAAACAAAAAAACTTTTGGATAACTAATTGGTGGCGTTTAAGTTTAGTTTTTTTAGGTAACTTGAGCTTTATTATTATTTGGTTTATCACCTTTGTCCCCAAAGATTATGGCAATCAGATGACCGGTTGGATTCAGAGAGACAATGATAGTTTTTTAGCAGTAATTAGCCCCTTTTTTCAATTGCTGGGAACATTAATTACTATGCTTTCCCTGCTCCCAGTCGAATCAGAATCTTTAATAATTATCTTGATTTCTGGGGCAATAATGATCGGGTTTTTTCTCTGGATTATCCCACAATTAAAAACAGCATGGCTAGACTCCTATAAACCCGAATTAGGCATTCTCTCGGCATTTTTTCTCAGTTCAATTGCCATTTTCTTTGTCATCACCTATCTGCTTTCGATCGATATTACCCGGGGAGCTAGATATAGTTTTGTTTACTTTCCCTCGGTAATTTTAATTCTAGCAATTTTATTAGATAATTGTTGGCAAAGGAAGCAGAAAAGAATAGTAATTATTGTCCTTATCATGGCTTTAGTTAGTTCCCTAAGTGTGACTTTTAATTTAGGCTATCGTAAGTATTATCGGCCAGATAAATTAGTTACTACTATCGAAAATAATAGCCGTTATCCGTTAGTAATTGCCACTAGCTATAGGAGTTTAGTGCAGGTGGGAGAAATGATGGGAATTGCTTGGGAATTTAACCAAAGATTTCCCGATAAAACCCCTAAGTTTCTCTTAGTTAACCCAGAACAAAAGCCAAATTTTAATCTGTCATCTTCCCCCCCTTTTGAATTATGGTTAATTAATTTCCATTCTTCAATAGATTTATCGGACTGTCAACTCTCAGAGTTATCCTCCAATTATGTAACAGGTTATCAATATCAAAAGTTTCTCTGTGGGCGATCGATGGATTATAATAATAAAGTTAAGTAGGGCTATTAACTATGATTATTTGGGTAAATGAACAGATTGATCCCTGTGGTTTAGTACAAGCTTGTATTGCCTGTCAAGACGAACAAGCGGCAAAAGATTGTCATCAAAGTTGGTTAACCAATCTTACGGACGAACAAAAACAAGCGGGGTGGGTGGCAGTTTTAAGAACCGTAGAATCTTGGGATGATGTACCTGTAAATGCTCTGAAGTTAAGTTATTAAGTGGGTGGGTGGAATTAAATATAAGATGAACGTAGGTTGGGTTGAAGCATGAAACCCAACGCGCGCATAGTTTACGCTACCGCTAACCCATCCTACAAATAATTGTGCCTCCCTACTTAACTCTCCTGCAACAATCAAAAATCGGCGTTGCATAATAGAGATATGAATGGAGGAAATCAAAATGCAATGCCCTGAATGTAAATCTACCCATATCCGTAAAAATGGCATCAATAAACAAGGTAAACAAAATCATATTTGTGTAACCTGTGGCCGTCAATTTATTGATAACTATGAAAAACAGAAAGGCTATGACGAAAAAACGAAGCGAGAATGCCTAACTGCCTATGTTAATGGGATGGGATTTAGAGGAATAGAAAGGCTAAAGGGAGTTCATCATACGACCGTAATTAATTGGGTAAAATCTGTGGGAGAATTATTGCCAGTCGCCTATGACCCAGAAACAATTCCTGAAGTAGGGGAACTGGATGAATTGGAAACCTTTGTTGGCTCAAAAAAAACAAAATCTGGGTGTGGACAGCCGTTGACCACTTTAAAAAAGGAATTTTAGGTTGGGTAATCGGAGATCATAGTAGCGAAACGTTTCGCCCATTATGGGAATTAGTTAAGTCTTGGGGATGCTATTTTTATGTGAGTGATGGATGGTCAGTTTATCCATGTTTTATAGCAGAGGGCGACCATATAATTAGTAAGACTTATATGACCAGAGTAGAGGGTGAGAACACACGTTTAAGACATTATCTAGCCCGATTGCATCGCAAAACACTCTGCTATTCTAAGTCTACAGAAATGTTAGGATACTCTATTCGTTTATTAATTCATTATCTGAAGTTTCAAGAAGTGCCTATTCCTTACTGATTCATAGCTTAATTCAGCAACGCCCAAAAATCTTCCGTTAGGTGAAGAAACTCCAGACAGGAGATATCTGGCTAAAATAAAAAAGAGGGCAGGTTTTACCCCACCCTTTGATCTTATTTTAAACGAATCACTAACCGGCGATCGGGTTCCACGCCGCGACTTTCCGTGGTTAAATCGTTTTCTTCCTGAAAAAAGGCATGGATTTGGCGACGTTCCGCCGAAGATAGGGCTTTTAATTCTATTTCCTGTCCTGTTTGCCGCACTTGCGTCGCCGCTTGATTAACCCAGTCGAAAAGTTCTGACTGTCTTTGTTGACGATAGCCATTGATTTCGACAATATAGAATTGATGTTCTGCCGCCTCGACACCAATATTCAGAATCGTATTAGCTAGGGACTGAATCGCATCCAGTCCCTCACCCTTGTTAGCGAGGAGGAGTTCCACTTGTTGGGGACTCAATTGACTGCTATCAATAATTAACCAACAGGAGGAAGGTCCTGTTCCCAATTCCTGCACACCAATCTGGATATCTGCGGGCATGGCCATCAACTTTAGCAGTTTTTCCAGCCATTGTTTAGCTTTCTCGCTATTTTGCTCCCATATACTCATTACGATGTTTTTTCCTTTTTTTTGCTAGAACGTTTTTCAAAGGGGAGAGTATCGCGGGATTTTTCCGTTTTTTCCTGTTCCGCTACCAATTTTTGCAGGTTTTCCGGTAACGGTTCCCGCATCAAAATCACCGTTTGAATAGTTTGGAAGATGTTCGCGGTTAAGATATACATCAATACCCCCGCCGGTAAGGGGAAAAACAGGAACATCATACTAAAAATTATCGGGGTGATTTTATTCACCGTTTGCTGTTGTTGGGCTGCCCCCCCCGAAGGCGCACCGGCGCCGGATAACTCTTGGTTAACATAGATACTAATACCGAAAGCGATCACCATCGCCAAGATATCCCAGTGAATTTCACCATTGGCACCGGTTGCCCCAATTCTTCCCAGGGCCTCAATAAAGAGAAAACCCGTATTAGCGGCAATCCCCGGCACGATAACTTTAATACTGGCATCTCCGGGGGCTAAAGCGACGATGGAACCGTCTTCATTAACTTGCACCAGTTCTTGACCTTTAACCACCTCGTAGGTGGGTTTTAGGTTATTTTCGGGTGCTTCCGTGGCTAATTGGCTTAAAGACTTGCCCTGGTCGTTTTGGAGGTCGATTTTTAGCTGTTCTCCCGGGGCGATTTTATTGCCTTGGGGTAAAAAAGCGGTGATGGGATAGTGGAGAGACTCGTCAATATAAACGTTTTGGGGTTTGGTGGCATAGGGTTGGCGCTGCACGAGGGCGATTTGTTCGGCCGGCAGCACTTGTAAATCGACAGTATAGTTAATATCCGAGAAGGGGGAACCCCGCAGCGTCGCAAATAAAGCCAAAAGAATCGGCATTTGTAATAACAGGGGTAAACAACCGGCCAAGGGATTGCCCAACTCCTGCATTAATTTGCCCATTTCCTCCTGTTGTTTTTGGGGGTCGTTTTTGTAGCGTTGTTGAATTTCTGCTTGTCTTTCCTTCATCAAGGGTTGAGTGATTCGCATTTTTCTCATATTGCGAATCTGGCCGGCGCTGAGGGGAAAGACGGCAAATCTCACCACCAGCGTTAAAGCAATGATGGCGAAACCGTAACTATGCACAATCCGAAAGAAAAAATCTAGGATTGGCAACATGATATTTGTGGAAATAAATCCGACTCCAAAATCCATGGCTTTAATCTATGCCTTCTCGTTTAATAGGGGTTCACTTTGACAAATCTAATTTATCGAATCTCGGCGATCGATTATTTTGTTTTATTGACTGATGATCGATTCTAGGGGACGACCGGTTTTATCGGCGACTCTTTCGGCAATGTAGTCATGAATTTCCCGGAATTTCGGCATCGCGCGCATTTCTAAACGACTTCTATCCTTGAGAGTTACGACAATATCCCCCCAAAGACCAATTCCTCTCGGCATTTTTGCCACTTTTGCCACTTCTGAATAGATAATATCTGTGCGATCGCGTCCCATCCAACCCCCGGTGATCGAAATCCGCCGATCGGTTATCTTATATCTTAACCAGATTGCCCGCACCACTGCCCCAACGGTTAAAGGTAAACAAATCACTGTAAATCCTAGCAGTATATTGATGATTAGGTCGCCGATGTGCGGACCGCCTTCATAAAAAGTTTCTTCTTTAATGCCCATGAATTATATTGGCCTTCACTAACAACTGCTTTAATTCTCGCAAAAAATGTTCATAATTGCACTCGATCGCCCCGGGACGGATAATGATTATTCCTCGCCATCCTGTCGCTATTTCTGGCAATAACTGCCGAATTACCGCTCGTATTTGCCTTTTTAGTCGATTACGAACCACCGCTTTTTTACTAACTTTCTTGCTAATCGAGATGCCAAAACGACTGGGAAGAGGCTTATCCGGGCCAGAATCCTCTAAACTAATTAAGGTTAAGTGGGAACCGTGATAACGCTTCCCTGTTCCATAGACAGCTTGAAAATCCTGTCGATGTTTTAAGCGATGAACTTGGGGTAATCCCACGAAAATTAGTCGGTTCCCAGAATAACCTAAACACTTAAACGATAGCGTCCTCTTTTCCGACGAGCTTTAATCACTTTACGTCCGTTGACGCTACGCATTCTCGCTCTAAATCCGGAAGTGCGCTTCTGTTTGCGCGTGGTTCCTTCTAAAGTACGTTTACTCACTGCTGATTTTTCTCCTTAAGATAGAGTTAGTCTATAGATATTAAAGACACAATTTTTGATTATAACAAAATTACTAGGAATTGGGAAGCTCATGGTCAAGCTCCGTTTCGGTCGGGATATCTGTAATTATCTCCCTAGCGCTGAAAAGTGCGAATGGTTAGTCACTAATGGTATTGGTGGTTTTGCTGCGGGAACCGTGGCCGGATTGCTAACTCGCTGTTATCATGGCCTCTTGATCGCTGCTTTGGCTCCACCGACCCAAAGAACGCTTCTTGTGACTAAAATCGATGAATCGGTACAATATAACCAGAAAATTTATCATCTGGCCAGCAATCGCTGGTTAGGTGCTACGATCGAACCGCAAGGCTATATTAATATCGAAAGTTTTCATCTGGAAGGGACAATTCCCGTCTGGACTTTTATCTGTGGGGATGCCTTACTAGAAAAGCGTATCTGGATGGAACAGGGAGAAAATACCACCTATACCCGCTATACCTACCTTCGCGGCAATTCTCCCCTAACCCTGAATCTCACTGCTTTTGTCAATTATCGTGATTTTCACGGCAATACCCAGGGTTTTAACTGGCAAATGGCTATTAGTCCCCTGGAAAAAGGAGTAAGAGTGATTGCCTATGACCATGCTGTACCTTTTTATCTATTAATCAGTCAGGGACAGGTTTTTCCCGCTCATATCTGGTATTATCGCTTTGATTTGGCCGTGGAACGTTATCGTGGTTTAATCGATCGAGAAAATCATCTCCATGCCGCCAGTTTTTCGGCTACTCTTAAAGTGGGAGAATCGGTGACAATTGCCGCTAGTACCCGTCCCGATCCCAGTTTAGACGGTCAATCTTCTCTAGAGTCTCGCTATCGCTACGAGAGTAGTCTGATTAATCCCCAGCAGCCACCATGGATTCAACAACTTACCCTCGCTGCCGACCAGTTTATCGTTAGTCGTCCTCTCCGGGATCAACCGGACGGCAAAACGATAATCGCAGGTTATCCTTGGTTTGGTGATTGGGGTCGCGATACGATGATCTCCCTGAGAGGGTTAACTTTGACTACAGGCCGACCTGCGATCGCCCGTCAGATTTTACTAACTTTTTCCCGTTATCTAGACCGGGGTTTATTGCCGAATTTGCTACCCGATGGCGGAGAAATCCCCGAATATAACGCTGTCGATGCTATTCTTTGGTATTTTGAAGCCATTCGTTGCTATTTTAACCAAAGCCAAGATATTGAGTTTCTCAGAACTATTTATCCCGCTTTAACGGAAGTGATCGCTTGGTTTCGTCGCGGCACTCGCTACAATATTCACCTAGATGACGATGGTTTGATCTATGCCGGCGAAGCGGGAGTACAATTGACTTGGATGGATGCCAAAGTTGATGATCGGGTGATTACTCCCCGCATCGGCAAACCCGTAGAAATTAATGCTCTTTGGTTCAATGCCCTCAAAATTATGGTTCAATTTGCCCATTGTTTGGGCATGGATGCCACTGATTACGAAAAAATGAGAAAAATGACCTTAAAAGGGTTCTCTCGCTTCTGGGACGATTCCCTGGGGTATTGTTACGATGTTTTAGATACGGACAAGGGCAATGATGCCAGTTTACGACCGAATCAACTTTTTGCCGTGTCTTTGTCGGTGGAGGAGTTATTAAATTTCCCACAGAAAAAGGCCATTGTCGATGTTTGTACTGTCAAACTGTTAACTTCTCGCGGTTTGCGATCGCTAGATGCCGATCATCCCGATTACCGTGGCGTCTACAGTGGCGATCGCTTAAAAAGAGATAGTGCCTACCATCAGGGAACAGTCTGGGGATGGTTATTAGGGGCATTTATCGAAGCCCATCTGAAAGTCTATCGCGATCCTATCCTAGCCGAGAGTTTTTTAACACCGATGATCGACCATCTTCGGGATAGCTGTATCGGTAATTTAAGCGAAATTTTCGATGGTAATGCCCCTTTTACCCCTAGGGGAGCTTTTGCCCAAGCATGGACGGTGGCAGAGGTATTAAGAGTTTGGCAAGCGATCGAAGAATTTTCGCCAGAATCCTTTAAAATGATCAATTGTTAGGTGTGTTAGACCCCTAAAGGGCCGACCCTAAAAACCTCAGTTCGACCGTTATAAACAAAACTCTCATGCAGAAACCGCAAGTTATTTTTCTCGATGCTGTGGGGACTCTTTTTGGAGTAAAAGGCAGTGTCGGAGCAATTTATAGTCAAATAGCGGCGGATTTTGGGGTAGAGGTGGCGGCCGAGAGTCTAGAACAATCTTTCTTGGCTATTTTCCCCACTTCTCCCCCCCTAGCTTTTCCTAAGGTTGAACCGGCACAAATTCCCGAGTTAGAGTATCGCTGGTGGCGATCGCTGACTGGGGCAGTTTTTAATAAATTAGGTTATCTGGAAAGATTTCCCGATTTTGAGGCTTTTTTTGGCGAACTTTATCATCATTTTGCCACGGGCGAGCCTTGGCTGCTGTACGAGGATGTCATTCCCGCTTTAAGACTCTGGCAGATTCAGGGGATCGAGTTGGGCATTATTTCTAATTTTGACAGTCGTATCTACCAAGTTTTGGCCGAATTAGGCTTAGAATATTTTTTTCGATCGATCACGATTTCTTCTCAGGTAGGAGCAGCTAAACCCGCTCCTGAAATTTTTCAAATTGCCCTGCAAAAACATGATTGTTCCCCCGCACAAGCTTGGCATATTGGCGATAGTAAAAAAGAGGATTACCAAGGAGCAAAATCCTTGGGTATAGAAGCGTTTTTAATTAAAAGATCAATAGGGCTTGCTGAATAAATCTAAAAACCTTGTTGGCTAATATCTTTGGCTCTTATGGGAAAAAGTCTTTCAGTGGGGATAGGGGATAGTGGGGAATACAGACCCTACCAGCTAATACCTAACCCTCGAACCAGTTTAATGCCTATCGGGATTTTAGACTAATTCCTGGGATGGAATGGAAGTAGATTCTGACTGATCAGCGTTAGGATCTGTCTCTTTGGGGGCGGCCACTTTTACCAAAGCATGACGCAAGACCTGTTCTCCGAGAGTGTATCCTCGCACTAACTGCTCCACCACCGTGCCTTCGGGATGTTCATCGGTGTACTCCCGCATCATCGCTTCGTGGTAGGTGGGATCAAAGGGTTGACCCTCTGGACGCATAGGGGAAACGCCTAAACGCTTGAGACTGTCCACTAAGGTTTTATAGACTCCTTGGTAACTCTTGTGAATACCCGTCTCGCCATCATTAGCCGGTTTAATTTGAGTACGGGCGCGCTCAAAATTATCCACCACGCCAAGAATTTCCATCAGGGTTTTGCCCTTGATTTTTGTTTCCAGTTCCTCTTTTTCCTTGGCTGTGCGTTTGCGAAAATTGTCGAACTCGGCCGCTAGAGTGATATAGCGTTTCTTGTAGGCATCAACCTGTTGGGTTTGCTCCTCTAACTGCTGTTTGAGAGTGTCGATTTCCTCTTGTAGAGTATCGATAGTCATTCCGCCTAGAAAGGAAAATTCCTCGCTAGAGGCGGCCTGATCCGTCACAGTTTTGGCTTCATCGGTGACACTGGCTTCCGATTCGGTGGTCAGGGATTCGGGGTAATTAGGAAAGGATTCTTGGTTTTCGTCGAAAATTACTGAGGTATTTGGTTCTGCACTCATAGTAGACAATTTTATTGGGTAATTTGGCAATATATGACCATTTACTGCTAATTTTGGTCTTTAAGTACCAGCTAATAATCAAGGTTTAACCCTTAATGTAACATTTTGTGGACAAGATGCGTAACTGGATATAAGCGACCCCGATAGATAATCGGTGATCTGGAAAAATTTTTGCTAGAATGCAATTTTACCAGTAAAATTGGGAACATTTAAGGGTAGTGGAGAGGTTAAGAATCGTCTATGACATTTTCTTCCAAGAAAACCCGTGCCGTTGCCCTACGCAATTACTTTTCCCCTTTTGGTAACAAGTTGGTGCAGTCGGGATATATCGGTGCCGACCAAATGCAACAGGCCCTGGTGGAAACACGGAAATCGGGACGATCGCTAGTAGAAATATTACAACAACTAACTGGGCGCCCTTTGCCCCCGGATTTGCAGCGACAGTACAAGAAAAATCAGTTATTTGAATTAAAAATTCTCTACGGAGTCGAATCGATCGACCCCGAATTAAGCGATGTGGATGGACTGGAAATAGCCCGATTGATCGATTCTTTGATTCCGATCGATCTTTGTCGTCGCTATCGTCTCATCCCCCTGCGAAAGATCGAAGGAGAGCCGGCTGCGATTTTGATAGCCATGGTCGATCCCGACAACCTCGAGGCTTCCGACGATATTAATCGTATTCTCCGCCCCAGGGAGTTAGGTTTACAGCGTTTGGTGATTACTAGCGAAGATTATGAAAGATTACTGGAAAAATTCCACTCGGCTCAATCGGAATTAGAACAGGAAAAAGCCCGACTGCAAAAAGAAAAAGAACTAGAAAAACTCTCGGATCTCACTGGTATTGTCAGCAATATTGAGGTGGCCTCTGGTGCGGCTAACGATGAAGTGGCCGATGATCTCGGAGAAGGGGAAGCTAATCAAGCTCCCGTCATCAACCTCGTCAATAAAATTATAGCTAAAGCCCTACAGGAAGGGACTTCCGATATTCACATCGAACCCCAAGAAGAATTCCTGAAAATTCGCTTTCGCAAAGATGGAGTTCTTCATCAAGCTTTTGATCCACTGCCGAAAAGAATTACCCCGGCGGTGACAGCCCGTCTTAAAATCATGGCCGAGCTCGATATCGCCGAACGTCGTCTTCCCCAAGATGGTAAAATTCGGCGGATGTATCAAGGGCGGAAAGTGGATTTTCGGGTTAATACCCTGCCCAGTCGCTACGGGGAAAAAGTCTGTTTACGGATTCTCGATAACTCGGCTACCCAGTTGGGTTTAGATAAACTAATCACCGACCAAAAGACCCTGCAAATCGTCCGAGACATGGCCAGTCGTCCCTTTGGTCTGTTGCTGGTGACAGGCCCGACCGGTTCGGGGAAATCCACCACTTTATACTCGGTGTTAGCCGAAAGAAATCACCCCGGGGTCAATATTAGTACGGCCGAAGATCCGATCGAATATTCTCTACCGGGCATCACCCAGGTGCAGGTAATTCGCGAAAAAGGCATGGATTTCGCCTCGATTCTGCGGGCATTCATGCGACAAGACCCGGATGTGATTCTGGTGGGAGAAACTAGGGACAAGGAAACGGCCAAAACAGCGATCGAGGCGGCCTTAACTGGTCACTTGGTCCTAACTACCCTACACACCAACGATGCCGCAGGTGCGATCGCTCGTCTCGATGAGATGGGGGTTGAACCGTTTATGATTTCTGGTTCTCTCTTGGGAGTCTTGGCCCAGCGTCTCGTGCGGCGCGTCTGTAGCCAGTGTCGAGTCGCCTATCACCCCAGTCAAGAGGAATTAGCCCGTTTTGGTCTTTCCGCCGCCAATGAACGGGAAGTGACCTTTTATAAGGCTAATACCCTCACCCTTGAGGAAATTCAACAGGCGCGAAAACAGGGCAATCTCTGCCTTAAGTGTAGCGGCAGCGGTTATAAAGGTCGCATTGGTGTCTATGAGGTAATGCAGAATAGTGAACGACTACAGCAGTTAATTAACCAAGGGGCAACCACTGATCGCATTAAGGAGACGGCCGTCGATGAGGGCATGGTGACACTCCTAGCCTATAGTTTAAATCTGGTGCGCGAGGGTTACACCACCCTCGAAGAAGTGGAACGGGTGACATTTACCGATTCCGGTCTGGAAGCGGAACTAAAAGCCAAACGGAAAAGCGGTTTAATCTGTCGTGGTTGTCGCGCCGAACTACAACCAGAATGGCTCGATTGTCCCTATTGTATGACACCGCGATTTAGTGATTAAGACAGTTTTTCAGTTATCAGTTATGAGATTTGAGTTTTAAGTAAGGAGTATTAAGTGAGTAGTCTTAAATAGCACTTTCCCAATGTCTTTTCACTGGTTACTGTTCACTGATTTTACCTTAAAGATGGGGTTTAACTTATGGAATTAATGATCGAAGATTTAATGCAACAATTGGTCGAGATGGGCGGTTCTGATATGCACATTCAGTCTGGGGCGCCAGTCTATTTTCGCATTAGTGGCAAACTCGCCCCGATTAATGAAGAATCTTTAACCCCGCAAGATTGTCAGAAATTGATTTTTAGTATGCTCAATAATACTCAAAGAAAAGAGTTAGAGCAGAATTGGGAATTAGACTGTTCCTACGGGGTGAAAGGATTAGCAAGATTTAGGGTCAATGTTTATAAAGAAAGGGGGGCTTATGCAGCTTGTTTACGGGCTTTGTCCTCTAAAATTCCTAACTTTGAACAATTAAATTTACCTAGAGTAGTACGGGAGTTATCGGAAAGACCGCGGGGATTAATTCTCGTAACTGGCCAAACAGGTTCGGGTAAAACTACCACTTTAGCGGCAATTTTAGACTTAATTAATCGGACTAGGTCTGAACATATTTTAACTGTAGAAGACCCAATTGAATACGTTTTTACTAATATAAAAAGTCTGTTTCACCAACGACAAAAAGGAGAAGATACCAAGAGTTTTGCTAACGCTTTAAGAGCATCTTTACGGGAAGATCCTGATATTATCCTTGTGGGAGAAATGCGGGATTTAGAAACAATTAGTTTGGCAATCACGGCGGCAGAAACCGGTCACTTAGTCTTCGGAACCCTGCACACCAACTCAGCAGCGGGAACAGTGGATCGGATCATTGACGTTTTTCCAGCTAACCAACAGGCACAAATTCGCGCCATGTTATCCAATTCTTTACTAGCAGTTTTTAGTCAAAACCTAGTCAAGAAAAAAAATCCTAAACCGGGGGAATTTGGCCGGGCAATGGTACAGGAAATCCTGGTGGTAACTCCAGCGATCGCTAACCTAATTCGGGAAGGAAAAGCCCCCCAAATCTACTCAGCAATTCAAACGGGAATGAAGTTAGGAATGCAAACCATGGAACAGGGATTAGCTAATTTAGTTGTTAGGGGTGTTGTCTCTTTGGAAGAGGCCATTTCTAAAAGCGGTAAACCCGATGAATTACAACGTCTTATCGCCGGGGCCAGCACTAACGCTAAAGCCCGGATTTAATCCTAAATCCTGTTTAAAAGGTATAGGAGAGTGGGAAGTTTTTTGCTGTAAACAGTAAACAGTGAACTGATAACTGATAACTGATAACTGATAACTGATAACTGATAACTGATAACTGATTTGTTCTATGCCTACTTTTGTCGCACAAGTTAAAAGCGGCTCTGGAAAAGTTTTCCAAGAGAAAGTTGAAGCTATGTCTCCCGAACAGGCCCGGACGATGCTGAAGGCGAAATATGCCGCCGTCGGTAAAGTCAAAAAAGTGGGGGGAGAGATCGATCTTTCCGGTTTACAGTTGATGTTTGCCAGCATTTCCATCAAAGATAAAGCGGTTTTTTCCCGTCAATTTTCGGTAATGATTAATGCTGGTGTGGCGATTGTGAGATGTTTGGGAGTTTTGGGGGATCAATGCGGTAATCCCAAGATGAAAAAAGCCCTACAAGCGATTAGTGCTGAGGTACAGCAAGGGAGTCCGTTATCGGAAGCGATGGCCAAACATCCCGAATGTTTTGATCAACTTTATGTCAGTATGATCGAAGCTGGAGAGACGGGGGGGTACTCGATGAAGTGCTGAACCGTCTCTCGAAACTTTTGGAAGATATGGCCCGCTTGAAAAACCAGATTAAATCAGCGATGACTTATCCAGTAGCGGTGGGAATTTTGGCGGTAGTTGTGTTTTTCGGGATGACGATCTTTTTAATTCCCGTCTTTGCGAAAATTTTCACCGATTTAAAGGTGGAACTACCGGCTTTAACGCAATTTATGCTCTTTTTAAGTGGTGTGATGCGTAGTTGGTTGATTTTAATTCCGATTGTCACCATTGTTGCCACGGTTTTTTTACTGCGTCGCTATTACAAAACCCCGATGGGTCGTCTGCAAATTGACCATTTTTTCCTTAAAATGCCTCTTTTTGGTGATTTGAATGAAAAGTCGGCTGTGGCTAGATTTTGCCGGGTTTTTGGGACTCTGACGCGTTCTGGTGTCCCAATTTTAAGTTCCCTCGACATCGTTTGTAATACGGTGGGTAATCAGGTAATTGCCAATGCGATCGCTGGTGCCAAGGCGGAAATTCAGCAGGGGGAATGATGAGTTTGGCCCTACAAAAAGCCAATGTTTTCCCAGCTTTGGCAATTCAAATGATTAGTATTGGGGAGGAAACGGGAGAATTAGATGCCATGATGATGAAAGTGGCGGATTTCTACGAAGATGAGGTGGAACAGGCCATTAAAGCTTTAACCAGTATCATTGAACCCTTGATGATGATTGGTGTTGCGGGGATGGTGGGAATTATTCTTTTGTCTATGTACTTGCCCATGTTTAAAATCTTCGATGCCTTGGGATAAGTTTAGAGGAGTCATTTCCGTTATCAGTTAGTCGTCGGTAGCTTGAAATCAGAAAAATTTTAATTTTCATCTCCCTTTATTTGATTAGGTGAATCTGTGTCTTACGAAACTTTATTAGCGGAATACAGCTGTCGTGAAGGGGCGATCGAATTATTGCGACAATATCGCCCCTATTTAGAGTTAATTCCTAGTCTGCGTCGTCCTGAAGAGAGTTTAATTACTATTCCCTTGCCCTTGGTCAGAATTCGTCCACCTTCTGGCCTTGAATCTAGAAAGACGGTACAATTAGCCTGTGATTTGGCTATTCTGATGTGTGATCCGGAATGGAAAATTAAATTAGGTTCAGAAATCCTGATTTTTATCCATCGTCCGGGGGAAGATTTCTCTGATTTGTTGAAACGCTGGCGCGAAACCCAAATCTGTTTAGATAAAGAATATGAATGGTTAATGCCCCCCAGAGAACAACATATGTTTAGTGAAGGTGCAGAAAAAATTCATCCTTTATTTGTGGTTTTTGATCAAACGGCCGAGAGAATAAAAAAGGGTTTAAGAGGGGCTTTTTTACCGATGGTTGTTCAAAATTATCGGCCAGCTTTGATTGATGATTCCTTAGAATTAGTCGATCAAGATTAGCTGACTCTCTTAAGTATCTAAGCACAATTAATTACACATCTAAGCCACTACTCCGTCAGAATTCTGCTGTGATCAGTAAACAGTGAACTGAAAACTCAAATCCGATCCCTAATAGCTGTCTCGGAGTCTCCCGTCTCGGAGTCTCCTGTCTCGGAGTCTCCTGTCTCGGAGTCTCGACTAGGAAATTAATTTTGCACGACTACTTAGTTTAGTATAAAGGGAACAGTTGACGATGGTTAAGCCCCTAAAATCAAGCGCTGACGATGAAAATTCAGCAGCGAAAGTTCTTGGCCAGAAACCCTTTCTAACATCTCGACGATATGATCGGGCTGCAGTAAAGTGCCATCATTGCGACAACTGCCCACATAGCACAAAACGGCTTGATTGTCAACAGTTTTTAACTCTAATTCATATAATTGTTCTCGCAGATTAATCGTGACTTTTTTGCCGGATTTGGTGGTTTTTTCCCGTTCCATCACCGTTGCTTGCTTAATTGCCTCGAGCCAATTTTGCCACTGTTGACAGTCAATTCCCTCGCTATTAAAAGTGAGCAAATACTCGGCTTTTTCTAACAAACGGGTGGCAGCAGGGGCATTTAAGGGAATTTCTTCCACCTGATAAACTGGTAAATCTGCGGGCAATTGTGCGCTTAATTGCTGTTTAAACCTCTCTAAATCCATCACTTTTGTCAATTCAAAATCGACAATCTCACCGCTACTGGTTGCTCCCAAGGATAAGGCATTTGCGATCGAAATGCGCGGACCGGGGTGAAATCCACCGGTAAAGGAAATGGGAATAGCAGCCCGACGGACGACGCGATCAAATAAACGCACCAGATCCAAGTGGCTAACTAGGGCCATTTCGCCAATTTTGCCAAACCAAACCCGAATTCTTTGGGCGCGTTCTTGATTGGGTTGAAAATGTCCGGCAAAAGCGGGAATCGCAGGCGCTTCAATA
Organism: Microcystis panniformis FACHB-1757; assembly: GCF_001264245.1. Classification (NCBI taxonomy): domain Bacteria; kingdom Bacillati; phylum Cyanobacteriota; class Cyanophyceae; order Chroococcales; family Microcystaceae; genus Microcystis; species Microcystis panniformis. Next base: position 1,034,902 of record NZ_CP011339.1, read on the forward strand.
ACGATATTATGGCCAAAATCGACGCTACAAACGCCACAATGGGAACAACCCTCAAAAGAACAATCGGGAACCGTTGCCGCGTCTAGGGCGCGTTTTAAGTCCTCCTCTAGCCATTTTTTATCGATACCGGTATCCAGATGATCCCAGGGCAAAGGACGCTCTAAAATATCTTTGTCTGTATCGGCAAAAATATTCCATTCTCCCTGTTCTACCTGACGATATTTCCAAGTTAAACCGGATTCTTTGATCGCCTGTGACCATGCTTGATAGGCTTTTTCCGTATTATCCCACCAAGCATCCATCCCGGCTCCCAATTGCCAAGCGCGCAGCACCACTTTCCCTAAACTTCTGTCACCGCGACCGATAAAATCTTCCATGGCCGAGATGCGGACATCGGTATAATTGACTTTTACCCCTCTCATGCCTTGGAATTCCTGTCTTAATAACTCCTGTTTGCGGATAAATTCGGCCGTTGAGACGGAATGCCACTGGAAGGGGGTATGGGGTTTAGGGGTAAAATTCGAGATAGTTATGGTAAAATCGAGGGGTTTCCGCTTCGGTAAACGACATTCCCGACGCAACCAACGCACCGTTTCCGCAATACCGATGACATCCACATCGGTTTCCCCTGGCAAACCGATCATAAAATAGAGTTTGACCTTATCCCAACCCTGTTCGACGGCAGTTTTTATCCCTCTGAGTAGTTCTTCGTTGGTTAACCCTTTGTTAATCACATCGCGCATCCGTTGGGTTCCCGCTTCCGGTGCAAAGGTTAAACCCGATTGACGATTGCCCCCAATTATGTTAGCAATATTTTCGTCAAAGCGATCGACTCTTTGACTGGGTAAGGATAGAGATATATTCTCATTCTGGAGACGGTTTTTAATCTCCATACCCACGGCAGGTAAAGCTAGATAATCGGAGCAACTGAGAGATAATAAGGAAAATTCATTATATCCCGTCGCTCGCATTCCTTTTTCAATCGATTCGATGACTGCTTCTGGTTGCACATCCCGCGCAGGACGGGTTAACATCCCCGGTTGACAAAAACGACATCCCCGAGTGCAACCGCGACGAATTTCCACCACCAGGCGATCGTGAACCGTTTCCACGAAGGGAACTAAACCGATAGAATAGGCTGGGATAGGAGTAGCTACCCGGCGTAAAATTCTTTTCGGTACATCGTCACGATTGGGGATAACTGCACCGATTGGGGTGACATCGTAGAAACGGGGGACATATACCCCCGGAATTTGGGCTAAATCTAGCAATAGTTCTTCTTTGCTTAGATTAGCTAGTTTACCCTCTTCTAAAATTAAACCGATTTCTGGCAATAATTCTTCACCGTCACCGAGGGCGATAAAATCAAAAAAGTCGGCGTAGGGTTCGGGGTTAGAGGTGGCAGTTTGTCCCCCGGCAAAAATTAGCGGATAGTTACCCGAGTCTCTTGCTCTCCAAGTCAAGGGAATTGCCGCTAGGTCGAGCATTTCTAAAATATTGGTGGCTCCTAGCTCGTAACTGAGACTAAAACCCAGAATATCAAAATCGGTGAGGCAACGACGGGATTCTAGGGCAAATAAGGGGGTTTTTGTCTGTTTGAGTTTTTGGGCTAAATCCGGTGCGGGTAGATAAGTGCGATCGCAAAGTTGGCGGGGTTGAGCATTGAGGATATTGTAGAGGATAATATGGCCGAGGTTAGATGCCCCCACTTCGTACACTTCCGGATAGGTTAACACCCAACGAACCACAGCACTTGCCCATTCTTTATGTTTAGCACCTAACTCGTTGCCCAAATAACGCGCCGGTCGAAAAATGTCGGGGGTGAGCAGTTGGTCTAAAGCAATAGTCACGGCAATCTACCTCAGATATCGTCAGCAATGGGTGCTTTTCTACTATAGCAGCCAGAATCGAGTCAGTTATCAGTTATCAGTTATCAGTTATCAGTTATCAGTTATCAGTCAGGGTGAGAGCATCTCAAAAGCTATTGACAATTGGCCAATTTTGTGATCCGCTTGCTGTGTGGGCATTTCAGGTGATACCAGTCAATCAGAATAGTTACGAAATCTTCACATTTGGTCGATTTTTGCTTAACAATTGAGATGGCCAATTCTCCTCAAATATGCCTGAATCGCTCTCTGGGTAAGCAACTCATATAAAGTTCATTTTGTCAAGGATTGTTAAGATGCGCTTACCCTGAGTTATCAGTTATCAGTTATCAGTTTTCAGTTCACTGATTACTGTTGACTGATTACTGTTTACTGTTCACTGAAAATACTTCCCACTTCCCCATCTCCCTAAAATTCCAGAGGTTATAAGATAATTAAGCGACGATGAAAGAACCGTTAATTGAATTGAGAGGAGTATCGAAAAGATTCGGGGATAACGTTATTCTCGAAGGTTTAGATTTAACCATTTATCGAGGGGAGGCCCTGGTAATTATCGGACCGTCGGGAACGGGAAAATCGACGGTTTTACGAGTAATTGCGGGATTAACGGGGATAAATGCGGGAGAAATTCGTATTAAAGGTCAATTGCGTCAGGGATTGCTAGAAGATGGTCGGGAAGCGATGCGAACTTCCTTAGTTTTTCAACAAACGGCCCTGTTTGATTCTCTCACCGTCGGGGAAAATGTCGGTTTTTATCTTTATGAACAAACTAATTTAAAAAAAGCCATAATTAGGGAATTAGTGGAAAAAAGCTTGGAAATGGTCGGTTTACAGGGAATTAGTAACCTTTATCCTTCGGAACTATCGGGGGGAATGCGTAAACGGGTGGCTTTTGCCCGCGCTATTATCACTAATCCCGATAATCCCGCCGATAATCCTGAATTACTGCTGTATGATGAACCTACCGCGGGATTAGACCCGATAGCTTCCACAATTATCGAGGATCTAGTGCGGACTCTCCATGAAAAATCGGGGTCTGCGAACACTTATGTAATGGTTTCTCACCAACAAAGTACCATCCGACGCACCGCCGATCGAGTAGTATTTCTCTATCAGGGAAAAGTGCAATGGCAGGGATTAGTGGCAGATATCGATCGTACCGATCATCCCATGATTCGGCAATTTTTTAGTGCCAGCATTGAAGGTCCGATTAGGACAATCGTTTAAGCTAGATTAAGCTAAATTAAGAACTATCGAGAATGAGAGAAAAATCATGCAGAGTTCGCGAGCTTTACGGGAAGGAAGACTAGGTTTGTTTGCCCTAGGCGGATTATTGGTCTTTGGGGCGCTCGCTATCTGGGTTCGCGGGGGAGGATTTGGTCAAAGAACCTATCAATTAATCTTCGAGTTTGCTGACGTGGAAGGGTTACAAGTCGGGGCGCCGGTACGTTTTCGCGGGGTGAGAGTGGGAAGAATTACGAGTTTTATCCCGGGGAGTAATCAAGTGGAAGTTATTGCCGAGATTGCTTCTGCTACTTTAGTTATGCCTAGGAAGGTAACTGTTACTACCAATCTTTCTGGATTAATTGGGGAGGCAGCCATCGATATCACTCCCTTAGTTTCTTTAAGTGCTGAGGCCAAAAATCTCGACCCTCTGGGTCCCGACTGTGATCAAGAGTTAATTCTCTGTAATAATAGTCGTTTACAGGGGACAACAGGAACACAATTAATGTCTAGTGTTGGTCGTTTAGTGGATACTTTTACCAGTCCTGAATTTGTGGGTAATCTCAATGATGTCACCAAAAATACCGCTATAGCGGCCCAAAAAATCGCCCGTTTATCCGATGATACCTCCCAAACTATCCGTAATGCCCAAAGAGAAATTTCTCGTCTATCTTTGGAATTAGCCGCCACCAGTCGCTCGGTGACTAATACGGCTAATAATGCCTCGCGTTTTATCAATACTTTAGATAGTACGGTTCAGGAAAATCGCAGTCAAATCAGCAGAACTTTTCAACAATCTTCCCAATTAGTCGCTAATCTTAATGGTGTTCTCAGCGAAAATCGGGGACAAATTGTTAATACTCTCGATAATATTAATCAAGCTAGTTTAGGTATTGGTAGTCTCGCTAATAATCTCAATAATACCGCCCTGAGGTTGAATGCTGGTTTAGATGAAATTGATACTAAACAAGTCATGCAAAATATCGAGACGATTTTGAATAATGCGGTGGAAACATCGAATAATTTACGAGAAATTACTAAAACTATTAACGATCCTGCTACAATTGTCGTGTTGCAAAAAACTCTCGAATCTGCTCGGGTGACTTTTGAAAATACTCAAAAAATCACCTCCGATATTGATGATTTAATCGGTGATCCCCAATTTCGCGAGAATTTAAGACGTTTAATTGATGGCTTAAGTAATCTGCTTTCTTCTGGGGAACAATTAGAATATAATTTGCGTATCGCTCAAACTTTAGATACCATGACTCAAGAGTTAGCTAAACAAAAAGTTTTGACTATCTCTCGACCTTCTTTAAATCCTAAGCAAATGCAACTCTATCCCCAATTTATCGTTCAACAACCCCCCACCAGTGAAAAATGACAAAACAGCACAATTCAAGCTATTTGCAGTGAACAGTAATCAGTGAAATGAGGCTCTTCGTTACTTGTTATGGTTCGATAGGGGGGCATAAATCGACTAAATCCTTATCTGGCAAGAGACTTAATTGATTAGTTCGCTCTAGAGCAAAAACAATTGACAAAAATCGCTAAATGCCTTTCTCTATAAGGGTTCCATCCCTTATAACCCCCGTCCATTGCATAACACAAACCGAAGAGCCTGAAATGAAAACTCACATTTGATAACTGATAACTGATAAGTACCTAGGCAAAATTATTTACACATGACGATCATTGCCCCGTAAGGGTTTTAGCTCGATCGGGCAGGTAATTAATTTTGCATGACTACTTAACTGATAACTGATAACTGATAACTGATAACTGATAACTGATAATAATATGTTGAAATCAATTTGTATTACTCTTGGAACTCGTCCCGAAGCGATTAAATTAGCTCCCGTTATTCGTGCTTTTCAAGAATCGGAACAGTTTCAAACCCATGTAATTCTGACGGGACAGCATAAAGAAATGGTAGCGCAGGTGATGGAATTATTTGCTTTAAAAGCAGATGAAAATCTGGATATTATGCAAACCCGTCAAACCTTAACTGATATTACTTGCCGCAGTTTACGCGGTTTAGAAACAGTTTTTGAGCGCATAAAACCAGATTTAATTATTGTGCAAGGTGATACTACTACTGCTTTTGCTGCTGCTTTAGCGGCTTTTTATCAACAAATTCCCATCGCCCATGTGGAAGCCGGATTAAGAACGAATGATATCTATAATCCCTATCCCGAAGAAGCTAATCGTCGCCTAATTTCTCAACTGACTACCCTACATTTTGCTCCCACAACTTTAGCCGTAGAAAATTTACAAAAATCTGGGGTGACAGGAAATATTCACCACACCGGCAATACGGTTATTGATGCTTTATTAACCGTAGCCAAAACCGCCCCAGAATGTCAAATTGCGGGCTTAAATTGGTCAGATTATCGGGTTTTATTAGCCACGGTTCACCGCCGGGAAAATTGGGGCGAACCCTTACAGGATATTATCAAAGGATTCACTTTGTTGTTAGAAAAATATGCCGATACAGCCCTATTATTACCCCTGCATCGCAATCCCACCGTCCGAGAACCAATTCAGTCCGCTTTGGGCAATCATCCCAGGGTATTTTTAACTGAACCTCTCGATTATGCCGAGTTAGTGGGGGCGATTCAACGCTGTTATTTATTATTAACTGATTCTGGGGGCATTCAAGAAGAAGCCCCTAGTTTAGGAAAACCAGTTTTAGTATTGCGAGAAACCACAGAAAGACCGGAAGCAGTGCAAGCGGGAACAGCGAAATTAATTGGGACTAATCCGGAGCAAATTTTAGCAGAAGCGGGAGAATTATTAGGGGATAAAATCGCCTATGATCGTATGGCTAATGCAATTAATCCTTTTGGAGATGGACAAGCATCCCAAAGAATCCTCCAAATCGTCCAAGATTTTTTGGCTTAATCTATGACTACTTGGTTGGGTATCGACCCCGGATTAGCGATTGTCGGTTGGGCTATTCTCCGGGATAATAGTGAGTTAATGCCGATTTTAGTCGATTACGGCACGATCGAAACTTCTAAAAATCTTTCTACTGCCCAGCGTTTGATCGAAATTGAACGGGATTTAAAGGAGTTAATCGCAGAATATAAACCGGGGGAAATTGCCGTGGAAATGCCCTTTTTTAACCGGCAAATCAAGGCAGCTGGTGGAGTCCTGCAAGCATTGGGAATTATCAATCTGGTTAGCTGTCGCGATGGAGGAATTGAACCGATTTTCCTCCATCAAGCTAGTTGGAAATGTCATCTCGGCCATGGTAGGGCCACTAAAGCGGAGGTGGCCGAACAAATTAAGTATTTATTCGGATTGACAAAAATGCCCATTAATGATGCTGTAGATGCTATAGCGATCGCATACGCTGCTTTCAGTGGCGTTCGCAATCAAATCTCTTGAAGCAATTTGACGAAATTGGCGCAAAAATTTAGCTGACAACTAAAAGCCATCTTTAAGCTTGCACTATCTTAGTTCGATGGGACGGTTGAAGATAATAAGGCCTTCAAATATCTTTGATTAGCGTTGGGTTTCCTTCCTCAACCCAACCTACCATATCAGCGATCGCACCAAAGGGTTTAAGTGTGGAATTGTGATAATTGTCATCGTCAATGCTAATAAAAATATGGTATAGTTCTTAAATGAGTATAAGTTTAAAATAATGAAAATAAATGAAAATAAAAGTTTCTCAAAAAAAGGGATCATCAAACGAAGTTAACCCTCAGTTAAAGCATATTGCCTATTCGATGGACGCACTGATTACAGGCTTTTATATTTGGTTGGGTTCTTTTTGTTGGCGATTGGGGGGTAGTGATGCAGAAGAAAGTTATCCAGGAACAATACATAGTTTTGCGGGTATCAGCTTAGTTTTACCTGGTTATCAAATTTTTACAACCTATAAAGGGAGTTATGACCCTCGATAAGCATCAAATTGATGGTCTTTAGGTATAATGGGGCTTGACCGGTGGTATCAGTTATATCACCATAAGCGAATGCGTAATACCCGTCCTATATCTTGGATTAAAGCGGCACGGAAAGATTTTCAAAAGTTTCCCAAGGAAGCCCAAGAAATTGTACTTGACGCTTTAACTAGGGCTTGCTGAATAAATCTAAAAACCTTGTTGGATAAGGCTTTTAGACTTTTTTGACCTCAAAAAGTGCCGACCATTGGAGGGATCGGGGGTAAAATTCAGGTACTTTTTCCCTGAAAATTAGGTAACTGACTACCTCAAAATCGGTAAAACCCTACACCCCACACCCCACACCCCACACCCTGCCCCCACCAACAAACTTTTTCAGCAGACCCTAACTATTGCAGCAGAAGGGGCAAAATCATCCCTAACCAAGCCTTTTAAGGGGATGGGTTCTGGTGTGTTCGAGATTGCTCTACCTTTCAAGGGGGATGCCTATCGAACTATCTATGCTGTCCAGTTAGGTGAGGCTATCTGGGTGATTCATGCCTTCCAGAAAAAATCCCCAAAAGGGATCAAAACACCACAGCAAGAAGTCGAAGTTATCAAAGCACGGCTCAAGCGATTGAAGGAGGAACTCTCTTGACATCCTCGCCGCCCTAAAAGTGCGGCGATTCCTAAACCTCACGATTTAAGTTTCTGCTTCCACCACCGTCGCATACCACAGTTAAAAAACCATGTACTGTCTTACACAGAGTCCACAGACTTTCGCCCCATTTCAGAAGCCCGATTCCCTGTGTCCCACGGTACGTTGACCGCCTATAGCTTCTTGTACTTGTTGCGCGCGACTTTTTACCCGGCCAAGCTTTTCTGGTCGGAACCCCCTAAGCCGAGTTTTCAAGGTGCTGCGCCGTCCACTTGGTTTTCGAGACTGGCCTTTTAATTCTAACGTAAAGCCAACCTAGAACGGCGGGGTTTCAGACCCAAAATTTCCGATGAGTGAAGAACAATTTGAACTGGTACAAGGTAGCGGGAATGTGTACCGCGATTTTGGCGATGTAGATGCGGACGTGCGACAAGCGAAAGCACTGCTTGCTGCTGAAATTATCAAGCTTCTGGAGAAGGAAGACTTATCAACCCGCGATGCTCAAGTGCGAACTGGAATTAATCACAGTGAATTTGTCCAGATTCGCCGTGCTAATTTGGGACGCTTTACTATTGACCGTTTGATATCAATTTTGGGTCGTCTCAATCAACAGGTTGAAATTACTATTACGACCCATCCAAGAACCACTGATTCTTCACCAATGGCATCCTAACTGTAATTGAGTGTGGGTCGAGGGGAACGACCGCGCCACCAAGCTAGTAGGGTACTAGCGATAAAAATACTCGAATAGGCCCCGGCTACGAAACCGATAATTAAAGCTAGGGCAAAATATTTTAAGGTGCTGCCACCAAAGAGAAAAATCGCCACCAGAGGCAATAAAGTGGTCAGGGTAGTATTAATCGAACGAGTTAGGGTTTGACTGACCGCATTATCGACAATTTCATCCACGGATAATTCGGGGGTATTGACAAAATTTTCCCGCACGCGATCATAAATTACCACTGTGTCATTAACAGAAAAACCCACAATTGTCAAGAGGGAAACCAAAAATAAACTATCCACTTCTACCCCCGCAATTAAGCCTAAAACCGCAAAGACCCCTAAAGTGATCAAAACGTCGTGCAGCAGGGCGACAATGGCAAAAAAAGCGTAATCCCGTTGAAAACGGAAGCTGAGATAGGCGGCAATGCCAAAAAAGGAAACTAATAAAGCTAAAAATCCTGACCTAAATAATTCTTGACCGATGGTCGGCCCAACTGTATCGATTTGACTGGTTTCGGGGTCAAAGGTGCCAATTTTCTGATTTAAGGTGTCGAGTAATTTCGTTCTCTGTTCTTCTACGAGGGTTTTCGTCCGCACCGATAAAGTATATTTATCCAACACCTGCACACTACTGTTACCCAATCCCTCCTCGTCTAAAATTGCTTGCACTTCAGCAGTAGTTAAGGGTTTCTCACAGTTATTCTTTTTGGCACAGGCTAATTCTATCTGAATTCTCGTCCCACCAACAAAATCTAAACTCGGTCGCAAAGGCGCTTGAATAGTGAACCAAGAAATCACCATGGCCAAAATACTACCAATCGTCAGCAGGGCCGATACTGTCCACCAAAAATTACGCTGTTTTGTAACGTTAAATGCCATATTTTTAAAGGAAAAAGGAAAAGGGAAAAAAGGGATTGGGGGAGTGGGGAGATTTTTCAGTTATCAGTAAGCAGTAATCAGTGGGGAAGTGGGGAAGTGGGGAAGTGGGGAAGTGGGGAAGTTGTCTCATCACCCTATCACCCCAAAACCCTATCACCCTATCTCCCTATCTCCCTATCTCCCTATCTCCCTATCTCCTCCTGACTACTGACTACTGACTACTGACTACTGACTACTGACTACTGATAACTGATAACTGATAACTGATAACTGATAACTGAATTATTGGTTTGCCGGTAAATTAGGGCAGAAAAGTTGGGGTTTTTGGCGAATGCTAGGGACGCTTAACACAGTGATTAACAGGAGAGTACGACTACAGGTTAAAGCGGTAAACATACTCACAGCTACCCCAATGGCTAAAGTTAAAGCAAAACCCTTGACTAATCCCGAACCCAACCAAAATAGGGCAGCACAGGCGATTAAAGTAGTGACATTACTATCAAGAATACTGGAAAAAGCCCGGTAAAATCCCGACTCCACCGCCCGAAATAGGGATTTTCCGGCCCTTAATTCCTCCCTGGTACGCTCAAAAATCAGTACATTTGCATCAACTGCCATGCCGATACTGAGGATAAATCCGGCAATACCGGGTAACGTCATCGTGACTCCCACTAGGGCAAAAGCCCCCAGAGAGAGAATAGTATAGATAATCAGGGAAACATCGGCAATAATCCCGGGTAAACGGTAATAAACCGCCATGAAGATTAAAACTAACAGTAAACCCACTAAACCGGCGTAGATACTACGACGGATGCTATCCTGGCCTAAAGTTGCCCCGACGGTGCGAATTTCTTCCACTTTAACGGGGAAAGGTAGAGAACCACCGCGCAATTGAATCGCTAGATCGTTGGCAGTTTCGGCGGTAAAATTACCAGTAATCACGGCCCGGCCTCCTGTAATTCCCGTTTGGGCAAACTGCACATCAACCACAGGGGCGCTAATTAATTCATTATCAAGGAAAATCCCAATACTGCGACCAGTACCCGCGATCGCTTTAGTTAGTTCGGCAAATTTACTGCCCCCTTCCGAGTCGAAAGTAATGGCCACTTCCCAGTTAGTGCCTTGGGTGGAACTAATAGTGGCATTTTGCAGATTTTTTCCAGTTAAGTCCACCGATTCAAATAAATTTAAAATCGCCTCTTTAGATTTTTGCAGAGATTGTTCTAGTTCGGCAATTTTAGCGGCATTTTCGGGTTTATTCTCGGCTTTGAGGGCGGCTAATTCCGCTTTTTTTTGTTGAAAAATTGAATATTCAGCCCGGAATTCTCCTTCTGTACCTTGTTTTTGCTGACGAAATTCTAATTGGGCCTGAACATTTAGGTTTCTCTCAGCTTCTTTGGGATTTGTGACCCCGGGTAGTTGCACGATTACCTGATTTTTACTGTCCACAGTCTGCACTAATGATTCAGAAACACCGAGGGCATTAACGCGATTTTCAATCACATTTTGTACGGCTTTTAAATCATTAGGTTGAATGGTTGTGACGGTTTCCGTGGGTTTAACCTGAATGGTTAATTGACTACCACCGCGCAGGTCTAAACCTAATTGTAGGGGTAACTTAATCAGGACGAAGATCGAGGCAATAACCAGACCGATGATCAGTAACAATAACCAATTTTGTCTCTGCATAACTTCAGTATCAAAAGGAGAATTTTTTAAATGCGATCGCCAACCATTTTTTGGACAGCTTCGACAATTTGATTAGGTTGAATAATCGTCAATCTTTCTAGATTACCGTTATAAGGTGTGGGGATATCTTGGGAAGATAATCTTAACACGGGGGCATCTAATTCATCGAATAACTGCTCGTTAATTAAAGCAATTAACTCGGAAGCAATTCCCGCCGTTTTCATACATTCTTCCACGATAATCACCCTGTGAGTCTTGCGAATCGAAGCGGCGATCGTCTCCATATCAAAGGGTTTCAGGGAAATTAAATCGATAATTTCTGGATCGTAGCCATCTTTTTCTAACTGTTTTAATGCCTGTAAACAGTGATGACGCATCCGCGAATAGGTGAGAATAGTTATATCTTCTCCCTTGCGAACGATTTCCGCCTTATCGAGGGGTAAAAGATACTCGCTATCAGGTAAATTTTCCTTGAGATTATAGAGAAGAACGTGTTCAAAGAAAAGCACGGGGTTATTATCTCTAATCGCCGATTTTAATAAACCTTTGGCATTGTAGGGAGTGGAACAAGCGACAATTTTTAGACCGGGTACCGCGTGAAAATAGGCCTCTAAACGTTGGGAATGTTCCGCACCTAATTGTCTCCCCACACCCCCCGGACCGCGGATAACCATGGGGATTTTAAAATTACCGCCGGAAGTATAACGTAACATCCCGGCATTGTTGGCAATTTGGTTAAAGGCAAGCAGAAGAAAACCCATATTCATGCCTTCAATAATCGGACGCAATCCCGTCATGGCTGCCCCCACTGCCATGCCCGTAAAACTATTTTCAGCGATGGGAGTATCTAAAACCCTTAAATCGCCATATTTTTTGTAGAGATCTTTGGTAACTTTGTAGGAACCACCGTAATGACCCACATCTTCACCCAAAACAAATACTGTCTGGTCGCGGCCCATTTCCTCATCGATCGCCTGTCGCAAAGCATTAAATAATAGGGTTTCTGCCATGTCAAGTCCCCGCTTACAATTCGGTCATCTTATCACTAAACTTATTATCTTACCCCTTTTCTGGTCCGAAGGAAGTGGGGAAGTGGGGAAGTGGGGAGGTGGGGAAGTGGGGAGGTGGGGAAGTGGGGAAGTGGGGAAGAACGTAGGTTGGGTTGAAGCATGAAACCCAACGCCCAATCATGTTACGCTACCGCTAACCCATCCTACAAATAATTGTGCCTCCCTACTGATGAATAAAAACAATTATGACTATAGATAATAGTCTATTCTAGTTCCCGACAATCGGCCGGCAAAGAACTAAGATCAAGATCAAGGAATCCCCTACCGTTAAAGCTGATGAAATTACCCCGTCTTGCCACTTTAATCATTGGTCTGAGCTTTATTTTCGGATTAATGTTGTGGTTAGTCAACTCTATCTATCGTCTTTACATCCAGATCGCCTTTACTGCTCCTATCTTAGCTAATATTCTGCTTTTGCTGATTATCGGACTGCTGGGCTTGCTAATATACGTTCTTTTGTACTACTTTTATCTGCTGCCCCAGCAGCAAAAAAGTCGCCGCGGGTTGCGTTCTTCCTCCCGTCCACCCCTAAAATTACCGGTAGAAAAAACCGAGGCCGCTGGGGAAACCTTAAAAGCTATCCGGCAACAAGTGGAGCAAATTCAAGATAAAGTAACCCAACAGGTTTTTATTAAGCGTTCCCAAGAAATTGAGCGAAGTTTAGCCAGAAAAGAAGTTAAAATCATCGTTTTCGGTACGGGATCGGCGGGAAAAACCTCCCTAATTAACGCCCTCATCGGTCAAATGGTGGGCAATGTGGAGGCAACCATGGGAACCACGGAAAAAGGGGAAACCTATAGTTTAAAAATGAAAGGTGTGAATCGGGAAATTCAAATTACCGATACCCCCGGCATTCTCGAAATTGGTGCAGCCGGAGGTCAAAGGGAACAGTTAGCGCGACAATTAGCCACGGAAGCAGATTTACTTTTATTTGTCATTGATAACGATATTCGACAATCGGAATACGCCCCTTTATTGCGTTTAATTGATATTGGTAAACGTTCTCTCTTAGTCTTTAATAAAATCGATCTCTATAGCGATGAAGATCGAGAAATGATTTTAAAACAATTACGAGAACGGCTAAAAGGAGTGGTTCTTTCAGCCGATATTATTGCCGTTACCGCTAATCCCCAACCAGTACAGTTAACCGGTGGACAAATCATCACACCAGAACCAGATATTTTAGCTTTAATTAAACGGTTGGCTTCAGTTTTACGGGCCGAAGGGGAGGATTTAGTGGCGGATAATATCCTCTTACAATCCCAAAGATTAGGAGAAGAAGCTAGGAAAATTATCGATCGCCAACGTCGTCGCCAAGCTGATAAAATTATCGATCGCTATCAGTGGATCGGTGCGGGAGTGATTGCTGTGACTCCCTTACCAGTGTTCGATCTGTTAGCAACGGCGGCGGTTAATGCTCAAATGGTCAGGGAAATTGGTCAAGTTTATGGCTGTGAAATTAACAGCGATCGAGGCAAGGAATTGGCTCTATCTTTGGGCAAAACTCTAGTTAGTTTGGGAGTAGTGAAAGGAGCAGTAGAATTATTAGCCAGAATCCTACAGTTAAATTTTACTACCTATATAGTCGGTAAGGCAATTCAAGGGGTCAGTGCCGCCTATTTAACCCGCATTGCCGGCAAAAGTTTTATTGAATATTTCCGTCAGGATCAAGACTGGGGTGACGGTGGTATGACGGAAGTGGTACAAAGACAATTTCAACTCAGTCGCAAGGAAGAATTTATTAAGTCTTTTGTGGCCGATGCGATCGGTAAAGTGGTACAACCTTTTCAGGATGATTGGCAGCAAGAAGAAGTTTTAGAAGCTAGTTGCGAGGATGATTGGTAAAGATCGAACCCGGGAGCAATAGGCAAAATTGTATAGTAATTGTTACAATCGTTTTGGGGTTCCACAAGGGCAAAAAAAAGATGCGACAGCAAGTTATCGACTGGTTAAAAGAAAACGTCAACGAACACCGTCTGCGACATATTCTCGGTGTGGAGACCATGTGTATTGATTTAGCTCGTCATCACGATCTCGATCCCGTCCAAGCAGGGCAAGCGGGATTACTACACGATCTGGCTAAATTTTTCAAGCCCAAAAAACTGCTAAAAATGGCGGAATCGGCGGGAATAGACGTGGATAATATCTGTTTATCCCATCCCCACTTACTCCACGCCGATGTGAGTGCAGTTGTCGCCCAAAAAGAATTTAACGTTACCGACGAGGAAATTCTCGAAGCAATTCGCAATCATACCCTCGGTAAACCCAATATGAGCGATCTTAGCTGTATAGTCTTTATTGCCGATGCCTTGGAACCCAATCGCGGCGATACACCCGAATTAAACGCCCTACGACAACTCAGCTATCAAAATCTCCATAAAAGCGTTCAACAAACCTGCGATTATTCCCTAAAATATCTTTTAAGTAGCCATTGTCCCATTCATCCCCGCACCGTGCTAACCCGCAACTGGGCGTTACAAATTGTTAAAGAACAACCAACAGAAACTAAAACCATTGATTAACATAATCTCAAGACTCGCTTACAACCACCTCAGCCAAAGGATAACCACAACCTGAATGACCAATCCCACTGGAATTATTACCCCCATCGCCGAAAATCTCAAGACCGAAAAATTTCTAGAGACAATTGTCACCGCTGCCGAGGACAAGAAAGCGGGGGACATCGCCATCCTGAAAGTCGCCGATATCTGTTATTTAACCGATTATTTTCTGATTATTACCGGCTATTCTACCACTCAAGTGCGAGCGATCGAGGATGCGATCGAAGCTGCTATGGAACTAGAATGGCAACAATCCCCCCGACAAGTGGAAGGAAAAAGCGAAGGTAGCTGGATCCTGATGGATTATGGCGATATCATTGTCCATATCTTTTTACCAAAAGAGCGAGAATTTTATAATTTAGAAGCATTTTGGGGTCATGCTCAACGGATTCCTCTACCTAGCGACCATTTGGAGGAGTAGAATCCATGAAATCCTCCCTTGATTTCTGTCCCGTCCCGGAAGAACAGCAACCGGTTAACGAGTACGAACAATTAAAAGAATCTTGGTTTTTCCGTTGGGCGACGCTAGATGTAGCCTCTTATACAAAAAAAATTGTCTGGTTATGGTTATGGACATGGTTAATTGTCGGACCGATTGCCGCCGCTAGTTTTCCCCTCAAAAAAGCCCCTTTTCTCTTCTTCTGCGCGGGGATTTTTGGCTCGACAATTTTGGTAGGATTGGTGTTATTGCGCTTGTATTTAGGCTGGATCTACGTCTATGATCGCTTGCAATCGGAGAAAGTATTTTATGAAGAGTCGGGCTGGTACGATGGCCAAATCTGGACAAAAACCGCCGCCATTTTAACCCGCGATCGTTTAATCGTCTCCTATCAAATCCAGCCCATTCTCCAGCGTTTACAAAAAACCGCCCTGATTCTAGGGGCAATTATCGCTATCAGTGGTCTTTTCTGGCTATTTTTCACTCACTAACCGCAACCAATCTGAATGAATAGGGTAAAACGTTCACCAACCCACCGCTTAGAAATTCATCTCCTCCGGGAAGGTATTATTGAATCGGTCCATCATGTCGAGGCCGCTATTTGCGATGACCGCGGCCGGGTATTATCCACCGCCGGCAGCGCCGAAACTAGCGCCTTTATTCGTTCGGCCCTGAAACCTTTTCAAGCACTGGCTGTCATCAGTACCGGCACCCTCGAACGCTACGATCTCAACGATAAGGATCTAGCCATTATCTGTAGTTCTCACCAAGGCACGGTGGAACACGCCCGTCAAGTCTTTAATATTCTCTGGCGTGCCGATATCGATCCTAATGCCCTGCAATGTCCTCTCCCGGAAGGTAAACCCAGTCGCTTGCAGTACAATTGTTCTGGTAAACACGCCGGGATGTTAGCGGTGTGTCAACAGCGTGGCTGGCCGTTAAATAGCTATCTGCGGCGTTCTAGTCAGATACAGAAGCTAATTTTAAGCAAAATTGCCGAATTATTGGGGATGCCAGGAGATGAATTAATCAGCGCCCATGATGACTGCGGTGCGCCCACCTATTCAATGCAGTTGGGGCAAATGGCCCATCTCTACGCCCAGTTAGCCTCTGGCAACCGTTTAGACTTAGAAAGAATCGTCCGGGCGATGACCTATCATCCCCGCATGGTAGCAGGAGAAGGGGCTTTTGACACGGAATTAATGCAGGTTAGCCAAGGGGAAATCGTCAGTAAAGCTGGGGCCGAAGGGATTCAATGTATTGGGCGCGTCGGTGAGGGTTTAGGATTAGCAATAAAAGCCCTAGATGGTTCCAAACGGGCTAAATATGCGGCCGCTTTGCAAATTCTTAAACAGTTAGGCTGGATTACTCCCAATGTGGCCGAATCTCTCTCGGAAAAATTCCTCAAAATCGGCAGTTATACCCGCTTGGAAGTGGTGGGAGAAATGGCTTTATTGTAAGTAGTGGGTTGACCCAAGGTAACACATCAAAAACTTTTCTTTTTGGTGTGTTAGGGCAGTATTTATAAGTAGCTGGTTATAATTAAATTAAAAATGGATTTTAGGTTCGATCCCCCCTGCCCCCCTTAATAAGGGGGGTGCCGATAGGCGGGGGATATCCCCTTGATAAGGTAGGGTTGATTCATGAATCAACCCTACCCTTGATAACGGGGGTGTCTGATAATTTTTAACGCCTACCTACTTATCTTGATTTTTTTCCTCAAAAACCGAACTTCGGAGTACAATACCTATGACTAAATTAATTCAAGAAACTTTCGAGCAAATTGCACTGCTTTCTGAAGAACAACAAGATAGCCTGGCAACCTATCTAAAAAAACACCTAGCTGAATTTTTAGAAGAAGCGGAAAAAGAACGACGAATTGCAGAAGGGATTTATACCATAAGTGATTTTAACGAAAAAACTCAACAAGCTATTCAGAATATTGAAGAGGAAAAAAACTTAACTGTTGGCAAGGATGAAGTTGAACTGTATCAGCAGCTAGGAATTTATCGCTAACCTGATTATATGATGTCATTAATCTCTAGAGTCAGCGATTCCCTCTGTAGTCATGTTTTTGCTGGTTTTCTGCCCCGAAACCAGCTATAATGCTCGAAAGGTGAAAAGGGACTAAAAGCGCTGATTGAGTTAATCTGTGATGGTAAGGTGAGTCTGCGCTATCTAGTCTCGTCGGGGCTTTGGCTACTGGGGTTGAGATAAACTAGATTTAATAACTAAAAATCCGGGGTAATCACTCATGTTACAATCCCTAAAAATTGAAGGCTTTCGCGGGTTTCAGAATTTTGAGATGGCCAATCTTGGTCGAATTAATCTCTTAGTGGGTAAAAATAATAGCGGTAAAACTTCTATTTTAGAAGCGATTCAGTTTTTGTATGCTCAGAATAATATAGATATATTTCTTGAAACTATTAGCTATAGAGGTGAGTTTGGTTGGTCAGAAAGTAATCTACCTAGTCGCACTAAAGTTTTTGAAATTTGTCATTTATTTCCTGGGCATGAAATCGTCCCAAGTCAGGAAATTATTATCATTGGTTCTAGAAAATCACATCAGGAAAGTGTTACTATTTCTGTGAAAAGTATTCCTATACAACTATCTCCATTTTCAGACAAAAATGATGATTTAAATAATGATAATATTTTCGACGATGAGGAATGGAATAAACTTCTTTTAAGTATTAGATGGAGTCAATCACAAAAACCTATTGAACTGGAACTTCTTGCCAACGGTACTCTTGCCAGAGATTCCACAAGAAGAATGGCTAGTTTAAGCAGAATTTCCCATAAAATAGGTATTAATAATAAAATTGAATTGAAGTTCTTAACACCATTTTCTCTAACAAGTTCTGATATGGCAGCACTTTTTGATAACATTGTTCTCTCTCCTTTAGAAGATTTAATTATTGAATCTTTGAAAATTATTGAGCCAAAAATTGAAAGGATAGCCAGTGTTGGTTCTGGCAAGTATTTAACTTCAAATAACCTAGGTGTTAGAGGTGGGTTTTTAATCAAAATTAAAAATCATGATCAACCTATACCTATTGGCAGTTTAGGTGATGGATTTTGGCGAATGTTAGGATTAGTTTTAGCGATGGTTAATCTTGAAAATGGAATTTTATTAGTTGATGAAATTGATAGCGGATTGCATTTTACTGTCATGACTGATATGTGGAAAGTAGTCTGGGAAACCGCCAAAAAACTCAATATTCAGGTATTTGCCACCACTCACAGCCGCGATTGTTGGCAAAGTTTAGGCGAATTAATTACCGAAGAAAAAATTACCGATAACGAGATTACTATTCAAAGGATAGATAGGGAAAAAAGCCAATCTGTAATCTTTGATCCAGAAGAAATTGTTATTGCTTCTACAAGTAATCTTGAGGTGCGGTAACAATGCCTAAAATAGAGACAAAAAAGTTATTAGTGGAAGGTGCAGAGGAATTGAGAGTTATTCCCCAATTAATGGCAGCAAATGGAGTTACTTGGAATAGAGGGTAAGAACCATTGAATATCATAAATTGTGATGGTGTTGAAAATTTACTAAAACCTAAATATATCTCTACGCAACTAAAAACTCCTAACGGACTAACTCATTTAGGAATTATTATGGATGCGGACGAAGAACCTGATAATCGTTGGAAAAGTTTATATAATGCCTGTTTACCAAATATACCTAACTTACCTCAAAATTTACCAGCAGAGGGATTAATTATAACTCTAGAATCGGGGATAAAATTCGGTGTGTGGATGATGCCCGATAATCAATCTAGAGGGATGTTAGAGACTTTTTTAGCCTATTTAGTTCCCGATAATAATCTTTGGCAATATACACAAAACAAGGTGATAGAGGCAAAACAACAAGGGGCAACCTATAGGGATTATCATCTAGATAAGGCTAATATTCATACCTATTTAGCTTGGCAAGATCCTCCGGGGAAACAACTTCACGATGCAGTCAAACAAAGAATACTTAATCGCTCCCATCCCCAATCGGCAAATTTTTTGAGATGGTTACAGGAGTTATACGAGATTTGATAGAAGTATGGATCGAAATGGGAATGACAGCCCCATAATATTTCTCTGTGCTTTGTTAAATAAAGCCTCTTTCAAAAAGACTTAAATTAATCCTGCCGCGGGGGTTTATTGGTCGCAGAACCCGCCGGAACGACCTTGGAGGTGGGGGGGATACCTTTGAGGGAAATGAGCGTATTCATCACCGTTTTTGCCACAGGAGCGGCAACAGTGGAGCCAAAAGTATTGGCACCCTTGGGTTCATCCACCACCACCAAAACCACATAACGGGGCGATTCGATCGGTAAAATCGCGACAAAACTGGTAATTTTGGCGTTAGGTAGATAACCCCCCGTCGGACTAGCTTTTTGTGCGGTTCCCGTTTTGCCTCCGATGCGATAACCGGGGATTTGGGCCGCTACCCCCGTCCCCTTGCTGACGACGGTTTCCATCATTTCCACCACTTGCCGGGCTACGGTGGGAGAAAAGACTTTTTTGCTGGGATAATCGGGCTGCCAGTGCAAACGGCCGCGGTCGTCGGCTAATCCTTTGATCACATGGGGAGTTACCAAGGTACCACCATTGGCCAGCGCACCGTGCAATTGTACTAATTTTAAAGGCGTTAGGGATAAACCTTGACCAAAAGAAGCGGTGGCCGATTCAATGGCATTATCCAGAAATTCTTGTTCGGGTTTGAGATATCCTGACACTTCTCCGGGTAAATCTACACCAACCCTTTGATTTATGTCCAATCCTAATAAACTTTTATAGAAATCAACTCGCCCCATTTTTTGGGCAATTTGCACCATGGCCACGTTACTAGAGGTTTGCAGAACTCGGGCCATATCTAGCGTCCCATAACCCTGTTTAGAGGCATTTTTAATCGTCCAGGGACCGACAGTAATTGCCCCCGGATCATTGACTACTGTATTAGCTTTAATTGCCCCTGCTTTCATGGCCAGGGCGATAATAATTGGTTTAAAAGTTGACCCCGGTTCGTACTGATCGGCTACAGTCCAATTTTTAAATAGAGCCACATTGGCTTTATAATATTCATTGGGGTTAAAAGTTGGCTCACAAACTAGGGCTAAAAGAGAACCATCAAGGGAGTCCATGACGATGACAGCCCCCCGTTTAGCATTAAATTTTTTTAGCTGTTCTCGTAGGGCTGTGCGGGCGGCTCTTTGTAGTTTTAAATCGAGGGTTACTTCTAACTGTAATTCATCAAATTGAAAGATACCATCGGGAACAAAAGCTGGTAAAATTCGCCCGTCTCCCATGCGTCTTGTATTGACAGAAAAAGGGTCTCTTTCTAATAACTGACTGGAACCTCGTTCTAATCCTGCTTGACCACGATGTTCTTTATCTACATAGCCAATCACGTCGGCTGCCACATCGTCTTGGGGATAATAACGAGCGTACTTTTCCTCTAATTCTACACCGTCAAGAGATAATTGTTTTAATCCCCTAGCCACGGATTCGGTTAATTGATTGGCTAAACGAATTCCTGTTTCTTTTTCTTTAAATCTTTGAATCAGTTGATTAGTAGGAATATTTAATAAAGGAGCTAATTTATCAGCCACTTCTGCCGGCGGAATAGCAAACAGTTTTGGGTGTACATAAAGAGTATAAATCAAGCGATCGGTCGCCAAAACATTACCATTACTATCGACGATCGCCCGTCGGGGAATATAGGGTCTAATACTGGTAGTTTGCTGTTTTCTGGCTCTTTTTTGTAATTCCTGTCCTTGTACTATTTGTAACTGATACAATCGCCAAGCTAAACCCACAATACCCATGACTAAAATCAACCACACCGCCACCAATCGCCCGTTACTCAAAGGCATTTTTTTTAACTGTTGTTGCCGTTTTTTGGCGGTTAAATAGGACTTTCTGTCCCGGATCCTGCCCGAGGGCGATCGAGTTTCTTTACCTCTAAATCTGGGTCTTTTTGTGTCAGTCATGAGCAGTATCTTTCAGTGATCAGTAATCAGTGATCAGTAAACAGTAATCAGTAATCAGTGATCAGTGATCAGTAAACAGTAAACAGTGATCAGTAAACAGACAGTAGGAAACTTCTATTTAATACTGCACACTTAAAAACTCACATCTGATAACTTTTAACTTACCCACTGATAACTGATAACTGATAACTGTTAATAGGCACTTCTCGGTCGAGAATTGACGGTAGATTGGGGTTGAGAAGCGGTGGCCGGTTTCAGGTTAGGGGCAGATTTACGCTGTAAAAAGATAGTTTGGAAGGGTTGGGGATGAGTTAATCCGGTTTCGGGTTTTTCTGCTTGTTGAGCTAGTTGATGTTTAAGGGTTTCATTGGTGGCCAAAAGATGGCGCTCGTGACGTTGCAGTGTTTCCAGTTTACCAAATTCTTTGTCCCAAACCTTGGGAATATATACCGTCCAAGCATATATTCCCAGAGTCGAACCCAACAGACAAAAAGTAATCACGGCCACTATTCTTTCTAGGAGGCAAAGGGAACGTAATTGACGCGAGGCTAATTGTTTTTGTGTCGGGGCCACGGGAACTCTCACCACCGATTTAGTCGTCGGTTTTACTGTTGGGGTCGTCTGATTTACTGGTGACTGGGGACGGTGTTGACTGCCTTGGCTTTTTTGGCGAGAAACGGGAACGGGAATATAGGACTTATGGGCAGCAGACATGATTTTCTCTCGATATTTCTAGCTAGTGGTCGTTGTCAAAAATTAAGTTTCTAAAATTAGGAGTCGGTCATCAGTAGTCAGTAGGAAATATTTAATTGATCACTGTTGCCTTTTTTCCTTTTTACTTTTTCCCTTAAAATCACTGTTCTAGCTCTAGACGTAAACGATATAAGATAGTTTGCGGATGAACTTGAGCGAGAATTTGATTAATCACCGTACTCGGTCCAGATGCCCCCCAACTACAACCGCGTTCTAGATAGATTTTAGCGGCTTTCCCGATGATATAGGTTCCATAAGCAGCAATTCCTCCCTGTAGGAGGGCGGTGCTACCGTAGAGAGTTAAAGAGGTAGGATTTTCAAAAATACTCGCCGCTGCCGCTGCCGTTTTGCCCAAACCGATAATCACAGTGCCGAGGATTTCCCCCACCAGCAACCCCGCACTACTCAAAAGTAGAGTCCGCCAGAGTTGACCAGCTTGGTGACTGGTAATTGGCAAGCCGTACAAACGAGCTAAAGCCCGAACTAGAGTCAAATCGACGATTGAAGCCCCTAGTAGGTCTAAAATAGCGATCGGATTGGCCGCAATCGCTAAAGCCTTATATTTCGCGTATTGCCAGATAATTTCCTCCGCTTGACTGTCCCGCAGTTCTAGGGTTTTTCTAGCGATATTTTCCTCCGCTTCTTGCCCCTGCACTAAAGCATTTAAGGCCAGCAGCGATCGCCCTTCCCGATTTAAAATCGTTAAGAGTTTATCTTGCAGCTCCTCAATTTGGGGGGGAGGGGTTTCCCACTCAGTCACCACGCTCCCATCGGGGTATTCCACCCGGACGGGAATCGGTTGCGGTTCGGCGGCTACCATAACTATCTCATCGCTAGTTAACAAATCTTCTAACGTTTTTTCGTCCCGATTGGTTCCTAATCTCTGTAACTGCTGAAAAATCTGACGGCGATCAGCTTCTGGATAGAGATCAATCTTATTAAACACCAAAATAATCGGTTTTTTAGCCCGGCGCAATTCTCCTAATGCCTCGTATTCGGTGCGGGTAATATCCCCCGCAACGATAAATAAAATCAAATCGGCACTTTTAGCGACTTCTCTGGCCATATTCGCCCGTGCTTCCCCTTCAATCTCATCCAATCCGGGGGTATCGATTAATTCTATCTGAATTTTACCCGTGGCTGGTGTCCAACGCACCGATCGCGGCCAGCGTGTCACCCCGTGCAGGGGGCCGGTTGCCAGGACTTTTTGACCGACTAAAGCGTTTACCACCGAGGATTTACCGCGACTGACTAACCCGAAGGCCGCCACCCGAATCACTGTTTCATCCAGTTTATCCAAGGCCGATTTGAGGGACTGCAAATCCTGTTTAACGGCGGCCTGAAGTTGGGGATCGGGGGGATAATTCCAATGGCGGCGAAAACTGGCATACCAAGTTAAGGCCTGTTGCAAACTAGCTTTAGCCTGATTGTAATGAGTTTCCTCGAGCGATGGGGTCTTGGTCACGGTTGATTTTTTTACTGTTTATTGATGCTGCTGCCTTTATTGTAGAGTTTCGGGGCGGTAACTGAGATGAGGTTATCTGGGGAGATGGGGAAGTGGGGACGTGGGGACGTGGGGAGCAGGAGAGATGGGGGAATTTCAACTAAAACCCTAACACCTAACATCCTACTCCGCCAATCCCAATCGGCCCAATAGCTGAAGGATAGTTTTTCCAGTTACGGGATCTCGCCAATCGGGGGCAATTTCTGCCAGGGGAAGCAGCACGAAGGCCCGTTCTCGGCAGCGGGGATGGGGTATCTTTAATTCGGGCGTTTCTAAGATCAGGTCATCATAAAATATTAAGTCTAAATCGAGGGTACGCGGTCCCCATCTTTCCCGTCGGACTCTCCCGAATAACTGCTCGATTTCTAACAATTTATGCAGTAAATCTAAGGGAGATAAGTCCACTTGCACAATGGCGCAACCGTTGAGATAATCGGGCTGAGGAGGGCCGACGGCTGCGGTTTGATACCATTGGGAATGAGCTTCTAGTTTAATTCCTTTGACTCGCTCTAATTCCCCTAAAGCTTGCCCTAAAATTGTCGCTGAATCTCCTAAATTACCGCCCAAAGCGATCGCTGCCCGCTTCATCCACATCCTTCCTCAACAATAATCTCGGCTAATTCCCCCGTCGCCCCCAAAGATTTACCTAAAGATATATTGACATTTGGATGCTTTTGTGATAGTTCAAAAACTTGGGCTTCGATCGCGGCGGTAATTCCACCAGTAAAGAGGAAATAGGGCAGTATAGCAATTGTTGGGCTACCTTGAGCAATTAAACTCTCGATTTGTTGGGATAAACTCGGTTCTATCGACCAATAAGCTGTAATTGCTCCAGAAAACGCCGCTAGATTTTCCACTTCCCGATTACCCCCGGGGCGACGACTACCGTGGGACAGTAAAATGCGGTCTTGGGGGCTTAAATCAGCAAATTGTCGGGATAACAGCGATTTTATGCCCTGATAACTGCCTAAATGGGGCTTTAACTCTAGCTCAATCGGCGATCGCACTTTGGCCACGGCTGCGGGAATATCTTCTTTAACGTGAACCCCCGACAGGAGAAACAGGGGGATAATCTGCAACCGGTTACATCCTTGGCTTTGTGCTTGTTGGGCAAAAGCTTCTATTTTTTGATGGAGAGGTGTTATCGCTAATTCTAGGGCGGCAGTCCCCACTAATACCCGATTATCTGCTTCTAGAACCGCTAGAGATGGGCTAAACTCCGATTTACTCGCCAATCTTTCGGCGGGTTGACTGATTTTTTCTTGAACTAAGGCTGCTAATCGTGTCACCGCCATGGCTGGACGCGGATCGCGACTACCGTGGAAAACCAATAAGTAGGCTGAGGAGGTCTTCAAAGAAATCTGGCCAAAATAGTTTAGTTTTTAGCCTAATACATTTTCTCTCCCTTTAGGCATCAATTCTCCTGATATTCTCGATTTAGCTGGTAAGCGGAAAAACCTCCCCACTAGCGGGCGTTGGGTTTCATGCTTCAACCCAACCTACGTTCATTTTATATTTAATTCCAGCCACCTACTTAGCTGGTAAGCGGAAAAACCTCCCCATTAGCTCCAAGTGCTACCATTTTAGGCAATGTAAAGTGTGAGCAAATCAGCCCGCTGGCTTGAGTTAGCCTAGATATTGAGATATAATTGCTATTGACAGAAACTGCCAGAGGTATATTTGTATTATGCGGGGAATTAGCCGTCGAATACTTCGCGATTTCTGTATCACTAATGCTAATTCCTGCGAGTCTCTCTATGATTGGTATAGAGTCGCTAGTAAAGCAGCATGGCAAAATCTAATCGATGTGCCAGCCACTTATAAAAGTGCTGAATCTGTTGGTAATTTCACTGTTTTTAACATTAAAGGAAATCACTTTCGTCTAATTGTAGATCTAGTTTATAGCCGACAAACTATCTATATTAAATATATTCTTACCCATGCCGAGTACGATAAAGAAAATTGGAAAAATGATGCTTACTTTTAATTCTAAAACCTATGGAGAATTACTCGCTTACTATCAACCAAAAGCAATCACCACAGAGGTGGAAAACGAGCGAGTAATCGCAATTGCTCAAGAGTTGGAACATCGCTCGGAACTTAGTTTAGAGGAGGAGGCTTTACTGGAGTTATTGATTAGTTTGATCGAAAGGTTCGAGGCGGATAATTATCCAATTCCTGACAGAAATCCTTTAGCCACCTTACAGCATCTGATAGAAGCTAACGAGATAGAATATCCAGAGCTAATTACTATTTTGGGTTCCCCTGATGCGGTGGAGCAAATAATTAATGGACAACGCAGCATCAATCAGTCAGAAGCTAGGTCTTTGGGAGCATATTTTCGGGTTGATGCTAGTTTATTTACTTAATAAGTACCTAAGCAAAATTAATTACACATCTCAAGGGAAATTGATTTGACACGACTACTTAACAAATTATTGCGATAGCTTGCCATTAACTAATTTTCAGCGATAATCTAAAGTCAGAGTCCATCGGGAGATAAGATCATGAACTTTCGTCTAGTTCTATTTTCAGGCCTAGTAACGGCTTTAGTTGGTGCTGGTATTGGTTATGGCATTAGCCGCATTGAACGCAATCCCAGCCAAGTCAACTATAGAAATCCCCATCACTATCAAATCATCTATGGACGTTATTTTGCCGGTGCCGGGGCAGCCCTAGGCTTCTGTGTGGGTGCGGGTTTACAAATGGTCAAAGAACTCAAAGAAGAAAGAGACAGAGAAATGGGCATCCTAGATGATGGGTCAGAATTCTAGTCTTTTGGGGCTAATTCCTCAAGAATGATAAATTGAACGTGATTAATCGCTAAATCGCCGATGGGAACTTGGGTTTTTAACACCGGTTGTCCTTGACTGAGCATTCGTTCAAAGGGGATATCTTTGGCAATTTCCGTGTGATACCAAGCTAAACCCATAAAGAAACGATTGGGATAGGGACCACCTTCAAAAATATCATCGGGATTGGACTCCATGGGAACCCAACCGATAGAGGGAAGATAAAATTCCATCCAGACGTGATTGTAATCCGGTTCGAGGGGTAAATTACGTTCGAGGGCATGGGGTGGGCATTTATAGCGTCCTACCGTGCGACAGGCAATACCATTGAGACGACACAAAGCCAATAATAAACCCACATATTCCCCACAGGAACCGACTCCGCGCCGCAGGGCAATATCAGGGGTGTCGATGTTGGGTTTGATGCCGTAGGAAAGCTGATCATAGACGTAATTACGAATACTATAAACTTTTCTGAGGAGATTGGTTTCCCGACCGGTCGCTTCTTCGGCAGCATTGAGGATAATTTCTGTATTCATGGCCAGATCATCATTATCGATCAAATAGCGATCGGGAAAATCGGCGGGTAAGGGGGGTAAATCTTCGCAATCTTGGGGAGTAATTTGGTATTTAATACCCCACACTTCTAATACTACTTTCCACCCAAAAATATGACGTTGTTTGCCGGTTATTTGCTCGAACTTAAATACTGCCACCCGCTGCCCGTCCTGAATTTCTTCAATAAAAGGCAATCCCACCGCTTCGACGCTGCGAATTTTTTGCCGTGGTGTTTCTAAGGGTAAAGCGATGCGCCATTCCACATCTTTTAGTTCGATATTATAGAGGGGTTCCAATTCCTCGACGTAGGATAATTCAATCAGATAACCGTTAGAAAGGGCGTATTTTTTAGCGGGATCGTAGTGAAAATATAGAGGATGGACAAAAGTACGCGGACGATAACTAAGTTCGTGAACCTGTTCGGAATTGGGATTATCGCGGATACAGGGTTCTTGGAAAGCATAGGCCACATATAATATATCCTTGCCACTGTTAGCATCGCGATAAAATGCTAATCCCGTCGGTGATTCAAAAGGAGTTATCATGCTAAAAAGCTGTTCTCCCGTGGCGCGATCGAGACAGTAAACCGTTTGTTCTAGGGTATCCGTTAGCCAAAGTTCTTCCCCGCGAATGGTGATATTTTCGATGCCGATACCCGGTGCGTACAAACGGGTAATTTCCTGTCCCGATTGGCGATCAAATATAAAGATTTGTCCAGAACGTTGACAAGTGACATAAATTGTGTTGCCAGTTACGGCAACTCCGTTAGCGGTGTAGGGAAGACGGGTAAAAAATTTCGGGGTAAAATCTTCGAGAGTACAGCAGTAGAGATTTTCGCGAGTGGTAAACCAGAGGTTATTTTGATCATCGATTGCCAATCCCGTCGTCCCGACGAATTCTTGCCAGCGATGGGAATTAAGTACGCTTGTATGACCAGTATCGAGGACAATTTGGTATAAATAGCCGTTTTTTGCGTCGATAGCGATTAATTTGTCATCTTGAAATACAATTCCGTGCAGGGCCGTGGCGCTAATCGGGCGAATCGTTTGACGATGGGAGGGAAGACTGGCAGGATCGAAAATCATAGGAGGAAGCGAAAAGGGAGAGCGTTTTTAGGTGAATAAAACAGCAATTCTCCCCACGATAGCAAATTTTCTCGCCCTTGAATGCTCGTAATGAACTGCAATCCCGAAAAAAATGTCAAGAATTGTCACCTATAGTCCCTCTCATACCCTTGTACCTACCTACGAGTGTTTCAATCGTTGCAGTTATTGTAATTTTCGCAGGGATTTAGGCACTCATGGCTGGTTAAGTTTGGAAAAAGCCAAAGAGATTTTAACTGCTTTGCAGGGTTCGGAAATTACGGAAATTTTAATTCTTAGCGGCGAAGTTCATCCTTTAGCACCCAATCGAGAGTTATGGTTTCGGCATATTTATAATTTGGGAGAATTGGCTTTAAATATGGGTTTTTATCCCCATACCAATGCGGGTATTTTAACTTTTGCCGAGATGGAAAAACTGAAAAATGTCAATCTATCTATGGGCATAATGTTAGAACAAATGACGGTGACTTTATTAGATAATGTCCATCGTCATGCCCCCAGTAAAGTGCCATCCCTGCGTTTAGAACAGTTACAATGGGCGGGAGAATTAGGAATTCCTTTTACCACGGGTTTATTATTAGGAATTGGTGAAACAGAATGCGATCGCTTAGTAACCTTAGAAACTATTGCCACTATTCATCAACGTTGGGGACATATTCAAGAAGTGATCCTACAACCCTACAATCCGGGCAAAAGGGAACAGTGGCAAAATAATCCTTTTTATCTGCAAAAATTACCCGATCTGGTTAGACAAGCTAGGGAAATTCTGCCCCCAGATATTGTCATTCAAATTCCCCCGAATTTAGTACCCGATCCTCTTTTTCTCTTGGATTGTTTAGCGGCAGGAGCGCGGGATTTAGGCGGTATTGGCATTATCGATGAAGTTAATCCCGATTACCTCCATTTACACCCCGATAAATTAAAGGAATTTTTAGCAGTTTATGGCTGGGAATTAAAGGCGCGACTACCGGTTTATCAGTAATCAGTAATCAGTAATCAGGGAAAAGATAGCACTGTTAATGCCATTTAACACTCCTTACTTAATACCGCATAATTGATTATTATTCATTCTTAATTCTTCTGACGACCGACGACCGAGGGTGCATCTCATTTTTGTCAATCTACCAATTGGGATTTTTACGGGGAAACTCTCGGCTAAGATCGGGCATTACTTCCGATTTTATCACTCAATCCAAGCTTTTGGGGGGTTCTACCCCCCAAACCCCCCGTTGGGAGCGTGGCGCCGCCCCCAAACCCCCCGCGCATTAGTTTTTCGGTGGGATGCTTACACGCAGCTGCTGATACATTTGTAATTATCTATAGCGTTTCCTGTTCGCAAGAGGTACATTATCGATGTTGAAAAGCTTAATTAGCAAAGGTTTAACTGTGTCACACAGGTGTGAGAACCGCTATAAGAGTTACTGATAATTGCTGACTGTCGGTATTCCTGCAAATGTGAGATGCACCGACGACTGGCTCCTAATCCTAACAACAATTTTTGATTTTTACCAGAGGTCTTATGATTCCCTCAAGCGAGCGCTACTGGCTCAAAAATGCTCATATTCCCGTTTCCCTGCTAGAAAATGAGAGTTTCTCTCCCCAAACCTCCGAGGGATTAACCTTAGTTAATCTGGAAATTAATGACGGTAACATTAATCGCATCACCTCAACAATCCCCCCGAAGATAATATTCCCGTTATTGACCTCAAAAAAAAGATTGTTTTTCCTTGCTTTGTTGATATGCACACCCATCTCGATAAAGGTCATAGTTGGCATCGTTGTCCTAACCATGATGGCACTTTTGACAGTGCCTTAAAAATGGCCCTAGAGGATTCCCGACGGGAGTGGCGCTTAGAGGATGTGTATCGTCGCATGGAATTCGGCGTTAAATGCAGTTATGCCCACGGAACCGCCGCTATTCGCACCCATATCGACTCTTTTGGTCAACAGGCACAGATTAGCTTAACTGCTTTGGGAGAATTGCAACGACAATGGGCCGGTAAAATCACCCTGCAAGCGGTTTCCCTAGTTTCCCTTGACTACTATCAAACCTCCGAGGGAGCGGCCTTAGCCGATAAAATCGCCGAATTTGGGGGCATATTAGGGGGAGTAGCCTACACAAATCCTGATTTACAGGCACAAATTGATATTACCTTCAAATTAGCCCAAGAAAGGGGTTTAAATCTCGATTTTCATCTGGATGAAAACGGCGATCCCGATTCTACCTGTTTAGCAGCGATCGCCCGTACTGCTATCAAAGAGCAATTTTCTGGACAAATCATCTGTGGTCACTGTTGCAGTTTAGCGGTACAATCCCCTGAAATAATCCAAGAAACCCTAAATTTAGTCAAAAATGCGGGTATTGCTATCGTTAGCTTGCCGATGTGCAATCTCTACCTACAGGATCGTCAAGAGGAAAAAACCCCCTTTTGGCGCGGGACAACTAAGGTAAAAGAGATGAAAAAAGCGGGAATTCCGGTAGCTTTTGCCAGCGATAACTGTCGCGATCCCTTTTATGGTTTTGGGGATCACGATGGTTTAGAAGTCTTTACCCAAGCGGTGCGGATTGCCCATCTCGACACACCCTACGCTGACTGGGTAAATAGTGTCACCCTCACCCCAGCAAATCTGCTCGGATTGCCCCATTTAGGGCGTATTAAGACGGGTCTAGAGGCAAATTTGTTAATTTTCAAGGCGCGCTACTTTAGCGAGCTATTATCGCGACCACAGTGGGATCGTCTCGTGATTCGGCGCGGGTTAAGCATCGATACTACTCTCCCCGATTACCAAGAGTTAGATGATTTAGTTTTAGGAATTGAGCAACTCCTGTAAGGGTTTGACAAAAACTACCGATTCTAGGTTGATAGCACCGTAAATATGGGGAAAGGTCTCTCTTTCTAGCTCTAAAGAACGTAGGTTGGGTTGAAGCATGAAACCCAACGCCCGCTCATGTTACGCTACCGCTAACCCATCCTACAAATAATTGTGCATCCCTACTTAGGAATTGAGCAACTCCTCTAGGGGTTTGACAAAAACTACCGATTCTAGGTTGATAGCACCGTAAATATGGGGAAAGGTCTCTTTTTCTAGCTCTAGAGTTGCATTTTCTGGGTTAGGATGTTGGGGCTGCTCCCATTTGACCGGGGACTGCAATTGTTCAGGAGAAATGGCTAAAACCAGCAAATCTGGCTGATTTTGATAAAAAGCGTCCACAACTTTCGGAATTTGTTCTAAGGTGGAGCAATGGATAAATCCCTCATTTTTTAGGGAATAAGCCCGATATTCCCCCATTTCACGAGCTATTTGCCAACCTCTTTCTGTGGTGATGTGATAGATCATCGGTTCGCCTCCTACTGTCACTTTATTCCTAATTTTAGGATATAGCCTGAAGCTGTCAGCGGCCCTCAATTCTCTTAAACTAGAGGTCAAGGAATAAAGACAAGAAATTTGTCCGACCACTTACCAGAAAAAAATGGCTGGTAACGTCCTCAAAATCTCTTTATAGTCTCTTTTTACCTGATATTAACCTTTTCCCCTTAAAATAAGCTTACCGAGCCAGTAACTGCAAAAATCTATGTTAGATAAAATATTTACTCCCAATCCCTACGCTGAAAAACCCGCACCTCTGCGTCCTCGCAAGGGGGTGATTATCGGTGTTGGTCAGGTGGGGATGGCCTGCGCTTACTCGATGTTAATTCAAGACTGTTTTGATGAATTAATTCTACAGGATATCGCCACGGATAAAGTCGAAGGGGAAGTGATGGATTTAAGGCACGGAATGCCTTTTATTGAACCCACAGACTTGAAAATGGGAACCGTGGCCGATGTGGGACAAAATGCCGATGTGGTGATTATTACTGCCGGGGCCGCCCAAAAAGAGGGAGAAACCCGATTACATCTCCTTGAGCGAAATGTGGCGATTTTCCGCCGTATTCTCGCGGATGTGGCTGTTTACTGCCCCAGTGCTTTGATTTTGGTGGTGAGTAATCCCGTCGATATCATGACCTATGTTACCCTTAAAATCACCCATTTTCCGCCCTCTAGGGTGATTGGTTCGGGTACGGTGCTAGATTCTGCCCGTTTACGCTCTCTTTTATCCACCCAACTCCATGTAGATGCGCGTAACGTCCACGCTTATATTATCGGTGAACACGGGGATAGTGAGCTTGCTGTGTGGAGTTCGGCTAATATCGGAGGAGCAAGGTTATTAGAAGGAGATTGGCAGGATTTAAGCGCGGCCGACCAAGAAAGCTTAACAGAAATTTTTCTTCAGGTTAAAAACGCCGCCTATGAAATTATCAAACGCAAGGGTTATACTAGCTATGCGATCGGTTTAGCTACCACGGATATCGTTAAAGCGATTTTACGTTCCCAAGAAAGAATTCTCACTATTAGCACTCTCCTCGATGGTCAATACGGTCTCAAAGATGTGTGTTTAAGTATTCCCTCGGTGGTTAACGAGAAAGGAGTGATTAAAACCCTGAATCTTGCTCTCAGTCCCAGAGAAACCCAACAGTTACATAATTCGGCCAAAATCATGCGCGATTTAATCGATCAACTCAAAATTTAACTTAGGGTTGGCTGAATAAATCTAAAAACATTGTTGGCTAAGATTTTTAGATTTTTTTGCCCTCAAAAAGTGCCGAACATAAGAGCGATCGGGGGCAAAATTTTGGCACTTTTTCCCCGAAAATTAGGTAATTGTGGGGTGGACTGAAGAAATTAGTGCTAGACTTCCCGAAAAGTCTATTTTATTGCAGCTTGTTGTTAGGAATCTACTTAAAAGAGGCTGTTTAATCTGGCTAATACGCTTTTGGTTATGATACGCGGAAAAGTTCTGGCGATGGTGCTAAAATGGGGGGATATGCCGAGAGTTTTTACATATCGTTACTCTCAGGAGTGTTATCGAGAAAGTTTTTGTATAATTAATAGTTGGACTTATTAAGGATTTACGAATAGATGAAAAACCCTAAGTTATTTATTTCTTATAGCTGGTCTAACCCAACACATGAACAGTGGGTAATTGATTTAGCTGAAGACCTGACCCAATCGGGTGTTCATGTTATTCTTGATAAATGGGATCTTAAAGAAGGGCATGATTCCTTTGCTTTCATGGAAAAGATGGTTACAGACCCACAGATAACCAAGGTGGCCATCATATGTGACGAGGTTTACGCTTCAAAGGCAGATGATCGATCCGGCGGTGTAGGCACTGAAACTCAAATCATCTCACGTGAAGTTTATGAAAACCAGGAACAAGGAAAATTTGTAGCCATAATTGCTGAGAGAGATTCAGAAGGTAAAGCATACCTGCCAACATACTATAAATCGCGAATATATATCGATTTAAGCGAACCCGATAACAATGCAGATAATTTTGAAAAGTTATTGCGTTGGATATATGACAAACCCCTTTATACGAGGCCTGAGATAGGTAAGCGGCCATCTTTTCTGGATGAATCAGATGGAATATCTCTGGGTACTTCGGCAGTGCACAAAAGGGCTATATCTGCTATCAAAGAAAACAAGCCATTTGCATCGGGGGCGTTAGATGAGTATTTGTCTACTTTTGTTAGTAATCTTGAAAAGTTCAGAATCACCGAAAAGGAAGGTGAATTTGACGATCAGGTTATTGATAATATAGAAAAATTTATTCCTTATAGAAACGAAGCAATTACTTTGTTTATCACTCTCGCGCAATATGCACCAACAGAAGAAAATGTCCTCAAAGTTCATCGCTTTTTTGAAGATTTGATCCCATATATGAGTAGGAGGGAGAATGTTAACAGTTGGGGTGAATGGGACTTCGATAATTTCAAATTTATTATTCACGAGCTTTTCTTATATGTGGTTGCCATTTTCACAAAGCATGAAAGGTTTGCAGAAGTTAACCTACTGTTGACGAATCAATACTATGTGAACGGAAGATCCGATTATGGAAAAGATGTAATGGTTGGATATGAGGCTTTCCGAGATGGCTTGCGTTCTTTAGACCGTCGAAATAGTAGATTAAAGCTAGGACGTTTATCTGTTCATGCGGATCTGCTTAAGCAAAGAAGTAAACACTCTGGCATAGAATTTCGTTACCTAATGCAGGCTGATTTTATATTGTTTATGCGGGCTGAAATACAGCAAGCCGACTTTTATTCTCGTTGGGTTCCACACACATTACTGTATGTTTGCCAGTTTCACAGTGCGTTTGAAGTATTTGCAAGGTCGTCATCAAAGTCATACTTTGAAAAAGTTAAATGTATTCTAGGCATAGATAAACCATCAGATCTAAGTGAACTGATGGAAGCTTATAAGGCACACCCTCAAAGATTACCAAGGTGGCAGTTCGAGTCATTTAGTCCATCTATACTACTTGGCTATGAACAATTAGCTACAAAGGCATAACAAGGTGCTGCCGTCGGACAAATTTGCCGCAGAGCGCTTCGTTAGACAGAAATCCCAGAAATGTTCAATCTAATCTTTATAGTTCTTCGGTTTGTGTCAGTGTGATGCCGAAGGCACTGCGTAGCAGTACGCCGCTCTGGTAGGGTGCGTTAATGAAATGTAACGCACCTCTTTTTTCTCTAGTCAAACTATTAGAGCCAGTCTTAGGTTAGGTTGCCGAAAAAACATCTAGCCTAGGATTCCTCTAGCCACTAGATGCCATGATCAAGTCATGTCTGTCCCTGACTAAAATAGAATTAGCGATTTCCCTAAGAGACCTAATTCCATGACGATTATCACTCTTTCACGTTATGTCACCAGAAACAATGAGATTTTAGGTGGAGAGCCAATTATTGAAGGCACTCGCACATCTATTCGCGCAATCGTCGGTCTGTGGCGATTAGGTGTGATGCCAGAGGAAATTCCAACTCATTTACCTCATTTGACCTTAGCACAAGTGTTCGATGCCTTGAGTTTTTATTTGGATCATCAAGCAGAAATTAACGAGTACATTGAGCGTAATCAAGTCCCCGATGAGTTGGTTCATCCTTCTGTAAAGGCTGCTTTGGGTGAGCTATGAGTATATTTGCTTCCCTTTACATGGACGAAGATATGTCAGCGTTAGTTGCAACACTTCTGCGTTCTCGTGGTTTAGATGTCACCACTGTTCCTGAGCAGTCAACTTTAGGCAAAACTGACAGCGAACAATTAGAATTTGCAGCTTCTTTAGGTAGATGTCTTGTCACCCACAACCGAGTTGATTTTGAACGATTACATCTTCAATTCATAGAGGAAGGCAGAGAACATTGTGGAATTATTGTTGTCCCTCAGAAAACTGCCTACGAGGTCGTGCAACGGGTTAGTGTTTTAGTCAACACCTTAACTGTTGATAGTATTAATAATCAGTTACTATACGCATGATTTCTCCGCAAACTTACACTCTAAGCACAAGCCAGCTAACACGATGAAGCGGCGATGTTCTAGTTCATTCATCACCGCTGACCATTGCTGTTAGACAGAAATCACAGAAATGTTCAATCTAATCTTTATAGTTCTTCGGTTTGTGTTAGGCCATGGACGGGTTATAAAGGGCGATTTTTGTCAATTGTTTTCGATAACGTTTTTAAAACCCGACACCCGACACCCTGTCCCCAGGAAAAACTTTTTTAGCAGACCCTAGCCATTATACCGATAGGACGGGTTGGCCGGTAGAAATGGCTTTTTCGACGATATCGGCGGCCATTTTCACTCCTCCAGTCTTCTGTAGTGCTTTTTGCATTCTCAGGGCATTTTCTCGGTAACTGGGGAAGGATAAGACCTTTTCAATCGCCTTTCGTAAACGGGGAACTTCTAGACGGGAAATCGGAATCACTTCCCCTGTCCCCGACCATTTTATCCGAGCAGATACCCCCGGTTGGTCGTTAGTGATGGGAATGGCCACCATCGGTACAGCTTGCGCTAGGGATTCTAGGGTAGTATTTAAGCCTGCGTGGGTGATAGTAAGAGAGGCTCTGGTTAAAAGCTCTAATTGAGGAGCGTAGGGAACAACTAGGGCGTTTTTTGTCGTTATTTGAATGTTAGAGTCGGTGTTGCCCAAGGATAAAACTAATTGTACCGGCAAATCGGCACAGGCTTCTGCGATCGCATTAAAGGCCGATTGTAGGCGATTTTGAATTGTACCGAGGGACGCATAAATCAAGGGTTGTCCGGTTAATTTTTCGTAGGGAAAAGGAATCGGTTTTCTGGTGGAGGAATCGTGAAAGGGGCCAGTAAAGTGAAAGTGAGCGGGTAAATTTGGCCGAGGAAACTCAAATTCGGCAGGTTGTTGGCTAATTTGAGCAAGGGGGGAATAGCGTTGATTGATGTTTTGATAGGGAATTAACCCCCATTCTTGACGCTGCTGGTTGATTAACTCATTCAGGGGACGAGTCAGAGAGTCAAGGAGTTTATAGCCAATTTTATTGCGAATAACCCCGATAAATGAGGGATTATAGTCCCAAGTGGTCATAAAGGGCGGAATAAGCGGATCACGATTTAAAACCAATGCCCCGGCAAAACTGACAAAGGGAATAGCTAATTTTTCTGCGATTGTACCTCCTGAGGGGGAAACTTGATCGACAATTAGGGCATCAATTCCCAAGCGACGCATCTCTTGGGGGATAGTTTGAAAGAGGGTCGCGGTAGAATTAGTTACTAATTCTACTGTGCGTCGGACGGCGGCTGTTCCCTGTAATTGACCAATTTCGGCTAAATTTTTGGCTGATGTGCCTTTTGGATATTTGTCGGGTGCAATTGCCTGAAAATCTAACCCGGCTGCTTGCACCATTTCTTCACCATCAAGAGTTAGAAAACAGGTAACTTTATGACCGCGTTTTTGTAATTCTTTTCCTAAAGGTAGGAGAGGATTAATATGTCCAGAAGCGGTGGGACAAAGAATGCCAAAATGAGTCATTAAACACCTCCACAGGTTTTCTTTAATTCTTCTAGATTCCAGAATGCCCCACCCAAGGCGGAGAATTGTATTCCTTCAAAGCAGTTACGCACCGCCCCCAAAGCGAGGGGATTGACAAGATAAATAAAGGGGACGTATTCCTGTTGAAGTTGTTGAATTTCATTATAGATAACTTTGCGCTTCTCAAAGTCTAATTCTTGGGAACCTTTGACGTATAAATCAGCGATTTTTTTCTCCCAATCTGCCGCTTGCCAGCCTTGAATCGGAGGACTACCCGGTTGAGGTTGTTGGTTAAAAGCGTGGAGATTTCCATCTACATACCAAATATTCGGGGCGTGGGGTTCATTATCGCCGGTAAAACCTAAAATATGTGCCTCCCAATCTAGACTATTACTCAGTTTATCAACTAAATTACTAAAAGCGATCGCTTGAAAATCCACTTGAATTCCTATTGCGGCTAAATCATTTTTAATTTGCGCCCCAATTGCTTCCCTGATTTTATTTCCTGCATTAGTAATTAGGTTAAATCTAACGGGATTATTATCAGCATCGACTAGCAGATTATCACTATTATACTTAAATCCGGCCTCTAATAATAATTCTTTGGCTTTTTCGGGATTATAATCGTAACCTTTCAGGGTTTTATCGTAAAAAGGCGATTGAATAGAAATAAAAGAGTTTTGTTCTTGTCCCAATCCTCGATAGATATCATCAATCATTCTTTGACGATTAATGCCATAGGCAATAGCTTGACGGAAATTTAAGTTATTAAACCACCGGGATTTAATCGGCTCTACTAGGGGTTTTCCGTTGCGTTTGCCTTGGTTGAGATTAAAACTAATAAACTGGGTTCCGTAGGCAGGTCCCCCGTTAAAAATAGTGAAATTTCCTCTTTCTTCTTCGGTTTTTAAGAGGGAGAAAAATTCGGGAGTTACCGCAATAGAATCTAAACTTCCCGAACGAAATTGCAGTAAAGTTGTATCCTGAGATTCAACAATTGCCCAAATTACTGAAGTTATATGGGGTAATTGTTGTCCCTGAGCATCTTTTTTCCAATAGTAGGGGTTATTCTCAAAAATAATCCTTTGTCCCGTGATATATTCTTTGAGTTTATAAGCACCATTAAAAACAATTTTATCGGGAGGAGTATCTAACCCCCAAGTGGAGAGAAATTCCAACCTACCATCGGGGCTTTTTTTCTGAATAGTTTTCTCTAAAGCGTGTTTAGGTAAAATCGGTGAACTGACAGCATCTAAAAAAGGAGCAAAAGGTTCGGGTAGTTTAAATTCAATTCTGCGATTATCTAGTTTGGTGATAACGGGGAATTCTTTTTTTAATCCTATTCTTAAACTATCGCGGTAGTTGTTGGGAATATCAGGATTTAGATATAATTTTTTATAGGTAAAAACCACGTCATCAACGGTTAATGGTTGACCATCTGACCATTTTAAACCCTCTCTTATAGTAAAAATAATGCTCAAATTATCATCGGAAATTGTCCAAGATTCTGCTAAGACTGGTTCTTTTTTGCCAGTAATGGGATTTTCTGTTAATAGTCCTTCGTAGGTTAAACCAAAAATATTCGGGGATTCGGCCGATAAAACAGCATTAAAGGTTTTGGGGTCA
This sequence comes from Microcystis panniformis FACHB-1757, assembly GCF_001264245.1. Lineage (NCBI taxonomy): Bacteria > Bacillati > Cyanobacteriota > Cyanophyceae > Chroococcales > Microcystaceae > Microcystis > Microcystis panniformis. The sequence goes on from NZ_CP011339.1 coordinate 1,073,134, forward strand.
CTTAATACCGATATGACCACTTGATTGCGTCTAACTGGATTACCACAAGCAGTTAGGGAAATCAGCAATAAACAAGAAATTAAAAATACCGTTAATCCCCGCCAAAATTTCACCATAATCTTTAATATTTTTCTGTCCGACTATCTAGAAGTAAAGACCTTGTCTTGCTATATACACCGAAACTGACCAAGCTGAAAGCCGCTAGACTGTTTCCTTGCCCCATCAATATAACAGGAAATGAGACAAAAAATCTCGCCTAGGAAAGATTGACAAAGGCGAGAAACCGTGTTTCCATCAAGAATGGGAGATAAAATCTAAGAACGTTGTTCGATCGGTGTATAGGGGACTTCGTGTTGTCCGGTGTAGATTTGGGTAGGACGGAAAATGCGGTTAGCATTTAATTGTTCTTTCCAGTGGGCCAACCAACCAGCCACCCGGGAGATGGCAAAAATCGGGGTAAATAAATCATTGGGGATGCCTAATTTCCGATAAACCAATCCCGAATAGAAATCCACATTAGGATAGATACCTTTTTCGCCGTAGATATCCACCATTGCCTGTTCTAATTCTAGGGCGATATCGTAGTATTCATCGGAACCTAATTCCGCGAATAATTGTTCGGCCAGATTTTGTAAAATCGTCGACCGGGGATCCTTAACTTTATATACCCGGTGTCCAAAACCCATAACTTTTTGTTTGTTGGCGATACATTTTTCCACATAGGGACGAACATTAGCCACCGAACCGATTTCCTCTAACATTAACAATACTTCCTCGTTTGCCCCACCGTGGAGGGGACCGGCGAGAGTTCCCACTGCTGAAGCGATGACACCGTAGGGGTCGGTTAAAGTGGAAGCCGTCACCATAGCCGAAAAAGTCGAGGCATTCATGGTATGTTCAGCGTGGAGAGTCAAACAGACATCGAAAACTTTCGCCGCTAAATCCGTCGGTCTTTTTTCCGTCAACATATAGAGGAAATTGGCCGCATAATCAAGACTATCGTTGGGCTGAATGGGATGATTACCTTTGCGAATCAATTGAAACGCCGCCACCATAGTGGGGATTTTCGCTAATAGCCGCACTACTGCCTGACGGATATATTCGGGATTATCCAAAGCCCGACGGGCATAGTATAACCCTAAAGCCGCCGCCGAAGTTTGTAGCGCATCCATGGGGTGGCCTTTTTCGGGGAAGCATTTCATCATGTCTTCGATACGGTACTTGATGCGTCGATGATAACGGATTTCATCGGCAAATTCGTCCAGTTCCGCCCCCGTGGGCAGAACACCCCAGATAAGGAGATAGGCGGTTTCGAGGAAGGTACTTTTTTCGGCGAGTTCCTCAATCCGAATGCCCCGATACTCTAAGATTCCCTTTTGCCCATCCACAAAGCTGATACTCGATTGGGCGGCGGGAATTCCTTCTAAACCTGGCCGATATTCACAAACTGTCATAGTTCTACTTTCCGTGGCGAAGATTAAGCCCTAACGCTAACTTACTTGATCTTTCCACCCTTACCGAAATTTTATAGAAATTCTTCGGTTCTGCCTCTCCCGTTCAGGATTGGGGAGAAGTGGACGGAAATTACCCCTATTTAGCGATTGCTTCGTCGATTTAGTCAACCCTGCCCTAGCGCATTTTTTCTGGGCTTACTGTTGCGACTCTAGCTAGAGGACTTGATATTTATCTACTTTCATTGTAGCGAGACTATCTCGATCGATTGAGCCGAGCGATAATTTTTTTAAGTTTCTTCGGGATTAATATTTAACTCCCGCAGTTTTGCCGCTAACCTTTCGGCCCGTTGTCGTTCCACTTCAGCCCGTTGTCGTTCCGTTTCGGCCCGTTGTCGTTCCGTTTCGGCCCGTTGTCGTTCTTGGTTGTAACTGGTGAAAGGTTGACCATCGGGATAATACAAGAGTAACTCCGGTTGGGCCAATTCAAAACGAATGCCCAAGCGAGGACTGACCCAATTATCGAGATTTTCCAGACTTTCGAGCCGATTTTCCCGACGAATACAGCCGCCCAAATCATTTTTATCGGGATTATAAATGTAGTATTCTTCCACGCCATAACGGTCATAAAACAGTAGTTTTCTGGTCATTTCCGTTTGGGTATTACCCGGAGAGAGAATTTCAAAAACCACTTGCGGGGGATATTGTTCTCTTTCCACTGTTGATAGGAACCTCTTTCGCCTTTTGGTCTGCCAAAAGCTACCATGACATCGGGTGCTTGTCGAGTCTTATTATCTCCCTCCACGGGATACCAGAGTAAATCACCGGCGACAAAAACATCGGCATCATTGGCAAATAACCAGTCTAGATTCGCTTTAATCGTCGTAATCCAGCGAAATTGTCTTGTATTGTCGGCCATCGGTTTACCATCGCTATCGGGATAGACGATTGTGGTTTTCGGGCTGTCGTCGAGTTGTCTAACCATTGCTTAACCCTAAGTAAGTGGTTTCAATTAAATTGAAGATAGATTTTGTCCTTGATCCCCCCTGCCCCCCTTGATAAGGGGGGTGCCGATAGGCGGGGGGATCCTCCTTGATCATGGGGGTGTCTGACAATTTTTAATACCCACCTACTTAGAGTTTCGTCTTTGCTTCCTTAGTAGTATAAATTTACTATAAAAAATCGGAGCAAATATTTAGGGACGGTGATGATTATCAGAACTAAAATCAGCAACTCTGGAAAAGCGAAATATGGACAGTCCAGAATCTAGGCAGCCGCGCTGTAATAAGGCGAAGGCAGACTCGGATAAACTCGCAGGATGTGACGGAAGACTTCTTCCGTTTTTTCTTCCACTTCTTCGTCCGTGTAGAGATCGACGGGTAAACCAGTATTATCGCTGTATAAAAAGTTGTGAATAGTAGTTTTAACCTCCGCCCGACTGGATTCTTTATCTGGCCAACGATCGATCTTTAGTTTCTCTTGTTTTAGGGTTTCCAAAAGCCGCGTGGCGATCTGTTTAATTTTTTCAATTTCTTGCGGTGATAGATTCTCTTTGGTTAAAAGGTCGAACAGGGCCAGGGATTCCTCGTCTAATCCCTCGCTAACCGCCCGTTGGGACTCTTGATCGAGTTCCTGAATAAATTCTAATAAGGCCTCGAAGGTCTGTTCGATCGCCACCCGATCCTTCTCGAAATTATAATCAGCGACGATCCGCTCGTAATGCTCTTGAAAGTTCGTCCGTTGCAGATTCTGCTCGAGCATTGTTCGGAGACGGTTTTCGATGGCGTTTTTGAGAGTTTGGACGGTGGTATTCTTACGATCGCTATTGGCGAATTCCTGTTTCAGACGCTCGAAGTTGATTTTACTGATGTTGTACAGTGGCGTATCATCGGCCCTCGCTTCGGTGGTTACATCGATCGCCCCGTCGATTACCGATCGCATTTCCAAGAGAATTTCCCCGATGTCTATTTTCTCCCGATCACCTTGAATGCATTTATAGATAAGTTTAATCGTGTCGTGAGCCGGACGGTAGTGATTAACCGATGGCTGATTAAGACAGGCCTTAAAAAGATGGAAGACCTCTTGAGAGAGGAGTCCAAAATTTTGTCGGGCCTGATCACTTCGATTGATCGCTTCCTTCGCGTCGTTAATGGCTTTATTGAAGGCAAAACTAGGTATTTTATATTCGAGGAGCGCGTCTAGGGATGCGTTACTTTCCCCCAAAAATTCTTTAACTGCCTCGATCGATCGGGCCAATTCATCCAGTAAATTTTCTTGCGGTTTCGTGGGGTCGAGACTAAGATGGTCTTCCCTGCGTCCCTGATCGGAAATTTGGGCGAGATCGGCGAGAGCTTGACGGAGATTTTTGAGGATTCCGCAGTAATCCACGATTAAACCGTTGGTTTTGCCCTCGTTAACCCGGTTAGCACGAGCGATCGCTTGCATGAGCGTATGAGCTTTTAGGGGTTTATCGAGGTAGAGGGTGGAGAGGGAGGGAACATCGAAACCGGTCAACCACATAGCGCAGACGATGGCGATCCGAAAGGGGTGATCGGCTTGTTTAAAGGCATTTTCCGGGCTGATTCTTTTACCGTCCGCCAGTTCAAAGCCATTTTTGATTACACTGCGATGGCTGGTAATATCTAACCCGTGTTTCTGGAATTTGTCGATCTCTCCCTGTTCCTCGCTGACGATCACGGCCGTTAGGGTTGCTTCCATCCATTGAATCTGACGCTGACGATAGTTTTCCTCTTGGTCATCGGTAATTTTTTTGAGGTCTTTTTTCAGTTGTTGGATTTTTTCGCTCCAGTAATGATCGATCAGGTTATGCAGCTTGACACAGGTGAGCTTGTCGATACAAATCACCATGGCTTTGCCTGTTTCCCAAGCGGTGCTGTAATGTTCAACGAAATCACGGGCCAGCGCCTCTAACCGCTGCGGGGCCGTCAGGATGTAGTAATCCCTTCTTAATTCCCTTTCTAAACGGTCTTCTATCTCAACATTTTCGATCTCTAACTCTTCGATTTTGGCGGCGATCTGTTCGTTGAGGTCGTTGACGGCGATCGAGAGTTTATCACCCCTTGCATCATAGTAGAGGGGAACGGTGGCTTTATCCTCGACCGCTCTCTGGAAGTCGTAGGTGGAGACATAATCCCCGAAATAGCGTTTAGTGATCTCGTCGTTGCTGACTAGAGGGGTGCCGGTAAAACCGATAAAACCAGCGCCCGGAAGTGCAGCCCGGAGGTTGCTGGCCAGGGTTCCGTACTGGGTTCGGTGGGCTTCGTCGCTGATAATGATGATATCGTTTCGGGAGTTGTAGGGTTGGTCGGGATTGACGGTTTGGTTGAATTTCTGGATGAGGGTGAAAATATAGGCTTTATGCTCTCCCAGAAGACTCTGCAAGTGTTCGTTACTGGAAGCTTGGCAGAGTTCTTGCTCGTTATTGGTCAATCCGGAACCGGCAAAGGTATAGTAGATCTGTTTATCTAGATCTTCGCGATCGGTACAGATAACGAAGGTATAGTTTGCGCCTAGTTTACGGCGAATTTTGCGGGTGAAAAAAACCATAGAGTAGCTCTTTCCAGAGCCTTGGGTATGCCAGAAAACCCCTAGTTTGTTATCTTTTATCGCACCCTCCCGCCATCTTTTCACAGAATCGATCGCTTGATTAACCCCCAGAAACTGGTGATTTCGGGCGATAATCTTGCAGGTTTTGCCAGTGGAGTTATCGAAAAGGATATAATTTTCTAACAGATCGATAAAGTTATTTTTATCGCAGACTCCTTTTAGCATGGTTTCCATATCGACAATGCCGGGGTCACTCTCGGCCAGGCGTTTCCATGAATGAAAGTGTTCGTATTTGCCGCAGAAACTACCTATTTTCGCATCTATGCCATTAACTAAAATCGCAAAGGCGTTATAGGCGAATAGATGGGGGATAGTACGGATATACTTTAATAAATTCTCGTCGTAGGCCGCTTTTAGGTCCCGGTTGAGGTTTTTCGCTTCTAGGAAGAGTAGGGGAATGCCGTTAACAAAACCTACCAAATCCGTGCGACAGAGGTAGATTTCCCCCTGTATCCACAGTTCTCGAACCGCTAGAAAATGGTTATTGCTGGGTTGGTCAAAATCCAGGATTTTTAGGGTTTGTCTAATTAGCTCTCCTTTGGCGTTGCGGTAGCTCACCTGTACTCCATCGAGAAGGAGTTGATGTTTCTCTTGATTGGTGGCCAGAAGGGTTTGACTAGAGTTGATTTCTTCGATTTGGAGAATAGCCGATTTATAGGCTTCTTCGGGAAGATTGGGGTTAAATTCTCGTAATTTCTGTTTTAGGTAGCGTTTGAGGATAACTTCTTTCTGATTTTGCCGTCCGAGCAGGCTGTTTTCACCGTAATCCTCTTGATTATAAGCATAGACACTCTGCCAACCAAGTTGATCTCGCAGACAGTTGGCGGTGAGTTTTTGTACTTTATCCTCGGTGGTCATAGGGTCGATCGTGCGGGGGAGTGGTTTATTTTATTAATATTGCCAATTTTCAGGGATTTTTACAGGTGCGATCGATCTTTCGCCTCTACACCTCGATCTCTCCATTCATAAGTTTCGGAAGTAGTATGTCACGCGCTTGTTTTAGTTTTTGATTATACCGATCAAGAAAATGAATTTGGGTATAGATCGGATTGGCGAAAGCGAGAAAAAGAGATTTCAATGTACAAGACGGACATAAAACCTTAATTTTATGAATATCATTACGATTCAGAGTAGGAACTGCCGCACCAGCATTATATTGTTCTAAATGTAAATTCTCTAAAAGATGAAGTGCAAATACCGCATCAACTTTAATAAAATCTTTCACATACAGTGTTGTATTAAGCGGCCAGAAATCTTCCGCAATATACATAACTTTGCCTAAAGAACCACTTCGACCTGTCACTATACCCGGTGCTTGAACTTTAGCCTTTTCATGATAACCATTAATACCGGTTGATGCAAAAATAGGATATTGTCCGTGAGTTCTTTTTGCACTAGGAAGATCGAATCCTCTTTGTAAGGTTAGAACCTCACCTAGTTTTAATCTCTCCCACCCTTCAGGAATACCATCAATAATCGGGGTGTGTTCGTGTCCGGGGAAGCGTAAACGGACGAACCATTCCTTGTAAAGTAAACGGGCTGAACGTTCTAATAACTCGATGCGGCGGCGATTATTTTCGATTAAATCATCATATTTGGAGAGGATATCGGCGATTTTTTCTTCTTGAGATTTATCGAAAGCCAAAACTTTAATATTAGCAATGTGATTTCTATTTAGCGTAGGAACGCCAGTACCGAAATTAAAACGAGAAAAATCAATATTTTTTAATACATAATAAATAAATCTTGGGTTATGTTCTTTAAAATCTTTTACCCATAGTGTAGTATTAAGTGGCCAAAAATCACTAGCTACATATTGACCGCCACCTATGCTACCACTACGACCAATTACAACTCCCGGCCCCTTAACTTTGGCGATGTTGTGAGAACCGATTATACCTGTTGAAGCCACAACAGGTATATTGCCTATAACTCGCTCTATCTCTGGAAGATCAAAACCTCTTTGTAATATGATTAAATTATTTAAAGCTATATATTTTTTGTTTAATTTCATAACTTAATTTTCAACTTAACTAATTTACATTGTAAAGGTAATAAATCCCCAACCCTTCAAAATTCTTAGCAATTTCATCAGCTAAACAAATCGCCCGCAGATGTAACCTTTTCTAACTTACCAAATTTGGGAATCACCGGTGGGAAGCAGGACTTTTTATCCCCCTAAATCCCCCTTTTCAAGGGGGACTTACGCAGCCATAGCGCCCGTCTCACCTCCAGTACCCCTACCGCGCTCCGATTCCAGTTCCGGTTCCCCTTCCGGTTCCGGTTCCCCCCTTGAAAAGGGGGGCTAGGGGGGATTACCAAGCTTTTCAAGGGGGACTTACGCAGCCATAGCGCCCGTCTCACCACCAGCACCCCTACCGCGCTCCGATTCCGGTTCCGGTTCCCCTTCCGGTTCCGGTTCCCCCCTTGAAAAGGGGGGCTAGGGGGGATAGCCTTGAAAAGGGGGGCTAGGGGGGATAGCCTTGAAAAGGGGGGCTAGGGGGATAACATTTTCAAGGAGGACTAAGGAGGATCATCAACCTCCGTACAGACAGGAAGCGAAGAAATAAACCCCGATATTTTCTCACAAACCGCCTCGAAATCGTATTTAACCTCATCATTGGTGAAACGGATCACCGTTAATCCGTATCCCTCTAAAACCTTCGTTCTTCTAGCATCATAAGCCATTGCCTCCGGAGTAAGATGAACCTCCCCATCCACCTCGATCACTAATTTCAACTTCGGACAATAGAAATCAACGATAAAATGATCGATCGGTCGCTGTCGCCACATTTTTAAAGGAAATTGTCGGAGAAAAGCCCATAACTTTTTTTCTGTCGGTGTGGGATTTTTTCGCATTTCCTTGGCTCTAGGTACTAAATCGGGATTGTAGGGTAGAAAATAAACACCGTATTTTAATTTAGACACGATCGCTATCTCCATCGGTCTCCTTTAAGGAAATATACCCAAGTTCTTTTTTAAATTCCTAACCCTTCAAAATTCTTAGCAATTTCATCAGCTAAACGAATCGCCTCGGAGTTGAGATCATTTAACTCCAGATGAATTTCGCGTAACGTTTCCTCGAAATCGAAATCCTCATCTTCCTCCTCTGGGGAAACGCCGACATAGCGTCCGGGGGTTAAACTCCAATCATTCGCCTGTAACTCCTCGCGATCGACCACTTTAACCAACCCTTCCACATCCCGCAGCTTGGCATCGGGGAACCTTTCTAATAACCAGTGAGCGTGACGGTAGAAACCACGAACCGATTTAAGCTGTTCGATCGCATTCTGACGGCTTGTATCAGCTTCTTTGCGTAAGGTGTTGAGTTCGCGGGAATTCCACCACAGTTTACTATCTCTTGCTCCCAGATCCTTCTCGGCACGCTCGATCGCTCGACCTAATAATTTATTCACCAGATCCGCCTGTTTGCCCAGATCCCGGCTAAATTCGCTGTATTCGTGATAACAGCGGACAGCCTCGTGTAAAGTCTCTAAATCATCAGCGTTATAGGAAATCGGAGCGAAACCGGCGTATTTATCCATGTCATCTTTGAAAAGCTCAGATGCTGTTCGGAGTTCTAACCATGTTCCGTCTTTTTCATCGATGAGATTATAAAATTTCTCTAGGGCCTCGGTTAACTTGTCCAGATGCTCGCGATAGTTTTGTAAAAGAGCGATCGATCCCTGATACTCTCGATCGATACTCTGGCAATAACCGACAACCAAATCGATAAAACGCTTCGATTCGCTCCGATAGAGCCAGACAATCGAGAGAATATTCTCTAACTGCTCTGGGCTAAAATCGTTGATCGTCCGGTTTACTTTCCGGTAAATATTGCGGGCATCGATCATTAATATCTTATCTTGAAGCTCGGCGGGTTTCCCTCGATTGAGAAACCACAACTCGCAGGGTACGGAGCGGGTATAGAAAAAGTTAGAGCGGATCGCGATCATTATGTCCACCGTTCCCGTCTCGATTAACTTCTGTCTTACCTTGCCTTCGTCTCTCCCGGCGCTGGAAGCTTGGGAAGACATGACAAAACCGGCTTTTCCTCGATCATTGAGATAGCTGTAGAAGTAACTGATCCATAGATAGTTACCGTTGGAAACTTTGTTACTTTTATTAACCCCCGGCAATCCGAAGGGTAAGCGCTCATCACCATCTACCTTACTATCCACCTCGTCCACGTTAAAGGGAGGATTGGCCATCACATAATCCACTTTCCCGGCCAATGCCAGCGGATCCTCGTAGTAGGTGATCGCTTTTTGGATATCCCCTTCTAAACCGTGAACCGCGAGATTCATCTTGGCTAAACGAATTGTGGTCGGATTCTTCTCTAACCCTTTAAAAGTTAACATCTGGGGATTGATGCGCTGTCTCTCAACGAAATGTGCGCTCTGGACAAACATTCCCCCCGAACCACAGGCAGGATCGAAAACCAATCCGTGATCGGGTTCTAAAACATTGGCGATCAAAGATACTAGAGAAACGGGAGTGAAAAACTCTCCGTTATCGTGAGCTTTGAGATTAGCGAATTGAGTTAGGAAATATTCGTAAATTCGCCCGAAAATATCCCCATCGGCTTTTTTTAACTCTTCCGGGTTTAAAATCCGTAGTAAATTCCCTAATACCACGTTATCTAGCTCTTGGTACTCTGTTTTCGGTAAAATACCCCCTAAAGGTGGATAATCCCCCTCGATCGATAGCATTGCTTCCATCAAGGAGGTCGAGCGATTGACGCTATCGGGGAGCGCCACCAGAAAATCGAACTGAGCTTTTTCTTGGAGATAGATCGCTCCTTTGCACAAGAAATCTTCTTTGGTTAAGGAGCGTGTTTTACCCCCTCGCTTCGGTAAATCCGCCTCTACCTCCCTTTTAACCTTGAGAAAACGACTGTAGGCATGACGGAGGAAAATCAAGCCCATAACGGGCAGAAAATACTCGTTACTGGCATAGTTAGAATTAGCTCGCAGAGTATCGGCCGCTTTCCAGAGCTTTTTTTCGATCGCTTCGATGTTGTCCAGTTGGGCCATGAAATTTCACTCAAGAATTAGGTAGATGGTCGAGCGTGAGGGGAAAATTAAGGGATTCTGTATAGTATCTATCTTCTCAAGTAATGGCAGCGATGGTTAATTGCCTTCACCGCTCTCCCAGAACAAACAGGAGAGGTCTTTCGATAGACTAGAGTTATAGCCCGACAGTGGGGAGCTAGGGGCTAGAAAAGCTTAATATTTGAGATGAACCGATCGAGCGGTGATATCGTCTAGAATTGATTAGCTCAAAAAATCCTGACTGCATTTACCTTTAAGCGAACTTTTCTAAAAATGATGGCTGAATTACTGAGTCTAGTTCCTGCCAAATCCCTCGAAACCGATGTATTGGTAGGGGAAGCGTCGGCAGTATGTCCCCTTCCTCCAGTCACGGTTAGTAATGATACCCTACTTATTTCCCTGATCGATCGCCTGCGACGTACTTTGGAAAATCATCGCGGCGAAAATCAAATTGTGGTGATGCAGGATTTCCCAGATCCCGATGCTCTTTCTAGTGCCTGGGCCTATCAAATTATCGCCGAACAGTACGATATTCACTGCGATATAGTCTATGCGGGTACTCTCTCCCATCAGGAAAATGTCGCTTTGGTAAAACTAACGGGTTTACCGGCTAAACGTTGGGGAGTCCATACCCTCAAGGATAGAGATCTTTCGGTTTATCAGGGTTGTGTTTTTGTCGATGGTCAGGGAACCAATAGTCAGTTAACCACTCTGGTTAAACAGGCAAAAATTCCCATTATTGCCGTGATTGATCATCATACTCGCCAAGGGGAGCTAGAGGCGGAATTTGTCGATATTCGTCCCCAAATCCGGGCAACAGCGACGATATTAACCCAATATATCCAAAAAGGGTTAATAAGTTTTAATACTAGCGATACCGTCCATGTTAAGTGTGCCACAGCTTTGATGCACGGATTGCGATCGGATACGAATAATTTAATGCAAGCGCAAGAATGTGAATTTATCGCTGCTGGTTATCTCAGTCGTTTCTACGATGCCCAATTATTAAACGCTGTCCTGCAATCGGCCAGATCCCGACGGGTGATGGATGTGATTGAACGGGCCTTAAAAAACCGTATTATTAAAAATAATTATTCGATCGCCGGGGTGGGTTATTTGCGTTATGATGACCGGGATGCGATTCCCCAAGCTGCCGATTTTTTGGTGACAGAAGAAAATGTTCACACGGCTTTAGTTTATGGTATCGTTCACGATGAAGATGAGGAGATCGAGTTAGTCATTGGTTCTATGCGTACCAGTAAAATTACCCTAGATCCCGATGAATTTCTCAAGGAAGCTTTCGGACAGGATAACCAAGGTCGCTTTTTTGGTGGTGGTCGTTACATGGCCGGAGGTTTTGAAATTCCTATCGGTTTCCTCGGTGGTTTTAATAATAATGCCGAATACGCAAAACTTAAGTGGGAACTGTATGACACCCAAATTAAACAGAAACTTTCCCATCTAGTTAACCCAGATGAAAAGGTAATTCGCACCTAGCTATTAGACCTCAGCTATCTGTTAACATTGCCAAGACCGACCTAACACTGATATGAAACTTTATTTTGTGCGTCATGGATTAGCAGGACAATCGGGGGATTATCTCAACGATGGGGAACGTCCTTTAACCGAGGAAGGTAGGGCCAAAACTGCTAAAATTGCCCAAAGATTAGGACAGTTGGGGGTGAAATTTGACCTAATTTTGACTTCTCCCCTGGTGCGTGCCGTGCAAACCGCCGAAATTTTGCAAAAAGCGGGTTTAAGCCGTAAAATTGAGCAATTTAATCCCCTATCGCCCAATGGCAATATTCAAGATTGGGTGCAATGGTGGCAAAAGTCCGACTATCAGCGAGAGGAAAATGCGATCGCACTGGTAGGCCACGAACCGGATTTAGGCTATTGGACGGAAATGCTAGTTTGGGGCAAGTTTCAAGGGAAATTATCGGTCAAAAAAGCGGGAATAATTGGTCTAGAGGTTCCCAATCAAGAAAATCCCCTAGGTAAGTGTCAGTTATTCTGGTTGACAGCACCGAAATTACTTCTCTAGGAATTAACCTAGGTGTATCTATCCTTTTTGGAGACTACAATCGATGTTTAGTTAGGGTCTGCTGAAAAAGTTTTTCCTGGGGTAGGAGTCAGGAGTCAGGAGTCAGTAGCCAGTCGTTTCAGGCTTTGTTGCCCTTGTTTTGTGTACCAAGCGATGTACTACAAGAAGGATAATGCAAGGTTTTTGAAAGTCCCAATCCTATTTTCGCAGCATGAACATCGGACTTTAACAGGTCAAAAGCCTTATTTTAAAAGGGTTTTACCATTATTCAGCAAGCCCTAGTTAGGGTATGCCGAATAAATCTAAAAACCTTATCCAACAAGGTTTTTAGATTTTTTTTACCTCAAAAAGTGCCGACCCTTGCAGTAATCGGCGGGAAAATTCCGGGACTTTTTCCCTGAAAATTAGGTAATTGACCCCCTCAAAATTGGTAAAACCCTACACCCTGCCGCCAGGAAAAACTTTTTGCCGCAAACCCTAATTAGTTAATACCAATAACTAGAACTTTGTTGGGGTTCAGGGGCAAAAGCTAACCAGTAGGGGAATTGTAAAAGAGCGAAATTGAGCCGTTCTTCGGTATCATCGATGATAATGAGCGGTGAATATTTATCCTCAATTAAACGTTCCGCTTTTTGAATTAAAGCTTCGGGAGACTCAAAGAGAACGATGCCGCGGTCTGGTCCAAAATCGGCGCGGGAAATGCCGAGACAATCTTGGAGACCGCGCCGCCATTCGCCTAAACGTTCGGGACTATTAGCCAGAACGAGAGAACGGAAGCGATCGCCCTGTAATTCCGCCATAATCGAGATAATTGCCGAAGCGACCAGAATATTCTGGAGACGGCTGCCCATACCGCGAACAGTACCCCGGCCCCCCTGTTTAAAGAACCACTGTTGCACCCGTTCGGCGTGAATTGGTTCAAAAGTGCGCCGTAATTGCCAAGGCGGACCGTAATAGTCAGGACGACTGCGATAACGGTCTAAAAGAGTTTGGATGCGCTGATTTTGGTCAGAAAAGCCCTGTCTAGGGGTGGATTGCCCCACCGGTTCCGATTCATAACCCGAACGGTTAGAGCGACGGGGTTCTTGCCAATTATCCCGGCCTTGGTTACTGGTACGGGAGGGACGGGGACTTTCTTCGCGATCATCCCGGCCTTGACTGCCACGGGATGGACGGGGGTTTTCCTCCCGTTCGGTCCGCAGGGGAGGTTCCACGGGTCGGGGGGATTTTTCGGGGGTTTCAAAACGGGGTAATTCCAACTGTTCGGCAGCCGCGGCCAAATCCTGTAAACTGCCCACCAGATAGTCTTTAAATCCCTGAACCCGCACGGCCATATCCTGGGAGACTCCGGCGAAATTACTCCGCATTTCCTGCCGAATCCGCTCACGACGGCGTTCTAACTGTTCGATCGCCACTTCTAACGCCTGTTTGCGTTGTTCTAGGTCTTTTACGCCTTCCTTGAGCATTCTTTCGATTTGAGCTTTGATATCTCCTAGTTCCTCGGCGATCAAGCGTTCTCTTTCCGCTTTTAATGCCGAGATTTCTGCCTCTAGGCTCTGTTTTTGCCGTTCTAGAGCCTCGATTTCTGCCCGCAGGGGTTGCGCCTGCGCTGTGGGAACTAATTCGCCTTCGGGGGCGATTGCCGATGGCAGCGGATTCTCTACTGGGCGATCGTTCCAGAGATCATCAAAACTAAATTCTTCGACAGATTCATTGGGTAAGTCTGTCATTTTGTCAAGGGGTAAAACATTAAAATCTTCTGAATTCATCGGCTTTAGAAATGCAGAGCGAACAGAGGGCCAAGGCAGGCAATTAAGTAAGTGGTTCTAATTAATAGACGATATATCTTGCCTTCGATCCCCCCTGCCCCCCTTAATAAGGGGGGTGCCGATAGGCGGGGGGATCCCCCCTGCCCCCCTTAATAAGGGGGGTGCCGATAGGCGGGGGGATCTGACAATTTTTAACACCTACCTACTTAAGACGCTATTAATTGCTAGATTTTATTTTAACTCAATCTTAGTTCGCTTCTGAGTCGATCGCTGGCGATGCTGCTAAAGGATAGTATTTTTCGAGGCACAGTCTCAGGGTTGCGCTGTCAAAGATAATGGGCAAAAAATGAATGCTGTTAATTTCTTTGAAATAAAATAGGATCGGGACTTTATTCCAGAAAATCCGCCAATTTTGCCATTCTTGGTAGGGAAAGGAGCGAATTTGTTGCCCAGATAGATAGACATCTAAGGAGGTGGGGGTAAACTGGAGACGAATGCGGGTAGTCTGGAACATCAAGAATAGCCCTAACAGGGAGAAAATTATGCCCAGCCAGACCTGTAAAAAGAGTAAAGGCAGCGATAAAATTACCAAAAACAGGGGAATTCGATAGTTAGGAGCCAGTTCGATCGTTCCTGTTACTTCTTGCGGGGAAATAGTTTTCATCGGTGTCCCTATCGGCAGTCAGCCAAAATATCTTCGCTTCTAGTTTATCGCATTGTTTTTCGACAGGCGATCGAGATAATCGAGACTCGATCGGCGATGATCTGGTGGTGTCATGGCATCGTAGAAGGAGACTTTACCCCCATAGGCACGCCGGAGATTAAAATCAGTTAAGACCTTAGATCGTTGATCGGCGAGGATCAATTCTTTATTTAAGAGGATTAAATCAGCAAAATGGGTGATAGATTCGCCTAAATCATGGTTAACGACCATGACAATTTTATTTTCTTGGGCTAACTCACCAAAGATATTAAAAAGAATCCCCTCGGTTTTCTGATCTACCCCAACGAAAGGTTCATCAAAACAGAAAATCTCCGCTTCTTGGGCCAAAGATCTGGCTAAAAAGACTCTTTGCTGTTGTCCTCCCGACAACTGACCGAGGGGACGATGGCGTAAATCAGCCATTTCCACCCGTTCTAGGGCATTTAAAGCCCGTTGACGACTAATATGGGAAAAAGGACGAAACCAACCCGTTTTTCTGACTCTCCCCATCATTACCACATCCCAAGCGGTGACGGGATAGGTCCAGTCGATTTGAGATCTTTGGGGAACATAAGCGACTTTATCCAGTTGTTGCTGTAGAGATTGCCCTTGATAGTTAACGCTTCCCTGTTGTACGGGAATTAATCCTAGCATGGCTTTGATCAGGGTACTTTTGCCCGCACCGTTGGGACCGATAATACCGGTTAATCGTCCTGGATGAATTTTCAGGGTGATATCCCGTAGGGCTTCCACGCCGCGATAATATACTCCTAGATGACTAACTGTAATTGTCGTTTGCATAGTTGTTACCCTGAGTCTCCAGTTCTAGCATAACTAAAAATGAGACAATTATGAAGCAACCATGAAAAGATTATGAAAGATAGCTAGGGTGAGATTAATCGCCACTCAGTAAAGCTTCCACGAATTCGTAACTGGAAAAGGGCCGCAGATCCTCGATTCCTTCCCCAGCGCCAACAAAGCGAATCGGTAGGTTAAGCTGACGCGCTACGGCAAGGGCGACACCTCCTTTAGCTGTACCATCGATTTTAGTCAGGATCACGCCGCTTAATTGGGCAGCTTCCGAGAAAACCTCGGCCTGTCGCAGCCCGTTTTGTCCTAAAGTGGCATCGAGAACTAGAAGGGATTCCACCACGGCACTCTCGGCTTTTTTGTCGATAATGCGGCGAATTTTGCTTAATTCTGCCATTAAATTCTTTTTATTCTGCAATCTTCCCGCCGTATCTACTAAAAGTAATTCTACCTCCCTAGATTTAGCGGCTTCGATGCCATCGTACACCACGGCGGCCGGGTCGGTATTTTTGCCCGGGTTGGCAATTACTTCGACTTGCGATCGCTCTCCCCAAACTTTCACCTGTTCCACGGCAGCAGCGCGAAAGGTGTCGGCAGCGGCGATTATACAGCTATAGCCAGATTGTTTAGATAAATGGGCTAATTTGCCGATAGTCGTCGTTTTACCGACTCCGTTAACTCCTGTGAGCATCCAGATATTTAATTTGCCTTTTTCTGGCTCAAAACCGGGGTTGCTATAATTGGCTAAAGGTGCATCTAAAATCTCGCGGATAATTTCTTTGAGATATTCGATCGCTTTTTCGGGGGGCAGAGCTTCCTGTTTTAGCTTATTTTGGAGGGTAGTGATAATATAATCGGTGGCATCTACCCCCACATCGGCCTGAAGCAATAAAGCTTCGATTTCCTCCACCGCATCTTGATTGAGGGGACCCTGACCGACCACGGCCTTAAGCTGATTGACCAAGCTGCGGCGCGTTTTGCCTAAACCCTGACGCAATTTTTTTAACCAAGTGATTTCTTCTTCCGAAACGTCCTCTGCTTGTCGTCCCTGATTGGCTAAAACTTTGGCGGACCAGATAAAGTCCTCATCTGGTTCTGTGGGGGTTTCGATGGCGGTTTCTTTGAGAATTTCGAGGCGATCAGATTTTTTCAGCCATGCGGGGGTATTATCCTCGGTTTCTTCTTCTTTAACCGGTTCTTCCTCTTGCAGAGGTTCGGTTTCAGCAATAGATGTTTCAGAGGGTTCGCTCACGACGGCCTCGGCCGTGGCTTTTTTCTCTTGAATATTTTTAAAGGCTTTTTTGGCCCAATCTAAATAGTCTTCCTGACTGGTTGCCTCGCTGGGGGTTTCCTCTACGGGTGCAGGGGGTGCTTGTTCTTGTTCGGGTTGGACTTTCTGACGACGGAACCAGTTAAACATAGGAGAAACTAAACATAAAACTATTTATCTAGTTTATTTTAACCCTTGGCGTGAGCAATTTTGATAGTTATATTTTTAATTGTGGATTTCTCAGCATTTTTTGCCAGAGATTAAGGGAAAAATGATAACCTTGCTCAAGGATAACTTTATCTCTTTTTAGGGAAATGCTGTATCCTAGAAAATAGAATAGGAAGGAGAGTCAAAAATGTTAAGCACTACCGAAACTAAATATTATACTCCCGAAGAATATCTAGCTCTGGAGGAAACGTCCGAGGATAAAAATGAATATCGTCAAGGAGAAATTATCCCAATGGTAGGAGCCACCACTAATCACAATCAGATTTGTCTAAATTTTTGCCGTAATTTTCCTTTAAATATCAATAATCAAGATTATTATACCTACATGGAAACGGTGCGTTTATGGCTGTCATATTATAGTATTTACACCTATCCCGATGTGATGGTGATTAAAGGTCAACCTCTCTATCAAGGTAATAGTCAATCTAACGTGATCAATCCTTTAATTATTGTCGAAGTTCTCTCTAATTCTACCCAAGCTTATGATCGAGGGGATAAGTTTAAATTCTATCGTTCCTTGCCAACTTTTCAAGAATATATTCTGATTGAACAATCTAGTTATAGTGTAGAACGTTACTATAAACAAAAGGATGATCAATGGTTAGTTGATTTCCTTACAGGGGAAAATGCAGTTTTACAATTGGTGTCGGTAGATTGGCAGATTTCTTTGCAAGATTTATATCAAAGAGTCAATTTTGACCTAGCGGAAACCTAAAATTAAAAGAAAGGTGAAAAAGAGTCGCTGTCAAGAAAATTGTCATCTCAAAATAGCTAATCTTTTTTGGTATAATGGACGGACTACTATATGTTAAATCTATGGACGCTCTAGATTTTTCCGATCAACTACAATGGACCGCAGAAGCAAAAGCAAAACTGAAAAATATTCCCTATTTTGTTCGTTCCCAAGCGCGTCAAAGGATTTCTGAGATATTGAAAATACACTTTTCCGAGCCACTCAATTGATAGCCTTGCTCAAGGATAACTTTGTCTCTTTTTAGAGAAATGCTGTATCCTAGAAAATAGAATAGGAAGGAGAGTCAAAAATGTTAAGCACTACCGAAACTAAATATTATACTCCCGAAGAATATCTCGCTCTGGAGGAAACGTCCGAAGATAAAAATGAATATCGTCAAGGAGAAATTATCCCAATGGTAGGAGCTACCACTAATCACAATCAGATTGCTGGAAACTTCTATCGAAGATTTCCTCTGACTATCAATAATCAAGATTATTATACCTACATGGAAACGGTGCGTTTATGGCTGTCAGATTATAGCATTTACACCTATCCCGATGTGATGGTGATTAAAGGTCAACCTCTCTATCAAGGTAATAGTCAATCTAACGTGATCAATCCTTTAATTATTGTCGAAGTTCTCTCTAATTCTACCCAAGCTTATGATCGAGGGGATAAGTTTAAATTCTATCGTTCTCTGCCAACTTTTCAGGAATATATTCTGATTGAACAATCTAGTTATAGTGTAGAACGTTACTATAAACAAAAGGATGATCAATGGTTAGTTGATTTCCTTACAGGGGAAAATGCAGTTTTACAATTGGTGTCGGTGGATTGGCAGATTTCTTTGCAAGATTTATATCAAAGAGTCAATTTTGACCTAGCAGAAACCTAAAATTAAGAGAAACCTGAAAAAGAGTCGCTGTCAAGAAAATTGTCATCTCAAAATAGCTAATCTTTTTTGGTATAATAGACGGACTACTATATGTTAAATCTATGGACGCTCTAGATTTTTCCGATCAACTACAATGGACCGCAGAAGCAAAAGCAAAACTGAAAAATATTCCCTATTTTGTTCGTTACCAAGCGCGTCAAAGGATAGAAGAATTAGCTCGTCATGCCGGTTCCGATCGAGTTACCGTGGAAATGGTGGAACAGGCTAGAGTAGAATTCGGACAGTAGATTTTTAGCCGCCAATTTGGGACATAGTACGGGTATAAATGCCGCTTGATGTGCCGGAATCACGCAGTTTAAAGTTTATTTCTGCCTTCAGTTCTATTAATTCCCGCACTCTTTCCCTGATTTCTGCTGGCGAAATTCCCTGACGGAGGGCAGTTTTTAGGTCAATTTGTCCGGTTTCGTTGAGGAGACAGGGACGCAACCAACCATCGGCCGAGAGACGTAGGCGGTTGCAGCGATCGCAAAAACACTCCGACATCTGACTGATAAAGCCGATTGTACCCTTAGCCCCCGGAATTTGAAAAACATCGGCTGGACCATTTCCCCGCACTTGACCCTCATTTAAGCCCCATTTTGCCCGAATTCGCCCCCTTAATTCCTCGTTGGCAATCCAAGCTTTTTCTTGAAATAAATCACCGTTACCGATGGGCATAAACTCGATAAAACGGACGTGCCAACGCTTATCGATGGTCAAAGCCGCTAAATCTTCCACTTCTGCCTCATTTATCCCCGGAATCACCACCACATTCAATTTTAAGGGGTCAAAACCCACCCTCTGGGCTGCTTGAATACCTGCCCAAGTTTTTTGCCAACGACTCCGGCCGCGATTACCGATAATCTTATCGAAAGTGTCGGGGTCGAGGGAGTCTAAACTAATATTAATCCGTCTTAGTCCGGCTTCATACAACATTTCGGCTAAATTGTCAAGTAAATAGCCATTAGTGGTCAAGGCTAAATCGCTAGTAGCAGATAAAGAGGCGATGTCGCGCACAATCTCCACTACTTCGGGATGTAAGAGAGGTTCCCCACCAGTAAGACGAAATTTGCGGAAACCGAGGGGAATAAAGACATTTTTGACTAAAGTAAGAATTTCCTCCCGGGTGAGTAAGTCTTGCGGTCGAACATAGGCCAATTCTGCATCTTCAGGCAGACAATACTGACAGCGAAAGTTACAGCGATCGATTAAACTAATCCTGAGATAGTCGATTTGGTTCATGTTCACGGGGAAATACTGTCATAAAACTTCATGAATTGATCATAACAATTCCGGCTCGATCGATATCTAAACATCGGGCCAAGTTTCTAGAAAACCATGGCTAGATCTAGATTTTAGTCTATGATGACAATAGATTTGCTCAATGGCAAGAGCCAAGAACGATTCTGAAATCTGGCAATTTTTCTTGATTGTACTTAACCAAAAAGGTCAGCTAAAACCCGAAAGAAATATTAAACAATCCTCTAGATATGGACAAACAGGATACTATCTAATACTCAATCCGTTGAGGCGTTGGGTTTCATGCTTCAACCCAACCTTGTATATTGAGAGAAGTGGTAGACCGTCCCAACCTTGGTCAGAAAAGACCTCTTCGTAGCAAGGGTCACCACCATAATCTCCCTGACAAAACTCGAACAGTCGCCAGGGTCGTCGCGAAAACAATCAATTGTTAGGCTAACAGACCGTATCGGGCAAGGATGAGTAAAATCAAGGGGATGCTCTCAAAAATAACCATTAATCTCGCCAATTTCTCAGGTTTAATCAGGGAAAATATCTCTCAATGGGTAGGCATTGACATTAGCAAAGCGACCCTAGATGTTTACCTTTCTAAACTGGTCGAGACCCTAAAATACTACACTGTCAACCTCATTGTTCTGGAAGCGACAGGAGGTTGAGAAACTGAACTGGTGATTCAATTACAAGCAGCGGGTTTACCGGTCGCCTTAATTAATCCCCGTCAAGGAAGAGACTTTACTAAAGCCACTGGTAAGTTAGCCAAAACCGATGCCATGGACGCTCAAATTTTAGCTCATTAACTGCCCCGGAAAACTCAATCAAGAAATTGAGAAATTGACCCAAGCTAACCAAGAATGGCTGGAGAAAGTCAATTTACTAAAAACCGTGCCGGGGATTGGTCAAGTAAGTAGTCATGCAAAATAAATTTCCTAGTGAAGACAGGCAAGAGGCAATAGGCAAGAGGCAAAAGCTTTATCGAAATGTGTAATTAATTTTGCTTAGGTACTTAATTTCTACTAACCGCCAAACAAATCTCTCGCTTAGTCGGTGTTGCGCCCATCAATCCTGATAGTGGTCAACATAAAGGTAAGCGGATGATTCAGGGAGGTCGCGCTCAGATTCGGGCGACTCTTTACATGGGAGCGGTGGTAGCTATGGGTCATAATCCGGTGATTAAAGCCTTTTACGAACGCCTAGTCGGACGCGGTAAATCAAAAAAACTGGCTCTGACTGCTTGTGTGCGGAAAATCTTAGTCATTCTTAATGCAATGGTTCGCCAAAATCAGCCTTGGCAGCAACAGACAATTTACAGCCTTGTTCCTAGAGATTCACACTTTTTGTTATCTCTAATCAAGGGTTGCGCTTGCTTTGGTTTAACCTGAGCAGCTTAGCTTTTGCTGCGCTTTTTTCTGGTTTGAGATTTTGAGTTTTACGGCAACTGCTTGAGTTTTTTTGAATTACCCCTTGACAATCAAGACAGTCCCTACACTATACTCGTTGTCAAACAGCCAAGTTATGGTTCACAATTAGGCTATTTTATGGGTAAATTCACAAAGTGTCACAACCGCTAGTGAAACTTGACCAATCTTTTTCTAGCATAAAAAAGAGGGTTCTACCGAACCTGTTATGTAAAAATAACAGGTTCTTCGGTTTGTCTTATGCAATTTTTGTCAATTGTTGGCGATCTGGAGCGAACTAATCAATTAAATCTCTTGCCAGATAAGGATTTAGTCGATTTATGCCCCCCTATCGAACCATACCAAGTAACGAAGAACCAAAAAAACCAGACTATTCTCTGCTTATTGTCCATAACGTCACCTTTTCCTTCAATAATCATTTCTTAGTTGTTGCCAAAATCTCAACCCTTTTCCCTTTCCCCTTTTCCCTGTTCCCCGTTTCCTTTTTCAATCATCAGTTTAGCATACTAAGTTCGGTAGAGCCAGAAAGAGAAATAAAAAAGAGGTGATTGAGATGTTTTTAAGCTATCTAGGATTTATCGGGTTTTGTGTGATTTTTGGAGCCTTAGTCTTACTAGCTTTTGGAATTTTACGATGGTTGCACATCCCGTCAGGAAATTTAATCGATTGGTTGATTGGGATCGCCAGTTTTTGGTGGTTGTTAGTGATTGTGACTGTTCCTTGGAACATTTATTTTGATGCCCAGGAAGTAATCGCAGAAGCAGCAATTTCTCAAGAGAAAAATATTACCGTAGATCAGAAACAAGTTGATTATGTTAAGACAGTAGCGCGTTGGTCAATTCGGCTTGCGATTGCCTTACATTTGCTGTCAGGAATTGGACTTTATACCTTAGCAGCAACGGGAATTAGTGCAGTAGGATATGTGAGTTCTGGTGCAACTTTATTATTGACAGCTTTACGTCCGGCGATTCGGGCTTATCAATATTTAGCCGTGCGTTTGTCAATGATTCGACAACAGATTAAGTATCCCAGAGAGGATGTAGTAGAGTTGCGTAATCGCGTCTCTATTTTAGAGGATAATCTGGCAATAATCAGGGAAAAACTGGATACCGAAGCAAATATACAGCAAGAAGAAGTCCAAATAAATCGCCAAGAATTAGCCCGTCTGAAAGCCTTACTAGAAAAATTGGAGGCTAAAAATCAGGTTGAACATGAAACCTTATCTCAGGAAGCACAAAATGCGATCGCACAACTGACAGAAGACAGTCAATTTCTCAATCATGTACGAGAGATTATTCGCTTTTTCAAGACAGCTTAGATGAGATTAATTTCTTAAGAGATCTAACCAAGGCTGAAACCCTTACTGTTCCCCGTTCCCTTGTCTCCCCAGTTAACTTTATCTTTATCTGATTACTTATGTCCTTTCAAGAGAAGCGAATCATCCCAATAGAAATCGTCAATCCAAGTTCGCCGGCCGAACTTTTACTAGCTCTCAAGCAATGGCTAGAATTAGATTTGATTGCCGACAAAAGACTAGAATTAGCAATAAATGCGAGAGAAAATTCAGTTCAAGAAACCCTCGCTCTGACAATAACCACCAGCGTCCCTTTATCTAACTTTTTAGAAGGTTTGGGGCAATGGCAGGAGCGAGGCTGGCTGACTGCTTCTCAAATCCGGGTTGTTATAAGAGTGAGAGCTTCCCATCCCTCTCTAGTACAAGGTTTAGAACAATGGCTCCAATTAGGATTACTTGGGGAATCTCAAGTCAAGCAACTGTGTCGGGAAAACCTCTCCTGTGTCATGCCTATACTGACAACTGCCCCTACCAGAGAGCCGCTGCCAGACCCCATCTCCTCCCAGCAGACTCCCCCACCCGCGCTACCTTCTCGACGGCCAGAAGCTCCCCGTAGAATCCCGCCACAGCCGCCAACATCTCCTCGACGGCAGGAAACTCCCAGTCAATTCGGACAAATGTTACAGTCTCTGATGGCAGAATTGAGCGTCCTCTGGCTGCTGCTGTTGGGAGTCTTCATGGTGGTCATCTCCTCTGGTGTCCTCGCCGCCAACTTTTGGGAAAAATTCTCAACCGCCGGACAGTATGGGGTGTTGTGGCTTTATACTTTAGCTTTTTGGGGAGCCAGTTTTTGGAGTAGCCAACAGCCGCGCCTGCGCCTGACCAGTCAGGCTTTGCGCCTGGTTACTCTGTTGCTAGTACCGATGAATTTTCTGGCCATGGATAGCTTGGGCTTGTGGCGCAACCCTCTAGACTGGTTGATTGTGGTAGTGGCTGCCCTTTCCCTTACCGCCGTAACAGTTCAACTATTCCGGGGGAGGTACGGGGAAACTCGCCAGGCAGGATTTTCTCAAAGTCTGCCGAATCACTTGGGATTGAGCTATCTGCATTGGGGATGGGCAATTGGAGGTTTTCCCTTGCTGGCAACTTACTTGGGCATGGTGGGAACAACTTTGATCTCCCTTTCCCGTGTTCCTGAAGGAGCCGGACAAGAAGCAGCATCAAGGAGAGAAAGATTAGCCCCTTTTAGCTTAAATGAGGCAATTGTCGTCTATGGGCTAGTTATCCTGCTGGTGCGGGCAATTTTTATCGCTCAAGTAGAGATTAGCCAATTGGGGCTGGCTGTGGGGATTTGCGGCTGGTTAGCCAGTTGGCAGACCAGACAATCTGTTTCCTTGTGGCAGCGTATCGGCGGTAGCTTGCTGCTGCTAGGTTGGTTACTGTCGGTGGGTGAAACACCTTGGCAAGCCCTAGCAGTGAGTGGTTTATCACTCCTGTTTTTTGCCCGACGCATCGGTTACTCCTGGCGGAAGTTCGACTTGGCAGCAGCCTTGCTGATTGGGTTGCAGGGGTTGTGGCTGGCTTGGCGCTTACTTCCAGACACTTTCAGGCAAGGGGCAATCACCTTGGGGACTGGTTTAACTGGCGCTGAAGCTACCCCTTGGGCGTTACTAAGCTTAGTTCTCTTTCCTTACCTAGTCTTGATCCTATTCCTGACAGATTGGTTCTCCCAATTGGGCAAGCGGGAATTAGCCTCTTTTACCGGCTCGATAGCCTTGTTCTGGGGAACAACCTTGACCTTTTGCTCCTTAGTCAATCCTGCCTTGAGGACGCTCAACTTGGCAGCTTCAACCCTGGCGTTAGTAATTTTCAGCCAACGGCAAGTCAAACTAGCTTCCCTTCAAGAGATTTCCCGCCGTTTTCTCTCCCTGGCCTATCTCACTCACCTAGCTGGCTTGCTCACCCTAATTTTGGCGATTGACTGGGGATGGCCAAGGCTGAGTTGGGCAGTTTGGGGCGTGATTTTAATCATGCTGGCGGTGCTGGAATTGGCATTCAGCGTGAAACGGCCTTTTCCTGCTACTTCCTTGCTTCATCTCCTACACCACACAACTTGGAATCTGGGACTAATCTTGGCTGGGCTATCCTATGGCTTGTTTGTCCTCAATCAGGGGGCAGTTTTCGCCCAGTTGACCTCTGTGTTGGAGCACCCGCTTATGGGGCTAGAGTGGGGCTTAGTCTGGGGTTTGGCTCCCCTGGCCCTGACTGGGGTGGGAACTTGGAATCTGGCTCGGCGGGAAGTTGCCAGTTGGTTGAGTATAGACGCTTTAGCCCTGTGGCAGTGGCTTATCTTAACAGCCCTACTCCTGCAAGGGTTGGAACCAGGAATTGCCTCAATTGGCTTAGGGATGGCTACAGGATTGATGTTCGTCAATAGCCGTAACTTAGAGCAGGTAGCAGCAGCAGCGATTACCGTAGGTTTTGGCTTGAGTTGGCTGGCACTGTCTTTGTGGGATGGCAGTTTTGGTTGGGCATTGCGGCAAGAAGCAAGCTGGCTGTTGGCAGGGGTAATTACTGCGACAAGCTTGTGGATTCTCCGCCAATGCTTAAGGGCATTACCGAATAATTTGGCGAGAATTTATGCCCAGGTTAGCGATGGTTGGGCAACTTGCCTCTCGCTCCTGATGTTATTGGCGCTTTCTGGCAATGTCCTTAATTCTCCAGACGGTAGAGAAGCGATCGCCACTTGGCTGCTGATGGGGGCGACAGCTTATCGCAGTTGGCAACCCTCGCGCCAACCTAACCTAGTCATTTGGTTGAGCATCTCAGTCCTGCTAGTTGCCCAAATTCCCACCTGGGTAGGGGAAGAAACTCGTCTCGTCACCCTGGCGATCGCCACTGGGTTGATGTTCTTCCAGACTCATCGCCTACAAAAATTAGCAGCGGCTGCCATCACGGTAGGCTTGTCCTTGGGCTTGAGCGTTGCCTTACTAGAGAGATTGCCTCTCTCTGGATTAGATTGGCTGTTGGCGGGGGCAATCGCCCTTATCCCCCTCTGGCCGTTGCGCTATTGGTTGAGCCAGCGTACTTCTAAACTTGCCCTCCTCTATGCCCGCGCCTGCGATGGCTGGGCAATCGCCCTCTGTAGTCTGGAGTTGTCGATTCTGGTAGCTAACACCTCGATAGTGCAGGAGCCTTTCCGCACTCTCCTCTTGTCGCTCTTGCTTATGGGAGCAACCGCCTATCGCAGTTGGCAACCTCCCCGTTTTCCCTCAGCAATCTGGTTGAGTATTGCCACCTTATCCCTAGTCCAGTTGCCCTTGCTAGGGCTGACAGGGTACAGGCTAATCGGCTTAGGAATAGCAACTGGGTTGATGCTGGTTCATGCCTATTATTTACAACAAGGGGCGGCAGTTACCCTTACCATCGGCTTCGCTCTGGCTTTGTGGGGAACTTGCCTGTGGGATGGTTGGGCGGGATGGGCTTTGCGTTCAATTGACGGCTGGTTGCTGGCAGTTGCCTTGCTCTTAGCTGTCCTCTGGATGCTGCGGAGTTGGTTCTTGCGCCGCCAGAGCCAACTTGCCGCCCTCTATACCCAGTCCCTCGATGGCTGGGCAATTGCCCTCTGTAGTCTGGAGTTAGTCGCCCTGACTCTCCATTCTCTAGCCGTTTACTGGGATTGGATGGCGGCCTCGAGCCTCTCTGTCCTAGCGGCTGCCCTGACTTTAGGGGCGATCGCCTATCGAAGCTACCTCGAGCCGAGTAACTGGGGCATCTACGGGGTAGGCTGGAGCTTGGAACTGCTCACCATCGAAGTTCTCAACCTGACTAAGCAGTCTTTAATTGCCCTAGCGATCGCCAATATTCTCTTGGGATTGCTTACCCAACTGTTGGGAGATTGGTGGCACAGATCTACTCACAGACGGGAAATGCTCAATAGCTGGAATATTCTACCCTTGCTCTATGGGGCATTAGGAGCGGCTCTGCGTTGGGGATTTTTCAGTAGTTGGACTGGCTTGAGTTCTCTGGGACTGGTACTGATTGCCATCGGAGTTGGGCGGCGCTCTCCGGCCGGGAAGCCCTTGTTGTATCTGGGAATTGGCGGGATCTCCATCTCAGCCTACGAGCTATTGTTTTATCAAATTGCCGACCTGTCCCAAGGCGATCAATTTTTGGCAATGGCAGCCCTGGCCGCCAGCTTGGTTTACGGCTATCGATTGCTCTCTCCCTGGTTGGCTGGCTACTTGCCTCTGACGGCCTCAGAATTGAAGTTGGTTGCCCACCTGCACTGGGCTTTGGGCAGTTGCCTGTTACTAGGGGCTTTATTCTATCCCGTTGCAGTCAATCAACTGTTGGGATTGGCAACCGGTATCTTTTTGACTCGTTATGCTATCTGGCAAGGGCGCAACCATCCTGACCAGGCGATCGCTGAAATCTGGGTCTATCTGGGTATTCTAGAAGCGACTGGGATTGGGGTTTATGCTGCCAATACTATTCCTCCGATGGAATTCTTCTCTCAATACCTAGTTTCTTGGTTGGGAGTAATCGCCTCTGGGGTGGCTGTTTTCACCTATCTGCTCCCTTGGCGGCTTTGGGGCTGGCCACCTCGTCCTTGGCAATTCCTCGCTCTTGTTCTTCCAGGACTCGCCCTTGGGGGCAGTTTAGACAAGCTCAATCCCCTAAGTTTGCTGGTGGTGGCTGGATTCTATGCTTGGCTGGCTTGGCTGCGGCAGCAACCCCGGTGGCGCTATCTTACCCTACTGTTAGTGAATTGGGCGATCGCCCTTTGGCTGGCGGCTTTCTCTCTGGCAACTCCCTTCGCCTACAGCAGTCTTGTCGGACTGTCTCTCCTCTGTCTTGTCTGGATAGAACCTACCTGTCAGGGGAGGCAAGGCAAATCCTTGCGCCACCTGCTCCGCCTCTTGGGAACAGGCATTATTGCTAGTGCGGCTCTCTGGTTTGATCATCAGACGGGAATCCTGCCTGGCATCCTCAGTTTAGTGGCAATTTTTGCCGGATTAGCCTTACGAATTCGCGCCTTCCTCTATCTTGGCACTTTTACTTTTGTGGCTAATGCTTTCTATCAGTTGGTAATTTGGATTTCCCTTTATCCTCTGCTTAAATGGATTATCGGATTGCTGGTGGGGGTTAGCTTGCTCTCAATTGCTGGCAATTTTGAAACTCGCCGTACTCAATTAACTAGCTTGCTGCAAAATTGGCTCCGAGACTTACAGGAGTGGGATTGACATACTCCCACCGTCAAGCTACGCTGTGACGGGGGATTCTTGACTTATCACTATCGGAAATTCCTTGTTCAACGAGACAACTTAAATTCTCAATGTCTCCACTGAAAATCCAGAGGTCGGACTCTCTATTATGCGTTTGGGTCGGTTTCTGTTTGCCCAACAGTACCGTTGAGATGATTTCCCAAATATTGCGACCCTTTTTTAAGAATGTTGATTGCCGCATTATGATCCCTATCTAAGACTGTTTTACAATTGAGGCATTGATGATTTCTAGTGCTTAATCTTTTTTGAACTCTCGTCCCACAAACTGAACAATCTTGAGTCGTGAAATGGGGAGGAACAGCAACACAAACAATCCGCTAAATCTTGGCAAAATAATTCAACCATTCGGTGAATTGATACCAAGAAGCATCACTAATTGACTTGGCAAGCTTACGGTTTTTGACTAAGTTTCTTACCTTTAAAGCTTCATAGACTACCAGATCATTAGACTGGACTAACGCCAAAGCGTCTTTAATTGCTTTGTCTTTACGTTGTCTTGATACTTTCAGGTGAAGCTTGGCAACTTTTATCCGTTGCTTGTGATAGTTTTTAGACTGTTTCTTTCCTTGACGAAATCGTTTTGATAATCTCCTTTGTGCTTTTTGAAGTCGTTTTTCTGACTTTCTTAAATAACGTGGATTCTCTACAGTATTACCTTGAGCGTCGGTATAAAACTCTTTTAACCCTAAGTCAATTCCTGTTATTTGTCCCGTTGGTTCATGGTATTCTTGCCGTTCTCCGTCAATCAAAAACTGGCAATAATAACCGTCAGCACGTCTAACAACTCTTACCCGTCTAATCTGTTGCTCTGAATAATAAACTAAGGTTTTCTGACTACACCATAAATCAAATTCTCCTGCTTTAAAGCCATCAGTAAATCTGATTTTACGTCGATCATCTGATAGTTTGTAGCCCGTTAGTTTATACTCAACCGAACGGTTATGTTTTTTGAACCGAGGAAAACCTTTTTTTCCTGGTATCTTAGCATGACAATTCTGGTAAAATCGACTAATTGATTGCCAGGCTCTATCAGCAGCCGATTGACGAGCTTGAGAGTTTAATTTATTAACCCAAGGGGTCTCTTTATTGTTAGCTAGTACCGCACAAAGTTTTTGGAGATCATTGCGGGTTGTACCCTTATGCGACCGCCAATAACGAACACAAGAGTTACGCACAAACTGAGAAGTTTTAATAGCTTCATCAAGCCGTTGATATTGCTCTGGTGTTCCGTTTTTTAGCTTGGCTTCTACGACTAGCATTTAACAATCCTCGACCATTGGATAGTTTAATTATAACACAGTTTACCCATAGATAGTAGTATTAAATCGATGCTCTGCGGTTTATTTTCTGGTCGGATTTCATCCCCCGCAAAGGTTGATGTCTTGTCGAAAAATTTAGCGGGGGCATTCATCCGACATTTTAGGTAATGCTTGATCCTTTGATAATGTCCTCTATGTAGTGCTGGCTGAATAAATCTAAAAGCCTTATCCAACAAGGTTTTTAGACTTTTTTTTTCCTCAAAAAGTGCCGACCATTGGAGGGATCGGGGGTAAAATTTAGGTACTTTTTCCCTGAAAATTAGGTAACTGACTACCTCAAAATCGGTAAAACCCTACACCCCACACCCCACACCCCACACCCTGCCACCACGAAAAACTTTTTCAGCAGACCCTATGTATGAAGTGGAGGGCATAAGTTCGCAATTTATCCCCTTTTTTGCGAAGATTTAGAGTTCACAGTAGGCGCAAACAATCGCTTGGAAACCCTGCTCTGATCCGCCTAAAGCTTGAACTGATTTGAGCAGGTGTTCGGCTAAAGTAACCCCTGGTAAATCCCACGGTAAATCTTAGTCATTCTTAATGCAATGGTTCGCCAAAATCAGCCTTGGCAGCTGCCTGACAATTTACAACCTTGTCCCTAGAGATTCACACTCCTTGTTATCTCTAATCAAGGGTTGCGCTTGCTTTGGTTTAACCTGAGCGGCTTAGCTTTTCCTGCGCTTTTTTCCGGCTTGAGATTTTGAGTTTTACGGCAACTGCTTGAGTTTTTTTGAATTACCCCTTGACCATCAAGACAGTCGCTACGTTCATCTTATATTTAATTCCACCCACCGACTTATCTAAATTGAGCGAGCCAGTAATGCTATGATCAAAAATTAATTATCTTGAGATGGTAATTTTTTGTGTGATGTTACCTTTTTTACTACCCATTGCCCAAACTCCCCCTAGTGTAGAAATAATTCGACCGGCCCAGGTGCGTCCTTTACCGAATCAACTAGATCAAGTTCCTGTTTTTAATAGCAATAGTCCCGAATTATTGCTAGGAGAAGGGATTTTGCTTTCGACTTTTCCCTCCCAAGAGAAAAGTTTTCCCTCGGCCCATTTAAATTATGCTTTTCAGGGACGCTTTGATATTTTTGCCCACCATATAGCGAGGGGGAGTTTTCCCGATAATTTACGCACCCTTTATCTGGGTATATTACTCCACAATCCCAGTCCTAATCCCGTGACTGTTAAAATTTTGCAGGGGGCCAGTTATTTGAGTCAACCCGATGCAGCTTTTATCGATTTACCTGCACAAGTGGAAAATAATCAGGGGACGGTTTTTGCTGGGCCGGGAAGTCGGGTAATGGGGGATATTTTAATGGGGCAGCGTCAGGATATTTTTCCCGATAGGATTATTATTCCCCCTGGGGAGAGTTTTATGGTCTTAAATGCGGCGATTCCCGTGCGCGATTTGACTCCCCCTTTAAACGGTAGATCCACTTATCTTCGTCTGGAAAGTGACGGTCTTCTCTACGCTGCTAGTTTAGCTCTTTATGCACCCTTAGACGAAAATGGGCAGGAAAGACCACCAAATCTGACAGAGTGGCAAAATTTGCTAGAAAAAGGCAATTTATCGACTCCGCGGGATCGAGCGCCCACTCCTCCCCATAGTCAAGGACAGATAATTTATGGACGGGTAGCGGGGGTGTCCCAAGGTTCAGCTTGGCCTGCCCGATTGGTCGATCGAGCTTCTTTATGGTTAAATATTCCTGATTCTGGTCAATCTATAGCCTATGGGATTAGCACCCTACCCGGAGGCAAACTGGGAACGGAACAAAATCAAAGTGCTAGTATGTTAGTTCGCTATCCCGATACGGCCTATCAAGCTCATGGTAATTACGGTGTGGAATATAGGTTAAGTTTACCTCTATTTAATCGAAGTGATGAGGCGAAAACGGTGACTATTGCGCTAGAAACACCGATTAAAGAGAATATTATTGGGCTGGGTTTGCGTTTTCTCGATCCGGCTGCTCCACAAGTGTTTTTTCGGGGAACAGTAGCCGTCAATTATAGCGATGATCAAGGACAGGCACAAAGCAGATTTTTTCATCTCGTTCAAAGACGCGGACAAGAGGGGCAATCTTTAGTGACTCTGACTATTCCTCCGGGGGATTGGCGTGTAGTACAGGTAAATTTTTTATATCCACCAGATGCTACTCCTCCGCAGGTTTTAACGATTAAGACCGAGTAGAACAAGTTTAAAATTGGCCGTTAATGATCGCAATATTCCATTGACCGTCTTGGTTGGTTTCAAAGGCAATTTGGCGACCATCACCGCTAATGGTGGGATTGCGGACGCTTCCCCGCAGGTTAGCGGTTAACAGGGTTGCACGGGATCTGGAACGATCATAAACCATGACATCACTTTTACCGCGTTCGCTGGAGATATAGGCAATTAAACGACCGTCAGCATTTAAAGATGGCTGATCTTGGCTAGAATCGCCACGATTTAGGTTAGGAAGATTAACTAGGCGCTTTTCTTGCAGATCGAATAAATATATACTACGACGACCGGAGCGATCGGAAGCGAAGGCTAAATAGCGACCATCAGCACTATAACTGGGGAATTGATCGGGAGCAAAACTATTTAAACCACCGGCGGGAACTTGAGGAGTGATCAAAAGAGGGGAATTACAGCCACTTATCCCCGATAACAGCCCAAAAGAGGCCAAAAA
This sequence comes from Microcystis panniformis FACHB-1757, assembly GCF_001264245.1. NCBI lineage: Bacteria > Bacillati > Cyanobacteriota > Cyanophyceae > Chroococcales > Microcystaceae > Microcystis > Microcystis panniformis. The sequence goes on from NZ_CP011339.1 coordinate 1,105,017, forward strand.
TCGCCCCAGCCAGACAAAAAAAATTTTTTCTTTCATCTTGACTTTTGACCCCAAATGTGCTAGTAACTTTCTTCCTTGCCGACGGTTTTGAGGGTAAGTAGTTGATTGCCTTGACTGAGACTATCGGCGATCGCTTCTCGAATCGGCAGGTCAATACTGGTTTCTGCGAGGATTTCTTGGGCTTTTTGCCGCAAATCTGCCCCGGTATCGGCATCTACTTGGTCTAGATCGAGTAATTCTTGCGATAGCTGTTCGATCGAATTCAGGTTAGTCATAGCTCAGGCTCCCAACAAGCTTAATTACAATCCCATGGTAAAGAGTATCCCTCTCTACCATGGGATTTTTTGGCTTTAATTCAGGATTGATACCAATCCAACTTTAAAAACCCTCTTAAGTAAGTAGTTATAATTAAATCGAAGATAGATTTTGCCTCTGATCCCCCCTGCCCCCCTTGATAAGGGGGGTGCCGATCCCCCCTTAGTCCCCCCTTAATAAGGGGGGCATCTGATAATTTTTAACGCCTACCTACTTATCAATTGTTTCCCCCCTCTCCCCTCTCCCCTCTCTCTCAAAAAAATTTTCCCAGAGGTGCTTGACATAACCCTGATGATGAAGTTACAATCAGAATTGTCGCAAAAATGGGATTGTAGTTCAATTGGTTAGAGCACCGCCCTGTCACGGCGGAAGTTGCGGGTTCGAGCCCCGTCAATCCCGTAGAAATTTAGGTTAAAGTCGCCCATGCTTGGCTATCCTGTAGGCAGTAGGATAAATTAACAGAATCCTACTGCCTAGATTTGTTCTAATTTACCGATAAACCAGCATTAGCTTGAGTATAATCGGGTAATTCAATCTTTACTGGTTGTACCCGCCAGATTTCCTCGCAGTATTGCCGAATCGATCGATCGCTAGAGAATTTACCCATGCGGGCCACATTAAGAATTGCTAAACGACTCCAATGTTCTTGATCTTTATAAGCGTGACCGACTCCTTCCTGACAGTCGATATAGGACTGATAATCGGCCAGTAACATATAGGGATCATCGTAGATAAGATTATCCACAAGCGGACGGAATAAACTACTATCACCCCGGCTAAAAAATCCCGAACCAATGAGGTCTAATACCGCCCGCAATTCTTCGTTATGGTAATAGTATTCTTGGGGATTATAACCAGCGGCTTTCTTAGCATAAACTTCCTCAGTTGTCAAGCCAAAAAGAAAGAAATTTTCCGCTCCCACCTCTTCACGAATTTCGATATTTGCCCCATCAAGAGTGCCGATAGTTAAGGCACCATTCATGGAAAATTTCATATTACCAGTTCCCGAAGCTTCTTTCCCAGCTGTGGAAATTTGTTCAGACAAGTCGGCAGCTGGATAAACCCGTTGACCGAAGGTGACATTATAATCGGGTAGGAAAACCACTTTTAAACGTCCTCCAATCGTCGGATCATTATCGATCACTTCTGCCACAGAATTAATCAATTTAATGATTAATTTCGCCATAAAATAACCCGGGGCTGCCTTACCACCAAAAATAAAGGTACGGGGGGTAATATCGAGATTGGGATTATTTTTGAGGCGATGATAGAGGGTGACGATATGTAAAACGTTGAGATGTTGCCGTTTATATTCGTGAATGCGTTTTACCTGCACATCAAAGAGGGTACTAGGATCAACTTTAATGCCGACTTTTTTATCGATATAATTGGCTAAATCTGCCTTAATATCGTATTTAATTCGTCGCCAAGAGTCCCGAAATCCTCCATCATCCACATAGTTTTCTAAACCGCGTAAATCCTCCAGATGCTTAATCCAATTTTCGCCGATTTTTTCTGTAATCGCAAAAGTCAAGCGGGGATTACTAGAAACTATCCAGCGCCGGGGAGTAACTCCATTAGTTTTGTTGCTAAACTTTTCGGGAAAGAGTTCATAGAAATCGCGCAGAACATCTTTTTTCAGTAATTCTGTATGGAGGGCTGCCACCCCATTAATTGCCTGGGAACCCACACAGGCAAGGTGAGCCATACGGACGTATTTTTCGCCGCTTTCATCGATTATAGATAAACGGGACATTTTGCCATCATCATGGGGATAAATAATGCGAATTTTATCCAAGAAACGATGGTTAATTTCGTAGATAATTTCCATTAATCGCGGTAAAAGACGACCAAAAATACTCAAAGACCATTTTTCTAAAGCTTCTGGCAAAAGAGTATGATTGGTGTAAGCGAAGGTATTTTGAGTAATAAACCAAGCTTTATCCCAATCGAAATGATGCACATCAATTAACAAGCGCATTAACTCGGCTACCCCGACGGAAGGGTGAGTATCATTCAATTGTACCGACCATTTTTGATGAAAATTATCGAGACTGGGGTTCTCATGTAAGTGAATACGAATCATATCCTGTAGGGAACAGGAAACAAAGAAATATTGCTGTTCTAAACGTAGTTCTTTGCCTTGAATTGGTTCATCGTTAGGATAGAGAACTTTACTGATATTTTCCGAGTGAACTTTATTATCCACCGCACCATAATAATCGCCGCGATTAAAGCGACCAAAATCAAAAGATTCACAAGCTTCTGATTTCCATAGACGCATAGTATTAGCGGTGTTAACTCGATAGCCGAGAATTGGGGTATCGTAGGGAATTCCTTTGACTACATAATCGGGAATCCAACGACTGCGATAATTACCATTTTCGTCGGTATAGGATTCGGTATAACCGCCAAATTTTACCTCTACTCCCGCTTCTGGTCGGGCAATTTCCCAGGGATTTCCATACTGTAACCACTTATCGGTTATTTCTACCTGCCAACCGTCGTGAATTTCTTGATCAAAGATACCAAATTCGTAGCGAATACCGTAACCAATAGCCGGAATTTCTAGGGTAGAAAGGGAATCAAGATAACAGGCAGCTAAACGACCTAAACCACCATTTCCTAACCCCGGTTCTTCTTCCTGGGCAATTAATTCTTCTAGTTTTAATCCCGATTCGCTGACAGCTTTCTCCACCTGTTCGTAGATACCGAGATTGATTAAATTATTGGCCAAATGGGGACCGACTAAAAATTCGGCCGAGAGATAACAAACGGTTCTGACATCTTTTTTTAGATAGGTTTGTTGGGTGGTCAACCAACGCTGCAATAAACGATCACGGATGGTATAAGCTAAGGCCATGTAAAGATCGTTTTTGCTGGCTAATTCCGGTAATTTACCTTGAATATAGAGTAAATTATCCCTTAAAGCCCGTCGGATAGTTTCTGTGTCTAATCCCGTTCTGTCATCTTCGATGATAATCGGACAAACAAAAGTTGACTCTGGAGATGGATCCATAGGAGTGTTTTGACTAAAAATCGACTGCTCTTAGTCTAAAATAATCTGTACTCAAATTTTATCAAGAAAAGCTTAAATCTTGACTAAGATTAAGGTATAGTAATGATGAAGTTAAGGTGATTAAGTTTCAATTACCGATAGGAAGCGAAAACAGGGGAAAGTTTGAGCAATGCGTGCTTTTGTGACGGGTGGAACGGGTTTTATCGGGGCGAATTTAGTGCGATTGCTTTTAGTCGAAGGCTACCAAGTGCGCGTCCTCGTCCGTCCCCAGAGTAATCTCAGAAATTTGCGGGGTTTAGACGTGGAAATTGTCCGGGGTAATTTAAATGATGAGAACTTATTTAAATTAATGGTCGGATGCGAAGTTCTCTTTCATGTAGCGGCGCACTATTCTCTCTGGCAAAAGGATAGACATCAACTCTACCAAAACAATGTTTTAGGTACAATAAATGTGCTAGAATCGGCGCATTTAGCGGGAGTTGCCAGAATAGTTTATACCAGTTCTGTGGCGGCTATTGGAGTTGGTAAAAAGGGTGAAAGTGTCGATGAAACTTATCAAAGTCCCGCCCATCAATTGGTGGGTTATTATAAAAAATCAAAGTATTGGGCAGAACAGGAAGCATTGAAAGCAGTGCAAAGAGGACAGGATATCGTTATAGTTAATCCTAGTACGCCGATAGGAGCCTTTGATCTTAAGCCTACACCCACTGGCGACATTATTCTCCGTTTTTTGCGGCGAAAAATGCCCGCTTATGTGAATACGGGATTAAATCTAATTGATGTGCGCGATGTGGCCTGGGGACATTTATTAGCTTTAGAAAAGGGAAGAACTGGCGAAAGATATATTTTAGGTCATCAAAACACTTCTTTAAAAACCTTGTTGACAGAATTAGCCGAAATTACCAGCATAAATGCTCCGAAAATTGTTTTACCTTTTTGGATTCCTTTACTAATAGCTTGGCTGGATGAAAAAGTTCTTCCTGTCTTCGGAAAATCGCCCTCTATACCCCTTGATGGCGTGAAAATGTCAAAACAGTCCATGTACTACGATTCCTCGAAGGCACGGCAAGAACTGGGCTTACCGCAATCGCCGATTAGACAAGCTTTAGCTGATGCTATCGATTGGTTTCAAACCAATGGAGACATTACTTATTAAGACTGGGTAGGAAAGGAAAAAGATGGCCTCAATTGTGCTGAAATGCTTAAGTAGTTAGGTGTTAAAAGTTGTCAGACACCCCCCTTATCAAGGTAGTAGGGTTGATTCATGAATCAACCCTACTATGAATCAACCCTAGGGACAGGGGGATCAGACGCAAAATCTATTTAATAATTCATCTAGGAAAACCTGTTCTTGCTAAAATAACTCCAATTTTAAGCGCAATCATCCCCCCAAGAACACTGCCCAACCAATAAATTAAACCGAAAGTCAAGTTTCCCTGCTCTAAAAACTTGTTTACCTCCAAACTATAGGTAGAAAAAGTTGTATAGGAACCACAAAAACCCGTGGCAATCATCAATCCTAATTCTGGGGCAATTATACGAATATTTTCCTTAACCATAGTAAAGATATAGGCAATAATTAAACAGCCAGAAACATTGACAAAAAATGTCCCAAAAAATCCCCACTCTTTACCGAAGATACTGTCAATTAATTTCGCAATATAAAAACGACTTAAAGCCCCAAAAATAGCCCCAATTGCCACGAATAAACCATAACGACCCCTGAAAAAATTCATGCTGTCTCTCCTGCCCTTCAATAGTAAATAAATTGGAGAATTAAGTAGCTGGTTATAATTAAATTTAAAATGGATTTTAGGTTCGATCCCCCCTTAATCCACCCTTGATAAGGGGGGCATCTGATAGTTTTTAACGCCTACCTACTTAACCTAGAAAAAATTGGGCAATAGCTGCCCCGATTCTCACGGCAATCAATCCGAAAATGATACTAGCAACGGCAAAAATAAGACTGAGAAAATTTTGTTGATTGCGCCAGAGGGTCAAGATATCTAAACTATAGGTAGAAAAGGTGGTATAAGCTCCTAAAAATCCCGTTCTAACCATTAAATCTAGTGAGTGGGAATAAAAGGAAAAACTGGGTAAAATAGCCCAAAAAAAGCCGATAGCTAGACAGCCAGTTAAATTAATAATAAAGGTTCCATAGGGAAAGCGCAAGCCGAATTTCGCTTTTGTCCATTCGGTAATATGATAACGAGATAACGCCCCTGGAACCGCTCCTGCTGCAATTGCGAAAACATCGTTCAAATCTGACATTGTTTCTAATTTTTTTGCTATCTTTGCCTAGGCTCTATGATAATTGATGCGGTTATCGATCGCATGGCCGATATTTTCAGGAGTGTTATTGTCAAGGACAACCTGACATTCAGGATAAACGTATGAAAATTCAACCGCGTAAACGTTTTGGACAACATTGGTTAAAAGATGAATCGATACTCGATCGCATCATCGGCGCTGCTAATTTACAATCAGAGGATCGGGTATTAGAAATCGGCCCTGGTACAGGCATTTTAACCCGTCGTCTTCTCGATGGCGCTCAATTGGTTGTCGCTGTAGAAATCGATCGAGATCTATGGACAATTTTAAATAAAAAATTTGGCCAACAAGATAACTTTCATCTCATCCCAGGCGACTTTCTTACCCTTAAACCCGAGCAACTGCCGCCAGTTAATAAAGTAGTGGCTAATATTCCCTATAATATCACCGGTCCGATCCTCGAAAAGCTGCTCGGTTCGATCGCCCATCCCTTCACCCCCCCTTACCAGAGTATTACCCTCTTGGTCCAGAAAGAAGTCGCCGAAAGATTAGTCGCTGTCCCCTCCACCAAAGCTTACAGCGCTCTCAGCGTCCGCATTCAATACCTTGCCGATTGTCAATGGATTTGTGATGTCCCCCGGCGAGCCTTTTCCCCACCTCCCCGGGTGGATTCGGCGGTAATTCAGCTTTTACCCCGTGTTTTCCCGAAAAATGTCAGTAATGCGGCCTTTTTGTCCACTTTAATTAGCTGGGGTTTTGCCAACCGGCGCAAAATGTTACGCAATAATCTAAAAAATTGTCTGGATAGCGATCGATTAAGCCAAATCCTGACACAATTAGAGATTAATCCCCTCGCTCGCGCCGAAGATCTCAGTTTATCGCAATGGATTGACTTGGCGGAAAAATTAGGTCAATTGCCAAAATTTTAGATTTTTTTTCTTGACAAATGCACAGTTATACCCTTCTAGCCCCCGCTAAAATTAATTTATATCTAGAAATCGTTGGCGATCGCCCTGATGGTTTCCACGAGTTAGTCATGGTGATGCAGACGGTGGCATTATGCGATCGCATCACTCTCCGGCCGAACGGATTGCAGGAATTCCGTCTCTTTTGCTCTCATCCCCTCGTCCCCCAAGATAGCAGTAATCTCGCCCATCGCGCCGCCACTTTGATGGCGAAGGAATTCCCCCGCCTCTTTGCCAATTACGGCGGCATCGATATCACCATCGAGAAACATATTCCCGTGGCTGCCGGTTTAGCGGGGGGGTCCACCAACGCGGCGGCGGTGTTAGTCGGCATCGATTTAATCTGGGAATTAGGCTTAACCCATCCGGAATTAGAAACTTTAGCGGCAAGATTGGGATCGGATACTTCCTTTTGTGTGACAGGAGGAACGGTTATCTGTACGGGAAGGGGAGAAATTCTCGATCCTATCGCTCCTCTGACTGGATTATGGGTGATTTTAGCCAAATACGATCATTTATCCGTTTCTACACCCTGGGCCTACCAAAGCTATCGGCAAAAATTTCAGGATACCTATCTGTCTTCTCCAGAGGAGTTCCATCACCGTCGTCAGCAGGTGAGTTCCGGGGCTTTGGTACAAGCGATCACCCAGAAAAAACCAGCCGCTATAGGCAAATTTATCCATAATGACCTCGAAAAGGTGGTTTTACCCGAATTTCCCCTCGTAGCCGAGTTAAGACAGGTTCTAGGGGATTTAGGCGGTTTGGGAACGATGATGTCAGGCTCTGGCCCGACGGTTTTTACTCTCTGTTCATCTCAGGAAGTGGCGGAAACTATCGTTAAAGAGGCCCGGGAAATTCTTGTCGCTCCCGATCTACAATTTTGGATAGCTCCAATCACCGATACAGGCATTCAAGTGACTTGATAAAATTAAAATTGACCGCTTTTACCAAGATAACCAAACTCGCGGAATAATTGCCTCTCGATCGCTCATTTCTCGCCTTAAAATTTGCCAAACCTGCTGAAACCATTGTCGCACTTCACCGCTAGAATTACCCCGATAACGACATAAAAGACCATCTCCTAAAGTGCTAGTAACTCCCATCTCTCCTTCTAGGGAAAAATCTCTCACTTTCTCGATTAAATCTCTTCCCACTGGTTGACCGATATAAACTAAAGTACCGATCATGGCACTATTATTTAAACCAGAAAATCCCTCGATCATTTTACCACCCAACAGGAAGGAGCGATCGAGCCATAAAGGTTGTCCCGATCGCCAAATTTCCCAATTAGAATGCCATTCTCCCGCTAAAAATTTCTCGCCTCGCGCACTGCGACCAAAACGGGTAATTTCCCATCCCAACCAACTGCTATTTTCCCCTAAATCCACTCGTAAATGTTGGCGAAATACCGCACCATTAAAGATAATTGTTTCTTGGGGTAGCCATTCTAAACTGGCATTGTCATCGATTTTAATCTCGATTAATTGCTGGGCCATCTGACCGTTACTATGGTAAACTTTTCCAGCAGAAGCAGTGGTAATCAGGGCATTAGTAGCGGCTTGGAGATGAATTTTTTGTTGAAGAATATCACCGCCAACTATTCCCCCCGCCGTATGTAAAATCACCGTATGACAAAGATTTTTTCCTTCAGGATAAAAGGGTCTTTGTACTTTTAAAGGGGCGGTAGCATAGACGTGATTAATCTCGGTTGCGAGATTTTTTTGCTTGTAAATTAGTTCTAGGTTTCCCTGCCACATTATTTATTGATCCTCAGTCATGTTTTCTAGAAATTGCCGATAATTTTCAGGACTGAGATTAATTTTAAATTCTATTTGCTGTTCTTTATCCCTGAACAGTAAAATATATTCACTTTCCGATTTTTTGCCAACTAGGAGAGGATTTTTCATCTCGAATTTTTGATAAACTAGATGGGGTTTCGTCACCCGAATAACTAAACTAGGTTGGGATTGGGGATAAATATATAATTGCTCCCGTTCCCGATCTAAAATTAATTGTTTAGGTGTCATGCTTCTTTCGTCAGCAAAAGTAGATTTATGCCAATAGAGGGTAATCCCGCGAATTTGGGGCATTTGGATGCTAAATTTTTCATCAAAACCTTGCTGCTCCCAATTAATATCTTCCAGAGAGCCAGTATCGGGAATTAAACGCTGTTGCCAGAAGACTTCCTTAAGATTTAAATCTTGCCACCATTGGCTAATAATTTGGAAATTCTCCAGATTATCGGGGTTGGGATTGGCACTTTGCCAGAGGAGAGGAGTAAGCATTTTCGGGGAATTTTTGCGCTGGGAAAATCAGGTTAATAGTCTTCGCTGGAGTTAAGGGATCATTAATCTCAATCATCATCGATTCTTGAGCTGCCGATAGGTCCATGATATTAACTCTCGATCGCATTTTTATTTTATCCTAAATTATCGGGGGAAAAACTGCTAAAAGTGGTCTTCACTGGTGATCGCCAGCCACCAGCCTAGAAAACTGAGGGAAGATCAGATAGATTGGGATATAATTAACTAATAAAGCTCTGTATGATCCCAAAAACTAGAATTGTTTTAATATGAACCAGCCTAGACTATTATCTTTTACCCTCGATGGTTGGGGTGTGCTAGGTGGTCCAGTTTCCCTATCCCTAGTTAACCAAGTTGGGGTATTAGTGGGGAGAAACGGTGCGGGGAAATCCGCTATCCTAGAAGGATTTGAAGCCATCTCATCCTGTGCTATGGGTAGATCGATCGTATCTCGGATGATTGACAGTGATAGCATTCCCTCAATTTTGCAGGTTGAAATTCTAACACCGACTAACCGGCGCTTAGGATACAGGTATGAGCTAATCATCCCCTTTTCTATGGACGATCTAGATACAGACATAGACGATACCACTAACGATAATTCCTTGGAAAATTCCTTTTCTTGGAATGATTCTTGTCATTATATTGATGGAGATCAAGAACTTCTCTGGAAAACCGAATTTGGACTAACAAGCTTTAATAATAATGGTGAGCCAATATTTGCTATTCTTGGCAATACTACCTCGCTGCGACAGTCAAATGTACCTGGAAATTCATCGCTAAATTTACCTCCAGAAATGAAGTGGGTTTATGCTATTTTAAAAGGGATTCGTCTTCTTGGCAAAGCTCCTATCCGTCGCACATCAAGGCGACAGCCTTCCTTACTAAAGGTGGCAAGTAAGAAGGTTTCTACCAGTCGATTTGATCTAGCAGATACTCTAGCTCGGAGAATATTTTCTTGGGTAGGTACGGATTATTTTGATGAACTAGAAAATGTTTGTCAACGAATAGGACTTGCCAAGAAAATCACTGTGCAGAAGTTTGTTTTGAGTGAGCATTCTGGACAGACAGACCAAGGTAAAGACGAAGAGTACATCGCTTCAGTATTATTAGATGGAGTCAATATTGGATTACTCTCCGATGGCACCTTGCGAGTTTTATCAATTCTTATCGAAATAATTGCTCACTCTCCTAATGCAACAACCATAATTGAGGAGCCAGAAACACAAATACATCCCGCAATGTTAGCAAAATTATTAAATGAAATTAAATCCTATACTTGGGATGAAAATTTAATTATATCAACTCATTCACCACAAGTAGTAGCTTGGACAAAGCCAGAAAATATTAGCTTAGTTTATCGTAACCAGGGACGGACAAGTGTTAGGAAACTAGAAGAAGGAGAGATTGAAAAAGTTGTCGAGTACCTCTGTGAAGAAGGAGATTTAGGAGACTGGATTTACAGTGGTATTCTCGATGAGTAGTAACTTGATCGCCATAATTGCCGAAGATGAGACGGACTGCGATGTGTTTCGTCAAATTATCCATCGCGTGCTGGGGACAAATACTAGGACAAAATCTTGGGCATCTAAATCCTCTAGTACATTAAAGAGAAAACTGTCAGCAAAACTTAAAGTGATGACAAGGGAAGGATGTGATGCTTTTATCATTGTTCATGATTTAGATCGTAATCCCAAGAATAACTCTCTTAACGATGAAAAACAATTGCGAGATCACTTAGAATTAAGCTGTTCTAATATTAATGGTATCAGGAAATATATCTGCATCCCAATAGAAGAATTAGAGGCTTGGTTTTGGTCTGATCCAGAGGTGGTTAAATATGTGGGACGAGGCAAGGGAAAAGATCACCCAAACCCTCACCTAATTATCAAACCGAAAGAAAAATTGATCCAATTGTCAATCGGTGAAAATAGAAAACCCCGTTATAGTACCAACATGAATGTTGAACTGGCCGAAAAGCTAAATTTAGAACTTTGTGCCACTCGTTGTCCTTCTTTTAAAGATCTTCTCGACTTTCTGCAATCTCTGTCAAGAGGATAGCAAACCATTAACCCCCCCATCCCAGCCAAGAAACCTGCGAGCGCCGCCTCAAACCCCAAAAAAGAGGGATTTTATGGTAAAATAGTCCTACAAATGGGCATATTCTGCACATCAAAAGGGTAAAAACCCGATTTTTAGCGAATTTACTCACAAAAACGCTTTTTTTGCCTTGTTATTGGAGTTAACCCCCCTATGACCGCCGCCCAGGATCATGTCGTCCCCACAGACTTAAGCAATGAAATGTCCCGTTCCTACCTAGAATACGCCATGAGCGTCATCGTCGGGCGCGCCTTGCCCGACGCTAGGGACGGACTGAAACCCGTACACCGGCGCATTCTTTATGCGATGTACGAACTAGGATTAACTCCCGATCGCCCCTTCCGCAAATGCGCTAGAGTCGTCGGGGAAGTATTAGGAAAATACCACCCCCACGGAGATACTGCCGTTTACGATGCCCTCGTCCGCATGGCCCAGGATTTCTCCATGCGCGATCCCCTGATTAACGGTCATGGTAACTTCGGATCGATCGATAACGATCCCCCGGCAGCCATGCGTTATACCGAGTGTCGTCTGCACACCCTGGCCACCAACGCCCTACTACAGGATATCGAGTCAGAAACCGTCGATTTCGCCGATAACTTCGATGGTTCCCAACAGGAACCCGTGGTTTTGCCCTCTAGAGTCCCGCAACTGCTAATTAATGGCTCATCGGGCATCGCCGTCGGTATGGCCACCAATATCCCCCCCCACAACCTGGCCGAGATTATCGATGGAACCGTTGCCCTCATCCATAACCCCGATCTCACCGATACGGAATTACAGCGTTATATCCCGGGGCCAGACTTTCCCACCGGGGGGCATATCCTTGGTAGAGACGGCATTCAGGAAGCTTACACCACCGGCCGCGGTTCCATTACCCTGCGGGGAGTCGCCACCATTGAAACTATCGAACAAAGGGGAAGACCCGATCGAGATGCTATTATCATCACCGAACTGCCCTATCAAACCAATAAAGCGGCATTAATCGAAAAAATCGCCGATTTGGTCAATGATCGCAAAATAGACGGTATTTCCGATGTGCGGGACGAAAGCGATCGCGACGGCATCCGGGTGGTGATCGAACTGAAACGAGATGCCTATCCCCGCGTCGTCCTCAACAATCTTTATAAACAAACGCCCCTCCAGTCGAATTTTGGGGCGAATATGTTGGCATTAGTCGATAACGAACCGAGATTACTGACTTTAAGGGAGTTTCTTCGGGTTTTCCTCGATTTTCGCCTAGAAGTTATCACCCGTCGTACCCGTTATGAACTCCGCAAGGCCGAGGAAAGGGATCATCTCCTTCAGGGTTTACTAATTGCCCTCGCTAGTCTCGATGCAGTCATTGCCCTAATTCGCAGTGCTGCCGACACAGCTAGTGCAAAAGAGGGATTAGTGCAGAATTTTGGTCTTTCGGAGGTGCAAGCGGACGCAATCCTACAAATGCAGCTGCGACGGTTAACTGCCCTAGAATCGGAGAAAATTCAGCAAGAACACGGGGAATTACTGACAAAAATCGGCGATCTTCAGGATATTTTAGCCAGAAAAGAACGGATCGACAGCATTATCGAGGAAGAACTGCAACAGATCAAAACGATTCACGCTACCCCCCGTCGCAGTCATATTGAACAACGGGAAGGAGAAATCGCCGAAACTGACTTGATTGCCAACGAACAGGCCTTAATTCTCGTCACTGAACAGGGTTACATCAAAAGAATGCCCGTTAATACCTTTGAGTCCCAAAATCGGGCGACAAGGGGCAAAGCTGGCGCGAAAATGAAAGAAGACGACGGCATCGATCACTTTATCACCTGCCGCGATCATGATAGCGTCCTCTTTTTCACCGATCGCGGGGTTGTCTATAGTCTCAACGCCTATCATATCCCCACCGGTTCCCGTACCGCTCGCGGAGTTCCGATCGTGCAACTGTTAGAGATTCCCAAAGGGGAGAAAATCACCTCGGTGGTGGCAGTCAGCGAGTTCAGCGAGGATAATTACCTGATTATGCTCACACAAAAGGGATTTATCAAGAAAACCGCCCTCGCTGCCTTTAGTAATATTCGATCGAACGGTTTAATCGCCATTTCTCTCGAAGACGGTGATCAACTGCGTTGGGTTCGCTTGGCTAAAGAGGAAGATAGCGTCATTATCGGTTCTCGTCATGGGATGGCAATTCATTTTAAGGCCGATAGTCAACAATTGCGCTCCTTGGGAAGGGCAACTAAAGGCGTAAAATCGATGAAATTGCGCTCAGGTGACGAATTAATCAGTATGGACATCCTGCCTAGTCAAATTGTCGCCCAAATCGCTGAATCTAACGAAGAAGAAACCGAGGACGAAAGCGAAGAAATTAACCCCGAAGTGGCTAATAACGGCCCCTGGGTGTTAGCAATTACCATGGCAGGACTAGGAAAACGGGTTCCCGTTACCCTCCTCCGGCTGCAAAATCGGGCGGGATTAGGAGTTAGAGTGATTAAATTCCGCAAAAAGAACGATAAATTAGCGGCTCTGCACGTTGTTAACCCCAACGAGGAATTTATGATTATCACCGAAAGGGGTATTATCATCCGTCAATCCGTCGATGCTATTACTCCCCAATCGCGATCGGCCGGAGGTATCCGGGTACAAAAACTCGATGAGGACGATGCGATTGCTGCGGTGGCCCTAGTTCCCCTAGTGATGCGGAGGAATCTGAAGACATTTAGATTTGCTGGGAAGTGGGGAAATGGGGAAGTGGGGAAATGGGGAAGTGGGGAAGTGGGGAAGTGGGGAAGTGGGGAAATTGAACTAAAACCCCAAAACCCCAAAACCCCAAAACCCCAAAACCCCAACCCCAACACCTAAAACCTTCCTGCTGCCTTCGTTAAAATTTGGGGTTAAAACTGAAAAAAGTGCATTAATTGGGAGATTTCCTGAGCGTCTAGGGATAAACGCCCTTTAAAATCCACAATATTCTTAAATAATCCCTGTTCTTCTCTATTTTTAATAATGGCAGCCGCCAAATTATCGCTGATCAGGGGTAGGGTGGTTAACTGCTCGATCGAAGCGGTGTTAGGATTGATTTTAGGGGGTGCGAGGTGACTTTCGGGGCTATAATAGGCAAATTCTAGAATCGGTTCCCAAGCTTTCAATCTAGCCACAGGAACACTCAAAGCAGCCGCTAGATCTTCGAGACAAAGCAATTCTACCCCCATACCCAGCAATTCCACCAACATCCGCGCTTGATGGATGGATATCCCTGGCAATCGCAGCCAATCATCCACACCCGCTTGACTGACATTAATTTTAATGCCCAATTGTGCCGCCATAGCGATCTCATCGAGGGAACGAAAGCGATAATAGGGATCATTGCTAATTTTGGCTTTTAAAGGGTTAAAAGTGCGCCCTAACCAGTTTTGCGGTGTCATTGTAGTAATTGTCGCCGTTTTTCTTCAAATTCGTACTCAGAAATCAATCCTTCTTGCCGGAGGCGCTCTAATTCCCTTAAAGCTGCCCCGATCGCCTCTACTTGTTTAGGCTCTAAACTGGGGACAGTGGCAGCAGCGGTGGCAGTGGGAAAATAGTTAGCCAAAAATTGGTTATCTTGGATTAAATACCACACTGCATCGATCGCGCAAGCCACCCGGGGAATCGGAGTTTGCCAAAGGAGAAGATAGATAATTCCCCAGAGAGGTTGACCGAGATAGAATTTATGAATACCGGCGATAGGAAAGGGTAAAGCGAGAATGCTACCGATAAAAGCCAAAAAAATCGCTAATTTACGGCTTTTGGGCTTACTTAATAATTTTTCCACCAGAAGCATGACACCTGTTCGAGATTGATTTTAGCCTGATCTGAACCTTCTATTCTAAAATAAGTAGGGAGGCACAATTATTTGTAGGATGGGTTAGCGGTAGCGTAACCCATGCGGCCGTTGGGTTTCATGCTTCAACCCAACTTACGTTCATCTTATATTTAATTCCACCCACCCACTTACTCTTTGGTTCTAAGTAGGGAGACACAATTATTTGTAGGATGGGTTAGCGGTAGCGTAACATAATCTGGCGTTGGGTTTCATGCTTCAACCCAACCTACGTTCA
Organism: Microcystis panniformis FACHB-1757; assembly: GCF_001264245.1. Classification (NCBI taxonomy): domain Bacteria; kingdom Bacillati; phylum Cyanobacteriota; class Cyanophyceae; order Chroococcales; family Microcystaceae; genus Microcystis; species Microcystis panniformis. Next base: position 1,120,069 of record NZ_CP011339.1, read on the forward strand.
TCTTATATTTAATTCCACTCACCCACTTAACATAGGGATAAGCAATGACTACCAGAATCAAGGAAATCTTTCAGACAGGACAACCGGATCAATCCGTCACCGTGCAGGGTTGGGTGAGAACAAAACGAGAATTAAAAGAATTTACTTTCCTGGAAGTTAATGATGGCTCATCCCTAGCCAACTTACAAGTTATCCTCGAACCGACTTTACCCGATTATGAAAATGTACTAAAGACAATTAGTACAGGAGCGGCGATCGCTGTTTCGGGAAATTTGGTTCCTTCCCCGGGTAAAGGGCAAAATATCGAGTTAAAAGCGGCCGAAATCACCCTTTATGGTGACTGTCCTGCGGATTATCCCCTACAAAAGAAACGTCATTCCTTTGAATTCCTAAGAACTATTGCCCATCTGCGAGCAAGAACCAACACCCTAGGGGCAGTAATGCGGGTTAGAAACGCTTGCGCTACCGCTATACACACTTTTTTCCAAGAAAAGGGCTTTATTTGGGTACATACTCCCATTATTACCGCTAACGACTGCGAAGGTGCGGGAGAATTATTTACTGTCACCAGTTTAGATTTAAAAAAACCCGCCAATTTTGCCGAGGATTTCTTTGGTAAACGGGCCTATTTAACCGTCAGTGGACAATTACAAGCGGAAGTAATGGCCATGGCTTTATCTAATGTTTACACTTTTGGCCCGACTTTTCGCGCCGAAAATTCTAATACTTCCCGTCATCTGGCCGAGTTTTGGATGGTGGAACCGGAAATGGCTTTTTGTGACTTGGAAGGAGATCAGGATTTAGCGGAAGCTTTTCTGAAATATATCTTTAAATTCGTTTTAGAAAATTGTCCCGAAGATTTGCAGTTTTTTAACGAACGTATCGATAAAACGGTGTTAAGTACGGCCGAAAATATCGTTAATAGTGAGTTTGGCCGGATTACCTACAGCGAAGCGATCGAGTTATTAGAAAAAGCCGATCGTCAGTTCGAGTTTCCGGTAGAATGGGGCGTAGATTTACAGTCAGAACACGAACGTTATCTAGCGGAGGAACTATTTAAAAAACCCGTGATTGTCACCAATTATCCCAAGACAATCAAAGCTTTTTATATGCGTCTAGATGACAATAATAAAACTGTTTCCGCTATGGATATTTTAGCACCCAAGATCGGCGAAATTATCGGCGGTTCCCAACGGGAAGAACGATTAGATGTATTAATCCAAAGAATGCAGGAACAGGGAATGAATCCCGATGATTTGTGGTGGTATTTAGATCTGCGTCGCTACGGTTCCGTTCCCCACGCTGGTTTTGGTTTAGGATTCGAGCGTCTGGTACAATTCATGACGGGAATGACCAATATTCGCGATGTGATTCCTTTCCCCCGTACCCCTTTAAGTGCCGACTTTTAGAATGATGTCTAGAACCCACCGGAGAAAGGAGGAATGTAAATATTTATTAAATTGTAGCTTAGGCTACAGACTTGAAGTAGAAAATGTGCATTGTTTTGTTGTCCTCCTTCTGTCTTGGGTTGGGCTATTGCTTGACCTGACTGCGAGAGAGTGCGATCGCAATGTATCTAAGTTAACTCATTTTGCTGAAAATTATGACGGGAATCTTGACGCATTTGTTCAATAACTTCGGGATATTTTTCCATATCTTCTAAGGAGTTTAAAGGTGGATAAACTACTCGATCTTTTCTTTCATTTACCTTATCTACATAGGCATAAAAAGCCTCGTCATCCTCACGATGAGATAATACATAACTTTTTAATTCTTGAGAGGTCATAGTTTTAAAATTAGGTTTTTGATTCATTTTATCCATTGTCCATTAGGTTTAATTTCAATCTCAATACCTTCACCAATTAACATGAAAATATTTTTAGTACGATCATCCAATCTTATTAAGTTAATTGGTAAATAAAACCTTGTTGCCCAACAAGATAGGGTATAACATTGTAAGAGTTGTGCAAGTGTCGGAATATTTTTCCCTCCCAAAACCGAACGAATGACACTAATTATAACAAAATAGAGAATCTGCTTCAACAACTTCGAGACAGAGATGAACGCAAAGACGAATCCGACAGACCGCGCCACAATAACTCAAGGAAGAGGATAGTTCGTCTGAGAAGGGGTAAAACAGCGGAAAACACCTGAGACTCCCTGCTCTGTCAACCCCTAAGCTAGGGAGAGAAATATAAAGATTTATTAAATTGTAGCTTTTGATACAGTTGTGGGGGGGGAGTGTGTATTGTTTTGCTATCCGCCTTTAGTGTTGGGTTGGGTTGTTGCTTCACCTAGCTGCGAGGGGACGAACACTTATGTACTGAGTAGCGAATGGTGATGAAAAAAGGATTTTTCAGATGGCTACCAATTTTAGCCTTAACTATAGCTTTATCTTCTAACTTCTATCAGAATCACGATGATATTGCTCAAGCCCGTAATTCGAGACGTGTAAGCAATGGTTTTGCTTTCGAGATTCAGAATTGTAATAAAGACAATAATTCTGTAGTTTGTACTTTTATGGTTGCAAACTTAGGGGAAGTCAGAGATCTTTATTTTTATCCCAAAGACTCTATCATCATTGATTCTACCGGCAAGCAATTGAAGGGATCGGAGGGCCGTATTGGAGGAATAGGTCGTGATATGGTATGGGTAAGAGATATGCCTTCTAGAGTCCCCATTAACGGAAAAATTCTCTTTAAAGGAAATTTGCCCGGAAGAATCGTTTATCTGCGATTAGTAGGTCCTGGTTTCTCAGTTGAATGGAGGTAATATATTACCTCGTTCTCAGGTTCTACCTGAAGATTTTTCCTGTGGCAGCAGCATTGAGATTCGTAGGTTGGGTTGACGCAAGGAAACCCAACAACTTCCTGGAATATTTTCACAATGTTTGTTGGGTTTCGCCTTTTGAGCCGATTGGTAATACCTGAGCAATAATGATAGCTCAACCCAACCTACGGCTCGATTAATTAATAAACTTATTCAGGAATGATAGTTATGGCAATCAGAATCAAACTTTGGGCAGATTATGGAAGTTACCCACTTTGGGGAGTAGATGAAATTGATAACATTGCTCCTGAAGAATTACCATTAAGTCAAGCAACCATTCAACGTTTAAACCCATGGCAGGATACTTACGATAAGACTTTAAATCAAGACTATCCACCTTTATCAGATTTTCCTAATCAGCAAGCTGAAATGGATTTTAAACAAGAAGGAATTAGTTTATGGAAACAGTTACGTCTTGAACTGGCCCCGGATTATGAAGTTTTCTACCAAAATGAAGGTCAATTGTTCAGACATCCTAAGGAAATAACCACAAAATCTACAGTACAAAAAATAACAGTTTGAGTATCATCACCCTCGGAACATTAGGCGCAGCTTCAACCCTGAAGCGCCAACTAAAACCCTCTTAATCCACTGAAAAAGAAACCACAAAAGTCGGCTAAATTGCCTCTCAAAATACCATCAATGCCCCTTCTTCAATCTTGAGGGGGTTTATTTTTTTCTTCATCAACAATCTGTAAAACACTGCTGTATAAAGGTGCAGCAACCCAAAATCCTGCTCGATCAATCAAAGCGTCTAGTAGGGGTTTCACCTCAGAGATTAACCGTCGATTCTTCGCCTCAACTAAAATGCCCAGAATTCCTGTGTATCGAAGATTAAGTCTAGCAGCAATTCTACGACCAAGACGCTCATCAATCAAAACTTGATCTGCTCCCAACTCAAGTGCTAAAGCAATAGCCTCAGCTTCTCCCTTATCTAGTTCATCTGCAAGAGCTTCAATCACTGTGCGGTTAGTTACCGTTCGAGTTTGAATCCAATCTAAGGTTTGTACCTCTATTGAACCTGCTACCGGAAAATCAGGCTCAGTTAATTCTCGATAAACTGCTTCAGGAATAAAAACTATTTCGTAAAGTTGTTGTAGCAGATGAAGTTGATTAATGGCGGCAAGATTGTTGATAGGGGATGTATCACTGACAACAATCACAATCTTCCCATCTCCCGCAAGTTCTTAATATCCTGTTCAAAATCTTCGACATCGTAGTGTACCGGAATTTGACGACTTGCAAGTAGGTGTTGAAAAGCAATACGATTCATTCCTGCAAATCGACTCGCTTGAGCAAGGGTGAGCTTCTCTTTTTGAAAGAGCATGACCGCAATTTCCTGCCTCATCTCAGCTTCAGTCATGCGTGTTGCACTGAGAATTTCATCGGAGATATCAATACTCATGGCTATAACCCTATCTATCCCTTCCTATTGGAATGATATCATAACCCCCTTCATTTAGTCAGTTGAGCGGGTTTATTTTTTGCGTCTCTTCTCCTTACACATTTTACACATTAAGAATCGGTGGGTCTATTGAGTTACCAAAGCCAATAGAAGAGGCTTTATTATCAGTTGCCAACTAAACCCCTCCCAATCCATTGAAAAAGAAACCACAAAAGTAGGCTAAATTGCCTCTAAAAATACCATAAATGCCCCTTCATTCAATCTTGAGGGGGTTTTGTTTTTTTGCTCGTGTTTCCAATCATTAATTTTTATTAATTAATTGCTCGTAAGTAGTTTTTGTGATACAATAATGGCTCTCAGTTTAATATCGTAAAATTCAATGACTATTGTGATTCCCAACGAAATTATACAAGCAACAGGAAAAAACGAGCAACTGTTGCGACTAGAACTGGCAATCATTATGTTTAGAGATTATCATATCAGTAGCGCAAAAGCAGCTGATTTTGCCAACTTATCTTTAATTGAATTTCGTCAAGAAATCGCCAAGAGGAATATTTGCGTAAATTATGATAGTGTAGATTGGCAACAAGAATTAGAAACCTTAAAAACTTTAGGTGATCTGTGATTGTTGTTAGTAACACCTCTCCTATTACCAGTTTAGCTGCTATCGGCTATCTTAACTTGCTCCATGATATTTATGGAACAATTATTATTCCAGTAGCTGTTTATGAAGAAATGACAGGATTAGGTTATGCTGTACCAGGTAAGTACCTAGGCAAAATTATTTACACATGACGATCATTGCCCCGTAAGGGTTTTAGCTCGATCGGGCAGGTAATTAATTTTGCATGACTACTTACTATTTAGGATTGTTTTGAGGTTTATCTGGCTTATTTTCTCTTTTAGGACTCAATTCGGCTCTTCTGGTTTCTGTGTGTAAACGAGGTCTATACTGATAGTTTCTTCTTTCAAAATAGTCCTAAAAGTCTTGCCCAGTAAGCATTTAACCTTACATAAGCAAAAATTATCACACAAAGTCGAGAAGAGCCAACGATAAATTGACAAGTGTGGGGATGGGATTTTTTTCCTCCCCACTTCAAGAAAAACGCGCTCTAGAAACCTTCCAAATTTAACTCTTAATTTTAGGTAAACAATTTTTTTAAAATTCCCCGGCAATTACTCAAAAAATTTGACATCTTAGAGCGGACAGGTAAAAATTAAAACTTTTCTCTGCCAAGGCACCGATCGATAGGATAATTAATAATCGGAACATCTGCTCTGAGAATATGTCTCTTGATCGCCGTCAATTTCTTTATCTTTTAGGTGCTACCCTTGGCACAGCCACTCTTGTCGGTTTTAACCGTGCCGCTTTTGCCGCTACTGGTCCCTATGGTCTTATCGCCCTACCCTATGGCTATGATGCCCTAGAACCTTATATCGATAAGGAAACGATGCAATTTCATCACGATAAACACCATGCAGCCTACGTTAATAATCTCAACACGGCAGTGGCAAAATATCCAGAATTGCAGAAAAAAACAGTAGTAGAATTAATTAAAAATCTTGACTCTTTACCCGCCGATCTTCGCATCACTATCCGCAATAATGGCGGCGGCGATCTTAATCATACGATGTTTTGGCAGATTATGTCCCCCGATGGCGGTGGCGAACCAACAGGAGAAATAGGAGCGGCAATAATCGCTAAATTTGGCAGTTTCGAGGAATTTAAAAACGCTTTCAACCAAGCAGGTACTAAACTTTTTGGTAGTGGTTGGACATGGTTGGTTTTAAATAAGTCAGGACAACTGGAAATTATCAGCACTGCTAACCAAGATAGCCCCCTAATGATGGGATTACAGCCAATTATGGGCAATGATGTCTGGGAACACGCCTATTACTTAAAATACCGTAATCAACGGGCTGAGTATTTAAAACAGTGGTGGAATGTGGTTAACTGGGAGGAGGTAAATCGCCGCTATGTTCAGGCAAAAGCTTAACGATGACAACTTTTACGGTAACAGTTCCCGCTACCACTGCTAATATTGGGCCCGGCTTCGATTGTCTCGGAGCGGCCTTAACCCTATATAATCAGTTTACTTTTACCCTGCTGCCAGCAACGACAGCTAACCCTGTCAGCATTATTGTCAAGGGAACTGAATCAGCTAAAGTTAGCCAAGGTGCTGATAATTTAATCTACAGTTCTTTTTTGCAAGTTTATCAAAAAATAGGACAGAATCCGCCCCCTATCGCCATCGAGATCGGTTTAGGGGTTCCTCTGGCTAGAGGTTTAGGTAGTTCTGCGACTGCTATTATCGGTGGGTTAGTGGCTGCCAATCAATGTGCGGGAAATCCTTTATCTCTGGGGGAAATCGAAGCATTAGCGATCGCTTTGGAGGGCCATCCAGATAATGTGGTGCCGGCTTTGCGGGGCAACTGTCAGCTATCGGCAGGATATAGCACAGATTGGGCTATTTGTCAAGTATTTTGGCAAAAAAATCTCATTCCCGTCTTGGCGATTCCCGATTTTGAACTGGCTACGGCAAAAGCTAGGGCGGTTTTACCGGAAAAAATTAGCCGTCAGGAGGCTATTTTCAATATTTCCCGCTTGGGTTTATTATTGCGGGGATTGGAGACGGGTAACGGCGATTGGCTGAGAATTGCCCTAGAGGATAAACTGCATCAACCCTATCGCCAATCTTTGATCCCGGGTTACGAAAAGGTGAAAAAAGCCGCCATTAATGGGGGTGCTTACGGGATGGTAATTAGTGGCGCAGGTCCCACCCTATTAGCTTTAACTAACCCCGACAATGCCCAAAAAACAGCCACAGAGATGACAAATGCTTGGAAGGAAGTGGGGATTAACTCCAGTGCCAAAATTTTGGCTTTAGATACCCTAGGGGCGCAAGTAAACTGTTAAGCATCCAATTTACTTGTTAAGAGTCCATGGCAGATTGGTTGGGGTGTGGGGAAGTGGGGTGTGGGGAAGTGGGGAGCTTTTCAGTGAACAGTAATCAGTAATCAGTGAAAAGACAGCAGTGTTAGGATAAAAATAGATATAAATAATTGTTAAGAAAATGACGCGAATTACCGTTATTGGTGCAGGGATTGGCGGACTAACGGCGGCGGCATTATTGGCGCGTCGAGGTTATCAAGTCACAGTATATGATCAGGCGCTCGTCCCCGGGGGTTGTGCCTCGACTTTTTCCCGTCGGGGTTTTACTTTTGACGTGGGGGCAACTCAAGTGGCAGGATTAGAAGTAGGGGGCATTCATCAGCGCATTTTTGCCGAATTAGGGATAGATTTACCCGATTCTGTCCCCTGCGATCCCGCCTGTGCAGTTTTTCTGCCGGGGGAAACCACTGCGATTAACGTCTGGCGCGATCGGCAAAAGTGGCAAGAGGAAAGACAAAAACAATTTCCGGGCAGCGAACCTTTTTGGCAATTATTACAAAAACTCTTTCAAGCAAGTTGGCGTTTTCAAAGTCGCGATCCAGTTTTACCCCCGCGCAACTGGTGGGATTTAGGGCAATTAATCGCCGCTTTGCGTTTAGATACTGCCATTACCTTCCCTTTTACTTTGATGACTGTGGGGGATGCTCTGCGATTATACGGCTTAGAGAGGGATAAACGCCTAAAAACCTTTCTTGATCTCCAGTTAAAGCTTTATTCCCAAGTTACTGCCGATGAAACCGCTTTACTTTATGCCGCCACCGCTTTAGCAGTTTCTCAGTCTCCCCAAGGTTTATCCCACCTTCAGGGTAGTATGCAAGTATTAAGCGATCGCCTAGTAGCAGCTTTGGAAAAATACGGCGGTAAATTGCAAATGCGCCACACAGTGGAAAAAATACTGACAGAAAAGGGAAAAGCCACGGGAATTATCGTCAGAAATCAAAAAAATGACCAAATAAATTCAGAAATGGCCGATGAAATTGTCGCTAATATCCCGATCCAAAATTTACCACAATTAATCGATCGCGAAGCCATTCCCAGTCTTTATCACCAGAGAATCGAAAAACTTCCCCCCGCATCCGCTGCTTTTGTGGTTTACTTAGGAGTCGATCGCGCTGCTATTCCCCCCGATTGTCCCCCCCATTTGCAATTCCTCTACGATTACGATGGCATAATCGGCGAAAATAACTCTTTGTTTGTTTCCGTGAGTAAAGAAGGGGATGGCCGCGCTCCAGTGGGAAAAGCGACGATTATTGCTTCTTCCTTCACCGATACCAGTCTTTGGTGGCGAAAAGGAGCAGATAATTATCAGCAATTAAAAGCAGCATACACCCAAGAGGCGATCAAGCGTCTCGGTAATTATTTCCATCTTAGCCCTGATCACATCGTTCATATCGAATCAGCTACACCTCGTACTTTTGAACGGTTTACGGGGCGAAATCAGGGCATTGTCGGCGGTATTGGTCAAAGATTGTCCACTTTTGGCCCTTTTGGCGTAGCGACGCGCACTCCGATCCCCCATCTTTGGTTAGTGGGAGATTCCACCCATCCGGGAGAAGGCACTGCCGGAGTCAGCTATTCGGCACTCACGGTAGTTAGACAGATTGAGAATAAATTATTGGCTTCTAGTTAGCCGTAATTATGAATTATGAATTGGGAAGAATAAATAAAAGCAATCTTCTGAATACTGAATACTGAATAATGATAACTGATAACTGTTAACTTACCCACTGATAACTGATAACTGATCACTGATAACTGTTATAAAGCACCAGCTGCCGTGCGATCGAGTATTCCTGATCCTAGATGATAGGTAATATTAATTGCTTGTAGGACTGGTTGAGAGTCAACTCCTTTGGGATAATCGATGACACTAACCGCACCATTTCCCTGTTTAATATTCCAGAAATTGGCGGGTTTTAAACCCAATAAATAACAAAGAATCACCTTATTAATGGCATCGTGAGCTACCACCATAATTGTCTTAGGACTATCGCTATTACTATAGGTTTTAACGATTTGCCGCCAACAAGCGATCGCTCGATCCCAAACTTCCTGTAAATTCTCCCCTTCCGGCATTTGCACGGTTTCCGGGGCATTTTTCCAGTCTTCTAACATCCCGGGGAAACTCGCTTCAATTTCCTCCTCTAATTTACCTTCCCAAAGTCCGTGACAGATTTCTGTCAGATCCCCTTGGGTATCTAAGGTGATATCGGGGTGATATTGCAGGATAATTTGGGCAGTTTCCTTGGGACGGGACAAAGGACTGGTGACAGCGTGATCGATCGCCGTTTCTCGCAGAAATTCGGCGGCTTTCTCAGCTTGAGCTTTGCCATTATCATTGAGAGGAATATCGCGCACCCCTTGAAAACGTTTATCCCGATTCCATTGGGTTTCTCCGTGACGCACAAGCAGCAGCCTAGAACCTTGGAAAGGAGGACGCGGTGGGGGTAAAGCTATCCCTAGGTGTGCCGTTTGATTGAGGGATTCCACCTGGACAGGATCACCAAAATTACCCGTAAAATTGAGAACATTAACGCAACAGTTAGATTGTTGTAGGGAATGGTATAAGGAAACCGGAATACCGATGGCACTGAGGATTAAACAGCGATTAATACCGTTATGGGCAACAATTAGTATAGTTTGTCCCTCGTGTTGGGGAATAATTTCTCGCCAAAAATCCTGCGCTTGTTGATAGAGGGAGAGAACGGGGTAATGTTCTTGACCATCGGGCAGTATCATCTTGAATTCGTGAGGTTTTTGGTGCCAATCCCGATATTCTTGGGGGTATTGAGCTTTTACCTCCTCTTTGACCATATTTTCCCAGATAGGCAGATCGATTTCTAGTAACTGCGAAGTGGGTTGAATGACGGGAGAGTGATTTAAACGAGACTGAATCACCTCAGCAGTAGATTTGGCTCTTTGGAGAGGACTACAGTAAAAAGCGGCGATATCGATTTGACTGAGGGCATTTCCTACTTTTTCCGCGTCCAGATGCCCTTTTTCCGTCAAAACCGAGCCATCACTGCGACCTTGTATTTTCTGCTCTGCGTTATAACTGCTTTGTCCATGACGAACAATAATCACACGAGTAGCCAAGCGGTTCAGTCTCCTTAACTAAAAGTCTCAATATCAGATTACAGGCGATCGGGATCGGAGTACAGTCTCGTTAGGGGATAGGGATTAGGGGAAGTGGGGAAGTGGGGAAGTGGGGAAGTGGGGGAGTGGGGACGTGGGGGAATTTCAACTAAAACCCCAACACCCTAAAACCCCAACACCCTAAAACCCCAACAGCCAATAAGAATATCAAAACTTCCTGATATAACAATCTCTTTGGGATCAAGGGTTTGGCGGTTTTATCAAGAAACCATGACAATGTACTTGGTCAAAATCGGAATCTTGCTGTTTAATAGGTATTTATAACAAGCGATTCCCTTGATCCCCATCGAGTGGATCTCTCGTTCACAAAGCAATCGATGAGTAGTTAGAAGGATTACCCAGATCACTGCTTTTGCAAATGCCCAAAAACATTTGCCGTCGTAACTAATCGGAGAGCGTCAACTCATGGTTCCAGAATACCCCCCCTTAGATGAGATGACCTTGCGGCAACTACGACGAGTTGCCAGTCAATACAGCATCTCTCGTTACAGTCGGATGCGGAAAACGCAGTTAATCGAGTCAATTACCCAAGCTATGGGAGTAAGCGGCAATTTTAAATCTATTATTAAAGAGGAAAAACCAGTGGAAGCAGCAAAATTTGAATTAGGTCAAGCTAACCCGATCGAAGATATACTAGGTTCAGTGGATGATGGTTTAGGAGATCTGCCCGGTGGCTACGGTGAAAACCGCATTACCCTCCTACCTCGCGATCCTCAGTGGGCCTATGCTTACTGGGATATCCCCAACGAATCGAAAGAAGATCTACGTCGTCAAGGGGGACAACAGTTAGCCCTGCGTCTTTATGATGTCACCGATATCGATCTCAATAGCCAAGGCGCCCACAGTGTCCAAGAATATCTCTGTGATGAATTAGCCCGGGAATGGTATTTACCAATTCCAGTCAGCGATCGAGATTATGTTATCGATATCGGTTATCGTTGTGCTGATGGTCGTTGGTTAGTTTTGGCCCGTTCTCCTTTAGTGCGGATTCCTCCCGTCTATCCTTCCGACTGGATTGAAGATATTTTTGTCACCGTTAACTGGGAAGAAGAACTGGTGGGTAAAACTGTTTACGAACTCGTTCCCCCCAGCAAACGCTACGACAGCAGCACCGGAACCACTGGAAGCCCTATCTACGACCAAATTTTCGAGAGTGTCGGCGATATCGAGGCCCTACGGGTGGCCGGTTCCTTGTTTGGTTCCATGCAGCACGTCGCTGGTTCCGTACCGATGTCGGAAGTGATCAGTTCTTATGTATTCCCCTCTGGGGTTGGTATGTGGGCAGTTCCCACGGTATCGGGACTAACCGCTTCCGGTATCGGGATGACTGCTTCTGGTATCGGTATGGGTGCTTCGGAAACCCTACAACGTCCGCGCAAATTCTGGTTAGTTGCCGATGCCGAATTAATCGTCTATGGTGCCACCGAACCCGATGCCACCGTAACTATCGGTGGTCGTCCGATTAAACTCAATCCCGATGGCACTTTCCGCTATCAGATGTCCTTCCAAGATGGTTTAATCGATTATCCGATTATGGCCGTGGCCGCCGATGGGGAACAAAATCGTTCTATCCACATGAAATTTACCCGGGAAACTCCCTCTCGCAATACCAACACTAAAGATGAGGCGGTTCTAGAATGGTTATTCTAGATCGGGTTTTCTAACGTTACCAAAGCCAACCTAATTACCTCCCCCTAACTGAGATTTAGTTAGGGGATTTTTTGGGGATTGTCAACGCTATCAACTTCTATTCCCAAATCTGACAGCTTAAATCGCCCGATTTTTGGGAAAGACGCAGATTTTCACCGTAATCGACGGGAACATCGATCACCGCAGGGACATCTTGCTGGAAAGCATCCTCTAGTATTGGGATCAAATCCTGAGCAGATTCCACCCGATAGCCTTTTAATCCCATACTTTCGGCAAATTTAACAAAATCGGGATTACCAAACTTAATAAAAGAAGAGGTCCCAAAATGATTAAACTGCTTCCATTCGATTAAACCGTAACCGCCATCATTAAAGATGAGAGTGACGAAGGGAGTTCCCACCCGCAAAGCTGTCTCCAATTCCTGACAATTCATCATAAAACCGCCGTCTCCCGTCACCGCCACAATGCGCTTATCGGGATGAACTAACTTAGCGGCGATCGCACCAGGGATAGCAATACCCATAGCGGCGAAACCGTTAGAAATAATGCAAGTATTAGGACAATCGGAGTGATAATGGCGGGCCATCCACATTTTATGAGCGCCCACGTCAGAAATGGCGATATCTTCTGGTCCCATCACCTGACGCAGATCGTAGATCAATTTTTGTGGCTTGATCGGAAAACCCGTATCATTGGCATAGGTTTCGTAATCGGCCCGAATTTCCGTCTTTAATCCCGCAGTGACAGGAGTTGGTTTATTCTGGCGATCAGCCCGTTTGAGGATATCGATGAGAGAATCGGTGATATCACCCACCACTTCCACCACCGGGGCATAACTGCTGTCAATTTCCGCCGGAGTCATGCCGATGTGAATAATCGGTAATTTCCCGTCTGGATTCCATTTTTTCGGGGAATACTCGATTAAATCGTAACCAACAGCGATAATTAAATCACTGCGCTCAAAAGCACAACTAATCAAATCCCGTTGCTGTAATCCTACCGCCCAAAGAGCCAGAGGATGGGTATAGGGAATCACCCCCTTACCCATAAAAGTGTTAGCCACAGGGATATTCAAGGCCGTGGCGAATTCCGTTAAAGCCTCACTAGCATTAGCGCGAATTGCCCCATTTCCCGCCAAAATCAAGGGATTTTTCGCTTTAGAAATCACCGCCGCCGCCATGTTCAAAGTCCGATAGGAAGCGTAAACTTTTTCCTGACTATCGAGGGGCAAAGGACTACCATCGGCAGCCATAGCGGCGATATTTTCAGGAAGATCGATATGAACTGCCCCCGGTTTCTCACTTTGGGCGGTTTTAAAGGCTCTCCGTACCACTTCTGGGGTGATACCCGGCCGCACGATTTGTTTATTCCATTTCGTCACCGGGGCGAACATGGCCACCAGATCCAGGTATTGATGGGATTCAATGTGCATCCGATCGGTTCCCACCTGGCCAGTGATAGCCACCAAGGGCGCCCCATCGAGGTTAGCATCGGCTACCCCTGTCATTAGGTTAGTCGCCCCCGGTCCTAAGGTGGAGAGACAAACCCCCGCTTTTCCCGTTAAGCGTCCATAGACATCGGCCATAAAAGCGGCGCCCTGTTCGTGACGGGTGGTGATAAATTTGATCGAGGAGTTTTTTAGGGCTTCCAAAACATCGAGGTTTTCTTCCCCGGGTAGCCCAAAAATATACTCGACCCCTTCATTCTCTAGACATTTAACTAGAAGTTCGGCTGTGTTTAATTCCCCCATAGTTCCCTCCTGTAGAGCTTACTTCATCAGTAAAGTCTCTAGAGATAGTTCATCCCGGCGGATTGAGGTTGTTGCGCTCAACTCGTCGGGATGATATCAGTAGACTATATGTACCAATGTAGCTGACTAAAATTTTGTTTAAGTCTATCCATATACCATTGTGACTTAAATCTTGACCCTTGGCAGATTATTTATTAGCACAATTGGGGAGAATTTTTTTTAGGCCGTTAATTCTTCGGCGGCGTGAGCTAGTTGGGCGGCGACTTTGGCTAAATAGGGACGACTTAACCACCAGATAAAGGGGGACAGCCAACCCCGCAGGGTGACAGAATAGGAAATATAACTACCACAGAGGGTTGATTCCACTTGGTAGGTCATTTTCTGTTCCATGCCGGGGATAGCGAGAACTCTGAGGCTGAGAAGTTCCCCGGGACGGACATTTTCCACGAAAACCCGGATAGGAATGGGAGTCAGACGGGTGACAGCTTGATAGATTAACCCCGGTTTAGCGATTAAACCCAAGGGAACATCAGCCTTGGCAATCAAAGGATGCCAAGAGACATCGGCCACATTGATTAATTTTTGCCAGAGGACATCGACGGGGGCGGTACTGACCACCCGATAGGTTTTGTAGAGTGAAAACTTACAGAATAGTCTGCCTTTGGCCGCTACAATCCTTAGGGAAAAATTGAGAATCACCGATCGCCCCCCGCAAAAATAATCCAGGTAATCTTCTATTTTGACATACCCCACGCCGTAAACGGACGTGGATTCTTCTAGCATCACTGCTGTGAATTTATGGCTCAACGAGTCCACTTGAATTAGATTCCTGGCGAAATCCCACCTCTGGGTGGTTCTCTCCTCAGACTTTCGCTCCCTTACAGAAGCCTGTTTTCGGGGTCCCCTACGATACGGTTCAAAACCTCTAAAATACTTGGTTTCTCTGGTACTTGGTGCTGAGAATTTTACCTATAGGAGCATTCCCCTATAGAACCCCATAACTCTAGTTTTCAAGGTGCGTTCATCGGTTGATGACTGGGTTTTTTAAGCGGTTGCTTACCCAGCCTCCTATTCTTAATATCATACATCCTATAAAGTCGCCCTCAAAGGGCGAGGCTTTCAACCCAATTTTTCGGTAAAAAATAAATGGCTTTCCGGCAGTGTGCGCTTTTGATAATTTTCAATTATATGAATAGATTGATAAAGCTTGTTCTCAAGCCGCTAAAAGCCTATCAGTTCTTTGTGTGATCAGTTTAACTTACTATAGAAGCGATCAATCTTTGTGTCCTCTGTGTCTGGAGTGGTTCCTTCCACTCCCTCGCCAGCAGGACTGTATCTTAGAATACATTTTACCCACCAAACCTAAGATAGCCTGGTTCTTCGGTTTGTGTTATGCGATGGATGGGGTTACAAGGGATGAAAACCCTATATAGAGTTGGCTGAATAAATCTAATTTTTTCGATAAAAGCGGCAGGGTTAAAACCAGCAAGAGTGGCTGTGCCAAGGGTAGCACCTAAAAGATCAAGAAATTGACGGCGATCGAGAGACATATTCTCAGAGCAGATGTTCCGATGATCAATTATCCTATCGATCGGTGCCTTGGCAAAGAAAAGTTTTTATTTTTACCTGTCCGCTATAAGATGTCAAATTTTTTGAGTAATTGCCAGGGAATTTAAAAAAATTTGTTTACTCAAATTAAGAGTTAAATTTGGAAGGTTTCTAGAGCGCGTTTTTCCTCAAGTGGAGATGGAAAAAATCCCATCCCCACACTTGTCAATTTATTTTCGCTGCTTGTTAAATACTGAACCCATCCCCAGTAAACCCAATGCCAATAACCCCAGAATCGAGGAAGGCTCTGGAACCGCTGGAAATGGATCTGGACCGGTACTGGGTGATAAAAATCCTTTGGAAGGATCACCCACGGCTCCAAAACCAACAAGATCGAGGGAATTAAACTGAGTTATAACTTCTACATAGGTCTCTTCTCCTTCTAGTACCCTGAAACTACCGCGATTAGGGAAATCCGTAAAGTAAATGAAATCTGCACTAGCGATAGGATCAGCAACATTTGGGGTGTTCACAATCGTGATTTTTAATGGCAATGTTTGAGTGAAATCTGGGTCGGAGGAAGTGGTGTTGATTATCAGATCAACCCCATCAATCTGAGTGCCTAGAAAAATAGTGCCATTACGGTAATACAAGCGCCCTGCAACAAAGTCTTGACCCTTGGGCTGATCGGTAAAGTCAGAAGGAATAAAGGACAATTGATTGGTAAATGAACCATCTACAGGCGTTCCCCATTCGATGGTGTCGGTTCCGTTGCCCGTGTATACTGAGTCGGGGAGCGTGATGGCGTTGTCAAAATGGCCTGTCACTGTCCCTGTCCCTAAAATTGCTTGGGCGGCTTGGAAAGGGGTTAGGATGGCTAGAGTTGCCCCCGCTACCAACAAGCAATGCTTACCCCCCCCACCTTTTTGATTACTTTTGTTAATGTTTGCGCCATGGAAACCTCTTCTTTGGTATGGTTTCCTCGATTATATGATTGTATTTTTCAAAAGACTGGTACTGCCTGCTACAAATAAGTAATGCTTACCCCCCCCGCATTCTTGATGATTTTTGTTAATGTTTGCGACATGGAAACCTCTTCTTTGGCAGGGTTTCTTCGATTGTATAATTGTCTTTGCCTCTCTTGGATATTGGCTGAAAAATGTTCACAATGTCACATTATGGGCGCAAGCGTTGCGCCCCTACATTACACAATGACCTCAAATACTTTTTCAGCAAGCCTTTATTACCATAAACGATAAAAACTTTTCAACAAACTAGGCGGAATTTTTAGATAATAACCAATAATAACTAATTGATTAACTAAGGTAGTTTTGCCAACTCCTAATGTTTGCCAACGTCTTGCCGAGGTAATCACCGCGGCAGAAAATATGGCTATTTTACCCCTTTTTTTCAATCTTTGTATTAATTCAAAATCTTCCATAATTGGCAACTCAGGAAAACCGCCCAAATCGGCAAAGATTGAGGCTTTTAAAAATATTCCTTGATCTCCGTAGGGAAGAGAAAGCCAGCGAGAACGCCAATTAACTAATTTTTCCACTAAACGCAGGGATTTTTCCTCTCCATCAATTTTTAATTCAAAGGCCCCCGCTACTATTCCAGATTGGGATAAAGTATTGATAATTTGTTCTTGAAATTCCTGGGGGAGTAAAGTATCTCCGTGCAGAAATAATAAAATATCTCCTTTTGCTATTTTGGCTCCTAAATTCATCTGAAATGCACGACCTTTACTAGAAGAAATAATTACCTTCGCTCCCGATTGTTCGGCTATTTCTCTAGTTTTATCGGTACTTCCCCCATCGACAACAATAATTTCTACTCCCGTACCTATCTGTTTTAACGTTGCTGCAATTCTTAACTCCTCATTGAGAGTCGGAATGATAATACTAAGATAATTCATCAGGTTTTAAGGTAACTAAAGTCAGAGAATTTAGGGGGAACCATCGGGTAAATTTTCCCACAGATACCGAGGGATTGATTTCGATTTGTAATAAGTAAGTAGTTCTAATTAAATAGAAGATAGATTTTGCCTCTGATCCCCCCTGCCCCCCTTAATAAGGGGGGTGCCGATAGGCGGGGGATCCCCCCTGCCCCCCTTGATAAGGGGGGTGTCTGACAACTTTTAACACCTACCTACTTAACTGTTTTTCTGGTAAAAAGTTAAACATCGCTGCCAGTTATTCAGAGTGGCTAAAGCTGGAGTCAAAAGTCGATACCAAATTAGGTTAAACTTCATCTTTATGGAAAGCGAAACTCAGTTCTAAGATAGGTGGGACAATGCCGAATATTAAAGGAGACGATGGTGCGCTCAAAACCATCTTCAGCAATAGTAAAATTATCGCAGTGGTCGGGCATTCCGAGAAATCGAATCGCGCCAGCTATCAGGTGGCCAAATTCCTGCAAGCGGTGGGTTATCGAGTCTATCCTGTCAATCCGATGGTCAAGCAAATTGACGGTCAAAGCTGCTATCCTTCTCTAGAGGCTATCCCTGAACCCGTGGATATTGTTAACGTTTTTCGTCATCCTGATTATCTACCCGAAATTGTCGAGTCAGCTATTGCTATTCAGGCTGCTACTCTTTGGACACAATTGAAAATTTATCACCCAGTTGCCGAAAAAAAAGCGATCGAGGCGGGTTTAAATGTGATTATGGATGCTTGTATCCAGATAGAATATCAGCGTTTATTTGCCTAAAACAAAACCCCACCATCGGTGGGGTTTCGGGTTTAATTTAGGAAATCCTAGAAGGTAAAGGTTCCGCGCAGGGTGCCAATCCACTCGTTACCAGTGCCTTTGAACTGTTCAGGTGCAGAAATCCAGATGACACCGGGGGTGATAGAAATATTGTCGGTGACTTGGTACTTGTAGAACAATTCAACGTGGTAGGGAACGATGTTAGATACTTTTAGCCCCATGTCTCGGAAGCTTAAGTGACCGATGTAGGGCTGCGCACCAGCAAACAGACCTAAGATATTTCCTTCTTTACCTAAGTCGGGGAAGGCAATACCAGCACCGTAGGTCCACACTTCCGCATCACCGAGACCGAGTAAGCGCACGGTGGAGTAGGAACCGAAGGCACTCAAGCTGGCGAAACCAAGATTCACTGCACCGGTTAAACCGTAGCTATTGGATACTTTGGCTCCGAAGTTGAAGAAACCGACTTCATCCTGTAGGGTGACGCTATCAGGATCGTTGCCGTTGACGTTGAGCAGGGTGTTTAACTGAGTTTGGGAAAGGTTAGCGGCGGAAGTCCCCGTTACACCGAAGGAACCACCGTTACCGAAGATGGCGGTATCGGCACCTTGGTAGGCGTTAACGTAGGTGAAGCCAACGTTCAAGAAGTTAAAGAGGTTAGCGTTAATCTGTGCTAAAGCGGCGTAATCTCCGTTAAAGAGACCATTACCCGGGTTAGGATTGGCCGCAGAACTGGAGCCACCACCACCGGCTAAATAACCCAAGGATAGGGAGGTCGGACCGACAATGCTTTGAAGAAAGCCTAACTGTAGGCTAACACCGGCCCCAGAACCACCACCGATACGATAGATGGGGTTTTCGGATGCGAAGGTGGATAGCGCACCATTACCACCGTCGAAGTCTTCAAAGAAGGGGTTAGTGGTGGGAACGAAGTCATTCCAAATACCACCCCAAGCGGCGACGTAGGTATTGAAGCGACCAAAATAACCTAAGTCAATGGGGGTATAGTAGGCCAACCAGTCGAGAACCACATCGCTACCGTTACCGGCGGCGGTCCAAGTTTGATAAAGGGAAGGGCTTTGCAGATTATCGAATCTGACGGAAGCGGGATCACCATTTTGTAGTGTGGTGGTCGATTTGTAATCAAATCCGAAGGGAGTGGCGCTGCCGGCCGATAAACGGGTTTTTAATACGTCCTGACCGGTGAAGCTCGTGTTTAACAGCAAACGAGCGCGGTATTGCATGGCGGCCTGGGAGGCAGGGCTACCGGCACCGACCGTATCGGTGACAGCGAAAATAACTTCCCCAGCTAATTTGGTGGTGGTGGAGAATTGGTTATTTTCGAGGAAAGACACCCGGCTTTCTAAGTTATCAACTCTAGCTCCCAACGCCGCTAATTCGGCCTGGAACTCATCCATCAAGCGCTTGAGGGCATCTAAGTCTTCCTTGAGGACGTTGACACCATCTTGAATTAAACGTTCCATCACGTTTAAGCAAGCGTTTAAACCAGCCGCAAATTCCCAACGGGTTAAAGCTCGGTCGCCGCGGAAGGTGCGATCGGGATAACCAACAATACAACCATAGCGTTCAACTAAACTTCTCAGGGCCTCATAGGCCCAAGCGGTGGGAGAAACATCGCGCAGTTGGTTAACGCTGGTGACTTGATCGATGGTGTTGCCCTGTACGGGTGCAACTTGACCTTCGTTACCGTAGCGCTCGATCTGATTGAGTAATTCGCCAGTTCCTGCACTGTTGTCCTGAACTTGAGCGATTTCTAGATTGTTAAATTCGGTAGAAACACTGGTAGATTTGACGGGATCGAAGCTACTAGCATTAGCGGAAGCTACTAGGGTAGCCCCCAAAATTGCTGGGCTAACCAGCAATGATTTCCAGAACATTTTTAACATGATGGTTTTTTCCTCACACCTTATAGGTTGACTACACAGTTTGATGCCGCATATAGCCTTGCTATTCTTCTGCCATTATACACAACTTAATTACTTAGGGAAAGATGTGATCTCATTTTTTTCCCTCGACCAGTTGACAAAGTGGCCACTCTGTCGTCCCTGACGGCACTTAAACAAAACCTAAGAGTTGACACAGCGGCGAGGATATCAAAGTTTCTCCAATTTGCGCTTACGACCGATTGAGTAAAGAACGCCCAGAACGGCTCCCAAAATTAAATAAGCCAGCAGCGTAGGAATCACCTGCTGCTGTACGTCATTCAAAATAGCGATAAAAAAGGCTAAACCGACATTGCGAGCAATAGAGGAAATCGCGAGAATCGATCGCTGATCATCATCGGGACCGCCTAGAGCGTGTCCTATCCCTAGAGAGGCGATTACCATAATCAGAATTGCAACCAGTGGCAATCCCCAAACTTTCAACAATACAGGAAATCCCAAAAGACCGACTAAGATAGCTAAGAGCAAAAACAAACCATTAGCCATAAAAGTTAAGGGTTTGGCGATCTTTTCGGCCAATTTAGCGGCGAACTTTTGCATCAGAAGCCCGATACTGACAGGCAAGAACTGCACCATGGCGACTTGCTGGGCTACCTCTAAAACGGTTACATTCTCTGAAAGCCTCTCAAAGAGGGTGGTAAAAATAGCCAAGGTAAGGGGCGTAATCACAACCGCAAGTAAAGCCAGGGTGAGTTGGAGACTGGCTGAGTAACGGAATCTGACTCCCGCCATTTGCGATCGCTTGGTAGTTAGAGGCGCACCAGGGGAAGCTGCCAAAAATGCCAATCCAGCCATCACTTCTGGGGGTAAGTTAAATAGTTTTAACAGCAGGAAAACCAGCAAAGGCACTAGGACGACAACGGCTAGAAGCGCACGGAAGAGTAAAGCGGGTTTGCGCCAGAGGGAGAGCATTTTCTCGAAAGAGAGAGCGATCCCGATGGCTAACATCAGCGAAAAAATCGTGATTTTAACAAGGATTAGCAATATTGGCTTGACTTCGAGAGATATAAGGGAGTTCATCGGAAATTTTGGGTCTGAAACCCCGCCGTTCTAGGTTGGCTTTACGTTAGAATTAAAAGGCCAGTCTCGAAAACCAAGTGGACGGCGCAGCACCTTGAAAACTCGGCTTAGGGGGTTCCGACCAGAAAAGCTTGGCCGGGTAAAAAGTCGCGCGCAACAAGTACAAGAAGCTATAGGCGGTCAACGTACCGTGGGACACAGGGAATCGGGCTTCTGAAATGGGGCGAAAGTCTGTGGA
Source organism: Microcystis panniformis FACHB-1757 (assembly GCF_001264245.1). Lineage (NCBI taxonomy): Bacteria > Bacillati > Cyanobacteriota > Cyanophyceae > Chroococcales > Microcystaceae > Microcystis > Microcystis panniformis. Next base: position 1,141,294 of record NZ_CP011339.1, read on the forward strand.
CTCTGTGTAAGACAGTACATGGTTTTTTAACTGTGGTATGCGACGGTGGTGGAAGCAGAAACTTAAATCGTGAGGTTTAGGAATCGCCGCACTTTTAGGGCGGCGAGGATGTCAACGGCGGTCAGATTGCCATAATCAGGGATTAAGTTGCGGCTTAAGACAGAACACTGTGGAAGGGACGGGGAGACGAGGAGAGGTGAGATACTTGCCCAACTCCCCCATTCCGAAACTGTCCCGCTTGAAACCGGTAGCCCTTCACCGTTCCCAGGGGTGACTGCCATTGCCGCTCAACCTCCAGACGTATCTGCCGGCTCTGGCTGCTCGAACGAGTTCTCAGTGGGCGTAACTGACTCCGCCGGCTTGCTTCCTGGCAAGATCTCAAAGTCCGGGGTGAACTGGACTAAGAGGCTCTGGAGTCGCACCAAGACCTGAGCATCGCCCTCTAGCTTCACCTTCCCTTCGCCAATCAGGGCAGGAAATGTGGCTATCCCAGCCATAATCAACTCCAGATCGCTACGGTCGATCGTGATGGTGAGATCAGGATTTTTGGCCTGGAATCCCTTGATGTTTGTCAGGGTTGAATTACTCATTTCCACCGCAAATTTCTCACCGTTGTCCGGTGTGAGCAAATTGATGGTGAATTTCATCCCTTCCGCTTTCTGGCTATCTAGACGAATGCCGATGAAGTCGAGCCAGAGTTGGGTGGACATGGCGCGAACCGTATCGGGGGTGACTGTCTTGGCCGTGACCCCCTTGGGGAAGCCATTTCGTAGTTCGTAAGCGGCGGCCAGAAAGCTGTTGCGGACACTGGGGCTTTCTTTCTGGTAGCCAATCTGCTCAAACACATCGGCCAGGAGGTCTTTAGCTGCCTGGTTCTGGGGTTCAGCATAGACCAGCTTGTTCAGTATCTCCATGGCTTCGCGGTATTGGCCTCGAGCGTGCAACTCCTGACCTTTGGCCAGAATCTTATCCGCACCCCCCATCATCTCGACGTAGAGCGGAGCCGATTCCCTCGGTGACAGCGGAATTAATGTGGCTGGATTGGCATCCCAGTAGCCCAGGTAGCGGTTAATCACGGCACGGCTATTGTGTTCCTCAGAACCGTGGTAGCTGTGGGCAGCCCACTGTTGCTGCAAACTTTCGGGCAGCTTGTAAACATTGTGGATTTCATTAATGGTCACGCCCTGGTTAGCTTGGTGCAGCACCTCGTTATGCAGATGGGCATAGGCATCCCGCTGGGTTCGCATGACTTCCTGAATGCGATCGTTGCCCCAACGGGGCCAGCTATGGGAGGCAAACATCACCTCCGCTTGCTGCCCGAACCTATAGAGGGCTTCATTAATTTTCTTCGACCACTCCAACGCATCCCGCACCAATGCACCCCGCAGCGTGTAGATGTTGTGGATCGTACCGCAGATGTTTTCTGCTGCCCAGAACGCTTTCCAGTCAGGGAAATAGGTGTTCATCTCGGCGGGGGCTTCGGTGCCTGGCGTATTCTGAAATACCATTTTCACCCCGTCGATGGTCAATTCCTCAATGTCCTGCTCGATGTAACGGGTGGGTTCAATCAGTCCGGTGTTGCCCGCTGCGGTGTTCTTGCCGATCGACTGATCTACATGGCCGAACGGGCTGCGCGGCAATAGCAGGCCGTACTGAAAGAATGCCCGGCGGACCATCGCCGTCCCCGAATAGACGTTTTCGGCGATCGCATATTCCATGAAGCCAACGGGGGCGATAATCTGCACCTTCCCGTTCTTCACATTCGCCTCATCCACCACACCGCGCACCCCGCCGTAGTGATCGACGTGGGAGTGGGAGTACACGACGGCGACCACACGACGGTGTCCCAGGTGTTCATTGACCAGTTCCAGAGCGGCTTTAGCCGTTTCCTTACAGGTCAACACATCAAATAGAATCCAACCTGTATTGCCCTTGATGATCGTCATGTTGGCCAGGTCGAACCCTCGCACTTGGTAGATCTTGTCCGGCAAGACCTCATAGAGTCCGTAGGCCATGTTCAGAACTGCCTGGCGCTGCAATGAGGGGTGAATGCTGTCGAAAACGCTGTCAAAGCCCCGCAACAGGAACTCGTAGCTGCCCATATCCCAAGCCACGTTACCCGCCTCTGCTATGATTTGTTTGTAAGGTGGGGCGGCAATAAAGCCTTTTTGGGCCTCTTCAAAATCCCGTTTGTCCTCGAACGGCAGGGTCTGGCGCCAACCGTTCTGTAGTTCGATGGTGAACGGGGAGGGCATCTTGCCTTTTGGATCGAAGTGCTTGTTTTTCATAAGGAGTGGTGGGTAATTAATGCGAACAAAAACAGAGACAAGACCATGAAACAAAAAAAGATAGCCAATACACTGCGTAAAGCCTTGCTAGAAGATGGCAAAATGGAACGCGCTCTTTATGAATACGAACTAGAAGAACACCTAGACTACTGGTACGAAGGTCTCAAGTCCGACCGTGATCAGTTTGTCTTTGCCGTCACGGAAAACTCCGGTGACGTGGCCATGGTATTGATTACCCCAGATAAAACTATCTATGTCAATGAGGAGGCGAGAGAGAAACTCTCGGAATTCTGGATAAAAGCTTATAGGAACAATATAAATCGATTAATTCCCATGATGGCAGAGAATTTGGCCAATGATATTATCTCGGTGACAGGCGTTAAAATGGTGTCCCCAAACCAGAATCGGCGATGGGTTAGTTTGCGCCCGTAGAATTAAAGTGAAGAGATGACGGGAAACCCTGAAAAACTATCCGCCCTTACCAATTGCTCGGTAAGGGCGGTGTAGCGGGTCATCAGAATCGACACCAGACTGCCGGAAGGAACTCCAGCTAGTCTAAATCTTGTTTAGACGTGGGGGTCTAGAGAACAGCCCCGGCGCACAGCCAGCCATTGTCGATTAGGAGACCCATGCTTTTACTACTTTCTACCATCGACATCACCTCCTGTATCCCTGAACGGATTGATTATTAAATTTATCTGCAACTAGCTTAACGCAGCTGTTCGGAAAAAATCAAGGCCGGCAGCTAAAAATTTTTTCGGCAGGCTGAGGTTAGCCCCAAAATGTAGGTGGAGATAGGAAGCGTGTAGATTCTTACCTTGCCACCCTTCGCCATTGATAGCACTTTTGGGGAATGCTTGCAGTTGATAAATCGGTGCGTCGCTTACCCCGCTTAATTGGGAGCGATGGAATTCATGGCCGCGCACTGGTTGACCTGCTTTGAGCAGGATCGTCTCCTGTTGGGCGATGGCTTGTCGATAACCTAGGGTTAACTTCGGGGACATTATAGCAGATTGGTGGATTATTTGCAACATAAAATGATTTTTTTGCTCAAAATCAACTATTTTGTCACATAAATACATTAATCCGCCACATTCGGCGTAGGTGGGCATTCCAGAGGCGATCGCTTTTCTCACCTGGGTTAAGATAGGGGTGTTAGCCGCTAATTCTGGGGCAAAGATTTCGGGAAAACCGCCACCAAAGTACAACCCTTGCAGGTTTTCGGGCAAATTTGCCCCTTGCAAGGGACTCCAAAAGATTAATTCCGCGCCTAAATTGGCTAAAATATCGAGATTATCGGGATAATAAAAGTTAAAAGCCTTATCTCTAGCAATACCGATACGGATAGGGGGAAAAAGCTTATTTGCTCCTGGGGGATTTTTCGGGTTCTCTTGGGGAGAAATAGTCAGTAAAGGCAAGAGAATGTCCCAATTAAAGCAGTTTTGGGCAATAGAAGCCAGTTGATCTTGCAGTTCCCTGATTTCTCCTAGTTCATCCCTGGGAACTAATCCTAGATGGCGATCAGGAATTGTCAGGGAATCTTGACGACGCAAAACCCCAACAATCGGCATATTGATGGATTCTAGGGCGGTTTGCAGTAATTGCAGGTGGCGATCGCTACCAACCCGATTGAGGATAACCCCTGCTAGATGGAGATTTTTGTCTAAAGATTGATAACCGCGGACAATAGCGGCGACAGAGGTAGATAAACGACTACAATCGATAACTAACAGTAGAGGAAGCCCTAAAATACGGGCAATATGGGCGGTACTGGCATAATCGGGAAATTGAGTATCGCTTAATTGAATACCATCAAATAGCCCCATTACCCCTTCAATCAGAGCATAATCGACATTTTGACAATGTTGGGCAAAACAGGTTTTTACATAGTCTTCAGAAGTTAAAACCGGATCGAGATTGCGACAGGGGCGACCGGTAAAATGAGTATGGAACATGGGATCGATATAATCGGGCCCGACTTTAAAAGATTGCACTCGATCGCCACGACTGATTAAATAGGCCAAGATTGCCAGAGTAATCGTCGTTTTACCGACTCCGCTTCTTTCTCCTGCGATGATCATTATTAGTTGTTTTTTTTCGAGATCGAGCTAGACTTAATTAACCTTTTAAGTAGTTGGACAAAAGTAAAGTTAACTGTGGGGTAAGGAGTCAGGAGTCAGGAGTCGGTCGTCAGTAAGAATTGCGGCAATTTACATTTCTTAAGATAGACAACAGAATTTATGTCCGACTACTTACACAATCAATTCTAGAGCTTGCCAACGGCTAATAGAGTTAATTTTGGCCGCTAACTTGCCCTGTGTCAATCGACTTTTTTTATTAGCGGCAAAACCGATTTAACCACGTTTAGGAGCCTTGGCATCATCTCCGGACGACCAGCTATTGTTCTGACGTTGCCCAAAACCAGAGACTTCCTACCCCACCATGAAGATAGGCTAAGACGCATTTTAACCGCCTATCCTTGAGATTGGCTAAATCTACCCAAATCCCTTTACTGTTGCCTGTTGCCTGTTGCCTCATCTCAACAAGCAATTTAAATTCGCGGGCAGCTTAACTGCTAGATTAGCTGACCAATGTTGTTTAGCTGTTAATTTTTGTAAAAAAAACATCGTCTGTATCCTATTGTACAGCTAGACTAAAAATATCTAGAAAAAGCAGTTAGATCGGCAAGAGGGAAAAGGTAAAAACCCTGACTGGGAGATGACGGGTAAATACGCAAATAAGCCTGAATTACCGCTCTAAAATTGGCTTTACCGACAGCAAGAGACCAGATTAATCAGGCAAATATCGTCAAATAAACTAATCAATATAGCTTCTTAGGTGTCTGGGAGTGAAAAGGACAGAGAACGGAGCTTTTTTAGTTTCTATAACTGCACTAATCAGAGACCTGGAACTTAGCTCTAAACCGACAACTAAATTATCAGGAGAATTAGGGTTATGCCGACTCTACACACGCTGACCAATGATAGTATCTCTTGTCCCTTGCCCGATCGCATGGAGAATGTCAATTTCCACTGCGAATTAGAAAATCAAATTCATCCCACCTACGGCCTCGAAAACCTAGGCATGAAAAATCTCGGTCGCGTTTATCGCAATCTTTCCGTACCGCAATTAGTCGAACAGGCGATCGAACGTCATGAGGGCGTTTTAGCCGATAATGGGGCTTTAGTGGTGGAAACGGGTAAATATACCGGTCGTTCCCCCAAAGATAAATTCATTGTCAAAGAAACCACCAGCGAAAAGGAAATCGACTGGAATCAGCATAACGCTCCGATTAGCGAGGAAAAATTCCAGCAATTATACCGAAAAGTCCTCGCCTATGTGCAGGGAAAAGACCTATATATTTTCGATGGTTACGTCGGGTCCGATCCTAATTGTCGCTTTGGCGTGCGCGTCGTCACCGAAATCGCCTATCATAACCTCTTTGCTCATCAGTTATTCCTCCGGCCTAGTGCGCTCGAACTAGCTGCCCATGAAACTGATTTTACCGTGATTGCCCTGCCGGGGTTACAGGGAGATCCCGAGGATGACGGACTGAACAGCGAAGCCTTTATCGTCCTCAACCTGGCCAAAAAAATCGTTCTCATCGGTGGCACTCGCTACGCTGGCGAAATCAAAAAATCCGTCTTCTCGATGATGAACTACCTGATGACCAAACAAGGGGTTTTACCGATACACGGTGCCGCTAACATGGATAAACACGGTCATACAGCCCTCTTTTTCGGTCTCTCCGGTACGGGGAAAACCACCCTTTCCGCCGATCCTAAACGCAGCCTCATCGGTGATGATGAACACGGTTGGTCAGAAGACGGCATTTTTAACTTTGAAGGCGGTTGTTATGCTAAAACTATCCGTTTAAGTGCCGAATACGAACCCCAAATCTGGGCGGCGATTCAATTTGGCACTATTCTCGAAAACGTGATCCTTTCCCCCGATAATCGCCTTCCCGACTACGATGATGGACGTTTGACCGAAAACACCCGCGCCGCCTATCCCCTGCGTTATATCCCTAATTGTGCCGTATCTGGCATGGGAACCCACCCGAAAACTATTATCTTCTTAACTGCCGATGCTTTTGGGGTACTGCCACCAATCGCCAAATTAACCACGAACCAGGCGATGTATCATTTCCTCTCCGGTTATACTAGCAAATTAGCGGGAACGGAACGGGGAATCACCGCCCCACAGGTGACTTTTTCCAGTTGTTTCGGTCAATGTTTCTTCCCTCTGTCACCCCTCGTCTATGCCCAAATGTTAGGGGAACGTTTAGAACAACACCCCGAAACCTCCGTTTATCTGATTAATACCGGTTGGTCCGGTGGTCCCTACGGAGTTGGCGATCGCATTTCGATCAAACACACCCGCGCTATGGTTTCCGCCGCTTTAAATGGCGATTTAGAGGAAGTGGTTTTCCATCCTCATCCCATCTTTCAGGTTCTCGTCCCCGAAATTGTCCCCGGAGTTCCCAAAAAAATCCTCGACCCGCGACAAGCATGGCAAGATGGCGAATCCTACGACCTACAGGCCCGAGAATTGGCCCATCGTTTTGTGGAAAATTTCCGTCAATTTACCACTGCCTCCCAAGAAATCATTGCAGCCGGTCCAATTTGGGAATAGCAACATCAAGGAATCGGTTATCAACTAGGGTTTGCGGCAAAAAGTTTGTTGGTGGGGTTATCAGTTATCAGTTATCAGATGTGAGTTTTCAGTTCACTGTTTACTGTTTACTGAAAAAAGGTTCCCCACTTCCCCACTTCCCCCTCTCCAGCACTCCCTAAACCCTTCTATTGCCCATAGCTTGTCCAGCAAGATAACCGGTGGTCCAAGCGCTTTGAAAATTAAATCCCCCCGTAACTGCATCGATATCTAATACCTCCCCGGCAAAATATAACCCCGGACAGATTTTACTTTCCATAGTTTTAAAATCCACTTCCTGAAGATTCACTCCCCCAGCGGTGACAAATTCCTCCTTAAACACCCCTTTTCCTTTGATTTGATATTCCCCTTGCTGTAATTCAATCATCAATCGATTGAGAGTATTTTTAGATAATTCGGCCCAGGGAGTTTCCGAGTTAACAGTCAAGTAACTTAATAAACTCTGCCAAATACGCTTAGGTAACTGCTCAAAGGGACAATAATTAAAAAGTTTTCTTTTGGGATATTCACTTTTAGTTTGTAAGATAATTTCTCGCAATTTTTCAGGATGATAATCCCCTAACCAATTAATGATTAAAGGCATTCGATAATGATGCTCGTGAAGTACCCGCGCCCCCCAAGCAGAAAGTTTTAAAATAGCTGGTCCACTAACTCCCCAATGGGTAATTAATAAAGGTCCAATTTGTTCTAATTTACTTCCCCCAAGACGAACTCGCACTTTATCCACAGTAACCCCTAACAAATCTTGCAGACGAGGATCGGCAATTTGAAAGGTAAATAAAGAAGGGACAGGAGAGACTAGAGAATGACCTAAATCTTGAGCGGTGAGATAACCAAAAGGACTACTTCCCGTAGCAATTAAAAGCTTATCTGCCCTAATTTGCTCATCTCTTTTTAATTCAATTAAAAAACTTTCTTCCTGTTTTTTTACCGATTTAACTGGGGAATTTAGCCTTAAATTAATCCCAGCAAAAGTCGCACTTTCCCGCAGACAATTAACAATAGTTTCAGAATTATCGGTGCTGGGAAACATTCGCCCATCCACTTCTGTTTTGAGTTTTACCCCCCGCAATTCAAACCATTTAATAGTATCTTGGGGTTGAAACCGACTAAAAGCTCCCCGTAGTGCTTTGCCACCGCGAGGATAATAATTAACCAATTGGGAAACGTCAAAACAATGATGGGTGACATTACAGCGTCCCCCTCCCGAAATCCGCACTTTCGCCAGAGGTTCTTTTGCCGCTTCTAGGATAGTAACGCCAGCTTTTGGGTTAGATTCTGCCGCTTTAATTGCGCCAAAAAATCCCGCTGCCCCGCCACCAATTACGACTATTTGAGTCATATAAGTAAGTGGTTATAATTAAATTGAAGATAGATTTTGTCTTTGATCCCCCCTGCCCCCCTTGATAAGGGGGTGTCGATCCCCCCTTAATCCCCCCTTGATAAGGGGGGTGCCGATCCCCCCTTAATCCCCCCTTGATAAGGGGAGTGTCTGATAATTTTTAACGCCTACATACTTATCAAGAAAAAAGTTAAGTTTAAACCGCCAAAAATCGCTGAATGACTTCTTGACTTAATTCGCTTGTGAAACCGGAAGCAACAATTCCCCCTTTCTGCATGGCGTAATATCGATCAGCTTGGCGGACAAAATGCAGGTGTTGTTCTACTAATAAAACGGCGATTCCTTTGCTGGCAACAATACGCCGCACAGCTGCTTCAATTTCGAGAATAATTGACGGTTGAATTCCCTCCGTGGGTTCATCTAAAATCAATACTTTTGGTTCCCCCACTAAGGCGCGAGCGATGGCTAATTGCTGTTGTTGTCCCCCGCTTAAATCCCCTCCCATCCGCGATAACATGGTTTTTAAATCGGGAAATAAATCAAAGATTTCTTCGGGAATTGTGGCATTTTTTCTTTTTGTGGGTAAAGCTTCCAAACCGAGAATTAAATTCTCTTTTACCGTTAAACGGGGAATAATATCCCTACCCTGCGGCACATAACCCAGTCCTAATCTGGCTCTTTGATCTGAGGTTTTATTAATCAGGTTTTGTTGCTCATAATTAATTGTTCCCGCTCGCGGTTTTAAGATACCCATCAAGGTTTTTAATAGGGTAGTTTTACCCACGCCATTACGTCCGATTAAACAGACCATTTCTCCCGCATTAATGTTAAGATCAACATCTCTTAAAATATGACTTTCTCCGTAGTAAACATTGAGATCAGATATGTGTAACATTGTCAACCCTTTTTAACTAATTTTAATCGTTTGATTCTTTATTCTTCCGAGGAACCTAGATAAACTTCAATAACTTTCGGATCATTTTGAATTTGCTCCATATTCCCCTCACAGAGAACGGTTCCTTGGTGTAAAACCGTGACTTTACGGGCAATTTGCCGGACAAATTCCATATCGTGTTCAATGACAATAATTGAATGACTTTCCGCTAGATTTAATAACAAATTACCCACGTTTTCCGTTTCCTCATCGGTTAATCCTGCTACGGGTTCATCTACTAGCAGTAAATCTGGTGACTGGGCCACTAATTGACCAATTTCTAAGCGTTGTTTTTCGCCGTGGGAAAGTAAAGAAGCGGATAAATCAGCTTTAGCAGTTAACCCGATAATTTCCAATAAACCAATAACTTTTCTGCTATCTTCTAGCGGAGGACGACCGAAAAGAGTTGAGAAAACATTTTTATTACGGTTGCTAACTAAATCGAGATTTTCTCGGACAGTTAGATTTAAATATACCCTAGGAGTTTGGAATTTGCGACCAATACCTAAACGAGCGATCGCAAATTCGGGAATTTTGCGGAGATCTCGACCTTTAAATAATACCCGTCCGATGGTGGGTTGCACTTTCCCCGTAATCACATCTAAAAAAGTGGTTTTTCCCGCACCATTGGGACCGATAATCACCCGCAATTCTCCCGTATCCATACTGAAATTAAGATTATTGAGAGCTTTAAAACCCCCAAAACTAACGGTAAGATTCTCGATTTCTAAGATTTTTCCAGTCATAATTTCTAAGAGGGAATAGGGAAGTATTTTCAGTGAACAGTAATCAGTGAACTGAAAACTCACATCTGATAACTGATAACTGATAACTGATAGCTAAGATCACTTATGCTCTAATTCTTCTTTTTCCAGTTGCACTTCCGGAGCTTCCTCAATACTAGGATAGGTAATTAAAGTTTTGCGGAAACCAAAATGAGTCAGCAAACGTTTAATTCCACCGAGAAGACCATCGGGAAGCACTGTCACCACAATTAGGAATAGGGCCCCTTGGAAAAATACCCAGACTTCCGGAAATTGTTCGCTTAAAAAAGTTTGGGCTAGGCGTACTAATAAAGTACCGACAACTGCCCCCACAAGAGTAGCACGTCCCCCCACAGCCACCCAAATCACCATTTCAATGGAAAAAGCCACATCCATAGAGTTAGGGGTGATAATTCCCGTTTGCACGGTATAAAGGGCGCCTGCAACACCAGCAATCGCCCCAGAAATGCCAAAAACTAACACCTTAAACCAAGTAGGATCATAACCGGAAAAACGGACACGCACCTCATCATCGCGAATGGCGACTAATAAGCGCCCAAATCTGCCCGTAGTTAACCAACGACAGAGGAGATAAATAGCCAGTAAACAGACAATTGTGAGTAAATAAAAGGCCACTTGAACGGCATCGGAACCCACCAGCAAACCGAAAATTGTTTGGGTATCGGTTTTTAAGCCATTAGTGCCGTTAATTAACTTTTGTTGACCGTTAAAAAAGTTAAAAAATACCAGTAAAGCCGCTTGGGTCAAAATCGAGAAATAAACCCCTTTAATGCGGTTGCGGAAGATTAAATAACCCAATAATCCCGCCACGATCGCTGGTACGATAATTAGGGCTAGAATTGTCAAAGGTAGGGAATAAAAAGGTTGCCAAATAAAAGGTAATTCTGTCACCCCGTAGAGAGTAAAAAATTCGGGCATTTGTCCGGGGGGTAACTGAAGATTTAGGTACATGGCCAAAGCGTAACCACCGAGGGCAAAAAATATGCCATGACCAAGACTTAATAAACCCGTATAACCCCAGATTAAATCTATCCCCAAAGCGACAATAGCGAAGGAAAGAAATCGCCCCAATAAACGCAAGCGGAAGGCCGACAAAGCTAAGGGCAGCAACACCGCAAAGATGACCACTAAACTAACAATAACAGCGATTTCCGTGATTAACTTTTTCTTTTCCCGTTGTCGGGATTCGTTTCTAGTGATGGTTTCGGTAATCATAATCTATAACTCAGCAGTACGTCCTTTAGGAGGAAAAATTCCCGCAGGTTTGAATTGCAAGAAAGCAATAATTAAAGCAAAAATCATCACTTTTGCCATGCTAGTGGTGGAGAAAAAGGTGAAGAAATCCGTTAGGGGTTTTAGTGCTTCTACGGAACCAAAAATCAGAGCAAAAGTTCCCGAACCAATTAAATAATTAGCCACACCGATGGCCATGGCCGCAATAATAGTTCCTAGTAGATTACCCACTCCTCCCACGACCACTACCATAAAGGTATCAACGATATAATTTTGTCCCACATTTGGACCGACGGAACCCAAGAAACTAATCGCACAACCAGCAACTCCAGCTAATCCCGAACCGAGGGCAAAAGTCAAAGCATCCACTTGATTGGTGGGAATGCCTAAACAGGCACTCATCTGGCGATTTTGGGTGACGGCACGAATGCGTAAACCCCAAGAAGATTTATTCAAAAACCAATAGGTTCCTAACAAACAAAGGGCAGTTAAAATGATAATAAATATACGGGTGTAGGGCATTTGAAAACCCAGTAAAGGTAAACCTCCCCGTAACCAAACAGGAGCGGTGACATCGACGTTTCTGGCACTAAACCAGGGTTTAGCAAGAACGGAATTAAAAGATAAAAGATAGCCTAATAATCCAGCGATAGCTAGGGATAAAGGGAGGGTGATACCGATAGCTAAACTGCGAATTCTCTCCCAATCTAGGCGACGACTTAACACCTTCATTGCCCCAAAAAATAAGAGACAGAAAACTATTAAACTAATTACTAATAAGCCGTTGACACTTCTGACAAATTGCTGCAGAATTAAGCTGACTCCCCAAGTGGCCAGCAGCGTTTCTAGGGGTCTGCCGTAGAGGAACCTAATCACCCCCCTTTCTAATAATAATCCCGCCAATCCCGACACTAAAAAAGCGATCGGTAGGGCGAATAAAACATAAGTATCAAAGAAGGGAGAACCGAAACCCTTAAAGACATTTTGCACCACAAAAGTACTGTAGGCCCCTAACATCATTAACTCACCGTGAGCGAGATTAATCACCCCCATCAGTCCAAAGACAATCGCTAGTCCTAAAGCTGCCAGCAATAGCACAGAACCGATGCTAATACCATTAAACAATCCTTCTAATAATGCTGACACTTTTCCTTATTCCCGTGCATTTTTAAGGTTTAAAAAGAGGGGTGAACAGCAATGCCCACCTCACTCTCGTTACTGTCTGGAAAAATTCCTAAAACTAGGATTTTTCCATTTTGAACTTACCGCCCTTGGCCGGATCCGTCCAGTCACAGGCAAAGCCCTTAGTTTCGGGGACAAATTGGTTCCAAGGTTGCGGATCCACCACCCCCGGAGTTGACCAAACGATGTCAAATAGACCATCATCTCTCACCTGACCAATGCGGACGGTTTTGGAGATATGATGATTGGGGAACATTTGCACCGGTCCTTCGGGAGCATCGAATTTTTGTCCGATGGCGGCGGCGCGAACTTTGTCCAGATCATCGGCGGTTCCCGCTTGTTCCACCGCTTGCTTCCAGAGATAGACCATAATATAGGCCGCTTCCATCGGATCATTGGTCACGCGATCCTCACCATATTTAGCTCGAAAAGCCGCAACAAATTTCTTGTTAGCGGGGGTATCTACGGTTTGGAAATAGTTCCAACAAGCGTATTGACCGAGGAGATATTCCTTACCAATCTGTTTAACTTCTTCCTCAGCAACACTCACCGACATGACCGGATATTTATCGGGAGTTAAACCGGCCGCTTGCAGTTGTTTAAAGAAAGCCACGTTACTGTCACCGTTGAGGGTGTTGAAAATAACGCCGCCATCGGGTAAAGCTTGCTTAATTTTGGTAATAATCGGGGTAACTTCCGTGTTACCTAGGGGTAGATAGTCTTCGCCTACGGTTTCGCCACCTTTCGCCTTTAACTGCTCTTTAATGATCGTGTTGGCAGTGCGGGGGAAAACGTAGTCGGAACCGACAAGGAAGAATTTTTTCCCTTTGTTTTCCAGCAACCAAGTCACTGCCGGCTCGATCTGTTGGTTGGGGGCAGCGCCAGTGTAGAAGATATTTCTAGAACACTCTTGACCCTCGTACTGGACGGGATACCAGAGCATATGGTTTCTGGATTCAAACACGGGCAAAACCGCCTGACGACTGGCGGAAGTCCAACAACCGAAGACGGTCAAAACTTTGTCCTGATCGATCAGTTTGGTGGCTTTTTCGGTAAAAGTTGGCCAATCGGAAGCGCCATCTTCCACCACTGCCTCGATCTGTTTACCAAGAACACCACCGGCGGCATTGATTTCCTCGATCGCCAGTTTTTCCGCATCAACTACGCTGGTTTCACTGATGGCCATGGTGCCACTGAGGGAGTGCAGAATACCCACCTTAATCGTCTCTCCAGAAGCCGGGGCGGGACTAGCAGCTGGGCTAGGACTAGCCGTGGGGGTTTGGTTTTGATTGCCACCGCAAGCTTTTAACAGAATACTGGTTCCCAAAGCGGCAGAACCGTACAGGAGAAATTTACGTCGTCCTAAATTTGACATGATGATCTTGAACTAACCTCGCTGACAATATTAGCTACTTCACACGGATGTTTTTGCTGAGGAGATTTTCGGGAATCTTTCTACGAATATCTGTGTGATATTACGGCTAGGTTAGCAGATTTTTTGTAATTTTCGCTACTTTTTAGATTTTTTTTGTAATTTTTGCTACTTTTTTCCCAAAAATTAATGATTTTTCTGGAATTTACCTAAGTTTTTTAGCTATCAGGAGTCGGGAGACAGGAGGCAGGAGATAGGGTGATAGGGTTTTGGGGTGATAGGGTGATGAGAAAGCTTTCCCACTTCCCCACCTCCCCACACCCCAAACCCTGCCCCCAGGAAAAGCTTTTTGCCGCAAACCCAATGATCAATCCGAATCTGGCCAAAGCAGCCGGACAGCAAGCAGCGCAAAACCAATGGCCGCTATCGCTTTTAAGATCTTAGCGGGGAATAACTGCGCCATACTGCCGCCCGCAAGGACTCCTAAGAAACTGGTGCAGATTAAGGCGGTAATTGAGCCAAAAAAGACAGCTTTAGGTGATTTGGAACTGCCACCGAGAGCGATCGCTACTAATTGACTTTTATCGCCGATTTCTGCCAAAAAAACCGTGATAAATGTCAGTCCGAATAATTGCCAATTCATAAATTCTAGGGAGGTGGGAAGCTTTTTTCAGTCAACAGTAAACAGTGAACTGCTCACTGATAACTGCTCACTGATAACTGATAACTGATAACTGATCACTGATCACTGATAACTGATTGCTTAGAGAATATCGCCGATCAGTAAACCAGTGATCAAAAGGAGAAGGATAGCGACACCGATATCTAAGGTTTTGGGGGAAAGACGACGAGCAATCCAATAACCGATCAGGACACCGAGGAGACTGGTAGCGATTAAAGCGCTGGCTGCCCCGGCAAAAACCACCCAGGGGGATTGGGATTCGGCGCTGATGAGAAGGGTGGCTAATTGGGTTTTATCGCCGATTTCAGCCAAAAATACGGTTAGGAAGGTGGAACTAAACACCGTCCAAAAACTCCAAGAAGGTGGATGCTCTTGGGTTTTATCGCCGATTTCAGCCAAAAATACGGTTAGGAAGGTGGAACTAAACACCGTCCAAAAACTCCAAGAAGGTGGATGCTCAGGCTTTTTCTCGGTTGAGGCGATCGATTTGCTATCACTCATCGGCTAATTTAACAATATCGGGTTATAATTAAATTTAAAATGGATTTTAGGTTTGATCCCCCTTAGTCCCCCCTTGATAAGGGGGGTGCCGATCCCCCCTGCCCCCCTTGATAAGGGGGGTGCCGGTCTCCCCTTAATAAAGGGGGCATCTGATAATTTTTAACGCTTACCTACTTAACAGTATCAGGTTAAGAAATAATTTTCATACTTTTTTCATTTTAGCCCGACTGGTTTTCTGGCGATAGTTTCTGCTGTTGATTACGCTGTCTCCTTCCCCCAATAGTTAAAAAACCCTAGTCGATCGAGGAAGAGTTTCCATCCTAGAGTTTAATAATCATTAGACTAGGACGAGCGCAAATCGCTTGGAGGTATAGCCCCTATGACCAGTGAAAGTGTTGTACAGGACAGAGATTATACTCTGATTATTGACAAAAGTGGCAGTATGTCCACTGCTGATAAACCCAGCGAGAAAACCCGTTGGCAAATTGCCCAAGAATCCACCCTCGCCTTGGCTAGAAAGTGCGAGGAAATTGATCCAGACGGCATCACTATCTATCTTTTCTCTGGACGTTTCCGACGCTATGATAATGTTACTTCCGATAAGGTGACACAAATTTATCAAGAAAATGAACCCATGGGGAGGACAGACCTAGCAGCTGTGCTGCAAGATGCCCTTGATAATTATTTTCAGCGCAAAACTGCCGGCAAAACTAAACCCAACGGAGAAACTATTCTGGTGATTACCGACGGAGAACCAGATGATCGCAAAGCGGTGATGCGTCAAATTATCGAAGCTTCTCGAAAACTCGATAGCGATCAAGAATTAGCCATTTCTCTGATTCAAGTAGGCCATGATCGACAAGCGACCGAATTTCTTAAAGCTTTAGACGATCAGCTAGAATCGGCGGGGGCCAAATTCGATATCGTTGACACAATTACTATCGATGATATGGAAGATATGACCCTAGCGGAAGTTCTTCTCAACGCCATTACCGATTAATTTCTAGCCAGTAGGGGTGATATCTCCACCCCTACTTAATCAGGATTTAACTGCTAGTCAGGGCGACCAATTTATCTTTTTCCTCATCGGATAATTGCTCCGATTGTCCCGTGATTTGTTTGTAGATTTTGAGATATTCCAAAGAGGATTTATACCAACTGAAATCTTGAGTCATTGCCCGTTGTTGTAGTTTTTGCCAATCCTGTTTATAACGGAAACTTTCCCAAGTCCGGATCATACAGGTAAACAGGTCTAAAGGTTCATAGCGATCGAAACTAAATCCCGTTCCTTTTTCCTGAATCGGGTCGTGGAAAGACACCGTATCGACTAAACCACCAGTGCGGCGTACCATGGGAATACAACCGTAACGCATGGCCATTAATTGGGAGATGCCGCAGGGTTCAAAACGGGAAGGCATTAACAAAGCATCGGCCCCCCCATAGATGCGACGGGAAAGGGCATCACTATAGAGAAGATGCAGGGACATTCGCCCCCGGAAACGGGAAGTCATCTCCCATAGTTGGGTTTCATAATAGCGATCGCCTGTACCCAAAATAATCAATTGTGCATCAGTATAGGTGAGAAAGCGATCTAAAATTTGCATCACTAGATCAATACCTTTTTGTTCCACCAAACGCGTCACCATCCCCATGACAAAGGCATTTCTGCTGACCTGTAGCCCCACTTCTTCTTGTAGGGCAATTTTATTGGCCAGACGTTTTTCGATGGTTTCTGGGGTAAAATTCTGCTTAAGATAAACATCTTTAGCCGGGTTATACACCTCCGTATCGATGCCATTGACAATCCCCACCAGATTGCCGGAAATATAGGACAATAATCCCTCTAAATTTTCGCCATAAATGGGGGTCTGTATTTGACGGGCATAGGTGGGAGAAACGGTGGTGATGCGATTAGCAAATTGAACCGCCGCGGCCATGGTATTATCGCCCTGCATATACCAAGGACACCAAGTCATTTTTTCTAATGCTTCGCGCCAAGGACCCTGGTAGGCGAGATTATGGATAGTAAAAACGGTGCTAATATCGGGGTCTTGGTGCATCCAGACGGGAATCATGCCCGTGTGCCAATCATGACAGTGAATAACTTGCGGTTTCCAGTAATTCCAAGCGAATTCCGCCGCACCATTGGCAAATAGGGTAAATCGCCAGGCCTCATCTTCGCCTCCGTAGATACTGCGTCCAGAGAAAGCTAGATGACCAAAGAGGTAGAGAGGAATATCCGTATCGGGTAAAACCGTCTCATAGACTAAAAAATCCTGAAACATGGCGAATCCTGACCAAATGGGTTCGGAAGGGATGTCCATTTTTTCCTGGAGAAAACCGTAGTAGGGTAGAAAAATCCGCACGTCATGACCTAGCTGACGCAAGACTTTCGGTAATGCCCCAATTACGTCTCCCATTCCCCCAACTTTGGCCATTGGGGCGGCCTCGGCACCCACAAATAGAATTCGCATACTCTTCCCGCTTCACTTCACGACGACAAGAAATTTTAACAGATAAAACCCCCCTAGCAGGATTTGCCAGCAGGTTATTATCGGATTAGCCTAGATTTTTCTTTCACCAACCAGAGAGCCAACGAGGGGAAAATTAGCTGTTTTGGACATTATTAAGTTTTGTAGCCTTTTTTTGCCGGCTTTTTATTCGGAATAAGTGTTTAAGATTTTGGATGGACTCTACCAAAGAAGACAAAGTAAACTATAGCAATCCTAAATCATTTTCTAAAAACAACTGTATTGATGAATTTTAGGAAAATCAAATTTATGATCGATCATCAATACAAAATTCAAATAAAAATTTGACAATCTTAAAAGACTTGCATAAATACCGGCGTTGTCAAATTGAAAGATGCTCCGAATCAGCTAGGAACTGAAATTACTTTGATAGCAAGGATAGCATTGCATCTTGACAATTAGTGTTTAATGAACGAATAGTGCCGATGGTTGGGCTTAAGTGGGGAACAAGAGTCGCTCGATTTAGCAGTGGAATTAGCCCTACAATCGGCGTAGGGCTAATTCATGAATTAGCCCTACAATCGGCGTTGTCAAATTGAAAGATGCTCCGAATCAGCACCGGAGCATTGCATCTTTCCTCTTCTGATCTGACAACGCCCCCGTTTTCTTGTATTTAGAAAACGGGTTTCTGCGAGAAACTATTTAGAAAACGGGTTTCTTGTAAGTACCTAGGCAAAATTATTTACACATGACGATCATTGCCCCGTAAGGGTTTTAGCTCGATCGGGCAGGTAATTAATTTTGCATGACTACTTATTTAGAAAACGGGTTTCTGCGAGAAACTATTTAGAAAACGGGTTTCTTTGAGAAACCCGTTTTCTGCAAACGCCTATTTAGAAACCCGTTTTCTTGTAATAAATGTTAATTTTTGTTACAGGGGTCTTGAAAAATTCGCGCTTGTTGAGCTAAAACTATTAACAATAAACTTTTGCTGTTACTGTCATGACTACCCCTCTTTTGCCCCTCCTTCCTTCTGTGTATGATGTTCTGTTCAGTTTTGCTCAATCTGATGGTTTTTGGGCGAATTTAGAAACCGCTTTTGGGTCAAGTTATGATGTGGTTAAGGCGACGCAATTACGACAACAGTGGCACAGCCGAAATTTTGGTCAAATTCCCCCAATTGAGGTACTTAGTGATGAGGTTTTGGGGACGGCGAATGGTGCATATTCCAGCAGTACCAATAAGATTTATCTATCAGCATCTTTTTTAAATACGGCCTCGTCAGCAGCGATAGTTAATGTAATTTTAGAAGAAATTGGGCATTATGTGGATGCTCAAATTAATCCGGTGGATAGCGCGGGAGATGAGGGGGCAATTTTTGCGGAGTTGGTGCAGGGAAATAGTCTGGATGTTGCAACCTTAGACGCTTTACGAGGAGAGAATGACCAGACAACAATTATAGTAAATGGGGAAATTATTCAAGTAGAACAGGCAGATTTTACAGGAACGCCAGGGAATGATAATATTACGGGTACATCTGGAGATGATGTAATTCAGGGGTTAGGGGGAAATGATCGGCTTTCTGGATTAGGGGGGAATGATAGCTTAGATGGTGGCTCTGGAGATGACCTGATTTATACCGATGTAGGTAATGACACCATTAATGGTGGTACAGGTTTTGACTTTTATCGTGCAGATTACAGAGGTCGTCCCACAGGGTTGATTGTCACCTACGACCCAACTACGGGTAACGGGACTATTACTGTTGGTAGTGAAGTTGATACCCTGATTTCTATCGAGAGTTTCAACTACGATTCTTTTTGGGGAACAGAGTTTGCTGACAATATTGTTGGGACTTCAGATGGAGAGTGGGGGGGGTTATATGGCGGGGACGGGAATGATACGATTTCAGGAGGTGCGGGTAATGACAATTTGTATGGTGAAGAAGGTAATGATGTCCTCAATGGTGATCTTGGAAATGATAAGCTTTTTGGGGGTAATGGCAATGATAGTCTTAATGGTGGCTCTGGAGATGACCTGATTTATACCGATGTAGGTAATGACACCATTAATGGTGGTACAGGTTTTGACTTTTATCGTGCAGATTACAGAGGTCGTCCCACAGGGTTGATTGTCACCTACGACCCAACTACGGGTAACGGGACTATTACTGTTGGTAGTGAAGTTGATACCCTGATTTCTATCGAGAGTTTCAACTACGATTCTTTTTGGGGAACAGAGTTTGCTGACAATATTGTTGGGACTTCAGATGGAGAGTGGGGGGGGTTATATGGCGGGGACGGGAATGATACGATTTCAGGAGGTGCGGGTAATGACAATTTGTATGGTGAAGAAGGTAATGATGTCCTCAATGGTGATCTTGGAAATGATAAGCTTTTTGGGGGTAATGGCAATGATAGTCTTAATGGTGGCTCTGGAGATGACCTGATTTATACCGATGTAGGTAATGACACCATTAATGGTGGTACAGGTTTTGACTTTTATCGTGCAGATTACAGAGGTCGTCCCACAGGGTTGATTGTCACCTACGACCCAACTACGGGTAACGGGACTATCACTGTTGGTAGTGAAGTTGATACCCTGATTTCTATCGAGAGTTTCAACTACGATTCTTTTTGGGGAACGGACTTTGCTGACAATATCGTTGGGACTTCAGATGGAGAGTGGGGGGGGTTATATGGCGGGGACGGGAATGATACGATTTCAGGAGGTGCGGGTAATGACAATTTGTATGGTGAAGAAGGTAATGATGTCCTCAATGGTGATCTTGGAAATGATAAGCTTTTTGGGGGTAATGGCAATGATAGTCTTAATGGTGGCTCTGGAGATGACCTGATTTATACCGATGTAGGTAATGACACCATTAATGGTGGTACAGGTTTTGACTTTTATCGTGCAGATTACAGAGGTCGTCCCACAGGGTTGATTGTCACCTACGACCCAACTACGGGTAACGGGACTATTACTGTTGGTAGTGAAGTTGATACCCTGATTTCTATCGAGAGTTTCAACTACGATTCTTTTTGGGGAACAGAGTTTGCTGACAATATTGTTGGGACTTCAGATGGAGAGTGGGGGGGTTATATGGCGGGGACGGGAATGATACGATTTCAGGAGGTGCGGGTAATGACAATTTGTATGGTGAAGAAGGAAATGATGTTGTGAATGGAGATACAGGCAATGATGAACTCTATGGTCAGAATAACAATGACACCCTACAAGGAACCAATAACGGTATAGGAGAACAAGATTATCTAGTAGGAGGAACAGGAAACGATCGCTTTATCCTTGCAGATACGACAAAGACCTTTTATGATGACGGTAATAGCACCCTTCCGGGTGATAACGACTACGCAACAATTGCCGACTTTAACACCACTGATGATATTATTCAACTACGAGGTTCAAGTAGTAACTATCTGTTATCGGTTGATGGTTCTAATACTAAACTCTACATCAACAAACCAGGCAGCGAACCAGATGAACTGATTGCTTATATCATTGAGCAAACAGCATTAAGTCTAACTGCTAGTTATTTTAGCTATGTTTCTAGTCCTACTCTTCCCAGTATTACTCTTGCAGTTTCTCCCAGTAGTGTTACCGAAGACGGGACAACAAATCTGGTTTATACCTTCACTCGTAGCGGAGTAACAACTAATCCTTTAACGGTTAATTACACCCTCGGAGGGACAGCGACTTTAAATACCGACTACACTCGTACAGGGACTAACAATACAGTCACCTTTGCTGCTGGTTCATCCACTGCGACGGTAACAGTTAACCCCACTGCTGATACTACAGTAGAAAGTAACGAAACTGTTATTTTAACCCTTGCTGCGGGGACAGGTTATACCGTAGGTACTCCTAACGCAGCCACGGGAACAATTAATAATGATGACTTTTCGCAACTCTCCATTAATGACATCACCGTAGTGGAAGGTAAAGATAATAATGCCATCCTCACCGTCACAGTTGATAACCCCAATCCACAACCAATTACCTTCAACTATACCACCGCACCCATTAACGCTACCGCTAATGTAGATTACACTAGCAAAACTGGAACTATCACCATTGCACCTAATACTGCCACCGCTACTATTAGCATTCCCATCCTCAATGATAACCTCAATGAACCTGATGAAGCCTTTACAGTAACCCTGTCAAATCCCGTTAATGCTACCATCAATCCCGAAGGAGGAATAGGAGAAGTTATCATTACTGATACTTGGCAAAGCACTCTCACTCGCACCCTACCCAACAATGTCGAAAACCTCAGACTAATTGGCACTAATAATATTAATGGTACAGGTAACGCTGGTAACAATAAAATCACCGGAAATAGTGGCAATAATCAAATCAATGGACGTGCGGGAATTGATACTTTAACCGGTGGTTTAGGTGCAGATATCTTCATCTTTCAATTTGGTCAATCTACCATATCAACAAGCGATCATATCACAGATTTTGCCATCAATAGTGATAAAATAGACTTATTAACTCAAACTGGAAACGCCATGAGTGCGCCTAGTAGTTTCAGTCGTGCTGCTAATAGCACCGTCACCACTTTACAGAATTTAATCAATCAAGTATTTACTGATGCTAATGGAGCGATTACAGGTAATCAAGGATTAGGGGTTAATAGTGCCGCCTTAGTGCAGGTAACAACCGGTGCAATAGCTGGAACTTACCTCGTTATTAATGATAGCACGGCTGGCTTCCAATCCAGCAATGATTTATTAATAAATATCACTGGATTTACTGGGACTTTACCAGCTTTAGGTAGCATTCCAGTGGGTAATTTCTTTATCTAAGTTTCTAAGCTCTCCTTCTAAGTCACCTAGAAAACGGGTTTCTTCAAGAAACTATTTAGAAACCCGTTTTCTGGACTTTAAAACAAAAAAACGTTTCGCTGACAAACTCTATAAAGAACGTAGGTTGGTTTGAAGCATGAAACCCAACGCCTGCTCATGTTAAGCTTTTCACTACTACTTATAGTTAATCATGTATTTCTGGCAATTTCGTGTTTATCAGCGTCCTTTGCTGCATCCCCTACAAACCCATCACGGACTCTGGCAAATTAGGGAAGGAATTATTATTCGCTTAGAAGCGGAAGATGGACGTATTGGATGGGGAGAAATTGCTCCTTTACCTGAATTTGGTTCGGAAACATTATCGGCAGCAATATTATTCTGTCAAAGTCTCGAAAATCCCCTATCAATAACTTCAATTTTTTCTATTTCTGAACAATTTCCCGCTTGTCAATTTGCCTTTGAATCAGCTTTAGAAGATTTAAGTATCGAGAATAAATCAAGAGAATTAGAACCGAAAAATTATAGTTATTTATTACCCACCGGTGCGGCAGTATTTCCCTGTCTGGATGATATTTTAGCCGCTAATCAAACTAATACTTATAAATGGAAAATTGCAGTTAATTCTCTCAAGCAAGAGTTAAACTTATTTGAAAAATTAATTGACCGATTACCCAGGGGAATTAAATTGCGTTTAGATGCCAATGGGGGATTAAGTATTGCTGAGAGTAAAATCTGGTTAAAAATTGCCGATGAATGTCAAATAATTGAATTTATTGAACAACCTTTACCCCCGTCTCAATTAGCGGAAATGTGGCAATTAAGTCAAGATTTTACCACAGGGATTGCTTTAGATGAATCGGTGGCCAATCTTCGACAAATAGAGGAATGTTATCAACGGGGATGGCGAGGAATTTTTGTGATTAAACCTGCTATTAATGGTTCAATACAAGGGTTAAGAAATCTCTGGGGAAAATATCCCTTAGATTTAGTATTTTCCTCTGTTTTAGAAACTAATATCGGCAGAAAAGCTGCTTTACGTCTAGCACAAGAATACCCCAGCAAGGAGCGAGCTTTAGGTTTTGGTGTGCAACAATGGTTTAATGATAGTGACCCCGATTGGTTAGAAAAACTGTGGACGACATCAGCAAACAATTAGCATATCTCAGTCAAAAAGATTGGTTATATGGATACAATAGCCAGAAATTTTATCAATTATATCAGTCCTATTCTCAGAAATTTATCGCCGCAGATAATCCTCGATTAACTATACTGCTTGCTGAAGGCAATCCCCTTAAATTCTTAGCTATATTCTTGGCTGCCGTCAGGTCAAAAAGTTGCCTATTTTTAGCTAATCCCGACTGGAAAACTAACGAATGGCAACAGGTTTTCTCTCTGATTCAACCCGATTATATTTTTGGTGAAAATATCAAGGTTTATCACCATAATTCTCCTCCTGTAAATCCTTTGACTAATTCTCTGATGATACCCACAGGGGGAACCTCGGGAAAAATTCGCTTTGCTATCCATAACTGGTTAACTTTAACTGCTTCTGTTAAAGGTTTCTCTGAATATTTTCAAGTCAAGCAGGTTAACTCTTTTTGCCTACTCCCTTTATATCATGTTAGTGGTTTAATGCAGTTTCTGAGAAGTTTTTTAACGGGGGGAGATTTTGCTGTTATTTCTTACCATAAAATCAAACAAAAGCGTGTAAATAATCTCAATCTTCAAGATTATTTTATCTCTTTAGTACCCACTCAATTACAATTCTTTCTAGAAAATGATCCTCGATGGTTAGCCAATTTTAAAACAGTTTTACTAGGAGGTTCCCCTGCATGGCCATCTTTACTAGAAAAAGCTAGAGAATATAATATTTCTCTGTCTCCCACCTATGGAATGACGGAAACTGCCTCACAAATTGTCACTCTTAAACCAGAAGATTTTCGACGAGGCAATAATAGTAATGGACAGGTATTACCCCATGCTCAGATAAAAATTAATCCCGATAACCAGAAAATTATTATTGAAGCGAAATCTTTATTTTTAGGCTATTATCCCCATCTTAATCAAGCAAGCTACTTCGAGACCGATGACTTAGGTGACTTCGATGAAAGTGGTTATTTATATATCATTGGCCGCGATAGTCAAAAAATAATTACTGGAGGAGAAAATGTTTATCCTTTTGAGGTAGAAACTGCCATTAGACACACTAATTTAGTTAAAGATGTGGTGGTTTTAGGGTTGCCAGATTCTCGATGGGGACAGGTAATTGTCGCTTTTTATGTCCCCGTTAATTCTCAGATATGCCAGACAAGTATTAAATCCCAGATTAAGGATAAATTAGTCAATTATAAACTGCCGAAACATTGGATAAAATTACCAGAGATACCAAAAAGTCGCCAGGGGAAGATTAATCGAACTACTTTAATTAAATTAGCCGAAACTTTTTTGACACCGAGTCAAACCCCAGACGATAATTATAGCAGTTATCTTAATGGTGAGTTATGAGGGGTTCCTAAATTGGCTTCATTTTCTCGGCCAAAAGCCAAGGAATTTACTCGGTATATGGCAGCAAAATCGCTGTTTTTTTCTCGACGAATTTCTGGTAATGGTAATCTCTGGCTCATTTTATTAATAAATGTTAAAAGTTGATAGCTATCTTGCTAAAGATTGACCGCTTAGGCAATAATATTAAGTTTATCATCCCCATTAAAGTAAAGAATGCTCAACGCTTTTATTTGGCTACCGATTATAGGGGCGATACTGATTGCCTACACGCCTCTAGAGGCGAAAAAAGTGCGAGGATTAGCTCTAACTCTTGCTGTCGTTCTCTTACTGCTTAATATTCTCCTTGGCTGGCAATTTGACCCTAGTAACCCGCAAATGCAGTTCACGGTTAACCTGCCTTGGATTAATTTCCTCGGTTTCAATTATGCCCTCGGTGTCGATGGCTTATCATTCTCATTACTTTTTCTTAACAGCATCTTGACAATAATTGCTCTTTATGCTAGTGGCACAGAGGTTAACCGACCGAAATTTTACTATTCTCTGCTCTTGTTACTCAATGCCGGAGTAGCGGGGGCCTTTCTAGCGCAGGATTTACTGCTATTTTTCCTATTTTACGAATTAGAAATCGTCCCCCTTTACTTTCTCATTGCCATTTGGGGGGGTCAAAGACGCGGCTACGCGGGCATGAAATTTTTATTATACACGGCAATTTCAGGCTTTTTAGTGCTAATTTCCTTCCTCGGCTTAGTTTGGCTAACCGGTGCTAATAATTTCGCCTATAATCCCCTTTTATCGAATAATTTAGACGTTAAAACCCAATTACTGCTCCTCATACCCCTTCTGATTGGATTAGCAATCAAAATCCCGATTTTTCCCTTTCATACTTGGCTACCGGATGCCCACGTGGAAGCATCTACCCCCGTTTCTGTGCTTTTAGCGGGAATATTACTCAAATTAGGAACCTATGGACTGCTGCGCTTTGGAGTCGGTTTATTCCTCGATGCTTGGGTGACTATCGCCCCTTGGTTAGCAACGATAGCAGCTATCAGCGCCCTCTACGGGGCCAGTTGCGCTATTGCCCAAAAGGATATGAAAAAAGTAGTCGCCTATTCTTCTATTTCCCACATGGCCTATATTTTACTAGCGGCGGCGGCCACCACCAGATTAAGCATCACTGCGGCGATTTTGCAGATGATTAGTCACGGTTTAATTTCCGCTTTGTTATTTTTGTTGGTGGGAGTAGTGTATAAAAAAACCGGCAGTCGGGATGTGAATTATTTACGCGGTTTATTAAATCCGGAAAGAGGTTTACCAATCACGGGAATGTTAATGATTTTAGCGGCTATGGCCAGCGCCGGCATACCCGGAATGGTGGGATTTATCGCCGAATTTTTAGTTTTTCGTGGCAGTTTCCCGATTTTTCCGATACAAACGCTCTTATGTTTGGTCGCTAGTGGTTTAACCGCAGTATATTTTCTCCTGATGATTAATCGGGTTTTCTTTGGTCGTTTAACCCCCGAATTATCGCGCATTCCCCGGAGTACCTGGCCCGAAAGATTTCCCGAAATTGCTTTGGCTTTATTTATTATTGTTTTGGGATTACAACCGAGTTGGATGATTCACTGGAGTGAAAACCAAGCATCAGTGTTATTAACTGGCACGGCAATTAGTCAAAAGCAATCATAGAAACCTTTTCCGGAATTTTTCAAACCTAGACCGAAACTAACTTGTGGATAGGTGCCGAAACTTCAAAAATTTTTGGCTTTGCGGAGGGAATTAACCGTTAAAACCACCTGTTCCCCCACCAGTTCAATTTCTTCTAAAGTGTTAAAACGACTCAACCCGAAGCGTAGGGAGGCGTAGGCGAGAGATTCGGGGCGACCCAAGGCAGTTAAAACGTGAGAGGGGGCGGTATGGCTAGAAGAACAGGCAGAACCGGAGGAAAGAGCCACTATTGGCTGTAATCCTAACAATAACGCCGCACCGTCCACCCCTTCAATACTAATATTCAAATTTCCGGCTAATCTTTGGCTAGGATGACCATTGAGATAAATTCTGTCTAATTGACTGATAATCTCCCATAAACGGGCTTTTAACTGATTTAAGTGGCTGTTATCTTCTTCTATCGCTTTGATGCCCAATTCTACTGCCTTGGCAAAACCGACAATTTGCGGTGTAAATATTGTACCCGATCGCAGTCCTTTTTCCTGACCTCCCCCTTGAATTTGAGCGGCGAGACGAACTCTGGGGTTTCGGCGCCGGACGTACAGCGCACCGATTCCCTTTGGTCCGTGGACTTTGTGGGCAGTTAAGGACATTAGATCTATATTCATTTCCTCCACATCTAGGGGAATTTTGCCGATTGCTTGGGCCGCGTCCGTATGAAAAAGTACCTGATACTGGCGACAAATCGCCCCAATTGCCGCTAAAGGTTGAATCACCCCAATCTCGTTGTTAGCAGCCATAATTGACAGCAAAATCGTGTCAGGACGCAAAGATTTTTCTAGTAGTTCCAAGTCAATTAGGCCATCAGCACCGACGGGTAAAATTGTCACCTCAAAACCCAATTTTTCCAGATAATGACAGGGATCTAAAACGGCCCGATGTTCTGTCATCACCGTAACTATATGCCTTCCCTTGGCGAAATAAGCTTCGGCAACCCCTTTGATAGCGAGGTTATTGGCCTCCGTTGCCCCACTGGTAAAAATAATTTCTTCGGGACTACTATTAATAGCAGCGGCGATTGTTTCTCTTGCCTGTTTAACCGCGGCCTCGGCTGTCCAACCATAGACATGATTAATACTACTGGCATTACCAAAGTGTTCGGTAAAATAGGGCAACATCGCCGCCAGAACTTGCGGCTCTAGGGGTGTCGTGGCGTGGCAATCTAGATAAATCGGCTTTTGAGACATATTTTTCCCCTGCGGGGGATTTGAGAAGGAGATATCCTCGGTTTTAAGAGAATCTCTGAAAGTGCATTGCTAGTCTATGTTAACAAAAAAGTATCGGATAGCAGTCAACAGCTGACGACTCAGACCAGAACTTTAAGATTTAATAATGAGAGCGCAATCGCTCCCTGAGAGCAGTTACAATTCCCCTATTCCAATGTTGTTCAGCAACCCAACAGGATTAATAACACATATTTTCTGGCTCAATCATGGCTAAAAAATCGAAGGCATTTAGTGAACTGCTCAGGCTGCAGAAAATGTCCCAAGGATCCGAAAAACCCTTGAAAAGCTTTGAGAAGAAATTAAGAGAAAAGTCCTTGCCTTTCAAGGAAATTGTCGTCTCTCCTTCTGGGGAAGTCACAATGTCGGAAGTTCTGGAGGATTTTATCGAGCCTTACCGCGAATCCAATGAAACGAAGGGATCTATGCGAACACTGCTGACCATAGGGATAATCGCTTGGAATCTGGCGTTGTCCCCCGAATCAAAGCGGCAAGAGATGATAGACCGAGTTTTTAATAAAGACCTTCTTAAAGGAGATAAAAGGCTCAAGGCGGATATTCAAGGGCTAATCGAGGAGCTAATCGCTAGGAAAACCCGTTATTTCTCGGAAAACAAGCGGATGATTGTGGATTTTGAGTTAAAAGAGCTAGGAAGCGAGTATCATCTCTCGGTTGCCTCCAGCTTGTCGCCCGAATTTTCCGAGTCAGAGTTTGCCTTCAAAGTCGGCGACTCGGTCATCGTCAAACAGGGTGTACTTGACCCAGATTTGGGGACTGACATCGGTGGTTGGCAAGGAAGAATTGTGATAATTGAGCGGCAGAGCAATCTCATCGGCATTGAATGGGATAGCATCACCCTGAAAAACATCCCCAGTTCGGTGATTGACCAGTGTGAACTGGAAAACCTAGACTGGGCCCAAATGTACCTCTCCTCAACGGATGTGGAATTAACCCAACCTCGAGATACAGAAGAAGATGTGGCCGCCATCATTGAGCAAATTCAGTCTAACATCGTTGAAGCTATTTAGCAGAAAAGAGAAAGGCGATTCAGGCGGTTGGCCGACGTTGACCATGAGGAGAAAATGGCGGCTTTAGACGCTTGGAAAAAAAACACTTGATTCATTACCCTATTGACCATCGAGCAGCGATTTAGAGGAGAGAAATTTGAGATGGATGATTCCCAGAAATATGAGGCTGACTGTCAAAAGATAAGAAAAGTCAATCATGAATTACTAAAGGATTTCGAGAGTTGGCTAGAATCATCAGGTTTGTCGGAAAAAACCATTAATAATCATATTTCAAATATAGATTTTTATATCAACGAATATTTACTCTATGAGGATGCAGTAGAAGCTAAAGACGGGGTAGATATGGTCGGTGACTTTTTGGGTTATTGGTTTATCAAAAAGGCCCTGTGGGCCAGTCAATCAAGTCTCAAGGCTAACGCAGGTAGTCTGAAAAAGTTCTACACTTTCTTACTGGAAAAAGGCCTAATAGATAAAAATGATTTGCGAGAACTTAAAGAAACCATCAAGGAAGAACTGAGTGAATGGCTGGAAACCCTAGAGTGATACGATGACCCATTGACTGAAGATATGTCGGATGTTTGGTAATCTTAACCGAGGGGCAATCCCCCACCCTCTGGCTGGGCAGCTATAATATCATTGTCAGGACACAATAAGAGCGAGACAATGGAAACACTAGAATTAGAAAGCTGCCAGTCGATTCTTAAAGCTGGTCAAACAACCACAGAAAGAGCTTTACAATTGTTTGACGCTCTCGAACCCGTGAGTTTAGACTTTATGCTCGGTCTTTGGCAAGGTTCTGGACTTCAGACAAATCACCCCATGGATGGTTTATTAGAAGCATCTAATTGGTATGGTAAAGAATTTGTCGATACTGAGAATGTCCACCCCCTGTTATTTTTAGATGGTCAGGGAAAAATTTTTAAGGTGGCACCTAATCCCACGGCCATGAACTGGATTTTGAAGCTGCCGATACTGAAAAATAATTCTCTGAAACCTTTGCTGATGCTGACCAACTCCTTGCTAAAAACAGAGACAAGTCAGGCTAGACTGCGAATGATGGAATATCGGGACAAAGTTAGCGCCACGATGATTTATGATTATTTGCCGATTAATGACTCTTTTCGGAAAGTAGATGATAATACGGTGCTGGGAATTATGGATTTTAAAAATTTTCCCCAGCCTTTCTTTTTTGTTCTCAAGCGATGTCAAAGATAACTTAATTCTTGAGGTTCGATTTAAACCCTTCATTATTGACGATATAATAAGATTATTGCCGTCCTTTTTCGGCTCGATTATCAATTGCAATGACTCGCCAAATTCACGACCAATTTGCTAAGGAGTATTTAGAGGAATTGTTAGCACCTCTAGGGACGATTAGAAAGAGCAAGAAAGTAAAAAGCGAGGTTCAAGAAATTGATGTCTGGTTTGAACCGGCCAGTTCACCATCAAGGAATAAACTCCCTTTAGGTTTACTCGGAAAAATGGCGGCGACTTCCTGCTTGTTTGAACCTTTCCGCAACTCTCCCTCAGAAATAGAGATTCGCAGTTGTATATCAAAGTTATATGCGGTTCATAATGACCTCTTAAGGAAGGCGAAACGGTCAAACAAAGCTCTAACTGCAGCAGAATTGCCAGTTTTATGGATTCTCACGCCCACCTTTTCAGCTAGAATGATCCAAGGATTCCGGGCTGACAGCGATGAGAGTAATTGGTTGAAAGGGGTTTACTTTTTAGCTGACTTCCTCAAAACAGCCATAGTCGCCATCCATCAATTACCGGTGAATGAAGACACTTTATGGTTGAGGGTTTTAGGAAAAGGAGGAACTCAGAAACGAGCCGTAGAAGAGTTAGTTGAACTTCCCCAACCTAACCCTTTTCGAGAAAATTTACTGGAAATCTTAGCCAACTGGCGCAAGAATTTAGAGTTGAGGGATAATTTAAGTGCAGAGGAACAGGAGGTCATTATGAACTTATCACCAGCTTATCTAAAGCAGCGAAAAGATTGGAAGGAAGAGGGAAAACAAGAAGGGAGACAAGAAGGGAGACAAGAAGGCACCTTAGAAGAACGTTACTCGATGATAGCCAGTCTTCTGGAAGGAAGGTTCGGAACTCTAGATTCGGAATTATCCGCTCTGGTGGAACGGATTGCCCAACTTCCCATCTCGGAACGCACCGAGTTAATTCTTTCTCTGGCGAATTTATCCCGCTCCTCACTATTAGAAAGATTGAGAGACAATTAAATTTTCAGTCCGCTTGAGCCTTAAATCCTGATGGTAGAGAGCCTCCGCAGGGCGACACGGATTCCCACTATAGTAAAAGGTTATCAAAAATTTTTGAGTTTGTCAAGTCTTTTGCGAAAAAAAAGCTGAAAAAATTTCAGCCCGATAATTATCTGTAATTGTCTCTTAGTTTAGTTTTTAGAGGAGACAATCGCCAATTCTTGCCGCCAAACTAGCAGGGATTTCTCCCAAGCTAGTTCCCATTTTTGCGCCAAAAAAGGTCGAGTATTTTTGCCAAAATTATAGGCGATGACAATCTCTTCCCAGAGAGAGGCTAAGGAAAGTGGAGAAGAAAATAAAGCTCCCAATAATCCCCCTAAAAGTAGGACAATAGCTAGAGGGCGACGAGTTTGACTTAATTCAAAAGCTTTCAGTTGCAATTCTCCCGTCACATCGACACCAAAACCCGTTACTATATGCCAGATATCGTGAGTTTGCCCTAAGCGAAGCAGCAGATAATCTGTATCGGAATTGACCTGAATAGACCGATAAAAATTAGGATCAAAATTGAGACTAATTAGGTGAGCAGCATAATGATAACCCAGGGAATCTTCTGGGAGTTTTAGCAGGGTTTCTAAACAGGGACTAGCGGCTAGATATCTTTGGGCAATTATTTGAGCGGTAGCTCGACCGCTTTTAACATATTGCCAAGATAATCGCTGTAACCAACTCTCTTTTAAGCCATCTTCAATATCATATACAGACAGAATGTTACCGGGATTTTGTCAAAGAGAAATTATTCCCTTGGCCACACTGATTAGATTAGTTGTGAATAGCATATAATACTAAATCCGTTGAGTATAGGCTACATATGAGGACAGGCACTCATGCAAGAGGCAAGAGGCAAAAGGGAGAATAAATAATCAGTTTTTAATAACCGGATTTAGTATAAGAGGTTGAGAAAGGGAAAAGGCCAAGAGTTTTCCCAGTTTGATAAAAAGAGAGATAATATTAAATATTTGTAAACTTTTTCGCCTAAGTTACTTTTCTGTGGTATGCAAATCTTTACTGCTCCGATTCGGGGGTTTCTTGGGGGTGTCATCGTTCTTGGTTTTTGGTTCTTGTCCTTTAAAAGTAGGGATAAATCGCCAAAAACCCTCTAAAAACTGATTGAAGGTCGTTTCATTGATTTTACCCGTCCAGAACAATAACACAATCACAATAAGAGCAAAGATAAAAATAATTGTCAAAACGCTGGTAATATGCTTTGAATCTGGCACAAAATGGGCAAACACCGCAACTATACAAGCAACCACAGCGAAAACCAGCAACAAAGCGAGACTAGGTTTCAGGAGATTGGGAGTTTCTGGCGTTTTGGGACTCATAGGGCGATTTTCTCGGCTTTTGCGGCTACGTTCCTCCCTTTCGTCGAGATGTCTTTCTCTTTCTCTCTTAGATTCCACCCCTTCTAAGATATCGCGGATATTGTATTTGCCGCGCAAACCGGGGAGAGTTGCTTCCACGCTGCCTTGGCGATCGAGTTCTATCAGATGGAGATAATCGACGGGAACTTCTACCCCGGTGGGTTTTTCCCCTTGCAATTCTCGAATCACTAACTTTTCCTGTACGGCTAAATTAGGGATAGTAGCGTGAATTTTGTCAAAATCTGTCTTAATAATAGCTAAAAGCGCACTAGCACGGGAACCCTGGGCTTTTATGCTGATATAGTTATCTTCCTCGTCGGCACGCACCAAAGCTTTATTAAGATCCATTGTCAGAACCACACCACTACGCCAACGCATGGTTTTATAGATCATCTGGTGATTACGGACGATAAAGCGGGAAATAATGCTACCGGGCAGGATATCATAACGGTACTGGAAGTGTAAAGGTGCGTTTTCGTAGATATCCACATCCGGTTCATCGATGGGTAGAAGATCGGTGATTAGATAGCGATCGGGACTGTAACCATCAAGGGGAAAACAGAGTTCAAATTTTCCCATCAAATCCATCAAAAATCCGCGTTTATTTTCGGGATAACGTTGGGGTTGTTTGAGAATATCTTGCAGATCTGGCAGTGAAAGAATGCCCTTTTTTTGCACCATCAAATCGTGATTATTGAGAATATCATAAACACCGTCAGTTACCCATTCCGGGTTCAGGACATTGGTTTCATTCAGTCGCGGATCATCTTGGTAGTTGAGGACAATACCGAGATCGTGGAGAAACTGCACTAAACTTTTTTGATCGCTGGCCTCTCTAATCTCGGCTGTCTGACACATTTCCTGATACTTTTCGTAGGAAATAAAGTCATAACTCTTTTGCATTGCTTCTAGTTGAGTTTTGATCTCAAACCAACTATTAGGCAATAAATCTTTGATATGGGGAATAGCATCGATTTGGGAGGCGATTTCCTGCACAAGTTGCTCGATTCCCGCACCGGTTTTACAGGAAGTGGCGATTAGCTTGGTGATTTGGGGATATTTTTTCTGGAGGGTGCGGATCTTAACTTGCGGGGGATTTTCATCGGCACAATTACCCACGATAATCACGGGAGAATTGCCTCCGTAGGTTTCAATCAAAAATACTCCGAAAATTGTATTGACAAGTATAAAGGTTTTTTGTTAATATTCATTCAAACTTTGATCACAAAATTTCTATTTTCGATTTTTTCAGGATAAAATATATTTTCAAAACAAGGGTTTTTAAAGAAAATACAAGCTTTCGGCTTGTCAAAGGTCATAATTCAGGCTAAATATTATGGAAACTAGAAAAATTTTAATTGCCACTAAAACTTATCCATCTATTAGCACTAAATATCAAGAGACAGTCTGTACGGCAGGAATATTGTTAAGTGAAGAGGAAAATCCGCTACAGTGGATTAGAATTTATCCCATCAGATATCGTTATTTAGATTTTGATAAACGTTACCATCGATGGGCAATTGTTAGTGCTAAAATTAAAAGAAATGATCAAGATTACCGTCCAGAAAGCTTTAAAATTGATGACAATTTCTTGGCAATTATTAGAAAAATAGATACAACTAATAATTGGCAAGAAAGAAAATCTATAGTTCTATCTTTACAATTTAGGTCTATCGCCGATATTCAAGCACAGGGAAAATCTCTAGGGATTATTAAACCCAAGTCAATTGAAAGATTTTTTTCTAAGAAAACTTCTAGAGAATGGAATCAAAAACAACAGACTGTCCTCAATCAACTAGATTTGTTTGAGCCTAATATAGACTTAGAAAAAATTCCTTATAAATTTTTTTATCAATTCACGGATGAAGATAATGTACCGCATAAATACTCAATTAGTGATTGGGAAATTATGGAACTTTATCGCAAGTGCCGTGATCGATCTCAATTGTCAGGACTAGAAGCTGAACAGTATGCCTTAGAAAAAGTTAGACAAAAACTAGAAGATGATTTTCTTGAAAGTAAAGATTTATATTTTATTGTGGGAAATCTCAAAAATCATGCTAAGTCTTTTATGATTATTGGTTTGTTTTATCCTCCCCTAGTAAAGTTCAATCAAATGGAGTTATTTTAGAATCATGAAAAATCCACCTACAAAGCAATCATTGATTTTAACCTTTGGCTACGGCAATCGTTCAAGCTATGATAGTCTTTTAGCATATATTAACGAATTTGAGGTTGATTTTCTGATCGATGTTCGCGAAAAACCCCGCGCATGGAGTCGCAAATGGTATGGTGATCAACTTGAAAAATTGTGTCATCAACAAGGAATAGAGTATTTGTCAGAAAAAACTTTAGGAAATATTTCAGGGACAAGTCATTGGGTTTCCCCTGAACCGGAAAAAGTTGATCAAGTTTTACAAGATATTGCTAAAAAAGCTCAGTCAAAAACAGTTTTGCTATTATGTGCAGAAATGGATTATCATCGTTGTCATCGGGTTGAAGTGGCTGAGAAGTTAAAAAAATTAACTCACCAACCAATTAAGCATTTAGAATAACATAATTCTACACTTGCTGTGGACGAAATGCGCGTTCATCCCATTCTTCTTGATAAATAGAGTCAGATGTTTGATTCATTTTGAGTGCAATATCACTTAAGAGTTTGTGGCGTTTGAACATTCTTCTAATTTCACCATCGACTGGATTTAACAAATAAGGAATTTCATGTCCTTATTTGACAAAAAGAGAGACAATATTAAATATTTGTAAAGTTTTTTGCCTAAGTTACTTTTCTGTGGTAAGCAAATCTTTACTGCTCCGATGGGGGGTTTCTTGGGGGGTGTCATCGTTGTTGGTTTCTGGTTCTTGTCCTTTAAAAATCGTGATAGATCGCCAAAAACCCTCTAAAAACTGATTGAAGGTCGTTTCATTGATTTTACCCGTCCAGAGCAAACTAAAAGAGGACCAGCAGGGAGGTAAGTCGAGCGAGCGCTTCTGGAATCTCCCTGATTTGGTTACTAATGAGGTCGAGGGATTGCAGGGAGGTGAGTTGAGGGATTTCGGGGGGAATTTCTGTTAAGTTTCTGTCGGACAGATCTAACTTCCCCGCTCTTTCGTCCTTTGCCTGTTGAATTAACTCTAATACTTCCCGTGCTGTCATTGACCATCCCCCCGCTACTATATTTACTCCATTTTGGCAAAAGATCTGGTTAATGCCACTGGTGGTGATCAGCTAGTCCACTGTTAATAGTATGATTAACTCCCACACGCGGTTATTCATACATTTGTATCAGTTTAAGGATGACTGATAATTGCTGATTGTCGCTATTTCTGCAAATGTGAGATGCCGCCAAATGAATAATTATAGAATTCAAGAGAATTTATCCTGAAGACAGGGATTGATAAGGAATAATTTCTTCGAGGGTATTTCCTAACTTTTCCCTCGCTAGATCTAACTCATAGGCTTTTTGTAAATTCATCCAAATTTCTGCCCCGGTATTAAAAAAACGCCCTAATTTTAAAGCAATATCTCCCGTGATATTTCCTTGTCCCTTGAGAATTTGCTCAAGTTCATTCTCAGAGATATTAACTCTTGTGGCAAGCTGAGAAACATTAAGATTAATTTCCTCTAATTCATCAGCCAAAATTTCACCAGGGTGGATAGGACTTTTCCAATTATTCATCGTGAATTCTCCTTAATGATAATCAACAATTTCAACATTAGTAGCTGCATCATCCCATGAGAAACAAATACGATACTGGTCATTGATGCGAATACTATATTGACCGATTCTATCCCCTTTTAAACGTTCTAAGCGGTTACTCGGCAATCCTGCCAATGCTTCTAGTGTATTAGCACTTTCTAAAATACGCAATCTTTTGATCGCTAATCGTTCAATCCCAGAAAACTTTTTAACAAACTGCTTATTATAAAGCTTTTCTGTATCTTTACATCGAAAGCTTTTAATCATGGGTTATTTTTGTCATGTCTAAGGCAATAATTTGATAAATTTAGCTAAATTTATCAACCGTCCCGATAATTACTCAAATTTTTCTCATCTTTTTTTCTCAAACCATGTTTGTAATAATTCCCCGGATTCCTTGGCTAAAATTCCCGCGATTACCGGTAAACGATGGTTAGAAAAAGGACTATCTATAAAATTAGCCACAGTGCGGATAACTCCTGTTTTGGGATCGTCAGCACCGTACACTAATAATCCTAATCTAGCCTGAATGATTGCCCCGGCACACATGGGACAGGGTTCGAGGGTGACGTAGAGGGTACAATCATTTAAGTGCCAATTGCCTAAAACTTGACTAGCGGCACGAATCGCCAGAATTTCGGCGTGAGCGGTGGGATCATAGTGTTTTTCCTTGCAATTAGCCCCTTGAGCGATTAAATGTCCCTCTTTATCCACGATAACTGCTCCCACAGGTACATCACCCCGATCCCCCGCAGTTGCCGCTAAATTTAAAGCTAACTGCATCCATTGCCGATGTTTCTCATAGGCTTTTTCGTCAATAGACTTTAGATAGTCCCACATTTAGCCAGTAAATTATCTAATTTTTTCTGACCATCCAAAGCATACAAATCATCACAACCACCGATATGTTCATTATTAATAAAAATCTGTGGTACACTGCGTTTACCGTTAGACCGTTCCGCCATGGCTTGACGAGCGCTTTCATCCCCATCAATCTTGTATTCGGTGTATTTTACCCCTTTCCAACCCAGCAGCCATTTAGCACGAATACAGTAGGGACAAGTTGCCCAAGTGTAAATTTCCACATTGGCCTTGATATTCTCGTTATAACGCCCAAAAAGCGAGTTAAATAGATTTAGCATCGTTCTTACTAAGTAGTTAGGTGTTAAAAACTGTCAGATGCCCCCCTTATTAAGGGGGGATTAAGGGGGATCCATCTTCAATTTAATTATAACCAGCTACTTACTCTCCTATTTATCTTTATTTTATGAATTCTGCTACCAAAAAAGCCCAATTACGCAAACAACTAATTGCCCAAAGACGATCGCTTACTAAGCATATTTGGCAAGAAAATAGTCAGCAACTTTGCAAAAATTTACAATCTTTACCCCTCTTTCAACACGCTAAAACCATTCTCGCTTACTTCAGTTATCGTCAAGAGCCGGATTTAAGTTCCTTATTTTGTCAACACCATCGCTGGGGTTTTCCCCGTTGTGACGGAGATAGCCTGACTTGGCACTGTTGGACTGCCGACGATCCCCTAGAATTAAATCGTTATGGCATCTATGAACCAACAGCGATCGCTCCTCTCATTTTACCTGCCGAAGTGGACTTACTGTTAATTCCCGCCGTCGCTTGCGATCGCCAAGGTTATCGCTTAGGTTACGGGGGAGGTTATTTTGATCGTCTCCTACATTCCCCCGAATGGCAAGCTATCCCCTCGATCGGGATTGTCTTTGACTTTGCCTATCTCGATACCCTTCCCCTCGATACTTGGGACCAAAAATTACAGGCAATCTGTACCGAATCAAGAACCGAAATTTTTTAACAATTATTTCCTTTTGTGTGATCGGTTTAACTTATATAGGAGCGATCGATCTTTGTGTCCTTTGTGTCTTTGTGGTTCGTTCTGGTCGTTCGCTGGCACTGTATCTTAGAATACATTTTACCCACCGACTACTCATATATTAAGTTTTATTGAATCCGATCGACCCTTAAGATAGCTTTGCTAGGATGAAGTTCGCATCAAGAGATGTTTAAAGTAATCACCAGAAAAAGTCAACAGGGAAGCAATGAAACACTTTCACGAACCATGGATTCAAGAATGGTGTCAAGAAAACGGCTGGACAGAGCTATTTCTCGAACGCTACAGTAATTATTGGGCATTCCCTCCCAATGCCGTCATGCCAGAACCAATTCCCACCAAAGTGTTACAAAATATTAAGCGTCAAAAAGGTCTATCCCCTGCCGAAAAACTTTGGTTAGGAATGGCGATTGGATTGACTGTGACAGCTTTAATTCTCTGTGTCATCCTCGCTTGTCCTATGCCTATAGTTCTCGCTTTCGCTTTTGATGCTGTCACCGCAGCGCGATTGGAAGTGGAATATTAACCGGGCAAAAATTGAGCAGCAAAAACCTAAACAGGGGGAGATTTTTCCGAAAGTCTTCCCCTTGACTGCGTTTTTCCAGACAGGGACGATCGATCTGTCTTGAATCAGTAATCGGTGATTAGTGGTCAGTAGGAGAATAGAATATTAAGTGAGCAGTATTCAATGGCAGTTTTCTGCTGTCTTTTCACTGATTACTGTTTACTGTTTACTGGACGGCTACGCCGTGCCTTTGGCAACACTGAAAAGTCCCCATGTCCGAATCTCGTCGCTTACAGTTTACCCCCGATCTGGAAATTTGCCGTATTTTGAACGGAATGTGGCAGGTTTCAGGCGCCCATGGTTCGATCGCACCCCAAAAAGCGATCCCTAGTATGTTCTCCTATCTAGATGCCGGTTTCACCACTTGGGATCTGGCCGATCATTACGGTCCAGCCGAAGATTTTATCGGTGAATTTCGTCGTCAATTAGTCGCCCAAAGGGGCATTGATGCTTTAAATAATCTGCAAGCTTTCACTAAATGGGTTCCCCGTCCGGGTAAAATGACTAAGGAAATAGTCGCAAAAAATATCGCTATTTCCTTGCGTCGCATGGATGTGGATAGTCTCGATTTATTGCAGTTTCACTGGTGGGATTATCGCGATAAAAATTATCTAGATGCCTTATATTTTTTAGGAGAATTACAACAGGAAGGCAAAATTAAACACCTGGCCTTGACTAATTTCGACACGGAACATTTAAAAATTATTCTCAGCACCGGGATTAAAATAGTCTCCAATCAAGTCCAGTTTTCCCTAATTGATCGCCGTCCCCTCGTCAAAATGGCACAATTTTGCCAAGAACATAACATCTATCTCCTAGCCTATGGTACTCTAGCAGGAGGCTTATTAGGAGCTAAATATCTCGGTCATCCTGAACCCAATCCCATGAGTCTCAATACCGCTAGTTTACGGAAATATAAAAACATGATCGATGCTTGGGGAAACTGGCAATTATTCCAAGAATTATTAACTGTTCTTAAAGCGATCGCTGATTCCTATCACGTCACCATTCCTAATGTGGCAGTGCGTTACGTTCTCGAACAAAAAGCCGTAGCTGGAGCAATTATCGGGGTGCGTTTGGGAGTTGCTGAACATATCCAGGAAAATGCCCGTATTTTCGATTTTCAATTATCTCCCCAAGACTATCAAAAAATTGATCATGTCTTGCAAAAATCCCGGGATTTATTGCAGTTAATCGGTGATTGCGGTGATGAGTACCGTCGATAAGTAGGTAGGTGTTAAAAATTGTCAGCTTTCCCCCCTTATTAAGGGGGATCCCCCCGCCTATCGGCACCCCCCTTATCAAGGGGGATCCCCCCGCCTATCGGCACCCCCCTTATCAAGGGGGATCCCCCCGCCTATCGGCACTCCCCTTATCAAGGGGGATCCCCCCGCCTATCGGCACCCCCCTTATCAAGGGGGGCAGGGGGGATCGGCACCCTCCTTGTTAAGGACTGATAACGGATAACGGATAACGGATAACGGATAACTGATGACTGATCACTGATCACTGATGACTGATCACTGACAACTGATAACTGATAACTGATAACTGAAAAGAGGCTAATGATGAGATTTGAACAACCAATCCCCGATGATCCCGCTAATCAATGGCGCTATCAATTAGATCAATTCGTGCAAGAAAATCAACAGGAATTAGCCGGTTTAATGTGGGGTTTACTCTCGGAATGGGGAGAAGATGCTCAAGAAACCCTGGGCATTGATCTTAAACCTCAGCCTCATTTTGTCTGTTGTTCTAGGGAGTCCCTAGAGAAATTAAATCGCCAGGTTAATTGTAAAATTCAAGAGATGCTTGGGATTATTTATCGCTATAATCCCAGGGAAGAAGTGGCTATAGTCGCTATCGGTGATGGTCAGGTAAAATTGATTTATTTTCAACCCGATCTTTCCCCTCCTGAATGTTTTGATCGCCTCGAAGTGGATCTTGATACCCTCATTCAACAGTTAGAGTCCAAAATGCTGAC
The DNA here is from genome assembly GCF_001264245.1 of Microcystis panniformis FACHB-1757. Lineage (NCBI taxonomy): Bacteria > Bacillati > Cyanobacteriota > Cyanophyceae > Chroococcales > Microcystaceae > Microcystis > Microcystis panniformis. The sequence goes on from NZ_CP011339.1 coordinate 1,181,831, forward strand.
GGAAATCCAATCTTTCCCAATTTGATGCCGATTGCCAGCGCAAAAAGTTGGCAGGTTGTCCCACTGATAAACCCGCTAATCCGATCGCTTTTCTGGGGGATTCTGTGCCTAGAATAATCGCCGTTTCTAAATCACATATTCCCCAGTTAACTAAATTGGCTACTCCTTGTAATAAGGGTAAGGTTGTTCCCGCTAAAGTACCGTCAAAAAGTCTTGCTGTTCCCTGTTTAACTTCAATTTCTCTCTCGTCCCAAGGATAGACACCATCCCCCAAACCAATCGGCGCTAAAGCATCACTAACTAAGAAAATTCCTCGATGATAATTACTGGCTTTTAGTAATAATTCTATCATGGTTGGATGGATGTGTTGACCATCGGCAATTAACCCACAATAGACATCGCAATTGATAATTGCTTCCCCTAATAACCCCGGTTGACGATGGTGTAAAGGAGGCATGGCATTGAAGGCATGAGTAACCATTTTTGCCCCCTGTAAAAAGGCTTTTTTGGCTATTTCTTGACTCGCTTGCGAATGTCCTAAACTGACGGTAATCCCTCGATCGCTTAGGTATTTAATTACAGTACCGCTACTATCTAATTCGGGGGCTAGGGTGATAATTTTTACGATCGATAAGTAGTCCCCAAAGATTTTATCTACTGTTTCTATACTTGGGGTTAAAAGATATTGTCCCAGATGCGCCCCCCTTTTTTCATAGTTTAAAAATGGTCCCTCTAAATGTACTCCTAAAACCTGCGCGCTCGCTCGATTTTCCTGTTTCTGTTTCTCGATATATTTGGCAATTACTGAGAGGGATTTTTGAAATTTCTCCACAGACGTGGTTACTAAGGTGGGCAGATAACCATCAATTCCTTGATTCCCAAGATAATCACTAATCTTATCTAATTTTTCTAGATCTGTTATTTCTAAGTCGGGAAATGCTAATCCTAATCCTCCGTTGATCTGTAAATCTACTCCTCCTAACGATAGCCAATCCCCTTCCATATCGATAATCTTTTCCCCTTTTTTCCTTCCCCCCATCTCCGTGATTCTCTCGATCTTTCCCGCAGCATTTATCTCTATTTGTTGTCGATCCTGATAGGCGGGAATTCTAGCGTTAATTAGGGTTATCATAGCAGCAGAAAACTAATTTTTTTTTTATTATAATCTCAAAAAAAACTTTTTTTTTGATCATGCTTGACAAGGGAGCATTTTTGTGAGATACTTTTTTATATAATGGTAATCTGTGCGTTAGTTGATAGTTGCTGACATCCAATTATATAAAAACTGATCATAAAAAAATAATACCATAACCTGTCCGCTCCCTGCCCAGAGATTGCAAAAATACTTTACAAAACAATTAAGTAGGGAGGCACAATTATTTGTAGGATGGGTTAGCGGTAGCGTAACCCATGCGGTAGTTGGGTTTCATGCTTCAACCCAACCTAAGTTCATCTTATATTTAATTCCACCCACCTACTTACAGCCTTTCTCCCGCAGTTCCGGCGTTCCCCAAAACCAGTGACTGTCAGAGGGAAAGCTTTGTCCTATAATAAAATTAAGACCTTATAAAAACTGCTTTTTTAGCGATAAAAGAGTAGCAATCTCAGCAATTAGAGAGGGGTGTGTGTTTTTTAAAAAAATAGAGAAACAGACTCAAGAACCGCGTCGTATTATTATCGGAGATGTGCATGGCAGTTTTCAGACACTTTTGCGACTATTAAACCGAGTTGCTCCCGATAGTGAGGATGAGGTTTATTTTCTGGGGGATTTAATCGATCGAGGACAGCAGAGCTTGGAAGTGGTGGATTTTGTCATCAAAAATAACTACCAATGTCTCCTAGGAAATCATGAATATATGCTCTTAAAAGCTCTGACGGGAAAAGAAGTTTCTGAAAAATGGTTCAACGGCTGGATTGAGAGTGGCGGGGCGGCGACACTACTAAGTTATAATAACAATATACCCGCCGAACATATCAATTGGTTCCAATCCCTACCCGCTTATTTAGACCTAGGAGATATTTGGTTAGTTCACGCAGGAGTACACCCAGAATATCCCCTTGAACAGCAAACAAACGAGCAGTTTTGTTGGATTAGAAATGAATTTCATACCATGACCCAACCCTATTTCAAGGATAAACTAATTATCACAGGTCATACTTTAACCTTTACCTTTCCCGATGTCAAACCGGGGCAACTAGCTCGCGGCAGCGGTTGGCTAGACATTGAAACTGGGGTTTATCATCCTCAAAGTGGTTGGTTAACTGCTTTAGATTGGACAAATCAATTAGTTTATCAAGTGCAGGCTCAAAATAAAAATTGTCGCACGATCCCTTTAGAAAAAGCGGTGGTTAATCTAGATATTGACCAGATTTCTCGTTACTCCTCCAGGGAAAGCTCGTCTAAACCGATGAATCTTTAATGGTGATCAGAAAAGAGAGGCCATAAAACCGGAAGGATCGGTTAAAATAGTTGATAATCTGATTAATACCCTTTTCTAATGACCCTTGAACTCTTATACCAAGCTTTCATCGAAACAATTCAACATCCTGACCCTGAGATAAATCTAGCTCGGGCAGCCCTACAAATAGCCAATTTTGAATATCCCCGTCTCAAAATTGATCACTATTTAAATAGAATAAATTTAATGGCTGACGAGGTAAAAAAACGCCTACCCGATAGATTATATCCTTTAAAAATAGTCAAGGTTATCAATCAATATTTGTTTGAAGATTTACAATTTACTGGTAATAACCAAGAATACTATGACCCCCGCAATAGCTACTTAAATGACGTAATTGATCGCCGCACGGGTATCCCACTCACTCTCTCGATTATCTATTTAGAGATTGCCAAACAGATCGATTTTCCCATGGTAGGAATTGGTATGCCCGGCCATTTTATTATCCGTCCCGATTTCGAGGAAGTGGAAATTTTTGTCGATCCCTTTCACGGTGGTGAAATCCTATTTAAACAGGACTGTCAAGAAAGATTAAGTCAAGTTTATCAACAGCCAGTTAAATTAGAAGAACATTTTCTCAATATTGCTACCAATCAGCAAATTTTATTACGTTTGTTGACTAATTTAAAATATATTTACCTGAATCGTCAACAATGGTCTCAGACAATTCGGACAATAGATCTACTACTTTTGCTCATTCCTAATCATCCCCTAGAGCTGCGCGATCGAGGTTTAGTTTACTATCAAATTGGACAACTCAGCCAAGCGCAACAGGATTTAGGCTTCTATCTTGCCCTCCTACCCAACGCTCAAGATGCAGAATCCATTCGACAATTATTGCAAAAAATTAACTCTTAAGTCGCCAGCCTGATCAGTTATCAGTTATCAGTTATCAGTTATCAGTTAGCGGTATTAAATGAGGAGTATTAAATGACATTAATAGTGCTGTCTTTTCACTGATTACTGATTACTGTTCACTGAAAAATCCCCCAATCCTTTACTGATAAATGATAACTAAAATGACTATTAGCCCTTCCGTAACCACGAAAAAACTCAAAATCGGTCAACTGCGAAAAGTCCATCATATCGCTTTCAACGTCAAAGATATGGAGGCTTCTCGTCATTTTTATGGGGAAATATTAGGATTAGAGGAATTAGTGGGCGAAAAAATTCCCAGTACCTTAAAAGAATTAGTTGCCCAAGGAAAAGTGGCCAATTTTATCACCCCCGATGGTAAAGTAATTGACCTATTTTGGGAACCAGATTTAAACCCTCCCGACGACAATCCCGAAATCGCTTTTACCCGTGCCAATCATTTAGCCTTCGATATTGCCCCGGAATGCTTCGATTTTGCCCTAGAAGTGCTACAAAGTCAGGGAATTACTATTGCTAGTGGACCCGTGACCCGGCCGACTGGGAGAGGGGTTTACTTCTACGATCCCGATGGCTTTATCGTCGAAATTCGCTGTGATCCCGCATCTTAACGACTCAGAGGACGAAAATTGCCACGAAAAACTAGAAAAGTTAGGGTAATCGCTAATATAATCGCTGTTATCGCAATTAGAGGCAGAGAAATCTGTTTAACAGCGATCGCCAAAAAAGCCCAGATAAACACCCCGATAAAAGCCCGATCTTTTCTTTTTAAACCGACTAAAATCGCGATTATCGCCCCGATAACTAGGATTATTACCGTCCAGATTTGGTCAGTTAGACCCCATCGCTGCCAGTCGATCCAATCTAGCACCGAAGCGACGTTGACAATTGTGGCTACGCTAATCCAAGCGAAATAAATACTAATAGGAGCATTAACTAATAAACCCTGTTTACGATTGACAATCAAGCGATTAATTTCTAAGCGAAGATAAAGCTGGATGAGAGAAAATAAAATGCCTAGCATTGCCAGTAAAGACAGGGTAAAAAAACGCAATTGAAAGAAAATTACCCAGAGAATCTGACAAGCACTAGCGATGGCTAATTCGTAGCCTAACCGACGCAAACGCGGTTCAGTTTTATTAAAAGCCAAAGCTTGGTAAATTCCCAGACTAATTAAACCCAGATAAATTAATCCCCAGATCGCAAAAGCATAATTAGCGGGAATAATTAAGACATCTTGAAAAACTGTATTCGAGATAGCCCCGATATTTTCGCCCTTAAGAGGGAAAATATTAGCGAAAATATTGGTGATAAAAGCCCCTAGAATAGCAAATAAATTTAGTTCTTGTCGGAGACGATCTCGATCAAAATTCATAGGTCAATCAAAGACGGAAAACATCATTTCGCCCTGGGCGGCCAATTGCCCATCGACTCTTGCTTCCCCTTGCATTTTAGCAATTTTATTCATCTTGAAGGATAATAATTCCACCGTCATGATTAATTGATCCCCCGGCACCACAGGACGACGAAAACGGGTTTTATCAATGCCAGCGAAGGCAAAAAATTTCCCTTTCATCCCGGGTAATTGGGTCAAAATCACCCCCCCCACTTGGGCCATAGATTCAACAATTAACACCCCCGGCATCAAGGGACGACTGGGAATATGACCGGGAAAAAAAGGCTCGTTGATCGTGACATTTTTTAGGCCAACGGCTTTTTTACCTGGTACATAGTCAATAATCCGATCAACTAGGGCAAAGGGATAACGATGGGGCAGTAGTTGGCGAATTTCCTCGACGGTAAAGGTAGTTTTTATGACTGGTTCCAACTCGGTTAAGGCTTCGGTAACGATGGTCATGCAAGTCAAAAATTACAAGTGAGATCAGACATTATCTCATAATCAGTTATCAGTGATCAGTGATCAGTGATTAGATGAACGTAGGTTGGGTTGAAGCATGAAACCCAACGCCCGCTCATGTTACGCTACCGCTAACCCATCCCACAAATAATTGTGCCTCCCTACTTAGCCTAACCAATTAGGTTTTAGATTCAATCCTTGTTATCAGTTCACTCTTTACTGTTCACTGTTCACTGGAAATGGCTGACAGCCTTTTTAATTGGGCATTTCAGTTAAACGAGCATTTTGATAATAATGGCTGAGAATGCGATCATAAGTCACCCCTTGGTCAGCGAGGGAAAAAGCACCCCATTGACTTAAACCGATCCCATGACCGAAACCGCGACCATTGATGGCAAAAGTACCGTTATTAGCTGAAATCGTGAATAGGGTACTACGCAGCTCGAGTATTCGCCGTAATTGGGTATCAGAGATTAATTTAGAGCCTTGATCGCCCACTATACGCATTCTAATCACCCGTCCGTGGGGAGTGATCCTTTCGGGAGATAGCGATCGCACGCGACCGATACCACCGATTAAACGGCCTAATTCCCCGGCGCTAAAGTTTTTTGACCATTGGAATACCGGGGCGACTTGATCGTAATCGACGACACCGCGCAGGTAGGGTAAGGGGGAATTCCAAACATCTTCGACATTTTCCGTATGACCCCCGGAGGAGGAGTGAAACACCGCTAGAATCGGTTTGCCGTTGAAACTCATAATTTGTCCGGCGGTGGCATTAACTGCCTCATGGGTGCTAGTAAACTCGCTTTCTAGACCCTTATAAACTTGGGTGCGGGTGGTAGTATCGAGATCGTAGATGCGATTACCAGAAGTATTCATTTGGTAGAGAGCATAGGTGCGCGCCGCCACAGATTGGGCTTTTAAGGCCTCTTGCGGCCAGGAGGGAATCGCCTCCGCACCGACTACACTATAGAGATATTCCTCTAAATCGACTAAATTTAGGGCTGTCACCCCAGAACCCTGCCGAATGATCCTTGTTCGTCCTCGATACCAGCGATCATTAATCCAGACGTAACCATCATTCTCCGGTTCGATGATCAATTGACTGGCCTGCCAATCGGCCAAACCCACCGCTTTTCCTCTGGGATTAGCATTGAGGGCATTCATGGCGGTCAATTCTCCTAGGACTCTGCCAGCCCCATCTTTCACCACAGCATCGGTGGAACTGCCCACGGAGACGGCGCTAACACCTTTACTGATAGCAATGCGTAACTCGACAGCAGCTTGGACTGGAGCAATAATCAAAGCCCAAAAAACTAGGACGAGCCAACTATGGGCAGGCAGGCGCTGCAGGTAACTGCCCAGCAGTCTTGCTGTGTGTTTATTGGTCATGGGGATCGGACTCCTCACACAATCGATCGATAATCAATTTTACCCGGACTGGGATTTTTTTGCTACTCCTGTTCGGAAAAATTTTTCCTCCGTCACTTTTTCCCGATTGTCTGACAATTTTTCTGTCCTCTGGCCCCTGAATCGGCAAATTGCCTTATTTTGTCCGATTAATCGGGATTTATTCGGGTTAGTCGATTATTTTAAGTAGGTAGGCGTTAAAAATTATCAGATTTCCCCCCTTAATCGTAGGGTTGATTCATGAATCAACCCTACTATGAATCAACCCTAGGATTAAGGGTAGGGCTGTTTCATTCTCCCATCAGAATATCAAAAGTAAAAGCGATCACTATCAGGTAAAATGAGAAGTGACCGCCAACTTTTTAAATATATGTTGAGCTTAATAGAAAAACTAAAACAAGTCAAGGACTTTCGGAAAGATAAAGGAAAAAGACACCCTTTATGGATAGTATTAGTAGTAATAATACTAGGAACAATGCTAGGATACTCAGGTTATAGAGAACTAGGAGAGTTTGCTAAAAATAATCGGCACAGGCTGAGTAAAGAATTTAACATAATTCCAGAAAGAGTCCCATCCTATTCAACAATTAGAAGGGTAATGATGGGAGTTGACTGGCAGAGTTTGTTAAAAATGTTTAATGAATGGGCATTACAAGAATATGGACAAAGAGATGATATAAATTGGCTAGGCATAGATGGAAAAAGTCTCAAAAACACCCTAAAGAATCCTAACAATGAACAACAAAATTTTATCATGTTTATCTCATTGTTTAGTCAAGAAAGTGGCTTGGTATTACACTTAAAAAGAATCGAAAACAAAAAAGGGTCTGAAATCGACGAAGGGCAAGCTATAATTGAGGATTGCTCTCTCCAAAATAAAGTTTTTACTGGGGATGCTTTACACTGTCAGAAGAAAACAATCAGCTTAATAGCCAAGACTAAAAATGACTATGTTATCACCGTTAAAGGAAATCAGAAAAATCTTTATCAGCGAATACAAGACCTGAGTAATTCCTCAAAGCCAGAAAGTTTTTTTCTTGAACAAGATAATAGTCATGGACGAAAAATATCAAGAAAAATAGAAGTTTTTAAAGTGAGGAAAAATGAAAGAAAAGGGTTTGAAAATCTGCGAAGAGTTATTAAAGTAGAAAGAAGGGGTAGTCGCGGGGATAAAACCTATGAAGAAACAGCTTACTATATCAGTAGCCTAACCGAATCCGCCGAAGTATTTGCTAAAATTATTCGAGGACACTGGAAAATAGAAAATCAGTTACATTGGGTAAAAGATGTAATTTTTGAGGAAGATAAAAGCGAAATTAGTGATTTTCAAGCGGCCAGCAATTGGTCAATTCTCACAACCATAGGATTGAATCTTTTCAGAGGTTTGGGTTTTCTCTCAATCACAGAGGGACAGAGGTGGTTAGCTGAACGTTGGGAAAAACTGATAGTTTTATCGACGTAAGAAGCAGAAAAATTAGCTAAATTAACAGGATGTACTCTCAGAAAATTTGAAGAGAGATAGGCTTTTAGTGGCTTGGGAACAAGCTTTATCAATTTATTCATAATAAATTTGGCAGAGGATTAAAGATTAGTTATTGTGACTAACTATTTTGATTAGAAAAAGATAAACTTGAGAATCTTCAGTCAAATTTATTGACTCAAAATTAGCTGTACTTAATTTAAATGAATCAACCCTAGGATTAAGGGGGGATCCCCCCGCCTATCGGCACCCCCCTTATTAAGGGGGGCAGGGGGGATCAAAGACAAAATCTATCTTCAACTTAATTATAACCACTTACTTAAGTAGTCCAGCAAAATTAATTTTCTAGGTTCGAGTGGACAATCGCCAATTCTTGCCGCCAAACTAGCAAGGATTTCTCCCAAGCTAGTTCCCATTTTTGCGCTAAAAAAGGTCGAGTATTTTTGCCCAAATTATAGGCGATGACAATCTCTTCCCAGAGAGAGCCTAAGGAAAGTGGGGAAGAAAATAAAGCTCCGAATAATCCCCCTAAAAGTAGGACAATAGCTAGAGGGCGACGACTTTGACTTAATTCAAAAGCTTTCAGTTGCAATTCTCCCATAACATCAACACCAAAACCCGTTACTATATGCCAGATATCGTGAGTTTGCCGTAGGCGAAGCAGCAGATAATCTGTATCGGAATTGACTTGAATAGACCGATAAAAATTAGGATCAAAATTGAGACTAATTAGGTGAGTAGCATAATGATAACCGGCTCTTCTGGTTTCTGTGTGGAAACGAGGTCTATACCGATAGTTTCTTCCGCAAAATAGTCCTAAAAGTTTTGCCCAATAAGCACTTCAGGGTTCCATAAGCAAAAATTATCACACAAAGTCGAGAAGAGCCGATAACCTAGGGAATCTTCTGGAAGTTTTAGCAAGGTTTCTAAACAGGGACTAGCGGCTAGATATCTTTGGGCAATTATTTGAGCGGTAGCTTGATCGCTTTTTTTATAATTTTATATTTTATAACACCCTATTATTCGAGTTCTTGAGGTTCAATAACCAACTTAATTCCCTGAATAATTAATTTGATTTTTTCCCGAGAAAGTCTTCCGATAGACTCCGTTAAAAGACGCTTATCAACCGTGAAAACCTGTGAAACATTAACAACACTGGATTCAGGTAAATTCCCTTCACCCTCATTCAATAAAACATTCCCAATAAATAGGGCTCTTCTGGTTTCTGTGTGGAAACGAGGTCTATACTGATAGTTTATTCCGCCAAATAGCACTAAAAGTCTTGCCTGATAAGCATTTCACGATTCCATAAGCAAAAATTATCACACAAAGTCGAGAAGAGCCCCAATAGCTTTTGCTCGTCTCAAATTAGTTGTTAATGGACACACAATAACCGTACCAATTTGTGACTGATTCAGAGCATCATTTGGCACCACAACACAAGGACGAAGATAAGCAGGTTCAGAACCTTGTGGTTCTCCTAAATCAATCCAATAAATCTCTCCTTGAAAAATCGTCATATTTACTCAGATAATTGGCGTTGATGATGGCGTATTCCCTCTAACATTAAAGTTTCTGATTCGTCCAATCCATCACTATAAGCTTCATTCCAACTATCTATTAATGCTTGTTTAGTTTTTTTTTGATTATTCAATCCTAATTGTTGATGTAACTGCTCCAATAACCATTGTTTATCTTCAAACGAAAAATTTCGTAACTTTTGTTCCAGTTCAATAATTTGAGGGGATATCATAAAATTAACTCCATTTAACATTGAGCTATATCATAATTCTAACAACAAAAAAGCACCCCCTCGCGGGAGTGCCTTTTCATTCAGACTAGGAATTAACCATTGATAGCAGGAGCGGTTCAGAGCCACAGGAGCCTGTTCACCACTAGCTAAGTCTAAGGGGAAGTTGTGTGCATTGCGCTCGTGCATTACTTCCATACCGATACCAGCGCGGTTTAACACATCGGCCCAAGTACCGATTACACGACCTTGAGAATCGAGAATCGACTGGTTGAAGTTGAAACCGTTGAGGTTGAACGCCATGGTGCTAACACCCATTGCCGTAAACCAGATACCGATTACCGGCCATGCACCTAAGAAGAAGTGCAGAGAGCGGCTGTTGTTGAAAGAAGCGTATTGGAAGATTAAACGTCCGAAGTAACCGTGAGCGGCAACGATATTGTAGGTTTCTTCTTCTTGACCGAATTTGTAACCGTAGTTCTGAGATTCGATTTCAGTGGTTTCACGCACTAAAGAAGAAGTTACTAGGGAACCGTGCATTGCACTGAACAAGGAACCGCCGAACACACCAGCAACACCTAACATATGGAAGGGGTGCATCAGAATGTTATGTTCTGCTTGGAACACAAACATAAAGTTGAAGGTTCCAGAGATTCCTAAAGGCATACCATCAGAGAAGGAACCTTGTCCGATGGGATAGATTAAGAATACAGCAGTTGCGGCGGATACAGGTGCAGAGTAAGCTACACAAATCCAAGGACGCATTCCTAAACGGAAAGACAGTTCCCACTGACGACCGAGGTAGCAGAAGACACCTAGTAAGAAGTGGAAAATGACTAACTGGTAGGGACCACCGTTGTATAACCACTCATCTAAGGAAGCTGCTTCCCAGATGGGGTAGAAGTGGAGTCCAATTGCGTTAGAAGAGGGAACAACTGCACCAGAGATGATGTTGTTTCCGTAGAGTAGGGAACCAGCTACAGGCTCGCGAATACCGTCGATATCTACAGGAGGAGCGGCGATAAAGGCGATGATGAAGCAGGTGGTGGCGGTGAGCAGGGTGGGGATCATGATGACACCGAACCAACCGACATAAAGACGGTTGTTGGTGCTGGTAATCCACTGGCAGAACTGCTCCCACAGGGAAGCGCTCTCGCGCTGTTGTAGAGTGGTGGTCATTGGTTTATGATTCCTATTAAGTTATCGAGGTACGATTGATTGATGATGTTTCTATCTTAGAGAGTTTGTAACGGTTTGTAAAGGGGTTTGACAAAAGTATTTCTTGTCGGAATGATAAGGTGGGCTTATGTTCGGTTAGTTGGTCGAAGCGATCGATTTGCCGACAATAAACTCATCGGAAATTTTGGGTCTGAAACCCCGCCGTTCTAGGTTGGCTTTACGTTAGAATTAAAAGGCCAGTCTCGAAAACCAAGTGGACGGCGCAGCACCTTGAAAACTCGGCTTAGGGGGTTCCGACCAGAAAAGCTTGGCCGGGTAAAAAGTCGCGCGCAACAAGTACAAGAAGCTATAGGCGGTCAACGTACCGTGGGACACACGGAATCGGGCTTCTGAAATGGGGCGAAAGTCTGTGGACTCTGTGTAAGACAGTACATGGTTTTTTAACTGTGGTATGCGACGGTGGTGGAAGCAGAAACTTAAATCGTGAGGTTTAGGAATCGCCGCACTTTTAGGGCGGCGAGGATGTCAAGAAGCACCTTTTCCTTTGAGCGAGAGAATGCGATCTGGCGTAGCGAGCGCTTTGCGTTCGCTCTACTTGGTGTTGTTTTTGGCCCGTTCGATCTTGCCTGCGATCGCATCCAACCTGGCTTTGATTCCGGTCATCCATTGGTTAAACTCGGCCGACTGCCGGTCGATAGCTTCCTTCCGTTCCCTTATCTCTTCGGTTGTTTTTTCGTGGGCTTCTAACCGGGTATTTAATTCTTCAATCATCATTGCCTCAAGTATCTATCGATTCTTTGCGGCAGGGAACTTGATATATATAGTCATTTCAAATAAGTGTGAGACGAGGGAAAAATAAGGTAAAATAAAGGGAAACGAGCAACCCATACAGAAAAATGTCTTATAGCCTAGACTTGAGAAAAAAAGTAATCGATTATGTAGAGAATGGGGGAAGCATAACCAAAGCCGCCGCTCTATTTAATATAGGAAGAGCGACGATATATAGATGGCTAGGTAGGGAAAAACTGGAAGCAACAAAGGTAAAACACCGTCAGAGAAAGCTGGACTGGAAAGCACTGTCAAAAGATGTCCAAGAAAATCCCGAGGCAAGATTAAGAGACAGAGCCGAGAAATTTGGAGTGAGACCAAGTGCCATTTGCTATGCCTTAAAAAAAATGAAAGTTACCAGAAAAAAGAAGGAACTTCGTTATAGAGAAAGAAACCGAGAAGAAAGAATGAAATACTACAGAGTGCTGAGAGAATTGATTAAAATATATGGAAGTGAAAGCCTTGTATTTATTGATGAGTCAGGGTTTGAAGAATTTCAAGCCTGTTTTTATGCTTGGTCAAAAAAAGGGAAGAAAGTCTTTGGAGATAGACAAGGAAAACGAGGAAAAAGAGAGAACCTTGTCGCTGGTAGAAGAAAGGGAAAAAAAGACTTTATTGCACCGATGGTATTTACGAGAAGCCTGAATGCCGAAGGTTTTGAAGGGTGGTTATCTTTATATTTATTGCCCTCTCGCACCCATAACATCAGTATTAATTATGGATAATGCACCAATTCATCGGAAGACAGTCATTAAACAACTGGTAGAGGAAGCAGGTCATCAGGTCGTGTTTTTGCCAAAATACTCTCCTGATTTAAATGATATCGAACATGATTTTAGTGCATTAAAGAGGGCAAGAATGTATGCTCCTGTGGGGACACCCCTTGATGAAATTATTCGTACTTATTGTGTCGCCTAGCGTCTCGTTCTTATTTGAAATAACTATATCTGTCAAAAAATAATGCTTCTACACAAGTTCTCTATTTAAATAAGAGAATTTTATCTGATTTTTTTCAAAATGAGAATTGCTGCTCTTATGGAGTAAGCCTTCAAGCTATCGCTAACTAACAGAAACCCGGAATTTGAGTTTTTATTAGAAAAAAAGTTAGCGTTCCCTTGTCAAGCAAGGGTTTCAGAACCTAGATTCGGTTAGGGATTTCCGAAAGTCCCTCCAAGAGCATTATACTAAATCCGTTGAGTAACGCACAGAAAACGGGTTTCTCGGAGAAACCCGTTTTCTACTCATGCACTCATGCAAAACGGAGAATAAATAATCAGTTTTTAATAACTGGATTTAGTATTATTTGTCCGTTTTCATAGATAGCTTCGTATTGCATGGGTTGAGTGGCTGTTCATCATTAGCTTAACTACCTACTTTGGCTCGACTTTGAGAACTTTTTCTGTTACCAAACGAACCTCAACCGCTGTAAAGGGTTCAACTGCAACAGTCACCATGTAGCTGATTCCCGCTTTCATCCGTCCGTCAAGCGCCCCCCAAAAATCCCAAGCATTCGGGGTGCGTTCGGGTTGAGAAACCCAGGCGCGGAGAGGTAGAGATTGATTGGCTATTTGCCCCTTGAGGACTTCCGTTGGCAAAATTGGATAGCTCAATAAGGTCTGCAAAATACTGCCTAACAGTCGATGTTCGTCGGCGACATCGGTTGTCCAAACGGTGATTAGATAGGATAAATCAATACGAGTGGGGGCAATTTTTTCGGTTCCTGTTCCTGTGGTTCCGTTGCGGGAGAGATAGCGCTCATTGCTGCGTAACTCGTGATTCTCGCGGATGTCGTAGAGAAAACAATTAATTGTAGGCTTATTCGGCTTGGGATTCCAGTCGTCTTTGTTCGGCACTTCAAACTTAATATCGATCGCGTTAGGATCGAGAGGCACTTTTTGCACCAGCAATTCTTTAAGCGTATCGTCGAGATCGTGGATCATTGAATTTCACCTCCTGGAAGTTCCATTTCTGCTGCACTCAAGTTGTGGGGCCAGTTTGGCTCGTTCAGCTTGGGATTGACAATTTTATTTTCAAAGTCGAGCCAGATGCGCCTGTCGTTGCGGCAATCGTAGGCTCGGCAAGGGATGGGGCGCTGGGAATGCACCGTACAGCCTAAACCTTGGCGATCAAAGTGGTGGCAATAGCCGTCCGCACCTTTGGCAATAACATAAGGTTGGCTCAACTCCCAGCGGATGACTCCTTCTTCGATGTCTTGGCGCGACAGGGGAAAAACCATTTTGCAGCAGGCAGCCTGGCACAAATGTACCCGATTTTCGCAGTCAATGGCGACGGGTTGGGAAAAGGTATATTTATCTTGTTCTGGTTCCTGCAAGGAAACGCCCGGATCTTGCTGCAGGAAACGTTTGAGCAGTCGTTGGGCTACCTGCTTTTTCCTTGTGTCAATTTCGTCAAGATCGAGTAAGCCTTTTTCTGTCAGCAGTTCGATGAGCGCATAGACGAAGGAGGCGGCTTCCAGGGTGCGCCCTGCCGTGGCATTTGTGCGTGCATGGAGATAAGTTAGGCCCTTTGCCACCTCATGGTGTCGGGCAAGGTCATCAGGCATGGCTGGATTAATCCCGGTTTGGCTTTCTTGATCCATGATACTTGGCAGAACAATGGGCAAACCAACTTACTTTTGTTTAAATGGCAAAAACTCCTCCTCCCCAATCAGTCTTCCCATCTTCTGAAACTCCCGCTTGGTTGCTTGCAGCAGATGTTTCATCGTCACACACTGGCTCTTTTCTGCGGCGAGGAAGGCAGCCGCCAGGGCGATGTTGCGAATATTACCTCCTGCCAGCTTGAATTGCCGCGCCATGCCTTCGAGATCCACATCGGCTGCCAGGGGTGTCTGTTTGGGCCAGATGCGCCGCCAGATTTGCAGGCGGTAGTCCGCTTCAGGAAAGGGAAACTCGACAATGAAACGGATGCGCCGAGTGAAGGCTTCATCTAGATTCTGCCGCAAATTGGTGGTTAGGAGCGTCACCCCTTCGTATTCCTCCATTTTCTGCAACAGATAGGCAATTTCAAGATTAGCGTAGCGATCGTGGGCATCCTTAACCTCGGAGCGCTTGCCAAAGAGAGCATCTGCTTCGTCAAATAAAAGGATGGCATTGGCACTCTGGGCGGCGGTAAAGATCCGCTCCAGGTTCTTTTCCGTCTCGCCAATGTACTTGCTGACTACTTGGGAGAGGTCGATCTGATAGAGGTCGAGGTGCAACTCCTGGGCGATGACCGCCGCCGCCATTGTCTTACCCGTACCAGGTGAGCCAGAGAAGAGGGCATTTAGCCCTTTACCGAGGGAGAGTTTCTGCTCGAAGCCCCACTGACCGCAGACGAGGTGATGGTATTTGACCTGATTGCAAATTTCTTGGAGTTGAGTCAGTCCCTCGGGCGGGAGGATCAGATCGGCCCAGGTGGAGTGAGGGGAAATTTTGCGGGCGAGGGAAGTCAGGGCTTGACCTGAGTGGGCGCGAGCAGCAGCAAATAGATCTTCTAAGCTTAAGGAATGAGGGGGTTCCTGGGATGCCTGGGCCGCCTGCCAGCGAGCCTGGTGCTGGGCTGAGGCGACTGCATCGCCAATTTGTTCAGGAGTGAGGCGGAAACGGTCAGCGAGGGTATCTAACTCCTGGGCCGGTCGGCTAATGCCAGATTGGGAGAGATAGGCTTGCCAGTTGTCCCGACGTTGGGCAAAGTCAGGTAGGGGAAAGGAGACGGGAAGAATTGTGCGGGTGGAGCCTGGAATGTCTGACAGGGTTGGCCCTCCTCCTCCGAAGATGGCGATACTGGGAAATTGGGCGATCGCCTGCAATAGGCGCTGATAGTTGTTTATCTGCTCTTGGGAACCCAGTGCGTCGATTCCCTGGAGATACAGCACCGCATCTTGAAACTGGGCTTCTCGCAAGAGCAGGGGCAAGATTGACTCTAGCTCGGTTTTCGCGGCGATCGCTGTGGCGATGTCTGCTACTAGCAGCTTCATGCCTAACTTGAGGGCGATCGCTTCTGCTGCTTGGCGCTTTCCCACTCCCTGGGGACCGTGAAAGTAAAGGTGTAAAGGCTGATTGGCTTGTTTCGCCTGGAGTGCCAAAGCGTTTAGCGCTTGCTGGATTTTGGCATCTAACAACGGTGACGACCGTTCTCCCCTGGGGCCTACTAGCTCACAGAATGTTGCCAATCGGGAGTCGAGTCCCTCCTGTCCCAGCAGGTAGCGGACTAGCTGCTCATCAGGCTTGAGGTAGCAAGCAAGTAAGGGCGGCTGCACCTGATGGGGGTCGGCCAACAGATGGAGCAGTCGATGGCGGAGTAGGGGCGCTTCTGGGGCAACCCTAGACCTTTGCCACAGCTTGGTTGGGGCTGAAGAACACAGCAGGTTGAGGGCGAGATCTACTGTGGGTCGCCTGCGAGTTACGTCGTCCTGGAGGTAGGCGTAAAGCCTTTCGTAGCGCAGGTCGAGTTCGGGAGCGAGGGCAATCACGAGTAGCGCTAGGTCGAAGACGGACAGGTCAAAGGTTTGCTTGAGCCAGGCTAGGCGGGATGCTTTGTCGGCTAACTCAGAAAAGGATGGCTCCCAAGCTTCTCCTCCAAGTTTCAGGACAGGCTCTCCTGGCTGGCGCACTAACATTTGCTCTACATCTTCCTGCGTGAGATAAAGACCTTGATAGGCTTCAGTTGCTGGGTCTTTGGCATAGGTTGCTTGAGCGGCAACTACTGCTTTTTCTAGCAGTTTGTCTAACCACTGCAAAGCTGGTAACAGATTTTCCAACCATGCCTTACTAGCTTCGATAACCATGATAAAAGCCACAGAGAAACAGAGGACACGGAGTTTTTTTATTTAGGTTTTGCATCATGGCAGTTTTTTTGAATATTAATTACTTCAGTTGGTTTGAGTGAGAGGTTCTACTATTTCAACAACGTCAAGGTTTTCTTCTTCCTCAGTTTTAGCGAGTAACTCTTCTAATACTTGAATAGCGCCACTGATGCGAAGCATGGTATTTCTTAGATTGAGTCCTTGTGTTTCTAAATCAGCTAACATTTTTTGACCAGACTCATATTCTGCTTTGAGTTGTTCGAGGCGTTCTTTGATTTGTTTTTTCATAGGAATAATGCGTTGAAAAAATTTGCTTTTAACTTAAATCATAACATAAAAGCTGATTTTGCAATGGTTTGGCAGATTAATTATCGCCGATTTCATAAATTATCTACTCTCCTAGATCTTTATTGATGATAGCATGGTATAAGATGCCTAAAATTTTGTTGATGTCTTTAATGTAATACTCACTCAAATCAATCTGAACGGTTTGACCTACAAGTTTTAAAAATCTCCAGATAGTTCCAATTGTCACGACTCCGTAAATGACAGAAATTTCATTACCTTCCTGTTGGTTAAAGATTTGAGCGGCGATTGCTTCAGCAATACACTGACCAAATCCTGAGTTTAAGTTTTCATTTTTCGCTTCAACAATTGTGACAATCGGCTGACGAATAAATAACTGTTCTGGATTTTTACTGATAATAAAGTCGCAAATACCGTTCAAGCCTTGGCTGAAATCTACAGTAAAATCAACTCCAGAAAATAGACTAATTTGGTGTTTTAATTTTCTTCGCAACTCTAATAAGACAGGAGCAATAATCATTTCTGAACGAGCTTTTTCGGTGTTGATAGCTACTGCTAAATCGACTGTTTCTTGGAGAGTTGTTATTAAATATTCACTACCCTCTACTTCTGGGATGGAGGCGAATAATTCAGAGTTTTCCCGAATGGTTAAATCAAAAAGTTTTACTAATTCATCTAACTTGAAATTGCTATAAACCATTGACACTCACCGCCTTTTATTGTTCAAATAAAATTCTGATAAACACCACAGAGACACAGAGGACACGGAGTTTTTTTGTTGCTGATTCAGTGTTCGCTCTGTTGTTTTGCTTCCCTAAGTTCTCGCATTCGCTGTTGATATTTTAAGGCTACTTCTGTTGATATTTCACAAATTTCTCTCGCTTGTTGTTCAGCAATTTTGAACTGTTCTAGCATGGCTAATAAGGTTTTTTCATCGGGCAGTTTTTTCATGGGTTATTTCCTAAAAAATCAATAAGTCTTTGCAAGCGGATTTTTTCTTCTATGATTTTTCCTTGCAACATTCCCAAATCTTCTCCTGCTTCTTGAATTAATTCCCTCGGCACGTCTTCATCAGAAATAGTATCAATAGTGGTTTGGATTTGTCGTCTTGCTGTTTCTAGGAAAAACAGAATCGTGTTAAGATAAGCAAAATACTGCATTAGTATAACATTTTCTGGGAAATAAGACAATAAGCTTCTAAGCAGATTAATTCCTTGTGCTGCTTGTTGTTCAATTTCGTTTAACTGTCGATCAAGTTGATTGATGAGAATTTGGATTTTTGGGGGAATGGACATAGTTATCGGGACTCTCCCGTATTTGTGATACAAAATCTTATTATTGGTAACAATAAGAAACACCACAGAGACACAGAGGACACGGAGTTTTTTTTGTTGCTGTGTTAGTTCACTACTGGACTAGGAAAAGCTAAAATTCAAACTGAAATTGTTCATCAGAGTTTAAGCATTAATTTTTTCGTTGATTTTTCCTTCTAATTTTTTAATGATTTTATAGAGTTCTTGCGTGGCAGAAATATGAAGCATTGACAAGGCATCATAGTCAACAACATGAAAATCATCTACTTCTCGACCGTACACAAAAATATCGCCTGTGTAGTTAAGGGAAATTTTGAATTTATCGGTTTTGATGTCTTCAACGGTAAATAATTGGCTGTCGTTGTCATTCCAGAAGATTTTAACTTTATCCCCAATCTTTAAATTATGATTGTTTAATGTCACCCAGTTTTCTTCAATAATGGCAAATTCCAAAATATCAGGAACGGTATCAACATAGGTTGACACTGCTTGGGGATAAACGGTAACAATTGCTTGTCCGAAGGTAGGGTTAAACATGGCTTTATCACCAGTGATGAGAATGAATTCAGTCATAGATTAATATCATCCTCCGGCCCTAAAGGTAATCCCATCTAAAGAAACCCACACATTACTTCCTGATACTACTGTAACTTGTCCATCAGCAAGAATATCAACCCGACCAATTGTATTAAGATTGGTTTGAACTGCTTGAAGTTCTCGATTGGAAGGTCTATAACCAACAGGAAGCGTAAAAATAGTAGTATTGTTAGTACCATTCTTGACTAACCCTCTGAGGTGAACTATTCCCAAACTATCTTTGAAATATCCAGCAGGATTATAGGTGGTATCATAATTTGTCCAACTATTCATAAATGCTGGGACTATCCAGGCTTCCTCGCTGTTAAAGTTGTTAAAGTTAAATGATAGCTGACTAAAAGCATAGCCCGTTTTTAAATGAGCATTAGGACCTCGATAAGCTTGTAATACTTCTATACATTTTGATTCTCCTTTAATAAAAAACAGTGCATAAGAAACACGATACTCTGCGCTAAAGGCTTGTTTCCCATTAATCGCATCCAACAGAGTAGCTGCTGAACCACCTCTGGGAGCCTTACTTAAAGCATCATAGCTGGCAACAGCTACTAAATCTCCAGCTGCGGCATTAGAGTTAACCCAATCAGCCCAATTATTCCAATTTGTCTTATCTCCATATACATCGTGATTCGCCTTACGTCTATAAGCACCACCTGGGTTGAGAATTATCGTATTCAATCCACGTTGTGTTGTCAGCCCAAAATCAAAGTTGGCAATCTTTAAAAATGTAATATTTCCCTCTGTTGACTCAAAGGCTGATCCTCTTAAATAGATATCATATACATCAATAATTTTATTAGCCGATAAATTAGGAATACGAGCAACATTTAATGTTCCTGTAGCAATATTTGTCGCATCAATTGTCCCCGTAATTGTACCAGTTACTTTTAAATCACCATTGATCTCTAACTTTGTACCTGGGTTTGTTGTTCCGATACCAACATTACCATCTTTGATAACCATTTGTACTGCTCCACCACCAGGATTGAGTTCCTCGTCATTATGGGAACCACCTTTATACCAAGCAAAGTTTGCATCGCTACGAAAATATTGGGTCAAATTTTGTACGCCAATTCCATAGCCAGTTGACCATAAATTAAGCATTTGACGCACTTGTGAACCAAAACTAACTGAACCTGTTACGGTGAGATTATTTTGAATTGTCAGCGCCCCCGTCATCGTATCCCCGGCTTTTTTCACGACTCCCGTTAAGGTTGAACCATCTCCGAGAAATGAGGTAGCTTGGACACTGCCATTAACCTCCAATCTTTGGGTAGGAGGGGCGGTGGTGGCAATACCGACGTTGCCAGTAACTGTCAGGTTGCCCCCTGAAAACTTGAAATTAGCTCCATTCTCGGCAACAAACCGAAACTCCTTAATGCCGTCATCTCCTGCTTGAATATATCCATAGCGCTTAAGATCTTGATCTGCTCCGCTCTTACTGTGATACCAATTAATGAAAGGTGGCTCAGGATTTTTACTCTCAAAGGAAGCTATCAAGCCGTATTTACCACCACTTTGACTAATTGTCAGCGCCCCCGTCATCGTATCCCCGGCTTTTTTCACTGCCAAATTGATGGCAGTCGTTACCTCGCTATCCCGGGCAATTGCTGGGTCAATTCTCGCCTCACTAATCACCCCCGTACTCGCATTAATCTGAGTAACAAGGCGGTTCGTTCCTCCCTGGTTATCGATTTGGGCGGCGGTTGTTTGGTGGGGGTTATTGGTGTTAATGGTGTGAGTATCCAACTTAGTCCCATCAGCAGAAACATCCCGACCATCCACTGTCCCAGTCACTTCCAGCTTACCAGTAACTCTCAGGTTACTTTGTAAATCGGCGCGTCCGGCGGCTCCTAAACGCATCTTGGACCATTGGGACGGATCAACATTAGGATCGGTTAAAGTGAGACTACGGGCTTCTAAATCGCCAGCAACGACCCCAGCAGCACGCCGCCGATTAACTCCCTCTCCTTCATCGGTGGCTGTAATTTTGCCCTCAGAGTTCACTGTCACCCGCCCCAAGATCAATTGCAGACTCAATTGATCAGCGGAAGGGGGATTTTCACTTATCTTAATGGTGGGGATTTCTTGTACGCGGGTAAAGCCTTCCACTCCCGTTTCATTCGTCTTATCGACTTGCTCATACTCGTGGGCGATAGTAACATAGACCGTTTTATTAACAAAGCCAGATAAATCTTTATCAGCTTTCTCCACTAGCACAATCTCTCGTCCCTTACTGTCAATCGCCATGCCTTCAGCAATTTCTATCTGGGACGAACCAATAGTATATTGTAATTTTAAGCCATCGGCGATGCCCCAAGTGTGGAGATTCTCATTGTGTCGCCGTCTCATCTCTAGGTGATAGGTTTGTTCCTCAGTAAAATCGGGGGCTCGCAGGAATTGCCCGTTAAAGTAATTTAAGCGTTTGATTGGGTTAGCCATCTTTCGTCTCCTTGGGTAAGTTTAGATTGCAGTACAGATAGTGTTAGGTCGGTTATCTTCAAAGCGGATCTAAAAGAGTATCGATGCCTACAGTGGAATTAACATCAATCCGAAATACAGGCGTTACTACTGTAATCGGTTGGCGATAGTCAGTGTGAGCTGGTTTTTGTAAATCGACAATAGCGGTAACAATCTCTTGCTGTTGCTTGCGCCGTTCAGGATTGGCCGTTGGCAAAACAATTTGCACCCAAAAGAAGAAGGGAGCGCCACCATCAAGGATGGTATCTTTACCAATGGTAGCATGGACACCTACCTGAAATGGCGCGTTCAGTTCATTGACCTGCACACCAACATCAGATGTCGTCTGTACCCCCGTTTGGGTATAAATAATTAAAGCCTCTTCTAAACCGCGTTTGGTGCCTCGCAGCCGATACAATTGAGTTGCTCTAGCAATCAATAGTCGTTTCTTATTTTCTTCCCAATCATCCCGCAGAGTCAAGGCTACCCAACTAGCCAGCCAAGGTAAGAAATCCCTAGTAGTGTGTTGAGATGCGTTTAAGTTTGCTCCTGGCTCAAAATACCGATAAACTCCTGCTAACTGGGTTGTTCCGCTACCATCAGTGATGTTTCCTCCCCCCAGAATTTCTTCTAGACCCGGTTGAGGAACTTCTGAAGATACTTCTCCTAAACCAAGGAGGATTCTTTCAAAAGCCAGTAGAAAGCGACCGAGAAAATTCGGCTGGTTAGCTTCACTATCTTCTTGAAAAATAGCCGGTAGGTAATTTAGTAAAATACTCGCCTGTCCAGTTCTTTCATTAATTGTCATAAAATCCTCTCCAGAAAAAATTGTTTGATCACTTACTCGCTTAACCAGTAATAGCTGAATCCACCTCAACCTGCGATCGCAAATCAATCACTTCTCCTGCTTTGATTAACAGCCATCCCCCTTTTTGGATGCGATCGCCAGATAATTCAATAGAAGTAACCTGATTAATAGCCAAATTTAATTCTTCAAAAGAACCTGTTTCAACATACGAAGTAACCTGATTAATAGCCAAATTTAATTCTTCAAAAGAACCTGTTTCAACATACTTGGAATTTTCTAAGCGCAAGCTACTCATTTTGATTGTTTTAGCGGCGGTAACTTCAATTTTCATGGCAGTTTCACCATCCGGGTTTAGGTCGCGAATTGTTGGATATAAAGGATGGAAGAAAGCTCGAGTTTGGCTTTTAATTTGCCGCCTCAGTAAGTCGGGATTGGCTCCCGAAGCAGCTCTAACTTTAATGGTTAACTGCACTACCAAAAAATTAGCACTAGGTGCGATCGCTATCTGGTCTAGTTTGAGGCGGTTTGCCGGCAGATAATGGTCATACAGTTCCAGTCCAATCGGTTCCCCCCGATCATTCCAGAGGGTTTCTGTTGCTAGGCAATGTTGATCTTCTGGCTGGCACTCGCTGACAAGTAGAACGTCTGTTAAATAATCAATTCCGTCAATTTTTTCTAGTAATTCATACACCTCCGAGACGTGAACATCTCGACTAAAAGGCCAGTTTTCCGGGTCAAGGAATTGCTGCATAGCTTTGACGATGCCGTTGCTGACTGTCTCAGTGAGTACATCAGAGCGACGAGCAACGAGAATTTCCACACTGATAGGAGTATAGGTCGGACCGACAACCGACAGGCGAGTAGTGAGGATAGACCGTTGCTGAAGATATCCCTGAAGTGCATCTCGTAGTAGAGTCGTTGGTTGGGGTCCTAATTGATTGGCACTGTCACTATCTTTATCAGGTAGAATCAGAACACTAACATAGTTAGGTTTACTTTGCTTCTTTTCTTCTTCCCTCCCTGCTCCTAAATAGCGTTGCGGAACACAGTAAGCGCGTTTAATTTTTTGGCTCACTTTTGAGGGTAAATTTTCTTCTTTTACCTCTAAATTAGTAGTATCCCACCATTCTTTGCAGCGGTCTTTAAGAGATTTTTCAAGTAATTTGTCCGCCTTTTCTTCTTGCTGCATCTGCACTAACCAGATGTTAAATTTTTCCTGACTTAGGGTTTCGTAATCTTCAGCCGTTATTGCTCGATATTCATCCCGCAAATTTAAAACAGCATCCTGGATTTCTTGTGCTAAATCCTGATTTTGCTCGGCAACCCAATCAGGTCCATTAAGCAACCGCAAAAATGTTCGCAAGTTATCATCAGTTATTCGATTTTGCCGATACAGCAACATTTCCGTCAAGTAGGCCAACATTTCAATCAGGGTAATGCCTGGATCGGAGGGATTATAATTTGTCCATTCCGGGGCGTAGTTAGGAATCAGTCTGAGGGCTTCGGCAACAAGATCCTCATAAGTGCGGTCATCTAAGTTAGGCAATTCTAAAGGCATGGTAAATAATTCACAATTTAATTAATTTTCAATCTTCAAAAACTGCAAGCTTCCTCAAGATTCCTCAAAAAATAGGCTGATGGTGTGAGTACCAGAATAGACTAAGAAACGGCCGGTCTTTCTTATCGCCTCAACCTCCTGAGAAACCCTGCCATCATCGACCAGGAGGCGGCGAATATAACTGACCCCCGGGACGGCTTCTAATAGGGCATAAAAATCGGATTTGTAGGGTTCGCGTCCAAAATCCCAGCCATTGCCATCTAATCCGCCCGTCAGGGGGTGTAAAAATTGCTCTAGGGTTGCTTTAACTGCTTGTTCGACAGCACTGGCTCCTTCGAGTGAACTCAAAGCAATTTCGACATTAACGCTTACTGGGATATAAGGAGGCCCAACCACCAGAATCTCGACAGTTGGACAAGCACGCGCTCTGAGAAACTTTTCAACTCGGCTAATCAGTTCCAGACTTGGTAGAGGCTTGAGCGCCTCAGAGCGCGGTACGATGATGATGCTGGTTGTTCCCCGTCTAGGTGCTTGCTCAGGTGGATCTCCTAGCCAATGTAGAGGTAGGCATTTCGCCCTTGCCACCTCTGGGGAAGCCAGTTTTGCTAAGTCTTCGTAATCTTCTAGGGTGACGGCGCGATCGCGGTGACGGATAGTTTCAGGGAGGCGATCGCGCAGGGATTCCAGGGTCTCTGCTTCTGCTCCACCCACCGCCGCTTGTAAGTTGGTCACTTTCTCGATGTAGGGAACTGTGGTCTTCAGTTGCACAATACTATCAACAGGTTTATTCCCCGCTTTGCCACCGCCTGTCTGATACCGCGCTATCCTTAGATTACCAGTTCCCAGAGGCGGAATCAGCCCGTTGCGTCCGTTACCAAACCGAATTTTGCCCGTAAGCTGGTCGAGGACGTAGTGGCGATCGCGGGAACTTGAGCCATAAAAATCAGGAACTTGCTGCCATTGTACCCAGACTTCTCGAGAATTGGGAGTTGGGGTAATCGGGTTGCTATTTCCTGGCAGTTTTAGTCTCTCTAGCTCTAGTTCTGAAGGTTTTTCTGGTTCTCTGACCTCTAATTGTGGGTTTTGCAGGACGGGAAAGCGAGTCGTTTGGAAAATTTGATTTTCTGACCCGTTACTAGAACCTAAAATTTCCTTGACAATCGTGAGCGTTTGGCTGGCAAAAGTTGTATTGAGGGCAAGGTTGATGATTCTAGGTTCAATGAGATAGTCTCCTGTTTCCCACTGTACCCGTAACCAGTAACGTTCCGATAAGTCAAACTCGGCTTTAGTTTGACAGTCAGCCGGAACCAAGAATTTAATTAATCCTGAAAGGGTGAAATTTTCGCTGCCATCATCGACCGTAAGTTTGGACCAAGCTTGTCCATTCCAATATTGCCAAGATAACCGGACTGGCGACATTGGCGGTAGTTGGTCTGCCACAAAAGTTTCTAAAGTAGCAGTATAAATAGTAGCAAAAGTATCAGGACGGCTCAGGCGGAGGAAAGCAATATCTCGGTTTTCCTGATTGAGATCTTCGGGAATAGTAATCTGCACTTTTAAGGATTTTATTTCCCCAGGAGCAAGAGTAATTGAAGTCCCTTCCTCTGAGATTGTCGTCTCCCAATTATTGCCCCAAATTTCCACTCGCCAAGTGACTGATTGCTCCGTATCATTTGTTACCCATATAGGATGGGTGACTATTCCGGTTGTCGCAACTTGACGACTGTAGGGAGGAGAAAGAGGGATAAATTTTTCCCCATATTTCAAGTCTGCTAAGGAGACAAAAAGACTCAGAGGACGATTGGGAAATTTGGAGCGATTTTGCGGGAGGGTAAATCCTAGATATAACGAAGGATGAGATTCTGTGAGGGCTTCAAAAGGAATAAATGGTTGTTCTTTCTGTTGAATGTAGGTAAAGTTATTGTAGGTTTGACAAGCAGAAAGGGACTGAGTAGCATTATATGTATAACTTAGGGTTAGGGATTTGAGCAAAGGGGGAGAAAGGGTGTTAGAAATTAACCATACTCCTGTCCCCACTGGATGAGGCGATTGTAGGGCTTCTGTCAAGGTCAGGCTATTATTTGAGGTATTAACAACCCCGATAGTTCGGACCTCCTGAGTGTTAGTTCCCGTGGCAATTTGGATGCGATCGCCTGGCATAAACCCCCGGCTACTGTTGACGATAATTTGCTCGGTGTTTTCCCTAATTTCTTGTCTGAGGGTAGTAAAAGTAGGGGGTTGAGAGGAAGTACCCGTGCCATAGTTTCCCCGAACAATCCGCACGCGAATCCAATAATTATTCTTGCCATTAACTTCACCTAATCCTATCTGATTGGGCAAAGTAAAAGTGATTGAACCGCTTTGGCTGAATTTGGCAGTTGCTAGACTACTGGGAGTTACCAATAATGGCTGCCAAGCCTTACCATCCCAAGTATCGAAGGCTAATTCAACTTCATTTTCGCTGTTGACGGGGACAGTTTCATTGAGGGTGATGTTGACTGTTACCCTAGCTCCGGCTTTGGAAAAGACTTCCTGACTAGCTAGGTAGAGTGTGTCACTGAGGCGGGGGGTTTCGCCAAAGGGAGAGAAGTCTTTAGTTAGGTCGAGGGGTGAAGAATTAATAAAACCGAGATCGGGTAGTAAATTCGACTGATTGACCCTAACACTAGCAGTGATAGATTGAATACTTGGTAAGGGGTCAGATCCGGCGGTAAAAGGCTGATTGAGCGCAACTTTCAGCCAGGACGCTTCTACGCCATTGATGATTTGTTTAACGGGAACGGGAAAGTTAGGAATTGATACTTGCCAACTTTGGTTATTTTCTGAGATATTACTGACCAATTGACTGATTTGCCGCCAATCTTTACCATCCCAATAAGACCAAGTCAAGGGGAGTCCTGCTAACCTCTGAGCCTCCTCAGATTGAATTGTTAAGGTGACAGTTTTAGCAACTGGTAGGGTGAATAGGTCATCGCAAGCTAAGTACAGGCTGTGTTCGACTCCCGCATCGCCATGAAAGACAAAACCCGCAGTTGCAGTTTTGGTCGTCAGCCACCCAGTGCGATCGCTCCAGGTATCCTGCTGCGGCTCCCGCACAAATACGGAGGTGAGTTGAGCGGCGGTAACTACTAATTCCGCTTCTGTTTCAAAGATGACTGGGGCTTTTTCCCCTTCCGCTGGGGGAGCGGCTACCTGAGTTCCCACTGGAACCACTACATCCACTGTAGAGCCAGCCGCCAAAGAAAAGGTCAGGGGAGTGCGAGCGGCTTGAGGTGGGAGGCGGGAGGCTCCTAACAAGTCCAGGAATGCCAAGAAATTCTTGTCCGGGACTTGGTTCAAGCGCTCGATGATAATTTCGGCAAAGCGGGCAAAGGTGCCAATCAAGACGGCACTGATAGTCCCCTTTTTCGGCAGTCTCTTGCCTGTTACTGGATCTATTTCAGATTCCTGCCAAGTGGGTGCATATTCAAGCAGTAATTCCTGCAACTGCTGGGTAATCTCAGTTGCTGTGCGCTTGTCAATTTTCGGGGCTGATTTAACCATTGAATTATGAATTATGAATTAGGAATTACATTCTTTCTAAATAAAACGGATAGACGAGATTAAAAACGTTATTACTTGCTCGCACCTGATAGTCAATACTGATGAGCAGTTTTTCTCCGTCGCTGTCGGATTGGGAAATAACTTGAACGTCTAGTACATCAATGCGAGGCTCGAACAAGAGCAAAGCTTCTCGCACTTGTTGGGAAATTTTGCCAGCGGTGGCTGCCGTATTCATTTCAAAAACGAGGTCGTAAATCCCGCAGCCGAAATCAGGGCGCATCACGCGCTCGCCCTTAGCCGTTCCCAGAATGATCCAGATGGACTGACGGACGCTTTCTTCGTACTTTGCCCATTTGAGCGCCCCCGAATCCACCTGAATGGGGAATCCTACGCCAACACCTAAAAAAGATTTCTCCATCTCCATCCTCCCCTTAACCAATTAAGACAGTACCGACAGCAATAACCTGTCCTACGGGCAAATCGGCTGGATCATTGCACGTCTGGGCTGTATCGCTGTTACGCGCTGCCATCTTACCGTTGATCTTGACGGTTGGGCTACCGATTTTAATGGTGGCTTTGTTGGCGGGAGGGTTCTGGAATGCCGTACCAGGAGGGGTCGGGATATGGGGCGGAGTGTTGTCTGCCGTGCTGTCCACGGTGGCGGCTGCCATCCCCATAATCTTGACATCTGCACTGAGGTTGCCGTTGATGATGCCAATAAAGGGGTGGGGAAGGGGAGTCGGAACTGGTGGTCCCGGCGGTGCTGGCACCATGATAATGTGGGTGTCGGTGGCAATAATTTGGTCGCCTTGTTTAGCTGCGGGTTGTCCCATAATGGATTTTAGATTTTAGATTTTAGATTTAAAACTAATTGAGGTTGATAGTTGCGCCTTTAAGATTCATGGTGGCGCTGGCTTTGATATCCATGCCTGCACCAGCTTCTATTTTGCTGTCGGCGGAAGACTTAATTTCGATTTTTTGTGCGTCTAGTTTGATCGTACCTTTAGTAGCAGAAATGGTAATGTCTTTGTCAGCAGTAATAGTAATTGTGTTATTAGATGTATCGAAAATTAGACTGTTATTGCCACTTTTATCGATAATCTCAATAGTTTCTTTGCCATCTTCATCATTGAGACGAATGGCATGACCGCTGCGAGATTTGATCAGCCGCAGGTTATTTTTCCCGTCGCTATTATTAGCTGGAGGTGCATCTTTGCCATTCCAAAGAACCCCCAAAACGTAAGGAAAACGCGGGTTTCCCTGCTCGAAACCTACCAGAACTTCATCATCTACTTCTGGGAGAAAGTAGATCCCTCTTTCTTTGCCGGCCATTGGGGCAGCAATTCTCGCCCAGTTGCTTTCATCTTCATCTTTATCGCTAAGCCAGGGAAATTTCAACTTGACTCGACCTAAGTTATCCGGGTCTTTATTGTTGGTAACTATACCTACGACCACTCCGAAAATACGACCGGCGATCGCTTCCCTAGTTTCCGTATCTACTGTCACCTCAAAGAGATTCATATTGCATTCCTCCGAATTGTAAAATAGGTGAAGTAACCGCGAGGTCCGTAGCGATGGCTGGCCGCGGTGACGTAATACAGTCCACTAAATCGCTGACCAATCCCATCGATCTCAATGACTTTACCGGCCCGCACTTGGGTATTACCCCGACAAATGCCTTGACCAGTAATCAATCCCAGTACCTCCCGATTAAATTGAGCTTTAGCAAATTGATCAGCTTCAGCTTGACTGGCAACGGGGCGATCGCTAATGCCTCCTATCCCCTCACCGAAGGCACTCTCACTAAGCTTGGCACCACTCGACTGTCCCCCCATCGTCGAGACTTCATCCCCTGCCTTAGCCTGTCCAAGAACTTTTTGCTTGTCCTTGGCACTCCAGCCGCGCACTGACACCTGGTTCACCTGTCCGAGAGAGGAGAGGCGGGGATAAAATTCCAGCAGGTTATCTTCCAGAGTCAGGGTTAAGACGGCGCTACTGGCATTCCCTACCGGACGGAACAAGAGGGTTTTGTCCTCTACTACTACCTCATACTGGAGCTGCCGCGCTCGTGCTTGCAAGAATTCCAGATCGGTCTGGTTAGCCTGCATAATATAGTCATGGGTGACTTGGCTATCTTCGGCTTTGGCAGTAAGTCCTCCTTCACTGGCAATTTGAGCGGCGATGTCGCTGTCTTTTTTCTGGAGGAAAGTACGAGTCTTGCGTCCTCTTTGTAGTCGGTGGCGGCGATCGTAACCGCGCACGATAAAGCTAGGCAGGCGATTGATCGTAAATTCTGGTTCTAATCCGGTAATTTCTCCCTTAATTAAGGTGGCCACTTGGCCCCCATAACCCAGTTTAACCTCTACTTCGGTACCAAGAGCAAAAAGAGCGTCATCGAGTAAGGAAATCTGACTATTCTGAGTTTCAAGTCCAGTCAGTTCCACTGTGAACATACTGGGTAGAGTCAGGTCATCCTCAACGGTGATGCTAATAACCTGAATTTCTGTCTCAATTGGCAGTGGTGAACCGCCAATTTTCAGAGCAAAACTCGGTAACAGCAAATTTGGCGTACTCGTTGTCGGCATTATCGATAATTCTCCTGATTTTAGATTTTAGATTAGTTTTTTCCCCGTTTTCTGTTCGCTGCCATATAACTCTGTCACCTGCCCAATTCCCAATTCATAATTCATAATTCATAATTCATCAACGTAGTTTCGGAATAATTAGAGGATTGCTCACTTTTAAATGGCGCGGATCGTCTAGATTATTTGCTTGGGCGATAATGCGCCAGAGATTGGGATCTCCATATACTTCCGCCGCTAGGCTGCTTAAAGTGTCTCCTCGCTTGACTAGGCGTGTCGTTTGTTCGGGATCAGTTTGTTTGAGGTCTTTTTCTCGATCAATCCATTCAGTAAAAGTCACTGTCAGCCTAGCGCGTAGGGGTTTGCCATCACTTTTGAAGAGGGTAAAGTTCTGCACCAAGTTAGTCACCACTCCAATAAAGGGAAACTCAGGAGGATCAAGGGGGTTTCCCCAAGACACTGTGCAAATTGGCGGTTGATTGGTATCCCGTTCAATGCGCGTCAGCTTGACAATTTTATTGGTGAGTTGGCGCACGTCATCTACTGGCTTACCCTCAACGGGTTCGGTCACGTCAAAAAACAGTTCTAAAACAAGGGTACGACTTCCTCCTCCCCCAAACTGCAAAACTGGTGCATTCAAATTTCTCTGGACGGTAGATTGCTCTCCTTTGGTGGCTGTTGAAGTACTAGCAGATACTTGCGAACTCCAAGTGACTGGTTTGGTAATTGAATAGGCAGTCGGATTGAATTGCACCGTAATTTCTGGCAGCTTAGACGGTGGTAGAGGTTTAATCTTTAATTTGGTAGGCGTTTCTAGTACCATTGGCTCATTCCTCGACGTTCACGTTCAACGGTTAACTGGCGAAACAGCAGACGGCTGACTTGTTCGGCGATGTCTGCAACATTAACTACCGGAGTCTGGTTTGGTGTCTGAGTGATCGCTGGTATAGCAGGATTTGATGGCACAGCTTCCATCTCGGAAGTCGTATTTGACATCTGGCGCAGGCTATTGGGACGATTAGGATTGACTGGAATACTGACTGACGGCAAAGAGGAGTCAGTATAGCCGTTGTTGGCGGCGGAGAAAACTGTCCTCGCTGGTTCACTGGTAGTTTTACGCCAAACCAGATTGGTCGGGACTGGGAGGTTTCCTGGAACCTCTCTAGAGGGAATTTCTGGGACGACGGCGATCGAAGTTGTTGCTAATTCGGAGTTAACGGCGGCAATATCTCTATTTGCTTGATTTCCTGACTGTTTTTGTCCTCCGATCGCCTCTCTGTGTATTGTACCTGAACCTGTTGTTAGTCGGTTAGATTCTTTATCTAGCGATTGTAAGCTTTGCCGCAGCAACAAGGGGGTTGCTGTGCTTAAATTGCTTACTTGAGGTTGTCCTAATTCCACTGAGGTAACTTTTGTTTCTCCTTCTGTTGACGCAACTATTGCCTCTGATTGGTCTAAAGTAGCTGCTGATTCTGAGTTAGAAGTGGGATTATTTATTCTTTCAGTAATTGTTCCCAAAGGTAAAGTAGATTCTCCCGAAGTGGCTGTTAAAGAATCTATCTTTTTTTCCTCAGATGTTTCGTCTGGCTGCTGCCAGTTTTTTCTGAATACTAAAGGGTTGGTTGTTGCTTCGTTACTAACTAAAGACTGTCCTTGTTCAATAGCAGTAACTTTTGTCTCTGGTTTGAGAGATATTTCTGCTGATTCTGAGTTAGAAGTGGAAGTATTTATTCTTTCAGTAATTGTTCCCAAAGGTAAAGTAGATTCTCCCGAAGTGGCTGTTAAAGAATCTATCTTTTTTTCCTCAGATGTTTCGTCTGGCTGCTGCCAGTTTTTTCTGAATACTAAAGGGTTGGTTGTTGCTTCGTTACTAACTAAAGACTGTCCTTGTTCAATAGCAGTAACTTTTGTCTCTGGTTTGAGAGATATTTCTGCTGATTCTGAGTTAGAAGTGGAAGTATTTATTCTTTCAGTAATTGTTCCCAAAGGTAAAGTAGATTCTCCCGAAGTGGCTGTTAAAGAATCTATCTTTTTTTCCTCAGATGTTTCGTCTGGCTGCTGCCAGTTTTTTCTGAATACTAAAGGGTTGGTTGTTGCTTCGTTACTAACTAAAGACTGTCCTTGTTCAATAGCAGTAACTTTTGTCTCTGGTTTGAGAGATATTTCTGCTGATTCTGAGTTAGAAGTGGAAGTATTTATTCTTTCAGTAATTGTTCCCAAAGGTAAAGTAGATTCTCCCGAAGTGGCTGTTAAAGAATCTATCTTTTTTTCCTCAGATGTTTCGTCTGGTTGCTGCCAGTTTTTTCTGAATACTAAAGGGTTGGTTGTTGCTTCGTTACTAACTAAAGACTGTCCTTGTTCAATAGCAGTAACTTTTGTCTCTGGTTTGAGAGATATTTCTGCTGATTCTGAGTTAGAAGTGGAAGTATTTATTCTTTCAGTAATTGTTCTCAAAGGTAAAGTAGATTCTCCCGAAGTAGCGGGTAGGAAATCTATCTTCCTTTCTTCAGATGCTTCGTCTGGCTGGTGCAAATTTGGGCACAACAACAAAGGATTTGGTGTGCTTAAATTGCTTACTTGAATCTGTTTTAATTCAACTAAAGTAACTTTTGTTTCTTCCTCTTTTGGCGCAACTGTTCTCTGTGGTTGAGCTAAGGTAGCCGCAGGCTTAGAGTCAGGAGTTGACACCGTTACACTTTCAACAATTGTCCTCAAGGATGGGCTATTTTTTTCAGAAGTGTTTGCTGGAGCATCTATCTTCTCAGAGGAATTTACTTGTTTACTTAAAGAATTAGAATCTGGTGCCAAGGGAACAGCTTTGCGACTGAGGCGAAAAGTTTGACCAGCTTGGGAATCAGAAATATTTTCTATTGGTGGCGCAATCTTCTCCTGATATATCCGTTCAGATAACATTGCTGAAGACAATTGGCTAGTGAGGTTCGGTTCGGTTGTAATTGGCTGCACTGGTGTAGCCAACATTAATTCCGTACTGCTACCTGGTTCACTCTCACCAAAAGCATAACGAGATTGCCACCTTTCTAGGAAACGGGAACGCTGAACCATCCAGCTTGGAACTCGTGCTAATTGAGTCTGGAATTGTTTTAGGTTAATCACCCCAACAGGTTCACTCTGGAGGCGAAGGAGACGCTCTACCAGAACAGATTTTTCATCAGGAGAATCGACCATCTTATACACCTTTTTAGAAACCAATATTGACAGATGCACTTAGTTCAGCGGCGATTCCTCCTACCAAACTGCTCACGCTAGGACGGCTGAGTCCTCGGTGAAATAATTCGACACTTTCAAAGGCGACGTTGCCTGAATCTGCTCGCAATTCTGGGCCAGTCCACTTATAGGGAAAAGCTTCTTTAAAGTTCCACCAAATGACCGGGATGCGCTGCTTGTTCAGCAAATAAATTGTGCCGTTTTGGCGTTCAATCTTGCCTTGGACTACATCTTGATGCCAACTCCACAGTCCATCAATCGGGGTAAGTCCGTGTTTGAGAATCAAGGCTGGGGATTTGCTGCGCCCGGCAAAGCGATGTATGTAGTCATTGACACCGCCTTCCTGGTACTCTTCAATAGTAGTTTCTACCTGCAAACCGCTACATTCAGAGAACCCTCCTGCCAAAATTCCTTCAATCTCGACCAAAAAATTGAAGACCTGATAGGGATCGCTGCGAATTCCCAAAAGATTGGTCGCCAAACTGAAAGCGGCGTTTAAGCCCAAGGATGACATCAGTTATTTTCTCCTGTTTGCTCAAGTTTGTTCGTTAAAACGCTGGTTAATCTTGGCGATTTCTGCCACCCACTGCTGGCGTTCTGGGTGTTCCAATCCCAGAATTTGTTCCGGCTGCCAGTGAAAGTGGTAGGCGATATAGGCTACCTCCTCATAAAGCCGTTCGAGGGGGTAGCGCCTTACTCCCCCAAGCTAGTGAGTTCCACGTCAAACTCTTTTTCGCAGTAAGGGCATTGGGTATGAACCCGGTTGTGACCATTTTGATTAATGCGGCAGTAGAGGTCTTGTAAGTAAGCCAAATCTGCCGCATACAGTCCTTCAATCACCTTCGGGTTGATATACTCCAGGCTGCCAAGCTTAGCGATTACCCGCGACAGCAGGACGATCAGCAGATAAGCTTGGTTGCTACGGACACGGGGATCTTTGAGGGGGGCAATTTCATCGAAGGCAGTGGCTAGGCGCATGACACCTTCCCGATGCAGGTTGCCTTCCCCATCTATATACCCCAGGGGTAAGGTAAAGGGAAATTCAGTCTGGAGCATGATTGGGTGATCAGTTTAGCGGGGGATTAAGCTTTAACCATTTCTTCGTGGACAATTTCTAGGGTTTCAATCGCTACTTCATTGCTGGTGGCATTAAAACTTGGTCCTGTCCATTTAGAAGGCCAGGCTTCCCGCAAATTCCAGCGCAATTTTTCTTCCTGCGCTTCGTTGAATAGGACAATCGAGACATTTTTGCGGGTGGTTTTCCCACCAATCACGGTTTCTCTCCATTCCCAGAGGGTCTTGGAATCGGTGATGCCCCGTTTTAAAGTAATGGGCGCGAATTTATTCAACCCGGTCAATTTACGGACGTGGTTGGCATCGGTTCCTTCCCGATAGTCAACGGGATCGGTTGTCGCATCTAGACCGCTGCATTCGCGGAAGCCTGCTTCTTGAATGCCGTCGATTTCAACGCGAAAATTGAAACCTCGATAGGGATCAACTCTGTCAGCCATAGAAAATCTCCTTGTTAAACAACCAGTAATAGTTAGGAATCAAGGGGTTGGGCGCATTTCCACGCTTCCCGCTCGATGAATGATCCGAATCACGAGAAACTCAGCAGGAGCAGCAGTTGCTAAACCAATTTCAGTTAGCACCTTCCCTTCTTCCCGGAGGTCGGTCGGGTTAGTTTCAGCATCGCATTTGACGTAGAATGCCTGGGCTGGGCTGGCTCCCTGGAGTGCCCCTGACTGCCACAGTTGGGTTAAGTAAGCACTCAGTTCTCGCCCAATTCGCACCCACAAGCGGGGAGAATTGGGTTCAAAGGCTGCCCAGCCGAGATTTTGGTCGATCCACCGCCCCAAGGTGAGGAATAGCCGCCGGACGTTGAGATAACGCCAGTTGGGATCTTGACTGAGGGTCCGCGCTCCCCAGACGCGCAGTCCGCGACCCGGAAAGGCCCGCAGGCAGTTGATGCCAAAAGGATTCAACTCACCTTGAAGGGAATTGTCGATCGCCACTTGCAAATCGAGGGCATCCTGAATCTCTTCATTGGCTGGGGCTTTGAAGACACCCATTGTGCGATCGCTGCGGGCAAAGATACCAGCAATATGACCGCAGGGGGGAACCCAGCGCCCTTGGGTATTTTTCAGCCAGGGATAGTAGAGAGCGGCGTTAATCGGTTTGGGCTGGCCGCGGACAATTGCCTCTCGTTGGTTTTTGACTGCTGCTGCGGTACTGTTTGGGAGAGGATCGAGAATGGCCAAGCGATCGCCTTGTTGGGCGCATTGTTGCAACATTGCCTGTTGCACTTGGATAATGGCACTTTCATCCGTCAGCTTCATAGCATCGGGAACTGCCAGTAAGTCCAAATCCTTCAGGGGAGCGAGAGACGACAAAGCCGCTTCTAAGGCTGATTTTGGCTCTTGATTGGAGTCTGCTCGCACCACATAACAGCGAGTTCCGCCATTGGCAAAGAAGCCAGTCACTGCCTCTAATAGATAGCCTTGGGCGATAAATTTTTCGCTGAATTCTTCCTGACGGTGTAATGCCAGCGGGGTGTTGACTGGGAAATCCTTCTCTGATGGCTTAGCCTGAAAGAAGCCGACGAATCCAGGAATGCCAGTGGGTAGCTTGGCTTCTGGTTGGCGGAAGCTTTCCTCTCGATAGACACCTGGCGTTTTATAGGCGATCTCCATAGCTCACCTCTCTGTTAGCTGGTTTGGGCCATCTGGCTGATGCGGAAGATGACAAATTCAGCCGGACGGACAATCGCCACGCCAATTTCCGTGACGACTTGGCCCAATTCGCGCAACTCGGGCGGGTTGTTTTCGGCATCGCACTTGACGTAAAACGCCTCCTGGGGTGTATTGCCAAACAAAGCCCCCGAGCGCCAGACATTGGTGAGGAATGCCGAAACGTTGCGGGTAATTTGTTGCCAGAGGGCGGGAGTATTCGGCTCGAAGACCACCCACTGGGTGCCTTCGTCAATCGATTCCCGCAGAAAAAGCAGGGTGCGGCGGACGTTGATGTATTTCAAGTCAGCATTGTCATCGCCGCCGACGGTTCTGGCTCCCCAGACTAGGATTTTGCCATTGAGGACGCGGATGCAGTTGACTCCTTTAGGATTCAAGTTATCCTGGTCAGCTTTACTGAGGGGCTGGCTTACGTCTTGTGCGCCAAAAATCACCTCATTGGCCGGTGCTTTGAAGACTCCTCGCTCGTTGTCAACGCGAGCATAGACTCCTGCTAGGTGTCCACTAGGGGGGACAATGAGCGACCCATCACCACTAGGGTTTTGTAGTTTAGTCGCTGGGTCAAAAACCTTGATCCAGGGGAAATACCAGGCGGCCAAATCGGTTCTTTTCGGCATGACTCCTGAGTCAGCCGGAATTTTGGTCAGAGTGGTTAAATCGGCAGCCGTCTCAGGTCCATCTAGGATAGCAAAGCGATCGCCAGTGGCTTGACAATGAGCTACCACTTTATCTCGGATCCCGTCATCGGTGTTTCCTGGGATTGCTACCAGTGAAATTGGATCGATCGCGGCAAAAGCTTTGAGGGCATCATCAAGTTGTGTATCATCAGTAATCCGCACTACATAGCAACTGCTGCCGCCATTGTTGAAAAATCCGTAAACTGCGTGAGCCAGGTGTTGGTGTCCAGGATCAATGGCAGGATCGGCATCTGCCGTTGCTGCCTTTGTTTCGTCGCCGATTAGATCGCCAAAGAATTTGGTAAATTGGGTCCAATTGGTAATCAATTTAGCTATCTTGGCTGGCGGCAGCGCAAAGTCCACAAACTTAGTGCTTCCGGGCGTTGTCGGATTTTTGGCGACCAGGTGGATTTTGTCTGGTACAATTCCAATAAATCCGGGGATGCTGGTGCTAACTCCAGCGATCGCTTTAACGGCTGAAGGTACTTCTTCAACATAAACGCCTGGAGAAAGATATTGAGGCATAGCCCTCTCCTTAACAAAATATTTGCTTAATCTCCATGCTAGCACTTTTGGTCTATTGTGACTCCTCTCTACAGGGGTGACAACGAGATTAAAGTCTAGGCTGGGTGTGGGTTGTAGGTAGGGTTGATTCATTTAAATTAAGTACAGCTGATTTTGAGTCAATAAATTTGACTGAAGATTCTCAAGTTTATCTTTTTCTAATCAAAAGAGTTAGTCACAATAACTAATCTTTAATCCTCTGCCAATCTTTATTATGAATAGATTGATAAAACTTGTTAACAAGCCACTAAAAGCCTATCTTTCTTGAAATTGTCTGAGATTACATCCTGTTAATTTAGCTAATTTTTCTGCTTCTTACGTCGATAAAACTATCATTTTTTCCCAACGTTCAGCTAACCACCTCTGTCCCTCCGTTATTGAGAGAAAACCCAGAAACGTTGAATCCTGTAATAAAACTTTACATTGACAAGCATAATACCCCTATAACCAGAAACGTTGAATCCTGTAATAAAACTTTACATTGACAAGCATAATACTCCTATAACATCAAATTTTAAGTTGAATAGACAATCCTCCGGAACCAGTGTAAATAGCTAATATGTTGACACATGAAACTCTGTAAATAGCGCAGTTTGTCTAATAAGATTTTCCCAAATCCTTCTTCAATATCTATTAGCTGTAGAATCAGATAAGCGATAATGCAGCTATAGAGATGTAGGCGGATTCCGTTCTCGTTTTTAGTGATTAGATTATCCAACTTTAGAGGCATTTTAAAAAATTTCCACAGCAGTTCTATTGGCCATCTTTGGATGTAAATTTCGGCAATTTCTTCATTGCTAACTGCCCCTTCTCCTTGTAGAGGTAAATCTGTCGCCAGCCGAAATTCTGTTTGACTTTCTAGGTCGCAAAAAGCGACTACTCTTACTTCTATTTGTCTTTTATCTTTTCCGAGTTTACACTTGCCATTTTCGAGCATATCCAGGCTAATATTATTTTTCAATCTCAAGACAAAATGCTTGTCACTACTCTCTAATAATTCGGTGATTCTTTGATTAGAAGCAAATCCTCTATCCATTACGCCAAGTCCATTTACAGTAATTGCTTCTATCGTTTTTCCTCCTTCTTTCGAGTCATGAACTTAACCAAAATGGATGAGGATTCCGACCACCTCTGTTGTGATACTATTAAGACCAGAGAATAGTTTTACTTGATGCCATCCTTGCGACCATAGTATTTTACTGGTTAAGCTAATTATTGTTGAGTCAATGGGAAATAAAGCTCGCGCATTCTCTATTCCTTTTTTGGCAACTAAACGCTTATTTAATTCAACAATGACTTTCTCAAACGGACTTGTTTCTCTAATTTTGCTTGCCTGAGAAAATGGGGATAAATTTACATTAATTCCTTCAAGTACCATGCGACTGCATAAGTCCCTCATACTGACGATGCTTTTATCTAAAGCAAAACCAATCCAACAGGACAAAAATGTAAAAGTGTCTAAAGCGGGGTAGTCATTTTTAGGCAGTGGTTTGAGAAGCTCTTTTATGAGTTTTGAGAAATTCGTCATCAGGGCAAACTCCCTATTGTGAGGGTAATAAGTTGTCTAGATTCTATCTATAATAGCATTTTTTGTCTGACTTTTCTCAACGTTCAACACTTCTGGTTCTAATTGTCTCCCCTCTAGGTCTTTAATCCTGATATTTTCTTGAGAATTTCTGGATAAATCTAAAGCTTTAATCACCTCTTTTGCCACTGCTTTTACCACGGGAATAGCCACAGAATTACCGAACTGTTTATAAGCTTGGACATCGCTGACAACAATCTGAAAACTATCGGGAAATCCCTGTAATCTTGCCCATTCTCTGGGGGTCATTCTGCGGACGAATAATTTATTTACTTCTCCCTTAATGCGAGTAACGGGAGTAAAATTATTCAGTCTTTTATTGATAACTAAATTTCTTTCTTTTCCCATACCTCCCACCACAATAGCATTAGCGATACCATCGGGAGAAATAATCTCATAACCGAACCCATTACCTTTATTTTGGTGTCTATACTTGTGTTTAAACAAAGTTTCTAAATACTGATTAGAGAGATAATATTTAACGCTGACTTCCTTTTCTTCTAGGATATCTTTGAGACAAGTTTCTTGATGGGTTGGTTGAGGATAGGAAAAATGGTAAATATTTAA
The DNA here is from genome assembly GCF_001264245.1 of Microcystis panniformis FACHB-1757. Taxonomy (NCBI): domain Bacteria; kingdom Bacillati; phylum Cyanobacteriota; class Cyanophyceae; order Chroococcales; family Microcystaceae; genus Microcystis; species Microcystis panniformis. The sequence continues at coordinate 1,221,007 of NZ_CP011339.1, forward strand.
ATCCTCTCGAAAACCGACGATAAAAATTCGGGGACGGTTTTGAGGAACCCCAAAATATCTGGCATTTAAAATCTGGGGACTAGGGACAAAATAATGCAAATCCTTTTCTAATATATCTAAAATAGTTTTTAAAGTTTTACCTCGATCATGATGGACTAAACCCTGGACATTTTCTAAGATAAAAGCTTTCGGTTTCTTTTCGTGTAAGATCCGGGCAACTTCAAAAAATAAGGTTCCGCGTGCATCTTCAAAACCGTGTTTTCTGCCAGCGATACTAAACGCTTGACAGGGAAAACCGCCGCACAGTATATCATGATCAGGGACAGTTTTTGCCTCTAATTTTCTGATATCTTGATTATCGGGTAAATGACCATAGTTAGCTAAGTAAACCTTTTGGGAGTGAGGATCGATTTCCGAGGAAAAAACGCATTGACAACCGAGATTCTCTAAGGCGATTCTAAATCCTTTTATACCGGCAAATAAATCAATAAAAGTCCACATATTTTATCTATTCTAAGCTTCCGTGGCTCTTCTGGTTTCTGTGTGGAAACGAGGTCTATACTGATAGTTTATTCCGCCAAATAGCACTAAAAGTCTTGCCTGATAAGCATTTCACGATTCCATAAGCAAAAATTATCACACAAAGTCGAGAAGAGCCCTTCCGTTTTGATCCCTGAGACGATATTATACCGGCTATCTTAGATTTTAGTATAAATGCTCGAATCTTTCTGTCCATTTCCCCATCTCCCCTGTCCGCATAATTTTTTTCTCCCAAATACTAAACAGATTGATGTTACAAGTGTAGGATAAGAAAGATACCTTTAACAAGCATAACCTAGAAACCATGACCTCTTCTGCTCTTTTTATAGCAGTTATCCTAAATGATGAGGTAGGAAGTTTTCCTTTTGGGGAGTCGGTCGTCAGCAGTCGATACCAAATCAGGTTACACTTCGTCTTGATGAGAAACGCTATAAGTAGGCGACGATAAATCCGACATTCCGCACATCTTCATATACTTTTATATATTTTTACATTCCCCAAGATATTTTGACGAAAAAGCTTCATAGAAACTACTATTGAGAACATTTTCAATAATTGATTTTTTCTGAGAAAAAATTACAATTCTTCACCTTGAGAAAAATCAATCATTGTAGCTATAGTCCCTACTAGCAATGGGTTTTAAGCAAAATATCAGTAAAAATTATCAATTGAATGTTAAGAAGTGCGGAAAGTGGGATAAATTTTCTTTTACCTGTTAGCTGCGGTGAAAAAATGGGAATACTAAGGGATGTAGTGGGTTGTACAGTCTTTACTGGCTCTATTCCATGTCATCAGCAAACGAGAAACTTCAGACCAAGCTGCCTTCCTTTGCCCAAAAGTTAGTGCAATCGGGTTATGTCACTATCCCGCAACTACAAAAGGCAATGATCGAGAAGCAGAAAAGTCATCTGCCTCTACGGGCAATTTTACCCCTGATCACCGGCCGTCCTTTACCCAAAGAGGCACTGGCATACTACCGACTCGAACAACTGTCAAAATTAAAAGCCAAGTATGGGGTAGAATATCTTGACCCTGAAAGTGAGACGATCGACTGGAGAGAAATCGAGAATCTGTTTCGCACGGTCCTTCCCTTTGAAATTTGCCGTCGTTATCAGATCCTGCCCCTACAAAAACAAGAATCCGATCCCAATGTCCTTCACCTAGCCATGGTGGATCCCGCTAATCAGCAAATTCTCGATGATTTACGTCGTATCCTCCGGGATCAAGAATTGCAGTTTGAACGTCGTGTCATCGATCGAGCAGATTACCAGAAATTGGTCGAAATCTATCGTTATCGCCAAGAAGAAGCCCTATCTGGCCATTTTCTTCCCCAAGAACAAGAGCTAGAGACCATAGTTGACATAACCGGCCTTTTTGAAGATGGCCAATCTCTCCCCCATCTCAACTGCAAATTAGCCGACGAGGATCTCGGTCTGATTCAACAGGCCAATCAAGGGACGATCGTCAGTGTCGTTAATAATATCCTGGTTCAAGCCATCGAAAGTAAAGCGACGGAAATTCACCTAGAACCCCAAGAAAATCAATTAACTGTCCGTTTTCGCCAAGATGGTCTCCTGCGTTCTGCCTGGGAACCGATTTCTCCAGAAGCGACCCCAGGGATTATCTCACGGTTAAAAATTCTGGCTAACCTCGATTTCAGCGAAAAATCGCGCCCCCAACAGGGAAAAATGACCATAACTTTTTCCGGTCGCAAAATAGATTTTCGTCTCCACACCCTACCTCGTCAACAGGGAGAAAAAATTCTGCTGCGGGTTTTTGATTCTCGATCCCCACTTTGGCCCCTCGATGAGTTGATTGCTAGCCAAGAAACCTGTAAACTGGTACGCACCATGATTGATTGCCAGGCGGGGTTAATTCTGCTCACCGCACCGGCCAGAGGCGGCTGTTCCACCAGTTTCTATTCTCTACTAGCCCATCGAAACCGGGGTGGGGTTAATATCGCTACCCTGGAAACCTCGATCGAACGCAGCCTTAATGGTATTACCCAAGTGGAAATCGCTGATGGTCAAGGCCAAGATTATGCCTCGATTTTGCCCTCTTTCCGGAATCAAGACCTAGACATCATCGGCATCGATCGCCTGGCGGATTCTTCCACCCTTACCCATGCTCTAGAAGCGGCTTTGACTGGACATTTAGTTATTTCTAGTTTACCCCTCAATGATGCCTTTGCTGCGATCGCTCGCCTCAATCAATTAGCGGAGCCGGCCTTAGTGGCTGATACCCTCATTGGAGTGATCAATCAAAGACTGGTGCGACGGGTTTGTCCGGTTTGTCGGCTGAAACATCAACCAAAAAGGGAAGAATTAGCTAAATTTGGTCTTTCTCCCGCCCAAGCTGCTCAATACAGCTTTTATAAAGCTAATTCCCTCACTGCCGAAGAAATCATCCAAGCGCGGGAAAAAGGCAGATTATGCCGTCATTGTCACGGCATCGGTTATCAGTCCCAGATCGGGGTCTTTGAAGTGATCACGATTACCCCTCACCTCAAAACTTTCATCGCTGCGAAGAAACCCGCCGATATGCTCAAAAAAGCGGCAACACAGGCAGGATTTAAGTCTCTCCTCACCTACGGTTTAGAATTAGTCTGTCAAGGTTATACTACCCTAGAGGAAATCGAGCGCGTCATAGCTGATCAATTCACTTTGCCCCCCCTCTCTGCTGCCAATAATCCTGAGATTCCCTCGGATGTTTTCGGGAGAATCGAGGCGATCGAGCAGTTATTAAAAGCTCTCAATGGTGAATTACAGTCATTAAAGCAAGAAATTAACCTAAATTCGCTCAAAAATTTTCCTAAGAGCGCAAATACAACTATTCTCGACCAGGAGTTACCTGATTTGACTAATCTAGTCCTTTCTTCCCAAAACTGGTCATCGGACAAGGAAACGATCGTTTTCGCTGCCCCTGTTTATGAGGAGTTAACCGACCCCGGCGATTGGGAACAGTTAAAACGGGAACTAGACCAGAATCAAGACCTGATCGCCTCCTCGCAAGTCGATACTTCTTTTCCTTCCGTCCTCGATCCTTGGTCCTAGTCGGGTAAAATGCTGGGGAAAAGAATTAAAATTTAACCTGGGCAATATTTGAGGACTAAAAAGGAATGACCACAGAATTAGAAACCAAAAAAGTTACTCCTACTCGCTGTTTGGTTGGTGCGGCAATTTCGGCAGCATTGGGGACAATTCTCTATTATCTCACAGCAGCGATCGGTCATTCTTTTTACTCAAAACCAATGGTTGCTCACAGTCCGATCGCCTTGAGAATTGGCAGTGCTGTCCGCACTTTAGTTTTTGGTTTAGCTTCTCTAGGAACCTTTATTTTTGCTTTTGTCACCATTGGTTTAATTCTTTTGGCTATCCAATTACTGCTTAAACGCCCTCAACAAACATAAATTTTGACATCCTCGCCGCCGTAAACGGACGGTGATTCCCAAACCTCACGATTTAGGTTTCTGCTTCTTTCCCTTGCGGGGTTCCGCACCTGCCGCCCCAGATTTACTCTGTTCTGGTCTTATGGTCGCTCTACAGACTGACACCGCAAGCCCTGCGGCCAAAATGTTTTTACTGGCGTTAATATCTCGGTCATGGTGAGTCCCACAGTCTGGACAGTCCCATTCTCGAATATTTAACGGCATTTTCTCAGCAATATGCCCACAATTACTACATCTTTTAGAACTAGGAAACCATCTATCTATTTCGATGTAATTTCTGCCGTACCAACGGCATTTATAGGCTAATTGTCGAGTGATTTCTCCCCAACTAACGTCAGATATTGCCTGAGATAACTTGGGGTTTTTGACCAGATTCTTGACGGCTAAATTCTCAACCACAATCGTTTGGTTTTCACGAACTAATTGAGTGGTTAGCTTATGTAAATGGTCTTTTCTGCTATCGGTGATTTGAGCGTGAATCCTTGCTACTTTGATTCTTGCTTTTTCCCGATTTTTTGACCCTTTCTGTTTTCTAGAAAGGCTTTTTTGGGCCTTTCGCAGTCTCCGATAATGGTTTTTAAAATGCTTGGGATTAGATACTTTGTCACCATCGCTGGTAATCACAAGGCTACTAATTCCTAAGTCAATTCCGATGGCTTTATCTGTTACTGGTAGAGGCTTAATCGTTGGGTCATCAAATCTAATTGAAATATGCCAACGTCCAGAAGGATGTAATCTGACTGTTACTGTACTTGGGTCACAGCTTTCTGGTATTTGTCTTGACCATCGAATAGGTAAAGGTTCTGTGCATTTGGCTAAATAGATTTGTTTGTCTTTAAATTTAAAAGCAGATTTGGTAAATTCGGCACTTCCTCCCTGATGTTTTTTCTTAAAGTTAGGATACTTAGTACGACCAGCAAAGAAATTGGTAAAAGCTGTTTGTAGGTGTCTTAACCCTTGTTGTAAGGGTACACAGCTTACTTCATTGAGAAAGTCTAATTCTTCTTGTTTTTTCCACTCGGTTAGCATTGAAGAAGTTTGAGCGTAGCCTACTCTTTCTTGCTTTTCGTACCAAGCTTGTGTTCGTTCGTGGAGAGCTTTATTGTAAACTAATCTTACACAGCCCAATGTGCGCCGCAATAGCGACTCTTGTTCGGGTGTTGGGTAAAATCGAAACGAGTAGGCTTTTTCCATGTCTCACATTTTAGCATATATTTCGTAAACGATGCTCATATTTAACAGTAAAGCCGTCGTAGAACGACGGGGTTTCAGACCCAAATTTTCGATGAATTATGAATTGGAAGTGGGGAAGTGGGGAGCTTTTCAGTGATCAGTAAACAGTAAACAGTGAACTGATAACTGATAACTGATTAACGGACATTTTGAGCGGTAAAATCTTCGATGAGTTGTTCTAAAGCGGCCGAGGAGGCGCGGGTAATCAGAAAACATCGAAACTCTTGGCCTTGACTGAGATATTGGGAATAGGCCGCCTGTAAAAAAGGTTTATAGCCGGGGTTTTTGCGAATATACACCTCAAAAAAGGCCAAAGATAGAGAATGGGCGTAACTATCGATCAGATATGGTGCTGGCAGGGTAAGATCGGCTATGGATTCGATCGCTTCGTTAATTCCCGCATCTAGTACCGAAAAATCGACGTGAGCTTGACCTTCAATCAGAGCTAAATATTTATTTTCGGTGTTGAGCAGGGGAAAAGAGCGCACCTGTTCAAAAATAGCGGGGGTAGCGGGATCGTAGGTTCCTGCCGCTACAAAAGTGGGAATTTCGATCTTAGCCAGTCCTTTAGCCCCAAAAATACTCCAATTAAACGGATTAACCGCAAAAATCGCTTTGATTCTCGGATCGCGAAAATTGTATTCTTCTCGGGGTAAATCCAAAGCACGACACTGCAGCAAGAGGGAGACATTGAGAAAAGCTAATCTTCTTTGACAGTCCCGTTGTAAATTCTCGAAATCGATCGTCGCTCCACCCACCGCTAAGGCTGTATAACCGCCGAAGGAATGTCCACCAACTCCCACATTATCTAAATCTAATTGCCCCTGAAATTCCCCCGCGTTGCGTCTTTGTAATTCATCGATCACAAAAGATATGTCCAATGGACGATTGACAAATTCGTTGCTATAAAAAACCATCCGCGATAAACCGGCGAGTAGATTCTGTACCTGTAGGGTATCGCTGCCGGGGTGTTGGGGTATGGCGACGAGATAACCGTAACTAGCCCAATGTTCCGCTTGTCGGACAAAATCTTCAGGACGGGAAGCTAAACCGTGGGAAAAGACGATAACGGGGGTTTTCTGGGTTAATTGCCCCTTGGGTTTGACAATAATTAGATAAAGTTCCCTCTGACGACGGCTATCGGTTAAATCCAGCCGCATCTGTTCCACTTGTTGCGGTCCCGGTTGTCGGGGGTCGGTCATAGCGGTAAAATTAATTTCACCGGCCTTTTTAGCTTCTTCTAAGGATAATTGCGCCACCTTTTCTGTGAATACTGTGGTGGCTTTCAGGACGACATCGATCGCCCGAGCTAGTCTTTGCACTTTTGTCACATCAATCTGCATATTAGTGGGCAGATTACGCAGCAGGCTAAGAATAGTTACCCCTTCCGGTTCAAAAGCTGATTTAATTAGGGCAGAACGCAGGGCAAATTTACCATTAATACCCCCTTGAATGGTGATCAGTTCCCCTAAGAGGTTGAGGATATCTTCCCCCATTGTGGAGTTAAAAAAGCGCGAGATCAGGACGGGATTAATTTCTTTACTTGTGGTTAAAGCTTGGCGAAATTCTTTTTGTTGTTCCGCAGTTGTATTACCTAAATATTGTCTTAGATTAGCGTCAATTCTGCCAGTTTTGGCAAACTTTTCTAGGGAACTAATTTCTAGGGTACGACTAAAGGGCGCTAAGATAAAAGTGATTCTCTCGGCCGAGAGGACAGGAAAGCTAGTCAGTATCGTTCCTAAGCAACCCAGAGCGATCAAGCGGCCAATTTTGGCTAATTGCAACAAGTTTTTCTGCTCCTTTTCTTCCTGCGTTCCTATTCCCTCTGGATTATAACAGTAACTTCGCAGTTTTTAACGTTTTTTTTGCTTGACTATCAACAAAAATTATCAATTTACCTCGATCGATAATCTTGACCTAGAACGTAGGTTGGGTTGAAGCATGAAACCCAACGCCCGATTATGTTACGCTACCGCTAACCCATCCTACAAATAATTGTGCCTACCTACTTATCAATTTACCTCGATCGATAATCTTGACCTAGAATAATAGGTAACAAGTCTCGAAAATTTCCATCTTGCCGATTTCAAGCTACTGATCGCTCATGATTTCAGGGTAAAAATGCCAAAGTTGCCACTACTTTCACCCCAAATTCTTCCTCAAAAACAGGTTTTTTATAGTCTAAACTCCATAATTCTAAAGCACAATCATCTTCAGCATTATTGGGAAAAAGATGCAGATGTAGGGTTCTATATTCGGGATCATACTTACATTCAATCTTTTTAATCGCTCCTATTTGTCGTCGATCTAAAGCCACGGCCAAGCGCAGTATAGCACTTAGATGTCTGACCATATACTGATAGTATTCCGTTAATTTCATAAAATCATCGTGTCTTTTCTTCGGTTTACTTTTGCGGTGATAACGAGCGATATTAGCGATAACTTCTAACTCTATTTCCGTATAGCCCAACAGTTCACCATTGCGAATTAAATAATAGGAATGTTTATGATGGGCAGCATGACTAACATATAAACCACTATTATGTAAAATTGCCGCCGCCCATAATAAATCTTTAGCCTCCTGATTCCAAGAATGTAATTGTGCTTGGGTTTGCTCGAACAAAGACAGGGAAAATGTCGCTATTCTCTCGGCCGATTCTAAATTAACTTGATACTTTTTCGCTATTTTCAAGACACTGCGCTGACGGATTTCACTCTGATAAAGTAACCGATTATCAATTAAACCGTGCGTCAGCATCCAATCGACGATTACCCCTTCTCGCAGGGCCCTTTCACAGAGAACTAACTTATCAACATCTAACATGGTCATCGCTTCCAAAAGCACGATCGAACCGGCTAGAATTATCTCAGCCCGTTTATCGGACATCCCCAGAATTGCCAGTCTTTGGTGATAGTCCAAAGTGGCGAAACGTTTGACTAATTCTTTGACATCTTTGCGGGTTAATTGATAGCCATTTAAAGGATTGGGAATTTCCCCTAATTTCTCCAAAGCATGGATAGTCATCAAAGTTTCGATCGTCCCAGAAGTTCCCACTAAACGCGGCACTTCTCCCAGCTGTAAATGATGTTTAATTTCCTCTACTGCCCGCTCCAACATTCCGCGGGTGTATGCCCTTAAATAGGCTAATTCTGTGGTACTAATGGGATCGGTGGTGATCAAATCTTGCGTCAAACGCACCGCGCCGATTTTGGTACTACTAAGAAAGCGAATTTCTTGACTATCGGCTAAGATTAATTCTGTGGAACCGCCACCAATATCGATAATAATATGGGCTTGGTTTTGGAAATCCATCCCCGAGACGACACCGAGATAAATCCGGCGCGCTTCCTCCTGTCCAGAGATGAGATTTACAGAAATACCGACTTCTTTCTCGATTAAAGCCAAAAATTCGTCACCATTGGCCGCTTCCCGGGTGGCGCTGGTGGCAACAGCGATAATCTGATCCGCATGGAGACTAATAGCCAGATCGTGACAGCGTTTTAAAGCGGCGATCGCTCTTTCCATGGCCGCTAGGGTTAATTTACCGGTTTTCCTATCTCGATCGCCCAGACGGACTGTATCCTTTTCTCTGGCAATAATCGTAAAAGCGGGTAAAGACGGTTCAATTTTCACCACTACCATGTGAACCGAATTCGTACCAATATCAATCGCCGCTAGGATTTGGACATCGGGGACTTTTGCCTGGGGCGCTAGTCCCCAATTGGGTGTAACTTGATTAGAAATATTCACCATCGCTTATCAGTGATCAGTTACCAGTCGGGGGATAGGTGTTAAGGCTGGTCTTATTATCCCTCTAATTGTCCGCCTCGGCGCAGCAATTTTAGCTTTGTATAGCAGTTGTCCTATTCGTCAATATACAATTTTCGCTGCTCCAGGGCCAATTGCCGGAATTCCCCTTCCCCAAATTCTCCCTCCCTGGGACGGCGCTCTCCCTCGGACTCGACTAAATAGATATAATCACAATCAACCCCTTCTAAATTGGTATTTTCGGCGATTTTCCAAGCTTCGATACAAGCGCCCGTCAGGGTGGCCCCCTGTAAATTGGCTCTCATCACGTTACTATGGGCTAAATTTGCCCCTTCTAGATTAGCGTAGGCTAAATTTGCCTCGCTCAAATTTGCCCTAGTCAGGTTGGCATTTTTGAAGTTAAACCCGTAAAGATTTAGTCCGCGAAAATTATAGCCAATATAAGCTTTATTTTCCCCTTGACCAGTAACCAGAAGATTTCTCATCGCCACTTCGGCTAAAATTGTCTTTTCCCAGCGCGCTCGCTCGATGCCCGATACCAGATAAAATCGAGTTCTAGTTAAATCTTTTGCCCTTAAATCAGTGGCTTTTAACTGCGCTCCCGTGAAATCCGCTTCTTTAAGATTTGCTCCGCAAAAATTTGTACCTTGACTGGCTAAAAAAGCAATTGCTATCGATTTCGTGATTGTTTCTCTCGATTCTTCTAGGGACAACCAGGCCAGATAAGCGGTGAATAAATTACCACAAAACCCAACAATCAAAGCTATAGAAAAAGTTACATTCATCACGGCTATTCCAGCTAATGCTCCTTGAAAAGCCAAGATAATTACTGTCAATAAAGTTAAAATTAAGCTGATGCAAATTGCTAGGATAAAACTTGTTGATTGACCAGAAATCAAGGATAAAACTAAGGGTAATCCCCCAACTCGCTGACGATAAAATCTTCCGTAAATTAGGGATAAAATCGTGATTATCACCGCAGCAATGATTTTAAATTGGCTTACATCTGTCACCAGCATTAAAGCTAGATAATAACCAGCTAATCCCCACACAAAGCCGCAGATAGCCGCTATTAACCAAGAAATTAAAATTAATTGTAGCCGACCGCGCTTTAGTAATCCTGCCCTAGCCTCGGTAAATTTAGTTCTCTCTAAAATAGCCCCTTGAAAATTAGTACCACGCAGATCTGCTTTACTAAAATTAGCCCCCGATAAATTCTGTCCCTGAAAACACTGTCCTTTTAATTTTACTCCTGTAAAATTGCGTTTCCCTTTGGCATATAAATCCAGTACCTCACTTGCTTTCATAGAAATTACGGAGGTCTGTTTTTTGCTTGATTGATTAATGTAATTCATAACACCTAAGTAAGTGGTTATAATTAAATTGAAGATTTATCCCCCCTTTATCCCCCCCCTTAATTCCTAGGGTTAATTCATGGTAGGGTTAATTCATGGTAGGGTTGATTCATGAATCAACCCTACCCTTCTATCCCTTATAGGGATCTTTCTTAACAATTTTTTCATTAAGCACTCCAACTCTTATCCTGACTTGATTTCAGTTTTTTCTTTGTCAGTAAGGGTGTCAACAAAGAATATTACAAATTGTTAACCGAGTCTTGAAAGCGTTGTGCTACAAAGGTTTGAAATGTTAAGAAAGATGTGACTAATGGACAGCCTTGATAAGGGGGGTGTCTGATAATTTTTAACGCCTACCTACTTATTATCTTTTTAAAATTGGCTTTGGTTATTTGTTGGCAATTTATACTAAATCGGTTTTGAATAGTGCGATGAACTCCCAAGTTATGGATTGTTTCTCCCCGCTCCTCCGCCATCCTATCCCTTGTAAACAGGATTTAGTATAATACAGATTTAACTTGACAGACCCCTGGGGATGAGGGACTTTTTTTAGGGGTAATCCACGGCAAAAACAGCCCCTAAAACTGATTATTGACCCGGACTTGGTGCTTCTATCGGGGACTCTGGGGAAAGGGGAGTCGATTCAACTATTGGTGGTGGGGCCGGAGGTTGGAGAATATTGCGCCAGCCTCGTATTTGGGAGCGAGCCGAACTGTAAGCGGTACTTTCCGGGGATACGGATTCAGCAAGGCGAATAGCTTCCAGATAACTGCCATTATTAGCTTGGTCCGTGGCTAAAGACAAAAGCTGATAACTCCAACGTTCCAGCAATTCAGTCCGTTGCACACCCGCATCGGTTTTAGTGGAAATATTGGTAACTAAAGCAATCGCTCGGGTTAAACCTTCTGCGGTTCCCATCGCCGCTAATTGATTAGCCTGTTGGAGATTTTGACGGGCCCGCAACTCTCGGCGCCAACGACGGATATTTTGGGATGCTTCCGCGGAAAGAGTGCGACCAGGGGGAATTTGATTGGCAGTGTCGATCGCTGTGCTATAGTCTTTGAGATTGGCCAAAGCTTGAGCCTGATCTAAAATGGGTTGATCCTCCATGCGTTCAATCCGTACTTGCCAGTCGTCAATTTCCCGTTGGGCATCTCGGTATAAGGCCCGATTTTTACCAATAGCCTGCGCCTGAATAATAGCGTTACTGAGGGAATTAATATCGCCGGGGATAGCGATTTCCCGCGCCCGTTCTAAAATCGGCCGGTCTTCTATGACTTGTATTTGACGATTCCAAGAGCCAATTTCCTGCTGTGCTTGCGACCAGAGGGGATTATTACGGGGAACCTCGCCCGCTTTTGCGATAGCGGCGCTATACTGCCCGATTGTACCTGCTTGTGCTAAATCTCTAGCCTCGGACAGTATTTTTACATCCTGTACCTGTAACTGCCAGCGTTCCCTCATAGCTAGGGCCGTTTGATAGAGAGGTCGAGAAGCGTCGATTTGTTCTAGTCCCAGTATGCCAGCTTCTAATCCGTCCACCGTGCCAGCTTCCGCATCTAAGGCCGCTTCGGACAAGACAGACCAATCGGTGACATCTTCTTTAATTTTGAGGTCTTTGGGGGTTTGGTTAGCCAAATCCCGGAGAGCTTGCCATTGCTTCCGCTCAATTAATCTTTCGGCGTATTCTTTTAGTTTATCCTCGGTTTTCCCGATTAATTTTTGGGCCTCCTGATAGGCATAACTGCTGGCTTGAATTTTTCTAGCTTCTTCGATGACTTTCAACCAATTGTCGAGACCGCCCCGGGCAAAGAGATTAAAGGCATTATCTAATTTACTGCTATCTTCCCGGGCGACGGTAATTTTAGCGAGCGCTTCATTATATTTAACCGTTGCCCAATATTCGTTATTTAAGTTCAATAAATCCACTGCTAGGCGGAAAGATTGATTCCAGTTGGAAGCGCGGAGATTTTCCTCTAGTTTGCTTAAGATATCGTTGCCTTGCGTCCAAGTTCCTTGCCACTTAGCGATTCTTTCTTCAATAATTGCCGCTACTGCCATATTATTGGGGATTTGACGAGCTTTAGTGATCGCTTGCTCTAAATTTCCCGCTTGATAGTCTTTTTCAGCCAAATTCAGTATATCTCGCGCCCACTCTTCCACCTGTTGATTAACTTGCGATCGCAAGGGATGGTCCTCGGGTAAAGCTTCCACCAGGGCAATTGCTGCGAGTAATCCTTCCACGGTGCGACTATCGGCGGAAAGTTGAGCGCAGTAGAGACGCAGGGAGGCAGAAGCAATAGGCCAGAAGATTTTGGGGCAATTGGGCGACTTCTGCATATTTAATAACTGCCAAGTGGCGAGAAAGCCAACACCGCCAAAGACGACCACAAATAAAGCCGCCCAAACTTTCCAAGTGAAACGATGCTGGTATCGGGACCAAAAGAGAAAAAGAAAAGACTTAGTTTTCTCTGGCCAACGAGTCAGGGAGTCAATCGATTCTCGTTTGACTAGATTTTTGGTTAATTCTTTTCCTTTAAACATTCACGACTCCCTGACGGATATTTTAGATAGATTTTACCCTAAGGGCGCTCATTGCCCAACTTCTCAGCAAGATTCAGCTTGTAGAGACTCGACTAATTGGATTAATTGCGTCTCGTTGGCACTATACACTTCCTGGCAAAACTCACAGATGGCTTCCGCTTGTTTATCCTTTTCGATAATGTCTTTTAATTCATCGACCCCAAGGAATTTTAAAGCTCCTAAGGCCCGTTCAAAAGAGCAGTCACAATCAAAACGCAGCATCTGCACAGCTGGAAAAATTTCTAGACCCATATCTCCGAGAAGTTCCTGAAAAATATCTTCTAGACCCTTTCCTGCTCGTAAAAGGGGTGTAAATCCCGTTAATTTTCGCAATCTCGACTCTAAACGAGCCACCAAGACCTCATCCCTGGCGGCCTCTTTCGAGAGAACTTGTAATAAAATTCCCCCAGCTGCCGTTACTCCTGTGGTCGTACCGACAAAAACCCCCACTTGCAAAGCGGAGGGAATTTGTTCCGACTGGTCTAGGTAGTAGGCGATATCTTCCCCCACTTCCCCAGAAACTATCTCGACGATGCTTTCCTGAAGTTCATTTCTCTCCTCACCTTTTTCTTCCCGCAAGACTCGCACATAACCTTTGTTACCCACGGCGCGACCCACATCTAATTTACCCTGAGCATTGGGGAGTAATTCCACCTGGGGACAGTCCACATAACCCCGCACCGTGCCATCGAGTCCAGCATCAACTAAAACACCGCCTAGGGGACCGTCGCCTTTAATGCGAATATTGACCCTAGAACCGGGTTTTTTTAAACTGGAAGCCAAGAGTAAAGCCGATGCCATCGTGCGACCGAGAGCGGCAGTGGCTACGTTAGATAATTTATGTCTTTGGCGGGCTTCTTCGGTTAAACGAGTGGTAATCACTCCTACTACTCTAATTCCGCCATCGGCGGCCGTGGCGCGGATTAATTTATCTGCCATACTACTTACTGTTATCCTTGGAAAACGCTGTCCCGATTTTTAGTTATTCTTTAACTAACTTAACAAAAATTATCAGACAACAATATGTTCGGCAATTTTCAACAAAGTCAGCTGCGTATCGAAATCTCGGCCCGTGAACAGGCTATCCGGGATAGTTTGCTCAAAACTGCTCATCTCCGTCAATGGCTGTGGCCGCAAATGCTCTCGCCCAATCTACCCGATAAATTAGAGGAAGGTTTGACTTTTACCTCTTGGTTAGGTTTAATTCCCGTACAACATCAGGTTTTATTGGCCAATGACCAGTGTTTACGCTTGCTTTTGAGTCAAGGTATCGATGGCTATCACGAATGGTATTGGGGCGATGGTTGGTTACAATCGCGTTTAGAAGGCATTTCTTTCCTTCCCCTCAATCTCGGTCAAACTCTCAGTTTGTTGAAATTACGACTATTTCTGAGCAATCAAAAGTAAATCGCACTTTAAAAACCCAATTATGGATTGTCTCTCCCCGCTGCTCACTCTCCTACACCGGGAGATTGGCCGCACCATGCAGGTCCGGGACTATTGACAGGCTAAGAACAGGGGTCTTCCCCCGACATTTGAGATAAAATCGATCTAGTTAAAAATTTAATTCCGAAACTATGTTCGACGCACTGGCCGACCGCTTAGAAGACGCATGGAAAAAATTACGAGGTCAAGATAAAATCTCCTCGGCCAATATACAAGAAACCCTCAAAGAAGTCCGGCGGGCTTTATTAGAAGCAGATGTTAACCTACAGGTGGTCAAGGGATTTATTGCTGAGGTCGAGAAACAAGCCCTCGGCGCTGAAGTTATTTCTGGAGTCAATCCCGGTCAGCAATTTATCAAAATTGTCTATGATGAATTAGTTAAAATTATGGGGGAAAGTAACGTTCCCCTAGCCCAGGCCGATAAACCCCCCACCGTAATTTTAATGGCCGGGTTGCAAGGGACAGGAAAAACCACCGCCACCGCCAAATTAGCCCTATATCTCCGCAAACAGTCCAAAAGCTGTCTGATGGTGGCCACCGATGTTTACCGTCCGGCGGCCATTGACCAATTAATCACCCTCGGTAAACAGATAAATGTTCCCGTCTTCGAGATGGGTTCTCAGGCTAATCCCGTCGATATCGCCCGTCAAGGTGTGGAAAAAGCCAAAGAATTAGGCGTAGATACCGTTATCATCGACACCGCCGGTCGTTTGCAGATAGATACCCAGATGATGGGCCAACTAGCACAAATCAAGAAAATTGTCAACCCCGACGACACTTTATTAGTGGTGGATGCGATGACCGGTCAGGAAGCGGCCAGTCTTACCAACACTTTTCACCAACAAATCGGCATCACGGGGGCAATTCTCACCAAACTCGATGGCGATACTCGCGGCGGGGCAGCCCTATCAGTGCGGCAAATATCGGGACAACCGATTAAATTTGTTGGGGTTGGGGAAAAAGTAGAAGCTTTAGAGCCATTTTATCCCGATCGCCTCGCCAGTCGCATCCTCAATATGGGTGATGTCCTGACGCTAGTGGAAAAAGCTCAGGAACAGTTAGACCTAGAAGACGCGGCCAAAATGCAGGCCAAGATTTTAGAGGCTAAGTTTGATTTTAATGACTTCCTCAAACAGATGCGGCTGTTAAAAAATATGGGTTCCCTGGGGGGAGTCCTCAAGTTAATCCCCGGTCTGGGCAAACTGAGCGGGACAGACATCGAAAAGGGCGAAAAAGAGTTAAAACGCACGGAAGCGATGATTAATTCCATGACCACGGAGGAACGCGCTAACCCCGATTTATTGGCTAAGTCTCCTAATCGTCGTCGTCGCATTGCCAAAGGTTCGGGACATCCGGAAACAGAAGTTAGCAAACTAATTGCTAATTTCACCAGAATGCGAACGATGATGCAACAGATGGGACGGGGACAAATGCCCGCTATGCCGGGGATGCCTGGGATGGGTGGCGGAATGTTTGGGGGGGGCAATCAACCGGGGTTCCGCGGTCAAGGTGGCAGCCCGAAAAAACCGAAGAAAATCAAGAAAAAGAAAGGTTTTGGCGATTTATAGAGGCTAAAAATGTTGAAAGCCAGAGCTTAAACTGAGGTTTCTACCGTCGGCTAATTTTATCTCTTTCCCCGGGACAATTTGACCGATTATCGCCCCCTCTTCCCCCACTTGCTCCAGCAATTCTCTGGCACTGTCCGGGGGCAAACACAAAACTAACTCAAAGTCTTCACCGCCGTATAAAGCCCATTCTAGAGCTTTTTCGGCTCCTACATATTCTTTCAGGGTTGGATGCAGGGGAATACTCTCGATTTCGGCACCAACCCCACTACAGCGACAAATTTGCATGATGGCATCTGCTAACCCGTCACTGCTATCCATGCCCGCGATGGGAAATTGCTTGACAATTTTTTGTAAATGTGGTATGCAATCGAGTCTCGGTCGCGGGCGTTGATGAGCTTGGATTAATCGCTTTTTTTGGGCGGAATTTAAATTCCTCCCGGTTTCAGGGTGCAAGAGTAACTCTAATCCAGCCCGCGATAAACCGTGATAACCTGTAATAACGATACTATCGCCCACTTTTGCGTTAAAACGTCTAATTTCTTCATTTTTTGCCACTTGTCCCAGAGCAGTGATGCTGATGTTAATCTCCGTAGCCCGACAGACATCGCCACCAACGATCGCCGTCTGATATACTTGCAGACAAGAGCTAAGACCCCGATAGAGTCCTTCTAGCCAATCGATGGCTAGATCGGGAGTTAAAGCCAATCCTACCGTAATTCCCAGGGGTTCTGCCCCATAGCCGCTAAATCGGATAAATTAGCCGCCGCCGCTCGCCAGCCCACATCTTCCGGAGAGGTAGTAAGATCGCTAAAGTGGACGTTATTGACTAAAACATCAGTGGTGACAACGAGAGAGTAACCGTCTTTGAGGGATAAAATCGCCCCATCATCACCGATAATCTCCGCAGGACAATATTTTTGCAGAATCGGTAGCAATCCCTGTTCACCTAAGTCTTTAACGGTTAAATTCATGATGTTTGAGAATTGAACGATGCAGCTTCTAAAAAGTCTTTAGTTAAGAGGATTGGCGCTGATTTTTTCGTAGGCGCGATCGATAATTCCCCGACCGCGCAAAAAGCCGGTATTAGCTCCAGGACAAAGATAGGAGAGGGTTTCCGGACTAAAACGGTCTAAAATGGCCTTTTGCGATCGCAATTGCCGCGGCCAGTGGAAAGTTTTCGCGGTCTGTAGAGGTTGCGGTTGACCCTTGGTGTCGGGGAGAAGATGACGACCGGTAAATAAAACCCCCCGTGACGGTTCCAGTAGAGACAGGAGGAACCGGGAGAATGGCCTGGAGTCCAAAAACCGCTACAAGTGGGAGATAACTGGATTTGCTGCTGAAAAACGGTAATTTGACGGTGAGGAAGCAGATAGGCTTCCTGTTCCTGTAGAATAATCTCACAATCAAGCCAACTTTGCAGAGAATCGCTCTGTTTACCCTGACCCCCGCGATGGGTAAAAAATAAGTAACGGACTCCCTTTTCTCGGAGAAAATCCCGCTCGCTCTCGTCACAGCCAGGACAATCCACCAGAATATTGCCAGTATTTTCTACAATAAGATAAGAGGTTCCCCCTAGGGTTTCCCGATTAGGCGAGAAAGCGTATAAACCTTCTAGAATTAATCGAGGGGGTTTTGTGGTTTTGCTAACCTCTAAAGGAGACGATTCGGTTTCCGATCGCATGGTTTGCCTATCCAAATCACAATCAATGCGGTTTATAACTTAGCACGATCGGTCACTAACCCAGCCATAAAAGGGACGGAGCTTGCCTAAACCAATTTAGGCGACGCAAGTAGAGACTACCGCATCGAGACACAATCTGGTACAGACCTCCGAATACTTCCCTAGTTCGGATTCCCTCTCAGCTTTATTGGTAAAGCGTTGTTAGACAAGACATCTTGATGGTGTTGCGGTAAGGGACTTTAACTTTACTCTTAAGGATTATCTCCATGGCAAGAGTTCCTGTTATTTCAAAAGACGGAAAACCGTTAATGCCCACCAAACCCAGTCGGGCTAGACGGTGGATTAAAGAAGGAAAAGCTATCGGCAAATTCAACGACTTAGGTATTTTCTATGTCCAGCTAATCGATGAACCTTCCGATAGTAAAACCCAACCGATTGCTATTGGTATTGACCCAGGTAAATTATTCTCTGGAATTGGCGTTCAATCCTCTCTTTTTACTCTTTGGAAGGCTCACTTAGAACTTCCTTTTAAACGAGTAAGAGAGCGCATGGACAATAGACGGTTAATGCGAAAAGGACGTAGAGGAAGACGGATTAACCGTCAACTTCCTTTTAATCTAAGAGCGCATCGACAAAAACGATTTTCAAATAGAAAACAAGGAAAATTAGCCCCCTCAATCAGAGCTAATCGTCAACTTGAACTTCGAGTCGTTTCCGAACTAACCAAAATCTATCCAATTACTGACATTTACTTTGAGTATGTCAAAGCCGATATTGATTTAACTTCCGGTAGAAAAGGGGCTAAGTCTGGAAAAGGTTTCTCGTCGGTTATGGTTGGACAAAAATGGGCTATTGAGCAACTATCTCAATTGGCAACAGTCCATACTCGCTTTGGTTGGCAAACCTCTAATCTCAGAAAGTATTTGCGACTAGAAAAGTCCAAAAATAAAGCAGAACAATCACCAGAAAGTCATGCTAACGATGGAATTGCTCTTGCCTGTTTTCAATTTTTAGATTATTTGCCATTCCACAATTCTAATGGACATGGATATGATTGGAAGGGTTCTGTTAAAGTAACAAACGCTCCCTTTGCTGTCATCAAACGTCCTCCTATTAGTCGTCGTCAACTTCACCTGATGGTTTTTTCTAAAGGTGGTAAACGACGTAAATATGGTGGCTCTACCACAAGACATGGGTTCCGTAAAGGAGATTTAGTTTCTTCTCCCAAAGGAATTGGTTATGTTAGTGGAGATACCGAAAAACAGCTATCTGTAAGCGATACCAGTTGGAAACGATTGGGACAGATAGCTGTTAGTAAGATTCAGTTAATTCGTCGTTCTAACGGTTTAATTGTTTCTCGCTAACTTATGTAAAGCCGCCCTCCGCTATCGCTAAAGGGCGGGGTTTCAGACCCAGTTTTTCGATGACCAGGCCGGCTGAAATTAGCCGCTTTTTATTCAAGAGAAAAGAGCCGATATGGAAATGTGGTTGTTATTAGGGATTCTTGGCGGTTTCACTTATTTTATCGTCAAGCGTAGCGTGGCCAAAATCACGACAACACCAGTTTGGTTAATTTGGTTAGTCCTGATGACTCCGGCTCTAATTTGGACCGGCTGGACGTTAATCTATGGAGAGGATACTCCCATACCGGCATTTTTGCTGTTCGGTCCTTTTGTGATCTGCCCTTTTTTGTACTGGTGGTTAGTACAAAGGGGGCGGGTTACTCCCCAAGAAGGCCCCCCATCACCACCAAAAACAGCGAATTTAGTCCTAGAAAATATTGATAATCCTGCACCTAAAAATGATTTAAAACCGATCACTGCCGAAGAGGAAAAATCCCTAAGAGATTGTTTTCCTTGGGGTGTTTATTATCTGCAAAATATCGATTATCGTCCCCAGGCAATTCTCTGTCGGGGCAAATTGCGAGCGGTTCCCGAAGAAGCTTATCAAGTGATTAAAAACAATGTGGAGAAGGTTTTTGGGGATCGCTTTTTATTGCTTTTCCAAGAAAGTTTTCAGGGACAACCTTTTTTCGCTCTTGTGGCTAATCCCTGGCAGCAAAAAACAGAAACTATAGAAACTGAAAAAATTACTCGCCCCTTTCTTGCCCTGGGTTTATTGTTATTAACTCTCTTAACTACCACGGTCATCGGTGCGGGATTAAGTGGCATTACCACCCAACAATTAGAAAATAATTCTAGTTTATTATTGCAAGGTTTACCCTACAGTTTAGGCTTAATTGCTATTTTAGGACTGCACGAATTCAGCCATTATTTGACAGCAGTTAAATATAAAATTAAAACTACTTTGCCCTATTTTATCCCCATTCCTTTCTTCCTAGGCACCTTCGGGGCTTTTATTCAAATGCGATCCCCTGTACCCACCCGCAAAGCTTTATTTGATGTGGCGGTGGCCGGTCCTTTGGGGGGTATAATTATCGCTATTCCTCTACTGTTTTGGGGATTGTCCCTCTCGGAAATAGTTCCCCTAACTAATCAAAGCAGTTTATTAAATTTTCAGGCCTTAAATCCGCAGTTTTCTTTTCTCTTGTCTATCCTAGCTAAACTAGCCCTCGGCAGTAATTTAATCGCCGGAAAAGCGATCCATTTACATCCTTTAGCGGTGGCAGGTTATGTGGGAATTATCGTTACAGCCCTAAATTTAATGCCCGTGGGTCAATTGGATGGTGGTCATATTGTTCACGCCATGTATGGGCAGAAAACCGCCGTAATTATCGGTCAATTAACTCGATTATTCCTGTTTATTTTAGCCCTAGTGCAACCAGATTTTTTACTCTGGGCGATTATTCTATTATTAATGCCAGTCAGCGATCAACCTGCTTTAAATGATGTCACCGAATTGGATAATAAACGAGATTTATTAGGTTTATTTTCCCTAGCTTTGTTATTAAGTATTTTGCTACCCCTTCCCGAAGCGGTGGCCCGTTGGTGGGGAATGTAAGCGACTGCATCAATCAACCTGAGTTCCAGGAAAATTATCGGTCAGTTGGGGAATAAAATCCCTATCTCCTACGTCAATGTGAGTTCGATGACCCTCACCCTCGATCACTTTAATCCACAAAGCTGAAGGCTGACAACTGATCACCGATCACTGATATATGGTTCTCAAGGCTAATTCTCGCAGAAAAAAGCGAGTTTCTCTGAAAGCGAAGTTAGGCAAATCTAGGTTAAAATTGCTGGCTATTCCGCTAATTTTGGCGAGTTTAGGCTGGTTATACCACGATTTACGTCAGCAGTGGCTAAAACCGGAAGCGATTTTTGTTTTGGGAGGTCATGCCGCTCGAGAACGTTTTGCGGCAAAATTAGCTAAGGAATATCCCGATCTACCGATTTGGGTATCTTCCGGTAGTCCGCGACGATATGTGAAAAAGATTTTTAAAAAAGCGGGAATTCCCCTAGAACGTCTCCATCTCGATTACAATGCGCGAGATACTGTCACTAACTTTACTAGCCTAGCCGATCAACTGAAAGCCCAAGGTATTGATAGTGTCTATCTAGTCACTTCCGATAATCACATGAGAAGGGCGCGATTAGTGGGAGAAATTGTTTTTGGTAGTCGCGGAATTATGATTAAACCGGTGACTGTTCCCTCCCAATCATCCCCCGAACCCCTAGAAAAGTCCCTCAGAGACGGTTTTAGGGCAATATTATGGGTAATAAGCGGTTCCACTGGGGAATTTTGGCTAGAATCCGCTTCTAGTTCCCATCTCCGATCAAAATAAAATTATCTTGACAAAATTACCCACTTTATGTTAAGCAAAAATACCATTTTCGCCATCTTATTGATTTTTGTGCCTATATCGATCGCCGGTTCCCTGTTACACTGGGGCGGAACAGTTGTTTTTATCACCGCTTGTCTAGCCATTATCCCCCTAGCGGCCTACATGGGGGAAGCCACCGAAGCGATTGCGGTGGTGGTTGGGCCAAATATTGGCGGTTTGATGAATGCCACCTTTGGCAATGCCACAGAATTAATTCTCGCCTATGTCGCTTTGCGGGAAGGTTTTATCGATGTGGTAAAAGCGACGATTACTGGCTCAATTATCGGTAATTTACTCTTAGTTATGGGATTATCGATGTTTTTAGGCGGTTTACGCTTCAAAGAACAGGAATTTCAACCAATAACTGCTCGTTTAAATGCTTCAGCCATGAATTTGGCGGTGGTGGCGCTCCTTTTACCCACTGCCGTGGAATTTACCTCCACGGGAGTCGGGGAAGCAGTCCTGCAACGTCTATCCGTGGCCGTGGCAGCGGTGTTAATTTTCGTCTATGGTTTAAGTCTCTTATTTTCCATGAAAACCCACACCTATCTCTACGATGTCGGGGTTGCTGGTATCGAGGAGGAAAGCACCGGAGAAAGCACCGCAAGGCCGAAAATCTGGTTTTGGTCTTTGATTTTATTGATCGTTACTATCGCCGTGGCCGTAGAATCGGAGTTATTGGTGGCATCCCTAGAGGAGGCTACGGAACAGCTAGGTTTAACGGCACTGTTTACCGGGGTGATTCTTTTGCCTATTATCGGTAATGCGGCCGAACACGCTACGGCTGTCACCGTCGCCCTTAAGAATAAAATGGATCTGTCGGTATCTGTGGCCGTCGGTTCCAGTATGCAGATCGCCCTGTTTGTGGCTCCGGTTTTGGTTATCATGGGTTATATTATCGGTCAGCCCATGGATCTAAATTTTAATCCCTTTGAGTTGGTGGCAGTGGCTGTAGCGGTGTGGTTGGCTAATTCGATTAGTAGTGATGGGCGATCGAATTGGTTGGAAGGAATGTTACTCTTAGCTACATATACTATCCTGGCCTTGGCTTTCTTTTTTCATCCTCTCACCGCTTAGAGTTATCCCTTGCAGATATATAGACAATGACGGATGCTTTGGCTCAAGGGAGTGGTAAAACTGGCAATTTTGAGGATTTTACCGCCGGCTTTCTCTAGATTCTTCTCTAAACTTAAACTATCCTCCGACGACCACTGACCACGATAGAGAATAGCGATTCCGGTCTTTTTCAGGAAAGGCAAAGCATAGTTAACACAGATATCCACATTACCTACCGCTCGCAAACAGACGATATCGTAAGCACAGTTATGTTTAAGGTTTTTCCCGACGATTTCCGCCCGACCTAAACGAGTTTTCGTGTTATTTAACTCTAATTTGTCAATAACTTCTTCCAGAAAATTAATCTTTTTTTGGGTGGAATCCAAGAGAGTCACCGACCAATGGGGATATGCGATCGCAATTGGCACCCCCGGAAATCCGGCCCCCGTCCCCAAATCAATGACTGATAGGGATTTTGTCAATAGATCCGGCTGGGATTTTTGTAACCAAGCTAAACCCGATAAAGAGTCCCAAAGATGTTTTTCCCAAAACTCCTCCGGTTGGGTAATTCGGGTGAGATTAAAACGTTGATTACCCTCTAAAATCAACTCATAAAGTTGTTGAAATCGCGCTTGTATGGCCCCATCGGGTTGCCATTCTAGGGTTTCTTGCCAAAGGTCAAATAATTCAGGAAGGATCATTAATTCAGTTATCAGTTATCAGTTATCAGTCATCAGTTATCAGGTATGAGGGAAGTGGGGAAGTGGGGAAGTGGGGAATTTCAACTAAAAACCCCAATACCCTAAAACCCTAAAACCCTAAAACCTCAAAACCCTAAAATCTCAACTATCTGTTTTTTCACTTTTTACTTCCCTCAAATGTCCTTGTTCAATTTTCCAGTGACGGTCAGCAATAGGCAATAATTCCCCAGCATCGTGACTAACTACTAATAAAGTCCAGTGTTGTTTGAGACTAGCGAGAAGTTTAGCCAATTGACGACGCATAGACCAATCTAAACCGGCCGTAGGTTCATCGAGAAGTAACAGATTAGGCTGCCGGATTAACTGGACAGCGAGAGATAAACGACGCTGTTGACCTCCACTAAGATTGTGGGGAGAAGTATCCAGAGGAATATTTTCTAATCCTACCTCCTTTAAGGCCGCCGTTAGGCGATCGCTTTTAATCTCTGGATGACCGAGACGCAACTCCTCAAGGATGGTTTTACCGCAAAAATGACGTTCAGGAAACTGAAAAACGATTCCTCCTAATTGTTGCAGGTGCAGTACCGTTAATTCTTGGTCGCGCCAGTGAATCGTCCCTGCTGTTTTATCGGCAAAGCCTGCTAGAATTTCCAAAAGAGTCGTTTTTCCAGAACCACTGGGGCCAACAATCAGACCTAATTCTTGGGGTGCTAATTCGAGATTAATCCCCTGTAAAATGGGATTGAGGGCAGCGGGGGGATGATAAACCACATCTTTGAGATAAAGCATTGACAGGAAAATAACTGGAAATTAAGTCTAGAAACCCGTTTCTATTGTGACAGATTTTTTCATTCGCTCAAGGAGACTTTTGACCATGGTGCTGAGGTTAGGTTTAACGAAAAAAATGGCGATCGGTGCTTCGCTGGCTGTTATGGTAGTGGTTAACTGGATTGGTCCCGGGTTGGCCGGAGATCCTTTCCGCAAAACCAATCCCCGACCGATTGGTGATAAGACCGAGGCCGCTTTTAACGCTATTTTTAAACAAGGTAATTATCTAGAGGCAAAAAAATTAATTGTTGAGGCCACAGAAAAGGAACCCCAAGAACCTTTGTCCCATGCTATGCGTGCCTCTCTTGCTTTTACCGACCAGGATTGGAACACCCTCAAAACCTACTCCGAGAAAACTAAGGAAGCGGCCAAACAAATGCAGGACAGCGACCCTTTAAGGGGAAATTTGTATCTCGCGGTGGGGAGTTTTTTGGAGGGAACCTACGTTTTTCAAACCGAAGGAGCAGTATCGGCTATCCCCAGATTACAACAGGTGTTTCAGTATTTGGAAACCGCAGAAAAGGTTAGTCCTACGGATCCGGAATTGAACCTGTTAAAGGGTTATATGGATTTGATTTTAGCGGTTAATCTGCCCTTTTCTAGTCCCCAAGAGGCAATTCAACGGCTAGAAACATACGGGAGTCCTGATTACTTGGTTGATCGAGGTATAGCTCTAGCTTACCGGGATTTAAAGCAGTATGATCAGGCTTTGCGGTTTATCGATAACGCTCTGAAAGCGACCCCCGATAATCCAGAATTAATGTATCTGAAGGGTCAAATCCTGAGAATTCAAGGCAATACGGATAAAAATACCGGCTCTTTGAAACTGGCACTAGATTACTTTAATAATGCCCTGAAAAAACAGGAACAACTCCCCGAATCAGTTAAAAAACAGTTAAATCGCGAACACCGTAAGGTACAGGAGGAGATTAAATCCCTAGAAAACACCGCTAATCGTTAAAAAACGCCTAAAAATAGTCAATATTTGTTTTTTTTATCAGTTATCAGTTTTTGAAGGCAAGAGGCAGTCGTCAAGGCTGCATCGCAGATTTGCAGGAATACCGACAATCAGCAATTATCAGTGACTCTTAGATGATGACAAATGTATCAGCAGCTGCGTGTAAGCATCCCACCGAAAAACTAATGCGCTCCGGGGTTTGGGGGGTATAACCCCCCAAAAGCTGGGATTGAGTGGTAAAATCAGAAACAACGCCCGATTTTAGCAGGGGGGTTTCCCCGTAAAAATCCCAATTGGTAGATTTACAGAAATGAGATGCACCCGCCGTCAAATTTTGCCAAAACAGAAAATCTCCTCTTATGGTATATAAAGTAAAGGATTATTAAGCTTCGCAGAAGTTTATTAATTAAAGTTAAAAATATATTGACAAAAAAGACGGCTTGTGGTATAGGGCAGAATTTAGCCAAACCTCCTAGCTAATTTCTTGTCAAGGGTTCACCTAAGTGTAATTGGAGATTTCATGACGGCAACGACGGATAAATTGCATGGGGAGTTGATCACCTCGATCGAGCCAGACTTTAAACTGAAAGATATTATTCAAAGCATTCCCAAAGAATATTTCCAGAAAGACCCAGTTAAAGCTTGGTTTGGTGTGATTACGAATATTTTGGCGGTCATTGCGGGTTATGCAATGCTAGTTTATTCTCCCTGGTATTTACTGCCTTTAGCTTGGATTTTTACGGGTACAGCTTTAACGGGATTCTTTGTGATCGCGCATGATTGCGGTCATCGGTCTTTTTCTAATCGACCCTGGGTTAATGATCTTGTCGGTCATATTTTCCTCTTACCGCTTATCTATCCCTTCCACTGCTGGCGTTTCCTCCATGATCGCCATCATGCTAAAACTAACATGGTAACGATAGATAATGCTTGGGATCCGTGGGAATTAGAAGCTTTTAACTCGGCCAACCCCTTAGTGCGTCTCTTTTATCGCGGCATTCGCGGCCGTTTCTGGTGGCTCGGTTCGATCGCCCACTGGGCGATTCTACACTTCAACATCGAACAATTCAAGGAGAACGAACGGGAAAAAGCGCGCTTTTCGATGATTGTCGTCCTAGTTTTTGCCGCTATTTTTTTCCCAACCCTAATTTTCTACACTGGTGTTTGGGGATTGGTTAAATTTTGGGTGGTACCTTGGTTTGTCTATCATTTTTGGATGAGTACCTTTACCCTTGTCCATCACACAGACCCCGATATTCAATTTTCCTATCCCGAAGACTGGAATCAAGCTTTAGCGCAACTAGAAGGGACAGTTCACTGTAGCTATCCCCGTTGGGTAGAAATTCTCTGTCACGATATTAATGTCCATATCCCCCATCATATCTCGACGGCGATTCCTTCCTATAACCTCCGCAAAGTTCACGCTAGTCTCCAAGAAAATTGGGGGAGTCACCTGAAAGAAACCAAGTTTTCTTGGGCATTAATGCAGCGAATCGTTGATTATTGCCATATTTTCGACTCCGAAACCGCCTACAAAACCTTTAAGGAAAGCCGCGGTTAAATCAGTTATCAGTGATCAGTTATCAGTTATCAGTGATCAGTTATCAGTTATCAGTGGGTAAGTTATCAGATTTGGCTCTTCTGGTTTCTGTGTGGAAACGGGGTCTATACTGATAGAATATCCGCAAAATAGTCCTAAAAGTCTTTCCCAGTAAATATTTCACGATTCTATAAGCAAAAATTATCATACAAAGTCGAGAAGAGCCGTGACAGTATTAAATCGAAGTTTCCTAATGTCTTTTCACTGATTGCTGATTATTGTTTACTGGCCACCGTTTACTGATTACTGTTTACTGATCACTGAAAAAAGATTACCAGAAACTGCGTTTACCATTGGGCATAACTGTTAACCAATTGGTTTTTGCCAGGGCGATTTGTTCTCGAGTTACTTGGGCATCAGAGAGATTAGCCCCGCAAAGATTAGCATCTTTGAGATTAGCGTAGCGAAGATGGGCGCCAGTGAGATTAGCCCCGCGTAAATCGGCCCTTTCCAGATCTGCATAACCGAGATAGGCATTATTTAAATTGGTATTTTTGAGAATAGCTTGACTGAGATTAACCCGGCCCAGATCCGCATTGGACAGATCCGCCCCTCGTAAATTAGCTCCTGTTAATTTGGATTGACAGAAATTGATGCCAAAAAGTTTGGCTTTGGCCAGATTGAGATTTGGTAATTCCTCTTGGGCGAAATTGCGCCGGCCGTTATTGTAAGCATCGAGAATCGCTTTTTCATCTAAGCGGGGTTTTTTCTTCAGTAAGGTTAGCTCTGTGCTGCTGCGGGCTTGACTTTTGATCAATACATTTGTATTAGACAGTGAAAAAGCCATCTGTCCCCCCAGCATATTATCTGGAGAGGCCTCTGGATTTTGATTTTTGGGACGAAATTTAGACTTGAGAAGGCCAGAAACGGAGGAAGTGGCTATCGAACCTGAATCTTGTCGGGGGGCTGGGAAGTAACCATTGGAGCGGCGATTAAACTTTGGGCTAGACTATCGGCATAAGCCGTCATGTCTAAAGCATCCATTACCTCTTGGGCGGATTTGTAGCGATGACGGACAGAGACTTCCAGCATTTTTTTCAGGACTTTAGCAAACTGGGGACTCACCTTGACTAATTTTTCCCAGAGTAATTCACCTGTATTAATATCAACTTCAATCGCTTTAGGAGATTTGCCCGTGAGTAGATAGAGACAGGTAGCTCCCACCGCATAGATATCACTAGCGTAAACGGGACGCATGGCCATCTGTTCGGGGGGGGCAAAACCCTGGGTACCCACGGCAAAATTAGTGAAAGCGGTTTGAGAATCGGCATTGGCCATGACGCTATTAACTTGATTTTTGACAGCCCCGAAGTCAATCAGAACCAATTTTCGGTCTGTTTGCCGACGAACTAGGTTAGCGGGTTTGATATCCCGATGAATTACCTTTTGCTCGTGGACATATTTCAAAATCGGCAAGAGTTCACTTAAAAACTGTTTGACTCCCGCTTCGCTAAACGGTCCGCGTTTTTTGACCTCTTGGTGCAGGTTATGACCTTTAACGTATTCTTGAACTAGATAAAACTGTTGATTATCTTCAAAATAGTCCAATAATCGGGGAATCTGCGGATGAACTCCCAGTTTTGCCAAGGTGGCCGCTTCTCGATCAAAAAGTTCCCTCGCCATGCGAAAAACATTAGCATCTTGAGGGGGAGGTTGCAGTTGTTTGACCACACAGAGGGGCTTATCTGGTAGGGACAGATCCGATGAAACAAAAGTTGCCCCAAACCCACCTTTCCCCAAAATGCGTAGGGTTTGATAGCGGTCGTGCAGAAGAAGTTTTGAACCGCAACTCTCGCAGATTAACGCTGTCGGGGCGTTTTTCGGTTGAGTACAGTTGGGATTAAGGCAGTAGGTCATCTAGAGCCACCAATTGACCGATCTTTTTTACTAACACACCTTAACAATGCACTTTAAGAGATTCTCCTCAAGGGGGGGTATCTCCCAAAGTCTAAAGCCAGAGGCCTCAGACAATCAAAGCGCCTGTAACGCCTTTTTTGTTTGACGCTCCCCGCTCTAAAAAGACGGGGATTCTTCGTTCATTGAGTCTCCGTTAGCAAGCAGGATTTCTCCAACCAACCAAGAGGGAATCTCTCCCGAAGCGTTTAAAGTTTGCGTGCGCCCCACGCTACTTAATCCCTTTTGCAAGATGTTTAAAGCGGCGTTTCTATCTCGACAATCTGTATATCCACAATGAGGACAAACATGGGTTCGAGTAGATAGCGACTTTTGGACTTTTTGTCCACAATTAGAACAATTTTGAGACGTATTATGGGGTGAGACAGCGATAGTTAACTTGCAGTATTTGTCCCCAAAATACTCTAGCCATTGCCTAAAAACAGACCATCCTGCATCAGTTATCGACTTAGCTAAATGACGATTTTTGACCATGCCTTTGATATTTAAGTTTTCATAGGCGATTAAGTCGTTAGACTTAACTAAACGGAGTGCCACACTCTTGACAAACTCTTCTCGTTGCCTACTTACTCTTAAATGTTTCCGAGCATATCGCTTTCTAGCTTTGTGATAATTACGAGATTGTTTTTTACCCTTACGGTATTTCTTTGACTTTTTCCTGTTTAATCGGTTTAATTGTTTTTCAGCTTTTCGATAGTAGTTCGGACAATCAATTTGATGGCCTTCGCTATCTACTAAGAAAAACTTTAAGCCGACATCAATCCCAGTAGCTTTCTGGGAAGGTGTTAAAGGTTTAACCGTGTCTCTGGGGTCTAATTTAATGCAGAACTGCACATAGTAACCATCGGCACGATTAAGGATTCTTACCCGTTTAATCTGGTCTGGTTGATAATAATTAATATCTCTAGAGCCAATCAGTTTAAGAGTCCCAATACCTTTTTTGTCTGTAAAGGTAATATGGCGTTTATCTTTTGATAGCTTCCATCCAGATACTTTATACTCAACAGAACGAGAATGTTTTTTAAACTTAGGGTAGCCTTTCTTTCCTTTAACTTTATTTTGGCAATTATCGTAAAACCGAGTAATTGCCCGCAAGGTTCTTTCTACGGCAGTCTGGCAAGCATGGGAGTTTAAATCATCAACAAATTTAAACTCTTTCCTTAATGCTGTGTTGTACCGAAATAACTCTGTTTTGCCAACACCTGGATTATCCATCCAATAACGCAGGACTTTATTCCGAACAAATTGGGTTGTCCGTATTGCCTCATTAATGGCTTCTATTTGATTAGGTTTTGGCTTAACTTTGTATTTTAGTACAAACATTTTGACATTGCTCGATCGAGTAAGTACCTAAGCAAAATTAATTACACATATCTAACCACCTCTTGCCTCTTGCCTCTTGCCTTTTGCCTTTCTTCACTAGGAAATTTATTTTGCACGACTACTTATCGACATCTTAACACAAAATTCCTTAAGTTGACAGGCTCTTCGGTTTGTGTTATGCAATGGACGGGGGTTATAAGGGATGGAACCCTTATATAGAAAGGCATTTAGCGATTTTTGTTAATTGTTTTTATCTAGAGCGAACTAATCAATTAAGTCTCTTGCCAGATAAGGATTTAGTCGATTTATGCCCCCCTATCGAACCATACCAAGTAACGAAGAACCAGTTGACAATACATATTTAAGGTGGAGCTGCCCGACCCTGCGCGGGCATGGCGGGGCTTGTACCCAAATTTTCGGTCAACTAATGTTAGCTTTTCTTGATAATTGATCATCCCTCATCACTTTTTCCCTTTCATCAAAGCGGCCCGGGCCTGTTCGCGGTCATCGAAATGGATTTTTTCCGTCCCCAAAATTTGATAATCTTCGTGACCTTTACCCGCAATAATTACTCCGTCTCCCGGTTGTGCTGTTTGAATAGCGGTGTCAATGGCCAAAGCGCGATCGCTAATTACCTGCACGGTAATTTCTGGGGGAATGCCAGCGATAATATCCTCAAGGATTCGTTCGGGAGACTCTGTGCGAGGGTTATCGGAGGTAACTATGGCTAAATCTGCTAATTCTGCGGCTATTTTACCCATTAACGGTCGTTTTGTCCGATCTCGATCGCCACCACAACCAAAAACACAAATCATCCGACCGGAAATAAAGGGCCGGGAAGCTTTTAAAACATTCTCTAAACTGTCGGGAGTATGGGCATAATCGACAATGACGCTGATATCTTGGTCGGGAGCGGTGCTAACCCGTTCCATCCGCCCCGGTACTCCTGAAAATTGGGGAATTTGGGCGATTACTGTCTCTAAATCTACACCACATTCTAACACTGCCGCCACCGCCGCTAACAGGTTAGCTAGATTATATTGACCCACTAGAGGAGAAGCAAAGGCTATTTCTCCTCGGGGAGTCACCATCACCCCTTCCACTCCCGTGGGTTGATACTGTAAATCCTTAGTATAAAAATCGGCACTAGCATCGGACACACTATAGGTTAAAACCTGTTGGGGAGACAGGGAGGCCGCTAAACGTTGACCATAGACATCATCAAGGTTAATAATCGCCTTACCTTGCAGATAATCGGGACTAAATAATTTAGCTTTAGCGGCAAAATAATCCTCCATATCGAGGTGATAATCGAGATGGTCCCGGGTGAGATTAGTAAACACTGTCACGGGAAAAGTACAACCCTGTACCCGTCCCTGGGCCAGTGCATGGGAACTAACTTCCATGACGGCGATTTCATTGCCGGCGCTCACCGCTTTGGCCAAACTGGCTTGTAACTCGTTAGCGAAAGGGGTGGTATGATTAGCGGTTTCTTGGAATCCTTGCCAACGGGTGTAAAGAGTCCCGAATAAAGCGGTGGGAATCCCTGCTTGGCTGAGAAAATATTCAATTAGATGGGTGGTGGTGGTTTTGCCGTTGGTTCCCGTCACACCGATTAATTTTAGGGTTTGGGCAGGATAATGATAAAATTTAGCAGCGATCGCGGCAGTGGCAGTAACTAAATCTGCCACAACGATTACGCAAGCATCCTCCGGGGGGGGAAATTTAGCGGCGGCTGCCGGGGAGATAATCGCCGCTAGGGCCCCGGTTTCCAAAGCGGAACGCCAAAATTCGCCGCCATCCACCCGCGTTCCGGGTAAACCGATAAATAGATCTCCCGGTTGACAAGCATGGGAATTGGTGGAAATTCCTGTAATCTCGGTAATAGAAGCGATAGGAGAAGAAATCGGGGAAACCGGAGTGATATTTGTCAAAAGTTCTTGTAGTTTCATAGTCAGGATTGAATCTAGGGATTGCTGCTTTTAGATTAGCCGATAATCAAAGAGGTTCCTAGTCCGAAATGGGAAGTGGGTTTTTCAGTGATCAGTAAACAGTAATCAGTAATCAGTGAACTGAAAACTCACATCTGATAAGGCTCTCTTGTACTTTGTGGGAAAATGTGGGTATTCTTGATAGTTTCTTGGGTAAGTAAGCACTGAAAGCCTTATCCAAAGACCGTTTGAAAAGCCATAAATTTTGCTTATCACACGAAACCCAAGAGAGCCTCTGATAACTGATAACTGATAACTGATAACTGAAATCCCCAAAACCCTATCACCCTATCACCCTATCTCCTGCCTTTTGCCTTTTGCCGACCGGCTCCTGATATCTGCGATAAGCTAAAAAAAACAAGGCTATAGCTTGTCAACTATTGACGATTTTCTGCTGACTATTTTCGGGATATTTATATGCAATTCGTCGATTTTCTGGCTCTCATTCATCCTGTCCTAGGGATAGTGGTCGTTTTCCCTATTATCGGCCTCGTAGTTAACTTTGCTTGGCAAACCCGTCAACGTCGCCTAGAAACCAACCCGGGAAATAAAAGTAAAATTCCGCCAGTGGTCGGGCTGGAACATCTACGCTTAGGCCGCTGGTTAACGGCTACAGTGGTAGGGGTTAACCTGTTAGCACTAGCTTACTCGGTCGTTTACGGTTTTAATGGTTTTGTCGATCAACAAAAAGACGGAAAATTAGACTCCTTTCAGGTCATTTTTGTGATTTTGATGTTTTTTGTCACCATTGTCTCTTTGGTCTGTCTCTACCGCGCTAAACAAGCCCTCTGGCGCGGAATTTTTGCCACTTTGACTGGCATGGGTTTAATTATTATCGGTTCTCAGGATGGGGTCTGGCGACTCTCGGCCCAATGGTACTGGTCTCACTACTATATCGGCATGGCGGCATCATTACTGATGATTTTCTCTCTGGCAATTGTCGAAGATATCTATAAAGACCGTTCCCATCGTTGGCGCATTGCCCATACAATTCTCAATTGTATTGCTCTGGCTCTCTTTCTGGGACAAGCCATGACCGGTTCGAGGGATTTGCTGGAAATTCCCCTCAGTTGGCAAAAACCGGCAATTTATCGCTGTGATTTCACCAATAAAACCTGTCCTGAACCGAAATCCTCAACCCCCCTCATTAACCCGATAAGCTAAACTTTTTTAGGGACTGGGAGAGGGTGAAGCAGTTGGCGCACACAGAGATGTACCCGTAGTATCAATGGGTTCCTCACACCAATTGTCAATACCACCAAGTTGGGGAAATGGGGGTCTCAGGTCTTCGATTAATTCAGTCCATTCTACCCTTTGAGTAACAGCTACAGCACCGCTAGTTGAGGCACAGTCTGAAATTTTGCCCCAATTTTTACCCCAGGCAGCACCGAAGAAATTACCATTACCAGTGTTACCGAGGGAATAGTGAGGAGCAAAGATAAACGCTTGTAGTCTTTGGTCTCCTCTCAGACAAATTTTCGCGGAATCTGATTCACTATAGGCATAAATTTGTAGATTGCCCGGTTTACAGTCAGGCTTAGCACCACAATTGTGTTCGATCGCACCGTTAATATTACCTTGAACATAGAAAAATACCCGGTACCCCGCAGTGATGGTAATCTTCTCGTCATCTTCCTCATCCAAGTTGATATTATTAACAATATACTCGTACACTCCGCTGGGAGATGCTGTGTCTCCCGTTCTGGGAAAAGTTTCAGAACTGGTAAGGTCTCCTAGGCTTGGAATACCGGTGGGAGTCTCCGGTAAATTGGGGAAAAACACACCGACAACTTGTGCTTTGTAGGGGGGGTTCCAGTGCTGGGCGTTGGAATCTTATCCTGCTTAATATCACATTCTGGCCACGCCACAACCTCCACCACATCCCCTTCAAATTTAGCACCATCGTCCGCCGTTCCCTCACTTATCCATAAAGCTGGGACCGTGGTGCGGTTAAATGCGAGGGGAGGGGCATCAAGAATAGGGATAGTTACCACCACGCGGTTACGGGAGGCGGCATTGTCGTCAATATCTCTATTGATAGCAATGTTAGTTAGGTCTTTTTCGGGACTTTTGCGAGAACGTCCTTCGAGGGTGAGAACTCCCTGCCCGGACACAGGATTATAATCATATCCAACCACGCGATAATAACGATTATTACCGAGATCAACCCATTTATCTTCGCTCAAATCTCTTAATTCACGGATTTTTGCCTTCAAGGTATCAGCATCGTTGGGATTACTACAGGAGGGGGCGGCGTCGACTAATTTTTTTAAATGTTTTTGTAAATCGTTACTGGGATCAGTAACCACTTCGGCGTTTTTCCAACAGCCGTGAGTATCACAGTTACTATCACTATTAAACCTCGCCATAACTCGAACACTATTGAGTAGATCCTGCACGCGAGCCACTCCAACTTCGGAACTTCTTAAAGCATCAGCCCGGACTTTTTGGGCAATTACTTTCGATTGGTCCCCTTGGGCGCGCATTATCATAGTTATTCCTGTCACCATGAGGATGAGTCCAATTAACACGGCAAGAGGCAAGGCAAACCCCTTTTCCTTATTAGCCATCAGGTGAAGGTATAAACGATTGTTCATAAGCCAGTCCATCTAAGAATGGTTACTTTTACTACAATAATATCAATTTTTGGTCAAGTGAAAACTGTGAGAATACAGGAATAGCACTGTGAGTGAAATCACAGACTAAGGCCAGTTGATAGGATAATCAGCCAGTAATTTTTCGATAAGTATGTAGGCGTTAAAAATTATCAGACACCCCCCTTATCAAGGAGGATCCCCCCGCCTATCGGCACCCCCCTTATCAAGGGGGGCAGGGGGATCGGCACCCCCCTTATCAAGGGGGGACTAAGGGGGGATCGGCATCCCCCTTATCAAGGGGGGACTAAGGGGGGATCGAACCTAAAATCTATTTTTAATTTAATTATAACCAGCTACTTAAGTATTTTCGATTTTTGACTGAACTAAAGGGCTGTTTTTCGATTCAGAATTGCCCGAAAAATCAAGACTATACCCCGAAAAAAGCTGATAATTAACAACCAAAGGGATTGTAATTCTCCTGCCGTATTTTTCAGTGGCCAGCGCTGGTGACGACAGAATAAAAAAGTAATTAATTTTCTCTGGTCTGATAGGATAAGTGGCTGGAATTTAAGGGTTGCTTGCCAGATTTTGCCTCGTTTTTCTAGATTGACTAGATGAGCAGATAGGCGCAAATCTTCCCCTAAAATATCTAGGAGTAATTTTTCTGAGTAGATGGGTTCCCTCAGGTTAATTTCTGCTCCTATTTCCGAAAGTTTTTTCAGATTGCCCTGTATAATTATATCCGATTCTGTGATCAAGTTAACAGGAGATTCCAGCAATTGGTATTGAGTTTCTAAGGTGAGGGGAGCTTCCAATAAAGCCACCAGAGCCGTCATGATAATAACCACGTTATATATAGCCAAAATCAAGCCAAAATTTAGGGGACTTTCTTGATAATTGTGATGGTGTAAATTAAAGAAAATACTAATTAAAGTAATAGTGAGAAAAAACAGCAATGGGTAGGATAAGTGCCAATTATATTGATAATCTTGGCGAGCAAGTCCCTTCGGTGTCACCTGAAATCCTTTGTCAAAGGGTTTCCAAAGAACATGGAGAACTGTTAGGGATGTTGGTACACAAATAATCATCGATAATACTTCAGAAAAAACAATTGAGCGCGAGCGAGAATTTAACCAGTGATAAGTGGCTAACTGCAGCATCATGTAGGGTAAAAAGATATAGATTGTCTCATCGATGGTAATGTTCAAAGGTACGATGTAACCAAAGGTATAAAGGAGAGGAATCAGCAGAGAAAATAAACGAGCTAAGGGAGAAAACCAAGATAAAATTCCTTCTAAGTGTGCCAATCTTTGGGGTAGGGTTAGTCCCGCAATTTTTAGGGGATTAGCTTTGATAAAAAAGGCCTGTAAAGTTCCTCTTGCCCAGCGCAATCTTTGCAGTAAATAAGCTGATAAACTTTCAGCAGATAAACCAGCACTGAGTTTTTCATTTAAGTAAATAACTTCATAACCTTTCGCTGAGATAGCAATCCCAGTAAAATAGTCTTCACTAATAGATTCTATATTAAAATATCCCACTTCCTCTAAGGCTTTTCTTCTGACAAGAAAAGAAGTACCAGCACAGACAGGACTACCCACCCCATCTTTAGCTGGTTCGATATGACGATAAAATAATTCTTCGTCGGGAGTAACGATATTTTCTAAACCTAAGTTATGGGCGATAGGATCGGCATTATAAAAGCTTTGGGGCGTTTGCACTAGGGCAATTTTAGGGTTTTGAAACCAGCCAACAGTTCTTTCTAGAAAATTCCGACAAGGGATAAAATCTGCATCAAAAACTACCACTAATTCCCCTTGAGTTTGTCTGAGAGCATGGTTTAAATTACCTGCTTTAGCATTTTTTCTATCCTGACGAGTCAGATAATGACAATTTAATTTTTCTGCTAATTGATGAATTTCTGATCTCTGAGTATCATCGAGGATATAAATATTTTTATGGGGATAATTAAGGGCTTGACAACCGATAATAGTTCTTTTTAAGATAAAGGCTGGCTCATTATAGGTGGGAATCAGAATATCTACCGTGGGCAAATACTGTTTATTGATCACTGCTTGGCTATAAAAATCAGCTTCTTTGCGTCTATCTTTCGTGGTTAAGACTAAAACTAACTGAATTATGCTACCACTTAAAACCATCATCTCAAAGCCTAAAAGCAGTAAACTAAAAAAGCCATTGAGAGGAGTAGAAAGATTTAAGGTTTCCAGAATCCTCCAGATTAGATAGCGCAGGGTGATAGCGAGAGTGATAGAAATAATGACTAATCTTGACCAAACTTGCGGATGCGGAGACAAGAACATGATTAACTGCGTAAAAATTAGCAGGATAACCGTGGGTAAGAATAATTGATAGCTATGAGCAACCGTGGGAACTTTAATCCAAGCAAGGGGGTTAAAAAAATCTTCTACTAAGCCAAGGAGTAATCGATAAATATTGTGTTCTGGCCAAGATAATGATAAACTGACCATCATTAGCCCGCCGATCACTGCTAACATAATTAAGATAACTGATATTATCGCTAAAATCGACTTGAATGGGGAGGAATACACTGGTTTTTGAGGGAATGGAAAAATCGATTCTTGGTTAGACATGAATCTCCTTCTGATCAAATAAATCTAACTACATTTTACAATTCTTAACAAAAACCAGGACATTTTTGGCAATGACAGGAGCGCTCTCCACCAAAATGCTAAATTTTGTATCAAACCCAAGATGAAACTAGCCAGAAAAAGTCTGAAAATAGTATAATCTGGTTAACCGTGAGGAAAAATTAGTCTATGATAGCCGTCAAAATCGCCATTGTTAGCGCTCTCGTTTTAGTTGTGGTCAAATTCGTCGCTTCTGTTCTCGGTAAAGGCAATATACCCCTACTTAATCAAGCTGTCACTGTGATTTTAAGCCTTTTTATCGGTTTTGAGTTGATTCAACTAGGACAAGCGGTGATTGAAAAGATTAATTAAGAGCTAAACGGGCCAGATAGAAGCTAGTAATAGTTTTAGCATCGATCGATTCTCCTCTGGCGATCGCTGATTCCATTTCCTCAAAACTCATAAAAACCACTTCTAGATCTTCATCGGCATCTTGAGCGGGGGGCAAGCTTAATTTTTCCAGATCCTGGGCCAGAAAAGCATAGATATATTCATCGGAATAACCCGGTGCCAAGGCAAATTTACCCAAAGATTGCCAATTATGCGCCCGATAGCCCGCTTCTTCCTCTAATTCTCGTTTTACCGTCGTAGCAGGGTCTTCTCCTTCATCAATCGTTCCGGCGGGAAATTCCAGAATTCGAGCTTGCAAACTAAATCGATACTGACGTACTAGAACCAATTGACCTTCCTTGGTAATTGGAACTGCTAAAGCACCCCCCGGATGACGGACACATTCCCATTCTCCCTCGACACCGTTAGGTAAACGCAGTTTCGAGACTTCAAATTGAAAGACCCGACCTTGATAAAAAAGACGTTGTTGGAGCAATTGAGGCGATTCAGACATAGAAAATTTGCAACTAGGACTTTAAGAATTAATATCAACAAATGTCACCTTTGTCACCGGTGTTTCAGGTTATAATGGGAAATGCTGTCTTTACAGGTTAAATCTTTTTCGAGAAACCCCATGGCAAAAAAATCGATGGTAGAACGCGAGAAAAAACGCGCTCGTCTCAGACAAAAATACGAAGCTAAAAGAGCGGAACTAAAAGAACAATTCCGCACCGCCGAAGATTTTGAAGAAAAACTGGCAATTCACCAAAAATTACAGGAATTACCCCGCAATAGCGCTCCTAGTCGTCACCGCAACCGTTGTTTAACGACCGGCAGACCGAGAGGATACTATCGCGATTTTGGTTTATCCCGCAACGTTTTACGCGAATGGGCCCACCAAGGTCTTTTACCCGGTGTGGTCAAGTCTAGCTGGTAGTCAGAAACAATATCTAGGGAAAATACCGGGATAGAGGCGTGGTTTTTGCGTCTCTATTGCCGTTTTTAGGTAGGGTTTGCGGCAAAAAGTACGGGCGAAGCATTCGGATAGAAAATCTACGGTTTCACCGATAGGTTATTGCCCGAATGCTTCGCCCCTACAGGACGCGATCGCCGCTCAAGATGCCAGGTTTTGAAGCACGATTCTCTCAAAATCTTGCAGCTGTTTCGCCAGAAAAGCCACAAAACCCTTACCTTGCCTACATTTCACATTTATTCAGCAAGCCCTAAACAAAAACTCTCGATCGAGCGATCGAGAGTTAACCATGAACAAAAAATTCACCTAGACTACAGTAGCAGCCTTACGGGCAGCGGCGGCCTCGTCGGGATGAATACCGAGACGGGTGAGATTGAGACGACCTTTACTATCGATCTCCCGTACCTTAACTAACACCTCATCCCCCACGGCCACTTCATCTTCGACCTTACCGACGCGTCCCTCGGCCAATTGGGAAATATGGATCATTCCCTCTTTCCCCGGCAAAACTTCCACAAAAGCGCCGATTTGGATAATGCGAGTCACACGACCGAGATAGACCTCACCCTCATTGAGTTTGCGGGTCATATTGTAGATCAGTCGTTTAGCTTTTTCGGCCTGTTCCCCATCGGTAGAGGAAATAGTCACAGTCCCATCGTCATCGATATCGATTTTTGTGCCGGTCTGTTCAGTAATCCCTTTAACCGTCTTACCACCTGGCCCGATGACTAACCCGATCAGATCTGGATCGATCTTGATCGTCAATAACCGGGGTGCGTGGGGAGATAATTCCGTGCGGGGTTTTTCTAGGGTCGCTAACATCTTCTCTAGGATATGTTTGCGGGCCGGTAAAGCTTGTTCGATCGCCTTGGCCACCACTTCCATGGTTAAACCGGGGATTTTCATATCCATCTGGAGAGCGGTGATGCCAGAATCAGTGCCAGCCACCTTAAAGTCCATATCTCCCAGAAAATCCTCGATACCTTGTATATCGGTCAAAATCCGCACTTCTTCCCCTTCTTTAATTAAACCCATGGCCGCACCACTAACGGGTTTTTTCAGGGGAACACCGGCATCCATCAGTGCCAAGGTAGAACCGCACACGGAACCCATGGAGGTGGAACCATTAGAAGAGAGGACTTCCGACACCACCCGCAGCACATAGGGAAATTCCTCCTGGGGGGGAAGGATAGGTACGATCGCCCTTTCCGCTAAAGCACCGTGGCCGATTTCTCGACGGCCAGGAGAACGCATCGGACGGGTTTCACCGACGGAAAAGGGTGGGAAGTTGTAGTGATGAAGATAGCGTTTTTCATCTTCGGGATGGAGGTCGTCCCCCAAATCCTGAGCATCACCGGGGGTGCCAAGGGTGGCGATCGAAAGCACTTGGGTTAAACCGCGATTAAACAAACCGCTACCGTGAACCCGACGGGGTAAAACTCCCACCCGGCAAGAAATCGGGCGTACTTCGTCCAGTTTGCGACCATCAACCCGCACCCCATCCTCGATAATTTGGGCGCGCATCAGTTTTTTGGTCAGATCCTTAAAGAGATTACCGATTAACTTTGGCTCTTCCAGGGTTGGAGCTTTTAAGGGATCTTCATCGGGAAGAGCGGTTATAGTTTCCTTAATCCGATTTTCGATCGCCTCTAATTTCTCATCCCGTTCGGTTTTGCTGAGGGTAAACTGAGAGAGAATCTGTTTAATTTCCTCTTTAGCTTGTTCTTTCAGGAAATTATGCACGGTTTCGTTTACTACCGGCGCTTCTCGGGTGACGAGGGGAATACCCAACTGATCGATCAATTCCCGTTGAGCGGTGATCAGGTCGCGGACCGCTTCATAACCAAAATCGATCGCCTCAATAATATCCCGTTCCGGTAACTGATTGGCTCCCGCTTCGATCATCACCACCCCTTCGGGACTACCGGCCACCACTAGATCCAATTCTCCGTTATGGATTTCCTTGTAGGTGGGATTGATGATAAATTCATCCCCTAGTAAACCGACGCGCACCGCTGCCATCGGTCCTTGGAAGGGAATCCCTGCCAACAGAACCGCCACGGAAGCCCCGGTAACGGCCAAAACATCCGGGGTACTTCCTCATCCATCGAGAGGGTCGTAGCGACCACCTGAATATCATCCCGTAGCCAACTGGGGAATAGAGGCCGCAGGGGGCGATCGATCAAACGACCGGTCAGAATTGCTTTTTCCGGGGGACGACCTTCACGACGCAAAAATCCTCCCGGGATGCGCCCGGCGGCGTATAATCTTTCTTCGTAATCAACGGTCAAGGGCAGGAAATCTACTCCTTCTCTGGCTTTGGCGGTGGTTGCTGTCACTAAAACTGCCGTTTCTCCCGATTGGATCAGAACACTACCGCCAGCTTGGGGGGCTAAAAGCCCTATTTTTAGTCGAATATCCCTGCCATCAAAGGATATTGACTTGTCAAACTCTTCCATGTAAAGTTATATTCCTTTCTTTCGCTTTTCTCTGTGCTGTGGCAATCCTAGCATTTTTTGTCCCCCTTTCCGACAGGTTTAGTATTCAGTGATCAGTTATCAGTGATCAGTTATCAGTTATCAGAGTTGAGTTATCAGTTCGCTGATTACTCTTTCCCGTTTACCGATCACAGCAAAAAAGCTCCCCATCTCCCCATCTCCCCCCGCAACGCGCACGAAGTGGTCTCCCCACACCCTGCTTTTAAACAGGATTTAAGATTACTTGCTCAAACCAGCCAAAAAATGATAGTTTCAGATATAGGAATAATCTGGTTAAGAAAAAAATGTCTTCCCTTGCCGCTTGCTGGCCCAAAAATATTTCTAAGTATTAGCAAAACTGACTGACTCTCAGCAGTTGGGCGGGATTTTTCTAGGCTCGAAGAACCCCAAACCAAGAAAATTAAGACAATTAAAAGGATTGCGTCTCTATTATCTGTTAGACGCTTCTATTCCAGTGAATTTGCGGTTTATCTTCCCATTAACCCCGTTTAACCCTATTTATTATCGATTATGGCTGAAAGTTATTTACTAAACAAACTGCAATCTGTAGAACAGACCTACAAAGAATTAACCCGTCGTCTAGCGGATCCCGATGTCACCGGTAATCCGGGTGAATTGCATCGTCTGGCCAAATCCCGCGCTTCCCTAGAGGAAACGGTCAACACTTACGAAATTTGGCAAAAAAGTCAAGAGGATTTAATCGGTGCGAAACAAATCTTCAAAGAATCCGCCGGCGATCCCGAATTACGGGAAATGGCCGCCCTAGAAGTGGCAGAATTAGAGGCAAAAATCGCCACTTTGGAAGACCAATTAACCATTCTGCTGCTGCCCCGGGATCCCCTCGATGAAAAGAATATCATGCTAGAAATTCGCGCTGGGACCGGAGGTGATGAGGCCAGTATTTGGGCGGGGGATTTAGTTCGCTTGTACTCAAAATATGCCGAAACTCAAAACTGGAAAGTTAGCCTTTTGAGTGAATCTCCGGCGGATATGGGCGGATTTAAAGAGGCAATTTTAGAGATTAAAGGCGATAACGTCTATAGTAAGCTGAAATTTGAGGCGGGAGTCCATCGGGTGCAGCGGGTTCCTCTGACGGAAGCGAGTGGTCGCGTCCACACTTCCACCGCTACCGTGGCGATTATGCCAGAAGTGGACGATGTGGAAGTGCATATCGATCCCAAGGATATTGAGTTAACCACGGCTAGATCCGGGGGTGCAGGCGGTCAAAATGTCAATAAAGTGGAAACTGCCGTCGATTTAATCCATAAACCCACGGG
This sequence comes from Microcystis panniformis FACHB-1757, assembly GCF_001264245.1. NCBI lineage: Bacteria > Bacillati > Cyanobacteriota > Cyanophyceae > Chroococcales > Microcystaceae > Microcystis > Microcystis panniformis. The sequence continues at coordinate 1,263,123 of NZ_CP011339.1, forward strand.
AATCCGGGTTTTCTGCACCGAAGAGCGATCGCAATTGCAAAACCGGGAACGAGCTATGCAGATTCTCCGGGCGAAACTGTACGATATGAAGTTACAGGAACAACAGGAAGCGGTCAGTTCCATGCGGCGCTCTCAGGTGGGAACCGGTTCCCGTTCGGAAAAAATTCGCACCTATAACTATAAGGATAATCGTCTCACCGATCATCGCTTAAATCAGAATTTTTCCCTCGATCGCATTTTAGACGGCGATATCGAAGATGTGATTCAATCCTGTATCGCCAAGGATCAACAGGGAAAACTGGCGGAATTAGCCGCTGCCCAAGAGACAGCTTAATCAGGAGACTCCGAGACAGGGGATTATTTTTATTTATGCTCCCCACTCCCCTCTCCCCAACCCGCAACGGTCAAACCCTTTGCTACTTTTTGGCTTTTTACTTGCTATAATCGATCGTCGAATTTGAGTAGGAGACGGGAGAAAATGGCCGATTGGCAGGAAATAGAGGGGGGGATCACCGCCCCAAAAGGATTTAAATCCGCAGGGATGGCTGCGGGGCTAAAACCGTCCGGTTTGCCCGATTTAGCCCTAATTGTCTCGGAAACAGATGCGATCGCCGCTGGAGTCTTTACCACCAGTCAAGTGCGGGCCGCTTGCGTCGATTATTGCCGTCAACGCCTCCAAACCAAAGCCAGCGCCAGGGCGATTTTGTGTAATGCTGGCCAAGCAAACGCCGCCACGGGGGAAGCTGGATGGCAAGACGCTCTCGATAGTGCCGCCGCCTTGAGCCAAGTTTTAGGGATTCCCGCCGATGCAATTTTGCTGGCTTCTACGGGAGTGATCGGGCAACGGATTCGCATGGATGCGTTAACCGCCGCTTTACCGACCTTAGCGGGTTTATTGTCGGAAAATGGTGGCGAAAGCACGGCCCGGGCGATTATGACCACGGATCTAGTCCCCAAATCGATCGCCTTGCAAACCACTATCGATGGTCGTCCGGTCACAATTGGGGGAATTGCCAAGGGATCGGGGATGATTCACCCGAATATGGCGACAATGCTCTCCTTTATTACCTGTGATGCCGCAGTATCGACGGTTCTCTGGCAAAATATGTTAAGTCGGGCGGCCAATAAAAGTTTTAATCAGATTACGGTGGATGGGGACACCAGTACCAATGACAGTCTGATCGCCTTGGCTAACGGTCAATCGCGCACCACAGCGATCACAGAAATGGGCCGGGATGCCCAAAAGTTAGAGGCCATGTTAACAGAAGTTTGTCAATACCTGGCCAAAGCGATCGCCCGGGATGGGGAAGGAGCCACCTGTTTAATAGAAGTGCGGGTTTCGGGGGCGGCCGATGATCAGTCCGCTCGTCAGATTGCTCGCACCATTGCCGGTTCTTCCCTAGTAAAATCGGCGGTTTTCGGTCGAGATCCCAACTGGGGACGAATTGCGGCGGCCGCGGGCCGGGCCGGGGTTGTCTTCCATCAAGAAGACCTACAAATCAAGTTAGGCGACTTCGTGATGATGGAAAATGGTCAACCTCTGGCGTTCGATCGAGCTAGTGCCAGTAATTACCTGAAAGCGGCAGCCAGCGGGGCTTATTTACGAGAAGATACCGTTTTAATGTCTATCTGTATCGGTAACGGTTCGGGAACAGGTACGGCCTGGGGTTGCGATCTTAGTTACGATTACGTCAAAATTAACGCCGAGTACACCACTTAAAGCGATCGATTCTCTAAACAGGCTCTCTTGTCCTTGCTGGATTGTATCCCAACAGCTTGATCAAAGGTTGACGTTAGGCTCTAGTCTATACCGACAATCTCGATGATCGATCCTGTTGATTACACAGCATCCGAGAGAGCCGATTACCCGATTAACAGACAAACTTTAATGGTTGGATTGTAAGTAGCTGGTTATAATTAAATTAAAAATGGATTTTAGGTTCGATCCCCCCTGCCCCCCTTGATAAGGGGGGTGCCGATCCCCCCTTAGTCCCCCCTTAATCCCCCCTTAATAAGGGGGGCATCTGACAACTTTTAACGCCTACCTACTTACTTCTTTTCAACCGGTCTCGAAAACAGTTTTGTCAGTCCCTCAGTCCCTTGGCAAAATCCATCTATTGGCGGGGAAAACGCTGCATGGTTCCGAAAAAATCACCACGAATTCCTTTAGAATTGCACCAGATCAAGGCTTACGAGTTTTATCAAAAACGGCTGGCATCGGGTAAAGAAGGCAATGAGATAGATGACTGGCAGCAAGCGAAAGAATATTTGAGCCAACATCCCAGAGCGATTCTTGCTTGGAATCTAAAAATGCCCTATCGCGGGGGAAAAAGGCTAATTAAAAGATTGTTGCTATCGCTCCAGTCTCTTGTCAGAGTTGCTTGGAAACTGCTAATCTTTCCCTTCTGGCTATTTCAGCAAATACCGGGGCTTTTTGCCCGTGAAGACAAAGACAGCCGCACCTTTGCCATTGATGTGGTCAAAACGATTATTTCTGCCCTGGGATTAATTGCTACCCTTTTGGCAGGAATTGGGCTTATTGTCAATTATTTCAATTCTCAAGCGGAAATGCAACTGACTCAGCAACGTCTGATTACCGAGCGCTTCTCGAAAGCTGTCGAGCAAATCGGTAGTGGTAAAGAGGAGGTGGTAATTGGCGGCATTTATTCCCTAGAGCGAATTGCCAAAGATTCTCCCAAGGATCAATGGACAATTATGGAAGTGCTGACTTCCTACATTCGTAAAAATTCCCCCATTCCCTCGAATAAGAGACAACTGAAGCCAGAGGGAGAGGAAAGAGAGAAGACCCCAGAAAAGCTCCCTTCCGTGAGTATTCCAGTTCAGGCCGCTTTAACGGTAATCGGGCGGCGTAAAGGGGATAATTTGGCTGAAACAACTGACTCTAATAAAATTAAAATTCTTGATTTAAGTCGGACAAATTTGAGGGGAGCCAACCTCAACCGAGCCAACCTCAACCGAGCCAGCCTCCACCTTGCCAACCTCAACGGAGCCTTCCTCGAAGAAGCCAACCTCGACGGAGCCAACCTCAACCGAGCCAACCTCAACGGAGCCAACCTCGACGGAGCCAAGCTCATCGGAGCCAACCTCATGGGAGCCAACCTCAACGGAGCCAACCTCAACGGAGCCAACCTCAACGGAGCCAACCTCATCGGAGCCAAGCTCATCGGAGCCAACCTCAACGGAGCCAACCTCAACGGAGCCTTCCTCATCGGAGCCTTCCTCATCGAAGCCAACCTCGAAGAAGCCAACCTCAACGGAGCCTACCTCAACGGAGCCTCCCTCGACGGAGCCTACCTCGACCGAGCCAACCTCAACCGAGCCAACCTCGACGGAGCCGACCTCAACCGAGCCTACCTCGAAGGAGCCGACCTCGACGGAGCCAACCTCAACCGAGCCAACCTCAGGGGAGCCTTCCTCATCGGAGCCGAGGGTCTTAATCCAGAACAAATTAAATCGGCCTGCTCTTGGGAAAAAGCAATATACACGGAAGCCAAATGGGATGAAGATAAACAATTATTGGTGGCTGCGGACCGGGAAGCCAATCAACGAGAAATCGACAAACTCAAAAGGGACAAAAACTCAGATCCGCCAAATTTGATCGATTGTAATACTAAATAGGGTTTGCGGCAAAAAGTACGGGCGAAGCATTCGGATAGAAAATCTCCGGTTTCACCGATAGGTTATTGCCCGAATGCTTCGCCCCTACAGGACGCGGGCCGATGAAAACGCAAGGTTTGGAAGCACGATTCTCTCAAAATCTTGCACCTGTTTGGCGAGAAAAGCCACAAAACCCTTACCTTACCTACATTTCACATTTATTCAGCCAACCCTAAATACTTTAACTTTTGGCGATTTAGGATCAGGTGACGAAACTAGCATTTTCCCCTAATTGAAGCGAAAAAACCCCGCATGACTTCAAGAAATCACCGGGGTTTTTAGGAAAAATAGGGATAGGGAAGGAATTTAACCCTCGGTTTCCTCTCTGGTTTGGATAAACAGAATCAAGAGGAAAACCGTGGGGACTAGGACGAATAGGATACTAGCGATAAAGCCGAGATTATTTACCTGCATGAGTTAACTCCCTTAAGTGACAACGGATTTGCATTAAAGATTAACTCCTAGAATATCATCCCAGAGGGCGTTGCTGATTTGAGAGGGGGAGTGGGGAAGTGGCAGAAAGGTAGTCACCTTTTCACCCCCTTGGCCGGCGCGTCTTTAACTGGTACTTTTGGATCAGTGGCGATGATGTGAAGATCGATATTTTTCTGCCAGATCAGACGCATGAGTTTTTGGGTGAAAGAACCTTTGATTAAATGCTTCCAGCGCGATTGACGGCTCTCCCCGATCACAATCTGGGTGATTCGTTCCTGTTCGGCCACTTCTGCGATCGCTGATGCCACCTGATAGCTTTTAACCCGTAAGAATTTCCCCTCGAAGTCCCGACATAAACGTTCGCAGGTTTCGATATGTAAAGCCTCCTCTTTGGTGAGAAAGCGATCGGGTTTATCGACGAAAATCACGAAAAATTCCGCATTCATATACCCCGCTATCCGCGCTCCTCGACGTAATAATCGTAAAGAGTTGGGATAGGTGGAAACACAGACTAATACCCGTTCGTGAACGGGACAGAATTGACCGATAAATGTCGAATTACTCGCTTCTTCTTCCACTGTATCGGCCACTTCACGCAGGGCGAGTTCCCGGAGGGCGATTAAATTGCGCCGTCGAAAGAAATTATTTAAAGATGGTTGGATCTTTTCGGGAGTGTAGATTTTTCCCGCTAATAATCTTTCCTCTAGGGTTTCAGCGGTGACATCTACCACGATCACTTCATCAGCTTCCTCCAAAATTCGATCGGGTATTCGCTCCCGCACCACCACCCCAGTGATTCGGGCAACCAGATCGTTTAAACTCTCAATATGCTGGATATTCACGGTCGAGTAAACATCGATTCCCCGGGATAAAATTATCTCCACGTCCTGAAAGCGTTTCTCTCGCTCCGAACCGGGTGCATTCGTGTGGGCCAATTCATCGATCAGACACAGCTGCGGCGAGCGGGCGATAATCGCTTCTGTATCCATTTCCGAGAGAGTGAATCCCTCTTTCTCTAGGATTTTTCTCGGTACGATTTCCAATCCCTCGGCCTTTTCGGCGGTCTCTTTTCTGCCGTGGGTTTCGAGCAGTCCAATCACCACGTCGGTTCCCTGCTTTCTGAGACTATGCCCCTCCTCCAGCATTTTGTAAGTTTTCCCGACTCCCGGAGCCATCCCGATAAAAATTTTATGTCTTCCCCGTCGCACAATTGTCTCCTTTTTGGCAACTTACCTTGTAGATTAATAATGAAAGTGCCTATTGACGGCTCTTCTCGACTTTGTGTGATAATTTTTGCTTATGGAACCCTGAAGTGCTTATTGGGCAAAACTTTTAGGACTATTTTGCGGATATTCTATCGGTATAGACCTCGTTTCCACACAGAAACCAGAAGAGCCTATTGACTAGAGGTAATACCGCGCTGACGTAATTGGTCGATAAAAAATTCTTCGAGGGAAGCACGAGCTAAATTAAGACTAATCAAGCGAGCATCCATACTAGGCAGGGCAGCCAGAAAAGCAGCGGGTTCTCCCTGTAATTGTCCGTGCCAAAAATTATCGCGCCAATGTAAACCGAGTATCCATTGCTGTAGTTGCTCTTCTCTACCCCCTTGAACAATCACCTGATAGACATCAGCACGACCGAGAATTTGATCGAGGGAACCGACACAGAGTAATTCTCCCCGGGCCAACAGGGCAATGCGATCGCAAATTTGTTCCACATCGGAGAGAATATGAGAGTTAAAAAAGATGGTTTTCCCCCGTTGTTTGAGGGATTGAATAATTTCCCGCACTTGATAGCGACCGATAGGGTCCAGTCCCGACATCGGTTCATCGAGAAAGACTAATTCCGGATCATTGATTAATGCTTGAGCTATACCGATCCGTTGCATCATTCCCTTAGAATATTGACGCAATTGTTTTTTCTGGGCAGTTTTGCGGTCTAATCCCACTAAATCCAATAATTCAGGAATGCGTTTTTTCTGCACAGAAGAGGGAATTTGAAAAATGCCGGCGATTAATTGTAGGAATTCCCAGCCGGTGAGATAGTCGTAGTAGTAGGCATTTTCAGGAAGATAGCCGATGCGTTGCCTGACCGAGCGATCGCCAATTGGTTGACCGAGAATCAAGGCCCGTCCGGAAGTGGGTCGGACAATCCCCAAAAGGGTTTTTAAGAGCGTGGTTTTGCCGGCCCCGTTCGGGCCTAATAATCCAAAGGTTTCGCCCTCATGGACAATTAAAGTACAGTTTTTCAAGGATTCGATTTTTTTATTTAACCAGAATCCCGTCCGATAAGTTTTTTGTAAGTTTAACGTCTCTAGCACAGTTTGACGGCTGGTATTCGTCATTGTTTTGGAGTCATCTGAGACAGAATACATGGGTCTGATATCCCTCTTCCTACACTTTGCTTTTATTATCCCCAAATTGTCAGCAGCAATGTCAACAGTATCAAAATAGCCCGGTTTTGGAACCCAGAAAAATTCCAACCGGTCTTGAGAAGGGGTATCAGTGCGGGCTATTGCCAGCTTTCTTCTCTGGCATTGGTGTGCATTAGCCGCTAAAATCTGTTAGACAGGTAACTTTGACACTTGAGCAGCAACTGGTACAATAGTGCGAACGCTTAAGGAAACCAGACTCTTAGACAAACACAGCATGAAACAAATCCTCAATAGCCTCAATTCGCTGACAGTGGCCAGTGTAGCCACTATCGCCTTGGCTTACCCTAGCATCGCTCAAGTTAATCTGTCTGTTTATCCCGCTCCTTCCTCGTCGAACGAATCCATAGAATTATACGTTCCCCCGCCAGAAAACAATAACACCAATAATAATACCTGTACTCAATTGATTGGGGCAAATATCGATAAAATTATCGGTCAAGCTCCCAATCAGTGGGGTATATTAATCGAATCTATTGATCGCCAAACGGTTATTTATAGTCATAACGCCGATCGCTATTTTATCCCTGCTTCTAATACAAAGTTATTTACCACGGCTGCCGCTTTACAAGCGATGAACCCGGAAACGACAATTCAAAAAAAATCCCTGCGCGATTGGGTGAATATCACTAATCAGAGAAGTAATAATTTCTACGCTGACACTCTTTTTCGCTTTATCGGCGGTTCTAAAAGTGTTACTGCCATCTTGGCACAATTGGGCATCAATCCCAGTGGTTTTCGTTTAGCCGATGGTTCAGGATTATCCCGCCGTAATACCGCTACTCCCCGCTCGATCGTGGAAATTTTGCGGGTGATGTATTATTCTCCTAATCGAGACACTTTCTATGCTTCCTTACCGGTAGCGGGAATTAGTGGCACCCTGAGAAACCGAATGCGTCAGACGGCTGCTACTGGCACAGTTTACGCTAAAACTGGCACTCTTACCGGTGTGCGGGCCCTATCGGGTTATCTAGAAAACCCCAACCAAGAACCGATGTTATTTAGCATTATCGTTAATAATCAACGGGTTTCCGGACAGGCTCTGGTGAAAGCGATCGATACTATTGTTCTACAGATGACCCAATCTCGTTCCTGTCAAGCTCAGTAGCTCTCCCGTAAAATACCCATTTGTCCTGACAGTTAGTGAAAACCCGATTGGGTAAGGATTTCCCTTGTGTCTCCCGACTCCTAACTCCTGAATTCTTCTCTATGCAAGAGGTCTAATCCCGGGGCGATTCTCGCGAGTCAATCCGATTTTTTTTTGCGGAACTGATGGCCAAATTCCCTTAACCCGAGATGGGGTTAATAATAGCCATAATCTGCTTCAGTTTGGGTTTGGGTTTGGGGGGAGAGATATTCAAAATTAGAAGGATCTCGCAGAAAACGAAATATTTCTTCTTCGAGACGATGAATTAGATAGGGTTCTATGGAACTAGAATCGCGTAAACAGGCTAAATAGCCTTCTACATATAGCCGGATCTCATCAAAACGCGAGCCACGGTGCCAAAGATCCACCATGTCATCGGTTAGTCTTTGATAGTAACGAATGGATTGGGTATCTTGGAGCATGGGCAGTAGAACAAAAAAAAGAGAGTGGGGGTAAGTGTGTATAGATAATACCAGGGAGAATTGCTATTCTCAGTCTCCCCTATCTCTATTGTACCGACCAAATCGCCAAAACACAGACGAGCGCATTTTCAGTGATCAGTAATCAGTAATCAGTAATCAGTCAGCGCCGGAGCAGGGAGAGGAAGTTTGAGCATTTGTACTAAAATTCCCAATACGCAGTTTAGATGCAGTACAGCTGATCAATCAGGAAAACTAATATTTAGCGATCGCTTGTTGCTCACCTTTTTTGGCTGATTTGGCTGATTTATGGGCTGTTATTGGTTATTCATGGTTTCTTTGTCTTTTTGCCCGTTCAATTTCTGCCTGTAGTGCTGCTATTTGTCGCTGCAATCTTTCGCTTTCGCTATCATTAGCATCAACATTAATTGAGCTTTTTACCCCTATTTTGGCATAGTTTCCCCGGCGAATTTGACGATAGGATTCCGAGTTAAACCATTCCTGTAGATAATGCACTCTTTCCACGGAAAAAGGATGGGTTAAAAAGGAACCATTACCGCCATTATAAATGAGAAATTTATAAATCTGGTTTAAGTTATCTTGGTCTAATTGTCGGTAGGCTTCTCCTTGGCGAATAAATTCTTCTAAGTTGCATTCATGCAGATATTTTTGACTTCCTCCCGCACATTTCATTAAAGTTCTCAGGACTACATTTAAATCATCGCTAACTAATAAAGCGGCTCTGTCTGCGGATAATTCGGCTTTTCTGCGCCATTCATAAAAGGCATAAACTAGACCAGTAGTAATGGCTTTTCCTAGTCCTAAAGTGATGTCTCCAAGCAAATTAGCCGCCCCCATCACCCAAAAAGAAAGTTGAATTAAAATACTATGATCGCATTTTAAATGGCCTAATTCGTGGGCAAGAATTACCCTAATTTCTTCTTCATCTAATAGGTCTAAAAGGGCAGTATTAAAGACTATATAGGGATGTTCCGAACCCAAAGAATAGGCATTGGCTAAAGGGTTTTGACTTACATAAAGATTCGGTTCTGGAGACATATCTAAATCCCGCAGACATTGGCGATAGATGCCGTATAAAGTGGCGTATTGACGAGGACCAACTTTTAAATCATTGCCCATTAATAAAATTTGTTGGGGACGTTCATAGAGATATTCGGAAAAACTTTTCGCTAATAAGTCAAACCCTGGAACTGATCTTAAGGCCTGTTCAGCTTGCTGATCTAGGGGATGTTTAAAAGCTTGACTGGAAATATCAGGATAACTTGGCATATTAATAAAACCTCTTGTAAAAATCAAAAATTGTTGTTAGGGTTAGGAGTCAGGAGTCAGGACAATTAAGAATGAATAATAAGCAATTAAAGGCTCTATTTACATATTTTATGCCATTTGATCCTTATTTTTGCCGTTTTTGAAACCTCAAAAATTAATTATGCAAGAGATTTATAGAACAAAAAAAGTCAAAATTTGTCCTAAATTGATCCTATACAAATGCTTGATACATCTGCAAAATTGCGGATTCCAAAGTTGATTTGATTTCGGTGACATAGAATAGACCTGTGGGAGAAATGAGCTTTTTTCTTGTTAACTATCCTTGGCAACAATTCCTAGATTTGATAACAAAGCTTGGAGGTTAGTTTGCACGGTAGCTGGTTGGTATCTCTTAATAGTTTCTAGGGAATTATCGGCGAGTTTTTGCCACAATTCCATATTATCATAGAGTTCGATCACTGCTTGGGCAAATTCCTCGGCAGTATCGGCAATTAAAACATCTTGGTGGTCAATTAATCCCATACCTTCGGCACCAATTCTTGTGGTAATAGTGGGTAATCCGAGGGAAAGACTTTGACCAATTTTACCCTTCATTCCCGCACCAAATCGCAGGGGAGCAACAAAAATCCGATTCTTTTGAAAATAGGGTTCTACTTCGGGAACATAACCAGTGACAACTACTTGATCATTGGCTAATTCTTTCACTTCATCCTTGAGGTTACTTCCCAATAAATTAACGATAATGTCAGGACGGGATGCCCAAACTAAGGGCATAATTTCTAAACATAACCACTTAACTGCATCAATATTAGGAGGGTGATTGTAGCTACCAATAAATACTAAACCCGATCGCTGGTCAAAGGCAACTTTTTCTGACAGGAAAATTTCTTCATGGATATTGGGGATTACCCAAACATTGTTCACTCCTAAAGAGGATAACACCTGCTTTTCGTCTTCCGTTACTACCACGGTTGCTTCCGCTTGATTAGCATAGTTTAACTCTAATTTCTGATAGGTTTCCCAACTCCAGCTAGTATTTTGATAACTGGGATCGAGATAGTCTTTTTGCCGTTTTAAACGCAGAAAATGCAGGTCAATTGTATCATAAATAATTGGTGCTTTTGTTTTTAAGCGAATTAAATCCATATACTTATCGCACAATTCGGGACGACACAACCAAACTCCATCGATCAGAGGTAAATATTTGATTAATTTTTCTTCTAGATTATATCTTTGCGGTGTGCCATAAATAACTTCAATTCCTAGCTGCTGCAGAACGGAAGTATAGGGTTGTTCAGGATAGCCATTATCGGGAAAGAAAATCACTGAATAGCCTAAATTGAGCAGTAGCTTAAGAATATTTAATAAACGCACACAGCCGGACTCTCGATCGTATAGTGGAACGTAGGAGTCAATGACTAAAATTGTCGGTTTTCCTTGTAAACTTCGGGCAGCTCTGGGTACATTATTAGCATCGTTATCTAGGTGTTTAGTTAATACCTTTGACCATTTTTCTCGAAACTTAGTTTGATTAATAACTTGATATTGTTTGATCCCACTGGAAAGGTCTGTTCCCGAGGTGATTCCTTCGTAGTGAATAACGTTAGATTGGGGTTGATAGAGGACTTGATAACCCAATTCTCGGATGGCAAAACATAAGTCTGTATCTTCGTAATATGCGGGGATAAAGTCTTGACAAAAACCACCTAATTGCTTAAATAAATCCGTAGGAACTAATAAACTAGCCCCCGAACAATAGTCCACGGGACGCACATAATTATATTCTGGTTCATCGGGACTATCTAAGCGTCCATAATTCCAACCATCGGCAGAATTCCAGATAATTCCCCCCGCTTCTTGTTGCTTACTATTAGCATAAATTAACTTAGAACCCACCGCACCAACTTGGGGATTATTGACGATTAATTTTAATAAACTTTCTAGACAATTTTCCAGAATACGAGTGTCGTTATTGAGAAAATATAGGTATTGACCTTTTGCTTGACTAGCTCCATAATTACAGGAACGAATAAAACCAGAGTTTTCTGCATTAGTTAATACTTTGATTCCTTTAACTAAAGTGGCTAATTGTTCTAAGGTTTCATCAGTGGAAGCATCATTAACAATGATTATTTCATAAGCTAGATCAGAACTTAGGTTAACACTCAGGGATTCCAAGCAGTTAAAGGTGTAGGCAAATTGGTTATAAACAGGAATAATAATCGAGACTAAAGGATCATCACTACTGGCAATTTCTAGGGGTCGCGGTTCAGCTAATTTAGCACTTTCGATCACCTGTTCTTCAAATTCAGAGGAACTCTTTCCTGTGAGAATTTTGATAATTTTCCGTTTCGTCTTTTTGAGTGCTGGTTTCCATCCTTCCTCTTGGAGACTAAAGACAAATTTTTTGAGCAGTTTTTTAACTTTAAAAATAATCATTATTGCCATAATTGTAACTATAGAGAAAACCAATCTTGTGCTAAATTTAAATCTCTTTCTGCTCTAACAATAGCTCCTTCCTTTAATTGTTGCTTGAGGTAGTTTCCCTGTTGTTCCATAATATATAATTTAATCGCTTCATTAATTAAATTATTATATTCTTTTTCAGGATAATCACTACTTGCTAACCATCGATCGAGAAGTTGCATAGTATCTTCAGGGAGAGTTATCTGAAGTTGTCTGGCCATTTTGTCTTTCCTAACCATATCTAGACAATAACAATTATAAACCCCTAGAGCGATTTTAGTTGCTGTCGGGATAAATTCTCGGGGCTGCGGCGATTAATTTTTGGGTGTAGGGGTGTTGGGGATGGCTAAAAATCTGTTCAGTGTCACCCATTTCAACAATTTTACCCGCAGTCATCACCGCAATTCGATCGCAGAGGAATCTCGCTAACCAAAGATCATGAGTTATAAATAAATAAGTGAGATTAAATAACTTTTGTAACTCTAACATTAACTCTAAAACCTGTGTCTGGACACTAGCATCGAGCATACTAACCGGTTCATCACAAATAACTAATTCCGGACGAGTAATTAAAGCGCGAGCAATGGCTACCCTTTGCTGTTGTCCTCCCGATAACTCCCTAGGATAGCGTCGATAAAATTCCTCTACCGGTGTTAAACCGACTCGATCTAACATTTCCAAAACCTGTTTTTTAGCCGTTTCTAGACTAATTTTTTGATGAATCAAAAGCGGATCAGCGATACTTTCTCCCACCGTCATTAAAGGATTGAGACAAGCGAGCGGATCCTGAAAAATCATTTGCATTAGGCGCCGTTTTGGACGCATTTTTTCCCCCGACAAAGGTGTTAAATCTTCTCCTAAAAATTCCACTTTTCCCCCAGTGGGTTTAATTAACTGTAATAGGGTTCGCGATAGGGTACTTTTCCCACACCCCGACTCCCCAACTAAACCGAAGATTTCCCCTCGATACAGTTCAAAATTGACTTCATCCACCGCTTTAATAAATTTATTTTCTTTTTTGAAAAAACTATCTAAAAAGTTAACTTCTAGGGTATAATACTGTTTTAAATTATCCACCTTTAACACCGTTTCTTTGCCTTGAATTGCTGTTGATTTTTCCTCCCTTAACTGTAAGTGTAAAGCAGCGGCTAAAAGAGAACGGGTGTAGGGGTGTTGAGGTGTATTAAAAACTGTTTTTACCGCTCCCGATTCGACAATTTTGCCCCCCTTCATCACCGCTAATTGATCGCAATATTCTCCCACCATTGCTAAATCATGGGAAATTAACAATAATCCCATCTGTTCCTCGCTGCATAAACGCTTTAATTCCCGCAGAATTTCCGCCGAAACTGTCACATCTAAACTGGTGGTGGGTTCATCGGCAATAATTAACTTAGGTTCTAATAATAAAGCTAAAGCAATGGCCACTCTTTGCCGCATTCCCCCGCTAAATTCGTGAGGATATTGGAACCAACGATTAGCGGGAATTTTCACTTTTTCTAGGACAGTACAAGCTTGACTTTTAGCTTGACGATAGGTTAAATTTCCTCGATGAGCTTGCAAAGTTTCCACACAATGATCGCCAATAGTCATCAGCGGATCTAGTCGCGTCATCGGATCTTGAAAGACTAACCCCACCGCTTCCCCGCGAAACTTTTCTAACTGTTTGCTAGATAAAGATAAAAGCGATCGCCCTTCAAAGGTAATCTCACCTTCCACGTGAGTGCGATTGGGTAATAACCTTAAAATAGCCTTACCGATGGTCGACTTTCCACAACCAGATTCACCCACTAATCCCAGAGTTTCCCCTTTGCCTATACTAAAAGACACCCCATCGATCGCCCAAGCGGGAGAACTTAATTCTGTCGGGTAGGCAATTTTTAGGTCTTTAATTTCCAACATGACGCGATCGGTAACGATAAAAGTTAGGACTTAAGTAAGTAGTTATAATTAAATCGAAGATAGATTTTGCCTCTGATCCCCCCTGCCCCCCTTGATAAGGGGGGTGCCGATCCCCCCTGCCCCCCTTGATAAGGGGGGTGCCGATCCCCCCTTAGTCCCCCCTTGATAAGGGGGGGCATCTGATAATTTTTAACGCCTACCTACTTAGGGTCAAGTATGCCACACAAACGGCGATCGAGCATTTAATTACTAATCGACAACTGACCCTAACAAAACCCGACAATACCCCTTTAAAGTCGCCACTCGCTCGCTAATTATCTGTAAACGTTTCTCCCGTCCTTGCCGCGCCGAGGCCAAAAATAACCAATCCGTCTCCAGCAATCGCCACGATCGATATAGTTCCGTCTGGAGCGCGCGCCAACGATTAGCCACCTCTGGGCTGAAATTGTCATCATTTAGTGACAATATCTCCCCTTCTAGACAGGTTTGTAAAGCTTGAAAAGATTGTAACCCCGTGGAAGCATCCCCATCTAGAAGGGCAAGACTGAAATCCTCCAGTTTTCTTAACAAAGATTTGTAGGCTTGATGGTAATTTGTCGGTAGCATCCAATACAAAGAGCGTTAGAATTTGTTACATAAGATTAACGATTTGCCGTCACGGTTGCAAGTCCTCTCTCCTCCCAACCAGAGACAAAAACTTAAAAGAATCGCATCCTTTTCGCCGATAAGTCCGATTCTAGTGTTAGAGAATTAAGCAATCTGCCATCCCTTCGGCCTAATAGTTTTCTAGTTATCCGTCTCCACCACCCCTATTATCCCCCCGATCTAACCATGAACGCCATCACTGCCACCCAACCAGAAACCCTCACCGTCCTTCCCCGGGACACGGAACCGAAAAAAGCGTTAGTTTTACCCGATTGGCTGAAAGAATGCCTAATTACCTACGAAAACGACCCCCAGAATCCCGATAGCGATTTAATCTGTAAGGCCTTTAATTTCGCCCATAAACTCCACGAAGGCCAGTATCGCAAATCCGGGGAACCCTATATCGCCCATCCCATAGCTGTAGCGGGATTACTGCGGGATCTGGGGGGTGATGGGGCAATGATCGCGGCGGGATTCCTTCACGATGTGGTGGAAGATACGGAAGTCACCCCCGAAGAAATCGAGGACAGATTCGGTGTCGAGGTGCGTAATTTGGTGGAAGCGGTGACAAAACTCTCCAAATTCAACTTTTCTAGTAAAACTGAACGGCAGGCGGAGAATTTTCGCCGAATGTTCCTGGCGATGGCTCAAGATATCCGCGTCATCGTGGTAAAATTAGCCGATCGCCTGCACAATATGCAAACCCTCGAACACCTTAACCCGCAACAGCAGCAACGCATTGCCCTCGAAACTAGAGAAATCTTTGCTCCTCTGGCTAACCGTTTAGGGATTGGGCGATTTAAATGGGAATTAGAGGATTTATGCTTTAAATACCTCGAACCCGATGCTTATCGCACCGTGCAGTTATTGGTGTCGGAAAAACGTATCGATCGAGAGGCCCGCATCGAAACCGTTACTAACACATTGCGGGAAAAATTGCAAGAAATTGGCATAAAAGTTCTTGATTTGCAAGGTCGCCCCAAACATCTCTACGGCATCTATCATAAAATGCACAATCAGGGTAAAGAATTCGAGCAGATTTATGATATTGCCGCCGTCCGCATTATCGTCGAAACTAAAGAGGAATGTTATCGTTGTTTAGCCGTAGTTCACGACCAATTTACCCCGATTCCCAACCGTTTTAAAGACTATATCGGTTTACCAAAAGCTAACCGTTATCAATCCCTCCATACCACCGTTGTTGGTTTAAATGCCCGTCCCCTAGAAGTGCAGATTCGCACCCTAGAAATGCACCGTGTTGCTGAATACGGGATTGCAGCCCATTGGAAGTATAAAGAAACCGGTTCTAGTCAGACAACTTTAACCGCCGAGGATGAAAAATTCGCTTGGCTGCGTAATCTTCTCGACTGGCAAAAAGACCTTAAAGATGGCCAAGAATACATGGATGGCCTCAAAAATAATTTCTTTGAAGAAGATATCTATGTTTTCACCCCCAAAGGTGATGTGGTGGCCCTGGCCCAAGGTGCGACACCGGTAGATTTTGCCTATCATATTCATAGCGAAGTAGGTAATCAGATGAAAGGGGCAAGAATTAATGGTAAATGGTCAGTTCTTGATGCTCCCTTGCAAAATGGTGATCTGGTGGAAATTCTCACCAGCAAAAATAGTCACCCTAGTTTAGATTGGTTAAATTTTGTCGTTACTCCTAGCGCCAGAAATCGCATCCGGCAATGGTACAAAAAATCGCGCCGAGAAGAAAATATTAGCCGGGGTCGTGATTTATTAGAGAAAGAATTGGGTAAAACTGGCTTCGATGCCCTGCTAAAATCGGAACGAATGCAATCGGTGGCTAAACAGTGCAATTATGTGGCAGTAGATGATTTATTGGCGGCTTTGGGTTACGGCGAAGTTACCCTAAAAAATGTGGTTAATCGTCTGCAAGAAACAGTTAAAAATCAACAGGAAATTTTAACCGTCAAAAATCCGCCCGATGTCCTGACTGATTCCCAATTGATTCTACCACCTTCTCCCGTTCAAAGGGCTTTACCCGTTAGTAAATCACCGATCGCCGGTGTGGAGGGATTAGTCTATCGTTTGGCCGGTTGTTGTTGTCCTTTACCAGGGGAAAATATCACCGGTATAGTTGCCCATGCGGGGGAAGGTATTGTTATTCACCGTCAGGGCTGCTCGAATGTGGAAAAAGCCGAAGCTGAACGCTTAATTCCTGTTAGTTGGAACCCTATAGATGACCAGGGACGTTATCAAACTTATCCAGTAAATATTCAGATTGAAGTGATCGATCGCGTCGGGGTTTTAAAAGATATTCTCTCTCGTTTAAGTGACCAAAATATTAACGTTCGCAATGCCGGAGTTAAGACTAATTTCGGTAAACCCGCTTTAATTTCTCTGAAAATTGAAGTAAAAGACCTGCAACAATTTGAACGCTGTGTTATTCAAATTAAGCTGATGAGCGATATTTTAAACGTTCGTCGCATCAGTCAGGTAAAAAGCGATCGAGAGTAAGTTAAACCTAAAATTTCTGCTAATATCCCCCAAACCCCGGAGCGCCTTAGCTGTTGAAGTGCGATGCTGACACTGACTAAAACCACGAGGGCAATATCTGCACTTTTTGTCACCGAACAACGTAGGATCGATAATTAATCTGAGCGCAAAAATCCCTATGTTATTATCCCTACTCTCAGTCATCAGTTTTCTGATTAGTTTTCTGGTGGTTGCCCTGATTAAACAACGTTTTAGTCAACAATTGTTAGATATTCCCAATGAGCGTAGCAGCCATAGTCAACCCACACCTAGGGGAGGTGGACTCGGTTTTGTCGTTGCTTTTGCTCTGACCAGCAGCCTCAGTTATTTTCTCCTTTCTCCTTCCCTACCTCTCATTCCCCTGTGGTTATCCCTGACTCCTTTAATTATTATCGGCCTTCTCGATGATCGTCGCGGTATTCCCTCTAGTATTCGCTATTTGGTGCAGTTATCCTCCGCTAGTATTGCGGTCACTTTTTTCGGTGCTTTTCCCCAATCTTGGCTATTAGATTTAGGTTTTGGCGGCAAAATTTTAGCTATTATTCTCACAATTATCGGACTGACTGCGATCATTAACTTTTATAATTTTATGGATGGTCTTGATGGTTTGGTGGCTGGCTGTACGGCGGTACAATTAGGATTTCTCGCTCTCTATTTTCAGGAACCAATTTTATGGCTTTTAGTGGCAGCTTTAGTCGGTTTTCTCCTCTGGAATTGGTCGCCAGCGAAAATTTTTATGGGCGATGTGGGTAGCACCAGTCTGGGGGCAATTGTCCCTATGGTTTTACTTAATAACCAGGTCAATCAAGGTCAAGCTTGGTCAGCTTTGACTATCACTTTACCTCTGATTGGTGATGCTATTTATACCCTGATTTGTCGATTATTCAGAAAGGAAAATATCTTCCAAGCTCACCGCAGTCACCTTTATCAAAGATTACAAAAGTCTGGCTTGTCTCATTCACAAGTAGCGATTATTTATATGGCGGTAACTCTCCTGATTGCTATTAGTATTAACTACTTAGGAAACCTAGGAGCATGGCTGAGTTTACCTCTGATTCTAGGATTAATTGTTCTCGGAGAAATTTATCTGAACAAGAGAGTTAGCGAGCAGAATTTAGCGGTGACAAGAAAAGAATAAATTTTTTATTGCTATGGTTCCTAGAGTTAAATCAAGAGAATGTTATACTAAATCCTCTTGAAAGATTATAGGAAACGGGGGGTAAGGAGCATAAGTAATCACTCAAATAGTTATTGGCTAAAGTCTTTTATTTTACTCAAAAACTGATGGTTTTAATCTGGCAAAAACAGAGCTATTCATCTATTATCCCTCCTAACCAAGAGAAAAGAAAAAATTAATACTTATCGGCCAGGGTTAGCTGATATGATTAGGGAGATGACTATCATTCCAAAGTCAATGAGCGCAAGAACATTATTCGATAAAGTCTGGGACGCACACACGGTTAAGATTCTTCCCAGTGGACAGACACAATTATTTATCGGACTGCATCTAGTGCATGAAGTCACCAGTCCGCAAGCTTTTTCGATGCTAAGAGAAAGGGGTTTAAAAGTATTATTTCCCAGACGGACTATTGCCACCGTCGATCACATCGTCCCCACCGAAAATCAGGCGCGTCCTTTCCTTGACGATTTGGCCGAGGAAATGATCCGGGCGATCGAAACTAATGTTCAAACCAATCATATTCCTTTCTACGGCATCGGTTCCGGCAATCAGGGCATAGTTCATGTGATCGCTCCCGAACAAGGCCTAACTCAACCCGGGATGACGATCGCCTGTGGTGACTCCCACACCTCCACCCACGGTGCTTTTGGTGCGATCGCTTTTGGCATCGGCACTTCCCAAGTGCGCGATGTTCTTGCTACCCAAACCCTATCCCTATCGAAATTAAAAGTGCGTCGAGTGGAGGTAAACGGCGATTTAAATCCCGGGGTCTATGCTAAAGATGTAATTCTTCATATTATCCGTCAATTAGGCGTCAAAGGCGGTGTTGGTTATGCCTACGAGTACGCTGGTAGTACAATTGAACGGATGTCCATGGAAGAAAGGATGACGATTTGTAACATGGCGATCGAAGGTGGGGCCCGATGTGGTTATATCAACCCCGATCAAATCACCTACGATTACCTCAAAGGTCGTGATTTTGCGCCCAAAGACTGGGAAAGTGCGGTTAATTGGTGGGAAAGCATTAAAAGCGATGCCGATGCGGTTTATGACGATGTGGTGGTCTTCGATGCCGGTGAAATCGAACCCACAGTTACTTGGGGGATTACTCCGGGCCAAGGAATCGGGGTTAACGAAGTCATTCCCACTCCCGAAAGTTTACCGGCAAGTGAAAGAGCGATCGCAGAGGAAGCCTATCAATACATGAAACTCACCCCCGGCACCCCGATTAAAGGCACAAAAATCGATGTCTGCTTCGTCGGTAGCTGTACTAACGGCCGGATCAGTGATCTGCGCGAAGCGGCCAAATTTGCCCAAGGTCATCGTGTTGCCCCCCATGTGAAAGCTTTTATCGTCCCCGGTTCCGAAAGAGTCAAAAAACAGGCGGAAGCGGAAGGATTAGACCAAATTTTCCTAGCATCGGGCTTTGAATGGCGCGAGGCTGGCTGTTCCATGTGTTTAGCCATGAATCCCGATAAATTGCAGGGAGATCAGATCAGCGCTTCCTCCTCCAATCGTAACTTTAAAGGTCGTCAAGGTTCCGCTTCCGGGCGTACTTTGTTGATGAGTCCGGCGATGGTGGTAGCGGCAGCGATTAAAGGGGAAGTCAC
Organism: Microcystis panniformis FACHB-1757; assembly: GCF_001264245.1. Taxonomy (NCBI): domain Bacteria; kingdom Bacillati; phylum Cyanobacteriota; class Cyanophyceae; order Chroococcales; family Microcystaceae; genus Microcystis; species Microcystis panniformis. The sequence goes on from NZ_CP011339.1 coordinate 1,282,831, forward strand.
CGATCCCAGGGAGTTGTTAAATTAAATAGGGTTTGCAGCAAAAAGTTTGTTGCTGGAGTCAGGAGATAGGGTGATAGGGTTTTGGGGTGATAGGGTTTTGGGGTGATAGGGTGATGAGACAGCTTCCCCACTTCCCCACTTCCCCACTTCCCCACTTCCCCACTTCCCCACTTCCCCACTTCATAATTCATACTTTGTGCTTTTTGTCAAAAAAACTTTTTTTTTGCAATAAAACTACATAAAAAAAAGATCATCGTTGTGGGTGAAATTGACTGATTTACCCGTTTTAATTAGGATCACCTTCTAGGTGTGGCAAGGGTTTCAACCATTGCTGCCCAAAAAAGCACAGAATAACCCATTATGAAATTCTATCAAATCGCTGTTACCATCATAACGTCGTTGTTAAATAAAAATATTTCTCAATTAATTCTTAAGAATTTATAAATATTGCGGAATGTTAATTTAAATATTCTCAAGTTTTTGCAGTAAATCAATAAAATTTAGTTATCTTTGTCCAACATTGGGTTAGAAGTCAGGAGTCAGGAGTCAGGAGATAGAGTGATAGGGTTTTGGGGTGATAGGGTGATAGGGATTTAGGGGTTTAGGGAAATTTCAGCCAAATGCTTCACTTCCCCACTTCCCCACTTCCCCACTCCCCCACCTCCCACTTCCCACACCCCACTTCCCTACTTCTCACTCTATTTTAATTTGACTGCCATAATTGCCAAGCTTTAACGAGATTTCCCCCCATCAAGGCAGCCACTGCATTTAAAGTCTTAATTTCCTCACTATCGGGATTTAATTGTCTAGCTTGATCTAAGACTTTTTGGGCCGCTTGCGGTTGCCAATCGTAGAGATAAATAAAACCTTGATAAGCATAATGATAGGGATTATAGGGGTCAATTTTAATCATTTCCTCCGTGGCTTTTATTGCCCCTGCCACATCCTGTTGTAGTACCTTAGAAATTGCTAATCCGTAGGCTAAAGATAATTTATCGGGGGGATTTTGTTGCTGTAAACGATAGGAAAAAGCTTTGTCTGCTTGCAGCACATAATCCTGAATCGAATCGTATTGATTGATACGATTAGTTAACTCAAAAATTGGTTCAACACCTGTTAATCCTTGACCAATATTAGCAGACTTTAAGCGCAATTGGGTGACTAAATCTAATTGGGGCGTTGCTAACTTGGCAACTTGAGGATCGATGGTAATTTCAGCATTAGTTTTAATCGGATAGGTTTCGCCAGTTTCCCGATTGAGATAGACAGCAGATAAGCGATAAACTCCGGGGGTTGCTGCCGACTGCATGGCAGTTTTTTCAGTGACTTCAAAACTATTTTGTTGCTCTTCTGGAGTTAATTTTTTTGCCATTAATCCCCCCATAGCAATACCATGATCGTGCATCCAATAATCCTTACCGTCCACTTCTTGCCAAGTTAAAATTACTATCCCTGACTTTAATTGTTGCCAGTCTCCAGCCCATTTGTAAACCACAGGAATTGGTTGATTAGGAGATGCTTTTTCAGCAATGGCAATCTCTCTTAATTCCACCTGTTTTGGCGCATTTTCAAGGGTTTTAACCGTGACGGAAGGATATATTTTTCGGTGTAGGGACAGGGTACTATCATCCGGTAACTGCCAAGTTTTCTCTACTTGGAAATCTGAACCAGTGGCGACTCGATTAACAATTTTTTTCTGGACATCGGGGACGGAACCCTGTTCACCAGTTTTAGTTAAAAACCAATCTAAAGAATTGACATCCTTTTCGATATCTTCTTCCCTAACTCCCACCTGTCTCCCAGCAACCTGGAAATTATGTTTACCACCGTAGAAAGAGAAGGTATGTTGATTTAATTCGGGGGTGGAAGGTAAAACCCCTAGGGTGCTGCGAAGATAGGGAGAATCGGCTAGAATCTCTTTAACTACTTCTTCGTGCTGCCAACCAGTTTTTAAATAGGGATGGTGTTGTAATTCGGGACTGAAAACATTAGTAATTACATCTCCCCCCAAGGGGAATAAATTTAAGCTGGTGAGGATAGCGGCAATAGTTATCGTTCCCCAACGGATACCAGATCCAAAACGACCGCGCCAAGATAATAAACCAACGGATAAAATTAAGGATAAAGTCGGTAAAAGCGGCAAAATATAACGAGCATCTTTATTGATATTGAGGGATGATAATAGGTATCCCCCCAGCAGAAAAACTCCTAACCAAATCCACACAGGACGATTAACCTTATCTTCGGTTTTTATATGGCGTAAGGAGATTAATAATCCCACCACGGGAACTAATAATAATACCCAGGAAAGAAAATAGGGTAAAACTTGCGCGTAAAATGTCCAGGCATCTGGACTGGTAAGAGGCGGATCTCCCTCCAAAATCGCCGAATCTACCGTGGCACGTTTGCCCGCGGTTAACATTAATAACCAATTCGTCCGATACCAGGGAAACATTAACAATGCTGCCGTCAAAAAACTGAGCATTAATTGCGCTAGATTACCCCAACGTTTTCGCCAAAGATTTTCGCCCAATACCCACAAAATCGGCAAAAAGAGGAAAAATAGGGCGGTTTGTTTGACTAACATCCCTAAACCGAAAGAAATCCCGAAAGCGATCGCTTTTAGCCAGCCATGACCACTAAATCGCCACCATGTCAAGCAGAAGTAAGAAAACGTTACAATTGCCGCTAAGGGAAAATCTAAGAGATATTCGAGGCGATAATAGTATAAACCGGGTAGAAATTGACAGATTAAGACCGCCCATAAAGCCACAGTCCCATTAAAGAGGATAATTCCCAATCCGTACACAGAAAAGAGCAGTAGGGCGCTATAGATAGCCATTACCCACATACCCGCGTCAAGGCTAATACCAAAGAGATTAAAGAAGGGAATCGTTAAAAGATAGGTTAAAGGGGGAATTTTTGGCGACATTAGCCATAAACCGCGCCACCAATCCCCATCAAACCAGCGCGGATTTTGGAAAGCTTGGGTATAGATAATCCCACCGTTGAGATAATCGGCCTGATCCCAAGCAGGAATAGTATGATCGAGACTAAACCAGAATCTATCGACTAATACCCCCAATATCCAAATAATAGTGACAATAATTAATTCCTGTCTCCTATCTAGCGATCGCTTCAAAATGACTCTCCCTCGGACAACTCTCAATTATTCTGCCACGCTCTCAAGCGACCCTGAAAAAATCGCCAGCGAGAAACACCAGATCGATCGGGTAAAATAAAGATTTAGTGAAAAATTGTAACAGGAACTTGACAAATGCGAGTGGTGATCGTTGGTGCGGGATTAGCGGGAATGGCAACAGCTATCGATCTGGTCGATGCGGGCTGTACAGTAGAAATATTAGAATCTCGTCCCTTTGTCGGGGGAAAAGTCGGTAGTTGGGTAGATGCAGACGGTAATCACATCGAGATGGGCTTGCACGTCTTTTTTGGTTGTTACTACAATCTTTTTGAGTTAATGAAAAAAGTGGGCGCTTTTCAATCCCTACTACTCAAAGAACACACCCACACTTTTATCAACGAAGGAGGAAAAATCGGCGAATTAGACTTTCGTTTCGCCGCGGGTGCGCCTTTTAACGGTTTAAAAGCCTTTTTTACCTCCTCTCAACTCTCGGCAGCCGATAAAATCTTTAATTCTCTGGCCTTAGGTACCAGTCCCATCGTCCGCGGTCTGATAGACTTTCAAGGAGCGATGAAAACGATTCGGGAGCTGGACTCGATTAGTTTTGCCGATTGGTTTCGTAGCCATGGCGGTAATGAAGGCAGTTTAAAAAAAATGTGGAATCCGATCGCCTATGCCTTAGGATTTATCGATACGGAAAATATCTCGGCCCGTTGTATGCTGACGATTTTCCAATTTTTCGCCGCTAAAACCGAAGCTTCCGTCCTGCGGATGTTGGAAGGTTCCCCCCACGAATACCTGCATAAACCGATTATTAACTATCTGGAGGCACGGGGTGCCAAAATCTCCACCCGTCGTCAAGTGCGGGAAATTCTCTATTCTGGAGAGGGCGAAAATCTGCAAGTTAATGGCATGATCGTCGCTAACGGAGAAACCACAGAAACTATCACCGCAGATGCCTACGTTTGCGCTGGTGATGTCCCTGGTATTCAGCGTCTTATTCCCCAAGATTGGCGAAAAATGCCGATTTTTGACAATATTTTCCGACTAGAAGCAGTTCCCGTCGCTACGGTACAATTGCGTTTTGACGGTTGGGTGACGGAGTTAAATGATGCCGAAAAACGCCGACAACTGCAAAAAGCGGTGGGAATTGACAATCTTTTGTACACCCACCAAGCGGATTTTTCCTGTTTTGCAGATCTTGCTCTCACCAGTCCTAGGGATTATTATCGCCCCGGAGAAGGTTCTTTATTACAGTTGGTTTTAACCCCCGGGGATCCTTTTATTAAAGCTAAAAATGAAGATATTGCCCAGCACGTTTTAGCGCAGGTCCATAAGTTATTTCCCTCCTCGCAGGAATTAAAGATGACTTGGTTTAGTGTGGTGAAATTGGCCCAGAGTCTCTATCGGGAAGCACCGGGGATGGATGTCTATCGTCCCTCGCAAGCGACTCCTATCGCTAACTTTTTCCTTGCTGGTAGTTATACCCAACAGGATTACATTGATAGCATGGAAGGAGCCACTTTATCCGGTAAACAGGCAGCCAAAGCGATCCTACAACAGGCCGAGCGCCGGAAATCTTTAGCCACGGTTTGAGCAAACAGCCGGCAATCTCGTCCCTTAAGAAGGGATTGCCTCTAGATTTGTTTTCAGTGGCAAAAGATAACCGCTATAGCTAACTTGGCAAGTCAGCCCCTCAGGCCAAGCTATACAAAAAAGACCGATCAAGCTAGACTCGTAAAAAGATAACTCCATCTAGAAGACTTACCCTAGAGTGGAAAGAACGTCGGAAAAATCTCGTCAGAAATAGGAGTCAATCGAGTTTATGCCAGAGCTTGCTGTACCATTAGAGCTTGATTTCACCAGCGAAACCTATAAATCAGCCTATAGTCGCATTAATGCCATCGTTATTGAAGGCGAATACGAGGCCAATAGTAATTATATTCAATTAGCAGACATCCTCACCGATAAAAAAGAAGAATTACACCGTCTGGCAAAAATGGAAAACCGTCACATGAAAGGTTTTCAAGCTTGCGGCCGAAATTTGCAAATCACCCCTGATATGGATTATGCCAAAGAATTCTTTTCCTCTCTGCACAATAACTTCCAAATTGCCTACGCAGAAGGTAAAGTTGTCACCTGTTTATTAATCCAATCTTTGATTATCGAAGCTTTCGCGATCGCTGCCTATAATATTTATATTCCTGTTGCTGATCCTTTTGCCCGTAAAATTACTGAAGGCGTAGTTAAAGACGAATATTTACACCTCAATTTTGGCGAAGAATGGCTAAAAGCGAACTTTGAAACCGCTAAAGAGGAATTAGAAGCGGCAAATCGCGCTAATCTACCCATTGTCTGGAGAATGCTCAATCAAGTCGAGGATGATGCTCGCGTCCTCGCTATGGAAAAAGAGGCCCTCGTGGAAGACTTTATGATTAGCTACGGGGAAGCGTTAAGCAATATCGGTTTCAGCACCCGTGATATCATGCGGATGTCTGCCTACGGATTAACTGCTGTCTAAAGCTTGAGCATCGAGATTTCTTTTTTCCCCTACTGCCGCTCAGCACAGAGCGGCGCTTTTGTGTATTATATTTAAGAGTCTTAACGATTTCTTAGCAATATCCTAATTTTTATCTAGTGCCATCTAGTCTAACGAAAGAACAATCAATGTTTGGTCTTATAGGTCATCTTACCAGTTTAGAACACGCCCAATCGGTCGCCGACGATCTAGGTTATCCTGAATATGCTAACCAAGGATTAGATTTTTGGTGCGCTGCCCCCCCGCAAATTGTCGATGATTTTCATGTCACCAGCATCACGGGACAAACCATCACGGGTAAATACATCGAATCCTGTTTTTTACCGGAGATGTTGTCGCATCGTTGGGTAAAGTCTGCTATTCGTAAGGTGCTAAATGCCATGGCACTCGCTCAAAAAAGTGATATCAATATCACCGCACTCGGCGGTTTTTCTTCAATTATTTTCGAGGAGTTTAATCTCAAAGATAATCGACAGGTGCGGAATATCGAGCTAGATTTTGGCCGTTTTACCACCGGTAACACCCACACCGCTTACGTCATCTGCACTCAGGTGGAAACCCTCGCTGAAAAAATGGGCATCGATTTAGCTCAATCTACCGTCGTGGTTTGTGGGGCCACCGGAGATATCGGCAGCGCTGTTTGTCGTTGGTTAAATGAAAAAACCGATACAAAAGAACTAATCTATGTGGCACGCAATCAAGATCGTTTACAATCTCTGCAAGAGGAGTTAGGTCGCGGTAAAATTCTACCCCTAGAGGAGGCTTTACCCCTAGCTGATATCATTGTTTGGGTGGCTAGTATGCCTAAAGGGGTAGAAATTGATCCAGATAAACTCAAGCGCCCCTGCATTATTATTGATGGTGGTTATCCGAAAAATTTAGGCATGGTGTTAAATGCCCCCGATATTTCGGTGATTAAGGGCGGCATTGTCGAGCATTCCCTCGATATTGACTGGAAAATTATGAAAATCGTTAATATGGATATTCCCTCTCGTCAAATGTTTGCCTGTTTTGCTGAGGCGATTTTATTGGAGTTGGAGGGTTGGCAAACTAATTTTTCCTGGGGACGCAATCAAATTACTGTCCCTAAAATGGAACAAATCGGCGCAGCTTCCCGTAAACACGGTTTTCAACCTTTGTTATTTTAATTCATGCCCCCAATCCCCCCCCCACCGACCACGGAATTAGAAGTTTTAGGCGACAAATAATTAGAAGTGAGGGCTTGACTTTGCCGGCGGCTTGGGTTATGATTGTTTCATAATGGGATGTTTGTGTTTATCTTTAAGTGCTTAGATTAAGATTATGAATAAACTCTTTTAAAAATATTATCCCAAAATCTGCCCACAAAAGCAAGCAAAATTTTGCCATCAATTGTTAAATTTTGTTAAGAAAAATCCCAATAGTGACAAGGAAGAGAACTCCCTTAACAGATCAGTCCGATCTCTTTGATAGTTTCTCAGGGCTTTTGGGGGAATTATAGAGATGTGGGACTGATTTTTAGCTTTCTAGCAAAGACGACAAAACCACTAAACTCTATGAAAACTTGGTTAGAAGATCGCGGTATTTTACCCGCTTACGGTGGGGGGGTAATCATTGGCATTACCCTCTGTTTTTTCGGAGCTGCGACCAATACCATGGCGGGATGGTTGTATGCTATCTCTGGCACGACGATCGCTGTTTTAATTTTATCGATAATTTTACCCCGTCGTTCCCTTCTTCCTCTGAAAGTGCGTCGTCTTGCCATTGTACCCGTGAGTGCAGGAGACGATCTTAGTATTAGCCTAGAGATAGAAAATACTAGCAATCAGCCGATAAATCTGTTAGAAGTGACAGATATCCTGCCTATAGTTCTCGATCAGCCAAAAATAACCCCAATAGAAGTGATTGCCTCCAAAAGTTGCCATCGTTGGACTTATTATTTACCCACCAGTAAACGAGGTATTTATCACTGGCAAGAAGTACAATTAAGAACAGCGGCCCCTCTCGGTTTATTTTGGTGTCGTCGTTGTCAGCAAGCAGCGGCTAAAGCTTTAGTTTATCCCCAAGTTTTACCCTTGCAACAATGTCCCCTGATCGATTCCCTCGGTCAAGAGATGGAACAAAAATTAGAAAATAATCGCTATTATCAAAGGGCTAGTCAAGGACTTACCCGTAACTTGAGACAATATCGCCAGGGTGATTCTACCCGTTTAATTCACTGGAAAACTAGCGCCCGTTTGGGAGAATTGCAAATTCGGGAATTAGAAGTGTTAACGGGGGGACAGGAAGTGATTATCTGTCTCGATACCCTCTGTGATTGGCAAGAAGACAGTTTTGAACGGGCGATTATTGCCGCTGCTTCCCTCTATTTTTATGCCCATCGTCGGCAACTAAATGTGAAACTCTGGACCGGTGAAACGGGGTTAATTCAGGGGGAAAGGGTCATTTTAGAAACTTTAGCGGCTATAGAGGCAAAAGCTAGTCAAAAAAATGCCAATCTGCCTAATTTACCGCTAATTTGGTTGACAAGTAACTTCAATTCCATCGAACCACTCACCCCCGGGAGCCGTTGGTTATTTTTCCTCGCTGCCGATTCTAGGGAGAGTCCTTCACCCTTAATCCGACAGTTTAGCGGATTGGCGATCGAACCAGAAATTTCTCTACAACAACAATTGCAAAAACCCCCTCGTTGAGGAAATTTCCGTTCACAGTCTAGATTGAGAGGAAATTCTCCCGAAAAAAATGCCCGTATCCCGGAAAAAGATGTTATGATAGAAAAGACTCGGACTCATGCGATCGCAACGCCTTAACCTTGTCAGGACCGGAAGGTAGCAGCAATACGGGATGCTTGTGACTGGCGTGATCTCCGGGTCTTTTTGTTGCCTGTGACGGTCGCTGTTGTGAACGCTTTCAAAACTTTTCGATCGCTTACTGCCGAGACTCGTCGTCAACTACTGATCCTCTTCGTCACGGCGCTGTTTTTCTGGATAAGTATCACCACTCTCGTCCCCACTCTCCCCACCTATATTAAATTACTAGGCGGTAGCAAACAAGATATCGGTTTTGTCATGGGGGCCTTTGCCATCGGTTTAATTTTATCGCGCAGTTGGTTAGGCAATCTAGTCGATCGCCGCAGTCGCAAATTAGTGGTTTTATTTGGAACTATTGTCGCCGCTACCGCACCCCTCGGTTATCTATTTTTTCGCGATCTTTCCTCTTTATTCGCCGTCCGCGCCTACCATGGCCTCAGTATCGCTGCTTTTACCACTGGTTACAGTACCCTAGTGGTGGATTTTTCCCCCGTTCGTCAACGGGGGGAGATAATTGGTTATATGAGCTTAACTGCACCCCTAGGCATGGGAATCGGTCCGGCTTTAGGCAGTTATCTCTACGAATCGATCGGTTATGACGGTTTATTTCTAGTTTCTGCCACTTCAGGAGCGATCGCCTTTCTCTTGGGTTTCTCCATTCAAGAACCAGACTTCAAGAAAAAATTAGCCCAAATGAAGGCAGAAAATCAGACAATCGAGCGCAGTTTTTGGGCATTATGTCAAGAGCGAGCTTTTTTAGTCCCTACCTTAGTTTTTCTATTGGTCGGTACTTTATTCGGCGGTTTAGTCGCTTTTTTACCCCTGTTTCTCCTCGAAAATCAGATCCCTTTCAGTGCCGGTCTATTCTACAGTTATGCGGCACTATCGGGCGTAATCGGACGGATTTTGTCGGGAGGAGCCAGTGATCGCTATGGACGGGGTTTATTCATCACTATTAGCGTTTTTTGCTATGGTTTATCCATGTTGGTTCTATCCTCTGCCCGATCTCCTTCCGATTTAATTTTAGCCGCTATCCTCGAAGGTACGGGAGGGGGGATTTTATTCCCTATGTTACTGGCTTTAATCTCCGATCGCTCTGGGCCCCAAGAACGCGGCCGGGCCTATTCTATCTGCATCGGCGGTTTTGATGTGGGAACAGCCTTAGCCGGTCCAATTCTGGGGGTTTTAGCAATTTCCTACGAAACTATGTTTAGTTTATCGTCAGGATTAGCTGTTATTGCTCTCTTTCTCTTTTTTACTCTCTCTAACCCCACTATATTTCATTCTTTTCTCTTCGCTTTCGGTTTAGAAAAAGATCGTTATGCTCTGCGCGGACAATTACAATAAAGCTTACTGAAAAAGTTTTTCCTAGGGCAGGGTTATTTAATAGGTTTGAGGTTGAAAATTATCGGGAATATCTAATTCAAATACTTGGTCATGAATCCGAGCCACATAAAGCCCTTCTTGCAGAATTTTTTCCCGTAATTCCGGGGATAAATCAACCGCCGCTAATATGCCATAGAGTTTTTTATCTTTGTGTTCGGGAAAAAAGCGGCGAAACCGTTGCAAAATACTTTTTAATTGTGTAATAGACTCCTCTCTGGCATGACTTTTAACCTCAACGATATAAGCAGTATTTAGCTCACCATTGGTATAGGCAAGAACATCAATTTCTAGGTGTTTTCCTTCTTTACTGACTCGCACACTGGGACTAACAACTTCCATACCAAAGCGTTGTCTGAGAATCGTTTCCATTGAGGGAAGGGCAAGTCCTTCGGTAAAGCTGCCGAATTTGGCACCAAGTCCCCCAATTTGTTTGCCCAGTTCTTTGAGTTGTTTGTCAGTTTCCTTCTGTTGTTGGGCGTTTTCCTTCTGTTGTTGACTAACTTCTTTTAATAGTAGTTCAGTCTCCTTCTGTTGTTGACTAACTTCCTTGAGTTGTTTGTCAGTTTCCTTGAGTTGTCGGTCAGTTTCTTTTTGAGCGGTAGTTAATTCGGCTAAGAGTCGCCATACATCTTCGGATGTGGTTGCCATAGATAAATTTTTCCTTTTGATTTGGTCTATTGCTATTTTAGTCAATTGCGCCGATACTTTCTAGTTTTTAACCTTCAATGCTCTCTTTTTTGTCCAGTACATCTTATCCCATTTTAGATGAGCTTACCCTGTTTTAATAGATTTGAGGTTGAAAATTATCGGGAATATCTAATTCAAATACTTGGTCATGAATCCGAGCCACATAAAGCCCTTCTTGCAGAATTTTTTCCCGTAATTCCGGGGATAAATCAACCGCCGCTAATATGCCATAGAGTTTTTTATCTTTGTGTTCGGGAAAAAAGCGGCGAAACCGTTGCAAAATACTTTTTAATTGTGTAATAGACTCCTCTCTGGCATGACTTTTAACCTCAACGATATAAGCAGTATTTAGCTCACCATTGGTATAGGCAAGAACATCAATTTCTAGGTGTTTTCCTTCTTTACTGGCGCGCACACTGGGACTAACAACTTCCATACCAAAGCGTTGTCTGAGAATCGTTTCCATTGAGGGAAGGGCAAGTCCTTCGGTAAAGCTGCCGAATTTGGCACCAAGTCCCCCAATTTGTTTGCCCAGTTCTTTGAGTTGTTTGTCAGTTTCCTTGAGTTGTCGGTCAGTTTCTTTTTGAGCGGCAGTTAATTCGGCTAAGAGTCGCCATACATCTTCGGATGTGGTTGCCATAGATAAATTTTTCCTTCTGCTCTGGTCTATTGCTATTTTAGTCAATTGCGCCGATACTTCCTAATTTTTAACCCGCAATGATGTCTTTTTTGTCCAGTACATCTTATCCCATTTTAGATGAGCTTACCCTAGCAACCTTAAGCGAACACTACCGTGCGATTAGCGTAAACCAAAACGCGATTTTGCAAGTGTAAACGTACCGCTCGCGCTAACACCACCCTTTCTAAATCCTTACCTTGACGAATTAAATCTCCTACGGTATCGCGATGGCTAACTCTGACCACATCCTGCTCGATAATTGGCCCCTGATCGAGATCGGCAGTGATATAATGGGCGGTGGCTCCAATAATTTTTACCCCTCGATCGTAAGCCCGTTGATAGGGATTAGCTCCGGCAAAAGCCGGTAAAAAAGAATGATGAATATTGATAATATTGGGGAAAAAGTTAATAAAATCTGGAGTGAGAACCTGCATATATTTAGCTAAAATCACTAAATCTATCCGGTATTCCCGCAGTAACTCTAATTGTCTGGCTTCCTGTTCAATCTTGGTTTCGGCGGTAATGGGAAGATGATGAAACTCAATACCGAATTGATTGGCAACTGAGTGTAATTCTGGATGATTGCTAATAATTAAAGGAATTTCTGCCCTAATTTCTCCCCCGTGTTGTCGCCATAATAAATCGAGGAGACAATGATCCTGTTTTGTCACCCAAATAGCTAGACGCGGGACAGTATCGGAAAAATGCAAAGACCAACTAGCCTGCAAAGGTTTGGCAATAGCGGCGAAAGCTGGTTCGATCATCCCACGGGGTAAATTAAACCCTTCTAATTGCCATTCTATCCGCATCAGGAACAATCCCGCCGAAAAATCCGTGTGTTGGTCAGCGTGGATAATATTGCCGCCATTAGCGTAGATAAAATTAGCGATTTTCGCCACTAGACCAATCTGGTCAGGACAAGAAATTAACAAGGTTGCAGTGGCAGCAGTCATAAATTATCGGCGGCAAGAATTGACTTTTTCTATCCCTAATTTATTACAATTTTAGGCACTTCGTCCCTTTGATACACAAAAAAGATCGTTTGTCAATAGCGATCGCCGATTAAATTCCTGGTTAGACTGATAGGCTATTCCCTTGCTCAGAAGTGGCAAAATGCCGCTCGATTAGGGAGGGGACATCTTGGGGAGCTACCTGATTATAATGCTTTTTATCGGGCATAACCACCAGATTCGGGCCTTTTTTGCACTGTTTTAAACAGCCGGTTAATTTAATATTCACCGCTTCTCCCAGTCCTTTTTCCTCTAAACCACTCTCCAACCTTTGGCAAACTCTCGCACCGCCATTTTTCCAACAATCAGACTTCTGACAGATTAAGACGGTGGCTTTTTTCGCTTTTGCCGGGGCGACTTCTGGGGTTTTTTCGCCAGATAAATGCTCGATCCCTAGTACCCTCAGTTTTAATTTTCCCTTTTTTGAACAAAGACTACTTTCTCCCGTCACTTTTAGCCATGAGTGGAGAGCAATATTGAGAGGTATGTGGTCTCGCAGTGTTTTTTCGGGCTTAAACCAATATTCTCGTTTATCAACACTGATTCTCAGGTATTTTACCTTATATCCGTCCTTGAGGACAAAACCGAGGAATTGACCGACCACTTGAAAGGGAACCATGCTAGTTACAGATTTTGACATACTTTCTCACTTTTTACTCTCAGATTGCTAATTTTTCTCAAGGATTATGCCTGCCAACAGGTTTCTAGCCAAGCGATTAAACAGCCTCGGGAGGCCTCCACCTGTCGCAGGACAATCCACAGCTATAAAAGTTGAGCGGAGGCATCAATGCGAACCGGCAAAAGCTGATGGAGCGAGCATTGACATTCAATGTTTAGGGCCTGCATCTGGTGGTAAACCTGCCAGGGATCCCAAGCACTAAGATTGAAGATTTTCTCACCTTCCGATGGCCATTTGTCTATACTCATGGGGCTTTTAATTGAGAACTATTAGCAATATAACTCTAGGCTGATGTTCTCAGTATAACCAACAACTGCAAATAATTATCAATAACCTGAAGAAAAAAAGTTACCCGGTAGCGGCGATCGGCTAAAATCTTGCTATTGTTGCCTTGTCCGCTTTGCCGATCCCGGAATCGCTACCGCCTAGAATTGTCAAAGAGATAAAAATGGAGATAACAAGATTTATTGACGAAAATTATGGATAAAAAAGCTCAAAAAACCGATAATTCAGCAATTCTCTATTTTGATGGTGGTTCTCGCGGCAATCCGGGGAGAGCAGCCGGTGCAGCGGTAATAGTTTTAGCCGAGGGTAATTCCTTGACCACGACTAGATATATGGAGAGAGCCACTAATAACGAGGCCGAATACACGGGATTGATTATTGGATTGGAAAAAGCCCAAGAATTAGGCTTAAAAAGCCTAGAAATTCGCGGAGACAGTCAATTAGTCATCAATCAAGTTAAGGGAGACTGGAAGGTAAAAAGCGATAGTTTACGTCCCTTTTATCAGCGTGCTTGTCAATTAGTTGCCCGATTCGATCGCATTAGCTGGCGCTGGATTGAACGAGCTAAAAATAGTTTGGCTGACGCTGCTGCCAATCATTGTATGGATGCGGCGAAAAAATCGCCAGAAAAACCAAAGGAAGGCGAAACTAATCTCGATATTCTGCTCCAATCCCTGAAACCAGTCCTAAATACCGAAGAATTCGTTTTTTCTTCCCTAACAGCAACAGGACTAGAACAGCTACAATTAACCCCTATCTGCCAATTTCAGGAAGAGGAAGGCATAACGGTGATTATTCCCCGTCAGCAAGCCGATCGGACGGGCTTGCAGTACAAATATATTTATAGACAAATTACTCTTTCTGTGCATTCTAGTTTAGCGGCGGTGGGATTTTTAGCGGTAATTAGCGAGAAACTGGCCGCAGCAGCAATTAGCGTCAATGTCATTTCTGGTTATTATCACGATCATTTATTTATCCCTAGGGATAGGGTGACAGAAGCGATGGCTATTCTCGAAGAAATTAGCCGCTCATAACAGTTATCAGTTATCAGTTATCAGTTATCAGTTAGCAGATGTGAGTTTTCAATTCACTCATTACTGTTTACTGTTTACTGTTCACTGAAAAAACAGGATTTATTATTATTTGCTCTCCTCCGAGGAATTTTTCACCGTTTCTTCTAGGATAACTACCGGTTCTTTTTCCCGCTGCTGCGAGCGGATGATATCGATGGTACTTTTCAGCACACTAGCGATAGGAACTGCTATCAATAAACCGAGAATTCCTGCCACTTTGCCACCGATAAAAAGAGATAGAATAATCCAGACGGGATTAAGTCCGATCATACCTCCCATTAACCGAGGGGCGATGACATTATCATTAATTTGACCGACAATAATAGTCAGGGTCAAAACTTTTAACCCTAACCAAAAATCTTGAAACATCAGTAGGGTACTAATGCCAATAATGGTGAAGGCACTGGCAAAAGGAATTAATGTAGTTAGACCGATTGCCACCCCGAATAATAGGGCATAATCAACCTTGAGAATCACAAAAACAAAAATTTGAGCAAGGCTGAGAATTCCCGCCAAAATGGTTTGACCGGCAAAATAGGTTTCAAAAGTTTGACGAATAATCGTTCTTAATTTGAGATTCCAAGGAGCAGGAATCCAGCTTAAAATTCCCTCCCAAATTTGTTCGCCATAGAGAACCAGAAAGACAGTTAGAACCAGAACAAAGAGAATGTTTAAGATACTGTTGATAGTTCCCAGCACAAAGCTCAGTAATTGAGTGCTAAGAGTTTGTAAAACGTTAGTTAGTCGTTCCGATAACTGGGTAATTGATTGCTCGATATAAATCGCATATTTCTGAGTTTTATCCCACTTTTCTAAATTTTGTATCTGTTCGGTTCCCGACTCGATCCACTGGGGCAAACTATTGATTAAACTGCTTAATTGCTCGACAATCTGGGGAATTAAAATTAAACCTAAAACGCTCAAAATTAATAGGGCAATTAAAAAGACAATAGCGATCGAACCACTGCGATTAACCCCGCGTCTTTGCAGCAGTTTGATGGGAACATCTAGGACAAAAGCTAGTAAACTAGCAGTGACAAAAATACTAACTAAGGGTTCTAGATAGCTAAATAATTGGAATAATAACCAACCATTGAGAAATAAGAGCGGAAAAACTAGACTTAGCCGCAACCAACGAGGTAGTTGCTTAAAAAGCTCTATCATTAGACCTCTTGTAAAAATCAAAAATTGTTGTTAGGGTTAGGAGTCAGTAGTCAGTAGTCAGTAGTCAGGAGAATTAAGAATGAATAATAATCAATTAAACGGTCTATTTACAGATTTTATGTAATTTAATCCTTGTTTTTGCCTTTTTTGAACCCTCAAAAATTAATTATGCAAGAGGTTTATTAATTTTGTCCTGAGAGAGTATCGATGTATGTAAAAAGAGAGTTTTCTAACCAGAAATCCTCTTTCAATCTACCATCTCCGTGCCACTTTTCTAGCCCCAGTAACCCTGAAACTCTTATCTTAACTGTATGGAGCTAAGCGGATTCGAACCGCTGACCCCCTCAATGCCATTGAGGTGCTCTACCAACTGAGCTATAACCCCGCGAAGACCATTTTTGAATATAGCTTAAATAGAATCATTTTGTCAAGGGGGGGCGAGAAAAAAATTTGTCACTGCCAAGACGATCGCTCATCCACAAGAGTGAAACAATCGCCCCCATTTAGACAGGAGCCGAAATTTGGGTTAAATAGGTTAAACAGTGACCCATGAGGAAATAAACTACTAACATAGCCGCTGCCGCTGCTGCCACCAAGGTTCCCGCCAGCATCAAGGAAAACTCTTGCCTGTCGAACGCTTGCTGCATTAGATGCAATGACCAAGCCACAAGACCGAGGTCAAAGATGAGAATCGGAACTAACATATTTTAAATTTTGTTAACTTTCCTCTATTCTAATACATAATTTTCCCTGGGGATAATCGGACGGAAGTTTAAAATGCGGATTTTTTGCCCGTTGCTCGATCGCGGCTGTCAGCCGTCAGCCATTGACTTTCAGTAATAGGTGTAAACCTTACTCTTCTTGGTTTGCAGCCTAAAGAAATCCTTTTCCCGAAAAAGCGACTCAATCCCTAGATTAAGTTCTGCAAATCTTGCTCTCATTTTCCCCGGCTAACGCACGGGTACTTGTTGATTTTGCAGATAATTTTTGACCTCAGCGATGGTTAATTGACCATAATGGAGCAAAGAAGCCAATAAAGCCGCTTCTGCCCGCCCTTCCGTCAATGCTTCGTAGATATGCTGACAATTACCCGCTCCTCCCGAAGCAATCACAGGAATCTCCACCCTTTCAGCGATCGCTTTTGTCAAGGCCAGATCATAACCCGCTTGCGTGCCGTCGGCATCCATACTGGTAACTAACAACTCACCCGCCCCGCGTTTTTCCACTTCTTGGGCCCATAATAAAGCATCAATACCCGTATTTTCCCGTCCACCCCGAACATAAACCTCCCAACCAGGGTTATGCACATCCTTGCGTCGTCTAGCATCGATCGCCACCACAATGCACTGTTTCCCAAAGCGATCGCTGGCTCGATCGAGCAATTCCGGCTCGCGCACGGCAGCCGAGTTAATGCTGACTTTATCGGCCCCGGCTCTTAACAAATTTTTAATATTTTCTAAGGATTGGATGCCCCCACCCACTGTCAGAGGAATAAAAACCTGTTCCGCCGTGCGATAGACTACATCAATAATCGTGTCGCGATCTTCATGGGTAGCAGTAATATCAAGAAAAACCAACTCATCAGCCCCTGCCTGATTATACAAGCGGGCCAACTCCACGGGGTCGCCAGCATCCTGAAGATTGACAAAATTAACCCCTTTCACTACCCGACCTTTATTGACATCCAAACAAGGCAAAATCCGCTTCGCTAACATATCCTAGACTCTTGATTGTAACAATGGCCATCAAACGATCGCATAATTCCACCCCGGCTGCCGAGGAAAATCTGCTCACTCCCAATCCCACTATAGAAGAAACGGAAAAAGCAGAAGCGCAGATTCGTCCGCAATCCCTAGAGGATTATATCGGTCAACAGGACTTAAAGGCTAATCTAAAAGTCACCATCGCCGCGGCCAAAGCTAGACAAGAAGCGATCGATCATCTGCTCTTCTACGGACCGCCGGGGTTAGGCAAAACCACCATGGCTTTAATTTTAGCGGCCCAGATGGGAGTAAATTGCCGCATTACTGCCGCCCCCGCTTTAGAGCGTCCCCGGGACATTACCGGCATCCTGATCAATCTTCAACCCCGGGATATTCTTTTTATCGACGAAATTCATCGACTGAATCGGGTGACGGAGGAGTTATTATACCCAGCGATGGAGGATTATCGCCTAGATGTGACGATTGGTAAGGGTCAAGCGGCGAAAATTCGCAGTATTTCTTTACCTCCCTTTACTTTAATCGGTGCTACTACCAAAGTTGGCTCTTTAACTGCGCCTTTACGCGATCGTTTTGGCATGATTCAACGTCTGCGTTTCTATACAGTTGAGGAATTGACGGCAATTATGCTCAGAAGTGCTACTATATTTAATATTCCCATTACTGAAGCGGGTGCGATCGAAATTGCCCGTCGCAGTCGGGGAACTCCACGCATTGCCAATCGTTTATTAAAACGAGTACGCGACTATGTGCAGGTGAAGGGAGAAACTATGATCACCCCCCAGTTAGCCGCTGAGGGATTAAATCAATTAAATGTGGATTCTATGGGTTTAGATTGGACCGATCGATTAGTATTAAAGACGATGATCGAACAGTTTCAAGGTAAACCCGTGGGATTGGAAGCAGTAGCAGCAGCCACGGGAGAAGATGCCAAAACGATTGAGGAGGTGTATGAGCCTTATTTATTACAAATAGGTTATCTTCATCGTACCCCCCGGGGTCGCATGGTGACGGCAGCCGCCTACGAACATTTAGGTTTACTGGCGAAATTGCCGAAAAATAAGGATCGGAGTTTACCTTTGTTCGACTTCTAGTTTTCTGGATAGGGTTGGCTGAATAAATGTGAAATATAGACGAGGTATGGGGTTTGGGGCTTTTTGGCGAAGCAGCTGCAAGATTTTCAAGCTAGTGGCTCAAAAACCTTACATCTTGATCGGCGATCGCGTCCTGTACGGGCGAAGCATTCGGACAATAACCTATCGCTGAAACCGTAGATTTTCTATCCGAATGCTTCGCCCCTACTTTTTGCCGCAAACCCTAGATAGGGCTGCTGAATAAATCCAAAAACCTTGTTAGATTAAGGCTTTTTCAGGGGGAAAATTCACACCCCACACCCCACACCCTGCCTCTAGGAACAACTTTTTCAGCCAACCCTAATTACCTGGGTTTTAGCTTACCTGTGTCTTTAAATACTGGCTTGACCGCGTGAAATCACACAAGCCTTTATGTAAAGACCGTATGATGAAGATCGTAGTAAGTTCCATTGTTGCCATTGCTTGCCGCTTCTAATCTAGACTGTATTGGGATTTGTCAAAGCCAATTGCAATAGTGAGCTTTTATAGTCAATGATTTTTTAAGTCTGTTAACGCCCTATGTCTGTCCTAAATAAAGAAAATCTTAAACTAGAAACTCTCACCCTGTTTCAAAAATATCAAAAAACAGGAGATAATAAGTTACGAGATCAAATTATGGAGTTAAACCTAGGATTAGTCAGAAGGGAAGCTCATCATTGGGTCAATCAATGCCCTGAAAATTACGAAGATTTATTGCAGGTTGGCTCTATGGGACTAATTCGAGCGGTTCAGCGTTTTGACAGCAGCAAAGGTCATGCTTTTAGTTCCTTCGCTATTCCCTATATTCGCGGCGAAATTCAACACTATCTACGGGATAAAGGTTACACAGTTCGTATTCCTCGTCGTTGGTTAGATTTAGGCAGACAAGCAACAAATATGCGTCGGGATTTCCAGTCCCTCTACAATCGTCAACCCAACGATACGGAAATCTCCCTCGCTTTAAATATTTCCCTCGCAGAATGGCAAGAGGTAAAACTGGCTTTCCAAAACCGTGAACCTCTTAGTCTCGATGCGACGGTTAATAACGATGAAGATAATCATACTTGTTTAAAAGACATCGTTCCCGATCCCCGTTATCGCAGCTTTCAACTGTGTCAAGAGGATCGCATTCGTTTACAACAGGCAATGGCTCAATTAGAAGACAAAACCCGTCATATTCTTGAATTTGTCTTCCTTAAAGATCTTACTCAACGGGAAACAGCCGAACAATTAGGCATTAGTGTCGTTACCGTCTCCCGTCGGGTGAAAAAGGGTTTAGAAATGCTCAAGGAAACCATGCTCCAAGAAGTATTTTAGCCCAATTATCGGTTCTCATGGCAAGTCCGTTATTAACTCCAAATCCAACTTTAAAAACTCAGTTATGGATTTTTTTCCCCTGCTCCGATGCTCCCTGCTCCCAGCTTATCTTTGCCTAAATAGCAAGTAATTTAAAACCTCAGCTAAATATTCATACTGCTCGATCGAATTATAGTAGTGAGCAGAAATTCTCACAATTAATGATGCTTCTCCCCAAGGAATTATCGGCACTTCAATCTGATATTTTTCCCACAGTTGCCTAGATAAATCTTCTGCTGGCCAGGAATAACTAGGAATTAGAATTGAGGACATCGCTCCAATCATTGATTCTGGACAGGGATAATTGACCTGCAAGGCATGACAAAGCAAATTTCTGGCTTTTAAAACCAAATTACGATTCCTCGCCATCAGACCCAGTAAACCATCAATAGAGAGAGAATTTAAAAACTCGATCGCTTTTGGCACTGATAAATAAGCGCTGGGATCATCGGTTCCCATCCAAGCAAATTCTAACTGAAAACGGGAACGATCTTGTCGAGGAGAATTTGCTCCATGGCTAATAGTTAAAGGTCGAATTATTGCCTGTTTATCCCCGCGCACATAGAGAAAAGCAGCCCCCTTGGGACTACATAACCACTTATGACAATTAGCAGTATAATAGGTGGGATTAATTGTCCTGATATTAAGGGGTAAAAAACCTAAAGCATGAGCGCCATCGATGAGAGTATCAATACCCCGATTATTTAATTCTTGCACAATTTCTGCGATTGGCCAAATTAAGGCCGTGGGACTGGTGACATGA
Organism: Microcystis panniformis FACHB-1757; assembly: GCF_001264245.1. Classification (NCBI taxonomy): domain Bacteria; kingdom Bacillati; phylum Cyanobacteriota; class Cyanophyceae; order Chroococcales; family Microcystaceae; genus Microcystis; species Microcystis panniformis. The sequence continues at coordinate 1,303,216 of NZ_CP011339.1, forward strand.
TCTAAAACTACTAATTTTGTCTGGGGAGAAACAGATGCTAAAATTGCTTGACTAATTTCTAAAGGGGACTGTACAGGAAAGGGAATTTTAGCGATAATTACCTTTAAACCCCATCTTTTAGCTATATGTTTAACTGCATTAGCACAAGCATTATAGGTCTGATCGGTGATCAGAATTTCCTCATTTTCCTGAAAAGTTAAGGAATTTAACACCGCATTCACTGCTGTGGTTGCATTGGGAACAAAGACTAAATCATCGCTATTTACTCCCACTAAATCCGCTAATTTTTGCCTAGCAATATCTAATAAACCCTCTAATTCTCTCCCCAAAAATGCTAAAGGTTGTCTTTCCATTCGTTCCCGCAATTGTTGCTGATAATCCAAGACTATTTTAGGGGTTGCACCATAGGAACCATGGTTGAGAAAATAGATATTATCGGGAATTAACCAAAAGTTTTTGGACATATTGAATTAATTTGATTTTATTCAGAACTAGAAAAAATAGATGAGAAATTGCCTGTTATATTCAGCTTCTGACTAGCTAGTATATTTATTTATGATAAGCGGGTGGGTGGAATTAAATATAAGATGAACGTAGGTTGGGTTGAAGCATGAAACCCAACACCCGCTCATGTTACGCTACCGCTAACCCATCCTACAAATAATTGTGCCTCCCTACTTATAACCACCTATTTTAGATTAATCTCCCATGGGTTGAAAAGTTGAAAACGATGAATAATTTCAGTGACAAAAGTTTCTCCATCTATGAGAGGATGATTTTCTGATGCAAAGATAGCTTTATCTATTTTTTGCCGAATATCTTCTCTTCATTCTGCATCAGTTATTTGTTCGTATTCATCGAGTAACTGCAAAGCAAAGTCGATGACTTCTTGGGGAGATTGATATTTTCCCGTTTTCACTTTCCGTTGGAGATGTCGGTTCATAGGTATTATGACTATCTACTGAGAAAATCAGCTTGATCTTAATTTTAAGCTAAATATCGACAAAAAAAAAGCTCTCCAGGAAAAAGGAGAGGGGAGAGAACGAGTTAGAAAAAATTATTAATGTAACCATCCTTTCAGACGACGTGCGACTTGAGGACGACGTAATTTTCGCATCGCTTTAGTTTGAATTTGACGTACTCGTTCGCGAGATAAATTGAACATTCCCCCCACTTCCTCTAGGGTATAGGGTTGACTGGTAGCTAAACCATAACGGAGGGAGATAACATCTTTTTCCCGTTCGGTGAGAACATCACTTAAAACCGCGAAAATTTCCTGACGCATCATCATCTCATTCATTTTATCTTCGGGAAGTTGTAGATCATCATCTTCCAAAAGATCCACTAATTCCGTATCTTCTCCCTTCCCTACACGATGATTTAAAGAGAGAGATTGACGACGCAATTGTAATAATTGCCGCAATTGTTCGGGAGTTATTTCTAACGCTTCCGCAAGTTCCCGTTCATTGGGATTGCGCTGTAAATCTTGCTTGAGAATGCGCTGCGCTTTTTTGAGTTTATTGAGTTTTTCGACAATGTGAATCGGTAAACGAATTGTCCGCGCATCGTTAGCAATGGTGCGGGTGATTGCTTGTCGAATCCACCAATAAGCATAGGTAGAGAATTTATAACCTTTATTGGGATCGAATTTTTCGGCCGCACGGTTGAGTCCGATCGCACCTTCTTGAATTAAATCTAAGAAAGGAACCCCGCGATTTAAATAGCGTTTAGCGATAGAAACCACCAAGCGCAAATTAGAACGAATCATTTTCCGTTTAGCTGTTCGTCCGCGATAAAGACGGTTTTCCAGTTGACGTTCATTATCTAATTCTAAAGCGATCGCCCATTCCGTTTTCGTCGGGGGACGATGTAAATTTTCTTGCAGTTTTTGGCGTACTTCTTCCGCTTCCATGAGAAACTTAACCGAGTAGGCTAATTCAATTTCTTCTTCCGCACTAAGCAGGGGATAACGAGCCATTTCTTTAAAAAATGCCCCAACAGTGTCTTCATTGCTGCCTTTATCGTATCCAGTTCCACTACTCCCACGAGTGGTTTTTAGGGTTTCCGGTAAAGGTTCAGTCAGATCTTCGTCAGTTCTTTCAGCAAAATCCACGCTGTCCAGTTCTAAAGGATTTGTCTCCAGGGCAATAATTTGATTAAAATTATCATCGGCGGCTAGTTTAGAGATTTTCATAAGCAGTTATGGATGGAGTGGGGTTATAATAGCGGTGAAAAACTTAGTTTCTCCCAATGGGCTGATTGTTACATTGAATTTTCGGGGAGCAGATTTTTTAAACGTTTTCTTAATTAATGGCGGCCATTTATGGGATATAATTAGGTGCTTCTGTGTGGATTGTTACAAATCGCTCAACCAGATAATCAGATTTTCTGGTGAATAGGGGAGACTTTCAGGGGTTCCACTTATACACTCTAACTAAGGTTTTTGGTATTTGACTAGGTAAAGATCACGCTTCTTAACAATCAAGATAGCAGTCAGCTTTTTATTACTATTCTTCGCTTTTCTTATTGAGAACTATTCTCAACTTTCGACTAACTATGGTGCGATTTAATAGCTAATAGTCAATAATTCTCATTTGGGAAGACTTCACGGGCTAAAAATCAAAATTTGTGGGCAAAAAAGCAATAATTAAACTGTTTTTAGAGAAAATTAACTGGTTTTATTCCCCTCAAGCTTTAAACTATAATTTAAATACCCCATTCTCCCCACTTCCCACTCCCCACTTCCTACTCCCCACTTCCCGCTCCCCACTGATAACTGATAACTAATAACTGATAACTGATAACCATGCTCGATCGCTGTGCTACCCTGACTGTAGCGGAACCTCGCACACCTTACCAATTAACCACAACTGGGCAACTGTGGTTAGAGGTTTTGGTCGATCGCCCTTATCCTAGAGATAGTCAAGAGGATCAGCAAATATTAACCTATAGTATCCCCCAGGATTTAACAGTAGAAATTGGCGATATTTTAAGCGTTCCCTTTGGTTCTCAGGTAATTGGGGGAATTGCTCTTAGATTTCTCGAAAATTTGCCCGCAGGACTGGAAGAAAATCAAATTCGTCCCGTGGAAGATGTGATTGCTAAGGGGTTTTTCCCCGATAATTATTGGCAGTTATTGACGAAAATCGCCCAATACTACGCAACAGATTTAATCACCGTTGTTCGCGTCGCTTTACCTAAGGGTTTACTGCGAAGTTCCCAACGTCGCATCAGATTAAAACCAGCAGCGATTCCCCCTGGTGCGGAAGTTTTTTGTACTCCCCTCTCCCGTCAGATTTTATCCCTGCTCAAAAATCAAAAAGAAGGCGATTATTCGGCGAAATACCTGCAAGAAAAAGTAAAAAATGCCAATTACGGTATCAAAGATTTAGTTAAGCGCGGTTGGGTAGAAAGTTATCTAGAAGCACCCAAAAGTCCTAATATTAAGCTAAAAAAAGCCATTACCCTACTGATAACCGACTTTCCTCCGGATTTAACCGAAAATCAGCGCAAAATTGTCGAAATTCTCCGTCATCAGGGGGGAGAAATGTGGCTGCCAGAATTGGCACAACTTGCGGGGACAAAACATTTTAAACCGCTCATTGACAAGGGTTATGTGGTGATTGAGGATCGGGAATTTCTGCGCTTATCCTCGGCGATTATGAGCAGGGATCAACCAAAAACACTCACTTCTAGTCAAAAACAGGCTTTAGAAGCCATTCAAACCCTAAAAGGTGGTGAAAGCGCTCTCTTACATGGAGTGACGGGATCGGGTAAAACAGAAGTCTATCTACAGGCGATCGCACCTGTCCTAGCAGCGGGTAAATCTGCCTTGGTTTTAGTCCCCGAAATTGGATTAACACCGCAACTAACCGATCGCTTTGTGGCCCGTTTTGGCGATCGAGTCTATGTTTATCATAGCGCCCTCTCGGAAGGAGAAAGATACGATACCTGGCGACAGATGTTGACAGGAACCCCACAAGTCATTATCGGGACGCGATCGGCGATTTTTGCCCCTTTACCCCACCTAGGCATGATTATCCTCGATGAAGAACACGATAGCAGCTTTAAACAAAGTCAATTACTCCCCACCTATCACGCGCGTACCGTGGCTAAATGGCGCGCTCAATTAAACCATTGTCCCGTAATTTTAGGCTCGGCCACGCCATCCCTAGAAACATGGCTAGAATCCCAAGTTAATCCCCGTCTTTACCTATCTTTGCCCGATCGCATCCAAAATCGCCCCTTACCGCGGGTGGAAATCGTCGATATGCGACGGGAATTGCAGCGAGGCAATCGTTCCCTGTTTAGTCAATCCCTGCGTTCATCTCTGGAAACCCTGCGCGACAAGGGAGAACAGGCAATTTTATTCGTCAGTCGCCGGGGTCATAGTACTTTTGTATCTTGCCGAAGTTGCGGTTATGTGCTGGAGTGTCCCCACTGTGATGTCTCCCTCTCCTACCACCACACCGAACCGGGAGCGCAAGAATTACTCCGCTGTCACTACTGCAACTATGGTCGCATCCATCCGAAACAATGTCCTGAATGCGGTTCTCCCTATCTAAAATTTTTCGGTACTGGCACTCAGCGCGTCACCCAAGAATTAAGCAAAGAATTTCCTGATTTGCGCTGCTTGCGTTTTGATAGTGATACCACCCGCAACAAAAATGCTCCCCGGGAACTATTAAAACTATTTACTGATGGTGAGTTTGATGTTTTAGTGGGAACCCAAATGCTCACCAAAGGATTAGATATCGATCGAGTTACTTTAGTAGGAGTAATGGCAGCCGATGGTTTACTTTATCACTCCGATTATCGCGCCTCCGAACGCGCTTTTCAAACCCTCACCCAAGTAGCAGGGAGAGCAGGAAGGGGAGAAAGAGAAGGAAAGGTAATTATCCAAACCTATACCCCTGAACATCCCGTGATTAGAGCAGTGCAAACCCACGATTATGAGGGTTTTGTCGAGACGGAATTAATGCACAGAGAGAGTTTCAATTATCCTCCCTACGGCAGTTTAGTCTTAATTCGCTTTAGTGGTTTAGATGGGGAAGCAGTCCAGAAAAGTGCCGAAAATGTTGCGGAGGAATGTGTTAATAATTTCGGTTCCGATTGGGATATTTTGGGACCTGCACCCGCAACAATTATGCGCGTGGCTAACCGTTATCGCTGGCAAATTCTGTTAAAATTATCGGGAGAAAAGGCTGATATCGGTCGTCTTTTTCTTCCTCTGAAAAGCTTAGTTTTACCCAAGGTAAGTATGGCGATCGATGTGGACCCCTTAACTATAGAATAATCAAGGATGAATGAGATGATCGCCATTGCTCACGGATGCAACCAGTTATCTAAATCTGTCAAAGTGTCAAAGTCTAATAAAGCGAGTCCTAAGTCTTCTAACCGCTCCACAGGAAGGTTACGGATGGTTTCCTCAAGATTTTGCGGTATTTCACCGAAACGTCGTTGAAGAAGTCTAATAACAAGATTGGCTTCTTGAATTCTACCCTGTTCAAGACCCTGCTGTACACCTTGCTGTACCCCCTCTTGAACCGCTTGTTCTCTATCCTGTTGGTAAAGTGGAGCTAAACGCATAATAAACTCCCTATCCTCCTGTGTTTTTTTCGATAACGCTTCTAAATTTCTACTCAGATTATACAATAAGTTTAAAGAAGCCGATTTTAGGGGAGCATTCGGCGATAATCTGGCTAATTCGTCAATTGCTCTCTCTCTTGTTCCTCCTCTACCCAATAATCTTAGCCATAATGTCTCTGGGATTGCGGGTAATTGATGAATGACGACAATAGCTGTACCTAAACCTTCCGGGAGAAAATAAACCCCTTCTCCCCAATTGGGTTGTAATTGAGCCTTAAACAGGGATAAAATGCGCTCACTAGCTGTGGGAGTGAGAATCCACAACTTAGGTATCTCCTCCTCTGATATTCTCTGTTTATTTCTCTTTGCTTCTCTCTGGAAGATTTCACGAATAGCAAAGCGCTTGGACAGACAATCATTGATACCATCAAGGGTAATCCCATTGCGATAGGGTTCTAATAAACAAGGATGTTGGCATAATCTGCCTAATAATCCTAACTGAGGGGGAATTGCCTCGGTATTAGGACTAAAATACACATCAATTTCTTTAATTTCTGAGGTGACTTCTTTGCTGATAACTACTGTACCGTAGGGAGAAAGAAGGGTTTCTAAGAAGTCTTTGCTAAATTTATCCCAAATAAAGCGAGTCATTTCAGTTATCAGTTATCAGTTACCAGTTATCAGTGACTACCACCTAAACTCGGTAGCTTGAAAAAGGTTAATTGCCTCAGTTGGTTATTTTTGCCCTAGATTAATCATAAAGTACAGAAGTAAAACAGAGATTATTCATTATTCAGGAGCATCTCACCTTTGTAACCCCTAAATCAGGTTTTTATGTCAAGCTATTTTGAAAGCCTTGCTAGAAACCAGTTTTAGGGATAAGTATAATTACTCACTTGCATAAATGAGATGCTCCCCATTATTCATTATTGATTATTCCGATTGACTGGCGATAATTTTTTTTACTTCTGGTACTAACAAATCTAATGCTTCAGCAATTTGTTCGGGAGTTAATCCTAGTTTGACTAAGCGAGGGATAGTTTCCCTTTTAGTTTTCTTTTCGATAGCATTAGCCATAATTTGATCATCGGGAATAATATCATCGTTTTCTTCTAGGTTAGAAGGAGAACTGGGACAAAAATTAAGTTTGTCAACTTGGCTACTATTAACAACAATACCATAGTTAAGTAGTCATGCAAAATTAATTACCTGCCCGATCGAGCTAAAACCCTTACGGGGCAATGATCGTCATGTGTAAATAATTTTGCCTAGGTACTTATTTTTACCGACTACTCTTTGAACTGTAGCGCAAAAATTAGACTTATTAATATCTTCTCCTAAAGTATCAGAAAGAAGTTGCCAAAGTTTATAAGCTTCATCCTTAGCATGACCAGCACTACAATTATATTCTTTGGCAATATCAGCGTATTTTTTTCCATTTAAAACTCCCCTAATAATCGACAGTTGCAGACTATCTAGATGCTCACCCGTTTTCGAGAATAGCAATTCATCTAGGTAGCTAGTCAATTCTTGAGTATTCATACTTATTTAACTGTTGGATGTAAGTCTTTATCCGCCATTATCCGCTAAAAGCATTCTTTTGTAAAGATTATTTAGAAAAGTCCCGTCTTTTTCTGACTTCATATAACTTATAAAACAAACTTCATGAAAGCCGACTATGGGCTCTTCTCGACTTTGTGTGATAATTTTTGCTTATGGAATCGTGAAATGCTTATCAGGCAAGACTTTTAGTGCTATTTGGCGGAATAAACTATCAGTATAGACCTCGTTTCCACACAGAAACCAGAAGAGCCGACTATGTAATCTTTAATTTTAAATACACATACTTAATAGGAGTATAAGACATGGATGTTCAATATGGAAGTCAAATCAAAATGAGACACATTTTAACAGGTTTTCATCTACACTCTCACCCGCTTAATTATAAACATCCTAACAGTTCACAACAGCAACAAGTAACTTGCTTTAATAACGGTGCTAATGGTGACGATAATGACTTTTGGATTGTTAAAAGTGTTAATGCTAACAATCCAAGAGATAATGAGACTCAAACCGTAAAAGATGGTGATCTGTTGAGACTTGAACATCTTTTAACGCAAAAAAACTTACATAGTCATCCCGGAATACCTTCTCCCATCACTGGACAGCAAGAGGTAACTTGTTTTGGTTTTTCTGGTTCTGGTGATAGTAACGATTTATGGAGAATATCAATAGAAGGGGGCGGTGTTTGGAATGATAGTAAACGAGTTAAATTAATTCATGTTAATACAGACTTCGCTTTACATTCTCATGGTGGTCAAGTGATGAATGATTTAACCGCTTTTCAGCAAGAAGTTACCTGCTTTTCTGGAAGAGATGAAAATGATTTTTGGCAAGCATTTAATATATCATTTGTAGGAGTTAAAGTTCCTGAAGGATTAGGTAGAAATGATAATAATTCTCGACCTGTACGGGCTGAACAAACAAACCGAGTAGCAGGGGGAACCATGACGACTAACGTTACAGTTTCCCCTGATGGAAAACTTACAGCGGAGACTCACACTCGAACAAAAGTAGATTTTAAAGGTTTTACAGGATCAGTTATCGTTGTGATTTATAACAGGGAAGGAAGATCACACATATCTGGAAAGCATTCCTTTGGTGTTGATGGAGATTTAATTCCGGGAGGAAGAAGTGATCGGAAAGATCCTTGGGACGAGTCAGTACCACTAGAAATTGCCAGTAAAGCAGATCGAGTTTCTATCATACATTCTCATGATCCTAATCTGAGAATAACCCGTGAACAGGCTATAGATCTCATTCGTGTAGCGATCATATTAACTGCCGCAGCTTAATAGCTTAAGACATCGATTAATGATGGGGTGTATTAACATTAGTATAATACACCCCAGAGGGGGACAAGCGGGCTAGAAGCCTTACCTACAGAGGCTTCTAGCCTCTATTGTCATAAGTGGATCGATCGATAACCAGCAAAAAGCCAAAGAATAATCAAGGATGGAAAATGCGGTCGCCATTGTTCACGGGTGCAACCAGTTGTCTAAATCCGTCAAAGTGTCAAACTCTAATAAAGCGAGTCCTAAGTCTTCTAAGCGCTCCACAGGAAGTTTACGGATGGTTTCCTCAAGATTCTGCGGTATTTCACCGAAACGTCGTTGAAGAAGTCTAATAACCAACTTTAATGCTTCCTGCTGTACCCCCTCTTGAATCGCTTGTTCTCTATCCTGTTGGTAAAGTGGAGCTAAACGCATAATAAACTCCCTATCCTCCTGTGTTTTTTTCGATAACGCTTCTAGATTTCTACTCAAATTATACAATAAGTTTAAGGAAGCCGATTTTAGGGGATTATTCGGTGATAATCTCTCTAATTCATCGATAGCTCTCTCTCTTGTTCCTCCTCTACTATTTTTCTGATCGGAGACTACTGGCTACTGACTCCTAACCCTAACAACAATTTTTGATTTTTACCGGAGATATAAATAATCTTCCGGTTGCCGTTTGCCAGGCTCAGAACTAGGATAGGAAAGAACGAGGTATTAATGAAGCAAGAGAGGCTTAGACTGTGACCAATGTAGCGATCGATGTCCGATTAACCGAGACTTCTCTGTGGCAATGGCAAATATGGCAAGGATTGCCCTATCTTACCTGTAATCTCCTAGAGGACTGGTCCCACGGCTTTTTTACCCGTCATTATTACCCCCAAACCCCGGAAGCTTTTACGGCTGCTCTGGGGGCAAATGTACCGGTTTATCGGGTCAAACAGGTACATGGCGATCGCCTATTAAATCCCCAAGGGATTACTAACCCGGAAATTGTCGAAGCGGATGGAATTATCACCGATGCTTCCGGTCAAGGGATTTGGGTGGCCAGTGCTGATTGTACGCCCGTACTAATAGGCGATCGCTCTACCGGTGTTGGGGTGGCGATTCATTCTGGATGGAGAGGGACAGCCAAGGGGATAGTTGCCAAAGCAGTTAAGCAGTTATTAAAATCTGGTAGTTGTTTAGATAACTTAGTGTTGGCCCTGGGGCCGGCAATTGCCGGGGAAGTGTATCAAGTAGATGGAGAAGTTGCCGCAGAAGTGGGTTTAAGTTTATTTCCCCAAGAAACCAATCCCGACCAAATTCTAGGGAATTTATTTAACCTCTCCCCCTCCCCCTTATTTGCTGACAAGGAAAAAGGAAAAGTGCGCTTAGACGTGCGACGGGTGATTTATCATCAACTACAACAGTTAGGAATTCGGGATGAACAAATTGCGATCGCTCCTTTTTGTACCTATCAACAAGAGGAGCATTTTTTCTCCTATCGTCGGGAAAAAGCCAAAAAAATCCAATGGTCTGGCATAGTTAGTCGTTAATGGTTACTGCTCACTGATAACTGAAAAATCCCCCCTTTCCCATGCGTATTGTTTTTTTCGGAACCCCGACTTTTGCTGTTCCCACCCTAAAAAAATTATTAGCCAATCCCGATATAGAAATAATTGCCGTCGTTACCCAACCGGACAAGCGCCGGGGAAGGGGTAATCAATTAATCCCCTCACCGGTGAAACAAATAGCCATAGAACAGCAAATACCGGTTTGGCAGCCCAAAAGTGTCAAAAAAAACGCTAAAACCTTAGATTTTCTCAGACAATCGCAAGCGGATGCCTTTGTGGTGGTTGCCTACGGACAAATTCTCTCCCCAGAAATTCTAGAGATGCCGCGATTAGGCTGTATTAACGTTCATGGCTCAATTTTACCGAAATATCGGGGAGCAGCCCCCGTGCAGTGGTGCATCGCTAGGGGAGAAAAAGAAACCGGCATTACCACCATGTTAATGGATGCGGGCATGGACACCGGACCGATGTTACTGAAAGCCTACAGCCCGATCGCTCTTTTTGACAATGCCGAACAGGTGGGAGCAACCCTAGGGCAAATGGGGGCGGATTTGCTCCTAGAAACCCTCTCTAAGCTCGATCGAGCAGAAATTACCCCAATTCCTCAAAATAATGACGATGCCACCTATGCCCCTTTAATTCAGAAATCTGACTACCTAATCCACTGGCAAGATTCGGGCCGGACAATTCATGATCGAGTCCGGGGTTTTTATCCTAATGCGCTGACCACTTTCCGGGGACAACCCCTAAAAGTGATGGCCACTATTCCCCTAGACGATCTGGAGCAACTGCCTCGAGAATTACAGACAAAAGACCTTTCTCATCTAAGCGGAGAAGTGGGATCGATCGTGACTCTCTGGAAAAATTTCGGGCCGGTAGTGCAGACGGGAGCGGGTTTATTGTTATTAAAAGAAGTGCAATTATCGGGAAAACCACCGCGTTCTGGTGGGGATTTGGTCAATGGTTCCCGTTTAACTATCGGTGAGATTTTCGGTCAATAGTTTTCGGGGTATGGCTTTCCTTTGCTCCTCTATGCTTCACTGGTGAAGATTTTTTTCAACTTGCGAAAGCGATCGGAATAACTTCTTAATACTTCGATTGCAAACATGGGGGTTTCCTGCACGGCAAATAAAAACTGCGGTTGATTGAGACAGGCTAATTTACAATCAGTTTTGGCGATAGCTGTGGATTCTCGCAGTTTATCCCCATGCAGGAGCGCTCCTGCTCCGAATACATCCCCTTTTTCTAGAGTTTCTATCAATTGTTCCTTGATATACATCTCCACTTCTCCGCTAAGAATACCGTACATTAACTCGCCCTCCGTGCCATCGACAAAAATAACTTCACCAGCTGGAAAAGTGCGATCGGGATGATTTTCGAGAATTTTAATCGTCTCTACGGGACTTAACATGATTTAACAATAATTTTTCGGGTTATCTCTCCCATTTTCCAATACATTGAACTCCCCGATCATCGTTTTTGTATCTAAGAATACTTGAAACTTCCCTACCTGACAAAGATTCGGTTTGACTCTCAGAAATGCTTTGTTTAATGCTTGTCGGGGAGAGAAATTTTTCCTCTTCATACCTTTATCCTCTTCCTACCCAACCCGATTTTTGGCTCTTCTGGTTTCTGTGTGGAAACGAGGTCTATACTGATGGTTTCTTCGTCAAAATAGCCCTAAAAGTCTTGCCCGATAAGCATTTCACAATTCCATAAGCAAAAATTATCACACAAAGTCGAGAAGAGCCGATTTTTGAGTCTATTTTTTTCTCTGTTATCTTCCCTCAAAAACCCTATATATATGGGCGCACGGATTCCCATTATACATAAAGTATAAAGCAAGTCTCGCCATTTGTCAAGGGTTTTCCGAAAATCTCCCCCTCTCCCCACTTCCTTGAGAAAATACCTGGTTTAAAACTGTTTGATCGCTGCTTGGGTGATTTCTGCGATCGCGGCTAAACTGGGACTAACTGGGCCAGTATCGGTGGATAACCAGAGAAGATACTCGACGTTACCCGCAGGCCCGGTAATGGGAGACCAAGTTAAACCCCGATAGAACCATCCTAAGACTTCGGCGGCCTGTAAAACCTGAAAAATTGCCCCTGCTTGGTCTTGATGGTCGCGAACTACCCCTTTTTTACCGACTTTTTCCCGTCCCACCTCGAATTGGGGTTTGACCAATAAAATCGCCTCTCGCGGTGGATTTAATAGCGTCCACAGGGTCGGTAAAACTTTGGTCAGAGAAATAAAGGACAGATCCATAACTGCTAAATCGGAGGGTTTTTCCTGTCCGTATAACTTTTCCGGGGTTAAATAGCGAAAATTAGTTCTTTCTAGTAAAATAACTCGTTGATCCTGCCGTAAACTCCAGGCCACTTGTCCATAACCCACATCGACCCCATAAACCCGTTTTGCTCCTTTTTGCAAGAGACAATCGGTAAATCCCCCCGTAGAAATGCCGCCATCTAAACAAATGCGATCGCAGACATCAATGGCAAATAATTCTAAGGCCTTAGCTAATTTTTCGCCCCCCCTTGACAAATAGGGCAGTTTCTGCTTAACCTCGATCGCCGCTTCTGGATCGATTTCTGTGGCAGGTTTATCAATGATTTGGTGATTGACTTTCACCTCTCCAGCGCGAATTAATCGCTGTGCCTGTTGACGGGAATCACAGAGATTTTTGGCTACTAATAATAAATCTAATCTTTCTTTCGACAAGGAAGGCCTCCCAATAATCAGCGCCTAATTCTAAAAAATACCTTATTTTTCCCCAAGCAATCCCAGAAGGAAGATTATAAGTAAACATAGGGACAAGCGGAACCCATCAGCTAAATTTTCGCTGTCATCCCGATATTTTATGGATAAAGAGACTCGATTCGCCATTTTAGTTATTGGCATCCCCTTTCTAGGACTAGCTTACTGTGGCTTGATTTTTGCCGTGATGATTTATTGGGTCTGGGCCCGGGAACATCCCGTGACCATGGCCACTTGTTTCGTCCTTGCTCCTTCTTTGATTTCTGGCTCTATCTGGCTGTTAGCTTCCTATAAAGCCCGCCAAAAGCAGCGTTTGGGGTTATGATTGGCAGGACTATCCCATCGCCCTCTAGAACAACTAATGTGGGGCAATATGGGGGTGAATTACCTTCACCCTCCCCTAGATAACTTTTTCTGATCACCATAACTAGGGGAGAGCCTTAAAGATTAGATATTTTTCTGGTGATAGTTAGCATAAAAGGTTTCCAAGCAAGACTGATTAAATAACCCAATCCTGCCACTAAAATAATTGTCGCCCCTGAGGTGAGATTTAAACTATAGGATAACCACAAACCCACTAAAGTAAAGACAATTCCTAAAATAATCGCTAGGATCATCATTCCCTTCATATTTTTAACAAATTGTCCACTGATAGCGGCGGGAATAGTTAACAAAGCAATTACCATAATTAATCCTACCACCTGCATTACTGCCACAATAGTTAAAGCGGTTATTCCCATTAAACCCAAATAAATTATCTCCACGGGAATATTACGAATAATCGCAAAGGTTTCATCAAAAGATATGGCTAACAACTCTTTATAAAAGATACTAACTAAGGTGATAATTAATATATCTATGCCCGCCATTATCCATAAATCATCCCTCGGTACAGTTAAAATACTACCAAAAAGATAACTCATTAGATCAGCTTTATAACCGGGGGTTAAATCAATAAAAATTACCCCAATCGCCATACCAATCGCCCACATCACCCCGATTAAAGTATCGGCTCTCTCCCGGATACGACGCTGTAAAAAACCCATGCCTAAGGCCGAAAAAAAGGTAAAAAATATCGCCCCCACCAGGGGATTAATCCCGAAAAAATAACCGATTCCTATCCCTCCATAGGCAGCGTGAGCGATTCCCCCACTGATAAAAACCACACGATTAACTACTACCAAAGTACCCACAATCCCACAGGCAATACTAACTAATATTCCTGCGGCAATCGCATGGCGCATAAAATCAAATTGTAAAGCCTCTAGCATAGGGTGTGGGGAAGTGGGGTGTGGGGTGTGGGGTGTGGGGAAGTGGGGAAGTGGGGAGAATAAATAAAAATAATCTCCCGTCTCCTATCTCCTATCTCCTAACTCCTGATAACTGATAACTGATAACTGATAACTGATAACTGATAACTGATAACTGATAACTGATAACTGATAACTGATAACTGATAACTGATAACTGATAACTGATAACTGATAACTGATAACTGATCACTGATAACTGATAACTGATCACTGATACGATCACTGATCACTGATAACTGATAACTGATCACTGATCACTGATCACTGATCACTGATAACTGATCACTGATAACTGATAAGTAGTCATGCAAAATTAATTACCTGCCCGATCGAGCTAAAACCCTTACGGGGCAATGATCGTCATGTGTAAATAATTTTGCCTAGGTACTTAACTGATCACTGATAACTGATAACTGATAACTGATCACTGATCACTGATCACTGATAAATGATAACTGATCACTGATCACTGATCACTGATAACTGATAACTGATAACTGATTATTGATAACTGATAACTGATAACTGATAACTGATTATTGATAACTCTCAATTACTTGACGAAAATCGCTTTTTTGTTTGACTCCGCGCATTTCCTTCACTAATTCCCGGTCCTTAAAGAATTGTACCGTGGGAGTCCCGGTTACTTGACCCATTTTGGCGATTTCTGGGTCAGCTTCGATGTCAATTTCCACAAAATAAATTTTGCCATCGTACTCATCGACCACTTTATCTAAAATCGGTTTCAGGGTTTTACAGGGGCCACAGGTGGGAGAAACATATTTTACCATTAACAAGCGATCGCCGTCGTGGAATAATTTCCGCAAAGCATAACCCCCAACGTGACGGGTTTTGTGAATATCAAAAGTCTCCTCCGTATCGGCCGGGGTTTCGCTAACGGTTTTTGTCTCGTAATGTTCAGAAGTTGCCGATTGACGGTATTCTTGGATTAAATTATGCTCCGATAACCATCTTTCTGCCAATAACGCCGCCATACACCCCGTACCTGCGGCAGTGATGGCCTGACGGTATTCGTGGTCCTGCACGTCTCCTGCGGCAAAAACCCCCTCGACGCTGGTAGCAACAGTCCCCGGTTTGACTTTTACATAACCCACCTCGTCTAATTCTAATTGTCCTTGGAAGAGGGAAGTATTGGGAGTGTGACCGATGGCATAAAATAACCCTCTAACGGCTAATTCACTGATTTCTCCCGTTTGCGAGTTTTTAATGCGTAATCCTGCCATTTTACTGCCTGTACCGAACACATCCACCGCTTGGGTGTGAAAATGAACGGTAACTTTCGGATTATTTAACACCCGGTCCTGCATTGCTTTCGAGGCACGCATCGCTTCCCCGCGAATTAATAAATGGACGTGGGAGCCGTATTTAGTTAAATATACGGCTTCTTCTGCCGCCGAGTCACCGCCACCAATGACAGCCAGGTTTTCCTCTCTAAATATCGGTGTAGCACCGTCACAGATAGCACAAGCGGAAATCCCGTTACTCCAGAATTGGGCCTCGCTGGGTAATCCTAAACGTTTAGCGGTGGCTCCCGTGGCGATAATAATACTATTGGCCTTCACTTCCCGGTCCGTGGAACGAATGATAAAAGGACGCTGACTTAAATCCACCGAGATAACATCTTCGGTATAGCATTGGGTCCCCCATCTTTCGGCCTGTTCCTTCATTCTTTCCATCAGCTTCGGACCGGTGATTCCTTCGGGAAAACCGGGGAAATTTTCTACTTCTGTGGTGGTCATCAATTGTCCCCCCGGAATACCTCCCGCTTGGAAACCCTCAAACATCAAGGGTTTTAAGTTCGCACGCGCCGCATAAATCGCCGCCGTATATCCCGCGGGTCCCGAACCAATAATGACTAAATTCTCGACAGTCATAACCGTAAATGCAACTCATAACGACTACGCTTTTTAGTATAGCAGCATCAGTTATCAGTTATCTGTGTAATATTTTTCGTCACTAACTCTACCAGTGGGTAAAGTCTGCCGCAAATTGAGATAGGGATAAAAGCTTAATGCGGGTATCTTGAGCAACTTTTTGGCGCATTTGAGCCGTATTATATCCCCAATCGGCTAAATATAAGCCCACATCGTTTAAATCTGCTTGTTGCTCCACTAATTCCAACGCATCGAGACGATCCTCGACAAACCACAAATTAGCGGGGGATTCCGGTAAATCAGCCAGTATTTGCTGAATAGTCAGGTATTTCGGCTGTTTAATTTCCTTGCCAATTAATCTCGCTGCCGGAAAATTAATTGCTACTTTTTGTAACAATCGCTTGACAAAACGGCTTTCTTTTGTAGTGATAATATAAACCAAAAAATCCGAGTCTAAAAGAGAGGCCAGGCGATCGATCGCGGGTTGATAAAATTGATGTAAGGCTAACCAAGACTCTAGATCCGACTCAATCCATCGATCCCTAAGACGATCGAGGGCATTTGAGAGAGCTTTTTTCGCTATTTTCTCCCTTTCTAGCAGATTTTGCCGAATTGACGGCCAATTATTTAAAGCTTCCCCGTCGGGAATACCGAGAACAAGCGATCGCAACAGTAAAGGCATTTCCCAACCGGTTTCGATAACGGGACGAAGTTGCGAAAACCTCGGGAAAAAATCCTCGGGAATTATTTCCGGCCAAAGGGTTTCATAGGTGCGTTTGCTAATCTGAAAATACTCGATCATGCCATCACAAAGAACACCATCAAAATCGAGTGCTAGAATGCGGGGGGATTGATTCATAAATGCTGGTTTAATCTCAATAATGGCAGTATAGCGCAGGGAAAATTAAAAAATTGTCTGGTACATCATGCTATTAGCTATTCTTTGCTTCATCGTTGACATAACATAGCTGTCTGATGATTTCTGTAACAGAATTTTTCAATCCCTCTACATGAATCCAACCCACATATACAGCATATACAATATTTTGATGATTGTCCTGTATATAAAAATGATGGACACGATATAAATCTGAGCTTAAATAAATATAACCACTGGCATCTTTGAATTTACCTTCTAGTAATATTTTTTCTTTTAAAGGTTTCATTTTTACCACATCTTTAGTCACTCCAGATATTTGGTATTCTTTCTATGGCAAGATCAACACAAGTGTTATTACTGTAACTATTACCCTGATTATAATCCTGCTGATTAAAATAAATTGTCTCTACGATATTTTTAGCCACTTTATCTGATGCTAGATAATAGGTATGAGCATTAAGGGAATTTAAGACAACGGCAGCAATTTCTACAGAATCAAAAATATTGCCAGTCGCTTCTAGATAATAATCGCTCATTAAAATCTTGGATACATCGGTTATACAATCAAAAAGAGGACGAATTGGATAAGCGATAATATCGGAGGAATTGATCAGATTATTCCAGAGCAAACGCTGACTTTGATGCTGGCTAATAAACTTTTCAATTTGATTGGTATCAATGCCTAAAGTTAAATTCAAAAATGGGATCGGTGAACCCATTGTTGTTACACTAGATAGGGAAAGTTTGCCCCGTTCTTTACCGATAAGGTCACGAATTTCATGAGCGGGATCCTGAGGGTCAAAACGCTCGGAAAATAACAGATCCCAAAGGATTACAGTACCTAAAGAATGGGCGACTATATGTAATTCGGTTTCCTGGGGATAAGCTTGAACAAGATCGATTAATTGATCGGCAATAATGCGGCGAATTTGGTTTCCTCGATCGCTGCCTAAATAGCTAAATGCGTCACCGATAAAATAAGATAAATACTCTTTTCTAAAATTTTGATAGCGAAAGGATTGCTCGGGATTAAAATTACTATTTTTCTGTTTTTGTGTCTGTAATTCTTGATCAATATCTCGCCATAATTTTTCGGTTCCTTTGAGAACATTTCCCCAAAATCCCGCATAACAGTAGGGAATCGCCCGATTTTTGCGTTTACATTCTTCTTCAATTAGTTTAATTAATTTATTGGCATAACTAGCATCTCTTGTGGCCACTCCGTGAATAAAGTAAATAAGCATAATAGATTTATCTCAATAAGCGTTGCTCGGAATCTATTAGGGGTCGAGAAGGTCGTCACCGACCTCCCCTCCCATTCAGAACCGTGCATGAGACTTTCACCTCACACGGCTCCTAGTTTGACTGTTCCCTTGTTAAGGATACAGCTTGACTTCCTTTGGTTAACCTTGTATTATCTAGTTTGACTTCTGATTTTGTCAAACCAGATGGATTTAGGCTTCCATCGGTTGCCGATTTATCATCGTGACAGTGGCGGTGTAGTAATTGAAGGTTTTTATATTCATCCTTTCCGCCTAGGCTGAGAGGATGAATGTGGTCAACTTCAATTAAATCCGATGGGGTAAAATACTGCCCACATCGGCTACACTTGCCTTGTTGCTTCTTAAGTAGTTTGGCTACTCTTGTCGGTGTGTCGATTGCTTGTCCTCGTCTGGTCGCCCAGTAAGTCCAATTTCCGTCGAATGGTGATGCGTCGGGGCGTACTAGGGTATGTCTGACAATTGGTGTCCAATTATGTTTCCATAGATAGAGACCGTCTTTGGTTTGAAATAGCCAAGATTCTTGTCTTTCTTTCCCATTGCTAAGTTTAACTGTACCCGGTTTAAAGTAGTTTCTCAGCTTTTCGTAGTCCGCTTTACCGCATCTTGATTCTGTCCATGCCCTTAACATTGACCAGATTGTGTAGTCTAGTTTATTGAAGGTATCTGTGGATACTACTCCTGAGTAGTAGTTAGCCCAACCTCTAATAATTGGGTTTAAGTGACTAATCAAGGCTGATTGAGGTGCTGTCTTGTGTTTTTTGATTACACCTTTAATCGCTTCTGTGTGGGCTTTAACTGCTTTTTGGCTAGGTTTAATATGTGTTAGAAATGTTTTGGGTATTCCTTTATTTATTTTCCCTGCTTTATATTTTCCTGCTGGGTATTGCCTAATATTGAATCCTAGAAAATCAAAGCCGGGTTCCTCCGTTTTCCCATTGTATTCAATGGGGTTAAGTGTATGACACACTCTGGTTTTTTCTGGTTTGAGTTCTAATCCTATCGGCTTTAACCATTCAGAAATAGCAGTTTGGCACTGTTCAATGATTTTGAGTGATGGGGAAATTACTACAAAATCATCGGCGTATCTTATTAAAACAGCTTGATTTCTTTTATCACTCTTTTTGGGGAATAGTGTTTCAATCAATCTTGCCATTCCATCCAGTGCGATGTTGGCAAGTAGTGGACTTATTACCCCTCCTTGAGGTGTCCCTGTTTCTGTTTCTTCAAATACGCCGTTGTCCAATACTCCTGCTTTAAGCCATTGTTTAATATCTCTTTTCAAGGAACTTGGACAATGAATTTTGGACAGTAAAAGGTCGTGATTAATTCGGTCAAAACATTTGGCAATATCAGCATCTAATACAAAGTAATTACCTTTATTGATGGTTGAGAATATCCTTGATATTGCGTCCTGGGCTGACCTTCCCGGTCGGAAACCATAGCTGGTTCCTTCCATTCTTGACTCCCATTCTGGTTCAAGAGCCGATTTAATCAACGCTTGTCTAGCTCTGTCTTTGATAGTTGGTATTCCTAATGGACGTTTTTCATCCCTGCCGGGTTTAGGAATCCATACCCTTCTTAACGGTTTTGCTTTCAGTGTTCCTTTGATTTCTTCGGTTAGATTTAGCCTTTGTTCTGGGGATACTGCTATCATTCCATCGACTCCTGCTGTTTTCTTTCCTTGATTGTCTTGGGTTACTTTGCGTACTGCTAATAGACGAGCGTAGTAAGTAGTCATGCAAAATTAATTACCTGCCCGATCGAGCTAAAACCCTTACGGGGCAATGATCGTCATGTGTAAATAATTTTGCCTAGGTACTTATGATTTCACTAATAGACGTTGCAACTTTCTAACCTTTGCACCCTGTCCCGATTTAGCCGCTTGGTATATCCTCTTTTGGAGCTTGAAAACATATCTTTGGATTTTACCCCAGTTGATAGTTTTCCATACATTCGTAGTCTTAGTGGTTTTCGGTTTCCCGAACCCTTTACCTTCTCTCGATTTCGTCATATAGACTCCTACTAGACTCTATCCTTACAATCAAACCGTAACCTGTTAGCATATCTTGACTGTTACCGTCAAGCGTTGGCTTTTGGTTACATCTCACACCCTTGAAGGCTTGCGCTTACACTTATTACTACTGAGTATTTCGACCGATACTCAGAGCCTAAAAGGGTTTATCACGTTCCGTTTATATGGGCATTCCATCTTTAGATTTGTCCTATCCACCGGGGTACTTTTAAAGGTCTGTGTGAGTGAGAGTAAGATTTCCTCACTATTCCCCTTATTCTTTTGAACGCAGTGTGTCAACCTATTTCACTGCTTATTAATTACGATGGTTCAGGTCAGACATTCGGCTCACGCCTAATCATGGATGGTTGGCAGTGGTCTCGATTCTGGTGTTAGGTAACACCTCGGAGCCTTCCGTTCCCCGCTTCAGTCCCAGAATTGTGATTTCTGAATCTGGGGGTGGCTATCGCCGTTACTCTCACCTTGTAAAGATTTATTACAAGTGTATTGACCTTGAGTTCCCTTGCCTAGTTTGGTATCGGATGATACTAAACGTCGGGACATATAAACAGTTATAAGGTTGGTCTGTGTTGACCTCTTAGATTCAGTCGGGGGACTGAAGACCTTACTAGGCGGTTATTTCAGGCATTTCAGCCCTATTTCATGCCTAAACGTTTCGCACCTCACCTTCTTAATATATCCTTCTAGCTTCTAAAACCCCAAACCCCAAACCCTGCCTCCAGGAAAAGCTTTTTGCCGCAAACCCTATGCGCGGAGATAGGAGTCGTCAATCAGCCAAAAAACTTTGGGGCCAGTTTACCCGGTGTTTACCGACAATGTGCGGTTGCTTACACAGACTTTTGGGAGTCCTATAAGACAGTAATTCCCAGTAAACGTCATCGACCGGTCGGAAAAGAAACTGGTCAAACTAATCCTATTGAAAGATTAAATAATACCTTTCGACAAAGGATTTCTCGGCTGGTGAGAGAGAGTCTATCTTTCTCTAAAAAAATGGAGAATCACGTTGGGGAACTGTTTGGTATTTTATCCATGACTACAATGCACAGCAAAGCAAAGGATTAAGCCGCCATCACTACTACCGAATCACCACCCGCAAACTAAAACTCTCCCAATCCACGGCTCTTCTAGGTTCTGTGTGATAAGTTTAACTTACATAGAATCGATCAATCTTTGTGTCCTTTGTGTCTTTGTGGTTCGTTTCACCCCCTCGGTAGGAGGAATGTATCTTAGAATACATTTTACCCACCAAACCTAAGAGAGCCGGTTTTATTTTTTGCCTTTATTAACTTGATTAAATACCTTAATAATCGAGGGCGATTGCACTATAGCAAAATGACAAAACCTTCCTGAGTAAAATGTTTATCATGGGTCAATATCTCGATAATTTCCAGTTCTCGCATCGTCTGCATAGAGATACAATCAATGAGACTATATTCTTTGTCAGGACGATTTTTGTAAAGAGTTAAACCCGCTAAAAATGATTCATGAGTTTGGTGGATTACCTGAATATTGGGGTTTTTTATTATTCCTTGAACAAGTTGACAAGCACGCTGTCGCATCTGACTACCGTGAGCTGAAAAAAAAGTCAAAGTCTCTGCTAAAACTTCTTCAGTTGTCACGAGACAAAATTGTTCTAATGTGCGAGTAATAGCAATTACTTGACCGTGCCAATTATCTCTAGGATTGATGGATGCTGTCCAATAAAATGTATCAGCAAAGATAGTTCTCATGAATCGCTTTTAGGAATACCATAGATATAGTGGTCATGTTCTTGTGCGCCATCCATCGGCAAATTGTTGATTTCCGTTTCGTTCATGCCGGCTGTAATATTTTCAAAAAGTTCGAGAAGCGATTGGGCTGTTGTCTTGCTGGATTCTTCTTCCTGTTGATGCCAATGGGATTGGATGGCTTGTTTTATAGCATCAATGACTGAATCTAAGGAATTTCCTTCTGCTATATATCCTTTAATTTCAGGACTGTAAGCAGAATATTTTCCTTCTCTCTTTTCTATTTCAATACTGACTTTTGATTTCATCGCTCACCTATTTAAATCAAATGAATATCTTAACTCAATTGTAATTTGTAGGAATGGAGATTCGCCAACTGTGTGAATCGCCAGTCGAGGAATATAAAGATTTATTAAATTGTAGCTTTTGATACAATGGGGGGGGAGAAGTGTGTATGATGCGGAAGTTTATCTTAAAACCACTAAAAAATGAAATTTGTTTCATTGCTATCTATCACTGCGCTGACAAGCAGTATCCTGATTGCGACCCCCCAAGCGAAAGCAGCAGTTTTCCTTGACTTGAGTAGCTTTACCCCCGGTGGACCTGGTACTGGGGGATTCGTGGGAACCCTAGGAGGAGTGAACGTTACGGGTTCTATACTCGCTGGTGGCGGACCTAACTTTACGATTTCGGGTATTAACCCGACAAGTTGGCAAGGAACAACAATCAATAATACTACCCCTCAATACAGCTACAGCAACATCTATACTCCATACCAAAGTTTAGGTGATCGGGTAGGTTATACAATGTTTAATCAGACTGGCCAAACTGCTACTTTAAAGATTCAGTTTAGCTCGCCGGTGACTAATCCCATCTTTCATGTTGCCAACCTTGACGGGATGATCTATGATTTTTCTGATCCCAGCAATGGTTCGATCGCACTTAATTTATTGAGCGGTAACGGTGGTGGTGGCGATGGTTTAACAGTCAATACCACGAACAAAATCATCGCCGATGCGGATCCTTTTACTGGCGTTGGTCTTTCTCCCTCCACTCCCCCTCCGACTACTGGTGCTCGTTCCGCTTACGGTTCTGTGGCGTTATTGGGGACTTTTTCCACCTTGAACATCAAGCTACAGGGAAATCCTAGTCTAACAATTGCTGGGGATGGTGGAAGCTTTATTATCTCAACTACAGTTCCCGAACCCTCTACAGTCCTCAGCTTATTAACCCTCGGCACTCTCGGCGCAGCTTCAACCCTCAAGCGCAAACTGAAGCCATAAAAGTCGGCTAAATTGCTTACAAAAATACTATAAATGCCCCTTCATTCAGTCAGTTGAGGGGGTTTTATTTTTTGCCTGTTGCACTGGAGCGACTTCCAAACAAGTTTCTTCAACTTCTTCAGGGGAAATGGCGATCACTATCAGTACAATCAAAAAAACTAAAATCTGAATCGCTGAAGGCAAAGGCAAATGCGACATACCGCACCAAAATCCCTCACGGAAGCGGATAGTTCGCCTGAGAAGGGGTAAAACAGGGAAAAATACCTTTCCCTGTCAATCCCTAAGCGAGGGAGAGAAATGTAAATATTTATTAAATTGTAGCGTAGGATACTTTGACCCCACTAAACAGTATTGGCTATTCTGCTAGATTGAATTGCACGGAGTTTTTCAACGCAAACCATCTTGATCCAATCCTGACGATTCATGTTCTGCAATTGACACTCCACATCTATGCTTCCTAGTAATTCCGGGGGAAAATCAAGATTAATTTGTTGCTTAACCTGAAAATTACCTGTGAAATGCTCAGAGACATCTTTCCCTAGATGTGCTTGTTGAGCAATTTCCTCAATATCTTTAATTTCAGTTGACTGTTTCCTCATAGCTTTTGCGCTCCTGTTTAGTTGATTTCCAAGCGGTGACAACCCAAATGTAATCACCGACTTCATCGACTCTGTATTCTACGATGAATGTTGTTAACGTTCCGCCCGCAAAGCCAACAATCCGATATTGTTCTGGCTGCTCAGAGCGTTGGTCTTCGATGTAAGGTTTGTAAAGCAGATCGTTTAACCGAGTGAAGTCAATGTCACGTTCTGTTAAAACTCGCTGTCGTTTGGCTTCATCCCATTGAATACGCATGAGATACCCGAAATCAATGGAGAAAAATTGTTTTCACCCAGTCTATGCTAACCCATCGCTCCCGAAGGCGAGGGACTAAGGGGAGAGAAATGTAAAGATTTATTAAATTGTAGCTTTTGATACAACGGGGGGGGAGGAGTGTGTATATTCTGCGAAGTTTATCTTATAGTCCTTTCAGACAAGTCTGATACACTCTAGACCAGTTAAACTCTTATGGACTCTGGCATTGATATTCTCAATCTTAATTGAAATGACTATATTGTAATTTTATGCCATAACGGAAGTTAATTACAGCAGTTATCTTAATGGTGAAATAACTTCTTTATTTGAGGGGTAATTTTAATCAGTGGGGAAAGGGCGCTAATTAAGTAGCTGGTTATAATTAAATTGAAGATAGATTTTAGGTTCGATCCCCCTTAATCCCCCCTTGATAAGGGGGGAACTGATCGTTTTTAACACCTACCTACTTAAGGGTTAATTCTCGCACCGATTCCCCTAGATTTAATCTCAATCCCCTAGACAAATACCCAAACCCCTGGCGGTTTTGACTAAAGTTTCTTCGAGATCGACGATGCGATAGGTTTTAATCGCCTCCTCAATGGGAACACTGACCACTTGCCGATTTTGCCAGGCCACCATGCGATCGAATTCTTCCCGGGCGATCAGATCCACGGCCGCCACGCCAAAAGCCGCCCCCAGTAGGCGATCCATTGGAGAAGGAATGCCCCCCCGTTGAATGTGGCCCAGGAAAGTCACTCTCGTTTCGGCCCCGGTTTCCCTGGCAACTTCTTCGGCTAAATAGCGACCGATACCCCCGAGACGATCTTCTCCTAGGGCTTTCTTTTGCACTAGGCGATCGCCAGTTTCGGTACGCACAGCCTCGGAGACAATAATCAGAGAAAACTGTTTATCCATACGCTGCCGCTGCCGGATCTTCTCGCAGACCTTCTCTAATCGGTAGGGAATTTCGGGAATGAGAATGATATCGGCCCCTCCCGCAATACCGGCAGCCAGGGCGATATGGCCAGCATCTCTACCCATAACTTCTAGAATCATCACCCGGTTATGACTAGCGGCGGTAAAATGGAGGCGATCGAGGGCTTCTGTGGCGATATTAGTAGCTGTATCGAAGCCGATGGAGACTTCTGTAGCTCCCACATCATTATCGATGGTTTTGGGAATACCAATCAGATTAATGCCTCCCTGTTGGGCAATACGGCGCAAAATCGCCAGACTACCATCGCCACCGATGCCGATCAGGGCATCCAGTCCCAGACTATGATAGCCGTCGATGATGTCCTGAGAGCGATCGATCAGGGTTCCATCTGGCATCGGGAAAGCGAAGGGATCCCCCTTATTGGTAGTACCGAGAATTGTTCCTCCCATCACTAACAGGCGATCGACTCCTTCAATATCAAAGATCGTGGTTTTGGGGGGACGGTTAATTAATCCGTTAGTTGCTTCTCGAATACCCACCACTTCCCAGCCATAATTGCCAGTGGCATGGTGGACAACGGCACGAATGGCGGCATTTAAACCCGCACAGTCGCCACCACTGGTGAGAAGTCCAATTCGTTTTTTTTCACCCATAGCTTTAGCTTTTTGTCAGGAGATTAACAAATCTATATTTAGGGAAAAGTTGCGGATAATGCCTAAAAATTAAGAAAGTTTCTAGATCGTCCCTGACAGCTAGGGGAAAAATCCGCCCTCATCCCCTCAGTAATCGATCACGAGCAGGGTATGCAGGGCGACACGGATTTCCATTATACTAGAAAGTATATAGCAATTTTAGGGCATTTGTCAACCCTAATATACGAGAAATTTTCTGATAACTGATAGCCAATCAATTTAACTATTTACTGCTTGCTGAAGACGGGATAGATCCCAACCTTTTTGATTAAGAAGTAGCCAAGACTGCATTAAATCCGGACCATGTAACTCCCCCATCAAAGCGGCGCGTAGAGACTTCATCACTAGACCTTTTTTCACCCGATGGGCTTTAGTTGTTGTCTCCACAATACCCTTAGCAACTTCTCCAGTCAAATCGGGACTAATAGCGGCGAGAATATCCTTGATAATATCCTTAACTCCCTCTAATTGTAATTGACTCAAAGCCTCCTGATTATAATTAGCCAGAGGGGTTAAAAGTAAGCGACTTTCAGCCACAGCATCGCTTAAACGAGTTAAACTCGGACCGATGAGAGTAGCCAAACCGACCAACCAAGCTCGATCGGTTTCAGCATCAAAACTATACCCCGCTTCTTGCCAGTAGGGAAGGAGTAAAGGCACTAATTCCTCACCGGTTAAACGATGGAGATATTGACTATTAATCCAATCCAATTTCGTCCAGTCAAATTTTGCCCCTGCTTTATTTACCCGTTCTAAACTAAACACTTCAGCGGCCGTTTCAAGGGTAAAAATTTCTTCAGTGGAATCGGGAGGAGTCCAACCGAGGAGAGTCATGTAATTAACCAAAGCTTGCGGCAAAAAACCCAGTTTTCGGAAATCATCGATCGAAGTAACTCCATCCCGTTTAGATAACTTGCGACCCTCCTGATTTAAGATCAAAGGAGTGTGGGCAAACTCTGGCACTTTTGCCCCTAAAGCTTCGTATAAAAGAATTTGTTTAGCGGTATTAGCGATGTGATCTTCCCCACGAATAACATGGGTAATTTCCATCTCAATATCATCAACAACTACCGCTAAATTATAGAGAGGCTGACCGAAGTTTTCCTCGGCATTTTCCGAGGTACGAGCGATCACCATATCCCCCCCTAAATCACTACCTTTCCAGATAACTTTTTCCCGGATTAAATCCTGCCAAATAATTTCTCGATCGTCATCAATAATAAAACGAATTACTGCTTTTCTCCCCCCTTGCTCGAATTGCGCTTGTTGTTCGGGGGTGAGATAACGATGACGATTATCGTAACGGGGGGCAAGATTGCGGGCTTTTTGTTCTTCCCGCATTTTTTCCAATTCTTCCGGGGTACAATAACAACGATAGGCTAAACCTCGATCGAGCAGGGTTTGAATAGCCTGACGATAATAATTAAGGCGTTGAGTTTGAAAAAAAGGACCTTCATCCCAATTCAGTCCTAACCATTGTAGGCCCGCTTGAATATTTTCCGTATATTCTGGTCGAGAACGTTCTAAATCTGTATCTTCCACGCGCAAGATAAATTTACCCCGGTGATGATGGGCAAAAAGCCAGTTAAACACGGCTGTGCGTGCTGTTCCAATGTGTAAATTTCCCGTGGGACTGGGGGCAATACGAACTCTCACTGTCACGATCTAACTCCTAGGTTTTTTGCGGCAACGATATCCCATATTATTGCAAATTCTCCTAGGCAAACTCTCGAAATTAAGAAAATTAAGGTTCTTCGTTACTTGGTATGGTTCGATAGGGGGGCATAAATCGACTAAATCCTTATCTGGCAAGAGATTTAATTGATTAGTTCGCTCTAGACAAAAAACAATTAACAAAAATCGCTAAATGCCTTTCTATATAAGGGTTCCATCCCTTATAAACCCTGTCGATTGCATAACACAAACCGAAGAGCCAAAATTAAGTGGGTGGGTGCAATTAAATATAAGATGAACGTAGGTTGGGTTGAAGCATGAAACCCAACTCCCGCATGGGTTACGCTACCGCTAACCCATCCTACAAATAATTGTGCCTCCCTACTTAAATAAATAGCTACCAAGGGTGAGAAAGGAACAACAAACTCTCAAGAATTGAAGTTTCCCTCTCCGGGGAGAGGGGTTGAGGGGGATATCTTTCAGTACCCGTGTTATTTGGGAAATTTAGGCAGCGACTAAAGATTTGCTCAAAGGTTGCCAACGGAAATATCTTTCCCCACCCAATTCGAGGACAAATTTTAACCGGGGTTCCTGTTGACTAAGATTAATTAAGTATTGTTTTTCTTGCGAGGATAAAACAAAACTTTCAATAATCCAAATCACTAAACCCTTGGATTTGGGGGGTAAATTTTCTAATTGATAGGTAGCAATGGGAGGAATAAAATAAACCGGTCCCACGGCTGCTTCCCGACCAATATTTTTTTTACCTAAATGGGGGGGACGGACTCCATGAATGCCGGTCAGATAGGCACTTAAATCCCCTAGACCTCTAGCGGTGATATGCAGGACATTGTAACCAGTGGCCCGTAAACGTCTTTGATAGCGTCCCTCGTAACCCCCTTCTAAGGGTGCGTAAACCCCTAAAGCACCGTATTGTTCCAGATCGCGAATAAATGGTTTTCCTGTGGTCAGTAGTGCCATAGTTAGTAAAAAAATCTTTTTCCCTATAATCGCACGTTTTGTTAAGTTGTGGGTCAGGTGAACAGAGAAAGACTTAAGATCAAAGGTAGAGAGGGACAATCGCTACTCTCTCCCGAGGAGGCAATATGTTTCACGATCTCCTTTATCCCAACGGACTGCTTTATATCCTGATTAAACTAACTGTTTTAGCTTTAGCAGTCTTGCTCTGGTTTATGGTCGTTTCGGCCCCAGCTGTTTGAAAAAACACTGCTCTTGTACAATTAGCGTTCTATGCAATGGCTAAATTTTGTCGATGACTCCTGTTAAATTGCCGATCGATCCTTTTCTGAAACCCAACCTAACCACTAAACTCCTAGGGGTTGCGTTGGTATTGACAATTATTTTTATCCTGATTGCCCTGTTTTCGCCCCTTCTGCAAGCGATCGGCATGATTCAGGATCCAACCGACATTTTAAGCAATTATCCCCTACAAGCCCCCAGTTCCGCCCATTGGTTCGGGACGAATGTGCGCGGTTATGATGTCTTTTCCCGCACCCTATTCGGGGCGCGAGCGGCCTTGTCCGTGGTATTTTTGGCCACAGGATTATCTTTAGTCATCGGGGTTCCTTTGGGGTTAATTAGCGGTTATTTGGGGGGTAAGATCGATCGCGTTCTCCTCTTTCTCATGGATACCCTCTACACCTTGCCGGGGTTGTTATTATCGGTGGCTCTCGCTTTCGTTTTGGGTCGTGGTATCGTCAATGTAGCGATCGCTGTTAGCATTGCCTATATTCCCCAATATTTTCGCGTGGTCAGAAATCAAACCGCCAGCGTTAAAAATGAGTTATTTATCGAAGCGGCACGAGCGATCGGTGCCAGTCCTAGCCGGATATTATCAAAATATCTTTTCTTTAATGTCGTCCAGAGTGTCCCGGTTCTTTTTACCCTCAACGCAGCAGATGCGATCCTTGTTTTAGGCGGTTTAGGCTTTTTAGGCTTAGGATTACCGGAAGAAGTGCCGGAATGGGGTCATGATCTCAAGGAAGCTTTGGCGGATTTATCTACAGGTATCTGGTGGACCACTTTATTCCCCGGATTAGCAATGACCACGATGGTGGTGGGTTTATCCCTCTTGGGGGAGGGGTTAAGTGAAATTTTCAACCCCCTGAGTCGTAAACGCTAAAAGCGCGGGCCAGAGTTCGAGAGAAATCATCTGAGGAACTTCCACACCCTCAGCCTCTCTGTCCAGTAACAATGTAGGATACCCTTTGGGCGATATTGGTGGCGTGATCGGCCATACGTTCCAGATGACGGATTAGTAAAGCCATCAGCAGGATTGGTTCCACCACACCCTTAATATCTCTTTGATGGGCGAGAGTGTGATAGAGATAATCATAGGCTCGATCGACCGTATTATCTAGTTCTTTGACCTTTGGACCGGCTTCTTGATCGAGGTCAGCCAGAGCAACAAGGCTCGTGGCTAACATATACTGAGCATGGTGGGACATGGCCTCGATCTCACTCATACAATCGTGGGGAGTGTAGGCGAATAATTTGAGAGCTATTTCCGCCAAATCCTTGGCATAATCGCCGATACGTTCCAAATCGCGCACTAATTGCATAAAAGCACTTAAAAGCCGCAAATCTTGGGCTACGGGAGCCTGTAGAGTCATGAGAGTGGCACAATCTAACTCGATTTGACGGTAGTAGCGATCGATTTCCTTGTCAAGGGGGGGGATTTTTTTCGCCATTTCCAAATCCCTAGCAAAAAGGGATTGATGGCTAAGACGAAAGGATTCTTCGACCAAGGTTCCCATTCTCAGCACATCCTGTTCCAATCGCTGGAGAGAACGAGCGAAATAGGTGCGATCGGGATGATTGGTTTCTTTGGATAGGCTCACGGTCGGATTCGCTTAACATAAAACTACTCTTTCTCTACAGTCATAACAAGAAAATTTTCGATTTTGTACAGTTGTCTAGAGAACTTGACAGATTTTTTTCTCTAGGGGGAATGGGGAAATGGGGGAATGGGGGAATGGGGAAATGGGGAAATGGGGAAATGGGGGAATGGGGAAATGGGGAAATGGGGGAATGGGGAAATGGGGGAATGGGGAAATGGGGAAATGGGGAAATGGGGAAATGGGGAAATTCAACTAAAACCCTAAAACCCCAACACCCTAAAACCCCAACACCCTAAAACCCTAAAACCCTAAAACCCCAACACCCTAAAACCCTAAAACCCTAAAACCCCAACACCCCACTTCCCCAATTCATAATTCATAATTCATAATTCATAATTCCCACCTCCTTTTTTTGACGGGGGAGAGTGACTTGTAGGCGAGCGCCGCCGGTGTTAGGATCATTTTGAGCGACGATCGAACCGCCATGGGCTTGAATAATCTCTTTGGCAATCGATAAACCTAAACCGGTACTATAATCCCTTGTGCTTTGTTTTTGACGGGTGCGGGAAGGATCACCGCGAAAGAGGCGATCAAAAACGTAGGGTAGATCCGCTTCGTTAAATCCCTTCCCGTTGTCGATAACGTCAATTTTTAGCCATTTTTCCCCGATAGTATCGGATATTTCTCGAATTTCTAGGCGAATTTTCCCCTGATCGGGACTATACTTAATGGCATTATCAAAGAGATTTAGGAAAACTTGCAGCAGACGAGAACGATCAACTTCTACCGTCCAATCCACCGGAGAGGAATAATCTAAGCTAATCTGTTTTTGGGCGGCTATTGGGGTGACAGTTTGCCAAGCGGCGCGGATTAGATCCTGTAGATTGATCATCTGGTATTGTAAAGATCGCCCCGCATCCGCTTGTAATTCACTGATTTCTAGCCAATCGCACACTAATTGGCTCAAACGCTCCACTTCTTTCGCCATTTGTTCTAACCAGCGTCTTTCGGGAGCTTGGAGGCGTTTTTGTAAAGCTTCGGTAAGGAGAGAAATGGAGGTTAAGGGAGTGCGTAACTCGTGAGTTAAGTCAGAGAAAGCTCGCTCGCGATTTTGCGATAATTCCACTAAAGGCTGTCTATTTTCGATAAATACAGCGATTTCACCTTCTGGCAAGGGATAACCGTAACCCTTCAAGGCAATCGATTTAGGAGCAATCACTTGGCGATCGCTGATAGGGGTGATAGGATAATTAGTCGGGTAAAAAGTCCAAGTTTGCACCTGTGGACTCTGTTTTTGGCGAGTTTCTTGAATTAATTGATCTAATTCGTAGGAGCGCACCAATTCCAGCAGCAGACGTACCTGATCTGGCTGCCAGCGATCGAGTTTTAAGAGGGTTATTGCCTGTTGATTACACCAGAGCAGTTGATTATCGGCATCTATATGAAGATAGGCGATCGGCGCTAGTTCTAGCAAGGATTTCTGAATTTCTAAGCTCTTTTCTCGCTCTTGCAGACTTTGGGAGAGAAACTGTAATTCTCGACGTACCAGGGAGGTAACGGGAAAAGAGGCCGATAAATCCACCGAATCCGAGAGAGCGATTAGATTTCGCTTTAACTCCCCATTTAAGCGTGAGACTTGCCAATAACAAATACTCAAACCTAAAACTACTCCGAAAATAAAAGCGAAAATAGTCATTATCCCAGAAAGCGGCGATCGCTAAATTTGAAAATATAATCGCTCACCTAGCCAAAACGATAACCGAAACCGCGTACAGTAATTAGGTATTCCGGTTGACTGGGATCGATTTCCAGTTTTTCGCGTAACCAGCGAATGTGAACATCGACGGTTTTGGTGTCTCCTAAAAAATCTGGTCCCCAAATTTGTTCAATTAACTGCTCTCTTGACCAAACTCGGCGCGGATAACTCATAAATAGGTCGAGGAGACGGAATTCTTTAGGAGAAAGGTTAATTTCTTCATCTCGCACCGTCACCCGACATTCTTGGGTATAGAGAAAAACATCGCGGAATTTTCGCACGGGAGCAGCAGCAAGGGAAGTAAATCCTTGACGACGAATCAGAGCGCGACAACGAGCGACTAATTCTCGCATACTAAAGGGTTTAGTCAGATAATCATCGGCACCTACTTCTAAACCCAAAACTCGATCGGTTTCGCTGGCCTTAGCACTTAAGATTAAAATCGGGATAATATTGCCGTGATAGCGCAACAGACGACAGATATCAAGACCGTTGATTTGGGGTAGCATTAAATCCAAAACGACCAAATCAAAACGAGACTCACCGTGATTAGATTCTTGACTTTGCAGTAATTCTAGAGCAGCGCGACCATCACTAACACCGAGCGCCTCATAACCTTCTTCTTCCAAAGCCAAAATAATCATATCCCGAATCACTTCTTCGTCTTCGACGATTAAAATCCGATGATTGGGAACGAAATCCGTACTCGCCGACAAGGGGGGGGTGTCAAGGGTTAACATAAAAATACTTGATTATTCGTCCTAATTTTATCTCAATTGGTCAACCTGCACTCGGGGGGGTAGAGCCGAATGTTATTACAGTTATCCACCTGGTTAGAGGTGGAATCCTATCTAGAACAATCTCAGGGAATTATTATTCCTATTGGTTCCACGGAACAACACGGGCCGACGGGACTTATTGGTACAGATGCTCTATGTGCTGAGGCGATCGCTAAAGGAGTGGGGAAACAGGTACGAGCAATGGTAGCACCCACCTTAAATGTCGGTATGGCCCTACATCACACGGCTTTCCCGGGTACAATTAGTCTTCGTCCTAGCACTTTGATTCAAGTCATCCTCGACTATGTGACTTGTTTAGCTAGAGCCGGTTTTCGTCAATTTTTCTTTATTAATGGTCACGGGGGCAATATTGCCACCCTAAAGGCCGCTTTTTCGGAAACCTATTATCATTTGGATTCCCTTAATTTGCCTAACACAAACGAGGTTAAATGTCAAGTGGCCAATTGGTTTATGGTGCGAGAAGTTTATCTTTTAGCCAAAGAATTATATGGAGAGCAGGAGGGTTCCCACGCTACACCGAGCGAAGTGGCATTAACTCAGTATCTTTACCCTGAAAGCCGTAAAAATGCCTTTTTATCGGAAAAAGTGGCTTCTGGTCATGGTATTTACGGTGCGGCTAATTTTCGCCAAAATTACCCCGATGGTCGTATGGGTTCCAATCCTGCTTTAGCGACTCCCGAACACGGTCAGAGATTCTATGAATTAGCGGTGAAAGAATTGAGTAATACTTATCTAGAATGGCTCTCTTGTCCTGTGTCTGAGTTGATTAGTAACTAAGCCACCGAGACCCGGAATAATTTAACTGTAACCCTAAGTAAGTAGCTGGTTATAATTAAATTAAAAATGGATTTTAGGTTCGATCCCCCCTGCCCCCCTTGATAAGGGGGGTGCCGATAGGCGGGGGGATCCCCCCTGCCCCCCTTGATAAGGGGGGTGTCTGACAACTTTTAACGCCTACCTACTTAAGTGGTTTCAATTAAATTGAAGATAGATTTTGTCTTTGATCCCCCCTTAATCCCCCCTGCCCCCCTTAATAAGGGGCAGATCTGAACAATTTTTAACCCCCACCCACTTAGAAAGAAAACTTAAATATCCAAGGAGAAAATTGATGATTACCACCACTGACAATAACTCCAATCAACCTCTGGTTAGTTTGCGGGAAATACAAGAACTTGCCATCGCAATTACCGCCAAAAGCCTCAATCCCGCCATGTTAACGGTTGATTTCCTCAAATATTCGGGAATAGTTCCCCCCGACTGGGAATTAAATGGCCAGCCGGTACTCAATCCTAATTACGCTCAAGTTAATTTTCAAAATGGTATCAGCATCGTCGCCCAACCCCGGAAAATTACCTTTGTGGAGATAATTAACTCTCCCGATAGCCTGAACCTGAAACTGCCGGAAATTGTCGGTTTATATCTAGATAAACTCCCTTTAGCCGAATATCAAGCCCTGGGTATCGCCCCGAAAAGTATTGTTCCTTTCCCTAGTAGTCCCGATGCCGCTAAAAAATATATCACCGAAACTCTTTTGGCCCCCGGTCCCTGGCTCAATTTCGGTACAGCACCCCTACAAGCTGGCATCAATCTATTTTATCAGTTAGAAACCTCTCAGCTATCCGTGGCGATTAACGAGGCAAAATTGCAATTACCCGATGGCAAAATTTTAGGGGCGCTATTATTTGCTGGTAACTTTAACTATAATCTGGCCGAGGGCAGCGATCGATTAAATCTGCTCAAACAATATCTGGGACAATGGCAAAAAGACCTAGAGATTTTCCGAGAATTAATCACTCAGCGTTTTCTGGAAAGACAAGTCCCAGTTTTCCCCTCCAATATCAATCTGCCCCTAGGACCCCAAGGTGGACTGTAATCAGTAGTCAGTCAATATTTACCGATAACCTAAAACACATCCACCCCCGCAAACCCTTGTATTTTGGCATTAGCGGCTTCCCCACAGCTGCGCGGGGTGGGGAATAATTTCCCCGGGTTAGCCAAACCCTTGGGATTAAAGCAATCCCGCACATAGCCCATAGTTTCTAAGTCAATCTCGTTAAACATAGCAGGCATATAACAATTTTTATCGATGCCGATACCGTGTTCCCCCGATAAACTGCCGCCAACCCGCACACAAAGTTTGAGAATTTCACCGCCTAATTCCTCCACTTCTTCCCAGGCCCCCTCCACCTTGTTATCGTAGAGAATCAACGGGTGTAAATTGCCATCCCCGGCGTGGAAAACATTGGCGATTTTATAACCGTATTTTTCACTTAAAGCCTTAATTTCCTGAAGAACATAGACCAATTGAGTGCGGGGAATCACCCCATCTTGGACAAAATAATTAGGGCTAATTTTCCCCGCCGCCGCAAAAGCCGCTTTTCTGCCCTTCCAGAGTTTCAAGCGGGTTTCGGCATCATTAGCCGTGGTGATATTTCTCGCCCCATTTTGACGGCAAATCTCGGCAACCCGATGCTTATTCCTGGTTACTTCTACCCCTAAACCATCCAATTCCACTAATAAAACTGACTCGGCATCCCGGGGATAACAGCCGGTAGCCACCACGTCTTCCACGGCGTTGATACTGAGATTATCCATAATCTCCATCCCCGCCGGAATCATTCCCGATTTAATAATATCCGCCACCGCTTGGCCCGCTGCCTCGATACTGGTAAAATCGGCCAGTAAAACACAGATAGATTCCGGAGTTTTCAGAATTCTTAGGGTGATTTCCGTGGCGATGCCTAAAGTTCCCTCGGAACCCACAAATAAACCGGTTAAATCGTAGCCCGGTTGTTCCGGTACCGCACCCCCCACATCGATAATTGAACCGTCGGGAAGGACGATTTTTAAGCCCATAACGTGATTGGTAGTCACGCCGTATTTTAAACAGTGAACCCCGCCGGAATTTTCCGCCACATTACCACCGATCGAGCAGATAATTTGACTAGAGGGATCCGGTGCGTAATAAAATCCCGCCCCGCTTACTGCTTGCGTCACCCAATTATTAATCACCCCGGGCTGTACCACCACCCTTTGATTATCTAAATCAACCCTGAGAATCTGATTCATCCGCGCCGTGACGATGAGAATCCCCTCTTCTAAGGGTAACGCCCCTCCCGATAAGCCCGTTCCTGCACCCCTCGCTACCCAGGCAATCTCGTTATCGTGACAGAGTTTCACCACCGCCGCAATTTCTGCGGTGCTGCGAGGCAGCACCACAAGAGCGGGTCTTTGTCTGTATCCTGTGATACCATCGCACTCGTAGGTTAATAATTCATCTTTGCGACGGATGACTCCATCTTTGCCAAGGATCGCTTCTAGCTGTTTGATCAGATTGGGGGAGATTTTCGGGGGATTTTTGAGTAACATAGGTTTCAGGGCGGCGGAGTCGCAGTAAAATGGCTCTATAGGTTAAAATATCGCAAAAAAGCCAGAAATAAAGCTTTTAAAGCTGCTCTCTCCTATTTTAGCACTAGAACCCCTTCCTCTGTAGATAGAAACCTGCAAGGGTCTAGATTCATAGAGAAAATTGCCGATAAATTTCCCAGTGCTTACCGTTATGAATTAGGAGGGTAATTTCATCGATCATCACCTCAAAAAATAGCTCTTGATTAGCATATTTTGACCAAGCTTTCCAGAAATTATCTTTAGTTAAATCTCGGAAGCCAACGGTTAAATGGGGCGAAAAAGCTCGGCTTTTTGAGACATTATCAATGATATTCAGGGAAGATTCTAGCTGCTGTAAAAGCCGTTTTTGCAGGGTTAATAATTCTGGCGTTTTCTGGACATTAATATAAATGACTCGCGGTTTAAAGGCGGCAAAATTCTGGAGAATTAGGGGAATAGGAGCGTGCAAGCGGGCAAATTCCTCTAAACATCTTTCTAAATCCGGTAATTGTCCTAAATTCCAGCGGAAAGGGGGTTGGAGAGTGACGTGGGGAGGCGATTTCAGGGCGGCGCAACTATTGTAAATTTCTGCAAACTCTAACTTGATTTTTGTGGCAATTTCCTGTACTTCTGGCGGCGGCAAAAGCGCGATAAAAAATAGAGATCCCTGGGGTTGATTCATGGAAGCAAGCAAAGCTACAGAAATGAGGCTGTCACCTCGATTCTAGCAGTCTTCCACAACTCTAAGCTAATTGTATAAGCTAAGACGTATTTAAACCGCTTATTCTTAGATTAGCCGAATCTCCCTCGTCCCCCTGCTAGTAGGGTTGATTCAAGGTAGGGTTGATTCATGAATCAACCCTACTAGGGTTGGGGGGGTTGCATGAGTGCCTCTTGCCCCTTGCCTCGTCTCAACAAGCAATTTAAATTAGGAAGAGCTTAGCTCTGTTACATGGCAGCATCGACGGCCAAGATTAATCGGTATAATTATAGGGTTGTTAATCCGTCCTAGCCTACTGGAAATTTATGCCCTGGTTTGTCAAGATAGAAAAAGGCATTGTTGATAAAACTACCTTCGATCGCTATGTCAGCGCCCATAAGGACTATGTGCGTGATTTAATTAGCCAAGGACGAGCAGCAAAAACCGGTTATTGGGCAGAAAGGGGCGGCGGAATGTTATTATTTAAGGCCGATTCTCTTGAGGAGGCTCAAGCAATTATAGTTCGCGATCCTTTAATCGAGAATGGTTGTGTGGAATACGAACTCCATGAATGGCGAATTGTCGTCGAGTAATCTAGCTTTTCAGGGAACAGTAATCAGTAATCAGTCATCAGTCATCAGTCATCAGTCATCAGTGAAAACACAGCAATGTTAAGCTGTTGATTATCTAAATATTACTCGTTAATACTGCCTGGGAGTGGGGAGATGGGGGTCGGGAGTCGGGAGACCACTTCGTGCGCGTTGCGGGGGGAGTGGGGAGATGGGGAGCTTTTTTGCTGTGGACTGAAAACTCACATCTGATTACTGATTACTGATCACTGATAACTGATAAGCTATACTGGGGGAATTGTGCTGAAAGCACGGTTGCTGCTGCCGATCATTAAATTAAATTGTCTCTAGTGAAATTGAGGAATTAACTTTGTCTAAACAAGATCTCATCGAAATGGAAGGAACCGTCACCGAATCTTTGCCCAACGCCATGTTTAGGGTGGATTTAGATAACGGTTTCAACGTCTTAGCCCATATATCTGGCAAAATCCGACGTAATTATATCAAAATCCTCCCCGGCGATCGAGTCAAAGTGGAACTGACCCCCTACGACCTAACCAAAGGCAGAATCACCTATCGCCTGAAAAATCAAAAAAAATAGCGATAAATAGGGGCAGAGAAGCCAAAAAGTCTAATAAGCGGCCAAATTTATTTTAAAAAAATAGGTGACACGGGTAAAACAAATCTGATATAATAATAAGCTTGCAGTGTTGCCAGAATACTTAGGCATGAAAGTTAGAGCGTCTGTCAAAAAAATGTGCGAAAAGTGCCGCGTCATCCGTCGGCGCGGTCGAGTCATGGTAATTTGTTCTAACCCCAAACACAAGCAGAGACAAGGTTAACCCACCAAAGTCACTGTCTTGGGGCAGAGAATCGTTACCGTTAATTGTAGTCGTTTTTGGAAAAAAAATCGTTCATAGGGAGAAAAAAAAAGCGTGGCAAGGATAGCTGGTGTAGACCTACCTCGCGATAAGCGTGTGGAAATCGCCCTGACCTACCTCTACGGAGTGGGTCTATCGCGTTCCCAAGAAGTCTTATCTGCGACGGGTGTTAACCCTGA
Source organism: Microcystis panniformis FACHB-1757 (assembly GCF_001264245.1). Taxonomy (NCBI): domain Bacteria; kingdom Bacillati; phylum Cyanobacteriota; class Cyanophyceae; order Chroococcales; family Microcystaceae; genus Microcystis; species Microcystis panniformis. The sequence goes on from NZ_CP011339.1 coordinate 1,341,659, forward strand.
CACTCGGGTCAAGGATCTCAGCGATGAAGACGTGGCGGCGCTACGGACTTATATCGAAACAAATTATCAAATCGAGGGGGATTTGAGACGCTGGGAGGCGATGAACATCAAACGCCTCGCCGATATCGGCACCTATCGGGGTCGTCGGCATCGGCTAGGATTACCCGTGCGCGGGCAACGGACGCGAACCAATGCGCGGACCCGTCGCGGTCGTCGGGTGACAGTGGCAGGGAAGAAAAAAGCCCCCTCCAAGAAATAATTTTTTATTCATTGCGATATCCCCCAATCAAGAAAAACTATGGCGCGACCAACCAAAAAAACCGGACCGAAAAAACAGAAGAAAAATATTCCTACCGGAGTCGCTCACATTCAATCGACCTTCAACAATACCATTGTCACGATCGCCGATACCAAAGGCGATGTGATCTCTTGGGCATCGGCGGGATCGAGTGGTTTTAAAGGAGCCAAAAAAGGAACCCCCTTCGCCGCCCAAACCGCCGCCGATAACGCCGCCCGCCGAGCGATCGAACAGGGAATGCGTCAACTAGAAGTGATGGTTAGTGGCCCCGGGGCAGGACGGGAAACCGCAATCCGGGCCCTGCAAGGAGCAGGATTAGAAATCACCCTGATCCGGGACGTGACTCCCATCCCCCACAATGGTTGTCGTCCTCCCAAACGCCGGAGAGTGTAAACAGTGAACAGCTTTTTCAGGTGACAGGGATCTTGAGGCCGACAGCCGTTAGCTTTGAGCGCATCAGCAGCAGAATCCGGTCGTCAAAGACCATCTGCTCAAAAAGCTGAACGCCAAACGCTAAACGCTGAAAGCCAAAGAAAACTGATAACTGATAACTGATAACTGAAAACTGAACAAGGGAGGTCAATCGGTGGCGCAATTTCAAATCGAGTGTGTAGAAGCAAAAACTTACAAGAATCAGAGTCAGTACAGTAAATTCGTACTAGAACCTCTGGAAAGAGGCCAGGGTACGACCGTAGGTAATGCCCTGAGACGGATTCTCATTTCCAATCTGGAAGGAGCGGCCGTGACGGCCCTGCGGATTGCGGGAGTCAATCACGAATTTGCCACCGTCGAGGGGGTACGCGAGGACGTGATGGAACTCATGCTCAACATGAAAGAAATCATCCTCAAAAGCTACACCAATCAAACCCAGATCGGGCGTTTAGTGGCAACTGGACCGGCGACAGTAGTGGCGGCACAATTCGATTTACCCTCAGAAATCGAGATAGTTGATCGCAATCAGTACGTCGCCACCCTAGCCGAAGGGGCCAAGCTAGAGATGGAATTTCGCGTGGAAAAAGGCAAAGGCTACCGGGCGATCGATCGCAGTAAAGAGGAGGCCACTTCGCTAGACTTTCTGCAAATCGACTCGATTTTTATGCCCGTAACCAAAGTCAACTACAGCGTCGAAGATATCCGTTCCGAAAGCGGTCAAGCTAGAGATCGTCTGCTCTTAGAAATTTGGACAAACGGGAGCATTAACCCCAAAGAAGCCCTTTCCCAAGCGGCCGATATGCTGGTTAATCTCTTTAACCCGCTCAAGGATCTCAACGCCCTCGAATCCTCAGGTAACTTTGACGACCAAGAGATCAACCAAGAAAACCAAATTCCGATCGAGGAACTACAATTATCTGTGCGCGCCTACAATTGCCTGAAGCGAGCGCAGATCAACACCGTAGCCGACCTCCTCGATTACAGCCAAGAAGATCTCTTAGAAATCAAAAACTTTGGGCAGAAATCGGCGGAAGAAGTCATTGAAGCCCTACAAAAACGGTTAGGCATCACCCTACCCCAAGAAAAAAGCAAGTAAACCCAATTCCAGGAAAATACTATGAGACATCGGTGTAAAGTGCCTCAATTGGGTCTGCCGGCTGACCAAAGAAAGGCACTGCTGCGCAGCTTGGCCACCCAGCTAATTCGCCACGGTCAGATCACCACCACCCTAGCGAAAGCAAAAGCGGTGCGAGCAGAGGTAGACCACATTATCACCCTAGCTAAAGACGGTTCCCTGAGCGCCCGTCGCCAAGCCATGGGCTACATCTACGACAAACAACTGGTTCACGCCCTCTTTGAAGGCGCCCAAGCCCGTTATGGCAACCGTAACGGCGGTTATACCAGGGTAGTGCGTACCCTGCGCCGTCGCGGGGATAATGCCCCTATGGCGATTATCGAACTGATGTAACGATGACAGCTTGCCCCCAGTCGCGGATCGCCCTAGTTATCCAGTATGTGGGAACTAATTTCCACGGCTGGCAACGGCAACCCCATCACAGGAGTGTGCAGGAAGAAATCGAGAAGGCTCTGGCCGATATTCTCGGTCATGCGGTCACTCTGCACGGGGCCGGACGTACCGATAGCGGTGTTCACGCCGCCGCCCAGGTTGCCCATTTCCAGCAGCAGAGTCCGATCCCACCTGCCCATTGGGCCAAGGTTCTCAATGCTCGGCTAGATGACGATATCGTCATTCGGGCCTCGGCCCGGGTTCCCGATCGCTGGCACGCCCGTTTCTCAGCCCTCTGGCGACGTTATCGTTACACCCTCTATACGGACCCCATCCCCAATCTCTTTGTTAGCCCCTTTAGTTGGCACTACTACCATCGTCCCCTCGATGCCGATTTGATGGCCAGGGCCCTGGCTCCCTTATTGGGTAAGCACCATCTAGCCGCCTTTCACCGTGCCAACTCTAGTCGTGACCATTCTTGGGTAGAAGTACAGGGGGTGGAGTGCTACCGTCAAGGGCCGTTTGTACAGATGGAAATCCAAGCCAATGGCTTTTTATACGGGATGGTGCGCCTATTGGTGGGAATGTTGGTGGAGGTGGGAACTGGTGAGCGATCGCTAGAAAACTTTACCGACATCTGGGTCAATCAGCGCCGAGAATTGGTCAAATACGCCGCACCAGCTAAAGGACTATGTTTACTGCGGGTGGGTTACGCCGATTTTCCCTTTGCCGATAGCGTCTGGTTCGAGACTCAGCCTCTTTATTATTTCCGAGCATAGAGATTAAAAGTTTATTTTTGTAAACCAAGGCAAACTGACCATGAACAAAACACCTCTACCAAATTTAGAGACTCTAGAGCAGAAATGGTACGTCATTGATGCGGCCGATCAGCGTCTAGGTCGTCTGGCCACCGAGATCGCAATGATTCTACGGGGCAAAAATAAAGCCACCTTCACCCCCCATCTGGATACGGGGGATTTTGTCATTGTTATTAACGCTGAAAAAGTGACGGTGACGGGCAAAAAACGCCAACAGAAAGTTTATCGCCGCGACTCCGGCAGACCGGGTGGTATGAAGGTAGAAAGCTTCGATAAACTGCAAAAACGCATTCCCGAACGGATTATCGAACACGCTGTTAAGGGAATGCTCCCGAAAAATAGCTTAGGTCGGAAATTGTTCACGAAACTGAAAGTTTATGCCGGTGCGGAACATCCCCATCAGGCACAACAACCGGAAGTTTTAGCGATTAATACGATTCCCGCAGGAGGAAATTAAGTCAATGCAAGCCACGGACAGTAAAAATAAGGTAGTTTATTGGGGAACGGGACGACGCAAATCGGCGGTCGCTTCCGTGCGTCTCGTGCCGGGGACGGGGGCAATTACCGTTAACGGTCGCGATGGGGAAACCCATTTTAACCGTATTCCCACCTATATCCAGACGATTAAGGCTCCTCTGGAGACCTTGGGACTGGAAAACGAGTATGATATCATCGTTAAGGCCGAGGGCGGTGGTTTGACCGGCCAAGCGGACGCGGTGAAATTGGGTGTCGCTAGAGCTTTGTGTCAATTGGCCCCGGAAAATCGTCCTCCCCTCAAGAGTGAAGGTTATCTGACTCGGGATCCCCGGGCGAAGGAACGGAAAAAATACGGTCTTCACAAAGCGCGTAAAGCGCCTCAATACTCGAAACGTTAGGTTAATAGAGAGGTTTATTATGCCGAAAAAAATTCATCCTACTTGGTATCCGGAAGCTAAGGTGATCTGTAATGGTGAACTGGTGATGACGGTGGGTTCGACAAAACCAGAAATTCATGTGGAGGTTTGGTCTGGTAATCATCCTTTTTATACGGGAACCCAGAAGATGATCGATACGGAGGGCCGGGTCGATCGCTTCTTGCGTAAGTACAAAATGGGCGATAAGTCAAGCAAAAAGGCCGATCAGAAATAATTCTTTACTTTTGCCTTTTTGACCCGGTGGGGAGATTTTCCCACCGGGTTTTTTGCTATTTTTAGGCTGCTAGGGTCATACTAAATCCGGTTATTAAAAACTGATTATTTATTCTCCCTTTTGCATCAGTGCCTGTCTTCATACAGCTTTTCTCATAAAGATGAAGTATAATCTGATGCGGTATTGGCGATCGCATACCGTTGCCTACACCCTATTTTTAGACTCGCTCCCAGATTTATTAGCACAAGTTGCTCAAAAAGTCAAGCAAATAAAAGATACAGAGCAAAGACAAAATTTTGCCAGTTGTACGGGACTTTTTTGCGCGTATTTAAAGGAAGGCAGCAGCTTTATTCGATTTCTCTGAACTAGAAGATTGAGAAGCTTGGTTAGGATATCCCGGAAACTGAGCGTTCCCCAGTAAAACCGGGGAAGGAGATATATATATTTTTACCTACCTGATACTTTTTAACAGATTAACTATCTCATCGGGGAATCTTTACTGTAATTCTTCATCGGATAATCGCGACAACAGAATCATAAAATTTTGCCTTACTTTTGGGGTATCGGGATGATTTTCTCCTAATCTTTCTTGATAAATAGCAATAGCTCTCACATACAACGGTTCCGCTTCTGCGTATCTGCCTTGGTATTTGTATAATTCTGCTAAATTATTGAGACTGGTAGCAACACTAGGATGGTTTTCTCCTAATCGCTGTTCCCGCAGAGAAAGGGAGCGCTTATACAACAGTTCCGCTTCTGCGTATTTGCCTTGGCATTGGTACAAAAAAGCTAAATTATTGAGACTTTGTGCAACATCGGGATGGTTTTCTCCTAATAGCTGTTCTTTCAGAGAAAGGCATCTCTTAGACAAGGGTTCCGCTTCTGCGTATCTGCCTTGGAAGCGGTATAATTCCGCTAAATTATTGAGAATGGTAGCAAAATAGAGATTGTTTTCTCCTAATAGCTGTTCTATCAGAGAAAGGCATCTCTTACACAAGGGTTCCGCTTCTATGTATCTGCCTTGGTATTCGTATAGCACTACTAAATTATTGAGACTTTGTGCAACATCGAGATGGTTTTCTCCTAATAGCTGTTCCCTTAGAGAAAGGGAGTGCTTATACAACGATTCTGCTTCTATGTATCTGCCTTGGCATTGATATAAGAGTGCTAAATTATTGACACTGGTAGCAACACTAGGATGGTTTTCTCCTAATAGCTGTCCTATCAGAGAAACGGAGCGCTTATACAAGGGTTCCGCTTCTGCGTATCTGCCTTGGCAGCGGTATAATCCTGCTAAATTATTGAGACTGGCAGCAACAATTGGATGGTTTTCTCCTAAGCGAGATTGGATTTCTTCACAACATTTTGTGAAGGGAACTGCTGCTAAATCATATTCTCCCTGTCCCTTATAAAACAAAGCTACCCCAAGAAACACCAAAATTAAATTATCTTCCGGGTTGGGAATATCATCTAACATGGTTTGACTGACAAGTTGCAGATGGGGAATTGCGGGAGTTACCGCTGCAATAATCTCCCTTGTGGGGGTTTGCGGGATAGTTTTAGCAATGGTTAACAAAGTTTCCACAAAAGCGCATCGATAAAGAGAATTTATCTGAGGAATTGCCTGTAATTTCTCTTGAAAAAATTCTCTCACGAGGGGATGAATCCGATAAAAAGAATAGTCCTCATCCACGGGTTGCATCAGATGAGAATTATCCAATTGTCCCCGCGCTTCTTCTAGTTCGCTTTCGGTAATTTCCGTGGATTTTGCCGTATCTTCTAGCAACGTCCAAGCAATAGCCACTGGTGCGAATAAACTCAACAGCATTGCCACTTTTTGACCAGCAGAACTTAAATCATCCCAACTGATTTTAATTGCGGCTGCTACTCCTAAATGTCCATAATCTCTGTGGTTTCTTTCCTTAGTTAAAGCAGTATGAGCTAAATTTAATTTATCGCGTAAATGGCTAAACTTTAAATGACGATTTTTTGCTAAATATTCCCCCACCAACTCCACTGCTAAGGTTAAGCGTCCTAAAATTTCGTGACAAATCTGTTCTACTAAAGCTTTTTCTTTCTCAACTTTAGCAGTGCCAACAATTTTGGTTAATAACTCTACACATTTATCTAAGGGTAAAACATCTAAAGCTATAGACTCAAATTCCGTACTAAGACACCTTTCCCTAGTGGTGACTAATATCTTAATCCTAGAATCTTTTGGTAACATTCGATCGGGAATTCGGTCGATATTGGGGACATCATCGAGAATTAATAATAATTTTCCCTGCTGAGGTAGCCAATTTTGCCAATACCAGTACACTTGTTTTTCTAAAGATTCTTTTTTCAATATTTCTGGTAAAGATAGATAGGGAGCGGCTAATTTAACTATTTCTTCTGCTAAACCCGATAGTCGTAAGGATAACCAATATTGTGCCGCGTATTCCTGTTGGTATCGTTTCGCATATTCCAAAGCTAAAGCGGTTTTTCCTATTCCCCCTAACCCTTCCACTGCACAAACAATCACCCCTTGTTCTGTTTGCAATTGCTGATGAATTAAGGTTAACTCATCTTCCCTCCCGACAAAATTAACCGTACTTTTGCCCACATTACTAGGGATAGAGGGATTACTTACTTTTTTAGACGATTTTTCACCCCTGCAATCACACGATTAAATGTGGGAAAATAACGCTTAAAAGTTGACTCAGTATCTAATTCCGCCTCGTAGGTCAGGGAAACAAAAGGAGGTATAGTAGATATAGCCGCTTTTAATTTGGCTGCTGCTGGTCCCTCTGGTTGATTGAGTTTAGCCAGAATTTGGTTTAATAATTCTAAGATTTGTACAGAAGCAAGTTCACGGGGCGGTTCTGTGGTAATTGCCGTCAATTCTGTGACAATTTCTGCTACCATTACCTCGGCATCAGGAAAAGATGCTTCTTGACTCTCGCTGGCGATTAAATCCCATTTTTCTCGTTCAAAATTCCGAATTTGTCGGCGTAAATCTTCGATCTGCTGCTTGATCCTAACTTGTTCTTCCGGTGCAATTGTGACTAAAGTGTTTCGCTTTTCCGCTAATTGTTCTTTCAAGCGTTGAATATTTTTATCGAGATTTTGTAATTCGCCAGTAGCCATGGGAAAATAAGCTTAAATTAGCCAATTAATTCAATTATGATCTAAGTAGGTAGGCGTTAAAAGTTGTCAGATACCCCCCTTATCAAGGGGGGACTAAGGGGGGATCGGCACCCCCCTTATCAAGGGGGCAGGGGGGATCGAACCTAAAATCGATTTTTAATTTAATTATAACCAGCTACTTATCCATCTAAAAATGTCATTCCTTTGGCTGTCCCCCACTCCCCAACACCCAACCCCTCACGGATCACAGAAAAAGCCTAGCTCAATCTGGAAATTTTGATTATGATCATTAGTAATTGACCTTTATTTGTGATATAGATTCAAAGGAGAGACACGGTGTCCACAGAAGTCATCGAAAAGCGTTCCACAGCGACAATCCGTAAACCAGCACCGCGTTATCGCGTTTTACTCCACAATGACGACTTTAACTCGATGGAGTATGTGGTTCAGAGTTTAATGCAAACGATCGCCGGTATGACGCAACCCCAAGCAGTTGATATCATGATGGAAGCGCACACTAATGGTACGGCCTTGGTGATTACCTGCATCCAAGAACACGCGGAATTTTACTGTGAAACCTTGAAAAATAAAGGTTTAACCAGCAGTATCGAACCCGATGAATAAAAGATTGCGGGTAATTGCCACTTACCCAGTCCCCCTGCGACTGGGAATTTTTATTTTGCTCTTACTTTTTCTCTGGTTGCCGATCGCACTTCCCCTCTATCACTTTTTTGCCACTAATGCTAATCTGGTCTCAATTTTGACCCTTTCTGTTCTCTATCTGGAATTTTTGGGGTTATCCCATTGGTGGGGACGGACAATTTATGGTGATGAGGGATTAGCCGATTATGGGTTGATTTGGCGAAGAAAAACGCCGATCGAGTTAATTAACGGGTTAGCGATCGGTTTATTTTTCACTTTCTCGCTTTTTCTGTCCCAAGCGTTCCTAGGTTGGTTAAATTTCTTACCCGCAAATCCCCAGATCAGCAAAATCATCCTGGAGGGGTTTTTAGTCGCTTTAGCGGTGGGTTTTGCCGAAGAATTGCTATTTCGGGGCTGGTTACTGGGAGAATTAGAAAAGGATTATCGTCCTGCTATCGCTCTAGTGATTAGTGCCTTAATTTTCGCGCTTGCTCACTTTATTAAACCTTTAGCCGAAATTATCCGCATTTTTCCCCAATTTCCTGCCTTAGTCCTCCTAGGATTGATTCTCGGTTGGGCAAAACGCGCCTGTGGTGGTAGTTTGGGTAAAAGTATCGGTCTGCACGGGGGTTTAATCTGGGCATACTATATATTAAATGTGGGTCAGTTAATTAAATACACTGGTACTGTTCCCGATTGGTTAACTGGAATCGATAAAAATCCTTTAGCGGGAGTGATGGGTTTACTTTTCCTGACAATTCTCGCTATCTGGATCAGAAAAAAAGCAGTTTTGAGTGAACGATAAGGGATTAAATCAATTACTATAAAGGGGAAATTGCCCATGAGAGTTATAGCCGAAAACTGATCACCTTGTTTCCTTTCCAATTCTTGCAGTTGTTGAATAGTCCTGTCTAAGCTGATATTAAAATCTCGTTTATCACAAATTTCTGGAATACTAGGTGAGGGTGTCACCACGACATTAGTAGTTTTTGGTTGCCATAATGACCAAATAATAAATCCTATAAAACCTAATAGTGCCAAGAAAGATAATTTTGTAGTTAAGTAGGGAGGCACAATTATTTGTAGGATGGGTTAACGGTAGCATAACATGAGCGGGCGTTGGGTTTCATGCTTCAACCCAACCTACGTTCATCTTATATTTAATTCCACCCACCTACTTAAATCAGCAGGAGAATTCTCCACAACTAATTTTTCTAGTTCTTGTTTAAACCATTGAACATTCAATACTTCTTTAGATAAACCAACTTTAAGATGGATATTTCAGGTTTTACAGGGGATTCATTTAGTAAAAATTAATGCTCAAAGCCCGATCAGTAATTTAACTGAGGAGATTCTTGATATTCTTCAATATTTTTCGATTTATTGCCAAAATCACTACCAAGTAAGTTGAGAATCAAATTGAGCAAATTCAGTTTAAGCCAATCCCAGAAAAAACTTTTTCTCCGAAAAGTCTCTAATAAATTAGGACACCTTAGTTTAACCATGTCTAACTTGAGCGATCCTTGCTTCTGTCAAATTACTCTTGGTGAAGTCAGATGTAAAAATTCTCTAATCTCAACAAATTTTGTCGGTTCAATCAGTTTTTCTTGGTGGCGTTATTGCGACTTAATCATAAAGTGCGGAATGTGGGTCTTAAGATAGACAACAGAATTTATGTCCGACTACTTAGAACAGATTTTCAGTCAGTTTGAAGATAATCTGTTTATTCCCTTTGCCGACCCCATCCGCTATTTAACCGGAACGGTCGAACATTGTTGATTACTGGTTACTAATCACTGATCACTGAAAAGACTCCCCCACACCCATCTCACTGCCGGGAAAATCGCTATAGAATAGAGATAAAAAAGAATTGCGAGGAAAAAACTCTGTCTTTTAACCCGATTGTCATTCCCCCTTCCCCGGAAAATCCCGCTCGCTATCTAGTGATCATGCTGCACGGTTGGGGTGCTGATGCCATGGATCTGGCCCCCCTTGCATCGATGCTGGATCTGGCTGATTGTCAATTTTTGTTTCCTAATGCTCCCTTCGATCATCCGCAAGTGCCGGGGGGACGCGCCTGGTATGCGTTAGAAACCTCCGATTATCAAGGTTTAGTCGCTAGTCGTCAACAGTTGCACGATTGGATTATTTCCCTAGAGGCAACTACCGGTATTCCCCTAGAGCGGACTTTTTTGACCGGTTTTTCCCAAGGAGGAGCGATGACGCTGGATGTGGGTTTATCCTTACCCTTGGCGGGATTGGGTTCCTTGAGTGGTTATCTGCACAGTGAACCCCATCCCCAAGGACCACAAAATGTCTTAATTGTTCATGGTAAGCAGGATCCCGTCGTTCCTATCACTGCTGCTCGTCAAGCCAGAGATTTACTGCTTGGTTTGGGGGTTAACGTCGAATATCACGAGTTAAATATGGGCCACGAAATCCCGATTCCGGCGCTGACTATATTACGCCAATTCCTCCGCAATCGTCTGGAAACGGCATGAATAATGCTCGTCAACTGGCTTTGCTGATTTTACGCGATATCGATCGCTCCTCCGCCTATCCCGATCGCGCTCTTGATCGCCATTTGTCCGCTAGTTCCTTAAATTGTCTTGACAAAGCCTTGACAACGGAGATTGTTTATGGTATAATGCGCCGACAAAGAACTTTGGATGCGCTGCTTGATCGCCTGGGGAAAAAAACTGCGGCCCAGCAACCCCCAGATTTACGGCGAATTGTCCATATTGGTCTTTATCAACTGCGTTATCTATCCCAGATTCCCCCATCAGCGGCGGTGAATACGGCGGTAGAATTAACTAAAATCAGTCATTTAGGCAAATTAGCGGCGGTGGTTAACGGAATGCTGCGGCAATATCTCCGTTTAACTGCTAATGGCGACGATCCTTTAATTTTGCCGGAAAATACCGCTTCTAGATTGGGTATTCTCCACAGTTTCCCCGATTGGTTGGTGCAATTGTGGTTAGATCGCTTTAGTGTTACGGAAACGGAACAACTGTGTCAATGGTTTAATCGCTCTCCTGACCTCGATATTCGGATTAATCCCCTGAAAACTAGCCGAGAAGCCCTAGAAAATGAGTTAGAATCAGCCAATATAACTTTTCATCATCTTAAATTACCTCTAGCTTGCCGTTTAACCTCTGGTTTAGGCAATATTGAGCGTTTAGAGGGATTTCGAGCCGGAAATTACACCCTACAGGATATTAGCGCCCAATTAGTCACTTATCTCCTCGATCCCCAGCCCGGAGAGACAATTATCGACGCTTGTGCAGCACCGGGGGGAAAAACCACTCATATTGCCGAATTAATGGGCGATCGGGGTAGAATATTAGCCTGTGATCAAACGGCATCCCGTTTACGACAGTTAGAAGCCAATATTAAAAGATTAGACTTAAAAGCGATCGAAATACATCTAGGGGATAGTCGCGATCGTCCCCAGTGGCACGGCATCGCCGATCGTGTACTAATCGATGCTCCCTGTTCAGGATTGGGAACCCTGCACAAGCGTCCTGATATACGTTGGCGACAAACACCCGAAAATTTACCTGTACTAGCCAAACGACAGGGGGAACTTTTAGCCTCGGCTGCCACTTGGGTAAAACCGAAGGGAATCTTAGTTTATGCCACCTGTACTCTCGATCCGTTAGAAAATGAAAGAGTGATCGAGCAGTTTTTAGCCGCTCATCCCGATTGGAAAATGGCCACTCCTGACTCTAATTCATGCTTCTCAGAATACTATACAGAAACGGGAGCGATCGAAGTGTTACCCCATCGGCATAATCAAGACGGTTTTTTTATGGCTAAGTTAGTCAAGGAAGTGTGGGATGAAAAATAAACAATTACTGAAAATTCTCATCGGTGTTGCTTGGATTGATGGTGTCATTCAACCATCAGAAAGAAATTATTTACGACAGGTAGCTGTGAGGGAAAAACTTGATGATGATCCGGAGATTAAACCACTATTATCGGAACTAAAACCAGTTAAAACCAGTGAATGTTATCGATGGTTAGAGTCCTATTTAGGCGACAATCCTAGTCCAGAAATCTATCAAGATCTACTAACATCGATTAGCACTTTAATCTATAGCGATGACGACGTGGACGTACAGGAAGCAAAATTATTAACCAAAGTGCAGAGTTTTGATCCGACTCATGATAGCCATCGATCGATGTTAGATAAATTAGTGACGGGAATTCAGAAATTGTACCACAAAGCAATTACTGAAAGTAATTAAGGAGTAGCTATCAGTGATGAGCAGGTCAAAAATTTCCCCGATAAAAACTGATAGCTGATCCCTAGATTTTAGGTAATAACTGTGGGTTGTTCCCGTCCGGTAGATTGACGAATTTGACCAATTTTTTCGGCTAAATCAATTAAGGGTTGTAGGGCCTTTTGGGTGTCGATATCGTGTTTACTTGCGTCCGGTTCATAACTTTCTAGATAAACCCGGAGAGTTGCTCCTTTAGTTCCCGTACCCGATAGACGATAAATAATCCGAGAACCATCGGTAAAACCAATGCGAATACCTTGATTTTTACTCACACTACCATCCACGGGATCCGTATAGCTAAAATCATCGGCATATTCCACTTCATAGTTACCAAATTGTTTACCCTTAAGGTCTAAAACCAGCTTCTGGAGACGTGCCATCATCTCTTTTGCCGGTTCTAAGGCGACTTCTTCATAGTCATGACGAGAATAGAAATTACGACCAAATTCTTGCCAATGACTGCGAACAATTTCCTCTACAGATTCCCCTTTAAATGCCAAAATATTTAACCAGAAAAGAACCGCCCATAAACCATCTTTTTCGCGAATATGATTGGAACCCGTGCCGAAACTTTCCTCCCCGCAAAGGGTTGCTTTCCCCGCATCTAACAAATTACCGAAGAATTTCCAACCGGTGGGAGTTTCATAACAGTCAATTCCCAGTTTAGCCGCTACTCGATCGGCCGCCGCACTGGTGGGCATCGATCGCGCCACTCCCGTGATACCATTTTGATAGCCCGGTACTAGATGAGCGTTGGCTGTTAGTACAGCTAAACTATCACTGGGGGTGACAAAAAAATTCCGACCGAGGATCATATTGCGATCGCCATCGCCATCGGAAGCAGCCCCAAAATCCGGAGCCTCTTGACCAAAGAGAATTTCTACCAGATCATGGGCATAGACTAGGTTAGGGTCGGGATGACCACCACCAAAATCCTCTAGGGGAATACCATTTAATACTGTACCTTTGGGCGCGCCTAAACGCTGTTCAAATATGGCATAAGCGTAGGGACCTGTCACCGCATGGAGAGAATCCATGCACATTTTAAACTTACCAGAAGTGAGTAGGGTCTGAATGCGATCGAAATCAAAAATCTTTTCCATCATTTTGACGTAGGGAGTAACCGCATCGATCACTTCCACATCCATAGTTCCCAGTTTAAAGGAACCGGGGCGATCGAGGTTAATATCGGCCCCTGAGAGGATGTTATAACTGCTAATCACCTTAGTCTCGGCATAAATTGCATCGGTGATATTTTCCGGTGCCGGTCCGCCGTTAGTAATATTGTACTTAATGCCAAAATCCCCCTCTGGACCGCCGGGGTTATGACTAGCGGAGAGAACAATACCGCCAAAAGCGTTATTTTCGCGAATTAAGCCAGAAATAGCCGGAGTGGAGACAATACCATCGGTTCCCACGAGTATTCTACCGATACCGTTAGCGGCGGCGATTTTCAGGATAGTTTGAATAGCTTGACGGTTATAATAACGACCATCTCCACCGACAACTAGGGTTTGACCCTCGATACCGTCTAAAGTATTGAAGATAGCTTGAATAAAATTTTCCAGATAATGGGGTTGTTGAAAAACGGGAACGGATTTTCGCAGTCCGGAAGTCCCCGGTTTTTGGTCACTAAAGGGTTTTGTGGCAACGGTTTCAATCGTCATAGTCTTTTCTTGATGGGCTGACGCAATTGTAAACTTAAGTATATAGCAGTAGGTTGACAGCCAAGAAATCGGGGAAGAAAGACAACAGTTGGGGAGTCCCCTGTCATACTAAATCCTGTTTAAAAAGTCTAGGAGAGTGGGGAGATGGGGGAGATAGGGAAGTGGGGAGAAGGGAAAACAAATAAAAATAGTCTCCTGACTCCTGAATACTGACTTGAAAATAGAAGCTGAAATAACGCCAATTCGTCGATCATACTAAATCCTTTGAGTATAAGCTACATATCAGGAGAGGTACTCCTGCAAGGGGAGTGACTCTTAAATTATTACAGATGTATCAGCAGCCGCGTGTAAGCATCCCACCGAAAAACTAATGCGCCGGGGGTTTGGGGGCGGCGCCACGCCCCCAACGGGGGGTTTGGGGGGTAGAACCCCCAAAAGCTTGGATTGAGAGATCAAGTGGGAAGTAATACTAAATCCCTTAAGTATAGGCTACATATCAGGAGATGCAATAGGCAATAGGCAAAACGGAGAATAAATAATCAGTTTTTAATAACTGGATTTAGTCTTAGCCGATAAATGAACCAGATTTGGGGGTATAAACCCCCAATAATCGCCAATTTTAGCTGTGAATGGCTTAATCGGCCCCTTCAATCGGTGCAAATCCCTGACGTTGAATATTCTCGCTGATGTGACGAGGTTCGAGGAATTGCAGCAGATAATCGGGCCCCCCTGCTTTGGAACCCACCCCCGACATCTTGAAACCCCCGAAGGGTTGACGGGAGACAATCGCACCGGTGATTCCCCGGTTAATATAGAGGTTTCCCACTTCAAATTCCTGCATAGCTCGGTTAATATGGGCAGGAGTGCGGGAATATAAGCCACCGGTTAAAGCATAGTCGGTTCCGTTAGCTACAGCTAAAGCTTGCTCAAAATTGCTCACTTTGATAATCGCCACCACTGGACCAAAAATCTCCTCCATCGCTATTACCGCATCGGGGGGAACATTTTTAAAGACGGTGGGACTAACGAAGTAACCAACTTCTGGAATCGGCATTTCTAGGGCTAATTCTGCCTCTTTTTTGCCAGTTTCGATATATTCCCGAATTCTTGCTTGAGCTTTCTCGTCGATAACCGGTCCTACTTCCGTACTCGGTAAATCCGTCGGCCCGATATTGAGGGACCCGGTAGCCTCGACAAAGCGATCAACAAAGCTATCATAGACGCTTTCCAGAACGATTATCCGCGAACAGGCCGAACATTTCTGGCCGGTGTAGCCAAAAGCGGACTTAACCGCACCGACAACGGCCTGATCTAAATCGGCACTCTCATCGACAATTAGGGCATTTTTGCCGCCCATTTCGGCGATAACTCGTTTTAGGTGTTTTTGACCCTTTTGCACGATCGAGGCATCTGTATAGATGCGACAGCCCACTTCTCGTGAACCGGTGAAGGCGATTAGGTGAACATCGGGATGGCTAACTAAATGCGCCCCCACCTGGGAACCTTTACCCGGGATATATTGGAAGACTCCGGCAGGAATACCCGCTTCTAGGAGAATCTCGGCAAATTTCGCCGTAATCACCGAGGAAGTCTCGGCCGGTTTCAATAGCGTGCAGTTACCTGCTACTAAAGCTGCTACTGTCATCCCCACTGCGATCGCTAGGGGGAAATTCCAGGGAGAAATCACTAAAGCAATACCCCGGGGTTGGTAGGAATAACGATTATTCTCACCTGCTACGTCGAAATTATGCCCTAAATCCAGTCTTTCCATCTCGGAAGCGTAATAACGGCAAAAATCGATCGCTTCTGACACTTCCGGATCCGCCTGTTGGATAACTTTGCCCACTTCCAAACAAATCCAGGCCGATAACTCGTGTCGTCGCGCTTCCATCAAATCTGCCGCTTTTCGCAGTATTTCGGCTCTTTTTGCCACTGGAGTGCGTTTCCAAGCGGGAAAAGCCTGTTTTGCCGCTATTATCGCTTTTTCTGCCTGTTCCACCTCAATTAAGCCCACTTTCCCCACTATTTCCTGCGGGTTACAGGGATTAACAGAATTAATTTGAACATTGGTGGCGACGTATTCGCCGTTAATTAGGGGCAAATAGGTCTTACCGAGGGAATTTTTGACAAAAGTAAGAGCTTGACTCGCTTTATTTCGTAATTGCTCGTTGGCATAATCTGTATCGGGGGCATTAGGAAAACCGAGGATAATCGGGTTATCATTGCCTAAAACCCGGGGGGCTGCGATTAAATCTTCCACGGGACGATCCTCCAAATTTTGCCGTAGGAAGGAACTATTAGCGGTATTTTCTAATAAACGGCGGATTAGGTAGGCCATACCGGGTAAGAGTTGTCCGTAGGGGGAATAAACCCGCACCCGATGACCTCGCTTCACTAAAGCTTTGGCTAATTGGTCGCCCATGCCGTACAATACCTGCATTTCAAAGCGACGACGGGGAATTTCTAAACTTTCTGCGATCGCACAGGCCAAGGCTTGCGATCGCACGTTATGACTACCGATGGCGGCGTATAAATATTGATGATTTTCCAATAATAACCGCGTCATCCGCTCATAATTGGCATCGGTGGCTGATTTTTCGTTATATACCGGCTGTGGCCAGTGATTTTGCCTAGATTTAATCGTTTCCTGATCCCAGTAAGCACCTTTGACTAGCCGGACAGTCAGGGGATAACCGCGCTTTTTGGCCCAATTAATTAAATCTTGTAAATCTTGAGCAGAATCTCTTAAATATGCCTGTAGGGTGATGCCAATATCGGTACGACTGCGAAATTCTTCTTCTAGGAGTAATTCTTTCAGGATAGCCAGGGTGAGGTTTTTATAAACGTACTGTTCCATATCAAAATGGACTGCTACCCCTAACTCCTGAGCGCGTCGCAATAGTAGGCGAATGCGATCGCAAACTTTCTCCTTACTGCCAATGGGATCCATGGGATCAAACTGAGAATAAAAGGCAGTTAGCTTGACAGAAACCTGCACTTGTGGTAGTAAGTCGCCGTCCGCTTCATCAATTTGGCTAACTTTATTCCATTTGGTCGCTTCTTGAGCCAAATGGGTCATTAAATCCAGATAACTTTGTAGATAAACTTGGGTTTCCGCTTCAGTAATTACCGCTTCACCGAGGAGATCTATGGTAAAAGCCATTTTTTCCTTGCGCAGACGGGTGACAGTGCGAGTAATTTGCCCTAGGTCTTCCCCGGCGATATACTTACGAGCTAAAGTTTCTACGGATTTACTGATCACACTGGCGGCCGTTTGAGCCGGTAGGGAGTTAGGATCACTAAAGTTGAGGATACTTTTCAGCGCACTGGGCAGTTCTACGGAAGCATCACCGAGGTATTGTTGGAGATGATTAGCGATCTCGGCATTACTGCGTAAAGCGGGTAAACAGTCAATAAAACGGAATAATTGTACTCGTAAATTGGGGTTAGACATGGCCCAATCGAGTAATTTATCATCCCAACGCATTTGATCCTGTAAAGCAGACCAAAGACCTTTTTTTTCGCGAGTTTCGGCTAAAAGTTGTCTAGCGATCTCTTGGGTTTTGGTTTCGTAGTTTTGAGTTGAGTCGATTTGGATAACCACGGCGATTCAAGTAAAAAAATTATCAAGGGGATTCAGCTTTCAGCAAGCTAAGGTCAGCCTTCAGGCTAAAATTCAGTTTTTGAGCTTTTTTAGCTGATTGCCGCTCTTAATAGCTCTTTTCTCTGGTTTATATTCTTACCGAAGGACTAATCAAAGCTAATAGCCGATCACTTTTGCTGAACACTCTATTGTACTCGATCGAGCGGGGAAGTGGGGAGGTGGGGTGTGGGGTGTGGGGTGTGGGGTGTAGGGTGTGGGGTGTAGGGTGTGGGGTGTAGGGTGTGGGGTGTAGGGTGTGGGGTGTAGGGTGTGGGGTAGTGGGGTAGTGGGGTAGTGGGGTAGTGGGGTAGTGGGGTAGTGGGGAGAATAAATAAAAATAATCTCCTGACTACTGATTACTGATTACTGATTACTGATTACTGATACCCGATAGTCCTTGTGTATTGTCGAAGCGTTTACTTATAATAACTTTAAAAAGATTTTCGGGATCATCGGTAGCCCTATGGCAAAAATTGAAACGAGAACAGAACCCATGGTTTTAAACATGGGACCTCATCACCCGTCGATGCACGGTGTTTTGCGCTTAATCGTCACCCTCGACGGGGAAGACGTGATTGACTGTGAACCCGTGATCGGTTATCTTCATCGGGGCATGGAAAAAATTGCCGAAAATCGCACTAATGTCATGTACGTTCCCTACGTTAGTCGTTGGGATTACGCCGCAGGGATGTTTAATGAGGCGATTACGGTCAATGCTCCCGAAAAATTAGCCGATATCGCCGTTCCCAAACGAGCGCAATATATCCGGGTGATTATGTTGGAACTCAACCGCATCGCTAACCATTTACTCTGGTTAGGCCCCTTTATGGCGGATGTAGGCGCACAAACTCCCTTTTTCTACATTTTCCGGGAACGGGAGATGATTTATGACCTCTGGGAAGCTGCCACGGGAATGCGGTTAATTAATAATAATTATTTCCGCATTGGTGGCGTGGCGGTGGATTTACCCTACGGATGGGTGGATAAGTGCGTGGATTTCTGTGACTATTTTGAACCGAAAGTGGACGAATACGAGAAATTAATCACTAATAACCCGATTTTCCGCCGTCGTATTGAAGGGATAGGCTGCATTACCAGAGACGAAGCGATTAACTGGGGTTTATCCGGTCCGATGTTACGCGCTTCCGGGGTGAAATGGGATTTAAGAAAAGTTGACCATTACGAGTGTTACGACGATTTTGACTGGGAAGTGCATTGGGAAACCGCCGGCGATTGTTTTGCTCGTTATTTGGTGCGGATTCGGGAAATGCGCGAATCGGTGAAGATTATCCGGCAAGCACTGAAAGGTTTACCCGGTGGTCCCTACGAAAATCTGGAAGCAAAACGGATGGCAGAAGGGAAAAAATCAGCTTGGAATGATTTTGACTATCAATATATCGCCAAAAAAGTCGCCCCCACTTTTAAGATTCCTAAAGGTGAACATTATGTGCGCTTGGAAAGTGGTAAAGGGGAATTAGGTATCTTTATCGTCGGTAATGATGATGTTTTCCCTTGGCGTTGGAAAATTCGGGCCGCCGATTTTAATAATCTTCAAATTCTGCCCCATATCCTCAAAGGGGTAAAAGTTGCCGATATTATGGCGATTTTAGGCAGTATTGATATTATTATGGGGTCAGTTGATCGCTAAATCTCTTTCAGGGTGGGTTATCTTATTAACTCACCCTCGTTTTGGCCCAGTTTTATGTAATACTTTACAATACTAAAAAATCAACAAAACCCTTAGGGAGCGTCTCAGAAAAAATTGAAAAGAGGCTACTGGGTACATTTTTCGCTTGAAAATGTCTGTACCGTTGACTGTATCTGGAGTAGAGCGATTCCGTAGAGTTGGCTGTATAGCGATCGCTAACCAGATTGTAACAGATAGTGTCATTAATCTCTAGAGTAAGCGATTCCCTCTGTAGCCATGTTTTTGCTGGTTTTCTGCCCCGAAACAAGCTATAATGGTCGAAGGGTCAAATTTGAAAACTTTTACCTCAAACCCTATCTGCGTAAGGACTTCAGAAGTTTGCATCCAGTAGTATATTTGTATTACATAGCTTTAACTCAGGCTCTGTAAGACTTTTAGCCATAGCCAGTATGTTTATACGGGGGAAGTCCAGTTATCCATGACTACAATGCACAGCAAAGCAAAGGATTAAGCCCCCATCGCTACTACCGAATCACCCCCCTCTTAGGCTTCGCAGAACAACAACAGGAAGCTTAGGCTTTGAAAGACCCCTAGTGGCAGTAGGAGAAGATTCTCCCACTGCCTGCAAACTTAAATGATCTCTCAATCTAGATCACTACCACTGGTGTAGCGGCAGCAATGTTGTAACCACTCAGTTGAATGATCGCATCACTAGCGGCTTGGAAACCAGCCACTCCATTATTGAGAGCGATAAAAGTACCACTTTGTCCTGTCACTTTAAAGGCCGCCGCCGTGTTAGCAGCAAATTTAGTGGCGGTTAAGACGGCTTGAATAGCGGCTTCGCTTAAATTCGAAGCTGTGTCTTTCGATGCGGTCAAAGTGATGGGCGCAATAGACCCAGGGGCATTAATGCGATCAAGACTAGCACCTGTGCCACTGTAGCCTTGAATAACATCAAAGCCACTGAGCAGCGACTCACCGAGGGAATTGTAGGTCAAAGTATCCAATCCAGTGCTTCCCGTCAGGGTATCTTTGCCAAGACCGCCTGTCAGGTTATCATTACCCGCTCCACCATCGAGGGTGTCATTACCCGCTCCACCGCTGAGGGTGTCATTACCTCCCACTCCAGCCAGGGCATCGGCAAAGCCTGTCCCGACCAAGTTGTCATTGCCCGAGTTACCATCATTATCAAGAATGGTGGCCGTAGCAGTGTCGGGTCCACTGATAGTGTAGCCGGCGGGGGCGGTAATTTTGGTGATGATCGTTTCACTGGGATCACTCAAGAGGTCATCTTTGGTGGGCAGAGTGATGGTAGCAGTGGGGGAACCTGCCAAAAAGGTGACGGTGTTAGGAGTAGTGCCTGTGTAGTCCACACCTGGAGTGGCTGTACCAGCCAGGGTGTAGTTGACGGTTAAGGCACTGGAGAGGTCGCCAGTGCGGGTGAGGGTAAAGACACTGCTCACGGAACCGGCTTCCTTACCATCGGTGGTTTTGGCGATCGAGATTGATTTTGTCGGTGCTGCCGTGCCAATCGTCAGTGACCAACCACCGGCAATTGAACCAACATCAACGAATTGAAAATCATCAAAGGCGTACAAACTCCAGGTGCCATTGCCACTGGTATTGTTGAAAACAGATAAGTCTGCGTTATAAGGACCACCAGGGGCTGGGGAATCAAACAAGTCACCATCACCACCATCAATGTCGTTAGGTTTATAAGAACCACTTGTACCCACATTGGAGTCATCAATCAGTGTTGTCGCGCTAGTGTCAAAAGTTAAGTTGACCCCACTAACTGATAAAGCTTCTCCAATGTCAGACATTAGGATTGATTTGGCTCCAGTAGGTCCGACTAAAAGGAGATCTACATCTCCGATCCATGTATGACTAACATCATTAATGGTAACTTTTAAGTTATTAATGTTGCCACTCAACCCAGATACGCTGATGGTAGAAGGATAAGGATTTGTTCCTCCACTAGATTCATCGTCAATTGAAATCGGGTTGGGGTTACTGAAGATATTGCCACCACCACCATCATTATCCACAATCGTCGCCGTGGCGGTGTCGGAACCACTGATAGTGTAGCCCGTGGGAGCAGTAATTTTTGTGATGATCGTTTCACTGGGATCTACCACACTATCATCTATGGTGGGCAGAGTGATGGTAGCAGTGGGGGAAAGTGCCGCAAAGGTGACGGTGTTAGGAGTAGTGCCTGTATAGTCAACACCTGGAGTCGCTGTCCCCGCTAGGGTGTAGTTGACGGTTAAGGCACTGGAGAGGTCGCCAGTGCGGGTGAGGGTAAAGACACTGCTCACGGAACCGGCTTCCTTACCATCGGTGGTTTTGGCGATCGAGATTGTTTTCGTCGATCCGCCCCCCGTACCAATATTCAGTGACCAACCACCGGCAATAGTTCCCGAGTCCCCTCCCGCGTCATCCACAACGTAGAGGCTCCAGGTTCCATTGGGGTTGATGCCGTTAAAGACCGAGAAGTCCGTACCGTAGGGGCCACCGGGAGCGGGCGCGTTAAAGAAATCACCGGTTTCAAAGTCTGTGGCCTTATAACTGCCACTGGTAATTAGCCCTGAATCAGGCAAGGAGGAGGTGGCCGTCGGATCAAAGGTGAGAGTGACATTATTGACACCACTTGAGCCACCCACATCGGACATTAATAAGGCTTTGGTTCCCGTCGGACCGACCAGTAATACATCAATATCATCGGGCCAAGTATGGCTCAGGTTTGTCAGCGTTACTTTCAGGCTATTAATATTACCGCTCAAGCCTGAAACATTAATAGTGGAAGGATAGGGGGTACTGGAACCACTATCAGGAATAGTAATCGGGTTGGGGTTACTAAAAATCGGTAGGGTTTCTTCGGAAATAATCGTTCCTGTGGCTGTTCCTGGTGAACCGCCAATATAACCGGTTCCACTATTAACCGTGAGAGCCACTGTTTCGTTAGCGATTTCGGCAATAGTGTCAGCAATCGGATCAACCACGACCGTTGCCGTTGTCGCACCAGCAGCAAAATTGACGGTTCCCAATTTCGTCGTCGGGTTGAAGGTGACACCACTACCTGTTAATACGTTGTAATCGGCTGGGTCACTTCCCACTGGGGCGGCGTTGGCTATGCCACTCGCCCCGAAGTTAACGGTCAGGGGAGAACTCAGGTTTAAGTTAGTGCGAGTAAAGGTGTAAACTAAGTTAGTCGTCCCGTCTTCCTGCACACTGGCCGGGCTGACACTGACGGTTACGGAAGGTAAGTTAGCCCCCGCCAAGGCGTTAAACACATTGAGCCGCTTACCAGAAACCGTTTTCCCGGCAAGGGATGCCAGGGGGTCGCCCGTGTTCATTAAGGCGTTTTTCACCTGTTGGGCTGTCCAGGTAGGATTTTGTGACCACAACAAAGCCGCCGCCCCTGCCACATGGGGACTGGCCATGGATGTCCCTGAAAGGGTCGCGTATCCACCACCAGGAGCTAGACTGTAAATGTCTGAACCAGGCGCACCCAAATCTACGCTGGTTAAGCCATAGTTAGAAAAAGAAGAGAGAGCATCGGTGCGGGTGGTGGAAGCAACACTAACAATGTTGTCAAGGTTGTAGGCAGCGGGATACATGGGATTGATATCTGCGTTAGCCGAACTATTACCAGCCGCCGCAATAAATAAAGCTCCCGCCTGACCCGCCGCGTTAATCGCATCGTAGAGCGCTTGACTATAGCCTCCACCTCCCCAGGAATTATTGGTGAGCTTAACTCCTTTGGCCGTCGCATAGTTAATTGCCTTAATGGCATTGGAGAGAGTGCCTGATCCCGTATCATCAAGGAACTTCAGGGGCATGATTTTGGCATTCCAAGCCACCCCTGTCACACCGACCCCATTATTTCCTTTTCCCGCAATAGTTCCCGAAACATGGGTTCCGTGACCATCAACATCACTGGGGTTATTGTCGTTGTAGGCAAAGTCCCAACCGCGAATGTCATCAACGTAGCCATTGCCATCGTTGTCAATGCCGTCGTTGGCAATTTCCCCTGGGTTTGTCCAGATGTTGCCAGCCAAATCGGGATGATTGTAGTCAACCCCCGTATCAATAACCCCAATCACTAAATTAGGATTGCCGGTTTGAATATCCCAAGCTTCAGGGGCATCAATATCCGCATCGGGAGTACCGCCACTTTGTCCGGTGTTATGCAATCCCCAAAGTTGATTAAAACTGGGGTCATTGGGGAATGTCGCCTTCGGAGTAATTGTGCCTTTTGTCAGTATATAGTCGGGTTCAATGTATTCAAAAATCGGATTGGAGCGATATTGTTTCAGAATCTTCTCCACAGAGAGCGACCCCGATAACTTCCAAATCTCTGCCCCCGTTAGTTTAATCGTCTGGGTGCTGACAGCACCAAAGAGGGACTTAAACTGAGCAACTTGGGTGCTGGCGATCCCCTGCTTAAACTTGAGAATCAGTTGATTGGGAGCATGGGGGGCAAGGGTGCTAGTTGCTGCCGGTTCTAGCTCTGAGGTGACGGGGTCGGCAGTGGGTACAGAGGCAAGACTCGACGCTGGACTGTTGGAATAACCAGAAGAGTCAATACTGGGAGAAGCGGGAAAGTCCACTTGACCCGTAGCAGCAGGGGAGACTGGAACCGTAGGAGCCTCCGAGGAGACTGTAGATGGGGAGGGGTTAGAGTTCAGGACTGCTAAGGGAGAAATTTCCCTCGATACAGTTAAATCGTCGGAACCTGTTAAATCAAAGGTGATTTGGGAGGCTCCGTCAAAACTCAAAGAATCTGCTAGAGATGACATATCTGTACTAGATAAATTGGAACTTACTTGTGTTGTCTTCATCAACACCAACACCCCATTTTCCGAAAATTAATCGGTCAATTACTTGGGGGTGTTGGATTGTTTCTGTTTATGGTTAGGGAAAAGAACTAGCCCAACTTTTCTGCCTTAGGCTTAAATTTATTGTACACCTGTTATAGACCTGTAATCCTAAATCTGGCAGGGTAAGCGCATCTTAACAATTCTTGACAAAATCAACTTTATGTGATTTGCTTACCCAGAGAGCGATTCAGGCATATTTGAGGAGAATTGGCCATCTCAATTGTTGAGCAAAAATCGACCAAATGTGAATATTTCGTAACTATTCTGATTGACTGGTATCACTTGAAATGCCCACACAGCAAGCGGTTCACAAAATTGGCTAATTGTCAATAGCGTTTGAGATGCTCTCACCCTGCTAAATCCGGTTATTAAAAACCGATTATTTATTAAGTACCTAGGCAAAATTATTTACACATGACGATCATTGCCCCGTAAGGGTTTTAGCTCGATCGGGCAGGTAATTAATTTTGCATGACTACTTACCTCTTTTCCCTTTTGCCTCTTGCATGAGTGCCTCATCTCAACAAGCAATTTAAATGCGCGGGCAGCTTACCTTTCGAGAAAAAATTTTTTTGTACAGGGAGTCCTTAAAATAGAAAAGGGAACACACAACCAAATTGCTGGTATTTTTCCTCTGGGCATGGTGGCGCAGTTTATAGAATTTAGCTGGAATTTATGAATCATTTTCTGCATTCTTTCACTGTTTTTCCTGATTCTGCCCGAAAATCTCGCTCTTACTCCCTGGGTAAACTGCGAAGACCCTTAATCTTCCTGTTTACCGTCGGTTGTCTGACTAGCGTGGTCGGTTATCGTTTCTATAATCAGCCGAAATTGGCCGTCGGGACTATTTCCCCCGTCACGATTATCGCCCCCGAAGATGCCCGTTTTCATCTTGACTAAGAATTTGCTGATGAGGACAAAACATGAGCAAAAATGATCCATTTTTTGAGATTTTAACCCCTCTTAATTGTACGATCTGCGTCACTGTTACCTATTGGGAAATTATCACCCAGATAAAACATCCTATAATGAAAGGACAAGAAAAATTAGTCCAAGAAACCCTTAGCCAACCTGATGAAATTCGACGTAGCCGCAGTGACCCTAATGTTTATCTTTTTTATAAACTTCAACGACCAAAACGTTGGCTCTGTGCCATTATCCGAAAACTCAATGGTGATGGTTTCCTAATTACCACTTATCCCACCGATGCAATTAAAGAAGGGGAAATTTTATGGCAGAAGTAAACGTTTATTATGATCCGATGGGCAATACCTTAACTGTGTGGTTTGGCGATCGCTCTTCAGAATATCTCTGCGAAGAAACCGGCGACGAAGTTATTTTAATGAAAAATCAAAAAGGCGAAGTTATTGGTTTTGAAAAACTTAACTATAGGATTTCTGAGAACAGGAATCTGAAAATTTCCCTAGAAACCGCCATCCCTCTTTAAACAATAAAAGCGAAAAATAACACTTAAGTAGCTGGGTTATAATTAAATTAAAAATGGATTTTAGGTTCGATCCCCCTGCCCCCCTTGATAAGGGGGTGTCGATCCCCCCTGCCCCCCTTGATAAGGGGGGTGTCCATGAGTAGAAAACGGGTTTCTCGGAGAAACCCGTTTTCTGTGCTGAAAAAGTACGGGCGAAGCATTCGGATAGAAAATCTACGGTTTCAGCAATAGGTTATTGCCCGAATGCTTCGCCCCTACAGGATGCGGGCCGATGAAGACGCAGGGATAGGTTATACTGAATCCGGTTATTAAAAACCGATTATTTATTGTCTCTTTTCCCTTTTGCCTCTTGCATGAGTGCCTTATCTCAACAAGCAATTTAAATGCGCGGGCAGCTTAGCTTACCTTTCGAGAAAAAATTTTTTTGCACAGGGAGTCCTTACAATAGAAAAGGGAACACACAACCAAATTGCTGGTATTTTTCCTCTGGGCATGGTGGCGCAGTTTATAGAATTTAGCTGGAATTTATGAATCATTTTCTGCATTCTTTCACTGTTTTTCCTGATTCTGCCCGAAAATCTCGCTCTTACTCCCTCGGTAAACTGCGACGACCGTTAATCTTCCTGTTTACCGTCGGTTGTCTGACTAGCGTGGTCGGTTATCGTTTCTATAATCAGCCGAAATTGGCCGTCGGGACTATTTCCCCCGTCACGATTATCGCCCCCGAAGATGCCCGTTTTCAAGACCAAGAAACCACCGCCCTCAAACGCCAAAAAATTCGGGCTGGACTGCTTCCCCGGCTGAAAAGAGACCCCCAAACCACCGACCAGATCGAGCGATCGCTGCGAGACACTTTAGGGCAATTAAGTCAAATTAGCCCAATTCTGCGAAAAAATTCCATTTTAATGGGCAGGAATATTTCTAACGCCACAATGGAAACGCTGCTCACCTTTTCTGCCGCTCAATGGTCAACTCTACAAAGCCGCCTCAACTATGAAGAATCTTTTACAAAACCCTTGACAAAAGAACAGGAATATGCTGTTAGCGAAATCCAAGCCTATCGTCAGCGCGTGGCCAAGGGTAACTTTGAGCAATTTATCGATCGATTAGGGCAATTACGGCAAATAAAGGAGCAAACCAGCCAAAATTATCAGCATTCCAGCTTAAATAAACTCAAATACGCCGATCTGATCACAGTGGCCCAAATGGGCGATCGAGAGTGGCCAAACCTAGAAACAGCCATCCTGCAAGCGAGTCGCCGGATTTTGGTACAAGGCATTCCCCAGGGATTTCCACCAGTCACCTACAGGATACCATCGCCGTGCAGATTAGCAGCGATCGCCTAACCAGTCGCCAGCAGTCTTTAGCCGAAAATATCCTTCTAGCGGCCCTGGAGGGACAAGCGAACCTGATAGAAGATCGGGAGGCAACCAAAGAACAAGCCACTAAAGCGGTGGAAGCGGTAGATATGGTTATGTCTGACGCTCAAGCTGGTCAAATTATCGTTAAAGCAGGCGAAACAATTACTCAAGCTCAGTTTGTTCTCATCGATGGCTTTGGTTTGAGCGAACGGGGCATTAACTGGATGGGTTTAGGGTCAACGGCAATCCTTGTCACCAGCGCGATCGGGACTTTTTGCCTCGTTTCCCAGCGTCTCCATCGGCCCCTGCGTCACCGGGATTTTCTTCTCTTGGGTTTACTGAGTTTTACCACACCGATCCTAGCGATCGCCCATATTCCCTTTACCAATCTGGCAGCCGTGGGTTTATTACTCAGCAGTTTCTATGGCCCGACTCTGGCCGTCACCCAAGTCCTCTTAACTGCCGGTCTTTCCCTATTCAGCATCCAAGGCATCAGCGCCGATTTAATCGCCGGGACGATTGGGGGACTATTAGCGGCGATGATAGCGGCAAAATTGCGCTCCCGGGATGAATTATCGCTCCTAGGGATGGGAATCGGAGTCAGTCAAGGGGGTGTTTATCTGCTCACTTACCTAATCGTTAGCGCCACGGCCAGCACGGTCATCTATACTCTACTACCCACGGCGCTCGTCTATGGTCTATCGGGAATAGCTTGGACAGTAATCGCCCTAGGATTATCCCCCTATTTGGAACGCTGTTTCGATGTGGTCACTCCCATTCGTCTGGTGGAGTTGTCCAATCCTAATTGTAGTTTGCTCAAACGTTTGGCCACGGAAGCACCGGGTACTTTTCAACATACCCTTTTTGTCGCCTGTTTAGCTGAAGCGGCCGCCCGAAAACTGCACTGTAATGTGGAATTAATTCGCACGGGAACCCTTTATCACGATATCGGGAAAATGCACGATCCTCTCGGTTTTATTGAAAATCAAATGGGTGGCCCGAATAAACACGATGAAATTAATGATCCCTACGTCAGCGCCGAGATTATTAAAAAGCACGTTAGCGAAGGGTTAGTCATGGCCCGCAGACACGGTTTACCGCGAGTGGTCCGCGATTTTATTCCCGAACACCAAGGCAATCTCTTAATTTCCTATTTTTATCAGCAAGCTTTGCAAAAATCCGCCCAAAATGGTCAAGAACTCGTCGATGAGGCGGCCTTTCGCTACGATGGTCCGATTCCCCAATCGCGAGAAACGGCGATCGTTATGTTAGCCGATAGTAGCGAGGCCGCTTTGCGATCGCTGAAGGAGGCCTCCCCAGAACAAGCCATGGATATGATCAAAAAGATTTTTCAGGCCCGATGGCGCGATCAACAATTAGTAGATAGTGGTATTCGTCAGGAGGAATTACCAATTATTGCCGAGGTTTTTGTGCAAGTTTGGCAACAATTCCACCATCAACGCATTGCCTACCCAAAAGCAGTTTTAGAAGTCTCCTCAGCCAAAAAAATATGAAAAAAGATACTTGGCTAAATCAGTTACAATTTCTCTACGAACAAGATGAACATCTCTGGTTGACTGAAACAATTAAACTTCTCAAGGCCAATCGTCTAGCCGAGTTAGATATTCAACATTTAATCGAGGAGTTGGAGGCTTTGAGCAAACGGGATAGAAATCGAGTTGAGAGTTTTTTAAGACAGATAATTATTCAGCTTTTGCTGTGGCAATATTGGTCAGAAGAATTTGAATTAAATCATCGGCATTGGCAAGGAGAAATAGCCACTTTTAGAGTTCAGCTAAATGGATACTTAAGCACAAATCTAGAAAAATATCTCCTAGATAACCAAAAAAGAATCTATCAAGATGCCGTTTTTATTGTTGGGCAAAAAACTGAAATATCTCCTCACAATTTCCCTCTAAATTGTCCCTATTCCCTCGAACAAATGCTTAATAGGCATTGGTTGCCAGAGCGAAATTAGTTAAATCCCACAGGAAAAAATTAAGGATAATTACCAAAATGTTACTAATTACTCTCAACGAAAATACTTTATCTTTATCTCCAGGCAGTCAAGTTATTTTTCCCCATCAGACTTGGGAAGATTACGAAAGATTGCTGAGTTTACGTCTCCAAAAAACCTATCCAAAACTCTATTTTAATCGCAAAACTCAAGAAATTAGGCTTATGTCTCCCCTACCAAGTCATGGCAATCGTGTTGATACATTAAGGGATTTAGTAAAAATTATCCTCCGTCGTCAAGGTAAAGACTGGCAATGTTTTGATCCGATTACCTTGAAAATGCTGGGAGAAGCGGGATTAGAACCAGATACTTGTTTTTATATTGATAATAGACAGGCAATTTTAGGCAAAGAAAGAATTGATTTAACTGTTGATCCTCCTCCCGATTTAGCTATAGAAGTGGATTTTACTTCTCTGACTGATGTGGGTGCTTATCAATTGTTGAAAATCCCCGAATTGTGGGTTTATCGTCGGGAAGAATTAAAAATATATCTGTTAATAGAAGACGGTTATCAAGAAAAGGAAAATAGTCTTCTCTTTCCCGATATAAATATCAAGAAACTTTTTCCCTATTATGTTGAATTAGGCTGGAATCAAGGTTCTAGTCTTGCTTTACGTCAGTTTGAAGCTTTAGAGAATTTTAGTTAAAACACTTTTTGTATAAAAGTGAGCTTAATCCCCCCTTAATCCACGCTTAATAAGGCTTGATCCCCCCTGCCCCCCTTAATAAGGGGGGTGCCGATAGGCGGGGGGATCTGACAAACTAAAGATAATTACCAAAATGCTACTAATTACTCTCAACGAAAATACTTTATCTTTATCTCCCGGCAGTCAAGTTATTTTTCCCCATCAGACTTGGGAAGATTACGAAAGATTGCTGAGTTTACGTCTCCAAAAAACCTATCCCAAACTTTATTTTAGTCGCAAAACTCAAGAAATTCGGCTTATGTCTCCTTTACCAAGTCATGGCAAACGTATCAATCTTTTAAGTGATTTAGTAAAAATTATCCTTCGTCGCCAAGGCAAAGACTGGGAATGTTTTGATCCGATTACCTTGAAAATTCCGGGGGAAGCGGGATTAGAACCAGATACTTGTTTTTATATTGATAATAGACAGGCAATTTTAGGCAAAGAAAGAATTGATTTAACTGTTGATCCTCCTCCCGATTTAGCTATAGAAGTGGATTTTACTTCTCTGACTGATGTGGGTGCTTATCAATTGTTGAAAATCCCCGAATTGTGGGTTTATCGTCGGGAAGAATTAAAAATATATCTGTTAATAGAAGACGGTTATCAAGAAAAGGAAAATAGTCTTCTCTTTCCCGATATAAATATCAAGAAACTTTTTCCCTATTATGTTGAATTAGGCTGGAATCAAGGTTCTAGTCTTGCTTTACGTCAATTTGAAGCTTTAGAGAATTTTAGTTAATAATCAGGGCTGGTTATGGTGGTTTTCTCAACTAGACTCAGTGAGACTAACAATTAGAAGGTCATGCCAGCCTGTTAGTGATTGCTCTTGGTTTTACTGAACAAGTTTTTGCATTGGCGTTGTAATAAACAAGAGAGCGGTTTATATTACCCAAAAAATCTCCACAGACAACATCAAATAAATTTATTTTTATCAATTCAAATACAAGAAAAAACAACTCTAGCAGTTATCTTAAGGGTGAGGCAGGAAGTCTCTGATTTTAGGAAACACTGGAACCAGAGATGATGCTAAATCCCGTCATTTCGTCCCTACCACAATTTGGGCATTTTGTCAAAAAAATTTGACTTTGCAACAAAACTACACAAAAATTAGATCAACGTTGTTAGGGGAAAAAAGGGATAATTGGCGCAAGTGTTTGGTTTGGCTAAAAGGGAAAGTCTAGATTTAGCAATGGTTTCAAGGCAAGCTAGACCTTGAAAAGTCCAAAAAAGCACAGAAAAATCCACCATAGCATAATGCAAAATTATACCAGAATCGCTGGAAGTATTGTCAACTCGTAAATAAATAGAAATTATTCTCAATAAATTCTTAAGTAAAAATAAATATTACCAATTGTAAATTTAAATATTTTTAAGTATTGAAGGTATTTGCATATAAAATACTTATCATTTTGCCCCGATTGCCTCTAACTTTTCCCTCCCCACAGCAATCACCGGGTAAATAGAAAATTTCTCATTCTTTCTCCTAGAGATGAAGTACAAATTAATCCTTACTCATCAAGTATTTTAAGTAGCTGGGTGGAATTAAATATAAAATGAACGTAGGTTGGGTTGAAGCATGAAACCCAACGCCCGATTATGTTACGCTACCGCTAACCCATCCTACAAATAATTGTGCCTACCTACTTAGCAACAATAACTAACCGTATCTATCTGAGAAAGGCTGTAACTACCATAACCTCCGTTATATTGTAAAAATAGTCAAGTTCTTAATTCTCGGTAAAATCGTCCTATGAGGGGAGAATTATTAGTAGCCTGGGCAGCACAACAAAAATCCTTCGATAGCAATTCTGCTGTGAACAGCCAAACGGTGGGAGACATTCCTGAACTGGTTCTTGTCTTGATCCTGCTGCTACTGATTGCCACTGCCGTAGCTCTAGTAACCCAGCGATTACGCATTTCCTATGTGGCAGGTTTAGTCTTAGCAGGATTACCGATTACCGATCTGTTATCTCGTCGTATTGGGTTAGATCCGTTTTTAGTGCTTAACCTTTTTCTGCCGATTCTGATTTTTGAAGCGGCGATTAATACCGATATCAGCCGTCTTCGCAGTACCTTTAAACCGATCGCACTGCTGGCAGGACCCGGCTCGGTTTTTTCTGCGGCGATTATTGCAGTTTTGGTAAAATTTGGCCTGGGGCTAGATTGGATTCCCGCCTTACTGGTGGGAGTGATTCTAGCAAATACCGATACTGTCTCAATAATTGCCGTCTTTAAGGAAATTCGGGTTCCCTCTAGGCTCTTGACTATTGTGGAAGGGGAAACACTATTTAATGATACAGCCGCACTCGTCACCTTCAATTTGCTCTTGGTGATTTACGCGACCGGAACCATCAGCACCACACAAGTTATCGAGGAAGTGTTGATCGTTGCTCTGGGTGGGGGATTAGTGGGTGCTGTCCTGGGCTATCTGTGTCTTCCCATCTATGTGCGCTTACGGGATCCGCTGAGTAGCCTGTTGCTTACGGTTGCGCTTGCCTTGGGAGCTTTTCAACTCGGGCAGTTTTTGGGTGTATCGGGAGCGGTGGCGGTAGTTATTGCCGGACTTGTCTTTGGTAACTTGGGGCTGCCTCGCAGCGCCTCTGCATCCGATCGCATTACCCTGATCAGTTTTTGGGAATATGCCGGTTTTATCGTCAATACCTTTATTTTTCTGCTCATTGGCATTGAAATCAACCCCTTGACCCTATGGCAAACCTTGCCATCGATTGTGCTGGTCATTTTGGCTTATCAATTGGGGCGTATTCTGTCAGTATATTCTTTACTATCGGTACTTCGCTGGATCGATCGACCAATCCCCTTACGCTGGCAACATATTCTGATTTTGGGCAACATCAAGGGTTCACTCTCCATGGCCCTAGCGGTTGCCATTCCTTTGGCTCTAACAGGGCGGGAATTGATCATCGAGCTAGTCTTTGGGGCTGTGTTATTTTCTCTGGTTATCCAAGGATTAGCCTTACCCTGGTTAATTAAAAAGCTCAATATTAGTCAGGTTTCGGCAGTAACACGGGATATTGGACAGTTACAGCTGCAGTTGATCGCGTCGAAAGCGGCACAAGATGAGTTAGCCAATTTACTGAAATCCGGCGTTTTACCGAAAGCAGTGTACGAAGAACTGTGGGCATCTTATCAGGCAAAAGTGGCGGTATCGGAACGGCTGCTGCGGGATGCTTATAATCAGTCTCGATCGGGGCAAATGGAGCCTAACAACAGTCAGTTAGATGCCATTCGACGACGATTGTTCCTCGCCGAGAAAGCCGCCCTGGGGGATGCACTTCGCAAACGCATTGTACCAGAAGATTTAGTACAATCCTACGTTAAAGGTTTGGATGAGAAACTTCTATCGTTGGACGATGATTAGTTTGAATGCCGAGGTAATCGATCATCGGTTTGACGAATTCCGGACGAGTAACCACCAAAATAGTTGAGTCGGCTTCTAGGACGGTATTGCCGTTGGGAATCTCTAAACTGGCAGAAGCGTGACACTGATAGCCAATAATCAGCGAACCGGTCGGAAAGTTGGCATCTTGAGCGATTTGGGCAACGGTACGCCCAGCTACATAACAATCCTTGGGGACGGGCAGCTTTAACACTTCCACTTGCCCCTGTTCAAAGTGCATCATCGATTCTACTTCGGGGTATTCGATCGCATTGGCCATGGTGGCAACGGCTAAATCAATCGTGCTGATGATGTGACTAGCTCCAGCAAGACGATAGGCTTCGAGAAATTCGCGATCGCACATTCTCACCACAATATGGGAAATGCCATAACTTCTAGACAGGGTGACTAGGGCTAGATTCATCGCATCGTCCCTTAGTGCGGCCACAACCGCATTAGCTTGTCGAATCCCTGCCTCTAGCAGAACTTTCGTGCTGACAGCACTCCCCTCAAAGGCCATGACACCGATTTTTTCCCGGGCAAACCGACAAGCTAAAGGATCCACATCAACGATGGCGACGGTGTGTCCCAAGTCTAAAAGTTGTTGGGCTAAACCTAGCCCCATCATTCCCGCCCCACCAATTAAAACGTACATAGCGGCTCTTTACTTAACAAAATACTGCCTAAGTAGGTAGGCGTTAAAAATTATCAGATGCCCCCTTATTCAGGGGGATCCCCCGCCTATCGGCACCCCCCTTATCAAGGGGGGCAGGGGGGATCGAACCTAAAATCCATTTTTAATTTAATTATAACCAGCTACTTAATTAAGTGGTTTCAATTAGATTATAACCAGCTACTTACCCAAAAAATCTCCACAGACAACATCAAATAAATTTATTTTTATCAATTCAAATACCAGAAAAAACGGTTCTTCGTTACTTGGTATGGTTCGATAGGGGGGCATAAATCGACTAAATCCTTATCTGGCAAGAGACTTAATTGATTAGTTCGCTCTAGAGCAAAAACAATTGACAAAAATCGCTAAATGCCTTTCTATATAAGGGTTCCATCCCTTATAACCCCCGTCCATTGCATAACACAAACCGAAGAGCCGAAAAAACAACTCTAGCAGTTATCTTAAGGGTGAGGTAGAACAGATAGAGATGATGCTAAATCCCGTCATTTCGTCTTTACCACAATTCGGGCATTTTGTCAAAAAAATTTTGACTTTGCAACAAAACTACACAAAAATTAGATCAACGTTGTTCGGGAAAAAAGGCATAATTGACCAAAGTGTTTGGTTTGGCTAAAAGGGAAAGTCTAGATTTAGCAATGGTTTCAAGGCAAGCTAGACCTTGAAAAGTCCAAAAAAGCACAGAAAAACCCACCATAGCATAATGCAAAATTATACCAAAATCGCTGGAAGTATTGTCACCTCGTAAATAAATAGAAATTATTCTCAATAAATTCTTAAGTAAAAATAAATATTACCAATTGTAAATTTAAATATTTTTAAGTATTGAAGGTGTTTGTATATAGAATACTTATCATTTTGCCCCGATTGCCTCTAACTTTTCCCTTCCCACAGCAATCACCGGGTAAATAGAAAATTTCTCACTCTTTCTCCTAGAGATGAAGTACAGAGTAATCCTTACTCATCAAGTATTTTAGCGACAATAACTAACCTCATCTCTCTGAGAAAGGCTGTAGCGAAAGAAAATCTGATCAGTGGGAGCGTTACTTTTGTTGTCGGGGTTCCTCGATCGAACTGTTCTAGGTTTGGGAAATGGAGTCAAGATAGAGAGTATCCGGACAGATATCTTGTTCGTTCGGCCAAGTTACCGTACCATCTAAAATTTTTACTTGATTAAAATACTGTTTGTTTTTAAGTTCTTGAAAGATGCCAAAATCGAGCAGTGGTGAACAATCATAAATTTTCTTTTCTTCATTAGTAAAGATGAGTTGTAATTGATAGTTTGGCAAAGGGATAACTTCTTTAACTCTAGGATTCATGATTTATCTCAGTGGTTCAATTTTATACAGTTGTTGTCCTGAAATCGAAGGACTCTCGCTCGGAAATAGCCTCGATCGAATAAAATTCTTTCATCGACAATCGCGAAAGAGTTCACAATCGAACTCTCAGATAATTTCCGTTTAACCTTGCGAATATAATCGGCTATCTCCATCTAATTTGATCGTAAACTTATCTCTTTTCTAGCTGCCAATAGCATTTCATAATAAACATTCCACTCGAAATAATCCATAGCGTCCCCTAGCTCACCAGAACGAAATCTAGGATAGAATTCTTCCGAACTCATGGGATATTGATTTTCCTATTGCTTGATACGGGTTTCTAAATCCAAAATTTGAGCGTTAATCTGCAAATTTTCCCGTTGTTCGCTCTCAATTTTTCGATTCAGTAACTCTCTTTCTTCCTCGGAGAGAGAGAGAATTATTCGCGCGAGAGAATCAATCAGTTGGGTGTTCATTTAAGAACTGTAGCAGATTCGATCGAGAACCGCTGCCATAACTTCTAGGAAATAATGGATGGATGAGGCTGCACCTATCCACCCTAGAGATCTAAATCTGCGGGGCTAAATTTCTTGTGAATCTGAGGAAAACCTAACTGTTTAATCACTTGATGTTTGCGTTCTTCCTCAAGGGATGACAACTGATTATAATTAACCCAGTGAATACAGTTAACCGGACAAGTCTCGATCGCTTCTTGAATAATTTCTTCTTCGTCACCGTCCTGATTATAGACACGAGAGCGACCGTATTCGCCTTCAATAAAAAAGGTATTGGGGGCAACGTGGGCGCAGTGTTTACAACCGATACAAGTGACCTCATCGACGTAAACCGCTTTCTGGCGCAGTAAACCGCCCAATTCCGGTTCAAAACCAGTGCGATCGGGGGAATCTCTTAGGAATCCCCCTAACTCTGGTTCAAAACCAGAGCGTTCGGGAGAAAAATCAGCCATTAGGCACTCCAACGTTGTACCACTAGACGAATGGAACCATCAGTATTTTTTTCCTGTGCTGCCACCTGAAAACCCTGTTTAGCAGTTTCTGCCAGGATGGTGTGGTAGGCATAACCTTGATTTACTTTTCTTAAAAATCCTTCTACGGTTAGGGGTTGTTGCCAGTATTGTAAATCGGCAACTAACTCGTACTCGTTGCCATTCCAGCGAAAACCGATATCGTAATTGTTATCTTGCTCGATTACCACCTCTGCGGTTAAAGTTTGACCTTGATAACCTTTGACGGGGTGGGAACCCTCTTTCCATTCCATCCCCATATCGCTGAGGGCGGCTTTTAGGTAGGATAGATCGCGGATTTTGGTTTTGATATTGCTAAAGTGTGACATGGCTTTTCAGTGGCTTAAATAAAGGGATTGGGAAAAATGAAAAATTACCAGTCGCTAAAAGTGGCTTCGTTGCTGACTTTCTCTGACTGGCTGACGGTTTGATGGTAATAATCCGAGGTTTTCTCTTGAGACATCAGCTGCCCGAGTTGTGCCTCGATCGCCGCCGTCACCTCTTGACAAGATGAACCGACTATGCCTGTCACCTTTTCCATAACGCGACCATCGGGATAGATGATAAACTCTAGGCTTTCCATGCTCATAGCTCTTCTCGGCGTGATCTGGGGTTTGCAAAGCTCCCTATCGTTTTAATTTACGATAGTTTGCTAATCGTAGCAATCTGGTTAAAATTTTAGCAAAACTTTATATTCTGTAACCCAACTACTCTAATTGTTTGTAAGTTTCCCGTAACTTTTCTTCATCGTCAAGGGCGAACCTTGACCCAGGAGGCACAATTTAACAAAACTACACAAAAAAGACGACCTGAAGCGATAAATTGAAAATAAAGGAGATGCAACGGCGAACCACGACCGCCGAGATCATAGAATTTTGTCTATAGGAATCAGAACAAATATGAATAAACAAACAGCCAGCGATCGCATTCGGATCGGTGTTTTAGGTTTTGGTGGTTTGGGACAGGCTGCCGCTAGAATTCTCGCCCCCAAACAGGAAATGCTTTGGACTGCCGCCGCCGATAAAGCCGGTTTTGCATACCACAAAGACGGTCTAGATGTCAATACCTGTAACAAAATTTATCATGACCAGGGTTCGATCGGTTATCTGGAAAATTACGGCAGTCTCAGCGAAAACAGTATCGAGGAATTAATCAAAACTGCCGACGTAGAAGGCTATTTCCTCGCCTTACCAAATTTACCTAACAATTTCATGGCCGATATCGCTAAAACCTTCATTCGCTTAGGTTGGCGCGGGGTTTTAGTCGATGCTCTCAAACGCACCAGCGCCATGGAACAAATCTTAGCACTGCAAGCAGACCTAGAAGCCGCCGGCATCACCTACATGACCGGCTGCGGTGCTACCCCCGGACTGTTAACTGCGGCCGCTGCCCTAGCTGCCCAGAGTTATGCAGAGATTCATAGCGTTAAAATTACCTTCGGCGTGGGAATCGCCAACTGGGAGGCTTATCGTGCCACTATTCGCGAAGATATCGCCCATTTACCCGGTTACAACCCAGAAACAGCCCACCAGATGAGTGACGCAGAAGTGGAAATGCTGTTAAATAAAACCAATGGCATTCTCAGCCTCGAAAATATGGAACACGCGGACGATATTATGCTGGAATTGGCTGGAATTTGTGGACGCGATCGGGTTTCCGTCGGGGGTGTGGTGGATACGCGCAACCCGAAAAAGCCTTTAAGTACCAATGTTAAAGTCACGGGGCGGACTTTTGAAGGCAAAATTTCTACCCATACCTTCACTTTAGGTGATGAAACCAGTATGGCGGCTAATGTCTGCGGGCCGGCTTTTGGTTATCTGAAAGCGGGGGTTTCCCTGCATCGTCGCGGTATCTACGGATTATGGACAGCAGCAGAGATTATGCCGCAATTTGTGCGCTAGGGGTTTCTCTGCCGTAAAATAGCTAAAACTTTCGGGAAAATAGCGGGTAAGGGAGCGATCGCTTCTAGGCTCTCTCCCGTGACCGGATGTATTAAGATTAAACGATAGGCGTGGAGTAATTGTCCGGGTAGATTAATTCCGATGGAACGACCGGAACTATAGAGGGGATCGCCAAGAATCGGATGACCGATGTGGCTGCTATGAACGCGAATTTGATGAGTTCTGCCGGTTTCTAGGCGAAATTCCATTAAGGTGTAGTTGCCTAGTCTTTCCTTGATTTGCCAGTGAGTGACGGCATTTCTACCGCCTTTTTCCACGGCAATAATAGCCATCTTTTGGCGATCGCTGCGGTGACGACCGATCGGCAGATCAATTGTACCTGTTTCGCTTTTGGGGACACCGTGGACAAGGGCCATGTATTCCCGGCGGGCAGTTTTGGTTTTTAATTGTGCCTGTAGGTGTTGATGGGCCTGGTCGGTTTTGGCAATAACGATCGCACCCGTGGTATCCTTATCTAAACGGTGAACTATACCGGGGCGTTGAATTCCACCAATTCCGGCTAAATTTGGGCAGTGATGTAGTAAAGCGTTGACCAAGGTTCCCGATTCGTGGCCGGGGGCCGGATGAACCACTAAATCGGCTGGTTTATTGATAATAATCAGATATTCGTCTTCGTAAAGAATATCAAGCTCGATCGCCTCGGCGGTTAATTCGAGGGGTTGACTGTCGGGAATGGTAATCTTTAAGCGATCACCTTGACCAACTTTAGTATTTTTATTAGTGCAAATTTGACCATTTAACTGTATATATCCCTGTTCTATCAGTTTTTGCAGCCTCGATCTCGATAAATCGGGCAATTGTGACCCCATCCAAGCATCTAAACGTTCTTTTTTTCCCGCAACTTCTAAGTTTAATTGGTTCATCGGTTTTTAGTGATCAGGGTGTAGGGTGTGGTGCGATTCGTTGGCTAGAAACTAGACAGTAAGACGTTTAGAGGATTAGCCGCTTGGTAAATGTAGTACCTTGATAACTTGATAACCATACAGGTGCGGGTTAGTAATAACCTTAGTCCTGTCCTCTAGATGCCTAGAGTGACGGCATTTCCTGCTGCTTTAGACTTGGTACATCTGAGGTAGTGAGCGAGGAAAAAAAGCGGTATCTGATAGCCTAAATCAGAAACCCGTTGAGCCAGAACCTATGGATAGCCCTGGGGCGAAGATACGAATTAACCATCGTCAACACCCACGAGCCAAAAGGCTGACAGGCTCGAAACAAAAGTTAACAGAGTTGGGGCTGATAGCTCATACCACTATCAGTAAGGCATTCCCGTTACTCTGTTGTGGACAGTATCATCCTAATGGTTCAACCAATGGTTATAGGGAACGAAGTAACCCTGATTGACTCTGCCCGTTTGGGGCAGTAGGAAACCATCCGCAAGTCAATAGAGGGAGAGGATGTCCTTAAAAGCCAAGGCTTTGAGTAATATCAAAGATATGCTGACAAAGGACGGGTAACTAGGAAGTCTAAGCAACAATCAACGGTCATATACGCCCTAAAACCAACAATCTTGTCTGGTGGGGATACAGCCAAGAGGGTTGAATAGACAAGGAAATAATAATTCCCATTATTATTCTACTAATGACAGTAGCCTAGTTACTCAGGAGCCGGATACGGCGAAAGTCGTAAGTCCGGTTTTGAAGCAGGGGGTGGGAAGGCGACTTCCTGCTCTACTGTAACGGGGAGAAGGGAGGGGGCAGGGTGTGGGGTGTGGGGTGTGGGGTGTGGGGTGTGGGAATTATGAATTAGGAATTGGGGAGAATAAATAGGGTTTGCTGAAAAAGTTTGTTGGTGGGGTTAGGAGTCGGTCGTCAGTAGCCGGTCGTTTCAGGCTTTGTTGCCCTCTTTTTTGTACCAGTTTATGTACTAAGAGAAGGATAATGCAAGGTTTTTGAAGGTCTTAAGTAGGTGGGTGGAATTAAATATAAGATGAACGTAGGTTGGGTTGAAGCATGAAACCCAACTCCCGCATGGGTTACGCTACCGCTAACCCATCCTACAAATAATTGTGCCTCCCTACTTAATCCTATTTTCTGGCACTAACATCGGATTTTAACAGGTCAAAAGCCTTATTTTAAAAGGGTTTTACCATTATTCAGCCAGCCCTAAATAAAAATAATCTCCTGACTCCTGATTACTGATTACTGATTACTGATTACTGATTACTGATTACTGATTACTGATTACTGAATTGGTCTGCCCCGGTAACGAATATCTGCATTGTTATTATCTTCGGTTTCGAGGACGATCTCGAATTCTTCTACAACGGAATCAAGGAGGGGATTAACTGTGGGATTTAAGAGAGGAGTTTCGGGGGTGGGGTTAGAGATAGCGAGAATTTTTGCTAATTTTGAGCGAGTTTTCTGGATTTCTCCCTCTAACAATCCCGTGATCGTTTTGCCAGTTTTCACTAAAAGAAAAGCTTGGTCACTGCAAGGGGTTAAGATCAGATGACCCTGGGGACTGCGAATAGCAATTTGTTCCAGATCAGACCAGCTTAATTCCTCTTTTGTGTTATTGACAAGATAGACCATTGTTCCTGCTAAGATTAAAGCACTATTGTGTTCCATGCCGATGGAATCAGTCAAAGGTTGACCCTGGGGAGAAACAAGCATGATCCCCTCAATAGCGAGCGGTTTTTCGGCTAATTCTTGCAGGATTTTGGCAATTTCTACCTGATAATTTGGTTCCCTAGGTAAGGTATTTTTAGAGTTATCATAGTTATTATCGGTGGGTTGTTTTCGTTCTTTGGTTTCTTTCGAGGAGATAAACCATTGCAGGTTTTTTTTTTCCCGCAGTTGCTGGTGGCTAAACAGACGAATATCTTTAGAAAGTTTAATCCCTAATTCAAAGGCATTTGCCTGATAATTGTCAGCTAAAGTTAAGGGTTCAAGGGAGATTTTAGCCTCATCTCTGGCAATACGTTTTAGGGGACCTGCTTCTAGACAGGCAAGAATTTTAAATAGTTGTTTCGAGTCGAGTAGTTCCTGTAAATAATAACAATGAAAGTAAGGAATATCCCCACGACCAAATTCATCCTTCCCATCGTTAATTAACCAACCAAAGAGGGTGTTATGGGAGTCAATTTGATAGATATAGACTCCTTTAAATTTCCTGTCTGGAGGATTATAGGTGTCCCATAACTGAGAGACTATAT
This sequence comes from Microcystis panniformis FACHB-1757, assembly GCF_001264245.1. Classification (NCBI taxonomy): domain Bacteria; kingdom Bacillati; phylum Cyanobacteriota; class Cyanophyceae; order Chroococcales; family Microcystaceae; genus Microcystis; species Microcystis panniformis. Next base: position 1,382,803 of record NZ_CP011339.1, read on the forward strand.
GTTGATAAAAAAACTGTTGAATCCCTAGGGGGACATTGGCACTAGCGATATATTTAAATCCCAGTTGCGAGAAACTGCTATAAATCAGTTGTTCAACGAGCAAGGACATGATCTGTAACCTTTAAGCACTTTTGTGCGCTATTATAAATAATTTTCACACAATTGTGTCTTGTTTCTAGTTTTTGGGGAGATATTTGACGGCATTTCTCCTCAAGATGAACTGTCACCTAATTTGGTGCCGACTCCCCAAAACGAAAACTTCACACCTCACCGTTAAGATAACTGCTATAAGAAAGTCAGCAGATTTTTGAGAGATTTTTTGGCTAATCTTTCTGTAAATAGCTCGGATATAGTGCTGGTCGTTTAGGAAAAGTTTACCAGTTGTTGATCGATTTGAGACAATAACCAAGATAGGGAGTCTAAAGCTTGATTTGCTTGCAGCGTGCCTTGTTGGGAATCAATTAAAACTGTTGAGTAAAAAAAACGGTGATTAACTTTTTGCTCTCGCAGTTTTTGCTCTAATTCTTTGACTTTTAATTGTAGGTTTTGCCAGCATTTTTGGTCAGAGACAACTAGATCGCATTTGCTGATAATAATGCCTAAATTAAACCTATTTTTATTATAGTTAATTATCTCGATCAAGGTTTGAAAAATTTTCAGGTAATTGTTATGCTTGTCTGAATGATTTAATAAACTTGCTGCCTCTAAAAACAGTAAACAAGCATTAGCCTGTAAAGCCATATTGACAAAGGCTAAATTATAGATTTGACAACTTTCTCCCGGTATATCCCACCAGCGAATTGTCGCTATTTTATCCGAGCGATCACCGCTTTTTTTCTCTAAACTAAAATCAAAGTTACTGATTTTTAAAGTGGCGGGGGGATATTGACCTGTTCTAGCGACATAATTGAGAATTTTTTCAATATCTTCTTCGCTTTCTTCCTCTTGAGATCTGAAGACAATATTAGCCTGATTTCCCCAAGCTGCTGGATTTTTCAAACTCTGATAAGATGCCGCTAGGAAAACTGTTTTTCCTGCTCCTCTTTGACCGATACTGAGAACTGTATAAATTTGGTTTTCTTTACTAAGATTTTCCTGATTATTAGTCATTTTACAACCTCTAAATTGAATGAAAAAAACTTTTGCGACGATGATTGTGTCTCTCAAGCCAACACAGACGAGAAAAATTGACTTGAGATTAGTTAATCTCCTTAGCTCAACAATTCCATTCTGCAGTCTTGTAGTTATGCTGTCTGGAAAGATGGTTAAGATGATTATATTTGTTTTGTCCCCTCGGATCATCCCGGTTAACCAAATCTTCACAAAAAGTTACTATTCTAATAGTAATGGAACTTGCTCTCGGTGCTTGAGATGGAAATCTTGGGATTAAATTTTCCTGATTTTTAAGTAGGTAGGTGTTAAAAACTTTGAGATGTCCCCTTGTTAAAGATCGATTAAGGGTAGGGTTGATTCATGAATCAACCCTACGATGAATCAACCCTAGTATTAAGGGGGGATCGAACCCAAAACCCATCTTCAATTTAATTATAACCAGCTACTTAACGACAAAAGCCAGAGCAAATCAGTAGAGACTTCCTCGTCTCCAAAAAATAGAGAGACATTGTTATAACAACGTCTCTAGATCAGAGTAAGCCAAGCTGTTTTAAACAACCGAATTATTGGTCACTTTATTCAACAAAAAAACCATTGAGAACTCCTGAAATGATCGAAACCACAATCGAACCGAATAGAGCGGCAAAAAATGATTTTACCTCAAAGCCACTGATAAAATAGGAGGCTAAAGAAAAGGAAATGGCATTGACCACAAAAATAAATAACCCTAGGGTTAAAATAGTTAAAGGCAGGGTAAAAAGAATCAACAGGGGTCTAATAATAGCATTAATTAAACCCAAAGCGACAGCAGCTATCAAAGCCACGGGAAAATCTTTAATTTCTATACCGGGTACTATTTGCCCTGTAATCAATAAAGAGACGGCGGTAATCAACCAACGGAGGAAAAAAGATAACATAAGTCCATCCATCTAAGATAGTTCATCCTCATCTATTCTAATCGCCATCGCCACTTAAAGAGACGGAAGTCTTCAGAAGATGACAACGAAAACCGACATTGACTGCTGCCGCTGCTCGAAAACCAGAGCAGGAACATAAGTAGCTGGTTATAATTAAATTAAAAATGGATTTTAGCTTCGATCCCCCCTGCCCCCCTTGATAAGGGGGGTGCCGATAGGCGGGGGGATCTGACACTGATAATAAAAAGGAAGATTCCCTCGGACTATCACTCCCAGAAAAGAGGCAAGACTAAAGATGATATCTAGAAATAATTTTAGCCAGAACTGGCAAGGACAAATCGGTAAAACGAGAATAATTCGGGTATCAACTGGCATTTTCATGCTAATGAGTCTGCTTTCTCTCCTCTCAGTGCCACCCAGTTTAGCATCTCCTGAGCCACCTAATTCGGTCATCGAGGCTGTCCGTCAACATTTGAGTCAGAAAACCAAGATACCCGTTAATCGCTTGCAAATTCAAGCAGCACAACCACAAACCTGGCCCGATGGTTGTTTAGGATTAGCTAAACCGGGAGCATTATGTACTCAAGCGCTGGTGCCAGGATGGCGAATTATTCTGACTGATAAGCAAAAAACTTGGGTTTATCGCACCGATAGCAGTGGCACTAATCTCCGCTTAGAAAAGTAAATTTCTTTTGATATTTTCCGGCTGCTTTTTCGGCATCCCCAAAGCAGCGTTTTCCTGATTTAATTTTCCTTCCCTCAGGGAAGGCGAATTGTCTCAAGCACCCCGTTGGGTGACGAAAATCGGCTGAGAATGGCTCTATGGTTTGTTTCAAGAATCTAGTCGTCTCTGGCAACCCTATTTAATTAATAATCCCAGTTTTTTGCTTCTTTTTGCCCTACAACTCCTGCGAGACCGGGAAAAGTAAACAGTAATCCAGTCATCAGTCCTCAACTATCGCTAAGATGAATAGGAGAAGGCAAAGTTTTATCTACGTTTAGGAGTTCCTGCTAAAGATGACACAAGCTACTCAGACTCAAGGAAAAGGAATTTTACTCAGTGAGGCTGCCCTCAAACACCTTACCATGCTCAAAGAGCAACAGGGCAAGGATTTATGTCTGCGCGTGGGTGTGCGTCAGGGTGGTTGTTCGGGAATGTCCTATATGATGGATTTTGAGCATCCTAGCAATATTGGCCCCCAAGATGAGGTTTTCGATTACGATGGCTTTAAAATTGTCTCTGATAAAAAAAGTCTGCTCTATCTCTACGGTCTCATGTTAGATTACAGCAACGCGATGATCGGCGGCGGTTTCCAATTTACTAATCCCAACGCCAGTCAAACCTGCGGTTGTGGTAAGTCTTTTGGCGTTTAATATTTCCCCGGGGTGATACCTTTCATCCCCGCCTCCCAGAGGCGATTTTTTTTTGCCAAAACTCTTGACAAAATCGGAGACTTGACATATACTTTCTGCATAATGGGAATCCGTGCCTGCCTGCGAACCCTTCATTTTTAGGCTAGATACCCTGCTCTGAATTAGAGACGATAATAATCTGAGGAAAACTTTTTAGACATTAAGAGGGGTTTTGACTGAGATTCCGCAGGGTACGATTGACAAAGCTGAGGTAGTCGTCAATTTCTTCGTAGGCATCGAGTTCTTGCTTTTGTGCGGGGGTAATTGCTGATTCTTTCTCTAGTTGGAGTAATTCTTCAATCCGAGTCTGAACGGCAGTGGAAGCTCGAAATATAGCAACTCCATCTTCTAATTCTAGGCAGACGGCTCCCTCTCTGGCTAGGGCAGAGGGCAAGTGATTGAGTTTAGGGATTGCTTGGGGGGTCATTTCAGTTACCAGTTATCAGTCAACGGTGACTACCGCAGTCCAGTCGGTAGCTTGAAATCATACCATTTTTCATAAGTAATGGCAGAGATGGTTAATCGCCCTAACCCCCCACCCCCCCAACCCCCCCGACGTCGGTAGGGTTGATTCATTTAAATTAAGTACAGCTAATTTTGAGTCAATAAATTTGACTGAAGATTCTCAAGTTTATCTTTTTCTAATCAAAATAGTTAGTCACAATAACTAATCTTTAATCCTCTGCCAAATTTATTATGAATAAATTGATAAAGCTTGTTCCCAAGCCACTAAAAGCCTATCTCTCTTCAAATTTTCTGAGAGTACATCCTGTTAATTTAGCTAATTTTTCTGCTTCTTACGTCGATAAAACTATCAGTTTTTCCCAACGTTCAGCTAACCACCTCTGTCCCTCTGTGATTGAGAGAAAACCCAAACCTCTGAAAAGATTCAATCCTATGGTTGTGAGAATTGACCAATTGCTGGCCGCTTGAAAATCACTAATTTCGCTTTTATCTTCCTCAAAAATTACATCTTTTACCCAATGTAACTGATTTTCTATTTTCCAGTGTCCTCGAATAATTTTAGCAAATACTTCGGCGGATTCGGTTAGGCTACTGATATAGTAAGCTGTTTCTTCATAGGTTTTATCCCCGCGACTACCCCTTCTTTCTACTTTAATAACTCTTCGCAGATTTTCAAACCCTTTTCTTTCATTTTTCCTCACTTTAAAAACTTCTATTTTTCTTGATATTTTTCGTCCATGACTATTATCTTGTTCAAGAAAAAAACTTTCTGGCTTTGAGGAATTACTCAGGTCTTGTATTCGCTGATAAAGATTTTTCTGATTTCCTTTAACGGTGATAACATAGTCATTTTTAGTCTTGGCTATTAAGCTGATTGTTTTCTTCTGACAGTGTAAAGCATCCCCAGTAAAAACTTTATTTTGGAGAGAGCAATCCTCAATTATAGCTTGCCCTTCGTCGATTTCAGACCCTTTTTTGTTTTCGATTCTTTTTAAGTGTAATACCAAGCCACTTTCTTGACTAAACAATGAGATAAACATGATAAAATTTTGTTGTTCATTGTTAGGATTCTTTAGGGTGTTTTTGAGACTTTTTCCATCTATGCCTAGCCAATTTATATCATCTCTTTGTCCATATTCTTGTAATGCCCATTCATTAAACATTTTTAACAAACTCTGCCAGTCAACTCCCATCATTACCCTTCTAATTGTTGAATAGGATGGGACTCTTTCTGGAATTATGTTAAATTCTTTACTCAGCCTGTGCCGATTATTTTTAGCAAACTCTCCTAGTTCTCTATAACCTGAGTATCCTAGCATTGTTCCTAGTATTATTACTACTAATACTATCCATAAAGGGTGTCTTTTTCCTTTACCTTTCCGAAAGTCCTTGACTTGTTTTAGTTTTTCTATGGCTCTTCGGGAATTGTTATGCAAATAATTAACTTAAAATAAAATTCGATGAGAGCGCCTACGCTCAAAAGTAGCTGAAATCCATACAGGGAAGGACTTAAGGCACAAACAGGTTAATACCAAAAGATAGACAATTGAGTTAAGATTTGATATAATAGCCAAAAACGAGATTATTTTACTTATGATACTTGACAAATTTTTGAACCTAAAAGGAACCTGTATTCAAGGCTATCTACACCTAGAAAATATCGGTATAGTTTGCCGAATCGAATCGAAAAATCAAAAAGCAACCTGTCCTCGTTGTGGGTTAGAGAGCGATAAACTCCACCAAAATCATCGACATTTAGTCAAAGATTTACCAATCTCAGGACAACCAGTGTACCTACAGGTTAATCGTCGTCAATTTAAGTGCGATAATTGTCAGAAACCCTTTAGCGAAGAGTTAGATTTTGTCGCCAAGAAACGAACCTATACGAAAAGACTAGCCGAGAATATACTCGAACAATTAAAAGAAGGAGATATTTTAAATGTTAGTCGAAGAAATGACGTAACGGAAGAAGAGATTCAAAGAATGATAGAGGACATAGCTGAAGAAATTACAGAGACAGACCTATCGAAATTAAAAAGACTAGGAATTGACGAAATCGCTCTAGTCAAAGGACAAAAAAATTACTGTGCGGTTTTAGTAAATTTAGATACGGGAAAACTAATAGCTATTCTAGAGAAGCGAACACAAGAAGAATTGAGGGAAACGCTTACAGGGTGGGGAAAAGAGGTGTTAGAGCAAATTGAAGAAGTCAGCATAGACCTTTGGTTGCCCTATAAAAATTTGGTGAAAGAATTGATGCCATCGGCCGAGGTAGTCGCCGATAGATTCCATGTAATGAAACAAATTAATCAAGAGTTAGACGAACAAAGAAAAGCAGAAAAAAGAGCCGTAGAAGCGCAGAAAAATAAAAAACAGAAAGCGGAAAAAGAAGCGAAGCTAGAAGTTTTAAAGCGAAGTAAATATAGCTTGTTAAAAAATGAAAAAGATTTAACGGAAACTCAAAAAATCAAACTAGAAGCTATCAAAGAAAATTGACCAAATTTGAAAAAGATGCACGAGTTAAAGGAAGAATTTAGAAAGATTTATGAAACCTCAGAGAATCCGACAGAAGGACTGCTATCCATCTCGGAATGGTTGGCAAAATCCTCCAGTGTTTTTACCAAGAGTTGTCAAACAATCCGAAACTGGTTTGGAGAAATAATTAGTTATTTCGAGCGAAGGACAACGAATGGGGTGGTCGAGGGAATCAACAATAAACTTAAACTAATAAAACGGAGAGGCTATGGCTTTAGAAACTTTCGGAATTTTTGGGTTAGAAGTATGTTATCTTGGCATCTTGTATGTTGATTTAGCATAAAGGGTAACGAAGAGCCTTTTCTATTAAGCTCAACATATATTTAAAAAGTTGGCGGTCACTTCTCATTTTACCTGATAGTGATCGCTTTTACTTTTGATATTCTGATGGGAGAATGAAACAGCCCTACCGACGTCGGGGGGGTTGGGGGGGGTAAGATACCTGCCAAGAATAAAGAAAAATGGTATCAGAAGGATTTTAATTTTTATCCCCATTATTATAGTTAGCAAAAGTATAGTCAAATATAGACAGACTGAATTCCATTTCAGAAATTCCCTTCACTTTTACTTCGAGAGATTGATTCTCCTTGGGTGAACTACGCACCTCTCTATCCCATAGCAGTTAAACGCATTTGGGAATGCTTTTCGTAAAATGTTGTAGGAACCCATGACATCAGATTGAACCAGAATCCCCTTATCTGTACGATATAACCCTCGCTTAATTCTTTTTCCTGAAAAAACGGGTTTTTCAGTTATCTGTCCATAAACGGGGAGAGGATCGTCACTGACTGACGGACACATTTTTCAATACAAAGACAAGTACTGTTATGTGAAAGCCTCAAACTCCTGAATAAAAGAAAAGGTAATTTTGCCATAATAATCCTGACGAGCTTTGCGAGAAGCAAAACAGGGAAAAGGGTCAACAGAAAATAAGTGGTCAAGTCGCAAGAAGGGAGGGAGCATCTCACTTATGCAATGAGTATTAATACTTATAGCAGTCAAAAACTAGAAAATCTTCAACTTGATCACAAAGAGAAATGAGATTATAATAGTTATAACTTACAATTCAGAATAGCTCTCGATGGGAGGAATAATTCAATGTTATCAGAAAATGAAAAAAGAATTAAAGAGTTATGTCAAGAGTTAGGGCAATGTCTCTATGAGCAATCCCAAATTAAGAAATTTAATAACTTGGGAGAGATAGAGGAGACAGTCAGAGATTTAATGATTCATTATGTTAACCCAGAAATCGGTATTTTTTTGTCAAAACAAGCACAGAAGAAACTGCCGGTCGGACGAGAAAAGTGAAAAGTATTTTGGGGGAATTACCAATTACAGAAAAACAAGCGAAAAAATTAGAAATAAAGTCTCGGACTCAGATGAGTCCAATGTTAGAGAAGAACTGTTTGCTATTAAGTGGCGATGAATCCTACGAAAAATCGGCGCAGAAAATCAAATCATTGACAGGGATTGCTGTTTCTCACAGTACCCAACAACGCCTCGTACATCGATATGCTTTTGAAGAATTACCGTCTAACCCAGAAGTGGAAGTGGAAGAAATGAGCCTAGATGGCGGTAAGGTACGACTAAGAACTGCCAAGGGAAAAGCCTTAATTTGGCGTGATTATAAAGCAGTGAGTTTTCATCAACTGGGGGTAGCGGCTTTTTTTCAAGATAACTCAGCTTTATTAGATTTGGTTAATTCTCAAGTTTTGGCCAAGCCTTTAATTTGTTTAGGAGATGGACATGATGGTATCTGGAATTTATTTCGTGAGCTCGGAGAGAAACAGGAAAGAATTGAAATATTGGATTGGTATCATTTAATCGAAAACCTCTATAAAGTTGGCGGGTCATTCCAGCGAATTGAGGAGGTAAAATGTTTTCTTGAGGAAGGGGGACGTGGACGCCGCTATCTCTTGTTGTGAAGGATGGTCAGAGCCGCAAGTTGAGAATTTTATTACTTATTTAAACAAGCATAAACATCGAATTGTCAATTATGGTTATTTGCAGGCAGAGGGGATTTCCATTGGCTCTGGCTCCGTCGAATCAAAAATTAAACAAATTGCTCATCGTCTTAAAATTACTGGTGCAAGTTGGCAATCTTGTAATGTACCGCAAGTCCTTCGTCATCGCTGTGCTTATCTAAATGGTTGCCTTTTTTAACTTTTTTATTGATCTCATTAAGCATTTCTACTTATTGCAAAGGTGAGATGCTCCCAGAAGGGACGCGCCTTATGAACAACTCCCGCCAGCCAACGTCAACCAATTTTCAAATAACTCAAACCACGCCGAAAATGAGCATCAACCTGACGGCGAGAGCCAGATTGTTGAACCGCCATGCCAGTTAAAGTAGCAAAGAGAATAGAAATGGCAACAATGAGATAGAGACGTTCTAAACAAGCAGCAGAGCGAACACGAGAATGTTCCCAGTCAAAAACGCCCGATTTACTGCCCTTGAAAGAGATGTTCAATGGGAAAACGAAGACCATACTGCCAGAAGGTGTCAAGGGTAGGAGGTTCATCGCTCAGAATTGCCCAATTATCCTTAACCCCTGGAACAGAGGCTAAAGCAAGATGAGCAGTGATTCTAGCCTCCTGCCAGACTTGAACGTTGCGATCAAAGCAGGCTTGCCGTTTGGGAGGATAGAGTTCTCTGACCTCATAGCCAAAACCCCGACGGCGAACACCGTAAATGAGGGTATCGCAAGGTAAGCGAAGACACCAATGCCAAGTATTTTTCCTGAGCCATTGAATTAATTGCTGATTGGCAAAGCCTCGGTCGGCTAACAGCATGACATTCTCAAAGCCCTGAAGATAGCCTTTGGCTCTGTCCAACAAGGGTTCGTATTTCTCAAAAGCTAGGCTGGCACTACCATGTTCTAATCCCATCCACATCAAGGGGACGGCTCTCCCCCCGCAGACCACCGCTAGATAGACAAAGCAGTATTGATTCCACAACAGAGTGGTATCTATTGCTAGATACAGTCTTTCCCCCTTCTCCTTCCAAGTCTCGATGGCTTTCAATATTAAGGGGATGTATATCTTTTCCACCGCTACTCTTCCATTCTGGCAAAAGCGATTCCACCGTCTCTGATAACTATTGGCTTGTTCGGCTCTGCTTTGTACAAAGGGTTCCCATCTGGCTTGATTGAGACTTTGACTACTGAGTAGGGCTGTCACCATCCAACTGAGGACGGTTAAATGTCTTTTATCCACAAATCGGCTTCCTTGTTCTAGATAGGAATAAACTTGGGAGAAGATTCTGTTCTCGGTTTTCATCTTGTAGGGATTCTTGCTTTTTCCCTATCTACCCAGATATTTTTCTTTTTGGCAACCCTTGTCTTGTCAGGTTTTGACCCACTTGTGTCCGTCAGTCAGCAACTTACCTTTGGAGGAATTTGGTAGGGATTTCAGCGTAACATTCCCACTTTGCTTACCTAAATCGAGTTTGATGACATCTCCTACAAGACCATTGAAGTTTATTTGAGCATTGTCAGTAGAAACAGAAAAATCCCAAGCTGTTCCTGATTGAGGAGCAGTAACAACGATATTGAGAAAGTCTTGCCCTTGCACTTGCTTAAATGTTACATTTCCAGTTTTACTTCCCGAAACAAGTCCTCCAGTATTGACAATGTCCTTTCCTGCATATCTGACCTGAAATTGATCAGGAATAGAATAATGCTCGTAGAAATAGGTAAGAGTAACATTTCTTTCGGTTTGTCCTTGGGGTAGAGGATCGAGTTGAAGAGTTTTGTTAGTTCCACCTACACCACCACTGCCCGAAAGACTGGCTTGCTCAATCAGAACTTCTTGCCCATCAATTACTACCACTGCATGATCATCTTCCGTCTGAATCCGACTCAACCCCGAAGGACTTAAACTTACCCCGCGTGCCAACGCCGAAAATAACTCCCCCTCATCCCCCACCGTATCCACCCTATTAATTTGAGCATCCACAAAATGCCCAATTTCTTCCAACACCACCGCAACCAAAGCATCTGAACTAGCAGAAGCAAAAAAGCTTTCAGATAGATATATCTTATTGGTGCTAATCCCATAAGCGCCATTTGCACTACCTAAAACACTGCTGTTGACAACCTCAATCGGGGGAATTTGACTAAAATTTCGGCTTTGCCACTGTTGTCGTAATTGCGTCGCTTTAACCACATCATAACTTGTGCCAAAAGCGGTTTCTAAATTCGCCCAAAAACCGTCAGATTGAGCGAAATTGAACAAAACATCGTCAACAACAGGAAGAATCGGCAACAGGGTAGAAGTCATGACAGTAACAGCAAAAGTTTATTGCTAAAAATTTTGGCACAACAATTGCAAATTTCTCAAGACCCCTGTAACAGAAATTAACATTGATCGGGAAAACTGTATTTCTAAATCATCAGTTTTTCTGAATATTGTCTCTCAATTCCCCCCTCACAACTTAATCTAATTCATTTGCAGTTTGCAAAACCTCCTCATAAAGTTGATGACTGATGCGAAAATTTGCTTGGCTAATTAGAGACTCCATTATCGGTTGAACCTTAGCAATCAATCCTCTATTTTTAGCGATTAAAAGAACTCCTAGAACCCCCGTAATTGACAGCCCCAAACGCACAGCCTCCCTCCGTCCAAGACGCTCATCAATTAACAATTCATCTGCTTTTAATTCTAAGGCAAGAGCGATTGGCTCTTCTGGTTTCTGTGTGTAAACGAGGTCTATACTGATAGTTTCTTCTTTCAAAATAGTCCTAAAAGTCTTGCCCAGTAAGCATTTAACCTTACATAAGCAAAAATTATCACACAAAGTCGAGAAGAGCCAGCGATTGCTTCTGCTTCGCCAATATCTAAATTATAGTCATTGCTCAAACAAGCCACAAGTTCCAAATTAGAGGCTTGTTTAACCTGTATCCAGTTCAGAGAAATTATCGCTTTAATGCGGATATCTTCCTCAGTTAAATTGGCTAATTCATTGGCAACTGCTTGGGGAATAACAACATTAGTATAAATATCTTTTAAGATTGACAGATAACCAACAAGAGCAAGACTGCTGAGAGGAGAAGTATCGCTAATAATAATCATAGCCAACCTTTCTCTTTTAAATGCTTAATATCTTCCTGAAACTCAGCAACATCATAGTGAATACAAATTCCTCGTTCAGAAAGCAGCCGTTGAAACTTGATTTGATTAATACCTAATAACTCACTTGCTTTTCCTAAGCTAATCTTATCTTGTTGGAATAACATAACAACAATTTCCTTCAACAGTTCATCCTCTGATAAACCACTTGCTTTAATCACTTCTTGGGAAATAACTAGAGTCATATTTTCTCCGTATTTTGATAAGAATTATACAAATGCTATCCTATGTTTTGCGGTCTGTCAATTCCCTTTGGCAGACCTCACTTCTAACTGTTAACTGTTAACTGAAATTCCCTCTCCGAAGCAATCTTACCCCTTGTCATGGCGAAGATGTGATCGCTAACGTCAAAGCTAGGCAGTTAAAGTATTCAACCAATTGATTAAATCTTCAACTGTAGAGAAATCGAATAAAGCTTCTCCTAATACTTCAACATCATCAATACTTAACTCCATGATTTTAGTTTCTAATGAAGGATTAATCTCCCCTAACTTGCGTTTAAGTTGACGAAGAATCAATGTCTTTTCCCGTTCAATACCTTGTTCGATACCGCGTTCAATACCTTGTTCGATACCTTGTTCAATACCTTGACGCATCCAACTGGTGGTAATTTGCATAACTCCCTCCTGTACGGGTTGACTAAATGTGCTAATCTCTTCTTGAAATTGTCTCTCTTCGACTGGATTAAGATTAAGATAAGTATCAATAAATCCAGAAATTAATTGCATTTTTGCAGGATTTAACTTTAAAGTAATTAACAAGCGCAGACATTCAGCCTTTACCTTGGCTCGCTCTTTCTCGGCAATGTTCATCTTCGCCATCAAAGCTGAAGCAACCGGATTCGGTTGATTGAGAAAATCTCGCCAATTTAATCGATTTAACTGCACGACTTGATAGTTAAATTCTAATACCTTAAAATCGGGAAAATCGACTATATATTGACTAATCGCTTCTCTTTTTGGCTTTGAATAAGAAAAAATTACAATGGGATAAATCGGTAAGACAAATTTCTCATGAAAGCGAGCAAAATAAGTAAACATTCGCCGGTTAAACCACTGGCGGGAACTTTCCTGCGCCTCCAGATGAATCAGGAAAAAAGATTCTTTTCCTCGAAACTTAACCTGTGCGACTAAATCGCTTTCATGCCTTTCTCCTTCCGTGACATCGGTAAATACTTCTTTGTCTAAAAAAGTAATCGAGTCCCTATCTAAATAAGCCATTACTTGAGGAAAAAATAACTCGATAAATTCGACAAAAAAGGTGGAGATTAACTCCTTAAATAAGCGATCATGGTCAATATTATTAGTCATGTAATATGGCTCTTCGTTACTTGGTATGGTTCGATAGGGGGGCATAAATCGACTAAATCCTTATCTGGCAAGAGATTTAATTGATTAGTTCGCTCTAGATCAAAAACAATTGACAAAAATCGCCAAATATCTTTCTCTATAAGGGTTTCATCTCTTATAATCCTGTCCGTTGCATAAGACAAACCGAAGAACCTGTAATATCATCTTAACTAATCTAAGGCTGCATTTCCTACCCGTCGGCTGGAAGCCGCTATTTTCGCCCCAGTAATTTGAGATAATTTATTAATAAACTCTGTCCCCGCATCTCCCGCCGCAACCTGACAACCTTACAGTAGAATATGATTAATCTTTGCCCAATTCTGTAACTTTTGGCGGTAATCGTAAATATTTGTTAAATTGAGTTGACAATTCCCTAAATATAAGCATCCAGGCGCACCATGAGAAACCAGGTGAATGGTGGTAATCTGGGGATTTTGTGGTAAAAAAGCGGATATTTGTTCGATTCCGTCTTGATTGGGAGTGAGAATAACGGTGGCGACTTCTGGAATTACCCCAGCTTGGAGACTTTGATAATCGGCAACACCAGCATCGAGGAAAACTACGGTAGCGGTTAAACGCTGATTTCTCGCACTATTCACCTGATTAGCTTGACTCAAGCCATCAGATTGAGCAAAATTGAACAAAACATCGTCAATAGCAGGAAAGCTCGGCAACAGGGGAGAAGTCATGACGTTAACTGCAAAGGTTTATTGCTAACAGTTTTAGCCCCACAGTCCCCAATTTTTCAATGGTGCTGTAACAAAAATTAAGATTATACAGAAAACGGGTTTCTCAAAGAAACCCGTTTTCTAAATAGTTTCTCGAAGAAACCCGTTTTCTCTGTTGAGAATGTAGGTTAAGTAGGGAGGCACAATTATTTGTAGCGATTGTCTTAAAAGTCAAGGGGAATAAAGAAAATCTTTTGTACCCCAAATAGGCAAGACAAAGTAACGGCACCAGTCATCCGTTTTGTCAGCGATGAAATTGTTCGGAAAACTGGACTAAGCGGGTGCTTGCCAGCATTTATTATCACGAATCATGGCATTGAGGATAACCAGCAATTTCCTCATACAGGCAACTAAGGCCACCTTTTTCAACTTGCCATTGGTCAACAACCGTTCGTAGAACTTCCGAATCACCGGGTTATGACGAATGGCTACCAATGTGGCCATGTACAAGCCACAGCGAACCGAGGTGCGTCCCCCCGAAATCATGCGTTTACCCTTGTGCTGGCCACTATCGTGGTTGATAGGAGCGACCCCGACCAGCCGGGCAATCTGTTTTTCGCCAGAGTGTTCCCATCTCGGGTAATTCCGCCAAACATAGGGCAGATGAAACTTTGCCGATCCCTTTAACGGATTGTAAGATTTCATTTTTGCCTTGCCAATCGGCTTGCTGTTGGGCGAGGGACTGAATCTGCTCGTTGAGGCTTTCAATACGCTGTTGGATTTCCTCAATATGGGCTTTGATATCTAGTTGCACCGTCTCAGACGCACGACTGAGGCGGTTTTTCTCCGCCACCTGCATCTCCACCAACTGCTGTCGTCGTCGTACTAGGTCGCTCAATTGTTGGGCTTGGGGGGCAACCACGGGTTGGGGTTGGGGTTGCACGGCTCGTGCGAATTGAGCGATTACCTGTGCGTCCAATTTGTCCGTTTTTGCTTTCCCCAATGCCGTCGCAAACCCTTTGACCTTGCGGGGGTTGGCGATCGCTACCGGTATGGTGGCGGCTTGTAAGCCCGATACGAGTGCGCGCTCTAATCCACCCGTCGATTCCACCACCACCAAACTCGGTGAGAGAGGATGTAATTGTTCAATCAGCGATTGAACGCCAACGTCGCTGTTGGGTTGTTGCAAGGTCAGACCTTGCGGCAACACGTAGATATCTAGAACCTCTTTACTGACATCGATCCCTACCCATGTTTTTTCTTCTGTCATCGTTTATGCTGGGGTTAAGTTATTTTGTCCCTTTGGTAACTCGTCCTTGCGAAGACGAGGTTAATCCTAAGGGCGATTGTTCGAGCTTGTCTCCTCGGGATGACGGCGTGGCTCCGGTGGCTACCCAACGGTGTCAAGCACCTCGGTTGAACTGGATGTCCACGCCCTTTTTCAGAATATAGGCACCCAAGCTACAAAGCGGTATTTTTTACCTAGGTTGGGACGGGTTGCCTACTTCTCAAGATACAAGGTTGGGTTAGCGGTAGCGTAACATGAGCGGGCGTTGGGTTTAATGCTTCAACCCAACCTAGGTTCTTCTAGTCACTTTCGGGAATGGGTGGGAAATGGGCAATGGTCGCGGGTTGGGGATGGTCGGGTAGAGAGCGATCGGGGATTGATGACGACCAGGTTAAAAGTAGCTTGACTTTGTTACTCTACCTTCCATAGGCGTGACTTGATTTTTTGTGGACGATGTGTCACAATAAACCATATATATTCAAGTCAGAGCAATGTCAGAACTTCAATTATCATTATTCCCTCAAAATAATCAAGATATTGAAAAGACGAAAAAAGTCAAATTAGGACGTTATGAAAAAATTCAACGGGAACTACTGACCATCAAGCGTGATTTACATCAAGTTTTTGTGGATGTTAATTGTCCGATCGCTCCTCATCTAACTTATAACTTCATTGATTTATTTTGTGGTGCTGGTGGCATAACTCAAGGTTTAGTTCAGGCAAATTTTCATCCAGCAGCAAGTGTTGAAATCAATCCTGTCGCTTCATTAACACATCGGTACAACTTCCCACAATGCCATCATTTCTGTGGTGATATTCATGACTTTCAAGCAGAGAAATGGCTTATCTTGGCAGGCTCACCCGATATACATTTAGTGGTTGGAGGTCCGCCGTGTCAGGGTTTTTCGGTCGCTGGTAAACGAGATCCCAATGATCCTCGAAATCAATTATTTAAAGAGTTTATAAGAGTGGTTTCTGAAATTCAGCCTTGGTATGTCGTCATGGAAAATGTGCCAGGGATTCTCACGATGCAAAAAGGCAAGGTGAAAGAAACTATCTTAGAAGAGTTTGAATCGATCGGTTATTCTAATATTTCGATCGCTATTCTTGAATCTGCCGCTTATGGAATTCCTCAAATTAGACCGAGAGCAATTTTTATAGCTAATAGATTCGATCTACCTAATCCTTATCCTCAACCTCAATTACTACCTCATCAATATATTCCGATAGAGTCGGCTATTTCCGATTTACCTGCTTACACGCCTATTCCCGAAATTAATCATGAATGGACACGCCATTCCTCGAAGTATATGGAACGGATCGCACGAGTACCCCCCGGTGGTTCTCTCTATGAAACCTACGTTGATGCTTTTAAGCGCCAGTATCCAGGCAAACCGAGTATGACCATCAAAGAAAATCATGGAGGTACACATATTCATCCCCATCTTAATCGAGTTATTTCCGCCCGTGAAATGGCCAGACTTCAATCTTTCCCCGATTCGTTTATTTTTGAGGGAACCATGAAAAAAGCTATGTGGCAAATTGGTAATGCGGTTCCCCCACGTTTAGCCGAATGTATCGGATACGCTTTAATTCCTTATCTCAACAAAGTTGCTTTACAGCTAGAGCAAGAATCGCAGATTAATCAGAATTTAAATCCGATAGCTTGCGGTTGAGAGCAATTCTCCATTTCTGCAAATCATACCATCCACAGCCACTACACCCTACTTCCGCCACTTTTCCACTTTTTGGAATGGTATCCGGCCATTTTTCATCACCCTCATAATAAGTACCTAAGCAAAATTAATTACACATATCTAACCACCTCTTGCCTCTTGCCTCTTGCCTTTTGCCTTTCTTCACTAGGAAATTTATTTTGCACGACTACTTAGTATTGGATACCGAAGGGATAGCCCCGATCCCCTGTTTGGTAGCATTTACGGCAGACTTCACGCTTCTGTAAATTGCGCTGATTCGTCAAAAGTTGAAATTGTTCTCGAATCTCCGTATCGGCCAAATGCTCTAATGAATCTCGTCTCGTATCGTTTCCCCAACGAATTTCTGGAAATTTATGGTCGGGTAACAGATTATCTTTCCCTACAGTCTTACCCTCGTAAGCATCATAACCACCGAGCAGATCAATGATTTTCTTTCGTAGGGATGACGACCATACTTCGTATCCAGATATTCCACCACGAGGTAGAGGAACAAGTATAATATGCGTTTTCTTGGAACCACAAGTCGGGCATTTTTTTGATGTATGAGTTGCGATCGTATATCCCATTTCTTTTAAATCTTGAATCCTTCTAGCCCAATTCGGATTCGGGGTAATTGACAAGCAACACAAGTCCATTTAAAAGTGATGAGTACATCAAAGAATGATTTTGTTACTTCCGCTTCTTTCTGTAACCAGAAGACCTCTTGTTCTTGTCTCCACTTCGGATAATTACTCGGATGACAGTATAGAAAAGCTTGCTGAAGATATTCTTCGATTGCCGAAGATTCGGCCAGATCTACGCCAGTACGTCTATACTCAACTGGAATCGCGCCTTCCCAAATCGTACCGTCATCATATCGAAAAGTAACATCTATGTAACTTTCGGAAGCTTTTGAGTGTCTACGTTGTCCGTGTTGTACGATCTTTTCCATTGGTTTGATTAACTTTGTTTTCCAAGCCTTCTAATAGATTGGAGACATTGAGGTTCATTCCGTTCGCCAGACTAACAAGAGCGGTTACAGAAGGATTGCGAATCCCGCGCTCGATGCCAGAAATATATGTTCTATCTAGATTCGAGCGTGTCGCTAGTTCTTCTTGGGAAATACCTAGATTTTCTCTGTGTTGTCTTACTAACGAACCCAACGCTTTTAAAATTTTTGCCTTGTTTTCGTCCATAGCTCTATCCTGACCGAACATAGACGATGAGTCCACGGACGATCTGTCACATTCCGAGCGAAGCACTAGAAATCGAGCGGCTTTTGAGTATCGCTTGCCCGTTTATATCTGATAATCCATGACGAAAACCACCTTACCACCCCGTGCGTTGGCACTTAAGGCAGCGGTCATCTTCTTGGGATAGGGGAGATTGAGATTATTCATTAACTGAATAAAATCCTCACGATCGCGGCCGGCAAAACGGGGATTCCAGCGCTTTTCCTCACCGATCGAGGAGACCGTTCTGCCCAGATAATCGTGGCAGGGATAAACAAGCGTATCGTCGGGGAGAGTGAATAACTTCTCCGTCACCGTCTTGTATAGTACTTCCGGCGAACCGTTCTGAAAATCGGTACGACCACAACCGCGAATTAAGAGTGCATCCCCCGTTAATAGGCGTTTTTCATCGATGAGATAGGCTATATGACTATCGGTGTGGCCTGGAGTGGCGATCGCTTTTAGCTGCTGACCTGCCACGATCCAGATATCGCCATCGCGCACATAACCATCGATATCGCTCACTTCCGCATTTTCGGGAACGAGGATCGAACAGTTGGTTAACTCCCGTAAGCGGTGCGCTCCGGTGATATGGTCGGCGTGGACATGGGTTTCCATCGTGTAGCCTAGAGTTAACCCCAACTGCCAAAGAATCTGCCGATCGCGATCGACCTGTTCGAGGACCGGATCGATTAAAATTGCCTCCCCCGTACCCGAATCAGCGATCAGATAGGTGTAGGTACTCGATTCCCTATCGAAAAGCTGGCGGAAAATCGGCGCTGCCGGCCCGAATGCGATCGAGTAGGCCGTGGGGAGAGAAATTCTCTCTTTCAGCGATCGCAACAACTCCCGGGCCAGTTCGGCCGCCTGTAAACGCAGTTCGGGGATGGCGGTGGTTTCCCAGAGATCGCCTTTGCGGGGATTTCCCAAAGTGTAGAGCGTTGGCGATGCCGTACCGTCTGGCCCGAGAATTGCCCCATTGTCGGCGGTTTCGATGCCACAACCTAGGGAATGGGGACGGATTAACCCTCGTTGGCGAAGATGAACGACAAGGGGATCGGTGATCGTCCTGTAATCGTTACTTGCGCCGGTACAGTTAATAATTCGATCGACCGGTAGGTTTAACAGGTTTCCCGTTCCCCGTTGACGGATAGTAACCTCTACACAGCCGTTTTTATCCTCAGCACTTTCAATTCTTCCCGCATGATAGGTTAATTGTCCCGATTCTACAGCCTCATCGAGGATACTGGCGATCTCGTCGGCGAGGCGATGGCGAAGAACCTCCCAATAGGCTTTCAGGTGGCGTAGAAATCTGGCGCGTTCCGCTATCGGCAGACAATGCCATAGACCTTGAGATATAGGACGTAAGGCGTTTAAAACGGCCCGCCAGTCGTGACCTTGACTCTCTGCGGTTTTTACCTCCGCGCGAATCCGCCCTAGGAGTCCCCGGGTGGTCTGGGGCGCGGTTTCGAGGGTGAGGAACGGGGGATAGGGATCGGTGGGTCGGTGCGATCGAGGGATCAGTCCATGACGGGAAACTGCGTGGATTTTGCCCGTGAATCCCCTTTGTGCCAGGGAAACCACCATATCCACCATCGTTAACCCCGTACCGACCAGCAGCATCGTCCCGTCGGGTTTTAGCTCGGCGAGTGCCTCCGTCTGCCAAGCGTCGCGGAGATAGGGGGAATTGAGAGACGCGAGGGGTTGGGGAACCGTTGCGGGAAAATTGCCCAGCGCCAGAACTACCTTAGCGGCGCTGATTTTCTTGCCTCCTTTGAGGGTAATCGTCGCCTTTTCCCCGTCGAGGACCAGATCGATCGCCGCATCGGTAAATGTTTCCAGACGGTGATCGGCAATGGCGTTGTCCCGCGCTTCTTCTAGGATCGATCGGATGTATTTGCCGTACACTAGACGCGGTACAAAACTGGCCGGATCGATCGATAGCCGTTATCTGCTAACCAGTGGAGGAAATGTTCGGGATCGTCCTCGAAGGCGCTCATTTTGCCTGCGGGAATATTGAGCAGGTGGCCGCTATCTCGCGTTCCGTAGGCGATCCCCGTACCGAGGGGTTTTCGGCGCTCGATCAGAGCGATCGATAATGGAGTCCCTGTGTCGCGCAACAGGTTCGCTGTCACGAGGGAGCCACTAAATCCTCCCCCGATAATGGCGATGTCGAAAGTTGCAGAAAATTGATTCCGGTCAATGTAGCTCATAGATAAGGGGTATGGTAAGGGTTAAAGAGTTAGTATTACTTGGTCTAAGTAAGTAGTTATAATTAAATTGAAGATAGATTTTGCCTCTGATCCCCCCTGCCCCCCTTGATAAGGGGGGTGCCGATAGGCGGGGGATCCCCCCTGCCCCCCTTGATAAGGGGGGTGTCTGACAACTTTTAACACCTACCTACTTAGCTGAAAGATAATTTTTGGGCATTATTGTTTAATACATTAAAAATAAACGATAGGATTTGCTGTCAATTAAGATATAAATTCCTAGAATAATATAGATAAAAGGACTAATTTTATGTCCGTAGTTTGTAACCACTTTAGCTATCCTGGGATGGGTAATCAAAAAATAGGCTAGGACGCACCAAATTCCCATCATGAGATAAAAAATTATCATGATAATTAAGACGTGCATCGGGGAATTATTGGCAAAAAGAGAGGTATAAATACCAATATTATCACCGCCATTAGCCACGGTCACGGCAGCGATGTAATAGGTTTGGGAGGGAAAACGAGGAACAAAGGAGCGATTTTTAGAATAATTAACATCTTCTCTTACTTCTTGAATGTAATCCTCATTTTCCCTTGACAAAAGTTGTTTAATGCCGATAATTAGAGGGATAAATCCTAATAGACCAATCCATTCTTTAGAAACCAGTAACCCAAATAGTAAACCGAGGGAACTAGCTAGGAGAATCAGGGTAAAACCGAGGTATTGACCAACAATCAGGTGTCGAGGTCGAAAATTAGCATTAAGTCGCGAGAAAAACAACATTAGCACCATCAGATCATCAAGATTTGTGGCCACAAAACTCGTCACGCTAGTAATTAAAAGGGTTACTAACCAATTCATAGATTGAAAAAAGAGATAATCCTTCCCATTCTAAATCTCGTAGTGCCAGATTTCCTCCTCTCGTAAAAGAAGACGATGGACGGGAAGACGTTCCACGGCCCCCTGTTGTTCAAGATGATTAAGTGCGCGGGTAATTGTGACTCTGGTGGTTCCTAATAAATCAGCGATATCCTGATGAGTTAGACGCACATCAATTAATTGTCCAGTACCAGTTTGTTTACCAAATTGATTGCCTAACCATGACAGTAATTTCACAACCATAATATCAGTACGTTTGTAGCTACGAATAATACTTAGTTCTTGTGCTTGCTGAAGATGAGACAGCAGAATTTCTGCCATTTGATAACTCTCAACTGTGGAAAAGGAAACTGCTTGCACTGGAGTGATGCACTCAACTTGATAGGGATTGACTCTCTCTAGGGTTTTGCCAACAAAATTGCCAGGTCCCCACAATCCCAAGACGATTAGGGTTCCATCTTCTAACCAGGTGGAGGTTTTCACGACTCCACTCTCGATTTTCCAGAAATTAGGGTTTCTCAGGGGCAAAATCGCCCGATTATCAAAGTGCCAGCGATGGGGGTTGGTGGTTGATAGGTAAGCGTCATGATTGGTAATTAATTTTGATGAGGTACTTAGCTAGTCAAAAGCACAAGGTGGTCGATAAAGGGGCTTTTTAGACGAGTTAAGGCTTTTGGGGAGAATTTTGGGGTAAAAACGATAATTACCCCAAAAAAGACTGATTTTATGCCCTTGCAAGCCCTATTTATTTCGGGGTGCTAGTCTTCTCCAGTTCCGTGGTGGCCGAGGAGATCAGTTCTTGCCAAGCTCGATCGCTTTCCTGTAGAGTCTGTTTAACCGCGTCGATGGTCTTTTCCACGCGAGTTTTCAGAAAAGGAGAAGCATTGTCTTTGAGTCGTTCGGTGTCGTCGGCTAAGATATCGATCGTCTCGGAGGTATTAACGAGGCTCTTTTCTAGGGTAATAAGGTTGTTTTGCAGGGTTTCACTGAGTTTAGCCCCGGATTTGGTCAATTTTTTCGTAAATTTACTCACTTTTTCCCCTAGATCGTCAATATTGTCCGCTAAGTCCTCCAGGTTGTCCTGTTGAGCTTCGATAATCTTCTTATCGAGAGAAGGAGCGGCCAGTTGAGCCTTTAGGTCATCAATAGCCGATTTTGCCGCTTGGATGGCTTTTTCATAGGCAATTTGGGCATCTTCCAGAATTTTTGGGCTAGAAACCTCATTTTTTTTCTTGACCGGTTCCACCACAGTGCCACCCGTTGCCGTGGCACGGTCGATGACGGCCAACTGTTCGGGGAGTAGGGGCAAGGCGATCGCATTTCCTCTTCCCCGAGGAGCAAAGTGACAGTTAAGAGGAAAATCAGCAGCCGGAAAACTTGATTTTTGAGGCTTTGAAAGCTCTTATTTCGGTTGATCATGATTTGATTTTCTCCTGTTTAGAAAAATTAGTTACTCTCTACTAAATATTATCACATAAAATATTTGCATGTTGTTTATATACAAATATTTTATAAAAAATTTATTATATTTTTTGCTTAATAAATTGTAGATAAAAATATAAACTTTTTGGGCTAAAAGCCATTATAGAAAAGCTTTTGCTCTCTTAATAAAAAATTAATTTTTATCACTTTTTTTTATTAATGAGACGCTGAACTATCCGATGAGTCTATTTCTTGATTAATCGGAGATATTTTCTTACGACCTTTAATATATTTGGCTAAAGGTTGTTTTTTCTTCAGTCGTTTAATGCCACTGAGGGTGGAGAGAGTGAAAAAAGTTCCCACCAGAACCATCTGCCATAAACCGCAGCCAGAAGCCGCGCCTAATCCTGCCGCTAACCAAATAGTCGCCGCTGAAGTCAAACCTTTCACTTGTACCTTATTTAGTTCCCGATGGGATTGTTGTAGGATGATTCCCGCCCCTAAAAAACCGACACCAGAAGCGACCCCTTGAATAGTACGACTGAGAGCATTAGAAGACGCATAACCCACATCTCCCTCCGCTTGTAGGGGAATCATCACGAACATGGCAGCTCCGAGACTAACGATGATAAAAGTTCTCAATCCAGCCGGACGACCGCCTCGCTGTCGGTTATAACCAATCAGACAGCCGACGGCCATAGCCATACTGAGCCGAAAAATAATCGTTTGCCAATCTTCCGAGTCAAAAAACATTGCTTAACCCATCAAATGAGATAAAAACTTCGCCTAACCAATCAAAGCCTTTTCCAGATCCCGCTTTAAATCGTTTCTATTCTCGATCCCGATCGATAATCGTAGTAAAGCCGGTGTTATAGGTGGAAGTGAGATCAATGGGAACCGTTACCGCCCCATGAATCGCCCTCGTTGCAAATTCCATCAATTTATTGTCCTATTAGTCGATATCTTCGAGGTCTTTAAACAGGGCCGTGCTGAGGTAACGTTCCCCAAAACTAGGCTGAATCATGACGATTAATTTATCTTCGTTTTCGGGTCTTTTGCCCACCTGAATTGCCGCCCATAAAGCCGCCCCGGCCGAGATGCCCGATAGTAGTCCCTCCTGACGAGCTAACCGTCGCGCGTAGGCGAAAGCCTCTGTATCATCGACGACAATCACCTCATCGATTAATTCCGGTCGGAAAATGGCCGGAATAAAACCGGCCCCGATGCCTTGGATTTTGTGCGGCCCCGGTTGTCCCCCCGATAAGACGGGACTATTAGAGGGTTCAACTGCGATCGCTTGAAATTGGGGACGACGGGGTTTAATGGTTTCGGCAATACCGGTAATGGTTCCCCCGGTTCCCACGCCACCGATAACGATATCTACCAGGCCGTCGGTATCGGTCCAGATTTCTTCGGCGGTGGTTTCCCGGTGAATTTTCGGGTTGGCCGGGTTGCGGAACTGTTGCAAACTATAGGCGTTGGGGGTATTTTCGACTATTTCCTCAGACTGGGCGATCGCTCCTTTCATGCCTTGGCTACCCGGGGTTAATTCTAATTGCGCTCCGTAAGCTTTTAACATCGCTCGTCGTTCTAAACTCATGGTTTCGGGCATAGTCAGGACTAAGCGATAGCCTTTGGCAGCGGCTACCATGGCCAGGGCGATGCCGGTATTGCCGGAAGTTGGTTCCACCAGAATTGTTTTATCGGGGTGAATTAGTCCGGCGGCTTCCGCGTCCTCCACCATACTGACCCCGATGCGATCCTTAACCGAGGCGGCGGGGTTCATACTTTCTAGTTTGACGACGATGCGGGCTTTTACTCTCTCGGCTACTGGGATTCGATTCAGTTGGACTAGGGGTGTCCGTCCTACCAATTGGGTGATGTCTCTTGCGATCGGCATAATCCCACTTGCTTTATACTTGTTGGCTATTTCTGATTATATATGTATTTTAAATGTTTTACAATACTTTTGGGGTTGAAGTACAGTGACTCGGCGGGGATTATCCCGGTCGATTTTTATTGCCTTGCTAGTTTTTTGGCTCTTCTGGTTTCTGTGTGGAAACGAGGTCTATACCGATAGAATATCCGCAAAATAGTCCTAAAAGTTTTGCCCAATAAGCACTTCAGGGTTCCATAAGCAAAAATTATCACACAAAGTCGAGAAGAGCCGTTTTTTTGTATATCGAAGCACAATCGGTCAAATTGTCTTGGGAAATTTCCCTCAATTTAGTTAATTATTATTAGTATATGAAAGCACATTTGTTTAAATAACTTAAACGAATTATTAGAGAGATGAAAAGAGTGATACTTTTTCTTGGTATAGGGTTACACATTTAGGAAAGTTTTCTGAGATTTATTCTAAAAAATTATTTTTTTGCCACTTTTTTGAGAAACAATTTTTAATAAATAAAGGTGGAAATATGTTCTATAAAATAATTTATGGCAAAAACGAAGTCTATCTAGGAGCGGATAAAAACGCTAAATTCAATTAACAAGAATTGTTCCTCGATATACAAAAAAATCTGGACAAGGGAGAGTAAAACTTTTTTCTGGGACGATAGTATAGTTCCAAGAGAAAAACTCCCAGATACTTTATCGAAAAAATAAAGAAAAGCCAGAAAAATCAACCTCGATATTTTGCTGAAACCAATCATCATTATAGGAGATGAAAACTATGGTGTTAGATGCCTTTGCCAAAGTCGTTTCCCAGGCCGATACCCGGGGGGAATACCTGAGCGAGAATCAAGTCAATGCCCTAATTGCCTTCGTCAAAGATGGTAATAAACGCGTCGATGTGGTCAATCGTCTTTCCAGTAATTCTTCTGCGATCGTTACCGATGCCGCGCGTAGTTTGTTTTCAGAACAGCCCGTTTTAGTTGCCCCCGGTGGCAACGCCTATACAAACCGTCGTGCCGCCGCCTGCTTGCGGGATTTGGAAATTATCCTGCGCTACGTTACCTATGCCACCTTCACCGGCGATGCCAGCATCCTCGATGATCGCGCCTTGAACGGTCTCCGGGAAACCTACGTCGCCCTAGTGGTTCCGGGTGCTTCTGTTGCAGCTGGAATTCTCAAGCTCAAAGACGCTTCCCTTGCCCTAGCAGCCGATCCCAACGGGATCACTCGTGGGGATTGCAGTTCTTTACTGGCAGAAGTCGCTTCTTACTTCGATCGAGCGGCGGCGGCAGTTTCCTGATGCTGTGACTTTCTTCTCTCAATCCGATTAAACTTTTGTAGGAGCAATTCCATCGATGACCAAAACACCTTTAACCGAAGCGGTGGCTACTGCCGATTCCCAAGGCCGTTTTCTCAGCAGTGCTGAATTACAAGTAGCCTTCGGTCGTTTCCGTCAGGCCGCCATCACCCTAGAAGCGGTAAAAATCCTCGCCCAAAAAGCCCCCAGTTTAGCCCAAGAGGCAGCCAACGCTGTCTATCAAAAATTTCCCTACACCACCCAACTCCAGGGGCCGAACTATGCCTACGATGAGCGAGGGAAATCCAAGTGCGTTCGCGATATCGGCTACTATATCCGAATTATTACCTATGCCCTCGTGGTAGGAGGTACAGGCCCGATCGATGAATATCTGGTCGCCGGTTTGAGTGAAATTAATAGTGCTTTTGAACTATCTCCTAGCTGGTATATCGAAGCCTTAAAATACATCAAAACCAATCACGGATTAAGTGGGGATGCTGCTGTAGAAGCTAATTCCTACATCGATTATGTGATCAACGCCCTTAGCTAATTCCCGTCAACTTTACGTCAACATAAGCTCAAATCTCCTAAATTCACCTCGGGATGAGCGCCGAGGTTTTTTTGCGTCCGTCTAACTTAGCCCTACTCGGGAACCCACCCTAAGCAAAAAAAAGGCGTTGTCAGATCAGAAGAGGAAAGATGCAATGCTCCGGTGCTGATTCGGAGCATCTTTCCATTTGACAACGCCGATTGTAGGGCTAATTCATGAATTAGCCCTACGCCGATTGTAGGGCTAATTCCACTGCTAAATCGAGCGACCCCTTCGACTTGGCTCAGGGCAAGTCTTGTTCCCCACTTAAGCCCAACTATCGGCACTATTCGTTCATTAAACACTAATTGTCAAGATGCCATGTAATCTTTCCTATCAAAGTAATTTCAGTTCCGGTGCTGATTCGGAGCATCTTTCAATTTGACAACGCAAAAAAAACCATCTTGGGTAAGATGGTTGCACACAACGAGTATAAACCGACAAACTTGACTTCAGACCGCTTTTTCTGGCCCAGTAGCGACGGGCAGATCTGTGGTACTGGACTCTGTCCAAGAACCCTCGTAAATTCGCACCTTGGGATAACCGAGCAGATGTTTGAGGACAACATACTGTAAAGTAGCTTCCCGTCCCGTACTGCAACTGACAATAATATTATCCGAGGGCTTGATGTTGCGTTGGGCAAGAATCTTCCTGATTTCGTCTAAAGATTGCAATTTATGGTGATTTTTCAGGGATTCATCGGGATTATTCGCTTCCGTAAAGGTCGGCCAGGGTATATTTTTCGCCCCCGGAATATGACCATTTCTCAGCCAGATATCCTGTTTTCCCTGAAAAAGTTCTTCGGGCCTGGGATCGATAACAACCACATCCGGTTTGCCGATCAATTTTTCTACTTCTGCCAAAGTCACCCGAATCGAGGGATTATCACGGACAGTAAAGCTCCCTGGTTGATATTTAGGGAATTCTTTCGTTACCTTCTGTTCAGAACCCTTATAACCCTTAAAACCACCATCTAAGACGGCCACATCTCGGAAACACGATCGCTCTAGTAAATAGGCGACCATGGTTGCCCCCAAGACATCGCGACCATCGGAATATACTACCACTCGATCGCCATTAGTGATTCCCGCGGCGGCAAAGAGAC
The DNA here is from genome assembly GCF_001264245.1 of Microcystis panniformis FACHB-1757. NCBI lineage: Bacteria > Bacillati > Cyanobacteriota > Cyanophyceae > Chroococcales > Microcystaceae > Microcystis > Microcystis panniformis. Next base: position 1,410,012 of record NZ_CP011339.1, read on the forward strand.
TGCCAATTTTATCCTCTTGCCAATATTGAACCGGCAAAAATCCGTTTGGACCACGAAAATTATTGTCGGCTATATTCACCGCTTTCGGTAAATGACCGGTGATATATTCCAAAGGATTAATCCGCACATCGAGAATTTTTAACTTCGGATCGTTGAGATTTTGTGCTACCCACGCCGGCGATACAAAGTCTATCTTAGTCTCAGATTTGGACGTGGCCATCAGGGGCGATGACGGTGCTAAGGTAAAGGTTAAAATGCACAGAAGAACTAAAGTGAGAAAAGCAAGGGGACGGCTTTGAAACCGTCCCAGGGATAGACCCTTCCCTCGTGGCAGTTTTGATTTCATGATTCAGTGTCAGCGACGAATATCAAACGATAATTACTATAGGGCTTTGATTAGCTTTCTCCAAAAATTTAGGTATAACGTGATATTTTTTTTGGGGAGCAAGTCGATCAACTAATTATTAGTTTCCTCTTGGGTATTGATCGCCTTGGGTGTCTCTAATAACTGTCGCCACCAGAGATGAACTAGGAGGGACCAAGCGATCGCTAAAAGCCAAGCAGCAAGGATATCACTAGGAAAGTGAACCCCTAAATAAAGACGAGTCCAAGCAATAACCAAAACCAAGGGAATCCCCAGTAAAACTACCCCGAAAAACCAGCGCGTTCTCCAAGATAAGATCAGTAAAGAAACCACTAACAGGGAACTAAATAAAGCATGACCGCTAGGGAAGGCAAAATCATCGGGCAAGGGATAAAATAACGTCCAAAATTGCGGGCGATTTCGATGAAAAACAATCTTGAGATTATAACTAATTGCCCAACCTCCAGCCATAGTCACAAGCAGATAAGCGAACCCATACCAGTATTTTTTTAGGGCAAAAATCAGCAGTGAAATTGTTAGTATCGGAGCCACTCCCCAATAAGTACCTAATCCCGTTAATTTTATGGCCAAAAAGTTTAGGTTTAAATTAGCGGTTTGATGAATAGATAGCAGCAGCGATTTTTCCCAAGCAAATCCTTGGGGATGCTGGTCAATAGCGATCGCTAAATCCGTAAAACTTAGCGATGTTAACAAGATGGCTAAGAAAAATAAGCTATTGTTTAAGTGGGTTTTGGGAATCACGGGGAAAAAGTAGCGATCGAGGATAACAGGGGCATTTCTAATATCTGAAAATGAATTAAGACCATAATGACTAATGTATAGGCAGTCGAGGAAAGTAATCCATTTCTTAATTCTTTTGGCCAATTGCGTTCTTTTTTCTCTCCACCGATTAATTCTTTCGTCCCAAACTGCATCAGTAGGATTCCCACAAGATTAGATAACCAATAACCAACCACGGCTGCGGGGAGAAAAAAATCGGCGTGTAAGCAAGCAATTAAACGACCGAAACCGTAGGCGATCGGCAGATTAAAAATTAGATCGTTCCACCAACACAGGGGCGATAATAAGTAACCAATCAATACCAAGCTTCCGTTTTTTATTTTGTCAAGTAGATACATCTTTTTTTTAGTTACTAACTATTAGTTTTGTTTTTTTTGCCATCAGCAATCAACTATCTCTGCTATCTAGGGTTTGCGGCAAAAAGTACGGGCGAAGCATTCGGTTAGAAAATCTACGGTTTCACCGATAGGTTATTGCCCGAATGCTTCGCCCCTACAGGACGCGGGCCGGTGAAGACGCAAGGTTTTGAACGACGATTCTCTCAAAATCTTGCACCTGTTTCGCAAGAAAAGCCACAAAACCCTTCCCTTGCCCACATTTCAGATTTATTCAGCAAGCGCTATCTAGCTGACGGCTGATGGCTCACTACTAATTAACGCTGAATTTGGTCAAAAATCGCCCCATCAGCGAAGAATTTTTTCTGGATCGCATCCCAGCTACCAACCGCCGTATAGGGGAACAGATTCGACACTTTTGGATATTGTTTACTAAACTCTTTAGCCACATTAGCATTAACGGGACGGAAACCCACCTTGGCGAATTCCCGCTGCGCTTCGGGAGTAAAGAGAAATTGGGCAAAAGCTGTCGCTACTTCCCGGGTTTTGCGTTTATCAACTATTTTATCCACTACGGCCACGGGCGGATCGATCGAAACATTGACTGGAGGAATAGTATAGGAAAAACCGGTTTCTCCTTTTTGACGGGCCAGAATCACCTCGTTTTCGTAGTTAAGCAGCACGTCCCCCTGATCCTGTTTAAAGAAGACATCGCTGGCTTCCCGGGCATCTTTGGGTAGTATAGGCACGTTTTTATAGACATTACGGACGAAATTGGTCGCTTGTGCTTCACTGCCGCCGGTCCGAGTTACCGATCCCCACAGGGCCAGAAAATTCCACCGGGCCACCCCAGAGGTTTTCGGGTTGGCAGTAATGACTTTAATCCCCGATTTGGCTAGATCTGGCCAGTTGCGGATTCCTTTGGGATTGCCCTGACGAGTAACTAAAGCTACCACGGAACGAGTGGCGATGGCGTTATTGGGTAATTCTTTCTGCCAACCGGGGTTAACTAAACCCGCTTTTTGCAGGCGTTCCACATCGGAACCGATAGCCAAATTTACCACATCTGCATCTAATCCGTCGATAACAGCGCGGGTTTGGGAACCAGAGCCACCATAACTCTGTTTAATCACCACATCCTGTTTTTTCTCTCTTTTCCATTTGTTGACGAATAGAGGGATGATTTTTGAGTAGGCTGATTGAGTCACCGCGTAGGAAACCAGGGTTATTTCCACGGTTTGTTGTTTAGCTTGCTGTTTATCCGCAGCTGCCAGCAGATTACTCGATGCTGATAGGGGACTAAAAGTTAGTCCGATTCCCGTTGTCACGACGGCAGCCGTAGCTAGAGAAATAAAAGGTAAGAGGGTTTTCCGTTTTGGGGATCTAGGATCAGGGATCACGATGTCATCGGCTCCTTTGTTTATTTATGGGAGATTGCTAGGTATTTTCTCTCGAATTGTATTCTATACGAAATAAAAAACATTTTCAATACATCGAAGAAAAAATTATACTGTTTGGGTTGGATGCAAAGAAATCAAGCCATTAATGGCTTGATTAGCTGAAAAAAGTGTAAATATTCGATTTACATAGCTTAAATGTGCCTTTAAATTCGCCTGAAGCCTCTTTATGCTTCCAGAATAGAGATTTTATTGTCTTTATGGAGAAGAAAGAATTTTTTAGTGCTCACAAACCTTTCCCTATGTGGGTTCACCGGTGAAGTTAGCGGACTTTAGCAACTATTACCCTAAAATTGAAGCGGTCTAACGACTTCAATCAATAATACCATTTTTCTTTATTTGCGTCACAACGAATGCAGGCCTGGCAAGCATTCGAGCGTGGATGTCTGTCATGGATTTAGAAATTTGGTATAAGCAGGGTGCGTCCCAAAAAATCCTGCATTAGGTAACGCACCCTACAGCGATTGCGATCTATTCAGAAACTTGCCGCATAACGGCTAAGTTATGCCGTGCTTCTCACCGATAAGACTGCGATCGCCCTAATTTTCAAGCGTAGCCGACAATATCATGGAATGAATAACCGACCAACCCCCTTGTAATTATCAAGATCTACAGCAATTTCGATCAGTCGTTCAGCGCAGCGCTCTCTATACTCAGCTTCACTCAAACGATCGAGATTTCCAATCGTCAACACTGGAAACGATTTCTCTGTGTTCTCTTCTCGCATAACCTGCTCAAGGGAATCATCACCCTTCATATTTCGGTTAGCAGTAAGAATCATCATCTCCTGTTCTTGAGCATAGCACCAGACTACGCGATCGCTACTTTCCATCGACAGTCCAACCTCTCTAAAGGTGACAAATTGGACAGACTGAAACTCAAGCCAACCACGTTTTGCCAATATACCAAGAAAAATCAGCGCATAACCGTCGAGGTTGTAGTCAACTAAGAAAGTCATTGTTTTTGTGCGGCACGTCTCGCTCTCTGCTCCTCAAGCTTTGCCCAAAACGCTTCTTGCCCTGGTTTATGTGGCATTGCTGCAATTCGAGCAAAGCGTTCGCGGTTACGATCTTCCCAGTACTGACGAATTTCTTCTCTATTTTGAAGAACCTCTTGATATTCAACCTCGACCTGAGCTTGGTTTACCTGAATGTAGGACAAAGCTGCGTCAATTTGCGCGTTCGTGAGGTTAAATGTGTCACGAATCAGTTTAGGAGGATAATCAGCTTTTAGGAGATCGATCACATCATAGAGGGTGATGCGCGTGCCAGCGATCGTCAGTCCTCGCTCTGTACGGATAATTTTCGCTTGTTGGTTTGCCGTCCAGGTCATTCCCTTAGCTCCTTAGAATCCACTTAATGGTCAATGGTTTCACCAGACAAATATTGGTCAATTTTTTCTGACCAATCAGGTTCACCGTTCATTATAGCCCGCCTCTTACGCGACAAAATCAGTGTACTGCTAGGCCGTGCCTTCGTCATCCCACTTAGACTGACAGCTTCAATCAATGTGCATGGTGCGTTCCCAAAAATCTATTGGTGGAACAGTAGGACTTGCATTAGGGAACGCACCCTACGGCGATTGTGATCGCACTATGACAAAGGTTTAATTGTCACTAATCCCCCAGCAAAACCCTGAATATTCAACTCATAGCCATCAAGTAAACCCATACCAACTAATGGATCTGTCTCTGACTCATTGATTTCAATAGATTTGATCTGACCATCCCAGATCACAGTTGCCTCAAATACGTTAAACATACAGAGGCTTCCATCGCCCAAGATTCCCTCTTCTTGCATATACCACGTTAATCCTAGTGTTGTAATGATAGCAGAAGGCAACGTGAGAAATCCAGTGTAACCAGTGTCAATAACTGCTTTAATCGCTTGTCTCTGGTGATTTTCGCCTAGCACTACGAATTGAATAATTGCTTCTCGGTGCGAATTGACGCTCCCCATCATCATGGCGATACACTGGGGGAACGAAAGCCAAAACGATGGACGGCACGATGTCCAATCCGAATACCAAATATTTGTGCATCAGGAAAACGTATTAACAGTTGTTTAGCAGCTGTTAGGCTGTCGTCAGCCACTTCAAAAGCCCCTGTTTCGATGTCTATTGCTACAATCTTCCCATGATTCCCTTCCTCGATTTGGGAGCGTACCTGAGACTCATAGACTTCGTGTCCACGTCGGGCAAATTCTTCTTTGCTGTAGCGGGGTTGTCGAACTGTCATTGAAGCGACCCTGTGGCAACTTTTGCCCCTCTATTTTAACCTAAACATTGGCAATCTTCGCTAACATTCCTCCACTGGGCCCACAAGAGCAGCACCGCACCTAACCTCACAGCTTCAATCAATGTGCATGGTGCGTTCTCAAAAATCCCGCATTAGGAAACGCACCCTACGGCTGAAACAGTCCAGTCAGCGTAACCCACGAATTTTGAACATTAGATAAGGTGCGTTACATTTCATTAACGCACCCTACAAGATCGGCGATCTGCTACGCAGTGCCTTCGGCATCACACTGGTTCTAAAACATAAAATGTTAATATTTGAATGAAACAACCAAATAGTTATCGAGCAATGATTATGGTTAAACCACAAGCTGAATCCAGCCGTAAAGTACTTCTCTATCCTGGTGAGGATAGTTACTTTGTTGTCGAAGTTCCTAGTTTGCCAGGATGTATTAGCCAGGGAAAAACTCGTGAGGAGGCTCTAGCCAATATTGAAGAGGCAATCGCTCTGTATATCGAAGTTTTACAGGATCGGGGTGAACCTGTTCCCAATGATACGGTTGAGGTCATTCTGGTATGAGTAAATTACCTGTTATCTCAGGCGCAGAATGTGTAAAAGCACTTGAGCAAATAGGCTTTGCCGTAGAGCGTCAGCGTGGAAGTCACATGATTTTAGTACGTGAAGCTCCCAAAACAACAGTCTCGGTACCAGATCATCAAGAACTAGATCGAGGTACTTTACGCGCAATTATTCGGCAAGTCGGCTTGAGCGTTGACGAATTTGTTGAGCTTTTATAAAGCATTTTACTATGGGATTACACTCCCACAGATAATTCAGAATTTTCCGGTTCTAGAGCAACCCATAAAATTGTCGGCATAAACCTGCACAATATCATCGGTACGTTACACTTCGTTAACGCACCCTACAAGATCAGCGTACTGCTACGCAGTGCCTTCGGCATCGCAATCATAACTAACCAATCGGACTATTTACAAAGACAAGTACGAATCATTGTCGGTCTAACGGCTAAGTTGAGCCGCCACGATTAGATTTGAGATTCTTGTGGTTCATCCTGTTTTGGTCGGCTCCAACGACTTGTTAGACCTTGCTTTGGTGGTAAGCTGACTACCTGCCTGCCACTTTCTGCTTGTCTTTTTTGCCAATCTACAAACATTGCATCCAAATCGTAGTTAAAGGATTTAGCGTGTTCTTCTCGAAATTTATGAATTTCATCTAAAATGTCATCTTGCCACATCGTTATAATCTCCTAAAAGTTCGTAAGGAGTACAAATTATGGGTAACTCGTATCCCAAATCAAGACTGAGCTCTGCCAACTTCCTCTGAATTTGAGCGTTGGCAATATGTTTACAGTTCCATGTTAACAAGTAATCTAGCCCGTGGACAGTCGCCGCAGCAATGTGAACCGCATCATCAGAAGCTTTGGCAGGAAGGTTGCTTCGTATAAGAAACTGGGCTGCCAAGTTGCGTACAGCTTGATTGAGTTCAACCAAAGGCATTTCATTGACAATTTCTAACCTTTTCAAAGCAATCTCTGTATCTCCCTTAGCGACTTCATCTAAAACAACCTGTGAGATATAGAGAAGAAAATCATTACGGCGATTTTGCCACCAGTCCCTTGTCGTTTCAATATTCCCAGCAACAACCAAGTTTTTGGTCGATCTGGCTGTCAGATAACCAATAACGCTGGTTTCAATATAGACGCTTTCACTCACGGCAATCTAGAAAATCTATCCAACGTCTATCCTACTGCATTTAATCTTGGTTTTGAGGGAGTTGGGTAACAACCGTCAACCCAACCTACAAGATCAGCGATCGCACTGTTATGAGTTGATTGATGTTGGGTTTCCTTGCGTCAACCCAACCTACGGGCGAGGCGATCGCACTATGGGATTACACTCCCACAGATAATTCAGAATTTTCCGGTTCTAGAGCAACCCATAAAATTGTCGGCATAAACCTGCAAAATATCATCGGTACGTTACACTTCGTTAACGCACCCCACAAGATCGCACTGAAACAGTCCAGTAGGGTGTGTTAGCGTTAGCGTAACGCACGAATTTTGAACATTAGATAAGGTGCGTTACATTTCATTAACGCACCCTACAATATCGGCGATCGCACTAAATCTTCTTTTCACTTAGCACTTTTCGCAGGGCTTTGACAGCAGTATCAAGCCCAGTATCTAACATAATTCCGCCTGTAAATTTAAGCAAATCTGATGAATTCACTACAACCTGAATACTGTCGCCACTTGATACTGCTAATTTGAAAAGTTGTGCCTGCTTCATCAATACACCATTTGGTAATGTGTAGTTCGTAGAATCATCCCGCGTCGAAACGGCAACTACATCTCGATAGTGGAATTCATCGTCTCTTTCATTAAGAGGAACACCTCTTATAAAGTTATAATCGCACTGATAGGAACTGAGTTTATGTTCAGTTAAATGCACAACTGTTACAGCATTAATGCTAAATCGAATACGCTCATCTTTACCCTTTTTCCAGGCAAGTTCTTCTGTTGGAACACCATGAGTTGACCAGAGGATAGGTCCGCGAATCACAACAGAATCTCTAATTAGTTCTGCTTCCTCAATGTTTAGGCGATCCATCGAACGTTTCTTAAGATGTTCAATGTCATCAACTAGCCAAGCATCAACTGTTTGATCTCCAGGAGCATCCATAACAGGTTTGATCTCGAAAAACAACCATGCTCCTGCTGCAATTAAGACAAGTAGGCCGATTACCGCACTAGAGGATTGTGATAGCAAGAGCAAGCCAATTACAAGAAGGATGATTGGCCACTTTAGTTTTGGCTTTTTAAAGTAATTTCGGATTCGCTGGCGCTTTTGATCTTCCGAACTTTTGGATGCTGTCATTAATATGTTCCTCCACTCATAAGATTTGTTTAACAAGCTCAATGTACAATTGGTTATTGGTCATCGGTAGTTTTGCCAGCAATACTCGCAATCTGTCGATATTGGTTGCACCAGGGTGAATAGATTCCAAGATATTTGCTACGGATGGTGAGGGACATTTTATTCGATTGCCACTGTAATAGTCATCACGAACAAGTGCTCGAAACCATTGAACAGTTGCATCAGAATCACCCATAGCCGTAGCCGTAGTTAGTAATTGATCAATTTCCTCGATTTCACTACGCTTCAGTATTTTAGGTCGTCTGCCTCCAAGCAATGCTAGTGCCAAATAATAGTAGGCAGGAGCAATTGATGGATCAGCCTTGATTACATCCTTGAGAAAATTTATTGATTAGACCTCTTGCATAATTTTTTTATGGTATAATATAAGGTTTTGCTTTTTTCTCAATTCTTAGATTGAAGTGGAAAAAAGAATAAAATGTGATCTTAGGTCAGGAAATCATCTATAATTTTGCTATGTTTATTAGCAAAATTATGGATTATCAAAACTTATCAGATGAACAATTCAAACGCCGTTTCGGTGTGTATAAACCAACATATAGAAAGATGGTAGAATCAGTAAAAAGTGTTGAAGCCGACTCTAATTCACCATCTAAAAGGGGACCGAAACCTAAACTATCTATAGAAGAACAAGTTTTAGTAACGTTAGAATATTGGCGAGAATATAGAACATATTTTCACATTGGTACAAGCTGGGAACTATCAGAATCAACTATATGTCGGATTGTAAATAAGACGGAAAAAATGCTTTTACAATCGGGAAACTTCCGTTTAAAAGGAAAAAAAGCTTTACTCAATCAAGCAGAGATACCGGTCGTAACGGTAATGGATGTAACGGAAACTCCCATTGAACGCCCCAAAAAGAAACAGAAAGATTTTTTGGGGGGTAAAAGAGGTTATCATACTTTAAAATCCCAATTAGTAGCTGATCAAAATACCGAGGAAATTATCTGTGTCTTTTGTGGGAAAGGTAGAGGTCATGATTTTAGTTTATTTAAAAAAAGTCGAGTTCGTTTTCATCCTTTAACTACCAGCATAGAAGACAGTGGTTATCAGGGAATAGCTGCATACCATAGTAATAGTTATACACCGAAAAAGAAATCGAAAAATAGAAAATTAACAGAGTTAGAAAAAGAGTATAACAAGGCTTTAGCCAAAGAAAGGATTATCATTGAACATATAAATAGGAAACTCAAAATCTTTAAAATCTTATCCTGTAAATATCGGAATCGTCGTCGAAGATATAGTTTAAGAGTTAACTTGTTGGCGGCTATTTATAACTGTGAGTTAGGGATAGGTATAGCAGCTTCTTAAAAGTTGCCTAAAGATTAATCAAGTCAAGGAGAATTTATTCTCAATTATAAAAATTGAGATAGTTTGTGCTGCTTAAATAAAGAGGTTTTGATAACCAAATTAAAGCATATCTAAAGAGTTTTGAGTTAAAAGTTAAACTTCAAGTTTTCATTCAGGACTAATGTACTGGTTAACTAATTTTTTGGGGAAAATTAGTTAACCCATCATTATAACATATAATTAATTTGCAAGAGTTCTATTGCTGGTATGACTTCGCCTCCAGAAATTGGATACCTTGATTAAATAAAGTATCTGGATCTGGTGATTGAGAAACTTGATTAATATTGAACTGAGTGTTTACATGCTGATTTCGCTGGTCGTAGCTTGCCATGATTTTCTAACTCCTTAGTACGGCGGATTCAGGCTCAGTCTGGTACATCTTCTAAGGGTCAAGGCTTATCCAATAAGGAGTTGTTTGTGCCAGATGGATAGAGGAACCGCCGTAAGTATCCATTAAAAAATTGCATACGAACACCCTCTCAACTATACTGTCAAAACAGTTGTTGAACTAACTCAATAGCCTTGACAATACCTGTCACGATACCACCAGCCTCGACCACACCTTTCATAAATTCCTTTGCTTCACCAAGATGGTCCAATATAGATTTCCTGCTTGGTTCTGATTTTTTGGCTTGATCAATAGCCTTCTGAATCTGGTACTGAGCATCTGTGACTATCTCAGCATCGATAACTTCAGCCTCGCCAGCCTTTGATATCTCATCCTTGAGTTTTTCTAACTCACTAATCAGGTCTGCTCGATTTTGGACATTACCGAAATTGATGTCACCAGCAGCATTATACTGATAAGTTACTTTTTGACCCCGCTGATCAAACACTGGCATTGTTTCTCTTCCTCATAAACAACTGTACTGAATTCTTCCCTCTAGAAGCCTCACAGATAAACTCCCAACTATGTCACAACCACAAAACTAAGCCGTATAACTATTAATCATACCGCTCCCTGCAGCCCAGCACCCTCCCCGATCCTACTATACCACCCGCATCGGTGTAACAGCCCCTAAATAAAACTTAATACCGCACCTTGGAGTTTAATCATCTCAATTTGGGCATAATTACCATAGAAGGCGGTCTAACATTGCGCTCAAGTGGATTTTACCCCATTTGCCGATGACAGAATCCGGGAAGTCATGCGCCTGTTTACTGACGGGTTTGTAGTATAGTTTGCTATTAGTTTTTCCCGCATCATTGATAGCTGCCCCCCTAATAGTATGGATCGGGAAGAGATCGCCAAAATAGTTTAAAAATCGGCCGAGAATTTCTAGGATAGAAGTAAAGACCATCCTTGCCTACTTTTTCTATGATCCTAGCCGCCGAAACTGGACTAAAAACCGCTACTCTAGACGTAAAAGGCATGAAATGCGCTGGCTGTGTGAGTGCCGTAGAAAGACAACTCAGCCAAAATCAAGGGGTAAAATCGGCCCAAGTTAATCTAATCACGGAAATTGCCGTGATTGAATACCAACCGGAAGCGATCGCACCAGAGCAGTTAGCCGCAAAATTAACCGCGATTGGATTCCCCACCCAACCGCGCAGCTCATCGACTCCCCTTTCTCAACAAAATCAACGGCTGCAAAACCAACAAAAAGAACGGCAACAACAATTATACCGATTAGCGATCGCTTGTTGTTTACTGGTTTTTTCCCTGATTGGTCACTTACACCACATCGGGGGACCAGAAATCCCCATCTTTCAAAGCATTGCTTTTCACTGGACTTTAGCCACCCTAGCCATTTTATTCCCCGGGCGCGATATTTTCATCGATGGTTGGCGGGGATTACGGCACGGGATGCCAAATATGAACACTCTCGTTAGTTTAGGCACAGGTAGCGCCTATATAGCCAGTTGTTTGGCTCTTATCTTGCCTAATCTCGGTTTAGAGTGCTTTTTCGATGAACCGGTCATGCTGTTAGGGTTTATTCTCCTCGGACGGACTCTAGAAGCGCATTCCCGTCATCGCGCAGCCGCAGACTTAGAAGCGCTTACCTCCCTACAACCGGCAGTGGCTCACCTGATTGGTAGTACAGATGACCGTGTGGGCGTGGCGATTCCGGTGGAACAGCTGCGCGTCGGGGAATGGGTGCGCGTCTTACCCGGGGAAAAAATTCCCGTGGATGGGGAGATTATTCAGGGAAGAACCACGGTAGATGAAGCTTTATTAACGGGGGAATCGCTGCCGGTGGTTAAGGAAATGGGAGATCTAGTCATTGCCGGCAGTTTCAATCTCTCTGGTGCGATCGCCGTACAAACTCGTCAGGTGGGGACCGATACCACCCTAGCTAAGATTATCGCAGCCGTGGAATCAGCCCAAACTCGCAAGGCCCCAGTACAGAAGATAGCGGACAGGGTAGCGGGTTATTTTGCCTACGGAGTGATGATAATTGCCCTAATTGTGCTGCTCTTTTGGTATTTTTGGGGAACTAGGCTCTTTCCAGAGGTGTTAGGGTCAACCACAGGACACCACGAGATGATTCAACCCACTTCTCCCCTACTTTTGTCCCTAAAATTAGCGATTTCTGTGCTTGTGGTCGCTTGTCCCTGCGCTCTCGGTTTAGCCACACCAACGGCCCTACTGGTGGGAACCAGTTTAGCAGCCGAACGGGGTATTTTAATTAAAGGGGGCGATGTTTTGGAAACCGTCTCGCAACTGCAAACGGTGGTTTTTGACAAAACGGGAACCCTTAGCCAAGGTCATCCGGAAATTACCGATTGTTTGAGTTTTTCTGAGCTTAATTCCCTGGAAATTCAACAATTAGCGGCAGTAGTGGAGAGTGGCACTAATCATCCTCTCGCTCGGGCGATTTTAGACGCGGTTACTCCTCCTACTAACCTGACGGGGGAAGATTTTCAAACTGTGGCTGGATTGGGAGTTTCGGCAAGGGTGCAGGGGTCGAAAATTGTTCTAGGAAATCGGCAATGCTTGGCGCAGAACGGCATTAAAATCGATGAAACTATCCCCAGTATTCAAGAGCTTTTAGAGGCGGGTAAAACGGTGATTTATCTGGGTATGGAAGAACAATTACTCGGCGCGATCGCTTTTCAGGATCGATTACGTCCCGATGCTCAAACAACCGTGAATCAGTTGCAAAAACTCGGTTTAGAGGTGATTTTACTCAGTGGTGATCGCAGAGAAGCAGTGACAGCGATCGCTAATAGTTTGGGTATTAGCCAATTTTATGCCGAAGTTGCCCCCACCGAAAAATCGGCCTTAATTGCCGACCTACAGACAAAAGAGGGCAAAATCGTGGCTATGGTCGGGGATGGTATCAATGACGCTCCTGCACTAGGACAGGCTAACATCGGTATTGCTCTGGCCGGTGGCACGGAAGTGGCCATGGAAACGGCCGGGATCGTTTTAATTAGCGATCGCCTGGAAGATGTGGTGCAATCTCTGCATTTAAGTTTGGCCACATGGCAAAAAATCCGACAAAATCTTTTTTGGGCTTTGGGTTATAATACCTTTGCTATTCCCATTGCTGGTGGTTTATTACTGCCCCATTGGGGTCTAGCTTTCAGTCCGGCCCTAGCAGCAGCTTTGATGGCTTTTAGTTCGGTTATGGTGGTGAGTAATTCCTTGCTTTTACGTCGTCAATTTCCTCCGCTCAAATCGACAAAGGAAGGCAAAAACTAAAGCAATTATCGATTTTTTCTCGATAAATCTATCAAGCACCAAAAAGAGCATTTTTTCATCGTCGAAGATGATCAAAACAGAACCAAAATTCTCTTAGAGGATAGGGAAGAACGTAGGTTGGGTTGAAGCATGAAACCCAACGCCCGATTATGTTACGCTACCGCTAACCCATCCTACAAATAATTGTGCCTCCCTACTTATATCTGAAGGAAAAGTTAGCCCCCCAGTTAAATCACGGTGATAAGATGGTATTTTGTCCCTGTCTTTGTCAGTTGACGGAGACAGGAACAAATCGGGTTAAGCGGTAATTCTGGTCAGGGATTGACCTTGATAATTGTTGGTAATAATCTGGTGAATAGATTCAAAAAATCGCCGACAACGATTATTAGTTCTCAGGGGCAATTCATGATTTTTTACCAATAAATCGATCTGAAGTTCCGAGCTAGTGGGAGGATGAATAAACAATTCCACTTTCACTAACTGGGGAAAGAAAGCATCGTTAGGAACTTCCGATAAAAGCAAGACATCGGTCCGGCGCTTGATGATTTCAAATTCACCCAAACTTAATATATCATCGTATAAAAACCCGGTCTGATGAGGAGAAATCCCGACAAAATAGGAACAGCAATAGCGAGCCATGGCAGGGAAAAGATGATAAATTGGTCAAGGTTAATCGGTCAAAATCAGGCCATTGAACTACTACAAAGAGCGCTTGAAGTCAATTCGATCGCTCCCGCTTACTTATTCGCCGGCGCTAAGGGGATTGGACGCAATCTAGCAGCAAAATGTTTCTGTCAAGACTTGTTAACTAGAGATCGATCTCCGGAAACAAGGGAATTAATCCTGAAACGCTTTTTAGGGGGCAATCATCCCGATTTACTCTGGATTGAACCCACTTATCAACACCAAGGCAAACTGCTCACCGCAAAAGAAGCACAGGAAAGCAATCTCAAGCGAAAAGCTCCCCCGCAAATCCGCATCGAACAAATTCGCGAGATTACTAACTTTTTAAGTCGTCCTCCCCTCGAATCGGCCCGCTCTGTGGTGGTAATCGAGGAAGCAGACACCATGACCGAATCGGCGGCAAATGCGCTCTTAAAAACGCTTGAGGAACCGGGAAAAGCCACTTTAATCCTAATTGCTCCCAGTCCCTCCTCTTTACTACCGACTCTCGTTTCTCGCTGTCAACACATCCCTTTTCAGCGTCTTTCGGAAGAAAATCTCGCTCAAGTCCTGCGCTCTAACGGACACGCTCGCGTTCTCAATTATCCGGCAATTCTCGGTTTAGCTCAAGGTAGCCCAGGAGAAGCGATCGCCGCTTTAGAGTTTCTCGACAGTCTCCCCCAAGATTTACCGCGATCTTTGAGCAAGTTTCCCCTAAAACTCTCCCAAGCGCTGGAATTAGCCAAAATTATCGCTCAAACTCTTGACACGGAAACCCAATTATGGTATGTGAGTTATCTTCAGTATGAGGATTGGCAACGACGACGAGAGCGATCGATTTTAGAAATCTTGGAAAAAACCCGCCGGCAGCTGTTAGCCTACGTTCAACCCCGTTTAGTCTGGGAATGCACTTTCTTGGCATTAGCCAAGCTATCCACCGCCCAAAAGTCTTAAAATTGTTATATTTATCGATCGAGTGGGGAGAAAGACTATGAAAATCAAATCCTTAGTTTTGCTGATTCTGTTAACCTTGACTACGGTTTTAGGCGCTTGTCAGGGAGCAAAAGAAGCCGAAGAACCGAAAAACGTCCCTACAACGGTGGAATCGCCGCAAACAGACGAAGATAGCGATAAAGACGGGGAAAATCGGCAAAAAGACGATGATAATGACCAGAATAAAGACGATGACGATGACGATGACTAGGGTTTGCGGCAAAAAGTTTGTTGGTGGGGTTAGGAGTCAGTAGCCAGTAGTCAGTAGTCAGGAGAATTAAGAATGAATAATAAGCAATTAAATCGTCTATTTACAGATTTTACGCCATTTAATCCTTATTTTTGCCGTTTTTGAACCCTTAACTAGGGTTTGCGGCAAAAAGTACGGGCGAAGCATTCGGTTAGAAAATCTACGGTTTCACCGATAGGTTATTGTCCGAATGCTTCGCCCCTACAGGACGCGGGCCGATGAAGACGCAAGGTTTTGAACGACGATTCTCTCAAAATCTTGCACCTGTTTCGCGAAAAAAGCCACAAAACTCTTACCTTGCCTACATTTCACATTTATTCAGCAAACCCTAACTAGCATAAAAAAATCGGGTGAGTCTTAACCCACCCGATCGCCTATAGATTGAAATCAACCTATAACTGTGGTACAAACTGTTCTTTTTCGGGAACGTAGGCGTATTCAGCCACAATCTGCCGGAATTCTTCCCCATTGATCGTTTCTTTTTCGATCAGCAGGTCCACCACTCGATCGATCACTTCGCGATGATCCCGGACAATTTGCCGAGAAATTTCATGACAGTGTTCCACGATCGATCGCACCTGATCATCGATGCGAGTAGCGACCTTCTCAGAATACTCGGAACGAGTCATCAAACCGCCACCGAGGAACACTTCACCCCCTTGACTTTCTAGGGACAAAGGACCCAAATCGCTCATCCCGAAACGAGTCACCATCTGACGCGCCATATCAGAAACCTGCTGTAAATCGCCACCGGCACCGGTAGTCACCTCATCATAGCCGAAGATTTCTTCCTCGGCCGCCCGACCACCTAAAGCACCGGAAATCCGGGCCATTAACTGCGCTTTCGTGGTTAAACCCTGTTCTTCGTTGGGAGTGAACCAAGTTAAACCCTGGGCCTGTCCCCGGGGAATCAGAGTCACTTTCTGAACGGGATCGTGATCTTTTAAGAGCGTACCCACGATCGCATGGCCCACTTCATGGTAAGCGATTAGGCGCTTGCTCTTGCTATCGACTAAAGGAGTACCTTCCATACCCGCAATAACACGATCCACTGCGTCATCTATCTCTAGGAGGGTAATGGCATCTTTACGACGACGGGCGGTTAAAATTGCCGCTTCGTTGAGTAAATTGGCTAAATCTGCGCCACTGAACCCCGGAGTGCGACGGGCGATCGCTTCGATGGAAACGTCGTTGGCCAGCTTTTTATTGCGGGCGTGAACGTCTAAAATCTCTAAACGACCTTTAAAATCGGGCGCATCGACGGTTACTTGGCGATCAAAACGGCCCGGACGCATGAGAGCGGAATCGAGAACATCGGGGCGGTTAGTGGCGGCAATGATGATAATTCCCGTATTCCCCTCGAAACCGTCCATTTCTGTCAATAATTGGTTTAGGGTTTGTTCCCGTTCATCGTTACCACCACCGATACCGGCACCCCGTTGACGACCTACTGCGTCAATTTCATCGATAAATATTAAACAGGGAGCATTTTCCTTGGCTTTTTTGAACAAATCGCGCACGCGAGAAGCACCGACACCGACAAACATTTCCACAAATTCCGAACCGGAAATGCTGAAGAAAGGCACACCCGCTTCACCGGCGATCGCTTTAGCTAACAGGGTTTTACCCGTACCCGGAGGACCAACTAACAGGACTCCTTTGGGGATTTTGGCACCAACGGCGGTAAATTTCTCCGGTTGTTTGAGGAAAGTGACGACTTCCTGTAATTCTTCCTTCGCTTCGTCAATTCCTGCCACATCATCAAAGGTGATGCCAGTTTTTGCTTCCATCTGGAAACGAGCTTTTGATTTGCCAAAACTCATGGCTTGACCGGGGCCGCCTGGCATATTATTAGAACGGCGGAACAGGAAAAAGAGAGCGGCAATCAGCAAAAAGGGGAAAAGTAGATTACCGAGGAATCCCCACCAAGCACCGTCATTCCGCATCGGGTGTGCATCGAAACTAATTTTAGAATCGCGTAAACGGGCGATTAAATCGGGGGAATTGGCTGGTAAATCGACCCGTAGGCGTTGTACTCGGTTTTCTAGTTCTGGATCTAGGGCCTGTACGATCGCGGTTCTGCCACCTTCGTAGAGATCGACGCTAACAACCCTACCACTGTCTAGGTATTCTAGAAAGCGTCCGTAGGTCATGCGGGTACTGGCGGTGTTATTGCCGATATTACTGGTGGCGGTGGCAAAAGTGCCTTGCCAGAGGAAAAAACCGACCACAAGGGCGGGCAATGTCCACAGTAAAATCGTTTTCCAGGATAGTTTCATGTTTGTTTAGTGGTTCTAGGATAAAGATTTTTGCTTAACTCATTTAGCTGTTTTTGTCAAGGATTTTACGTTATTTTTTCGAGATTAATCCCCGCAGCCAATTAAATCTTAACTAAATGTAACGTAATTCTCATAATTCTGACAAGAATGGTGACGAGAGATTTTTTAGTTCATTTGTTCTAGCAAGAGTCTCATGGTTTCTGCGAGCAGCTGTACTGAATTTAAACTGCTTAAAGGTAAGTAGGGAGGCACAATTATTTGTAGGATGGGTTAGCGGTAGCGTAACATGAGCGGGCGTTGGGTTTCATGCTTCAACCCAACCTACCTTCTATCCAACAAGGTTTTTAGATTTATTCAGCAGACCCTAAGTAGGGAGGCACAATTATTTGTAGGATGGGTTAGCGGTAGCGTAACCCATGCGGGCGTTGGGTTTCATGCTTCAACCCAACCTACCTTCTATCCAACAAGGTTTTTAGATTTATTCAGCAGACCCTAAGTAGGGAGGCACAATTATTTGTAGGATGGGTTAGCGGTAGCGGGCGTTGGGTTTCATGCTTCAACCCAACCTACCTACCTTCTATTGATACGAAAATCATCTTCAAAATCCTAGAATTGCTTCTTTTTCCCATATTTGATAATTTTGCTAGATGTAACCAATTAAAGATAGAGGGGTGTATCTCACTTATGCAGAAATACCAACAATCAGCAATTATCAGTGACCCTTAAATTATTACAGATATATCAGCAGCTACCTGTAAGCATCCCACCGAAAAACTAATGCGCTCCGAGGTTTGGGGGCGGCACTTCGACACGCTCAGTGGCCGCGCCACGCACCCAACGGGGGGTTTGGGTAGGGTTGATTCATGAATCAACCCTACTATAGAGTTCTTGCATAATTAATTTTTGAGAGGGCAAAAATGAGATGCACCCAAGATAGAGTTAGTATCTCAACAAAATTTTTACCCTGATTTAACCTTTATTCACGAGCCAACAGGAGCTAAGTTTGCTGTGGATAGAGATTACTATTGATGAGGAGAGTGTTTAGTGAAGTTAACGCCACTTGTGCCACCGATTAAGTGTCAAGGAATTAAAACTAAATTGGTGAAAGATATTAAAAATATTGTGTCTGATCTTAGCTTTGGGCGTTGGATAGAACCCTTTTCTGGATCGGGGGTGGTGGCTTTTAATATTAATCCCAAAAAGGCTTTACTTGCGGACACAAATACTCATATTATCCAGTTTTATAATAATCTAAAAAATCAAGTTATTACCAGTAAAACTGTGAAGCTTTTTTTGCAAGAAAATGGTCAAGTTCTTAAGGAACAGGGAGAAAGTTATTATTATCAGGTACGAGAAAGATTTAATCAAGCTCCTAATTCTCTGGATTTTTTATTTCTCAATCGCTCCTGTTTTAATGGCGTGATGAGATTCAATCGTAAGGGACAGTTTAACGTACCTTACTGTCATAAATCAGAGCGATTTTCTCAAGCATATATTACCAAAATAGTCAATCAAGTTATTGCCCTAGAAAATATTCTTATTAAAACTGATTATAATTTTCAAGTTGCTGACTTTCGAGAGACTTTATCTGATTGGCAAAAAACAGACTTGATCTATCTCGATCCTCCTTATTTAGGGAGACACACCGATTATTTTAACTCTTGGTCTGAAGAGGATGAAGATTGTTTGGTGACTATTTTAAAGGATATTTCTTGTCGGTTTATTTTGTCCACTTGGCACAGTAATCAGTTTAGAAGCAATCCTTTAATTAAAAAAAATTGGAGTGCTGATCAGTTTTATATCTATACTAAACAGCATTTTTATCATGTGGGTTCCACAGAAAAATTACGTCATCCGATCACCGAAGCACTCATTACTAACTTTAACATTCCCTTCTTGCCAGAGCGAGGAACTGATTTGCAACAACTGTCATTATTGCCATCGACAGCAGAAAATGAGGGAGTGAGAACAGTCTAGAAGATGCCTAGTTGCTAATTCTCACTCCTTACTATTTATCCTTGGCTTTGGCGTAGATGGTCATTAATTTGGCGTTTACGCTTTTCTTCGGGGGCAGTGCTAGTAATTTCGCCAAAATCTTGACTACTCATGGAAAGATGGGACATTATCTTTCTTTTGCGCTCTTTAGCAGTTAATTCCGGTGAAGGAGTTACTGGAGGCGGCGCTGCCACGGGTTCCGCTGCCACCGGAGGAGTTTCCACAATTGGCAGCGGTTTTTTGGGAATATAGTCAGCACCAGTGGTACTTCTGGAGAGATGATCGAGAATGCGCCGTTTGCGATCGTCAGTAGCCATAAAAATCTTTGCCAATCTAGTTTAAAGTTTTGTAACTATCACCTATTGTCAAACATCCCTATCCCCTTGAGAAGTCAAGGGAGACTTTATCTTGAGGGATTGAAGACATATAAAACCTGCGATCGCATCTATCTGGTCGTGGAAGTGGAGGTCTTCTCGCCCAAGGTGATAAGATAAAAAACTAAGTCTTTGAAAATATGACAAAGGATTTATCTATCATGACACCCTCTTTAGCTAACTTTCTCTGGAGCCTTGTTTTAGGTGCGGCTATCGTCCTGATCCCTGCCACTATCGGCTTGATTTTCATCAGTCAATACGACAAGATCAAACGGACTTAATTTAAAATCCTAAAATGCCTAGACCGATTCCGTCTGGGCATTTTAGCTAATTTTGGAACTGGCAAGAGCGATCGCACCGACTACCCGATATCCCTCTGTGCGTAAAACCTGCACGGCTTCCTCGATCGTGGTTCCTGTAGTATAAATATCGTCAATTAAGAGAATCGGTACTGATTTCGGTAAATTTTTCCCCAGTTGAAAAGCCGCTTGCATCGTCTTTTTTCTTTCCTCGGCTGCCAGACTAAATAAAGCTGCCGTGTTCTTAATCCGAATTAATCCGCGACTAGCCAGATGATAACCGGTTAAACGACAAAAACCCTCGCCAATGACTTCTGCTTGATTAAAACCCCTTTCCCTTAATCTTTCTGGGTGGAGAGGGATAGGAATCACCGTCAAACGTTTATCGGTGAGGGGAGGACGCAGCAGCCAAGTTTCCCCCATGCAACTGCCTAGCAAAGAGCCGAGAGCGGGATGGCGATCATATTTCATTTTAGCGATCACCTGTTTTAATTTACCTTCATAGCGTCCCCAGATAAACAGGGGAATAGAACCGTGCCAGAGAAAAAGCGGGTTATTCTGACGATAGGCCTGTAATTGTCGCCCACAATCACGGCAAAGCTCTTGATCGCTCTGCCGTTGACAAAGAGGACAGGGAGACTTAAGAAATAAAGCGAGAAAAGGTTCGAGCATGGGAAGCGAAAGTTTTAGCTAGATCCTGATTTCCATCGTCAAAAACGGTCAAATAATGGGGATTACTCCGCTCGATCGAAAGACTGATTCCTTGCGCTCCTTCGGACTCTAGATCTTGGAGATAACCCCCCTGATGCTGTTGTGCTTCCTCAAAAGAGGCAAAGGGACCAAAATAGTAGGTACAGTGGGGATAAAGGGAGGTAATTTTCAGCCACCAAGGCGTATTATCGTCAGAAATTTTATTTGTCTGCAAGAAAGATAAAATCATGTTCTGGTATTGATAGGGTACAGGGATTGCAGGAATTAAGGATAGGTTTGAGGAACTTTGCCCCCATAATTCCGATTTGCTGGCCAAAAAATCGAGCTTTTGGCCAAAGAGAGTCTTTTTATCGTATTAGATTAACAAGGGGATCGGTCGCAAAATCAAAAGAGATTCTAAAAATTCCCCTCAGCCAAGGGGAAGCGGATCGAGATAGGATAGTAAGGAGTTTTTTTGTAGAAAGCTAAGGGGATCAGATAACTATGAGCCAGATCACGGACACGGATAAGAGTCTTGAGGCGATGAAGAATTTTGCCGAACAGTACGCTAGACGTACAAATACTTACTTCTGTAGCGATCTCTCGGTGACAGCGGTGGTAATTGAGGGGTTAGCGCGTCATAAGGACGAATTAGGCTCTCCTTTATGTCCCTGTCGTCACTACGAAGACAAAGAAGCGGAGGTAAAAAATACTTTCTGGAATTGTCCCTGTGTGCCGATGCGGGAACGGAAAGAATGTCACTGTATGCTATTTATTACCCCCGATAACGAGTTTGCTGGGGAAGAACAGACAATTTCCCTCGACTATATCCAAGAAGTCCGCGAATCGATGAAGGGGCATTAGTTTAGGGTAATGACAGCCAGCGCTTTTGGCCAAGGAATCGACGAATTTAATCGCCAGCAATTCTATGCTTGTCATGATACCCTAGAGGCTTTGTGGATGGAGTCCGCAGAGCCTGAAAAAACCTTTTATCAAGGCATTTTGCAGATTGCTGTCGCTTGTTACCATCTGGAAAATAATAACTGGCGCGGAGCGGTAATTCTTTTGGGAGAAGGGGTTAGACGTTTACAACACTATCAACCCGATTACGAGGGGATCAACGTGACGCATTTGGTGGGGGAGAGTTTGGATCTATTAAACTTTTTACAGAATCTCGATCCCCAAGCTTTACCAGCAGTGCTAGAAGCGATGAAAAGCCATCAGGAACATCCTCATGCCCACCTCGATCGATCTATCTGTTCTCTGCCGAAAATCCTCAAAAGTCATCCCGTTCTCTAAAAAGCTAGATTAGTGAGTCAATACAATTACGTCTATAGGTGACATTTCTATGAGAGCAAGATCCGCAAAAATCAGAGGATGGCTAGTTGCCCTCGTTTCTACTAGCTTAGTCATGGGATTGGGCAATTCTCCCCTAGTCAAAGCACAGCAGAATATCGTACCAGGTAATGCCATGACAGTGCGATCGGATATTCAAGAGGCAAACTCAAAAACGGGCGTAATTACTGCGAGGGGTAACGTACAAGTGTTCTACCCCGCCCGCAAAATGCAGGCCACTTCTGCCCAAGCTCAGTATTTTAGCCGCGAACGTCGTTTAGTGATGACGGGTAATGTTTATGTTTTGCAGGAAGGCAACAGTATCCGCGCTGAAACGATGACTTATCTTGTCGATGAGGGCAGATTTATCGCTACTCCCCAAACCAGTCAGCAGGTGGAGTCAATTTATTTAGTCAAAGATAACGAAACTTCTCCCCAACCGGCAGCCTCCCCGACACCCGCACCCATACCTTCCCCTTCCCTCCCCGCTGCCCCAATTATTAACCCGCAGTGATAGTCAGGAGTCAGGAGACTCCGAGACAGGAGGCAAAAGACAAAAGGCAGTATTCTCCCCACACCCCACACCCCACACCCCACACCCCACACCCTACACCCCACCCCCCCACTTCCCCACACCCCACACCCTACACCCCACCCCCCCACTTCCCCACACCCCACTTCCCCACACCCCACATCCCACACCCCACACCCCAACACTGGATAAAGATGACTTTAGTATTAGAAAATATCCATAAATCCTACGGTAAAAGGCTCGTGGTTAACCGGGTGAGTATTACTGTTGCCCCGGGGGAAATTGTCGGGTTATTAGGACCAAATGGTGCGGGGAAAACCACAACTTTTTATATCGCCACGGGATTAATTAAACCGAATCTAGGACGCGTTTGGCTCGATCAAAAAGAAATTACTAAATTACCCCTTAATCAGAGGGCGCGTCTGGGGATTGGCTATCTGACGCAGCAGGCCAGTATTTTTCGTTATTTAACTGTATCAGAAAATATTCAGTTAGCCCTAGAACAGTCGGGGGTTCCCTTTTCCCAACGGACAAATCGTCTCTATGATTTATTAAAAGAATTTCGCCTCGATAAGATTGTTGGCACTAAAGGCGCTTACGTTTCTGGAGGAGAAAGAAGAAGGACGGAATTAGCTCGCGCTTTAGCGGTGGGAGTCAACGGACCAAGATTTTTGTTATTAGATGAACCCTTCGCTGGGGTGGATCCAATCGCTGTGTCTGAGATTCAAGCGATGATCGCTGGTTTAAGGGATCGTCAGATGGGAATTTTAATTACCGATCACAATGTGCGAGAAACTTTGGCTATCACTAATCGGGCTTATATTATGCGCGAAGGGCAGATTTTAGCGGCGGGAAGTGGCGAAGAACTGTATAATAATCCTCTGGTGCGTCAGTATTATTTGGGTGATAATTTTTTCAGATAATTGTTATTAATAAAAAATCGCTGCATTATATCATGAAAGTTAGCAATTGGCAAGGAAATTTAAGTAGAATACCCGGATTTACCATCTTAGACCGCTATATTTTTGTCGAGTTATTATTGCCCTTTCTATTTGGGATGGGTTTATTCACTTCTTTGGGAGTGGCGATCGGCACTTTATTTGATTTAGTGCGACGGATTACTGAGTCGGGTTTACCTTTTACTTTGGCCCTAAAAATTCTCCTATTAAAAATGCCAGAGTTTATCGTTTTAGCCTTTCCCATGTCGATACTTTTAGCAGCTTTAATGGCCTACAGTCGTTTAGCCAGTGATAGCGAATTAATTGCTTTTAAAAGTATTGGAATTAGTGTTTATCGCCTAATAATTCCCGCCATTGTGCTAAGTTTAATAGTGACGGGATTAACCTACGTTTTTAATGATTATGTGGCCCCGGCTGCCAGTTATGAAGCTAATGCTACCATGACGAAAGCTCTGCGACCAAATCGCAAGTCTTTTATTGAAGATAATATTATTTATCCTGAATACGGCAAAGTGCGGCCACCGGATGGAGGGGAAGCGCAAACGGTATTAAGAAGGTTATTTTATGCCGAAAGATTTAACGGTCAAGAAATGTTAGGGTTAACCATTCTCGATCGCACCCAGCCGGAAGTTAATCAAATTATTACCTCAGAATCAGCTTCTTGGAATATTGAAAAAAATATCTGGGATTTTTATAACGGCACAATTTATCTAATTGATCCTAATGGTTCCTATCGTAATATTGTTCGCTTTCAACATCAACAATTAGCCCTACCTCGTACCCCTTTAGATTTAGCTTTTCGAGGCCGAGATGGTTCAGAAATGACCCTAAGACAAGCGCGGGAATATCTAAAAATACTGGAATTAAGCGGCAATCCCACCAAAATTAGAAAACTACAGGTTCAAATCGAGCAGAAAATATCTTTACCCTTTGTTTGTTTGGTTTTTGGGATGATTGGGGCAGCCTTGGGATTACGTCCCCAAAATTCTAATAAAGCCACCAGTTTTGGTATTTGTATTGTCCTAATTTTCTCCTATTATCTCCTATCTTTTGTCACCAGTTCCTTAGGCATTGGCGGAGTTTTAACCCCCTTGATGGCCGCTTGGTTGCCCAATATTTTAGGATTAACTGCCGGGGGAATTTTGTTACTTCAATCAGCTAAGTAATCGAGGGTTAGCGGTGGGAATAAAAATTGATAATCATCAAATTTCTAGGGCTAATTTGTATAAACGACTGCGGGATAAATTAGTAACTTGTGCTAATTGTCTGCTGGCTTGCGATCGACTAACTCCCCGTTCTATAATTTGTTTTAATTCCCGTTTTAATTCCTCGTCAGATAATTGGATATTATCGGCCTGATCGTTGCCCATAACTACGATCGTAAATTCTCCTTTAGGAGTTTTATTATCCCGATATAAATTAATGGCCTCGGCGATAGTTCCTCGCCAAATTTCTTCGTAAAGCTTGGTTAATTCCCGACCTAAAACTATCTTTCTCGTGGGTCCAAAAGTTTCCCGTAAATCCTCCAAAGTCTTAATAAGTTTGTGAGGTGCTTCATAAAAAACCATCGTTCTCGTCTCGGTTTTTAAACCCTCTAAGCGCTCTTGTTTCAGCTTTTCCTTACCCGGAAGAAATCCTTCAAAACAGAATCTTTCTGTCGGTAATCCCGACACCGCTAAAGCAGTAATTACCGCCGTTACTCCGGGGATGGGAACCACTTCGATCTGAGCTTCTATACAAGCTTTAATTAACTCATAACCCGGGTCAGAAATCCCCGGCATTCCCGCATCAGTAACTAAAGCGATATCCTGACCTTGACTGAGAATATTTAATAACTCATCGAGACGGGAAAGGCGATTATGTTCATGGTAACTAATTTGAGGGGTCGGAATATCAAAATGCTGCAATAATTTGCCCGTGTGTCTGGTATCTTCGGCAGCAATTAGAGAGACTTTTTTGAGAGTTGCCAGGGATCGGAAAGTCAGATCGTCTAAATTACCGATCGGCGTTCCCACCACATATAATTTACCGAGATTATTCATAAATTGGCTAAAAATAGGCTATTTAGTTGTATTTTAAGTGATCAGTAAACAGTAAACAGTAGGCTGATAACCGATCACCGATCACTGATCAGACTGTCCACTAAAAACTCATAAGTAGGGAGGCACAATTATTTGTAGGATAGGTTAGCGGTAGCGTAACATGAGCGGGCGTTGGGTTTCATGCTTCAACCCAACCTACGTTCATCTTATATTTAATTCCACCCACCCACTTATCTGATCACTGATAACTGATAACTGATAACTGACGACTGAAGACTGATCACTTTTCTCTGTTCAGGGATCACTCAAATAGGGTAAAGTAGGTCAAGGTATGCTCACCCCTGTTATTGAATTAATCTAGTCTAAGGAGAACGTCTTAGTAATGTTAACCCTAAAAATCGCCGTTTATATCGTTGTTTCCTTCTTTGTCTTACTTTTTATCTTTGGCTTCCTTTCTGGCGATCCTACCCGTAACCCCGGACGCAAAGACTTTGAGTAGAAGACAATTATCAAACTGGTTCTAGGGTAGAGACACAGGGAACAAGTTATCGGACTTTCCCTGTCTCCCTAGAAATAATGATCGTGGTAGTATCAATGAGGTTCGCTCGTCCTCTATTTCGATCGCCGACTCGTGCAGTCATGTCTTTTTTTTTCTTAGCTGTTGAACCACCTGCCCTGATTAATACTGTAGCTGAACCGGAAACGGAGGAGCGCCAAGTCTCTGAAAGTAGTCCCACGTCTGTAGTTCCCCTCCCTGTCACCCCAGCACCTCTAGAGGCAAAAAAGCCTTCAGCAGAGAGCGTTTCTATTCCCCTCACCGTCACTCCCCCCCCGGAAACCGTCGAGGTAAAACCCTTGGTTCCCGCTCAGGGTATTCCCTTAGAACCTTTACCTAGCAGTGCGGGTGATGCGGCAACTTTAGGAACACCCCTTTCTGTTCAGAATTCTCCACCCCCCGCAGCCGTTGGTGTCACCATTAATCCCGAAACCGAGATAGTTTCAGGATTAAATCAAAAAGCTCTCAACCATAAAAATGGCTCAACTCGGCTATTAGTGCGGAAAAAGGGCGAAAAAACCAGCCAAGAATACTGGATTTCCCTCAATAACAGCCTAGCTCAGACCGCTGCAGTTAATCCAGAAGAGGAAAAGCCTCTAGAATTAGTGGCTGATGAGCAGGAATTTGACCAAAATCGGCAGATTATCACCGCTAGAGGTAATGTCACCCTACGTTTTGCCCAAAGTGTACTAACAGCCGATCGCTTACAGATTAATCTTCCCGAAAAGTTAGCAGTAGCGGAGGGCCAGGTGATCCTAACCCGGGGAGATCAAATCCTGCGCGGCGATCGCTTTGAATATTATTTCGTCCAGGATAGCGGTGTGGTATTTAATGCTAATGGGGAGATTTTTCAACCCAGCACCGCTAGGGATTTACGGCAAACGCTGCCCACGGATGTGGGGGCCAGTAGTTCTTTTGGAACCCTAACCGATCGTTTGGCATTAAATCAACCCTTGCAGAGAATCACGACGGGAGAGGGTTTTCAATTTGTCGTCGGGGGACAGGATCCCAGTCGGCGCGATCGACAGAATATTAGTAGTCCGTCGGGGGGAACGATTAATCGTGTCCGTTTTCAGGCCGAGCGCTTGAATTTTGATGGTAAGGTGTGGAATGCCACTAATGTGCGTCTGACGAATGACCCTTTTTCCCCTCCTGAGTTGGAAGTTCGGGCCAATTCCGCCACTTTTCGCAGTACCGGCCCCTTTACCGATGAGTTGCGGATGAGTAATTCCCAGTTGGTTTTCGATCAACGGGTAGTGGCACCCACTTTTATTAATAGTCTTACCTTCGATCGCCGTCGTCGTCGTCCTTTTTTAATTGCTCCGGGCTATGATGGAGAGGATCGGGGCGGATTTTTCGTAGAAAGTCCCCTAACTTTAGTGGAGACACCGAAGACTCTTTTTGAGTTGACACCCCAATATTTAATTCAAAAAGTCCTCAATCCCGATGCTTTTCCCTCAGCTAACCCCGGAGGTGGTGAAGTTTCACCCCTTAGTCCGAAAGCTTTTGGTTTATTGGGCAATTTTGCCACTAATTTTGGTGAGCGCTCGTTTTTTCAGGCGACAGCTTCTTTTTCTAATTTAGATTTGGAACAGATCGAAAATATTGTTCGTTCTAAGATTCGCTTTCAACAGACGATCGGACAGTTGCAGGATCCCTATCTGCTCAATGTGGAGTACAATTATCGCGAGCGTCTCTTTAACGGTTCTTTGGGGTTTCAGACGGTTAATAGCAGTTTTGGGGCAATTTTGACCTCACCGGTGATTGTCGTCCCCAATACGGATATTAGACTCAGTTATCAAGCTTCTGTTCAGAATGTCAACGCACCCACCGATCGCAGTAATCTCTTAGCGGCCAATGCAACGGATAATGTGACTAATTTAAGCCGTTTTCAGGGTGCTGTCTCCCTCAATCGCAGTTTTTTACTCTGGTCTGCCCTTACTTTACCACCGACTCCCGACCAAGGCTTAAGATTTTCTCCTCTTCCCGTTCAACCCTATATTGCTATTGTCACTGGTGTCACTGGTGTCACCAGTTATTACACTAACGGAGAGACGCAAAATTCCGTCACGGGAACTGTGGGATTATTGGGACAGTTTGGGCGTTTTTCCCGCGATTTTTTCGACTATACCGGGTTTAATATCAGTTTTAGTCAGGGTTTAGTTAACGGACAATCACCCTTTTTCTTCGATCGCTTTGTTGATCAACAAACAATGTCCTATGGTATAACTCAACAGGTATATGGTCCGATTCGTGTGGGTTTCCAGAGCATTTACAGTATCGATCAAGCGAAGGAAATCAGTACAGAATATTTTCTCGAATGGAGTCGTCGCACCTATAGTTTAATTTTGCGCTATAACCCGGTGCTGCAGTTGGGAATACTCAACATCCGCGTCTCGGATTTCAACTGGACAGGCAACCCCGGCTATTTTGAGGGTAGCGATGTCCGTCCGGTGGTGGATGGAGTAACCCGTTAAGCTGAGGAGACTCCGAGACAGGAGACTCCGAGACAGGAGAAGGGAGAAGGGACAAGGGAGATGGGGAAAAGGGAGAGGGAATTATGAATGATGAATTATGAAGTGGGGTTTTAGCGATTTTTAGGTCGGGATTACCTCTCATTGAGACTCCCTTGGCTAACTTCTAAGTAGTTGGTTATAATCAAATTAAAAATGGATTATAGGTTCGATCCCCCCTGCCCCTAGGGTTGATTCATTTAAATTAAGTATAGCTGATTTTGAGTCAATAAATTTGACCGAAGATTCTCAAGTTTATCTTTCTCTAACCAAAAGAGTTAGTCACAATAACTAATATTTAATCCTCTGCCAATATTTATTATGAATAAATTGATAAAGCTTGTTCCCAAGCCACTAAAAGCCTATCTCTCTTGAAATTTTCTGAGAGTACATCCTGTTAATTTAGCTAATTTTTCCGCTTCTTACGTCGATAAAACTATCAGTTTTTCCCAACGTTCAGCTAACCACCTCTGTCCCTCTGTTATTGAGAGAAAACCCAAACCTCTGAAAAGATTCAATCCTATAGTTGTGAGAATTGACCAATTGCTGGCCGCTTGAAAATCACTTATCTCGCTTTTATCTTCCTCAAAAATTACATCTTTTACCCAATGTAACTGATTTTCTATTTTCCAATGTCCTCGAATAATTTTAGCAAATACTTGAGCGGATTCAGTTAGGCTACTGATATAGTAAGCTGTTTCTTCATAGGTTTTATCCCCGCGACTACCCCTTCTTTCTACTTTAATAACTCTTCGCAGATTTTCAAACCCTTGTCTTTCATTTTTCCTCACTTTAAAAACTTATATTTTTCTTGATATTTTTCGTCCATGACTATTATCTTGTTCGAGAAAGCAACTTTCTGGCTTTGAGGAATTACTCAGGTCTTGTATTCGCTTATAAAGATTTTTCTGATTTCCTTTAACGGTGATAAGTAGGTGGGTGGAATTAAATATAAAATGAACGTAGGTTGGGTTGAAGCATGAAACCCAACGCCTGCATGGGTTACGCTACCGCTAACCCATCCTACAAATAATTGTGCCTACCTACTTAACATAATCATTTTTACTCTTGGCTATTAAGCTGATTGTTTTTTTCTGACAATGTAAAGCATCGCCAGTAAAAACTTTATTTTGGAGAGAGCAATCCTCAATTATAGCTTGACCTTCGTCGATTTCAGACCCTTTTTTGTTTTCGATTCTTTTTAGGTGTAATACCAAGCCACTTTCTTGACTAAACAATGAGACAAACATGATAAAATTTTGTTGTTCATTGTTGGGATTCTTTCGGGTGTTTTTGAGACTTTTTCCATCCATCCCTAGCCAATTTATATCATCTCTTTGTCCATATTCTTCTAAGGCCCATTCCTTAAACATTTTTAACAAACTCTGCCAGTCAACTCCCATCATTACCCTTCTAATTGTTGAAGAGGATGGGACTCTTTCTGGAATTATGTTAAATTCTTGACTGAGCCTGTGCCGATTATTTTTAGCCAACTCTCCTAGCTCTCTCTAACCTGAGTATCCTAGCATTGTTCCCAGTATTATTACTACTAATACTATCCATAAAGGGTGTCTTTTTCCTTGATCTTTCCGAAAGTCCTTGACTTGTTTCAGTTTTTCTATTAAGCTCAACATATATTTTAAAAGTTGCCGGTCACTTCTCATTTTACCTGATAGTGATCGCTTTTACTTTTGATATTCTGATGGGAGAATGAAACAGCCCTACCCGTTGGGGCGTGGCGCCGCCCCCAAACCCCGGAGCGCATTAGTTTTCCGGTGGGATGCTTACACGCAGCTGCTGATATATTTGTAATAATTTAAAAGTCACTGATAATTGCTGATTGTCCGTATTTCTGCAAATGTGAGATGCAGCCTCAACCCTTTTTTAGTCCTGTTGCTGCTAGAAAAATAGCCCCTAGAGTTTATAGAGTTCTTGCATAATTAATTTTTGAGAGTTCAAAAATGAGAAAAATAGACATAAAATTGCGTAAAATCCCTAAATAGAGCATTTAATTGATTAATGCTCATTCTTAATTCTCCTGACGACCGGCTACTGGCTCCTGACTCCTCACCTAAAGGAAGATTTTTGATTTTTGCAAGAGGTCTTATGACTAAAATTGTCATCATCGGTGCGGGTATAGTAGGGGCCACCATTGCCTACGAATTGAGCGCCATCGAAGGATTAGAAATTACCCTCATCGATGAAAAAAAACCGGGACAAGGAGCAACCGGGGCAGCTTTAGGGATTTTAATGGGGATTATCAGCCATAAAACTAAAGGTAGAGCCTGGAAACTGCGGCAAGAAAGTTTAAAACGTTATGAAACCCTCCTTCCTGAGCTAGAATCCCTCACCGGACTGACTATTCCCTGTTACCGTGATGGCATTGTCCTCCTGCGATCGAGTGCCGAAGACGAAGAAAATTGGCGCAAGTTAGCCCAAATCCGCCAAGAACAGGGATATTGTCTAGAAATCTGGGATAAAGAGACTTTGAAGCAAAAATGTCCCCAGGTGGCCGGGGAGCATCTCCATGGTGCCATCTATTCTCCCAGTGATCATCAAATTAATCCGGTCCTGCTCACGGAGGCTCTCGTCGCTGCTGCGGCAAGAAGGGGGGTTAAATGTCAATTTGGGGTAAAAGTTGAAAATTTCGGGAAGACAGAGCTTCATGGCTCTAATTTGAGGCAATGCACCCACGTTTATAGTTCCAATGGTATAGAGGAAAGCGACTTTTTGGTTCTTTCTGCGGGAATCGGTTCCACTGCTTTAACTGAAACTCTTAGCCATCCAGTGGAGATCCGACCGGTTTTAGGGCAGGCTTTACAGATAAAATTGACGCAACCTTTAGAAAGTTCCGATTTTAAGCCGATTTTAACGGGAAATGACCTGCATATTCTGCCTTTGGCCGGAGCGGAATACTGGATTGGAGCAACGGTGGAATTTATGGACGAAAAGGGCGAAATTATCCCTGATACTGCCCTATTAGAACAAGTGTATCAAAAAGCGATCGCTTTTTGTCCCTCTTTGGCTGCGGGTGCGATCGTGCGTACTTGGTCCGGTAAGCGACCGCGACCGGAGAAAAAATCCGCTCCCATCATCGAATATTTGCCCGGATACGATAACGTTATTCTGGCCTCGGGACACTACCGCAACGGGGTTTTATTGGCCCCTGCTACCGCTAAAATGGTCAGGGAAATGTTAAGTGGTAAGTTAGGGTTTACTGAAAAAGTTTGTTGATGGGGTTAGGAGTCGGTCGTCAGTATTCTCCGAGTCAGGAGATTATTTTTATTTATTCTCCCCTCTCCCCTCTCTACAATAATTACTCGCAGCCAGAAATACGTTGGGTTCCTATCATACTTTGTGCTTTTTGTCAAAAAAACTTTTTTTTTGCAATAAAACTACATAAAAAAAAGATCATCGTTGTGGGTGAAATTGACTGATTTACCCGTCTTAATTAGGATCACCTTCTAGGTGTGGCAAGGGTTTCAAGCACTGCTGTCCAAAAAGGCACAAAACAACCCATTATGAAATTCTATCAAATCGCTGTTACCTTCATAACATCGTTGTTAAATAAAAATCTTTCTCAATTAATTTTTAAGAATTTATAAATATTGCGTAATGTTAATTTAAATATTCTCAAGTTTTTGCAGTCAATAAATAATTTTTGCTTATCTTTGTCGGAGAATAGAACTCCTGCAACAATCCAACATCTACCATTGGGTTAGGAGTCAGTTATCAGTTATCAGTTATCAGTTCACTCAGAAAACTCCCCACACCCCACACCCCAATTCCCCAATTCCCCACTCCCTGCTATCGGCAGCCGATGACCCTATCTGACCAAGAAAGACAACAACTCTGTGACACTGCTCGGGAAGTGGCGAAACTTTCCTATTCTCCCTATTCCCGTTTTCGGGTGGGGGCAGCGGTCTTGACAAATAAAAAGATTTATGCTGGTACTAATGTAGAGAACGCGAGTTATGGCTTGAGTTTGTGTGCGGAAAGGGCAACTTTAGCGCAAATAATCGCGGCGGGCGATCGAGAAGTACGGGCGATCGCTATAGCCTGTATCGATGGGAAGGATGATATTAGTCAGTTAACTCCCTGCGGAGCCTGTCGTCAATGGATAGCCGAATTAGCACCGCAAGCGGAGATTATTATCTGTGGAACTCAGCAAAATTATTGTTTTAATCTCTCGGATTTACTGCCTTTTTCCTTTCGTTTTTAACTGTGGGTAAAGTATAGGGTTTAAGGTGCTACAACGCCATCACCTTGAGGCACTTTTGGCTATGAGATAATTAATGTATGCTGAACAAACCGAAAGCATAAATACCGCATCATCTTTTGTTACGGCGCTATGATCAGTCAGTGCATGGCGTATTCCCGATTCATCGCTTGTGTATCCATATAACTTGGACAAAGCCTCCTTTAGGACAGGATGAAGATACCCCATTTCTTCAATTTTCTTGATTGATTTCCCAAGTGTAGCTTTTGGATCACCCGTAAAGTCTCTACAGGCAGATTCAACCGCAGATATAGATTCTTTTATTGAATTACGATAATCTGGGTCTTCTCTATCGTAAAGAAATCTAACGGATGTTGTTATATGCGTGGCAGCACCAGCAAACTGATTTTGGTTTGCCGCATTTTCAATAGAATCTCTTGTATGTTCATCAATTAAGTCTGCCACCTTTCCATCAACAATTCTATAGCCACAGTTGTCTCGTTCCATAACACTGTTCATAAATTCGGTCATACTCCTAACTATGTTTTCGTCCTTTTCGTCAAAAGAAGATATCAGGCATTCGATGAAATCGTAAACCTCGTTCCACTTAAACTGGAAAAAGCGCTCACGGATAAATTCAACAAGTTTAGGCCAAGAAGTTGGGCATTCATCAAGTGGCATCTTAAAATAATTATGCCATAACCGCCTTAAGACAATCTCATGGCGACAATTGCCTTTCTGGACGTAGTACAAAGAACCCGGTTCTACAAATTTTAATGATATAGCAGACCATAACCCATTACGCAATCCCCTATCCATAGAATCTATCTGGACAGGAACCTCCGTCGGTTGAATATTTTTTCGTTGTGAAAATGTCATTGTGTTCTTTTTGGATAATTTTGTCCCCTAACTATTAATTCAATTATAGCAATTCTCATCCTGTTGAAGTACCAAGTCTCTTGTTTGAGAAAACAGGGAACAGAGAAAAAGGAGTGAGAAATCAATAGTTTAAGTGAGGTTATATCATGATACTGGTAAACTCTCTGGGTAGATTAAAAAGACAGGGTGAGCGTATCTCAAACGCTATTGACAATTGGCCAATTTTGTGAGTCGCTTGCTGTGTAGGCATTTCAAGTAATACCAGTCAATCATAAAAGTTACGAACTCGACCCATTTGGTCGATTATTGCTTAACAATTGAGATGGCAAATTATAAGCAAATATGCCTGAATTGTCCTCTGGGTAAGCAACCTCAATAAACTTCATTTTGTCAAGGATTGTCAAGATGCACTTACCCTAGATTAGAGAAACCAATTTTCAATCACTAAACCCTGAAAATCTTTAAAATCGTCAACATTATTGGTAACTAAAGTCAAATTGTTGGTAAAAGCAATAGACGCTATTTGAGCATCGACAAAGGCAGGACTCTTACCAACTTTAGATAAGCTTGCCCTTTCCCGTGCGTGATATTGGGCTGATTTTAAGTCATAATCGAATAAAGGTAGATTGGCTAAAATAACATTATTTACATAATCTTCTAGGTCTTGGCGTTTTTTGGACAAAGGAAGTCGAAAACAACCAAATAATAGCTCATGGATAACCAGAGTAGCTGTGGCTATTTCCCGTTTAGATAACCTGAGCTTTGTCATGACCTTCTGATTAGGTTGAGGTCGTTTAGCCTCTGACAAAACATTAGTATCTAGTAAATACTTGAGAGTCATAAATGAACATCTCTCCCCGTTGACTTGTCCCGTAAATTATCAAAAGTATCATCATCAAGACTTGCCAAATCTACCCTTTGCCTAAAATCTTGCAAGGCTGACCAAAAATCATTAACCTCTCTAATCTCTACTAATATCTCTTCATTATCGGGAAAATCAACTTCCTCTAATAACTCAATAATTTTGCCTTTTTTAATTCCTTTAACTAACATAATATCAACTCCTTCTAAATGATCTGTATCGTAGAATTCAACATAGAGATAATCATCAAAAATAGTTTTTGCTTCCTCAATTGAGACTTCGTGCTTTGATAGATTGCGTTCTGCCTTATTTTTATCCCAGTCAAACTGCATAAAGCCATTATACTGCTACTCACTGAAACTGATGGCACATTTTTGATATGTTTTGTCTATTACTTGAACGGGATATATTCAACTGTATTGAGCCATTCGTCAGGTTCAGAAGCCTTAGCAATCAATTCTAAATCCTTGACAAATTGACCAATAGTGCCTCCAAGTTGATGACCAAAAATTAAACCTGAAAACGGTTTGCCTGTTAGTTGCCAAGTTTCCGCTAAAACTCTAAAGCGAATGTCTTGGGTAAAGAGAATGCGCTTAAGCTCAGTTACTCTTAGCAAAAGTTGATCATCAGGTAGTTGTTCGGTTCCGTCTTCAAATGCTGTTAATACATCTATGCCTCGGCGACGCAACTGTTCGGTAATTGCTTGGGGAACATGAACATCCATGTACAAGGCAATAGTCATTTACAGTAGCCCTTTTGCTTTCATACGAATATAAAAAGGCGACTTGGCAGCTTGATGAGTCATATTTTCTTGTACTTGTTGCCATTCCAGGGTGATTTCTTGGTCAATTTCTTCTTGATGGTCAAAATAGTAACCCATGGCTGCATGAGCTTCGGCTAGGGTTAAATAAAGGTGTTGACGACAGATTTCTTCTACGGACCAACCATAGGCGATGTAGTCCATGACAATTTGAGCAACCCGGATACGCGGTAATCTTTGTAAATGTGCGGGTTGGTCGTCACTTTTTTCTATGTGTGGATAGGTTAGAGCTAACATAGGGCCTCTAGTTAATTGACTTGACCTATTCTAACAGTTTTAGGTGTTGCTGAATCAAGATATGAATGCCAATTGTGCATCCCATCCAAAAGTTATAGTCATTTCAGATAAGTCTGATACATTAGACCGTTAGGTGAGGAGTCAGACTTCGCACTGAACAGATGCGATCGCTATTATTCTCGTTTCTGATGGCCGAAGATTTCTTCAGTCTGTTATAATGGGTGTGTAATTCTGGATCAGATCAATTTGGTTAGACAGAAATATCGCAATATGTCCCAATTCAGATTAGGGCTGGCAGTATCATACAATCACCAAAGTTGATCAATTAAGTTAAACTAATTTAGTAACCCTATGGAAGTCAATTATGTTTGTTGAAACCATTGAGGCAATTGGTACAGGCGTAGGCGTAATTGAGATTTCGGAGAAACTATTTCCCACATTTAAGAGAATTTTTGATTTATTGAAGAATGGAGAATTAAAAATTGCAATTTTTGGTGCTGGTGGCACGGGTAAAAGCACCCTCGGTAAGCTATTATCGGGTGAGTTTGAGTTAAGCGGTCTCCTGCAAACTTATCAAGAGTCAATATCAATTGAACAGTACAAGCTGGAAAGTAATAAGATTGGCTCAGTAATAGTTGCCCCCGGCCAAAAGCGTCGAGAAGATACTTGGGATGATCTTTTAAGAACTTTGGTCGGTGGAAAAATTAAGCTAATTATTCATGTGGTGTCATGGGGTTATCACTCCTTTGGAGAGTTTAGCTATACTCAGCACCGGCTGTATCAAAGTGGTATGACTTTAGAGGAGTTTCTAAGAGAATATGCGGCAGTTTGTCGTAATCGGGAGTTAGATGTTTTAAGAAGAATAGAGCCACATTTATCAATTGCTGATCAAAGAAAAACCGTAGTAATTACTTTAGTTACCAAGCAGGATCTATGGTGGAACAACAGGTTAGAGGTTAATAAACACTATGTTGAGGGAGCCTATGAACAACTTATCCAAAATATTCGTAATCAGCGAGGAGCAAACAATTTTATTCATGAATATCGCTCTACTTCATTAGTAATGGAAAACTTTCTTTCAGGAGATAATGAGTTACTGATACCAACTACCCAAGGTTATGATCAACGATTAAAAGTTGCCAATTTTAGGTATTTTCTTAATGCGATCGAGTCTCTTTTTCAAATCTCATTGAGCGTTTAGGAGAAGTAAGCTAATGGCTATTTTTGATCAGGAAGACAGAAAGCTGATTATCTCTTTGTTAAATGAATACTCTGAGAAGCTTCTTAATATATGCGAACAAATAGATAGGCAGCAAAGAAACTTCGATTTTTTATGGTTGCTGTTAACATTTACCTGGACGATGGGTGTTTATTGGTTATTTTCTACAAAAATAATTACAATTATTACAATTCTTATAATAACTATCGTTTCGCAATCATTCATAATTTACATTTATTTTGGAATACAACAGCCAAGGCTAGAATTACTACAAAGAAAAGCTTCAATAATATCTGCAAAACTTGAGAAAGTTATACGGGCTGCCTCTCAAGCTCAGGAACATACTACCATGGCAGGAGGTTTTTTCGGCAATCTTGAAGTAGATTTGCGTTTATCAGATGCAGAATATGCTCTACAGCACTACAATAATCTGGTCAAAAAAAGAAAATTCTTTTGATATTTATAAGCTCAATTATCTCCTCCCGTAGCGACATTTTTAAATCTTTCTTGGGCAGCAGAAAAAGCCTCTTTCATCACCCTTTGAATCCTCTTAGGATCGGGTTTTTTACCCCCCATTAAATCGCCAAAATAGACACAAGCACCCTCTCCTAGGGCCCAGGTATAGGCAGCGGACCAAGAAGCGGCGATGACACTGCCAAAACCGGGGATAAATTTCACCAATTCCCGACCGATGGCCTGGGCCAAAAAGCCACCAGCGATCGCACTGACAATTCCACCGGCTTGGGATGGGGTTAAGACTTGACCGTATAATTTACCTAAAACCCCCACCATTGACACTTGTAGGGCGGTTAACACGGGCATAGTCGCGAAGGGTAAGGGAATCGCCGCCAAGGTTCCCGCTATGACGGAAAAGGCTAACATATAGCGTCGGGCCACGTCCCGATAGAGATGGCCTAATTTATCGCTGGTTTCCCGATCTAAAAGTTGGTGGATGGTGTTAGCCTCGGCTTTTGGCAATAAATCAGCTAAATTGTCTCTAAATGCCTCTAAACCGTAAAAAACGGGGTTGTAACCGTCTTCCTCTAGGGTGAAATCGACTACCACAGAATTGTCATATAAATCCTTAAAAGTTTCTTTAATTTCTTGATAGGCACGATTGATATCCTCGAAATCGGGAGGATAAGGGGGATGATCAACGGTATTAGGAGGATAAAGCTGATGAAGGCAGGTGACAGCCAGTAAACAGGGTATTTTAGGATATTTTTGCCGCAGTTGCTTGGTAATTTCCAGAAGGCTATCGGTGGCAAAATCATCAATTTTTACCGTCACGATAAAAACTTGGGCGCGTCCCGTGTTTTCGGCTAAATCTGCTAATAATTCCGCGATTATCGTCTCTGTGTGTTGATAGGCATCCCCTAACCCCACCGTATCGGTAAAAATCAACAGGGGTAAATCTTCTGCGGGGTAGGTGTAGCGCTGGGTGTTTTGGGTGTGGGGACGGAAACCTTGCCCGACGATTTCCGCCGAAACTCCCGTTATTCCCCGAATAATCGAACTTTTTCCCGTTTGGGGTTTACCGATTAACAGCGCCTCGGTGGTGGGTAATTCTTGACGGACTTTTTCTAAAATTTCCGCCACTTGAGTGTCACTAACACTAAACCACTGGAGGACAGTATTAGTCAACTGGTCGATGGGGAGTCTTTTCATCACTTCCCCCGTGAGACTATTCCAAGTATTGACCAAAGAATCAATGGGCAGTTTATTAGTCATGGGGATTAGAAGGGTTTATGATAACTAAAATAGAGATTTTCAGCGATAGAATCAGACGATGACAAAAGCCGCAATAACTCCGCAAGATTTATCATGGCCTTTTTGGCCAATTGTACCACTTTATCCCTACGGTCAAAGACGGACAATTCGCAAAGAAGTGGTGAAAGATACGCTCTGGACATTTGAGCAATTGCAGGGTATTTTCTATGTGGTCGTGCCGATTCGCATGACGGTAATTAAGTTAGCATCTGGGGGTTTATTTGTTTATGCACCAGTGGCCCCGACTCCTGAATGTATTCGCTTAATGCGTGAGTTGGAAAGTGAACACGGGGAAGTTAAATATATTATTTTGCCGACGATTTCTGGGATTGAACATAAGGTTTTTGTGGGTCCTTTTGCCCGTTATTTTCCTAAGGCTATAGTTTATGTTGCTCCTAATCAATGGAGTTTTCCTCTTAATTTACCTTTGAGTTGGTTGGGTTTACCAGCAAAACGAACGGAAATTTTACCTGCTGACTCGGCAACTACTCCTTTAGGAAAAGATTTTAGTTATGAAATTTTACCCGCAATCGATCTGAATG
Source organism: Microcystis panniformis FACHB-1757 (assembly GCF_001264245.1). Classification (NCBI taxonomy): domain Bacteria; kingdom Bacillati; phylum Cyanobacteriota; class Cyanophyceae; order Chroococcales; family Microcystaceae; genus Microcystis; species Microcystis panniformis. Next base: position 1,449,192 of record NZ_CP011339.1, read on the forward strand.
TGGGATACTTCTCGGAGGTGGCTTTTTTTCATCACTACTCTCAAACTCTGCTGCTGACTGATGGCATTATTTCTATCCCAGAAAATCCCCCCGCTATTTTAGAATTAGACCCCTATCCGCTGCTGTTTCACGCTAAAAATACGGCTAAGGATTTGGTGGAGGATACCCCAGAAAATCGCCGTCGGGGTTGGCAAAGAATTTGTCTTTTTGCTCTTTATTTTCAACCTCCTGTTTTAGCTGTTCCCAATTGGATTAAGGTCTTTCGAGATGCTTTTACTGCTAAGGAAAAGAGTAAAAAAGCCTATTTTGGTTTATTCCCTTTTCAATGGGGTGATGATTGGCAAAGGACTTTTTTAAATTTGCGTCGCGAGGGGAGGTTAATAGTAGCCCCAATTTTGCAAACTTTGATTCTTAATCGCACTACTGACGAGGTTAGTCAATGGGTTGATAGAATTTCTCAATGGCCGATTAAACAGGTTATTCCTTGTCATTTTGCTAGTCCGATTCAAGCTGATAGTCAAGAGTTTCAGCAGGCTTTTTCTTTCTTGTTAAAAGATTCTTATTTACCTAAAGATGACTTGGAATGTTTAGAAAGTATTGATAGTTTTTTAGTGCGTTGGCGATTGACTCCTCCTCCTGATAAAAAATTGTAATTTATGGCTAAGAACTGCTATAATATATGCAGTTGTTAGTTGATTGCTAATTAAGGTTATGCAAATTCCCGAAAATCCCAGTAATGATGACATCAGAGAAGCGTTGATTCAATTGCGAGAAGAACTTGGTCAAAAAGTTGACCGATTAGAATATAAATTTGATGCCTATCAAAAAGGTACAGATGGTATGGTGAGAATGGCTACTACTATCATCATTGCCACCGCTTCCGTGGTGGTTTTATCTAGTCTTAGTCCTGCGGTGACAGCAATTATCACCGCTTTATATTCTGCTAATGCTCATTAATTAATTTATCGCTAAATTCTGGTGCGTTAGGCTACCTTTCCTGAATTTTTACCCGTTGGTTTAATTGATTCATAGCCAGAGAAATCACCAGATTAAAGAATAAATAGGTGGCCATAACTACTATTAACATCTCTACAGCTTTTCCTGTTTGATTAGCGATGGTACTAGAGATAGCATAAATATCATTATAACCGATAGCGATCGCTAAACTAGAGTTTTTAACAAGGTTTAAACATTCATTAGTTAAAGGAGGAATAATCACCGGCAAAGCTTGGGGAAAAATTACTAATCTCATCACTAATAAAGGTTTTAATCCCAAGGCTTTAGCTGCCTCCCATTGTCCCCGATTAACCGATTGAATCCCTCCCCGTACCGTTTCCGCAATAAAGGCAGCTGTATAAACAGTTAAACCGATTAGGAGAGTAGCAAACTCAGAAGAAAGATGTAAACCGAAGTCAATATTTTGATTAAGAGGATTAACTTGGGGACTTTGCCATTGTAAACCCCAGATTAGAGGAATTATAACTAGGATTAGTAGGCTAGTTAGACATAAACCAAGTTTATTTTTTAGGTATAAAAATACTGAGATAATTATTCCTAAAATCATTATAGCTAAGGCTAACCATGTCCTGAAACTATTGGCAGGAAAAGGTAAATAGACTCCTGAGTTATTTAAAAATACCCTGCCAAAAAACTCTAGAGAGTCCTCAATTTTCGGCAGTTTCAGAAACACAGCAAAATACCAGAAAAATAATTGTAATAATAAAGGAGTATTGCGAATAGTTTCCACATAAATTGTTGCTAACTGACGAATTAACCAATTATCCGACAAGCGACCTAACCCGATGACTATTCCCAGACTAATCGCCAAAAATATGCCACTAATCATAATGCGGAGGGAATTAACTAATCCCACCAAAAGAGCGCGAAAATAGGTATCGGTGGGACTGTAGGCAATAGGAGAGTCACCAATCGCAAAAGAGGCTGGTCGGTCAGGATCAAAGAGAAAGCCAAAGCCAAAACTTAGGCGCAAACGTTGGAAATTAATCACTAAATTGCGGCCAAAAAACCAGAAAATTAGGCAGACAATTAGCAGAATAATTACCTGTAGAAAAATCTTCTGAAATCGCTCATCGTACCAAAAAGAATTTTTTTGAGGTAGAGTCATATTTATTAAGTAGCTGGTTCTAATTAAATCCCCCCTATATCCCCCCTTGATCCCCCTTGATAAGGTAGGGTTGATTCATGAATCAACCCTACCCTTGATAACGGGGGTGTCTGATAATTTTTAACGCCTACCTACTTATATAGTCGAGAATTTTTCACAAAAGAAATCGGTGACTTTTGGCCACCGATTGAGAAAATCAAAACATATTTAGATAACCCCCAGACGGGAAAGACCGAGGATGACACCGGCGCCGAGGACATGACCAAAACTGGTAGTACCCAGTAAAGCGCCTAATCCCATACCACCGAATAAAGCGGGGGAAGGTAAAGCAGGACCGACATTTTGTTGTTTAATAGTCGCTTTACCGAAAGCAATAGCGAGAATATTGCAGATAATCATGACAATCGCCACTTTGGGACTCCATTCGCTGGAACCTTGTACGGCGGTGGCGGCCATTAATAGGGTTGAATACATTGAAATTCTCCTGAACAGGTCGTTTTAAGTTTTTAATCTTAAAGGTAGTTTTCACCCCAGATCACGGCCTGTTGCAATACTTAATAATCAAAAGCAGAGGAGTCAACAATAAGGCCGATTCGTCTCCACTCATGAACTACTCGCCTAGTACAAATTTAAGTTTAAGCCTACTTCTCTAGCGAAGACGGCTAATCCTTTCTTTTCAATGGTTTTGATAGCTTTGGTGGAGATGCGTAGTTTTACCCAACGGTTGCCTTCCGACCACCAAACTCTTTTCCATTGTAGGTTAGCTTCTTGTAATTTTTTGGTGCGACGGTGGGAGTGGGACACCGCATAGGCGTTATTGGCCTTTTTCCCCGTCATAGTACAGACTCTAGACATAATTTACTCCTGTGCGATCGATGTTTGTCAATAGTCAACCTTTCTAGTTTAACTCAAATCTCGCCAGAAGTCCCCCTTCCCCTGGGTGAAGTGAACGGAGATAAATTTAACAGCAAGTGGGGGGATTAAGAAGTTGATTAAACCGGTTCACTGCTCAGACAATTTCGACAATTGCATCAAAGGTAATGGTGAGAATATTGTCAACAAATTTAGCTGTAATTTTTTACTGAATAAAAAATATTTTAATAAGTTTTACATAGTTTCTATTATTCTGGTTAATTCATTTTTGTTTTTCCACAATTTTACTTGAAAATCTTGGTATATTTTGGCGATAAAAGGGGCTTGATTACCTTGAGTTATTTTTTCAATTTTATCGATTGTTTCGACAAAAATATTAACCATGGTTTGACGAGGTAAGTTGCCAGAAACTAGAACAAATACTTGAGCCTGATAACGGGCTATCTGTTGAACTTCTAAAATATTTCTACCAATGTTTACATCTTTAGTTAATACTATCCATCCTCTTTGACTAACAATAGGTAGCCACTCCGTATCCGGTGCATCTGGGGCAAAATGGGCATGATGAAATTCAATTTTAACCCCTATTTCTTGCAAAGCTTCACCGATAGATTTTCCTAAAGCGCGGTCGATAAAATAGGTGTATTGATAGGTCATGCCGCTTGCCAATTGCACTCGAATAAAATCGCTTTTTCAATTTGCCAAGGTTGACAATTATAATCATTGGCAATATCTTCTATAGAGTCCCCCGCATCATAAAGTTCTGTGACAACTTTAGTGGGAATTCCTGTTCCTGTGATCACGGGGTTTCCAAAGGAAATATTAGGGTCTATCTTTAGGACTTTATTGCTGAAGTCTTCCCCATTTATGTCGATAGTGGGAAAAAGCCGTGTGGCGATATCTTGTTCATCCCATTCAATACGAGTTAAGAGATTATTTAAGAATTGTTTCATCGTCAATTGTCCCGAACGGGAGGCATTAATTAAATGTTCAAATTGTTCAATAAAAAGGTCAGTTCCATCGGTACTAAATTGTTTTTGAACCAGAGGATGATCGGTGTTAAATTGTTCACTAATATAGTCTAGTGCCAGTCTAACTTTATCGAGAGGGATGTTATGAACTTTGCGAATAACTCTTAAAACGTGCGCTTCCACTAAGTTAGTAAAGGAAAGTTGCGGAATATTCGGATTAGGTCGTTGAATGAGGGGTAAAAACTCTTTTTGTCCTTTTTTAGTGGGGTAGGTGCGTCCTCGTACCCACGTTCTCAGAGTGGGTAAAGGAATATGGAGATAGCGCGCAGTATCGGCTATAGTGTAGGTGGGAACATGATAGAGATGCTCTAGAGATAAGGGAGATGATGCTTTGACCATCGTTAATATTTTGGTGAAGTTGTTGAGATGAGATTATCGCCTATTATTTCATTTTAGCTAATTTTGGTATCCTTGAGGAGAGGGATAAAGCAGGATGAGGGCATCTCAGTGGACATTGGGGCTAAATGAGGTTATATTTTATCTATAGAAGAACGTTTGTATGTCGCAACGATAATGAGTAACTCACTGCCAAAATATCTAGAGGAAATCACGGGCATTTATCAACAGGGTAACGCCACAGAACACAGTTATCGTCCTGCTTTAAAAAAATTAATTGAATCCCTAAATAATAACCTACAAGCTCTCAATGAACCCAAAAGGATTGCTTGTGGCGCTCCAGATTTTGTGATTAATCAGGGTATGGTAGAAATTGGCCATCTGGAAGCAAAAGATATCGGAACTTCTCTCAAAAAGGTTGAAAATACTCCCCAAATAAAACGTTATTTACAGGCTTTGGGTAATTTAATTATCACCGATCATTTAGAATTTCGTTGGTATGTATCGGGAGAATTGCGTCTATCAGCTGCCGTGGCAAGTCTTAATCAAAAAAAGCAAATTAAACCTGATTCCCAGGGTATTTTACAAGTAGAACAATTGTTCTGTCAATTTTTCCTCTCAAAAGTTATTCAGATAACAACACCGCGAGAATTAGCCAAAAAAATGGCCGCTTTAGCGCAGTTAATTCGAGATGCAATCGGCCAAGCTTTAAAAGATCAAGATTGCGGGGGAATGTTGCGGCAACAATTGCAATCTTTTCAACGAGTTTTAATTAGTGATCTCAATGAAGCGCAGTTTGCCGATATGTATGCACAAACAATCTGTTATGGTTTATTCGCAGCACGCTGTAATACGGATCAAATAAGTTCTTTTTCCAGGGAAACGGCAGCATTTCGCCTCCCAAAAACTAACCCTTTTTTGCGGGGAATTTTTCATCAAATTGCTGGTACAGAATTAGATGAGCGGATTACTTGGGCCGTGGATACTCTAGCCACTATTTTACAACAAACGGACATGGAGGGGATTCTCGGCAGCTTTGGAAAACGCACGCGCAAGCAGGATCCTGTGGTTCACTTTTATGAGACTTTTTTAGCCGAATACGATAGTAAAATGCGTGAGTCTAGGGGGGTTTATTATACCCCTGAACCCGTCGTTTCTTACATGGTTCGCAGTGTGGACTATATTCTAAAAATAAGTTTCAGATTCCTAAAGGTTTGGCCGATGCCAAAAAATTACGATTAAGAATCCTAATGATAGCCAAGAAACTCAGGAAGTTCACCAAGTTTTAATCCTCGATCCTGCTGTGGGAACTGGCACTTTTTTACACTCTGTTATCGACCATATCTATGATAGTTTTCGTCAACAGAAAGGGATGTGGTCTAGTTATGTCAGTAAACATTTATTACCCCGTCTCTTTGGGTTTGAGTTACTGATGGCTCCCTACACCGTAGCACACATGAAATTAGGTTTACAACTTCAGGAATTAGGCTATGATTTTAGTGCCGATGAACGCTTGGGAATCTATCTCACCAACACCCTACAGGAAGCTTTTCAAATTCCCCCTGCTGATGGTTTTTTAAATCGTATTCGCGATGAAGCAGAGTCAGCGCAAGGTGTTAAGCAAGAACATCCGGTTATGGTGATTATTGGTAATCCTCCCTACTCTGGACATTCCGTAAATACAGGAGAATGGATTAAGGAATTATTGAAGGGAAAAGATATTATTTCTGGAGAAAAAACTGCTAGTTATTTTGAAGTAGATGAGCAACCTTTAGGCGAAAAAAATCCCAAATGGTTAAATGATGATTATGTCAAATTTATTCGCTTTAGTCAATGGCGCATCGAGAAAACTGGTTACGGAATTTTAGCTTTTGTTACTAATCATGGTTATCTGGATAACCCAACTTTTCGGGGAATGCGTCAAAGTTTATTAAAAACTTTTGATGATATTTATATTCTCGATTTACACGGCAATAGTAAGAAAAAAGAAGTTTGTCCCGACGGTTCACCGGATCAAAATGTGTTTGATATTCAGCAAGGTGTAGCTATTGGTATTTTTATTAAATATCACAATGGTTCTTCAAATTTAGCTAAAGTTTATCATGCTGATTTATGGGGCAAAAGAGAGATGATTGAGAATCAAGTTATTGTCGGTGGTAAGTATCATTGGTTAGAGGAAAATGATCTTTATTCTACTTCTTGGCAAGAATTACAACCTGATTCTCCTTTTTATCTATTTAAACCTCAGAATATTAATCTGCGCTCGGAATACGATCAATTTTGGAAGATTACTGAAATTATGCCAGTGAATGTCTTAGGATTTCAGACTCATCGAGATAATTTTGCTATAGATTTTGACAAATATAAGATAACTAAAAGATTTCAAGAACTAAGAGAAAATAATCTTTCTAACGAAGATTATACTACTAAGTATGATATTAAAGATAACCGAGATTGGAAATTAAATAGAGTTCGTCAAGCAATTCGTTTAGATGACCAATGGCAAAATAAAATAACTACTTGTCTCTATCGTCCTTTTGACCAGCGTTATTGTTATTATAGTGATTTGATCATGGACAGACCTAGGCGAGAGTTAATTGATCATGTCTTGGGAAAAGAAAATTTATGCTTACTATCTTCTAGACAACAGGCAACATTAGGTTATAGACATTGTTGGTTATCTGATCAACCTGCTAATGATTGTGTTATTTCAACAACGAGTAGAGAAGCAAATCAAGTATTCCCCCTTTATCTTTATCCAACCAATACCCCAACCCTATTTGAAACAGAACCAACCAACTCGCCAAATGGTCGCCGTCCCAATCTAGCGCCTGAATTTATTAAGGAACTTTCGGCAAAACTTGACTTAGAATTTATCAGTGATGGCAAAGGAGACGAAAAGAAAACCTTTGGACCAGAAGACATTTTTAACTATATCTATGCCGTCTTTCACTCTCCCCAATATCGCCAACGTTACGCCGAATTTTTAAAAATAGACTTTCCTCGTGTTCCCCTAACCAGTAATCAAGAATTATTCTGGGAATTAGTCAAAAAAGGTGACAGATTAGTACATTTACACCTGATGAAAGCAACGGGAAAAGAAATTAGTAGCTATCCCGTGGCGGGTTCTAATCTAGTCGAACAGGTGAAATATGACGAAAATAAACAACAAATTTCGATTAATTCTGACCAGTATTTTGCGGGGATTCCGCCCCAAATTTGGAACTTTTATATCGGCGGTTATCAAGTGTGTCAGAAGTGGCTAAAAGACCGCAAAGGTCGCCACCTTAGCTACGATGACCTAGAACATTATCAACAAATTATCTCCATTTTGGGCGAATCGATCGCAATTATGGAAACCATAGATATAATGGTTCTTCGGTTTGTCTTATGCAATGGACGGGGTTATAAGGAATGAAACCCTTATAGAGACAGACATTACCGCAATTTTTGTCAATTGTTTGCGATCTAGAGTGAACTAATCAATTAAATCCCTTACCAGATAAGGATTTAGTCGATTTATGCCCCCCTATCGAACCATACCAAGTCCCGAAGAGCCGATATAATTATCAATAAATATGGTGGTTTCCCCTTTAGTTAAGCCACCGGTGAGAGAAGATTAACTCTAAATCCGTTGACTATAGGCTACATATCAGGACAGGTAAAAGGGAGAATCAATAATCAGTACAGGTGCAAGATTTTGAGAGAATCGTGCTTCAAAACCTTGCGTTTTCATCGGCCCGCGTCCTGTAGGGGCGAAGCATTCGGGCAATAACCTATCGGTGAAACCGGAGATTTTCTATCCGAATGCTTCGCCCGTACTTTTTGCCGCAAACCCTAGATTGATATTTTATCGCAGGTTTCAACCACAGATAAAGCGTCTTCTAGGTTATATTTATTAGGGTTTTTCTTCCTTTTTTGTTGCGGTTGCCTTTTAAATTTATATTGAAATGTCTCAAAAATTTTGGCGTTGTCAAATTGAAAGATCTCCGAATCAGCACCGGAACTGAAATTACTTTGATAGGAAAGATTACATGGCATCTTGACAATTAGTGTTTAATGAACGAATAGTGCCGATAGTTGGCCTTAAGTGGGGAACAAGAGTCGCTCGATTTAGCAGTGGAATTAGCCCTACAATCGGCGTAGGGCTAATTCATGAATTAGCCCTACAATCGGCGTTGTCAAATTGAAAGATGCTCCGAATCAGTTGGGAGCATTGCATCTTTCCTCTTCTGAATCTGACAACGCCGTCCCTGTTCACCGATAAATGATTCTCCACTCCCAACCAGAGTGATACAATTGTTAACACCACAGACCAAGAGCCAATCGAAGCGAGAGAATAAAAACTGCTATGTTAAAAGCCCTACTCGGAGACCCCAACGCCCGCAAAATTAAAAAATTTCAGCCCCTCGTCACCGAAATCAACCTGCTGGAAGAAGACATTAAAAACCTGTCCGATGAGGAATTAAGGAGCAAAACCAGCGAATTTAAGGAAAGATTGGACAAAGCGAGAAATTATGACGAAAGAGAGGAGATTCTCGAGGAAATCCTCCCCGAAGCTTTCGCCATTGTCCGGGAAGCGGGAATCCGAGTCTTAGGGATGCGTCACTTTGACGTGCAGTTATTGGGGGGAATGGTACTGAACAAAGGACAAATCGCCGAGATGAAAACCGGGGAAGGAAAAACCCTGGTTGCCACTCTCCCCGCTTATTTGAATGGATTGACCGGAAAAGGGGTTCACGTCGTCACCGTTAACGATTATCTCGCCCGTCGTGACGCGGAATGGATGGGGCAGGTACACCGCTTTTTAGGGTTAAGTGTGGGACTAATTCAAGCCGGCATGAGTCCGGAAGAAAGAAAGAAAAATTATGCCTGTGACATCACCTACACCACTAACAGCGAACTCGGCTTTGATTATCTGCGCGATAACATGGCTACAGTGATGGGGGAAGTTGTCCAAAGACCCTTTAACTACTGCGTTATTGACGAGGTGGACTCAATTCTTATCGATGAGGCCAGAACTCCATTAATTATATCAGGAGCGATCGATCGGCCCACAGAAAAATATATTCTCGCCGCCGAAATCGCCAAGCAATTAGTACGCCAAGAAGTAGAAGACGGACCGGGAGACTACGAAGTTAACGAAAAAGACCGTAACGTTTTAATGACCGATGAAGGCTTTAAAAAAGCGGAAGAACTATTAGGAGTTACCGATTTATACGACCAAGAAAATCCCTGGGCGCATTATATTTCTAACGCTATTCGCGCCAAAGAACTCCAGAAAAAAGACGTTAACTATATCGTCCGCAGCGGTGAAATTGTTATTGTTGATGAATTCACCGGACGGGTATTACCGGGGCGACGTTGGGGCGATGGTTTACATCAGGCAGTGGAGGCTAAGGAAGGGGTAGAAATTCAACAGGAAACCCAAACCTTAGCCACGATTACCTATCAAAACTTTTTCCTGCTCTATCCGAAATTATCTGGCATGACCGGGACGGCCAAAACCGAAGAAACGGAGCTAGAAAAAGTCTATAACCTGCAAGTAACAATTATTCCCACTAACCGCGTTTCTCGTCGGCAAGATTTAGCCGATGTGGTCTATAAAAATGAACAGGCAAAATGGAACGCCGTCGCCGAAGAATGTCAACAAATGCACGAACAGGGTCGCCCAGTTTTAGTCGGTACCACCAGTGTGGAAAAATCAGAAGTGCTTTCGCTGTTATTACAGGAAAGAAAGATTCCCCATAACTTACTTAATGCTCGTCCAGAAAACGTGGAACGGGAATCGGAAATCGTCGCCCAAGCAGGCCGGGCCGGGGCCGTAACTATTGCTACGAATATGGCGGGACGGGGAACCGATATCATCCTCGGTGGTAACTCCGACTATATGGCCCGATTGAAAATTCGCGAGTATTTAATGCCCAAATTAGTTATGCCCGAGGATGACAATTTGGCCTTTAGTTTACCCAGTTTAGGCGAACGCAATCGCCCCCAAGGATTCGCTCCGGATAAAAAGAAAAAAACTGGCGTGCCTCAGCAGAAATTTTTCCCACCGAGTTACCGAAAGAGGTAGAAAATGCCCTGAAAGAAGCGGTTAAATTTGCCGTTGATACCCACGGAACTCAAAGTTTACCGGAATTAGAAGTAGAAGAAAAAATCGCTATCGCAGCCGAAAAAGCCCCGACGGATGACCCGGTTATTCAAAAGTTACGGGAAGTCTATAAATTAATTCGCAAAAGTTATGAAGATTACACGGGTAAAGAACACGATGAGGTAGTAGAAAGGGGCGGACTGCACGTTATCGGGACGGAACGCCACGAATCCCGCCGTATTGACAACCAATTGCGAGGCCGGGCGGGCAGACAGGGCGACCCTGGTTCCACACGCTTCTTTTTAAGCCTAGAAGACAATTTATTGCGGATTTTTGGGGGCGACCGCGTGGCGGGTTTAATGGATGCCTTCCGGGTGGAAGAAGATATGCCCATTGAATCGGGAATGTTAACTCGTTCTCTGGAAGGAGCGCAAAGAAAAGTGGAAACCTTCTATTATGATGCCAGGAAACAGGTGTTTGAATACGACGAGGTGATGAATAATCAACGGCGCGCTATTTATGCCGAACGTCGTCGGGTTTTGGAGGGGATGGACTTAAAAGAACAGGTGCTGCAATACGCCGAAAAAACCATGGATGAAATCGTCACGGCTTATGTGAATCCCGAACTGCCGGCGGAAGAATGGGATTTAGAAAAACTGATTAGTAAGTCTCAGGAATTCGTCCATCTGTTGGCAGATATTACCGCTAAAGATATCGAGGATATGAGTGTTAATGATATCAAGATGTTCCTACACGAAGAAGTTCGCAAAGCCTACGAAATTAAAGAACGTCAAGTGGATAATATTCGCGCCGGTTTAATGCGCGATGCCGAACGTTATTTTATTCTGCAACAAATCGATATGTTATGGCGCGAACATCTGCAAGCTATGGAAGCTTTACGCGAGTCGATTGGTTTACGCGGTTACGGTCAAAAAGACCCCCTAATTGAGTATAAACAGGAAGGCTACGAGATGTTTTTAGAAATGATGATTGATATCCGTCGCAACGTGGTTTATTCCCTGTTCCAATTCCAACCGCAAGGACAACCCCAAGCAGTGGCTAGTGAACAGTAAAAATTAAAAGTTGGTTTAAATTGGGGAGAATTGGCTAAGGCTGATTCTCTCATTTTTTTCTACCGAGAAATCAGTCACCCACAATCCACACTAGGACTAAAATTATCAGTCCGATTACTCCATAGGACAGCAACGACCCCAAAGAATTAAGAATTTGTATGGGAAAATGAATCAAAACTTGGTAAGTAAAATCCGTAACTGCCAGCAAGGCAGTGAAAAATATAGTCACAAGTGTTATCATAAGTAATATCTTCTCAATCTGATAGAATAAATGGCTATCCTTTGCGGGAATCGGCAGTGGATAGTCAGAAGTTAGGAGATTATCCCCAAGAAAAAACTCGGAGTGCGGTAGAATCGGGAGAGCGTTGGGTTTCATGCTTCAACCGTTCGGCAAAAGCTCACGGCCGAAGCCCAACCTACGTTCTTGTTAAATAAGATTTAGTATAACTCGATCGCTGTTAAAATTGCGGTAGAATCAGGAGAGCTAATTTGCTATAACCAGTCCAGAAGAGCGAGATTACTAAAAATTGACCAGTTTTTTGCGGGAACTGGGAAAATTAACAGCTAATCTGGGACAAGACGAGCTAAAAGCAGCAGAGAGCAACAATCAATGTCTAAAAACTCTATACCTCGAATCGAAAATCTGCGCGTACAAAATTACCGAGCTTTACAGGACTTAGAATTAAAAAGCATTGCTCCTTTAACCGTTTTTCTCGGTCCTAATGGGAGCGGAAAATCTACCATATTTGATGTCTTTGCTTTCCTCTCTGAATGTTTTACTGTTGGTTTAAAAAAAGCTTGGGACAAACGGGGAAGATTTAAAGAATTAAGAACCAGAGGACAAGAAGGTTACATCATTATCGAATTAAAATATCGAGAAAAATTTGCATCACCTTTAATTACCTATCATTTGGCTATTAATGAAGCTAACAATCGCCCTTATGTTGCCGAAGAATGGTTACAGTGGAGACAAGGAGCGAGGGGCAAACCTTATCGCTTTTTAAACTTTAAAGAAGGGGAAGGAATAGTGATTAGTGGAGAAAATCCCCAAGAAGAAGATGAACGAATTTATGAACGATTAGACTCCCCAGAATTTTTAGCTGTTAGTACCCTCGGACAATTGGCCAAACATCCCCGGGTTAGTGCTTTGCGTCGTTTTATCACAAGTTGGTATCTTTCCTACTTAACCGCAGATAATACTCGCACTCAACCAGAAGCAGGAGCGCAAGAAAGATTATCGCCAACTGGTGACAATTTACCTAATGTTATTCAATATTTAAAAGAAGATCATCCTCAACGATTAGAATCTATTTTACAAACCCTTTCTCGTCGAATTCCTAGATTAGAAAAAGTCGAAGCATCTATTATGCCGAATGGACAGCTTTTACTTCAAATTAAAGACGCACCTTTTCAAGAGCCAATTCTTTCCAAATTTGCCTCCGATGGCACTTTAAAAATGTTGGCTTATTTAACTATATTATACGATCCAAGCCCTCCGCAAGTACTGGGAATAGAAGAACCAGAAAATCATCTTCATCCCCGTTTATTACCTGAATTAGCAGAAGAATGTCGGGCAGCGACCGCAAGTACACAATTAATGGTAACAACTCATTCTCCCTTTTTTGTAGATGGTTTGAAACCAGATGAGGTTTGGGTACTTTATCGAGATGAAAATGGTTTTACTCAAGCTAAACGTACTTCAGCAATGCAAGGAGTTAAGGAATTTATTCAAAATGGTGCTTTGTTGGGTCAATTATGGATGGAGGACTATTTTGATGTGGGTAATCCTAGCATTTAAGTTTAATAGCAAAGGAGGGAAAAAGTGCATATTGAATTTTTAGTTGAAGAATTTTCTACCCAAGAATGTTTAAATCGAATTTTACCTAAAATATTATTTGAGAATGTCACCTATAAAATTCATGCCTTTCGAGGTAAATCCGATTTAATCAAAAAACTACCGGAGCGATTAAAAGGCTATCAATGCTGGATACCCGATGATTATCGAATCATTATTCTTGTAGATAGAGACAATGAAGATTGTCAAATGCTCAAAGAAAAGTTAGAAAATATTGCCCAACAAACAGGACTGATCACCAAAACGATTAGTGAAGATAAAAAAACATTTCAGGTGTTAAATAGAATTGCTATAGAAGAACTAGAAGCTTGGTTTTTTGGTGATATTCAGGCTATAGTCTCAGCCTATCCCAAAGTTTCTACTAATGTGGGACAGCAAGCAAAATACAGAAAACCCGATGAAATTACGGGCGGAACTTGGGAAAACTTAGAAAAGATACTTCAAAAAGCTGGGTATCATCGAGGAGGTTTAGAAAAAGTGAAAGCAGCCCGAGAAATTTCTCAATTTATGACTCCTGCTCATAATTGTTCTCCTAGTTTTCAGATTTTTTATCAAGGTTTATTGGCGATGATTAGCTAAGTATATTTAGGAAAGTAAATGATGAAACTGCTAGATCACTGTCAAGGATAAATCGATTTTTAACTGTTGAATAAATTGTTGCATAATTGTTCAAAATTCGGTGTTTAACTATAGCGTTTCCTAAGCTAGTAAGGTACACCTATTTTTCTTCCCTTTTGCATAAGTGCCTAAAACCCATAACTTTTGTACCTTAGCAGACTGAAAAACGCTATAAATCTTATTGAAAAAGAACGTAGGTTGGTTTGAAGCATGAAACCCAACCCTCTCCTGATTCTACCGCAATTTTAACAGCGATCGAGTTATACTAAATCTTATTTAACAAGTATAGAGTGGGAAGTGGGAAGTGGCAAGTGGCAAGTGGGTTTTTAAAGTTGGATTGGCAGTTAATGATACTATCAAAAATCAATTTAGTATAAGCTTTCATTGCACTGCAAAAAACTTCAGCAGAATAGTTCATCCTTCCTAGCTAATTAGCTAATAAGGACAAGTGAGGGAAAATATTTCCCTGTTTCCTGTTCCCTTTTGCGATAAGATAATTAATATAACTCTAAGAGGACTGCTCTATGAATATTCGTATTGGTAACGGCTATGATATCCACCGATTGGTAACAGGAAGACCTTTAATTTTAGGAGGAGTAGAAATTGCCCATACTGTCGGTTTATTGGGTCACAGTGATGCCGATGTCTTAACCCACGCTATCATGGATGCCATGCTGGGGGCGCTTAGTTTAGGCGATATCGGTCATTATTTTCCCCCCACAGACCCGCAATGGCAAGGGGCGAATAGTTTAAAATTATTAGAACAAGTTAATCAATTAATTATCGATAAAGGTTGGCAGATTAATAATATTGATTCGGTAATTGTCGCCGAAAAACCGAAAATGAAACCCCACCTTAATGCGATGCGAGCCAAGTTAGCAGAAACTCTCAAGATTAATCCGGAACAGCTGGGAATTAAAGCCACTACTAACGAACAATTAGGACCAGTGGGACGAGAAGAAGGTATCGCAGTTTATGCCGTGGTTTTATTGGTTAAGGAATAAGTAATTAGTAAGAATTAGCTCAGATTAAGTATCCCAAACCTATGAATATAGACACAAAAATCTTAGAAACTGTCGAAGCAATGCCAGAGTTATTAAAAATAGAGCTGCTTCACTATGCTGAATATTTGATGGCCAATTATCAATCAGATGTTATTATAGAGAAACCTTCTCTTAGAAAACGTCGTTCAGGAATTTTACAAGGTACATTTACCTTACCTTTGTCCGATGATTTTGATGAGTCTTTGGAAGATTTTCAGGAATATATGTGATGACATCTTTTCTTCTGGACACCCATACTTTCATCTGGTTAACTGAAAACGATCCTAACTTACCTAATAATCTTCGGGAGGAAATTGATTTTGCTCCTGAAGTTTATGTCAGTATTGTTAGTCTCTGGGAAATCGCGATTAAGTTAAATTTAGGTAAGTTAGCCCTACAAAAAAGTTATGAAACCATTGAAACTAAACTAGAAGCATCAGATATAACCTTACTGTCTATATCATTTTCTGATACTCTAAAAATTTGTACTTTACCCTTGTATCACCGTGATCCATTTGATAGAATGCTAATTGCTCAGTCTCTAAACAGATCGCTAATTCTAATTAGTAAAGATACTAAATTTGATGCTTATAATGTACCAAGAAAATGGACATAATACCCCGTCCGGCTCAATTCTATTCAAGATGAGAGCAAGATAAATTTCCTAATTCCCCATAGACTTCTAACATTCATTGCTAAATTCTCTCTATGACTGCCATTATCCAACAAATAAAAGAGCGTTTTTCCCAATCCCTAGTTAAATCCTTTGGGGAAAACTTTGCCGCTACCGATCCTCTAATTGTGGCCGCTAGTAACCCCCGTTTTGGCGATTATCAATGTAATATTTCCCTCTCTTTAGCCAAAGAATTAAAACAAAAACCGCGGGAAGTGGCGGCAACTTTACTAAAAAATCTAGAGATAGATGATCTCTGTCAACCCCCCGAAATTGCCGGACCCGGTTTTATCAATCTTACCCTTAAACCAGGTTATCTAGAAACCCAATTAAAAGACCTAATTATTGACAACCGTTTAGGAGTTGCCACTGCTAACCCCAGTCAAAAAATTATTGTCGATTTTTCCAGTCCCAATATTGCTAAAGAAATGCACGTCGGTCACTTGCGATCGACTATAATTGGTGATTGTATTGCTCGGATTTTGGAATTTCGTCATCATCAAGTAATTCGTCTTAATCACGTCGGGGATTGGGGTACTCAATTCGGGATGTTAATCACTTATCTACAAGAAGCTTATCCTAGCGCTTTAACCCAAGCAGATGCTCTCGATTTAGGGGATTTAGTTAGCTTTTATAAAAAGGCAAAAATTCGTTTTGATGAAGACGAAAACTTTAAAGAAACTGCCCGTCAAGCTGTAGTAAAATTACAGTCGGGTGATCCTCAAAGTCGTCAAGCATGGCAGTTACTTTGTCAACAATCACGACGGGAATTTCAGAAAATCTATGATATTCTCGATATAAAACTGACGGAAAGGGGGGAATCTTTTTATAATCCCTACCTTGAGGCAGTAATCAGAGAATTAGATCAACAGGGATTGCTAACAGAAGACAACGGCGCTTTATGCGTCTTTCTCGATGGTTTTACCAACAAAGAGGGGGATCCTCTGCCCCTAATTGTCAAGAAATCCGACGGCGGTTATAATTACGCTACCACCGATTTAGCAGCAATTTGTTATCGAGTGCGTCAAGATAAAGCCGAAAGAATAATTTATGTCACCGATGCTGGACAAGCTAACCATTTTGCCCAAGTATTTCAGGTGGCTAAAAAAGCGGGATTTTTACCCGATAATGTGGCAGTGGTTCACGTCGCTTTTGGATTAGTTTTAGGGGAAGATGGTAAAAAATTAAAAACTCGTTCCGGGGAGACGGTAAAATTACAAGAATTACTTGATCAAGCGATCGCCTGTTCCCTAGCTGACTTAGAAAAAAGACTGGCAAGCGAGGAAAGAGAAGAAACCGGCGATTTTATCGCTAAGACTGCCGAAACTGTCGGTTTAAGTGCCGTTAAATACGCCGATCTCAGCCAAAATCGCAATAGTAACTACGTTTTCAGTTACGACAAAATGCTCAATCTGCAAGGCAACACCGCCCCCTATATGCTGTACGCTTACGCTAGGGTCCAGAGTATCAGTCGCGAAGGTGGTATTAATTTTCAGGATTTAAGTGCCAATTCACCGCTAATTCTCAAGGATGAAAGCGAATTAATTCTGGCTAAACAATTACTGCAACTTCCCGAAGTAATTAGTGCCGTGGAAGAGGATTTATTACCCAATCGTTTATGTGATTATCTTTATGAACTCAGTAAAAAGTATAATCGTTTCTACGAGAATTGTCCAGTGCTGAAAGCGGCAGAACCGATTAAAACCTCTCGTTTATTTTTGTGTGATTTAACGGCAAGAACCCTCAAATTAGGCTTATATCTCTTGGGAATCCCCGTTTTGGAAAGAATGTAAATCAGTTATCAGTTATCAGTTATCAGTTATCAGTTATCAGTTATCAGTTATCAGTTATCAGTTATCAGTTATCAGTTATCAGTTATCAGTTATCAGTTATCAGTTATCAGTTATCAGTTATCAGTTATCAGTTATCAGTTATCAGTTATCAGTTATCAGTTATCAGTTATCAGTTATCAGTTATCAGTTATCAGTTATCAGTTATCAGTTATCAGTTATCAGTTATCAGTTATCAGTTATCAGTTATCAGTTATCAGTTATCAGTTATCAGTTATCAGCAAAAAACTACCCAATTCATAATTGATAATTGATAATTCATAATTCCCACACCCTACACCCCACACCCCACAGCTTGGATTGCGTATCTTTGACAAAAACTGGGTGATATTTTATACCCAGAAAAAGTGTACTATGCTGACGTGAAAAAATCTGAGTTTTTGCTAACCTAGAAATAGCTCTAATCAGAGCCAATATCTTTGGGCGAAGCTTAGAGATTAATCTAGTTAAACTCACTCGTGACGTTATCTTATTGTCGTCTGTTGCCTATTAGCTTTCAGGTGATAACTCGGAGATGGCAAGTTAGTACAAACGTTCAAATTGCCTCTCCGCAGCCCTAGCGTTACTGTGTAGTCTTAACGAGTAATTTTATCCCAGAGATGTTATCGTTAAAGCGGTCAAATGTCCGAACGTCCTAGGGGATTTTCGGGAAAGATTGTTCGCCCTGTCGTAATCTCAGATAGAACCTTATGACTCAATCAATTGAAGATAAAGCTATGGCCGATGCTGATGTATCAGATTATACCACAAATAAAATAATTGTCTCTAATTGGATCGCCCCTTGGTCGAAAGGCAATCGGAAAAACCCGTCACCGCAACCAAAATGGGATTTATGGCAACCCCTGCGGCAACGAATTGATCGCCTAGAAATCAATACGCCTGCACTAGCTCACAGGATTTGTCGTCTAATTCCGGCTCAATGTCCCTTTGCCCGGAAAATTACCCTATTTAGCTGGACAATTCTAGAGATTCCGCCCCTTTGCAAGCTAAATCCCCTCTACGAAAACCTGATGATGTTAAGATTTCGCGCTCTTTCTTACCTGGCCGATGAATGTGGAGAGGATATCGGTGCTTACTGCTAAAATGGGAGAGTGTCTTTAATCGCCACACCTATGGCCATCATCGCTCTGAAAGCTTGGTATCTGGACAAATACGAACCTATCCGCGAGGTTGTCAAACGTCCCCACGACTTGCGCTTAAGTCGCAATAGTCTCTTAAAATCGGGTTTAAGAGCCGATTTTCTCGATGATAGTCTGACAATACAGGGTTCTGTCTGGTTCCAACGCTATCTAGAAGGGGAAAGGGTGGAATTTTACCTCGAAGGTAGTGGCGGTTACGTCATCTCGAATATTGACCTGATTTCTCAAGAAATTTACTTTACTAAACAAGACCTCAGCACTTGGCTAGATCCCGTCATTTATTTTAGCTCCCAAAGCCAATTTAAGGACTCTAGCACCGCTTTAAAAACAGTTTTGACCGAAACCGTCGAAAATCTCAATAAACGCTCCCGTTTGCCCTTAAATATGGTAGAAACGCCTCGAACTGAGGGCAATGTCACTAGATTGAGTGATAGTCAATTACGCCAAATTCGCAAAAGTTTATTATTTATTGCTGATGCTACGGCGATTAGCCAAAAGGAAACGGAATTACTGCCCAGTCCCCTAGTGGGTGTAGAATTAGGTTATGCGATCGCTTGTAAACAGGGCGGACAAATTCTGTTAACCTATCAAAATCGAGCGGAATTAAAGGGTAAACTAGCTTTTGACCTGCCAAGCTACCAAAAATTGATTTTCTCGGATCTGAGCGAATTGCGTCTCACTTTCCCGCCTTTAATGGCAACTTTATTACAAAAATTCAATCTGATTAGTTAAAAAAATGAGTAGAAAAGCTGACGAGTACGCTGTACATTTGTTCTTAAGCAGTGGACATCGCGAGGAAGTCCGTTTTTTGACCATCCAAGAATTTCAAAAGTGGTACAGTAATGAATTAGTTCCGAAAGCCGATTCTCAGGATTTTATCAATGTTCCGATCAGAAATATCCAAGGGGAATATATGGTTTTACGTCCGGCTAGTGTCATTGCTATTCGCGTGGAACCCGTCTTTTTTGGCAGTGTGGAAAGAATCTAATTTGTCGTTATCCCTAAAAAAGATAGTTAGATAGGGAGAATTTTAGAGATTATTGATAATTCTCTCAATATCAGCTTGAATTTGATTGCTGACTTTGCCTTGCCAGCGTTCTTTTAATTCCCTTAATCCCACTTCTGCGTATTGACAGATCTTATCTAAAAATTCTTTACCGTCCCTGGGTTGAGGATAGGAATTCTTTTTACAGATAATATAAATTCCTGCGGTTAAAGCTAAAATAACTTCCGGATCGATTTGGCTAATATTAATTAAATCTTGTCGATTGCTGAGATTGATTCCGTAGATACTGAAGTCTTGTTTAATGGCAAAAGCAGCCGCAAATAAATAGGCATCTACCATGCGCTCAAAGGTTTTATTATCTTTTAGTACCTGTAGATAATTTCTGGAAGTTTCCGAGGCATAAATCTTCAAACTGGGATCGATTCTCTGCATTAGTAACTCTCCATCACTTCAATCACGGAAGCATCTTCATCGGCAGCTAAACGGTGTATTTTGAATATATCAGTAGTGTAGGGAAGCAGCAGATTTAAAAGTGGATCGGGAAGATCGCGATCCGTGGCTAAAATAATCACTTGGGAGTTTAAATTAGGAAGAGAGTTAATAATATTTTTTTGATGTTCTTTGTCTAAATGACCAAAAGGTGTATCCATAATTAGGGGAACACAAGTATCGGTTATTTGATTTAAACCGGTGATAAAAGCAAAAGCTAAAGCTTCCTTTTCTCCCGCACTTAAGACATCGGGATTTAATAATTTTCCTGTGATAGTACGGACTCCTAAACTGTATTCGGGAGTAATTTCTACTCCTCTATATTCCTCCGGTTTGTTGGTTATTTGTAAATAGCGATCGCTGGTTACTTGATTAATCATTTTTTGGGAATTATCGATATGCCATTCGATTAATTCGTTAGTGGCATTTTTTAAACCTCTGGCCATTTTAACCTGATTAGATAACATCAATGTGGTCTGATTTTCACTAGCTAAAATTTCCACTTCTTTGCGTAAATTTTCTAATTTATTTTCTTTGATTTCAATTTCCTTTTGTAAGCGTTCGATCTTTTCTTCAATCTCCTTAACTTTTCGTTCTGATTCGCCAACTTTTCGCCAAATCTCCCTCACCGAGTCTTGATTTATTCCCGTGGTTTCCTGTTTTAGCTGTTTAATATGTTGATTAATTTCTTCGATTTCTTCTTCTAAATGATCTCTTTGTAAAAGCAATTGACTATAATTGCTAAATTTGGCATTATCTCGGATGATTCCCTGTAAATCAATTCTAAGTTGGTCTTTTTCTATTCTGGTGACATTGTCCACTTCTAAGGACTCTAGTTCGGCAATTTTTTCAAGGATAAAGTCACGAGAATTTTTATCTAAACAACGACCACATAGACAGCTTTCCTCGTCAAGTATTGCTTTAAAAATTGCTGTAGAATTAGTTTTATAAGTGCTTTTTAAGCTAGTAACTTGCAAATCATAGGTCATTTCCTGCACAAAGTTAATCAGCAAAGGTATCGCAGCTTTTTTTAACCAAGAATCAATAGAATTTTGCAGGTTATTTAACTCAGTTTGTAAACCGATACGCTTTTTCTCTAAGTTATGAATTTCCTCTAACTTTTCTCGTAAACTTTCAATCTGAGCGGCTTTTTCTTGAGCGACTTGGTAGATAATTATAGCATCTTTTTCGCTATCTTTGGCATTTTTAAGCTGACCTTGTTGAAAAGCAATTTCTTCTTCTAATTCTCGCAATTGTTGCAGCTTATCTTTAAAAATTTGACTGGTTCCCTCTGCTTTATTTAAACGGTTTTCTAATTCTTGTAAGGCTTTTTCTGTATCATTGCGTAGATTTCTTAATTCCGGGATATCCAAAACTTTTTCAATTGCTTCTTTTGCTGCTTTAGTTTGAGTTATCTGGGTATATTGTTCTATTTTTGAGCCATCAAAACAGAAAAAATCTCGAATAGATTTAGGAAGCAATGCTTCGATATATTCCCTAGAGTTACTTCTCATGGTTCCATCTTCATAAAATAATGCTTCCTCTACGCTGGGATAAGAAGTGCTACCATTAACGTTTAATTTCGCTGTGCGACTGATAAAGTAATTTTTCTCGTTTCTAGTAAAATTTAATTCTACCCGCATTTCTATTGCCGGTGAAGAATCATCCTTACCTCGATAAAAATAGGTTTTCAGAGTCTCTTTAGATACAATATCTACCCCATAGAGACACCATAAAATCCCTGTCATCAGAGAAGTTTTACCGTGGCCATTATTACCGAAGATAATCTGAATTTTTCTGTCGGGATGCAGGTTAAAAGTAATATTTTGACTAGGATAACATTTCCAATTAGTTAAGCGAATTTGTTTCAGTCTCAAAGTCATAATAACTCTTGTAAAAATCAAAAATTTTGTGGTTGGTTAGGAGTCAGTAGCCAGTAGTCAGTAATCAGGAAAATTAAGAATGGTTTATTTAGATATTTTATGCGACTTAATATTTAATTTTGTCGTTTTTAAACTAAGTGGTTGGGTGAAATTTAAGATGAACGTAGGTTGGGTTGAAGCATGAAACCCAACGCCCGATTATGTTACGCTACCGCTAACCCATCCTACAAATAATTGTGCCTCCCTACTTACCAAAAATAAATTATGCAAGATATCTATAAAATTTATGATTGTGGGGAGTCGGTATATTTTTCGATAAGTTTGACAATTTTAGGTGATAGCCGCCGATTTTTTAGAGTAATTTTTGCTACTTCTAAAACCATCGCTTCCTTTAGCAGTTGGGGAGGTATCTCATATTTTTGTGCCAGTTCTTCAATTTTAGCAGTTATGTCCATGAATTTTTTGTGGGTTGGGTAGTGGGGATTGTCAAGTCTTAATTCCTATTGGCAAAGAGATACCTTGATGATGATAAATTTTATAACAGATCTGAGTAGGTAAGACCATAGTAACTTACAGCCTTAAGCGTAAATATGAAGTATAACCTAATTTGGTATTGACGACCGACTACCCAAAAGGAAAACTTCGTACTTCACCATTAAGATAACTGCTATAAGCTAATCTACTCTCAACCTTATACAAAAACACCATAAAAGCTAAAATAGATAGCTGACAGTGATTCTGAACACAATAGCAATATAGACTAAACCGCCTTGTATTACCGTCTTCTTCTTGATTTTAACACCCTAGAAAACGGGTTAATTGCCTTAACACCCGAACAAAGTCATTATCTTAAAAAAGTTGTTCGTTTAAAATCCCATGACCATTTTATTGCCCTAAATGGACAAGGACAAGCGTGGTTAGCGGAAATAATTGATAATTCGGCCCATCTTTTAGAAGCGATAAACGAAACCACCGAACTACCAGTACAAGTGAATTTAATGGTAGCAATTCCCAAAAATGGCTTTGATGATATCGTTCGCGCTGCCACCGAATTAGGAGTTTATCGGATTATCCCGCTGCTGACAGAACGCGGTTTAGTCAATCCTAGTCCTCAAAAAATTGACCGTTGGCGAAAAATTGCCCGGGAAGCTGTAGAACAATCAGAAAGACAGATTATTCCCATTATCGAAGAACCACAGCCATTTTTAGCCATCCTTAAGCGGGGAGCTAACCCACAGACAACTTGTTATATTGGTGTTACCCGTAGAACAGTGGCCCCGCTACTTTCTCAATTACAAACATCAACCGAGATAACCATGGCCATTGGACCTGAAGGGGGATGGACGGAGACAGAAATAGAACAAGCGATCGCTGCTGATTTTGTGCCTGTATCACTGGGAAAACGCATTTTGAGAACAATTACCGCTCCCTTAGTGGCTCTTGCTATCATTAACGCCTATTTAGACAGCTAATTGACTATAGTTTCTATGACCAAGACCAGCAATCGAGATAACTGGAATCCTTTCGCTTCTTACCTAAAGCAAGAACTAGCAGCAGTTCCCTGGTGGTCAGATTCTCCCCTTTTTGTCGAAACCACCCTGGTCAATTCCCATTCAAGACACCGACTGGGACACCGCCTTGCAACCCGATAGCACCCTCATATTCCTCGAAAAAACTCCCCCTAGCGCAACTTTATGACCTCTAGTAGCCCTTCTAACCCCTCTTTTGACTGGTTTAACCCTTCGCCCCAGCAAGACAGCGATTTACTGGCACAAATCGGCTTTATCCCCGGTTTCAAAGAATTTCTCACCCTGCGACAGGTTCACGCCTTGGAACACGCCACCGTCTGGGTATTAAGCGAAATGGCTGCCCGTCGTCAATCGCCTTTTGACCGCTCCCCTGCGGATAACGAGGCCCTGGGGGGACTGTCCACCGATAGGGGTTTTTATCTCTACGGACAGATTAATACAAATGAACTGCGAATCGCCGCCAAACAGGCACTCCATCGTCTCAAAAATGGCGAGGGGCAATTGGCATTACATCCGCGTTGTGGCACCAATTTATCGGTAACTTTAGCCTTAACCGCCGGCTTAGCCTTAGGAACTCATCTTCTCTTACCCAGAGGTCCGATTTCTCAGTTATTAGGCTTAGGTTTAGCCACCGCCACCGCTTTTCAAATCGGGCCGGATGTGGGAATGTCGGCCCAAAAATACCTGACCACGGCCATTCCCTTTAACTTAACAATCGTTAACATTGCCCCAAAGGCAGACCTATGGGGACGTTCGGGGCATTTCGTGGCAGTGGAGTGGCAAGATTTGCAATAAAACTTAAAGTAAAAACCCTTTCGGCAAACTCGCTCTGATTGTAACCTGTTAACTAAACCCTAAAAAAAAACACCTATGCCAGGAATCGAACGCGGAGCCAAAGTTAGAATCAAACGTAAAGAGTCTTACTGGTACAACGATGTAGGAACCGTAGCCAGTGTTGACAAAAGTGGTATCCTCTATCCCGTTATCGTCCGTTTTAACACTGTTAACTACCACGGTTTTAGTGGTAGCGCCGGTGGACTGAATACCAATAACTTCGCTGAAAGTGAATTGGAACTCGTTAAGGCTGCCCCCGCTAAGAAATAAAGCTGAGTAAAATTCGGCCTATCATCACCGACTGACTGACGGGAATTCTCTCTTGTTGGTCGGTTTTTTTATAGCTATCAGTTGTCAGTTATCAGTTATCAGTTATCAGTTATCAGTTATCAGTTATCAGTTATCAGTTATCAGTTATCAGTTATTTATCAGTTATCAGTTATCAGTTATCAGTTATCAGTTATCAGTTATCAGTTATCAGTTATCAGTTATCAGTTATCAGTTATCAGTTATCAGTTATCAGTTATCAGTTATCAGTTATCAGTTATCAGTTATCAGTTATCAGTTATCAGTTATCAGTTATCAGTTATCAGTTATCAGTTATCAGTTATCAGTTATCAGTTATCAGTTATCAGTTATCAGTTATCAGTTATCAGTTATCAGTTATCAGTTATCAGTTATCAGTTATCAGTTATCAGTTATCAGTTATCAGTTATCAGTTATCAGTTATCAGTTATCAGTTATCAGTTATCAGTTATCAGTTATCAGTTATCAGTTATCAGTTATCAGTTTATCAGTTATCAGTTATCAGTTATCAGTTATCAGTTATCAGTTATCAGTTATCAGTTATCAGTTATCAGTTATCAGTTATCAGTTATCAGTTATCAGTTATCAGTTATCAGTTATCAGTTATCAGTTATCAGTTATCAGTTATAGTCATTTCAAATAAGTGTGAGACGAGGGAAAAATAAGGTAAAATAAAGGGAAACGAGCAACCCATACAGAAAAATGTCTTATAGCCTAGACTTGAGAAAAAAAGTAATCGATTATGTAGAGAATGGGGGAAGCATAACCAAAGCCGCCGCTCTATTTAATATAGGAAGAGCGACGATATATAGATGGCTAGGTAGGGAAAAACTGGAAGCAACAAAGGTAAAACACCGTCAGAGAAAGCTGGACTGGAAAGCACTGTCAAAAGATGTCCAAGAAAATCCCGAGGCAAGATTAAGAGACAGAGCCGAGAAATTTGGAGTGAGACCAAGTGCCATTTGCTATGCCTTAAAAAAAATGAAAGTTACCAGAAAAAAGAAGGAACTTCGTTATAGAGAAAGAAACCGAGAAGAAAGAATGAAATACTACAGAGTGCTGAGAGAATTGATTAAAATATATGGAAGTGAAAGCCTTGTATTTATTGATGAGTCAGGGTTTGAAGAATTTCAAGCCTGTTTTTATGCTTGGTCAAAAAAAGGGAAGAAAGTCTTTGGAGATAGACAAGGAAAACGAGGAAAAAGAGAGAACCTTGTCGCTGGTAGAAGAAAGGGAAAAAAAGACTTTATTGCACCGATGGTATTTACGAGAAGCCTGAATGCCGAAGGTTTTGAAGGGTGGTTATCTTTATATTTGTTGCCCTCTCGCGCCCATAACATCAGTATTAATTATGGATAATGCACCAATTCATCGGAAGACAGTCATTAAACAACTGGTAGAGGAAGCAGGTCATCAGGTCGTGTTTTTGCCAAAATACTCTCCTGATTTAAATGATATCGAACATGATTTTAGTGCATTAAAGAGGGCAAGAATGTATGCTCCTGTGGGGACACCCCTTGATGAAATTATTCGTACTTATTGTGTCGCCTAGTGTCTCGTTCTTATTTGAAATAACTATATCAGTTATCAGTTATCAGTTAAGTAGGTGGGTGGAATTAAATATAAAATGAACGTAGGTTGGGTTGAAGCATGAAACCCAACGCCCGATTATGTTACGCTACCGCTAACCCATCCTACAAATAATTGTGCCTACCTACTTATCAGTGAACAGTAATCAGTTTACTGATATTACATTTTGTGCGCATCGCTTGCGCCCCTACTATATAAAAACTGACTAATAAATTATCTAAAAGTCGCTTGAACCTTTAGCCAATAAGAGTTAATTAGTTTAATTATCCTAGATAAGTGGCTGGTTATAATTAAATTAAAAATGGATTTTAGGTTCGATCCCCCCCGCCCCTTAGGGTTGATTCATTTAAATTAAGTACAGCTGATTTTAAGTCAATAAATTTGACCGAAGATTCTCAAGTTTATCTTTCTCTAACCAAAAGAGTTAGTCACAATAACTAATCTTTAATCCTCTGCCAAATTTATTATGAATAAATTGATAAAGCTTGTTCCCAAGCCACTAAAAGCCTATCTCTCTTGAAATTTTCTGAGAGTACATCCTGTTAATTTAGCTAATTTTTCCGCTTCTTACGTCGATAAAACTATCAGTTTTTCCCAACGTTCAGCTAACCACCTCTGTCCCTCTGTTATTGAGAGAAAACCCAAACCTCTGAAAAGATTCAATCCTATAGTTGTGAGAATTGACCAATTGCTGGCCGCTTGAAAATCACTTATCTCGCTTTTATCTTCCTCAAAAATTACATCTTTTACCCAATGTAACTGATTTTCTATTTTCCAATGTCCTCGAATAATTTTAGCAAATACTTGAGCGGATTCAGTTAGGCTACTGATATAGTAAGCTGTTTCTTCATAGGTTTTATCCCCGCGACTACCCCTTCTTTCTACTTTAATAACTCTTCGCAGATTTTCAAACCCTTGTCTTTCATTTTTCCTCACTTTAAAAACTTATATTTTTCTTGATATTTTTCGTCCATGACTATTATCTTGTTCGAGAAAGCAACTTTCTGGCTTTGAGGAATTACTCAGGTCTTGTATTCGCTTATAAAGATTTTTCTGATTTCCTTTAACGGTGATAAGTAGGTGGGTGGAATTAAATATAAAATGAACGTAGGTTGGGTTGAAGCATGAAACCCAACGCCCGCATGGGTTACGCTACCGCTAACCCATCCTACAAATAATTGTGCCTACCTACTTAACATAATCATTTTTACTCTTGGCTATTAAGCTGATTGTTTTTTTCTGACAATGTAAAGCATCGCCAGTAAAAACTTTATTTTGGAGAGAGCAATCCTCAATTATAGCTTGACCTTCGTCGATTTCAGACCCTTTTTTGTTTTCGATTCTTTTTAGGTGTAATACCAAGCCACTTTCTTGACTAAACAATGAGACAAACATGATAAAATTTTGTTGTTCATTGTTGGGATTCTTTCGGGTGTTTTTGAGACTTTTTCCATCCATCCCTAGCCAATTTATATCATCTCTTTGTCCATATTCTTCTAAGGCCCATTCCTTAAACATTTTTAACAAACTCTGCCAGTCAACTCCCATCATTACCCTTCTAATTGTTGAAGAGGATGGGACTCTTTCTGGAATTATGTTAAATTCTTGACTGAGCCTGTGCCGATTATTTTTAGCCAACTCTCCTAGCTCTCTCTAACCTGAGTATCCTAGCATTGTTCCCAGTATTATTACTACTAATACTATCCATAAAGGGTGTCTTTTTCCTTGATCTTTCCGAAAGTCCTTGACTTGTTTCAGTTTTTCTATTAAGCTCAACATATATTTTAAAAGTTGCTGGTCACTTCTCATTTTACAAAGACATTGATCGCTTTTACTTTTGATATTCTGATGGGAGAATGAAACAGCCCTAGGGTAGGGCTGTTTCATTCTCGAAGAATAAAAAAAAGTAAGGTGAACAAACTCATTTAAAATGAGTTTGTTCACCTTATCTTTTTATACTATGCAGAGGCTAATCGAAAAATTAAAGAAAGTCAAGGATTTTCGGAAAAGTTATGGAAAAAGACACCAGCTATGGGTCGTACTTTTAATCATTATCCTGGCAATTATGCAGTCCTATACTAACATCAGTCTTTAATGTAAATCATCCCTTTAATAATGTTTGGGAACACATTAAAAGTTATATTAAAGTGGAAAGGTATGGTGAAAGAGGGGGACAAGGGTATTATAATTGTGCCTAGTACATTAGTAGTTTGGTAGAAAGTGCTCAAACTTTTGCTCGAAAAATTCGAGGTCATTGGAACATAGAAAATCAGTTGCACTGGGTAAAAGACGTAATTTTTAAGGAAGATACTTTACCTTTAACTGACTTTCAAGCTGTTAGTAATTTGTCAATTCTCCCAACTATAGCTCTAAATCTTTTCAGAGGTTTAGGCTTTTTATCCTTTATCCTTTTATCCATTACAAAGGGGCAAAGATGGCTTGATAACAAGTGGTTCAGGCTTTGCGATTTGTTAGAATAAATCAGCCCTAGGGGCCGCTTGGGAATTCGGCAAAACCTTGGCCAGCCAAGCTATCCGCCAAAAAAACGCTAAAAAATAGTTAATATGTCCAGTTTGTTTCATCCCCTTTGTGGTAGTAACCTTAGTACCCTATTACGTTTATTTTTGACTAATGGCGGCATCGATCGCCCCAATTTCGCCCCGGCAACCCTGGCGCTGGCAGTTACCCTGGCGCGACTGCCTTTTTCTACCCTAGAACGAATTTTGATGACAGGGTTTTATGAGCGCCGCGTGCAGGTAAAAGCACCCATTTTTATTGTCGGCTATTGGCGCAGCGGCACGACCCATCTGCACAATTTACTCGGTCAATCGGAGCAATTTGGCTATATTTCGCCCCTAGCGGTGGGATTACCCTGGGATATCCTCGGTATCGTCCGCTTATTTCAACCGCTGCTAGAATTGGCCCTACCGAGCGATCGCCATGTGGATAACGTCGCTGTTACTCCCGATTCACCCCAAGAAGACTCGATCGCCCTGGCCAGCATGATCCCCCTTTCCTACTACCATGGTTTATACTTTCCCCAACGTTTTCAGTACCATTTCGATCGAGGGGTTTTTTTTCAGGGCTGCAGCGAGAAAGAAATCGCCACTTGGCAGCGTTGGCATACTCATCTATTAAAAAAAGTTTCCATCCATCAAAGAGGCAAACAATTACTAATCAAAAACCACGTTTATGCGGCACACATTGCCAAATTGCGAGCTATCTGGCCCGATGCTAAATTTATTCATATCTACCGCAATCCCTATCGAGTTTTTCCTTCAACCCGCCACTTTTTTACCCGCATCCTACCAGAACTAGCACTGCAATCCTACGATAATTTATCCACAGATGAAATCGAGCAGGTAATTCTAAAAAGTTATCCCCCAATGATCAATTCTCTCCTGCGAGATAGTGCCGATTTACCCGCCGATAGTTTTGTAGAAATTCGTTTTGAAGATTTAGAAAAAGAACCCCTAGCACAAATCGAGAAAATCTACGATCAACTGCAACTTCCCGACTTAAAAATATCTATGCCTCGCTTTGAGAAATATATCGCTAGTCTGCAAGGATATAAAAAAAATAATTATCCCCCAGAACCAAAAGCGATCGAATTAGTCGAATCTCATTGGCTACCATTTATTCAACGTTGGAATTATTTTTAGTCATCAGCTTTTTCAGTTATCAGTTATCAGTTATCAGTTATCAGTTATCAGTTATCAGTTATCAGTTATCAGTTATAATTCATAATTCCCCATCTCCCCACTACCCCACTTCCCGCTCTCCTAGACCTTTTAAACAGGATTTAGTAAGTACCTAAGCAAAATTAATTACACCTATCTAACTACTTCTTGCCTATTGCCTATTGCCTATCCTAACCAAGAAATTAATTTTGCACGACTACTTATGAAATATCTTAAATTTATCTTTCTGGGTTTAGGTTTTGTTTTACTAGGGGTAATTTTACGCAAAACAAATCTGCAAGAAGTTTGGCAACAAATCACCCTAGTCGGTTGGTGGGGAATGACATTAGTAATTATTTTTTATTTCCTAGAATTCCTCACCGATGTTTTTACTTGGCAACTAACTTTTAAAAGCATTCCTATCCAACCTCGATGGACAATTCGCCTATTATTAATTTACATGGTAGGGGCAGCCTTTAATCGCGTGACTCCCTTCGCTTCTTTGGGAGGAGAAGGTTTTAAAGCAGTGATGTTAAAAACTCACTATCAGATTAGCTATAAAGAAACCAGTGCCTCGATTATTCTGACCAAGACATTAAATACTGCTTCCCTTGTCTTCTTTGCAATTATCGGTTTTTTTCTGCTCCTAGCTTCCCCAAAATTCTCCAATTCTTTTAAAACTTTTACTGGATTAAGTCTCGCTATATTCTCCAGTTGTATCCTGATATTTTTCTTGATTCAGCGATTCCGTTTATCCTCCAGAATAGTTAATCGATTAGGTCATTCTTTTTTAGGTGATCGCCTAGCTAAACCTTTAGAAAATCTTCGCAGTGTCGATGATCGTTTAGGGGAATTTTACCGGAATCTGCCCCTATTTAGAAATGGCTTGATCGTCGGTTTTCTCAATTGGCCTCTCGGAGTTTTAGAAATCTATGTTTTAATGCAGTTTCTCCAACATCCGATTAGTTTTGCCGATGCTTGGTTATTTGATTCTGTCGCTCAATTAGTGCGTGCTGGAACCTTTTTTATTCCCGCTAATATCGGTACTTTAGAAGGTTCTTTAGTGCTGCTGGGTGCTTCCTTAACCGGGAGTCTAGAATTAGGTTTAGCGATTTCTGTAATTCGCCGGGTTAAAGATATTCTCTGGATTATATTAGGTTTATTGATCTGGTGGTTATTTTCCCTAAGACCAACTTTACCCGATCGCCCTTCAAAATAATCTCAATCATACTAAATCCGTTGAGTATAGGTAACATATCAGGATAGGCAAAATTAATTACATACTCGCCTCCAAAATTGTCCAGCACTTTTTTAACGTAAGCGAGGAGGCTCTTTCGGTCTTTATAGGCGCTAAATTCAATCCATTCATATTTTAAAAATCTCCATAATATTTCAATTAAATTTAAATGAGGTGAATAAGTGGGCAACCAAAATATTTTCAAGTTTTTCTTTTCCCATTCCTCAAGTTTCTCCATAAATGCCTCGCTGGTATGAATGGAAGCTTGGTCAATTATTATGACGGTTTTTTTCTGTATATTTTGGCAATATTTATCCAGAAAATTAATAACTATCTCGCTAGTAACCGTTCCGACCTGTGTCTCATAAAATAATTGATTATCTCGTTTCATTATTCCTAAAATATTTAGTCTTTTACCTTCAATTGGTGGTAACTTTATCGTGGTTTTTTCTTCTTGCCAAGCGTAAGGAATACAAGGCTTTGAATCCCATCCCATTTCATCCAAATATCCTATCTCAATCTCTCCTCTTTTTTCCTGTTTTTTTAGTTCTTCTAAAATAGGTAGTTTGACCTCAAGCTCCCACTCATCAGGGGTTTTGGCGACCCCTCTTCTCACCCTTTTCCACCTCATGTTGATTTTTTTTATGAGTCTTTTTATCGTGTCTTTGCTTACGGTTAATTTCCATTCTTCTACAATTTTTATCTGGATTTTTTTTAAGCTTTTCGGTTCTTCTTTTACCCAGTCAATAACTTGTTGACCTTGTGCTTCTGTCAATTTAGGTTTTCTCCCTCTTCCTCGACGATTATAAAAACCAATTAGTTTTCTATCTTCCCAGGCCGTCAACCAATTATAGATGGTCTTTCTCGTAACTCCAAATATTCCGCTCAATTCTTCTATCGTGGTTCCCTGAAAACTTAAGAGTATACATTTCGCTCGCTCTCTTACTTGATGATGTTTACTAGCTCGATAAATTCTCTCTAGCATTTTCTGGCTCTCGGGGTTTAGGTCTCTAATCAATCTCATTGTATTTTCCTGCTGCTTCGTTTTTTTATGTATTATACTTCTTAATTTTTTATTTGGGTAATTAATTTTGCATGACTACTTATCAGGATAGGCAAAAAACAAAAAGGGGAATAAATAATCAGTCTTTAATAACCAGATTTAGTATTATCAGTAACTTTTAAATTAGTACAAATATATGAACAACTGCGTGTAAGCATCCCACCGAAAAACTAATGCGCGGGGGTTTGGGGGCGGCGCCACGCCCCCAACGGGGGGTTTGGGGGGTAGAACCCCCCAAAAGTCTGGATTGAGGACAAAAAATCTAGAAAGCACAGTTTTTAAAAATTTGCCAGGTTAAAGATGTTCTCTGGATTATATTAGGTTTATTGATCTGGTGGTTATTTTCCCTAAGACCGACTTTACCCGATCGCTCTTCAAAATAATCTCCATCAGTCAACCCCCGATTATTCATCCTGTAATTTTTCGCGCACATTGCGAACAATCCGCGATAATTCACTCTTTTCATCGACGCTAATTTTAGTTGGAGAACCACTAATAATCCGCTCGTAATTGCGGAAAGAATCCTTGATATCCGCCCCATCCTGACTGATAGTATATTCACGAATCCCTTTATCGTGCCAAGAACCGCGCATCTTAAAGACGTTAATCGCTCGCGACATTTCGCCGCGAATTTCCACATACTGCAACATTAAAATCGTGTCGGTAATCGTAGAAATATGGGATTCGGTGATCGAGTGCGCTCCCATGAATTGGTCGGTGGTATTGGTGAAAAATCCCGTAATTTCCTCCTGTTTGGCGTATCCTGTCACCCCGATCACAAATTGCCGAAAAGCATTATTTGTCACCCCGCGCGCGAGCGCCGATAGAGAATCGATGGCAATACGGGAGGGTTTAAATTCCGAGATTTCCGACTTAATCATCTGTAAATGGTCTTCTAATCCCGCCGATTCGGGGTAAGAACACAATAATTTTAATAATCCCTTGCGTTCCATCTCCTCAAAATCGATCCCCCAAGAAGAAGCATTTCGGGACAATTGGGCGCGAGATTCTTCATAAGCGAACAAAATCGCCCGCTCACCGCGCCGACAGCCTTCTTCCAGAAATTTACTGACTAAGAGAGTTTTACCCGTACCTGTTGCTCCTGTAGCCAAAATAATCGAATCCTTGAAAAAACCGCCCCCACACATATCATCGAGGGTTTTTACTCCCGAAGAAATGCGGACATTAGAGGAGCGCTGAGTTAAACGCATCGCACCGAGGGGGAAGATATTAATGCCATCATTGGTGATAGTAAAGGGATATTCCCCCTTCATGTGGGTTGTTCCCCGTAATTTGAGGATTTCCGCCGTTCTGCGTCGCCTTTCTCCCTCTAGCACGTTCCGCATAATTACCACATTATCAGAGACAAATTCCTCTACACCAAAACGGGCCACCGCTCCGTATTCTTCGATACGTTCCGTGGTCATAATTGAAGTCACTCCTAATAATTTTAACCGGGCCACGAGCCGAAAAATTTCCCGCCGCACCACTGACACCGCTTCGTACTGCTGAAAAACAGCAGTTACAGAGTCAATTGATACCAGTTTTGCTTTATATTTGGTAATTGCGTATTGAATGCGCTCGATTAGGGCCGAAAGATCAAAACTACCCACCACCTCTTGACCTTCCGGATCTGGAGAAGCATCGAGAATAAATAACTTACCCTGGTCAATTAATTCTTCTAAATCCCAACCAAAACTATAGGCATTTTGGATAATATCGGTGGGAGATTCTTCAAAAGTAACAAACAGTCCCGGATAGTCAAAATACTTGATCCCGTGGTAGAGAAATTGCACAGCAAGCAGGGTTTTTCCCGTGCCAGAAGTGCCACTAACTAAGGTAGTTCGCCCCATGGGTAAACCACCGTGAGTGATCTCATCAAAACCTTCAATTAGGGTTCTAATTTTGCGAACACCTTTCGGTTTAATCGGTGGATTCAATTGGCTATTAGAGTTAGATTGAGTCATTATTTATCCAGCGAATATTTAAAGAGTAGGATTTTTATCTAATTTTTCCACAGAAACATATCAAGCCTGACTAGACACTTTACACCATCTTGATTTCCATTGACTCTTGACTTTCCCCTAGACGTACTAGATTACGCCCCGATCATTTCTTCTTCAATAAATATAACCCGTCTAATCACCTATGGCCGAAGACCTAGCTATCATTTTCTCGTTCACGAATTTCCTCGTACAGTAAGTCTAAACCGATCAGAACCTTCTCTCGATCGGACAAATCACCGATAATTTTCCGCACCGGGGGAGGGAGGACTTTCGCAAGGGTAGGAGTAGCGAGAATCTTGTCTTCCTCCGCTAGTTGCGGGTTTTTCAGCACGTCAATCACCTTGAGCGCATACACTCCCTGAAATTCCTCTTCTAGGATATTTTTCAGGGTTTTCAAGGCACGCACGGAGTTGGGGGTATTGCCGGCGACGTACAGTTTTAAAACATAGGTTTTTTTAAAGACGCTCATAGGTTAAGATCAAAGGGACTGGGGATACGAGTTCATCGCTATTTTTCTGGGATATTTTAGTCTATTCCCAATAATAAATCATAAGGGATATCCTCGCGAGGTATGGAACGACGATACATTTCCCCCAAGTGAGCAAGGATATCAATGAGAGCGAGACGATAATCTAGGAGAATTTCCTCACTTCTGCCTTCTAATTTTAACTGTTGGGAAAATTCATCCATTAACTCCATGTGAATTTCCAGAATTTGCGACACTGAGAGATCGGTAAAAAAGACATTATTAACCAACTCATCGATCGCTTGATTAATCGGATAATCCTGTTGGAAGTAATTTAAAATAATCTCCCGATAATCTCTTCTTACTTCCCGCAGTAATTCGTTTTTTTCCTCTGGGGCAAGATTGCGATAGAATAGCTGCGGGTTGCGTTTGTAGTAAACACCTAAATAGCCGAGTCTTTCTTTTAATTTTTCCGCTAAACGGCGCTGTTGTAGGAGGAGAAAACTGTGATTATTTTCCACGGGATTTGGTTGGTTAACAATCGTGGTAGGTTCGGAAAAAGAGCAATTAGGAGCTAAATGGAGAAATCGAGCGATCGCTTGGTCGATTACCGAGGTGATGCTGTCTAATTCCTTGACGGTAATTTGTAATTCGGCACTATGATAGAGACAGGTGGGAGAGTCATTCGTCTCGGCAGTGATGTTCTTGTCAGCGACAATGATCACTACTGGCAGTAAAATCCCCCCTTCGTAGAGTTGATTAAAAGTCGGCTGTAGGGAAGGATGAAAGACCACCAGCAAACAATCGATTTTTTCCTTCTGTGCCTCGATATTAGCCAGTAATTCGCTAGAAGACGACCCTAGGGTCAGATGATAGCGTTCATTAGCCAATAAAGCCGTCAAAGAATTAACCAGCCCCGGAGGTGAACTCACTCCCGTCAAGGGTGGGTCCGTTGGGACAAAAGCATAAATAGTCAGTCTCGGAGGCAACGTTTTCTCACCCGCAAGGTAGATAGAAAATAACAAACTATAGGTTAGGCTTTCTCTGTTGAGAAGACAACCCCCCCGCCATCAGCTAAGGGAAGTTAAAGTTAACTCGGCTTTTTGGCAGTGGGTATCGTAGTTAATTGTAATCAATGGAGCAGTCCTCTAGATGAGCGATCGTCATCATCAAGGTAGATTCAAGTTCCAGGACTACTAATAGTTTGGCCATCAGTTTGTTAATTATGCCCTAAAGTTACCGCCACCGCCCACCCAATTATCCCCATGCCTAGCGTTACCCTCAGCCTCCATCACTTTCATCAATCCGTCACTGCCTGTGAATTAATTATTGACCGGGCAAGTCTTTGCGATTTAATTAACACGGGCAATCCAGAAGCGATCGTGGTGGTGGATGAGCGGTATTGTCCCCTAGGACTGATTGAGAGTCAAACCCTGATTGCTTACCTCCTCTATCAACAACAGCACCCCGAAACCAGAAACCCCTCCCCCAGCTGCCTGGATCTGAGCGGTTGGCTGCGTCCGATTATCCCTCTTAACTCGCGCATGGCCGTGAGTGAGTTTCTGGCCACCCTGAGGGGAGAAGCGCTCGCCTTCGTCCCCATTTTAGTGGATGCTCAGGGCAAACTGTTAGGACGCTTAGACACGGGCAAACTTCTCCAATTTTGTCTCGGGTACTCGATTCTCGATGATCCTCCCCCGCAGCCCCGCATCAGCGATCGCAATCCCCCCCCCCGCAGCGATCGTCCTCTGGAATTTCTGGAACAATTACCGCTGCCGCTGCTGCTCTACAGTCCAGAAGCAGGGATTTTATACCAAAATCAGGCTTGGTGTCAACAAATCGGGGCAGCTTTCCCCGCTAATATCGATAACTCTGCCTTGGCTTTAGTTAATGACCCCTTAACCCTCCCATCCCCCACTCCCCCCCTGTTTCCCCAGCGTCTAGAAACGGTGACATCGGGTGTAGCCAAGACTTGGCGCCTGTTGTCCGTGCCGTTAAATTTAACGGATAATTATCCTTTGATCGAGAAAACTTCGGGACTGTGGTTACTGTTAGCCACCGATATCACGGAACAACAGCAATATTGTCAGGAATTAGCGGTTAAAAATGCCGATTTAGTCCATTTAAATCGTCTTAAGGATGAATTTCTCGCCTGTGTCAGCCATGAGTTTAAATCGCCCCTCACCGCCGTTATCGGTCTTTCCAATCTGCTGCGGGAACAAAAAATCGGTGAACTTAACCCCCGACAGTCCAAATATGCCGATTTAATCTATCGCAGCGGTCGTCAGTTGATGGCTTTGGTCAATGATCTCCTCGATTTAACCCGCCTAGAGACAGGACAACTACAATTAACTTTATCTAGAGTCAAAATCGATCGCCTCTGTCAACGGGTGTACGATATCATCGTCGATAAATATCCCCAACGTCTCGATCTCCCCAGCAGCTATCGTCTTGACATCGAATCGGGGTTAGATTATGCCCTGGCCGATGAAACCCGTTTACAACAGATGTTAGTGCATTTGTTAGATAATGCGGTAAAATTCACCATTGATGGCGGTAATTTGGGCATTAAAGTCAATCGTTGGGAAAATTGGCTGGCTTTTACCGTCTGGGATACGGGTATCGGTATTCCGGAAGAATCCCAGCATCTGATTTTTCAGAAATTCCAACAGCTAGAAAGTCCTTTCACCCGTCAATTTGAGGGTGCAGGTTTAGGTTTAGTCCTCAGCCAAAAATTAGCGCGCTGTCACGGTGGAGATCTATCCTTTGTCTCCAGGGCCCGGGAAGGCAGTCAATTTACCTTACTGCTGCCGGTTCATCCCCAAAGTGCAGACCAAGAGTCCGCCACTCCCCAGCGTCTGGTGTTAGTGGTGGAAGCTAATCCCCAAGTGATCGAACAGTTTGTCGATCGCTTGAGTGAATTGGGATTAAAAGCTATTATCGCTCGTAGCGGCACTGAGGCGATCGAAAAAGCCAGGCAGTTAAAACCCCGTTGTGTTTTTCTCAATCCTAATCTCCCCCTCTTGTCCGGTTGGGATGTGTTAACGCTGCTGAAATCCCATACCCAAACCAAAGACATGAAAGTTATTGTCACCGCTGCCGATTCTGAGCGCAACCGCAGTCAACAGCAAGGGGCCGATAGTTTTCTGGTTCCGCCAATCACCTCGGCAGCTCTGCAAGCTTGCCTGAATCTGACCGTTTCCCCCATTCCTAGTCGAAAAAGGCGCACTGCTCCGACTCTGCTGCGTTTACACGGCCATTATGCCCCCAATTTCTCCGATTTATCTTCCTTTAGCTGGATTTGGAATAATCAATTAGTCCGGGAAAATTATCGTTTTATTGAGGCCGATAGTTGCGAACAGGCGGAACTTTTAGCTACTGTCTGGGAGGTGGACGCTATCTTAATCGATAGTTCGATCGCAGAAGATTTATACTCTTATCTGCAAACCTTGAGCAAGTCGGAAACCCTAGCTAATTTACCCCTAGTCACCCTTGATGTGGCTGTCACCGAGGTGGCCAATCAAATCCCCGGTTTAGCCGTTTTTCCCTGTTTGGCCCCCCCGACGGAAAACCGCATCGAACAGCTATTAAAGGTGATCGAGACTGCTGATCTGGCTTTTTCTCGCCACTTGAGCGGCGATCGCATCCTGTAGGGGCGAAGCATTCGGGCAATAACCTATCGGTAAAACCCCACACCCCAGCTGCCCCCCCCGATCCCCAGGGGAAGCTTTTTTTAGTGATCTATTGGCAATTTTTCTGTGATCTATTGACAAATGAGAAATTTAGTGTTGACGGCTAAGAAAGCTTATGTAATACTAGCAGTTGTAATCTATTACATCCACCTTACCTCTGCGGAGATTTCTGTAAGATGACAAAAATACGGAGATACACCATTCCTAGCGCTGCTGTTCTGGCTGTTGCTGCTGGCGTAGGCCTCGCCACTGCGCCAGCACAAGCCGCAATGGTAGCCTATAACGGCTGTGCAAGTACCTCATTCTGTACACTCACCGAGCTACTTGCCGGTGGTTCCATCACAGTTGATGAGGACGGAAATGGCACAATTGAGAAAACCTTCGACAATTGGATGAATTACGAGTTTACGAAAAGTCCTATGGCTAATCCTGTGGCCGATCCCCTAGACAACATTCAAGTGAGTGCAACCGGCACTTACATTCCTGGTGTCTCTGGTAGTGCTACTCTCAATTACACTATTGTTGGTGGCATAAACCTAGCTCCGCCGAGCGGGAATGCCAACTGGACTGCTGGTATCTCCTTCGAATTCGACGTCACATCCGCTGGATATGTCCCAATGACTCGCCAGATAGATGCCATAACAGGTGCTTCAGTTACAGGACCCACTACGGGAACACTTAGTAATGTGGCCTTCAATGGTGCAACGCTTATGGGCAGCAATGCATCCGCTACCCCTAGCAACCCTGAGACTGACACTATGTCGTTCGCACCAACAAACACGCTTGCGATCATGAACAACCTGAGTTTGTTAGCTCGCCGGACTACTGCAATACCTGGAACCGCCAGCGTCACGACTTTCTCACAAACCTTCACCCAGGCGGTTATTCCCGAACCGGGTACTGTTGTTGGACTGCTGGTTGTTGGTGGCTTAGGTCTGGCGATGAAACGCAAGCAACAGGGATAACTGAGCTTGGCTTCAGGACAACTTTGAGCAGAGACATCGTAGCTGCTTGCATTGAAACTCCGTCCTTTGGGGGCGGTTTTTAATTAGGGTATGCTGAACGAACCCGCGTCAGTCCCCACAGGAGAAACTTTTTGGTTCTTCGTTACTTGGTATGGTTCGATAGGGGGGCATAAATCGACTAAATCCTTATCTGGCAAGAGACTTAATTGATTAGTTCGCTCTAGAGCAAAAACAATTGACAAAAATCGCTAAATGCCTTTCTATATAAGGGTTCCATCCCTTATAACTCCCGTCCATTGCATAACACAAACCGAAGAGCCGAGTATATTCTCGGCTAGTCTTTTCGTATAGGTTCGTTTCTTGGCGACAAAATCTAACTCTTCGCTAAAGGGTTTCTGACAATTATCGCACTTAAATTGACGACGATTAACCTGTAGGTACACTGGTTGTCCTGAGATTGGTAAATCTTTGACTAAATGTCGATGATTTTGGTGGAGTTTATCGCTCTCTAACCCACAACGAGGACAGGTTGCTTTTTGATTTTTCGATTCGATTCGGCAAACTATACCGATATTTTCTAGGTGTAGATAGCCTTGAATACAGGTTCCTTTTAGGTTCAAAAATTTGTCAAGTATCATAAGTAAAATAATCTCGTTTTTGGCTATTATATCAAATCTTAACTCAATTGTCTATCTTTTGGTATTAACCTGTTTGTGCCTTAAGTCCTTCCCTGTATGGATTTCAGCTACTTTTGAGCGTAGGCGCTCTCATCGAATTTTATTTTAAGTTAATTATTTGCATAACAATTCCCGAAGAGCCATATACTCGAACAATTAAAAGAAGGAGATATTTTAAATGTTAGTCGAAGAAATGACGTAA
The DNA here is from genome assembly GCF_001264245.1 of Microcystis panniformis FACHB-1757. NCBI lineage: Bacteria > Bacillati > Cyanobacteriota > Cyanophyceae > Chroococcales > Microcystaceae > Microcystis > Microcystis panniformis. The sequence continues at coordinate 1,489,527 of NZ_CP011339.1, forward strand.
CGGAAGAAGAGATTCAAAGAATGATAGAGGACATAGCTGAAGAAATTACAGAGACAGACCTATCGAAATTAAAAAGACTAGGAATTGACGAAATCGCTCTAGTCAAAGGACAAAAAAATTACTGTGCGGTTTTAGTAAATTTAGATACGGGAAAACTAATAGCTATTCTAGAGAAGCGAACACAAGAAGAATTGAGGGAAACGCTTACAGGGTGGGGAAAAGAGGTGTTAGAGCAAATTGAAGAAGTCAGCATAGACCTTTGGTTGCCCTATAAAAATTTGGTGAAAGAATTGATGCCATCGGCCGAGGTAGTCGCCGATAGATTCCATGTAATGAAACAAATTAATCAAGAGTTAGACGAACAAAGAAAAGCAGAAAAAAGAGCCGTAGAAGCGCAGAAAAATAAAAAACAGAAAGCGGAAAAAGAAGCGAAGCTAGAAGTTTTAAAGCGAAGTAAATATAGCTTGTTAAAAAATGAAAAAGATTTAACGGAAACTCAAAAAATCAAACTAGAAGCTATCAAAGAAAATTGACCAAATTTGAAAAAGATGCACGAGTTAAAGGAAGAATTTAGAAAGATTTATGAAACCTCAGAGAATCCGACAGAAGGACTGCTATCCATCTCGGAATGGTTGGCAAAATCCTCCAGTGTTTTTACCAAGAGTTGTCAAACAATCCGAAACTGGTTTGGAGAAATAATTAGTTATTTCGAGCGAAGGACAACGAATGGGGTGGTCGAGGGAATCAACAATAAACTTAAACTAATAAAACGGAGAGGCTATGGCTTTAGAAACTTTCGGAATTTTTGGGTTAGAAGTATGTTATCTTGGCATCTTGTATGTTGATTTAGCATAAAGGGTAACGAAGAGCCTAATTTAAGAGTCACTGATAATTGCTGATTGTCGATATTTCTGCAAATGTGAGATGCACCCTTTTTTAAGCTACAAGAAGACCCAGAGAATAGGGGGGCTAAAGTGTTGAAAGTATCGCCAATATTTAAAACTAAACTTTTTTCTGTCCGGTTATCCCATAAGAGTTAAGGATAAACACAAAGGCATAAAGAACACAAACAGAAAGACAGATTCGATTTACTTAGGGCTGGCTGAATAAATGTGAAATGTAGTCCTGTAGGGGCGAAGCATTCGGATAGAAAATCTACGGTTTCACCGATAGGTTATTGCCCGAATGCTTCGCCCCTACTTTTTGCCGCAGACCACTAGGTAGGGTTTGCGGCAAAAAGTTTGTTGGTGGGGTTAGGAGTCGGTCGTCAGTAGCCGGTCGTTTCAGGCTTTGTTGCCCTCTCTTTTTGTACTAATTTATGTACTGAAAGGAGGATAATGCCAGGTTTTTGGGGGTCCCAATCCGATTTTCGCAGCACTAACATCGGATTTTAACAGGTCAAAAGCCTTATTTTCAAAGGGTTTTACCATTATTCAGCAAACCCTAAATAAATATTTTTCTTTTCTGTCTCCCCTTTTGGATTAGACTGGTAATTGAGAATAATTAGCATTTATTTAAGCGATCGCAATTCTGAGACAGTTCAAAAACCGTTGACTGAGGCTGACATTAGGGGAGTTCTCACCCTTTAGCTACTTCAGTAAACTCGATGAGCTATCAAGAAATTATTGTCACTCTTGAATGAAAGACCTTCATTACCTTTGGAGATAGGAAAAGCATGGACGATAAAATTAGAGCTAATGAACCAGAAAAACCAGAAAACTGGCAAAAAGACGACCAATTCTCCTATTGGGGCGGTACAGAGGCAGAATTAGATAATGTCACTCCCAGGGGTAATGACTTGGCTGCCACTTATCCTTTAGCACAAGTGGAAATGGGAAAAACCGTCTGGTTAGCGGGATTTCAGGGGACGGGAGGGATTAATCGACTCCTAGGTATGGGATTAAACCCCGGCATTCAATTACAGGTAATTAGTTCCCAACCGAGGGGGTCAGTTTTAATTGCCATTCAAGACAATCGTATTGGTATCGGGGCAGAAATGGCCGAAAAAATCCTCGTTAGTGACAGTCAACCGCAAAAACTGGAACCCCAAAAAGACCTACCTGAAGTAAGAACATTTCTGCGGGAGATACCCATAGGAAAAGCGGGTAAAGTCGTCGGTTATGACCGAGCATTACGAGGATACAAAGGAAAATTGTTATCAATGGGATTAACTCCGGGGACAGAGTTTACCGTCATTCGTGTGGCACCTTTGGGGGATCCCGTCGAGATTCGAGTGCGGGGATTTAATCTCAGTCTGCGTAAACAGGAGGCAGACGCTTTAATCGTGGAAGAAATAGACCCAGAAAGCTAAATTTAATTATCTAAGCCTATTCGTCACTTAATATCCTAAATTATGGTCAAACCGATTATCGCCTTAATTGGCAATCCTAACTGTGGCAAAACTACCCTTTTTAATGCTCTCACGGGGGCCAATCAACGGACCGGCAACTGGCCGGGAGTAACAGTCGATCGCAAGGAGGGACGATTTCAAGTTAACGGGGAAGATATCACCCTTGTGGATTTACCCGGAGTCTATTCCCTTGATGTGGAAGAAGGGGAGACAGGAATGGATGAATTAGTCGCTAGGGACTATCTGCTGTCAGGAGAAGCGGATTTAGTGATTAATATCGTCGATGCTGCCAATTTAGAGCGCAATCTCTACCTTACTACCCAAATCATGGAGATGCGTTTACCGATGTTGATTGCCCTGAATATGATGGATGTGGCCAAAACTAGGGGTATTGTGGTTAATCCGCAACTCTTAAGCGATCGCATGGATGCAATTGTCGTCCCGATTAGTGCGGTTAAAGGGGAAGGAATCGGAGAATTAAAGCAAAAAATTGGGGAATTAGTCAGTAATATTAGCCATACTGCTGCTTATGTCGCTTATCCTGCGGTAATTGAGGAAGCTCTGAACGAGATTGTTACCTACATTAACGACCATAGCAGTAAAAGGATCGTTGAGCCAAGATGGACTGCTTTAAATCTACTGCAATACGAGGATCGCATCGCCCCAGAATTGCGCTCCCAGGAACTATTAAGCATTATCGTCAAGCATAGACGACAAATACACCAAGTTTTAGGGGAAGACCTCGATATTTTAATTGCTGATACTCGTTATGGCTTTATTCAACAAGTTACCCAGGGAGCCACTCAACGGACTGGACAGATAAATGATACTATGTCTGATCGCCTCGATCGCATTGTTCTCGATCGCTGGTTAGGAATTCCGATATTTTTGGGCGTAATGTACCTAATGTTCTTGTTTACCATCAATGTTAGTGCTGCCTTTATCGATTTCTTCGATTTAACTGCCCAGACTATCTTTGTCGATGGTTTTGCCCAAGTTTTACAAACAATCCATACCCCGGTTGGCTAATTGCTCTGCTCGCTGATGGAGCGGGGGGAGGTGTGCAAACCGTCGCCACTTTTATCCCCGTAATTGGCTTTATGTTCCTCTTTTTGTCAATTTTAGAGGATTCTGGCTATATGGCCCGGGCAGCCTTCGTCATGGACCGATTGATGCGTTTGGTGGGATTGCCGGGTAAATCCTTTGTTCCCATGCTAGTGGGATTTGGTTGCAATGTGCCGGCAATTATGGCCACCAGGACCCTAGAAAATTCCCGCGATCGTTTAATGACGATTATGATGAACCCTTTTATGTCCTGTGGGGCCAGATTACCTGTTTATGCCCTATTTGCGGCGGCTTTTTTCCCCATAGGTGGTCAAAACATCGTTTTTGGTCTTTATATCTTAGGAATTCTCGCCGCTATTTTGACGGGATTGGTGATGAAAAAAACCCTACTCAAGGGAGAAATCAGTCACTTTATTATGGAATTGCCTCCCTATCATCTACCGCGTCTGAAAGGGGTTTTAATTCGCACTTGGGAACGTCTGCAAGCGTTTTTGTGGAAAGCTGGACGAGTTATCGTTTTAATGGTGATGATTTTGGGACTACTCAACTCCGTCAGTTTTGATGGTTCTTTTGGTAATCAAGACAGCGAGCGATCGGTTTTAAGTGCCACCAGTAAAGCTGTAACTCCTATTTTCTCACCCATGGGACTAGAGCAGCAAAATTGGCCGGCAACGGTGGGCATTTTTACGGGAGTTTTTGCCAAAGAAGCGATGGTAGGCACATTAAACTCAATTTACAGCCAACTAGCGGGGGAAGATAACCCTAATCAGGGGGTAGCAGCCGAAAAATTCGACTTTTGGGGGCAAATTCAGACAGCTATCGCCACTATTCCCGCCAATTTAGCGCAATTACCCAATCAATTACTTGATCCCTTGGGTTTGAATATTGGTAATCTGCAAGATCAAAAAACGGCTGCCGAAGAGCAAGAGGTAGATTTAGGAATCTTTGGGGCGATGGCGAAAAGATTTGATGGTCAAGCGGGTGCTTTTGCCTATCTTTTGTTTGTTCTGCTCTATTTTCCCTGTGTTTCGGCCACATCGGCCGTATATCGCGAAACTAATGCCGGTTGGACTGTTTTTATTGCCCTCTGGACCACAGGAATGGCCTATATTGTTGCCACTTCCTTCTATCAAATCGCCACTTTTTATCGACATCCGGGATTTTCTCTCTTTTGGATAGTCTTGATGGGTTTAACCGTAGTCGGGGTTTTATTCACCTTAAAAAATCTCCGTCCCCGAAAAATCAACCGTCCCGCAATTTAAAAGTAGGGTGGGTTAGGCGACAAAAAGCTAGGCAACTAACAAATTATTTAGATTCGCCGTAACCCACCGCAATCAAGTAACTTTTCTCGATTTTTTTCGCTTATAAACCATGATTTTAACCGATATACAGGCTTATCTTGCCAAAAATCAGAAAGCATCTCTGTCTGACTTATCTACACACTTTCGGATGTCAGCGGATGCCTTAAGTCCCATGCTCGATCGCTTGCTGAAAAAAGGGCGAATTCGCCTGATTTCCCTAGAAAAATGCGGAGGATGCAGCCGTTGTTCCCCGGAATCTATGGCTTTTTACGAATGGATTGAGGGCAATTCCACAGGGACAAACAACTAAGAGTTGAATAAGTACCTAGGCAAAATTAATTACACATTTCGATAAAGCTTTTGCCTTTTGCCCATCTTCACTAGGAAATTTATTTTGCACGACTACTTACTATCTTTTTGTAGGAGATAAAATTATGATCACTAACACAGAAATTGTCTCGACACAATCGGCCACCAGCGAGGATCCGCAAATACAATTGGCCGAATTTCTGCGAGAACATAATGAAGTGGAGATGATTATTCCAGTTTTAATGGGATTATTTATTACCAGTCGTTTTCAACTGCGAGGGGCCAATGCACTATTAGTTAATTTAGCCGTAGCCAGTATCTCGCGACAAATTTTCCAACAGTTAAAATCTCCCTTCACCAGTGACCCAAAAACTGCCGAAAAAAGCCCAGATTATAGCAATCAGGAAATAATACCGGGTTGTCGCATTGTTCACTCGGTACCGGGACGAATTCGCCTTCGTATCGACCGTTTAAGTCAAGATGCTGCCTTTGCTAAAAGATTAAACCACCTCCTCGCAGCTGAGACAATTGTTCTTAGTCATCGCCTTAATCCTACCGCTGCCTCTCTGGCAATTACCTACGAAGCAGCCGGCCTCTCCGAGTTAGATTTAGGCTTTCGTCTGATCAATCTACTTAATTTAGCCAATTCTGACAGTAATCTTGAAACTAGCTAGATTTTACTCCGATGAACTTAAGCAAACTTTCCCTCAATTCCGTAAGCGTTGTTCACTCTCTCCCTGGTCGGCTGCGCTTGCGAATTTCCCGCCTAGCATCTGATAGGCATTTTGTCAAGACCTTAGAACAAAAATTAACTTCCCATCCCGCCATTACCCATTTCCGCATCAACGCCGCCGCCGCCTCTCTGGTGATCGAGTATGCTCCCGCCCTCACCCCTGAAATAAACAGGGATTTTGGCTCGCTTTGGCAAAAAATGCTCAATCAGCCCAACGAGTCTTCGATCGAGCCAGACAAGCCCCAAAAACTAGGTAAAGAAGAATGGTCTAACCTTGCCCTTCCTACCGCCGCCACCCTCCTTGCGATCGCCTGTCAACGTTTTCCCCAACCCGGTTTGAGCATCTTGGCCAGAAGCGTCCTTTTAGCCGCAGCTTTTCCCGTGGCAGCCCGGGCGCTGAAAAGTATCTTCGGAGAGCGTAAACTAAATATCGATTGTTTAGACCTCTTAGCCCTGATTTTTAGCGGTTTTCAAGGGAAATTATTGACACCTTCCCTGATTATCACCCTCCATGAATTGGGGGACATTATTCGCGATCGTACCGCTAGGGCAACGGAAAAACGAACGGCTAATTTATTAGATACAATCGGTCATTACGCTTGGGTGGAAAAAGACGGCGAAATCAAGCAAATTACCAGTGATGCTGTCCAAATTGGCGAGACAGTGGTGGTTTATCCCGGGGAAAGCATCCCCGTTGATGGCACAGTCTGGCAAGGGGAAGCGGTAATCGACCAACAGCAACTAACCGGGGAATCCTTGCCTATTGTCGCCCGAAAAGGAACTCTCGTTTATGCCTCCACCTTAGTTCGTTCCGGTCAGATCCGCCTCACCTGTGAACGAGTCGGTCAACAAACTCGCGCCGCTGCCAGTATCGAACTTCTGCAAAAAGCTCCTGTCCATGATACCCGCATGGCCAATTATGCCGCTAATCTGGCTGATCGCCTGATTTTGCCTTCTTTAGGGTTAGCATCACTAATTTTTCTCACCACCCGAGATGCTGCCCGGGCCGCCGCTATTCTCACCCTCGATTTTGTCACGGGGATTCGGGTATCTTTACCTACAGCTTTTTTAGGTGCGTTGAATCATACCACCCGTCACGGGGTTTTGGTACGCAGTGGCAGAACTTTGGAGTTATTGGCAGATATCGATACGATTGTTTTTGATAAGACGGGAACTTTGACCACGGGGGAAGTGATGGTGGTGGGAGTGGAAACTATCCCTGGCCGCTTATCCCCAGAACGAATTCTCCAATTAGCGGCCTCGGCCGAACAAAGGATCACCCATCCCGTCGCTATGGCGATCGCTGACTATGCCCAGCGCCAGGGTGTGGAAATCTTACCGAGGGGAGATTGGGATTACCAGTTAGGACTAGGAATGCGGGCAGAAATTGATGGTAATCAGGTATTGGTGGGCAGTGACAAGTTTTTACGCCAGCAAGGGGTCAATTTAGACGAATTTGGCGGTGATTTAGCCAACCCCGCCAGTGCTTGGGTGTCTCGCAATTATCTGGCCTGTAATGGGCAATTTCAGGGGGTAATCCACTATACTGACCCTTTGCGTGCCGATAGTCGTTGGTTAATCGATCGCCTACAGCAAGATTATGGCATGACTGTGCATCTGTTGACGGGGGATAATCAACAAAGGGCGAAAGAAGTGGCGCAAGCGTTAAATATTCCCTTTGGCCAGGTTCATGCTGAGGCTTTTCCCGAACAAAAGGCTAAAATAGTTCGAGAATTGCATCGCTCTGGCCATACAGTCGCTTTTGTTGGCGATGGTCTCAATGATTCCGTGGCTTTGGCCTATGCAGATGTGTCGATTTCTTTCGAGAAGGGTTCGGAAGTGGCAAGAGAAACCGCCGACGTGGTACTGATGAATAATGATCTGAGCAGTTTACTAGAGGCGATCGCTATTGCCCAAGAAACTAAAGCTTTAATTGAACAAAATATTTTTCTAGTGGTCGCCCCGAATTTAGTCGCCCTCGTTTTGGCCACTAGCATCGGTCTTAATCCACTTTTAGCCACCGCAATTCATAACGGGACAGCAATTATTGCCGGTTTAAATAGTTTGCGTCCTCTGGTTTTTCATCAACTACAAGGTCAAAGGGAGACTCCATGAGTAAATATGATAAATTAGCTAATAAAATTGCCAAAAAAGTTACTAAAAAATTGAGCAAAAAGTTAATTAAAGCCATCTATAACCGACTGGATTTAGAAAATATTCTCTCCTCCCGTTCTTTTCCATTAGAAGAATTCGAGCGAGGTGATAATAGACATTAAACCATCATAAAAATCAAAGATTGTTATGATGGTTTAAGAGTCGGTATCTGGGGAAGTCTTGACCCATCCACTAATAACTGATAGGTGAATATCTAGGCTATATTCTCTTGAAAAAAAACTTAATAATATTCCCTCAAAAACTATTCTATAATGGTACTCGTAGGTAGATAATGCTTCTAAGTTAAAAACTTTTGCTATCTACAGACTGAAGGCAACAAAATCAATGGTTTAAAGCTCATGGAAAAAACACAGATGTTAGAACAAACGAGAAAACTAGCACAAATTACTCCAGGGAAAGCGATCGTTTTCGGAATCGGTGCGCTGCTGTTGGCCCCCACCGTGATTTCTTTACTGAAACCGGTCGCCAAAGCAACGATTAAAACTGGCGTTGTTCTCTACGAAAAAACTAAGAGTTCCTTGGCCGAAACAGCAGAAGTGCTGGGGGATATCGTCGCCGAGGCCAAAGCAGAAGTCATAGCCGAACGCGATCATCAAGTGGTTCTACCCAGTGGGGTTAATTCGGAACCCTCATTACGCGATAGTTAATTTCTGGTGAGTAACCAAAGTCACTCAACCCTGTTAGCCCTCAGCCGGCAGAACCTCAAAGTTATATAATCTTTAAGAGATATTAAGCTTTGTGTCAGTTTGCCCAGTAGGATTGAATGAATATACTTTTGGTGACATCATCTTTAGGGTTACTCCTAGCGATCGCTATCGTCGTCTATTTTGTTTCCTCTCGCAAGTACCAATCGTCGGACTCGGTGGCCAATTCCTACGACCAATGGACCGAGGACGGGATTTTAGAATATTATTGGGGGGAACACATCCATTTAGGTCACTACGGTTCCCCACCAGAAAAAAAAGACTTTCTAGCGGCAAAAGCCGACTTTGTGGCGGAAATGGTCTCTTGGGGAGGTTTGGACAAATTACCCGCCGGTGCAACTCTCCTTGATGTCGGTTGTGGTATTGGTGGCAGCAGTCGCATTCTGGCCCGGGACTACGGATTTGCCGTTACTGGTGTCACCATTAGTCCCAAACAAGTGGCACGGGCCAAAGAACTAACACCCCCAGATTTAAATGCTCGCTTTTTGGTCGATGATGCCATGGCCCTTTCTTTTCCCGACGAGAGTTTTGATGTGGTCTGGTCAATCGAAGCCGGTCCCCATATGCCGGACAAAGCCGTTTTTGCTGGGGAATTACTGCGAGTTCTCAAACCAGGGGGAGTCCTGGTGGTAGCGGACTGGAATCAGCGAGATGACCGTCAAAAACCGCTTAATTTCTGGGAACGTCCCGTCATGCGCCAACTTTTGGATCAGTGGTCTCACCCCGCTTTTGCCAGTATCGAAGGTTTTGCCGAACAGTTGGCGGCCACGGGATTGGTAGATGGGGAAGTGGTGACTGCTGACTGGACAACAGCCACTCTACCCTCTTGGATTGATACCATTTGGCAGGGGGTGATTCGTCCCCAAGGCTGGTGGCAATTTGGTCTAACTGGGTTGCTTAAATCCGTCCGAGAAGTGCCGACAATTCTGCTGATGCGTTTGGCCTTTGGCACGGGTTTATGTCGTTTTGGGATGTTCCGCGCTGTTCGCGCTCAATCCCATCTGCAAGCAAGTCAGCAAGAGTCTCTTACCTCAGTTATGTAGGGTTTGCTGAATAAATCTAAAAATCTTGTTGGGTAAGACTTTTGGACTTTTTTTTCCTCAAAAAGTCCCAACCATTGGAGTGATCGGGGGGAAAATTCCTGGACTTTTTCCCTGAAAATTAGGTAATTGACCCTCTCAAAATCGATAAAACCCCACACCCCACAGGAAAAACTTTTTGCCACAAACCCTAACTAGAGGCAATCCAATTAATTATTGATCGGGTTGTGGGAATAGTAGGAGTTTTGATCAGTGACGATCGAGCTTGGAGAGATAGGCCACTTTTGATAATTTGTTTGAGAATTGGTCGGCCTAATTTGACCGCAGCTGGCAGCACAACCGCACCGATAACAATTGTTCCCAAACCAAAGAGAGCCGTTCGATCTCCTGATTCGTGATCTTCGATAATTTCTTTGAGATGAAAAGTCAGAATCGATTTATCCCAGTGAATAATCGCCATAGGTTTATCTCCTAATAAGGATGAAATTGGGTGTCAGCAGAAGGTAAAACAATAATATGTCCTCCCGCACGAGAAATCAGACCTTGTTGCTCGAATTCATTGATGAGTCGGGTAATGCTCACTCTGGTCATCCCGACCATTTCGGCTAATTCCCGATGAGTGAAACGGATATCGATACGCTGGCCCGTTTCTGCGGGACGACCGAACTTTTGCGATAATTGAATTAGAGTTTTCAGAAAACGCAGCCTAGGCCGATCGCGACGCAGGGAACAGAGCCAATGCTCAGTTTGTTGAACGTGACGACAGAGAGCCGAGGAAAGACTGCTACCCCGTTCAAGAGGAAGACAAGTAGCTTCAACGCTAGTGCAGCACTGCATCTCGTAGGGTTGAATCTGCGATAGGGGACGGCCGACCACATCATTTTCTCCCCAATAGCCGAGGATGACGATTTCTCCTTCCTCATCCCACGTCATCACCTTAACCACACCGCGATTGATTAACCAAAGAGCATCCAGACGCGAGGGTAGGGGGTCACGGGGTTGAAATAGACGAGTGACGAGAGGTTCCCGCATAAGTACCACCGCTAGTAGAATTACCTTCTCCTCTAATTATTGCATAATTTTCTCAATAAAATCAACAGGGATCTTCCAGAAAAATTTCCTCCAACTGATGGGACTTACCAAAGATGAGCTTCCTTATACCCCTCATTCAAAGCTGTCAACAGCCAAAGACCAAGATTTCACCTCGAAATATCCCCTCGATCGAGACTGAGAATGATCGCGATTAGCTTTCAACCAATTGATAATTATTTGCAACTGTGTGATAATGAAGTTATGAGATTTCCCCCGCAACCATGAATAGTCCCCCGAAAAACTCCTTTACTCCCCACCTCTCTCCTCTGGGGAAAGACGGGAAGTCTATTATCGTCTTCTTTCCCTTGGTATTTGCTGTCAATGTCCAATGTACTCCCCCCTGACGGTGCAGATCGAGTCACCCTACGATTTAGTTCAGCTTTTGGGTGTGTTGCGTTCTCTCCATTGCTCTAGAGGGGAATTAATTCAATTATTGAAAGATTGCTGGCGCTTAGAAGTTAGCGGTGTCGATCATTAATTAGGGTTTGCTGAATAAATCTAAAAACCTTGTTGGGTAAGACTTTTAGACTTTTTGTCAATCAAAAAGTACCAAATATGGGAGTGATTGGGGGGAAAATCCCTGGACTTTTTCCCTGAAAATTAGGTAATTGACCCCGGCTCGACTGAGCTCGCCGAACGTCCTCAAAATCAGTAAAACCCTACACCCCACACCCTGCCTCCACCAACAAACTTTTTCAGCAAACCCTAATTATAATTGCTATTGTTTGACTTTTTATTGCTAATCAAAGTGTCGGTGTTTTTGACCCATTTTTTGACTCATGATAGTTTAACTACTGCTTTCGTCGGTCAATGAAAACTAGGAGTTAAATTCGGTTTGGGTAGAAAATCTCCTCTAATCCCGAACTTAGCCTAAAAAAGGCAATATTGCCTCACTTACAGGGATGGGATATTCTTCATGAATTCCTAGAGTTCCTCGTAGTTTTAGCGTTTGTACTTGGGGTAAAGTCCCTAAAGCTTCCATTTCTGCTTTCGATTTTGGGGGTGCATTTTCGGCGATAATTACTAACACTGGCAGCTTTAAATCAGCAAAATAATCGATAAATTGCTGACGATTAGTCACTGGATCCAGTTTACCCGTCACAAACGCAGCTGGGGCAAATCTAGCGTGAGGATGTTGAGTAATTTTATGTTTCTGGGCAATTAATTCGGGTGTTAATTTTTCCCCATCTACATAAACATGACGACTAGACATAAAACGCAGGAAAGCAGGAGTGGTGTTGAGAAAATATAACCCTTCTCCTAACAAAGGAAAACGCACCATTTCCCGCAAGAAATTACGCATTTCTGGGGACAATCCCATGGCACACAATGGACCCAACCAAGTGGGAGCAACTAAGACTAATTTATCTAGTAAATTGGGGTAATTTTTGGCTAAATTGAGGGCATATCCCGCCGCGTGACCTGCCGCAATAATGGTGACTGGTTGCTTAAAAGTGGACTGAACAAAATCAATTAATAATTGTTTAAAAATAGCGGGTTCGTAGTTGAGAATTGGTCGTTCAGAATCACCAAAACCCAACCAATCCAAGCTATATATTTGAAACTTTGTCGCTAATATTTTCCCTATCCCTGCCATTTCTCTGCGACTGGAAACGGTACTAAAAGCAGGTAATAATAAAACGGGTGTACCTTGTCCTTGAATATCGTAAACAATCTCAAAAGTTTGATTTTGCCACTGCCAAGAAAATTTCTGGAGATTAGCTGCGTCTGAAGTGACCACCATAACTATTACCTCATAGTTAACTAGATTGATTCTATCTTTAATCTAACTAAGAATAATTGCTTTTACTCGGCATTATATCATAATCAAGAGCAACCAAATTAATCTTTAATATTTAATTAATCTCTGAAAGATTAATAAGATACGGTTCTAAACTCCACGCAATTATTACTAGGATTATAGAGAGTGTAAACTGCTTTATTTAATTCTTTACCAACGCTACCAACCCCAATTAAACGCTTATCTTGAATCGTCAAAGTTTCCCTTGTTTGCCGTTTATCTAAAGTAGTAACAGTGCTAGTTAAATTAGCGGACTGTAAAGAATAATCAAAAACTTTTCCTGCGCGACCACAAAATAGATTATTAACTCCCATCCGTTGCAGTCGATCTAAAATTTGCCATGGGGGAGTATCGGGGGTTAATTCTTCACTAACACTGACAGTGCTGCCATGAATTAATAAACAATCCAACTCGACAAAACCAAAATCGAGATTTCGTAACCATTGCACCGTTTCTAAAGAAACTGCGTCCCAGAGTTGTTTAGTGCTATCAATTCCATATTTAGCGATTAATTCTGTCGGTTCTCCTGTTGCTCCCAAACTGTGTAAAATTAAACATTGTTCTTCCCACCATCCCCGACAAACCTGCGGATATAAGTTATTTTTAGTGGGATAACGTATTTGTTCCACCAGCATTTCACTATCGGGATTAACACCGATAAAATCTCCTAAAATATATAAATTTTCTACAGTAACTGACCGTTGCTGAAGATCTTCCAAGACCGCTTGATAGGCTGGTAAATTACCTTGAATACCGCTTAAAATCGCCCACATAATTTCTTGATTTATCACAAATTAACGTTCGCAAACATGAGTCGGATCATCGGCTTTTTCCGCATATTCTAGACCCTTAGCCAATCGCCAAGCGAAAATAGGAGGTAAACCCGATGCTAAAATAGCCTGACAGGTTTCTTGATAGTTATAGGCCACTTCTCGCAGTTGTACCGCTGCCGTTTCTCGATCGTAAATCACATAGGTGGCATTTGGACGACCGTGACGCGGTTCTCCCACCGATCCCACGTTGATGATACGTTTAACCGGTGTGGTAAATTGCCGCGACTGTTCCCCATCGGGTTGATACACTTTTATTTGCAAGCTTCCCTCGTCGAGAGTGCGAATGTAGGGGATGTGGGTATGTCCACAGAATAAAACCTCTGTATCTACCGATAAAACCCGTTCTAAAGCTGTAAAAGCGTCCATTTCGGCTAAAAGGTACTCATGGTTACTTTGGGGACTACCATGAACAAAACAGAGGTGATCTAGCTTAAAAATTTCGGGCAGTTTTGACAAATAATTACGGTTTTCTGGGGTGATCATTTGGTTTGTCCACTCATGAGCTAATCTACCGCGTTTTTCTGCTAAAAGCGACGGATAACTGCATTCACAGGCATTTAATCCCTCAACGATATCCTCATCCCAACACCCTTGTACTGTAGTAATCCCCAGTTGACGGATTTTTTCCACCACTTGGTTAGGATGGGGTCCATACCCGACTAAATCCCCTAAACAGTAGATTTCTTGACAACCCTGTTGGTCTAAATCTTGCAAAACAGCATTTAAAGCGGGCATATTGCCATGAATACAGGATAAAACGGCTATTTTCATCAGATTAACTCCATTTCTGGCTCTAAAGATTCTTGAAATTGTTGTTGATAATAGAAAAGTGCCTCATCGGACAGACAACAATCACTCAGGGTATCGGCAATTATCGGTTTATCGAGATTGCGACCGACGATTTCAATCCCACTGAAGCGATTCGGTCTCCCATCGAGATTTAAGGGGAAATTTAAGCTTTGAAAGTCTTTTTCTGGCCATTCATCCATAAATTCCCCATAAATACACTGACCATCGATGATATCGAAGATACTTTTAACCCGCAGCACTTCCCCATAGGCCCCTTGGGTTAATTCTGTCCAAAAGGTAGTTAAACTGGAAAAATCGAGGATTTCTCCCGTTAAAACGGCTCTATAAATCTGTATTTCTCGTTTTTTTAACCATTGATCACCTTTTATTGTCGTTTTGACGGGACTGATGACAATTTCATCGACGGGAACTTGTCCTTCGGGGATTTCTTCGTCTGGAGACGTAATCGCTACCCGATGACAATTGAGGGGTTTTAGAAAGCTTTCGAGGGATTGGGTGTCTAAATGCCATGGTACTTCCATATAGATCGTGTTTTCCATCGATAAACTGCTCAAAAGGTCTTCTTCTTCCCTAGAAATAGAGGACAACTGGGGAAAGTCACTCTGTAAAGTGAGATGATCAATGGGAAAAGTTTCCGTCTGGGGACTAAAATATAGACTTGGCTGCTTGCTCTGAGCGATTTGTTCGCGAATCCAATGGGTTTTTCCCGCAGCTATACCCCCCGTCACCACGATAATCATTCTGCTCCTTCTCTACTGTGGTAATGATAATCATTCTAGCATAAGTTAGATTGGGGCAAGTAATCTTCCTTAACCAATCCTCTCGACTTAGTAAGGTTATTTGGGGAAAAATTGGCGGTTTCTTGGGATATTAATCATGGTTATGGCTCTTTTCTCTAGGATACCATTGGCTTTGTCCATCGGGTAAATCAACTAAGATAATTCCCCTCATTTTTAATTGTGATCGCCGCTTCCGTGAAGTGCAAGGGTTTGCGATGTTCTCTAAGTTCATTAATGAACTTAGAGAACAAAGAGATGTAAAACCATTGGATCGAGGGTTCGTTAAATTTTAAAGTTTTTATCCATAAATTATTCATAAGTAGCTGGTTATAATTAAATTAAAAATGGATTTTAGGTTCGATCCCCCCTGCCCCCCTTGATAAGGGGGGTGCCGATCCCCCCTCAATCCCCCCTTTAATCTCCCCTTAATAAGGGGGGTGTCTGAAAACTTTTAACACCTACCTACTTAGTTTGTGCTTTTTAATTTTTTGAGAACTAGCCAAGCATTCGTTTAGTTGTGTCACAATTTCCTCTTTATTCAAATTTCTGCCGATAAAAACTAATTGATTGTTGGGTACAGTGTCCCATTCTACTGCTTGCAGATCGTAACGAAGACCGCTCAATTGAAAAATATGTTTTAAATCGCTTTGTTGAAACCAGAGAATACCTTTAGCTCGAAAAACATTGATCGGCATTTTTTCCGTGAGAAAAGGCTCAAATTTATCTAGATTAAATGGTTTATCGCTAACAAAGGAGACAAAATTAAAGTCTTCAGGAGATTGATTATCACTGGAGATTGGGCGATTTTTTTGAAAGTCTCTCAACTGGTTTTTATACAATTCTTCTTTAGTTAAACCTAGATCTAACAATAAACCCAAAGGAACCTGACCATAACTACTTTTTAGGAGTCTTATACCCTCTTTTTCTCGACGAATAAACTTTTCTAAATCATCTAATTTCTTGGAACTGACTCGATCTATTTTATTGAGAATTACCACGTCACCATAACGAATTTGACTAAGGGCAATATTACTATCAAAATGATCGGCAGTAAAGGTTTCAGAATCCACGAGGGTAATAATAGAATCTAAGCGAGTCAGATATTTTAATTCTGTGGCCAAGAAGGTCAGAATAATTGGCAAAGGATCGGCTAATCCTGTGGTTTCAATGATTAGATAGTCCACGGGAATTTCCTTTTCTAAGACCTGATAGACTGTCTCAATTAAACTATCATTAATCGTACAACAAATACAGCCATTACTCAATTCTACCATATCTTCATCGATGGAAACAAGCAATTGAGAATCAATATTAATATCTCCAAACTCATTGACTAATACGGCAACTTTTAACCCTTCTTTATTGTCAAGAATATGATTTAGTAAGGTGGTTTTTCCACTCCCTAAAAAACCAGTAATAATCGTGACAGGCATTCCCGATTTTGGTAAGCAAGGGAGGGAATCGGAGAGAGGAATTATCAAAGAACTCATGGCAGCTAACCCACTTGTAAGTTAATTAATTGGCAGAAAATAGGCTTTTCTCAACCCTGTTAAATTCGCTTGGAGGGGATCGATATCCACTAATTGCTGGTTTATACAAAAGTTTCAGAGATTAGTTTTAGATAGGATCGCTGTTTGCATTTTTTCTAATAAATCTGCCAGCGTCATCGAACCTAGATCACCCCCTTGTCGAGTGCGAACACTTAGAGTTTTACTGCTAACTTCTCGTTTTCCAATCACAGCTAAGACAGGGATTTTTTCTAGTTCTCCTGTACGAATTTGTTTACCTAAACGCTCACCACTTTTATCGATTTCCACTCGATAACCAGCTTGTTTTAACTGCATTGCTACCTCTAAAGCATAATGATGCTGTTCATCACTAACGGGTAATAAACGGACTTGAATAGGTGCTAACCAGAGAGGAAAATCTCCCGCATAATTCTCGATTAAAATACCAAAAAATCTTTCCAAAGAGCCAAAAATAGCTCGATGAATCATAATCGGTTTTTCCCGAGTACCATCCCTAGCGACATATTGCATATCAAAGCGTTCTGGCAAGTTAAAATCGACCTGAATCGTGGAACATTGCCACATTCTACCGATCGCATCTTGAATTTTTATATCAATTTTCGGACCATAAAAAGCCCCACCTCCCTGATCCTCAATATAATCCCACTTTTTAGCATTTAAGGCCTCAATTAGAGCCGCCGTTGCCAATTCCCAAACACTATCACTACCCACGGATTTACTGGGGCGAGTCGATAAATTTACCTGATAATTAGTAAAGCCAAAATCGGAAAGAATTTTCTCGGTTAAATTTAAAACTCCTAGAATCTCTGCGGCAATTTGTTCTGGTAAACAGAAAATATGAGCATCATCTTGAGTAAAACCTCTTACCCGCATTAATCCGTGTAAAACCCCCGATCGCTCGTAACGATAAACTGTGCCTAATTCTGCCCATCTGAGGGGAAATTCTCGATAGGAATGCAGGTCATTTTGATAGGTTAAAACATGAAAAGGACAATTCATCGGCTTAATTTGATAGCTTTGCTGTTCTAACTCGATCGCCTCAAACATATTGTCGCGATAAAAGTCCCAATGTCCAGAAGTTTTCCACAGATCTAAATTAGCTAGATGGGGAGTATAAAGAAATTGATAACCCGCTTCTAAATGAGCTTGGCGCCAATAATCTTCGATTAAATAACGCATTGTTGCACCCCGGGGATGCCAAAAAACTAAGCCGCCACCGGCATCTTCTTGGATGCTAAATAATTTTAATTGTTGTCCCAATTTGCGATGATCTCGTCGCTGCGCTTCTTCTTTTTGTTGGAGATAATTTTGTAATTCTGCGGGGGTTTGCCAAGCTGTGCCGTAAATTCGCTGTAATTGCGGCTGTTTTTCATCTCCTTGCCAATAAGCACCCGCTACACTCTCCAAGACGAAAGCATCTGGGTTAATTTCCCCCGTCGAGTTGAGATGGGGTCCCGCACACAGATCCCACCAAAATTCTTCTGGGGGAGAAACAGCGCCATCAATTAACGAGGGTTCTCGATCGCTCCGTCCTGCGTCCGGACTACCGATAAAATAACGGGTAATGGTTTCATCTGGGGGAATTCTCTCTAAAATTAACTTTTTGTAGGGTTGATTAAGGCGCTCGATTTCTGCGGTAATTTCGCTTCTTTCCAGCACTTCTCGGATAATTGGCAGGTTTTTCCCGATAATTCGCCCCATTTCTGCCGCTATTTTCTCCAAATCTTCGGGGGTAAAGGGTGTTTGGCGATCGAAATCGTAGTAAAATCCCGTTTCTGTCCAAGGACCAATAGCAACTTTGGTTTCAGGAAAGAGAGTTTGTACGGCCATTGCTAAGACATGGGCGCAAGTATGACGTATTTTTACGATTTTTTGCGAATCTTCCTCGATAACGGGGCTTTCTGTTAGAGGATACCTAATTTGATTGACCATTGCCAGTTAAAACGATAATCATTATCATCTTAGCAGAGCAGGGCTGATGTCTGAGAGAAAAATGCGCTCAAATCCTCTAGCGGCAAGCTCAACGCTGATAAGTACCTAGGCAAAATTATTTACACATGACGATCATTGCCCCGTAAGGGTTTTAGCTCGATCGGGCAGGTAATTAATTTTGCATGACTACTTAGCTTACCGCTCAAACTGGAAGTCTCCCTACTTTAAAAAGCAGGTATTATCGACGATATTCTCAACTTAACAGCCAGAATCCAGGTTATGATGACGAGAAAAGAAACTGAGAAAACAGGTTTCTTCAAGAAACCCATTTTCTGATTTTCCTGAATTTCTCGCTCAAAATCCCGACAATCGATCGCCTCTTCCGAAAAAGCGCGCATTGGATGCACCGCACATTTCAAGCGATAATCTCCAGTACAAAAAACACAGCGACTACAGGGAATTCGATGCAGCTTTTGCAACTGCCGGCGCCCTTGGGCAACAGCAAGAAAAAGAGCAGTAAAAAAGAACAGCAGCGTTATCCAGATCGCGATCGGACAAAAGAGCGGTATTAGCCTTAACATAAATCTCGATTTTTGTCAATTAAGGAATAATTACAGTTGGCTCAGAAAGAAATTCCTGTGGAACTAGAGATCGCCAAAAACTAAAAATCTCTTGACTGACGCTGTAGGGGTGGGAATAGTGGAAAAAATAACGCCCTTTGTGACAACTCCAAATGCGATCGCCTGACTTTAACCAGGGCTGCCATCCCTGCAATAAATGCTGATCGATAATCGTATCGATATCTCCCCCACAGATTAACAGGGGTACGGGAACTGTCCCCGGGGCGAAATGGGCATTCTGATAGAGATTATGGGGAGAAAGGGACAATAATAAATCCTCTTCCAAGAGATAGCGATATTCTTGGGTTAAAGCGCAGGATTGATGACCAAAAAGATTGTGAACCGATTGATTGAGCAGAGTTTGACGAGAACAAGGCAGTAATTTTGATAGCACATAATAATGAGCTTGCCAATCGATCGCCGGATAGACTCCCACAGAGAGCAAAGTTAAGGATTTTACCCTTTCCGGATAACGACGCGCATACAGTAATCCTACTAATCCCCCCGTGCCGTGGCCGACTAAATGCAGCGGTCGATCGCATTGTTTCAGGTAATCTTGTATTAATACCAAGGCAATATCAAGAGAAGCTGGCTCATCAAGAGATTGACAGTATTGCCAATCAGCGATCGCAATTTCCCTGGCTAAAAAATCCAACACTGGGCGATCAAAACGGCGAAAACTGGGGTTAACATTAATCCAAACTGCATCAGGTAATCGAGACATAATAATCAAGGATATAGGGGATTTTTCAGTGATTAGTAAACAGTAATCAGTAATCGATGAAAAGAAAGCTGCGAACTAGCCACTTAATACTATTCACTGGTAACTGATAACTGATAACTGATAACTGATAACTGATTGATAGCTAACTAAACGCCAAATTCGCCCTTAAGTCCCGCGACCCAGGTTTTGATCCGTTGTTCAGTTAAATCGGATTGGTTGTCTTCATCGAGGGCTAAACCGACAAATTTGCCATTTTTTAGGGCTTTCGACTCGTTAAAATCGTAACCTTCTGTCGGCCAGTAACCGACGGTTTTACCCCCCAGGGAGGCGATTTTTTCTTCCAGTATCCCCAGAGCATCTTGAAAGTTATCCGCATAACCGATTTGATCCCCCATCCCGAAATAAGCGACCTTTTTGGAGACGAAATCAATGTCATCCAATTCATCGTAAAAACCCTCCCAATCGCTTTGTAATTCGCCGATATTCCATGTGGGACAACCGATAATCAGGGCATCGTAGGGGGCAAAATCCTCGGTAGAAGCGGAGGAGATATCGTGTAATTCTACAATTGCCTCACCTCCAAATTCTTTCTGAATCATTTCCGCTACCGTTTCGGTTTTGCCGGTTTGCGTGCCAAAAAATAAGCCAATTTTTGCCATAAAATTTGTCCTTGTTGCGAAATAAGTGAGTTTAACTCTTAATTCTCCTTGATAGGGAATAAAGCCCCTGATTACAGTTTTCGGCCTCTGAAACTGGCATTTCCTGCCGGCAAGAACTACAGTACCAATAAGAGCGAGAGCGTCCAATGTGATGCAGCAATTTGGTGTTACAACAGGTACAGTAAGGCATAAGGGACAGTTAGAAAGATTGATCAGCGGGGAAAATTAGGAAAATCGATAATTTATCCTAATCTTCCTTGAAAAAACTAGGCTTCTATCGCATTTAAGGCTTTTTCTACTCGTTTAAAGTCAAAACCCATCGCGCGTAAAGCGTGCCAGAGATGACCTTGTAAAAAGAAGAAAGCGAGAAAAAAGTGGGCATTAGCTAACCAACAACGCGCCGTATGCACTCCAAAGGGCAATTTCACCGTGTCGGCAAAGTAGGGAGCAATTCCTAACTTCACTTCTAAAATTGGCCCGTAAAATTCGACTGGATAAGCGAGAGTATTTACCCCACAGAAATAGGCGGCCACGAAACCAGCGAGGGCAATTCCGCCCAAAGAATAGGATAAAATGGCTTCTCCGGAGAAAATCAGCACATTTCTCGCCCATTTGAGCGGGGGAACAATAATATGCCAGATACCGCCCCCAATTAACATTAAACCGACGTAGATATGACCACCGACTAAATCTTCGAGATTGTCCACAGTAGCGAAGTGGGTTTGATAGCCATAGATAACCCAAGGATCGAGGGTTGGTTCACTAACGACTCGGACAGCGCCGATAGTTGCGTCGTATAATCCCCCCCAGTACATAGCTTTGGCCACTAATAATAATGCAGCTATACCTAAAAAGAGCAGGTGATGACCGAGAATAACTCCTAATTGTCGGGGTTCACTCCAATCAAAATGGAATTTTTTCCCCGGACCGGAGGAATCTTTCAGGGTTTCTGGGACTCTTAACAGGTGAAATAAGGCTCCTGCTCCCAAAACTGCCGAAGAAATCAGATGAATTGAGCCAATCACGAAA
Source organism: Microcystis panniformis FACHB-1757 (assembly GCF_001264245.1). Lineage (NCBI taxonomy): Bacteria > Bacillati > Cyanobacteriota > Cyanophyceae > Chroococcales > Microcystaceae > Microcystis > Microcystis panniformis. The sequence continues at coordinate 1,511,012 of NZ_CP011339.1, forward strand.
AAGGGATAGATATCGATGATTTGCCCCTTTTCTCCGACTCCAAAGCCTAAAGTGGCCAGGTGCGGCAGTAAAATTAAGCCCTGTTCTGCCATGGCTATATCGGGGCGATACTGGGAAATTTCAAATAAGGTGAAGGCTCCTGCCCAAAAAGCGATTAAAGCAGCTTGGGCAACGTGGGCAACGATAAATAAGCCTGATTTATCGGCAAAACGGGCATTTCCTGCCCACCAGTCGTACTTGATCTGAGGATTGTCGTAGGTCTGCATGGCATCTTTTAACGAAAATAGAACCAAGCTTATTGATAATAATATGCAATAAGCTTTAAGTCTTAGTTTAGAATAATTCTCAATACAGTCAAGTTAAGAATTGTTACAGTTGCTCGATATCCTTTGATACATCAGTATTTTTAGCCGGTTTAGCCTTTGAAAATCAAGGCTTTTCAGCATGAATCTTGGATCGCAGCTAGAGTAGTCACCTCAAATAATTGAGAATAATTATTAATTAATTTTTAACGAAGACTAGAGGATAATTAGCTTGTCATCACTTAAACAAGCCTGTAATTAGGCATTAAAGAGCATAAATAAGCTTATTTATGCTCTTTATTTAATTTTTAACCTGAAATCTCTTTTTTATTCGATAAAATACCCGCCGGTGCTACTCGCCTCGCTGTCGGTTGTGGTAAGCTGTACTGAATTTAAACTGCGTAAGAGTCTCTGCGCGCCCATTTATAGGGATTGCCGCCTCTGGAGGTTCCTTTCTCTCCCCTCCCCAGTTCTGAAAAGATACTTAGAGCTTGCTGAATAAATCTAAAAACCTTGTTGGGTAAAACTTTTAGACTTTTTGTCAATCAAAAATTACCAGATCTGGGAGTGATCGGGGGGGGAAATTTAGGCACTTTTTCCCTGAAAATTAGGTAATTGACCCCCTCAAAATCGGTAAAAACCTACACCCCACACCCTGTCCCCACGAAAAACTTTTTCAGCCAACCCTAAGTACACTGGCAAAATTTACCCTTTTTTTGTTCAGGTTGGTTAAAAATTTAGCAATAATAAACCCAAAAAAAAGAGAGCTTGCGCTCTCCTTCTTGGTTATTTGCTAATTTTACTAACTGGCGACAATATATTCCTTGACGTTAGCCCGGCGACGGCGTAAATGAGCCAGAGCCTGGTGTTCTAATTGTCGCACTCGTTCCCGACTGATGTTCATTCTCTGACCGATTTTGGCTAGGGATAACTCTTTGCCATCGGTTAAACCGAAACGGAGAGTAATCACTTCCCGTTGTTGGGGGGTTAATTCGGCCAGGAGATTGGCTAAGTCTTGCCGTAATAACTCTTGGGTGATGAAGGTATCGGGAGAAACTCCGCTATCTTCTAATAGTTCCGACAATTCCGTATCTTGGTTATCGCCGACGCGCACATCAAGGGAGATGGGTTGACGAGCCATACTGAGATATTCGCGGATTTGAGCGGGTTCTAGCTCTAATTCTAGGGCAATCTCGGCGGGAGTGGCACTTCTGCCCAGTTTTTGGGCGAGTTCGCGCTGGGTTCTTTTGATTTTATTCAGTTTTTCGGTGATATGGATGGGTAAACGAATGGTGCGGGCCTGTTGAGCGATCGCACGGGTAATCGCTTGTCGAATCCACCAGTAGGCATAGGTAGAAAATTTATAACCTTTGGTGGGATCAAATTTCTCTACACCTCTTTCTAATCCCAGACTACCCTCTTGAATTAGATCTAGGAATTCCATGTTCCGCTTTTGATATTTCTTAGCGATCGCAACCACCAAGCGGAGGTTAGCTTCAATCATTTTCCGTTTAGCTCGATCGCCGGTTTTCAAGGCGCGATCCAGTTCATTTTCGCTTAAATTCACCGAATCCGCCCACTCCAAGTGCTGTGGTTCCCGTCCTAATTGTTTCGATAGTCCTTCTTTCGCTTCTAACAGGCTCATCATCCGTTGGACTTGTTTGCCGTAAATAATTTCTTGTTCGTGAGTTAGGAGGGGAACCCGCCCAATTTCGTGCAGATAGGTACGCACCATATCGGCATTGAGGGTGGGCTGTGGTTGAGTTTGGTTGGTTTTTGCTGTGGGCATTGGTTTGGTGGTGACTCCTTGACACAGAAAAAGTCTGTTACTATTCCGACTCGCGGGTGAGTCTGGCTTATCTGAAGTCGGTATGAGTTCGATTCGGAATTCCTTTGATTGTATCCTGTGCTTTTAGACGCAGACAATCCCCTAAAGGTTCAAAGCTAATTCATTCTTTGGTATGATGTTAAGTTTATCCTTTTTCTCCCAACATCCAGAACAAAAGTATTACAGCCTAGAACTATCAACTACAATCGCTTGTTTTTGGGTCGCTTTTTCCTGAATCCTCGGCAGTGCCGCTGATACTGTTAGGTAAGATTACAAAACAAAAAGGTGATTTTCCCGATTAGCCGTCAACAATCTAGCTGAATTCCGACCCTTTCGCCCTCAGCCTTGAGAGGAAGACTAACAGCCGAGAACCGACTTCTATATATATAATGACCGATCAACACCAGCAAAGAGAGACACAATCATTGCGGATTCCCGAACTATTTTCTGTAGTATTTGCTACAAAATTTTAATTTTTTTTCCGATTGAGAATCGGAAAAAATTGTCAAAAAAATTAGGATTGCTAGGAGGGTAATAACTATCATAGAAACAGCAGGGCGGAGATCGGGATAAATTATCTTTGAAACCAAGCTCGATCGCAATCTCCACAATGCCGTTCTGTGAAACTCCTGAACAATGAGGACTTACTATGACTAAAACCGTCGTTATCGATCCCGTCACCCGGATCGAAGGCCATGCCAAGATCTCGATTTTCCTTGACGATGGGGGGGAAGTGGATGACGTGCGTTTTCATGTGGTCGAGTATCGTGGTTTTGAGAAATTCTGCGAGGGACGGCCGATGTGGGAGATGGCGGGAATTACTGCCCGGATTTGCGGCATTTGCCCCGTTAGTCACCTGCTTTGTGCCGCCAAAACCGGCGATAAAATTCTAGCGGTGCAAATCCCCCCTGCGGGGGAAAAACTGCGGCGCTTGATGAATTTGGGACAATTAACCCAATCCCATGCTTTAAGCTTTTTCCATCTTAGCAGTCCCGATTTTCTGCTTGGTTGGGAAAGTGACCCGGCTAAACGGAATGTTTTCGGTTTAATTGCCGCCGATCCCGACCTAGCGCGAGCAGGCATCCGTTTACGTCAATTTGGACAGAAAGTTATTGAACTTTTGGGAGCAAAAAAAATTCACCCCGCTTGGTCTGTCCCGGGAGGTGTGCGTTCTCCCCTGAGCGAAGAAGGGCGACAATGGATTAAAGAACGACTGCCGGAGTCTAAAGCGACTCTTTACACGGCTTTAAACCTGTTTAAAAGACTTCTGGACGATTTAACCATAGAAATCGCCGCTTTTGGTAATTTCCCTTCCCTGTTTATGGGATTGGTCGGTAAACGGGACGAGTGGGAACACTACGGTGGTCATATTCGTTTTACCGATAGTCAAGGCAATATCGTGGCCGATAACCTGAGCGAAGACAATTATCGCGATTATATCGGCGAATCAGTAGAAAAATGGTCTTATTTGAAGTTTCCCTACTATAAACCCCTCGGTTATCCCAACGGTATCTATCGGGTTGGTCCGTTGGCGCGCTTAAATGTTTGTTCCCATTTTGGCACGGAGGGGGCGGATATCGAGTTACGGGAATATCGCCATCGGGTCGGTGGTGTAGCCACCTCTTCTTTTTACTATCATTATGCCCGATTAGTGGAGATTTTAGGCTGTTTAGAGCGTATCGAACTTTTAATCGACGATCCCGATATAGTTTCTCCACGCTGTCGCGCCGAAGCAGGAATTAATAATCTGCAAGGGGTGGGAGTTAGTGAAGCGCCCCGGGGTACTTTATTCCATGATTATAAAGTGGATGAGAATGGTTTGATTGAAACGGTGAATTTAATTATTGCCACGGGTAATAATAATTTAGCCATGAATCAAACGGTGAAACAAATCGCCCAACATTATATCCATGGTGGCGAAATTCCTGAAGCGATGTTAAACCGGGTGGAAGCGGGTATTCGTTGCTATGATCCCTGTTTAAGTTGTTCCACTCACGCTATGGGACAAATGCCGCTACAGCTAGAGTTAGTTAATGCAGCCGGTGAGGTGATCAATACTCGACAAAGGGGTTAATTATCTAAGTTGTTGGGGGGTTAGGAAATAGGGTAAATTTCTCCTAATACCTGACCCCATTTGACTATTTTTACGGTCAAGATTCTAGCTAAGAATTTCTAGGTTTTGATAAAGAATTTCTATCGGACAAGAAAAGTTAATACAGTTAATAGTGATTAAATCTCCCCCTTGATAAATATGGGGAATCCAGAGGTTATTAGATTGACGTTGATATTGTTCGATTAGGACTTGTTTTTGTTCGATCAATAGATATTCCTCTAATTCGGGGATAGTTTGATAATCGGCAAATTTATCGCCTCTATCAAAGGCTGCCGTAGAGTCGGATAAAACTTCGATAATCACTTGCGGATGCAGGATAAAATCTTCCTGGGAAACTCGATCGAGTTGGTCACAAGTAATGGCAAAATCGGGATAATAGAAGATATTTAAGCTAGGGAGACGCACTTTCATATCGGTAGCATAGGCAAGACAACCACTACCCCGTAAATGATTAATTAATTGGGCCGAAAGATTACCTGTGATGATAACATGGGCTTTACTGGCCCCCGCCATCGCCAAGATTTGCCCTTGTATATATTCATGTTTAATGGGACTAATTTTCTCTATTTCTAGATAGTCTTTTGGAGTAAAATAAGCGTGACTTTTACCGGCTGTCATGGTGTTTACCTCGCTCATTGTTAGTTTTCTAACGGACAATTAAGTAGCTGGTTATAATTAAATTAAAAATGGATTTTAGGTTCGATCCCCCCTGCCCCCCTTGATAAGGGGGGTGCCGATCCCCCCTTAGTCCCCCCTTAATCCCCCCTTAATAAGGGGGGCATCTGATAATTTTTAACGCCTACCTACTTAAGCCAAATAACTGAGTCTAAATCAGTCTTATTGCCTTCAGTAATTAGCTTTCGTATCAGTTCAATATAATTAAAATTACTCTCGAATAAAACAAAACGTCTATCTAAAGAAGCGGCCGCTAGTCCCACGGTTCCTGAACCAGCAAAGGGATCTAAAACCACATCGCCTTTAAAAGAGTAATAGGTAATCACTTTTTCTGCCAATTCTACGGGAAAAGCGGCGGGATGTTTTGAGTTAGTGAATGGGTTAATTTTCCAGACATTAGTGCGTTCATAACCATCGGCAATTTTTGAGGCTTTTACTACTTCTTGATCGGGATGATTACGAATATGCCAATCGATGAGTAAATCCGTGTGTTTACGATAGACTAAAACGTATTCAGTCACCGGCACAGTTTTGTATTGGAGAGGATTTCTATCAGCGGCAAATCTGCGTCCTCTACCAGTTGCCCACCCTGCTCCCTCTGGTTTTAGCCAAATAATATCATCAATAAAATCGTAACCTTCCTCAATAAAAATTCGATGCAAATCAAAGGGGACAGCAATACGTTTAGAAGCTTGATTACGGGAAGCACGACGCAACAGCACGGGAGAAATATTAATGACAAAAAAACGTCCTTCACTCAAAACTCGATGGCATTTTCTGATCACCTGTCGCAGCTTCAATAGATAGGTTTCGTATTCTTCAAATTCCGAATATTCCGGGCGAGCATTAAAATAGGGTGGTGAGGTAAAGATTAAATCAACACTTTCTGCTGGCATTTCCTCCAAAAGTTCACTACAATCACCAAATCCGATGGTATTTCTCAGAGAGGAAAGCTTGTATTCTTTTTTGGTTTTCTTGCGGGTTTCTAATTTAGATTCATCCTGTTTTAACAAACGAGCGATAATAATTTCAGTCCGGGTTGTCCTATCGGCTAAAATTTCGGTGGTGTAGGCATCGATCACCACTTCCCCAACGGTTTTTTTCTGTTCATTACATAAAGGAATTCGCCAAATGTGATATCTGTCATCCACTTCTGGTAAACCTAATTTAATCGCATTAACTAAATTTATTTCCCGCAACCAATTAAGGACAATTTCTTTAGCTTCTGCCACCGTGCGAAGCAGATAACCGCGCTTTTCCGATACCAGTTCTTTTTCCATGGCCTTACTCTAGTTCTCTCTAGAATTCTAGCTGATCATTATCCAAAAAACTAGGAGAGTCTCAAGATAGAAATTAGCCACCCTTTAAAAATTCCACATTTCTAACACTTTTCCCGTAACTGTTTGATTTAACCAGAAAGTATTATGACTGAGGGAGTGAAGATTATTTGCTGTTACTTTCCAGCTTGCTTGGGGATGAAAAAGAATTGCTTCTGCGGGATTACCCGGGTTGAGAGATGCCGGTTTTTGTTGTAAACAATGACAGGGATTGAGACTAAGCGCTTGCCATAATTGTAAAGCTGATAATTGCCCAGTTATTACTAATTTTTCCCAGAGTAGCGGTAAAGCTAATTCTAACCCGATTGCGCCGGGGGGTGCTTCTGCAAAAGAGACGGTTTTTTCTTCGTAGGTATAGGGACGATGATCGATCGCGATTGCATCGATAATTCCCTCCTTAATTGCCGCAATTAACGCCTTGCGATCGCTTTCGTTGCCCAAGGGGGGAGCGAGGTGTAAACTGGGATGGTAGCTGGCGATCGATCCTGTATTTAAGAGCAGATGCAACCACGTCACACTAGCGGTTATCGGCAATCCCCGCATTTTTGCCTCGCGAATTAATTCCACTCCTCGACGGGTAGAAATTCGCATTAGGTGAACAGGTGTATTAATTTCGCCGACGATTTCTAAAATTGTGGCTAAAGCAGTGGTTTCGGAAATAGCAGGATCCCCGGTAAACCTAGGCGAATCGAGGTTTCTCCCTCACGCATGACTCCATTACCCTTTAATTGCTGATTTACGGGGGAAAGGGCAATATTTTTACCGAAGGGTTTTAGGTATTCCAATAAGTGCCGCAACAGTCCCAAATCTTCCAGACTGCGATTATCGGTAAAACCCACCGTTACCGGCATTAAATCGGCTAATTCCGTCATTTTTTGCCCTTGTCTTCCTAGGGTGAGACTTGCCCAAAAATGCAGACGAGTCGATTTTGAGTCAAAAAACCCTTGACTTTTTTGCTGTAATGTGCTAATCAGTGCGGGGTGATCGAGGGGTGGGAGAGTATTGGGGAGAATTGCCACCCGGGTGCAGCCTCCGGCCGTGGCCGCTTTGAGCAAAGATGCGAGGGTTTCTCTGTCCTCGTGGCCGGGTTCCCCGGAATGACTGTAGAGATCGACTAATCCGGGGGCAAAAATACAGTTTTGACCGGAAATATAGTTACTATTTTCTCTTGGGGGAAGCTGAGATTCGATCGCTTTAATTACCCCCTCCTCAATCCAGACATCGGCAATGCGATCGGTTTGTGTCAGGGGGTCAAGGACTCTAACCTGTTCTATGATCGTCGAGGATTGGCTATTCACGCAGACTAATTAAAACGTCATTTTTTCCTCTGGCAGTATATCACGTTAAGTAAAAAGTAAAAAAGCTGAGTTGTCGGTTAGGTTAGGGGACGATAAGTTAGAATATTGATCAACTACGGTTTTAATCTTTATTTTAATTGGCTAGTCCACCCTAGGGAGAATTGATAGCCGAATCATGCAGTTAAGTGGGTGGGTGGAATTAAATATAAGATGAACGTAGGTTGGGTTGAAGCATGAAACCCAACGCCCGCTCATGTTACACTACCGCTAACCTATCCTACAAATAATTGTGCCTCCCTACTTAGAACTTTTCGATTCTAATAATTTAGAAGAAATTAATCGGGGAACCCCGCGATTAGTTTCTTTTCGAGATTTAGTGCCAGAAATCACCAGCACCAGTTATCTAACCCACGGCATCTATTATTATCCTGCTAAATTTATTCCCCAAGTGGTGAGATTTTGTCTTGATAATTATACTAAAAATGATGATTGGATTATCGATCCTTTTGCTGGTTCGGGTACGGTTGGTTTAGAGGCTAAACTTTGTCAAAGAAACGCGGTTTTAACTGACCTTAATTATCTTTTAAACCATATTATACCGATTAAGATCACAGAACACCAAGAACCATTGAGTTACTCAGAGTTAGATAAAAAAATCTTAGAAGTTTTTGCCAATGAGGATAAATTTATCCCTCAGTGGTCAAATTTAAACTATTGGTATCCAGAGGATATTTTAGCAGTTTTACAGAAACTTTGGGCAGGTCAAAAAAGTCTAGAACCTGATTTGTATTCCCAGATCATTCAAGCGGTTTTAGTGAAAGTTAGTAAACAGTTTTCCTATGCAGAACATACCAAACCTAAATTATTTCAATCGAAATACAAAAAATCAGATATACAGGAACTATTACAAAGAAATTGGCAAGAGGAATTAAAACGAACGATTAAAGAGATGAGTTTTGAAACTTTAACCAGCGTCAATCAATATATTACCGTAACTTGGCGCAATTATAATCAGGTGCTTTTTTATGGAGGAGTAGATAGTGCCACTTTTGAGATTGAGCAAAATCTAGAGTTAGATTGTTTAATTAGTTCCCCCCCCTATCTGCAAGCACAGGAATATATCAGAACAGCAAAACTAGATTTATATTGGTTAGGATATACAGAAAAAGAAGTGCAAAAAATCTCTAAGCTAGAAATTCCCTACCGACAGGCTACCAGATTAATCGAAACCGAAACCTTAAATCAAGTGAGATCAAGTTTAGAGAAAGAGAATTTACATAAAATACTCGATTCCTATTTTTGTCACACTATCAACGCTTTAGAAAATGCCACCAGAAAATTAAAACAAGCTGGGAAAGCTTGCATTTTTGTGGGTAATCCGAAAGTGGATGGAGTGGAAGTAGAAACTTGGCGAATATTAGGGGAATATTTTCAGGAAAATGGCTTTATTTTTGATACCGTCTTTGAGGATAGAATTAAAACCAGACAATTATTCAAATCTCGCAAGAATAAAAATCCTGATGGCATGAAATCTGAATATTTACTAATCTTAGAAAAAAGGTAAATTTTTATTGCTTATGTATCCCAAATATTCCCTATTTCATAAATATTTGAACTGTCTGGAATCCTTACCTAATTTTCAGGAAAATATTGAAGATAAACCCTATATATCTGGTCAATTACTGGCTGAAGTAAAGTTAATTATTAAGACAGATTATGCTACCGTTAATTATGTTTGTGAACTTAAAACAAGATTAAATCATGATCTATCTGAATCGGTGATATAATATTTCGTAAGCTTGGTTCAAAGATTACCATAAAATCAAAGAATTTTACTAATTATCGGGGGGTTATCTAGCTTAATTGTTAAGGAATTTATAGCAAGTAATCTTGAATTTATTGATGTGGATGGTAGCAATTACAAAGACAAAACGCTGACGATGTTTGATAATATTTGTAAATTTATTGCCGAAAACTTCTCCGATGATCTAGCCACTTGGTTATTGGGTTCTCCCCTCTCCTTAACCGTCCTCGACCCGACGGAATTACAATTAGACCCCATTCGTGCCGATTCTCTGATTTTTTTGCAGTCAGAGGAATTAATTCTTCATACCGAATTTCAAACCGACCCCGACTCCAAAATTCCTTTCCGAATGCTCGATTATCGCATTCGCGTCTATCGTCGTCATCCCCAAAAACCAATGCGTCAAGTGGTAATTTATCTGCGACGCAGTGATTCCCCCCTAGTACAAGAAAATACTTTCCGTCTAGGGGAAACCTTTCATTCCTTCCAAGTCATCCGTCTTTGGGAAGAAAATACACCACAATTTTTCCATCATCCCGGTTTATTACCCTTTGCTGTCCTCAGCAATACCGATGACCCCGAACAGGTGTTAAGTCTGGTGTCCCGTTCTCTAGAAACTATCCCCGAAAAACAGGTGCAAAGCAATCTCGCTGCCGCTACCAGTATTCTCGCCGGGTTAGTATTAAATCGAGAGACGATTAAAAAAATTCTTCGGAGTGAGATTATGAGAGAATCCGTCATCTATCAAGATATTTTAGAGGAAGGCGAGGAAAAGGGACTACAAAAAGGACGACAAGAAGGACGACAAGAAGGATTGCAAGAAGGCAAAGAAGAAAAAGCTCGACAAATTGCCCTAAAAATGCTATCTGCTGGTTTTTCTATCCCAGAAATCGCCCGATTTACCGATTTATCCCCCGACGCGATCGAGGAATTACAAAGGCAGCAGGACAATTAAAGCTTTTAACCGCAAAGGGTGGGGAATTAGGAAAATTTTAACTCATCTCCCCACTCCACACCGATTAACCACGTTTAGCGAGGCGACGCACCACTAAACCGCCCCCTAGTATGCCTAATCCGATAATACTAGAAGGTTCGGGCGTTCTGAATACCTGTACGCGATTGTTGACCGTATCGGCTACATAGATATTACCACGGCTACCGAGAGCGATACCTTGGGGCATACTGAACTCACCGTTCCCCGTACCGAAGCTACCGAAAGTGGACTGGAAGACACCACTGGGGTTGAATACCTGTACGCGATCGTTGAGCGTATCGGTTACATAGATATTACCGCTGCTATCGACAGCGATACCTTGGGGCATACTGAACTCACCGTTCCCCGAACCTTGGCTACCGAAAGCGAACTGGAAGACACCAGTGGAGTTGAATACCTGTACGCGATTGTTGAACGTATCGGCTACATAGATATTACCACTGCTACCGACAGCGATACCGTAGGGGCCTTGGAACTGACCGTTCCCCGTACCGAAGCTACCGAAAGCGGACTGGAAGACACCACTGGAGTTGAATACCTGTATGCGAAAGTTGCCCGCATCGGCTACATAGATATTACCACTGCTACCGACAGCGATACCGTAGGAGCCTTGGAACTGACCGTTCCCCGAACCTTGGCTACCGAAAGCGGACTGGAAGACACCACTAGAGTTGAATACCTGTACCCGATTGTTATCCGTATCGGCTACATAGATATTACCACTTCTACCGACAGCGATACCGTAGGGGCTTCGGAACTGACCGTTCCCCGAACCTTGGCTACCGAAAGCGGACTGGAAGACACCACTAGAGTCGAATACCTGTACCCGATTGTTATCCGTATCGGCTACATAGATATTACCACCTCTACCGGCGGCGATACCACGGGGGAGCATGAACTGACCGTTCCCCGAACCTTCGCTACCGAAAGCGAAGGAAAAACTGGCCGCAGTGGCACCGGTGGCGACACTAATACATCCGATCGCAGTGGCCGTGACTAGGGAAAAGGATTTCAGCAGAGCCTTTGATAAGCTACGCTTCTCCCGCCCCCCATGATTGATAACTTTAGATAGGGACATAAAACTTCAGAAAATCTGCTCCTAATGTACCCTTTCCTCTAGCAATTGTCAAGAAATTTCTGGGAAGATGTGACGAATTTGCCGATATCCATAGAATTTAGTCCATGAGTAGAATTGAATTTTGCCGATAATGTATTCTGCGCTACGATTCTCCTCGGCAACAGTTACGACAAATACAGGATGTCAACACCGGCGACCGAGGGGATCCTAGGAGAAACGGAAAGTAATCCCTGACGATGTTTGATAATATTTGTAAATTTATTGCCGAAAACTTCTCCGATGATCTAGCCACTTGGTTATTGGGTTCTCCCCTCTCCTTAACCGTCCTCGACCCGACGGAATTACAATTAGACCCCATTCGTGCCGATTCTCTGATTTTTTTGCAGTCAGAGCAACTAATTCTCCATACCGAATTTCAAACCGACCCCGACTCCAAAATTCCTTTCCGAATGCTCGATTATCGCCTTCGCATCTATCGTCGTCATCCCCAAAAACCAATGCGTCAAGTGGTAATTTATCTGCGACGCAGTGATTCTCCCCTAGTGCAAGAAAATACTTTCCGTCTGGGGGAAACCTTTCATTCCTTCCAAGTCATCCGTCTTTGGGAAGAAAATACACCGCAATTTTTCCATCATCCCGGTTTATTACCCTTTGCCGTCCTCAGCAATACCGATGATCCCGAACAGGTGTTAAGTCTGGTGTCCCGTTCTTTAGACACTATCCCCCAAAAACAGGTGCAAAGCAATCTCGCTGCCGCCACCAGTATTCTCGCCGGGTTAGTATTAAATCGAGAGACGATTAAAAAAATCCTTCGGAGTGACATTATGAGAGAATCCGTCATCTATCAAGATATTTTAGAGGAAGGCAGAGAGGAAGGCGAGGAAAAGGGACTACAAAAAGGACGACAAGAAGGATTGCAAGAAGGATTGCAAGCGGGTAAAGAAGAAAAAGCTCGACAAATTGCCTTAAAAATGCTATCTGCTGGCTTTTCTATCCCAGAAATCGCTCGATTTACTGATTTATCCCCCGACGCGATCGAGCAATTACAAAGACAAAACGCTTTCTCCATACCGAATTTCAAACCGACCCCGACTCCAAAATTCCTTTCCGAATGCTCGATTATCGCCTTCGCATCTATCGTCGTCATCCCCAAAAACCAATGCGTCAAGTGGTAATTTATCTGCGACGCAGTGATTCTCCCCTAGTGCAAGAAAATACTTTCCGTCTGGGGGAAACCTTTCATTCCTTCCAAGTCATCCGTCTTTGGGAAGAAAATACACCGCAATTTTTCCATCATCCCGGTTTATTACCCTTTGCCGTCCTCAGCAATACCGATGACCCCGAACAGGTGTTAAGTCTGGTGTCCCGTTCTTTAGAAACTATTTCCCAAAAACAGGTGCAAAGCAATCTCGCTGCCGCTACCAGTATTCTCGCCGGGTTAGTATTAAATCGAGAGACGATTAAAAAAATCCTTCGGAGTGACATTATGAGAGAATCCGTCATCTATCAAGATATTTTAGAGGAAGGCAGAGAGGAAGGCGAGGAAAAGGGACTACAAAAAGGCTTGCAAGCGGGTAAAGAAGAAAAAGCTCGACAAATTGCCCTAAAAATGCTATCTGCTGGTTTTTCTATCCCAGAAATCGCCCGATTTACCGATTTATCCCCCGACGCGATCGAGCAATTACAATCGAGAGACGATTAAAAAAATCCTTCGGAGTGACATTCTGAGAGAATCCGTCATCTAAGTACCTAGGCAAAATTATTTACACATGACGATCATTGCCCCGTAAGGGTTTTAGCTCGATCGGGCAGGTAATTAATTTTGCATGACTACTTATCAAGATATTTTAGAGGAAGGAGAATTATCCGCTAAATTAACCTCTATACCCCGTTTATCAGCCTTAGGATTAAGTGCTGAACAAATTGCCCAAGCTTTAGACTTAGAAATTGAACAAGTACAACAAGTCATTGAGGGACAAAATTGAGGGAAAACGGACAGTATTTTCTATCGTCTCTTTCAGTAATAATTTTTGATCATTAATTCCCTACCAGATGCCGCCGCTCCTTGTTTATAATTATTCATGCCATACTGAAGATTCCACTCGATAATATGGGCAAAATCAAAGAGTTTTCGTATCTCTGGACAATCATCGTAGGTAATTAACCATTTAGCCTGACATTGACGCATATTATCGGCAAAACGTTGATGATCGAAGCTGGTATGTAAATTACCTCTTACACCGTACAAACGGGATTTTGTGGCACTATAGTAGGGGGGATCGAGAAAGATAAAAACTTCTTTTCCCTCAGCAAATAATAATTCTTCGTAGTCTTGGTTAGTAATTTTTACTGATGCTAATAACGGCGCAATTTGAGTTAATCTGGCAATTGATGAATCAGTAAATCTACTGGTAAAAGCTGCTTGGGAATACCCCCCGAATCCACTGTTCCCGAAAAAGTAATCCGATTTAAGATAAAAAAACGCACCGCTTTCTCAAAGTCGGTTAACTTTAAATCTTCCCTTGTCAAATCTTGAAATAATTCTCGTCCAGTATCATATTTTTGTTTAATTTCTGTTATTTTTGCTACCAATAAATCAATATTTTCTTGAGCGCATTGCCAGAAACAATATAAATCATAATTTAAGTCATTAATCCAATAGGTTTTTATTTGTTGTCCAAAGAGTTGCTTAACAGCAAAAAACACAGAACCACCACCAAAAAAAGGTTCTCGATATTCCCTAATATTCACAGGAATTTGCGGCAGAATTTGCTTAATTGCCCGGGATTTCCCCCCGGGATAACGCAAGGGACTTTTAATTTTTGACATTTTATACTAAATCCGTTTATTAAAGACTGATTATCTATTCCCCCTTTTGCCCCTTGCATGAGTGCCTGTCCTGATATGTAGCCTATACCCATAAGAATTCCATTTAATTCCACACTTATGACTCGTATCCTAAGGTTAGCAAAACCACTTCTTCCAATTGGGCAATTATTTCGGGACTCAGTTGTCCCAGTGTGCGGATCAAACGAGTTTTATCCAGCACTCTCATCTGAAAACATAGGGCAACAGAATCTTGGCCGAGTCCACCATTACCTTGTTCTATCAGTAAGCATATAGGCAAAGCAGCGCGACGTTGGTTGGTGGTGAGCGGAATAGCAATGATCGTAGTTGAGAACTGGGAAACAAGGTCATTCTGGAAAATGATGACGGGACGAATGCCCGCTTGTTCAGAACCTTGAGTTGGATTGAGGTCGGCTAGCCAGACTTCACCCCGTTTCAGAGGATTAGTCATCATTGATCTTCTTGATGGAGTATTACTGCATAGTCATTCATACCTTCTTCAGCAAAGGCGCGATCTTGATCAGCAAACTCTGCAAACAGATCGGCCAGTTGCATTGGATCGAGAACAGCCTGATGACGCTGACTGCGAAACTTTAAGAAGGCAATAAAATCAGCCACTTGCTGAAGCTGATTATCAGTCAGTCGATCCAAGTCTTGCTTAAGAGCTTCAGCGCTTACTGGCATAGGAAGAAAAAACATTCCGACTTCCCCATTATAAGGGATCCTGGCCAACAGCCGTCTTCAACAAACCCCCATGAGTCCCTGAGTGCGTAGCGGGGTAGGGAGGACGTTCAGACGTTTTGAGCGATCGCCTGTTGGAGCAGTTCAGTGATAATTCAATAGGGAAAAATCCCAATGCCGATAATTTCCTATCCCACTTGTTAGACAAGCTAATCTACAAGGTAGTCGGCAAGAAATCGGCCAACATCTTTAATCATGTCAGAAACATCTTGAACTGTAAATTCATTCTGTTTTCCATGGGCAGCGCTATTACGAATATCTGCGATCGCTGTTATTCGCTTCTGATTCAATTTGTTATATACACCAGCTTTTGCCAATTCGGAATTCATTTTATCTAACTTCCCATGCGGAATCCCACTTCTATCACATAACTCTCGCAATGCCGTCTCTAACACAACTCCTGCAATCACAGCCGCAGCGGTATGATAACCACTAGAAAAAAGCTCATTTGCTTGTTCAAGCTCAGAATCAAAAACTTCGGCTTGAACCAGTGTTTTAATAGACGAGAGATAACCACCCTCAAAATCTTCTTTTGCTGCCAAAAATACCGCTTTAAATGCCTTAAATCTCCCATAAGTTGAATAATACCTGTTCTTTTCTTCCCGCTCAAATTGTTTGAAGTGCTGAGAATCTTCACCACAAACTTTAGACAATAAGTTTTTTACTTTTACCTTCCAGCTTAAAAGTAAGTAGCTATCGATGACTTCATTGGTGCCGCCAATTATCTCTGTTCGGAGAACTTTTTTAGAAGATTCCAATTGGGATGCTTGCTCCTCTAGCTCTTCAAATCGCTGCTTAAAAACTTCTTTCAACGTCATAAGTAGGTAGGTGTTAAAAATTATCATATACCACCCTTATCAAAGAGGCAGGGGGGATCAAAGACAAAATCTATCTTCAATTTAATTATAACCACTTACTTAACCTTAAAAGAATTGAATTCCGTCTAACGACCAAGTTAGTCCTCGTGCTTCTCCCCCGACTTTTACTTACTTTGTCTAGCTTGACCAACTTTTAGCCATGCAAAGATTTGTTGTGGAGTCAGTGTCAACTCAACCCCTGCAATTACCTTAAGTTGGTGATCCCCTCTGCAAACTTCTGGCTCTTGTTGGGGAGTAAACATTAAAACAGAATAATCATCTGGATCAAGCATCCATCCTAATTTACTGCCATGTTTTAAACAGTGTAGAATGTTGTCAATTACACGGTTTACCTTTTGATCCGGTGAAAGAATTTCGATAGTCCAATCAGGTGCTTCGGTAAAGTCGTCCTCTGGTTCACCTGCTTGATTCAGGTTAATTCGATTCCATGCAATTACCGCCACATCAGGAACGATCGAACGCCCGCCGAAGGTACATCGCAACTCAGGTAAGGCTGTATAATCAACAGTATGGCTGTCAACCTCAGCTAAAAGACGTTTTTGCAGGATAGAGTGTCGAGTCTTAGGCATGGGTTTCTGAATTGCGACTCCATGCAAGTATTCCCATGCTGGAGAATCCTCCAAATATGGCAATTTGAGGAAATCTTCAAGGGTGAGACTCTCAGTCAAGGAAGTCGTCATCGGTTCAAGCAAAGGTTTTTTTTGTGACTTCATTATAAATGAAGTTTATCTGGGTTGCTTACCGACGATTCAGGCATATTTGACTGGTAATATGCTTCTGGCTCAACATCGGGAACTTTTGTTAAGATTACCTGATACTTTTCTCGACTTCCCTTTTTGGACCTTTCTATTAGGTAATTTTCTGTCATCAACGCTGAAAGTTTCTCAGCGATCGCAGTAGAGATAAATTGATCGATCGAAATTCCATCACGAGCCGCTAGATCATCTAAACTTTTCTGTAATGAGTCGGGAATTTGAACTTGGATGGTACTCATGGTAACTTACCTATTAATCGTAGGAAACCTGAAGGCTCAAAGCGTGGGTTTCATTTTTAACCTAGCCACCTTTACTCGATCGATAAATTACGATCAAACCAATTAGATTAACCATCTACTTAACTGTTGGTTTGCGGAATTTCGAGGGAGAAGGAAAATATTCTACCCGTTCATTTTTCAGAGCTTGTGCCATGAAATCGCGCCAAATGGGAGCAGCAAAACCACCGCCGGTGATACCTTTACCTAAAGTGCGGTTTCGGTCATCTCCAATCCACACTGCGGTGGCTAATTGGGGAACATAACCGACAAACCAGACATTTTTCTCGTTATCGGTAGTACCGGTTTTTCCCGCTGCCGGACGACCGATTTGGGCCGAAGTGGCTGTTCCCCCTTGAATAACTCCCTGTAGGACAGAATTGAGAGAAGCGGTGGCCCAGGGGTCTAAAACTAGCTTCGGTTTGGGTGTATTATCGAGCATGACGTTACCGCGGCTATCGGTAACACGCATGATAAAGGTAGGCTTAGAATGCCAGCCATTACTGGCAAAAGTAGCGTAGGCCCCCGCCATTTCCAGAGGGGTAACATCCACGGAACCCAAAGGTAAAGAGGTGACGGCAATTAAAGGACTCTCGAAACCCAGCAGACGACAGACTTCAATGACTTTATTGATCCCGACACGACGACCGAGAACAACTGCGGGAATATTCAGAGACTGCATCAGAGCGCTACGCAGGGAAACCGGACCAGAAAAGCCGCCACCGTAGTTTTTTGGGCTATAGAAGCCGCCGGCCTCGCGAAAACGGATGGGAGCATCATTAACCACCGTTTCGGGGGTAAAACGACCACTAGCGAAGGCAGTATAATAAACGAAAGGTTTAAAAGCTGACCCCGGTTGACGACGGGATTGAATAGCGCGGTTTAATTGACTTTTATTGTAATCAACGCCACCGACGAGCGCTTTGACGAAATGGGTGCGGGGATCCACCGCAACTAGAGAAATTTGTAGGTCTTTGGTGCGAATACCGCGACCACGCAAGCTATTATAGGCCCGTTGGATGGTGGACTCGGCCATATTTTGAAAGTCGAGATCAATCGTGGTTTGAATCCGCATTCCCCCTTTCGTTAGGGTTTCCTTGCCAAATTTTTGCCGCAATTCTGCCACCACTGCATCGGTAACGTAGGGTAATTTACTTTCTTGCCAAGCGGTGGGTTTACCCAGTTTCAGAGGTTCCTTTAAAGCGGCCTCTTCCTGTGCGGGGGTAATCCAACCTAAAGTACGCATCCGACTGAGAACCAGTGCCTGTCTTTCCTTGGCGGTTTTATAATTATTAAAAGGACTATAAACTTCCGGCGCTTGGATTAAACCGGCCATCATCGCCGATTCTGCTAAATTTAACTGGGCAGCGGGTTTATTAAAATAACTTTTAGCGGCGGTTTGCACTCCGTAATTATTATGACCCCAATAGATATTATTGAGGTACATTTCCAGAATGTCATTTTTGCTAAAAACCTGTTCCACTCGTACTGCCAGGACCGCCTCGGCTAATTTACGGCTAACGGTGCGCTGATGGGAGAGAAAAATATTTTTGACTAACTGCATGGTGATAGTAGATGCACCTTCCACCACACCGCCACTTTTCCAGTTAGCGACTACTGCCCGGCCGATACTATTAGGATTAATACCACGATGGTGATAAAAATGGCTATCTTCGATCGCCATCACTGCACGTTTCAGATTGGGAGAGATTTGATCGAGTTCCACCACTTCCCGATGCGCTTCCCCGTGTAAGCTGGTCAGGGGTCTGCCTTTAACATCATAGATATAACTGGTTTCCGTGGGAACGTAACCCCGTAAAATCCTCACATCGGGTAGATTGCGGTAACTAATCGCCAATCCTACCACAGCCCCCGTCACCACGGCCGTGGATACCATCAACAGGCCGAGAACAGTCCCCCCTGCGACTCTGGAGACTCCTTGGAAAAAGCTATCCGAGTCACTACTAGGTTTCTGCTCTTTGTCTTGATTGCCGAGGGTACTGGTGGACACGATGGTTACAATTTCCTTTTTCCAAGAGGGGACTGATTGATCGAACTGGCTTGAAAGTCTATTCTAAAGGTTTTATTAAAAAATCGAATACTAGCTTACAGCAATTATGGCCGATCTGGCTCTAGATTCGATCGGCTATGGCAGGGGTATTAGGAGCAGAATAGTTAGATATCAGGGACAAAACAGGGTATCGCGGGTATTTCTGCCAGTTATGGGGTTAGTTCCTTTGGCTATCTCACAAAGATATTTTTCCACATCGGAGCGAATAATTGCATCGGTAAAATCGGCCCCGTCGATAATTGCACCTTTGATTAAAATGTTAGTGGCGAAAGCTCCTTCGAGAACAGCATTGGTAAAGTTGGCTCTGGTTAAACGGGCCGATTCTAAATCCACGTTTCTCATATTGGCATCGCTAAAGTCGGCCCCCTCCAAGTTGGCAGAAAAAAAGCGTACTCCTTCTAGATTGGCATGACTGAAGTTGCTACCGCGCAGATTAGAGTGATCGAAGGTGGAATCGCGCAAATCCTGCCCTGCAAAGTCATTATTGGTCAAATTGCGGTTATTATAACTTAGCGCTTGGGCCGGAGCCAAGGAGAATAATAATACTAATATACTAGCAAACAAGGTTAGTAGAGTTTTACGAGAAAATTGCGCCATATTGCCACCTGATCAATCAACCTTTTCTATAATAAGCTGTACTGGATTTAAACCGCATATCGGGAATTTTAGTACAAATGCTCGAACTGGCCGCCCCTCTATAGTTTCTCAACAGGATTTATTATCATTACCCGGCACTCGTTGACAATTATCCCCAGATTTACCAAGAGCGATCGATCTGCTAGATTTTTGATGTTGGATATCTTAGATAGATATGGCTGGTCATAGTAAATGGGCAAATATTAAACGACAAAAAGCCCGGGTTGATGCCAAAAAAGGGCAAACTTTCACCCAGTTATCCCGGGCCATTATCGTGGCTACCCGTAACGGTGTTCCCGATCCGGCGGGCAATTTTCAGCTACGCACGGCGATCGAAAAAGCCAAGGCGGCCGGTATTCCCAATGACAATATCGAAAGAGCGATCGCTAAAGGGGCGGGAACTTGGGAAAATGACTCAGCTTTTGAGGAAATTCGCTACGAGGGTTATGGTCCCGGGGGTGTGGCGATCCTGATCGAAGCACTGACCGATAATCGCAATCGCACGGCTGCGGATCTGCGGGCGGCTTTTAGCAAAAATGGCGGTAATTTAGGTGAAACGGGCTGTGTGGGCTGGATGTTTGACCATAAGGGGGTAATTCGCCTTGAGGGAACTATTGATGAGGATAAGCTTTTAGAAGCTTCCCTAGAGGGCCAGGCCCAATCCTACGAGTTTTTTGACAGTGAGGAGGAAGGTCAAGGAGCAGAAGTTTTTACTGAGGTGTCTAACCTGGAGAGATTGAATAAGGTTCTGCAAGCAGCGGGATTTAAGGTCAAAGAAGCAGAATTACGCTGGATTCCCACTAATACCCTAGAAGTAAGCGATCGAGAGCAGGCCCGTTTTTTATTGAAGTTAATCGACACCCTAGAATCCCTCGATGATGTGCAATCGGTAACGGCTAATTTTGATTTAGTCGAGGAATTGATGTTAGGGGATCTGTGATCCTAAATTCCCAGACCGCTCACTGATTCTGGGCCCAATCAAGAAATAATCTGTCCCCACAATCCCGTAAAAATTCGGGTTCCGTCTTTGAGAATATGAATTTCTACTTGATCCGATGCCCAATTAATCTGATCTTGCAGAGCGGGATTGAGGAGATGAATCCGTTGATTGCTAGAAGAAACGGGAGAATCGGGAGAATGAATAGCCAGGGATTCCACATAGGCCCCATCTACCAAAATATCTAACTGGGCCAATAATTCTTGAGAGTGGGGCGGTGCTTCGGTTGAGCGCAATTGTTCGATCGTAAATCCCGTGAAGGACATCACATTTAAGCCTTTTTCCTTAACATATTTAGCCAATTCTGTCAAGGCTTTTGCTTGCCAAAAAGGTTCACCCCCGGAGAAAGTTAGGCCGCTATTGCGGGGATTAGCCAAAATTTTGGCAGCTAGAGACTCAACAGTAATTAATTGATTGATCTCGAAGGACCAGGAAGCTTGATTAAAACAACCTCGACACTCGCGAGAACAACCCTGTACCCAGACCACGGCCCGACAACCGGGACCGTTAACGGCGGATTCATCCACATAGCCCATGATATTGAGATGATGGGCGGGAATTTGTGCTAATTGGGCAGCAATAGTCAGACTCATCGCTTATAATCCTCGATCGATTCCTATCTTTTTCATGCTAGAGAAAAACGGCAAAAATCGATCGCTGTTGCAATGATTTGTTAACCTTTGACACACATCACCTGCTTGAGAGTGGCGACAATTTCCACTAGATCCGCCTGTTGATTCATCACCTGTTGGATCGGTTTATAGGCCCCCGGAATCTCATCAATAACGCCCTCATCTTTGCGGCATTCAACCCCTTGGGTTTGGGCGATTAAATCATCAAGAGTAAAGGTTTTTTTAGCCAGATTTCTCGACATCAAGCGCCCGGCCCCGTGGGAACAGGAGCAGAAGCTATTATGTTCTCCTTTGCCTTTAACAATATAAGATTGCGCTCCCATGGAGCCTGGGATAATACCATAATCGGTTTCTCTAGCGCGGACGGCTCCTTTGCGGGTGACATAAACCTCCTCCCCAAAATGAATTTCTTGTTCGGCGTAATTGTGATGACAATTAACTACTAAGAGGGGTTTAGTTGGTTTGCCTCCCGCTAGATGTTTTTCAACAATGCGCTTAAATCTAGCCATCATAATTTCTCGATTATAACGAGCATATTCCTGGGCCCATTGTAGGTCATGCCAGTAGGCAGTAAATTCTTCTGTACCGGCAACAAAGTAGGCCAGATCGAGGTCAGGTAATTTACATTCTGCTAGTTTGGCTAACTCTTTGGCGGTATTAATATGACATTGGGCTAGTTGATTACCAATACCCCTAGAACCGGAATGCAGCATTAACCAAACTTGATTGTCTGTATCTAAACAAATTTCGATAAAGTGATTACCACCTCCCAGGGAACCCATTTGTTTAAGGGCTTTTTTCTCTAGGTTTTGTACGCCTCGATGAATCTGTTTAAATTCCGCCCATTTTGGCCATTTAGTTACTTCCCGATCCACTTCTTTATTTTCCGCAAAACCGACGGGAATATTCGCCTCCACATCGAGGCGAATTTTTTTAAGTTTTCCCTGCAATTGTTCACCGGTGAAAGGCATTTTTAGGGCAGCCATGCCGCAACCGATATCGACTCCGACGGCGGCAGGAATTACGGCATCTTTGGTGGCAATCACCGAACCGACTAAAGCACCTTTACCCAAGTGAACATCGGGCATTAAAGAAATGTGTTTATAAACAAAAGGTAGGGAAGCAACATTTTTGGCCATTTGGGTTTCTTGGGGTCCTAATTCATGCCCCGCCCAAGATAAAATCGGTGTCGGTGTGGAAATATCCAGAGTTTCGTAAGCCATAGTTTTTAGGAAATAATCAGGTCAAAAGCCGATGTAACCAAGACAATAAGGCAATTTAGATTCTGCGATGAATTAGATAAATTGTTATCAGTGATCGTGTTTTAACACAGAGGATAAGCTGTTGACTATCTAAATTACTCGTTCAGACTGCACCAGAGTTCTGAGCATTTGTACTAAAATTGTCAAGACGCAGTTTAAATGCAGTACAGCTTATTACCTATATTACATTATATACTACATTCGTGTTATCAACAAGTTCCCAGAAAGAGCAGGCATTGGGGAGCTTTTTTGCTGTGATCGGTAAACAGTAAGCTGTTCAGCATCTAAATAGCGTATAACAGAAACAGTAACTTAGTCAAAAAATTCAATGATGAGCAATCTTACTGATTTACTCGCACTTCCATTTGGCAAACCTTTAGCTGAGATCGATGCCACAATCCTTGAGAGTTTTGGGGATAATTGTTACAAAATAAATGATCAGATTTATTTATTAACAATGAGTATTGACAATATTCCTGTATATAGAGGTCTTGCTTGGGTAGTTTCTGAGCGGGCAGCCGCCTGGATTTTTACAGGTCGTTGGTCTGATGATGAAATCAAACTGCCGCCACCAGATATTCTTTTACCAATGTTTACTATAAAAGATTATCAAAGTGTTTGTGAATTTGGCCAGCAAGTAGATGCGAAAAACTTTGTTAATGATCTTCCAGGGCCGCGAAGAGTAAAATTTAGCAACTACACTTACTATTATCGCATGGTAGAACCCCGTCAATCGGATGATCCTATTGGTATCGAGATCGATCGCCGACCAGAACAGTATAGGTATTGGGGAAATTCTCTAGTCATTATTAATAGTTGGCAAAGAACGATAACTAAAACCTTTCTTGACTTTCAACAATGTTCTCTTAACAATTTAAGAGGAGGGGGAGTCAATACTGGTAGTCATCTTATTCAGTTGAGAAGTTTTGGAAAGCCTGATAATTATCGGGAATCTATTTTATCTGTTTTTAATCCACCTACTCTATGCTATTTTGATTTGGGCTTAGAATTTGTGCCTTCTGTAGATATGCGTTTGGCCTACATCTACATCTATTTACAACCTAACTGTAGCAGTTTATTTTCCGAGGAAACCCGTTCTTCTACCTTTAGGGTTTTTTCTGGTGATCTTCTTTACGGAAATAGATTAATTAGTGCCTCTGAATTAGAGGATTTTCCTGGGTTAATTAACAGTTTTCAAGATAGCAGATTTAAACGATATGACACCGATACTTATATTCAAGAAATAAATGGAATACGCACAGGAACAATTGTTTTTACTCATGATTACATAATCTTATATTAATAAGTAGGGTGCGAAACGTTTAGGCATGAAATAGGGCTGAAATGCCTGAAATAACCGCCTAGTAAGGTCTTCAGTCCCCCGACTGAATCTAAGAGGTCAACACAGACCAACCTTATAACTGTTTATATGTCCCGACGTTTAGTATCATCCGATACCAAACTAGGCAAGGGAACTCAAGGTCAATACACTTGTAATAAATCTTTACAAGGTGAGAGTAACGGCGATAGCCACCCCCAGATTCAGAAATCACAATTCTGGGACTGAAGCGGGGAACGGAAGGCTCCGAGGTGTTACCTAACACCAGAATCGAGACCACTGCCAACCATCCATGATTAGGCGTGAGCCGAATGTCTGACCTGAACCATCGTAATTAATAAGCAGTGAAATAGGTTGACACACTGCGTTCAAAAGAATAAGGGGAATAGTGAGGAAATCTTACTCTCACTCACACAGACCTTTAAAAGTACCCCGGTGGATAGGACAAATCTAAAGATGGAATGCCCATATAAACGGAACGTGATAAACCCTTTTAGGCTCTGAGTATCGGTCGAAATACTCAGTAGTAATAAGTGTAAGCGCAAGCCTTCAAGGGTGTGAGATGTAACCAAAAGCCAACGCTTGACGGTAACAGTCAAGATATGCTAACAGGTTACGGTTTGATTGTAAGGATAGAGTCTAGTAGGAGTCTATATGACGAAATCGAGAGAAGGTAAAGGGTTCGGGAAACCGAAAACCACTAAGACTACGAATGTATGGAAAACTATCAACTGGGGTAAAATCCAAAGATATGTTTTCAAGCTCCAAAAGAGGATATACCAAGCGGCTAAATCGGGACAGGGTGCAAAGGTTAGAAAGTTGCAACGTCTATTAGTGAAATCATACTACGCTCGTCTATTAGCAGTACGCAAAGTAACCCAAGACAATCAAGGAAAGAAAACAGCAGGAGTCGATGGAATGATAGCAGTATCCCCAGAACAAAGGCTAAATCTAACCGAAGAAATCAAAGGAACACTGAAAGCAAAACCGTTAAGAAGGGTATGGATTCCTAAACCCGGCAGGGATGAAAAACGTCCATTAGGAATACCAACTATCAAAGACAGAGCTAGACAAGCGTTGATTAAATCGGCTCTTGAACCAGAATGGGAGTCAAGAATGGAAGGAACCAGCTATGGTTTCCGACCGGGAAGGTCAGCCCAGGACGCAATATCAAGGATATTCTCAACCATCAATAAAGGTAATTACTTTGTATTAGATGCTGATATTGCCAAATGTTTTGACCGAATTAATCACGACCTTTTACTGTCCAAAATTCATTGTCCAAGTTCCTTGAAAAGAGATATTAAACAATGGCTTAAAGCAGGAGTATTGGACAACGGCGTATTTGAAGAAACAGAAACAGGGACACCTCAAGGAGGGGTAATAAGTCCACTACTTGCCAACATCGCACTGGATGGAATGGCAAGATTGATTGAAACACTATTCCCCAAAAAGAGTGATAAAAGAAATCAAGCTGTTTTAATAAGATACGCCGATGATTTTGTAGTAATTTCCCCATCACTCAAAATCATTGAACAGTGCCAAACTGCTATTTCTGAATGGTTAAAGCCGATAGGATTAGAACTCAAACCAGAAAAAACCAGAGTGTGTCATACACTTAACCCCATTGAATACAATGGGAAAACGGAGGAACCCGGCTTTGATTTTCTAGGATTCAATATTAGGCAATACCCAGCAGGAAAATATAAAGCAGGGAAAATAAATAAAGGAATACCCAAAACATTTCTAACACATATTAAACCTAGCCAAAAAGCAGTTAAAGCCCACACAGAAGCGATTAAAGGTGTAATCAAAAAACACAAGACAGCACCTCAATCAGCCTTGATTAGTCACTTAAACCCAATTATTAGAGGTTGGGCTAACTACTACTCAGGAGTAGTATCCACAGATACCTTCAATAAACTAGACTACACAATCTGGTCAATGTTAAGGGCATGGACAGAATCAAGATGCGGTAAAGCGGACTACGAAAAGCTGAGAAACTACTTTAAACCGGGTACAGTTAAACTTAGCAATGGGAAAGAAAGACAAGAATCTTGGCTATTTCAAACCAAAGACGGTCTCTATCTATGGAAACATAATTGGACACCAATTGTCAGACATACCCTAGTACGCCCCGACGCATCACCATTCGACGGAAATTGGACTTACTGGGCGACCAGACGAGGACAAGCAATCGACACACCGACAAGAGTAGCCAAACTACTTAAGAAGCAACAAGGCAAGTGTAGCCGATGTGGGCAGTATTTTACCCCATCGGATTTAATTGAAGTTGACCACATTCATCCTCTCAGCCTAGGCGGAAAGGATGAATATAAAAACCTTCAATTACTACACCGCCACTGTCACGATGATAAATCGGCAACCGATGGAAGCCTAAATCCATCTGGTTTGACAAAATCAGAAGTCAAACTAGATAATACAAGGTTAACCAAAGGAAGTCAAGCTGTATCCTTAACAAGGGAACAGTCAAACTAGGAGCCGTGTGAGGTGAAAGTCTCATGCACGGTTCTGAATGGGAGGGGAGGTCGGTGACGACCTTCTCGACCCCTAATTGGGTGGAATTAAATATAAGATGAACGTAGGTTGGGTTGAAGCATGAAACCCAACGCCCGCTCATGTTAGGCTACCGCTAACCCATCCTACAAATAATTGTGCCTCCCTACTTATACTTTGCACGGCTACAACTTGCATTTTTTACTCAAGGACAATAATATAGTTTAAGAGTCATAATTAGAAGCAAAGCACTCATTAAAAACATGATTAACCTAGAATTCACGGAAGAAGAAAAGAACTCACTGTATTATGAAAGATTTCATCATCCCCATCCCCGGGTTCAACTGAAGATGGAAGTTCTCTGGTTAAAAAGCCAAAAGATACCGCACCAAAAAATTTGTCAGTTAGCAGGAATCTCGCCAAATACCTTATTAACCTATCTTCGAGATGAGCAAGAGGGCGGAATAGAAAAATTAAAAGAAATCAACTTCTATCGCCCTAAAAGTGAATTAGAGTCTCAAAAAGAAACCCTCAAAAAATACTTCGAGAAAAATCCACCAGCCACAATAAATGAAGCTGTATATAGGATAGAAGAATTGACGGGAATAAAACGAAGTCCTACCCAAGTGAGAAAATTTTTAAAATCAATGGGAATGAAATGTTTAAAAGTAGGTTCTCTTCCTTCTAAAGCTGACCCAGATGAACAAGAGGACTACAAAGAAAAAAAGCTAGAACCCAGACTAAATGAGGCTAAAGAAGGAAAAAGGGCTGTTTTTTTTGTTGATGCCGCTCACTTCGTCATGGGAGCATTTCTCGGTTTTGTTTGGTGTTTTGAGAGACTTTTTGTTAAGTCACCGAGCGGGCGTAAACGCTTCAATGTTTTAGGAGCATTAAATGCAATAACTCATGAAGTTATTCTGGTTACGAATGACACTTATATTACGGCAACTCAAGTCTGTGAACTCCGGTCAAAAATAGCTGCTTTAGGACTAATGATTCCCATCACTCTAGTCTTAGATAATGCCCGCTATCAAAAATGTAAAATTGTTGAAGAATTAGCTTTTTCTTTGTCAATAGAACTGCTCTATCTGCCGTCTTATTCACCTAATCTAAATTTAATTGAAAGGCTGTGGAAATTGGTCAAAAAGAAATGTTTATATGGTAAATATTATGAAAACTTTTCTGACTTTTCTTCAGCCATTTATGAATGTTTGAATGATGCCCATTTGAAACATAAAAAAGAACTGGATTCCTTGCTGACTCTACGATTTCAGAAGTTTAATAAATCTCAGATTATGAACGTCTAAAGTATAGCACGATCTTTCAGTTATTAATAAAGTAAAGTGGCTCTTCTGGTTTCTGTGTGGAAACGAGGTCTATACTGATACTTTCTTCCGCAAAATAGCCCTAAAAGTCTTGCCCGATAAGCATTTCACGATTCCATAAGCAAAAATTATCACACAAAGTCGAGAAGAGCCGTAAAGTGCGGTAAATTTCTGAACTATGGTAATGATCTTGATGTCTGAGATTCATATTTTCTACTTAAAAGAGAGGAAGTGAGGGATTTCCACCACCACTCCAGGGAAACCAAGGAGAGCGAGCATGGAGTGGTAAGAACTAAGAGTTTGTCTCACTTCTGACTCCTTTCCTTCACCACTAACTCTTTGATCCCGAACTGACATTAGCAATACTACCAAAAAGGTTCGGATACCTACACTATCAAGAAAGCGGGGTTATTTTGCACTATAGAGATAACAAAGGAACTGATAGGGGTGGGTATCGCCTAAAAACCGAGTACAGTTCCGATTCTAGAAGTCACTATAAGTTGTATCGGAGCAGCACAAAGATTATGGGAAAAGTAGTTGGAATTGACTTAGGGACGACTAACTCCTGCGTCGCGGTTATGGAAGGGGGTAAACCCACCGTTATCGCCAACGCCGAAGGGTTTAGAACTACGCCCTCAGTCGTCGCCTACGCCAAAAGTGGCGATCGCCTAGTAGGACAAATCGCCAAACGTCAAGCGGTAATGAACCCGCAAAATACCTTTTATTCCGTCAAACGCTTCATCGGCCGGAAATTCAACGAAGTTACCAACGAAGCCACAGAAGTATCCTACAAAACTCTCCAGGACGGCAACGGCAACGTTAAATTAGACTGTCCCGCCCAGGGCAAACAATTCTCCCCCGAAGAAATTTCCGCCCAGGTACTGCGGAAACTGGTGGAGGATGCCAGTAAATACCTCGGCGAAACCGTTACCCAAGCAGTCATCACCGTACCCGCTTATTTTAATGACTCCCAACGTCAAGCCACCAAAGATGCCGGGAGAATTGCTGGGGTTGAAGTTCTCCGCATTATCAACGAACCCACCGCCGCCTCTCTTGCCTACGGATTAGACAAAAAAGCTAACGAAACCATTCTCGTTTTTGACTTGGGTGGGGGAACCTTTGACGTATCGGTTCTAGAAGTGGGTGATGGTGTCTTTGAAGTTCTTGCTACCTCTGGAGATACTCATCTCGGTGGTGATGACTTCGATAAAAAAATCGTCGATTATCTAGCCGGAGAATTCAAAAAAGTTGAAGGAATAGATCTCCGTCAAGATAAACAAGCCCTGCAACGTCTCACGGAAGCGGCAGAAAAAGCCAAAATTGAGCTTTCTAGCGTTACCCAAGCGGAAATTAACCTGCCCTTTATCACCGCTACCGCCGAAGGACCAAAACACCTAGATACCACTTTAACTAGAGCTAAATTTGAGGAAATTTGCGCCGATTTAATTGATCGCTGTCGGATTCCCGTCGAAAACGCCATCCGTGATGCCAAAATCGATAAATCTGCCCTCGATGAAGTGGTTCTCGTCGGTGGTTCAACCCGGATTCCCGCCGTCCAGGAATTAGTTAAAAAAGTTCTGGGCAAAGATCCTAACCAAAGCGTTAACCCCGATGAAGTGGTAGCCGTCGGCGCCGCTATTCAAGGTGGTGTTCTCGCCGGTGAAGTCAAAGATATTCTTCTGCTTGATGTTTCGCCCTTGTCTTTGGGTGTGGAAACCCTCGGCGGTGTGATGACGCGGATTATTCCCCGCAACACCACTATTCCCACCAAAAAATCGGAAGTTTTCTCCACGGCAGTGGATGGACAAACTAACGTGGAAATCCACGTCCTGCAAGGGGAACGGGAAATGGCCAAAGATAACAAGAGTTTGGGAACTTTCCGACTCGATGGCATCCCTCCCGCTCCTCGTGGTGTGCCTCAAATCGAAGTGGTTTTCGACATCGATGCTAACGGTATTCTCAATGTCACCGCTAAGGATAAAGGTACAGGAAAAGAACAATCGATCAGCATCACCGGCGCTTCTACCTTGCCCCAAAATGAAGTGGAACGCATGGTAAATGAGGCAGAATCGAACGCCTCGGTGGATAAGGAACGTCGCGAACGCATTGAACGCAAAAATCAAGCTGATTCCCTGGTTTATCAAGCTGAGAAGCAGTTGGAAGAGTTAGGCGATAAGGTTCCCCCATCCGAGAAAAATAAAGCCCAAGGGTTGATTAAAGACCTGAAAGAAGCGATCGCTCAAGACGATGATAGTAAGATCAAAACCATCCTACCGGAATTACAACAAGCCCTCTACGCGATCGGTAGCAGTATGTATCAGCAAGCGCCCCCTAGCAATCCCACCGGTGGCAATGATAACAATGGCCCCTCTGGTGGTGCTGGTGGTGGCGATGATGTCATCGATGCGGAATTCTCCGACGCTAAATAAAAATTAAGTTCTTAGCTTCGGGAAGGACACAAGTTACCTTGTGTCCTTTTTTTGTTGCAGCTTTCTTAAAGATAAACCACATCAGGGTTTCCCTACGTCAACCCATCGCTACCAAGATAACTAAACAAAGTTAAAGTGGTTCTTCGTTACTTGGTATGGTTCGATAGGGGGGCATAAATCGACTAAATCCTTATCTGGCAAGAGATTTAATTGATTAGTTCGCTCTAGACAAAAAACAATTAACAAAAATCGCTAAATGCCTTTCTATATAAGGGTTCCATCCCTTATAACCCCTGTCCATTGCATAACACAAACCGAAGAGCCGTTAAAGTAATAACTGGTTAACTGAATACTGGTGTTATCTTGAACTACTCCAATTAAGTCACTTCCTTGATAGATGGCTGTATCTAAAGCAGAACTACCAGCCCAATCTTCTCTTCTGAGACTGAGAGAACCACCCTTGGTAGTGATTCGGTAGTAGTGGTAAGCCATCTTGCTTATCTGGACTGAGTCGTGTAGAATATTTACTAATAAAAATAATTGCTTGATAAATGTTGGGGATTTGCTTTTTATGATTGCTATTCTTATCAATATCGGCTCTTCGGGAATTGTTATGCAAATAATTAACTTAAAATAAAATTCGATGAGAGCGCCTACGCTCAAAAGTAGCTGAAATCCATACAGGGAAGGACTTAAGGCACAAACAGGTTAATACCAAAAGATAGACAATTGAGTTAAGATTTGATATAATAGCCAAAAACGAGATTATTTTACTTATGATACTTGACAAATTTTTGAACCTAAAAGGAACCTGTATTCAAGGCTATCTACACCTAGAAAATATCGGTATAGTTTGCCGAATCGAATCGAAAAATCAAAAAGCAACCTGTCCTCGTTGTGGGTTAGAGAGCGATAAACTCCACCAAAATCATCGACATTTAGTCAAAGATTTACCAATCTCAGGACAACCAGTGTACCTACAGGTTAATCGTCGTCAATTTAAGTGCGATAATTGTCAGAAACCCTTTAGCGAAGAGTTAGATTTTGTCGCCAAGAAACGAACCTATACGAAAAGACTAGCCGAGAATATACTCGAACAATTAAAAGAAGGAGATATTTTAAATGTTAGTCGAAGAAATGACGTAACGGAAGAAGAGATTCAAAGAATGATAGAGGACATAGCTGAAGAAATTACAGAGACAGACCTATCGAAATTAAAAAGACTAGGAATTGACGAAATCGCTCTAGTCAAAGGACAAAAAAATTACTGTGCGGTTTTAGTAAATTTAGATACGGGAAAACTAATAGCTATTCTAGAGAAGCGAACACAAGAAGAATTGAGGGAAACGCTTACAGGGTGGGGAAAAGAGGTGTTAGAGCAAATTGAAGAAGTCAGCATAGACCTTTGGTTGCCCTATAAAAATTTGGTGAAAGAATTGATGCCATCGGCCGAGGTAGTCGCCGATAGATTCCATGTAATGAAACAAATTAATCAAGAGTTAGACGAACAGAGAAAAGCAGAAAAAAGAGCGGTAGAAGCGCAGAAAAATAAAAAACAGAAAGCGGAAAAAGAAGCGAAGCTAGAAGTTTTAAAGCGAAGTAAATATAGCTTGTTAAAAAATGAAAAAGATTTAACGGAACCCCAAAAAATCAAACTAGAAGCTATCAAAGAAAATTGACCAAGTTTGAAAAAGATGCACGAGTTAAAGGAAGAATTTAGAAAGATTTATGAAACCTCAGAGAATCCGACAGAAGGACTGCTATCTATCTCAGAATGGTTGGCAAAATCCTCCAGTGTTTTTACCAAGAGTTGTCAAACAATCCGAAACTGGTTTGGAGAAATCATTAGTTATTTCGAGCGAAGGACAACGAATGGGGTGGTCGAGGGAATCAACAATAAACTTAAACTAATAAAACGGAGAGCCTATGGCTTGAGAAACTTTCGGAATTTTTGGGTTAGAAGTATGTTATCTTGGCATCTTGTATGTTGATTTAGCATAAAGGGTAACGAAGAGCCACGATAACACCGTAACGATTGATAATTTTGCTGCCGCAACTCCCCCGGAAATGCAGCCGGTAGGATTAGCTGTCACTACCTACCAAGGTAGAAATACTTTTAGCGGAAAAAGTCAAGCAGGAACACCGGTTAGTTTTACCCTAGAAAACAATCTTCGCACCATTAAAGTTAAGCATGGTGGTGATTCTTTCACGGGAGTCTGTCACTAAAATTACCCTAATATGGGTTAACAGTTTTGTTAGTCCTCTTTGACTTGAGCATCTCAAAAGCTGGCTGTTATATTAACCCAGCTTTTTTTAATTATAATTAGTTATCTTTTAGCGACAATGAACAAGAATCAACTTTTAAGCGAACCTTTTTTACAATTACCCACCGAAACATCAATACAAGTGGTTTGGTTTACGGAATTTTTTGGCACTCGTCATCAAGTCCGCTACGGGGAAAAACTAGAGAAAATGGTCCCCGCTCGCACTAGCAAATTAACTAGAGTTAGAGAAGATGCTCAATCGAGAACCCTTGAAGCTTATCAATCTTTAACCGAGCGAGAAATCTGGCGACATCAGGCAGAAATTACTGATTTAAATCCCGGGGAAAGGATTCCCTATCAAGTCACCAGTTTTCAGGAAAATACAGCGATTAGAAGTGATATTTATACCCTTACCCCAAGACCAAAAAAAGGAACTAATCTCAAAATTTTGCTCACTTCCGATCATCAATTAATGCCCATGACTGCCGCTAATTTGCAAAAAGTTAGCGAAACTATTGGACAAGTAGATGCAGTTTTTTTAGCAGGAGATTTAGTTAATATACCCGATCGAGCTTCCGAATGGTTTGATGATAGTCGCGGTGGGGCATTCTTTCCCTGTTTACAAGGTCGTGCCAATTATACTCTTACAAAGAATGGTATTCAGACTATTTATAAAGGGGGGAAAATTATTCAAAATGCGCCCTTATTTTCTGCTATTGGTAATCATGAAGTTATGGGCAGATTTTCTAATTCCACAGGTTTAAATGAACAGTTTGAAGATGCTATTCCTGAATTTATTGCTAAACAACTAGCAGCGGATACAGCAGCAATTAATGAAACCTGGTTAAAAAATCATGCTTTTAACACAGAAACCTACGAAGAAATTTTTTCTTTACCTCAAAATAAATATTATTCTCTCACCTTTGGTGATATTCGTTTAGTGGTTTTATATGTTACTAATATCTGGAGAAATCCCAATTTAGAACCCAGTACAAAGGGAAGATATTACGAAAATCAAAGAGATTTAGATAGGTCAGATCTCTGGGGTTACGGTCAGCATATTTTTGAGCCAATTGCTCAGGGCAGTACTCAATATCAATGGCTAGAAAAAGAATTAAATAGTCGAGAATTTCAAGAGGCTAAATATAAAGTAGTTATGTTTCATCATCCTCCCCATACCCTAGGAGGAAATATCGTGCCACCCTACACCGATCCCGTGCCGACAATTAAACGGGATGCCACGGGAAAAGTTAGATCGGTACGTTATGATTATCCCCAAGAAAATGATTATATTATTCGTGATCTAATTCCTTTATTAGAATCAGCCAAGGTTAATTTGGTTTTTTATGGTCATTCCCATTTATGGAATCGTTTTCTTAGTCCTAAGGGTATGAATTTTCTCGAATCTTCTAACGTTGGTAATAGTTATGGCGCTCATTTAGGTGATAAAAAACGTCCTGTACCTCTCGATAGAAATTATGGGAGCGTCGGTAATCCCAATCGATTACCAGCAATTATCCCAAACATTGCTCCTCTAGTGGATTGGGTTAATCAACCTTTACCCTATATTGCCAGTAATGATCTGACGGTTTTTAGCATTTTAGATACAGAAAAAGGAACCGTGAGCAGTTATCGTTTTGATACTCGTTATCCTGACTCGGAAGTAATTAAATTTGATGAATTTGACCTTTTTGGCGTAGGTGAAGTATAATAAAATCAAAGAGTGCCGGTTAAATAGATTCTCTTAGGGTTAATTCTATGACTACTGTTACCAGCAATGATATTCAGGAATTGAAAGACTTACTCTCGGCAATGCGACAGGAAAACCGCGAGCAAATGATTTCTCTGCGAGAAGACACCCGTGAGCAAATGATTTCTCTGCGAGAAGACACCCGTGAGCAAATAAGTTCCCTGAGGGAAGACACCCGTGAGCAAATAAGTTCCCTGCGAGAAGAAAACCGCGAGCAAATAAGTTCCCTGCGGGAAGAAAACCGCGAGCAAATAAGTTCCCTGCGAGAAGACACCCGTGAGCAAATTGATACGCTAAAGGAAGATAATCGCCAACAACTAGAAACCCTGAGAGAAGAAAATAACCAGCAATTTGTTAACCTACACAAAGAAATCACGGAAGTCAAAATTATCACGGCTAAAATTGAAGGAACAATTCAATCCCAAGCAGTATTAACCCAAAAAATTCCCGATTTAATCGAGAAAGTTGGGGAATTAAAAAACTGGAAACAAATAGCTATTGTCGCTATCACTGCTTTTACCAGTGCCACAATTACTTGGTTTATTCGAGGAGGAAATTTAAAACCTTAAAGTCTGGTATTTTTCTCAATTCCTAATTGGTGCATTTCCAGAATAATCGGTTTCAGGGTTTCTCCGAAAGCGGTTAAAGAATATTCAACTTTAGGAGGAATTTCTGGATAAACTTCTCGGTGAATCAGTCCATCTAACTCTAGTTGTTGGGTGAGAACTTTTTGACTAATGGGACTTAAACAAATTTTAAGCCCAAACAAAGCCGAAACTGGCTTGATAAGCGGCAAACACATCCTGATTCTCGGTCAGCCACCTAAAGAAACGAAAAGACATCGCTGTCCGAAAAGCTTCCAAAGCTTCCACAAAAGTGTTTAAAGGTCGATTCGTCCACCGCCTTTGCAGTCCCCCAGTTAACTTATGCCACAGGATAAATGTATAGGCACAAAACACCAAGATAAAATAAAGTGATGTAATCGGTTATAAACTACTCCGACGGCATTATTGGCCATTTGAGGGAGGTTTTTCCTCTCACTTTCCCCTAATAATCCTCCTAAATATTGTCTGAAGCCGTTTTTTTGCGCTTCGTTTTTGAAGCAATTGTCAAACCGCCGACACCATCGGTCAAAGCATGGGGGCATCGCGGCTGGGGTTGTCTCTTTCATCGCCGATTTTTCAACGTAAAGTGCTTATTCTATAACGATTATACTCTATTATACTCTTGTTGATCGTTTAAGTCCCACTAGGATAAATTGATCTCTAATAACCCCGGTGGTGGCGCAATCTCGATGCGTGCCGCTTTCAGATCCACCAGTGGAACAATTTCTTTGACAAAGGGGACCAGGGCCGTGGCCTCTGAGTCGGAGGATGGACTTTTTTTCTTGACGGAAGCTAGATTTGCTTCTAGTTGCACTGCTAAAATGTCATTACCCGCCCACAAAATATCTACTACAACCCCGATTTTTTCTCCTGTCAGGTGATGATAAACTTCTAAGTTTACTAGCTCACTAACATGATATTCATCCGCTTTTAGGCGAGGTTTTTCTAGTTTATTCGCCCATAATTTATATCCGCGCAAAGCTTCGGCCTGTTCCCGATTTTCAACCCCCTCTAACTTGATAATATAAACATTTTTGCCCGGTAGCTCACGTCCCCTGAGCAGAGTAATTTCTCGGATTTCTCCCCCTTGAGTCCCTTGTATTCCCCTAATACCTCGCTTCTGAAAACGTTCGGGAAAATCTGATACCGATAAAACTCGCAATTCTCCCTCCAGTCCCTGGGGTGCTACTATTGTCCCAATTTCTAGCCAATTTTCTTCCATTGTCTCAATATTTTTTGCTATAGCTTTCCCTAGTATATAGCCTTTTTTGTCTCGCTCCTAGATTTTTAAAGTCTTGGTAGGGTAAAATTTTTAGTTGACCTCTACTCCTGACCATTTTTTGACTTTTTACTGGTGGCTTTTTACTGAATTATGACTATTTGGCAAGCGGATTTTTATAAATCTTCATCTTCTCCTTCTCTTGGCACAGTCTGGCAATTGTTAATTTCCGATTCTCTTGGTCATCTTATCTATGAAAATTCCTGTCCCCAATCCCAAGCTAATAGCGACTGGTTAACCCAACAGTTACAGCAAGCTTGTCAAGTCTCCCCCCGGAAATTATCCAAGTTTTTCGCCCCCAATGCGCCAATTTATTTCTCCTCGCCGGCCAAAATTTACAGATCAAAATTGAGTTAACCCGTCACGTTAACGCTCTGAAAAAACAGCTAGAATTACGGCAAATCCCCATCAATATCGACTCTCCTCCACCGCAACCCCTACCAGACCAATTTTTAGGTCAAGAGTGGCGTTTTGCTCGCTTTCCCGCCGTTGATTTAGTTAACTTTTTTGGCGATCGCAGAATACCGATTCTTTCCCTACCAGAAGCCTTTTCTCCTTTAAAATTAGGTTTAGCCTCCACTCTCATGATCCCCGGCGTGGTTATTACCGGTGGTAAAAAATCTCTTGCCATCGCTCGTTGGTTAGAGGAAATTAACCCGGTATTTATCGATCATATTCCCACAGAAAGGGGGCGATCGGGCGGTTTAGTCTTGGAATCGGGTCTAAATGAACGTTGGATTTTTCTGACCTACGAAGATGAAGAAGTGGCCCTGGCAGCCAATGTTTATCAAGCAACCAAACAGGAAAGCCAAGGTTTGCACTTTCTCCTGATACAACCGGATGATTCTGGTCGCACTTTTACCGGCTTTTGGCTACTGAAACAAGTTTAACCCCCAAGCTGTCCCCAAGAGGCAAAGAATACCCGCTAAACCCGCTAAAGGTTGGTTATAGATACCTTTGACCCAAACTAACCCAGAATCGCTGTAAGACATCAATTCGGCACTGTCTAGCAAAGCTAATCCCCATACCCAACCGCTATGAAGTCCCCAAGCTAATCCTAAACTACCATGATCGATCGCCCGCGCCCAGACCAGAACCATCCCCATCAGAAATAAACCGGGTAGTTGCGGCAGCGTTTGCTGACGTTCCCAAAGCAGATGCAGCAGGGCAAAAATTAGGCTAGAAATGGCTCCCGCCACCCAAAAACCGTATTCTTGGCTTAATTGACTCAAAAAGATGCCCCTAAAGATTAATTCCTCGGTAATACCCACCCAGAGGGCCACTATCAACAGGGGTAAACTCAAGGCAAAAGCGCGAGTTAGATTTTTGGGCTGCCAATGTACCCAGGCCAAAATCCCCTCTAGGAAAAAAATTATCCCTAATCCCACCACTGCCAAGATTAATCCTTTGGTTAGGGAGATAAATAGGGAAAATGACCAAATTAATCCGTAATTATGGAGGCTGCTCCCCTCTATCTTCAATAATCCCCAGATAACTAAGGGAGCCAAGGCGTAAAGAGAGGCCACTAGGGGCAATTTCTGGTCAGGTTTTGTCCCTTGCAGCGGTTGCCATCCCAAACGACTCCCTAAACCAATGGCAATGGGCAGCCAGAGAATTAACCAGGCTAACAGGAAAATAATAATTTTTATTAAGGCAGCCATGTCCATTGTCAATTAGGTGCTATGGAAGTGGGGTGTGGGGTTTTGGGGTTTTGGGGTTTTGGGGTTTTGGGGTTTTGGGGTATTAGTTGAAATTTCCCTATCCCCCCATTTCCCCATTTCCCTACCCCCTACCCCTAACAGCCATAAAACAAACCCCCTAGGCATAGGATAACTGTGGAACTCTGCTCTGGTAAAGCCTAGCTCCAACAAAAATCCATCCCTAGGGGGTTGCGAAAAAGAAGAAAAAGTGCTTAAGTAAAACCCCTCGAGTTGATGAAAGAGGCGGTCAGGGGTTAGAATTAGGGATAAGAATCTATATTGTCTTTTTGGTCGGTCTTGTCAAAACTAGCCCTTTTGACTGCCGATTTTTTTTGTCCTTATCCCTACTCCGTAACCTATTTAAGCTTCTACCGGTTCTTCTGATTCCGTTTGTTTGAGGTGGATGTGCTTGTAGCCAAGTTTGATTTCAAACTCATCGCCGGGCTGCAAGTTCATTTGTTCGGTATAGGTGGAACCGATGACGATTTGACCATTTTTGTGGACACTAACCCGGAAAGTGGGTTCGCGGCCGCGGCCATCTTTAGTGCCTTCGGGATCGAGAGGAACCCCTTTTGCACCTAAAACAGCATCGTAAAAGTCGGTTAAATTGACCCGAACTTGGCCATCTTTACTTTGAGAGTAGTAACCACAACGTTTTGCCGTTTCGCGACGGGGTAAGTGGGATAACTCTTTGACTTTTTGTAGTAGAGCTTTCCCGGTTAGGGGAGTAGGAGAGATGTCACTCATGGTACTTTTTAATGTTCCTTGATTTTTGACTGACTGTCAATTAAGTTTACACTGACAAATTGATCATACCAAAAATCTTGCCAAAAATGTCTAGAGGGGAATAATAAATTTTTTAAAACTGATGGTTCGGTGATGACAATCGTGCTAAGAAGACCCCGGACTAGGTAGTAAGTGTAAACCTTGTGGGGGAGAGGAAATTTTGGGTTAAGACTCTGGCAATTTTTGGTCGGGTGGGAGGAAAACAGGGGGGAGAAAGTAAGTCCATAAAACCGATAAAGCTATACCCAGCAAGGAATTGAGAAAATTTACTTGTGGTTGGAGTTGGCAAAAAACTAATGACCCAGAGCAGTAAATCCGGGGGGATTAAACTGTTTTCGAGCGACTTGCCCATCTATCATTAGGCCTAGATACCCACCCCTTGGCTCAACCGACCGGGGAAAATCTTAAGGATTAATTACCATTACTAGCTCCCCTTTGGCCCGTTAACATCGATTATCCTGAGTATTAGGAGTCCCTCACCCCCGTGCCGAGTATGGAAGTTTCTTTTAAAATTCTGCGTCAACGACCCAACGACACCCCCTACCTAGAAAATTTTACCCTAGAGGTGGAGGCCGGAAATACAATTCTCGACTGCCTTAATCGCATCAAATGGGAACTTGATGGAACTTTGGCCTTTCGTAAAAATTGCCGCAATACAATTTGTGGCAGCTGTGCCATGAAAATTAACGGTCGTTCGGCCTTGGCTTGTCAACAAAATATCGCCAGTGAATTAAACCATTGTAGCCAAAAAGATGCCGGAGAAATTCCCGAAATCACGATCGCCCCTCTGGGGAATTTACCGATTATCCGGGATTTAATCGTCAATATGCAACCGTTTTGGGACGATTTAGAAAGGGTTGAACCTTATATTAGTAGTCAAGCGCGCACCATTCCCGAACGAGAATTTCTGCAAACTCCAGAAGAAAGAGCCAATCTCAATCAGATGGGTAACTGCATTATGTGCGGGGCCTGTTATTCGGAATGTAACGCCAAGCAAGTCAATCCCGATTTTGTCGGGCCCCACGCTTTAGCAAAAGCGCAGCGCACCCTAGCAGATTCTCGCGATGGTAATCAAGAAGGTCGTCTAGAACTTTATAACCAAGGCACCGCAGGGGTTTGGGGGTGTACCCGTTGCTATTTCTGTAATGCGGTTTGTCCTATGGAAGTGGCTCCTATGGATCAGATCGGTAAAATTAAACAGGAAATACTCGCTCGCAAGTCGGCCGATAGTAGTCGTCCCATTCGTCACCGGAAAGTTTTAGTGGAATTAGTCAAAGCAGGAGGATGGGTGGATGAACGCCAATTCGGCCTCTATGTGCTGGGCAATTATTGGCGCGATTTACAGGGTTTATTAAGTATTGCCCCCTTGGGATTGCGGATGATTACTAAGGGTAAATTTCCCACTTCCTTTGAAGCTTCCGAGGGAACCGAGGAAGTGAGAGGTTTAATTACTGCCATTCAAAATTCTCGCTCTCGATAGTTAGAGCAATTTTCAGATGTATTATGATCTATATTCTATATGACTGGAGAACCCCTTATCATGTTCGATCGAGATAGTATCCGTGGTTTTTCTGCCCTGCTCACCCTTGTGGGAGTCGCTTCTAGTTTGGGTTTTAGCTTCAACGCACCGGCTTTCTCCCAAGCTACCTCTAACAATTTACCTTTACTCTTAGCCCAAAAAAGCGAAAAGGTGCGAGTAGCGGTTTTAGACTTCGATTATAGCGGTCTCAGTAATCCCCAATGGTTAACATTTCTCAATGGTGGAGCCAGTGGTGTCAGTGATATTCTCGTCAATAGATTGGTGGAAAGTGGTCGCTATACAGTCATTGAGCGCAGTCGCATTGATGCTGTCCTCAGAGAACAGAATTTGGGAGCTTCGGGACGGGTAGATGCCGCTACCGCTGCTCAAATCGGGCAAATTTTGGGGTAGATGTGGTGATTATCGGTTCGATTACCCAATTCGATTTACAAAAAAAACAATCCGGTGGCTCGTTTATTATTTTTAGCACCGCCAAGACAGAAACCGATGCTTTTGTCAAGTTAAATGTCCGGGCAATTAATACCACCACGGCCGAAATTATTAGCACCGCTCAGGGAAATGGTAGTGCCAATCAATCCGATGGTTCAACCGTGGTTTTAGGGGTTGGGGGTGGTTCCCAAACCTCCAACGAAGGGAAATTACTCAGTATTGCCACCGATAAGGCAGTAGCGCAGGTGGTGGATAATCTCAACAATAAAGCCGAACAAATCGCCGCTACACCTCGCTCGCTCCCGACTGTCACCGCTTTAGTGGCTGCCGTGACGGGAAATCAGGTAATTCTCAATAAAGGCACGGGAGAAGGCTATCGTGTTGGTTTACGCATTTCCATCGAACGGACGACTCAAACGGTCAAGGATCCGCAAACGGGCAAGGTTATCCGTCAGATTACTCAACCGATTGGCACTCTCGAAATTGTCGAAGCTGATGGTCAATCTAGCGTCGGTCGCATCATTACCGGTAATGGTTTTAAAATCGGTGATTTAGCTAAACCGATTCGTTAATTGGGAATTATGAATTATGAATTATGAATTGGGGAGGTGGGGTGTGGGGAAGTGGGGAAGTGGGGAAGCTGTCTCATCACCCTATCACCCCAAAACCCTATCACCCTATTTATTTCCTGCCTCCTGACGACCGGCTACTGACTCCTGATAAGTGAACACTCACGCAAATTTGAAGTTATTTGACACTCCCGTCGCACTAAGCGCTTCGGGATTCTTAGTTCAACGAGTCCACTTAAATTAGATGCCTTGCGTTATCCAACCCAGAGGTGGTTCTCTCCCTAAGCGTTACTTTTCGTATGCCCTACGATAGTCCCCCCTTGCCCCCCCGACGTCGGGGGCAAGGGGGGGTACAAAGTTTGCTTGAATTGAAACGTTAGCTTCAAATACTGCTTTGTCTATTTCCTGTAAAGATTTTACCTACTCACAGGGGGAAACTATAGGACTTACGCACTGTACAAATTCACCATGATGTGTATGAACGAAAATCCGTCGTTCCAGACTTTTGGCGATTAACTTCTGATCGATAGCGATCGCTCAAAAGTCATCAAAAAATCACGTTAAAATGCCCGAAACCTATACCTCATATTTGGTCGATCCTGTCAATGCGTAAGTCCTAAAACTAGAACTATTGAGTAGAACCCCATATCTTTAATTGTCAAGGTGCAGATAGCGTAGTGGTTAGACTACATGGGTTTTTAAAGCGGTTGATTACCCTATCCGCTCTACTTACATGGTAGCTATTTGGCCTGAGTAGGTCAAGACCCTTACAAGAAGAAGTTATTCGAGATTTTGTCAGGAGACTGGACGCTTATTTTGGCTCTTCGGTAATTGTTATGCAATGGACGGGGGTTATAAGGGATGGAACCCTTATATAGAGAGGCATTTAGCGATTTTTGTCAATTGTTTTTGCTCTAGAGCGAACTAATCAATTAAGTCTCTTGCCAAATAAGGATTTAGTCGATTTATGCCCCCTATCGAACCATCCCAAGTAACGAAGAACCCTTATTTTTAATCGTGCTTCGTGTCACTGAGCCTTTACATTGAGCCTTTACATCGAAGCCCCTCGAAATGTGTCGAAGTGCTGTTTTATATTGGCGCTTGGTTTCATCCCGTCGCTTTTAGGGACGGGATGAAACCCCGACATTTGAGATAAAATTTATAATTGGAATCCCTTGGATATTCCCTAGACCAGAGCGATTAACGAAAACTATCAAAAAATGGTACAAGATCAAAAACCCACGGTAATCATTACTGGGACAACTTCTGGAGTCGGTCTCTACGCCGCTAAATCCCTTGCTCAAAGAGGTTGGTTTGTGGTTATGGCCTGTCGGGATATCCCGAAAATGGAACAGGCGGCCAAGGAATTAAACATTCCCCGGGATAACTACTGTATTGAATTTATCGACCTCGGTTCCCTCGATAGCGTCCGGCGCTTCGTTAAAAATTTCCGGGCCTTGGGCAGACCTCTAACCGCTTTAGTCTGCAATGCCGCTATCTATCTACCTTTGCTCAAAGAACCCTTAAGAAGTCCCGACGGTTATGAATTGAGCATGGCCACCAATCATTTAGGTCATTTCCTCTTGTCGAATTTGCTCTTGGAAGACCTAAAAAATTCCCCCTCTCCCGACCGGCGTTTAGTCATTCTCGGTACTGTCACCCATAATCCCGATGAATTAGGCGGTAAAATTCCTCCTCGTCCCGATTTGGGCGATTTGGAGGGGTTTGCCAAGGGTTTCAAAGAGCCGATTACTATGGCCGACGGCAAAAAATTTGAATCGGTCAAAGCCTACAAAGATAGTAAGGTGTGTAATGTTCTCACCATGCGGGAACTGCACAAACGCTATCACGAATCCACCGGAATCACTTTTACTTCCCTCTATCCGGGTTGTGTGGCCGATACACCCCTTTTCCGCAATCATTACCCCTTTTTCCAGCAGTTTTTCCCCTGGTTCCAGAAAAATATCACCGGTGGCTATGTTTCCCAAGAATTAGCCGGGGAAAGAGTCGCCCTGGTGGTGGCTGACCCCGAATACCGTCAATCCGGCGCTTACTGGAGTTGGGGCAACCGTCAGAAAAAAGAGGGTAAATCTTTTGTACAAAGGGTTTCTCCTCAAGCTCGCGACGAGGAAAGAGGCGAAAAAATGTGGGAATACAGCGCTAAATTAGTCGGATTAGCCTAATTTCTGATTTTGAGACTAAAAAGGGACACAAGGTAACTTGTGTCCTTGTGGAAACGGGGAGCGCTGGGACAGGGAAAAACAGTCCATAACTGGGTTTTTAAAGCTTGATTGGCAGTTAATGATACTATTAAAAACCGATTTGTTATTATTCCGATTTGACTGCAAGCTTTTAATGGGGGGGCGGCTTATTTGTTTCAATCTGCACAAGAGCCACCGCAGTCTGTCCCCGAAGGCGATAACGTGGTTGGTTTACTTCTCCTTGCAGGGGGATTTAGCTTAAAACGGGTGATTTCTCGGTTATTGAATCAGTAAACTTTGATGAGGATGAATTGGGGACGTAAGCGATGGGGTTTATGTCTCTTTGTTATAATTCAAAGGCTAGGCTATAATAACTCTTCATAAACACCGATAATTTTAGTCAAAGATGTAAAAAAGGAAGAGTATTATTGTGAGAGCGTGTAATTAGTATAATTAAAGTAAAAATCATCCCAAGGTAGCCATGATTAAAAACATTAATGTAACTGGACTTAAACCTGAACAAATTCAGCAGATACAGGTACTTATTGCCGCATTTAAAGCTCAAAATCAACTCAATCAAAGTGAACC
This sequence comes from Microcystis panniformis FACHB-1757, assembly GCF_001264245.1. Classification (NCBI taxonomy): domain Bacteria; kingdom Bacillati; phylum Cyanobacteriota; class Cyanophyceae; order Chroococcales; family Microcystaceae; genus Microcystis; species Microcystis panniformis. The sequence goes on from NZ_CP011339.1 coordinate 1,554,856, forward strand.
TGAAATTGATCTGATTGAATATCTGTTGGAAAATCCTATAGAGGTTGATAATTTAGAATTGATGAAACGAGAAGAAATTTATGACAGAACTTAAAAATCATAGTTGTTTTGTTGATTCTAATATTTGGCTTTATGCTTTTTCCACTGATAAAAAAGAAGAAAGTAAAAGAATATTGGCAAAACAATTAATTAAAGAAAAGTCCATAATTATCAGTACCCAAATAATTAATGAGGTTTCTTGTAATTTACTTAAAAAGCATAAGCTTGATGAAAAACAATTGTTTAAATTAATTGTTTCCTTTTATAGAAAATATCAAGTTATCTCCAGCAATTCTCATTTTAAAAAGTAACAAGTGATACAGACAGAAACAAAGCTTTAAGCAAGCTACAAAATGCGCTCCCGCGAGTGCGACTGCATCGCAGAGAAGTGAGTATATAGAGTATTTATACTCAAAATATTTGAAAGATGGGAGAAATCTAGAACAAAAGTTCTCTACATCAGAAAGAGAACCAAATAAAAATTGATGATTGTTGTCTGTTGAGGTAAAATTATTAAGTTGGAAATATTAATTAATCAAACTGTTCTGCGATGACGAAAAAGGCTGTGACTTGAGAAATTCCTGAATTAAGACAATTTTTAGTTCAAGAATTACATGACTTACCCGATGACAGAAAACCAGGAAACAATACCAAATATCAGGTAGAAGATGCAGTTAAGGCGGCTTTTTCGGTTTTTTTTACTCAGTCACCTTCTTTTTTAGAGCATCAACGTTTGATGAAAAGTAGTAAGGGAAAAGATAATGCTTCAAGTTTATTTGCTATCAAAAAAATACCTGGTGATAATCAAATCAGAAACCTGTTAGCTCCTATCCCAGCTGCCACAATATTTGGCTCTTTTCAACAAGTCTATCAATGGTTAAAAAAACCGGGAGTTATTAAAAAATTTTTCTACTTAGATGAGGAAATTTTAATAGCTTTAGATGGTACGGAATATTTTTCTTCAAAGAAAATTAGTTGTCCCCATTGTAATTGCCGCAATCCTCGTAATGGAACGACAACTTATTTTCATGGTTGCGTCACGCCAATTGTGGTTTCTCCTGAGCAAAAACAAGTGATTAATTTAGAACCAGAATTTCTTAAAAAACAAGATGGGCAGCAAAAACAAGATTGTGAAAATGCGGCTGTTAAAAGATGGTTAGATAAGAATCATCAAAAGAAGTATGGTTATCCTGTAACCCTGTTAGGAGATGACTTATACTCTCGCCAACCTATCTGTGATTTAGCTCTAAAACAAGGTTATAATTTTATTTTTGTTTGTCTTGAAACTTCTCATAAAACCTTATATGAATGGCGAGAATTTTTAGAAAAAAGTGGAGAAGTTAAAACCGGAGAAAAGAAACAATGGGATGGACGAAAGAATCTCATTTATCGTTATCGTTATGTTTCTAGAGTTCCTCTGAGAGAGGTCGAGTCAAGTCTCGAAGTTAATTGGTGTGAAGTCACGGTCATTAATGAAAAAACACAGAAAATTATCTATCAAAATAATTGGATTACCAATCATCAAATTACTGAAAATAATGTTGAAAAAATTGTCAAAGCTGGACGCAGCAGATGGAAAGTTGAGAATGAAGGAAATAACGTTCTTAAAAATCACGGTTATAATTTAGAACATAATTTTGGTCATGGTCAAAGTCATTTATGCGAGTTCTTGTTGTCTTTAAATTTACTAGCTTTTTTATTTCATACCGTTTGAGATTTAGTTAATCATACTTATCAAAAGATTCGTGAGTTATTAGTTACTCGCACCAGTTTTTTTAATGATATTCGTACTTTATTAAAATATTTTTGGTTGAAGAATTGGTCAGAGTTTTTCTTGTTTATTCTTACCGAATATGTCCCGCTCAAAAAAATAAATTCTCGTTAAAAATGTCAATTTTTCGAGAGAAGGAAAGATTATTTTATTCATTGAAAAAACCACAAATTAGGTCAGAATTTCAGCTAAATTTATGAGTTGAGATAAGTTTTTTATGGGCAGATATTTTAAAACTGTCTCTTGAAGCTAATTATGATGATTATCTTGAAAAAAAATGATAATTAGACAGAAGTTCTCTTGTTCACATAGAGAACTTTATCTTCTTTTGTTTTCAAAATGAGAATTGCTGAGTTATCTCATTTAATCTTGATATTTTTAAATCTGCATCTAATCTGAGAACTCAATATCATCTATCATTTTGGGATAGTTTAGTGATTGCTTGCGCTTTATTTTCTGATGCAAATATTTTGTATTCAGAAGATATGCAAGATGGTTTAATTGTTGATAAAAAATTAACTATTATTAATCCCTTTAAGCAATAAAATTATTTTACTGGTTAATGATGCTGTCTTCAGCATTTCTCAAACCAGTCCTAACGGTACAGTTGTCGGGACAATTAACGCCACTGATGCCGATAATAACCCCTTAACCCTACAATATCACCGCGGGTAATCCTAACCTCGATGGCGACGGTATCTCCGCCTTTACCATCAATAATAGCGGCCAAATTGCCATGGCTGACTCCGATGACAAGGCTGTAGTCATCTCCCTACATCGACTAAATCCTTATCTGGCAAGAGATTTAATTGATTAGTTCGCTCTAGATCGAAAACAGTTGACAAAAATCGCAGCAATGTCTGTCTCTATAAGGAATGAAACCCTTGTAGAGACAGACATTGCATAACAAAAACCGAAGAACCGTTATCGTCTTTGTTAACTACCAAAATTTGCCCTTCCACCACATCGCTAACCGGAGAAACCATTGTCAGTGTCACCGGTTCTTTTTTGCTGATCGAGTCATCATCAATTTCAGAAGTATAAACATAGAGTTTTACTCCTTGGGCGGTTTTGCCAGTTGCCGTACAGATGATACCATCTCCTAGACTAGGCATTTGGGCAAATGTCGGCTGAATTAAGACGCTGGGGATACCGATCAGGGTAACGGTGGCTAAAAGAGCGGTTTTAGTCAGATTTTTAAGCATGAATTTCTCGGTACAAGTGGACTTCTATTAGGTTTTTAGCACATTACCTGTGCCACGAGAAATCAAGATAACACAAAAATTGGCTAGAAATTTTTATAAAGTGTTGAGTGAGATTCTTGGCTTTTACTGCCATTAAATCGACAAAATAGCCAGAAAATTCTTCTTAAATTCTCCTACTAACTGGCAATAACTAGCAGATTCGCTATTTGATCGGCTAATGTAAAACCTTAGACTCTAACTGCTGCTGTTGCCAGAGATTTTGATAGACTCCGGGGACTGTGATTAACTCCTCGTGGGTTCCTATCTGAACAATTTCTCCGCGATCCATGACAAAAATGCGATCGGCAGTGGCAGCGGCCGATAATTGATGGGAGATAAAAATCACGGTTTTTTGGCTTTCTTGGGCGAGATTTTCCAAAATAGCCGTGGCTGTTTGATTATCGACGCTAGATAGGGCATCATCGAGGATTAAAATCGGTGCTTGGATGGCTAAAGCGCGCGCTAAAGAGGCCCGTTGACGTTGACCACCGGAAAGAGTAATCCCACGTTCTCCCACTAAAGTGCCGTATTTTTGCGGGAAATTCTCGATTTCTTCCTCAATTCTCGCTTGTTTGGCCGCCGATGCCACTGCTGGAAAATTCAGCAGCGGATTGCCATAACGGATATTATCTTCAATGGTGGTACTAAATAAAAAACTTTCTTGGGGAACATAAGCGATCGCTTTTCGCAGCTCTTCAAGGGCAATTTGAGTGACATCTTGATCATCAATAAACAACTGTCCCTCGGCAATATTCAAAAGACGGGGAATAGCGTTAGCAAGGGTAGATTTTCCCGACCTGATCGCACCGACGACCGCTACCGTTTCCCCCGGATTAATGGTAAAAGAAAGAGATTTTAAGGCTGGTTCCTTAGCATCAGGATAGAAAAAAGTCAAGGCTTTGGCGGTAATTTTTCCTTGAATATTTTTTAAGTGAATACAATCAGCATTGTCTTTAATTTTAGCCTCAGCTAATAGGATAGTTTCTAGGCGATCAATACTCACTTCTCCCTGTTGGTAGGCAGTAATAGTGAAACCTAATAAAGCAGTGGGAAAAACTAATCTTTCGGCCAAAATTAACAGAGCAATAAAGTCTCCAATGGTGATATTACCCGCTATAATTTGTCTAGTACCGAGAGCAAGCAACGCCAATAAACTCACATAGGCTAAAGCTTCAATCAGGGGAAAAAGAAAATTACGAGTCTGGACTAAATCTAAATTAGCCTGTAATAATTCGCGATTTCTTTGTTTAAATGCTAGGCGCTCGTTAGCTTCTTGGGCATAGATTTTAATCAGAGTAATACCACTCATATCCTCTTGAATTAAATCGCTCAGATGCGAGAGTTTTTCCTGTACTTTTTGCTGTTGCTGCTGCAGACGACCACTAAATAACTGCACAGCAATTAACATCAAAGGATAGACAGAAATAGCGGCGATTGAAAGGGGAATATGAATCGCTAACATCACGGGCAAAGTTAACCCATAGGCAAAAAAAGTATTAGCCAAACTGAGCAAAGCAAAACCCACCAGACGACGCACATTATCCACATCGCTAGTGGCACGGTTGATTAAATCTCCTGAAGTTTGCCGAGAAAAATAGGCAGGTTCAAGGGTTAATAAATGCTGAAAGATTTTTTGTTTAATATCGAACTCTACCTGACGACCGATCCCGAATAATAATACTCTAGAACTCATGCGGATAAACCACATAATCGAGGCTAAAGCGACAATTAAAATTAGATAATAAATGATTTTTGAAAGTCAAAGGATTTACTCAAATCATCGATGCTATCCCGGATTAAAAGCGGTATATAAACACCCAAAAGATTAACAATAAGCAGCGCAACTACCCCCCAGTTACTATTTGCCAATGGGGACGTAGATAATTTGCTAGTTTTTTAATGCGAGAATAAGCCATATTCAGTAATCAGTAATCAGTAATCAGTTATCAGTAATCAGTTATCAGTAATCAGTAATCAGTTATCAGTTATCAGTTATCAGTAATCAGTAATCAGTTATCAGTTATCAGTTAGAACAGGAAAAAGGGGGAATAGCCACCCAAGAATTTTTATTTTTTCTCCTTGTCCTGATTTAGCCTAGGTTTAAGATTAGAACCAGCCTTGGGCGGTTTACCGGGAGGCTTATCAATTTTAGCTTGATAGCCGTGCCGCCAGAAGTTAAGATAATCTGGGTCTGGATTGGCATTAATTAACCCTGCCACCTCTTCTCTGGCCATTTCGATGACTGTCGCCGTATCCTGTCCCCAAGTGTGTAAACTGGAGGGATTGCCCCAATGATGTTGGAGAATAGTGGCAACCCGCTCGATTACTTGGGGATGAGTGGGGGTAGTGGCACTATAGTCAAGATAAATTTGCATTATTTTACAATCTGAGAAATGAGAGTCAAGAAAGGCAGCTATTCTCAGTTTAGCCGTTTAAGAGATTAGAAAACGGGTTTCTTTAAGAAACCCGTTTTCTAAGAAACCCGCTTTCTTTAAGAATTGAGTTTTCGGCAGATTTCACGAGCTAAGAAAGGCAATCGATAACAAACGTCCGGGTCGCTTTCGAACGCATATTGTTTAGTTAAAAGCATCACATTTCTGAGAGATATATCAGGAAGTCTTCTACTTTCTTCGGAGTAGTATTCTGCCAGATCTTCAGAGGTAAAGCTGAAGCCTCTCTCAGAAGCCAGTATGACAGTAAGATCCATTAAACTTTGGACATCTGTTGTTAGTTCTAGACTACCTTGAATTTCTAGATCACTCTTAGCAATTTCATTAAACTGTCTGACGGCTTCGATAGACATAAGTTCTCCTGTGATGTATTAAGATTGAGACCAAGAACAGCCGATGCAAGTCTGAATTGCATCACTATCTGATCTAGCTTGATAGAATACCTCATTGGGTGTCTGATAGTCAAGACATTTTCGAGGACGATTGTTAATTAAGTTTACGGCTCTTTCCACCTTTCCACCGGGAGCATCTCATTTATACAAGTGAGTAATTATACTTGTCCCTAAAACTGGTTTCTGGCAAGGCTTTTAAAATAGCTTGACATAAAACCTGATTTAGGGGTTACAAAGGTGAGATGCTCCCCTTTCCACCTCCTCTGGCTTAACGATTTTAAAATTTGTCCTCTTGGGGAAAAATTGTCTTAACAGTCCATTGGTATGCTCGTTTAATCCCCTCTCCCACGAATGATAAGGAGTAGCAAAATAAAAATCTGCTCCTAGTTTCTCACTCAACTCTTGATGTCCACAAAATTCTTTAACCTTGTCACAAGTAAAGGTTTTTCTTTTGTCAGGTTGAATCTCTTGGAAAAGTTTTTCTGTGACTCTATTGATTTCTTAACACAAATCTAGCAACTATTTATTCATCATTTGCTTATACCATTGAGCGTCTGCTTGAGCTTGCTCGGAGGGAGCGGGGGGATTTAACAGGGCCTCGACAAAAACGAATTGATCGCGTTCGGTTAATTCTACCAATTGGCTATCTTTGATCGTTTGCATAGCTGCCTCAGCCAAAACTGACACCATAAATTCAGTCAAGTTCTGTCCCCGTAAAAAGGCAGCCATCTCCATCAGTTGCTTTTGCTCTGCTGTTATGGAAGCCTCTAACCGCGCATTGTTGCCGATTTTAGTCCCTTGGGGTAAATCTTTATCTGGTTTCGTTCTCATGGCTTAGAAATTATCTAATTTAAGCACATTATATTCTTAGAAAACGGGTTTCTGAGTTGATAAGAAAGCGGGTGGCTCTTCTAGGTTCTGTGTGATAAGTTTAACTTACATAGGATCGATCTTTGTGTCCTCTGTGTCTGGAGTGGTTCCCTCCACTCCCTCGCCAGCAGGACTGTATCTCAGAATACATTTTACCCACCAAATCCAAAAGAGCCAGCGGGTTTCTGGGTTGTTGAGAAACCCGGTTTCTGGTTTGTTGATGAGAAACCCGCTTTCTGGGTTGATGAGAAACCCGCTTTCTGGCTTATACTAAGCGTCAGAGGGTTTACAGGGGTTAAGTTATGACAGGAATTGAAACAACCATTGTAACGGCATTGACTAATAATTTTATTGGCCAAACGATTAAATCGGGGTGGGAGGGTATTAATAAAAATGAGTTATTGAATAAAGATGTCGGGCAGCTTATCAAAGAAGGAAAGTATCTTTTTTTGCGGGAATATACTCAACGTTACTGGGATCGGCACGGCATGATTAAGGTTTTAAAAATGTCTAAGCCGATGGATTTGGAGTCAATTTATGTTAATGTCAAATGTTTAGGAAATTTAGTCAGGGATTATTATGATGAAAATTTAGAAAATAAATACCGTGAGAGTAAGCAGCGACGGTTTAACTTTAGGGATGATGGTAAAAAAGATGGTTTACTTTTGGCTAATCAAGAACAATATTTAATGGTACTTGGTGATCCTGGTATTGGTAAATCTACATTTTTGCGAAAAGTTGGGCTAGAAGCTCTCAAAGGAAAGCAAGGCAGTTATCAGCATCCTCTAACACCGGTTTTACTGGAGTTGAAAAACTTTAAAGAAAACGAGATTAATATTCAGGCATTAATTGAAGAGGAGTTTAAAATCTGTGGTTTTCCCAACGTGGAAAAAAATATTAGCAATAAACTAGAAAAAGGGGAATTACTAATTTTATTAGATGGTTTAGATGAAGTGCCAACAGCTAATGTTTATAATGTAATCGAGAAAATTCAAGATTTTGTAGATAGGCATCATAAAAATCGTTTTATTCTTTCCTGTCGTACTGCTGCTAGAACTCATCTTCAACGATTTACCGATATTGAAATTGTCGAATTTGATGATCAGCAAATTCAAAGTTTTATTGAACATTGGTTTAGTTCGGAATTAGATCGGAAAAATGAGACGGCTAAAAATTGTTGGGAACTGTTGCAAAAGGAGGAGTATAAAAGTGCAAAAGAGTTAGCCCATACACCGTTATTGTTGACTTTTTTGTGTTTGGTTTATGATGAAAATCAATCTTTTCCCACAAATCGCAGTCGCCTTTATCAAGATGCGTTAAGAATTTTATTGGAAAAATGGTCAGCCGAAAAACGTTTACCTAATCGCGGTTTAGTTTATGAAAATCTCAGTATTGAGCAAGAAGAAATTTTGCTATCTGAAATTGCTTATCAGAATTTTGTAGCAGATAAACTTTTTTTAGAAAAACGAGAAGTTGTTAAGCAAATTAAAGATCACCTTAAACAAAACTTAAATGCTCCGCAACATTTAGACGGCGAAAAAGTATTAAAAACCATTGAAATTGAACAGGGAATTTTAGTAGAGCGGGCGAGAGATGTCTATTCTTTTTCTCATTTAACCCTTCAGGAATACCTCACGGCTCAGTATATTTATGATAATGATTTGATTGAAGAAGCAGTTAAGAATTATGTAACAGAAACTCGTTGGCAAGAGGTCTTTTTGTTAGTGGCAGGGTTGATGCGAGGGAAAGCCGATAAATTGTTATTAGCAATGGAGAAAGAAGCCCATAATTATCTTACAACGCCCCTCGGTCAAAAATTAGTGCCGATTTTGCAATGGGCAGATGAGATGACTAAAGATTCTGTTGATAGTCCGATTAAACCTGTAGGAAGAAGAGCGATCGCCAATTATCTCGTCATCGCCAACGTCTTCGCCTACGGCATCGCCATCGCCTACGTCCCCGAGATCATCCACGTCATCGCCATCAACATCGCCACCGTCATCACCGAGATCCTCTTTACCCCCGACCTCATTGATGAGTTTGTCCTGTTAGTTAACTTATTGGCTCAGGATCGAATTGTTTCTAAGGTTAATTTTTACCAATTAAGCGCTGATTTAGAAGCTTTCAAACAAATTATTCCTGATGATAAAGCAACTAAAAAAGAACGTCGAGAATTTGCTGATCAATTCTTGAAAATGTGGAATACTGCTTTTAATTTAACGCCTGAATTACTGAATTTATCCATCCAAGAAATTCGCAAAATAGACAAGCATTATTTTTATATTAATCTCCTGGTTCTCTGCTGCCAAAAAGTGGCTGTTAATATTTCCCCTACCGTCTGGCAAGAAATCGAAGAACGAATGCTCCGCGTTCCTTAACTTCTACTTTTTTTCTCAAATTTTGCCTTTCCAATTGGATGAGATTAGCGAATATTAACACTATGAGGATTGGGAGCTTCAAAAACCTTGCATTACCATTTTTATAGAACATAGGGTTTGCTGAAAAAGTACGGGCGAAGCATTCGGATAGAAAATCTACGGTTTCACCGATAAGTTATTGTCCGAATGCTTCGCCCCTACAGGACGCGGAACCATGAAGACGCAAGGTTTTGAAGCACGATTCTCTCAGAATCTTGCACCTGTTTCGGGAGAAAAGCCACAAAACCTCTACCTTGCCTACATTTCACATTTATTCAGCAAACCCTATTTATTGGCGGTAAGCTTGACTGCGATGTTCAATCAGCAAGACGATAACTTGAGACTGACTATCATCAACTGTATAGATAACCCGATAGTCTCCAACGCGGAAGCGATACTTCCCAGCAAATTCTCCCTTTAATGCTTTAATTTGAGGGTGATTTTTCGGTGTTTCTTGAAGGAGTTTTAAACACTTAGCAATCTTCTTTTTTAAGATTGGATCCGCTTCAGAATAAACTTTATTTGCTTTAGCTGTCAAACGGACTTTATAAGTCATCTCAGCTTTCCCAATCAATGAGGCAACCTGATTGTAAATCCATTTCAGCTTCTTTCAAATGTTCCATAATATTCGGGATTGCTCTAATTTCTTGCGTTGCCTTTTCACTTTCTTTATCTGACAAATAAGCGGCAAATTCTAGAATCATCTTTAAATTTTCTACTGATAGGGTTTGTATATATTGTTGAATCTTTTGCTGCATTAAATCGACCTGTACTAATGTTTCAGAATCTAAAAAATCTTCTGGAGTCGAGGGATTTACTTCAACGTCAGTTAGAGTCATATTTAATCAAGTGCTTCTCTGAAGTTTATTATTTGTATCTTAGCGTGTATCCCGTCTCCCGACGACCGACGACCGACTCCTGACGAACGACTCCTGACCCCACAGTTAACTTTATTTTTGTCCAACTACTTAGGGTTGGCTGAAAAAGTACGGGCGAAGCATTCGGGCAATAACCTATCGGTGAAACCGTAGATTTTCTATCCGAATGCTTCGCCCCTACAGGACGCGAGCGCCGCTCAAGATGCCAGGTTTTGAAGCAAGATTCTCTCAAAATCTTGCACCTGTTTCGCTCGTAAAGCCACAAAACCCTTACCTTGCCTACATTTCACATTTATTCAGCAAGCCCTACTTAAGACTGCGAATGTATGAAAACGCATCAATTGGGCAAAAGCTCAACGATGCGTTTTTAAGCTCCAAAAACCGCTATATTTGTAACCCAAAACAAATTAATTCTGATTAGCGTCAGTGGCTGCGGCCATTTGCATTCTCTGCACCAGATTATCGAGGGCTAATTCTAGATGTAAACCGGCATCTACGGCGGTCCAACCCTGTTCGGTTAGGTGTCGCCATTCAAAGTGTAGGTGAGGACCGGTAGAAAGTCCCGTACTACCCACACGACCGATAACCGCGCCCTGTTCCACCCATTCTCCCGGTTTGACGGTAATTTCCGAAAGGTGGGCATAACGAGATTCTTGACTACCATCGAGGTGACGTAAAATCACCGTTAATCCGTAACCTCCCAACCAGTCGGCGGTGGCCACTTCCCCTGCGTAGGCGGCTAATACAGGTGTTCCCATCGGTGCGCCTAAATCAGTACCCGCGTGCATGGCCCGATTCCCGGTGACTGGATGATTTCGCCACCCGAAAACCGAGGTAATTTGGGCAGGAAGAGCGAGGGGAAAGAGTAAATCGGTGCGTTGAGTTTGGTTAGAATCCGTGGGACTTAAACGGGTGGCCCGCTCATAGGTGGTTGCTTCGCTGATGGCCGCCACTTCTGCGCGAGTCACGGGGGCTAAAGCTAATTTTACGCCATTCCATTCCGGGGGATTGAGGGCTACCACCTGACTGGGAATCACCGTCGGGGCGGCCAGACGTACCGGGGCGCTAGAGGCCACGAGGGTGGGGGCATAACGACGCAGGGAATTATTAGCGATAACCGGCTGATTTCGGGGCTGCCGTCCTACTCGCACGGCCGGATTAGGATTGAGACGCACCCGGGCCAGATTAACCGGGGGTAAGGGTTTGGCCACAGTGCTGACCGGCTGACGACGGGGGGACCGGGCCGCCAGATTACAGCTACCTCCTACCAGTTGACCATTTTGGGCGATGGTTTGGCAACCACTGCGGCGCTCGGTGACGACAACGGAACTGGGGGGGTTAAAGTTTCTGGTATCGATAAAATTATTTTTACCGCCGGCCCGGGGGGCAAGGGTAGGCATATCGGTTTGATGGTTTTCGGGGATAGCCAGACGGGGGGCGGGATTAGTATTTTCTTTGATAACGGGGGCTTTTAGAGTCGGGGCGGCATTTTCCACTACCGGGGTTTCGCTGCCAGCTGCGGAATTAGCGATCGCATTGGGAGCAAGAGTGAGCAGACCGCCAATCACCAAACCGAGACCACTGCATAAACTCAACTTCTTTTTTAAGGATTTTCCGAGAAAAAGTTTCAATATCACCGATGAAGGATACATAGGGCGGCCTCACTTCTCACAGTTTAGTCAAAAAAATATTTAGACTCAATTATAGCCGAGACTGACCCTACCGGCCGGTATATAGATTTCGCTACTGGCATTGTCCGAGGTGAGTTTAACTTTTAGTTCCCCTCGATCGCTTACCCCCGTTATTATGCCCTGATAGCCCTCAAAAGCTATCTTTTGACCAAAATTGGCAAAAAGCTCTAAATAGGAGGCTAATAAGGCTTTTATGCCGTGATGACAGTAATATTCATAGCCGTATAGGATAGCATCGCTGGTGAGAGAAGTTAACTGAGCGATCGAGGTGATTTTATTGCCAGTAAAAGCTTGTAAATTAATACCCGTGGGGGGGACGGGATTAGCCCAATTGATGCCCACTCCGATGACTGCTTGCGGGATGTTTTGACCCTGAATACGGGTTTCTAGGTTAATTCCCCCTAGTTTGCGCCCTAATAGGACTAAATCGTTCGGCCATTTGATTTTAACGGGTATTTCTTGACAATTGAGGTGATGAGCGATGCCCCAAACTGTAGCGAGAACGAGATGGGCAGATTTATCCACCTCTAAATCCAGATTTAACGCCAAAGATAAATATAATCCTCCCGGTTCAGAAATCCATTCCCGTCCCCATTGTCCCCTCCCGGCACTTTGTTGACTAGCAGTCACCACAAAAGGCGGCTTTTCCCCCGACTCTAATAATTGCCATGCTTTAGTATTAGTGGAAGGTAATCGCTCAAAGTGATGGATTTTGGTCATAAATTGGGAATTATGAATTATGAATTATGAAGTGGGGAGTATTTTCAGTGTTGCCAAAGGCACGGCGTAGCCGTCCAGTAAACAGTAAACAGTAATCAGTGACCTGATACTAAATCCGTTGAGTACAGGCTACATATCAGTACAGGCAAAAGGCAAGAGGCAAAAGGCAAAAGAGGGAATAGATAATCAGTTTTTAATAACCGGATTGAGTATGAAAACTCACATCTGATAACTGAATCACTGATAACTGATCACTGATAACTGGTCACTGATAACTGATCACTGATCACTGATAACTGATTAGGTGCAGGGGAGAGAACGCAGGTACTCACTGAGGTGGGAACGTAAACCGATGCCATGGAAAAGCGGGCCACGACTGCCTAATTCGACGATACTGACGGCGGCCACGGGCATTTCAAACCGATCGCGATAACGGCCCACATCGATACCCATCAGACTACAGAGCATGATCCGGATGGTGGCCTTGTGGGAAACAATCAGGATATTGCCATCACTGTGGGTGTGTTCAATTTCCTCCAAAACGGCCGCGGAACGACGGGCGATATCGATGCCCCTTTCCCCGTTGGGGGGAGCATTCCAAGCGGGATCCGTCAACCAACGCACATAGAGATCATGATATTGATGATCAATATCGTTAGGGTGCATTCCTTCCCAAAGACCATAACCGATCTCTTGTAATCCCTGCCGGATTTCTAATTTCAGTCCCACCGCTTCACAGAGAGGTTTAGCGGTTTGAATAGCTCTTTGGAGGGGACTGACATAGGCCGCGCGCCAAGGTAAAGAACGATAGACATCGGCGAATTCCTCCGCCATTTCGATGCCTTCGGCAGTCAAACCGGGATCATTTTCTGGAGTACCACAGTATCCCCCCGTTTTGCTATAGGCTGTCTGTCCGTGTCGCAGAAAATATAACATCAAGCACATAGTTTTTCAGGAGACCAAATCCGGGGTTTCCCTGGTTGCTGTTGACTGGTTAGGTTCCCGCTCGGGAGCGCAGGTCATTGCGGATGTGAGAGCGATCGCCCATGACTTGAAAGAGGGGACCATGTTCGGCTAATTCGACGATCGTTACCGAGGCCACGGGCATGGCAATTCGATCGCGATAACGGCCGATATCAATGCCTAAAAGAGAACATAACACGATTCGGATCGTTGCTTTATGGGAAACGATCAAAATATGGCCATCATCGTGATGATGGTCGATTTCCTCTAATACTTCCGAACTACGACGAGCGATATCGATGCCTTTTTCGCCTCCTGTGGGAGAATTCCAGCCTGGATCTGCTAACCAGCGCACATAATCATCATGAAACTCCTGATTAACCTCGGCTGCGGTTTTTCCCTCCCATTGACCGTAGGCAATCTCTTTTAATCCTTCCCGTTTGTGGATGGGAATACCTAAGAGTTCGCTTAAAGGGGTGGCCGTGGCCATGGTGCGCTTGAGGGGACTAGAATAGATACCTGTCCAAGGCACATCTCGATAGGCAAGGGCGAAATCCTTGGCCATTTCATAGCCGGCCGGGGTTAGTTCCAAGTCTAATCGACCGCAAAAACTACCCGTTTGACTGGCTGTAGTTTCGCCATGACGCAAAAAGTAAAGTTTTAGACTCATTTTTTAGGTTCCTCTTAATATTTGTGACTCTCTCCCACCTATAGTGATACTAAATCTTGTTTAAAAAGTACAGGAGAGCAGGGAGCGGGGAGAAACAATTTAAGCTGTTCGTAATTTAAATTGCTTGTTGAGATCAGGCGGTCGGCAGGGGGCGGTCGGCGGTCGGAAAAATCGAATATGCAATTTAGATTCAAAACAGCTTAGTTGTAAAATATCTACATCTATCAGCCACTTATCTATAGTTTTGTAACGGCAATTTTTGCTAAAAATCAATAAGTGTAAACTTTAATCACAAGCTCGATCGAGTCCCGACAAAGGTGTTATCTTAAAAACATAAGGCACAAAGGAAGCGACTCAACTTCCTTCCGGGCAAAAAGACCTAGAGCGTGTGCCGCCTGCTCTAGATCAACGCAACAGCTAAATCGGACACAGATTCTCAAAGTTTGTAAAGTAAAGTATGGTTTCGCCTCTGTTGCTCGATATAGGACAGATGGAGTGAGCCGTAATCAGCACCTGAGTCGGTAAACTGAGAAATCTTGATAGTTGACAGATAGACTGTTGTGGGTTCTGTAAACCTCTATTGTATTGAGTCCGTTAAACTTTTAGGAGTCCATATCGTTTGTACAAGATGAAGCCCGCCTCCCTAGGCGGGCCTATTGTGTTTTTAGAAAACCGCCACGAGATATTCCTGTAATTGCAATTGATAACCTGCCTGTAGCTGACAGGGATAATCAAGGGAAAACTCAGGTAAAGCTAATAGAGAACTTTTTTGACAACTAACTAACGCCACATCGAAGCGACAGCTTAAATCAGACCATTGGGGATAAAAGGCGAGAAATATCTGGGCAGCTTGGTAAATTTTACCTTGTTTACGGTCATTGATCGCTAATTTGCCCCCTAAATCCCAATTGCCAGCACTGCGGGTTTTCACCTCGACGAAAGCGAGAGTCGCTTGGGATTTAGACAAGACGATTAAATCGATTTCACCGCCAGCACTACGCCAACGACGCTGGAGAATATGCCATTGCTGTAATTGCAACCAATCCGCCACCAAATTTTCGCCCAATTCCCCCACGGTTGTCATATTCAGTTATCAGTTATCAGTGGTCAGTTATCAGTGGTCAGTTATCAGTTATCAGTTATCAGTTATCAGTTATCAGTTATCAGTTATCAGTGGTCAGTTATCAGTTATCAGTTATCAGTTATCAGTTATCAGTGAACAATATTGATTTATTATCCTGTCTTCTGACTCCAAACTACTGATTACTGTTCACTGAATCACTGGATTACAAAAGTCCTTCTAGACGACGACGGATGCTGTCTAACTCCGCATCGGGAATCTCAGAAAACTCCTCCTCGGCGGGGGGACTTCCTCTTTTTGCCAATCCAACTCCTCGGCATTGCTTTCGGGGGGAATTACCAACATACCCGCTGCAATCATTTCCGCTTGATAGCCGGCGCCGCGACAAAATTCTGCCACTTCCTCGGAATCAATTTTCTCTACCGTGGGAGTCGGAAAATCCTGTGCCTCTAACAGCAGAGCATAACGGGTGGCATCATCTTCCGATTCAAACATCAACACCTTATTGATAGCTCCCATTTGAATGGTGTGGATACCTTCGTTTTCTGTGCCTGCGTTAAAAAGTAGTACAAATACACGCATAATTACTATTAGCGATCGATAAGCGGTGGTCGTCTATACTCATTTTACCCCCCTTCTCGATCGCTAATCCTGAGCAATTTTAGTTTCTAGTCAACCACTTTTGACCGTTAAGCCGTTGCAGGGTGTAAAACAACAGTAAATCAAGACTAACTTTCCTTTCATCGATCATAAATGATTCAAGTGTACTAGGTTGAGCACCGCCCTCAGCTTGAGAAAAAGCTTTTTTACCATTGATGTTTTCTTCCAAAAAATAAATGCTAAATTGACGCATTCCCTCGAGCCAATTGCCAGTTAACTGCCAACAGGGAGAGCTAGAAAAGCCCTGCACGGGAATTTTATCCTGTTTAAAGGACAGCTTTATATCACTTATACCGAGCTTTTGCAAGGCTGCCGCCAGTGCGGGCTGAAAATGCTGCTCAATAAATTGAGCGAAGGGTTTTTCCTCGACGGTTGGCTCCTTGGGTTTTTTAGCAGCCGCAGGTTGAGCCGGTTTTGCTGCTTCTGCTGCCGGAGTTGCGGGGGTGGTGGTTTCTTCTGCCATAGGAATTAATCAGGAATGGGTAGGTAGCTACAATTATATTTTCTCCCGGGTTATCAGCTATCAGTTTTTTTAGCTATCAGCTTTGATTTACCCGATTAATTAGCGATTTTTTTAGTGACGGCGTTTCTCATAAATATGAAGTATAACCGGACAGGGCATCGTCTCGGAGTCTCCCCAAAACAAAAACCTCCTACCAGCGACCGGCGGTTTGATGAGCTTATTTTACCGTGAATGACTATGTTTGACTATATTTTTATTTAAACTTGACAATACTTCCGCAGATTTGCTCCAGTCTTAGAGCTTATTTATCAAGTAAACATTAAAATAAATGTAGGGCGATCGAGGAATTATCACCCTAGTTTTTCTGACAGGGATTTCTTATTTTCCGCAGTCATAATAGCTTATGCCACTTTCTTCACCTTTCTGTGTTCTCCAATTGGGACACCACTCGTTAAGAGGGACGACAAATGAGCCTCTTTTATATTCATCCTCTATTATTGGTCGAGCGTTATCAGCATCTTGCTTGCTTGGGAATAAGATGACACTCACATAAAATCCTTTTCGTTTAAATAGCTTATTTTTGCCTCGATATTGTGGCAATCGTCTTGGTAGTTGTTCCATTTCCCATTGTGCTTCTTGAATGCCTCGATCTGAACCATAAACAACACCATGGGATGGAGTTTGGGAAGATACTTGGCCAGCAAGACCAATACTTAATATCAAAGTAGCTAAAATTAAACACTCTCGATTCTTCATACTATTTGGCTCCTTATAATTGTTAAATAAGTTTCAAATTTATTGGCTACTCTCAAGGGGAGCATCTCACCTTTGCAATGAGCATAAATACTTAGTGGAAAAATAGGCTTTTCGAGGGTAATTCTTGTTTTAATTCTCCATGTACGCAGTCTTTAAAAGCCTCTATTTCGTTCCAAGACACGATTAAGAGTGGCTTTTAGGCTAAGTATAATTACTCATCGCGTAAATGAGATGCTCCCACTCTCAAGTCTTTTCTCGCATTTCTTAATAGTTGTCTTAAAGGGTATAGTGTTTAAAACAATTTCTCCTTTGGTAACACAAGCATCATCAAGTTTAGTTTCTGGTGAAATTGTTATCTTTGTTGTCTCGACATTATCAAAATTTGCACTCGTTAAATTCGTATTAGATAAATCTACATCAGTCATTTGACTCTTGATAAATTTTGCACCCTGCATATCAGCACCAGTGAAATAAACATCTGTTAGATTCGCTTCACTAAAATCAGATTCTCGTAGTTGTGAACCCTCAAATAATTTTACTTTTTTAATATTAGAGTTCGTTATGTCCGCTTTATCAATTACTACTCCTAATGGCTTTTTATTCACCGTCTCAACTTGATCAACATCATTTAATACCATACCTTTGAGATTGGCTCCATATAAGTTAATTTCTGGCTGAGGATATGGCTTGTTATTATCAACAGTAATTAATTGCGATTCAGCTAAATAAATGATAACTTTTCCTTTACGTTTGCCATCTAATTGTTCTAAAACAGAGAGAGTTAAAGCTTGAGCGGTCGGTCTAAATTCTGTCAGTAACCTTTCCTCTGAATTTGATTCTTTAGAACCGGGTGTTTGTTTGCTTTTTTTTGTCTCTACAATTAAATCTTGCATTTTGGAAAAATAATCCGTCAAAATCTCCTGATGTTTCTGCTCTTGTGCAATTTGAGAATCTCTAAAGTCGGCTGCAGAATTCAGATAGAAAGCACCCAGAGCTAACATTAGAGGTACTATCAATAATTGTAGCCAATCCCAAAAACTTTTTTTCTGAAAGCCCGACCATTTAAAATTTGCTATCCAGTTCGATACTATCGCTACAATGGCTAGAATAAGTAGGAATAATAATAAGAAAAGTATCCATCTTAGCCAGGGCATATCAGGGACGAACCCATAACCATCATTTATTAGACCAATCGCAACAACTATTAAAAAGGTAAACAAAGACAAGAATATGTACGGCCAATTTTTTCGATTGCCTAAAAAATCTCCAAGTTTGCTATGTTGAAGCTTCGGTGCAAATAGCTTTAAATAATCCTCATAACTTAGGTCGGGGCGAATTAGTTTTGTATCTCCAGAATAGTGATAATCTGGATTGCCTGTCAATATCTGGAAAGCCAATTCCTTACCCGTAATTGTTTTCTGAGATGAGTTTTCTGGTAAATCATCTAACCATCTTAAGGCATATTTAAGTCGTTCTATAACTTCGTCGCTTTCAAAGGGTGATTTAACATCAGGAAGAATTCTCAGGTCAAAATCACGAATATCGTGGCGTTTTAGGAGTTGCAGTTCTTGTTTTTCTAGATTTCCCAAACTAAAGAAATGCGTGTCCGATAAGCCAATTCTATAATGCCACGTTTGATATTTTTCTCGCCATTCGACCAGCTTGCCATAATATTCACTTTCCGGTCGCACATTTTCTTCAATGCCGATAATTAAAGAAGCCAACTCTGAAGCTATCATTAATATAACCCCCTGTTATTTATGTTATTTTTATAAAAAGTTAGAGAGAGTTTGAATATCCGTGAGGACTAGCATTATACACTATACACCTATCCCTCAGAATAGCAGAAAGTCCTTAACCAGAGACATTTACTTAGTACAATTTTACTTTTCTCGTCCTTAAAAATTGACTGTTTATATGATGAGTTTGTTTCTGGATTAGATCAGATTTATCGCCCAGTTTGGTTGATATTTTTTAAGGATGAACTTGTCTTTTATCTTGATGAAATAATCCAGATTTTACTAGACTTTTCCGACTTCGACTAATTCGAGTAATTGTGCTTCGGTTAGCTGAGTAATGCCCAATTCTAGGGCTTTTTCTAGCTTAGAACCCGCCGCTTCTCCTAGCACTAAATAATCGGTTTTTTTGCTCACAGAACCCGTCACTTTCCCCCCGGCTTTTTCGATTAATTCTTTCGCTTCCTCCCGTTTGAGAGTTGGTAAAGTGCCAGTAATCACAAAGGTTTTCCCTGCTAAAGTCGCTTTCGTGGTGGTGGTTTTTGCTGCTGCGGCAAATTGTAAACCAGCCGCTTGTAATTTAGCGACTAAATCCCGATTAGCGGCGATTTTAAACCAATCATAGACCGATTGAGCGATTTCTTCACCGATACCATAGACAGAAGCTAAATCAGTCACGCTGGCGTTAGCTAACTCCTCCACAGTCCGAAAACTTTCCGCGAGAATTTTGGCGTTAACGCTGCCCACATAGCGAATCCCTAGCCCATAAAGTACCCTCGACCAGCTTTGATTTTTGCTCTGAGCCATAGCTGTAATCAAATTTAAGGCTGATTTATCGCCCATTCGGTCTAATTTGGCAATTTCCGTTTTTTCGAGGCTGTAGAGGTCAGAAATGGTGGTAACTAATCCCTGTTCAATCAGCAAAATCACCACTTTTTCCCCTAATCCCCGAATATCGAGAGCATCGCGACTGGCCCAATGTACTACACTTCCCCGCAAAATCGCCGGACAGGAACTATTGACACAGCGCGTCACCGCTTCCCCCACCGGACGGACTAGGGGAGATTGACATTCAGGGCAATTAGTGGGCATCTGGAAGGGTAAAGTCTGGGGAGGACGCAATTCGGGCAGGATTCTCACCACTTCTGGGATAATTTCCCCCGCTTTGCGGATAATTACCGTGTCACCGATGCGGATATCTAATTCGGCCACTCGATCGCTATTATGTAAAGTAGCCCTTTGTACGGTGGTTCCTGCTACCTGTACCGGTTCCATCACCGCCATGGGTGTAACCGCGCCGGTGCGTCCCACATTGACGATAATATCTTTAACTACTGTGGGGACTTCTTCGGCAGGATATTTTAAAGCGATGGCCCACCGGGGGAATTTTTGGGTGAATCCTAACCGATTTTGTCGCTGTAAATCGTTGATTTTGACTACGACACCATCGGTCATGTAGGCTAATTGATGACGTTTTTCTTGCCAATCTTGATAGTATTGTGCCACTTGTTGCAGGGATGGACAGAGTTGACGGTGGGGATTAACCAGAAATCCCAGGGTTTCTAATCTATCTAAGGATTGCCATTGAGTAGTGATATGGTTATCGTCTAAATGCAGGGTATAGGCAAAAAATTGTAAGCGTCTTTTATCAACTATTTTCGGATCTAATTGTCGTAGGGTTCCGGCTGCTGCATTGCGGGGATTAGCAAAGAGAGATTCCCTTTTTTCTTCTCTTTCTTGATTGATTTTATCAAAGGTATCGAGGGGTAAAAAAGCTTCGCCGCGCACTTCCACAATTGCCGGGGGATTGTCTATATTTAAGCGTAAAGGAATAGAGCGAATTGTCCGCACATTGGGGGTAATATCTTCGCCAGTGACTCCATCCCCTCTGGTAACACCTCTGACTAAAAAGCCGTTTTCGTAGGTTAAAGCTAACGCGGAACCATCGATTTTTAATTCACACACATATTCCGTGTCTTGGGTTTCATTTACATATCTTTGCCAACGGTTGCCCCATTTATTTAATTCTTCGAGGTTAAAGGCATTTTCGAGACTATACAGGGGAATATTATGACGAACAGAAACAAATTGACTAGAGATTTTATCTCCGACTCTTTGGGTGGGACTATCGGGGGTGATTAATTGGGGATAACGCTTTTCTAGGTCTTCTAATTCCCGATAAAGTTGATCATAAACGCTATCGGGTATAAAAGGATCATCAAGAACATAATAAGCATAACTGGCTCTTTGTAGTTCTGTTTTTAGTTGTTGGCAACGTTGTTGGATTTCTAAGGGGATAGTCATAATCGTTAATAATGCTACTGGGCAAAAACCATTTGAGGAGTTAATTGTAAATCGGGAAATGTCACCGATATTATTCTATCTTCTTTGTGAAATTCTGCCAGTTCATAAAATCCCGAAATCAGGGTTAAAACTGATATTTTTAGGGACATAGGATCGATAATCCAGTATTCAGGAATGCCTCTCACTGCGTATTCTGAACGTTTATAACGGTAGTCATCGTCGGCATTATTGGGGCTAACAATTTCTACAACTAATAAGGGAGGAAATTCAATCACTGCTGTGGTCATATTTCTAATCTCTTGACATTGTTCGGCAGTTAAAATCATTAAGTCTGGAATTCTCGATTTAGCTTTATCGGTGCGAATTCCCACCGTAGCAGGCATGACTTTCCAAGTTAGATTTAATCTTTTAATTTCTGCCATTAAATAATCATAAAGAAAGGCAAGAATTAGAGCATGAAAGCCACTAGCGGGAGGCATAGAAATTAATTCTCCGTTAAATAATTCGTATTTATTATCTGTGGAGTCCTGATAATTTAAATATTCTGCAAAGGTATATTTTTTTTGTTGGGTAGCAATCATAAAAGTATCCAGCTAAGATTTTACTGTGCAAAGACCATTTGAGGAGTTAATTTTAAATCGGGAAATGTTACCGATTTTATCCTATCTTCGTTGTTAAATTCTGCCAGTTCATAAAATCCCGAAATCAGGGTTAAAACCGATATTTTTAGAGCCATAGGATCGATAATCCAGTATTCAGGAATGCCTCTCACTGCGTATTCTGAACGCTTATAACGGTAGTCATCATCGGCATTACCCGGGCTAACAATTTCTACAACTAACAGGGGAGGAAATTCAATCACTGCTGTGGTCATATTTCTAATCTCTTGACATTGTTCAGCAGTTAAAATCATTAAGTCTGGAATTCTCGATTTAGCTTTATCGGTGCGAATTCCCACCGTAGCGGGCATAACTTGCCAGTCTAATTGTAGCCTCTCTATTTCCCTTTCTAACACCTTAAATATATATCTAAGTATCAAAGCATGAAAGCCACTAGCGGGCGGCATAGAAATTAATTCTCCGTTAAATAATTCGTACTTATTATCTGTGGAGTCCTGATAATTTAAATATTCCGCAAAGGTATATAATTTTTCTTTGGTAGCAATCATGATAATCTCTAGAAAAAACTTAATTCAATCTCCTTAAGGGGGGTAGGGTTGATTCATGAATCAACCCTACCATGAATCAACCCTACTATGAATCAACCCTACTATGAATCAACCCTACTATGAATCAACCCTACCATGAATCAACCCTAGGGTTAGGGGGAAACTGACAATTTTTAACACCTAGCTTTTTACTCAAGATTCGATATCCTCAACTTTTTTGGGAACTGTTGCAGTTAAAACCTCATTTCCTGTGGCAGTAACTAACACATCATCTTCGATACGGATACCGATACCCCGCCATTTTTCTGGCACTTCCGGCTGTCCTTCAGCAGGTTTAATATCGGGGGCGATATAAATACCGGGTTCCACGGTTAAAACATGACCGGGTTGCAAAGTTTGCCAAGTTTCTTCGTTAACTTTATAACCTCCCGCATCATGGACATCTAATCCTAACCAATGGCCGGTTCTGTGCATATAAAAAGGCTTATATTTTTCCTCTTTAATTATCTCATCAATGTCGCCGATCAATAGCCCTAAATCTACTAATCCCTCCACAATTGTCCTCACGGCTGTGTCATGAAAAAGATTATAAGGATTACCAGTTTTCACCACTTCAATCGCCTTTAATTGAGCTTCCAGAACAATTTCATAGATAATTTTTTGTTCAGGGGTAAATTTACCATTAACGGGAAAAGTGCGGGTAATATCACCGTTATAGTAATTGTAGGCACAACCAGCATCAATTAATAAAAGCTCATTTTCTTGTACTTGGCGATTATTGTTGATATAGTGCAGAATACAGGCATTAGCACCACTAGCGACAATAGAAGGATAAGCAGGACCCATACCCCCTTCTAGGCGAAAAGTATGCTCAATTTCCGCTTGAATTTGATACTCATAGTGACCAACTTTTGTGAATTCTCTGGCGCGATTATGTGCCTGTGCTGAAATAGCGGTTGCTTTGCGAATATTGTCCAATTCGGCCTCGGTTTTCAGCAAGCGCAAAGGATGGAGAATAAAATTAGTATCCTCTAAAGCAGTCGGTCCGGTGCCGCGACGGGGAAAAGTGGCGATTAATTTTTGCCAGTGATTGAGAACATTTGTATTAAAAGTTTTGTCCCGGCCGAGATGATAATAAATTCGTTCGGCTTTTTCGAGATATTGGGGTAATTTTTCCTCCAATTCTTCGATAGAATAGGCCTCATCAGCAGCAAAAATCTCCTTTGCTCCTTCCACACCGTGGAGATAGCCAGTCCAGGTTTCTTTTTCGGGGTCTTTTGGCTGCACGAACAGGATAAACTGATGTTCGGGGTGATGGGGTGCTAAAACCGCCACCGCCTCCGGTTCATTAAATCCTGTCAGGTAAAAAAAGTCACTATCCTGACGATAGGTGTATTCTACGTCATTGTGCATGACCGCCATGGGCGCACTGCGAAAAATTGCGGTTCCATGGCCGATTTTTTCCATTACCTGCTGACGACGCTGCTGAAACTCTCTGCGATCGATGCCCATAGATATTCCTAAAAATGTCACAATAAGTCTTAGAGTCTATTATCGCTAAGTAGGTAGGCGTTAAAAGTTGTCAGATGCCCCCCTTATCAAGGGGGATTAAGGGGGACTAAGGGGGGATCGGCACCCCCCTTATCAAGGGGGGCAGGGGGGATCGAACCTAAAATCCATTTTTAATTTAATTATAACCAGCTACTTAATCTTTTTAGTTTATGACCCCTGAAGAACCGGATTTTTCCCAAGATATCATCGAAAGGCGCTCGTTTACCCTAGCAGATTTTATCGCTCAAGAGGGGGCGGATTTCCTCAAAGGGGAATCTCCTGTCCCCAAATTAGTGCAAGTTACCACAGAGATTAAACAATTTATTGCCGCTAATTTAGGTGATTCTTCGGGAGCTTTGCAGATAATTTTACAGCTTATCGTCGATGAAGAATTAACAAAAGTCAGTCAAAATTTAGATAATCCCGTTCAAGCTTTACAGTTAATCCTAGAAGAAATTTTAGACAATCAAGAATTACTCTATGAATTAGTACACCGAGTCGATGTGAAATGGGGACAATTATACGGGGAACGTCCCTATTTTCAAAAACCCCATCAAAAACCTCACCCTGAAGACGAATACACCCACAATTCCGTCAGAGATAAGTTAGTCAGTTTATTAGCCAGATTAGAAGCGAATAAGTAGTAGAGCCTATAGCAGTTATTAGGAGACTCCGAGACAATGCCCTATCAAGACATACCTTATCTTTAGGAAAAACTCTGTATTTTCATTATTTCTTAATAGAGAGACTAACAGGACTGACAAGGATCATCTATCCCTAGACAGACCACCAGGGTGGTCAGAGGTGAAAATAGGTGTAAGATGAAAAAATTCTCCGATCACTGTTGCTCTATCCCCCGCGTGCCTACCTATTCCTACTATACCGCCGATGTTTTTAGCGATCGCATTTTTGGCGGTAATCCCCTGGCGGTTTTTCCGGAAGCGTCTGGATTAACCCGCACCCAGATGCAAAAAATCGCCGCCGAATTTAACTTCTCGGAGACAGTCTTCGTTTTTCCGCCAGAAACGCCCCAAGGCACTAAAAAAGTCCGGATTTTCACCCCCAGTACCGAATTACCCTTTGCTGGTCATCCTACCGTCGGCACAGCCTATATTTTAGCCCTAATCGCTGCTATTTCCCCCCACCAAGAAACCACGATTTATCTAGAGGAAGGAGTCGGTTTAGTACCGGTGAAAATTCTCATGGAGGGGGAAAAACCAGTCTATAGTGAGTTAAAAGTGGCACAATTGCCGGAATTAGTGACGGATAATCATGCTCTCGATGATTTAGCGGCGATTCTTTCCCTCAGCGTTGCCGATTTCCTACCCGGTTATCCCCCCCGCGCCTTTTCCTGCGGTCTCCCTTTTTTATTCATCCCCGTCAAAAATCGAGATGTTTTGGGGAAAATCAGAGTTAATCTAACTCTCTGGTCATCATTATTAGGTCAATCCCCTGCTAACTCCCTTTTTGTCTGCTGTTTTGACCCAGAATCACCCCAATCTCGTATTTATGGCCGAATGTTTGCCCCCGGTTTGGGAGTTATGGAAGATCCCGCCACTGGTTCGGCTGTGGCCGCTTTAGCGGGCTATCTAGGCGGGTTAGAATCTTCTAGGGAAGGGATGAATCAATGGACGATAATCCAAGGAGTGGAAATGGGCAGACCCAGCAGTTTACAATTAAAGTTTCAGAAAAACAACCGGTCAATCACGGAAGTTTCTGTGGGTGGTGCATCAGTTCTAGTCTGCCAAGGCAAGATGATAATTCCCGATGGGGAAACAAAAAGTGATATAAACAGGTCATTGTGATAGCAATCACTGAAGTTAGTAAAAAGGAGATGAACAATCTTAAAACATTAAGACCTGCAAGGAGCAATCTCCGTTTTCTGGGATGGATAAGAATAAATTTGACAGGGTATAGGGAAAAATATAAAATTTCTAGAGGGATAACCAAGAAAAAAAACAGCAGTTATCTTAATGACGAGGCAGTAAGCAAAACGAGGTTATACTTTGTTTTTCTGGGAAACCCTGTCAGAGGCAGTGGAATGTCTATAGTTAAACTCTATTATAATTAATCATTATGATCACCTCTTATCAGGAACTACAAAAAAAACTTAGTTTGTCGTTACACGACTTAAATAATCTTGCCGACAAATTCCGAGAAAGTTATGATATTATAGTATCTTCAAACGAAATCAATGAGAATCACGGTGTCGGGGTTCTTTTAAAGAGAATTTTCCCTGATACCAGTGGGATAGTCTCCTTACGAACCACTAATCTCTACGGAGGAGAGCAAGATTTTGGAGTCCATAATTTTTGTCTGGATGTGCGAGGTTGTTCCTACGGGGAAATTTTATTAAAGATCCAAAATTTATTTGTTCATTTAAAACCGAAAAGAGTCCTAGTAATTCCCTACTTTGTCGAAGATTTTTATGTGGCCATAGCCCTAAAAGCCCTCTTTCAAGTACCCGTTTGTACCTACCTGATGGATGATCAAAACATCTATGTCAGGGCTGTGGCCGATGGGATTGTTAAGCAATTAATCGATAGCAGCGATCTAATTTTAGGCATTTCTCAGCCTCTTTGTCAAGCCTATAGTAAAAAATACGAAAGAAAAATTTGGTTTGTACCGCCCCTAGTAGAAAGTTATTTAATACCCCCAGAAATTACCGTCCCCGATTCTATGGCAAGAGGGATTTTGATCGGTAATATCTGGTCTCAGACTTGGTTAGAAAATCTCAGGCAATTATGTCGAGAATCCCAGATCAAATTAGATTGGTATGGCAATCCTAATCGTCAATGGTTGCAATTCCAAGAAGCAGAGTTAGAACAAGATGGTATCTTTTTTAAAGGTTACTGCAGCCAAGATGCTCTCATCTACTACTTACGTCAAGCCCCTTTTGCAATCGTTCCCACCGCCAGTTCTGAAAACGAGCAAGATCGTCCCGAATTCGCCTGTTTGAGTTTACCTTCCCGCATTCCCTTTATTACCGCCGTTGCTAATACTCCGATCATTATTGTTGGTCGTGAAGATAGTGCCGCCGCTCAGTTCGTCAAAGAATTCGACCTAGGAACTGTCTGTGATTATAAAGCTCAAAGCCTATTAACAGAAATAGAGAAACTGCGAAGAGAAAGCAATCAACTGCGGCTCCGTTATTCCAGTCAAAAATTAGCCAAAAGCTTAAAAGCCGATCATTTTGATGATTGGCTCTGGAGATCGTTAGAACAGGGAAAACCCATCGATAATCGCTTTGAACAATTCGAGAAAAATAGCCTTAAGTGCAGTGTGATCGTCACCGCTAGTGAAGTCAATCAAAGTCACGGGACAGGAGCCTTGGTCAGAAGAATCTTTCCCGATGATAGCGAGATTATTTCCATCCGTTCCGATAATCACTATGGCGGTGAACAACAATTCGGGGTCTTAAGCTTCCATCTTGACCATAAGAAAATGTCGCGACCGGCGATATTTCAATCAATTCTACAAACTCTCGGACACCATCAAGTCCAAAAAGTTTTTTGTGTCCCCTACTATGCCAGCGACATTCTGACATCGATCGCTATTAAGGAATTATTTAATGTTCCCCTTGCCACCTACATCATGGACGATCAGAATATCTGCGTTCAGGAGATATCCGATGATTTGATGAAAGAGTTTTTAAGCAAATGTTCCGTTCGTTTTGCCACCCATCCCGAACTCCGCGACGCTTACGAGAATAAGTACGGCTACAAATTTTGGCTCCTACCAGCGATCGTTCCTCACCGTCTAATTAGTAGTGAAGTTGCCGAAGTTTCTCCCCAACGCTGTCAAGAAAAATGGGGAGCTTTATTAGGGAGCATTTGGAGTCCTCAATGGTTTCAATCTCTTTTAGAGAGTATTCAAGGAGCAGGAATTAAACTAGATTGGTATGGCAATTCTAACTATTATTGGCTTAAAGAATCTGCCGCAGAATTAGAAAAATGGGGACTTTATAGCCAAGGACTTTATCCCGAAGAACAACTAGGACAACAACTACAAGCATATCCCTTTGTTATTGTTCCCACCGGAACCATGGACGAAAGAGATGATCGGACAGAATTATCTCGTCTTAGTTTACCTGGCCGGATTATTTTTAACCTCGCCACCGCTAACACCCCAGTAATTCTTTTAGGCAGTAATAAAACCTCGGCCGCTAACTTTATTAATCGCTTTCAAATTGGTGTGGTTTGTGATTATACGCCTGAAAGTTTGGCAGCAGCCGTGGACCACGTTCTTAACCCCGAAAATCAGCAAAGAATGCGAGAAAATGCCGTTAAGGTAGCGGCAAAATTCTCTGATCAAGATATTAACGATTGGGTGTGGCAGTCCCTAGAAAAAGAACAAGCAGCCGATGACAGATTTGAAGCGATTTTACCTCGATCGCCGATCGATTTAGTTCACTTTATTGAGCCACCCGTCCCCAAAAAGATTTATAAAGACTATATGCCAGTTTATCAAGTCATGCGACGTTTACGAGGGCAAAAATATCAGCCCGATTTTGTGGTTGATGTGGGAGCTTCCCACGGTATTTGGTCTCATACCGCTAGTCAATTATTCCCAGAAGCTCGCTTTATCCTCATCGATCCGCTAATCTCAAAATACGAGCAATCGGCCAGAAATTACTATATCTGTAATATTCCTAAAGCGGAATTACTAGAAATTGCCATCTCTAATCAAGCTGGTCAGTTAAGTTTTCAAGTTTCCCCCGATTTGTACGGTAGTTCCTTACTTACTCCCGCCGATTTTAGAAACTATGAAACGATTACAGTGGCGGTAAAAACCCTCGATCAGGTGGCGACAGATCAGCAAATTTCTGGCAGAGGAATATTAAAATTAGACGTGCAATGTGCCGAGCATATCGTCTTAGAAGGAGCCAAAGAATTTATCGCTCAGGTGGATTTAGTCGTTGCTGAACTCTCCTTTATTCGCTATGATCAGAACGCTCTCGTCTTCAATGAAATGCTTAATCTTTTGGATCAGCTTGGTTTCCGTTATTATGACGAAACCGGCGAATGGAGATCCCCCATTGATGGCACACTCCTCCAAAAGGAAGTGGTTTTTATTCGCCAAGATTTGTTAGTTCCTGAAACTAGCCGCAAAATTGAAAATTCTCCCAGTCAAGCTTAAGACAATTTCCCTAATCACTAGCCAAAATGATCAAACAATTATTAGCCAAAAATAAAATAGTTCAGCGATTTAAAGCAGTCAAAGATTTATTTCTAGAAAAACTTGATTCACTCAGTCATGTCCAACTGGAACAAATCCAAAAACTGGAAAAACTGGAGAAACTGGAGAAACTTAATCAGCTTGATCCCTTAGCTTTTAAGGTTGAGCAACTCAATAACTCCACGGAGCAAATCCGACAAGAAAATACAGAAACCAAGCGAAAGGCTGATTTATTACTGGAAAATCAAGCTTTTTTACTGAAGTTTTCCGTAGATATAATTAAAAATATTCAAGTCTTGACGGAACAACTCCAGACAAATCACAGCCAATCTCAAAAACAGCACGAATTAACTCTCGACACTTTCCAAAAAATAGCCAGCCAATCTCAAAAACAGAACGAATTAACTCTCGACACTTTCCAAAAAATAGCCAGCGATGTGAGATTAGACTCCCAAAAACATAATGATATAATTCTCGATTCTTTCCAGAGAATTTATGAAGCTTACCAACAGCAAAGTGATGCTGTTTTTGGAACCATACAAAAAATACAAGAAAATCTCCATCAAATCAGCGAAGACAACCGCCAAATCTTTGAAGATATTCACTCTCAAAAATATAAAGTAATTACGGATCAACAATATTTTCAAGATTTAGACATCGAATTAATGACTTATTTATATTCCTATCTTCCCCATCGTCTTGCAGTAGATATTGGCGCTAATCGAGGCGATGTTTCTAGTCGTCTCCTACAAGCTGGTTATCAAGTTTATGCCTTTGAACCTTTTCCTGCTGTAATCGATAAGCTCAAAAATCGCCTCGGTGATCATCCTAACTTTCGGCTTTTTCCCTTTGCTCTCGGTTCCGAAAATCAAACCCAAGAACTCCATATAGCAACCGATGAAACCCCAGACAACACCTATCAAGATGCCAGCTTTTATAGCAGTTTAACTAAGCATTCTCTTTCCGAAGGTTTAGTATTTACCGATACTATTCCCGTTACTGTTAAAACCCTAGCTAGTCTCCAGGATGCCGAGGAATTACCTAAAGATATTGGTTTGGTTAAAATTGACACAGAAGGCTTTGATTTAGAAGTAATCAAAGGTATGGGTAACTATCGTTATCCCGTGGTAGTTGCGGAATTTTGGGATAAAAATTTCCCCTTTGGTCGTTCGGGAGCGATGAATCAATTACCAGATTTAGTCAAGGCAATGAAAGAAAGAGATTATCATTGGCATCTAGTTATCTATCGTATTTGGGGCAGTTCCGACGTTAGTTATTACTGTAATTCTGCCTATTCCCTCGATAATTCCTGGGGCAATGTTTTCTTTTTCCAAGATTATCAGGTCTTTCATCAAGCCTTACTTTGGTGTGCTTCCGTTATGCCAGCCACCTACTTTTCAGCTTAAATTGTAATTGGTAGAATTTTAGTTAAAATCTGCTAACAAATTAGAATGGAAAACAGCAATTAAAGAGTAAAATTATGGCAAGTAAATTTCAAGAGTATGTCAGTCAATCAGTTTCGGTTGAGGGATTTTTTATGGAGCAAGCCGCCATAACTTGGGATTGCTTACTAAATTATCAAACCAACCATAATATCAAAGGTAATTTTTTAGAAATAGGAGTGTGGAAAGGAAAATCAGCTATTTTATCTTGTCTTCATGCTAACCCAGAAGAAACCTGTCTATTAGTTGACTTGATTATGTTTGACGAAGCCCAAGAGCTTCTCAAGAATTTACACTCTAACAGTAATTTTTATCGATGTAAATCTCAAAATTTTTGGCAAAATGAAGCTAATCTTCACCAGTTTTTTTCCAGCTGTAGATGGCTCCACATAGATGGTGCCCATTCCGGTTCTGCTTGTTTTAACGATTTACAGATTGCTAACCAGCTTTTGAGTGAGGAGGGAATAATTTGTATTGATGACTTTTTTAATCCCAGTTATCCCCAGGTGACAGCCGCAGTTTTTAACTTTCTCGCTCAATTTCCTTTTTCTCTGAAAATTTTCCTGTGTGGTTTTAATAAAGGTTATTTAGCTCGCCCCTACTACTGCGACAACTATCTTCGTTATTTATTGGAGAATTTTCATAATGATTTATCGATGATAAACTATTCAGAAAAAATCACTCTCTACAAAACCTCTATGCCAGGAGATTTTAACTGCTTTGGTATGCGTGAATATCAAGGCAAAAAAATTGTGGGACTAGATGAAGATGACAGCAAAATCTTCATCTAGAGTTAAGTAGGTAGGCGTTAAAAATTATCAGACACCCCCCTTATCAAGGGTTGATTCATGAATCAACCCTACCATGAATCAACCCTTGGGACTAAGGGGGGATCGAACCTAAAATCCATTTTTAACTTAATTATAACCAGCTACTTAGACTCTATAGATTAATTGCTCAAAAACAATTATTGGTTGGAGACAGAACAGAATTGGGTAGGGATTATGACTCACAACAATAATAGACTTAAAGAGAATTACCAAAAAATGCTTGATGACTTAGATCCTCAAGTCCTCCAGTTGGATCGACAGGTATTTAAACGACTACAAAACCTAGGTTACACCCCGAGGGTGATCTTTGATGTGGGTGCTTCTAATAGTGGCTGGTCCTACTATATCAAACAGGTGCTGCAGGAAGCTGAATTTTATCTCTTTGAACCCCTCATCGACTACAGCAGCGACTATCGGGAATTAATCTCAGAAATTCTGCGAGTCTATCCTTCCTTTCATCTACACAAATACGCCCTAGGTGAAACCTGCGGCGAGGTGACGATGAATGTTTCCACGGACGTGGTGAGCAGTAGCCTCTTGCCAACCGGTGATGATAGTCAGCCCACCACTCCCATCTCGGTGCAAATGTTAACAATTGATGACGCAATTGCCCGACTTGGTTTACCCCATCCCCAAGTGATCAAAATTGATACCCAAGGCTCGGAGTTGTCTATACTTAAAGGGGCCGTTAAAACCCTACCTAAAGTCGATATTCTCTTTCTCGAATGCTGGCTCTATCGGGGCTATGGCAAAAAAACTCCCCTCTTAACCGAAATCGCCGATTGGTTATTATCCTTTAATTTTCGGCTTTGGGATGTGGCCGATGCCTATCGCGATCAAGGGGGAGTGCTAACCACATTAGATTGTATTTTTGTAAATACTCAAGCCGGTATTGCCCCGATTTGGTACTATGAGAACTAGAGTGGCTTGACTTTCCTAACCCGTCTAGTCCTTGCCGTGCGAGGGAAAAGAAGAACAGTCTATTTTCTTCTTAGATATACGATAGACCAAGTACCAAGTTGGAGAGCAAGGGACAGGATTAAACAGTCCTTAGATCACTATTTCGGGAAGGGGAAACTGAGCCATACTTAAGAGGGCTTTTCCTACCCCCAGTTTTTCATGCGGGAAAAACTGGGGGTCAAGCCACCATTCAGACTGTCCAAGGAATAACTTTTTTATGTCCACAGGATTTCTACTTGCCCAAACGGGAAAGACTTGTTATAATTTTATCCGAGTAGCCGTTAGGGTCCCCCGACCTCTGGACGGACTCAAATTATCATAACCGTGAGGAGTTGAGATTAAAAACATGGCAATCAGTCAAGAAGTGTACGCTTCGTTAAATATTCTTTATGCTTCCCAAGCTCCGTCAGCCTCTGACATTAGCTTGTGGCAGACTAACCCTAGCTTGACATCCCTAAGCTGGGAAGAAACGGTTCTTGTTTTCGCCAATTCGGATGCGGCCAAAGAAACCTATCCCCTCTTGGCGGCCCCTGGGGCCGCCACCGATGCTACCAGAAAGCAGTACGTTCTAGAGGTCTTTAACAATGCCTACGGCCTACAAGAAGCCGATTTAGATGCCGCCGAGATTGACTACTGGGTTAACTGGCTCGGTCAAACCAATTCCGACGGTAGTCCCGCCGACAGCGATGGCAACGGCATCCCCAATATTCTGGATTTTCCCATCGTCCTTAACCAGTTCCAGCCCCCTGCAATTCAACAGGCCCTGCTCAACCGGGCAGAAGTAGCTCTTGATTTCGCTGCCCAGTTCCAACTGCAAGGTATTACTAGCTTTACCGAGGAATACTACAACACCTCTTGGAGCATCCTTGAAACCGTCACTGCCTCTGCGGCTAGTGTTACTGCGGCCAAAGACCTTAATATTTTGGCGGCCCAGGCGGCGGCTGGTGTGGGCAACAGTGCCATCCTCACCGCAGGTGTGGACATACTCACCGCCAATAGCTTCCTCGCTCCGACGGTCAATAATTTCGGTGAATTTAACGCCACCTTCAACAGTGGTGACAAGCTCACCGGTTCCGGCACCAACCCCACCCTGACAGTTCTCAACACCGGTGGAGCCACCCTCAATACCGGTCCGGTGCTACCGACGATGAAGGGCATCGAGACCCTCAAAGTGGTTAATACTGACATTGACGTTATGGTACCTGGTGATGCTAACTTATTTGTACTAGGTGCTAATGTTGTTGGGGTTAAAAATGTTGAC
Source organism: Microcystis panniformis FACHB-1757 (assembly GCF_001264245.1). Taxonomy (NCBI): domain Bacteria; kingdom Bacillati; phylum Cyanobacteriota; class Cyanophyceae; order Chroococcales; family Microcystaceae; genus Microcystis; species Microcystis panniformis. The sequence continues at coordinate 1,588,351 of NZ_CP011339.1, forward strand.
CTATCAGATAGTACATCTGGCTTGATTCTCAGCAACTTCCAGACGGCGGTAGAAAAAGTCTCGGTCAGTCGTACTGCCATCAATTCTGACGTAGAACTCGGTATCACTATTGCGGGTGCCGCTCTAGCGGGTAGTGAAGATACGGTGGCTGTAACTCTCGATCAGGTGGGTCGCTATAGCCCCGTCACCGGTGCTGCTATCGGGTTCTTAACCTTAGGACTTAACCCAGTATCCGGTGGCAATGGTTACGAAAAAATTTCCATCGCAAGCAAGGGTCTAGCCAACGCTGTGAAGGCACTAACCGCCACTGGCTCGAAGGAAATCACCATCACTGGAGATCAGGATCTCCTCATCGCTGCTGCTCTCCCCAACACCGCCACCAAGCTGGACGCTTCTGCCCTTGAAGGTGATCTGGACGTGACTGCGGGCAACGGCACAGTGGATTTCGTCGGCGGCAAAGGTGATGACACTTTCCGTTTCCTTGCAGGTACCTTCACCGCTACCGATAAAGTGGACGGTGGCGACGGTGCCAACACTTTGGTAGTAGTGGCGGCAGATGCAGAAACCATTATCGCGGCCGATGCCAACATCAAAAATATCCAAAGCCTGACTTTATCTACTGGTGGCACGGCTACCAAGACTCTCCGGGCTGACCTAATCGGTGATAAGATCACCACGGTGACCCTAGCCGCACCGACTTTCGGTGACTACACGATCCGCTTTGCCGCAGGTGCCAACTCGGTTAACGTCTTCGAAGATACATCTTTCTTGGCTACTCTCAACGTAGAAGCCAATGGTGGTGGTAACAACGATTCTTTGACCTTCACCATCGACGGCGATGACCCCGGAACTCCTTTATTAATAGAGAAGGCTAATATTGATGTCGGCAACCTCAACCTGAATAACACCAACACGCCTAACCGCTCGATCGAGCAACTTAAGCTTGTTGTCAATAACTCCGGTGCTGGTACTCATACTATTGGCGCGATAACCCTTCCTCAGGCCGCTGGTGTGGTGGAAACCATCACCATCACTGGTAACTCCAGCCTGACAATCGGTGGTGCAGTGAAAGCCGAGAAACTGGATGCTTCCGGCCTGACGGAGGCAACCGCCGGCACCACTGGTTTAACCATGAGCGCACCATCGGTATCCGATGTGGGAATTAACCTCACCGGCTCCACTTTCGATGATTTTCTGATTGGTAGTGATAAAAATGACTTCATCAGTGGTGGTGCTGGAAAAGACACCATCACCGGTGGTGCTGGTGCTGACCAAATCAAACTAGGGGATGGGTTCGATACGGTTCGCCTCACAGACGGTACAGCGGGGGCTGTGGGTAAGCTGAATCAGCAGGAGGACTACACCACCGTCACCGATTTCCTCACTGGCGCTACGGCAACCACAACAGACCAGATTCAGGTTTCTGCATTCCTTAATGGTGGTTTCATTTTCGACCAATTTAATGGTGGTATTGTCTTGGCTGGTGATGCTGTGGTTACCAGTGATGTGGCTCAAGGTGCTATTGTTGACTATTCAACTCTCACTGCGAATTTCCTGAGAATTACTGGTACTGGCAATATCACTAAAGACAACTCCGCCCAAGCGGGCTTTGATGCGGCCATCGCTGGTGGAGAGATCACGGTTGCTGCGGTTGATATTGATATTCTCACCTCCTACTACGATTCGGCTAATAGCCAGATGGTACTTGGTCAGGTTGATGTTGGTGGCGACGGCAAGATGGCTTCTGGAGATGTTTTCACCATCATTTCCCGCGTGACCATGACTGCCGCGGATTACAACAACTTCGGCAACGCTCAGTTTGGTACGTTTATCTAATCCTCTGCCCCTCGGCTAGAAAAAACCTCCCCTTATTGGGGGGGTTTTTGGTTTTTTCCAGTTCCAGGGTTCTACCTTTGCGTCCTGTGAGTAACGCACAGAAAACGGGTTTCTCCGAGAAACCCGTTTTCTACCTTTGCCCCTACTTTTTCAGCTTTTCTGGGGGCAGTAGTAGGGTTAATTCATGAATTAACTCTCATAGTAGGGTTAATTCATGAATTAACCCTACCCTTGATAAGGGGGGTGTCGATCCCCCCTTCCCCCCTTGATAAGGGGGGTAATAGCTTCAATTTCCTCGCGACTTTTCTGGGGGAAATCGCTTTAAGAGTTGCTGCTTGGAACAATGGAGAACTAAAGGAGTAAATTCTTCTGGGGACAGTTGTAAAATCCGGCTGATAATAGCTTGAATTTCTGGGTCTAACTCACCGAAGCGGACTCGGAGCAGGTTTTCCACCACCAGACGTTCCCCCTCTTGCAGACCCCGTTCTAGACCCCGTTCTAGACCCCGTTCTAGACCCCGTTCTAGACCCCGTTCTTCTCCTTCGGCCAGTGCCTCTTGATAGACTCTCGTTTGTTTTAAATCACTTAGTCCAAACATAGCTTCAATTTCCTCGCGACTTTTCTGGGGTAATTTGTAAATGATGATACTTTCGATTAGGTCAATTAACTGCCGTTGACTGGACTGGTCGGTGATTTCTTCTCTGGTGCGCTCGATTAGGGTTTGAGCAGTCCTCACCGCTGCTGTTTCCGACTCTACTACTAATTTAATCACACCAATTCCTAAGGAGGGATTGTCCCTTGGGGGCAATTCATCGAGATAAATGCGTCTAACGCTTGATAAATTGAGGATTTCGCCAAAATGCAGGGATTGTTCCCGTTCCACCCGACGATGGGGATAAATGACGACAATTTGCCAGGGGTGGGGTGGTTGATATTGTTTTAAAAATAGGAACAATTCCGCAAAAAGTCGATAGTAGAGGGTGTCGTCCGGTTGGAACTGCACTTCCACTAGGTAGAGGGGTTGCTGAATATCTTCTCTGAGTGGTATAAATAAGCCATCGAGACGGAAAGAGAGTTGTTTCACCTCTTGGGAGGTAAATTGATAGTTTGCTGCTCCCGGTTGCGGTTGTCCGATTAGGTCAAAGAAACTGTCCGGAAAGCGCAGGAATATTTGGTAAAAGATACTGTCAGTTTTCACGAGAAATCTCGCTTCTAGGGTTTATTGGCAGTTGCCGAATCGTTTGGCTAAACGGTTAATACTCTAGTATTAATAGACATTGTATAATTTTTTCTCCTTATCTCGTTCCAGGGTTCTACCTTGGAACCCTCATAGTAGGGTTAATTCATGAATTAACCCTACCCTTGATAAGGGGGGTGTCGATCCCCCCTTCCCCCCTTGATAAGGGGGGTGATAGCTTCAATTTCCTCGCGACTTTTCTGGGGGAAATCGCTTTAAGAGTTCCTGCTTGGAACAATGGAGAAGTAAAGGAGTAAATTCTTCTGGGGACAATTGTAAAATCCGGCTGATAATAGCTTGCAGTGGTGGGTCTAACTCACCAAAACGGACTCGGAGCAGGTTTTCCACCACCAGACGTTCCCCCTCTTGCAGACCCCGTTCTAGACCCCGTTCTAGACCCCGTTCTAGACCCCGTTCTAGACCCCGTTCTAGACCCCGTTCTTCTCCTTCGGCCAGTGCCTCTTGATAGACTCTCGTTTGTTTTAAATCACTTAGTCCAAACATAGCTTCAATTTCCTCGCGACTTTTCTGGGGTAATTTGTAAATGATGATACTTTCGATTAGGTCAATTAACTGCCGTTGACTGGACTGGTCGGTGATTTCTTCTCTGGTGCGCTCGATTAGGGTTTGAGCAGTCCTCACCGCTGCTGTTTCCGACTCTACTACTAATTTAATCACACCAATTCCTAAGGAGGGATTGTCCCTTGGGGGCAATTCATCGAGATAAATGCGTCTAACGCTTGATAAATTGAGGATTTCGCCAAAATGCAGGGATTGTTCCCGTTCCACCCGACGATGGGGATAAATGACGACAATTTGCCAGGGGTGAGGTGGTTGATATTGTTTTAAAAATAGGAACAATTCCGCAAAAAGTCGATAGTAGAGGGTGTCGTCCGGTTGGAACTGCACTTCCACTAGGTAGAGGGGTTGCTGAATATCTTCTCTGAGTGGTATAAATAAGCCATCGAGACGGAAAGAGAGTTGTTTCACCTCTTGGGAGGTGAATTGATAGTTTGCTGCTCCCGGTTGCGGTTGTCCGATTAGGTCAAAGAAACTGTCCGGAAAGCGCAGGAATATTTGGTAAAAGATACTGTCAGTTTTCACGAGAAATCTCGCTTCTAGGGTTTATTGGCAGTTGCCGAATCGTTTGGCTAAACGGTTAATACTCTAGTATTAATAGACATTGTATAATTTTTTCTCCTTATCTCGTTCCAGGGTTCTACCTTGGAACCCTCATAGTAGGGTTAATTCATGAATTAACCCTACCCTTGATAAGGGGGGTGTCGATCCCCCCTTCCCCCCTTGATAAGGGGGGTGATAGCTTCAATTTCCTCGCGACTTTTCTGGGGGAAATCGCTTTAAGAGTTGCTGCTTGGAACAATGGAGAACTAAAGGAGTAAATTCTTCTGGGGACAGTTGTAAAATCCGGCTGATAATAGCTTGCAGTGGTGGGTCTAACTCACCAAAACGGACTCGGAGCAGGTTTTCCACCACCAGACGTTCCCCCTCTTGCAGACCCCGTTCTTCTCCTTCGGCCAGTGCCTCTTGATAGACTCTCGTTTGTTTTAAATCACTTAGTCCAAACATAGCTTCAATTTCCTCGCGACTTTTCTGGGGTAATTTGTAAATGATGATACTTTCGATTAGGTCAATTAACTGCCGTTGACTGGACTGGTCGGTGATTTCTTCTCTGGTGCGCTCGATTAGGGTTTGAGCAGTCCTCACCGCTGCTGTTTCCGACTCTACTACTAATTTAATCACACCAATTCCTAAGGAGGGATTGTCCCTTGGGGGCAATTCATCGAGATAAATGCGTCTAACGCTTGATAAATTGAGGATTTCGCCAAAATGCAGGGATTGTTCCCGTTCCACCCGACGATGGGGATAAATGACGACAATTTGCCAGGGGTGGGGTGGTTGATATTGTTTTAAAAATAGGAACAATTCCGCAAAAAGTCGATAGTAGAGGGTGTCGTCTGGTTGGAACTGCACTTCCACTAGGTAGAGGGGTTGCTGAATATCTTCTCTGAGTGGTATAAATAAGCCATCGAGACGGAAAGAGAGTTGTTTCACCTCTTGGGAGGTGAATTGATAGTTTGCTGCTCCCGGTTGCGGTTGTCCGATTAGGTCAAAGAAACTGTCCGGAAAGCGCAGGAATATTTGGTAAAAGATACTGTCAGTTTTCACGAGAAATCTCGCTTCTAGGGTTTATTGGCAGTTGCCGAATCGTTTGGCTAAACGGTTAATACTCTAGTATTAATAGACATTGTATAATTTTTTCTCCTTGCTGTCACCAACAAAAATCTAGGGGAGATGGCTCTTTTGCTGTATAATCGAGTCTTAATTTTAGGAATTGTCATTATATTTGAGGAAAATCTATGAGTTGGACAGAAGGATATGTATCAGAAGTTAACTACACTAGCGGCTTTTACGGCGAGTTAAGTCCCCTAAAATTAGGTTTAGCGACTCTGATTAAATCGATTCACCCCCCCGATTCCGGTCAAGAATTTACCTATTGTGAATTGGCCTGTGGTCAGGGTTTTACCACGAATATTTTAGCAGCTACCTATCCCCACGCCCAATTTTATGCCAATGATTTCAATCCTAGCCATATCGCCACTGCCAGAGATTTAGCAGCCAAGGCGGTAATGAAGAATATTCTTTTCTTTGATGATAGTTTTGAGGAATTTTTAGAGCGAGATTTACCTCAATTTGACTTCATCAGTCTGCACGGAATTTATAGCTGGATTAGTGCCAAAAACCGCCAAGCAATAGTTGATTTTATGCGCCGCAATCTCAAGGTGGGGGGATTAGTTTATATCTCCTATAATGCCCTGCCGGGTTGGTCAGCAGCGATGCCGATGCAAGCTTTAATGTTGCGCCATGGTCAACACAGTTCCGAACCAATTTTAACCCGCATTGAACAGGCACTTAATTTTACAGGAGAATTATTAGAGGCTAATGCTAGTTATTTTGCCCAAAATCCAATTTTAAAAAGTCGTTACGAGCGCCTAAAGGAACAAAATCGTTATTATTTAGCTCACGAGTATTTCAATCAGGAATGGAATTCTTTTTACTTCGATGAAGTGGCGAAAGAATTAGAGGATGCTAAACTTAAATATGTGGGTTCCGCCCATATTAATGATCATATTGATATGGTCAATCTCTCCCCAGTTGCCCAAGAAAAATTAGCAAAAATCAGCGACCCAATCTATCGAGAAGTGGTGCGAGATTTCTTTGTTAATAGCCAATTCCGTCGTGATATTTTTATTCGAGGCTCTTTAGGTTTAACCAACCAAGAACAGCTTAAACAACTACAAGAAACCCGGTTTGCTCTACTTGTTAATCCCGCAAATATCAAGTTCGAGCAGCAGTTTCCCGTGGGAGAAGTTAAGTTACAGGAGGCAATTTATCAGCCAATTTGTCAGGTTTTGGCGGAATCTCCCCAAACTTTACTGCAACTACAAAATCACCCCAAAACCTCAAATATTAACTTAAATGGTCTTTACCAAGCTCTCGTGATTTTAACTGGTATTGGCTATATTCATCCTGCTGTGGATGAGCAAACTTGCCAACAACGGAAACCATCTACTGATGCTTTTAATAATGCAGTGAAAGCTAAAGCAGTCTATAGTGAGGAATTAAGCTTTTTAGCTTCTCCTTTGATTGGGACTGGAGTAGTGGTCAATCGTTTAGAACAATTATTCCTCTTGGCTAAATCCTCTAACCAAGATGCCGTACAATTTGTTTGGCAAATTTTGGCAAGTCAAGGCAAAAAAGTGGTTAAAGACGGGAAAACTTTGGAAACAGAGGAGGAGAATATTACTCATCTGAAAACAGTGTACGAGCAGTTTAGTAAAGAACGTTTACTAACATTGCAAAAACTAGGTATTTAGTAAATACTAAGTAAGTGATCTCATTGTAACCAGCTACTTAGATAGGTGGTGCTTTATGACGGATTTTTACTTTCTACGTTTTACTACTTAGTTGATGATAGGTGGTGCGTTACGACGGATTGTTACTTTCAAGTCAAAGCAGTAATTTTTGCCGTCTAACGCACCCTACGTTTTACTACTTAGTGGTGCGTTACGACGGATTGTTACTTTCAAGTCAAAGCAGTAATTTTTGCCGTCTAACGCACCCTACGTTTTACTACTTAGTGGTGCGTTACGACGGATTGTTACTTTCAAGTCAAAGCAGGAATTTCTGCCGTCTAACGCACCCTACGTTTTACTTAAATGGTCATTAACAGAGTAACATCTACTAACTGCCTTGCTTTCACTAGCGGGAAATATTGACCCCGATAATTGCTACTTTTCTGGGGTATGGGGGGAAGCACCCAGAATCTGAGCTGCTTCCCCTATCTTGACTAATCTTTTGCCTTGACAAAACCTAGTTAAAAACGCCAACCTAGCTAGGTTGCACGAGATTATTTAAGCCATAAACCACTTTAGCGGTGATAATCTTATCCTTATCGGTAAGTTCTTCTAACACCTCTTTTCCCTCGACTAAATAGCCGAAAACCGAATAACGACCATCCATGAGATTAAACCCCGGAGGAGTTAATTCATTATCGAATTTAAAGAAAAAGAATTGCGAGGAACCTCCGTTAGGATTGGTATCCGGACGCGCTAGGGCCAACGCACCAAAAGCGTTAAAAGGCAAAGCGAGACTGGGCAAGTAAATCCCTAATTCTTCGAGAGTATTGCCATAAACTGGTTCTTCTTCCCCTTTAATCAAAATTTCCAAGGGAATAGAGCGATATTGCTTAGTTTTTGGGTCAAAAAAGCCTTCTTCTGCACCGACGGGGTCCCCGGTTTGGACAACGAAATTATCTTCGCTGCGAATGAAGGGTAAACCGTCATAAAAACCCCGTTGGACTAAATCCACAAAGTTACCCCCATTAACCGGAGCGCTGTAACCATCCACAACGATGGTTAAATCTCCTTTGGTGGTCTGCATCTCTACGGTGGCGCGTCCTCGCAATTGCGGCAAGTTAGCGTATTCCGGGGGAACGTTAAAGGGAAAACCCACTACCATTAATTCTTCTAAAGCAGTGATATTATTGAGTAATTCGCGTCTGGTTGACCAAACTGCCTCTTTATCCTTCGCTTCTACGGCCGTATCCAGGGCTGCCACTTCCGTTTTCAGTTTTTCGATTAATTCCTCCCCTTGGCTTGTACTGGCTTCGGGAACACTATCTAAGATAGCCTTGCTTTTGGTAGAAAGGGTATAATTGGCATCCTTGACATCTTTTTTAATCGGACTCCAACGCTTGGCCCGCAGATGTTTGGCAATATCTTCGATCGATTGTTGCACTTGACGAATTGGTTTATTATCTATGGGTAAGGCATTGCGTAAAATAGCAGTGGGATCCGTTACCGCGTCACCCTGAGCAAGCACAGCTAAAGCAGGAGCAGTCCCCTTAACCGTGAACAGACTTAAGATTAAAAATAGTGCTAGGGCGATACTAGCACCGCTTTTTAAGAAAAATTTGCCCCATTCCCGTAATCTTGTCTTTATTTTCATATTTTGGTCGGTTCCTCAATGGCTATACCTATCCAAAATACTTGTAGGCTTTTAGGGGAACCCTTGTCAATAGCTGAGAAAACTGATCGAAGCCATTATCAGTTATCAGTTATCAGTTATCAGATGTGAGTTTTCAGTTCACCCATTACTGTTTACTGAAAAAAGGCTCCCCACTTCCCCACCTCCCCAATTCCCCACCTCCCCAATTCCCCAATTCCCCACCTCCCCACTCCCCCACTTCCCCACCTCCCCACCTCCCCACTTCCCCAATTCCCCACTTCCCCAATTCCCCACTTCCCCACTTCCCCAATTCCCCAATTCCCCAATTCATAATTTATAATTTATAATTCCCACTCCCTTTTTTTACCTTTTATGACTATTATTGTCGATTATCGCTTTCCTCCCGCTATTAATGCCGAAAAACAGGCAAAAACGATCGCTATCGGTCAAACCGCTGGCACTTGGAGCGAGCGCCACGGTCATCGTCAAGAGCAGCTGCAACAACACCTAGGGGAAGTGGTGGGGATCAGGGAGGAAGCCGACGGTTATAAGGTGGCTAGGGTGCGTTTTCCCGAGATAAACGTTGAAAATGACATCGCCAGTCTTTTAACCATGATTTTCGGCAAATATTCCATGGCTGGAGCCGGAAAAGTGGTGGGGGTGTACCTACCCGAAAACTACGGCACAAAAGCCAAGGTGGGAATCACAGGAATTAGGCAACGTTTGGGGGTTTATGATCGACCTCTAGTCATGGCAATTTTTAAACCCGCTTTAGGACTATCGGCGCAAGATCACGCCGATATCCTGCGAGAAGTAGCTTTTGCTGGCTTAGACGTGATTAAAGATGATGAAATCATGGCGGATCTTCCCGTGGCTCCCACCCACGAGCGCCTAGATTGTTGTCGGCGGGTTTTGGAGGAAGTGCGGCAGCAAACCGGTAGAAATGTTCTCTATGCGGTCAATGTCACTGGAAAAGCGGACGAATTGCAGAGAAAAGCCCGTTTATTAGTGAAACATGGGGCTAATGCCCTGTTATTAAACGTTCTGACCTACGGTTTTTCCGTTTTAGAAGCTTTAGCCAGTGATCCAGCGATCGATGTTCCTATTTTCGCCCATCCTGCCTTTGCTGGAGCGATGTGTGCCGGTAGCGATACGGGATTAGCCTATTCTGTGGTTTTGGGGACGATGATGGCCCACGCGGGAGCCGATGCAGTGCTATATCCCGCCGCTTATGGTAGTTTACCCTTCGACCCCCAGGAGGAAGGCAAAATTCGCGATATTTTGCGCGATAGAAACGTTTTTCCGGTTCCCTCGGCCGGCATTCGTCCCGGTATTGTTCCCCAGGTCCTTGGGGATTACGGACGTAATGTTATCCTCAATGCGGGAACCGGAATTATGGACCACCCATGGGGACCGGCCAGTGGTGTGAGAGCTTTTTTTGAAGCTTTAGGGAGAGTGGAAGCGGGTGAGTCTTTTGATCCCGCTAATTTGCCCGAAGGAGCCTTAAAACAGGCAATTCTAGAGTGGGGTTAAGAGCAACTTTTTCAAATGCACTATAAAGACATTTTGTCAAGCATTTTTAGAAAATTTAACAAATAACTTCCCGTTTTAGATAGGGTTGCAGCACTTCCGGCACTTTTACCGTCCCGTCTGCCTGTTGATAATTTTCTAGGACAGCAGCCATAGTACGACCGATCGCTAATCCCGAACCGTTGAGGGTGTGGACAAAATTAGTGCCTTTTTGCCCTTTTTCTTTAAAGCGAATATTTGCCCGTCGTGCCTGAAAGTCTCTAAAATTAGAACAACTGGAAATTTCCCGATAGGTATTAGCCGAAGGTAGCCACACTTCTAAGTCATAACATTTAGCAGCCGAAAAACCCAAGTCACCGCTACACAATTCAATCACCCGATAGGGCAACTGTAAAGCTTGCAGGATTGCCTCCGCATTAGCGACTAAATTTTCGTGTTCCTGAGCAGAAGCGTCAGGATGGACGATTTTGACCATTTCCACCTTATTAAATTGATGCAAACGGATCAAGCCCCTCGTATCTTTGCCATAGCTGCCCGCTTCTCGACGAAAACAAGGGGTATAGGCACAGTGTTTAATCGGTAATTGCTCCGATGAGAGGATTTCATCGCGATAGAGGTTAGTTACAGGTACTTCTGCCGTTGGTGCTAACCAAAGCTCATCATCTCGACATTTAAAGCTTTCTTCCGCGAATTTTGGCAGTTGTCCCGTCCCGCGCAGGGAGTCACTATTAATCAGAATTGGCGGTAAAACTTCTGTATAACCGGCGACAATATGGCGATCGAGCATAAAATTAATTAAAGCTCTTTCTAGGGCTGCCCCGAGCGCGATAAGATTAACAAAACGACTCTGGGCGATCTTTACTGCCCGTTCAAAGTCTAAAATGCCCAATTTTTCCCCAATTTCCCAGTGAGGCAAAATATTCGGGTTGGTGGGTTTATATTCCTCTCCCCAGCGTTTGACTTCGACATTTTCCCGTTCATCCTTACCGATAGGAGTGGTTTCACTGGGTAAATTGGGTAAATCTAAGATTTTTTGGTCAATGGCCGCTTTAATCTCTTTTTCCTGCGGTTCTAATTGAGCTAGTTTACTTTTAATCTCGTTTCCTTCTGTTTTCATTGCCAAAATTTCGGGACTGTTGACATCGCTGCCACTTTTCACTTTTTGTCCCACCAGTTTACCGATTTCGTTACCCCGGGCCTGTAAACTGCTGCGTTCTAACTCTAAAGCCTTCTGTTGTTGATTTAACTGAAGAATAGGGGCAATATCATAACTCCCTCCCCGACTATCTAAGCGTTTCTGTACTTCCTCTGGATTTTCTCTAATTTGCTTTAGGTCTAACATGGTAAGTGGGTGGGTGGAATTAAATATAAGATGAACGTAGGTTGGGTTGAAGCATGAAACCCAACGCCCGATCATGTTACGCTACCGCTAACCCATCCTACAAATAATTGTGCCTCCCTACTTACGAGTCAGTAAAAAGTAAAAATTAAGTGGGGGAGTCGGGGAATCGGCAGCCTGAGGGGAAATGTTGTCAACCGCTAACCAATCGTCAATAATAACTCAAAACTTCACTAAAATATCGGTTAAAAGCCGCCGGTAAAATTAGCGGTATATTGAATTGTGGTGTTTGGAGTAAGTCTCATGCTCAAGTATCTGCCTGTTAAATTACTGCGTTTTTTAGCGATTAGCTGTCTTGTAACGTTAATTTCTCTAGGATTTGACCGTTTACACCCCGTTAAAGCTAATCCCACCCTCATAGCTCAAAATGCTTGGGCCGGGGCCTCCTTCCCCGTGGAAAACTTTCAAACCTATACCTCTGGTTTCGGTTATCGTTCCTCTCCCATGGATGGCAGTCAACAATTTCATGCCGGGTTAGATATGGCCGCACCCTTGGGCAGTTATATTCGCAATTGGTGGACCGGCAGAATCGTCGAGTTATCGGATCATACAGGCTGTGGCACCATGATTAAGATGCAATCCGGTCAATGGACACATATTTATTGTCATCTCATGGGTTCGGTTCAATCCGATAGCCGCGGTACTTTTTTGATTGACATGGAAGGAGGAATCGTCCTTACTCTCGGTCAGGATATACCGGCAGGGGCGCGCATGGCTAGAGTGGGAATGAGCGGACGCACCACCGGACCACACCTGCACTGGGGACTGATGTACGGCAATCAATACGTTGACCCCGCTTTGGTTTTAAATGCTATGTACGGTTCTAATCCTTCGGGTAATAGTTAAGGGAAAAGGGGAATCAGAAAATCTGCGATCGCATTCTGTGGAGAAAAAACATCGCTGCCCGGATTTAGTGAATAACGAGGGACACTGCTAAAATTAAGCTGATCGATTCAGGTATATCCAGATAAAATGCGAATATTAACCCTTGTACCGGGAGGAATTAGCAATCAACTGCTGTTTTTTCCCACTCTAGAAACCCTCCAGCAAACTTACCCCCAAAGCAGCATTGATGTTTTGGTCGAACCTAGAGCAAAGGCTGCCTATCGTCTCTGTCCCCAGGTTAGGGAAGTGCTTTTATTTGACTATCGAGATCAGTACGGATTAGCGGATTATTTAAATATTTTGGGAGTAATTCGGGACCGGGAGTACGAAATCGCCATTAGTCTCACCAATCGTCCTGCTATCAACCTTTTACTCTGGTTAAATGGTGTTCTTAACCGTATAGGCTATGAAAATAATGGCAGCTGGTTCTTATCGCAACAAGTCCCCCGGCCAACGGAAGGCTATCTAGCGGATAATTATCACGCACTGGTCAAAGGTTTAAAGATTGCCGCACCCTGTCCACCTTTAAAAATAACATTGAATCGGGATGATATCGATTGGGCCCAAATGGAGCAGCAACGCCTCAATATCAAGGATAGCGGCTATATTCTCCTCTACGCCGGCGGTAGCGATATCAGCATCAGCCAAGGACTGGAAACGCTTTATCCCCTAGAGAGTTGGCTAGAAATTATCCAAGGCATTCGCCATCAACAACCGGATTTGCCAATTGTCGCAATCCAGGGAGAACTGGATGAAGCTTGGGTTTTAGCCCTCAAAGCCATGGATAATAACTTAAAAGTGTCGAGAACGGCCGATATCGGTAAAATGGCGGCTATGATCGCCGGTGCTAATTTATTGTTAGCTACCGAAAGTGTCCCTTTACAGTTAGCCGTGGCCGTGGGAACCTATACCCTCTCTCTGCTGGTTCCTTCGTTGTCTAAGAGAGTTTTACCGAGCGGGGGAGAGCGTCATCGATATATTGAAGCTAATACGGGAAAAGTCGCCGATATTACTCCCGAAACTGTCCTGAAAAAGATTTGGGGCCGGTAAATAATCAGGTTTCGATCGCTTTTCTCTGGGATCGAAACCCGAAAAAAAATCAGCATCAAAGCTCAATTTTGCGATTGAGATAACTGACTTTTCAAGGATTCTAGGGAGGCCCAACGACCATCGATGGCAGTCTTTTCTGGAAGCAGAAAATCGGGTGGTTGACAATTGGCTCCGCAGAGTTGACGGGGGGGTAAAGTGAGACATAACTGCTCGTATAACCACATTTGCGGGTCAAAATCCCCGTTAGGATCGAGGGTTTCTGAGAGGTCTTCGTAGGCTATTTCTCGCTCTAGAGGATAGGATCTATCGTAGTCTTTATTTTTGTCTAGCCAGATTAATTCGGAAGTGTTTAATTGCAGACGATGATTATATTGTTGTAAACAGCGATCGCAGGTTAAGGTGACGATGGTTTCTGCTTTCACCGATACTTCCAAAAAATTGCCCCCATGTCTAACCAGCAAGGTTCCCCGCACCGGTGTCAAGGTTTCTAGACCGGGGATAAGATTATCGATGATGATCACTCTTTGTCGATCAGGAGATTTGAGGAGGTGGGGGATAAAAATAGTTTCCATAGATAACTCCTGTATCATTTATCGGTTATCGGGTGTCAACTGCGTTAGCGAGTAACGCCACCATAATTGCTCGGTGACAATCTTTCCTTTATCAGCTTATCGCAGCCCCGACCTCTAGAGACATAGACCGGTTCTAGACTGTGGGAAGTGGGGTGTATTTTCAGTGAACAGTGAACAGTAAACAGTAATCAGTGAACTGAAAACTCACATCTGATAACTGATAACTGATAACTGATAACTGTATTTGACAGGCTGTCTGTTGATCGATTGAGAAAGTTTCCTCAGAATTGGGAGTATATGCACAAAGATACTCCTATGTCAACGGTTTTGAAAAATTTTCTTCCTCGCCTCGGTGGATTGGTTATGGTTGCACTGCTCTGCTCGCTTGTGCTGGGGGATTGCCTCGGCCGGGAAAAGCGGACAAATCAGTACATTTGCACTACTGGTTGCGATCGGGAATTGAACAACTAGAGGCGGGTAATTATCAGCAAGCTTTGCAGGATTTCAATCAGTCGCTGGAACAGGAAAATAACTTGGCCCTAGCCTACAGTAATCGCTGTTTAACTGAGATTTATTTACAGGATTATCTGCACGCTTGGCAAGACTGCACCCGCTCTTTACAACAGCAATCTGATAATTATCTAGCCTATTTTCATCGGGGTTTAGCTTTTTATCGTTTGGGAGATTATTCACAGGCGCTGACCGATTATAACGAGAGTATCCGGCTAAAACCCACCTATTATCAAGCCTACTATAATCGTGGTTTAGTTCAGTCGGCTATGAAAAATTATCCCCTTGCCCTAGCGGATTTTAATCAATCCTTGCGTCAAATTACTAACCAGCAACCCGACACTTTAGCCACTATTTATAATGATCGAGGTTTATCTCATTTAGCCCTCCACAATTTTACCTCAGCCAAGGCGGATTTTAATCAAGCTCTCCGGTTAAATAAAAATAACGCCTCAGCCTACTATAATCTAGCTTGTACTGCTCACCAATTAGGTGAATACGATCGCTCAATCGCCCATTTAAATCAGGCGATTGCCATCGATCCTTTTTATGCCGATGCTTATATTAGAAGGGGATTACTGCGGCATCAATTGGGTTATTATCAATCAGCTTTAGCGGATTTAAATCAAGGAGCAAATCACCTTTATCATCAGGGATTGCACCACAATTATCAGCAAATTCTCGCCCTAATCGAGCAGATTCACCAACAGTTACTTTCCCTACCATCTCCCATTGTTTAGAATAGCGATCAATATTACAAAGGAAAACGCTTCATGGCTGTGACGACGAGACGGGCATTATCTTTAAGGACTTGGGAAACCCGGGGAATTTGGGGAATTTGCCAGAGAACATCGACGGTGCGCCGTAATAATCGCACTAGATCTCCCTCATCGAGGCTAGTATTTTCGCACAATTCCGGCCAGGATGTCCCCTGGGCCCAACGGGAGGCAATCCCCATCAGTTGGGTTTCTAACCAGACGGGAATAGTGATATCGTAGCGAGATTGAGCTTGATAGAGTAAACGGCGAACTTCTCGCAGACCGGGGGAATTTTCCTCTCCTTGTCGCAAAATATCGATAACTTCTGGCACGGGCGGGTAATTGCACCAAGTATCGGGGCGAGGGGGTTCCGTAATCATGGCGCTGATGGCGGCGGCTAGCTGGCTAGGAGTCAATCGGTCCAAATCTCCAGACATCATCGCTAATCCTAACCAGAGTTCATTTTCCCCGCGAATAGTGGCCGCCGCTTCTCCGAGGGGAGTGGGCAAATAACCCTCTAATGCTTGGAATTCCCGCAAAATCTCGATTAGATTCAGAAATTCTTCCCAGTAGTAGGATTTACGCGATTGTTGTTTTTGGTATTTAATCTGGGTCTTGTGTAACTTATCGCGAGCAATTTCTCGATCGTAGTATAATTTCATCAATCGCCCTGGATTTTTGCGTTTTTGCAGGGGATGAGCGGCAATTTGACTATTGACAATTTCAATTTTTTGTGCCTGTGTTGCCAGTTCCGCCACTGGTGGGATGCCCTGCACTTGTTGGGGGATTAAATCTGCGATCGCCTGAGTATTTTCCTCACCCTTGCGCCACCCCCCTAGGGAAACTGCTTCTAGGGAAGGGGGTATCAGTTCGCCTAATGCCGCAGGAGCGAGAAAACCTCGATCTATCTCGCTAATATCGGCATAGGCGGCTAAATACCAGCGATTATCACTGCCTAAACACACAAGGGTTCGCACTTGACCGGCTCCGTGCAGGGTATTGACAAAGATAGCGGGGACGGGGACGGGAACCTTAATATGTTTGCCCTTGAGATGGAGGATAGTTCCGACGGCAATATTCGGCAATTTTAGATGTATTTCCTGTCTTTTCTGGGCCTCTGCCTGACTAGCGATGATTTTATACAGTCTTTCTTCTTCCCGCAGTTTTTCCCGTAGCTTTTCGTAACTGAAGACCTGCTCCCGTTCGATACCGGCTAATTCCATATCCAACTTAGCCAATTCGGTGGTTAAGGCGGTAATCTGTTGTCGTTCGGGGCTTAACTTCAAACGAGCGAGATATTCGGCGAAACTGCGCTCTAAGAGGTCTTTGGCCTCCTCTAGACTGTGTTTTTGCAGGAGATTTAAGACCATGCCGTAACTGGGCGCAAAACAGCTTTGCAGGGGTTCCGGTTGAGCGATGGCCAGAAAAGCCGCTTCTTTTGCTCCTTCAAAGGGCGTTTGTACTGTCACCACATGGCCCACTGCGTCCATTCCCCGGCGACCGGCCCGGCCGGCAATCTGGACAAATTCCGAGGGAGTCAGCATACTATGGCCATCATCGGTGCGTTTGGAGAGGGCCGAGATAACGGTGGTGCGAGCGGGCATATTAATCCCGGCTGAGAGGGTAGCGGTGGCAAAAACCACCTTAATTAAACCGGCTTCAAAGAGTTGTTCGACTAATTCTTTCCAGAGGGGTAAAATCCCGGCATGGTGAACACCACAGCCCCGGGTGAGGGGTTCCACTTGGTCGGCCCGCACCAATTGGGAAGCACTGGCTAGGAATTCAAACAGTTGATTTTTCGTCTCGGGGGCGGCGGTTAAGAGGCTGAGGAGTTGCTCGTCAGACTGGGGGTTATTAGCGAAAAAAGCCAGTAATTTCTGGTGTAGAGGCGGATTTTCGACGGCAAAGAAGGAAAGGGCTAGTTCTTGCAGATTGGGATTATCTTCCAGAAAGAAAATGAGTAAACGGTAGTAAATAGCTCTAGCTTCTTCTTGATTAACGAGATTGAGGTTTTTTAGCTCTCGAATCGCCTGATCGCAACCTTTACGGCTGAAAATGACGTAAATGGCTGGGAGCATATCCTTGTCCCGCAGAGTGGTGACAATCGAGGCGATGGTGGGACAATCTTCTCGTTTTAAGCGTCGGGGTTTGCCGTGGCCGACTTTTGAGCGTAGTTTCGGGTTAACTTTGCTCTGTTTTGGGTCGAGCAGCGGGAATAATCCCTCTTTATTGGCGAAATAAAAGCGCAGGGGGACGGGGCGAAAATCGGAGTTAATTAGCTCGCAGCTGGAGGTCTGTTTATTGTCGCTGGGTTGGCGCAGTTGCCGCACCCAGTTAATCCAGTCGGTGAGTTCCCCCGGGTTGCCGATGGTGGCGGAGAGGGCGACTAATTGGATACTAGGGGGACAGTAGATAATTGATTCTTCCCAAACGGTGCCGCGACCTCGATCGCTGATATAGTGACATTCATCGAGAACTAGGGTTTCCACGTTTTCTAGGGAAGTGCCTACCTCACCGATTGGAGTTTGGTAGAGCATATTGCGAAAAATTTCTGTAGTCATGACTACAATTAATGCGGAGGGATTGATCACCACATCACCGGTAATCAATCCCACTTCCGCAAACAGCAGCGGGGAATCCTCATCGCCATCGGTGGGGGTGCGACCGAATTTTTCTTGAAAATCCCGGAATTTTTGGTTAGAAAGAGCTTTCAGGGGAGTGGTGTAGAAAACCCGTTTACCCCTTTCGAGGGCGCGATAGATGGCGTATTCTCCGATTAAGGTTTTGCCGGAACCGGTGGGAGCGCAGACAACCACTGATTTACCGGCAGCGAGGGCAGCGATCGCCGATTGCTGGAAGTCGTCGAGTTTAAAGGGAAAAATGGTTTTGAGATCCAAAGAAGTAGGGTTGAGGGACTCTTTCACGTCAAGTCTAAGAGGAGAAATTTTTTAAATTGTGGCTATTCTGGCTGGCTTTTTTTATTCTAGTCGAAAAAAGCGGACTTCTAGAAACTAGGGATAAGCTTAACCTTTGGGGCGATGCCCAATCCCATCATACTTCATCTGTATAAGAAATGCTGTATCACTAATAGGTAGGTAGGCGTTAAAAGTTGTCAGATCCCCCGCCTATCGGCACCCCCCTTATCAAGGGGGGCAGGGGGGATCGAACCTAAAATCCATTTTTAATTTAATTATAACCAGCCACTTAATTGTATCTCTATTTTGTCCTTAGCTTGATTAATTATACCTACTGATCATGATTAAATTTCGTCCTGAAGACTGTCTGGTTTTAGTGGTTGATGATGTCGGTAAAAATCTCCAATTGGCTGTGAAGATTCTTGATTCTGCTGGTTATGCCACTATTTGTGCTAGTAGTGTTAAACAGGCAATAGAACGAGTAAAAACTGCTAATTTTGACCTAATTCTTCTTGACTTAATGATGCCAGACATGGAGGGACTAGAACTTTGTCGCAGACTAAAAAGTGATGCTTTATCCGCTCATATACCGATTATTTTTGTAACAGATAGTAAGGAAAAAGAAGATATTATCAATGCTTTTAATTCTGGGGCTGTGGACTATATAAATAAACCCTTTCATAGTTGGGAACTGTTAGCCAGAGTTAAAATTCATCTAGAACTGAAAAAAACGCAAGAAGAACTGAAAAATATCAATTCTCAACTAGAAAAGCTAGTCATCACCGATAGCCTAACTGGGGTGAATAATCGTCGAGAAATTCTCGCCTTGGGCGATAAAGAATTGCAACGATGTCGCCGTTATCATCGTTATTTTTCGGTTTTAGTCATCGATATCGACCATTTTAAACATATTAACGATACCTTTGGTCATCTCCTAGGGGACAAAACTTTAATTACTGTCGCTGGGGCAATTAAAAACTGTCTGCGTCAAGTGGATAGTTTTGGGCGCTTTGGGGGCGAGGAATTTGTCGCTATTCTCCCAGAAACTAATCTTGAAGATGCTGCTACCACAGCCTGGCGCATTTGTCAAGTAATTAACAAGTTAAATATTGAAATTGATCGACAAAAAGTGCGAGTTACTGCTAGTATTGGTGTGGCAACATTTAGCCCTGAAGATAATAATCTAGAAGCGGTGATCGAGCGGGCTGATCATGCCATGTTTGCCGCTAAAAATCAAGGTAGGAATCGAGTTAGTTTAGGTAAAACAGTATGAAAAATTTGTTATTTATTCTTGGTTTTTTGCTCTTGGGTGTAGCCCCAAGTTTTAGCGCCGATCTCGATACAATTATACGCCGGGGAAAATTAATTGTCGCTGTTAAAAATAATCTCCCTCCCCTCGCTTTCCTTGATTCTCAGGGGAATCTGCAAGGATTGGAAATCGACATCGCTAAACGTCTAGCGTCAGAAATTCTCGGTTCTGACAGTGCTATTATTCTCAAACCCGTTAGTAATCAAGAACGTTTACAGGTGGTTATTGATGATCGAGTAGATTTTGCGATCGCTCGTGTGGCGATTACTCCTGCACGTCAGCGCTTAGTGGATTTTAGCCCCTTTTATTACCTCGATAGCAGCGGTTTTGTGACGAAAAACCCCCAATTGCAGCGTTTAGAAGACTTAGCTAACTCTAGAATCGCCGTACTCAACGGCTCGACGACAATCGCCCTTGTGCGTTCCAATTTGCCTAACGCTATCCTGCGCGGGGTTGCTTCCTATCAAGAAGCTTTAAATTTACTGGAAACCGGGGAAATAGACGCTTTTGCGGCTGATAATAGCCTTTTAACTGGTTGGGTGCAGCAATTCCCCAATTATCGTCAATTACCGATCGAGTTAGGGGCGATCGCTCTAGGAGTCGTTCTCCCTAAAGGTTTACAGTACCAAAGTCTCCGAGAACGCGTCAACCAAGCGATCGAGCGGCTAGAATCCACCGGTTGGTTAGCAGAACGGCTGAACTATTGGGGTTTACCCCTGAGAATTCGGGAAATGGGAAGATAGGGAGAGGGGTGTGGGAAGATAGGGAGAGGGGTGTGGGGTGTGGGGTGTGGGGTGTGGGGTGTGGGGAGGGGGGAGAAGGGAGTTTTTTGCTGTGAACAGTGAACAGTGAACTGAAAACTCAAATCTGATCACTGATAACTGATCACTGATCACTGATAACTGATAACTGATAACTGACTAAATCCTGCTATAATCTGAGTGAATAAGTATAAAAATATTAATTGCTCGATCGCTAATTATGGAAGATACCCTGCCGCTTATTTACGTTTCTGGATTGCTAATTTTCGTGATTGGTTTAGGAATTTTTGTCATCGTGCAAATCTTTAAAACCCGTCGAGTGGAAGGAACCTTTAACAAGCTACAAAAAAAATTGCAAAAAGAAAAAGGTACGGCTAAAGATTACTATGAATTAGGGAGTCTTTATCTCGATAAAAAACTCTATGTTCAAGCCTTGAGTTTACTACAAAAGGCTTTAAAAATCTCTGGGGAAGAAAGCATCGAACCAGAAAATCAAGCTCTAATCTACAATGCGCTCGGTTTTTCCTATTTTGCCCAAGAACAATTAGAATTAGCGATTCGTAACTACAAAGAAGCAATTAAACTTTATCCTGAATACTCGATCGCTCTCAATAATCTTGGCAATGTTTACGAAAAGAAACAAATGGCTAAAAAAGCTCTCGAAACCTACGAAGAAACTCTCAAATTTGATCCTAATAATACCGTAGCCAAAAAGCGAGCCGAATCCCTGCGTAAACGCTTCGCTGAATCGAAATAGTTTTGACTACTATCAAATTCTTTTTAGAGATCGAAGATTCTTCGATCTCTTTCTTTATTTCAAGCCATAAAACAAGACAATTAAACTAGGGGTTAAAATCGTCAAAATTAAATTTAGGGGCGCACCCAAACGGGTAAAATCGAGGAATTTATAGCCGCCTGGTGCATAAACCATGGTATTAGTTTGATAGCCAATTGGTGTTAGATAACTATTAGAAGCAGCAAAGGTGACAGCATACATAAAAGCCAAAGGATTTAAACCCAAAGTTTTCGCCACTTCCACGGCGACGGGAATCATTAACACGACGGCAGCATTATTAGAGAGGATTTCAGTTAAAACTGAGGTAATTAGATAGAAGAAAACTAAGATCCAAAACCCCGAAAGATTGCCGCCGATAGCCACTAAATTATCTGCTAACCATTTAGTCGTTCCTGAGTTATCCATGGCAGTACCCAGGGGAATTAAACCCGCTAATAAAAAGATAATATCCCAACGAATGGAACCATAGACTTCCCCCGGTTTTAGACAGCCAGTAATTACCATTAAAACCACTCCAACTAAACTGGTGACGAGAATCGGTTGAATATCAAAAGCGGCAATAATAATCACCAACAAAGTAATTATTAAAGCAATAATTCCCTTATCCTTTCGCAGGGATTCGATGTCTTTCTCTTCTAAGACTAATAATTCTCGCGTAGTTTGTAACCCCACAAAACTCTGTTTTGGTCCCTGAACTAAGAGCAAATCGCCAAACTTTAAAGGAATTTTACCTAATCTTCCTTGCAGTAATTCCGAACCACGCCGAATCGCTAGAACCGTTGCGTTATAACGCTGACGGAATTTCAAATCTTTTAAAGTTGTCCCAATTAAACGGGAATTAGAGAGAATCAAAACCTCGGCTAATTTTTCCTCACCTGTAGTAATTGCCGATTCAATATCTTCTTTCTGAAATTTGACATCGGCAAAGATTTCTAATCCCCGTTCATCTTTAATCTTTAATAGTTCTTCCCGACTACTGTGAACGATTAAAATATCGCCAGCATTGAGAACTTTATCAGCTAAAGGTTGGGGTAAATGTACCTTATTCCTGATTAATTCCAACACATCAAAATCAAACTTTCTTTGTAGTCCACTTTCGGATAAAGTTTGACCGATAAGATTAGAACGAGTGCTAATAATTACCTCACTCAGATATACTTTAGAACCATAATCATCGTCCAAAAATTCCCCGGTGGAAGATTTGCGATCGGGTAATAATTTCGGGGCAAAAATTGCTAAATAAATCAAACCTGCCAAAAAAGTTACTACCCCCAAAGCAGTGAATTGAAATAAGCTAAATTGCCCATAACCCAGCTTGGCAGAAATACCACTAGCGAGAATGTTTGTAGAAGTTCCCACCACGGTAATCATCCCCGCTAAAACCGTGGCGTAGGAAAGGGGAATTAATAACTTAGAAGGGGAAATTTTTTGTTTTTTACACCAATCTTCAACGATGGGTAAAAAGATCGCCACCACTGCCGTGTTATTAATAAAAGCACTAATTGGCCCTACTAATGCCCCTAGTACAAATACCTGTTGGTGGGGACTTTTGCCCCCCCAAACCAGCAAGCGATCGCGGATTACTTGAATCACTCCCGTGCGGGTAATTCCGGCACTAAGTACAAACATCGCCATCACTGTCACCGTGGCAGAATTACTAAATCCGGCGATACCTTCTTCAGGAGTAACTAAACCCAAAAGAATCAGGACAATCGCCACGGATAAAGCGGTTAAATCTACCGGCAGCCATTCCGCCACAAAAGCGACTAAAGCAACGACTAAAACCGTTAAAGTCAGAATAATTGGTGTTGGCATTGATTTATTTTTTCGTCATGAACCAGCGAATAAATAACTTCTCTAACTCAATCCAAACAAACATTAAGGCACTAAATCCAAAACAGATTAATAATTCCGTGCCACTAATCCATTGAGTACCGAAGAAGTTTTGTAGAGGAGGAGCATAAATTAACAACAATTGTAGGATCGTTGTCAAGCCCACGGCGACAATAATGTAAGGATTAGAGAAGGGATTCATTTGCACAGCTAACTGGGTATGGGAACGCACCGCCAAAGCATGACCCATTTGTGCTAAACAGAGGGTAGTAAATACCATGGTTTTCCAGCGTCCAGGATCTCCGATTTCGGGGGTTGCCTGAGTATATTGGTAAGCCCAGTACATCATAATAATGGTCAGAATGGCAAAGACGATGCCGATGCGAATCATATACCAACCCAACCCGCGAGCAAAAATGCTTTCCCGGGGGCTAAAAGGTGGACGTTTCATCACATTAGGTTCGGCGGGTTCCATTGCCAAAGCAAGAGCCGGTAAACCGTCGGTGACAAGGTTCATCCAGAGGATTTGCAAGGGAGTCAGAGGTACACCCCCCATACCGATTAAAGGAGCCGCAGCAATGGTTAAAACCTCGCCAATATTACTGCCGAGAATGTATTTAATAAAGCGCCGAATGTTACTGTAAACCACGCGCCCTTCTTCAGTGGCAGCGACGATGGTGGCAAAGTTATCATCTAGCAAAATCATATCACTGGCTTCTTTGCTGACATCGGTTCCCGTAATCCCCATGGCGATACCGATATCCGCTTGTTTTAGTGCCGGAGCATCATTGACTCCATCCCCCGTCATGGCGACGAATTTGCCCCGTTTTTGCAGGGCTTGGACGATTCTCAGCTTATGTTCGGGAGAAACGCGAGCATAGACGCTCACACCATCTACCTCTCCCTCTAGGTCATTCTGAGACATTTTTTCTAATTCTTTACCCGTGATTACTCGCTCTCCGGGGGCAGCAATGCCTAATTCAAATGCGATCGCCTTGGCGGTTAATTGGTGATCTCCGGTAATCATAATCGGACGAATTCCCGCTTGACGACAGAGGGCAACCGCTTCTTTAACTTCTTTGCGGGGTGCATCGAGCATTCCCACCAATCCCAACCAAACCAGGGATTGTTCCTCACTATCTTCTCTTTCCGCTTCTGGCACTTCTGTCATCGGTTTATAGGAAAAACCTAAGACTCGTAGGCCATTACCCGCCATTTCGTCATTTTGTGCCAAAATACGGCTTCTTTGTTCATTTGTTAAGGGTTGACTTTCCGCCCCAACTTGGATCAGAGAACAACGTTCGAGAATTAATTCCGGTGAGCCTTTGGTAAACATCAAATAGGTAGAATCACCCAAACCTAACTGAGCATTCTCACAGATTACTGACATTCTCTTTCTTTCGGAAGAAAAGGGAAATTCGCCTAAACGAGGGCTTTTTGGTTCCAATGCTTCCCGATATAGTCCTCCTTTACCCGCTAACGTCAGTAAAGCTCCTTCGGTGGGATCGCCTAAAATTGACCATTCTTGAGCTTGATTCTGCAAAAGTGCATCATTACACAGGACACAAGCCGTTAAAATTGCCTGTAGTTCGGGATCACTTTCACTAGCACCACTAAACTCACCGATGGGCGCGTAACCCTCCCCCGTGACAGTAATTGTCTGCTCGGAAGTATTAACTTTCTGCACCACCATTTTATTTTGAGTTAAAGTTCCAGTTTTATCGGAGCAAATCGTCGTTACCGAACCTAAGGTTTCCACTGCCGGCAATTTACGGATTAAAGCTTGTCTTCTCACCATTCTTTGGGTTCCAATTGCCAAAGTCACCGTTACCACTGCCGGTAAACCTTCGGGGACAACGGCCACAGCCATACTGAGGGAAGTTTCTAGTAGTGACTCAAAAAACTGCCAACCGAAGCGAATTACGCCCCCAAGCACGACTACAGCCACTAAAGCTAGGGAACCACTCACTAAAACGTTACCTAACTGCGACATTCGCTGCTGTAGGGGAGTTGGTTCACTTTCTACTCCTTGTAACATGGCGGCGATTTTACCGATTTCCGTATCCATTCCCGTCTTGGTAATCGCCACTTTCCCCCGTCCTTGTACTACTTCTGTACCCTGATAGACGAGGTTAATGCGATCGCCTAAAGAGGCATCTTCCGGTAAAACCTTCTGTGCTTGTTTATTCACCGATTCCGCTTCCCCCGTCAGGGCAGCTTCCCGGATTTGCAGATTTTGTGCTTCTAATAATCTGCCATCGGCGGCAATTTGTACCCCCGCTTCCAGTAACATGATATCCCCGGGGACAAGTTCCTTGGCCGCCACTTCAAAGGTGCTACCATTACGGATAACCCGGACTTTCGGCGAGGATAACTGCTTAAGGGCGGCTAAAGCCTTTTCTGCCCTGCTTTCCTGTAAATATCCTAAAATACCGTTTAAAATAACAATTGTAAAAATAGCGATCGCATCTTTGGGAAATTCCGCTTTTTTCAGGTCCAAAACCGCCGAAACCACCGCCACGGCAATCAGCATCACTAACATAATGTTAGTAAACTGTTCCCAAAGAATCATTAACGGGCTACGTCCCCCCGTTTCTTTTAGTTCATTTAACCCAAAAATATCCTTTCTTTTGACAATTTCAGCCTCGATTAAGCCGGTTTCCCCATTGGTTCTCAGTATTTCTAGGGTTTGTTCGCCAGTTAAATTATGCCAAGCACGATTATTCTCTATCTCCGAGACTTGGGGGGACGTAGTGGGAAAAGTCATAGCGATCGATTGAAGAGGGTGTATGCGTAAACTCAAAAGGTAAGCGAATTAAGCTAATTACATATCACAATATCAGTTATCAGTTATCAGTGACCAGTAATCAGTTATCAGTGACCAGTTATCAGTTATCAGTGACCAGTTATCAGTCAGCAGTTATCAAGGAAGTGGGGAAGTGGGGAAATGGGGAAGCTGTCTCATCACCCTATCACCCCAAAACCCCATCACCCCAAAACCCTATCACCCTATCACCCTATCTCCTCCTGCCACCTGCCGACCGCCTTCTCGATAAGCTGAAAAAAATGTAACGAAATGTGAAGTATAATAGCGAATGTGATAAAGACAAGACATTAGAGAGTAGATAGGAAACGATGCGAGTTGCGATCGCTGGTGCGGGACTAGCCGGATTATCTTGTGCGAAATACCTTGTCGATGCGGGACATACGCCCATCGTACTGGAACGTCGCGATGTATTAGGGGGAAAAATTGCCGCTTGGAAAGATGCCGATGGGGACTGGTACGAAACCGGTTTACATATCTTCTTTGGCGCTTATCCCAATATGCTGCAATTATTCCAAGAATTAGGCATAGAAGATCGCCTACAGTGGAAAGAACACTCGATGATCTTCAATCAGCCGGAAAAACCAGGGACCTATTCGCGGTTTGACTTCCCCGATATTCCCGCCCCAATTAACGGTATTGTTGCCATTCTTCGCAATAATGATATGTTAACTTGGGAGGAAAAAATTAAATTTGGACTCGGTTTAATTCCTGCCATTGTTAAAGGCCAAAGTTACGTCGAGGAGATGGATAAATATTCTTGGTCGGAATGGTTAGAGAAACAAAACATCCCCCCAGGGTAGAAAAAGAAGTATTTATCGCTATGTCGAAAGCCCTAAACTTTATCGATCCTAACGAGATTTCCGCCACGATTCTACTAACAGCCCTCAACCGCTTTTTACAGGAGAAAAACGGCTCAAAAATGGCTTTTCTCGACGGTTCACCCACGGAAAGACTCTGCCAACCTTTAGTCGATTACATCACCGCTAGAGGTGGCGAAGTGCGCTTAAATGCCCCTTTAAAAGAGATTCTCTTAAATGAAGATGGCACGGTTAAAGCCTTCTTAATGCGCGGTTTAGACGGGGCGAAAGATTATCTTTTTGAAGCCGATCTTTATGTGTCTGCGATGCCTGTAGATCCTTTAAAAGTTTTACTACCTAAACCTTGGCAAGAAGATAAATTCTTTCAAAAATTAGAAGGATTAGAAGGAGTTCCCGTCATTAATCTACACCTCTGGTTTGATCGCAAACTAACCGACATCGATCATTTATTATTCTCCCGTTCGCCCTTACTCAGTGTTTATGCTGACATGAGCAACACCTGTAAAGAATACGCTAACCCCGATCGCTCGATGTTAGAATTAGTTCTCGCTCCCGCTCAGGATTGGATTAGCAAATCCGATGAAGAAATTATCGCCGCCACGATGAAAGAATTAGAAAAACTCTTTCCTCAACATTTTACTGGCGATAATCCCAGTCAATTGTTAAAATATCATCTGGTGAAAACTCCTCGATCGGTTTATAAAGCCATCCCTGGCCGACAAGCTTATCGACCTTCTCAAAAAACTCCGATCGAGAATTTTTATCTCGCCGGTGACTATACCATGCAAAAATATTTAGGAAGCATGGAAGGAGCCGTTTTATCGGGGAAATTAGCGGCAGCAGTGATCAGCAAAGATCACCCCGCAGCACCGCTAAACCTGAATAAAACCCAATCTACACCAGTGTCCAGCGCTCGTTAATTCTCTGGCTAGGGACTAATGACGAAAATGGCCTTGAGTGAGACAATGCTATATCATTAGCCACAGTTCGCCGTTAATCTAAGTCAATCATTCCGCCCCAGCAGAATGCTCCAATTGCCAAAACCGACCCACCCCACCAAACCCCTCGTCTCCCTTGCGGAGTCCTACGAACTCTGTCGCCGGATTACAGAGAAGTATTCCAAAACGTTTTATCTCGGTACTCTCCTGATGCCGAAAGCAAAACGTCAAGCGATCTGGGCAATTTATGTCTGGTGTCGTCGTACCGATGAACTGGTCGATGGACCCCAAGCCCGGTTAACTACACCTGAAACCCTTGATTTATGGGAAAAACAGCTAGAAACAGTCTTTTCTGGGGTTGCCCTTGAGGATGCCGATGTCGCTCTCGTGGATACTCTAGAAAAGTTCCCCATGGATATCCAACCCTTTCGGGATATGATCGCTGGGCAACAGATGGATCTCTATCGCAGTCGTTATCAAACCTTTGATGAACTAAAACTGTACTGCTATCGGGTGGCGGGAACGGTGGGGTTAATGTCCAGCGCGGTCTTAGGATTGGAAGATGGCGATCGCTCGGCTCCTTGGCGACGCAATCAAAGCGTTTATATTCCCCAAGAAGAAGCGATCGATCTCGGTATTGCCAATCAATTAACCAATATTTTGCGGGATGTGGGGGAAGATGTCCATCGTGGGCGGATTTATCTACCTTTAGAGGATTTAGAGCGTTTTAACTACAGCGAAGATGATTTACTCAAAGGGGTTAATGATGACCGTTGGAAGGCGTTAATGCGCTTCCAAATTGAGCGGGCCCGTTATTACTATGATTCTGCCGAAAGGGGGATTCGCGCCCTTAATCCCGATTCCCGTTGGCCGGTTTGGGCGGCTTTACTGCTTTATCAAGGCATTTTAGACGTAATTGAAGCAAATAACTACGATGTCTTCGCCCGTCGTGCCTTCGTGCCTTTAGCCAAGAAAATGCTCTATTTACCCGTAGCTTGGCTGCGATCGCAGGCGTTGTAAAAATGCGACGGGTTTTGTCGCTTACCGACTCCACCCGTCGAGTCTTAACTAGGGTTGGCTTTTTCAGCGCGATTTAGGAGTCACCAACCAGAAAGGTCCGGTTTCCGTGCAGGGAACATCTCGATCGGTTTCGTAAACCACAAGGCTATCTTGGCGATCCAAAACCAGGGCTTCTCCTAGACGGACGTAGGATATAAATGGGCCAAGATAGCGGACAACAGGCTCATCGCTACAGGACGGCAATACCCGATCGTTAAAATACTCCCACCCCACATCCTCGACGCTTTCATAGTAGCGGATGCTGAGATCATCGATCGCTTTCCCCGGAAAACGTTCTCGGATAGCTGACCGGAGAAATTCTGGCAGCGGTCGATCGGGCGATAATAATGTGGCAGATTTCATGGCCTTTCCCCCTAAAACTAAAGGAAGCGGGAAACTCTGACAAATGCCTCCCCTATCGTGACTATTCACTTCCGCTCCCCACCCCGCCAATTTTTTACTAGGGATGGAAGCCAGCGCAGGGAGTCCCTTTGTATTTATTGTAACAAATTTCCCCGCAAAGGTTCAGGGCGATACCGTCAGAACAGTTTTTCTTGATTTTTCGTTACAAAGATTGACAAATTTATCCTTTTATTTCAGCGATAATAAGTAGGTAGGTATTAAAAACTTTCAGACACCCCCCTTATCAAGGGGGGCAGGGGGGATCCCCCCGCCTATCGGCACCCCCCTTATTAAGGGGGGCAGGGGGGATCGAACCTAAAATCCATTTTCAATTTAATTATAACCAGCTACTTAATAATTACCCGGCGACAAGCCAGAAAAAATAGTGGAAACAGGGAAAGACGGACGAGGCTGGGGCTAACTAACTAGCAATAATGATAGCGAGAAAAGAAGTGGTTTAGTAGTGCCGAATTCTCGTTCCCGATCATTTAGGAGGTAGGAAAGATGACAATTTATGTCACCCGCGAGGGAGATAAACTGGTGGCCGATTCCCCACTGGAATTGGTGGAAAAATTACAACAATGTCAGGGGAGAATGACGGAAACAAGACAGGACTTCATGACTCGGATGGCTGCACAGATGGTAGCCAGCCAAGGCGTTACTGTTCCCATCACCGATCCGGAGAATTTTATCGCCGAGCTAATCCACAACGATTTTCTGAGCGTGGTGGACAGTATTGATGGCTGAAAGTCGGCCGGGGAATTGGCGGCAAAACTTAGCCACTAGGGTTCCTAACACTCAACCCCACTACCCTAGGTCAAAAAGCAAAATTTCCGAGTCTTCTAGAGATTGAATAGCCAAGGAAGTTTCCTCGCTAATTGCCGCTCCATCCCCCGCTTGTAAATGCACGCTATTTAGGGTTATTTGCCCTCTAGCCACCTGTAACCAGGCATAACGACTGGGAGCTAAGGGATGAGTCAGGGACTGGCCTGGGGGCAGAATTCCCGAGTAGAGATTAACGTCTTGATGGACTTTAACCGCATTATCGGCACCGGTGGGAGAGGCGATTAATTGTAAGGTATGGGGAGAAAATGCGATCGCTTTTTGTTCATAACTGGGTTCTAGATTTTTTTGGTCGGGAATAATCCAAATTTGCAGAAGATGGAGGGGATTAGTGGCAGAATGATTAAATTCACTGTGTTTTATCCCTGTTCCCGCGCTCATCCGTTGAATTTCACCGTGTCGAATCACGGAACCTGTGCCGAGACTGTCTTGGTGTTCTAGTTCTCCCTCCAAAACATAGGTTAAAATCTCCATATCCTGGTGTCCGTGGGTGTGAAATCCTTTTCCCCCAATCACTTTATCCTCATTAATAACTCTTAGACTCCTAAAATTAATCTGTTGGGGATCATAATATTGGGCAAAAGAAAAAGTATGATAGGTATCCAACCAACCATAGTTAGCGTGGCCTCTTTCCTCCGCTTTGCGTATAGTAATCATCGGTTTTCCTCTTTTTTATTTCTATATTCCTAGTCTATAAAATATTGCCAAAAATGATAAGTAGGCACTAAAAGTCAGATAGTTACCTTGGAGTAATCATTATGGCAATGTTATTAAATTTTATGGATTTTGACTGGGATCCCCCTGCCCCCCTTGATAAGGGGGGTGCCGATAGGCGGGGGGATCCCCCCTGCCCCCCTTGATAAGGGGGGTGCCGATAGGCGGGGGGATCCCCCCTGCCCCCTTGATAAGGGGGGTGCCGATAGGCGGGGGATCCCCCCTGCCCCCTTGATAAGGGGGGTGTCTGACAATTTTTAACACCTACCTACTTAATAATTCTGATTCCTGTCAAGCTAAGGCTATTTTAAAAGCAATTATTCGTAGGAGTCTTGCCAGACAAAGCGGCTCTTCTAGGTTCTGTGTGATAAGTTTAACTTACTATAGAAGCGATCAATCTTTGTGTCCTTTGTGTCTTTGTGGTTCCTTCCACTCGCTCGTCAGCAGGACTGTATCTTAGAATACATTTTACCCACCAAACCTAAGAGAGCCTCCCTTTTCTGTCAGAGGAGGGATAGGAAGTGTAGATAGTCAGGGTAAGCGTATTTTAACAATCCTTGACAAAATAAACCTAGAGGGCGATTTGGGTATATTTGGGTAGAATTTGCCCTCTCAATTGTTAAGCAACAATCGACCAAATAGGTCGAGTTTGTAACTATTCTGATTGACTGCTATCATTTGAAATGCCTACACAGCAAGGGGCTGACAAAATTGGCGAATTGTCAACAGCGTTTGAGCTGCGCTTACCTGGGTAAATAGTGTAATAAAACTTAATAAATTATCCTGATTATAGATTACTGATGTTCTCGATTCTCTTCCTTTCGGATGACTTGACAAGAAAAATTCTTATTGTACAATTCGGGAAAGAATGTAGTTACTCGAAGGAGTTTCAGTCAAATGATTAATACTCGGTTAAAACCCGTCACTACGGGTCTCATTGGTGCTGTAGGTTTGGGGGTTGCTTTATTAGGGATGCCAGAAGCGGTGAAAGCTGCAACAGTAGTGGCAGGAACAGATTATCTTAGTTCACCTGCAGGCTCTAACTTTGTGACTATTGGTGGACTGGGAACAATCCAATTAAAAGGACTACCCTTTGGTCCTGGTAACACTGATACTACTGTTGAACGGCAAGCTGACTGTGTTTTTAATGCGGGTACTTGTAATATTCCTATTGAGATGACCAATCTCTCTTTAATAAGCATTGACCCGGTAGCTATTAATGGTCAGTTAGTTGATCTGTTTGTTAAGATTGCCCCCGGAAGCAGGTCAACTGGGATAATGACAATCAATCAGGATCATACATTTAGCTCTGTTTTAAACTTAGATTGGCAAGTTCTAGCTGCTCCAGTAGGTAGTGGGATGCAAAATGCTACATGTGTGGCTGAAATTGCTGCATTGCCTGGGTTTGAAGCTGACTGTTCTTTGCTTACCCCAGATCAATTAACGGCTAGTGGAAGTTGGGGATCAACACCTCCTCCTGGTGCTGTAATTGTCAAAGGACCGGTCGGTGATCAAACAGCGAATCTTCATACAAATCTGGGTGCTGATCAGATGGACTTTTTCTTGATAGGTGATGTTGAACACAATCACAGAGACTATGCTGCTAACCATACAGTGAGACAAGCAAAGGTTCCCGAACCTTCAGCTGTATTAGGCTTAATTGCGGTAGGTTTAAGCTCAATAGTCGGATTTAAAGGCAAAAAAGAGCCAAAATAAGCCTTCGATCGCTTCTTTTTTACCAAGAAAAAGCCCCCAATTGGGGGCTGAGGAAGAATGTAGTTACTTCTTGGAGTATAGCAAATCATGTCGAGAATTGGCAAATATAGCTCGATTTTTGTTTATTATCGCGGGAAAAACGCCTAACTGTAGCATTTGGGCAGATTACTTCATAAGTTGCAGTTCAGCTGGCTTGATCGAGATTTCAGGTCAAACTTAAGCCAAATCTCGCCAATCTATCCCTAAATCTTGTAACTTCCGAGCCATCTTTTCTGCCACTTCTTCAGGGGTGGGAACAAGTTTACCTTCAGGGGTAAAAAAGCGTAATTGGCTGTCATGAACCCCTAAAAATAATTCTAACTGTTGACTCCATAACCAGCCCTGTTCATTCGCTGCAATTTCTTCGTATTTTCCTACCATCAACTGAAAACCCTTAAATTCTAAACTATTGGGATCAAACCAAAAATAGTTAGGAGTCCGGAAAGTTTCCTGATAAATTTCTTTCTTGAGACCTCGATCGGTTTCTGCCGTTGAATCAGACAAAATCTCGATGATGACATGGGGATATTTCCCATCTTCTTCCCACACTACCCAACTTTTACGCGGTTTTCTTGCTACTCCCAAAACCACAAAAAAATCAGGACCTCTAAAATATTCTGATTTTCGTTGATTGGGACTGTAATAAATAGTCAGATTACCAGCCACAAAAAAATCATTTCTGTCTTGCCAATACCATTCTAAGCATTTTAGGAGCAGAATCATCTGTTGTAAATGCAAATAGGACTCCATAGGGGGTTCATCACTCAGTAAATCACTTTTGGGAAAGATAATTTCCTTTAACTCATCTTCAACAATAACCATGACAACCACTCAATTATTTAATCTTCCCTATTTTAGCTCTTCAGTAGAGCGTTCTACGGTTTCTTATCAACCTAACCGTTTAGCAGGATTACGACGCTTTGCTATAGCGATTACCTTTCTCAATATTTTAGGTCATACTGTCCTCGGATTTGAACAATCTTGGGCGCAACCTCTGGTGGCTTTAGCAACAGGTTACAGCGTAGAATTATTATTAGAAAGCGTTGATGCCGGGGTAAATGGCTTTAAACCTAGATATTTAGGAAGTATCGGTCAGTTTGTCGATTTTCTGCTTTCTGCCCATATTACCTCATTAGCGATCGCTATGTTACTCTATGCTAATGAGCGTTTATTTCCGATTATGTTTGCAGTAGCGGTGGCTATCGGATCTAAAGCAATTTTTCGGTTACAAGTGGCAGATAAAACCCGTCATTTTCTCAATCCTTCTAATTTTGGTATTAGCGTTACCTTACTCTTATTTCCTTGGATTGGCATCGCGCCGCCCTATCAGTTTACCGAGAATTTAAGCGGTTGGGCAGATTGGATTTTACCCGTCTTAATTGTTTGTACGGGAACGTTTTTAAATGCCCGTTTTACTCGTAAACTGCCTTTAATTGCGGGATGGTTAGGGGCTTTTATCTTACAAGCAATCCTCAGAAGTGCTATCTTTCAGACACCGTTAATCCCCGCCCTATTACCCATGACAGGGGTGGCTTTTGTCCTCTTTACTTTCTATATGGTGACGGATCCGGGAACAACACCAATTAACCCCCGTGAGCAGATAATTTTCGGGGCATCTGTAGCCGTTGCTTATGGCATTTTGATGTCCTTTCACATTGTTTTTGGGATGTTTTTCGGATTGACACTGGTGTGTTGTTTCAGAGGGTTGATATTAGCGGTTGAACCCTTAAAAGCAAAATTACCCCTAGTACAGGCTTCCGGCATTTTATCAACTCCTTAACAAGCAGTAGGCTTGTACTAGCAAAAAACTCGTGGGTGCAAGTTTCTGGCACTCCCTACAGTAACATTCTCCTGGTCATTGACTATGAAAGCTTCTCCTCAAATTGCTATTGTTGGTATGGCTTGTCTTTATCCTGATGCCGATTCTCCACAGGAATTATGGGAAAATGTCCTGTCTCAGCGTCGCGCATTTCGTCGCTTTCCCTCAGAGCGATTATCGTTAAGTGACTACTATTCTCCCGATAAAAGCGCCCCCGATGTCATTTATTCGACTCAAGCTGCCGTTATTGAGGGCTATGAATTCGATCGCATTGCTTATAAAGTGGTGGGAAGTACCTTCCGTTCGGCTGATTTAGCCCACTGGTTAGCGTTAGATATTGCGTCTCAGGCGTTGAATGATGCGGGATTTCCCGACGGAAAGGGGTTAAATAAAGAAACAACCGGGGTTTTACTGGGAAATACCCTCACAGGCGAGTTATCGCGGGCTAATACCTTAAGATTGCGTTGGCCCTATGTGCGTCATAGGGTAGAAGAACAATTATTAAAACAAGGATTATCAGACAAAGAACGGCAAATTTTCTTAAATGAATTAGAAAATCGCTTTAAAGAACCCTTTGAACCGATTGGAGAGGAGTCTTTAGCGGGAAATCTCTCGAATACGATAGCGGGGAGAATTTGCAATTATTTTGACTTAAAAGGGGGTGGATATATCGTTGATGGGGCTTGTAGTTCCTCTTTACTGGCAGTAGCGAATGGTTGTTCGGCTTTAGTCGCTGAAGATTTAGATATCGCTTTAGTCGGGGGTGTGGATATTAGTATGGACCCTTTTGAGTTGGTGGGTTTTGCCAAAACGGGGGCCTTAGCCTCTGGGGAGATGAAAGTGTATGATCAAGGGTCTAATGGGTTTATTCCGGGGGAAGGATGCGGTTTTTTGGTGTTAATGCGTCATGGGGATGCCCTAGCGCAAAATAAACGGATTTATGCTGTTATTCAGGGTTGGGGGATTTCTTCCGATGGCAAAGGCGGAATTACTCGCCCAGAAGTGGAAGGACAGTTATTGGCTTTAAATCGCGCCTATAAACGGGCTGAATTTACGGGAGATACTATAGCTTATTTTGAAGGCCATGGTACGGGAACGGCGGTGGGTGATGGAACCGAATTAGAGGTTTTATCTCGTATTCATCCAGATACGGTAAATAAAGCCGTTATTGGTTCAATTAAAGCGAATATTGGTCATACTAAGGCAGCAGCGGGGATAGCAGGGTTAATTAAAGCGACTATGGCGGTTCATCGTCAAATTTTACCACCAGTGACAGGATGCGATCGCCCTCAGGCTCGGTTAACCGAAGACAAGGCAAGGTTACAGGTATTAAAAGAGGGGCAAATCTGGCCAAATTCCTTACCTTTACGGGCAGGAGTGAGTGCCATGGGTTTTGGGGGCATTAACAGTCATATTATCATCGAGGGATTAAGTCAGATTCGTCGTCACACTTTAACGCCGCAGGAACAAAAATTAATCCATTCTCCCCAAGATGCGGAGTTATTCCTATTGAGTGCAAATAGTCAAGAAGACTTACAAGCACAGGTTAATCGGTTATTAAATATTGTTCCTCGCATATCCCAGTCAGAAATGACGGATCTTGCCGTTGAATTAGCGAAAAAGGTCAATCCTCATTTACCCTATCGTCTGGCCATTATTGCATCTTCCCCCGATAGCTTAACCAATCACCTTGTAGGAGCGCAAGCGTTGCGCTCGTTGATCCCCGCCGGTCAAAATTTAGATAATATCTTTACCAATAACGAAAAACAGATCAATAAAATAGGTTTTCTCTTTCCGGGGCAATCCGCACCAGTTTATCTTCATGGGGGACTCTGGGAAAGACGTTTTCCTGTGATTAAACAATTATATAACAAGGCTCAGTTGGCCAAGGGTAAGGATAACACGGTGACGAATATTGCTCAACCGGCGATCGTTACGGCTTGCCTAGGGGGGTTACAACTCCTAGAAAACTTAAATATTAAAGCAGATTTAGCCATAGGACACAGTTTAGGGGAATTATGCGCTTTATTTTGGGCAAATGCCTATGATAAGACTCAATTAATTAATCTAGCTAAAATTCGCGGTCAAGCAATGGCACAACTGGGCCACCCAACAGGTAAAATGGCCAGCATTAACGCCGATGCAGAAACGGTTAAAAGTTTATTAAATGGACGTATCGTTGAGATTGCGGGATTAAATTCACCCTATCAGACAATAATCTCAGGAGAGGAATTAGGGATTAAGGATGTTGTTGAAAAAGCCCAAAATAAAGGTATTAAAACCGTTTATTTGCCTGTCTCCCATGCCTTCCATTCTCCCCTAGTGGCCCGGGCTGTGCAACCCTTAGAAGATTATTTACAAACTTATCCCTTAAATTCCCTGGAAAAAACGGTTATTTCTACCGTAACGGGCGAAAAATTGCCATTAAATACCGACTGGCGCTCGCTTTTGTTAGAACAAATCACCTCACCCGTGCGCTTCATCGATGCAGTCAAGTCAGCAGAGAAAGAGGTTGATTTATTCATTGAAGTGGGTTCTGGTTCCATATTAAGCCGTTTAGTGGCAGATATAACGGATATTCCCGTAATTTCTCTCGATAGCAGCAGTGAGTCTTTACAAGGGTTATTGAAAACGGTTGCAGTGATGTTTGTTAATGGTGTCAAGGTTAACTATCAAGGGTTATTTGAAGATAGATTTAGTCGTCCCTTTAATTTAGACTATCAACCCCATTTTATTGCCAATCCATGTGAGATCAAGGCAAAGGGCAAAAGTCAACAGGCAAAAGTAGAAAATATTGATCTTTTATTGCCTAATCATAGCCAAAAACTCAAACCTGAAACCTCAAACCTGAAACCTCAAACCTCAAAAATTGAAGTTATTCGTCAATTGGTGGCACAAAAAACAGAATTACCCCTAGAAACCATTGAAAATCATCATCGCTTGTTGGCGGATCTGCACCTTAATTCTATCAGTGTCAGTCAATTAGTGATCGAAGCAGCGCGTCAGTTAGACTTATCTCCTCCCCATTCACCGACAGATTATGCGAATGCAACTATTCAGGATCTAGCAGCAGCTTTAGAAGAATTAGGCAAAAATAATCCCCAAATTCCTCAAGAATCAATCCCTATGGGTGTTGATAATTGGGTGCGTGCGTTTACGGTTGAATTAATCGAAAAACCGTTAATTAAATCAGATAAAAAGCAAATAAATCGAGAAAAAGCAGGAAATTGGCATATTATCGCCCATGCTGATCATCCTTTATTACCTAACTTATCTGTTTTACAACCCACCTTAAAGCATGAGCAGAAAAAAGGGATCATTATTTGTTTAAAACCCTATCCTGATGAATCAGAAATCGATTTGCTTTTAAAAGGGGCAAAATTATCTATAAAAGAGAAAAAACCCTTGATTTTGATTCAACAAGGAGGAGGATATGCGTCCTTTGCGAGAACTTTTTATCTAGAAAATCGTCAAATTCCTACCTGTGTGATTGATATTCCTTTTCATCATCCCAATGCAGTTAATATCATTCTCTCAGAAATCACTGCAACCGATAGCTATACAGAAGTTTATTATGATGAAAACGGAAAACGGTTTGTTCGTCAATTAAACTTGTTAGGGTTAGAAAAAGATACCGATAACCCTAAGCAGAAAAAAGCCCTAAAAAGTTCAAATAAAAGCAAAATCAAGGAGCTTCTTTTGGTGACGGGAGGAGGGAGAGGTATTGCCTCAGAATGTGCCTTATCCTTAGCTAAAGAAAGTAAAGCCACCTTAGCGATTTTAGGACGTTCTCAACCTGAAGATAACCGAGAATTAGCCGAAAATTTAGCAAGAATGAAGTCTGCAAACATCCAAGTCCATTATTATTCTTGTGATGTCAGTGATGCTGAGTCAGTTCAGCAAACTATCGCCGAAATTAAGACAAATTTAGGAGAAATTACGGGAATTTTACACGGTGCGGGGGTTAATACACCGAAATTAATTCAACATCTCGAACCAGAAGATTTTATAGCAACTTTAGCTCCAAAAGTCAAGGGTTTGCAACATATCTTAACGGAAATTAACCCCGATTCTCTCAACTATTTAATCACCTTCGGTTCAATTATTGCCGAGACTGGATTGAAAGGAGAAGCAGACTATGGGTTAGCCAATGAATGGTTAGGGAATATTGTAGCGGAATTTAGTCGAAAATACCCTAATTGTCGCTGTTTAAACCTAGAATGGTCGGTTTGGTCCGGTATTGGCATGGGAGAACGTTTAGGAACAGTTGAAAAGCTAAGAAATGAAGGTATTACCCCTATTTCTCCCGATATTGGCATTAAATACTTACATTTACTTTTAAATCAATCCCTACCCACTGCCTCTGTTATCATCGCCGGGCGTTTTGGTGAACCTCCGACTTTAAGCTTAAAACCGCAAGAATTATCTTTTTTACGCTTTTTAGAGACAAAGAAAGTTCATTACACGGGAATTGAACTGATTACTGAAGCAGAATTATCCTTAGACAATGATCCTTATTTACAAGATCATGTTTATCAAGGAGAATACATTTTCCCCGGTGTCTTGGGGTTAGAAGCGATCGCGCAGGTGGCCACTGCATTACTCCCCACCTTAGCAAGGAAGGAGGATCAAACCCTTAACAAGGGGGAAAACCAAGATCCCCCTTCCGTCCCCCTTAACAAGGGGGAAACTGGAGGATTAAGGTTTGAATCGGTTAAATTTAACCGTCCGATCGTGGTTTCTGCCGATAAACCATTAAAGATACAAATTGCTACCTTAATCACCGATTCTGGAAAGGTTAAGGCCGTTATTCGCTGTGCCAATACAGGGTTTAGTATCGATCATTTTGAAGCCATCATCAGCCATTCTTCTGTGGGGGCGCCAGACTGTCGCCCATTGATCCCCCCTGTCCCCCTTAAAGAAGGAAAAAATAACCCTCAAATTAACCCAGATACGGACTTATATGGTCATTTATTGTTCCATAAAGCAAGATTTCAACGAATTAAGGGTTATTCTCATCTCAAAGCAACCGAA
The DNA here is from genome assembly GCF_001264245.1 of Microcystis panniformis FACHB-1757. Taxonomy (NCBI): domain Bacteria; kingdom Bacillati; phylum Cyanobacteriota; class Cyanophyceae; order Chroococcales; family Microcystaceae; genus Microcystis; species Microcystis panniformis. Next base: position 1,627,480 of record NZ_CP011339.1, read on the forward strand.
TGTATTGCAGAAATTAACATTGAGCCAAAAACTGCTTGGTTTAGTCGTTATTTACCTCAATCCCTGATTTTAGGCGATGCAGGGGCAAGAGATGCCGTTATCCATGCTTTACAAGCTTGTGTTCCCCATGCCACTATTTTACCCACTGGCATAGAACGCTTAACGGTATATTCTGTCAATTTAGGCGAAAATCAGTTTGTTTCAGCCAAAGAAAGACTGCATCAAGGAGATACCTTTGTCTATGATCTTGAGGTATTCAATAACGATGGCAATCTCTTAGAAGTGTGGCAAGGATTGGAATTAAAGGTGATTAAACACAGAAATCCTCAAGATCCCTGGATTCCAGCCCTTTTACCCTGTTATTTAGAACGAAAGATCAAGGAGATGATGCCTAATGTCGATTTAACTTTAATTCTCGATCGGGATGCAACGGTAGAAAGACGAGTCAGAAGCGATCGCAGTTTAGGGATGTTAACCTCATCCCCTAGTGTAATTCAGCGTCGGGGGGATGGCAAGCCCGAATTAAGCGATAACGAGACGGTTTCGGTATCTCATGCCGAAGATTTAACCCTTGTGCTTAAGGGTGCGTCAGGATGCGATCTGGAACCGATTATCCCCCGTGATGTGCAGATGTGGCGCGATTTATTGGGGGAAAATTCCTTTAATTTAGCGGAGGTAATTAGTCAAGAGAATCATGAGGATTTTAATATGGCAGCGACTCGCATTTGGTCTGCTAAAGAAAGTATTAAGAAAGCGGGTTTGAGTCTCGATATCCCGTTAACTTTATCGTCTTTCTCTCAACAATTAACCCCTTTATCCCCTATTTTGTGGTTATCTTCAGGAAAGGATTTAATCATCACTTTACCTGTTTCTTTCCGAGAAATCAAGACAGCTTTCATCTTGGCAATATTTGTCCAAACAGTTCAGAAAAAATCGGACTTACTTCAGACAGAACCAGCAAAGGTTTTCTGATAAAACTTATCCAGTTTTACCCTTTTTTAAACCACAGGAGAACCAAATCATGACCACAGTTCGACAAATTCCCAACCAAAGAAACCCTATTCAACCGATTTCAAATATCATCCGTTCTTTCGTTTATGCGATGAATGGACGCTGGCATAAATTGGGGATGCAAATCTTTATGATAGTGACTATTGCCCACATCTCAGAACATATTATTCAAGCTTATCAATTGTGGGGTTTAGGATGGCCGAGACCGGAGTGTTTAGGGTTATTAGGACTCTGGAAACCTTGGTTAATGCGCTCGGAATGGCTACACTATGGACACGCTCTTTTTATGTTATTAGGGTTAGCTATTTTTCGTCCTTCTTTTCATGGAAAAGCTCGTATTTGGTGGGATTTGGCCTTAGGATTACAATTCTATCATCATTTTGAACACGCTTTACTCTTAGGACAAGCTGTTATTGGTCAAAACTTATGGGATTCTCGCGTTCCTATTAGTATCGGACAAATTTGGTTTCCTCGGTTAGAACTGCATCTTTTCTATAACTTAATGGTTCTAATTCCCATGATGATTGCCATGTATTATCATCGTTTTCCACCTATGAATGAGGGGAGATTAGTTTAAATTTGAGTCAAAGTCAAAGAAAGTATTAGGAAAATGGGGGTAAATGAGTATTTACCCTATTCCTCTAGTTAATTGTGCTGAAAAGTTGTCTCTAGTCCTTAAAAAAGGCATGATTGCTCTCCTCCTCGTATTAATTAAGATAAAGAGTCATTAACTAGCTGTTGAAATTCCTCCAATGAATTAATAGTAATACTGGGAACAAAAAGACTCTCTAAGACAGACACATCCTCAATTTGGTTAATCGTTTCAATCAGGGAATTAGGAATCTCCCCAAAACGACTTTGTAAAGCTAAAATAATATACTTTTGGCTAGTTAATTTAGCTCCTGATTTAGCTCCTTCTTCGAGAGCCATTTCTTCTATGGTGCTTAAAAAAGGCATGATTGCTCTCCTCCTCGTATTAATTAAGATAAAGAGTCATTAACTAACTGTTGAAATTCCTCCAATGAATTAATAGTAATACTGGGAACAAAAAGACTCTCTAAGACAGACACATCCTCAATTTGGTTAATCGTTTCAATTAGGGAATTAGGAATCTCCCCAAAACGACTTTGTAAAGCCAAAATGATATGTTTTTGGTTAGTTAATTTAGCTCCTGATTTAGCTCCTTCTTCGAGAGCCATTTCTTCTATGGTGCTTAAAAAAGGCATTTTGTTTTCCTCCTCGTATTGACTGAGTTTTGTTTTAAAGTTAAGTTGAAGTTGCGGGGGTAAGGTCATCATTTTATCAATGAATTTCCCTAGATTGATAATCTCAAACTTGGTTAATCCCCTTTGATATAAACCTCTGACTAAGTTCCACTTCCATTGTTCACGCTCCCTGAGATTATTAGTCGTAGCCTTAGTTTTTAGGTGTGCCATGACTATTATAGCCCAAATATTCTCACTTTGTTCTAAGTCTTCCCATTGATAATCCAATAATTTGACCATTAAAAAATCGACTCTCACTTGACTTCCCCCTAACCCATATTGATAAAAATCCGGTCGCCAAGACCTACTTTCATCCCCTAAAATAGCTAAACTAATAACGGGTTTATGGTACAAATCAAAGGCTCGATAATTATAAATAAACATTCGTTGAGGGAATTTTAGATCATATTGACTTTGGACTTCAATATGAATTAAAAGCCAGATTTCCTGATTATCTAATAACCAAACTTTCAATAATTTATCAGCATAGCGTTGCTCAGTTTCCGCAGCTGCCGTAATTTTTTCTAATTCTTTATCAAGGGAAATAGGGGTTTGATTCCAGTCAATTTCTTGATAAATATTGGGATAAAAGAAGCTTAAGAACTCTGCCAAATAAGTGCTAATCGCTTCTTTCCATGTTTTGTCGTAATTAGCTGTCACCTCAGCCATGCCTTTCCCGCCTAATTGCTATATAATAAATAATATCCTAATCTTTCAAAAACAATGGACAATTCTAACCCTACTCCTATCCCCTGCGAAAATAGTGATACTTCTTCCTTAGGACTTTTTGCTATTGGTGGACTGGGATTAACCCAACTTAGCAAAAAACGTTAATAAACTTAACCTAGGGTGGGTTCTGCTCACCCTATTTCCTTAAGGGATGGCTATAATCAAAACATGACCAAACTTGGTAAACTGAACAAAAAATTTCTCTCGAAACTGCCAGAAGTTCATTAATTATATCAACAATTTTTGTATAATAAAGGTTATTTTAATATGCGTTGGGTTTCATGCTTCAACCCAACCTACGTTCTGCCAGAAGTTCATTAATTATATCAACAATTTTTGTATAATAAAGGTTATTCTAATAGTGATCGCTGAAAAATTACCTAATTCTTCAAATGACTAACCTAGAAAATATTAAAACTTGCTTGAAAAAGCAAGATTCCTATTTAAAGAAACAGTACCATATTCAAGCACTAGGAATCTTTGGCTCTTATGTTAGGGGAGAAGCAACACCAGACAGCGACCTTGATATATTAGTTGAATTTGAATCAGGCTATCACTTTGGTTTATTGACCTTTTGTCGCCTAGAAAACTATCTTAGTGATTTGTTAGGCGTTCAAGTTGATTTAGTCATGAAAGATAGTCTTAAACCGAAAATTGGCGAGCAAATTCTCTCAGAGGTTATTTATTTATGATTGAGCGATATAGTGAAGATTATTTAAGAGATATGGAAGAAGCAATTGGTTTAGCAATTGAATTCACAGAGGGAATGGATTTTGATGATTTTTGTCAAGATAAAAAGACGATTTTTGCCGTTACCAGAGCCATTCAAATTATCGGTGAAGCTGTTAAGAAAATTCCTGAGAATATTAGACAACAACATCCTCAAGTTCCTTGGAAAGATATCGCTAAAATGAGAGATAAAGTAACTCATCAATATTTTTCTGTTAAATTAGACGTGGTTTGGGATACTGTTAAGCAAGATTTACCTTTTCTTCATTCATTAGTGACTAGGATTTTGGCAAATAATACAGACTGGAATACAAAGTCAAAATAAAATAATTAATTGACTTTTTGAGCTACTTCTGCTAAACAATCAAAGTGACGACCATATTTAACAATAATCGTCATCGATCCTCGATAATCAATTAACCCTGTCATTACCGCTTTAACTGCACCAATTTCTTGATTAACGAATCGTTCCCAATTCTCTCTAGTCGCTGAAAAAATCGGTAAAGATTCATCCATTTCCTCAATCAGTTCTAAACTAACAATCTGACCCTGATCATCCCATTCTGAACAAACAGAAACCCCCTGACGATCACTAAACCAAAGAATTACTTTTCCCAATTTAGCGAACTTTTTACCTAAGTTTTCTTGTTCGTTCCATGTGGTTTGATAGACAGACCACCATTCTTGAGAAAAACGAGTTAACGGTTGATTCATGAGTTATAATCAGAAAATAAAAAACTTGTCTTTAGTTTATCATTATCAGGATAACCTATGATCATCTTAAAATTCCTACTATAACTCAGGGTAAGCGCATCTTAACAATCCTTGACAAAATGAACTTTATATGGTTTGCCTACCCAGAGCGCGGTTCAGACATATTGGAGTAGAATTTGTCATCGCAGTTGAGATCATAACTATTCTGATTGACTGGTATGATTGCAAATGTGTAGAGGACAAGCAGCTGACAAAATTGGTCAATTGTCAATAGCGTTCTTTTAAAACCGTTGTTAATCTCGAAAAAATTGCTAAATAATCATGATGAAAGCCTACGAATATCATCACATTGTCAGTTTTCAAGAAACCAATTTAGTTGGTAATGTTTATTATGCCAATTATGTGCAATGGCAAGGTCGTTGTCGGGAAATGTTTCTCAAAGATAATGCCCCAGATATTATCACAGAATTATCCCAAGGATTGGCTTTAGTAACGGTTCGAGTATCCTGTGAGTATCTGTCCGAATTATTTGCCTTTGATCATGTTATTATTCGGATGCGTTTAGGAGAGATTAAACAAAACCGAATTACCATGTTATTTGAATATTGGCGAGTGACTGATGAAGGTGAAGAATTAGTGGCAAAAGGAGAACAACAAACGGCCTGTATGCGACGAGAGGATAGTGAAACCAGACCCACTCCAATTCCTGCTCAACTGCAATTAGCTTTAGAGAACTATCACATCCCAATCTAAAGGATAACCCGAGGAATGTGAGATAAAAATAACCGATAAAAAATGACTCTCCTAAACTGGTTATAGCCAATTAGTGGTTTAAATGAGCTTAACCCGAAACTTCCGCCGCTTTCATTTATCCCGGTATGAGCCGACTCTTGTTGAGGCGGCTGGCCTAGATGACTACGCTACCCCTAACCCTTTTCAAACATCCTCTAAAAAATATCGGCAGGATCGGCGTATTGGAGCTTATTAATAGCCGTGGCTCCAGCAATCAAGGACATGAGCAAGGTTAAGCCAAAGACGAATATTGCTCTAGTAGGGGTCATTTCAATGGGAAGTAAGGTGTATTTTTGGGTAAAATAATACTGAATCATCCCTAATAAAAAGCCAGGAATATAACCCAATACTGCAATAATCAGAGCTTGCTGAAAGACAAGCCAGAGAAGATAACGATTGTGATATCCCATTGCTTTTAGAGTTGCATATTCTGCTAAGTGTTCTGCAACATTGGTATAAAGAATTTGATAAACCACCACAATCCCGACCACTAATCCTAAAAATACCCCCAAATTAAAAATAAAACCAATAGCTGTACTGGTTGCCCAATAATTTTTTTCAAAGTTAATCAACTCTTGCTTGCTTAATATTTTGACATCTTTCGGCAAATATTTCTTTAACTTTTTGAGTAAGGATTGCTGATCAATATCTGGTTGAAACTTAATTAAGCCAATATCAATGAACCGAGATGAACGATTCTGAAATATTCTTAAAAAGTTAGAGTAGCTCATTAGTAAGTTACCATCTGAACCAAAAGATGTCCCTAATTCAAAGAGACCAACCACTTCTATTTTTCGATTATTACCAGAATTTCCCACCTCAGTAATAATAGTTTTACCCTTCTGGAAATCTTCAGCAATATTTCCAAACTCCCTACGAGAATTTTGGTCAAATAAGGTGGTATATTTTATCTTTAATTTTTGCCAATTTTCTTTGATTCCCACAGCCTTAAATGCTTGATATCTTAAGTCAATTCCAATTACAAAAATATTACGCCAATAGTTTTTTGTATCGGGATTTTTCCATTGAGCATAGCCTACATAGATTGGACTGACTAATTCCACTTCATTAAAGGATAAGACTTGTAATAGTCTTCGCTCACTAAAACTTTCCATGGCAATTAAGGATGTAGAACGGGGACTAATCAGGAAAGCATCACCTTCTAAACTATTATGTAAATGAACAGCACTCTCAAATAAAGCATCTCGAATTCCCAACTGCATAAAAATAATCACAGTGGAAAAAATAATACCAGACAGCGCAACAATTAAACGAGTTTTTTTATGAGCTAATTGTAACCAAGCAGTGGGAATATTCATCTTATGAATGAGTTATTTAGTTAGGGTGAATGATCACATTAACCTTTAAGTTAGTTAACCGATTAACTTTAGCACTAGAGCGATGATCTAAGCTAATTTTTACCTCGACGACTCTAGCATCTGTATCGACAACAGGATCGGTTCCTAAAACATCTTGTCGTCCCACTTTCCAACCTATTTCTTCCACAGTTCCCTCTAAATCTCCGAGCAGTTTATCGGTTTTTATCGTTACAGATTGACCTAATTTAACTCGACTAATATCGGTTTCATACACTTCTGCTTTCACATACATTTTTTGGATGTTTCCCAAATCTAAAATCCCTTCATTTTTCACTAATTCTCCAGGAAAAGTATGAATTTTTAAAATTCTTCCTGCATGGGGCGCACGCACATAGGATAATTCTAATTCCGCCTGAGCGCGTTCTACATTAGCCTTAGCTGTCATTACTTCATCTTGAGCAATTTGAAGATCAACAGGACGAATTTCCGTAACTGCACTTAACATAGCTTGGTTTTCTTGAATTTGTTGTTCTAAAGTATTAAGAGTTCGTTGTAGATTGGCTCTGGCTTCCTGAATTTTTTGTTCTAAGGTAGTCGTAATGCGTTGCAAGTTAGCCTCAGCTTCTTGGAGTCTTTTTTGTGTAGTTGTCGCCTCTAAACAAAATCGCTCTTTTTCCCCTTGAGAAACTGCACCATTACGGTATAAAGATTGATAACGTTGACAATCTGTGAGAGAATTATTCAATTCTGCTTTAATTCTTTCAACGGTAGCTTTTTGTCCTAGTTTTTCCCCTTCAAGTTCCGATTCCAAACTAGAGATCGCTGCTTTTTGCCTCATTATTTGTCCCTCTAATTCCGCTTTGCTTTGACGCATACGGGAATCTTGAGCCATAATTTCGCCTTTTTTTGCCCCTTCTCTCACTTTTTCGAGTTTAGATGCTGCTAAATCCAGATTTGCTTGAGCTTGTTTCAGGGATGCTCGCAAACGGGCATTATTATCTAAAATAGCCAAAATTTCGCCTTTTTCAACTGTTTCTCCCTGTTTTACCAGTATTTTATCTACTCTACTTCCTTCCAAAAAGGCAGTAGCTGATATTTGAGTAATTCCACCTTGAGGTTCAAGATAACCAAGGGCAGCAACAGCTTCGGGAGTATCAGGAGAAACCATCGGGGAAATCGATAACTGGGAAGCTTTCAAGGATGATTCTGGTCTAAAATAGAAGATAATAACGGTTGTTCCCAAGCTAAATCCCATAAAAGCTCCTAAAAGACCCCAAAACCAATATTTTAAAGAATAGGAATTTTGAAGGCGAAAGTTAGCCATGGTTGTTAACAGGGATAAGGATTCATCAAATAAACTTTGTTTAAGGTAACATGAGGTCATATCTTCGGCCTCCCATCAAGGGTTGTCAACTTTGTCAACTTTTTTTAACAATGGCATCTAATTTCTCAGGCACACCCTTCGAGCATCCTGCTGTCAATTTTGATCACAAATTTTCTCCTAGGCAGGTAAATCGTTTTCCACAACGATTGTTGCTCCTTTCACCCCAAGCGGCAACCTTTAATCAGCGCGGATTCATCTGTGATACGCAAAGCGGCGGCCTGGCTGTTCAGCCTCAAAAACAGATATATTTGGAAACGATCGGGCAAACTTTTATCTATGGCTATAATGCAGCAATTATGGCTCATTCTCTCACGGACTTGTTTCCTCTTCTTGAAGGTGTCACGCTCAATTTGAGAGGATTTGCTTATGAAGGGGCAGCGATGGCTTTATCTTTGCTAGATTGTTTAACCCTGGGTAAGCGCAATCGCTTTGAGCATTTTTTAGCAAACGAGGGGAAAAAGCATATTTACATGGCCTATGTAGGGAAAGGATGGCAATTAGCCCGTATTCCTTTTTCTTTGCGCTTTTATCTCCAAAAATTAGAACATTCTGCCCAAAATTTTCCAGATTCCCTATTAGGTTGGTTAGCCCTTGACGGCTATGGATTTCATCAAGGATACTTTGCCTGGCCTAAGTATATCCGAGAGAGAAAGTCTCCTCAAGAATTATCGGGTTATGCGCGTCTTGTCTTTGCCCAAGGGTTAGGGCGCAGTCTTTGGTTTGTGAAAGGGGCAAATATTCCCGAAATTGCCGATCAGATCCAAAAATTCGACCCGCTGCTTCAACCCCATTTATGGAGTGGGATCGGCTTGGCTTGCACTTACGCGGGGGGAGTGTCTCCCGAAGAAATTCAACATTTAAAACAGCTGGCTGAACCTTATAGAGCAGAATTAGCCCAGGGAGCAGCTTTTGCGGCAAAAGCACGTTTACTAGCCGAAAACTGCCAGGAAAATACCGAAATAGCCTGTCAAATTTTGTGTGGAATGGCTATTACTGAAACAGCCAAGATCACTGATGATACCCTCATCGGCTTAGATTACCACGACCAAATCCCTGCCTATGAACAATGGCGACAAGCCATCCAAAGTCATTTTCGTACTTAATCCCCTAAACTGTCTTAAGCTTAGATTGAATGTAGTTACTTCTTTGAAACCATGAATCGTTTGGAAAAATTCATCCGACGCCATAGCAAGTCTATCTTGGCATTGGGGCTAATTTTAGTCTTATTCTCTGTTTCCCGTCTCCCTGCCCTATCAATGGCCGCAAGAGATGCGATCGCTTCTCGCTTTGCCTTTACTCGTTTTCCCTTACCTGAATTAGAAAATCAACCCTATCAAGTAGAAAGACCGACAAATCCCAGTTTAAGCCGTCATTCGGGCTGGATTTCGGCAGTTGGGGCGGCAGTTGCCCTGGGGGATCTCGATGGAGATGGCTTGGATAATGATCTCTGTCATGTAGAAACCCAAAGTAATCAGGTGATTATCTCCCCTGTTCCGAGTACGGGCAATCGTTATCAGCCCTTCACCCTGAATGTCACCGATTTTGACTATAACGACCAAACCATGGCCCCGATGGGATGTATTCCTAGTGATCTCAATGAGGATGGACTCAGGGATCTATTGGTGTATTATTGGGGACGAACACCGATCGCTTTTATCAAGCAAGATCAAGGTTATCTTCAGCAGCAAATCAGCCAAAAAAGGGAAAAATGGTACACCAATGCGGCAACCTTCTCGGATTTAGATGGGGACGGACACCCAGACTTAATCATTGGCAATTACTTCCCAGATAATGCCGAGATTTTGGATGTCAATTCCCAGAAAATCGAGAAAATGCAAGATTCGATGACCCGTGCTTATAATGGCGGTAAAAATCGAGTTTTCTTGTGGTCCGATGCCTCTACCACTGGAGTGACTTATCAAGAAGTCCAAGATGCTTTTGAGGAGAAAATTGCTCATGGTTGGACATTGGCCGTCGGAACAGCCGATTTAGACGGGGATTTATTGCCAGAGATTTATTTTGCCAATGATTTCGGATCCGATCGCCTCTTACATAATCGTTCTACTAGAGGACATCTCCAATTTGCCTTACTGGAAGGGCAAAAAGGGTTAACGACACCTAATTCTAAGGTACTGGGCCATGATAGCTTTAAGGGAATGGGGGTGGATTTCGGGGATATTAACCATGATGGACTCCTAGACATCTATGTGAGTAATATTGCTTCGGAATACGCCCTAGAGGAAAGTCATTTTCTCTTTACCAGTACGGGAGAAACGGAGAAAATGTCCCGAGGAATCGCCCCTTATGTCGATAAAAGCGAACCCCTGGGAGTCTCTCGTAGTGGCTGGAGTTGGGAAACAAAATTCGGCGATTTTGATAATGATGGGGAGTTAGAAGCGTTGCAAGCCACAGGATTTCGTAAAGGTGGCATCAATCGTTGGCCGGAATTACATGAGTTAGCCATGAGTAATGATCAAGTCCTGAAAATCCCCAATAGTTGGTTTCATTTCCAAGATGGAGACGATTTAAGTGGTCATCAACATAATCCCTTTTTTGTGCGGGGTAAAGATGGACGTTACTATGATTTGGCATCGCAATTAAGCTTAGATGATCCCTCTGTCACCAGAGGAATTGCCACCGCCGATGTGGATGGAGATGGGGATTTAGACTTTGTAGTGGCAAATCAGTGGGAAACCTCTTATTTTTATCGCAATGATAGTCCAAATATCGGTCAATCTCTGGAATTAGAGCTTTTAAACCCTGCGCTCTCCCCTAATCCCTCTTCAGAAAAAGGGAAAATGGGTATCCCCGCAATTGGGGCAGCGGTTAAGGTGTCTCTACCTGATGGCAGTCAGCTGGTGGCGCAGGTAGATGGGGGCAATGGTCATTCTGGTGTGAGAAGTCCAGTATTACACTTTGGTTTAGGCAAAATTGACCCTAATACCGCTTTACCCGTTGACATTCAATGGCGTAACCACAAGGGAGAAATTAAGCAAACCCAGTTGTTATTAACATCGGGTAAACAGACAATTTTGCTAGAGCAATCGGTTTAAAATCATTCTGTAAAGGGCGTAAGGTTTGCGCCCTTTATCGTTAGGTATGACGGGGACTGACCTCCCGACCCTTATTTAGCTCCGTCCGCCGCCTGGCAGTCGATGGACGTTAAGTTAAAATGCTTGTGGATTCGGTCTGACGGGGGCATAATTTTCGGATTATGTCTAGTTAAGTAGGGAGGCACAATTATTTGTAGGATGGGTTAGCGGTAGCGTAACATAATCGGGCGTTGGGTTTCATGCTTCAACCCAACCTACGTTCATCTTATATTTAATTCCACCCACCCACTTAAGAGAAGTAGAAGCGGCAATCTCCCATTATAGTCTATCTCAATGGAGCGAGAGGACTCCCGTTAAACCGCGTAGCGGTTAACGGGAGATGAATCACGACCAGAATGAAACTAACGCAGTAGCGTTTCCACTTTCGGGGAGTTTTGGTTCTCGACGTAAGTAGGGAGGCACAATTATTTGTAGGATGGGTTAGCGGTAGCGTAACCCATGCAGGCGTTGGGTTTCATGCTTCAACCCAACCTTGTATCTTGAGAAGTAGGCAACCCGTCCCAACCTAGGTAAAAAATACCGCTTTGTAGCTTGGGTGCCTATATTCTGAAAAAGGGCGTGGACATCCAGTTCAACCGAGGTGCTTGACACCGTTGGGTAGCCACCGGAGCCACGCCGTCATCCCGAGGAGACAAGCTCGAACAATCGCCCTTAGGATTAACCTCGTCTTCGCAAGGACGAGTTACCAAAGGGACAAAATAACTTAACCCCAGCATAAACGATGACAGAAGAAAAAACATGGGTAGGGATCGATGTCAGTAAAGAGGTTCTAGATATCTACGTGTTGCCGCAAGGTCTGACCTTGCAACAACCCAACAGCGACGTTGGCGTTCAATCGCTGATTGAACAATTACATCCTCTCTCACCGAGTTTGGTGGTGGTGGAATCGACGGGTGGATTAGAGCGCGCACTCGTATCGGGCTTACAAGCCGCCACCATACCGGTAGCGATCGCCAACCCCCGCAAGGTCAAAGGGTTTGCGACGGCATTGGGGAAAGCAAAAACGGACAAATTGGACGCACAGGTTCAAGGGGTGACAAGGCGACTAAAAGGCTTGCTGGATAAGGCGCATAGCCGTTAGACCCCTAGAAAAATCGGGGTGTTTTCCTGGCTTGAGGCGGATCAAAGAAAAGGCGAGTTCCGAGTACGCGTCCATCGACTCGATCCAGAAGCTCCCATAAGTACCTATCCAAAAATCGCGGCTCTTCTGGTTTTCGTGTGTTAATTTTTGTTATGAATTAAAGCAAGCAAACAGCTTAAGTCGAAGATGTTCAAAATTGGTAAATCCATAACTCATTCTTTTAATAAGCTTTATTTTGGTATTCATTCCCTCAATTAATCCGTTGGTTGTCTGATTTTCAAAGTAATTACAAATACCTGGCAAATGCTTCTGGATCATCCTGGCACTACTTTCATATAATATCCCGCCTATTCTTATCCATTTTTCCAATTTTCTCTCAGCACCTCTGAACGTTCTACTACTTTGATAAATTTGTCTAATTTCTTCTTTCATTTCCCAGGCTATTCCTAAGCATGGATGTTCTTTCAGAATAACTTCTAGTTGTTGTTTTTGCTCGTCCTTTAAGTCCTCTTTATTCTTCCATAATAAATGAGGTAATCCTTTTTCATGCACCCCCATTAACTTTCTCAATTTATTAAGCTCGTCATTGATGATAGCCATTACATGAAAACGGTCATAGATGATTTTAGCATTGGGAAATAATTCCTTGATCACTGCTGTAAATCCTGACCACATATCGACGCTCACTTCTTTCACTTTCTCCCGAACTGCGTCTGGCTGTGCTTTTAAGGCTTCCATTAATTCTTCTTGCTTATGTCCTTTAATCACATCTAGTAAAATTTTCTTGTCCATATCTACGACCGTTGTGATGAAATCTTTATGTCCTTTTAAGTTACTAAATTCATCTAAGCTTATTCGTTCTGGTGCTTCCCACTCTTCCTTTTCTAGTTCTTTAGCACAGTGATTAAATATTAACTCAACTTCTGACCATCCTAACCCTTCTTCTCGACTTATTTCTTCGATGCTACAATTTTTTACTCTCTCATAAATCATCGATTCATAGCGAATTGTATGATGCTGTCTTAATCTCATAAAACTCAGTCTTTCGCTGATATACTTTTGGCACTTTTGACAATGAAACTGACGGCGTGGTACTTCTAAATATACTGGATTACCTAATATTGACAAGTCTCTGACTAGATTATACTCTGTCTGATTGATTCTGTCTAAGGTTTGATGGCAATTCGGACATTCAATTGTTTCATTTAAAAGAGCAAGCTTTAGGAAAATTGTCTGAGCAATTTTTTGATAATTGACCACTGTTACATTTGGTAAATCGAGGAGTTGATCAAAATTTATCCACATAACCCACCTCCTGTTCTGTGTTACTATTATACCATGCTCACACAGAACCTAGAAGAGCCAAATCGCTATGTCTTTCCGGACCGCGTTTCGCTTCTTTGGAGCGACAAATATAATCGCGAGTTCCCGATTTCTTGAGATTTTGACCACGGGTTGTATTCAAAGAGTAAGCGATAGCGATTAATAAAATTAAGGCGAGAAAGCGAGGCTCGCTCACTTTCGTTTTTTCAAGATTATATCCTCCCGTTTGACAATCTTTGAACATCGCTTCAATCCCGAATCGAGATTTATATAACTTGAGAGTTATCTCTAAAGATTCTAGGTTGGTCAATAAATACCAAGGCTCTTTAGACCCTTTAGTTCGATAACCTCTTTTCCCATAAGTTGCTAGGTTGAACCCCTCGATCTCATGGCTTTTCGTGTGGGTCACTCCCCGAAAGAAGTTTCGCTCGCCCCGGTTCGGTTCTAACTCGGAAAGGGCTTGATAGTTTTCTCCATCTTTCAATCGCGTGTAGGTACTTTTCTTTTGACGGAAGATAAAAGCTACACCTCTGTCGTCAAGCCACTTCCCTAATTGCGCTGACTGAAATTCACGGTCTCCCATTACGACGAGCGGATAGGGTTTCAACAACCCTAAGACTGGCTTGAGGAATTTTTTCGGTTCCCCGAGAGCGCTACTTCCTTTTTTATTCAGTAACACCCAATATACGGGCAAAGCTCTCCGACCACAAATCACACTGGCGACGAATAAATTTCTACCCTTCCAATCGGTTCTATCTATGACGACTAATAATCTTCCCGCGTGTTTCAGTTTTTTGAGCCTTCTTCTTGGCTCTCGATTTTTATTTTTTCCGCTAAATTCTAGCTTGACGATCTGTTTGATCAAAGGAAACCACAAGAGTTTCACGTTTAGTTGCGGGAGCTTAAGAAATCTCTGCAAATTCCGTCTTCTACTTTCAAAGGTTATCGGTTGCGGGAAAAGAGCGGCCAGTTTCTCTAGTTGGACTATCCGATGACTTTGTAAGAGCAGGATTAGGAGCTGTAAGGCTGACTGACGGACACAAGTGGGTCAAAACCTGACAAGACAAGGGTTGCCAAAAAGAAAAATATCTGGGTAGATAGGGAAAAAGCAAGAATCCCTACAAGATGAAAACCGAGAACAGAATCTTCTCCCAAGTTTATTCCTATCTAGAACAAGGAAGCCGATTTGTGGATAAAAGACATTTAACCGTCCTCAGTTGGATGGTGACAGCCCTACTCAGTAGTCAAAGTCTCAATCAAGCCAGATGGGAACCCTTTGTACAAAGCAGAGCCGAACAAGCCAATAGTTATCAGAGACGGTGGAATCGCTTTTGCCAGAATGGAAGAGTAGCGGTGGAAAAGATATACATCCCCTTAATATTGAAAGCCATCGAGACTTGGAAGGAGAAGGGGGAAAGACTGTATCTAGCAATAGATACCACTCTGTTGTGGAATCAATACTGCTTTGTCTATCTAGCGGTGGTCTGCGGGGGGAGAGCCGTCCCCTTGATGTGGATGGGATTAGAACATGGTAGTGCCAGCCTAGCTTTTGAGAAATACGAACCCTTGTTGGACAGAGCCAAAGGCTATCTTCAGGGCTTTGAGAATGTCATGCTGTTAGCCGACCGAGGCTTTGCCAATCAGCAATTAATTCAATGGCTCAGGAAAAATACTTGGCATTGGTGTCTTCGCTTACCTTGCGATACCCTCATTTACGGTGTTCGCCGTCGGGGTTTTGGCTATGAGGTCAGAGAACTCTATCCTCCCAAACGGCAAGCCTGCTTTGATCGCAACGTTCAAGTCTGGCAGGAGGCTAGAATCACTGCTCATCTTGCTTTAGCCTCTGTTCCAGGGGTTAAGGATAATTGGGCAATTCTGAGCGATGAACCTCCTACCCTTGACACCTTCTGGCAGTATGGTCTTCGTTTTCCCATTGAACATCTCTTTCAAGGGCAGTAAATCGGGCGTTTTTGACTGGGAACATTCTCGTGTTCGCTCTGCTGCTTGTTTAGAACGTCTCTATCTCATTGTTGCCATTTCTATTCTCTTTGCTACTTTAACTGGCATGGCGGTTCAACAATCTGGCTCTCGCCGTCAGGTTGATGCTCATTTTCGGCGTGGTTTGAGTTATTTGAAAATTGGTTGACGTTGGCTGGCGGGAGTTGTTCATAAGGCGCGTCCCTTCTTGCGACTTGACCACTTATTTTCTGTTGACCCTTTTCCCTGTTGGCTCTTCTCGCAAAGCTCGTCAGGATTATTATGGCAAAATTACCTTTTCTTTTATTCAGGAGTTTGAGGCTTTCACATAACAGTACTTGTCTTTGTATTGAAAAATGTGTCCGTCAGTCAGGAAAATTACCTACACAGGGCCAGCAAAAAAGTAATAGATTGGTGTATTCTTGATCAAATAGGGAAGTTAATAATTGGGCATAATGAGGGGATAAAACAATCTCTTAATCTAGGAAAGACAGATATTATTTTGATGAAAGGCTATGGGTATCAGTATCCTGAGAATCTGGGTGATCGCAGCTAATGGTTTTCGCGAGGTTATCCGCGATCGCATTCTTTACTTTATCGGGTTTTTTGCCTTGTTGATGGCCTTCGCTTTGCGTTTATTACCAGAAATTGCGGTGGGAACCCATCAGAAAATCTTTCTTGACTTGGGATTAGCCGCTATCGGGTTATTAGGGGTAATTGTTGCGGTTTTTGTGGGTACAGGGCTAATTAATAAGGAAATTGACAAGAGAACTATTTTAGTTTTGATTCCCAAACCCCTGAGTCGGGCCGAATTTATCCTCGGTAAACACTTGGGTTTGTCCGGGGTTTTAGCGGTGATGTTGGGGGTAATGTTGGTGATTTACCTGCTGATGTTGCTGGGGATGAAAGTATCTTTTCAACCTTTACCCCTGATTGTCTCGGTTTTCTATCTCGGTTTGGAATTAATTCTCATCGCGGCCGTGGCGATCGCTTTTGGGGTATTTACCAGTTCGATTTTAGCCACGTTAATGACTTTTGGGGTCTATCTAATGGGTCACATCAGCAAAGATCTGATCCAATTGGGTATAATCAGCAAAAATCCCAATATCCTCGCTATCACTAAAAATATTTATCTAATTCTCCCAGATTTAGAGAGATTAAATTTTAGAAACGAGGCCGTTTATGGTTTGCTGCCTAGTGCTGATGTCTTAATCGCTAATGCCCTCTACAGTCTCGTTTATACTGGTCTATTATTGGGCATCTCCATCCTCATCTTTTCACGACGACAATTTTAAATAGCGTTGCTGAATCAAGGGATGAATGGCAACTGTGCAGGTTCCCGTGTCAAAGTTAGTTTCGGTTTAGGTTTTAAAAATCCCAGCCAAGAAAATTCAGATCTCAAATCAGCAACGCCTAAAATTGTACTGGCAGAAAAACCGCTCATCGCTGGTAGGAATGGTCAATATCGATTAGTTTATAGACATTATTAGCCATGAAATTAAAGGCACAACTGCATATTTTAAGTCGAGAAGCGGTCAATTACGGACTGGCAACCGTGGTCATGGAAGAAGCGGTTAATCCCGTCCTCGCGGCCATGGCCAGACAGTTAAAACATTTACAATACTATGTGCTTCAGAATAGCGAGGGTGATTGGTTGCTGACCACTTTAGCCCATCGGCAGCAGCCACAACAGGAGAAAAGGGTAATCTATGCCTTTGCTACGGAAAAAATGGCCATATCTGCTCAAAATACCCCCAATTCACCCCTATCAACGCTCCTGATTCCCGTAACCCATCTTTTATTCCAATTATTTGCCCTAGAAAAAGTAGATAGTATTATTTTTCTGGAAAATGCACACACTGCTCAAACGGGAAAAGAAATCTCCCGGACCCAATTAAAGGCCAATATTGAAAAACAACTGCAAAAACTAGCGGCAATTCCTCCCCATCTTGCTTAACCTAGTGTAACCAGAGAGATTTTTGAGAAAGGAGGGTGTCGCTAGTGTGGGCCACACTTCACCCCATCAGATATAGTAGAAGTACAGTATATAGATTCTCAACCGTAAAACGACGGGGTTTTAACCCAAATTTTCGATAAAACGGCCCTCGATTGTCAAGCTGTATCCCTAACAATGAAGCAGTTAAACTAGGAGCCGTCGGAGGCGAAAGTCTCACCCACGTTTCTCAAGGGGAGGAGATGGAGGTGACTCTATTCTCGAACCCTAATGGATAGATTGGACTCTATCAGTATCCGCCGCTACTAATATCTTAAATCTTAGCCAGAATGCCAGATTTACACTTGCTTAATCCTCATCCACGGGCCCTAGAAACCGCCTTCATCCCCACTGCCGACCGGTCTTTTTCCTCCCCTCTATCCCTCGACCTCGCTACAATTAATCAACGTTTTGACTCCGCTAACGCCGCAGAAATCGTCGCTTGGGCGGAAGCCACCTTTGGGGAAGGTTTGGTGATGAGTACCAGTTTCGGCATTCAAGCGGCGGTGATGTTGCACCTCGTCACCGCAATTATCCCCGATATTCCCATCATTTGGATCGATACCGGCTATCTTCCCCCAGAAACCTATCAATTTGCCGAAGACTTAAGCCAACGCCTCCATTTAAACCTGAAAGTTTATCAATCTCCCCTCAGTCCCGCCCGCATGGAAGCAATCCACGGTAAATTGTGGTCAAATAACGATCTCGACTCCCTCAATCTCTACGACAAAATCCGCAAGGTGGAGCCGATGCAACGGGCCCTGAAGGAATTAAAGGCCACCGCTTGGTTAGCAGGTTTACGTCGCGACCAAACCGACCACCGCAAAACTCTCCAATGGGTCAATCCACAGGGCGAACGTTACAAAATATTACCGATACTTGACTGGAATGCCAAAACCATCTATGACTATCTGACTAAATACGATCTTCCCTACCATCCCTATTTTGATCTAGGTTATGTCTCCGTGGGCGATTGGCACTCCAGTCGGCCTTTAACCGCCAATGATAGCAACGAACGAGACACCCGTTTCAAGGGTTTAAAACAAGAATGCGGTCTTCATTTACCCTTAACCCCCGGAGAAGCACAAAGTCTCGACGCAAGCTCCCTTTAACTGCTGGGGTGGGAAAATTGCCGGTGCGACGGTTCCTAGACGTTAGACAATGGTTATTAGACCTCTTGTAAAAATCAAAAATTGTTGTTAGGGTTAGGAGTCAGGAGCCAGTAGTCAGTAGTCAGGAGAATTAAGAAGGAGTAATAATCAGTTAAATGGTCTATTTACAGACTTTATGCCATTTAATCCTTATTTTTGCCGTTTTTGAACCCTGAAAAATTAATTATGCAAGAGGTTTATTGATTGTTAATCCCCCATTAACCATGGCTATTTTAGAAAATTTTCTCGAAGTCGGCTCTCTCAAGTGGTTCTATCGACAGGTTAACCCCGCTCAACAACCGGACACAACCCCCGTCATTCTACTCCATGGTTTACCCGCCCATGGCTATATTTGGCGGGAATTATTGACCAGTTTAGAAGAATATAACATTAATGCCATTGCCCCCGATTGGATCGGTTCCGGTTTATCCGCTAAACCCGATGCCAGAGATTTCGCCTACACACCTAACGCTTTTTGTCAAGCTTTGTCCGATTTTATTCAAGCTCTCCAATTGCCGAAAATCTCCCTCATTGTCCAGGGTTTTTTAGCCTCCGTCGGGTTACAATACGCCCTAGAAAATCCTGATAAAATTGAGCGCTTGATCATCTTAAATACTCCCCTCTCCAGTGATGTTAAATTACCCTGGATAATGAAACAATGGGGGATACCTTTCCTCGGAGATATGGCGACTCAAGATCCCTTATTAGTCGATCGTACTTTAGAAACCGGTAGCGGTTTTGTGATTAGTGATGCAGCTCTGGCTATTTTCCGTCAACCTTATCTAAAAACTTCGGCAGTAGGTCGCGCTTTAGTGGCTACGATTCGCAATTTAAACCTATCGAAAACCATGGCAGAAATTGAGACAGGTTTAGAGAACTTTGAAAAACCTATCCTTTTTGTCTGGGGAATGGGGGATCCTTGGTTATCTTCTGTCACTGTCGAAAAATTAGCCACTAAATCAGGAGTGGAATTAATCTCCCTCGCAGAAGCAAAACACTATCCCCAAGAACATTGGTCAAAAGAAATTAATCCCCAGATTATTAATTTTCTCGGACGCAAAACCTGAAGAGCTATTTAAGGTGATGCAGAAATTGTCTCAATTACCCTTCTCTGATTATAGTAGAAGCGGAGGCTTCGCTTTTTCAAAATTTCTGCGTTTAGGGCTAGTAATTTATCGATATAACAAAAAATTATTGAAGTTTAAATAGTGATAAAAATTTTTGTTCGTTCAAAACGATAGGTAAGGAGGAGATATAGGAATAATTCTCTACAAAGACAATTTTTGGAGATTTATTTATGCAATTTAGAGAATTTGACTGGGATCAGTCTAAAAGATATTCTAATATAGAGAAGCATGGGATAGATTTTGCGGCTGTTCCTCCTATTTTCGATGGTCACTGTCTAATCAGAGAAGATAATCGCCAAGATTACCAAGAAATAAGGATGTGTTTGCTGGGACAATTAAACGGGATAATCTGTTATGTTGTCTATACTATAAGAGGGGAAACTTGCCGATTGATTAGTGCTAGGAGAGCAAACGAACGTGAGCGAAGAAAGTATCAAGAGAGTATCCCCCAAGATGGGGATTGTTAACACAAAAGAGGAAAGGCAAGATTTAACCGATTGGGAGCGAGTTAAATCGATGAGCAATGCAGAAATCGAGGCTAATGCTTTGTCAGATCCCGATGCGCTTCCTTTTGATGATGATTGGGAAAATGCGGCGATTATTTCTGCTTACAATAAATTAACATCTCAATAATTGCTAAAACTGATAATTGTCTCAGGGTTACTTGTTATGAAAGTTTAATAGACTGTTGTTCAAGAAAATAGTGATAAAATTTTTTGTTAGCTCAAAACAATAAGCAGATAATCATTTGATAGTAATCATTCCACATTATCCTCAAATCGAATTACTTAATATTGATTATTTGAACCATATTTTAAAGTCTATGTATATAGGCTTGATGATATCTCCATGCTTCTAAAATACTTTGTAATAATTCATCTTTTGAAAAACAACCAGAATCAGCTACATCTTCAATTTGTCTGATTAGATCATCTTCTAACTCCAATTCTAGCATACTCACTTGTTTAGTTGTGTCTGCCATACTTTTATCTATCTAAAAGTTGATGGAACTATCATACCATAGGAACTCAGCACTGTGGTATCTATTAAACCCCACAATATACCCACATTACACCCATTGCTATGCCTTGCATATATGTATATGTAATACCACCTACTAAATACCCTATTATACCCCCTGTTGTACCTAAGCATGAATAAAACCTAAGATTATTTTAGTTAAAATTTGCGAAAAATAGCATTTTAATAACAAATAAGTCGATAAGTCGATGGTATTTGACCTATTGCACCCATTAAGTACCGTCAGGACTCGTTTATGTTGACTTAACATATCTGGTGCGATTGCTTGACATATCTGGTGTAATTAGGGTAAGATAGGATACTGTAGTTAGGATGCTAAGTTTCTAAAGGAAGACTACTATGGACATCTATAAGAAAGGACGATGACAACCCTTAAATCAGACTGTAGGGTCAATTCATGAATTGACCCTACTATAGTTCATGAATTGACCCTACTATAGTTCATGAATTGACCCTACTATAGTTCATGAATTGACCCTACTATAGTTCATGAATTGACCCTACTATAGTTCATGAATTGACCCTACTATAGTTCATGAATTGACCCTACTATAGCCCTCGATGGTAAAAATGGCTCTTCTCGACCTTACAGATACCACCATCGATATAATCAGTAATTCACTAAATTAACAAAAAAAAATGGCTACCAGACAATTTCGAGTAAATCTTAGTCAAAAGGACTCTGAATATCTTAAAGAAATAGCTAAAGAGCTAGACTTAACAGAGTCTGAAGTAATTCGCAAAGGATTAAAACTCATGGCTTTATATGCTAAAACTGAGACGGAGGAAGATACTCAATTAATACTGCAAAAAGGTAATGAACAGAGACCACTACTAATTGTTTAGTTATGACCAGTGATTCAAAAAATGAGACAGGGGAAGTTAACAATCCAAAAGATCCCAGCGCTTCTTTGGCTCTTCCAAAATCGGTAATTTTAGTACAAAGGCCAGAAATCTCAACCCCAGAAACCTTTCCTCCCCACTCTCCTATACTTTTAAAGTGGAATAAAGTTTTAGTTTAATTAATCTGGCTACAGGCCTGTTTTTACCGTCTCTAAATACCCCTGATAACTTGACCGGAACTTTTCGATCGATAAGTCCTTTGTCCAATATTCTACCAGAGCATGACCCCAGGCCCAAGCTTCCCTGTCGGCAGTGCTAGAATTTTCTAATAGTATTGGCCAAAGTGCCAATAAATCAAAACTTTTATTCTCCGTATTTAAGAGAGAAGAAAGCTCGTAGGCCATCTGTAATTTACCGATCGCTACTGGTAATTGTTCCACAGGAATTTGTTCAGCTAAAAGATAGGCTAAAGTCGGTCTTCCCGTGGCTAAAGTGGAGATAAAACCGAGAATAGGACTTTTTAATAGGGCCGTTAAACCTTGTCCCGTGGCCATCTGTAAAGTATAGCGATCGATTATTTTCGCCGCTGCCAGGGTTCGAGTTTCTAAATCGGCTAAAAAACGGGCCAAACGCAACTGTTTTGCGGGTGAAATTGCCCCCAGCAAAGCGATTGATAACTCCTCATCCCCCCAAGCTTCTCTATCTGGCTGTTGACTGACCATCGGCAAAATGCGATCGCAGAGATCCTCGAATAATTCCGCCCGATACTGCAAGCATTCGCGGATATTGACTTCTTTGGGACTTTCTCCCGTCAGCCAATTATAGGGGGGTTGCCACTCTCGCAGCGGACGCAGGCGATCGACTTGGGAAACACAGACTATAACTGGTAAATTGTCAATAGTTTGTTGCAAATCTTTAAGAAAAGCCTCATCCATAGCCAGGGCGGGATCGAGGGCGGGAGTTACCAGAATCAATAAATCGGCGTTTTTGGCGTAATTAAGAACCTTTTGCCGATCATCGGCCCGATTTGCCTGTTCGTAGCCCGGGGTATCCCAGAGGATTAACTCGTCCCCTTCTGGGGTTTGCCAATGGTAGGATTGGATCGCGTCGGTACTGGGCAATAGATCCACTTGGGCTAAATCGGCCCGAAAGAGAGTATTAATTAAACTGCTTTTGCCGGCCCCGGTGCGTCCAACCAGCAGAATGTTAACCGGTTGGCGATCGATTTCCGTGATCGGTTCCGCTTGGGCGAGAATTTCCTTGAGAGTAGTAGTGGCGATTTTGGTTTTGGTGGGGAGAGTGGGGGCGAGATTACTGCCACTGTAGAGTAACACCGCTTGGCGAGAGAGATTTCTTAGGGCATTTTCCCGCAAAACTTGCCCTAAATTGACTAATAATTGCTGATCCGCTCGATCGCTGTATTTTTGACTGGCCACTTTAGCCACAGCCGCGGCGGGATTGATTACCCATTGCGCCCAATTCCAGACCTGCCAAAGTTTCTGGGCCGAGGGTTGCAATTTTTGATAAACTTCGTAGGCCTGATAGGCTTGGCCGATGGTGATTTGATTCAGGGCCGGGGAAAGATTCTGCATCCAGCGATCGCTATCATCCACGGTTCCCCGAATTAAACCGTAGGCCTGGGGAATGTAAATATTTAATAAGGGGTACTTGACATCGGGGTAATAGATCTGAGCGATGGCACTGACCAAATCCTGACAGCGTTGCCAAAAAGTCGCCCAATCTTCCCAAACCGGCCGATCATTGCGGGCCTCGACGATAATCCTCTCGATAATTTCCTCGACATTGCCCCCGGAATCACCGTCAGGAGGGGTTAATTCTGCCTTAATTTCCCCAATGGTGGCTTCGATTTCCCCGACCACTGGGCGCGTCCATTTGACCAACAGGAAGCGCCAAGCGACAAAAATCAGGGTAAAAACTGCCCAAATCCAATTTAAACCCCATTGATTGATCTGGAAACTGGCGGCCACGATCAGAAAGATGACCACGGCGGCGATCGGAACTGCTAAAATCAATCCTTGCCAAGTTTTTAACCGTAACATTGCTCGATCTGGTTTTTTTCCATTCTACCGATCTCTGATTCTCGGTTAGGGGGCATAAATTAGACCGTGGCATCAATTTGGGCGAGGATTGCCGTGGACAACTGACAAAGTTGTTGATGACAAGGACCATTACTGGCCATGATCCCCCCCCATTGCCGCACATCGCCGCGATTATAGCGCACCGGTTGACCGTCAAAATAGGAAAATTTGCCGCCTGCTTCCGTTAAAATCAACTCTGGAGCGGCAAAATCCCAGTCTTTAGCCGCCGATTTCCCCGATAGGGAGATATAAACATCGGATTTTTGTTCGAGGATCGTGGCAATTTTACAGCCCACACTACCCACATAATTTTTATCCAAGAAGGGTATTTGACTTAATAAATTATCAAAACGTTGGTTGCGATGGGTACGACTAACCACCAGATAGAGGTCGGTAATTTTATCTTTATTGGCAACTTTTACCTGTGTAATATTGCCGTCGCTAGTTTCTAGAAAAGTGCCTTTTCCTTTTTGGGCAAAATAGAGTTTTTCTTGATCTGGTAGGGCAACCACGGCGATGATCGGTCTTCCTTGATAACATAAGGCGATATGTAGGGCATATTCTCCCGTTTTGTCGATAAAATCGCGGGTTCCGTCCAAAGGATCGATAATCCATACCCAATCTTTCGGGATAGCTTCATTACCCTGGTGGGTTTCCTCGCTTAGATAACCAAAGTCGATATCAGAGAAATTTGTTTGTAATTCCCCTAAAATATAGTGATTTGCCGCTAAATCCGCCGCTGTCACTGGTCCGCCTTTTTTCTTCTCGTTGATGGCTAAATCCTGTTCACCCCGGTGGTAGGATTGGAGAATTTTAGCACCACCCCAACCGACGGCACGAGTCACAGCTAAAATGCGATCGAGTGTTTCGGTATCTTGACAGGTTAAATTAATCATAAAATAGCCTCAGTTTTTCAGACTTATTATCCACTAAATTAACTGCGAAATTTAAAGACTGGCTTCTTATACCATTTTTCTAAAGTAATGACAGAGATGGTTAATTGCCCTCACCCCCCGACGTCGGGGGGGTGAGGAGGGGTAAGATACCTGCCAAGAATAAAGAAAAATGGTATTAGCTTATCATCCCTTGTTTCCTAACCTCCGACTTGCTTAATTTTGCCCTTGCCAAAAATAATCGGCGGGTTTTTTGGTTTCTGCTGGTGATGATTGAGGAGCGTCTCCTAAGAAAACCGAGCGCTGGCTGACGCGATCGCCTAATCTTCTTTGGACTCGACTGGGAATACCGTAACCGTAGGCAATATGACCTTTTCCTGCTAGGACGATGATCTGATATTCGGGATGAGCTTGCCAGAATTTAGCGATCGCATCGGCCATGGTTTCATCCCAGAGAACCTGTGCCAGAAAAAAGCGATCGAATCCCTGACTACTGCCCCCCGTGTGTTGCTCATAAACGGCTAAGATCTGTTGACGGTATTCCTCGTTATCCTGGTTTATTTCGCTTTTAGGGGGGATGTAGGTCATTTCTGAGGTGGAGAGGCTTTCTAAGCCCTCCCGTGCCACTTTTCTAGTGATTTCCGTGGGTGTATTTAGGGCGATAGCTGGTAGTTTTTTCGCCTTGGCCAAGCGCAGGATCGGGGCGTAAAATTCCCAATCAAATCCCCAACGTTGGTCGTATTCACTTTTTTCTCTCAACTGATTTTCGCTAATTTTGCCGGCTAAATACTGATCCAAATAGATTTGGTAAGGACGTTGAAACATCTCAAAAGCGATCGCTATTTGGGGATTATTAGCCTGTAAATACTCGATAATAGCTAATTGGGCCTGATGGTCGGCTTGACTATCGTGCCTTTCCCCCAGATAAATAATCTCGGCTGTTTTTAAATCGGCCAGAATTTGTTTTTGGCTATTAGTAAAACTCCAGGCCTGGGGCAGCAAAATAAACAGTAGGCAGAGGGCAAGGAAAACGGGAAAAAAGCGTCGAGAGAATTTCATCTTTTTAAAGGTCTTTTAAAAAACCTAAGTAGATAGGTATTAAAAACTTTCAGATCCCCCCGCCTATCGGCACCCCCCTTATTAAGGGGGGTAGGGGGGATCGAACCTAAAATCCATTTTTAATTTAATTATAACCAGCTACTTATCTTAACCGAAGCCAAGACAAAAAGGGTGGACAATGCCCACCCGCAAAAATTTTCAGAGAACCTTTCTGGTTTAGTAGGTTTCTACGTGCCAGCGATGTTCTTTTTTCAGTTGTTTCTGATAGACAGACCAATCGGTGCCATTTTTATTGGCAGCACCACTGATAGCATCGTCGATACCATCTTCCATCCCTTTAAGTCCGCACATATAAGCGTGGGTTTTGGGACTTTGGAGTAGATTCCAGATTTCGTCAGCGTGTTCGGCTACCCGGTGTTGAATATACATTCTGCCGCCCTGGGGATTTTGCTGTTCCCGGCTGATGGCATAGGTGAGACGGAAGTTATCGGGGAATTCCGCCGCGATTTTCTCTAATTCTTCTTGGTAGAGAATATTGGCCGTTTTGGGAACTCCGAAAATCAACCAAGCTAGACCTTTGAATTTATAATCTTCGTGTTGTTCCTTGAACATCCGCCAGAGGAAAGCTCGGAAGGGAGCGATTCCCGTCCCGGTGGCCATCATAATGATAGTGGCATCTTCATCACTGGGCAGCAGCATTTCCTTACCCACCGGACCAGTAATAGCCACATCGGCACCCACCCCTATATTACAGAGATGGGTGGAACAAACTCCATAAACGGTTTCCTTGGTTTCTGGATGTTGGTATTCTAACTGACGCACGCAGAGGGATACGGTTTTATCGTCTAATTTATCACCATGACGGGTGGAGGCGATCGAATAGAGTCTCAATTTATGAGGTTTGCCATTAGCATCGGTACCCGGAGGGATAATACCGATACTTTGCCCTTCTAAATAGCGTAAATCGCTCCCGGAAAGGTCAAAGGTGACGTGTTGTACGATGCCGATACCCCCCTCATCAACGAGAGGATAATTCTCGATACATTTGCCGATAAAGGGTTGATTCGGACGGTAGATGTTGACGGGGATATCTGTTTTTTCTTTCGCTTGAGTCATGGCCTTTTTCTTGGTCTGTTCGGGGACGGGCGATGATTGAGCGATTGGCTGTGGTGTGGAGGCACTAGAAACAGTTGCTACGGGGGCAATCCCATTGAAGGGTTTGATGCTGACGATACGACCACCTAAACGGGTAATCCGACGCATTTCTTGATTCATGCGACTGTAGGGAACCGTGAAAAACACGCTTCCACTCTGACGGATTGAATAATCCAAGCTGTCAGTATTGTCGTTTTGATTGAGACCCGCCACTTCGTAAACAAATAAACGGTTTCCCGCTAGTGTACTCGGACTGTACATTAAATATAACTCCCAACTCAAGTCACGATAATCGTTCCATAGTTTAGCCTATCATCGGTACACTACACCTAGGCCTAATTGAGAGTTATCTTAAAAAAACCACAGACATCGCTTTTATCCTTTTGGATAGGATAGGTCAAGTCTCTGGTTAAAATCTGTTACATTTGCAGCATTTTACTTTTTATTAAGATTTATGTTACTTTTGCCCATTTATGCTAGAAATCCCCCTGGTTGACCTGATGAGGACAAGAGCGGGGGACAGATATTAGCAATAATTATTTTATGAACTACTCGGCCGCAGCAGCGTTTAAGGGTTTAATGCTGACGATGCGAGCGCCTAAACGGGTAATCCGACGCATTTCTTGATTCATGCGGCTATAGGGAACGGTTAAAAAGACACTGCCACTCTTACGAATAGAATAATCTAGGTTATCAGTCTTGTCATTTTGACTCAAACCGACGACTTCATAGACAAAAAGGCGGTTTTCTTTGGCACTAGAGAGACTTTGCATCGAAATGGCTCCTACATTGATGTTATAGTTCTCTAGTTTAGCCTAGCAGGGAGACTAGCAATCTAGTTAGGGTTTGCGGCAAAAAGTTTCTCGTGGGGCCAGGGTGTGGGGTGTAGGGTGTAGGGTTCTATTTTAAGGCACTTTTCCCCTGAAATTTCCCCCCGATCCCTCCAATGGCTGGCACTTTTTGATTTCCCCAAAGTCTAAAAGTCTTAACCAACAAGGTTTTTAGATTTATTCAGCCAACGCTAGTTAATGGCCGATTTACGCCTGTTTATTGTACCATGACGCTCGATCGCAATTGTCCACAGGCCGCATCGGCCGCTAAACCTCTGGAATAACGGACAGTAACGGCGACTTTTTCCTGTTCTAAAATAGTTTTAAAAGCCTTAATTCTTTTTTCATCAGGCCGTTGATAATCCACCTCCTGAATGGGATTATAGGGGATGAGATTGACGTGAGATTGAAACCCTTTCACCAGTTTGGCTAATTCCCTTGCGTGTTCGGGTAAATCATTTACTCCCGCTAAAAGAATGTATTCAAATGTCACTCTTCGTCCCGTGATTTGAACGTATTCCTGACAGTCTTGGATCAGATTACTTAGGGGATAATGGTCGGCACTGGGGATTAATTTAGCTCGAACTTGTTGATTAGAAGCATGGAGACTAACAGCAAAAGTTACTTGCAAATTATGTTCGGCTAGTTGCTTGATTTTCTGGGGTAATCCCACCGTAGAAATCGTTAAACAACGCTGACCGATCCCCACATCTTGATTCAGGGAATGAATCGCTGTCACCACTTCGGGAATATTTAATAAAGGTTCCCCCATCCCCATAAACACCACATGACTAACTCGCTGTTGAAAATCCTCCTGTACTGTTAATACTTGGTCAACGATTTCATAGGCTTTTAAATTACGAGTAAAACCCCCTTTTCCCGTGGCACAAAAATCACAGGCCATCGGGCAACCCACTTGGGAAGAAACACAGACTGTCAATCTTTTTTCACTAGGAATTCCCACCGCTTCGATAATTAAACCATCGGCCAGTTTTAGCAGATATTTACGAGTGCGATCGGGTGCTACACTGCGATAATTTATAAGGGAACGACCGATAGGATAATCCGCCAGCTTGCTGCGCCATTCTTGGGGGAATACGGAAATATCCGCCAAAGAATGCACCCCTTTTTCGTATAGCCATTGGTGTAATTGTTTACCCCGATAAGCGGGTTGTCCCTGGTCTTTTACCCAGTCGGTCAGTTCCTCTAAAGATTTCGCTAGTAAAGTCATAATTGTTATCGTTGATCGCCTTATCATTCTAACCGATCAATCATCCCTAGTAGCAAAACCGTGACAAAATTGTATTGATTAATTGACATTTTTTCCCTTTGCTCCTTCTCTAGTCTTTGTTAGTCAATTAAATACTTAAAACTATAACTTAAGTAGGTAGGTGTTAAAAGTTTTCAGACACCCCCCTTATCAAGGGGGGCAGGGGGGATCCCCCCGCCTATCGGCACCCCCTTATCAAGGGTAGATCCCCCCGCCTATCGGCACCCCCCTTATCAAGGGTAGATCCCCCGCCTATCGGCACCCCCCTTATTAAGGGTAGATCCCCCCGCCTATCGGCACCCCCCTTATTAAGGGTAGATCCCCCGCCTATCGGCACCCCCCTTATTAAGGGTAGATCCCCCCGCCTATCGGCACCCCCCTTATTAAGGGTAGATCCCCCCGCCTATCGGCACCCCCCTTATTAAGGGTAGATCCCCCGCCTATCGGCACCCCCCTTATTAAGGGTAGATCCCCCCGCCTATCGGCACCCCCCTTATTAAGGGTAGATCCCCCCGCCTATCGGCACCCCCCTTATTAAGGGGGGCAGGGGGGATCGAACCTAAAATCCATTTTTAATTTAATTATAACCAGCTACTTAAACTTAGCCTGAAGACAAAAACAAATCTAGTCTTAAGCTTGATCCTTTTTACTTTTCATTTAACCCAACTGTTCAAAGGGAACTGTCAGCGCCATAATGATCGATGGACTTCGATCGAGAACAGAAATTTTATGAGTTGCCAGCCAAAAAAGTCAATATGGGAAAATAAAGAGCTATTCAGTTGTAAAAGCAATATTTAAGCGAAAATTTATGAAAATCGCTATTTTATCGCAAGACGCTTCTCTTTATTCTACCAAGCGACTGAAAGAAGCGGGAGAAGCTCAAGGCCATGAGGTACGAGTGATCAATTATTTGCGCTGTTATATGAACATCACCTCCCATAAACCCACGGTTGTCTATAACGGTAAACCCTTGGAGAGTTTCGACGCGATTATCCCCCGTATTGCCGCCTCAAAAACCTTCTATGGAACCGCAGTCGTCCGACAATTCGAGGTGATGAATGTTTTTACTGCCAACGACTCGCAAGCAATTTCTCGGTCGCGGGATAAATTGCGTTGTCTGCAAATCCTCGCTCGGGAAGGGATAGGTTTACCGGTGACGGGAATTGCTCACGCAACTCAAGATATCGATGGTTTAATCGAAACCGTCGGCGGCACCCCTCTAGTGATTAAATTATTAGAGGGAACCCAAGGTATTGGCGTAGTTTTAGCGGAAACCGACCAAGCAGCCAAGTCAGTTATTGAAGCTTTTCGGCAATTAGAAGCTAATATTCTAGTACAAGAGTATATTAAAGAGGCCAGTGGGTCAGATCTGCGCTGTTTTGTCATCGATGGAAAAGTGGTAGCCTCGATGAAGCGACAGGGGGCCGAAGGGGATTTTCGTTCTAATCTTCACCGCGGTGGCAAAGCAGAAAAGATAAAATTAACCCCGGAGGAACGCAGTACGGCTATACGGGCCACTAAAGCCATGGGTTTACGGGTTGCGGGTGTGGACTTATTACGGTCTAATCATGGGCCTGTGGTTATCGAGGTGAATTCCTCTCCGGGTTTGGAAGGAATAGAAGCGGCCACTGGTGTGGATGTGGCCAAAAAAATTATTGATTTTGTCGCTAAAAATGCCACCCTAGTCCTAAATCGCGATCGATATCAATATTAGCCATCAGCCTTGGCTCAGTTATCAGTTATCAGTTATCAGTTATCAGTGGGTAAGTTATCAGTGGGTAAGTTATCAGTCAATAGTATTAAGCGATAAGCTCGGAGCTGCCTTTTTACTGAAAAAGCTCCCCACACCCCACACCCCACACCCCACACCCTACACCCTACACCCCACACCCCACACCCTACACCCCTTAAACAGGATTTAGTATCAGTTATCAGTCAGCAAATACACGGACGCTATCGGGAATAATCGATAGTTTTACCTTTGTACCGATGTCTAATTGGGTGTTAATCGTTGTTCTAGCGTGGATTTGGCTGCCGGTAGCCGTTAGCAGACAATAACGGTATTCCCGCCCCAAAAATTGGCGATCGCAAATAACTAGCTCTCCCGTCTCATCCGGCTTAATTTTGACATCTTCCTCTCTCAGCATCAATTCCCCTTTGTCCAAATCTTGACCATCAGGAATTGTCCAGAGTCCTATCTCGGTTTGCCATTGTTCCCCCTTCCGTCTAGCGGGGAGAAAGTTAGCTTGGGTGACAAACTCAGCCACGAATCGCGAGGCCGGATGACTATAAATTTCTTCGGGATTGTTAATTTGTTCTAATTTTCCTTGACAAATGACCGCAATTGTGTCACTGATCACCATTGCTTCCTCCCGGTCGTGGGTGACAAAAATGGCCGAGATACCAGTCGCTTTCAGGATATGACGGATCTCGTGCCGTAACCGTTGCCGTACCTGGACATCGAGATTACTTAAAGGTTCATCTAAGAGGATTAAAGAGGGTTTTGGGGCTAAAGCGCGGGCAAGGGCGACTCTTTGCTGTTGTCCTCCCGATAGCTGATGGGGATAACGTTTTTCTAGTCCTTGCAGTCCGACTAAATCTAAAGTTTCCGCCACTCTAGCGTTAATAGCTCTGCTCGATAATTTCTCCCCAGAATTTTTTAACCCGAAGGCGATATTTTCAGCGATAGTTAAATGGGGAAAAAGAGCGTAATCCTGAAAAACCATGCCCGTATTGCGTTTTTCCGGGGGAATAAAGGTTTTTTCGTCGGCAACTATTCGCCCTCCCAATTCAATCACTCCTTGAGATGGTTTTTCAAATCCCGCAATCATCCGCAGCAGAGTAGTTTTACCGCAGCCCGACGGGCCCAATAATCCGAGAATTTCGCCCTCTGTTAAACTAAAACTGATATTATCAACAGCTAGAGTAGGAGAAGCAGGAAAACGCTTGTTAACCTCGGATAAACGCAGAATGACAGACTTTTTCATGGTGAGAAAGACAATCGCCCAGTCAGTGGCAGGGCCATTTACTTAAGAATTATTCCTAATTAGTTCACTACTATTATTTATAACATCTCAATGGACTAATTAGGAAACTTTCTCAAAAATTTCATGCTCACACCTGAAGATATTATTCTCGTTCCCCGGGGGGCCGAGCATAGCTCAATCCGCCGAGGATTAAGAAAAATCGGCGATTTAGCCCCGCAAATTATCCCCATTAACCTTGGCGCTCCAGAATTCCTCGACAGTTCCCCAGTCTCTAGGCAATCTCTAGAGTTTCTTAATAAGTTCGCGGGAAAAATTGTGCTGATGGGATTAGCGGGCAGTCTCAGCGATCGCTATCGGGTCGGAGATGGGGTAATCTATCAAGGTTGTGGCGCGGAAACGGGGAATTATTGGCAGTGCGAACCGGAAATAACCGCAGAAATCGCCCAATTAACCGGATATAGTCTTGTTAAAGGTTTAACCAGCGATCGCCTGATTAGCCGATCCGAGGAAAAACGACGTTTAGGACAAGGGGGCTATGAAGTGGTCGATATGGAAGGAGCAAGGATTTTAGCGGCTTTACGGGGGCAAAAAGTGGCAATGGTGCGCGTGATTAGCGATGAGGTGACACAGGATTTACCCGATTTAGCCCCGGCAATTGATAATCAAGGTCAGCTGCGACCATTGCCCCTAGCTCGACAAATGTTAATCCGTCCTGTCCCAGCCTTCCATTTGATTCAAGGTTCCCTAAAAGGTTTATCCGTACTAACTCAGGTGGTGCGAAAGTTGTGCGGCAGTAATTTTTAAAAGTTGCTTGCAGATTATTTTTTTTCTGTGCTATAGTGGTTAAGCTAAAATCAAGCGGATGTGGTGGAACTGGTAGACACGCACGTTTGAGGGGCGTGTGGCTTACGCCTTGCGAGTTCGAGTCTCGCCATCCGCATAAACTTTTATCTGCCCTCCGACAAGAATTGCCCTTGTCACCTTGAATGTTGGCATTCCTCCCCCGTTACACCCGTAGGGTTAGTGGGGGAGGAATGCCGAGCAATAGGAAACGCTCGCAGCCCATCGACTCGGGTTGACGGCAAAAAAGAGCGACTCTTCCTTGACGAGCGAGCAACTACCATCGGGGAAAACTTGCCTGGCAAAATCCCACATCCGACAAAAAACCCCCGCTAACGGCGGGGGAGATGGCATAGTTTTCCTGTGATGCCTAGTGGGACTTAGGCGTTTTCGGTCAGCAAAAAAGGCTCAAACCATTACGGGACAAAGGGTTAACCTCGATTTATGATTTTCCTTGATCTATCGGGGTTTCAGCGATTTTGGGCTTCTCGAAGTAAATCCCAAGCGGGGATTGGAGTTGAGGCTTTTCTAGATTTGTTTTTTGTCTAAGTCCCATTAGTCCTAAAACCCGGACTGTGAAATCGAATCAGGTTTCAGAAAGCCCGTTGACAAGGGGACTAAGTACCTAACCCCCTTGCCCGGACTTGTGGTCAGATTTAAATGATGACGCACTCTAGTTTAATAACCTATCTGGCGCGATTCTAAGCCGCAAAGATATTGTCCTCCGTTAAGCTAAGACCAGGAGTCAAGGTCGCCAACAGAGTCTGAACCGATGAACCATTACCATCCACATCAAAGAAGAGTTGGCCTGTCGGTTGATTAAAGATAAAGCGATGGCTGGCCGTTGTTGCGACGGTTCCCAAGACAAATTGAGCCGCCGCAATACTTTCACCGGCGATTAATCCGCCACCAAAACCCGCCGCCGAGACTTGGAGCGTATCTTGGAAAACGTTGAAGTCCGTAATCGTATCTTGGCCCTCACTGGCAAGGCTATAGGCAATTACGTCAAAACCGACACCAGAGGTAATTTTGTCGTTACCGACACCACCGACTAGCACCTCACTCGCACTAGAACCAAGGAGGATATCATTGCCCGCTCTTCCACTCAGGGTACGAGTGGTTCCGGCTTCCACCACATCATCGCCCGTTGTGCCCTGTTGATTGATCACGCCGTCATCATTGATGATGGTAGTGACAACCGGGCTAGTAGTACCAATCGTGTAACCACTGCCGCTGGTAATGGTCAAGGAGACTGTTTCATTGGGTTCTTTAACGGTGTCGGCGGTGGGGTTAATGGTTAAGCTGGCGGTACTTGACCCAGCGGCGAAAGTGATGGTAGCTGTGCCTGGGGTTGCGCCGGTGTAGTCGGCAGCATTAGCAGTTCCGGCAACACTGAAGTTGACGGCGAGGGCGCTGGTGGTCGGACCGGAACGGGTAAAGGTATAGATCAGATTGGCTACGCCGTCTTCACTCACCCCGCTATAGTTACTGGCTAATGTCACCACCGGAGTCGCAGTACCCGTATTCAGAATTAACTGCACATCCCCTACAAAACCTCCTGAAAAACCAAAGACGTACTCGCTGTTGTCAATCGTATCCAGAGTTGTCAATAAACCACCCAGGGCAAAGGCTTGACCACTTTTGGCTGTCAAGGCACTGATGGCGGCGCCGTTGAGGTCAATAGTGCTAAACTTGTTATCGTCTGCATTGGTGTAGGTTCGGCTGCCATAAATAGCACCATCTCCCAAGTCAGCATAGATTGCCGTTTTACCGCTTCCCCCCGCCGTTAAGGTGGGTACCGCCGTCGTTACATCGCGTAACTCATAGGTTTCGCTGGGTTGCAGACTATCGTAGTCATAGGTGTTCACCTTCAGTTGAGCGCTGATAATCGGGGCGGTCAACGTCGGCAGATTGAAAGTAAACCAGTTGCGGTAGAGCTTCCCATCAGCAATGTTATTATCTCCTGCAGCGTAATTGGTATTGGTAGGACCGTGGAATCCCGTGCTATCGTACCATCCCGTATCTGCAGCATTCAGGGTAATTGTCCCCCCTGTGTCATTGTCGGCAATGCTTACGGTTGCACTAGAAGATGGTGTGACATTGCCTTGACTTGCTGTAGCAGAGCCGGACTTATTGTCTAAACTGCCGGGGGTATAACCAGAGCCGGCTAAGACGGTTAAGGTAGCAGTTTCGGTGCCTTCTACGAGGGTGTCGTCAATGACATTGAGGTTGACCACTGCCGTGGAAGAACCCGCTAAGAAGGTTACGGTGGTAGGAATGGTCGTGTAATCCTTGCCATTGGTTGCTGTACCACTCATGGCGATGTTCACCGTCAAGGCGCTGGTGGTGGAACCAGTGCGGGTGAGGGTATATTGACCATTGTTGGCGGGTTCGCCAGCCACGGCATCGGTGGCTGCTACTGTCACCACCGGAGTCGCAGTACCCGTATTCAGAATTAACTGCACATCCCCTACAAAACCTTCTGAAAAACCAAAGACGTACTCGCTGTTGTCAATCGTATCCAGAGTTGTCAATAAACCACCCAGGGCAAAGGCTTGACCACTTTTGGCTGTCAAGGCACTGATGGCGGCGCCGTTGAGGTCAATAGTGCTAAACTTGTTATCGTCTGCATTGGTGTAGGTTCGGCTGCCATAAATAGCACCATCTCCCAAGTCAGCATAGATTGCCGTTTTACCGCTTCCCCCCGCCGTTAAGGTGGGTACCGCCGTCGTTACATCGCGTAACTCATAGGTTTCGCTGGGTTGCAGACTATCGTAGTCATAGGTGTTCACCTTCAGTTGAGCGCTGATAATCGGGGCGGTCAATGTGGGCAGATTGAAGGTAAACCAGTTGCGGTAGAGCTTCCCATCAGCAATGTTATTATCTCCCACAAAGTAATTGGTATTGGTAGGACCGTGGAATCCCGTGCTATCGTACCATCCCGTATCTGCAGCATTCAGGGTAATTGTCCCCCCTGTGTCATTGTCGGCAATGCTTACGGTTGCACTAGAAGATGGTGTGACATTGCCTTGACTTGCTGTAGCAGAGCCGGACTTATTGTCTAAACTGCCGGGGGTATAACCAGAGCCGGCTAAGACGGTTAAGGTAGCAGTTTCGGTGCCTTCTACGAGGGTGTCGTCAATGACATTGAGGTTGACCACTGCCGTGGAAGAACCCGCTAAGAAGGTTACGGTGGTAGGAATGGTCGTGTAATCCTTGCCATTGGTTGCTGTACCACTCATGGCGATGTTCACCGTCAAGGCGCTGGTGGTGGAACCAGTGCGGGTGAGGGTATATTGACCATTGTTGGCGGGTTCGCCAGCCACGGCATCGGTGGCTGCTACTGTCACCACCGGAGTCGCAGTACCCGTATTCAGAATTAACTGCACATCCCCTACAAAACCTTCTGAAAAACCAAAGACGTACTCGCTGTTGTCAATCGTATCCAGAGTTGTCAATAAACCACCCAGGGCAAAGGCTTGACCACTTTTGGCTGTCAAGGCACTGATGGCGGCGCCGTTGAGGTCAATAGTGCTAAACTTGTTATCGTCTGCATTGGTGTAGGTTCGGCTGCCATAAATAGCACCATCTCCCAAGTCAGCATAGATTGCCGTTTTACCGCTTCCCCCCGCCGTTAAGGTGGGTACCGCCGTCGTTACATCGCGTAACTCATAGGTTTCGCTGGGTTGCAGACTATCGTAGTCATAGGTGTTCACCTTCAGTTGAGCGCTGATAATCGGGGCGGTCAATGTGGGCAGATTGAAGGTAAACCAGTTGCGGTAGAGCTTCCCATCAGCAATGTTATTATCTCCCACAAAGTAATTGGTATTGGTAGGACCGTGGAATCCCGTGCTATCGTACCATCCCGTATCTGCAGCATTCAGGGTAATTGTCCCCCCTGTGTCATTGTCGGCAATGCTTACGGTTGCACTAGAAGATGGTGTGACATTGCCTTGACTTGCTGTAGCAGAGCCGGACTTATTGTCTAAACTGCCGGGGGTATAACCAGAGCCGGCTAAGACGGTTAAGGTAGCAGTTTCGGTGCCTTCTACGAGGGTGTCGTCAATGACATTGAGGTTGACCACTGCCGTGGAAGAACCCGCTAAGAAGGTTACGGTGGTAGGAATGGTCGTGTAATCCTTGCCATTGGTTGCTGTACCACTCATGGCGATGTTCACCGTCAAGGCGCTGGTGGTGGAACCAGTGCGGGTGAGGGTATATTGACCATTGTTGGCGGGTTCGCCAGCCACGGCATCGGTGGCTGCTACTGTCACCACCGGAGTCGCAGTACCCGTACCAATAAGCAGTGACCAACCACCAGCAATAGTTCCCGCGTCTCCCCCCGCGTCATCCACAACGTAGAGACTCCAGGTTCCATTGGGGTTGATGCCGTTAAAGACCGAGAAGTCCGTACCGTAGGGGCCACCGGGAGCGGGCGCGTTAAAGAAATCACCGGTTTCAAAGTCTGTGGCCTTATAACTGCCACTGGTAATTAGCCCTGAATCAGGCAAGGAGGAGGTGGCCGTCGGATCAAAGGTGAGAGTGACATTATTGACACCACTTGAGCCACCCACATCGGACATTAATAAGGCTTTGGTTCCCGTCGGACCGACCAGTAATACATCAATATCATCGGGCCAAGTATGGCTCAGGTTTGTCAGCGTTACTTTCAGGCTATTAATATTACCGCTCAAGCCTGAAACATTAATAGTGGAAGGATAGGGGGTACTCGTACCACTACTAGGTATAGTAATCGGGTTGGGGTTACTAAAAATCGGTAGGGTTTCTTCGGAAATAATCGTTCCTGTGGCTGTTCCTGGTGAACCGCCAATATAACCGGTTCCACTATTAACCGTGAGAGCCACTGTTTCGTTAGCGATTTCGGCAATAGTGTCAGCAATCGGATCAACCACGACCGTTGCCGTTGTCGCACCAGCAGCAAAATTGACGGTTCCCAGTTTTGTCGTCGGGTTGAAGGTGACAGCACTACCTGTTAATACGTTGTAATCGGCTGGGTCACTTCCCACTGGGGCGGCGTTGGCTATGCCACTCGCCCCGAAGTTAACGGTCAGGGGAGAACTCAGGTTTAAGTTAGTGCGAGTAAAGGTGTAAACTAAGTTAGTCGTCCCGTCTTCCTGCACACTGGCCGGGCTGACACTGACGGTTACGGAAGGTAAGTTAGCCCCCGCCAAGGCGTTAAACACATTGAGCCGCTTACCAGAAACCGTTTTACCGGCAAGGGATGCCAGGGGGTCGCCCGTGTTCATTAAGGCGTTTTTCACCTGTTGGGCTGTCCAGGTAGGATTTTGTGACCACAACAAAGCCGCCGCCCCTGCCACATGGGGACTGGCCATGGATGTCCCTGAAAGGGTCGCGTATCCACCACCAGGAGCTAGACTGTAAATGTCTGAACCAGGCGCACCCAAATCTACGCTGTTTAAGCCATAGTTAGAAAACCACGAGAGATCATCGGTGCGGGTGGTGGAAGCAACACTAACAATGTTGTCAAGGTTGTAGGCAGCGGGATACATGGGATTGATATCTGCGTTAGCCGAACTATTACCAGCCGCCGCAATAAATAAAGCCCCCGCCTGACCCGCCGCGTTAATCGCATCGTAGAGCGCTTGACTATAGCCTCCACCTCCCCAGGAATTATTGGTGAGCTTAACTCCTTTGTCCGTCGCATAGTTAATTGCCAAAATAGCATTGGAGGTAGAGCCTGATCCTTGATCATTCAAAAACTTCAGGGGCATGATTTTGGCATTCCAGGCCACCCCCGTCACGCCGACCCCATTGTTACCTTTGCCAGCAATGGTTCCAGCCACATGGGTTCCGTGACCCTGAACATCACTGGGGTTATTGTCGTTGTAGGCAAAGTCCCAACCGCGAATGTCATCAACGTAGCCATTGCCATCGTTGTCAATGCCGTCGTTGGCAATTTCCCCTGGGTTTGTCCAGATATTACCAGCCAAATCGGGATGATTGTAGTCAACCCCCGTATCAATAACCCCAATCACTAAATTAGGATTGCCGGTTTGAATATCCCAAGCTTCAGGGGCATCAATATCCGCATCGGGAGTACCGCCACTTTGTCCGGTGTTATGCAATCCCCAAAGTTGATTAAAACTGGGGTCATTGGGGAATGTCGCCTTCGGAGTAATTGTGCCTTTTGTCAGTATATAGTCGGGTTCAATGTATTCAAAAATCGGATTGGAGCCATATTGTGCCAGAATCTTCTCCACAGAGAGCGACCCGGATAAATTCCAAATCTCTGACCCCGTTAGTTTAATCGTCTGGGTGCTGACAGCACCAAAGAGAGACCGAAACTGAGCAACTTCGGCACTGGTGATCCCTTGCTTAAACTTGAGAATCAGTTGATTGGGAGCATGGGGGGCAAGGGTGCTAGTTGCTGCCGGTCTTAGCTCTGAGGTGACGGGGGCAGCGGTGGGTACAGAGGCAGGACCAGGCGCTGGACTGGTGGAATAACCAGAAGAGTCAATACTGGGAGAAGCGGGAAAGTCCACTTGACCCGTAGCAGCAGGGGAGACTGGAACCGTAGGAGCCTCCGAGGAGACTGTAGATGGGAAGGGGTTAGAGTTCAGGACTGCTAAGGGAGAAATTTCCCTCGATACAGTTAAATCGTCGGAACC
Source organism: Microcystis panniformis FACHB-1757 (assembly GCF_001264245.1). Classification (NCBI taxonomy): domain Bacteria; kingdom Bacillati; phylum Cyanobacteriota; class Cyanophyceae; order Chroococcales; family Microcystaceae; genus Microcystis; species Microcystis panniformis. The sequence continues at coordinate 1,666,855 of NZ_CP011339.1, forward strand.
GGTTAAATCAAAGGTGATTGGGGAGGCTCCATCAAAACTCAAAGAATCTTCTAGAGATGACATATCTGTACTAGATAAATTGGAACTTACTTATGTTGTCTTCATCACCAATCACACCCCATTTTCCGAAAATTAATCGGTCAATTACCTGGGGGTGTTGGATTTTTTCTGTTTATGGTTAGGGAAAAGGACTAGCCCAACTTTTCTGCCCTGGGGCTAAATCTCTCATCTAGCAGTAATTATAAATCAACAAGTTAAAAAAATAAGAAAAATTTTTTGGCTCTTCGGTTTGTGTTATGCAATGGACGGGGGATATAAGGGATGGAACCCTTATGTAGAAAAGCATTTGGCCATTTTTGTCAATTGTTTTTGATCTAGAGCGAACTAATCAATTAAATCTCTTACCAGATAAGGATTTAGTCGATTTATGCCCCCATATCGAATCATACCAAGTAACGAAGAACCAATTTTTTTAAATTTATCCAAGAGCCTGATTATTCACCGCAATAAGGACAGTATTATTGAGAATAAGGTAACATAGAAGTATTACTTAGGGTCTGCTGAAAAAGTTTTTCGTGGGTGTGGGGTGCAGGGTTTTAACCATTTTCAGGGGGTCAATTACCTAGTAATGATTTGGTAGTAGTGCCGTAGCCCTCTTGCTTATCCAGCATGAAGTATGTAAAATATTTATTAATAAAAATAATTGGAACCCAATCAGTCTTTAAACCTCTAGCTTGATCATGACTTTTCTGATAAGTATCTTTTTGTGGCTCCTGTCTGGCTTACTCAAATATCAGTTTAGCACAGAACAAAATCCCCCCTTCGCCTGTATTTACTTGTCTGGCGTTGTGGTTCTCCCCATACTAAGTAGGGTTTGCGGCAAAAAGTTTATTGGTGGGGTTAGGAGTCAGGAGTCAGTAGCCGGTCGTCAGGAGTCGGGAGTCGGGAGTCGGGAGGGGAAGTCGGAATAACAGAATGACCTCGCACGTCTGGAAGCGGCTCCCTTCGAGATCGAAGAGCGAAAGTGCAAGGGTTTTGAGTCCCTCGGATCGATTTCCCAACGTTTGTCTCTTGCACTTTTTTGACTAAAAAAGTCCCTAAACCGTTTTCTAGCAAGGCTTACAGTAATATTCAGCCAACCCTAAGTAGGGTCTGCTGAAAAAGTTTTTCGTGGGGGTCGGGTGTGGGGTGTGGGGTGTGGGGTTCTACCAGTTTTGAGGGGGTCAGTTACCTAATTTTCAGGGAAAAAGTCCCGGAATTTTACCCCCGATCACTCCAATGGCTGGCACTTTTTGAGGGAAAAAAGTCTAAAAGTCTTATCCAACAAGGTTTTGAGATTTATTCAGCCAACCCTAAGTAGTCGGACATAAGTTTTCGCTGCTGTATAAAGTTTTGTAAATAGGGTAGAAAGCTGTATGCAGCAGCGAAAACTGCCTATTTTACATTCCTTAACATAGTGTTGTTTATTTAGGGCTTGCTGAATAATGGTAAAACCCTTTTAAAATAAGGCTTTTGACCTGTTAAAGTCCGATGTTCATGCTGCGAAAATCGGATTGGGACTCTCAAAAACCTTGCATTATCCTTCTTATAGTACATAAGTTGGTACGAAAAACAAGGGCAACAAAGCCTGAAACTCCCGACTCCTGACGACCGGCTACTGACTCCTGACTCCTTAACCCCACCAACAAACTTTTTCAGCACACCCCAATTAAGCCCAAAAGAGTTTAATCTCATAGATTCTGAAAGACCCCTAGTGGCAGTAGGAGAAGAGTCTCCTACTGCCGGCAAACTTAAATGATCTCTCAATCTAGATCACTACCACTGGTGTAGCGGCAGCAATGTTGTAACCACTCAGTTGAATGATCGCATCACTAGCGGCTTGGAAACCAGCCACTCCATTATTGAGAGCGATAAAAGTACCACTTTGACCTGTCACTTTAAAAGCCGCCGCCGTGTTAGCAGCAAATTTAGTGGCGGTTAAGACGGCTTGAATAGCGGCTGCGCTTAAATTCGAAGCTGTCCCTTTCGATGCGGTCAAAGTGATGGGCGCAATAGACCCAGGGGCATTAATGCGATCAAGACTAGCACCTGTGCCACTGTAGCCTTGAATAACATCAAAGCCACTGAGCAGCGACTCACCGAGGGAATTGTAGGTCAAAGTATCCAATCCCGTGCTTCCTGTTAGGGTATCTTTGCCAAGACCGCCTGTCAGGTTATCATTACCCGCTCCACCGTTGAGATTGTCGTTACCTGCTCCACCATCGAGGGTGTCGTTGCCTGCTAAACCGCTAAGGGTGTCATTACCTCCCACTCCAGCCAGGGCATCGGCAAGGCTTGTCCCGACCAAGTTGTCATTGCCCGAGTTACCATCATTATCAAGAATGGTGGCCGTAGCCGTGTCGGGTCCACTGATAGTGTAGCCGGCGGGGGCGGTAATTTTGGTGATGATCGTTTCGCTGGGATCACTCAAGAGGTCATCTTTGGTGGGCAGAGTGATGGTAGCTTTGGAGAAACCTGCCGCAAAGGTGGCTTTGCCGGCTCCAGGGTTGGTGTAGTCAACACCTGGAGTGGCTGTACCAGCCAAGGTGTAGTTGACGGTTAAGGCACTGGAGAGGTCGCCGGTGCGGGTCAGGGTAAAGACACTGCTCACTGAACCGGCTTCCTTACCGTCGGTGGTTTTGGCGATTGAGATTGATTTTGTCGGACCCGTATTCAGAATTAACTGCACATCCCCTACAAGACCTTGAGAATAACCAAAGACATATTCCTCATTGCTTAGTGTATCCAGAGTTGTCAATAAACCACCCAGGGCAAAGGCTTGACCGCTCTTGGCTGTCAAGGCGCTGATGGCGGCGGCGTTGAGGTCAATGGTACGAAACTGGTAATCGTCTCCATTGGTGTAGTCCTGGCTGCCATAAATAGCACCATCACCCAAATCGGTATAGATCGCCGTTAAACCGCTTCCCCCCGCTGTTAAGGTAGGTACCGCCGTCGTGACATCCCGTAACTCATAGGTTTCACTTGGTTGCGGACTATTGTAGTCATAGGTGTTCACCTTCAGTTGAGCGCTGATAATCGGGGCGGTCAATGTCGGCAGATTGAAAGTAAACCAGTTGCGGTAGAGGCCATAGTAGTCTCCTACAATGTAATTAGTATTACCAGGATCGTGGTATCCTGTGACATCGTACCATCCCGTATCTGCCGCATCCAGGGTGATTGTGTTCGGAGGCGGCTCATCGTCAGCAATGCTTACAGTTGCACTGGCGGCTAGGTTGCCATTGCCTTGGCCTGCCGGAGAACCGGAAGCGGTAGAAGTGCCTAAACTGCCGGGGGTATAACCAGAGCCAGCTAAGACGGTTAAGGTGGCGGTTTCCGTGCCTTCTGGGAGGGTGTCGTCAATGACATTGAGGTTGACCACTGCGGTGGGGGAACCAGCTAAGAAGGTTACGGTGGTAGGAATGGTCGTGTAATCCTTGCCATTGGTTGCCGTGCCGCTCATGGCGATGTTAACCGTCAAGGCGCTGGCGGTGGAACCGGTGCGGGTGAGGGTATATTGACCATTGTTGGCGGGTTCGCCGGCATTGGCATCGGTGGCTGCTACTGTCACCACCGGAGTCGCGGTACCCGTATTCAGAATTAACTGCACATCCCCTACAAGACCTTGAGAATAACCAAAGACATATTCCTCATTGCTTAGTGTATCCAGAGTTGTCAATAAACCACCCAGGGCAAAGGCTTGACCGCTCTTGGCTGTCAAGGCACTGATGGCGGCGGCGTTGAGGTCAATGGTACGAAACTGGTAATCGTCTCCATTTTCGTAGTTCTGGCTGCCATAAATAGCACCATCACCCAAATCGGTATAGATCGCCGTTAAACCGCTTCCCCCCGCTGTTAAGGTAGGTACCGCCGTCGTGACATCCCGTAACTCATAGGTTTCACTTGGTTGCGGACTATTGTATTCATAGGTGTTCACCTTCAGTTGAGCGCTGATAATCGGGGCGGTCAACGTCGGCAGATTGAAAGTAAACCAGTTGCGGTGAAGTAAACTCAAATCTCCCACAAAATAATTAGTATTACCAGGATCGTGGTATCCTGTGACATCGTACCATCCCGTATCTGCCGCATCCAGGGTGATTGTGTTCGGAGGCGGCTCATCGTCAGCAATGCTTACAGTTGCACTGGCGGCTAGGTTGCCATTACCTTGACTTGCTGTAGCGGAGCCAGACTTATTGCCTAAACTGCCGGGGGTATAACCAGAGCCGGCTAAGACGGTGAGGGTGGCGGTTTCCGTGCCTTCTGGGAGGGTGTCATCAATGACATTGAGGTCAACCGTTGCGGTGGAAAAACCCGATTTAAAAGTTACCGTGGCTGGAATGGCAGTGTAATCCTTGCCATTGGTTGCCGTGCCGCTCATGGCGATGTTAACCGTCAAGGCGCTGGCGGTGTCACCAGTGCGGGTGAGGGTATATTGACCATTGTTGGCGGGTTCGCCGGCATTGGCATCGGTGGCTGCTACTGTCACCACCGGAGTCGGGGTACCCGTATTCAGAATTAACTGCACATCCCCTACAAGACCTTGAGAATAACCAAAGACATATTCCTCATTGCTTAGTGTATCCAGAGTTGTCAATAAACCACCCAGGGCAAAGGCTTGACCGCTCTTGGCTGTCAAGGCGCTGATGGCGGCGGCGTTGAGGTCAATGGTACGAAACTGGTAATCGTCTCCATTTTCGTAGTTCCGGCTGCCATAAATAGCACCATCACCCAAATCGGTATAGATCGCCGTTAAACCGCTTCCCCCCGCTGTTAAGGTAGGTACCGCCGTCGTGACATCCCGTAACTCATAGGTTTCAATTGCATCTTCACTACTAAATTCATAGGTGTTCACCTTCAGTTGAGCGCTGATAATCGGGGCGGTCAATGTCGGCAGATTGAAGGTAAACCAGTTGCGCCAAGAAGAGCCATAGTAGTCTCCCACAACGTAATTAGTATTACCAGGATCGTGGTATCCTGTGACATCGTACCATCCCGTATCTGCCGCATCCAGGGTGATTGTGTTCAGAGGCGGCTCATCGTCAGCAATGCTTACAGTTGCACTGGCGGCTAGGTTGCCATTGCCTTGGCCTGCCGGAGAACCGGAAGCGGTAGAAGTGCCTAAACTGCCGGGGGTATAACCAGAGCCAGCTAAGACGGTTAAGGTGGCGGTTTCCGTGCCTTCTGGGAGGGTGTCGTCAATGACATTGAGGTCAACCGTTGCGGTGGGGGAACCAGCTAAGAAGGTTACGGTGGTAGGAATGGTCGTGTAATCCTTGCCATTGGTTGCCGTGCCGCTCATGGCGATATTAACCGTCAAGTCGCTGGTGGTGTCACCGGTGCGGGTGAGGGTATATTGACCATTGTTGGCGGGTTCGCCGGCATTGGCATCGGTGGCTGCTACTGTGATTACAGGTAAGGTAACACCGCCATCACCATAGATTTTGACATCATCAAGGTTCCACGAACTTACTGTATATACACCACCGCTAGTAACATTGAACCCGAAACGAATTTGAGTTGAGGCACTCTTGTGGGCGCTAATATCAAATTGTTGAGGGGTCCAAGCGTTATCAGTGACACCAGGGGAATCGTCGAAATTGCTGGGCAAAAGATTGACCCAGCTAGAACCGTTGAAGATTTCAACTGTGTTCTGCATATAGGGAGTGTGGTCACTATTGAGCCAACGGGCAAATTCAAAGAACAACTGATTGGCCGTGCTGGTGTTGATAACCGGACTGGTTAAATAATAGAAGTCGTGCAAGGCTGTAGAGGCATTTCCACCAATAACAACCCCAGCTACACCATTATCGGCTGTGGGAGTATTGTCCATTCCGGGATCAGGGTTCCCATAATTTTGACCTGTAGAAGCTGTGGCAGCACCGATTTGCCATTCTGTACCCAGAGTCCAACCCTTGCTGTTATTGGCAAAATCATCCGAGAAGTAGGTGGTAAATCCTTCCTCAGAAATAATAGTTCCCGTTGCTGTACTAGGAGAACCACCAATGTAGCCCGTCCCAGAATTGACGGTTAAAATAACTGATTCGCTGTTTTCCTGTACGGTGTCAGCAATCGGATCAACCACGACCGTTGCCGTTGTCGCACCAGCAGCAAAAGTGACGGTTCCCAGTTTTGTCGTCGGGTTGAAGGTGACAGCACTACCTGTTAATACGTTGTAATCGGCTGGGTCACTTCCCACTGGGGCGGCGTTGGCTATGCCACTCGCCCCGAAGTTAACGGTCAGGGGAGAACTCAGGTTTAAGTTAGTGCGAGTAAAGGTGTAAACTAAGTTAGTCGTCCCGTCTTCCTGCACACTGGCCGGGCTGACACTGACGGTTACGGAAGGTAAGTTAGCCCCCGCCAAGGCGTTAAACACATTGAGCCGCTTACCAGAAACCGTTTTACCGGCAAGGGATGCCAGGGGGTCGCCCGTGTTCATTAAGGCGTTTTTCACCTGTTGGGCTGTCCAGGTAGGATTTTGTGACCACAACAAAGCCGCCGCCCCTGCCACATGGGGACTGGCCATGGATGTCCCTGAAAGGGTCGCGTATCCACCACCAGGAGCTAGACTGTAAATGTCTGAACCAGGCGCACCCAAATCTACGCTGTTTAAGCCATAGTTAGAAAACCACGAGAGATCATCGGTGCGGGTGGTGGAAGCAACACTAACAATGTTGTCAAGGTTGTAGGCAGCGGGATACATGGGATTGATATCTGCGTTAGCCGAACTATTACCAGCCGCCGCAATAAATAAAGCTCCCGCCTGACCCGCCGCGTTAATCGCATCGTAGAGCGCTTGACTATAGCCTCCACCTCCCCAGGAATTATTGGTGAGCTTAACTCCTTTGTCCGTCGCATAGTTAATTGCCAAAATAGCATTGGAGGTAGAGCCTGATCCTTGATCATTCAAAAACTTCAGGGGCATGATTTTGGCATTCCAGGCCACCCCCGTCACGCCGACCCCATTGTTACCTTTGCCAGCAATGGTTCCAGCCACATGGGTTCCGTGACCCTGAACATCACTGGGGTTATTGTCGTTGTAGGCAAAGTCCCAACCGCGAATGTCATCAACGTAGCCATTGCCATCGTTGTCAATGCCGTCGTTGGCAATTTCCCCTGGGTTTGTCCAGATATTACCAGCCAAATCGGGATGATTGTAGTCAACCCCCGTATCAATAACCCCAATCACTAAATTAGGATTGCCGGTTTGAATATCCCAAGCTTCAGGGGCATCAATATCCGCATCGGGAGTACCGCCACTTTGTCCAGTGTTATGCAATCCCCAAAGTTGATTAAAACTGGGGTCATTGGGGAATGTCGCCTTCGGAGTAATTGTGCCGAGCGTCCGAATATAGTCGGGTTCAATGTATTCAAAAATCGGATTGGAGCCATATTGTGCCAGAATCTTCTCCACAGAGAGCGACCCGGATAAATTCCAAATCTCTGCCCCCGTTAGTTTAATCGTCTGGGTGCTGACAGCACCAAAGAGAGACCGAAACTGAGCAACTTCGGCACTGGTGATCCCTTGCTTAAACTTGAGAATCAGTTGATTGGGAGCATGGGGGGCAAGGGTGCTAGTTGCTGCCGGTCTTAGCTCTGAGGTGACGGGGGCAGCGGTGGGTACAGAGGCAGGACCAGGCGCTGGACTGGTGGAATAACCAGAAGAGTCAATACTGGGAGAAGCGGGAAAGTCCACTTGACCCGTAGCAGCAGGGGAGACTGGAACCGTAGGAGCCTCCGAGGAGACTGTAGATGGGAAGGGGTTAGAGTTCAGGACTGCTAAGGGAGAAATTTCCCTCGATACAGTTAAATCGTCGGAACCGGTTAAATCAAAGGTGATTGGGGAGGCTCCATCAAAACTCAAAGAATCTGCTAGAGATGACATATCTGTACTAGATAAATTGGAACTTACTTATGTTGTCTTCATCACCAATCACACCCCATTTTCCGAAAATTAATCGGTCAATTACCTGGGGGTGTTGGATTTTTTCTGTTTATGGTTAGGGAAAAGGACTAGCCCAACTTTTCTGCCCTGGGGCTAAATCTCTCATCTAGCAGTAATTATAAATCAACAAGTTAAAAAAATAAGAAAAATTTTTTTAAATTTATCCAAGAGCCTGATTATTCACCGCAATAAGGACAGTATTATTGAGAATAAGGTAACATAGAAGTATTACTTAGGGTCTGCTGAAAAAGTTTTTCGTGGGTGTGGGGTGCAGGGTTTTAACCATTTTCAGGGGGTCAATTACCTAGTAATGATTTGGTAGTAGTGCCGTAGCCCTCTTGCTTATCCAGCATGAAGTATGTAAAATATTTATTAATAAAAATAATTGGAACCCAATCAGTCTTTAAACCTCTAGCTTGATCATGACTTTTCTGATAAGTATCTTTTTGTGGCTCCTGTCTGGCTTACTCAAATATCAGTTTAGCACAGAACAAAATCCCCCCTTCGCCTGTATTTACTTGTCTGGCGTTGTGGTTCTCCCCATACTAAGTAGGGTTTGCGGCAAAAAGTTTATTGGTGGGGTTAGGAGTCAGGAGTCAGTAGCCGGTCGTCAGGAGTCGGGAGTCGGGAGTCGGGAGGGGAAGTCGGAATAACAGAATGACCTCGCACGTCTGGAAGCGGCTCCCTTCGAGATCGAAGAGCGAAAGTGCAAGGGTTTTGAGTCCCTCGGATCGATTTCCCAACGTTTGTCTCTTGCACTTTTTTGACTAAAAAAGTCCCTAAACCGTTTTCTAGCAAGGCTTACAGTAATATTCAGCCAACCCTAAGTAGGGTCTGCTGAAAAAGTTTTTCGTGGGGGTCGGGTGTGGGGTGTGGGGTGTGGGGTTCTACCAGTTTTGAGGGGGTCAGTTACCTAATTTTCAGGGAAAAAGTCCCGGAATTTTACCCCCGATCACTCCAATGGCTGGCACTTTTTGAGGGAAAAAAGTCTAAAAGTCTTATCCAACAAGGTTTTGAGATTTATTCAGCCAACCCTAAGTAGTCGGACATAAGTTTTCGCTGCTGTATAAAGTTTTGTAAATAGGGTAGAAAGCTGTATGCAGCAGCGAAAACTGCCTATTTTACATTCCTTAACATAGTGTTGTTTATTTAGGGCTTGCTGAATAATGGTAAAACCCTTTTAAAATAAGGCTTTTGACCTGTTAAAGTCCGATGTTCATGCTGCGAAAATCGGATTGGGACTCTCAAAAACCTTGCATTATCCTTCTTATAGTACATAAGTTGGTACGAAAAACAAGGGCAACAAAGCCTGAAACTCCCGACTCCTGACGACCGGCTACTGACTCCTGACTCCTTAACCCCACCAACAAACTTTTTCAGCACACCCCAATTAAGCCCAAAAGAGTTTAATCTCATAGATTCTGAAAGACCCCTAGTGGCAGTAGGAGAAGAGTCTCCTACTGCCGGCAAACTTAAATGATCTCTCAATCTAGATCACTACCACTGGTGTAGCGGCAGCAATGTTGTAACCACTCAGTTGAATGATCGCATCACTAGCGGCTTGGAAACCAGCCACTCCATTATTGAGAGCGATAAAAGTACCACTTTGACCTGTCACTTTAAAAGCCGCCGCCGTGTTAGCAGCAAATTTAGTGGCGGTTAAGACGGCTTGAATAGCGGCTGCGCTTAAATTCGAAGCTGTCCCTTTCGATGCGGTCAAAGTGATGGGCGCAATAGACCCAGGGGCATTAATGCGATCAAGACTAGCACCTGTGCCACTGTAGCCTTGAATAACATCAAAGCCACTGAGCAGCGACTCACCGAGGGAATTGTAGGTCAAAGTATCCAATCCCGTGCTTCCTGTTAGGGTATCTTTGCCAAGACCGCCTGTCAGGTTATCATTACCCGCTCCACCGTTGAGATTGTCGTTACCTGCTCCACCATTGAGGGTGTCATTGCCTGCTAAACCGCTAAGGGTGTCATTACCTCCCACTCCAGCTAGGGCATCGGCAAGGCTTGTCCCGACCAAGTTGTCATTGCCCGAGTTACCATCATTATCAAGAATGGTGGCCGTAGCCGTGTCGGGTCCACTGATAGTGTAGCCGGCGGGGGCGGTAATTTTGGTGATGATCGTTTCGCTGGGATCACTCAAGAGGTCATCTTTGGTGGGCAGAGTGATGGTAGCTTTGGAGAAACCTGCCGCAAAGGTGGCTTTGCCGGCTCCAGGGTTGGTGTAGTCAACACCTGGAGTGGCTGTACCAGCCAAGGTGTAGTTGACGGTTAAGGCACTGGAGAGGTCGCCGGTGCGGGTCAGGGTAAAGACACTGCTCACTGAACCGGCTTCCTTACCGTCGGTGGTTTTGGCGATTGAGATTGATTTTGTCGGACCCGTATTCAGAATTAACTGCACATCCCCTACAAGACCTTGAGAATAACCAAAGACATATTCCTCATTGCTTAGTGTATCCAGAGTTGTCAATAAACCACCCAGGGCAAAGGCTTGACCGCTCTTGGCTGTCAAGGCGCTGATGGCGGCGGCGTTGAGGTCAATGGTACGAAACTGGTAATCGTCTCCATTGGTGTAGTCCTGGCTGCCATAAATAGCACCATCACCCAAATCGGTATAGATCGCCGTTAAACCGCTTCCCCCGCTGTTAAGGTAGGTACCGCCGTCGTGACATCCCGTAACTCATAGGTTTCACTTGGTTGCGGACTATTGTAGTCATAGGTGTTCACCTTCAGTTGAGCGCTGATAATCGGGGCGGTCAATGTCGGCAGATTGAAAGTAAACCAGTTGCGGTAGAGGCCATAGTAGTCTCCTACAATGTAATTAGTATTACCAGGATCGTGGTATCCTGTGACATCGTACCATCCCGTATCTGCCGCATCCAGGGTGATTGTGTTCGGAGGCGGCTCATCGTCAGCAATGCTTACAGTTGCACTGGCGGCTAGGTTGCCATTGCCTTGGCCTGCCGGAGAACCGGAAGCGGTAGAAGTGCCTAAACTGCCGGGGGTATAACCAGAGCCAGCTAAGACGGTTAAGGTGGCGGTTTCCGTGCCTTCTGGGAGGGTGTCGTCAATGACATTGAGGTTGACCACTGCGGTGGGGGAACCAGCTAAGAAGGTTACGGTGGTAGGAATGGTCGTGTAATCCTTGCCATTGGTTGCCGTGCCGCTCATGGCGATGTTAACCGTCAAGGCGCTGGCGGTGGAACCGGTGCGGGTGAGGGTATATTGACCATTGTTGGCGGGTTCGCCGGCATTGGCATCGGTGGCTGCTACTGTCACCACCGGAGTCGCGGTACCCGTATTCAGAATTAACTGCACATCCCCTACAAGACCTTGAGAATAACCAAAGACATATTCCTCATTGCTTAGTGTATCCAGAGTTGTCAATAAACCACCCAGGGCAAAGGCTTGACCGCTCTTGGCTGTCAAGGCACTGATGGCGGCGGCGTTGAGGTCAATGGTACGAATCAGGTTATCGTCTCCATTGGTGTAGTCCTGGCTGCCATAAATAGCACCATCACCCAAATCGGTATAGATCGCCGTTAAACCGCTTCCCCCCGCTGTTAAGGTAGGTACCGCCGTCGTGACATCCCGTAACTCATAGGTTTCACTTGGTTGCGGACTATTGTAGTCATAGGTGTTCACCTTCAGTTGAGCGCTGATAATCGGGGCGGTCAATGTCGGCAGATTGAAAGTAAACCAGTTGCGGTAGAGGCCATAGTAGTCTCCTACAATGTAATTAGTATTACCAGGATCGTGGTATCCTGTGACATCGTACCATCCCGTATCTGCCGCATCCAGGGTGATTGTGTTCAGAGGCGGCTCATCGTCAGCAATGCTTACAGTTGCACTGGCGGCTAGGTTGCCATTACCTTGACTTGCTGTAGCGGAGCCAGACTTATTGCCTAAACTGCCGGGGGTATAACCAGAGCCGGCTAAGACGGTGAGGGTGGCGGTTTCCGTGCCTTCTTGGAGGGTGTCATCAATGACATTGAGGTCAACCGTTGCGGTGGAAAAACCCGATTTAAAAGTTACCGTGGCTGGAATGGCAGTGTAATCCTTGCCATTGGTTGCCGTGCCGCTCATGGCGATGTTAACCGTCAAGGCGCTGGCGGTGGAACCGGTGCGGGTGAGGGTATATTGACCATTGTTGGCGGGTTCGCCGGCATTGGCATCATTCGCTACTACTGTCACCACCGGGGGAGCAGTACCGCCCAAAGCATTAAAAACATTGAGCCGCTTACCAGAAACCGTTTTCCCGGCAAGGGATGCCAGGGGGTCGCCCGTGTTCATTAAAGTGTTTTTCACCTGTTGGGCTGTCCAGGTAGGATTTTGTGACCACAACAAAGCCGCCGCCCCGGTGACATGGGGACTGGCCATGGATGTCCCTGAATAGGTGGCATAGGTATTGCCTGGAGTGGTGCTGTAAATCTCTGAACCAGGTGCGCCTAAATCTACGCTGGTTAAGCCATAGTTGGAAAACCACGAGAGGGAATCGGTGCGGGTGGTGGAAGCAACGGAAATAATGTTAGCGAGGTCGTAACTGGAGGGATAATGCGGGGAAACATCAGTATTCAAGGCATCATTACCAGCCGCCGCAATAAATAAAGCCCCCGCCTGACCCGCCGCGTTAATCGCATTATAGAGCGCTTGACTATAGCCTCCACCTCCCCAGGAATTATTGGTGAGCTTAACTCCTTTGGCCGTCGCATAGTTAATTGCCAAGATGGCATTGGAGGTAGAGCCATATCCTTGATCATCCAAAAACTTCAGCGGCATGATTTTGGCATTCCAGGCCACCCCTGTCACACCGACCCCATTATTTCCTTTGCCAGCAATGGTTCCCGAAACATGGGTTCCGTGACCATAAACATCACTGGGGTTATTGTCGTTGTAGGCAAAGTCCCAACCGCGAATGTCGTCAACGTAGCCATTGCCATCGTTGTCAATGCCGTCGTTGGGAATTTCCCCTGGGTTTGTCCAGATATTGCCAACTAGGTCTTGGTGATTGTAGTCAACCCCTGTATCAATAACCCCAATCACTAAATTAGGATTGCCTTTTTGAATATCCCAAGCTTCAGGGGCATCAATATCCGCATCGGGAGTACCGCCACTTTGTCCAGTGTTATGCAATCCCCAAAGTTGATTAAAACTGGGGTCATTGGGGAATGTCGCCTTCGGAGTAATTGTGCCGAGCGTCCGAATATAGTCGGGTTCAATGTATTCAAAAATCGGATTGGAGCCATATTGTGCCAGAATCTTCTCCACAGAGAGCGACCCCGATAACTTCCAAATCTCTGCCCCCGTTAGCTTAATCGTCTGGGTGCTGACAGCACCAAAGAGGGACTTAAACTGAGCCACTTCGGCGCTGGTGATCCCCTTCTTGAACTTGAGAATCAGTTGATTGGGAGCATAAGGGGCAAGGGTGCTAGTTGCTGCCGGTTCTAGCTCTGAGGTGACGGGGGCGGCAGTGGGTACAGAGGCAAGACTCGACGCTGGACTGGTGGGATAACCAGAAGAGTTAATACTAAGAGAAGCGGGAAAGACCACTTGACTCGTAGCAGCAGGGGAGACTGGAACCGTAGGAGCCTCAGAGGAGACTGTAGATGGGGAGGGGTTAGAGTTCAGGACTCCTAAGGCGGGGGGAAGGGTTTCAATCGATACACTTAAATCGCCAGAATCTGTTAAATCAGCCGTGATTGGGAAGGATTGCTCAAAACCCAAAGCATCGTTTAAGGACGGCACATCTATACTTGATGAATCAGAACTTACTTGTGTTGTCTTCATGACTTTACCTACCTAATTGTCCGAAAATTAATCGGTCAATTACTTAAGTTTGTTGAATTCTTTCTGTTTATGGTTAGGGAAAAAGACCAGCCCAACCTTTCTGCCTTAGGGCTAAATCTCTCATCTACTTATGATTATAAATAGATAAGTTTAACAAAAAAATAAATTTTTTCTTAAATTAATTTATCCAAGAGCCTGATTAGTCACAGCAATAATAACAGCATTATTGAGAATTAAAAAACCTAGAGGTATTAAGCTGCCCGTGCATTTAAATTACTTGTTGAGACGCAGTTAAAATTCGTTGCGTAAATGCGTCCTAGCTTACTAGGTCAGGGTTTCTCAATCAACAGAGGAAATACTAAGACTATTTTTCAAAAACTGTAGCCCAATTATAGAAAAGATAATTAAGTGTATAAATCGGCTCTTATTGTTTCTTTGTGTAAGGGAGAAGAATAGAAATAATTCTCAAAAACATTGTCTTTAAAGCCTTGCCTAGCAAGACTTATATAAATAATAACTACTAATAAATATACCAAGTTTGTCAGAGGTAATAAATGGGTAATATTTGGGAATAAAAAATAATTTTTGTTCAAAAATTGGCAAAATTTTTTATAGTTTTTAAACTAATTTACGAATTAAATTTTTTAAATATAAATCAATAATTTTCGGCTCTTCTAGGTTCTGTGTGAGCATGGTATAATAGTAACACAGAACAGGAGGTGGGTTATGTGGATAAATTTTGATCAACTCCTCGATTTACCAAATGTAACAGTGGTCAATTATCAAAAAATTGCTCAGACAATTTTCCTAAAGCTTGCTCTTTTAAATGAAACAATTGAATGTCCGAATTGCCATCAAACCTTAGACAGAATCAATCAGACAGAGTATAATCTAGTCAGAGACTTGTCAATATTAGGTAATCCAGTATATTTAGAAGTACCACGCCGTCAGTTTCATTGTCAAAAGTGCCAAAAGTATATCAGCGAAAGACTGAGTTTTATGAGATTAAGACAGCATCATACAATTCGCTATGAATCGATGATTTATGAGAGAGTAAAAAATTGTAGCATCGAAGAAATAAGTCGAGAAGAAGGGTTAGGATGGTCAGAAGTTGAGTTAATATTTAATCACTGTGCTAAAGAACTAGAAAAGGAAGAGTGGGAAGCACCAGAACGAATAAGCTTAGATGAATTTAGTAACTTAAAAGGACATAAAGATTTCATCACAACGGTCGTAGATATGGACAAGAAAATTTTACTAGATGTGATTAAAGGACATAAGCAAGAAGAATTAATGGAAGCCTTAAAAGCACAGCCAGACGCAGTTCGGGAGAAAGTGAAAGAAGTGAGCGTCGATATGTGGTCAGGATTTACAGCAGTGATCAAGGAATTATTTCCCAATGCTAAAATCATCTATGACCGTTTTCATGTAATGGCTATCATCAATGACGAGCTTAATAAATTGAGAAAGTTAATGGGGGTGCATGAAAAAGGATTACCTCATTTATTATGGAAGAATAAAGAGGACTTAAAGGACGAGCAAAAACAACAACTAGAAGTTATTCTGAAAGAACATCCATGCTTAGGAATAGCCTGGGAAATGAAAGAAGAAATTAGACAAATTTATCAAAGTAGTAGAACGTTCAGAGGTGCTGAGAGAAAATTGGAAAAATGGATAAGAATAGGCGGGATATTATATGAAAGTAGTGCCAGGATGATCCAGAAGCATTTGCCAGGTATTTGTAATTACTTTGAAAATCAGACAACCAACGGATTAATTGAGGGAATGAATACCAAAATAAAGCTTATTAAAAGAATGAGTTATGGATTTACCAATTTTGAACATCTTCGACTTAAGCTGTTTGCTTGCTTTAATTCATAACAAAAATTAACACACGAAAACCAGAAGAGCCTAATTTTCCTTTAGTTTTCTAGTAATTACCAGCCAAATATACACCTTTATCTTCTTACAATAAACCAGCCACAACATTCAAATCAATACCTATTGCTTAAATTGAACATTCTCCTCACCTCAGTCCGGTTAATTTTTGCTTTAACGTTTTCTGCGGTTTGATTGCTTACTGTCACTAACCGAAGAAATCTTACCTTTAGATGAGCCTACTTTTACCTCAATCTGCTTAAACCGAACTCAGGTTAAATTAATCTTTTTTTCCTAATACCATTTTTCTTTATTTGCGTCACAACGAATGCAGGCTTGGCAAGCATTCGAGCGTGGATGTCTGTCATGGATTTAGAAATTTGGTATAAGTTCCCTGGAAAGATTAAGGTAAAAATTAGATCTATCGGCCTTTAGATTGACTGATCATGGCTATTTGCCACTGGTTCAGAGCTATCCTCGCCAATCCAAGCTCTGACTAACTCGTAGCAGAGACCGAGCAGAACTGGCCCGACGAACAAACCAATAATCCCATAGGCGATCACTCCCCGAACACCCCTAGCAGAATCACCACCATGGGAATGGGCAGACCGCGCCCCATTAAGATCGGTTTGAGGAAATTATCCACCAAGGTGGCGGGAATCATCCAGAGGGTAAACAAGAGGGCGATGGAATTGGGTAATGTTACCCAAGCGTGAATGATCGCCCCCAAGACAATCAAACCGGGGCCAATTTGGAGAATGCCCAAAATTAGGGTGAGGAAAGTTAATAAACCGGCCGCAGGCGTTCCCACCGTGACTAAACCGATGCCGATCAAAAGACTCTGGATAATGGCAACGCCAATAATACCGCGGCTAACATTGCGGACGGTGGAGGCGGTCAGACTGGCCAGCGCGATGCCTCGACCTGGGGCAATCTTTTCCGCTAACCGGTTCATCAGGTGAGTCAGATTTTTAGCGGAGAGGGTGAGGGCTGCCGCAATCACAATTGAGACGATAAATTTCAGCACCGTCAGACCAGTACTGGTGGCTAGGGAAAGGGAAATTTTCCCCAGTTCTTTTAATTGTGGCTCGAAGCGTTGAAAAAATTGACCCGTGTTATCCGATGCCTGCTGCCAGAGACTCGCAATCCTTTCGCCGATTAGCGGCCAGGTGGCCACATCGGTGGGGGGAGGGGGAATCACCGCCGCACCAGTATCGATATATTCGGCCAGCGTTCGCAGATTACCGGCCAGAACCGCTGCGATGGCACTCACCGGACCGATAATGATCCCTAGACAAATTAGGGTGAGGAGAACTGCGGCCAGTTTCGCTCGGCCAGCGAGTAACTTTTTTAACCAGAGAAAGAGCGGATACCAAGCGATCGCCAGAATTGCTCCCCAGAGGATCATGGTTAGGAAGGGACGCAGCAGGGTAAAACCAGCAAATAACAACAGGCCGAGAAAGAACAGCCGGATGACGAGATCGATAATTTTAGCGTCATTTTTCATCAATAGCGATCGCCTTTTGGCTAGATGAGGACATTGCTGCAATTATGGCAGTTTTTCGTTATATATTTGGCTACAGTGGATCAGTCTTGATACCTTGACATCCTCACCGCCGTAAACGGACGGTGATTCCCAAACCTCACGATTTGGGTTTCTGCTTCTTTCCCTTGCGGGGTTCCGCACCTGCCTTAACAGATTTACTCTGTTCTGGTCTTATGGTCGCTCTACAGACTGACACCGCAAGCCCTGCGGCCAAAATGTTTTTACTAGCGTTAACATCTCGGTCATGGTGAGTCCCGCAGTCTGGACAATCCCACTCTCGAATATTTAACGGCATTTTTTCAGCAATATACCCGCAATTACTACACCTTTTAGAGCTAGGAAACCATCTATCTATTTCGATGTAATTTCTCCCATACCAACGGCATTTATAGGCTAATTGTCTAGTGATTTCTCCCCAGCTTACATCACATATTGCCTGAGATAATTTCGGGTTTTTGACCAGATTCTTGACGGCTAAATTCTCAACCACAATCGTTTGGTTTTCACGAACTAATTGAGTGGTTAGCTTATGTAAATGGTCTTTTCTGCTATCGGTGATTTGAGCGTGAATCCTTGCTACTTTGATTCTTGCCTTTTCCCGATTTTTTGACCCTTTCTGTTTTCTAGAAAGACTTTTCGATGCTCTTCGCAGTCTCCGATAATGCTTTTTAAAATGCTTGGGATTAGATACTTTGTCACCATCGCTGGTAATCACAAGGCTACTAATTCCTAAGTCAATTCCAATGGCTTTATCTGTTACTGGTAAAGGCTTAATCGTTGGGTCATCAAATCTAATTGAGATATGCCAACGTCCAGAAGGATGTAATCTGACTGTTACTGTGCTTGGTTCACAGCTTTCTGGGATTTGTCTTGACCATCGAATAGGTAAGGGTTCTGTGCATTTAGCTAAATAGATTTGTTTGTCTTTGAACTTAAAAGCAGATTTGGTAAATTCGGCACTTCCTCCTTGATGTTTTTTCTTAAAGCTAGGATACTTAGTACGACCAGCAAAGAAATTAGTGAAAGCTGTTTGTAAATGTCTTAACCCTTGTTGTAAAGGTACACAGCTAACTTCGTTTAAAAACTCTAATTCTTCTTGTTTTTTCCAATCGGTTAGCATTGAAGAAGTTTCAGTATATCCTACTCTTTCTTGTCTTTCGTACCATGCTTGTGTTCGTTCGTGGAGAGCTTTGTTGTAAACTAATCTTACACAGCCCAAAGTGCGCCGCAATAGCGACTCTTGTTCGGGTGTGGGGTAAAATCGAAACGAGTAGGCTTTTTCCATACCTCACGTTTTAGCATATATTTCGTAAACGATGCTCATATTTAACAGTAAAGCCGTCGTAGAACGACGGCTTTACGTTAGAATTAAAAGGCCAGTCTCGAAAACCAAGTGGACGGCGCAGCACCTTGAAAACTCGGCTTAGGGGGTTCCGACCAGAAAAGCTTGGCCGGGTAAAAAGTCGCGCGCAACAAGTACAAGAAGCTATAGGCGGTCAACGTACCGTGGGACACAAGGAATCGGGCTTCTGAAATGGGGCGAAAGTCTGTGGACTCTGTGTAAGACAGTACATGGTTTTTTAACTGTGGTATGCGACGGTGGTGGAAGCAGAAACTTAAATCGTGAGGTTTAGGAATCGCCGCACTTTTAGGGCGGCGAGGATGTCAAGGGGCCATGTCCCTAACTAAATCCTTTGTGGGATTATTGGGAGAAATGTTAGTGGCCGAAAATAAATTAGAGGAAAATAAACTGGTTAGGGATTATATTCCCGAACTGACGAAAAGCGGCTTTGGCGATGCCACGGTGCGTCAAGTTCTCGATATGACCACGGCCCTAGATTATAGTGAAGATTATGCCGATCCAAGGCGGGGGTCTGGCAACACGCGGCCGCCTGGAATCCTTTACCGAAACCAGAAGGTTATACTGGCCCCAGCACTTATTTTCAATTCCTGCAAACTGTCCAAAAAAAAGGAGAACACGGTCAGAGTTTTGGCTATAAAACTATTAATACTGATGTTCTTGGTTGGTTAATTGCTAGAGTCACGGGGCAACCACTGACGGAAGTTCTCTCGGAAAAAATTTGGAGTCAAATCGGTGCCGATATTGATGCTTACTTTACCGTAGATTCGATCGGGACTCCCTTCGCCGGTGGCGGCTTAAATGCGGGTTTAAGAGACCTGGCGCGCTTCGGCCAAATGATCCTCGACGAGGGCAAGGTTGGCGATCGCCAAGTAGTGCCGCCAGAAGTCATCCGCAAGATTGGCAAGGGGGGAGATCCACAGGTATTTGCGAGAGCGTCATACTCGGCCTTGAAGGGATGGAGTTATCGCAGTATGTGGTGGATTACTCACAACGAGAATGGTGCTTTTATGGCGCGGGGAGTTCACGGTCAATCCCTCTACATCGATCCCCGTGCAGATATGGTAATCGCTCGTTTTGCTTCCTATCCCGTAGCAGGTAATGCGGCCAACGACCCTACCACTCTACCAGCTTACCAAGCTGTGGCAGATTATCTGATCAAGCTCGATCGGCCTTAGGGTAAGCTAAGACGCATTTTGATTCGCTAGTAGTGGTGAGCCGTCTTGTTTATCCAGTTAGGATTGTGTAAAGTATTTCCTAATCAAAATAATTGCCCAATAAATCTTTAAAACTGATTCTTTCAGGGTGACTCTCCTGACAATTATCTTTTTTTGGTCGGTGCAATGCTTACTTGCAATCGTCTTGATCGATTGACATACTCCCACCGTCAAGCTACGCTGTGACGGGGGATTCTTGACCTATCACTATCGGAAATTCCTTGTTCAACGAGACGGCTTAGATTCTCAATGTCTCCATTAAGAACCCAGAGGCCGGACTCTCTATTATGCGTTTGGGTCGGTTTCTGTTTGCCCAACAGTACCGTTGACACTTCGACTTCGCTCAGTGTCAATGCCGAGCGAAGTCGAGGCATTGAGATGATTTCCCAAATATTGTAACCCTTTTTTAAGAATATTTATTGCTGCATTATGATCCCTATCTAAGACTGTTTGACAATTGGGGCATTGATGAGTTCTAGTGCTTAATGTTTTTTGAACTCTCGTCCCACAAACTGAACAATCTTGGCTAGTAAAATGGGGAGGGACAGCAACACAGACAATCCGATAAATCTTGGCAAAATAATTCAACCATTCGGTGAATTGATACCAAGAAGCATCACTAATTGACTTGGCAAGCTTACGGTTTTTGACTAAGTTTCTTACCTTTAAAGCTTCATAAACTACCAGATCATTAGACTGGACTAACGCCAAAGCGTCTTTAATTGCTTTGTCTTTACGTTGTCTTGATACTTTAAGATGAAGCCTAGCTACTTTTATCCGTTGCTTGTGATAGTTTTTAGACTGTTTGTTTCCTTGACAAAATCGTTTTGATAATCTCCTTTGTGCTTTTTTCAGTCGTTTTTCTGACTTTCTTAAATAACGTAGATTCTCTACAGTATTGCCTTGGGCATCGGTATAAAACTCTTTTAACCCTAAGTCAATTCCTGTTATTTGTCCCGTTGGTTTATAGTATTCTTGCCGTTCTACGTCAATCAAAAACTGGCAATAATAACCGTCAGCACGTCTAACAACTCTTACCCGTTTAATCTGTTGTTCTGAATAATAAACCAATGTTTTTTGACTACACCATAAATCAAATTCTCCTGCTTTAAAGCCATCAGTGAACTTGATTTTACGTCGATCATCTGATAGTTTGTAGCCTGTTAGTTTATATTCAACCGAACGGCTATGCTTTTTGAACCGAGGAAAACCCTTTTTTTCCGGTATCTTAGCATGACAATTCTGGTAAAACCTAGTAATTGATTGCCAGGCTCTATCAGCAGCCGATTGACGAGCTTGAGAGTTTAATTTATTAACCCAAGGGGTTTCTTTATTGTTAGCTATACTTTGCACGGCTACAACTTGCATTTTTTACTCAAGGACAATAATATAGTTTAAGAGTCATAATTAGAAGCAAAGCACTCATTAAAAACATGATTAACCTAGAATTCACGGAAGAAGAAAAGAACTCACTGTATTATGAAAGATTTCATCATCCCCATCCCCGGGTTCAACTGAAGATGGAAGTTCTCTGGTTAAAAAGCCAAAAGATACCGCACCAAAAAATTTGTCAGTTAGCAGGAATCTCGCCAAATACCTTATTAACCTATCTTCGCGATTATCAAGAAGGCGGAATAGAAAAATTAAAAGAAATCAACTTCTATCGCCCTAAAAGTGAATTAGAGTTTCAAAAAGAAACCCTCAAAAAATACTTCGAGAAAAATCCACCAGCCACAATAAATGAAGCTGTATATAGGATAGAAGAATTGACGGGAATAAAACGAAGTCCTACCCAAGTGAGAAAATTTTTAAAATCAATGGGAATGAAATGTTTAAAAGTAGGTTCTCTTCCTTCTAAAGCTGACCCAGATGAACAAGAGGACTACAAAGAAAAAAAGCTAGAACCCAGACTAAATGAGGCTAAAGAAGGAAAAAGGGCTGTTTTTTTTGTTGATGCCGCTCACTTCGTCATGGGAGCATTTCTCGGTTTTGTTTGGTGTTTTGAGAGACTTTTTGTTAAGTCACCGAGCGGGCGTAAACGCTTCAATGTTTTAGGAGCATTAAATGCAATAACTCATGAAGTTATTCTGGTAACATATGACAATTATATTACGGCAACTCAAGTCTGTGAACTCCGGTCAAAAATAGCTGCTTTAGGACTAATGATTCCCATCACTCTAGTCTTAGATAATGCCCGCTATCAAAAATGTAAAATTGTTGAAGAATTGGCTCTTTCTTTGTCAATAGAGCTGCTCTATCTGCCGTCTTATTCACCTAATCTAAATTTAATTGAAAGGCTGTGGAAATTGGTCAAAAAGAAATGTTTATATGGTAAATATTATGAGAACTTTTCTGACTTTTCTTCAGCTATTTATGAATGTCTGAATGATGCCCATCTGAAACATAAAAAAGAACTGGATTCCTTGCTGACTCTACGATTTCAGAAGTTTAATAAATCTCAGATTATGAACGTCTAAAGTATAGTACCGCACAAAGCTTTTGGAGGTCATTGCGGGTTGTTCCTTTATTGGTAATGATTCGGTAGTAGTGGCGTAGCCCTCTTGCTTACCTGGTATGAATTGTGTAAAATATTTATTAATAAAAATAATTGGCTCGAATCAGTCTTTAAACCTCTAGCTTGCTCATGACTTTTCTGATAAATATCTTTTTCTGGCTCCTGTCTGGCTTACTCAAATATCAGTCTACCACCGAACAAAGTACCCCCTTCACCTCTATTCCCTTGTCCTAATTGTGGTTCTCACCATACTATCAAGAATGGTTCTATTCCTAAGGGAAAACCCAAACGTCAAGGTAAAGAATGTGGTCGTCAGTTTGTGATCAATCCCACTAATAAAACCGTCTCTGACGAAACCAAACAATTAATTGATCAACTCTTGCTCGAACGAATTTCCTTGCGAGGAATTGCTAGAGTAACAGGGGTAAGTTGGTCATGGTAACAAAACTATGTCAACAATAAACTGGCGGCTGTCCCCCGTCAAATAAAGGTTTCGGACAAACCAAAAGGTAAATTGGTTAGAGAATGTGATGAGATGTGGTCTTGGGTTTTTTCTAAGACGATAAAGGTCTATATTTGGCTGGCAATTGATAGAAATACAAGGGAAATTATTGGTGGCTATGCGCGGAGATAGAAGTCGTCAATCAGCCAAAAAACTTTGGGCTAGTTTACCAGGCGTTTACCGACAATGTGCGGTTGCTTACACAGACTTTTGGGAGTCCTATAAGACAGTAATTCCTAGTAAACGTCATCGGGCAGTAGGTAAAGAAACTGGTCAAACTAATCCTATTGAAAGATTAAATAATACCTTTCGACAAAGGATTTCTCGGCTAGTGAGAGAGAGTCTATCTTTCTCTAAAAAAATGGAGAATCACGTTGGGGCTGTTTGGTATTTTATCCATGACTACAACGCACAGCACAGCAAAGGATTAAGCCGCCATCACTACTACCGAATCACCACCCCTTTATTTTCTATCCAATAACGAACACAAGAATTACGCACAAACTGAGAAGTTCTGATAGCTTCATCAAGCCTGTGATATTGCTCTGGTGTTCCGTTTTTTAGCTTCACTTCTACGACTAGCATTTAACAATTCTGGCTCTTCGGTTTGTGTTATGCAATGGACGGGGGTTATAAGGGATGGAACCCTTATATAGAAAGGCATTTAGCGATTTTTGTCAATTGTTTTTGCTCTAGAGCGAACTAATCAATTAAGTCTCTTGCCAGATAAGGATTTAGTCAATTTATGCCCTCCTATCGAACCATACCAAGTAACGAAGAACCACAATTCTCGACCATTGGCTAAGTTAAGTATAACACAGTTTACCCACAGATGGTACAATTAAACCGATGCTCTGGGGTTGACCCTTCGGCTCTTCGGCGGAGCTTCGGGAGCCACTTCGCTCAGGGTCATCGAAAATTTGGATCTGAAACCCCGTCGTTCTACGACGGCTTTACTGTTAAATATTAGCGCATTTACACGATATATGCTAGAATGCGAGATATGGAAAAGCTATCGCTACCGATTTTACCCAACACCAGAACAAGAGTCGCTATTGCGGCGCACTTTGGGCTGTGTAAGATTGGTTGACAATAAAGCTCTCCATCTCAGAACACAAGCTTGGTACGAAAGACAAGAAAGAGTAGGATATGTTCAAACTTCTTCAATGCTAACCGAGTGGAAAAAGCAAGAAGAATTAGACTTTCTCAATGAGGTAAGCTGTGTACCTTTACAACAAGGGTTAAGACATTTACAAACAGCTTTCACTAACTTCTTTGCTGGTCGTACTAAGTATCCTAACTTTAAGAAAAAACATCAAGGAGGAAGTGCCGAATTTACCAAGTCAGCCTTTAAATTTAAAGACAAACAAATCTATTTAGCCAAATGCACAGAACCTTTACCTATTCGATGGTCAAGACAAATACCAGAAAGCTGTGAACCAAGCACAGTAACAGTCAGATTACATCCCTCTGGACGTTGGCATATTTCAATAAGATTTGATGACCCAACAATTAAGCCATTACCAGTAACAGATAAAGCCATCGGAATTGACTTAGGAATTAGTAGCCTTGTGATTACCAGCGACGGCGATAAAGTATCTAATCCCAAGCATTTTAAAAAGCATTATCGGAGACTGCGAAAGGCCCAAAAAAGCCTTTCTAGAAAACAGAAAAGGTCAAAAAATCGGGAAAAAGCAAGAATCAAAGTAGCCAGAATTCACGCTCAAATCACCGATAGCAGAAAAGACCATTTACATAAGCTAACCACTCAATTAGTTCGGGAAAACCAAACGATTGTGGTTGAGAATTTAGCCGTTAAGAATATGGTCAAAAACCCGAAATTATCTCAGGCAATATCTGACGTTAGTTGGGGAGAAATCACTCGACAATTAGCCTATAAATGCCGTTGGTATGGGAGAAACTACATCGAAATAGATAGATGGTTTCCTAGCTCTAAAAGATGTAGTAATTGTGGGCATATTGCCCTTGAAAATGCCGTTAAATGTTCGAGAATGGGATTGTCCAGACTGTGGAACACACCATGACCGAGATATTAACGCTAGTAAAAACATTTTGGCCGCAGGGCTTGCGGTGTCAGTCTGTAGAGCGACCATAAGACCAGAACAGAGTAAATCTGTTAAGGCAGGTGCGAAAAATCCTTCGGGAAAGAAGCAGAAACCTAAATCGTGAGGTTTGGGAATCGCCGTCCGTTTTACGGCGGCGAGGATGTCAATGATATTATGGTCGGATTTCATCCCCCGCAAAGGTGAGTATCTTGTCGAAAAATGTAGCGGGGGCATTCATCCGACATTTTAGGTAAAATCGACTAATTTAACCTATTAACAGGAATGCAAGCAAATTTATTAGAAGTGCGGGGGGCCACCCGTCGATTTGGGGGATTAGTCGCTGTCGATGGGGTTTCCTTTCAGGTACAAAAAAACGAGATTTTTGGCTTAATTGGACCTAATGGGGCGGGAAAAACAACTTTATTTAATCTGATCACTGGTTTAATTCCCCTATCCAGTGGTGATTTAATTTATCAAGGCGACAGTCTGGCTAATTATCGTCCTCACCAGATTGCTCAGGCGGGAATTGCCCGTACTTTCCAGAATTTGCGCTTATTTGGTGAATTATCGGCTTTAGAAAATGTGGCGATCGCTGGTCATATTCACAATAGCTCCAATCTTTGGACGGGAATTTTGGGTTTACCAGTTTCGAGAAGGGAGGAGGAAAAAACCTATAAAAGAGCGGCAGAATTATTAGATTTAGTCGGATTAACCGACCAAAGCAATCGCAAAGCCCGTAATTTAGCCTATGGTGATCAAAGACGCTTGGAAATTGCCCGCGCTTTAGCTTTGCAACCCCAGTTATTACTGCTCGATGAACCAGCAGCCGGGATGAATCCCAGCGAAAAGGGGTCATTAAGTCAGCTAATTCGACAAATTCGCGATAATTTAGCTCTAACCGTCCTGTTAATCGAACATCATGTGCCTTTAGTGATGGGATTATGCGATCGCATTGCTGTATTAGATTTCGGTAAGTTAATCGCTTTGGGAGATCCAGCCACAGTCAGGGAGAATCCTGCGGTGATTGAAGCTTATTTAGGGGATGAATAAGGATTTGAGATAATTCCTCTTCAGGTTAATGGGAGATAAGTAGGTAGGCGTTAAAAATTATCAGACACCACCCTTATCAAGGGGGACTAAGGGTAGGGTTGATTCATGAATCAACCCTACTATGAATCAACTCTAGGACTGAGGGGGAATCGAACCTAAAATCCATTTTTAATTTAATTATAACCAGCTACTTAACAATGATTATTTAATTACCAGAGATAGTCAAAAAAAGGTTTAAAGTTTCTCCCGATCAATATTTTGTCATAAGTAGGGACGCACAATTATTTGTAGGATGGGTTAGCGGTAGCGTAACCCATGCTAACTCATCCAGTCGCTTAATTCCTTTAATCTTGTTAGTGCGTAACAACCCTCGACGCACCTCATAATCAGCAATTTCTGGAAGAATAACCCTAATAGCTGCTTTAATTAGGGTTTGTAGCCAACAATTACAAGCTAGACTTTCATGCGATCGCTTAGGATTAGTAATTAAACCGATAATTCCCGTATCTAATAAAACTACTCTATTCACCAAGTTACTCCCTTTAATTCAGCCGGAAATAAAGGACGCTCAGATAAGCGATCTTGGTCAAGTGCTTCGATTAAATATTCACCGGTTTCTTGTTGTTCTTGTTCATCTTCTTCATCAATCCAAGATTGAAGTAAATTAACCAGTTTGGTCTGTTTTTCTTGTTCTAAAATAGTATCTTTAAGTAGCTTGAGGACATAATCTTCTAGAGAAAGACCTTTCTCCCTCGCTTTTTGGCTGAGATATTGTTCGATTTCCGATGTTAAATTAAGAGTTAGTGGCATGGGCTTGACTTGAATCAATTTATCGTGTCTTTAACTATTATAAACAAAAAAGCGATCACACTCTAAAAATATAGCGCAATCGCCCCTAATTTAAGACTTCAATTGTTGCTCGATTTGCCAGTTTTCTATTAAACACTAACTAGCAAAGTCAAATACTGGTGTTTCAATTACCCGTTTTGGTCGCTTATTTTCCCAGATAATTTCCTGCAAGCGTTCGACAGTTTCTGGTGCAAAAAAACGCTCTCCTGTTTCTACACAGACTCTAGCGGGGACATTTTCTATAATAAAAAAATTGCCATTGATTTCAAGGGTATAGGTAACTTCTTGTTCAATTAAGGTTTCTGGTCTAGAATTAGTTGACATCTGGTGTTCTCCTTGATTTAAAATCAATCCATAAATTTGGATCGGGTTCATATAGGGTAATAATTTTGAGCAAAGGGCGAGAGGGATAGCTACAATGAATGTGTAAGGCTCTATTAATTAGAGTAAATCCCAAAAGTAAACAGCTTGCACCATACTTATCAGCTGGATAATCTTCAATAATTTCGCTTTGTTCCATCGCCTCCCGTAATTCTTGAACACTGATCTGACGCAGGATACTTTGATTGACAGCGTGTTGAGAAAATTCAAATTGGTTTTGTCTAACTTTTTGACGAATTTCCTCAATCATTTCAGGGATAGCCGCCTTTAGTTTGAACGTAAATATCCGTCGCTGTCATTTCACCAAATAACTGATCTTTAATTTCTAAATAATTTAGAGGTTGGGATGCTGTTTCTCTTAGAAAGAAAGCCGCTTTAGCAATTCCCAATCTCTCTACTAGAGCTTTAGCTCCCTCTTTTCTAATTTCATCAATCTCAGGAATCGTCAAATCTGTTTGAACTTTCATAACAATTTTTCTCAATTCAAGCGTTGAAAATAATGGCGACAAACTCCCCATTTGATAGTCTAGTTATTTCATTCTCTCAAGTCAATGACATCAATAAGTAGTCATGCAAAATTAATTACCTGCCCGATCGAGCTAAAACCCTTACGGGGCAATGATCGTCATGTGTAAATAATTTTGCCTAGGTACTTAACATCAATACTTTTTAAGCGATGTATTATTCTATAATAAACTTTTAGATGGTTGACAATAAATACTTCAATTCTTTCGGGAGCGCCTGTTTGAAAATCTTCTCTCTGGAGTGATAAATCATGCAACAGACCGCGGATTTTGTGATAAGTTTCAGGGTCATCTTGTTTTAAATTGCTCAAAAAGTCTCTAGTACTTAAGGACAACCAGATATCATACGCCATCTTACGTTAAAATCGATATTTGATAATTTTCCCTTGCGCTTGTTCTGCTAACGCTTGCTCTAGTGCCTGCTGTTCAGAAAGAGGGATATCTGCAAAGCGAATGACCGATGTTTCCTGACAAATGAGATAATCTGGATTAAGCTGCGTTAACAGTTCCTCAGATGCAGATGCGATCGCTTGTTTAATCTCTTCATCTGAAGCAGGTTGAGTCGTCTGGAAAAGATCAGATTGCATAAAAAGTCTCAGCCAATCAAAACACTATGGTTTCCTCTATTCTAACACCAAAAAAGCTATCACGCTATATTTATAGAGGGCGATCACTTCTAAGGTCGGTATTGCAGCCTAAGTCGTTTATTATCAGCAACGCCCAGGTAATTTACTCGCTATTTAAGGGCGGACTGCTAATAACTGGACTTGTACCGTTTCAGGAAGTTTTATTATGACAAAATGATTTTCTGGATACAAATAATCTTCGCCAGATTCATCAATCACTCGCAAACATCCCACCTCTTGCGCTTTAGCATCAGGTAACACTTGATAAAGTTTACAAACCTCTAAATCTCCGCCTTCTTCAGCGGTAATACAGATAGCAAATTCAATGTTAGATGCTGGTGTTTGCATAAATATTTAGTCCAAAACTCGTTTAACTTTCATTTTTCGCCGACCAATACCATGAGACTCATACCAGTGTAGTTCAGCTTTGCGGATTTCTCCATTAGGAAATTGAACTAAGCCGACTCCTTTTAGCTTTCGCCATCGACGACCCCCAAACTGCGCTTTTAGCCTTCTGAGTTCACGAATAGAGAGGTTGACGGCGATAATCTCTATTTCGGTTAGTTCTCCAATCAACTCAAAGCCATTACCCATCTCATCATTCTAACAAAGATTAATAAAAATTTGGAATGCCCAAAAAAAAGCGATCGCACTTTATCAATGTAGTGCGATCGCTGCTAATTTAAGGCTAGATTTGCCAGTTTTTTATTTTAATTTGCGCTTCAAGGCTGAACCCGCACCTAAAACACCAATGGCGAGTAAACCTAAGACTGAAGCAGGTTCGGGAACAGCAACAGCAGTCTGGTTCAACCGCACAGAATAGCCCGCAGGAAGGCCGCCGGGGAAAGTAGATGATGGTGCTAATGATAGAGAGTAACTTCCTGGTCCGAAGAGTAGAGAAGCCGAACTGTAAGTACTTGCGGCCGCCCAGTCAGCATCAAGTCCAGGATTGCCACTCGGCAGATAGGGGAATGGGGGTGTTTTAGGTGTAAAGTCGCTACTACCTAAAAGAGTAGCCCCATTGTAAATGTCGTAAACATCTCCAGCAATAAATTGATCGACCAAATCAAAGGCGCCCTGGAATCCCGGTGCAATCGTAAAGTCCCACGAGGTGGGGTTGTTGGATGCTGGATCACTCTCAATTTGCCCGGATTGCCACACACCGTTGGGCAATAAGACTACCGCTACTGCTTGTTGTGCATTAAGTACCACAGTTCCAGCAAAGAATGCTATGCCAGCAGCAGTCATTGACAGTTTTTTAATTGCAGTCGAAGTTTTCATGTTCAGAAAGTTTCCTCAAAACAAACAAACAAACAAATGTTCTGACTGACCTTTAAAGGAGAAAATCTCAAATTAAGCGACATTGGCAAGGGAGAAAAATTGGTTGTTTCAAAATTGCCAATCACTAAATTTTAAGTTAGTTCCTCTAATGACAAGACAGAGCCATAACGCTATTCTACCCCCCCGATTTTGTCAAGTGTAAACCAACACAAATTTACAAAAATTTATAATTATTGTTACCCTTGAGAGTAGGCTAGTAAAAAAATCTTTTAACGGGTTAGTCTTGGATTATTAGAATCTCTCGTTTCTAGGCTCTGCCTAGAAATGTTTAATGAGAGTCTCTGCCTCCTGAGTAATCTTTACAGAAGGCAGAGCCTTTAAAAATCATTCCCAGGCGGAGCTTGGGAATGAGACGGCGAAAATCATTGCCTCTTGCCTATCCTAACCATTACTTATAAGTAGGTAGGTGTTAAAAGTTGTCAGACACCCCCCTTATTAAGGGGGAGCCCCCCGCCTATCGGCACCCCCCTTATCAAGGGGGCAGGGGGGATCGAACCTAAAATCTATGTTTAATTTAATTACAACCAGCTAATTAACAGCTAATCCCTAATCTCTCAATAACAGATATTCACGAATCTCAAAAAAGTTATCCCAAGGAATATAGGGTTGATTTTCCGCTTGCAGATAATCGATTAAACGATCCCTAGCAAAAACTAGATCGGCCTTTCTAGCCATGGTAATATCGGTAACAGAATCACCGATCGCAATAGTTTCTACTCCCGAATATTTGGCCATAATCAAGGCTTTAGCTACTAATTCCGTCTCATTTTCCCAATCGGAGTGAACTTGCAGATATTCCCCTTGCGTATAAAGATTGACCCCATAAATTGCCGTCACCTTATCTAATAGTCCCTCCCGTTTTAAGACCGTTTCAATCATGCCTTGGAGACCACCGGAGATAATAATAAAAGGGATGGCTCGCTCCTGTAAAAAAGCGAGTAATTCAGCTAATCCGGGGCGAATTGGCTTGCTTTCGGCATAGGCAAGAATATCGGCGTATTTTTGGCTCGGTATCGACTCTAGCAGTTGACGGACACCCCGGCGCAAACTGAGAGTGCGAGCGTACATTTGGGGCATAATTTGGGCTGATAAATCGGGGGCGAATTCTTTGAGCATACCCGCAAAGGTTTCCACGGCGGTGATAGTGCCATCAAAGTCACAGAAAACAATTTTACTCATGGGGTGACAAAATATCTGAAATTGGATATAATCGAAGGTTATGATTAATTTTACAGAGATTATCCGACTCTAGAGCTTCAACCCCCATGAAATCCTATCTCGCCGCCGCCATTCAAATGACCAGTCAGCCGGATTTAGAGAAAAATCTCGCTGCCGCTGAAGAATTGATCGAACTTGCCGTGGGTAAAGGGGCGGAATTAATCGGTTTACCGGAAAATTTCGCTTTTATGGGGGCAGAAAGCGATAAAATCGCCCAAGCCGAGACTATTGCTCTCAAAGCCGATAAATTCCTCCGCACCATGGCCCAACGGTTTCAAGTGACCATTTTAGGGGGTGGTTTTCCCGTGCCGGTGACGGGTATTGCCGATAAGGCTTATAATACCGCTATTTTAGTCGATGGCAACGGTGCGGAATTAGCCCGTTATCAAAAAGTCCATCTCTTTGATGTCAATGTCCCGGATGGTAACACCTATCAGGAATCGAGTACAGTCATGGCAGGGATCGATTTACCGCCGATTTATGGCTCCGATAGCTTGGGCAAAATTGGCCTCTCGATTTGCTATGATGTGCGTTTTCCCGAACTCTATCGCTATTTATCGCAGCAAGGAGCCGATGTTTTATTTGTACCTGCGGCGTTTACAGCTTTTACGGGGAAAGATCATTGGAAAGTTTTGTTACAAGCGCGAGCGATCGAGAATACTTGTTATATAATAGCTCCCGCTCAAACGGGCAATAATTACGAACGCCGTTACACCCACGGTCACGCTATGATTATCGATCCTTGGGGTGTGGTTTTAGCCGATGCGGGGGAAGAAGCGGGAGTGGCAATTGCCGAAATTAATCCGCAACGTCTGCAACAAGTGAGACGACAAATGCCTTCCCTACAGCATCGTGTTTTTGTTTAAAATTCGATTCGACAATTTTGTCGATAAAAACGCCTAATTTTGGGATTTAACTCGGTTTTTTTGCGTAACATTGCTCCCCGATAACAAGGGCCGAATCTCAAACCTAATTAGGGTCTGCTGAATAATGGTAAAACCCTTTTAAAATAAGGCTTTTGACCTGTTAAAGTCCGATGTTAGTGCAAGAAAATAGGATTGGGACTTTCAAAAACCTTGCATTATCCTTCTTGTAGTACATAGCTTGGTACAAAAAACAATGGCAACAAAGCCCGAAACTCCTGACTCCTGACTCCTGACTCCTACCCCCAGGAAAAACTTTTTCAGCAGACCCTAATTAGTTAAGCTAAAAGCTTTGATGTACTGAGTTTCTAACCTTCTTTGCCAGATTCTCAGGGTAAGCTCATCTAATAAGGATGTAGTCGATTTATGCCCCCCGATCAAACCATACCAAGTAACGGCTCTTCTCGACTTTGTGTGATAATTTTTGCTTATGGAATCGTGAAATGCTTATCAGGCAAGACTTTTAGTGCTATTTGGCGGAATAAACTATCAGTATAGACCTCGTTTCCACACAGAAACCAGAAGAGCCAAGTAACGAAGAACTAGGTAAAAATATCCGTAAACTTTATTAACAATCTTCCTTGAAAATCTCTTGACTATCGCACCCCGAATTAGGGATCATATGAAGATGTAGCGTTTCTCATCAAGGTGAACTGTAAATTAAACCTTGCCGAAGTAAGAATTCTCAGTTGCGAAAACATACCTCATATATCCGAGAAACGCTGTAGAGCAGACAGGGATGCAATTCAGACTTGAATTGGCGAAATTCAAGTCTTGACTCTATTTATTGTCAACTTGAGTCCAAAAATACTCTGATGGTTGGACAAATATGCTCTCTGGACTTGTTCTAACAAGATTCCGGGCTAAATGAGAAATAATCCCATTTAGCTTCTCTAGACCGTTAAGGAGAAACCGATGTCATCTTATACCACAGAATCAGAAAAAATTGATTTTCCGAAAACCCTAGATATAGCCACCGTTTGCGTCTATGGGCTAGGAATCCTCTCGGCGGGCCTATTTTTATTTCTGCCCTTCGTCAACCTGCTGCATCCGAGTCCGTGGCAGCGATGGCTAGGCACAATTCACGGTTTTGGTTCCCTATTAGCCCTAGTCGTGATTGTTTACGCTGGTCATCTCGCTTTTCCGCTGCTCAGAGGTTCTGGCAAAATTTTGCAGCAAATGCGAACCCTCACCTTCTGGTCCACCGTCCTCGCTTCTTTGGCGATCGCCACTGGCAATTTAGCCTATATGCGCTATCGGGCCGGTTCAGAGTTTGGCGGTGCGCGGGCATGGCTAAAGGAAAATTCGCCCCTCGGTCAATACGTCCTCATGGAATACCACGAATTCAGCGTCCTTTTTACCCTACCCCTAGGGGTGGCCTGCACTTGGATTCTCTGGAAATACGGCGACTCAATCCTAGACAAAGCTAATAGACCGGTGTTAACGGTCACTTGCATTGGCCTGATGGCGATGATGTTTTTTGCCATGGGTGGACTCGTTAGCGGCCTCGGTGTTGCCAAAATTCACGCCCTGTAAACCCTTATTTAGCTACTTTACCTCAAAAGTGAACAAAATTCAACTTTTGCTCGTTTTAGCTACGGTTTTCGGGTTATCTATCACCGCTCCCGCCCTAGGGGGTGTAAACTTAGCCCCGATGGTACGGATACGAGGGCGGCCAGCATTAGCAACCAAAGTCAAATCGTCGGTCATTTCCCTACTGCTGGTAATACGGCTGGGGACTTTTAGCGGTGGGACTTTGCGGTTTTACACACTTACGAACTCTGAAAAAATAGGAACAAATCTGATGACTCAACGTTACATCGATAGTCCTTGGTACGGAAAAATCTGGGCTTTTTTAAAACAATTTCCCCAAGGTTTAGCCGAAGGTGCCAAACGTTCCCCCGCCACTTCTGGCCCAGCAGCGGCGGCGATTATTAGTGCTGGTATTGGCTGTTTTTTAATGATGGTTGCTCACCATTTTTCCGATGCAGACCATTCAAAAACCGTAGAAACTTTTCTTTGGAATTTGGGTAGTTGGATACCTGGCAGTAAAAATCCTAGCAAAATGTGGGGCAATATCGGCAGTTATAGCGGCAAAGAAACGATGTTATTAATTGGCTGGTTAGTCAGTTGGCCGATACTGCATTATCTTTGGAAAGATCGCCAGATAAAAGCTAAGACCATTCTCTTTTGGTTTTTTGCCCTCATGATTGCCGCCACGGCCATGTCATGGCATCCACTATTTCCCTATTTACCTTTAACTTAAAGCCTAGGAGGTGACAAAATGAACGCTCAAGTTAGAAAGGTTTCCTCGCGTAAAATGCACGATATCGTCTGGATATTAGTGGGACTTTTTGGTTTATTTGCTATTACTTTTCCCCTGGCTATGTGGCGAGTGAGCAATATGGAAAAGTTTCAAGGTTCTCATGTGAAATCTTTAGTCGTAGAAGGAGAAAACGCTCCCCAATCTTCACAGCTTAAAACTAAATAAATCTGAGTTGTGGATAATCTGAGTTTTGGATAAGTCAAAACCCTGAGACTCAATCGGAATCTAAAACTCTGATTAACAGACAAAACTCTCAAAACTGTGAACAATTGCTAAGTAGGTAGGCGTTAAAAGTTGTCAGATGCCCCCCTTATTAAGGTAGGGCTGTTTCATTCTCCCATCAGAATATCAAAAGTAAAAGCGATCACTATCAGGTAAAATGAGAAGTGACCGCCAACTTTTTAAATATATGTTGAGCTTAATAGAAAAACTAAAACAAGTCAAGGACTTTCGGAAAGATAAAGGAAAAAGACACCCTTTATGGATAGTATTAGTAGTAATAATACTAGGAACAATGCTAGGATACTCAGGTTATAGAGAACTAGGAGAGTTTGCTAAAAATAATCGGCACAGGCTGAGTAAAGAATTTAACATAATTCCAGAAAGAGTCCCATCCTATTCAACAATTAGAAGGGTAATGATGGGAGTTGACTGGCAGAGTTTGTTAAAAATGTTTAATGAATGGGCATTACAAGAATATGGACAAAGAGATGATATAAATTGGCTAGGCATAGATGGAAAAAGTCTCAAAAACACCCTAAAGAATCCTAACAATGAACAACAAAATTTTATCATGTTTATCTCATTGTTTAGTCAAGAAAGTGGCTTGGTATTACACTTAAAAAGAATCGAAAACAAAAAAGGGTCTGAAATCGACGAAGGGCAAGCTATAATTGAGGATTGCTCTCTCCAAAATAAAGTTTTTACTGGGGATGCTTTACACTGTCAGAAGAAAACAATCAGCTTAATAGCCAAGACTAAAAATGACTATGTTATCACCGTTAAAGGAAATCAGAAAAATCTTTATAAGCGAATACAAGACCTGAGTAATTCCTCAAAGCCAGAAAGTTGCTTTCTCGAACAAGATAATAGTCATGGACGAAAAATATCAAGAAAAATAGAAGTTTTTAAAGTGAGGAAAAATGAAAGAAAAGGGTTTGAAAATCTGCGAAGAATTGTTAAAGTAGAAAGAAAGGGTAGTCGCGGGGATAAAACTTATGAGGAAACAGCTTACTATATCAGTAGCCTAACCGAATCCGCCGAAGTATTTGCTAAAATTATTCGAGGACATTGGAAAATAGAAAATCAGTTACATTGGGTAAAAGATGTAATTTTTGAGGAAGATAAAAGCGAGATCAGTGATTTTCAAGCGGCCAGCAATTGGTCAATTCTCACAACTATAGGATTGAATCTTTTCAGAGGTTTGGGTTTTCTCTCAATCACAGAGGGACAGAGGTGGTTAGCTGAACGTTGGGAAAAACTGATAGTTTTATCGACGTAAGAAGCAGAAAAATTAGCTAAATTAACAGGATGTACTCTCAGAAAATTTGAAGAGAGATAGGCTTTTAGTGGCTTGGGAACAAGCTTTATCAATTTATTCATAATAAATTTGGCAGAAGATTAAAGATTAGTTATTGTGACTAACTATTTTGATTAGAAAAAGATAAACTTGAGAATCTTCAGTCAAATTTATTGACTCAAAATTAGCTGTACTTAATTTAAATGAATCAACCCTACCCTTATTAAGGGGGGATTAAGGGGGGATCGGCACCCCCCTTATCAAGGGTAGATCCCCCCGCCTATCGGCACCCCCCTTATCAAGGGTAGATCCCCCCGCCTATCGGCACCCCCCTTATCAAGGGTAGATCCCCCCGCCTATCGGCACCCCCCTTATCAAGGGTAGATCCCCCCGCCTATCGGCACCCCCCTTATCAAGGGTAGATCCCCCCGCCTATCGGCACCCCCCTTATCAAGGGTAGATCCCCCCGCCTATCGGCACCCCCCTTATCAAGGGGGGCAGGGGGGATCGAACCTAAAATCCATTTTTAATTTAATTATAACCAGCTACTTATAATAACTTTTTAGCAAAATCGATCGCCTCCTGAAAAACTGTAACTTTGCCTTCAATTTGGGCAATTTGTACCTCGGTTAATAACTTACCGATAATCGGACTAGGTTTCAGGTGTAAATGGTTAATTAAATCATCGCCCCTTAATAAAGGTCGGGGATGGGCGATAATATTATCGGGATCGAGATAGGAAGTCAACAGAGAAGCGACGATATTTTTGTTAATCCCCATCGATAAAGCAAAAAGGGCAAAGACAGGAAATACTTTTCCCGTATTTAGATAAATAAAATACTGTTCCCGCAGACTCAAATTATCTGGCTCCTTGAGGGGAGGTAAACACTTAATCACCGTGATTACCGTGCGAATTTCCCCCCTGGAATACTTGAGATCGATTAACTCTTTTTCCGCTTCTGCTAAGATATCCGATACCAATAGGGCCAATTTTGTCAACTGTAACTGAGAAGGGGAAAAGATAAATTTTTCTGGTAACAAAGATTCTAAAAATCCCGCTGCCGCTTCCACCCCCATAACTCGCTCCATTTTTGCGGGGGTAATCCGACGCAACCAGAGGGATAATAAGCCATCTTCCCAGGCACTTTTTAGCCATTTATTGCCACGGGAATTGAGCAAAAGGTAATTCAACTCGGATTGTACCCTTTCGGCGGCTACACGGCGCAATAAAGGGGCAAGAGAACGAATAGTTGCACGGGTATGGGGTTCGATCTCAAAGTCCAATTGAGCCGCTTGTCGATAAGCCCTTAATAATCTTAGGGGATCATCTTGGAGATTTTCCCTAGAAATCATCCGCAGAGATTGGCAGCCTAAATCTTTTAATCCCCCTAAAGGATCGAAAATTTCTTGGGTGTGGAGATTATAAGCGAGAGCATTAACGGTGAAATCCCGTCTTTTTAGGTCTATTTCCAGAGATTCTCCCTCCTGTTGCGCGAAATCAAGAGTCCCCTGCGGAAAAACGACGCGAGCAATTTGACGAACCGCATCTAAAACCACAAAACCGGCTTTATAATGATGGGCAATAGTTTGGGCAATTTCGATCGCTTTTTCGGGAACCACAAAATCTAGGTCAATATAGTCTTTCTGACGGTTTAATAAAGCGTCTCGCACAGCACCACCGACTAAATAAGCATTTTCTGGCAATTCTTGCTGATTAATCGCAAAAACTTCTTTAACTAAACTATCTAGGTTTTTTTGACAAGACATCGAGAAGATAAATTTACAAAAATATAATTTTTACCGGCCCTATTTGGGGAGAGACTGAGCTAGATTAACGGAAAAGACTTATAGAGTTAAACCTATGTGTATTTGTATTAACTGCTATTTTGTTGATCGCTGTCTCACCTATCATGCCGTAGAAACACAACATCAGGAACGTCATCTCACCGAGACACCGGACTTTGAAGCGAAGAACCCTTCTATTAACGTTAACATTCGCACCAAGGAAGATTATATCGAAATGGAATGGGATGTGGTGGGTTGCGACAGCTTTTTACGGGAAACTGGTAAATGGTCTAGTTTGCGTCCGGGTGAACCAATTCCCACCTAAAACACCTGAATTTACCCCCATACATATTTACTACAAAAGCCGAAAACCCTTATCCAGCAATAGATAGACCGGTTAAATTTTCTTGCTGTACTCGTGCAATAGTGGTCATGTACATGGAAAAAGTTCCGATTGAGTCGATGTGGATTGTTGAAGCTAAAGGACGCAGAGATGAAGCGAGAAATAGTTCTGTTCAGCTAATTTCAGGCGAAGAGGCTTTAGCGCAAGTCAGACGGCTGTAAGTGCGTTCGCCATGTTACAGGATAAAATAATTAAACCGAGTTGAAATCGAAGTCAAGGATATGGTAATTCGACAACCCCGCTACAGCAAAAAAGAATTTGCCCGACGTGGCAATGAACTCTATGAATCCCAAGTGCGCTCTCAAGTTGAAGAAGGCAATTATGGCAAAATTGTGGCGATTGACATTGAAACCGGAGCGTTTGAAGTTGCCGATGATTTGTTGACAGCATCGAAACAACTTTCTGCACGAGTACCTGATGCTCAGACTTGGTTTATTCGGATTGGACATCTAGCAGTCGATCACTTTGGTACAAGGAGTTTGAGAACAAAGCAATGATGCAAGGTCCTGTGAATCAAAGGTGTGAAGCGACCTTATCGATCGCGCTCAGGAATAATAAGACAGCGCAGATGGTAGATGCTGTAATTGATACAGGATTTTCGGGTTTTCTCACTTTGCCGTCTGACATAATTGCCACATTGGGGTTGAGTTGGGAGGGCCGAGATATTGCCACATTAGGTGACGGAACTTTCTGTACGTTTGAGGTTTACATCGGGCGCGTGATTTGGGATGGGCAATATCGTGAGATTTACATCAACGAATCAGAGACACTTCCACTAATCGGGATGCAGCTATTGCGAGGTTACGATCTGCGGATTCAAGCGATCGAGGGTGGTCTAGTCACGATTGAGGCTTTGGAGTAGAGTGCGATCGCCATCTTACACGATAAAATGAAGGAACCGAGTTGAAATCGAAGTCATACGGATCACCAACTCAGTTTGCGTCCTGGTGAACCAATTCCCACCTAAAATACCTGAACTTTCCCAATACATATCTACTACAAGAGCCAAAAACCCTTGTCCAGCAATGGATAGACCGGTTAACTTTTCTTGATGTACCCGTGCAATAGTGGTCATGTATATAGAAAAAGTTCCTAAGCGTTGTGTCTGGAATGGTTTTTATCAATGAGCATTGCTTAAAAGCAAATAATTCATAATTTAAGAGCGAGGTATTTATGGATAAAGAAGAAGAACTACTTGAACAATGGCGAGAATTGACACCGGAAAAGCAACAAAAAGTTTGGCAATTTGTTCAAATACTTAAATCTGAGTCACAAACAACACCAGAAGCTAAATTTATTCCCCAAACACCATTAAGCAAAAAGTTATGGGAAATCCGACAGAGGGCAATTTCGGCTGGATTGCAACTGCTCAATGAAGACGAAATAGAACAAGAACTTGCTGCACGTCGAGGAGGATGCAGTGAGTCATGAAATTGCTGGCACTTACGGTTTAGCGGCGATGGATGCACTTCATGTTGCTGCTGCGCTGCAAATTCAAGCTGATGAACTAATCACCACCGAAAAGCCAACCAAACCAATGCACCGAGTCAGGGAAATTCAGATTGTTTCAATAGACATCTCTTTTGCATGAGTAGAAAACGGGTTTCTCCGAGAAACCCGTTTTCTGTGCGTTACTCAGTCTCAACTTAGTTGGGGTTTAACAACCTTTCTAGATTTTGTTCACAGTTCTCTTTATGGGAGAGAATATTTAATTTTTCAGAAAGATGTAAGGCGCGTTGCCAGTGATTAATAGCTGATTTAAGATCATGGGTTTTTTCTTCAAATTCGGCCAAAACAATTAAAGTCTCTAGTTCTATATATCTTTCTCCAATATCGAGGGCAATATCTAAAGCTTGGTTAAGATATTGATAGGCTAGATCATCCTTTCGAGTGATACTATAAATTTCTCCTAATCCAGCGCAAGCATGGGCAACACTTGCTACATCTGAAATAGCTAAAGCTTTTTTCTTTTGTTGCTTAAAGTATTTTTCAGACTCCTGAAAATTTGCTTGTTGCCCATAAATTGAGGCTAAATTTCCCAAGGATAAAATAATTCCTGCTTCATCGGTTATTTGCTCAGATAAGTTAAGACTTCTTTGAGTATAATCGATAGCTGGATTTAAATCATTGATTCGCCGGTATGCTTCTCCTAAATTTCGTAAAGCCGTTGCTTGATAAATAAGGTTTTTTATTTTTTCTGCCCATTTTAAGTATTTTTCTAAACAAGCAATAGTCTGGTCAATTTTTCCCTGATAACCATAACAATTACCCAGATTTAAATAAGCAACATTAATAATCTCAAATTTTTCGTCACAATCAGGAATAATCTCGGCTAGATTTAAAACTTCATTCAGTCCTATTTCAGCGCTTAAATATTCCCCTTTTATTCCATCAATTGTTGCTATATTTTGTTTTCCTCTTGCTTTCCAAAGAGGATTATTTAATTGCTCGGCTAAGGATAAGAGTTTCTCCGCATAATTTTTTGCTTGGTCTAATTGTCCTAATTCTCGATACATATAACCAAGTTCACTTAAACAGAGAAAATCGGTTTCATTGTCAAGATTTCCTAATAATTCTTTACACAGTTTTATGCCCTCTTCATAGCGTCCCCAGATGCGTAATTGTTTGTGCAAAGGGAAAGAAGTTGGATCATGAATTTCTAAGGGTAAAGAAAATAAAGATTTAGCTTCTTTATACCAACCTAATCGACATAGACAGAGAAATGCTTCCACATAACGACTTGCCCGTTCTTGAATAGAGAGATGCTGTCCCATTTTATCCTTAATATGGCGTTCATAACCAATTAAATGCCAGATAAATGCGCCAAAATGTGCTTTTTCAAAATGACTTCCTGTCGCTCCTAAAATTTCCCCTTTTTGTTTAACTTGAGCGAGTTCTCCAAAAACAGTAAAATCGATACTTGTGAGACGTTCTTTGACTCTTAATTGAGGAGATTGAAAATCATTCATGATTTGGTTTTCCTTCTTTTCTTTGGGTAGATACTAGATGCTTGAAAGCAACATTGCGAATTAAGCTGTGCTGTTTGATATGTGGTTCATATCCCAGTTGTTTTTGAGTTTCTACTAAATAACGGTTAAACAAGGTAAAAAGAGCTAGGTCTAAATCTTGTTCCTCGTATTCTGAGAATAATTGAAGATTTTCAAACCACGCATTTTTAAATTCAAAAGATGAATAAGTGGAGCCATAGATAAGCAATAAATAAGCAGTTTTAAAAGTTTTTTCAAGTCGCTCTATTGTTCTTTCGATTTCCTCCTCTAACAGTTGTTTTCGTAATTGTTTGGTCATTAAGTTGACTTTGTAATAATCATCAGGATTGGCTTTTTGAGCTTCATCAATCATTTCTCTTAATCGTCGAAATCGGGATTTATTCTCCTCATAATAAGTGCTGATATTTCCATTCATTCTATCAATAATATCACCGGAAATTAAGCGGATAGCGAGAGGATGTCCTTCATAAAGTTTTCCGATCTCTTTAAGGTAAGCAAGGTTACGTCCATGAAGAATTAATTCGACTTCTGCTTGTTGAAATAAACGTTCAAATAACTGTAAACTTTCCTGCTCTTCTAATCCCATTAATGGCTGAATATGCCAATATTGAGCTTGACTAAAAGTTTCAAAATCTTCAGGCTTATCCTGCGAAGTTATCACAATTCGAGTCTGACAATCTTCGGCTTCTAATATCCTTTGAAAAAAGACTCGCCAGAGGGGGTCTTTAAAGCGATTACTGCCATCTTGTTGTTCTCCTTGTAAAAGATTTTCCATTGAATCAAACCAAATCAATCGACGATTATTGCTCAGATGATTAACCAGTTGAGTTAATAATTGTTCTGGGTTTTTTGCTTGTTTTGCCGTAACAGGTTCATCGCCACGATTGAGTAAATCAATAGCTGTGCTGATAAAGTTTTGTGCTTCTGATTGCGACTGTTGATCCTCCCGTTGATTAAACCCATCAAAATCAATAGGCAGTTCAGGAGGAAACCCTTCTTGACACAAAGCTAAGGCTAATTTGTAGGCGAGGGCAGTTTTCCCAATACCTGTTATTCCTGTAATTACGACAATACGACAATCGCCTCTTAGTTTTTCCAGTAAATCACTTTGAAGAGACTCTCGCCCCACCCAAATAGGCTCGATATCTTGAGTCAGTTTTTGCAAAAGATTATCTAGATCTGCGACTTTTGAAGGGTCGATGTTCAAAGCTCGACAAAAGGCGAAAAAACCTTCCGATTGAATGTTTTTACCCCTCAAAAAATGATCTAAAGTCTCTGGTGAGCAGGAATTGGCATAGGAAAATCGGTAATCCAGATCTTCTACCCAGTCTATACGAGGTTGACAAAATTGACTAGCTTCCTTACATAAATGCCCTCTAGTCCAGCCTTCTTTTTGTTTTTGCGCCCATCGGGTTTTGACTTGCTCAAGTCCCGCTACGGAGAGTTTTAACTTCATTGCTCTCTATTCAATCTACATAAGTTTACTTCTCTATTGTTGATCAATTATCCCCAGAAATTCTCATTTTTTGAAAAACTTTCTCTCAATGTGACTAAGTACATATCAGCTATTTGCTCAATTATAGGTATAGGAAGCCATTCAAGCTTTCTAATTCTTTCTAATTCCAGCTTCTTTTGCTTTTTGCGCCCAAAAATCATCGTTTTGCTTGCTTATCCGTAGAAATCTAAGGATTTCTATCGCTTTACTCCCAATGAAGAGAGCCTCATTGCTCGTTGTCCTCTTCTTAAGGGTAGCAAAATGGCTATTTCTCAAATAATCAACCAAACCAATGGTAAACAGTTTATCTCATTATCATCTACATCGGTGCGGCTACTGTCGTCGGATGGAGTTGATGTCAATCACTTATTTAGCGGTCAAATACCAGAGCGTCACTATGAGCAACTTTCTTGTTGGCTTAATTTAAAACCAAACGAGGAAAAGGATTTAACGGCACAAACATTTGCAACGCTAAAGACCACAAATTACACCCAAAAAGATCCCCTATTCACTTTAAGGACTGTCCGAAGAATGTTACAGGATAACGGTCTTCTCTTTGTCTATGATATATCCCAAACCCCTGATATTGAGCAATATGTGAAGATTCTGTTTTCTTGTGCTGGATTTATTGTATTAAATAACATTGGCAACTGCTGGATTCTTTGCAAAAGAGCCTTACTTTGTTTTGATGTGCCAAAGGTCAAAGGTTATCTGGTCAAGGAAGCGGAAACACTGGCAGAAATTGAATCCTATTTCTTATTTCTCAAGAATCGCTATCCTGAGTCACAAAATTATTGCAAAGAAATCGACGATTTATTTACTCACCAATCGGTTATTTTTCTAGCCTATCCTGAACAGAATCCCTCTCAGGTAATCGGTGTTGCACGTTATACCTATTCTCTGCCTGAATATGGCTACTATTTGCCTTGTCAACTGGCAACATTTTGTGAAGGAAAACACACAGGAAAGCATTTGATGTTACCCAAAAATGTAACAAGCATCGGAGAAAGTCTCTCTCTGTATGATGAAAAGGGAACTGGCAAAAAAGGAACAAGTTATCTTGTTTATCAGCAATTGATTCGAGCTATCTTGACTTACAAATATGATATCGCCCACACTGAAATTTCCTACACGACTTATCCAAAAGGGGACGAAACCATTGAAGCACTGTATAAAGAACGTTTTGGATTTAAGCACACTCTACACGATCATGAAAAAGTTTGCTTAAAATATGGAACATTTGCCGGTCAATGGTATCTCATTGAACTGGAGCAGTGGATGATTAAGCATCAGTACCACAACGCTGACCAGATTTTTCATAAACAAAAGGAAGCGTTTGCGGTGTGAAGTCTAGCTTAATAGTTTGCCGATAAATACTAGATTTTGGGAACTTAAGGTAAATTATCCTGAAAATTGGCTATATCCTTAAGTGTCCCGAAGTCAATCTCAGCTTTAGATGTCATATTCCTTACTCTATAAGGGTTTGAGGCTATTTTAAAATTGATACCAGTTTGGGTAGATTCCCAAATTATTCTCAAGCTATACTGGCATACCAGATGCGGCCTGTTCAGCCGAAACTTAGAAATAAGTGGATGATTGGCTTTTGTTGAGTAGCTGATAGGGTAGAGTTAGCACTTTACCTGAATAAATTGTATGGTTTTGGTGTATTATGTATCAACAACAAGTTCAACTTTTGGGAAATCCTTTAACGCTTAAAGTCAGCAATCCAGATGTTAATCAGTCCTGTAATATTATTGGAATTGATAACAATGGAGAAGGGAAATCTTTATACGTCTATAATGTCGTAGCGGATGCGTTAGAATCTAATAAACGCAATATTGAAGACTTAATCAAGGAATATGAAAGACAGACAAATATTGCTTTAAAAGTTTTGATTGCGCTATCCGATGGCGTTATTTGGGTACTAACCACTGTTATGAATATCTTTACCTCTATCTTCGGAGGAGTTGGTGGTGCTGGAATTTATGGCATCATGTTTGTCTTAATTATCCTTGCTTTGTTGGCGATAGCATGGATTTATGCCTTAATGGTAATTCTACCTCTTATGGCAATTTCTTATGGTACTAGACTGTGGTTAGAACAAGTTTCTAAAAAAGCCATAGAACAATTAAGCAGAGACGCAAGAGAGGTGGCGCGTAAATCTTTAAAAGGAACTCAAGATTCTTTACAATTACCTGAAAATAATTCGTAATTTACCTCAAAAATTATCTTTTTTCTAAGCCAATAAGAGGATTTAATGAACAGTTTCTGGCAAGACTTTTTTACCTTTCGGAAAATGGTCAGCATTACCATTATCAAGTTTCTCTATATCTTAGGCTTGTTTCTGATTACCCTAGGAGGTTTAAGTGGACTATTTCAGCAACCTTTAGCAGGAATC
Organism: Microcystis panniformis FACHB-1757; assembly: GCF_001264245.1. Taxonomy (NCBI): domain Bacteria; kingdom Bacillati; phylum Cyanobacteriota; class Cyanophyceae; order Chroococcales; family Microcystaceae; genus Microcystis; species Microcystis panniformis. The sequence continues at coordinate 1,711,559 of NZ_CP011339.1, forward strand.
GCTACTTTAATTATTGGTAATTTATTCTGGCGAATTTTCTGTGAATCATTGATTCTAGTTTTTAGTATTCACCAAGAATTAGTCAAGCTTAACAGTAAGTAATGTTTTCAGCAATTGACCATCTTGCCAATTGAAAATCATGAAAGAAATTAACTTCATCTTATCTATTTTTATCCTGAGTCAGCTAGGGTTTAGCTTACCACTTAAAGCTCAATCTCGCTGTCAAGCAACCATTAATTCTGTTGTTAATGAAATAGAATCTAAAGGAGTTAGAAAGGTGATAGTAGAAAAAGGAAGTGTAACAAATCAGGGGAATCCCACTAATAGAAAGAATGAATTAATGCTGTTATTAAGTTCTTACTTAGATAATACTGGTACCTCTGGTGATCAAAGAAGTGGTTGGATTGTTTCAAACATTATGGCTTCCCGTGTTTTAATGAAAAGTTATGCCGATAGAATTGTTTCTAATTGTCAAGATATTGCTGTTGTTGCGTTTGTTGCAGGTGGCTCAGATTGGAGAATAGAGTTTGCTATTCAATCTGATGGAAAAACTCGCCTACGGGATTGTATTCCTTCTGGTAGTAATTTAACTGCTAATTGGAATCAGACGTATTGTCATTAAGCTTCTAAAAGTCTTAATTAACCTCAAATATTTCTTTCATTAATTTAGCAAAAAATATGAAAATTACTCATTTATTTTTTATCACCTGTCTTGTCAGTTTAACCAGCTTAGTCTTACCAGTAAACGCTCAAACATGGCGTCGTCATCAAGAAAATAACTATCGTAATGTGGTAGCTATTGTTAAACCTCATCGGAGTGGATATTGTAGCAATCATTTTATTCGACAAGATGGCAGGGTTTATGACGCAAGAAAGGGGACTCGTGGAAGTTATTTAATTGTTGATCAAGTCGTCTCATTGACAGGTGTTATTAACACCAATAATAGAGGTGATAAAATTTGGCCAGTTTTCTATCAACCCTCACGCACAACCATGTGGTTACATGACTGTGATTTATCTATTCCTCAACTCGTTGATTAATTAACAATAACCCAGAGGTTTAAACATGAAAACAATTCAAAATTCGATTGCTCGTATGATTGCTAATAGAGAGCAAATTTGGCAACAATATGATCGGGCTGATTCTAATCGAAAAGACCTAAGTAAACGCTTTGCTAAATATTATAGTAATACAAGTAAAGTTACGACTATTTCCCCCTTAACTTCTCAACAATTAGCCCCTGCTGAAATTGAAGCTTGTCTGGATAAATTAGAAGAAACAGACCGTAAAATTAACCAAGAAAAGTCTAACATAGAATCTCATAAAAATGAGATAAAGTCTTTAAAAATTAAGGCTCGTAACCTAATCATTGGGCTAAGTGTAGGAGGCGCTTTCTTGTTGTTTACTTTATTTGTTTTTATTAAAGGTAACTCCTCTGATGACTCTAATTCTTCTCAACTGTATCAGTTAAATACTCAAAAAAATGTTTTAAAATTATCTAAACAAGGAGAATAATGCTTATGTTTTGGCAACAACAAATTGAAGGGTTAAACCAAAAAATTGAACAAAGTAGTCAACGCATAACCGACTATTTAGGGTTTTGTGCTTCTTTGTTCAATCATGGTAAATTAAACGGCGAACAATTACCTAATTATTTTGGAAAATTTCTCCAAGATAGCTATCTATCGACTCAATCCTATTTAGAACAGCAACCATTAGAAATAATAGGAAGTTGGCAAGATTATCGTTGGGAAAATTGGAACATTAACGATCATTTATTATCCTCATTAGAGCCTACAGAATTAATTCGTATTGGTCAATTAGTTGAACAAAGATCGAGTAATAACACTTTTTGTGTTCCCGAATTTGCTCCCTTTGTTGGTGGGAATAAAACTATTATTATTCGCTGTAGCAATAATACCCGTAATATGGGGCTAGAATTACTGCAATCTCTTGTGATTCGTACCGCTATTTTACTTCCTTATCAAATACGTTATACCTTCTGTGATCCCGTTAATAATGGGGGTGCATTTTTAATGCGTCGTTCCCTTCCTGAGGCTTTGATTAGAGAAAATAGTGGCGAAGTTTATCGAGATTTATTAGAAGTAACTCAAGATATTCGTCGCGTCAAAGAAACCTATTTAGATCCTCAGTCTCCTGCCTTACATTTACTCCCCCCAGATATTCGAGTCAATGAAAGATTTGAGGGTATTTTTGTCGCAGATTTTCCTAAAAGATATGACCGTAGAGATATTGAAGAATTACAAAAAATTGGTAATAGTGGACCAGAAGCTGGAAGATATGTGTTTATTCACTATAATCAAGATATTGATCTCCCTAGAGATATTAATATGAGTGGGTTTGAAAATGCCTTTTATATTGATCTCAGTCAACAGTCAAAGACAGCAACATCTTGTCAACTTCAATTTAAAGCGGATAGTATTCCCGACGCGGATTTACAAAAACAATTACTTGATAAAGTTAAACAAGCTAAACCCCCCGAACGAAAATTAGATTGGGATGATATAGTAGGAATTGATCCGCAAAATTGGTGGAATTATAGTAGTGAAGAATGGATAACCACACCTATCGGTGGAAGAGGAAGTTCTGATCAATTAAATATTTGGTTTGGTAAAGATAGCGAAGGTCATCAATGCGCTCATGGTATGCTAGGAGCAATGACTGGATCAGGAAAATCTACCCTGTATCATGGGCTTATTTTAGGCTTGGCAACTCGTTATAGTCCCTCAGAATTAAGATTTTATCTCATTGATGGCAAATATGGCGTAGAATTAGCCCCCTATCGCAATTTGCCCCATACCGAAGTAGTTTCCTTACATTCCTCCCCTGAATTATCCCGTAGTGTTTTAACTGAATTAATCGCCGAAAAAGAACGACGTAACGCCTTATTTAAAAGATTAGGGGTGTCAGAATTGGCAGGTTATCGCCGCCTAGGACAACCAGAGGGCAAAATGCCCCGTATTCTTCTAATTATTGATGAATATCAGGAGTTATTTTTTAACGACAAAGAGGATACTGCTTCCAGTCAACTACTGATTTTAGCCCAACAGGGGCGGAGTGCGGGTATTCATATGTTACTCGCTTCCCAAAGGTTTGGGGCTGAAGGAATGCGGAATCAAACGGGAATTTTGGGTAATATTCACCTGAGAATGGGAATGCAGATGTCAAAAACAGAAATTCAAGCCCTGACAGAATTTGGAAAACGAGGAAAACAATTATTAATGACCTGTGATTTGCCGGGGAAAATTGTTATTAATGACCGTAGCGGCGATGATAACTCTAATTATTTTGGGAAAGTGGCATTTATCGAAAAATCTCGCCGAGATATGATCATTAACGCTTTATCTCAAAAAGCTGATCAACTCTCCCCAGAAGATTACACGGAAACAGTGGTCTTTGATGGAGATTCTCAGCCTAATTTAGCAGATAATCCTCAATTACGCCATATTTTAGATTACGGTAAATGGTTAACCTCAGAAGATTGGGAAAAAATCGCCCGTTTACCTTTCTACAAAGGAGGATTAGGCATTTCTGACTGGTTTAGTGCAGAATACCCGGTCTTAACATGGCTAGGACAAGAATTTAGTGTAAGGCAACAGGCAAGGCTGATATTACGCCGTCGTCCAAGTGAAAACGTTCTAGTTATCGGTGGAGACTATAATACAGCCCGTTATGGAATTCTATCGGCTATTTTGACCAGTCTTGCTATTAATGGCAATCTTCAACAAACTCGTTTTGTTGTGGTAGATCGCAGTGTATCCGGTACACAATGGCATTTAGCATTGGAAGAAGTGTGTCAGATTATTCTAAAACCTTTGGGCTTTACGACGGCATTTAACCGAGAAAATCGAATTATTACGGCAATTTTGAACAATTTAATTGTTCAACTTGACGAAAGAAACCAACTCAGTGAAGCAGACTTGATGACTCAACCTTCTATTTTCGTCATCATGACGGAATTAGATAGAGTAGATGACTTAAGACGGAGCAATGAGCAGTCTTATAGCCCAGAAAGTCACTTAACTACTCAAATTAAGCGATTATTGAAGGAAGGACCGAGTAAAGGTATTCATCTCATCCTCAGTTTTTCAGGGATCAAGGCTTTCTCTAATGTCCTTGATATTCGGCGAAATTTAGCTTATTTTCGCCATAGAGTCGCTTTACAGATGTCAGAAGATGATTCTTTCACCTTTGTTAGTGATCGCCAAGCCTCACGTTTACAAGCAGATGGAGATGTTCCAATTAAAGCCCTTTATCGGGATACGGATAGCGATCGCACTACTCTTTTTAAACCTTATAGTACGGAATCTACACCCGAATTTAAGCAACAAATAGAGAAAATTGCTAATAGTTTAATCAAAAGAGCTTAAAGCTTAATTTAACCATGGATGACTCATTTTTACAACTCAAACACTTTCAACAGACCCTCGAACAATTCCATGATCGCGTTCAATCGGCGTGGCGAGAAGTGGAAACCACCTATGAGGATCTTTCTCCCCATTGGCAAGACCAAAAACGACAAAAACATGATGAAATGTGGCTTGATTTGCAAGAAAAGACTAATAATTATTATAGTCGCCAAATTCCCACCTATAATGATTTTTTAAACCATAAATTACAAGTATTAGAGAGGTATTTAAACGGTGGATAATTCCCGAAAAACAGCCCTTTTAGCCTATCAAACTGCACTCAATCAATATTATTTGATTTTAAGCGAAGAATTGGAATTTCTCGATACGGCATGGCGATCGCTTGATGAAGTTTTTCAAGGATCAGTCGCCGAAGAATTTACAGGTTTTTGGACAAGAACCTTGGCAGAAATGGAAGATTCAAGGCTAGAAGTTCAGAAAATCCTCAATTTTATCCAAGAAATCCCCGATAAATCTTAATCATTATGACTATTCAAGATCCCCGTATTCTCATTAACCTTCTCAATGACTTAATTGAAGAACTTAGATACTGGAAAATAACCGCCCGTGATACCCTGGATCAAATGTCATGGCATCAAAGGCAAAGTGAAGAAAAAGTCAGTCAAGCTCTGTATCATGCTTCAATTATTCAAGATCAGGCTAAAAATGATCAAAAATTAGTTGATCAGGCTAATGATGAACTTGCTCAATTGTTGTCTAATTGTTATCAAGTTTTAGAAAAAGCTCAACAAAATTTGGCAGCAGCTCAAAATACCCAAAATCAGGCGCAATCAACCTTAAATCACTGGCAAACTCAGCTAAATCTTGCGTTAGCTTGGTTAGAAAGGGCAGAAGACCGATTACAACGTGCCATAAACGAAAGAGAGCAAGCAGAATTTACTTTACGCAGTGCAGAATCTGAATTACAAAGCGCACAATCCGCCCTCACCAGTTGCCAAAATTCAGGCTATACTGACAAGGATGGACAATATCATGCGCCCAATTGTTCTGGTCAGCAAGCTAAGGTTAGTCAAGCCCAAAATGCGGTTCAAGCTGCAATCCAACGCTTAAATAAAGCCATTGAAGAAGAAAAAGCAGCAAGAGAAGAAGTCGCACGAGCGCAAGCTAGGGTTAATTGTTGTCGAAATGCCATCGGATATGCTCAAACAGCCGTCTATCAGGCGAATATTACTTTAAATTATGCCCATAATGCCCTGAGTTTTGCCGAACGTAGTTTAGAAAACGCAGATGCAGCTAGACGGGAAGTTGATAGAGCGCAATTAGAGGCAAGCAATGAGCAGGAAATGGCAGATTTAATGTCTTTAGCCGTAAATAATGCCCGCAATTTCACCGAAGAAGCCCGAAATGATTTCAAAGGAGCGGAAAAGCAAGGAAACTCCGCTCAATGTTTAGAAATTGGGGTAACAAGAGAAATAGAATATCGAGTAGAAAGTCTGATTGAATTCAACCGTCCTTTTCAATTTTAGTGATTTTTGGAGGATAAAAAATGATGGAAGATATTGTTTGGAAGATGCAGCAGCGATCTCGCACTCTGCAAGACTATCGTAAAGATATTCGAGGCCTATGGCAAGATGAGGCTGCCAAAACCCTTAATCGTCGTTATCTTGACCCCCATGAAGATGACGATCAGAAAATGATAGAATTTTTGCAGAAACAGGTACAAGGCTTAGAAAAAACTAATGAGGAGTTGGTTAAAGCCAAAGATTATGCTTTAGAGGCTGAACGCTATTCCCAACAAGTTGAACATTTCTTAGAACGAGAAAAACAGGAAGTTAAACAAGCTTATTATTCTTATGATCGATCTATCGAATATTACGGCTTAACTCAAGCAGAATTACCTAATATTCACAGATTAATTCAACAAGCTAATCGCAGTTGTAACTAAAAAAGATATTTATATTACGAAATTTTATTAAAATAAATGTTTGATAAATATCTATCTTAGACAGAAAAAAAGATGAATAACTAAGAGAATAAAAACAATGTTAAGTTACCAGAATATCAAAACTATTTTTTCTCAGAAATCATTTTTAGCTATTGCAGCTGAAACTTATGAAAGCTATAAAACAGAAACAGGTGGCATTTTTTTAGGAATTAGAAACCCTAATAAATGGTATATTTTAGAAACCTTAGATTCGGGTTTAAATCCTATCTTTCGCCCCGGCTATTTTGAGTATGATAATGCTTATATCAACCACCTGTCTAACAAAATTGCCAGATTTTATCGAGAACCCATAGAAGTTCTTGGACTTTGGCATAGACATCCTAGTAGTTTTGATTGTTTTTCACAAACTGATGATATAACGAATAAAAAATATGCTTCTCAAAATTCTGATGAAGCTATTTCTGCCCTAGTTAATCTTGACCCTGATTTCCGATTAACGATGTACCATGTTTTAATTGAACCCGATTCTTTATCACGCCCTCAATATACTAAAATTCCTATAGAAGTAGGCGACCACCTCATCCCAGAAAAATTTTTAACCCTCAAATCCTTCCCAGATTCCTTAGAAAATATTAATCAACATTGAAAATAGAGCTATAATGAGAAAAATTATCTTCATAGATTATGCCAAGACTAAATACAAGTGATACAGTTAAAGAACAACTCTCTCTTTTGTTAAGAAGATTATTAACGTATGTAAACGGTGAATCAGTAGAGCAAGCTGATTGGTCAGATAAAATAATCTATAACTGGTTGAAATATGATAAACCTCACCCAAAACTAATTGTCAAAACAGAATTAAAGGTTTTGGTAGATTTTTGCAACGCTGATACTAAAAAAACATCAGTTATTTCCCTCACTACAATTCAGATGAGAAATGTTCTTGATGTTTTAAAAGATTGGGGAATCCTTACAGATAATCGCACGAATCCTCAAGGATCACGACAAAGGCACTTCACCCTCAACCTTTGGAGTTCATTTACAGAAGAAAATTTGTGGAAGTTTGAAGAAGAATGGGATAAGCGTAAATCTCCCGGTCTTGAAAACTCATCAATTAAAACAGAAATAAATTATGGTTCTTCGTTACTTGGTATGGTTCGATAGGGGGGCATAAATCGACTAAATCCTTATCTGGCAAGAGATTTAATTGATTAGTTCGCTCTAGACAAAAAACAATTAACAAAAATCGCTAAATGCCTTTCTATATAAGGGTTCCATCCCTTATAACCCCTGTCCATTGCATAACACAAACCGAAGAGCCTAAATTATGATAATTTCGGATTAATTCCTGATACTTCTCAGATTTATGGGAGAGAAAAAGAACTAGAATTATTAAAACAAAAGTTTTTTCAAAATAGTCCCCCGTGTAAAATTATCGGAATTTTCGGAATAGCAGGAATCGGAAAAACATCTCTTGTCTGTAAACTGATTGAGCAAATTCAAGAGGAATTTTATCGTGTTATCTATTGGTCTTTTTTGAATCCCCCTTTACCCCTAGAATTTCTTGAAAATATAAGTAATATTATTTCACAGAATATTAGTTTTAAGACAGAAGATAAATTTAAAATAAAACTGATAAAATTTATCAAGATACTAGCCAAATATCGTTGTTTATTATTTTTAGATAATATTGATGCGATTATTGAGCATGAAAACTATCGAGAATATAGTGAAATTTTACAAGCAATTGGTCAGTCAAAGCACAATAGCTGTTTAATTATAACCAGTCGAAAAATTCCTCAAGAACTTGAATCGTTAGTGGGAAATAAAACTTCAACTTATTTCCGAGAGTTACAAGGACTTGACTATCAAACTGGACGACAAATTTTGGGAGATATTGACACCTTTCATGGTTCAGAGGATGAATGGCAATTTTTAATTCAACAAGTCTGTCACGGCAATCCTTTATTCATCAAATCTATCGCTCATCATATTCAAGAAGTTCATCATAATAATCTCTCGGATTTTCTTTTAAAAGGGAATCTTCTGATAGAAAAAGTCGAGTCTATTTTAAATTCTTACTTTCAGCAACTATCTAATTTAGAAAAAGCGATTATTTTTGAGTTAGCGATTAATCGAAATCCAGTTTCTTTGTCGGAACTAGAACATAATATTATCATTGAACCTGACGGTAAAAGTATCCAAGAAGGGATCAGATCATTATCTAGCAAAATTCTGTTAGATAAAAAAGATGACTACTTTACCATACATCCTCTACTGATTGAATATTTCACTCAAAAAATTATTACCATAGCAACCGAAGAAATCAAAACTCAAAAATTCCAATTATTAAGAAGTAACTCCTTGACTAAAACTACTGTTCCTGATTATCTAAGAAAGATTCAAATTAATGTTATTTTACACCCAATAATCAATAACTTAATTCATAACTTTCAAGAAAATAATCTAGAAAGCAAACTAATTGATTGTTTAAAGACATTAAAAAATGAACCTTCTGGACAAATTGGCGGCATTGCTGGCAATATCATTAACTTACTTAATATACTGAAAAATGGTCACTTAATCGGCTACGATTTTTCCCATATCCCTATTCGACAAGTCGATTTATCAAACATTAGACTCAACCAAGTAGATTTTTCCTATTCACAGTTTTTTGACTGTATTTTTCCTCAAACTTGTGGCAGTATTTTATCAATTTCTTGCAGTCAGTTTAATCGCTCTTTTCCAAGAGAAGATCTTTTAGCAACTGGTGACAGTCATGGGATGATTTACCTCTGGAAAGTCAAACAAGACGGAAAATTAGAATTAAGCAAAAGTTTTCCTGCTCACGGAAGTTGGGTGTGGTCAGTAGCCTTAAATTCCGAGGGACAGTTACTAGCGAGTGGGGGACAAGACGGAATTATTAAAATTTGGTCTATTACAACAGATCTATCTATAAATTGTCATTCTTTGCCCCACCCTTCTCAAAAACATTATGCTCCTATCAGAGCCGTTACTTTTAGTGCTGATAGTAAGTTTTTAGCCACAGGAAGTGAGGACAAAACCATCAAAATATGGTCAGTTGAAACAGGAGAATGTCTCCACACCCTTGAAGGACATCAAGAACGAGTGGGTGGTGTTACTTTTAGTCCAAATGGTCAACTTTTAGCCAGTGGCAGTGCTGATAAAACCATCAAAATATGGTCAGTTGACACAGGAAAATGTCTCCATACTCTTACAGGACACCAAGATTGGGTTTGGCAAGTTGCCTTTAGTTCCGATGGTCAACTTCTAGCCAGTGGAAGTGGGGATAAAACCATTAAAATATGGTCTATTATAGAAGGAGAATATCAAAATATTGATACTTTAACGGGACACGAAAGCTGGATTTGGTCAATTGCTTTTAGTCCGGACGGTCAATATATAGCCAGTGGGAGTGAAGATTTTACACTGCGGTTATGGTCAGTAAAAACCAGAGAATGTCTTCAATGTTTTAGGGGATATGGCAATCGATTATCATCGATTACTTTCAGTCCCGATAGTCAATATATCTTGAGTGGTTCTATAGATCGATCGATCCGATTATGGTCTATCAAAAACCATAAATGTCTTCAACAGATTAATGGTCATACTGACTGGATCTGTTCAGTAGCTTTTAGTCCCGATGGAAAAACATTGATAAGTGGAAGTGGAGATCAAACGATTAGATTATGGTCAGGGGAAAGTGGCAAAGTAATTAAAATTTTACAAGAAAAAGATTATTGGGTTTTATTGCATCAAGTCGCAGTTAGTCCGAATGGTCAACTGATTGCTAGTACCAGTCACGATAACACCATCAAACTTTGGGATATTAGGACAGATGAAAAATACACTTTTTCCCCAGAACATCAAAAGCGCGTATGGTCGATCGCTTTTAGTCCTAATAGTCAAATGCTGGTAAGTGGTAGTGGAGATAATTCTGTTAAGCTTTGGTCGGTTCCGAGAGGATTTTGTCTCAAGACTTTTGAGGAACATCAGGCCTGGGTATTATCAGTAACTTTTAGTCCTGACGGAAGATTAATAGCAACTGGTAGTGAAGATCGAACTATAAAACTCTGGTCTATTGAAGATGATATGACTCAATCTTTGCGGACTTTTAAAGGTCATCAAGGAAGAATTTGGTCTGTTGTCTTTAGCTCTGACGGTCAGCGATTAGCCAGTTCAAGTGATGATCAAACGGTCAAAGTTTGGCAAGTCAAAGATGGTAGATTAATTAATAGTTTTGAAGGTCATAAGTCTTGGGTATGGTCAGTAGCTTTTAGTCCCGATGGGAAGTTACTAGCAAGTGGAGGGGATGACGCAACAATCCGAATTTGGGATGTTGAAACAGGTGAACTTCATCAACTCCTGTGTGAACATACTAAAAGTGTCAGGTCAGTCTGTTTTAGTCCCGACGGTAAGACATTGGCCAGCGCAGGTGAAGACGAGACGATTAAACTTTGGAACCTAAAAACAGGAGAGTGTCAGAACACTTTACGCTCTCCTAGACTTTATGAACAAACAAATATTAAGGGAGTAGAAGGGTTGAATTATGAAACGAGCAACACCATGAAAATTTTAGGAGCTTTTCTGTCACGTTGAAAAAAAGATAGAAGTTAGCCAAGGGAGTCTCAATGAGAGGTAATCCCGATCTGAAAATCCCTAAAACCACACTTCATAATTCAGGCTCTTCGGTTTGTGTTATGCAATGGACGAGGGTTATAAGGGATGGAACCTTTATGTAGAAAGGCATTTGGCGATTTTTGTCAATTGTTTTTGCTCTAGAGCGAACTAATCAATTAAGTCTCTTGCCAGATAAGGATTTAGTCGATTTATGCCCCCCTATTGAACCATACCAAGTAACGAAGAACCCTAACTCTTTTGGTTAGAAAAAGATAAACTTGAGAATCTTCAGTCAAATTTATTGACTCAAAATCAGCTGTACTTAATTTAAATGAATCAACCCTAGGGGTTTGGGGGGTTCTACCCCCCAAAGACGTGGATTGAGTGATAAAATCGGAAGTAATTAAGTACCTAAGCAAAATTAATTACACATTTCGATAAAGCTTTTGCCTCTTGCCTATTGCCTCTTGCCTGTCTTCACTAGGAAATTTATTTTGCATGACTACTTACCAATTTTAGAAGACAGTTTACATTTAAAAATCCCAACTCAACAGATTTACAAAAATGAGATGCACCGAGGGTTGAACAGGTTGCAACCCCGATAATTAATTACAGAACCCGGAAAATAAAAGGATAACGGAAAACCTTATAAGCATCGTTCCAGACTTGCAGGATAGCAAGAATGGGGAGAACAATATTCACCACAGCAAGAATCGGTAAGAGCAAATAACCGATTAAAACCCAAACTAGAATCCCAGCAATTAGGTAGTATAACCACATATTCAGGTGAAAGTTTAAAGCTTCTTTGGCGTTTTCCTTCACCGTTTCATCATCAGAAATGAAATAAATAGCTAAGGGAATCCCCACCGATACCAGCGTAGCACTCAAAAAGATCGAAGCATGACAAGCCACGGATAGGAGTCTTTTTTTGGTTAAATCTTCACTCATGACCATCGGGTTTATCCCCCTAAAATTGTCGTAGAAAGCGGATATCGCTATTATAACAACGGCGAATATCGTCTATCTCATGTAATACCATAGCAAATCTTTCCACGCCAAAACCGGCAGCAAAACCCGTATAGATTTGGGGGTCATAACCGACTGCTTTTAAGACATTGGGATCCACCATACCACAGCCCATCACCTCCAACCATTTGCCTTTCCACTGTACATCTACCTCGGCCGAGGGTTCGGTAAAAGGGAAGTAGGAAGCGCGGAATTTAACCGGTAAATCAGCCCCAAACATTTGCTTAAGAAATTCTTTAATTGTTCCTTTCAAATCCGTAAAAGTTAATCCCTTATCCACCGCTAATAATTCCACTTGATGGAAAACCGCGGAATGGGTTGCATCCACGGTATCACGACGATAAACCCGGCCCGGGGCCACAATCCGAATCGGGGGTTCGTGACTTTCCATGTAGCGAATTTGGACCGGGGAGGTATGGGTCCGCAATAAACGACCATCCCTCAAGAAAAAAGTATCCTGCATATCCCGGGCCGGATGGTCAGCAGGGATATTTAAAGCCTCAAAATTATAATAATCGCTTTCTACCTGCGGCCCAGTGGCGATGCTGTAACCCAGACCGACGAAAATATCGATCATGCGATCAACTGTGCTATTTAAGGGGTGAATTCGCCCTAAAGGACGGCTAAGAGCAGGTAGGGTGACATCGAGGGTTTCCGCCGCTAATTTCGCTTGAATTTGGGCATTATTTAGACTTTCTCGCCGGGATTCCAGCAGCGATTGTACTAATTCTTTGACCTCATTAGCGATCGCACCGAGGCGCGGTCTCTCTTCGGGGCTTAATTTGCCCATTTCCCGTAAAATCTGCGATAATTCTCCTTTCTTACCCAGATAATTCACCCTTAGCTGTTCTAAGTCTTCTAGGGTTGTTGTTTCTTCGATGGAATTTTCCGCTTTCCCTGCTAAGGTTTTTAGGGCAGTTTCGATCGGATGGGGGATAAACTCATAATTAGGGCATTTTATAGGGCAGCATTCTAGTCTAGTTTATCTGCTCCCGTGGCGAGACAGGCAGAATCGATAAAAGCTAATAAGTAGCTGGTTATAATTAAATTAAAAATGGATTTTAGGTTCGATCCCCCCTGCCCCCCTTGATAAGGGGGGTGCCGGTAGGCGGGGGATCTCCCTTGATAAGGGGGGTGCCGGTAGGCGGGGGGATCTCCCTTGATAAGGGGGGTGCCGATAGGCGGGGGGATCCCCCCTTAATCCCCCCTTAATAAGGGGGGCATCTGACAACTTTTAACGCCTACCTACTTAGCTATGTGCTAGGATGGAGGTTGAGAATAAAAGTCGGCACTGCGGCTCGTTGTCAGTATTAATGGTCAAAGCGTTTCTGTTTAGTATTGGTTCAGCTAGTTCCCGAAATCTTGGTTCTCTACAAATCTGTTGTTTTTATCTGTGCAAGGATAGGTTTTATGTCAATTTATGTTGGTAATCTCCCCTTCGAGGTTGACCAAGGCGACGTAGTTGAGGTTTTTAACGAATACGGTAAAATTAAGCGCGTTCACCTCCCCATGGAGCGGGAAACGGGAAGAAAACGCGGGTTCGCTTTCGTGGAAATGGAAACCCCAGAGGAAGAAGCTGCCGCTATTGCCGCTCTTGACGGCGCTCAATGGATGGGACGAGAATTAAAAGTCAATCAAGCTCGTGAAAAAGAACCCAGATCTTCCTTCGGTGGTGGCAATCGCAATCGAGATCGTCGCTACTAATCCCCAATCGTAACCATTCTAGGCTATGATTACCTAACTTGTTTTCATTGTCAATAGGGGGAGCGAGCGCTCGTTTCCCCGCTTGTCTATCTAACATCCCAAGGAGATTCTTGTGGCTAAACGTCGTAATTTGAAAAAAGAAAAAGCTGAACGCAACCGTGCCTACGCGCGTCAATTCCGGGCTGCCTCTAATCGTACCACCACCAGAGGAGGTAGAGGCGGTTATTCCAGCGATCAAAGACAATCTTCGGAAAATGAAGGGGCAGCCGATACCTAATCTGCTGACTTAGTTAAACTAGCAATAAAAGCCATAGCTTCGCTTTTATTGCTGACTATTCCATCTAAAGTCGCCCCCAACACCGCCGCAAGTAACGATTTAAACTGGGGACCGGGTTGATAACCCAAAGCTTTTAGGTCATTGCCGTCGATAGGAGCCTCAATCTGCGACCATTTAGTTAAATATTGCCAGATTAAACCCCTAATCCTAGTCTGACTCCTCACCGCCACCAATAACAAACTAGGAACCTGATAACCATTGAAAAAGCTGACAATTTGACTAACGGGTCGATCATAAGCAAAATTATTGCTAATCTCCCTTTCCATAACTTCTAGTTTTTGTAAACGCCCCACAGTATCTTTAGGCAATTGTAAGTTATTAGCGATCGCTATTCTTTCCCCCACAGCCAGAGAAGCGATTAATAATTCCAACCGCATTAACCAAACATTCACCGGCAATTCCAGACTTAAACAATCTAACCAACGACTGAGACAGCGCAATTGTCGCCATAAAGCCCGATTTAAACTTAAATCCCCGTGTAAACAGTGCAAAGCCCCCAAATCAGCCAACTTTTCTAAGGCACTTTCCCAGTAATCCGCCTCTAAAATATAATTCAACTCCGCTTTTAAACGGGACTGTAAAGCGGGTGCATTCTGATTTTGTTGCCGTGAGCGATCATAAACCCCACTTTCGATCGCATACCTAATATAGTTTTCTGTCAAGGGTTCAATAACAAATCTTAAGCGAGTGGCAAAACGCACCGCTCGATAGATGCGCGTTGGATCCTCAATAAAACTATTAGCGTGGAGAACCCGGATGTGTTGGGCGCGTAAATCCAACATACCGCCAAAAAAGTCGAGTAATTCTCCCTCTTTCGGCGAAGTTAGGCGAATTGCCAGAGCATTAATCGTAAAATCCCTTCTATACAAATCCTGTCGAATCGAACTAGCCTCCACTTGGGGATTACTGGCAGGATAGGGATAGAATTCCGTGCGTGCCGTGGCGATATCCACCCATAACGAGCCAAAACGCTCATCTTTGTGCCATAACAAAGCCGCCGTCTGAAATTCCCCGTGAATCGATAACCGGGCCCCCGGATAAATTTCCTGTAAACAATTAGCCAAATCCACCCCCGCACCCACACCGGCGGCACGATGGCAGCCATCCACCACTAAATCGATATCCTGTAACAATAAAGAATCCCTTTCTGTGGCTAACAATAAATCCCGCACCGCACCCCCAACCAGATAGAGATGCCAACCGCGTTTTTGAGCGGCAGCGGCGGCAGCTTGCAGGAATGACCATAAAATCGGCTCTAAACGCTCTTTAATCGCTGGTAAAAGACAAGAAACCAACGCAACCCCTTCAAAACGCACCCGCTCATTTTGATGAATCTGTCTTAATACATCTGTACGAGTGACGATACCGACTAACTGCCCATTTTCTAGTACAGGTAAACGCCCCAAATCATACGTTACCATCAGCGACTCGATTTCCTGAAGAGAAGTGTCGGGGGTAATAGTTTTCGGATTACAAGTCATGTATCCCTTCACAGGAGAGCGAGAAAAGCCGTGATGGAGAGCTAAATCGAGGTCACGACGAGAAATCACCCCAACTAAGCGATCCTGCTCATCTACCACCGATAACCCCGAATGGCCGTAACGAAAAAGGATGCGCTCGGCTTGAGATATGGAAGTATCGGGACGAATTGTCCGCACCGGAGAAGACATTAAATCCCTAGCGGTAGGAGAAGGGGGAATTTGAGCAATTAAGTCCCCCAGTAGTTGATTTAACTGTTGAACTGGCTGAACATCGCGAAAACTCACCGAAGCGGCCTGAGCATGACCACCGCCGTTATAGGGGGAAAAAAGCTGATATAGATTCACTCCATCGATCCTAGAGCGACCAATCACAGTTAAACGCTGTCGGGAATTATCTTCCTCGTCTTTACTATAACTATGGCCAAAAAGTAACGCATCACTATCGGATAATTCCAGTAGGCGCTCGGCTACACTAGACAAACCCGGGATAAAATCGGCAGTATGGAGGAGAACGTGGGCGATTTTACGGTCATGGATCGTTTTAATCTCTAGATTTTCCCAAGCAAGGCTAAATAACTCCTGTAAGCGCGGGGAAAAACTCGGTTGACAGTATTGGGCGATCGTTTTAATGTTAGCAGCACAGGTCATTAACCAAGCCAAAGCATAGGCATCCCTGGGGGTACTACCGGCAAAAGTCAGGGAACCCGTGTCAACGTGAATACCGAGCGCCATTACCGTCGCTGCCATCGAGTTTGGTTTAATCTGGGCTTTTTGTAAAGCTTCCACAATTAAAGTCGTGGTGGCTCCCACCGCTTCTAAATGGACGCTAGAGGCGTGAATATCACTTTCACTATCCAAATGATGATCATACAATTCGATCGCCTGTAAATGCCCTAAATCGAGCCACTGGGAGGCTTTTCCCAGACGCTCTCGCCACTGATTATCAACGATAATTAAAGAGCGAATACTGGCCGGATTGACACTACGCAGTTCAATTAAAGCGAATTCATCCCGATGCAGGGCCAAAAATTCCCTTACTGTTGGGTGCGCTCCCCCCGTTAACACAATGCGACTACCCGCTTTCAGCAACGATAAACCCACCGCTGCCCCCAAAGCGTCAAAATCCGCCGTTTGATGACATAAAATTAAATCCATAGTTTTTTTGAGGTTTTAGGGGTTGGGGGTTAGGGGTTGAGGGTTGGGGGTTTTGGGGTTTTAGGGTTTTGGGGCATTAGTTGAATTTCCCCATTTCCCCACCACCTATCCCCTATCCCCTAATCCCTATCTCTTATTTCCATTAAGTAACAAAATTTGGTAGGGTTGAAAACTGCGAGAGTAAGTTGCTCCAAAAGAGGTAAAATCAGGATACATCCGAGAGCCGATGACCTTGAAGATGGGCGCAAGCAACCCGTAAATCCATAACCTAAATGGTTCAAAAATATGGTAGTAGCGAAGATGTTGATCTTTCAAGCGAGGTAGTCAATTAGGATATGTGCAAAAGTAAGTTCAAATGCCTTGTGGCTATGAACTAAAGGTCTTGCCGTTTAGACCTTGGATGTCCTTATTCTTTGAGCGGAAGTAAACCACTCATTTAACAAGTCCTTCCAAAACTTCAGTTGTCTATAACTCTGGAGAACGGTACTATATCAGGGAGAATTATCTAATATCAAGTGTTTTAGGAGAACCCGATCATGTCCATTGTCTTTCAATTCTTTCTCATTGCCCTAGTTTTATTTTCCTTGCTGATGGTGATTGGGGTTCCCGTTGCCTATGCTTCCCCCCAAAACTGGGATCAATCGAAACCCCTCCTCTATGTGGGTTCGGCAATTTGGGCGATTTTAGTCGTTGCCGTCGCTATTTTAAACTTTTTAGTTATTTAGTCTTGATCAGGAGAACGGGAGTCAGGAGGAGATAGGGTGATAGGGTTTTGGGGTGATAGGGTGATGAGACAGCTTCCCCCACTCCCCACTTCCCCACTTCCCCACTTCCCCACTCCCCACTCCCCACTCCCCACTCCCCACTCCCCACTCCCCACTCCCTATCCCCTTTTGCCTATGACTGTTTTTGAGGGAAATTTTACCGAGGATATATCGTCCTTGCGCTTTGCGATCGTGATTGGTCGTTTTAATGATCTCGTCACTGATAAACTGTTATCAGGCTGTCAAGACTGTCTCAAGCGTCACGGGGTTGATGTCAATCCCGATGGCACACAAGTGGATTATATCTGGGTACCCGGTAGCTTTGAAGTGCCAATGGTAGCCCGTCAAGTCGCCCTTTCCCACCGTTACGATGCCGTCATTTGTCTAGGGGCAATTATTCGCGGCCAAACGCCCCATTTTGACTACGTTGCCGCCGAGGCTGCTAAAGGCATCGCCGCGGCCTCTTTTCAGACCGGTGTTCCCGTTGTCTTCGGTATTCTCACCACTGATACTCTACAACAGGCCCTCGAACGGGCCGGTATTAAAAGTAATTTGGGCTGGAATTATGGCCTATCTGCCCTAGAAATGGCTAGTCTCATGCGTCAATTGCGCCCCCGGGATGAAGATAAACCCCTAGAATTATTGCAAAATAATCCCCAACAGGCACTGATGGAAGGCTAAGAAAATTCCCCCAGCATTTAGGATTTTAGTTGTCCCCACTCCCGGAGTTCCAATGATGAGCGAAGCTGAACAGAACAAATATATTAACCAACTCAGACGGCAATTAGTCAACGCTGTCGAGAGAATCAAGACTCTGGAATTAGATTTAGAACCAGAGGGGCGGATTACGGCAGCTTTTGACGCTATGGAACGGCATATAGATGAAAAATTCGCCGCAGTGGATGAAAAATTCGCCGCCATTGACAAGCGCTTTGATCGTTTGGAACATCAGTTCAACCGACTACAGGCTAAGATAGAAGTGGTTCTCGAAGCTATTACCGGTTTGGGGGATTTGCCAGAATTTGACATCCTCGCCGCCCTAAAAGTGCGGCGATTCCTAAACCTCACGATTTAAGTTTCTGCTTCCACCACCGTCGCATACCACAGTTAAAAAACCATGTACTGTCTTACACAGAGTCCACAGACTTTCGCCCCATTTCAGAAGCCCGATTCCCTGTGTCCCACGGTACGTTGACCGCCTATAGCTTCTTGTACTTGTTGCGCGCGACTTTTTACCCGGCCAAGCTTTTCTGGTCGGAACCCCCTAAGCCGAGTTTTCAAGGTGCTGCGCCGTCCACTTGGTTTTCGAGACTGGCCTTTTAATTCTAACGTAAAGCCAACCTAGAACGGCGGGGTTTCAGACCCAAAATTTCCGATGAATCATTGTAAAAAAATGCTCCAAACTACTTGACAAATGCTCTGAGATTTGGCATACTTGGGGAAGTGTAAAAAAACGGCTTGCGGGCATAGCTCAGTGGTAGAGCGTCACCTTGCCAAGGTGAATGTCGCGCGTTCGAATCGCGTTGCCCGCTTGAACGAATCCGCGTCAGTCCCCACCCTCAACAACGCGGGGTGGGGAAGGAAAGTGCGGCAATTTGAGGACTCGATGTCCGAAAAATTGCCCACTAACTTTTAGGTGTATCCTGATTTTTGATATACTCCTTAAGCTTTTCAATTGGCGCTCCACCGGATGGGCTCTTCTGGTTTCTGTGTGGAAACGAGGTCTATACTGATGGTTTATTTAACCAAATAGTCCTAAAAGTCTTTCCCAGTAAACATTTCACGATTTCATAAGCAAAAATTATCACACAAAGTCGAGAAGAGCCCCGGATGACGCAACATAACAAGAATTAGACCAAAAAGACACTTCACTCTTGTAGAATTTATTGACCGGCTCGGGCAAATCTTTTTTCATTGTTCTTGCAATGGAACTCTTTAAGCATCCTGCTACAGCAGAAATGGAATTTTGGGGATGGAAATCTAACAAAATGTGTACATGATCGCTCTCCCCAGAAAACTCAATTAGTTCACATTCAAGCTTTCGACAAACTTGCCATATCATTTCCCCTAACCGTTCCATCATTTGAGCGGTTATAACTTTTCTACGATAATGAGTGAGAAAAACAAAGTGTAACCGCACGCTAAAAACACTATGAGAACCTTTTCTGGGTTTCATATTGACAACCTATATCTGTAGGCTATACTAAAAGTATAACTTTCCTAGGTCGATCAGTTATGGCTATCAAGAGAATTACTTTTCGTCTTGATCCAAACCAAACACAAAATAACAAGCTTCATTACAGTCAAAAGCTACACTGCTCTCTTTATAATGCTTGTGTTTATCATCGCAAAACCGAGTCGAAAAAGTTTGGTAAAAACCTTAACTATTTTGACCAACAAAATTGCTTACCAGAGTTGAAGAAATGTTGGCCAGAATATAAAGAACTTGGTAGCCATGCACTGCAAGCCACTGTTAAACGAGTAGATTTTGCTTTTCAGAGATTCTTTAAACTTAAATCAGGTTATCCTAAGTTTAAGGCATCTAGAAATTATCGAGGTTGGACTTATCCTGATGGTGCTGGTTGGTCAATTGATTCTTCTGGTCATCATGGTTTTTTGGTAATGATTCGGTAGTAGGTAATGATTCGGTAGTAGTGCCGTAGCCCTCTTGCTTACCTGGTATGAATTGTGTAAAATATTTATTAATAAAAATAATTGGAACCCGCTCAGTCTTTAAACCTCTAGCTTGCTCATGACTTTTCTGATAAATATCTTTTTCTGGCTCCTGTCTGGCTTACTCAAATATCAGTCTAGCACCGAACAAAGTACCCCCCCTAGTTCACCTCTATTCCCCTGTCAAGCGTTGTGGTTCTCACCATAGGATCAAGAATGGTTCTATTCATAATGGAAAACCCAAACGTCAAGGTAAAGAATGTGGTCAACCGTTTGTGATCAATCCCACTAATAAAACCGTCTCTGACGAAACCAAACAATTAATTGATCAACTCTTGCTCGAACGAATTTCCTGACGAGGAATTGCTAGAGTAACAGGGGTAAGTTGGTCATGTTTACAAAATTATGTCAACAATAAACTGGCGGCTGTCCCCGGTCAAATCAAGGGTTCGGACAAACCAAAAGGTAAATTGGTTATAGAATGTGATGAGATGTGGTCTTTGGTTTTTTCTAAGACGATAAAGGTTTATATTTGGCAGTTAATTGATAGAAATACAAGGGAAATTATTGGTGGCTATGCGCGGAGATAGGAGTCGTCAATCAGCCAAAAAACTTTGGGGCTAGTTTACCCGGTGTTTACCGACAATGCGCGGTTGCTTACACAGACTTTTGGGAGTCCTATAAGACAGTAATTCCTCGTAAACGTCATCGACCGGTCGGAAAAGAAACTGGTCAAACCAATCCTATTGAAAGATTAAATAATACCTTTCGACAAAGGATTTCTCGGTTGGTGAGAGAGAGTCTATCTTTCTCTAAAAAAATGGAGAATCACGTTGGGGAACCCTTTGGTATTTTATCCATGACTACAATGCACAGCAAAGCAAAGGATTAAGCCGCCATCACTACTACCGAATCACCACCCTTTTTCTGGGGTGAAAAGATACCGTGCAGTTTCCGATATTTATAGGAATCGTGTAGCTAATTTTGATGATCAATTAATCTTAACGGCTTGTGGATTATGGAATTTTTATTTAGCGGCAGCATAAGCATTAATTAAAAGGAGAGGCAAGCTGAACTTCTCACAAAACAATTCATTCGGCTTTTTCTTATTTTGCAACAAGTTTATTATGGCGCAAGAGGAGTGATTACTACGTTTCGGGAAATCTAACCATCTACTACAACGCGGAACAACTAAAAAAACGTGATTTCTGTGGTTCCGATTTTTTTGTGGTTTTAGATACCGAAAAACGTCCCCGCAAAAGTTGGGTAGTCTGGGGAGAACAGGGGAAATATCCGGATGTAATTGTCGAGATTCTCTCCGATTCTACGGCCAATATTGACCGCAATAACAAGAAAATTCTCTATCAGAATACCTTTCGCACTCCTAATTATTTTGGGTTTGATCCTAATACTTTAGAATTACAAGGATTTAGACTAATTGAGGGACAATATCAAGCCATTTCTCCCAATGAACAGGGTTATCTCTGGAGTGAACAGTTAGGATTATATTTAGGGATATTTGACCGTAAACTGCGTTATTTTACCGCCGATGGTGAATTAGTCCCCACTCCTCAAGAAGCGGAATTACAGCAACGACAGGCAAAAGAACAGGCTCTTTTAGAAAAAGAAAGGGAACGACAAGCTAAGGAAAAATTAGCCCAAAAATTGCGAGAATTAGGCATCGATCCCGATGCAATTTAGGGGAAATCTGATCAGTAGGGTTTGAAGACAAAATAACAAACCCTGCTATAAGATTAAAAAGCAAAATTATTTTCTAGCAGTTATGGTGACAGCAGCGCCCCTAGTGGGTGTAATTATGGGCAGTGATTCCGACTTACCCACCATGAAAGAAGCGATCGCAGTTTTAGAGGTTTTTCAGATTAGCCACGAAGTCACCATTGTCTCGGCCCATCGTACCCCCGAAAAAATGTTTGAATACGGCAAAAACGCTCATTTAAGGGGAATAAAAGTGATTATCGCTGGAGCCGGCGGGGCTGCCCATTTACCCGGGATGGTGGCATCTTTAACCCCCTTACCCGTGATTGGAGTTCCCGTAGTCACGCGCACTTTACAAGGGTTAGACTCTCTCTATTCAATTGTACAGATGCCCGCAGGCATTCCCGTGGCCACGGTGGCGATCGGTAATGCCAAAAATGCCGGACTTTTAGCGGTTCAAATTCTCGCCATCGGTAATGCTGATCTTTTAGAGCAAGTTATCGCCTATCGTCAATCCCTCAGCGATTCCGTCCTCGAAAAACAAAGCAATCTTCAACGACTAGGCTATCAAGACTATCTAGGGCAGAGTTCACCTAAGTAGGGTAGATTGAGAAAAGATTAAGTAACAAATTATGAAGTAATTATGCGTTGGATCACCGCTTGTGTATTGAGTCTATTGCTCTTTTTTGCCCTACCCATAGCGGCTTATGCCGATAGCCCGACTATTAGCGAAGAACAGATTAGAGAAGGGGAAGTTATCGCCGAAAAAGCCCTAGAAGCCACAGAAAAAGGGGATTACGCCCAGGCCGAAAGCTATTGGACCCAATTAGTCACCAAATTCCCCACTAATCCCGCCGTTTGGAGTAATCGCGGCAATGCCAGAGTCAGTCTCAATAAATTAGAGGATGCGATCGCTGATTTTAACCAAGCGATCGCCATTGCCCCCGATGCCCCCGATCCCTACCTCAATCGCGGCACCGCTTTAGAGGGAGAAGGCAAATATCAAGAAGCGATCGCCGATTATAATAAAGTTTTAGAACTGGATCCCAATGATGCCTTTGCCTATAACAATCGCGGCAACGCCGAAGGCGGTTTAGGGGACTGGGAAGCCGCCGTCAAAGACTATCGCCAAGCCACTCAACTAGCCCCGAATTTTGCCTGGGCGCAAGCTAATCTGGCTCTGGCCCTGTACGAATTGGGCAGATATCCAGAAGCAGTCCAAAAAATGCGGAATATTGCCCGCAAATACCCCATGTTTCCCGATGTCAGAGCGGCCTTAAGCGCCGTTTTATGGACACAAGGACAACAGGGAGAGGCGGAAAGCAATTGGGTAGCCGCCGTCGGCATGGATACCCGCTATCAAGACCTCGATTGGGTAAAAAGCGTGCGCCGTTGGCCGCCGAATATGGTTCTAGCCTTAGATAAGTTTCTTAACTTAAAGTAAAGAAGGACTAAATATTAACTTTTCTGGCAGTAGCGGGACTGAGGAGCAAATTATCTGGAAATCCGCGACTAAGATACAGTTGAGATGTGCTGGATTGTACTGCATTTAAACTGCGTCGGGGGAGTTTTAGTACAAATGCTCAAACTTCCTCGACCCAGTTCTGGCTCTCCCAACTACGGTGGGGGTAAATTATCATTTCTGGACGACCAGCCACTGTTCCCCGTTCCCCAAAAAGAAAACTTTGTACCTTACCATTAAGATAACTGCTGTATCTGCAATTGCCTTTTTTACCTATAATGTCGGCTTGAAGGAACCCTCGGTTTCACCTCGGAGATGAAAAGTTCCGCCAGCATAGAACAGCGAAGCACGACTAAGAATAACTCTAATCTATAGTTGCCAATTTAACTTTAGTATGCTAGAGTAGTTTGCGTGGTAGGTCGATAACGCAAAATGTTTGTTTTAGAGTACAAGCTTAGAGGAAAACCATCTCAATATCAAGCCATTGATGAGGCTATTCGGACAGTACAGTTTGTTCGGAATAAATGTCTTAGATATTGGGAAGACAATAAAGGTGTAGGACAAAAGGATGTATATAAATATGTCACTCAATTAAGAAGTCAATACCCTTTTGTTCAAGACCTTAACTCTACAGCTTGTCAACAGGCTTGCGAACGGACTTGGACTGCTATTCTTAGGTTCTATAATAACTGTAAGAACAAAATTGCTGGTAAGAAAGGATATCCTAAATACTCTAAACGTACTCATTCTGTTGAGTTTAAAAAGTCAGGTTGGAAACTTAATCGAAATTCCAAGAGAATAACTTTCACTGATGGAAAAAACATTGGGGAGTTAAAACTAATTGGTAGTCGAGACTTGTTGGATTTTCAAGAATGGCAAATTCAACGGATAAGAATAGTTAAAAGGGCTGATGGATATTATTGCCAGTTAATGCTAAAACTCGATGCTAGAGATATAACCCCACAATTAGAATCGACGGGTCATTGCCTAGGATTAGATCTGGGGTTAAAATATCTTTATGCTGACAGCAACGGGAATACAGTAGAGCCTCCTAAGTATTATCGAAAAGCCGAGAAGCGTCTTAATAAACTGAATAGAAGAAAGTCGAAAAAGTTTAAGAGAGGACAAAAGCAGTCTAATAACTACAAAAAAGCTAGTCAAAAGTACGCTAAGGGACATTTAAAAGTAAGTAGGCAACGAGAAGAGTTTACTAAAAAATTGGCACTCCGTTTAATTCAGTCAAACGACTTGATAGCCTACGAGGATTTAAAAGTCAAAAACCTTGTGCGTAATCGAAAACTAGCTAAGAGTATCAATGATGCTGGTTGGTCACAATTGAGAAAATGGATAGAGTATTTTGGCATTAAATACGGCCGATTAACTATTGCAGTTAATCCAGCCTATACTAGCCAAGAATGCTTTAATTGTGGTCGGTTAATCCAAAAGTCTCTATCAGTTAGAACTCATGTTTGTTTGTGTGGGTATATAGAAGATAGGGACAAGATGGCGGCCTTGAATATACTCAAAAAAGCTACGATAGGGCATATCGGAAGCTGGTCGTCAGACCTAAACGCTTGGGGAGATTTAAGCTCTATTTTGGTTGGTAGAAATACCTGCTAAGACAACTTGAGTCAGTGAACCAAGAATCCCTCGCATAAGCGCGACGGGAGTGTCAATCGTACTCACATTAACCATGACCGAGCCAACCCAATTAAACTATCACGATACCTATTCTTGTCCCGTCTGTCGCCATGGTAAAATTGCCGCTTTACCACTCATGGAAGCATATGCTTGTAACTTTTGTCAACACATTTTTACTGCTAATTTAGAACAACAAGTTTTAAAAATGGCCGATAGTCAATTACCCTTAACTTGGTATTGGAATGGTAAGTATTGGCAGGGTTTACCGAGAGAAGGAGTGGAGATGGCAGGTTTTTACTTAATTATCGGTTTAGGATTTGTGATTTTTCCCACAGCAATTGTGGCTACGGGAGCCTATCTTTTTCCTCCAATCGAGGGGAGTCCTTTGTCATGGGTGCCTCTATTTTGGTCGATTTTAACCTTTATTTGCCATGCTATTTGTTTACTCTGGTTAATTATCGAATATTATCAGTTTCCCGTTAATATGTATCTACGCGCCTTGGCTCGTCGTTGGCAAAATTCTTTCGTTACTAGGTTATTATCCTAGGGGTTATTTAACTGCTCCAAAGTCTGACTACAAAAATTTGCTCCCTCTAAATTTTCCTTTTTAAGAGGTACTTAGATTCAATCTGTAATTTGCCTTGATAGAATTAGTATAAAAGAGTGATTAAAGACAGCAAAAACTTAATCAGACCAGAGAAAATTATTGCTGACCTCAACGATAAATTTTACTCGACATTGACTAACCTTAAAAAGGTTGAAAATAATTGACAGATTTTTTATTGTTAGGCGTGATTAAATAATCGTACAAATATGCTTTCTCAAAAGAATCTAGAGTTGAATTAGTCAGGGGTTTAAAGGAGAATTTCTTAGTCCCGACAACAATTGGAGTAGTTGTGCGTACAAGTTTACCATCTTTTTCCTGTAACAAAATAATTTGCGAAGTTTTAACTTGACGAGCCGATTCCCAAGGATAATAATAGTACAGCAATCCATTCTCGTTATTTAAAGCCATTTCTCCATTGGCGGCGATTTTTTGCTGCCAATCAGGATTGAGCTTATATAGTTTAGGAACGTTTTTCCATTGCCAAGGAAATTGATAAAGTTGACCGACTACACTGGGCATAGACCAAGCAAAAGGAGTCAACTGATTTCCCCAAGGTAAACTAGGAGCGTCGACTAAAATAACTTGTCCATCGCTCAGATCCGGGGCTAATTGTATAACATCAGCCCAAAAAGCTTGCTGATATTTCCAACTTAGTTTATTTTGCTGTTGCACGATAATCCCAAATCCAACCAACAAAGAAAAATAAGTCGCTAAGAGGAGAGCCGCAAGATTTTTTTGCCGATAACTATTGGCTAAATAAACAATCAAATAGCCAAGAATTCCCCCAAGAATAGAAGCTCCAACCACGGCAGCCGCATGAACACGGGAATCACGTCCACTAATGAGGGTAGCAGGAACGGTAAAAGTGAAGGGATAGGCCAAGAATAATAAACTTATCCCCAGAAGGCTCAACTGTTTAATTATCGGCCAATTTTCCCCACTATCTAGTCCCGAAAAACGAGAATTTTGTAAGAATAGCCATAGCAACATAAGTAATGAAAGAGGCACAAAAATTAACAATTCTCCCCCGAGATTGTGCAAAGTTTGCCAAGGACGATAGAAAAATGTTCCTAAACAGACAAATGGTCCAGTAATTATTTGACGAATCGGAGTAGATATAGCGGTTGCTATATCTAAGTCTCCAACTCGGCTATCACCAGTCAACTTTCTGAGAATTAAAACAACTAGGAAAATCGTACCTAAGATGAATAGATGTTTAATTAATTCTTTAAATATCTCCGACTGAGGCTTTTTGGTTAGAAAAGGTGCGGTGATAAACAGCAAAAAACAGGTCTCATAACTAAGAAAAGAAGCAGTAATCAATAGGTAAGACCAAATTTTTTTATCGTTCAGATAACTTAAAAAAGCGAGTAAAAGAAAGGTTATGGCGGGCAAAATGTGAATATGAGTGAGAAAAGCCCTAGTGTTGTCGGCAGGAAATAAAGTAAATGCAAGGGTACCCGTCAAAACAAAAATAGGTTGATTCCAGAGACGTTGGAGAAATAGATAAAAGAGGATATTATTGGTTAATGCCAATAGATAGGCACTTATATAAATAAGCGGCAATCCTCCCAATTTTCCAGCAAAGTATGCAGAGAAGAAGAGGATGTTAAAGCCGACAACTCTACCTTGAAAAAATGCCAAATTCATGTTCTTAACAAAGTCAACAAATCTGGAAAAGTCCATGGTCAGTATGTTACCGATGAAAGCGTAATCATCTTCGTATAAACCCAAGTGATTAAAATACCAAAAGTGGGCGATCCAAGTAATCAATGCAATGGTTAAAAATGTCGTAATTTTGAAGGATTTATTATTCAGTAACATCATTGATTTTCCTATAGCTTGTGTAGTCATAAATCAAGATTTTATGTGAAATTTACAGCTTCAACAGGCTGATCAATTGAATTACCTAGTTAAGCTTGCTTGCTCTTGTTGGACGGATTATGGATTCTTTCTGATAATATATCAGTGTTTAAACTCTGTCAAGGCGAGATTATACTAAATCCTGTTTAAAAGGTATAAGGGAGATAGGAGACGGGAGATTCAGTTATCAGTAAACAGTAAACAGTAATCAGTGGTTAGTGGGAATTATGAATTATGAATTATGAATTGGGAATTGGGGAGTGGGGAGAAAAAATATAGCGGTTTTCAGTCTAATAAGATATAGTAAATCCCTTGATAGATAGGCGTTTTAGCGTTTCAATCGGGACTCACTTCTGTGAAAACCGCTATATGATATAACAATGCCTGCTCACTGATAACTGATAACTGATAACTGTTGCTTAAATTATCCCCAAAGGACAAAATTGACCCGATAATTCTAGTTTATTGTTTTGCAGCAGATATAAACCGTATTCAATTCCTTCTACTACTGCTTGATAGGAAGCTTCCAAAATATTACTAGACACTCCCACGGTTGTCCATCTTTGTTGACCGTTACTGGACTCGATTAAAACCCTAGTTTTCGCTGCCGTCCCCGAACCACTATCGAGGATTCTCACTTTATAATCGGTCAGGTGAAAGTTAGCAATTTCGGGATAGAATTTGACTAAAGCTTTTCTTAAAGCCCGATCTAAAGCAGCCACTGGTCCGTTACCCTCGGCCACTTCTAATAAATCTTCCTCTTTTACCTGTACTTTAATTGTCGCAATCGCATTACCACTATCCCGGAGCATATCACAATAAACTTGGAATCCTTTTAATTCAAAAAGGTGGCTTCTCTGTCCCAAAGCTTCCCGCATTAATAACTCAAAACTAGCTTCGGCTGCTTCAAATTGATAACCCTCACTTTCCAAGATTTTTAAACGTTCCAGAATTTGCCGACAGGTGGGATCATCTTTATTTAAATCGATGCCAAAACTGCGCGCTTTCGCTAAGACATTACTTAATCCCGATTGGTCAGAAATGACGATGCGGCGCTGATTCCCGATCGCTTCTGGATTAATATGTTCATAGGTCAGGGGATTTTTCGCCACCGCAGAAACGTGAATACCACCCTTATGGGCAAAAGCGGAACGTCCGACGAAGGGAGCGTGATCATCCGGGGCTAAATTGACCATTTCGCTGATTTTTCGGCTAGTTCCCGTCAATCGGCCTAATTGATTTTCTTCTAGGCAGGAAAAGCCCATTTTTAACTGAAGATTGGGAATTAAAGTACATAAATTGGCATTGCCGCAGCGTTCCCCATAACCGTTAATTGTGCCTTGAATCATGCGTGCGCCCTCGTTAACTGCCGCTAAGGAGTTAGCCACGGCGGTTCCTGCGTCATTATGAGCATGAATGCCTAATTGAGGCGCATTTTCCTCATCGGGATCGATGCCCAATTGCTGCCGCACTTTCTCCACAATGGGGGCGATTTCTTGGGGTAAAGTGCCACCGTTGGTATCACAGAAAACTAACCATTCGGCCCCAGCAGCCCTGGCGGTTTTGAGGGTTAAAAGGGCGTATTCGGGGTTATTTTTGTAACCATCAAACCAATGTTCGGCATCATAAATGACTCGTTTTCCCTGACAGCGTAGATACTCGATCGTATCTCCTATCATGGCTAAATTCTCCTCCAGACTGGTTTTTAAGCCCTCTGTGACGTGCAGATCCCAAGATTTGCCGAAAATTGTCACCCAACGGGTTCTAGCGGCGAGAATGGCGGTTAACATCCGATCTTCCCGGGCCTCGATCTGGGGGCGACGAGTGGAACAAAAAGCGACTAATTCCGCTTGTTTTAGGGGTTCTTCGTGCAGTTTCCAGAAAAATTGACCGTCTCTTGGGTTTGCGCCTGGCCAACCGCCTTCGATAAAAGGAATACCCATCCGATCTAATTCCCTGGCGATTTTAATTTTATCTTCGAGGGAGAGGGAAATACCTTCTCGCTGGGCCCCGTCCCGGAGAGTAGTGTCATAGACCCAAATGCGCTTACCATTGTTCATATAAATAGTCAATAGGTGTTAATATTAATTAATAACTGTAGCGACTTAAAATCACGCCCCTAATGCCTAGAATAACAGTTTACGGTCAAACAATCACCTGCGATCGAGGTGAAAATCTCCGTTCAGTTATCAGTTATCAGTTATCAGTTATCAGTTTTGAGTTTTGAGTGAACAGTATTAAGTGTTAAAGTGTTAGAGTATTAAGTGGCAAGTTCGGAGCCTTCTTTTCACTGTTTACTGTTTACTGATTAAGGTTATCAAATGAACGAGACAACAACTTTTCGGATATCACCAATAATTCGGGTAACTTTATTAAGTTTATATGTGGCGTTAACCATCCCTTTACCCTTTTTAGCAAAAGTCACTAATTCCCCTGTTAATCCCAATTTTCTCTGGGTAGGAATTAGCTTAGGATTAATCGCTTTATACGGAGCTTTAAGTGAAAGAGTCATTTTATCAGAAACAGGGATACAAGTTACCTATCCCCAATGGTTTCCTGCTTTTCTTCGCTCTGGTTGGTGGTTAAATTGGACAGATATAAAAGAACTTAAATGTCGCAGTACAGGACAGGGTGGTTTAGTTTATTATTTCCTTGATCGCTCCTCGGAAAAAGCCTATTTATTGCCGATGCGAGTAGTGGGATTTAATCGCATGGTCAAAATAATCGCAGAAAAAACTAACTTGGATATGACTGATATTCGCCCCCTTTCTCAGCCTTGGATGTATGGAATTCTTTTTATTCTCACCCTATTTTTATTATTAGTCGATGCTTGGACTATTGCTACGGCGAGAACTATTATTCCCTAATAAATTCGGCTCAAAACGTAATCTACTAGCTCGATTAACACATCTTTTGAGGGAGAAGAAGCTAAACAGTCAAGGTGTTTTAAGGCACTTTGACCATACTGATTGGCTAACTCTTTTGAGCGAGGAATACCTTGGCTAGAGTGAATAAAATCAAGAGCTTTTTCGATGTCTCCTTCCTGACTAAATTCCCGTTCGATCAACACTTCTATATAGGGATTTTCCTCCATGGCAAAGAGAGCGGGAGCAGTGATATTACCACTGATCAAATCGGAGCCAGAGGGTTTTCCTAATACTTCCGTGGGGGAGGTAAAATCGAGAATATCATCGACGATTTGAAAAGCTAATCCTAAATTGCGACCATAATTATATAAATGATGATTAACTTCAGCCGATTGCTCGCTTAATACTCCAGCTGCTTTGGCACTATTGGCAATTAAAGAAGCCGTTTTGTAGTAACTTTTTTCTAGATAAGCTTCCAGGGAGATACTGGTATCAAAGCGATTAATTCCCTGTTGAATTTCCCCTTCAGCAAAATCACGAATCACTTCCGAGAGCAATTTTACCACTTCTAAATTATCTAAATTAGCTAGATACCAAGAAGATTGAGCGAAAAGAAAATCCCCCGCTAAAACCGCCACGCGATTGTCAAATAAACTGTTAACGGTGGGAACACCCCGGCGCAATTCTGCCTCATCTACCACATCATCATGGACAAGACTGGCAGTGTGGATCATCTCCGTGATTTCCGCTAATCGACGATGACGGGGAGTGATATCCCGGTCTAACATAGTAGCGCGAGATACCAGCAACACGATCGCCGGTCGAACGCGTTTACCGCCGGCCTCGAACAAATGTTCTGCTGCCGCCGCTAAAATGGGATGACGAGCGCCGACGAGGTTTTTTAAGTTATCGGTCAAAAGACGGAGATCATCGTCAACGGGTGCGAATAAAGAAGTTGTTGGGATCATTGGTTAGCCAATTGGCGAGATAGTTACGAAAGTTTACATATCCTTACATTTATTTTAAGCTAACCGTCCAGACTAGGGAAGGGGAAGCATCAGTGATCAGTGATCAGTAATCAGTGAGGGGTTGGGGTTTTAGGGTTTTAGGGGTTGGGGTTTTAGGGTTTTAGGGTTTTAGGGTTTTAGTTGAAATTTCCCCACTTCCCCACCTCCCCACACCCCACACCCCACTTCCCCACTTCCTCACCTCCCCATTTCCCCATTTCCCCACACCCCACACCCCACTTCCCTAATCTTTTTCCCGACAAAACTCTTGTCATTGTCAAGACTCTAGGGTAACTTGTATATAAAAATTAATAAAGCGAGAAGTATTAGAGCGATGTTGAGACTAATTAGCGACTTTGACGGGCCGATAATGGACGTATCGGAGCGATATTACCAAGTTTATCAAGACTGTTTACAGAAAACCGCCTATAAAGGTCAAATTATCGGGGAATTATCGAAAGCGGAATTCTGGCAGTTAAAACGGGATCAGGTTTCTGAGAAGCGTATCGGGGAAATGTCAGGATTAGATGAAGATCAAGCGCGTAAATTTGCCCATCTTCGTCGTCAAACTGTCCATACTTTACCCTATCTTGTCCACGATCGCCCGGTGGTTGGTTCTTTGGAAACTCTCCAGAAAATCCAAGAGTTAAAGATCGATTTAGTCGTGATGACGATGCGGCGGGTATCCGAGCTAGATCATGCCTTTAATCGCCACGATATCGGTCGTTTTTTCGCCGCTAATCGTCGTTATTGTCTAAATAATAATTACACCAAAACCAACGACGTGCGCGACAAAACCCTGCTTATGGCTAAGGCCGCTAAGGAACTGCCGGCGGCTGCCGATACTTGGATGGTGGGGGATACGGAAGCGGATATTGCCGCCGCTAAAAGCCAAAATATTAAGGTTATTGGCGTATTATCGGGGATTCGCAGCCGTTCCCGTTTAGAGAGCTACGAGCCTGATTATATCGTCAATAACCTTGGGGAAGCAGTGGACGTGATCTTAGGCTCCCTACGAGCGATTGGTTAACGGAAAAAACTACTAATCACCCAAAAGATCAGAAAAGTGACGAGCGCATAAATTTGGCGATCGCCGAATATATGCAAATCAGCCTTGGCCGCTAAACTGGCTAATCCCGCTCCCAGAGCGACTCCTAGCAATAAACCAGCGAGAGTGAATAGTAAGGCGCGGCCAAAACGTTTTTCCTTGCGGTTGAAAAAATAGATATTAACGAAAACGCCAAAAGCTAAGAGCAGCGGTAAAAGGGAGCCACTGGGATCGGGAACTAACAGCGTTATTGCTCCTAAACAAGCGTAAATCACTGCTGGTACACCGATATCCCGTGCAGAAGGTGTATCGATTGAGCTTCGCCACCAGTTAGGAGATTTGCTGCTAGTAACTGGTTTACTTTCCACCGGAATCGTCAGACGTTCAGGAAAACGAATGCGATCGGGAACTTTAATTCTACCCTCCTGTCGCATCCGCAGTCGATCCATGAGGACGGAATCGTAGGCCGACTCGATCAATTCGACAATTTTGCTATCATTTTGATACTGTTGCACCAGTCTTTGTTTGGCCTCTTGAATTTCTTCAAAAGAGGATTCTTCAGTAACCCCAAGTTGTTCGTAGGGATTCTGTTCACTCATGAACATACCTCCTTAATTATGCTCCCGATAGTCATGATCTTAACCCGATGTTCTGTAGTTTAACTTGAGATGCAAGCTTATTTAAATTAATTAAGTTTAGCGAAAATCTGAGCAGAATCGATCGCTTCGTAGGGATAACCACTGGCATCTAAAAGGCTTTTTTCGGCGATTTCTCCTTCCTTAACGATAATTAAGCGGTTTTTACCCCCGTAGGCCTTAATTGTGACAATTTCTAAAGCAAATAATCCTGGGGAGAAACGGGGATTTAAGGCCCCATCGTACTCGAATTTACTCTGCATTAACTGCAAAGCATAGACGCTACTGCTATCAAAGGGTGCTGCCTCCCGCAGGGTTTTGGCCCGCAGCACTGGGATTAAATCGCCAAAAGGAATAGAAATCGTTTGCCAAGTGCGATCAAGTGTATCAAAAGAATAACAGTAACCGATACCATCCCAACGTCCTTCACAGCGCAGAATTAATTTATAGCGTTTTCCGTCCCCTTGTACCTGTAATTCTATTCCCTCGTAGTTAGATAAATTTAGGGGAGGATTCAGGTTTCTGGTACGAACTGAGGCAAAACCGCCGTTATTTTCAGTTCTAACGATACCGGAAAAGAGCGCTCGTCCTCCGGTTAGGGTTATCTGACTCTCACTCACTCCTCCCATTACCACATCATCCACCGCACCCCAGATTTCTTTTATATCACTGCTGGGATTGCTAAAGTCAAAGAGGGTTTTTTCGGCGGTTATCCCAGCATTTTTCAATAAATCGAGTAAATTAGCTAAACTATGGCGGTTATTCTCCCCTTGACAGTAGATAATTCTCTCAATCCCTGTGAATAATTGCGGGGTTTGCAGAGCAAATAAATCGACATTTTCAGCCAATAATTGACGTGCAGACTCGATATTATCGACTAAAGCGCGGATTTGATAGTTTTGCTGCTGTAGTTGGGTGATTACTTTTCTACCGATCGCATTTTCCCCACCAATGACTAAAATGGTCTTCATCCCTTGCTCATTTGTTAGCTGATTTTTTTTATCTTCCCCGAAACCGAGCAGCTTTTGCAGACAACTCCACAGGGGAATACTATCAAAATAGTCTAGAGTTTGCCAAAATCTCTGAAAATCCCAGCTTTTTGACTCAGCCATAACTTTTCTCTCCTCAAAAGGTACTGTTGACATCCTCACCGCCGGGGCCGGACGGTGATTCCCGGCAGATCAAACAAACTTAATTGAACGACCGACCGCTGGGTTGACGCTTCACGGGATGCTGCTTCTTTAACAGAAGTCTTATGCTGTCCTCCACGCCCGTTTAAAGTCTCCGATTGCCCACCGGCGACCTTGATATTAATTGCAGCGTTTACATCCCTATCATGGAAAGTCCCACAAAAAAGACATTCCCACTCACGGATATTCAACGCTTTCTTACCGCCGATATTCCCACAACAGGAACATCTCTGAGACGTTGGCTCCCATCGGGAAATTATCCGAAAATCACGCCCATATTTATCAGATTTTGCCGATAGCATATCTCGGAAAGAACGCCATCCTAAGTCTGATATGGCACGGGATAACTTACGATTTTTAACCATTCCCGATGTGTTTAAATCCTCTAAAATTATCGTTTGATTTTCACGAACAACTCTAGTGGATAGTTTCTGCAAAAAATCAGTGCGAGTGTCTTTAATCTTTGCGTGGATTTTAGCTACTCGTTTCCTAGCTTTTTCCCGTCGGTTACTTCCTTTTTGCTTTCTAGAAAGGTTTTTCTGTGCCTTTCTTAGTCGTTTTAATCGTTTTTTTAACGGTTTAGGAGCGTCTATCTTTTCCCCTGTTGAGAGAGTCGCAAAAGTAGCAATCCCTAGATCAATTCCCACTGACTCCCCATTATTGGGAAGTATTTCGGGCTGAATCTCGACAACAAAACTAAGAAAGTATCGATCTGCTGCATCTTTAATCACGGTGACGCTAGAAGGTTTAGAAGGTAATGGACGACTCCAAACTATTCTTAAATCACCGATTTTTGCTAAAGTAACGTGATATTGATTGATGGTAAAACCATTGTCAGTAAATCTCGCTGATTGTTTAGATTTACGCTTCTTAAATTTAGGAGGTTTGACTTTTCTTCCTTTTCTCTCTCCCTTGCAAGATGCAAAAAAGTTAGAATAGGCTGTCTCTAAGTCTCTCAAAGACTGTTGTAAAGGGATAGAAGAAACCTCGGTCAACCACTGCTTTTCTTCTGTTTTTTTGACTTGAGTTAGTCTTTTAGATAACTCGGTATATTTTGGCTTTTTCTCTCCTTGTCGATAGAGTTCTTGACAGTGAGCTAAGGTATCGTTCCAGACAACGCGCACACACCCGAACAACTGAGACAAAAGCCTCTTTTGTTGGTCTGTTGGGTAAATACGGTATTGATACCTCGCTTTCATTGGGTTAATATGTGTGTGTCTGTATTTATTTTAACTAGGTCTGTTAATAATGTCAAGTCGGTTAGTAATCAGTGATCAGTAATCAGTAAAAAGACAGTAGGAAACTTCTAAGTACCTAAGCAAAATTAATTACACATATCTAACCACCTCTTGCCTCTTGCCTCTTGTCTCTTGCCTATCTTCACTAGGAAATTAATTTTGCACGACTACTTATTTAATACTGCACACTTAAAAACTCACATCTGATAACTGATAACTTACCCACTGATAACTGATAACTGATAACTGATAACTGAGAGGTGCGCCACTGGAAGTTCTTAAGTGCTACATCAAAAATCAGGAAAAGCCGTCGTAAAACGACGGGGTTTTAACCCAAATTTTCGATAAAGTTAGTCTAACCAAACCAGCTTTAATCCTTGCGGCAAAGCTTTCCTTTTCGTCTCTATTTCTTTCGCTCGTTAATTTCTCTGAAAACCCCTATATATATTTAGGCACGGATTCCCATTATATAAAAAGTATAAGTCAAGTCTTGGCTTTTGTCAAGCATTTTGGTTGAGATTCTTTTGGGTGTAAGCTGTACTGAATTTAAATTACTTGTTGAGATAAGGCACTCTTGCAATAGGTAAGAGGAAGGTATAGGGGAAGCGCGGAGATGGGTTTTAAAGTTCGATTGGGAGTTCACGAGAACAAATGTATTGAACTTAAGTCCCCCTTAAAAAGGGGGACTTAGGGGGATCAAATTTTTGTCAGTCCTTTGGGATGCTTTTGGGTGCGTTACGCTTCGCTAACACACCCTACATTTATATTTATTTGATTTCTCCCTCTATTATCCTGATTTCCTCCTCGCTTAATCCATACAATTCATACACTATTTTGTCAATCTCTTTTTCTAACTCGCTGGTGTCAGCTTTGGGATTAGATTTTTTAGCCGTGAGAATTTGATCTACAAGTGCAATTATAGGTTGCTGTTGTTCTTGACTAATTTCTCTTACTGGAATACTTTTTACCGAGACAAGCTTTATTTCTAGATCAGTATCAAAATTTTTA
Organism: Microcystis panniformis FACHB-1757; assembly: GCF_001264245.1. Lineage (NCBI taxonomy): Bacteria > Bacillati > Cyanobacteriota > Cyanophyceae > Chroococcales > Microcystaceae > Microcystis > Microcystis panniformis. Next base: position 1,747,959 of record NZ_CP011339.1, read on the forward strand.
TACCAAATATTTATTAAATGAGAATTTAAAATTCCCAATAAATACTTTAAATCTAAATTTACCGTATTTAAATTGTTCTTATAAATAACAGAACAAGTATATAATCCATGAATTCCATCCCTATCATAACAAGCAACTATTCTAGGAAATAATGATATTTTTCGCATTCTCTGAAAATAAATTTTTTCAGTATCTACTATTTCTTTTGGCAAACAACTATGTAATTCTTTGCTTCTCTTAACGTATAAGTTTTCAAATACTATACTATAGGAAGCAATATTTCTTCCATTAATTGCTGGTTCCCAGCTTTGATCTATTTGATTATTAGATAATAGGTCAGTATTTTTATTTTCCTTATCTCCATAGGGTTTTGTACCTTGTTTCAGTTGAAAAAGCTCGCCTAATTTTCTAAATTTGTTCATATTGTTTATAATTTCATCTAATATAAGTTTTCTTCTGAGATTAATTTTCTTCTCTCTATCATTTATAAAAATTGAGTATGGTATTTCTTGAATAATTTCCCATTCATCATCATATAGATTATTATATTTATAATCTGGATAGGCAACCATCGCAGAAGTAGTTGAGTCTTTTTTCGGTTTAATATATTGGGAAATATTTATTACAGTGACTACATCAGGAGCATCTTCAAAAATATTCTTTCTCAACTCAATAGCTTTAATAATATGTGTATTTTGAATAAGAAAACTTCTTAGAGATTCAGATTGAGTGTTATAAAGAAATGTATTAGGAGCAATATAGCATTGATAGTATTGAGATTTTAAAAGTTGATAAGCTCTTTCATAAAATAATTTAAAAGAATCGATTTTCCCTTGACTCGAAATAGGATATTTTGTTTTATAAAAACTCTTTTCCATTTCCTTGAATTTCACTCCATAAGGAGGATTACCAATTACCACATCAAAACCGATAAAATTCCCCTTATCATCTAGAACTTCGGGGAACTCGAAGCGCCATTCAAAAGCATTATGATAAATCTTACCGCTTTCAATCTCCTCCAGTTGCGGACGTAACTTATCAATCTCATTCCTTAACTGAATAATCTTCCTTTCCCGCGCTTTCTTTTCCTTGGGTGACTCCTCAAATAACAAAATTTGATTCTCTAGACTATATAAATCCGTTTCCAAACCGCGCAAGCGCTTTTTCAGAGGATTATCTCCCTGTAAAGTCTGACGAAAACTACTCTTAATCTCACTTATCAATCTCTCCATCTCGCGCTTTTGCGATTTATCCTCCGCGTTGCGATAGACTCTCACCGCATCCTTATAACTCTCGATACTTAAACGATTTTTGCGGGAAAAGACTTGTAAATCATTGGATAACCCAAAGCGACTAATCAGAGAATTGCCAACCTTGATATTAATATCGATATTCGGTAACGTCTCTAACTCGTTATCTGCTTTGTAGTAAGCATTCTTGAGTAACTCAATCCATAAACGCAACCGACAGATTTTCACCGAGTTGGGATTGATATCAACTCCAAAGAGACACCCCTCAATCAGACGCTGTTTTTCCTGAAATAAAGTCTCCTGTACGCGCTGACTTTCTCGGTTGCGGGGATTATACTCAAACAGATTACCGTCATCATCGGTGACGATTAACTCATCGTTCACCACCTCAACCCGATAATCCCTGAGAGTTTTCCCCTCTTTATCCACTAAAATCTGTAACTCACTCTTAATTGCGATTATCTCGTTCAAAGCAGAAACAAGAAAATGTCCCGAACCCACCGCAGGATCACAAATTTTGAGACTATTGATAATAGCATTGGCTGCCGTTTTATCTTTGATGCGGTTATATACATCCTCGATAGTCTGACAATCCCATCCCTGACTCTGGTTAAATTTCTCTATCACTGCGCGTCGAATCGTTTCCCGACACATATACATAGTGATGAAACCGGGGGTGAAAAAGGAACCATCCTTATATCCGTTGATTTTCTCGAAGATTAATCCCAACACCGACGCATTGATAAGAGTCTTGTTATCCTCCTGTATCGCTTCCCCACCTTCGCTGCTAAAATCGTAGGCATTGAGAAACTCGAATAGGTATGCTAAAGCGTTGATTTCTCCTGTTCGCTTTTTCCCCTGACTATCCTTTAAGACTGTTCCCGCAAAAATCTCTAAATTCTCCGAACGCAGGTTACTGATAACTATGGTTGATTGTTCTAATTCCGTCGGTTCAAATAGGGAACTGTTGAGATAGGGAACCTGAGTATAGATATTCTGGATGTCTTTGCTTCTTTCTGACTGTTTTTTGGCTAAAACGCTGAAAAATAAGCGATTTAAGTCGTCATAGTCGGCAATTTTGCTTAAATTGAGAAACCCTAGGGATTTATCCCCCCGATGATACCTAATTATCTGCGCTTCTAATAGTTTGAGGAAGAGGATTCTATTTATCCAGGTTATCCCCAACTCTAAACCGATATTCAATAGTCTCTCCTCTTCCGTCTCCCCAAATTCTTCGGGATTGGGTAAACGAGAGATTTTATCTAAACTCTCCACTTGACTGATAGCGTTCTCTAGCAGCGAACCGGGTTGACGCGCTGCCGGTTGCAGACGTTGGATGAGTTTTTTTCCTCCCTCTTTTATCTCTGTCAATCCGATGATATGCAGCAGTTCACTATAAAAGTTTTTGTCGAGACTGTTGCTATCGTTCGCAAAGGGGAGTTTTAAGAGGTGTTCGGGAGAAAAGATTTTATAGAGACTGATGAGGTTATGTTCGTCCTCCCGGATGGTTTGGGAGTATTCCCGCAAGTCAAAATGGGTGTATGTCAGGGAATCGAGTCTGGAGTTAAGGAAAGGTTCCCCTATCTGTTTGTAGAAGAAGTCGGTGGTTTTTCCCGTTAGTCTCCCCGTCTCAAAGTCATTAAACTGTCTGACAAGTTCCTGATTTTGTGCGCATAGTCTCTCGAAGATATTCCCATCGAAGATAAACCACTCATATATATTGGTAGCAATCAGGTGTTTTATCTCTAGGTTTTTCTCGGTTATTCTTTCCCGTAGGAAGTAGAGGAGTAATTCCTGTAATGCTTTACAGTTGAGTTTGTCTCTCCGCAGCATCTCGCTTTTATTGCTGGGTTTCTTGACTTCCAGTATCACCCCCACGGAATCCCGCGACTCTTTCCCATTATGGATGACTAAATCATTCCTTCCCTTGGTGTTGATGAAATGTTGGGGACTATAGTAGCTGTGTTTGAGAAAGTCTGCAAGCAGGTTTTTGTGGAACTCCTCCGATTCTGTCTCGTTTATACTCCCCAAGAGTTGTTCTAGGTGGGTTTGAAACTTCTCCACCTGACTACGATTCGGTTTGACTCTCAGAAATGCTTTGTTTAATGCTTGTCGGGGAGAGAAAATTTCAGTCTTCATACCTTATATCCTTATTCCTACCCATCCCGATTTTTGAGTCTATTTTTTTCTCTCTTATCTTCCCTCAAAAACCCTATATATATGGGCGCACGGATTCCGATTATACATAAAGTCTAAAGCAAGTCTCGCCATTTGTCAAGGGTTTTGAGAAAAAAATCGAGCCGATTTTATAATCACCGTAACAACAATTCAGATCGTAGGGATAATTCCGTAGGGATAATTCCGTGGGGATAATTCCGTAGGGATAATTCCGTAGGGATAATTCCGTAGGGATAATTCCGTAGGGATAATTCATGAATTATCCCTACGATATTATGTGAAATTTTCCGTCTTCATACCTTTATCCCTATTCCTACCCAACCCAGTTTTGGAGGCTATTTTTTTCTCTCTTATCTTGGCTCAAAAACCCTATATATATGGGCGCACGGATTCCCATTATATAAAAATTCTAAAGCAAGTCTCGCCATTTGTCAAGGGTTTTCAGAAAAAAAATCGGGCCGATTTTATAATCACCGTAACAACAATTCAGAGCGTAGGGATAATTCCGTGGGGATAATTCCGTAGGGATAATTCCGTAGGGATAATTCCGTGGGGATAATTCCGTAGGGATAATTTACAGTAGGGATAATTCATGAATTATCCCTACGATATTATGTGAAATTTTCCGTCTTCATACCTTTATCCCTATTCCTACCCAACCCGATTTTTGAGTCTATTTTTTTCTCTCTTATCTTCCCTCAAAAACCCTATATATATGGGCGCACGGATTCCCATTATACATAAAGTCTAAAGCAAGTCTCGCCATTTGTCAAGGGTTTTTCGGAAAATTTCCCCAGTTCCCAAGATGTGAGGGAAATTGCCAGTAAGTTTGCAGGGGTAGAGTTAAAGGAAGCGGTCGCAACGCGCTCGCTACGCGAGACCGAGCAGTTACAATTATTGTTATCTTCAGCTTGATCTTATTTTACTAAATAGCCAAAAACTAAAATAAGATTCCTATTTATTGTCCTGACAAGGAGATGAATAAATGAATAACTTTTCTGAGAAACACCATCGTCGTTCCTTAAGATTATCTCGCTATGATTATTCTCAATCGGCTGCATATTTTGTGACAATCTGTATTAAAAATAGTGAAAATTTATTAGGGGACATACAAGATAATGTCATGAATCTTAATCAATTTGGTCAAGTTGTTAAGGATATTTGGCATAGTTTAGATACTCGTTATAAAGAAGTTATTTTAGATGAATTTGTGATTATGCCTAATCATATTCACGGAATAATATTTATTGATAACCCAGTAGAGATAATTCATGAATTATCTCTACCAGAGGAAAGGCGAAAAATGTTGTTACCTAAAGTGGTTGGTTATTTTAAAATGAATAGTGCTAAACTGATTAATCAATTGCAGAGTACTCAAGGTCAATCGGTTTGGCAAAAGAATTATTATGAACATATTATCCGTGATGAGGTTTCCTTAACGAAAATTAGAGAATATATTGTTAATAATCCTTTAAAATGGCATCAAGATATCGAAAATCAGCAAGTCAAACCTAGTCAGGAGGAACTTCAGTTTTGGCAAAGCTTCGGTAGAAAGGATTTATAATCACTGTAACAACAATTCCTATCGTAGGGATAATTCCGTAGGGATAATTTACAGTAGGGATAATTCATGAATTATCCCTACGATATTATGTGAAATTTTCCGTCTTCATACCTTTATCCCTATTCCTACTCAACCCAGTTTTGGAGGCTATTTTTTTCTCTCTTATCTTGGCTCAAAAACCCTATATATATGGGCGCAGGGATTCCCATTATATAAAAATTCTCAAGCAAGTCTCGCCATTTGTCAAGGGTTTTCAGAAAAAAAATCGGGCCGATTTTATAATCACCGTAACAACAATTCAGAGCGTAGGGATAATTCCGTGGGGATAATTCCGTAGGGATAATTCCGTAGGGATAATTCCGTGGGGATAATTCCGTAGGGATAATTTACAGTAGGGATAATTCATGAATTATCCCTACGATATTATGTGAAATTTTCCGTCTTCATACCTTTATCCCTATTCCTACCCAACCCGATTTTTGAGTCTATTTTTTTCTCTCTTATCTTCCCTCAAAAACCCTATATATATGGGCGCACGGATTCCCATTATACATAAAGTCTAAAGCAAGTCTCGCCATTTGTCAAGGGTTTTGAGAAAAAAAATCGAGCCGATTTGAGAAGAGGGAACAGGTATTGGGCTGGAATTGGCGAGGATAGCCCCAAACCAGTGGTAAATAGCCATGATCAGTCAATCTCAATTTTTCTTAAGGAAAAGAGATTAATTTAGCCACAGTGTCCACGGTTTGCTGGCGACAGGTGCGACCATCGGCCAGGGTTCTTTCACCGTCCATATAACCCATAACCCCGTTATGATGGGTAGGTCCCAGGGAGATAATCTTGATAATGCCGAGACGACGAGCTTGATTCCAGTAGGAAAGCCAAGCGATCGGCCAGCGTTCGGGAAAAATCGTCCGACCGATCGGTTCTACCGTATCCCGTTCACCGACTAAATGATAGAACCGATCCAACTGCAAAAAACCGACATTGCCGCTAAAAACCCCCCTAGAGAAATCATTTCGATGGGTACTTTCAAGAATTTTTTGAGATAGATAATTGCACCCAAGGAAACCTGAGCGCCGCCACTATAACCGATAAAAGTAATTGGTATCTTACTGCCCAAGGGATAATCATTGTGTAGTAATGCCTCAAGAATCACTCCCGCCGAACCCTGATTAAAAATTGGTCCGTAGCGATCATCGGCCGAAACCACGATCTTAAATATAGTCATTTCAAATAAGTGTGAGACGAGGGAAAAATAAGGTAAAATAAAGGGAAACGAGCAACCCATACAGAAAAATGTCTTATAGCCTAGACTTGAGAAAAAAAGTAATCGATTATGTAGAGAATGGGGGAAGCATAACCAAAGCCGCCGCTCTATTTAATATAGGAAGAGCCACGATATATAGATGGCTAGGTAGGGAAAAACTGGAAGCAACAAAGGTAAAACACCGTCAGAGAAAGCTGGACTGGAAAGCACTGTCAAAAGATGTCCAAGAAAATCCCGAGGCAAGATTAAGAGACAGAGCCGAGAAATTTGGAGTGAGACCAAGTGCCATTTGCTATGCCTTAAAAAAAATGAAAATTACCAGAAAAAAGAAGGAACTTCGTTATAGAGAAAGAAACCGAGAAGAAAGAATGAAATACTACAGAGTGCTGAGAGAATTGATTAAAATATATGGAAGTGAAAGCCTTGTATTTATTGATGAGTCAGGGTTTGAAGAATTTCAAGCCTGTTTTTATGCTTGGTCAAAAAAAAGGGAAGAAAGTCTTTGGAGATAGACAAGGAAAACGAGGAAAAAGAGAGAACCTTGTCGCTGGGAGAAGAAAGGGAAAAAAAGACTTTATTGCACCGATGGTATTTACGAGAAGCCTGAATGCCGAAGGTTTTGAAGGGTGGTTATCTTTATATTTGTTGCCCTCTCGCGCCCATAACATCAGTATTAATTATGGATAATGCACCAATTCATCGGAAGACAGTCATTAAACAACTGGTAGAGGAAGCAGGTCATCAGGTCGTGTTTTTGCCAAAATACTCTCCTGATTTAAATGATATCGAACATGATTTTAGTGCATTAAAGAGGGCAAGAATGTATGCTCCTGTGGGGACACCCCTTGATGAAATTATTCGTACTTATTGTGTCGCCTAGTGTCTCGTTCTTATTTGAAATAACTATAAATTCCGCAGATTGATTAAAGCCATTACGCCGTTATGCCCTTTCTGACCGTTTGTTTCCACCCATTGCCAGAAACCCGGCTAGAGGGCGCTCGGAATCGGTTAAGGCGCGATTAGTGGTGGAATAGGGCATAATATTGCCGACGATCCGCACTTGCGCCGGTAAAATCCCGTATAATTCGGCCAGAAAATTTTGGGCGTAGGGTTTCAAGCGAGTGGACTCCTGACAGATGCCGTCGAGATAGACGATATAACGCTGCACTTGGTGTTGGGGTGGTGCTAGTTGCTGCCAGGGTTCCTCGGCATAGACGCGACTGGGACTGTACCAACCGGCCCACCAACCCAAGGCTTCTAGAGGCGAGGTCAGTGCTTCTAGAAATAAACCCAGGAACAGTAATAATAGACTAAATCCGATCAGATCGAAGGTCAGTCGCACGGCATCATCAAGGGCAAAAAATCCTTCCTGTAGCCAAGTTTTGGCGGGAGAAAATAGGAGAATTAAACATAAACCTAAAAAACCTAGCCCAACATATTCTAGAACTGTTTTGAGATTTTGAGTTTTTACTACTTCTAAATGATGACCGATTCTGAGAAAATTTTTACTAATTGGTGAGATAAAAAGAGACATTTCCGTGAGATAATTGTGCCAAAGGGCTTCGTTTTTCGTCTTTTCTTCCTCTGTTTCCTCGCTGGTATCTTTTTCTAGGTCTTCTGGGTTGATTCCCGAATCAACAATTTTTTGCAAGTGTTTTTTATCGATCACTAATTCGACCCCTAATAATTTTTCTGTCAGCCAATGGACAGCAAAAATAAAGGGATAACCGATAGTTCTCTGGAAAACTAAAAGGACAAGAAAACCTAATAAAGAGGCGATGAAAGCGTGAAGTAAAGAAATATTGAGGAGAACCGTTAAACCCACGGCCAAGGCCGCCACACTCCAGAGGATTAATAAGATATAGATCGCCCGGCCAGCGTAGGGAAGAGCGATCGCTAATCCGAAGATAAAGGGTGCGTAACTAAATCCTAGGGTACTGGCCACCTCAAATAGGCGGGTATCACCCCGAAATAAGAGGATAGTAACTAGCCAAAGTCCAGCGGCCCAAATGCCAAAATTAAAAGCGTAGAGAATAGAGGTAATTAATAAACTAAAAATAAAGCGGCTGGGGGGAATCCGGTTAACAAATAAGACAAAACTTTGTCCGATCGCCTCGGAAACACTGGCGATAAAGACAACGATAATCGCTTCTTCCAAACCAAAGCGCAGGGATTTAATAGTGATGAAGGCCCGGGGATCGAGAACCAGTACACCGAAAAGGGTCGGCCAGGAAGGGGCAAGAAATAAAAGCAGCAATCCAGCGATTCCTAGTAATCCCAAAAGAGCCAAGGCTTGAATCAGTTGTTTCACGGGCGTTGTTAAAGTTAGATCGGTTAATGATGAGAAGGTCAGAGCGGGCGATCGAGGTTTACCGGCGGCTAGTTTGTCCGCCGATACTTAGAATCATTGAAGATGGAAAAAAATCAAATATCATACTTATACTTTGCACGGCTACAACTTGCATTTTTTACTCAAGGACAATAATAGACCTCCTGCAAAAATAGGAACTGATTATGTAAAATAAAGTAAAACACTCAGAAAAACAATGACTTACGAAAAAGTAAAAAATTTGAATCCAGAAGAGTTTAAACGCTTTTGTGGAGTATATCCTGAAACATTTAAGGATATGGTGAAAGTTCTGGCCGCCGAAAAAGTTCTGCAAAAAAAATCGGGAAGACCAAGTAAATTAAGTTTAGAAGACCAAATCTTGATGACCTTAGAGTATTTGCGGGAATATAGGACTTATTTCCATCTCGCAATTAACTGGGAGATTAATGAGACAACAGCCCTACGAATCACTAGAAGGGTAGAAGGTATTCTCATGAAATCAGGATTATTTAATCTGCCAGGTAAAAAGACAGTTCAACAAGCCAATAGTGACCTAGAGGTAGTGGTAGTAGATGTAGCAGAGCATGAGATAGAAAGACCTCAAAAGAAGCAGAAAGATTACTATAGCGGGAAACAGGGCTATCATACAATAAAATCTCAAGTTCTTGCGGCTCAAAAAACAGGAATGATAATCTGTACCGCTCATGGAAAGGGAAGAATACATGACTTTAACCTTTGGAAAAATAGTCAAATTGGGATAGATAAAAGTATTGAATGTTTAGCAGATAAGGGCTATCAAGGAATCCAAAAACAGCATGAAAATATTAGGATTCCTGACAAAAAGAAGAAAAATCAAGAATTAAGTTCAGAAGAGAAAGAATTTAATCGCCAGTTATCAAGAGAAAGAATTATTATCGAACATATTCACAGAAGTCTGAAGATATTTAGAATTTTATCATCAAGATATAGGAATCGGAGACGGCGTTTTGGTCTGAGATTTAATTTAATCGCTGGCATTTACAACTATGAACTTGCTTTAGGCTATCATCAAGTAGCTGAATAAGACTTTTGCAGGAGGTCTAATATAGTTTAAGAGTCATAATTAGAAGCAAAGCACTCATTAAAAACATGATTAACCTAGAATTCACGGAAGAAGAAAAGAACTCACTGTATTATGAAAGATTTCATCATCCCCATCCCCGGGTTCAACTGAAGATGGAAGTTCTCTGGTTAAAAAGCCAAAAGATACCGCACCAAAAAATTTGTCAGTTAGCAGGAATCTCGCCAAATACCTTATTAACCTATCTTCGCGATTATCAAGAAGGCGGAATAGAAAAATTAAAAGAAATCAACTTCTATCGCCCTAAAAGTGAATTAGAGTTTCAAAAAGAAACCCTCAAAAAATACTTCGAGAAAAATCCAGCAGCCACAATAAATGAAGCTGTATATAGGATAGAAGAATTGACGGGAATAAAACGAAGTCCTACCCAAGTGAGAAAATTTTTAAAATCAATGGGAATGAAATGTTTAAAAGTAGGTTCTCTTCCTTCTAAAGCTGACCCAGATGAACAAGAGGACTACAAAGAAAAAAAGCTAGAACCCAGACTAAATGAGGCTAAAGAAGGAAAAAGGGCTGTTTTTTTTGTTGATGCCGCTCACTTCGTCATGGGAGCATTTCTCGGTTTTGTTTGGTGTTTTGAGAGACTTTTTGTTAAGTCACCGAGCGGGCGTAAACGCTTCAATGTTTTAGGAGCATTAAATGCAATAACTCATGAAGTTATTCTGGTAACATATGACAATTATATTACGGCAACTCAAGTCTGTGAACTCCGGTCAAAAATAGCTGCTTTAGGACTAATGATTCCCATCACTCTAGTCTTAGATAATGCCCGCTATCAAAAATGTAAAATTGTTGAAGAATTGGCTCTTTCTTTGTCAATAGAGCTGCTCTATCTGCCGTCTTATTCACCTAATCTAAATTTAATTGAAAGGCTGTGGAAATTGGTCAAAAAGAAATGTTTATATGGTAAATATTATGAGAACTTTTCTGACTTTTCTTCAGCTATTTATGAATGTCTGAATGATGCCCATCTGAAACATAAAAAAGAACTGGATTCCTTGCTGACTCTACGATTTCAGAAGTTTAATAAATCTCAGATTATGAACGTCTAAAGTATAGGTGAACCGATAATTTTCTCCGGCTCCGCTCAAAATCCTTGATTCTGTCCTATCCATAATAAACTCATTCTCCGATGACAAAACCTATCCGCGCCCAATCACCGCTAAAATTTCTCGCCCCCCATTTTAACCCCTTGGTCTTGGCGGCAATTTATCGGCTGTTGCCCTTCTATTTGCGATCGCAATGTCAGATTGAGCGGGTGGAAGGGGAAAATAGCGAAATTCTCGTCGATTGTTACCGCCGTTTCCAAGCTGGACAGTTGCGGTTTCTGCTTGCCTATCGTCATTCCAGCACTAACGACCCCCCCTCCTTGATCCATTATCTTCATACCAACCTGCCTAAAATAGCTGCCAATGAGGGAATAAGTTTAAATAAGCCAGTTTTTGGCTATTTTCTCTACGATCGAGGGATTCCCCTCTGGGCAGGTCCAGTGGCTAATTGGCTCTTACCGGCGATCGGTGGCGTTCCCGTGATCCGCGGTCGTCCCGATTTCGGCTGTTTGCGTACCCTGCGCCATCTCTACGTTCGCGGGCAATTTCCCTTGGCCATTGCGCCGGAAGGCTATACCAACGGTCACGGCGAACTGGTCAGTCGTTTAGAATTGGGCTGCGCTCAAACCAGTTTTTGGTGTGTCGAGGATCTGGTGGCAGCGGGGGAGAATCAGCAGGTGTCTATTGTCCCCATCGGTGTGAGGTATCAGTATTTAGAAAATCCCTGGCCGAAGATTTGGCAACTCTGTCGGGCGATCGAGCGCGAATGTGGTTTTCCTCCGGGGGATGGGGCCAATCGGCAATTAGAAAACTCTCTCTCATCGAGGGAATGGAATCCAGAGCAGCAATTGACCCCAGAGGAAGAGGCCCTACTCTACCCGAAACTATTGCGTATTGCTGAATATTTATTAGAACAAATGGAAAGTTTTGATCGGCGTTTCCATACCGCCATTCAGTTAGAGGAACAAGCGGCAAAGTTAGCCAATTTGAGTCCGATCGAGGGATTAACCCTGCGTTTACAGGGATTGATGGACGCAGTATTAAAAATGTTGGAGGGATATCTGCAAATGCAGCCCCATAGCGATCGCAATTTGCTCGAACGCGCCCAGGATATCGAGGATACGGTCTGGGATTGGATCTATCGTCGGGACGTGGACATCCAAACCCTCTCGGACGTGGAAAGGGGTTTGGCGGCTCTAGTCGCGTCGGAAGCGCATCAACATCTCTGGCACATGAGATGGGTGGAGAATTTTGTCGTCGTCACCGGTCATTATCTAGGGTTTGCTGAAAAAGTTTTTCCTGGGGGTAGGAGTCAGGAGTCAGGAGTCAGTAGCCGGTCGTCGGTCGTTTCAGGCTTTGTTGCCCTCTTTTTTTGTACCAGTTTTGTACTACGAGGAGAATAATGCAAGGTTTTTGAATGTCCCAATCCTATTTTCTTGCACTAACATCAGATTTTAACAGGTCAAAAGCCTTATTTTCAAAGGGTTTTACCATTATTCAGCAAGTCCTATCTACAAAATAAACCCACCGCTAGAAGGTTTGCAGAGACTTTATTGATGATTAATGCCCTGATTCACGAAATTACGGGCAAAGGCCAAGCTCGGCCGGCAATTGCACCACAAAAGGCGATAATTACCGTAGCAGAACCCCTCGATGTGACGGCACGCTGGCACAGCACCTATCAACGGGACGGGGCAGCCAAAAAACAAGCGGTGCGAGAATTAACTAGCACCTTAAAAAAATCTTTAGAATCGATGACAAACCCTTGACATTAGAAACTAAATATGATAAGAAGACTAGGAACTTTACCCACGATCGCCGTTATCAGCGTCATCGCGATCATTGTGTTGCTGAATGTCTTGGTGGCTTGGTTTCATTATAACGCTCTGGTAGTTCTCCCCCCCGAACATCGCCGGTTTCCACCAGTATGGATGTGGTTGATGATCATCCCGATTGTTCACACGGTTTTTATCTGGATTATCTCAGCTTTCAAGCTACCAGCATCCTAATCGCTCGGCTCTAGGAGAAAATGCACACCGGTTTGGTAGTTGTAATCAGCGTCTGGGATTAGCTTGGGCGATCGTGGCCACTACCCTATTTTTACCCGTAGTTGATATCCTCAGTTTTGTGGCCTATGTGGTTTTAATGATTATTTATTGGCAGAAACTCAACAAAATGCAGAAATATCTCCTACAGAAATAATCTTTCAGTCACTGGCCCGTAATTGCTAATTTTTGCTTTTACTCTCATCCCTTACTTTCCCGAATGAGCATTGCCAAATTAATTATCTCGATCGTCGCTCGACTTTTTCCGGGGGCAATTTTCTATCAACCGACAGGAGAGAAAATTATCGCTCTTACCATCGATGATGCACCCACCCCCAACGATCCCGAAGGAAAATCCACCGATCGCATTTTAGCAGCGATCGCGGCTCATAATCGAGAAAAGGCCAGTCCAGCAACCCCCGTCAAGGCGACTTTTTTTCTGATTACAGGACACCTGCAACCGAACTCCACCTTGATTGAGTGCCTAATCGCCCAAGGTCACGAAATCGCTAATCACGGCACCCAAGATTTCCGCACCAGTCAACTGGCTGCCGGTGCTTTTGCTAGTCAGTTTCGGGAAGCTAACGATATTTTAAGTCGTCTTACCGGTCAAGCACCGCGCTGGTATCGTCCCGGTCAAGCCTTCTATAATCAATCTATGCGCTCGTTTTTGCGGAAATTCCCCGGCTACGAGTCCCGATTTGCTCTCGCTTCCATGATTCCTTTAGATACCAGAAAAGGAACGAATCATCCTCAATTTACCACTTGGTATATCTCGCAATTTATTTTCCCCGGGGCGATTTTAGTGCTTCACGGTGGTTCCCCCGAAAGAGATGAGAATACGGCGATCGTGCTGAAGAATTTATTAGCGAAATTACACGATCGAGGTTATCAGGTGGTGACTCTCAGCCAATTAGTTGATCACAAACGTTAAGTAGGGTTTGCGGCAAAAAGTTTTTCCTGGGGGCAGGGTGTAGGGTGTAGGGTGTGGGGTGTAGGGTGTGGGGTGTGGGGTGTGGGGTGTGGGGAGTTTTCTCAGTGAACTGATAACTGATAACTGATAACTGATAACTGATAACTGACTTCTAACCCCACCAACAAACTTTTTCAGCAGACCCTAAATACACTAATATTGACATTCTCTAATCCGTACTACGAAAAGTATTGCCTAAAAAATACGGATGTTTATTGCCAGAGTGATTGCCCTTGTCTATAAATTGACATACTACTACTATGCTACTTAGTGAAGTGCGGAATGTGGGTCTTAACTAAGAAAAGGTGCGATATCGATGGGGAACCAATCTCCGTCTAATACTTGTTCGAGAGTTAATATAGACTCTAGGGGAATTGTATTTTTATCGACAATTCTCCCATCAATTAGGGTTTGTCTTGCGTCTGAATAGGCTTCCCCAAAGGAATTAAGGGCATGATTTTTCAGTGTTGGGGTTTTCATCTTTTTTTTCAGTTGCACTCGAAAAGCGGCTATCTCTCCTAGCCAATGACGCGCGTTTCGTTCTCTTTCCGTTGTCCAATAACTCAGTTTTAAAAGATGAATTAATAGTTGAGTTAATAAACTTTCTACGGCGTGGCGCTCGCTTCTCCCCATGCACTCTACTTCCTCGATCAGATTTTCCCAGTCCACTCTGTTAAACTCTTTTCGCTTTAAAAGTTCGGCGGTTTTTTCTGTCCAGAGAACAAAATCTTCCTCGTAGAGAACGGAGAGCGATAGCGGGGTTTGTGCGGTCATAATAGATTTCTGGCGTTGCTGATTTGTGATAGGAATCTTGTTGTGTGGGGTTTTTAAAACCTGGAGCCAAACTAACTTTTGGATAGGATGCACAGTTAGCATTCATAGCGTGAGTCAGCAACACCGCAGAAAAATTAATTCTGACTCAAAAATAAACTGGGCAATCCGATAAGATTATCTTGCTTAAAAAAGATCGAATTTTGTTGTCGCAATTTACCGATTAATCTTGTTACTGTTACTCTGGTAGTGCCGATGGCGCTGGCAATTTGAGCGTGAGTTAGGGGATAGGGGAGATAATAACCTTCCACACAGGGTTGACCGTATTCTTCCAATAATAGAACCAAGAACCCCATTAATCGATCGAGGGAGCGTTTTTGACCGAGAATACTCAACCAAAATAACTTACGCTGGTATTGATGGCGAAAAGTTTCCATAACAGCCGATCGCAATTGCGGCCATTTTTCTAGGTCTTCCCAGTATAACCAGACTAATTCGGTCTCGTCTAGATGAGCTTGGGCTTGTAATTGAAAGGGAAATTGAGAAACAATCTCAAAAGGTTGACCTGCACCCACAAAACCGAGAAATACTTCCTCACTATCGGCAATAGGTAGTTGACGGGGAAATTTTTGGTCGATAACGTTAACTTGTGCCTTACCAACAATACGAATCGCCCCAGATTCGACAAAGTATAACAGTCCGGGGCGCGTGGCTACTTTTTCATCTTTGGCAAAGGTATGGTTACGATAATGGGATTTTGCCCAGTTAAAGATTTCTGTTTCTTGACCGATTAAGGGTATAAAATCCGACGAAGGAACCGAAGAAGACATTAAAATTAATAACCCATTGGGGCGTTGAGGGAACTGTAAACTAATGTAACAAAAAATTTCTGCGATTGGGGGGGGGTCTTGTGGCCGCTAGATGCTTATTGGCAATAATCCCTAAAAGTTGCGGGGATTGAGCAGATAGGAGAATTATTAAGTATTCTTAACAGAATACCCGCCCCAATGTTACAAAAGCGAGATAATCACCCTATCTATTCTTAACTTTTTCTCGCTTTTCTGGGGACGATGGCATAAGATAGGATGCGTGACTATTAGTTTTCTATCTATGATATAGCGTTTCTCATAAAGATGAAGTATAAAGAAATTTGGCATTATCTCTTGGCGACCAGCTACTGTTAACCGTTCCCTGTTCCCTAAAACCAGATACTTCGTACCTCACTATTAAGATAACTGCTATAGATGATAGTTGATAGATAATTTAAATTTATACTTTTCCTTAAAAACTTCGGTCAAACTTGTATGAATAGCATTAGACAAAAAGTGGAATCCCTCTTGAATCAATTACCGGATGATTGTTCAATTGAAGATATTCAGTATCATTTATACGTTCTGGAGAAGGTGCGTCAAAGTTTGAGCGCGGCTTCTCTAGAGAATACAATCCCCCAAGAAGAAGTTGAGGGTCTTTTAAACAAATGGCTGATCGAGTGAATTATCGCCTTGTCTGGTCGCCCAAAGCAATTGAAGACGTGGATGCGATCGCATCTTATATTAGTCGAGATTCCCCGTCCTACGCGGCGGCCGTCGTGCGTCGAATTCTTGATATAAGCTATTCTTTAGAAAATTGTCCCCTAGAAGCGAAAAAATGCGCCGAATTTAGCGATGATACCATCCGAGAAAAGTCTGCCTATGCCTACCGTCTGATCTATCAAATTCAAGGGGCGGTAGTTATTATAGCGGCGATCGTCCATAGTAAGCATTTCTTGGATTGATCGAGTCAGTGGTCAGTTATCAGTGATCAGTGATCAGTTATCAGTTATCAGTTATCAGTGATCAGTGATCAGTTATCAGTGGTCAGATTTGAGTTTTCAGTTCACAAGGGCCGAATCTAAAACCCAATTTGTGGCTCTTCTGGTTTATGTGTGGAAACGAAGCCTATACTGATAGTTTCTTCGGCAAAATAGTCGTAAAAGTCCTTCTCAGTCAACATTTCACGATTCCATAAGCAAAAATTATCACACAAAGTCGAGAAGAGCCAATTTGTTAAGCTAAAAACTTTAATCTACTCAGTTTCTAACCTTCTTTTTAGGTAGGAGAATTGCCAGATTCTTTCTGGGAGCCTATTGCCTGTTGCCTCTTGCCTCTTGCCTTCAGTTCACTGATTACTGATTACTGTTTACTGGACGGCTACGCCGTGCCTTTGGCAACACTGAAAAGTCCCCCACCCCCAATTTTGAGCCTAATTCCCGCTTAATCCGGTTGAGAATCGAGGTTTCATCGAGGGAATCGAGAATACTGGCTACCACTGCCTTCGGGCCATCGGGTCCCCAGGTGGCCCCATTAGCGAGATAGGTTTTCGTCACTTGGCCGATCGCGTAACAGGATACACCGGCAACCCCCGCTTGAGTCAGGGCGATCGAAGTATAGGGAAGGATAGAAATGCCGCCAGTGGCAGGAATCGAGAGGCCGAGTAGTCCTTTTAGGGAACTTAAGCCCAAAACCGCTAAAAATTCGCTGGCACTAATACCCCCCATATTGAGGGCAATTTTTTGTAAAAGAGCGATCGCCCCCTGACGAGTTAAATCGATGCCGTATAAGCGAGAAAGAGCGAGAATCATGGCTAGATCGATAACTGCCCCCGTAAACAGATCCAACACCGTCACCGGATTCAGAGCGATCGCCGATGCTTTGATCATCACTGCTTTTTGAATCAATTGATTAGCGCCGCGATCACGGATAGCCATTTTGCGGGCGACAATTTGCTCGTTTACCTCGTCCGCATACAGCATAGAATTGAGTGCTACCAGCGATTTACCCTCTCGCTCTAGAATTTCCAAAATTTTGAGTTTCAGAGCTTCTATCTGGGGTTTTCCCCGAAATCGTTGCGTTTTTAGCCGTCCATCCTGCCCTTTAACCGTCTCCGCTAGGAGGGGAGAGGCCGCCACCATAACAATCTCATCGGGGGAGAGTAGTTCTTTCACCCGTTCTGAGGCGATTTTCTCATAGATAGCGAGGCGATCAACTTCCGGATACTGATCGATTTTATTAAAGACCAAAATCATCGGTTTTCCCGCTTCCCGCAACTTGGCCAGGGCGGAAAATTCCACTTTGGTCATATCACCAGAGATGATAAAAAGGATTAAATCCACCTGCTGCGCCACCTGACAGGCGAGAATTTCCCTCGTTTGCCCATCTACCTCATCAATACCGGGAGTATCAAGCAATTGCACCTGAGCATTACCCTGGCCGTTCAGGGTCAGACGCGCTAGATTAGGGAAAGTATCATCGCTGCTTAACTGCCAATTTACCCCTTTAATGGTGCGGGTAACTCCGTGTAGAGGACCGGTCGTAAAGATTTCTTGACCGACCAGAGCATTTAAAATCGAGGATTTTCCCCGGCCCACCAGGCCAAAAGCGGCAATTTGAATCAGGGATCGATCGAGTTTTTCTAGCAGGGCCACTAGGCGATCGATCTCCGCTTCTAGACCAATTTTCTCGATCGAGGTAAGATCCAGACGCTCAACAAGTTTGCTCAGAGAATTGCGTGCCTGATTATAGTTGAGTTCTTCTTGAATAGTGCCGACACCTCGAAGCGCTTGTTCTAGGTCTTCGGTATTCCAAGCTCGATCGAGGAACGGGTCAGAGGTCATTTCAGTTATCAGTTATCAGTTATCAGTTATCAGTGATTAAGTGGGTGGGTGTTAAAAATTGTCAGACACCCCCCTTATCAAGGGGGATTAAGGGGCGATTTATCTTCAATTATAACCAGCTACTTTATTAAGGATAATCAGGATGAGTGTCATCTACGACTTGGAACACATCACCACCTATCATTATCGTAAACCGGTAACTTTTGGGGAACATCGGGCGATTTTTTTGCCTAGTGCCGGTCACGGTGAAAGAATTATCAGTTATTCTGTAGAAGCGAATATTGCCGCCAAAACGCGCTGGACTATGGATACTCTATCTAACAATGTGGTAGAGCTTGAATTTGCTGAACCAGCGTCAGAATTAATCGTTACCTGTCGATTACGGGCGGAACATTTTGGCTTAAAAGCGATCGCTGATTTTCCCCTCGCTCAACGGGCGATCGAAATTCCTGTCCAATATACCCCGATGAATGGTTAGATCTAGTGGTGTTTATGCGTCCCCACGCTGAGGATGCCGACGGCAGCCTGGCAGCTTGGGCCAAAAGTTTTGTAGCGGGGGACCAAGATAATACCCTCGATGCCATGGCAAGAATGATGGCGGCTATCAAAGATAATTTTACTTACCAATCCCGGGAGAGTGAAGGAACTCAATCCCCCGGAGAAACCCTGCGGCTAAAGTCGGGAACTTGTCGCGATTATGCTTGGTTGATGATCGAAGCTTTGCGAAGATTGGGTTTAGCCTGTCGTTTTGTCAGTGGCTATCTCTACGATGCTGCCCTCGACGGTGGTGAAGTGGGAATGACCGGCTCTGGTGCTACCCATGCTTGGTTACAGGTTTATCTACCGGGGGCCGGTTGGCGTAATTATGATCCGACTAATCAAATTACCGCCGGCTTTGATTTAATTCGAGTGGCGATCGCTCGTCATCCCGGTCAAATCATACCTCTTTCCGGTTCTTGGTTTGGTGATGCTGATGACTATTTGTCTATGGATGTTAAAGTGACCATTCGCAAGCTGGGGACGCTGCCAGATTTTGATCCGAGGGAATAGGTTGAATTATCGGGTTTTTCCTTGACTGGTGATCGCAAAAAACGGGTTTCTCGAAGAAACCCGTTTTCTACTCATGCAATAAAGCGAAGATTGCCATTAGGTTCTAGCATTTTTATCGATTTTTGTCAAGATATATTTGACACAATTTATTAGAAAAATGGTTTCTAAAAGAAACCCTTTTTCTGTTTTTCAACTAATACTATTTGACCTAATAGGTAAGGAATAAGAGTAGGGCTAATTCATGAATTAGCCCTACTTTTTTAGGTTCCAACTAATCCTATTTGACTTAATAGGTAAGGTCGAAAGGAACCGAAGCGTCACGCCAAGGCGATTCAAGGGTTTCCAACTAATCCTATTTGACCTAATAGGTAAGGAAAGAACGGTTATATGTCAAAATATACCGTTTCTAAACTGTTTCCAACTAATCCTATTTGACCTAATAGGTAAGGTGGGGTTTCCGGTCATTACGAACCCCGAGGCGATTGCGTTTCCAACTAATCCTATTTGACCTAATAGGTAAGGGATAAGGGTAGGGCTAATTCATGAATTAGCCCTACTTTTTTAGGTTCCAACTAATCCTAATGTGTAATTAATTTTGCTTAGGTAATTAACTGTAAACGGGATTATTTCGGCCAAAGTTTTTGAAATTTTCCCTCTTGACCATTATTCTCGTCTAGAAAACCTAGAAAATAAGCACAATCATCAGAGTCATCAGGAAAAATTGTTAATAATTCTAGGTATTGATGATTATTTTTGGGATACATTCGATGCCAAAGACAACCAATTTGAGCGATACTTCCTGTCACCGAGGTTTTATAGATACTTAAATTATCCAGTTTTTGATAGGCTTTATGAAGCCATTTTATGGCTAGGGAATCATCTTTATCTTCGGCAATTCTTCCCCAAGCCTCGACATTTTTAGGATGCCAACTTTCTCGCCAGTTAGCACTATTATCGGGAGTTCTGAGGATATTTTCTTGTAAGGACATCCATTGTTTAGCAATAGTGCGAACATCTTTGATAAAGGGATGAACATGAGTTAAATCTCTGACTTTATTATCGTTGATTAAAGAACTTTTATCCCCCCATTGCCAATGACAGCCAATTAAGGGTTTATTGGGATAATAATCCTCATAAAAAATACTATGATCTGCTCGTCGCCATGATTTACCAAATCCTCCTAATAACATGGCAAAACGAGTGAGAAAACAAATTAATTTTTTTAAGCATTTTTGCTGGTTTTCGGGGAGAGATTGGGATTGGGTGAGAATCCAGCGTAATTCTCCTGTTACTGTGTAGGTGGGTTCGTTGTAACCCTTGGCAAAGGTTCCTAACTCTAGAGATTTGACACAAAAATCGACCGCTAGTAAACCTTGGCTTGCTTCTCCGTCAATTCCTCCAAATAGCTGATTAACTAACTTTTCGGCATTTTTAGCATCAGTTAAACCGCCAAAAATACGCAAGGCATGACCGCGAATTGCTCCTCGAAAAATATTGGGTCGAAATTCCCTTGCACCATCGAGGCTTTTAGGAGCCATTCCTTGCCCTTTCAGAAAACATTTATATAAAGGTTCTTTTGAAGATTTAATGTCTTTTGGTAAGCCATAACCGCTACTAACACGGCATCCTAGACCAGATTCTAAAGCTCTTTCCCAGATAGTCCAAATCTCCTCCCAATCGGGTTGTTCTATTGAGGTAGAAATGCCAAATTTTAGGGTAGGTTGATAGAGAGAAATTAAAGCAAAACCACTTTCTCCACTGGGTTTTTGTCGAGTGTTTGGGGTTTTTACTTGCCATCCCTGTTGCGGGTGAACAATATCTAAAAGATTTTCCGTCCAATCATTAACGGGATAACCGCCATGGAAGCGCAAAAGACTAGGGTTATCGCTATCTTTTTCGAGGTGATAACGTTGTTTTTGTTCGGGGGTGCAAGCTTGACAAAAGGCTCCTTTCATGCTGGAACCGGGATAAAATGGTATGCCATAAGCACCCATTACAGGCCGAATTATTCCTTCATCTTGTCCCCCATTAGTGACGAATCGCCACGATATTTGATATTCTTTGGTCTTGACTTCCTCACCAAATTGGGGAGGATTTTCATCGACTCGTTCTATCCATTCCTTTACCCATTTTTGGCTATCATTTTCATCTTTTTTAGAGTCAATATATTGTAACTGCGATCGCCCTTTGGTTTGTGCGCGAAACATCAGGGGGATTTTGTCACCAATATCGGGAATATTAACCATATAATTTATCGTTCCTTTGTTCCTTTATATCTTTGAGTCCACCAAACTAAACAATCGCATAGTTGCGTTAAAACAGCGAGGGTAATTCTCTGGTCTTCTAGCTTTAATTCCCAGAGTTTTTCTGCCATTGCTTGAACAGATTCGGTATCATTTACCTGTACGGTATCGTTAGGGATAGGAATCCCCGCTTCTGCCATGGTTTCGACTAATTTATCCCAAGTTTCTTTCCAGTATTTTGCCTTATTGGTTTCCTTGCAGCAATTCCAAATTCAAACGGTAGTGTAGGATACAGAATTGATTTCGCTTCTGTCCCTCAAAATAGAGTGAACGAGTTGCCCATTGGGTTTTGCAGGAATGGAAGTCCAAGATTTGAGTTTTATAGGGATGCTGAGCTACTTCCACAGGGCTATCGCTGGCATGGTTGACCCGCGCAGTGCTAGCAATGCTACTCGCTACAGTCTAAAAGACGCGGTCTTGGGGGCATTTGCTAGCTTCTTTATGCAAAATGAATCCTTTCTAGAATATCAGCGTCAATTGAATAGTCGTTGTGGACGAGATAATGCTCAAAGTCTGTTTGGTCTGGTTAATATCCCGACCATAGAACAGATAAAGAATATTCTCGATAGAATAGCCGCAAAGCCTCTTTTTTCACCGTTCAAATGGATTTATCAAGGTCTGAGAGAACAAGGCTATTTGAGGCTGTTTACAGCCTTGGATGGCAACTTACTCGTCGCCCTAGATGGGACTCAGTACTATGATTCAGAGAAAATTAGTTGTCCTTGTTGCTCAACCCGCACCTCGAAACAGGGGAAGGTAACTTATCACCATCAAGCTATTTTGCCTGTAATTGTCTCTCCTGACCAAAAATCGGTCATTTCCTTGCCACCAGAATTTATCACTCCTCAAGATGGCAGTGAGAAACAAGACTGTGAGCAAAACGCGGCAAAACGCTGGATAGCGAGCCATGCGTCCTGGTTTGAAGGCCAGCCCATCACCCTCTTAGGCGACGACCTCTATAGTCGCCAACCGATGGCTGAATATTGTTTGGAACACCATTTCAACTTTATCTTTGTCTGTTTACCGTCCTCCCATCCGACTCTCTATGAGTGGGTTTCTTTCCTGGAGGCTAATCAAGAAGTCAAAACCACTCAACAGCGACGTTGGAATGGGCGATACTTTGAAATTTGGGACTATCGTTATCTCAATCAAGTCCCCCTGCGCGAACAACAACCCGCCTTACTGGTCAATTGGTGTGAGGTGACCGTTAAGCGCGAGTCGGATGGTCAACTTCTCTATCGCAATAGCTGGATTACTAACCACGACCTGACTCCCCAACGGGTCATTCTGGTCTGCGCTGCTGGACGGAGCCGTTGGCGAACCGAAAATGAGAATCACAATGTGCTCAAAACTCGGGGCTATCATTTGGAGCATAATTTTGGACATGGTCAGCAACATTTGTCCTCTTTTCTGTTGACCCTCAATCTCCTGGCTTTCTTATTTCATACTGTTCTGCATCTAGTCGATGAACGCTATCAACGGGCTCGGATGCAAAGGGGGACTCGCAGAGGCTTTTTTAACGATGTTCTTTGCTTAACCAAGTATCTGCTGTTTGAAGGCTGGCACCACCTTTTAGACTTTATGCTCGATGAGGCCATCCCTGTTACTCGCGTTAATTCTTCTTGATTTTGGATGGGGAGCTACAGGGCAAAAGCGTTTTGTATTCTGTATTCCTTGCTACATTCTGAATTTGGAATTGCTGGTTTCCTTGGATTGTAAGCGCAGATGTTCACCCCAGAATCTTTCTAGTCCATAGGAAACGGATTCACGCATTTTAAAAGATTGATTGAGAGAATCTCGGTCTCGTAGTTTGGCAGCGAGAACTAATTTCTGAGCAATGCGATCGAGATTGTATTCTTTCCAAGCCATAATATTAGATAAAATGTAATTATTGATTAGCGTAGTTTAAAATAGTAACTTGGCAACGACCAAAACCGATGGATTCTAATCCTCCGAAATATAATTCTTTTTGGTTTACCGATTCTCCAAAAGGTTGCCATCCTGTTTCTTTGCAAGCAATGGGAAAAACTAAAATACTACCCACGGGTAAAGCTTCCACATTGAAAAAAGCTCCCTTTTCTGTATCCACTTTTTTCTGATCTTCTAGTAGTTTAACCCGGCTTTGTCGGTAGAGTGCCATATCGTGCAGCATGGATATATCGTTATCATCAACGACGACTAATTGAGAAGCTTTTAAATCCGCTTGCGGGGGAATCCAGGGGGAAAGCTCCTCTAAGTGTTCAATTTCGAGAAATCCTAAGTTAAAAAATAAAACTTTGCTATTGCGGTTAACTCCCTGCACTACTCGCGCTTGTAAACTAGGGGAAGCAGTATAGGGATTGGGTACTTTTGCAGAGATTCCCGTGATTTGTTTATAGCGTTTTAATAATAGGGGAGAAGTGACCCAAACTATCGGCTGCCCCGGACAAAATACCGGCAACCAAACGAGGGAAGCATATTCAAATTTAACTTTTGCTTCGGTGGTTCCTCCGTCTTCTTGTCCTGGGATTGTTTCGTGTCCGTACCATGTACGTTTTTCATCTATATTGTTCATATCGGCACGAAAACGGCCGCGAATAGAACTCCCAGGGATAATTGCTGTTTGGGTGAATTGGTCACGAAAAATGAGGTTAAGATTACCCGTTTCTTCTCCTGCGGTTGCTCCCACATGAAGGGGTGCTAAGGTTTCAAGTATGCCATAACTTTTGTGATACATTTTTTGGGGGAAGTGAGTATTTTAGATGCTTAGGGATTATTCTAAACTAGGTTAATATTAATGTCAGAATTTTCTAAGATTTTGTTAATATTTGATCGTGGTATTTAGGCTATTAGGGCAGCACAAAGCTATAGGTTTATTCCTAATCAATTGCAACACCCTTTAATAATTGATCGATTTCTTTAGCCATTTCCTCTGTGTAAGGAGTGAGAGAAGAAGGGTTTTTAAAAGCTTCTTCTACCAAAAAATCTAAAAACATACGCAGCATTTTATTTTCGCTAATTTTTGAGCTTTGATTATTACCACTTTTTTGATAACCTAATAAAGCTTTTCGAGGAAATCTAGTTTTTACTTTTGCCATAGATATCACTTATGATCGTCTCATTTACCCTACTCAATAATTAGCTGGTTATAATTAAATTAAAAATGGATTTTAGGTTCGATCCCCCCTGTCCCCTTGATAAGGTAGGGTTGATTCATGAATCAACCCTACCCTTGATAACGGGGGTGTCTGATAATTTTTAACGCCTACCTACTTAATTATAGGCTTTATTTGGCAATATTTTCTAAGGGTAAGGCTAATCCGCATCCCCAACGTTTGAGGGAAACCCCTTCGGTAGGGAACCAAGATTCCTGCCAATTTTGCCAAGATGGTAAGGGTTTTTTTAAACGATAAACTGTTCCTGCGGGAACTGCATAACGTCCCCTAGATAAGCGCTTAACTTTATCTTTTCCTCCGAATCGATAACGATAGGTTATTGGTCTTTCGGTGTTGAGGGTTTCTAATTGCCAATCACTGGGATTGCGAGTTGATAGGCGATTTGTTCCCCAGATTGCGGCAGTAATGAGGGCAAAATATTGACCGACATCTTGATTAAATAAAGTTTGGAGATGGCTGCTTAGTTCAAGTGATTTAACTTCCACTAGATGGGATTCTCCACCAAAGCGATACCAGCCATTTTCTAGGAGTTGATTAGCTAAATAAACTAGACAAGCATCTGGATGTAACTGGACGGCATTTTCGAGGAATAATTCTCCAGTTTTTACCTTTCTTTGCTCCTCTAACAAACGCGGATGGAGATGGGGATGATATTGCCACGGAGAACCATAGGCTTTTTGAGGATTATACCATTGGTTGATAGGAATCCAACTATCTCGATCGAATTTTCCCTCAATTTGTTTACCGTCTTTCTCTTGCCATTTTTCTTGCCATGTTAAGGTGTGTTGAATTTTTCCATTGTCGTTATTTTCTTGGTCTTGAAAATAATTGGCGAGGGGTTTTTTAGCCAAATAAATAAAGGGAGTGGGGACAAAAAAGTTATCTGGTTGTTCACTGTTTGCCCAAAAAGGGCCGGCAATTTGTAAATCGCGAATATTGGTGGGATTGCTGTGAGCAAATAGTCCCGAAACTGTGGCAGCAGTGGGGGGAAAACGATTTCCTGAACGTCCAACTAGATTTTCTGGAGACAGAAACAGACCAGCACTACCGTAGAGAAATCCCAAAGGTTTAATTATGATCAGATATTGCAGCATTTTTGTATGTTTAGGTGAGATGATTGGCCACTTTTGAGAGGTTAATTACCCAGTTATTTCTATCTTGGTGAGAGGTGGTATCGATGGGTATATTTTGATTAAAATAAAGGTTAAAAACTGCATTGGCAATATCGTGATTATCATCGGTAAAAGCGCGGCGATTTTCTAAAGTTGCTATATCATTATAGAAATGTGTCCAGTTTTTTCCTTCACTGCGATCACAATAACTATCGAGGATATCTTTCAAGTTTTCCCAGGGACAAACCCACTCTAAATAGTTACCACTGTTAAAAAGGATTCGCACCGCTAGACGATTTTTACCTTGATTTTTAGCGGATTTTTCTGCTTCTCGACATTGTTGCAATATGTCACGCTGAGGAACTCCTGAAGCTGCCCAAACGAAACCGAGGCTAACAGTTATATCCTGAGAATAACCGTGTTTTGGCCAGATTTCCCGATGAAATTGATCAAACCAATATAGACAATCTTGTAGGGTTAATTTTGGTTCTGATTTTTGTGGAAACAAAACCCCTAGAAAGTCATCTCCTCCCGCATAAATAATGCGACCAAAGTTAAGATAATTTTCTAGTTCTTCTCCCCATTGTCGCATTCTTTGACTAAATTCTTTTCGTGAGGATATGGACAGATTTTTTAGGTAATTTCCCATCCCGTCACCGTCCCCTTGAAACCATCCTGTATAGGATTTTTCCTCGTAGCGATTTAGTTCCACAAATTTTTTAGGAAGTTCTAGGTTTAAAGGCTTGCCAATATCATATAATGTAATCATTCTTTTGACTAATTCGGGAATGCTAAGACGTTCGGTTTCATCGAGGATAGCATTAGAAAGTTTTTGACTTAATTGTTGATAAAATTCAGTGATTTGCTGATTTTGTTGGGAAATACTAGAATATAAAGGATGGGTTTGATCCGTCATTCCATACCAAACAATGGCATCGGAACCCGATAAGCTAGAACTTTCTCCTTGCCAATTAATTCCCGTCCAATCTCGTTGATATTTTTTCTGTTGCAGACTTTTAAACGCACAATCGATCGAGTCCTCTTGCGCCCAGAAGAATTCCCAAGTATGATTAATCCATAGGTTCCATTCTCGTCGCCAAGTATAATTGTATTGTGGTAAATTTTGTTCAATCCAAACCCGACACTTATTAACCACTTTTTGCCATGCGTCATTGAAGACTTGTTCGGCCTCTTTTTTGGGAAAATTACCCGCGATTAAGATTTGGTTGGGAGTTCCTCTTTTAACGTCAATTAAAGCCGGAGAAATAAGGCTACATTCAGGATATTTATCCGCTGCCTGACAGATAGCATCGGCAAGATAGGATAATAAAAAAGAACCACCGTACAAGTCCCTTAGTTTACGCGATTTTTCGATGAATCCTTGCACAGGAGCAAAGGTAATTACAGTATAGTTCATTTTATCTTTATTGTCCTCGATAAAGTTTAAATTCCTGAAGATTAATAAGATTTCTGTAGGTAGAATTTTCGTATTGAGTTAGGAGAATTGGCCAGTATTGTTGAACGGCCATTCCGACAAGTATTCCCAAAGTTATAGGCATGGAATAAACTAGCTTAATCTCTTGATAGTTTTTTTGTTGAGCGATGTTGATAGTTTTAAAGATTTCTCTAGAATATTGTAGCCAATCTTCATTTTTTTCAATTGTACCACTGCCTTTACTTTTCAGATAAATTAAATCGCCGTAGTTTTCGATACTCTGATCATTAAGATTAATTTTATGGGAAGAAACATCGATGGCTATAGTTACTCTATCTTGACCTTTTTCGGTGACAACACGCTCAAATTTTTCGTATTCCTTAATATCTTCTTTGAGTTTGCGATCGCTAATTTCCACCACAGGATAATAACTATCAGAAGATTTATTATATTGAAAGATTTTTACTCCTTCGGTAGCGAGAATAGTGCCGACCATAATAGCGACGCTAATCGGACCGATATAGGCAAGATAAATAATAGTATTTTGGGGAGTTTTTTTCTTAAGTTTCTCTAGATTATAGCGTAGTATTTGCAGAAAAGTTTTCAGCATTTCTTGATCATAAATATCACAGGAGTAGTTAAAAATTAAATCTGTTTCGCTAATATTGAGATACTGGTCAAGATTATTTTGATGATCTTTGTATTTATTTTCTGTTTCGATGATATTAAAAAGCGATTGCAGAGCCTTATTACTATTAGCAAAATTAGCAATATTAATCACTATCGGTAGAGGAATCGCCTGATGTTTATAGAGGTCGTATTTCTGAGATTCTAGCCAGATACCGATGATAACTAGAGCCAAAGTAATCAGAAAAATTAGATAATATCCCTGGCCAAATTGATCGGCAATTAGTGCCAAAATAGCGGCGATGGCTAATGCTGCATTGGTGAGGGGATTAAAGATAATATTATAGGGATATTGACGCAGATTACTCAGGACATTTTTAAGAGATTTCAGCATAATTTTACTAGAGATTTAGGGCATAATATCGAGAAGACACAGAGACAATTCGGGAAAAACTGCCGAACTAATGCGCTCATAAAGACGATATAATTTTTGTTGATATTCATCACCTTCTAGCTGACAAATAGTCAAAGTAGGCTGTTTGGGTTTACCGATAAAAGAGATGCCACCCAATCCACGAAAATCGACAATCCAATATTCAGCAATACCTAAAGATGAGTATTCTTCAACTTTGCGTGCATAATCATCTTGCCAATTACTACTAACCACTTCTACCACTAATTTAATTGCTTGGGAGCTAGTTAAAATTGCTTGTTTTTCCCAGAGAGGTTCGGTGCTAAAGTCCACTTCATCCAAAATGATGACATCGGGACGTAAAGCAGTAGCTTGACCGGATTCTGGACGGAGCAAACAGTTTTTAGGAATTGTCCAGGGTAGATGTAATCGCAAGATTTCTCCCCACAGTCTTCCTGCGATTTTTCCCGCTACGGATTCCTGAGGTCCAGTGGGTTCCATGTCTCGCAACTCCCCGTCAATTAATTGATAGCGTGGGTCATCTCCATACTGGTTTAAAAAGTCTTCAAAAGTGAATAATTTAGGAGATAGGTAGGTCATGATTTTTATCGGATTAGACCTAAAGCTTGTTGTTGTTATCCATGATACTGATTGCTCGCCAGAATCGGGGGATTTTGGGGGTTAAAAAATCCTTAAAAAAAACTCCCCCCCCCGCTACCCTCCCTAATCAGTAGCTAGACAATTAAGTAGGTAGGCGTTAAAAATTGTCAGATCCCCCCGCCTATCGGCACCCCCCTTATCAAGGGGGGCAGGGGGGATCGAACCTAAAATCCATTTTTAATTTAATTATAACCAGCTACTTAATTACAGATAATTACTTAAGCAAAATTAATTACACATCCAGAGGCGGAAACTGTACGCTAAAGTAGTAGAAAGGGTCAATCCTCAAGAGGATGATGTGCGCTTCTATGGGATTCCCGAAGAAGCTGTCTCTAGATTGTTGGTGATGGGAGGTTCTCCTCCTCAACCACCCCCAAATCTCTACATCATCTAGCTTGTCCCCCAACTCTTGACTGAAAATCGATGCACCCTCTCCCCGACCTAAAACCCCGATTCTCTGGTTAGATGTGTCGATTGCTCTCCCAGTCAGGGTTCTACCCTTTGGTATCGGGACTTTTATCCCCCCCAGGACCACCTTTTTGGAGATGCGTCGATTTGGGGGTCTGTCTTCCCCTCTCGATGAGACTTTCCAAGGGGTACTCCTTACCTATTAGGTCAAATAGGATTAGTTGGAAACTTCTGTTTCTGATTCCGCTGCGATAAGAAGACTAAATGATGTGACCTTACCTATTAGGTCAAATAGGATTAGTTGGAAACCCAGTTACTTAAATCTCGCTGCCGGTCATTGCCTTTACCACCCTTACCTATTAGGTCAAATAGGATTAGTTGGAAACTAAAAAAGTAGGGCTAATTCATGAATTAGCCCTACTCTTACTCCTTACCTATTAGGTTAAATAGGATTAGTTGGAAACTTGTCAGGAGCAGTGCCACCAGGTAACTCCTCGTAACCTTACCTATTAGGTCAAATAGGATTAGTTGGAAACCCAGTTACTTAAATCTCGCTGCCGGTCATTGCCTTTACCACCCTTACCTATTAGGTCAAATAGGATTAGTTGGAAACTAAAAAAGTAGGGCTAATTCATGAATTAGCCCTACTCTTACTCCTTACCTATTAGGTTAAATAGGATTAGTTGGAAACTTGTCAGGAGCAGTGCCACCAGGTAACTCCTCGTAACCTTACCTATTAGGTCAAATAGGATTAGTTGGAAACATAAACTGGAGAATATCTTTTCCCCATTTACCTTTTTTCCTTACCTATTAGGTCAAATAGGATTAGTTGGAAACTAAAAAAGTAGGGCTAATTCATGAATTAGCCCTACTCTTACTCCTTACCTATTAGGTCAAATAGGATTAGTTGGAAACATTTCGTTGTTTGTGGAGCCAGTCCCAACCATTTGACCTTACCTATTAGGTCAAATAGGATTAGTTGGAAACTCTGGATAATTTTGTTGGCAAAAATCTAGGATTTTTTCCTTACCTATTATGTCAAAGAGGATTAGTTGGAAACTAAAAAAGTAGGGCTAATTCATGAATTAGCCCTACTCTTACTCCTTACCTATTAGGTCAAATAGGATTAGTTGGAAACTAGAAAAAGGGTTTCTTTATAAACCCTTTTTCTGCCTTTCAATTTTGTCGAAATATCTATAAGTAGGTGGGTGGAATTAAATATAAAATGAACGTAGGTTGGGTTGAAGCATGAAACCCAACGCCCGCATGGGTTACGCTACCGCTAACCCATCCTACAAATAATTGTGCCTACCTACTTAGGACATTCTGGGCGCACGCGATGCGCCCCTACCATTGGCACAATAATAATAATATTATTGTAGGGGCGAATTGCATTCGCCCTCTTTAATTAGAAACCCTTTTTCTCATAAATTCTATCAAATATATCTTGACAAAAATCGATAAAAATGCTACAATTGGGCGTGAGTGTTCGCTAAAACTGAAAACATAGTTAAGACAGTAATATGTTCAGCAATCCGTTAGGATTCCTAACAATAAAAAGTCATGGCAGTCTTAGAAATGCTCACCGTTCCCTTTTGCTCTCCCCTTGCCGGCAGCCTTGGCGAATAGATAATTAAAATAACTCAAATAGGACTGCCCTAGCAGTTCTTTCTAGGTAAAGCGGCAATTTTTAATCAATTGTTAAAATATTAAAAGGATGCTAAAGATAGCGGCTAGAGTTTCCAGAGTGAGCTATCCTAGAGATAGTACTTACTCCATCCTCCCCCATGCTCGATCGAGTTCTCCATAGTCGTTATCAAGTCCAACAGTTACTAGGAAAAAAAACTATCTTAGCGAGGGACAGACACACCACCCAGTTAGTTATCATTAAACTTATTTCTGTTCCTAGGGGGCAAGGGAGTCAGTTTATCGGAGAAATAACTGGTAAAATTGCCCTGTTGCGACAACTCTCCCACCCATCTCTCCCCAAATACCTCGATAGCTTTGAGATAGATTCATCCCAAGAACAAATCATCGCTATTGTCCGACCTTATTTATCAGCGCAGCCTGTAGAAAACTATCTAAACTCCAGTTATTTGTTAGCAGAACAAGATCTCAAACAAATTGCCAAATATCTTTTGGAGATTCTCTCCTATCTCCATCAGCAGGATGTCCCCATTAACCACGGCAATATTAAACTTAGTAATATCCTCTTTGATACCCAGTCCCATCGTTTTTATCTAGTTGATTTTGCCTTTGATTCCGATTCTCCCACCACGGACTTACAGGATATAGGTAAAAGTTTGATTAGTTTAGCCACGGGGATTAAGCATCGTTACATACCCGAAAACTTTGAACAAAAAACTAATCTAAGCGCTTTTTTCATCTATTGGTTAAAAAGATTATCAAACTCCCCCCCAGACTCTCATTTTCGTTCGGTGACAGAAGCTTTAGCCAGCTTATATAGTTGTCAATTGATCCTAGTATCTATTGGCAATCTGACCAAACCCTACGGCAGCGAAGTTACTGTTTATAAAAAAGATAATCTCCTGCAAATAAAAATCGCTAGTAAAACCAAACAAAAGTTTTTCAACAATCTCAAAACCCAGTTAAGACAGTTTTTACCATCCCTATTCTTTACGATCATTCTCTTAACCATAGTCGGTATTTATGATCTCAAACTGGTCGCTTTTTTAATCCCGATTATCCTAATTTTTCTGCTCAATTTAATCTCCTCTAGTTTATCTTGGCAGTTATGGAAATCTTTTTGGCAGGGGGAACTAGAGTTAAAAATTACCCCCAAAAAAGTTTCTCTCTACCAAAAACTCTGGGGGCTGAAATTTAAACTAACTGCCGATGCTGCTAGTTGCGAAATTTATAGTCTCCTCCGTCGCAATGTCACCGTCACTATGCAGGGAGAAAATGTTAATATTATTCCTCCTTCTCTGGTTCTCGTTGCCAACCATCGAGAATATGTTATCACTGCCAGTGAAGATGTTAGCGAAGCGGAATTAGATTGGTTGGCACAACAGTTAAGTGATTGGCTACGTTTACCGATTACGAGAATTTAAGGTGTATTAAGCTAAGTTAATACACCCCAAATTTATCTGATAACATCTTCCGATTTAATCAGATGCGCTTCTAGGAACCAGAGACGTTTATCGATGTCCCGGGAGATTTCCGTATAGAGATCTGCTGTGTCGGCATCCCCTTGATTGCCAGTGGTATCAATAGCAGAACGAAGATGGGCGGCGTATAAGGCATAACGTTCGGCTAAAGCAACGATATGTTCACTACCATCGACGATATCAGCCGGATATTCCGGCAGAATCGAGTTAGCGGCAGCGATGCGCGCTGTTCCCAAAGCGGTTCCACCTAAAGCGGTAATCCGTTCTGCTACCATGTCCCCATAGTCTTCTAATTCCGTGGCCATTTCGTCGAAGAGGCTGTGCAATTGGTAGAAATTTAAACCTTTGACATTCCAGTGGGCCTGTTTAACCTGAGTTTTTAGGTCTAAACTAGCGGCAAGGGTTTGGCTTAGGATTTCAACCATAGCTTTGCGGATATCTAATGCTAAATCGATGCGGGTGGCGTAGTATTGTCCCGTGGTTTTGGTTTTGACTGGAGTGGCTACCATAATCTTTCTCCTTGATCAGTTAACAGAATACTTGATAATTTTCTCACTTGTGTCCGTGTAGAGGGGACTGATTTTGATCCTAAAATTAAGCTCAAGCTATACACATCCCCTTTCAGAATTGATTAACATCGCCCTCAGCCGTCAGCTAGATAATAGTGTTGATAACTAGAAAAATGGCTAATTAATTGAAAAATCAGAAGCTGACAGCTGATAGCTTAATTAATTATGCTCCTAAATAAGCCGCTAATTCTTCCGAACCACCAATTAACTTGCCGTTAATGAAGACTTGCGGGGTGGTGGTATTACCACTCATGGCCCGCAGAGAACGACTGGTGGCATCGCGTCCGAGGATAATTTCTTCGTATTGTAGGCCTTTTTCTTCTAACATTTTCTTAGCCCGGAGGCAGTAGGGACAGCCCACTTTCGAGAAAAGAGAGACTAAAGGCGGTTTTTTGGCTTCTGGGTTGATGTAGTGTAACATCGTTTCTGCATCGGAGACTTTGAAAGGATCTCCCGGTTCTTCCGGTTCAATGAACATTTTCTCGATAACACCATCTTTGACTAGCATCGAATAGCGCCAAGAACGTTGACCGAAACCTAAGTCAGCTTTATCGACTAACATCCCCATTCCTGCGCTAAATTCGCCGTTACCGTCGGGAATCAAGACGACATTATCACATTCTTGATCTTTTGCCCACTCGTTCATGACAAAGGTATCATTCACCGACAAGCAAACAATACTATCTACGCCATTTTCCCGAAAAACCGGGGCTAATTCGTTATATCCGGGTAAATGGGAGGTGGAACAGGTGGGAGTGAATGCCCCGGGTAAGGCAAAAAGAACAACGGTTTTTCCTTTGAATAATTCCTCGCTGGTGATGTTCACCCATTGATTATTTTGACGCACGGGAAAGGTGACATCGGGAACTCTCTGTCCTTCTCGGTTTGGTAGCATAATCTTCAACTCCTAATTGCTAAGTCGTACTCATTTCGAGTTTGTCTAAATTAAGTGTACTCATAACGACTATGAGTTGTCAACAAGTATTTATACTTAAATTAGGAGACAGGAGATAGGAGACAGGAGACAGGAGATAGGAGACAGGAGACAGGAGACAGGAGACAGGAGACAGGAGACAGGAGAATGGGAAATAGACAAAAGGCAGTAATATTGATTAGTTAATTTCCCTAACCCCCCACACCCCACACCTATCCCCTTTTTTTACTGAAAAATGATGTTTTCCTTCCTGAAAAAAAGCTATAAATGGCTAGGACTAGCGATAATAACGGTGATTTTGGCGATTACACCCGCCGCCATTGCCCAATCAACCACTAGCGCCATACCTCTGGCAAAAATTAACTGGTTACAGGCGATTTTTTTGGGATTTGTGCAGGGAGTGACGGAATTTTTGCCGATTAGCAGTACCGCTCATCTAAAAGTGATTCCCGTCTTTTTGGGTTGGGGAGATCCCGGTGTCACCTATACGGCAGTGATTCAATTGGGCAGTATTGCGGCGGTATTGTCCTATTTTTGGCAGGATTTAAGGCAAATATCCACAGGAATGGTGAAAGCGGTGGCTAGTTCCGATTATCGTTCCCAGGATTTTCGTTTGGCCGTGGGGATTATCCTAGGCACAATTCCGATTGTTTTCTTCGGTTTGTTAATGAAACTTTTCATTCCCGATTTAGATAATTCCCCCCTGAGAAGCATGACAGCGATCGCCTGTGCCTCTATAGTCATGTCTTTACTCTTAGCTACGGCCGAAAAAATCGGGAAACATAAACGCAGTTTTGAGACTTTGCGACAAAAAGACGGGGTTTTAATGGGATTAGCCCAAGCTTTAGCCCTAATACCGGGGGTATCTCGTTCTGGGTCCACCTTAACTGCCGGGTTATTCATGGGTTTAGAAAGGGCAGTAGCAGCGCGATTTTCCTTTCTGCTGGGGATTCCGGCGATAACTTTAGCCGGTTTAGTGGAATTTAAAGGCGTTCTCGACCAGATTAACACCAGTGAATTAATTCCCCTCGTTATTGGGGTAATTTCCTCGGCGATATTTTCCTATCTTTCGATCGCTTGGTTATTAGATTATCTCAAAAAACAGAGTACCTGGGTTTTCGTCTGGTATCGTCTCTTTTTCGGGGTTGCTATCCTGATTGGTGTGGCCTGGGGGCGTTTTTCCTGACCTTTTGGCATTCTAATTAATTTCCAAAAAATCTCGCAATTTTTTTAGATAAGTAGGGGCATCTTCTAACATGGGAAAGTGAGCAGTATTAGCCATCTCCACATACTGGATATTATTATTCAAATCCGCCGCCATTTTGCCCATTTTGGCGGGGATAATAATGTCTTTTTCCCCTGATACTAAAAGAGTTGGTACCTTAATCTCGGCAAATTTACCCGGCATAATTTCCACTGCCTTTTTACTCACAGATGTATAAATTGTGCCTAGGGCGGCCTCGTAATCTGCCGCTAAAAAATCTTCTAAAAAAGCAATTCTTTCTGATTTTGGGATCGATCGATGCAAAAATCTCGCCATAAATAATCGATCGGCAAAAGGTACTTTTAAAAACCAATCATAACGAAACTGTACCACATACTTACCGAATTTATGAAAGGCAGCAAAAGCCGCTTTATTATACTCAAAAATGCCATTACAGGTTAAAATTGCTTTGACCACTCTTTCCGGGTACATAGTAATAAAAAAAGTCGCCACCGATGCCCCCATAGAGTGACTATTGAGATAGATTTTTTCGATTTCCAAACTATCTAAAAACAAGGCCAAATCAAGGGCATATTCTTCTAAATCGTAGGAAAGATCGGGGGATTTTTCTGGCAATTTAGACCGACCAAAACCCCGCATATCGTACAATAAACAATCAAAGCGATCGCAAATTGCCGCAGCGGTTGATCGCCAATAGCGTCCCGATCCTCCCCAACCATGAATAAACACCATAACCGGCTTTTTCTGGGCAGATTCTGACCCCCGAATCCACTCGTAATAGTGGGGAACACCGCGGACAGTGACTGTTTGATCGATTATTTGAGTTTTCATGATAGTTAAGTAGGGAGGCACAATTATTTGTAGGATGGGTTAGCGGTAGCGTAACCCATGCGGGCGTTGGGTTTCATGCTTCAACCCAACCTACGTTCATCTTATATTTAATTCCACCCACCTACTTAAGTAGGGAGGTACAATTATTTGTAGGATGGGTTAGCGGTAGCGTAACCCATGCGGGCGTTGGGTTTCATGCTTCAACCCAACCTACGTTCATCTTATATTTAATTCCACCCACCTACTTAGATACCTAGCCATCCTCGTCAAGAGTTTTGCCAACGCCGCGCATCTGTGTCCGATAGTCGTCCGATTGTCTTAAGGATAACGAACGAGAACGATTTCAAGCTTCGAGTAATCGTTCATAGATGTCGTCTTCCAGATTATCCCAAATCTTAGCGAGAGCAGTTTCGCTGACTTTTTGCCAGAAATCCGAGTTTGTCTCCTCCGGGATGAGGGTGACTAAAACCCTAGTACCCTCTGGAATCGGCACGGATTCGAGGAGTTCGATCCGGCCTTCTTTGACAATTGCGGGAACGGTGTTCAGCATGGTTAACCTCGATTTTTCCCCTTAAGCGGATTCTTGACTGGGTAGAGAGGAAGGATGAACCAATAGATCTGCCGTGGAACGTTTTTCCACCATTTCGCGGGTGATTAAACATCGTTTCACGTCCTTGCGCGAGGGCAATTCGTACATGACATCGAGCATTAATTCCTCGACAATACCCCGTAGGGCCCGGGCCCCGGTTTTGCGACGATAGGCCTCTTGGGCGATCGCTAGGACGGCATCAGATTTAAACTCTAACTGTACATTGTCCATCTTCAACAGTTTTTGATACTGTTTCACCAAAGCGTTGCGGGGTTGGGTCAGGATAGCGATTAAAGCTTCCTCATCCAGGGGTGAAAGCGCCGCTAGGACGGGAATCCGACCGACAAACTCTGGAATCATGCCAAATTTGACTAAATCATCGGGAGTCATTTGTTTTAATAACCCTGCCGCTACCTTATCCTTACTAGCTTGGCTATCTCCCGGTTGAATAAAGCCCATGGATTTTTTACCGAGACGCTGATCGATCACCTTATCTAAACCGACAAACGCCCCACCGCAGATAAACAGGATATTGCTGGTGTCAATCTGAATACAATCCTGATAGGGGTGTTTGCGGCCGCCTTGGGGGGGAACATTGGCGATCGTTCCCTCTAACATTTTCAGTAAAGCTTGCTGTACCCCTTCTCCGGACACATCCCGGGTAATCGAGGTATTTTCGCTCTTACGGGCAATTTTATCGATTTCATCGATGTAGATAATGCCCCGCTGCGCTTCTTCCACGTCTAAATCTGCCACTTGTAACAGACGCAAGAGAATATTTTCCACATCTTCCCCCACATAACCGGCCTCGGTTAAAGTGGTGGCATCAGCGACAGCAAAAGGTACATCGAGGATTTTAGCCAGAGTTTGAGCTAGAAGGGTTTTTCCCGATCCCGTCGGACCAATTAACAGAATATTAGATTTTTGCAGTTCGATGCTATCTTCTGGACTACCGCCACCGGCTTTTTGGGTTTGGATATCTTTGAGGCGTTTGTAATGGTTATAAACGGCCACAGACAGCACTTTTTTCGCCTCATTTTGACCAATAACGTAGTCATCGAGGTGTTTTTTAATCTCTCTTGGTTTGGGAATTTGTTCCCAAGTGGTTTTGTTTTGGCCCGATCGCCGTTTGTTGGGGCGTTCCTCCACTGGGGCGACCGGACTGGGCGGTTCCATCAATTCCTCATCGAGAATTTCGTTACACAGTTCCACACACTCGTCACAAATATAGACCCCCGGCCCGGCGATTAATTTTCGCACTTGTTCCTGGGATTTGCCGCAAAATGAACACTTGAGGTGGGAGTCGTATTTAGACATAGTTTATTATTTACAGGGAAGTAACGGGAACGGTAGGATCGGGCAGTTCGGGACGGGAAATCACCAGATCGATTAACCCATATTCTTTGGCTTCGACGGCCGACATGAAAAAGTCCCGTTCGGTG
Source organism: Microcystis panniformis FACHB-1757 (assembly GCF_001264245.1). Taxonomy (NCBI): domain Bacteria; kingdom Bacillati; phylum Cyanobacteriota; class Cyanophyceae; order Chroococcales; family Microcystaceae; genus Microcystis; species Microcystis panniformis. Next base: position 1,786,037 of record NZ_CP011339.1, read on the forward strand.
TCGTTGGCGATGCGATCGTAGGGTTGACCGGTGTGATGAGCCAGCATGGTATTGAGTCTCTGTTTAATATAGAGGATCTCTTTAGCTTGGATGGCGATATCACTAGCTTGACCTTGGGCGCCGCCGAGGGGTTGGTGAATCATGATCCGGCTACTGGGTAGGGACATCCGTTTACCTGCCGCGCCACCACAAAGCAGGAATGCTCCCATACTAGCGGCTAAACCGAAACAAATTGTCGCCACGTCGGGGCGAATTTGTTGCATGGTGTCGTAGATAGCTAGTCCGGCATAAACGGAACCACCGGGGGAGTTGATATAAAGTTGGATATCCTTTTCGGGATCCTCTGCCTCCAAGTAGAGGAGTTGGGCGACGATCGAATCAGCGACCTGATCATCGACGGGAGTTCCCAAAAAGACAATTCTCTCCCGCAAGAGTCGAGAATAGATATCAAAAGCCCGTTCACCCATGCCAGACTGTTCGATTACCACGGGTAAAACGTTAGCTAGGGAGTTTCTCCCCGTGTTGGCGTAGATAGCAGGGCGACAATTACTGGTAATTGGGTAGTCAGGTGATCTCGATTCGAGCATAATTTTTTCGGTTCCGCTATCACAATCTTAGGGGTTTTGCTTGGCTGTGGAGCTTTTACTGGCAAATGTTAAGCATCTTTAGCACTTCTGTCCATCTATTATGCCCTAAGTTTTCCCCGGTTGGCAGGAATCAGTTATCAGTTATCAGTGAGCAGTTATCAGTTATCAGTGAGCAGTTATCAGTTATCAGTTATCAGTGATCAGGGAGTGGGGGAATGGGGGAATTCAAGCAATACCCTAAAACCCCAACACCCCAACACGACTGCTAACTCCTTACGGTTATTCTTCCTCAGCCTCAGCTGCCAACACTTCCACTTCGGTGAATGCGAAGGTTTCTTCTGTTTCCTCCTCCTCGGTTGTTTCTTCCTCTAGGGAACCTTTGGGGACGAGGGTGATAGTAGCCTTTTCTTTCAGCCATTCTAGGGTGTTTTCCGCCAGCATTTCTTCGGTGATCACCTGTTCCAGACGCTGCATATCTATGTCGCGATCGGACAATTGCTCCATGATTTTAGCGATTTTTTCCGCTACCGCTTCGGGACTGACTTCAATGCTGGCGACTTTAGCCAATTCCTGTACCACGAGAGTCTCTTTCAGACTTTCGATCGCATCGGGACGGGTGTTTTCCCGCATTTTGGGAATATTATCTTTTGTAAATAACTGGTTGACATCTAGCCCCATTTGTTGAAATTCCATGAAGCTTTGGGTCAAAATATGCGTCACTTCCTTTTCGATCAGCGTCTCCGGTAAATCTAAAGTCGCACCTTTGACCAATTCCTTGGTTAAAGCGTCATAAATGCTTTCTTTGGTTTCCTTCTCCGCTTGTTCTTGGAAACGTTTCTCTAAACTCGCTCTTAATTCGGCGATTGTTTCCTGATCGCTGACTTCTTGGGCAAAATCGTCGTCAAGCTCCGGTAATTCCTTTGCCTTTAACTCTTTCATCGTAATTGTAAAGATTACCGCTTTTGCTGCCACATCCTCTTTCGGATAATCTTCTGGGAAAGTTAAAGTCATCTCTTTGACTTCTTCCGGTTTCATGCCGATAATTCCTTCCACCATCCCCTCGATAAAGCGTCCTGCTTCCATATCCACCCGCAGATCTTCGCCGTCAATATCCGGGATATCTTCGCCAGTTTCGGCGGATTTTCCCCGATAATCAACGATCGCCACATCTCCCAGCTGCGCCCCGCGATCTTCCACGGGAACCAATGTCGCTAACTGTTCTTGACGCTCTTTAAACCAATTTTCCACGGATTCGGGATCATAAACGGTTTCTTCGGCAGTAACGCTCAGATTTTCGTAATCTCCGAGAATAATTGTCGGGGCCACATCCACGGAAACTGAAAAAGTCAAAGCTTTACCCGGTTCATAGGCAGCGATCAAATCCTCAAACTGAGACAATAGCTGGGGATTACCCAGGGACTCGATCCCCTCCTGTTTTAGGGCAGATTCGAGGCAATTTTCGATTAATTCCTCAATTACCGCCGCTTTTACCGCTTTAGTTCCCAATCTTTGCAGAAGAATCTGACGGGGAACCTTACCGGGGCGAAAACCGGGTATATTGGCCGACTTCGCTAAATTATTTACCACTTTCTCGTGGGTGTTTTTCGTGGTTTCGGCGGGAATTTCAATTTCTAAACCTATCTGACTGGCAGGAAGCTTTTCCTGAATAACTTTCATTGATTTTTCTAGCTCTTACGACAAGGAACGTTTATAATAGGGTGAGCGGTGTTTACGCCTGCGGTGGATCCGTCCCGCTCATGATATTCTAGGGGAATAGCTGCAGTTGCTCCCCAAGCTGTCACAATCTTTTTATTTTAGCGGTCAATGGGGTATATTTAATTTATTCCGTCCTTGGGGCAGTTAAGCCCAATCAGAAAATTTTGCTGATCAAAAGCCGATCAATCCAAGCTTGAGAATAACTCGGCGGACAAAAAAGATTTTTTACTGTAACGATTTCTTCGGATCATCATCATCACCCAACTCGTCAGGAGGTAACACAATTTGAGTCAAAAAGTACGGGTCGCTATTTTAGGGGCCACCGGGGCCGTGGGAACGGAATTACTAGAGTTATTAGCTAGTCGTCAATTCCCTCTCGCTAGTCTAAAATTACTGGCTTCCGAGCGTTCTGCTGGAAAAACCCTCGATTTTCGGGGCGAAAGTCTCCTAATCGAAGCGGTAAACGAGCGCTCTTTTCAGGACGTGGATATCGTTCTCGCTTCTGCGGGGGGATCCACCTCGAAAGCTTGGGCGAAAACTATTGTCGAGTCGGGTGCGACGATTATCGATAACTCCAGCGCTTTTCGCATGAATCCCGAAGTGCCTCTGGTTGTCCCGGAAATCAATCCCGACAGTGTGGACAATCACCGGGGCATTATCGCTAATCCCAACTGTACGACAATTCTTTTAGGAGTGGCGATCTGGCCTCTCCACCAAGTACAGGCGCTCGAGCGAGTAGTAGTTTCTACTTATCAGTCCGCTAGTGGTGCTGGAGCGCGAGCCATGGAGGAGGTAAAACAGCAAGCGCAAGCAATTCTGGACAATCGGCAACCTCCCACTAATTCCTTCCCCTATCCCCTCGCTTTTAATCTTTTTCCCCACAATACCCCGATTAATGGTCAAGGGTACTGCGAGGAAGAAATGAAAATGGTCAACGAAACCCGCAAGATTTTTGCTTGTCCAGAGCTGCGGGTTAGTGCCACCTGTGTGAGGGTTCCCGTCCTGCGCGCCCATTCGGAATCGGTTAACCTAGAATTTAGTCGGCCTTTTTCTGTGCTGAAAGCCAGAGAAATTCTTGAGTCTGCTCCGGGGGTAAGATTAGTGGAAGATTGGGACGCTAATTATTTTCCCATGCCAATTGATGCCACCGGTCGCGATGAAGTATTAGTGGGACGCATTCGTCAAGATATCTCCCATCCTAACGGTCTAGAATTGTGGCTATGCGGCGATCAAATTCGCAAGGGTGCGGCTTTAAATGCTGTACAAATTGCCGAACTTTTAGTTAAGAAAAATCTCGTCGGTTCAAGATTAGCAACAGTTTGATAGTTAAGCTATCAGCCATCAGCTAGATCAAGGCAATGATAACTAGAAAAATAGCTAATTAATCGTCGGATAAATAAAGTCTGAAAGCTGATTGCTGATCGCTCAAAAACTGATAACAAAGGACGAATCTAAAACCTAATTTGTTAAGCTAAAAGCTTCGATGTACTTAGTTGATAACCTTCTTTTTAGGTAGGAGGATTGCCAGATTCTTTCTTTTGCCTCTTGCCTTCAGAAGCTGATAACTGATAACTGATAACTGATAACTGATAACTGATAACTGATCAATGAGTGAAACATATTTTGGACGAGTAATTACGGCGATGGTGACACCCTTCACCGTCGAGGGTCAAGTTAATTATGGGATGGTGGAAAAATTGGCCGATTATCTAGTTACCCACGGTAGCGATGGTATAGTGGTCTGTGGGACGACGGGAGAATCACCCACCCTAAGTTGGCAGGAAGAATACGAACTATTTAGTATTGTCAAAAAAGCGGTTAATGGTCGGGGAAAAGTGATTGCGGGGACGGGTTCTAATTGCACTTCCGAAGCGATCGAAGCGACCCAACAGGCTGCTAAACTGGGTTTAGATGGTTCTTTACAAGTGGTTCCCTACTACAATAAACCTCCCCAAGAGGGTTTATATGAGCATTTTCGCGCCATTGCCAAAGCTTGTCCCGATCTGCCAGTAATGGTTTATAATATACCTGGTCGCACGGGTCAAAATATGACCCCAGAAACGATTATTAAACTGGCAGCAGTTGATAATATTGTGGCGGTAAAAGAAGCTAGTGGTAATTTAGAACAAACCTGTAAGATTTACTGTCATACTCCTGAAAATTTCGCTATTTATTCCGGCGATGATTTTCTTACCTTACCCCTAATGACCTGTGGTGCGGTGGGAGTGGTCAGTGTTGCCAGTCATCTAGTGGGAGAAGAAATTCAAGGAATGATTCAAGCTTTCTTAACTGGAGATGCGGCCAAAGCGATCGAGATTAATTTGAAATTATTTCCCCTGTTTAAAGGTTTATTCTGTGCCACTAATCCAATTCCAATTAAAGCGGCCTTAAATCTAGTCGGTTGGGAAGTGGGGGGTCTAAGACTTCCTTTATGTTCCCTAAGTCCCGAGCTAGAAGAAGGATTAGCAAAAGTTATGCAAGAATTGGCTTTAATCTAGAAAAATATTAGAAAATTTGGCTAACTAAACTAGGATTTTTTCGAGAAATAGGTTATAATGTTAATAGCTTAACTAGAAAAGAAATATAGTTTAGAACTGCTAGAAAGTATTGATACTAAGTGAATTTAACTAGGTGTTATTTCCCTAGTTAGAATAAGTCTAACTATCCATTTTTTGAGATTTCCCGTCCACAAAAACCACCTGAAAAATCACCATAACTTACCATCAAAGGATACCTAATGATTCAAGATAAAACCCAAGCAAAACTAAAGATCATTCCACTAGGAGGACTACACGAAATCGGCAAAAACACCTGTGTTTTTGAATACGATGATGAGATTATTCTCTTGGATGCTGGTTTAGCTTTTCCTTCCGATGATATGCACGGGGTCAATGTAGTGCTTCCCGATATGACTTATCTAAGAGAAAATCGCCATAAAATTAAGGGTATGATTGTCACCCACGGTCACGAAGATCATATCGGTGGCATTCCCTACCATCTCAAACAATTTGATGTACCAATTATCTACGGTCCGCGTCTAGCGATGGCTTTATTGCGGGATAAATTGGAAGAAGCAGGATTAGTAAATCGTACTAAATTAGAAACCGTTGCTCCTCGGCAAATGGTGCGTTTAGGTAAATCTTTCATGGTGGAATATATCCGCAATACCCACTCGATCGCCGATAGTTTTTGTGTAGCAATTCACACTCCTTTAGGGATAATTATTCACACAGGAGATTTTAAAATTGACCATACTCCCGTCGATGGCGAATTTTTTGATCTGCAAAAAATTGCCGAACATGGCGAGAAAGGGGTGCTATGTTTATTGAGTGATTCCACTAACGCGGAAGTACCCGGTTATACTCCCTCGGAAGCTTCCGTTTATCCCGGTTTAGAGCGGGTTTTTAACCAAGCAACGGGACGGATTATGATCACTACCTTTGCTTCCTCGGTGCATCGGATTAATCTGGTGTTGAAATTGGCCCAGAAATTTAACCGGAAAGTGGTGGTAGTGGGTCGATCGATGTTAAATGTCATCGCTCATGCGCGCAATTTGGGGTATATAAAATGTCCCGACGATATATTTGAACCCCTGAAAGCGACCCGCAATTTAGCCGATGATAAAATCGTCATTTTAACCACAGGCTCCCAGGGGGAACCTTTAGCGGCCATGACGCGGATTTCTAAGGGTGAACATCCTCATATTCGTGCGCGTCAGGGGGATACGATTGTCTTTTCCGCTAATCCGATTCCGGGTAATACGATCGCTGTGGTCAATACAATTGATCGCCTGATGATGCAGGGTGCTAACGTAGTTTACGGACGCGATAAGGGAATTCACGTTTCCGGCCATGGTTCCCAAGAAGACCATAAATTGATGCTATCTTTGACGCGGCCGAAGTTTTTTGTGCCAGTGCATGGAGAACACCGAATGCTGGTCAAACACGCTCAGATGGCCCAAAGTATGGGGATTCCCGCCGAAAATATGGTAATTGTCAAAAATGGTGACACGATCGAGTTAACTAGCGATCGCATTGGCCTCGGCGCGCCAGTGCCTTCGGGAATCGAGTTAGTTGATCAAGCGGGTGTGGTCCACGAACACATTATGCAGGAAAGACAACAATTAGCCGAAGATGGTGTGATTACGATCGCCGCCTTCGTTAACGCTGAGGGACAATTAAGCGCACCTCCAGAGATTAATTTGCGCGGTGTGGTGACAAAAGTGGAAATCCCGCTGCTGAATCAGTTAATTATTCGGGCGATCGAACGCTGTTTAAGCGATCGCATTGGTGAATTTAAAACTGCGACGGGGGACCCAGATTGGGCCGGTTTGCGGGCCGAAATCGAGACGACTTTGCAACGTTTAATCAAACGGGAGTTACAGAGTCAACCTCTAGTGATTTTCCTCCTGCAAGCGGCGGCAACGGAACCAGCGAACAATCGTACTTATCGCCGCCGCCGTCCCGCAGCTACCATGGCCTCCTAATATCAGTGAGCAGTGAGCAGTAATCAGTGAGCAGTAATCAGTGAAAAGATGGCAAGAAACTGCTATTTAATACTGGTCACTTAACACATACTGCTCACTTAAAACTCAAATCTGATAACTGTTAACTTACCCACTGATAACTGATAACTGATAACTGATAACTGATCATGTTGCACGCTGCCGATTTGCGATCGCTGCTGACCGCCGTTGCCAGGGGAGAAATTAACCCGGAGACAGCCTTAGATAAACTTAAACATCTGGCCTTTGAACCGGTGGAAGACTTCGCTAAAATTGACCATCATCGTCAATTAAGAACGGGATTTCCGGAGGTTATCTGGGGGCCGGGTAAAACCACCGCTCAAATCGCCCAAATTATCAATGTTTTGCGTCAAAATAGTCCCGTGGTTATGGCCACCCGGATTGAAGCAGAGATAGCAGCCCAGCTACAGGAACAGGTGACAGACTTAGTTTATTATCCCTTAGCCCGCATCTGTGCCATTGCCGCAGCTGCCCCAGAAAATCCCCCAAAAGGGATAATTTCCATCCTAACGGCGGGAACTGCCGATATTCCCGTAGCGGAGGAGGCGGCGGTTACTGCTCAATTATGCGGTTTTTCCGTGCAGCGTCTTTGGGATGTGGGAGTAGCGGGAATTCATCGCCTCTTGAATCATCGCCATCTATTGGATGCCGCCGATGTGTTAATTGTTGTTGCGGGAATGGAAGGAGCCTTACCAAGTGTGGTAGCGGGATTAGTCGATCGCCCGGTGATCGCCGTTCCCACGAGTATCGGTTACGGAACCAGTTTCGGTGGTATTGCTCCTTTGTTAACTATGCTCAATTCCTGCGCGGTCGGCATCGGTGTGGTTAATATAGATAATGGTTTTGGGGCTGCCATGTTAGCCGGCCAAATTTTACGCACGGCGGCCAGATTAGCTTAGATTTTTACTCATCTCAGACTGGAAATCCTATACAGTTGGTATAGGGATAAACTACTTTGAAAAAGAAGCCGATATGCACCTAAGTGAAATTACTCATCCCAACCAGTTACATGGTTTATCACTCCGTCAATTAGAAGATATTGCCCGTCAGATTCGCGAAAAACACCTCCAGACGATCGCCGCTACCGGTGGACATTTGGGACCGGGGTTAGGAGTCGTAGAACTAACGATCGCCCTTTACCAAACCCTCGATCTCGATCGCGATAAAGTCCTTTGGGACGTGGGACACCAAGCTTATCCGCACAAACTCCTCACCGGCCGCTATAACGATTTCCACACCCTGCGCCAAAAAAACGGCGTTGCGGGCTATCTAAAACGTTGTGAGAGCAAATTTGACCATTTTGGGGCTGGACACGCCTCCACGAGCATTTCTGCTGGGTTAGGAATGGCTTTAGCCCGGGATGCCAAGGGGGAAGATTTCAAGGTGGTATCGATCATCGGGGATGGCGCTTTAACCGGGGGTATGGCCCTAGAAGCGATTAACCATGCTGGACATTTACCGAACACCAACATCATGGTTATCCTCAACGATAACGAGATGTCCATTTCCCCCAACGTCGGGGCAATTTCCCGCTATCTCAATAAAGTTCGTTTGAGCGAACCCGTCCAGTTTATCGCCGATAATCTCGAAGAACAATTGAAACACCTACCCTTCTTCGGTGACTCCCTCACCCCCGAAATGGAACGAGTCAAAGAAGGGATGAAACGGTTAGCAGTTCCCAAAGTCGGCGCTGTCATTGAAGAATTGGGCTTTAAATATTTTGGCCCGATTGATGGTCATAATATTCCCGAATTAATCGCCACTTTTAAACAGGCCCACAAGGTTCACGGACCGGTTTTCGTCCACGTTGCCACCGTTAAAGGCAAAGGCTACGAATGGGCCGAAAAAGATCAAGTGGGTTATCATGCCCAAAATCCCTTTAATTTAGCCACGGGTAAACCGATTCCCTCCAGTAAACCGAAACCTCCCGCTTATTCTAAAGTTTTCGGGCATACTCTCACTAAATTAGCGGAAAATGACCCGCGCATTATCGGTATCACCGCCGCCATGGCCACCGGGACGGGATTAGATAAATTTCAGGCAAAACTACCGAAACAGTACATCGATGTGGGAATTGCGGAACAACACGCCGTTACTCTCGCTGGTGGTCTTGCTTGCGAAGGAATGCGCCCAGTTGTCACTATTTACTCTACTTTCCTGCAGCGGGCTTTTGATCAGATTATTCACGATATCTGCATTCAAAATCTGCCAGTTTTCTTCTGCATGGACCGGGCCGGTATTGTCGGGGCCGATGGACCGACTCACCAAGGGATGTACGATATCGCCTACCTGCGTTGTATCCCCAATATGACCATTATGGCCCCGAAAGATGAGGCGGAACTGCAAAGAATGGTCGTAACGGGGATTAATCATACCAGCGGCCCCATTGCCATGCGTTACCCCCGGGGCAACGGTTTAGGGGTTCCCCTGATGGAAGAGGGTTGGGAAGCTTTACCCATCGGTAAGGGCGAAATTCTCCGCAGTGGCGATGATATTCTCCTGTTAGGATACGGCACTATGGTTAACACTTCCCTACAGGTGGCCGAAATCCTCAGCGAACACGGCATCGAGGCCACAGTGGTTAATGCTCGTTTTGTCAAGCCCCTTGATACAGAACTTATCTTTCCCCTTGCCCAACGTCTTGGTAAGGTGGTGACTTTAGAAGAAGGTTGTTTGATGGGTGGTTTTGGTTCTGCGGTTTTGGAAGCTTTACAGGATGCTAATATTCTAGTTCCGGTCAAGCGTTTCGGGGTTCCCGATAAATTAGTGGACCACGCAACACCAGAGGAATCCTTCGCTGATTTGGGTTTAACCAGTCCCCAGATTGCCGAACAGGTTTTGGCGGCATTTTTTAGCCAAAAACAAACCGCTAACGTTGGTTAAAATCTCAAGATTAGCTTGGCCAGTTTTCCCGAAAAATTAGGGAAGACTGGCTTTTTTTGGTCTAGATAGTCAATGAACACTGCCGGCAATAAATAGGGTTTGCGGCAAAAAGTACGGGCGAAGCATTCGGACAATAACCTATCGGTGAAACTGTAGATTTTCGGCGTTGTCAAATTGAAAGATGCTCCCAATCAGCACCGGAACGGAAATTACTTTGATAGGAAAGATTACCCTGCATCTTGACAATTAGTGTTTAATGAACGAATAGTGCCGATAGTTGGGCTTAAGTGGGGAACAAGAGTCGCTCGATTTAGCAGTGGAATTAGCCCTAAAATCGGCGTAGGGCTAATTCATGAATTAGCCCTACAATCGGCGTTGTCAAATTGAAAGATGCTCCGAATCAGCACCGGAGCATTGCATCTTTCCTATTCTGATATGACAACGCCAGATTTTCTATCCGAATGCTTCGCCCGTACTTTTTGCCGCATACCCTATTTAGGAGAAAACTGCTCGATTCAATAATTTGAGCTAAAATCCAACATTTTTAAAGACATGGGTGCAGTTTCCCGCAAGTGTCGCTCATTTTCGATAGACAAAAGTTATTGCTGTCACCCCCAACACAAGTTTACTGTCCCACCCGCCAAATTTTGATAGTATTGTCACCACTTCCACTAGCTAAATAGCGGCCATCGGGACTATATACTACTGAGATAACCACATCAGAATGACCAGTAAGGGTACGCAATTCTTTTCCGGTTGCTACTTCCCAAATTTTGATAGTATTGTCATCACTCCCACTGGCTAAATAGCGACCATCGGGACTATATACCACTGACATAACCTCGCGAGAATGACCAGTAAGGGTACGCAATTCTTTTCCCGTTGCTACCTCCCAAATTTTGATAGTTTTGTCCCAACTCCCACTGGCTAAATAGCGACCATCGGGACTATATACTACTGACCTAACCCAGTCAGAATGACCGGTAAGAGTACGCAATTGTTTTCCCGTTGCTACCTCCCAAATTTTGATAGTTTTGTCATCATTCCCACTAGCTAAATAGCGACCATCGGGACTATATACTACTGACATAACAAAGAGAGAATGACCAGTAAGAGTACGCAATTGTTTTCCCGTTGCCACCTCCCAAATTGTGAGAGTATCGTCATCACTCCCACTGGCTAAATAGCGACCATCGGGACTATATACCACTGACATAACCTCGCGAGAATGACCAGTAAGGGTACGCAATTCTTTTCCCGTTGCTACCTCCCAAATTTTGATAGTTTTGTCCCAACTCCCACTGGCTAAATAGCGACCATCGGGACTATATACTACTGACCTAACCCAGTCAGAATGACCGGTAAGAGTACGCAATTGTTTTCCCGTTGCTACCTCCCAAATTTTGATAGTTTTGTCCCAACTCCCACTAGCTAAATAGCGGCCATCGGGACTATATGCTACTGACCAAACCACATTAGAATGACCAGTAAGGGTTTTATCTAAGAAGCGAAGACTAGATAAATCAGATATTAATAATTGAGGAGTAACCGGAAATCTTTTATATTTTAAATAACCATAAACTTGCGTTATTCCTATTCCTAATAACAAAACTCCACCAAGAGCTATCATTCTGTTTCTCAGATTATTCTTTTTAACCGGTTGTGCTGGTGTTTTTTTGGGTACAGGTGCGGGTGAAACCGGCGGAGAAGGATTAATATTAGGAATAACTGGCGGTTGTTTTTGAGTTACAACAGGCTGCGGATTTCGTTGTGCTGGTGGAGATGGTCTATTAGGAGTTATAGGAGGTAACTTTAATTGCCTTTCAATCTCATCTAAACGTTGTAAAATAACCCTAGTATTAGCCGGTCTATTCCTTGGTAATCTCCCCATCAACTCATCAATAAAATCCAACAATAACGGGTGAATATTTTCCGTTTCTTCTCGCCAAGCTAAAACATCATTAACCGCATCATAAATTTCTAAGGGATGTTTTCCGGTTAATAAATGTACAAAAGTTCGTCCTAAAGCATGAAAATCTGATTGAATCACTGCTTGGCCATGTTGTTGTTCATTGGGTGTATATCCGGCTGAGGTAATACCTGTTACTTGTTGACCTTTTCCCTTTTGATGATAGGTTTGGGTTTCTTCCCTTGCTGTCCCTGCTGTCCCAAAATCAATTAACACCAACTCGCCACTATTCCGCAACATAATATTAGGGGGTTTAATATCTTGATGCAGCCAATTCTGTTGATGAATTTTATCGAGAATTAAAGTAATTTCTCTCAGCCATTTAAAAGCCCGTTTTTGACTTAACTTATCATACTGGTTGAGCCACTGTTCTAAATCAATACCCTCCACTTTTTCCATAACTAAACAGTGTAATATTTTCCCCTCCCTCGTGGAATATTGAAAATAGGCATCTGCTCGAGGAACACCGGTGACATTTTGACGACTCAACTCTAATAAAACGTCATATTCCCGTTTAAATAATTCAACTGCTTTCGGTTCATTATTCCATTTTTCTTGTAATACCTTGAGGATTTTTGCCGTAAAACCTTCAAAAGCCTCATAAACAATGCCAAAACCAGTCGTATCACTCAATAACCGACTCACCCTATATTTACCATTTAACAACAATTGAGAGCCGCAACTTTGACAGTAACGAGTATTCGAGTTATTATTACTCGGATGACCCGGTTGATAACAATTGGGATTAATGCAGTAACAGGGTTTCATCTCGGCTATCAGTTATTTTATTGGGTGAATAATTGAAGGTTCCCTTTACCTGTCTTTGAAGGCATTTTATCATAAGTAGCTGGTTATAATTAAATTAAAAATGGATTTTAGGTTCGATCCCCCCTGCCCCCCTTGATAAGGGGGGTGCCGATCCCCCCTTAGTCCCCCCTTAATCCCCCCTTAATAAGGGGGGCATCTGATAATTTTTAACGCCTACCTACTTAAGTAAGCTAAAACGGATTTTAACCGCCTATCCTTAGATTAGCTGTCTCGGAGTCTCGGAGTCTCGACTAGGAAATTAATTTTGCACGACTACTTAACTAACACTCCATTCAGAAAAATTTCGGCAATACCTTCGGCCATTTCTTGTAAAGCTAAGGGGGAAGCATTGCTATCTAAAATAGTTTCACTGGAAAAACCGGCAATTGCAAACATTCCTAGAAAAACCTGGGCCACAATTTTCGGATTCATGGGACGATAGATACCACGATCGATCGCTGTTTGAAAAAAAGCCTCGGCCACATCGGTCATTTTAGCAATTACCTCCGATTGAATCCGATCTTTTAATTCGGGGTGAAATTGTGCCTCTATAAAACAAACTCGCAATAAATCGCTATTTTCTCGCATTCTCAACACCCTACGTCGCATCACCTGCGCTACCGCTTTATAACTGCCCATTTCGCTCAATTCCGTCAGCAAGTCGGTGAGAATATCCACCCATCCCCTAGTGGCCACTTCGATTAAAATCGCCTTTTTGTTGGGAAAATAACGAAATAAAGTTCCTTCTGCCACATTTGCTTTTCCTGCTAGGTCTTTGGTCGTGGTTCCTTCATAACCCTTAGCGGCAAATAAACGTAAAGCGGCCTGTAGAATACGACTACGGGTATCTTCTTCCCCAGAATTGGTCTCAGTTAGGGAACGTTGAAAAAGACTTTGCATAATTATTGACAGCTAGAACGGGATAGAGCCATTGTCATCGATCAAGTCAGGTGTTTACTCAAATGCTTCATAAAATTTTGAGTAATTGGAGTAACTTGGCCTTTAACAACGAGCGCACGAGCTTGACAATGGGCTAAGTTTCCAGCCAAGATAACCGAAAGATTTTCATTCTCCCAGATAAAGCCTAGTTCTAGACCCAAATACTAGGGCAAAACGTTGACACTTGCTCCCCTATCAATCAAACCTTACTCTGGACTGCTGAAAAACATCGTCAGTGCAAGGCTATAACCAGTATTTTCCACCATTTTTTACTGTCTCTAAACTATTATGGAAAACTACAGGCCGCATCCCACTCAGGCATGAGTATAATTACTCATTGACAAAGTTGTGAGAAAATAGAAAGAAATACAAGGAAAAAAGCCATGCTGGGGATACCCCTGCAAGAAAAAGCCCAACTAGAGAAATATCTCCTGGAAACCGCCAAAATTCTCTGAAAATATACCGAACCAGAAAAGCTCAACGACTTCGAGAATAATGAAAAACTTTCTAGACTCAACCAACCGAGGGGAAAAAAATAATTTCCTCATCCCCCTTGCCTATATCCTAGGAATAGCCCTCCCCTTTGTTTTAGTCTATTTTCTCCCCATTTACCACGTTACCGATACTTTTCTCTTTAGTAGATGGGGGGATTGTCTCGCGGCAGGTACAGTATATATGGATTGTCCTCCCAAAGTCCCCAACTATCCTAGTATAGGCATACTGGCAAGCGGCGGAGTAATTGCGGCGATAAAATCCCTATTGGGAATTAGCGAAAAAACCGAGGCTATCTACTACTTCCGTTTTTACCTAGCGTTTGTTGACGCTCTCAATTTTCTCCTTCTTACCTACCTAGCAAGAATCTTAAAATTCAAACGCCCCGTAATCATCGGTTTCAGCATTACCCTAGTGCTATTTCTCTGGGCGGCAGGTTCTCTCTGGGGACAGATTGACAACGTAGGCTTATTATTTTGCCTCCTGGCGACCATTGCTTTCTTCCAATCTTGGAGTGAGAAAAACACCCTCCTCAAAAATATCCTCTGGTTTCTCCTCGGGATGTTTAGTTTAGTCCTATTCATTCTCACTAAACAACTCTTTATTTTTTCCCTACCCTTTTTTGCCCTAGTTATCCTGACCACAGGTTACAAATTCCAGCAAAGATACCAGACTAAAGGCTTAATCTGGCTGGGAGCAACTCTACTTTTAAGCCTCGGATTTTTCCTCTACCTAGATAGCTTATTTGCAGTTCCCCTCAGACTGATTCAGTCTAGTTTCCTCTTTGTCTTAAAATCTGGTAGTGGTCACGGTGACAAAATCTCAGGAAATGGCTTTAATATCTGGATATTTCTCGGTTTAGAACCCCGCGCTTCCTCCCGAGTACCTTTTATGGATTTGCAACTAGGTAGCTGGAAAAAAGGTATCAGTCCTTACCAAGCAGGGCTTTTACTCTATGCTGGTTTCATGGGTTTTCTTATCTGTACAGGTTTAATCAAGATTTGGCAAATTCTCGCCACCAAAACCGAGGCGATTATCCCTAAATACAATCCTACCTATTTAATGGCACTTCTCTGCCTTTTCCATGGACTAAGTTACCTAGGTTTTAATATTCTTCTCAGTGGCACTCATCAGCGCTATCTCTATATAGGTTATCCTTTTATCCTGATCAGTATTATCTGGCTCTACTATCAGGATTTCCTAGTATCCAGACGCGCCCTACTCGCCTCTTTATTTGCTGCTTTTGCCTACGGTTGTTTTCTTTATTCCCAAGTCTCTAATGCTTATGTGGTACAAGCACAACAGTATTTAGGTTTTCAACAACCGCCGAATGTTCCCTTATTACCCAAGTTCTTCTTTATCTTTGAAAGACATCAGTTTCTAGGTGCTGTTCATCTGTTCTTGCTAGTCTTCCTAGTAGATATTTGGCAACAGCTAAGTAAAAGACAGATTGTTCGTCCTAGTTCAGATAATATAGTCATTCCAAATAAGTATGATGCAAGGGAAAAATAGGGTAAAATAAGGAGAAACGAGCAACCCATACAGAAAAATGTCTTATAGCCTAGACTGGAGAAAAAAAGTAGGTAGTGATCCGATAGTAGTGGCGTAGCTCTCTTGCTTATCTAGCCTGAGTTGTGTAGAATATTTAGAAGAACTCTTAGCGTCTCTGGGAACGATTAAAAAGAGCAAGAAAGTCAAGAGTGAAGTCCAAGAAATCGATGTTTGGTTTGAACCAGCCAGTTCAGCATCAAGGACGGAATTACCCTTGGGTTTACTTGCTAAAATGGCGGCGACTTGCTGCTTATTTGAACCCTTCCGTAACCCACCCTCCGAGGTAGAGATTCGCAGTTGCATCTCAAAGTTATATGCGGTTCATGGCGAAGTCTTAAGGAAGGCAAAACGGACCAGGGTAATCGCGCGTCGTTTTGTATAGATGGTAACAGACAAAAATCCCGGCTCTTCTGGTTTTCGTGTGTTAATTTTTGTTATGAATTAAAGCAAGCAAACAGCTTAAGTCGAAGATGTTCAAAATTGGTAAATCCATAACTCATTCTTTTAATAAGCTTTATTTTGGTATTCATTCCCTCAATTAATCCGTTGGTTGTCTGATTTTCAAAGTAATTACAAATACCTGGCAAATGCTTCTGGATCATCCTGGCACTACTTTCATATAATATCCCGCCTATTCTTATCCATTTTTCCAATTTTCTCTCAGCACCTCTGAACGTTCTACTACTTTGATAAATTTGTCTAATTTCTTCTTTCATTTCCCAGGCTATTCCTAAGCATGGATGTTCTTTCAGAATAACTTCTAGTTGTTGTTTTTGCTCGTCCTTTAAGTCCTCTTTATTCTTCCATAATAAATGAGGTAATCCTTTTTCATGCACCCCCATTAACTTTCTCAATTTATTAAGCTCGTCATTGATGATAGCCATTACATGAAAACGGTCATAGATGATTTTAGCATTGGGAAATAATTCCTTGATCACTGCTGTAAATCCTGACCACATATCGACGCTCACTTCTTTCACTTTCTCCCGAACTGCGTCTGGCTGTGCTTTTAAGGCTTCCATTAATTCTTCTTGCTTATGTCCTTTAATCACATCTAGTAAAATTTTCTTGTCCATATCTACGACCGTTGTGATGAAATCTTTATGTCCTTTTAAGTTACTAAATTCATCTAAGCTTATTCGTTCTGGTGCTTCCCACTCTTCCTTTTCTAGTTCTTTAGCACAGTGATTAAATATTAACTCAACTTCTGACCATCCTAACCCTTCTTCTCGACTTATTTCTTCGATGCTACAATTTTTTACTCTCTCATAAATCATCGATTCATAGCGAATTGTATGATGCTGTCTTAATCTCATAAAACTCAGTCTTTCGCTGATATACTTTTGGCACTTTTGACAATGAAACTGACGGCGTGGTACTTCTAAATATACTGGATTACCTAATATTGACAAGTCTCTGACTAGATTATACTCTGTCTGATTGATTCTGTCTAAGGTTTGATGGCAATTCGGACATTCAATTGTTTCATTTAAAAGAGCAAGCTTTAGGAAAATTGTCTGAGCAATTTTTTGATAATTGACCACTGTTACATTTGGTAAATCGAGGAGTTGATCAAAATTTATCCACATAACCCACCTCCTGTTCTGTGTTACTATTATACCATGCTCACACAGAACCTAGAAGAGCCAAATTGGCTCTTCTGGTTTCTGTGTGGAAACTAGGTCTATACTGATAGAATATCCGCAAAATAGTCCTAAAAGTCTTTCCCAGTAAACATTTCACGATTCCATAAGCAAAAATTATCACACAAAGTCGAGAAGAGCCGCTAATTTAGATTTGGCTAACCCAGCTAAGGAAGAAATTAAAAAACATACTTGGTGGAATCAAGGTAAGGGGTGGAAAAATATCTTAAATAATCTACGATTATTTATTCAACCTTTATGTTATTTCAATCTCTTAAAACCTTGGTTAGTCGTTGTTTTTAGTCCTCAAACAATTCGCTTGTTCTGTCGGTTATTTTCCCTGCTTAATAAATTAATAAATTCTCTTTTAGAGAAGGTTTTTCGGCTCTTCGGGAATTGTTATGCAAATAATTAACTTAAAATAAAATTCGATGAGAGTGCCTAGTCTCAAAAATAGCTGAAATCCATACAGGGAGACACTTAAGGCACAAATAGGTTAATACCAAAAGATAGACAATTGAGTTAAGATTTGATATAATAGCCAAAAACGAGATTATTTTACTTATGATACTTGACAAATTTTTGAACCTACAAGGAACCTGTATTCAAGGCTATCGACACCTAGAAAATATCGGTATAGTTTTCCAAATCGAATCGAAAAATCAAAAAGCAGTCTGTCCTCGTTGTGGGTTAGAGAGCGATAAACTACACCAAAATCATCGACATTTAGTCAAAGATTTACCGCTCTCAGGTCAACCAGTGTACCTACAAGTTAATCGTCGTCAATTTAAGTGCGGTAATTGTCAGAAACCCTTTAGCGAAGAGTTAGATTTTGTCGCCAAGAAACGAACCTATACGAAAAGACTAGCCGAGAATATACTCGAACAATTAAAATCAGGAGATATTTTAAATGTTAGTCGAAGAAATGACGTAACGGAAGAAGAGATTCAAAGAATGATAGAGGACATAGCTGAAGAAATTACAGAGACAGACCTATCGAAATTAAAAAGACTAGGAATTGACGAAATCGCTCTAGTCAAAGGACAAAAAAATTACTGTGCAGTTTTAGTAAATTTAGATACGGGAAAACTAATAGCTATTCTAGAGAAGCGAACACAAGAAGAATTGAGGGAAACGCTTACAGGGTGGGGAAAAGAGGTGTTAGAGCAAATTGAAGAAGTCAGCATAGACCTTTGGTTGCCCTATAAAAATTTGGTGAAAGAATTGATGCCATCGGCCGAGGTAGTCGCCGATAGATTCCATGTAATGAAACAAATTAATCAAGAGTTAGACGAACAGAGAAAAGCAGAAAAAAGAGCGGTAGAAGCGCAGAAAAATAAAAAACAGAAAGCGGAAAAAGAAGCGAAGCTAGAAGTTTTAAACAGGGTAAGCTCATCTAATTTGGTATAAATTGTACTTGACAAAGATTTCTGAATAGGGTAATCAAATCGCCATAGCACCGTCCCGCACTGCCAGTACCCAGACTTAGCCGCTGCTACCTCTGTATAATTTATAAGGCTCTTCGGTTTGTGTTATGCAATGGACTGGGGTTATAGGGGATGGAACCCTTATGTAGAAAGGCATTTGGCGATTTTTGTCAATTGTTTTTGATCTAAAGCAAACTCATCAATTAAGTCTCTTGCCAGATAAGGATTTAGTCAATTTATGCCCCCCTATCGAACCATACCAAGTAACGAAGAGCCATTTATAATTAGCCTTAGTCTCACTGTTGTTGATGAAAATTAATGAGGAAATAGCTCATGGGTAAAGGTTTTGCTCCCGTTCTCCCCACCGGAAATAAAGCTCAACTAAAACCTGAGCTTCCTTTAACATCAATAAATGAAATTCAAGCTAGTTTATTGACTTATCTTCAAGATATTCCTGACCCAAGAGTGTCCCGAACCCAAAAACATTTATTAACTGATATTTTAGTCATTGCTGTTTTAGCAGTTATAAGTACCTAGGCAAAATTATTTACACATGACGATCATTGCCCCGTAAGGGTTTTAGCTCGATCGGGCAGGTAATTAATTTTGCATGACTACTTAGCAGGAGCCAAAGGTTGGGAAGACATGGAAAATTATGGACTCAGTAAGCAGTCTTGGTTATCTGAGTTTTTAGAATTACCTAATGGCATTCCTTCTGATGACACTTTTCGGCGGGTTTTTGAACGGATTAACCCGGAAGTTTTGGCCAAAGTTTTGTCTCAATGGCTGCCCCATTTAATCGGTTCTCTTTCGGGGGAAATAGTTCCCATAGACGGGAAAAGTCTCAGAGGTTCTTACGACCGTAATCAAGGAATTAAAGCCTTGCATTTAGTGACGGCTTGGGCGGGGGAGCAGAAATTAGTTTTAGGACAAGTCAAGGTGGAAGATAAATCCAATGAGATTACTGCTATTCCCGCTTTACTAGAACTGTTAGACCTTCAAGGGGCAATTATCACCCTAGATGCTATGGGAACTCAAACGGCGATTATTAATCATATTCAAGCCAAAAAAGCTGACTACGTTGTCGCCCTTAAAGCTAATCATCCGACTCTTTATACTCAGGTCAAAAACTGGTTTGAGCAAGCTCAAGCACATCAATTTGATGGTATTCAATTTAGTTATGATTACCGTCTGGAAAAAGGTCATCATCGCCTCGAAAAACGTTGGTGTTGGGCTGTACCTTTAGAAGCTTTCGGCGGTCTTTATCAACAGGCTCAATGGCAAGGACTTCAAAGTATTATCATGGTTAAACGAGTTCGTCATCTTTGGAATAAAACCACTTGTGAAGTCCAATTTTATCTCAGTTCTCTCCCTGCTGATGCTCAAAAAATAGGTAATGCTATTCGTAAACATTGGGGCATTGAAAATCAGGCTCATTGGATTTTAGATGTTACTTTTAATGAGGATCAATGTCGGATTCGCTCTGGTCACAGCCCTCGTAATGGGAGCCTTCTTGAGACGAGTAGCACTTAACGCTCTTAACCAGGAATCCACTTACCGACGTAGTCTGGCACAAAAAAGTAAACGGGCGGCCATGGATAATAACTATATGATGGCTGTGCTGAAAGCCTTTTGTCAAGCCTAATTGAGATGCTCTTACCCTGAAGTTTTAAAGCGAAGTAAATATAGCTTGTTAAAAAATGAAAAAGATTTAACGGAAACCCAAAAAATTAAACTAGAAGCTATCAAATAAAAATTCCCAAATTTGAAAAAGATGCAGGAATTAAAGGAAGAATTTAGAAAGATTTATGAAACCTCAGAGAATCCGACAGAGGGAATGCTATCCATCTCGGAATGGTTGGCAAAATCCTCCAGTGTTTTTACCAAGAGTTGTCAAACAATCCGAAACTGGTTTGGAGAAATCATTAGTTATTTCGAGCGAAGGACAACGAATGGGGTGGTCGAGGGAATCAACAATAAACTTAAACTAATAAAACGGAGAGCCTATGGCTTGAGAAACTTTCGTAATTTTTGGGTTAGAAGTATGTTATCTTGGCATCTTGTCTGTTGATTTAGCATAAAGAGTAACGAAGAGCAGGTTTTTCCACGCAATTCCTATTTCTCTTCTGCCTAGAGTCCCTCCAAGAGCGTTAACGCTCTTGGAGGGACTCTGGCAAAAGTCTTACAGTATCTAAACTCTAGCTCTCTTATGGGGTAAGCCTTCAAGCTATCGCTAACTAACAGAAACCCGAAATTTGAGTTTTTATTAGAAAAAAAGTTAGCGTTCGCTTGTCAACCGAGGGTTTCAGAATCTGGATTCGGTCGGGGATTCCCGAAAGTTCCAGAAGAGCGTTAGTGATATGGAAAGAATCCCCTGTCACAGCGTAGCTTGACGGTGGGAGTATAGACCTCTTGCATAAATCCGAAAACAAACGATAGAAACAATAATGGGAGGGACTTTCAGTTAATTATTTATTAGTAGTTGATAATCTTCAAAAATGTTGCTGTACAAGGATCGACTTAAGACTTTTGCAAGAGGTCTTATGTCAATTGATTCAAATTAATTAACTCGCTGCCATAAACGTTGAATTTCTTTCCTCAGTTGTGCATCAGGAGGCTGGCTAAATTGTACAGAAGGATTGACCTGCACACCTGGAATATTCTGATTCCAGGGACTGTTGGAGACTGATTCTAAATTTATGCCACTTATCACAGGGCGAAACCCGTAGCGGACGAATACTTCCTGTTGGGAAGGCTGTCTGAGAAAGGCGACAAACTCCCTGGCTGCTTTCGCTTGTCCCTCATTCACATCCCGCCGTGCGATCGCGGCCGTCGCTACTGTCTCAATAGTCGGGTCAAGATAGTAGATTTGGTAAGGTTTTTCCTGGGTAGTTTGGGCTTGGGACCAGCGATAGAGGGCGATACTTTCGTAGGTAGTCGCCACATCAGCGTCGTTGGAGCCGCGAGCAATAAATTCCCGCAAGAGAATGTCACTCGAAAGGGGCGGCTGATAGACGGAACGCTTAATCAGAGCAAACAAAGATTGAATTCCCGGCCCATTCAAGTTAGTACCAGCTAGGGGACTTCCGCCAAGATTGGACTGGGACCACAAACTTAAGGTTAACTGACCACTGTTGGAACGGCTAGGGTCTGTCATGACAAAATCGAAGCTTCCCCAGGTAGATTGTCCGCCGATAGCAGTCCAGTTACGCTTTTGCATGGCCCGTTCTACACTTTGCCATTGAAAGCGTCTCCCAGGGAAGATAACCTTTCCTCTCTCGGGCCAAGCGATACCCACCAGGAAGGTTTTGACAATGGGTTGGGGCGTATCGTAGAAGGGATTGCTTTCTCCCTGTACCGCCAGGCGATCGCGCAACTCCTCTAAGATTTCCCCATTGGCTGGAATGAGGATAGTAGGCGTAAAGTCATGTTTCTGGTCGATGTAGTTATTAACTATGTCCTGAGAGCCTTGAAACTTCAGTTCTAAGTTAATGTTGGGATGAGATGCCTCGAATTGTGGCTCTAGGACTGCCAATGGTTCTTGAAGTTCCGTCCCACTGACGATGGTAAGGTTTTGCTGCACGCCAGGAAGAGGTGCATAAGCTAAAGCGAAAGCAATTAGGGCGATCGCATCCGAAATTATTGCCCGTCTGCGTTTCGATTGAGGGCTGTTTCTCCTAGTGGGAGGCGTTAAGAGTCCTGGTTGCATGGCGAGTAATTCTTGAATGCGGTTGTTAGTGGGAGGATGGGTGGCAAATAAGCGATTGACAAGTTTACCCTTGAAGGGATTAATAATTAGAAGGGGAGCTAACGCTGGGTTTTCTTCTGTGGATATTGACTGCTGTTGGCTGTTATTTTCTAATTTTTCTAAGGCGTTAGCGAGGGCGCGAGGATTTCCGGTTAAACTTGCTGAACCTGCATCAGCAGCATACTCTCTCGTTCGAGATATGGCTAATTGAGTTAAGGTAGCCGTAAGGGGCGCAAGTAGCAAGGTAGGGAATAAGGCGGCTAGGCGGATGGGATTGGCGTTGCGGTAGTTAAACATGGCAAACATTCCCGTCATTCCTGTTTCCGTGAGGAGAGAAATTGCTACAGAAATAGTGACAGCAACTGTAGCAGTAAGGGCATCACCGTGTTTAATGTGGCTAAGTTCGTGGGCGATAACGGCTTCTAATTCGTCTTCAGGAAGCAGTTTCATCAACCCTTCTGTAATGCAGACAACACCCCGTTGGGGATTCCTTCCAGTAGCAAAAGCATTAGGAGAAGAAGTAGGAATGATATACAGTTTAGGTTCTGGTAAATTTGCCCTGTAGCACAGCACTTCAACTATGGGTTTGAGTATAGCTTCTTCTTGAGAATTGGCAGGACGAACATCAAAAGCGGCTAAAACAACTTGGTCGGAATAGAACCAGAGACTAAAGTTAATTACAGCAGCAACGATTAAGCCGATAACTGCACCAATTATCCCGCCGATGAGTAGATAAGCCGTCAGAACTAAGATGCTGCTTAATAACGCTAATAAAGCAACTGTTTTTAAGAAGTTCATTAATCGTCAATCTCCAGGGTAGTATTGTGGTGTTGATTTTTCCAGTTTAGTTGATTGATTAGTCAGGTTCAAGAAATGATAAAATCAATATTTTCTTGAAAGCCACTCAATTCTTCACTCAAATTTCTTAACTCTATAAGTTCTTCCGAATTAGTCAAGTCAGCCGTCCGCAATTTATTTTGTAATTGTTGCAGAACCCCAGCCGAGTCTTGAATCACAGTGTACAAGCTAGTTAATTTTGCTTGACGAGTATCTTGTCCTTGTTGTGCTAATTCAATATTCCGTTCTAAACTGGCTTGCAACTGTTCTAATTGTTTACGAGATACACCGAAACTCGAACGAATTTTACTTTTAACTTCCAAGAGTTGCTGTTGTAACTCATTGATTGACAATAAGGATTCACTTTCTGGCAAACGTTGAGCAA
This sequence comes from Microcystis panniformis FACHB-1757, assembly GCF_001264245.1. NCBI lineage: Bacteria > Bacillati > Cyanobacteriota > Cyanophyceae > Chroococcales > Microcystaceae > Microcystis > Microcystis panniformis. Next base: position 1,809,546 of record NZ_CP011339.1, read on the forward strand.
TTTGTTCTATTTTTGGGGGAAGTTCAATAGCACTATCGCAAGCTTGCTGTACGGCGATTAATAAGTCCATTTGCACTGAACTGCTGCTTAATAATTGGTTAGCTTCTTGACGCAGAACTTCTGCCTTTCCTGCTAAACTTTGAGCCGAACCTTGAATAACTTGCAGTTCCTGTTGTAATTGTTGTTTGACCCGTTTCTCCCCATCTGGTTCTCTAGCTTTCAAGGCGGTTGCGCCGACTACAGTTACCGCCAATGCTGTTGGTAAAGTAACAGTATTAGATAATCCCAAAAAGCGAACACCAACAACTAAAACGATCCCGCCTGCTAAAACGGCTAAAGGGTAATAAAGAGGGTTAGCAATTTTCATTTTTAGTTAACCGTTGATGATTGATGGTTGATGATTTAGTAGATTAATTCAGGAATTAATCACAGTCTCTACATTTGGTTGACTTACAAATGCGCCTCGGAACTCCGAATTCCGCCCCGCGCTTGACTCGGCGGCGAAGCCACCTCCGAATTCCATTCATAATTCATAATTCATTACTTAAAACTCTACTTGCAAGTCTCCCATCACAGTTGATATAGTCGCTGGATCTCCTTGACGATAGTAACCGCCGTTAACTTCGGCAATTTTTTGCAAAGCCTGGGGATTAAATTCTCCTTCTTTCCCATAACCAATAGTAAAGAAAGCAATTCGCTGATCGGAAGAAAAGCCACTCTTTTGCAACTCTTGTTCCAACTGATCCAGATTAATTTGTGACCCCGAATCTTCTCCATCAGTTAAGATTAACACGGCATTAATAGTATCAGTCCGCAAATTTTGAGATAGCCAGTTGCGGGCATAGAGGGCGCTATCATAAAGTCTGGTCCCACCACTGGACCGCAGTTGGCCAATAAATTCAATGCCGCGATCTCGCCCCTGTGGAGTTCCTTCTATAATCACAGGTTCGTTAATAACTGAATTGAAACTAATTAGGGCAATTCTTTCCTTCGGTCCCAGGTTCTGAACGTAATTAAGTAAAGTATTCTTAACTGATGTCAGTTTTTGCCCTTCCATCGACCCAGAAGTATCAATTACTACTGCTACTTGCGACGGTTTCTTGGCATAATTTTGCCAGCTTTTAAGCATGGCTTCAACTACTTCTGGTTGGGGCGAACGGTAAGAGTCATAGGTGGGTTGAGGATTCACGCCAAATTCAGCAGAAAACTTGCTTCCCAAGGCTACTCCTGGAACACCCGGTCGCAGTCCTAAATCTGCGGCAATTTGTTGGGTTTCGGGCAAAAGAATGAATTCAATTACCTTTTCAGCAGCTTCTTTTTCTCGGTCACTTATCCAAGGCGCATTGGCTAAAATTGCCCGCATATTGGAACTGAAAGTAGCCTTGGGATAGACGGCTTGATAGCGCGTTTGATTGGAACCAGCTTGGCTGTTAGCAGCAATTACCAAAGACTCGTAAACTGAGGCTACCGAAGCCCAAAAGGGTCCGTTGGCGACCATAGATTGGGCAAGGGAAGCGGTAGAAGTACCATAGCGAGTGATTTTACTCTGGATCTGTTGAATTTGTCCCTGATATTTTTCTACGTCAGCTACAGTCAGATCTTCCGGGCGCTTACCTGCTACAGCAGCAAATTGGGCCACCAGGGTTTGTAAGCCAGAATTAGAACGGGTAGGCGCGGTGTGGACGTAAGTGATGGGGAGGGGTGGGGCTTTGGGATCGAGTTGGCGGTAGTTGTCCAATTTAGCTAGGGCGACGAAGGGATCTTCTACTTTTTCTAAACCCTTGGCGAGGTCAGCGTTTGTCATGAAAACCATCGGACTGTAGGCGATCAGGGGTGAGTCGGTAATTTCCGGGATGTAATTTTGTCCTGGAAATAGCTTGTTCATCTGGTAGATGAGTTGACTCTGATAAATTTCGCCATCGACGGATAAAAGGGTGGGAAATTCGGGCGCATCGGCTTTGAGAGTTCCATTTTGGTACTGTTGGGCCAGCGAGAGAATCGTTTGGACCACATCGCCGCTTCCTTTAGCTTCGCAACTGAGGTAAAAGGCTTCACCGCTAGCGAGTTTGGGTTGGCTTTGGTTCAATTTCGTGGCTGCTTGCTGACAGAATTGGGCTAGGTCGCTTCCCACGAGAAATTTGACTTCAAGTCCCTGTTGTCTGGGTTGTTGGCTTCCTTGTTGTTGGGGTTGCTGTCCACAAGCACCTAGAAATACTAAGGTAGACAGGACGGTTAAGGGAGTAACTGAGGTTAAATAACGAGAAAAAGCAAGATTTTGGCGTTTAATCATGAGTCTTGACAGAGTAATAACCAATAAAGCACGAAGTTACTCGGATCAATGCAGATGGGATGAGAACATATTTACATCCATATCTTACATTCCCCACCCCTAACTATTTACCAATGGTCCTGACTGAGCAATTTTTAGTTAAGGTAAAATTATGAAAAAGTAAATTTTAGGTTAAAATTAAAGGCATCTAGACCAAAAAAACGACCAGTTCTCTTGCCGGCAATGCCCTCAAAACTCAACATAAAAGTAAACTTTTAAGAACGATTTGGGCTCTTTTGGATTTGGTGGGTAAAATGTATTCTGAGATACAGTCCTGCTGGCGAGGGAGTAGAGGGAACCACAGAGACACAGAGGACACAAAGATCGATCGATCCTATGTAAGTTAAACTTATCACACAGAACCTAGAAGAGCCAGATATGGCTCTTCTAGTTTTCGTGTGTTAATTTTTGTTATGAATTAAAGCAAGCAAACAGCTTAAGTCGAAGATGTTCAAAATTGGTAAATCCATAACTCATTCTTTTAATAAGCTTTATTTTGGTATTCATTCCCTCAATTAATCCGTTGGTTGTCTGATTTTCAAAGTAATTACAAATACCTGGCAAATGCTTCTGGATCATCCTGGCACTACTTTGATATAATATCCCGCCTATTCTTATCCATTTTTCCAATTTTCTCTCAGCACCTCTGAACGTTCTACTCCTTTGATAAATTTGTCTAATTTCTTCTTTCATTTCCCAGGCTATTCCTAAGCATGGATGTTCTTTCAGAATAACTTCTAGTTGTTGTTTTTGCTCGTCCTTTAAGTCCTCTTTATTCTTCCATAATAAATGAGGTAATCCTTTTTCATGCACCCCCATTAACTTTCTCAATTTATTAAGCTCGTCATTGATGATAGCCATTACATGAAAACGGTCATAGATGATTTTAGCATTGGGAAATAATTCCTTGATCACTGCTGTAAATCCTGACCACATATCGACGCTCACTTCTTTCACTTTCTCCCGAACTGCGTCTGGCTGTGCTTTTAAGGCTTCCATTAATTCTTCTTGCTTATGTCCTTTAATCACATCTAGTAAAATTTTCTTGTCCATATCTACGACCGTTGTGATGAAATCTTTATGTCCTTTTAAGTTACTAAATTCATCTAAGCTTATTCGTTCTGGTGCTTCCCACTCTTCCTTTTCTAGTTCTTTAGCACAGTGATTAAATATTAACTCAACTTCTGACCATCCTAACCCTTCTTCTCGACTTATTTCTTCGATGCTACAATTTTTTACTCTCTCATAAATCATCGATTCATAGCGAATTGTATGATGCTGTCTTAATCTCATAAAACTCAGTCTTTCGCTGATATACTTTTGGCACTTTTGACAATGAAACTGACGGCGTGGTACTTCTAAATATACTGGATTACCTAATATTGACAAGTCTCTGACTAGATTATACTCTGTCTGATTGATTCTGTCTAAGGTTTGATGGCAATTCGGACATTCAATTGTTTCATTTAAAAGAGCAAGCTTTAGGAAAATTGTCTGAGCAATTTTTTGATAATTGACCACTGTTGCATTTGGTAAATCGAGGAGTTGATCAAAATTTATCCACATAACCCACCTCCTGTTCTGTGTTACTATTATACCATGCTCACACAGAACCTAGAAGAGCCACCTTTTGGGGCTTTAGATGCTTTAACTAAGCGAAAATTACAACAGGAAGTGCTGAAAATTTGGGAGAGTCACCGGCAAGCGGTGATCATGATTACCCATGATGTAGATGAGGCAATTTTCATGTCCGATCGCATTGTTTTAATGACCAATGGGCCCCATGCTAATATCGGTGAGATTTTAACAGTGCCTTTTCCCCATCCCCGGGAGCGTCACGCCATGAGAGAAACTCAAGAATATTATGATTTAAGAAATCATGCTCTCGATTTTCTGGAGCGTTATTTTACGGCAGATGAATAGGCGGTAAAAAAGTCAGATAATATCTGTAGGGGCAAGGCATTCGGATAGGAAATCTACGGTTTCAGCGATAGGTTATTGCCCGAATGCTTCGCCCTTTTTCTATTAAGATGGGGACAGGGTAGCCAATTCTAAGGCTAAAGGATCAACCCGGCGTAAATTTGCCCCTAATGCTCTTAATTTACCCTCTAAATTATCGTAACCTCGATCGAGGTGATGGAGTCCCTGCACAATAGTAGTCCCCTGGGCCGCCAATCCCGCCACCACCAAAGCTGCCGAAGCGCGTAGATCCGTGGCCATCACCGGCGCCCCGGAGAGGAAAGGCACACCGCGCACTAAAGCCACATTTCCTTTGACCTTGATATCTGCTCCCAGACGCTTTAATTCGGCCACATGACGCAGACGATTTTCAAAAACCGTCTCATTAACTACGCTACTGCCCTCGGCTAAAGTTAATAGAGCCATAAATTGGGCCTGCATATCCGTGGGAAACCCGGGATAGGGTAGGGTTTCGATATCGGTGGCTTTTAAGTCTCTAGGGATAATCCGGAGACGATTAGGATCATCTTCCACCACTTCCGGACCGATTTCGTGCAGTTTGGCAATTACCGAAGCTAAATGGCTGGGAATCACGGGATAAAGACTAATTTCTGAGCGGGTAATCGCCCCGGCTATCAGTAAAGTCCCGGCTTCAATGCGATCGGGAATGATATTGTAATCGGTACTGTGCAGACGGGAAACTCCCTCAATGACAATTGTATTGGTTCCGGCACCGCGAATTTTTGCCCCCATGGAAACACAAAAATTGGCCAAATCAATCACCTCTGGCTCCTGGGCCGCATTACCGAGAATGGTTTCCCCGAACGCTAAAGTCGCCGCCATCATTAGGGTTTCCGTCGCTCCCACACTGGGATAATCCAGATAAATATTCGCCCCTTTCAGACGACCATTCCCTTTAACGCGGGCGTGTACCATGCCGCCATCAATTAATACATCTGCACCCATTGACTGTAGGCCTCTAACGTGCAGATCCACTGGTCTGGCCCCAATGGCGCAGCCACCGGGGAGGGGAACTTTTGCTTCTCCTAAACGGGCTAAAATCGGTCCGATGGCAAAAAAACTGGCTCGCAACTGGGAGACGAGATCGTAGGGCGCTTGAGCTTGTTTGAGGTCTCTGCCATTAATCTCTAGTCTATCTCCGGTGCGACGGACTTGCACGCCCAAAGCCGAGAGAATTTGACTCATCCGCTCGATATCGGCTAGAGCAGGTACATTACTAATCTGGCACTCGTCGGAGCAGAGTAAAGCTCCCGCCATAATCACTAGAGCGGCATTTTTGGCACCACTGATCTTAACTTCACCCTTGAGAGAGTGACGACCTTGAATTTCTAAATAGGGATGCTCGGTATCGATGGTCATAGGATCATTCATTTATCTTAGTTGGGAGTCTTGGCTAAGGAAAGCTTTGGTAAAATTAGACTGCATTTTATCAGATTTTTGAACGAATTATCGGTGATTCTACCCTGAAAAACGATTTTTGTCTTAATTATCTCAACTATCTTGACTTATGGATTGTCCGATAGTATAATAGGAGATTGTGAAAGAAAAATGCGGAACTGGCGGAATTGGTAGACGCGCTAGATTCAGGTTCTAGTGTCTGCAAAGACTTTCGGGTTCAAGTCCCGAGTTCCGCATTATCTCCCTCAAAACGTAGTTATTTAGGGCAGCCCTAGCGGGGTGAAAAATACGATTGGCTATGATTAGCAGTGTTCAAAACCCTTTAATCAAGCAAATTCGCAAGCTACACCGCACTAGAGAGCGACAGGAGCAGAATTTGTCCTTAATTGAGGGAACGCACTTACTAGAGACGGCTTTAGCGGTGAATTGTTCCCTAGAGACGGTCTGTTATACTGAAAAGTGGCAGCAAAGACAGGCAGAATTAGCAGAAAAGTTTCAAAATCAGGCGAAACGAGTCGAGATAGTTTCCCCGGAAGTTCTCGCTTCCCTAGCAACAACGGTTAATCCCGATGGTGTGATTGCCACTATTTCCCGTCATCACCTTCATCCAACCCCCCAAAATCCGCTACAATTGGGCTTAGTTTTGGAAAGATTGCAGGATCCGGGTAATCTCGGCACTATTATTCGCACTGCCGTGGCTACGGAAGTACAGGGTATCTGGTTAAGTCTCGATAGCGTCGAAATCGATAACCCGAAAGTGATCCGCAGTTCCGCCGGGGAATGGTTTCGATCGCCCCTAGTGGTAGAATCGGATTTATCGGCTTTAGTGAAAAAATATCAAGCACAGGGGGTAAAAGCGATCGCGACTTTACCCACAGCCACCAAAAACCACTGGGAGATTGATTTTACCCGTCCGACTTTAATATTATTAGGCAATGAAGGAGCCGGTTTATCACCCCAATTAGCGACTTTAGCCGATGAAACGGTGAAAATTCCCCTCTTTGGTGGTGTGGAATCTTTAAATGTTGCGATCGCTACTGCTGTCATCCTCTACGAAGCTAGAAGACAATTATCCTACAGTAGGGTGGATTAGCGTCAGCGTAATCCACCGTTAAACCAGACAAGAATTAGAGATTTATGTATTCTCGTTTTCTGTCTCCCAATCTAAATTATCTAGCATCTTCAACAATAAATTAATGAATACGATAATTTCTCCACCCTCCTCTGGTTTAGGATCGATGAATCGATGAGCGTAACGGTTACGAAAAAGCTTCATTGTACCCGAATATAAATCACGGTATGCCTCTAATTCTTCTGATGGAAGCTTATCTTTTTGTAGAGATTTATTGCTTCCAAAAATTAGGTTAACAATACCATTACCCGTGGCTTTTTGATTAATATTATCTATATTTCCCAGTTTCCTCATGCGGTCTTCTAAAACCACTGTCGCATTGCGAATCGCAGTATCCCACGCTTTTGGATTATCTCCACCCGCACTCACAGAAAAACGGACTCTCTCCCATAGTTCGCAGTCTAAATGTTCAACTTCAGTCAAGGGAATTAGATGACGAATAGCCGAGCGATTGGGTTCAGCAAAGTTAGAATCAACCGCTTCATAAGCTTTTTGTGTTAGAGCGCACTTGTATTCATCCGAGGCTATTGTTTGCAAATTAATATAACCAGATTTTTCTAATCCACCGAGCGTTGGGAATTCGACCTCAGGACAGCTATCAGAACCCGTGTAATTTGGCCAACTAGGACCTCCGAAAACCTGACAACCCCACAAAATATTGTCCTCGGCGGGAAAATCACCAGCCAGTACTCCTTTAACTATCCATCGCAAAAGGTTTTTTTGTTTTTCTGTTAAACTCATATTTACACCTCGAAAGGTAAATAACAGTACTATTATACTATGTAGTTTTGATTTTCGTAACGGGAATTTGCTAAAACCGACATCTATATAGGGTCTGCTGAAAAAGTACGGGCGAGGCATTCGGATAGAAAATCTACGGTTTCACCGATAGGTTATTGCCCGAATGCTTCGCCCCTACAGGACACGGGCCGATGAAGACGCAAGGTTTTGAACGACGATTCTCTCAAAATCTTGCACCTGTGAGAGCAAAACAGAACCCTAAAACCCTTACCTCGTCTATATTTCACATTTATTCAGCAAGCCCTATATAAATCCCTCGGATAGGTGAAACTGTTTCTATGAATAGTGAAATTTGAGACAGTCAACCAATTTTTTAAGTAGGGAGGCACAATTATTTGTAGGATGGGTTAGCGGTAGCGTAACATAATCGGGCGTTGGGTTTCATGCTTCAACCCAACCTACGTTCTATGAATAGTGAAAGTGGACATCAAGAGTTGAGTCAGAAACTAGGAGCAGATTTTTATTTTGCTACTCCTTATCATTCTTGGGAGAGGGGATTAAACGAGCCTACTAATGGACTGTTAAGACAATTTTTTCCCAAGGGAACGAATTTTAAAATCCTTAAGCCAGAGGAGGTGGAAAGAGCCGTAAACTTGATTAACAATCGTCCTCGAAAATGTCTTGACTATCGTAGCCCGAATGAGGTATTCTATGAAGGTAGATCAGACAGTAATGCAATTCAGACTTGAATTGGCCGATGATGGTAATCTGACAACATTTGGCGATGACGGTTGCCAAGGGGTTTTCACTAATCTCGATGGACTTCGTTACCCTAAAAAATCCTGTATTTTTTAACAAGTCAGACTAAATCTTTCAAGGAGGACTTTAAAAATTGCCTTGGCATAAGTTGCTATTTGAGAGATAAAAATATAGAAGCAGCTGATTATTTACTAACCTACTTTTTTTAATTTTTAACGGGTTAGGACTGAGATATACTGAAATGGTTGCTTATAGATCACTACTATGGGACGTTTAGCGCTGATCAGCGTGACTGACAAAACCGGAATAGTTGACTTTGCCCGTCAGCTAACAGAAGAATTTGATTTTGAAATTATTAGCAGTGGAGGAACCGCCAAAACGCTCCAATCGGAGGGAATTCCCGTGATTAAAGTGGGAGAATATACAGGATCTCCTGAAATCTTGGGCGGAAGGGTGAAAACTCTCCATCCTCGCATCCATGGCGGTATTTTGGCTAGACGGGATTGGCAGTCAGATTTAGCGGAAATGGAGGCTAATCAAATTCGTCCTTTTGATTTGGTGGTGGTTAATCTCTATCCCTTTGAACAGACGATCGCTAATCCTGATGTTACCACCGCTCAGGCGATCGAACAAATCGATATTGGCGGTCCGGCGATGTTACGCGCCTCGGCTAAAAATTTCGCCCATTTGACTGTCATCAGTAACCCGAAGTATTACGAGCAGTATTTAAGCCAATTACGGCAAAATAACGGCGAAATCTCCCTGGAATTCCGTCAAAAAATGGCGGGGGAAACCTTCGCTTTAACCAATGCCTACGATGGAGCGATCGCATCCTATTTCGCCAGCTTAAACGGGGAAACGACGCGCTTTAATTTGGCGGGAAATGCCCTGCAAACCCTGCGTTACGGCGAAAATCCCCACCAAAGCGCCACTTGGTATGGTAGCGGTACAATGGCTCAAGGTTGGGGAAAAGCGACCTTATTACAGGGAAAAGAACTAAGTTATAACAATTTAGTCGATTTAGAAGCAGCCCGCCGTTTAATCGTCGAATTCGGCAGGGAAGAACCGGCCGCCGCTATCTTGAAACACACTAATCCCTGTGGAGTGGCGATCGGTGGTAGCTTAGTGGAAGCTTATGCTAAAGCTTTTCATGCCGATGCTATCTCGGCTTTTGGGGGTATTGTTGCCCTAAATCAAGCCATAGATGAAGCAACCGCTAAAGAATTAACGAAAACCTTCCTAGAATGCGTGGTTGCCCCCGATTGTAGCCCTGAAGCCCGGGATATCCTCGCTAAAAAGTCAAAAGTGCGGATTTTATTGCTGCCGGATTTAAGCAGGGGAGAAAAACAAACAGTAAAAGTTATCGCTGGCGGTTTTCTAGTACAAGCGGCCGATGACGTGGTAGAAACCCCGGATGAGTGGCGAGTGGTGACAGAAAAACAACCTACCCCCGCACAATTAGCGGAATTACTGTTTGCTTGGAAAGTATCTAAGCACGTTAAATCTAACGCTATTGTGGTGACAAAAAATCAAACTACTTTAGGCGTTGGTGCGGGACAAATGAATCGCGTTGGTTCGGTAAAAATTGCCCTTGAACAAGCAGGGGAAGCTGCTAAAGGTGGCTATTTAGCTAGTGATGGCTTTTTCCCCTTTGATGATTCTGTTCGCACGGCGGCCCAGTTTGGTATCGAGGCAATTGTTCAACCCGGAGGTTCTTTAAAAGATCAGGATTCGATTAATGCCGCTAATGAGTTAGGTTTAATTATGGTCTTAACAGGCATTCGTCATTTCTTGCATTAATACAAGGTTAGGGTGTGTTATTGCTTAAATTAACGCACCCCAACCAGTTATTAATTAGGGTTTGCTGAATAAATGTGAAATGTAGGCAAGGTAAGGGTTTTGTGGCTTTTCTGGCGAAACAGGTGCAAGATTTTGAGGCTCTTCTGGTTTTCGTGTGTTAATTTTTGTTATGAATTAAAGCAAGCAAACAGCTTAAGTCGAAGATGTTCAAAATTGGTAAATCCATAACTCATTCTTTTAATAAGCTTTATTTTGGTATTCATTCCCTCAATTAATCCGTTGGTTGTCTGATTTTCAAAGTAATTACAAATACCTGGCAAATGCTTCTGGATCATCCTGGCACTACTTTCATATAATATCCCGCCTATTCTTATCCATTTTTCCAATTTTCTCTCAGCACCTCTGAACGTTCTACTACTTTGATAAATTTGTCTAATTTCTTCTTTCATTTCCCCGGCTATTCCTAAGCATGGATGTTCTTTCAGAATAACTTCTAGTTGTTGTTTTTGCTCGTCCTTTAAGTCCTCTTTATTCTTCCATAATAAATGAGGTAATCCTTTTTCATGCACCCCCATTAACTTTCTCAATTTATTAAGCTCGTCATTGATGATAGCCATTACATGAAAACGGTCATAGATGATTTTAGCATTGGGAAATAATTCCTTGATCACTGCTGTAAATCCTGACCACATATCGACGCTCACTTCTTTCACTTTCTCCCGAACTGCGTCTGGCTGTGCTTTTAAGGCTTCCATTAATTCTTCTTGCTTATGTCCTTTAATCACATCTAGTAAAATTTTCTTGTCCATATCTACGACCGTTGTGATGAAATCTTTATGTCCTTTTAAGTTACTAAATTCATCTAAGCTTATTCGTTCTGGTGCTTCCCACTCTTCCTTTTCTAGTTCTTTAGCACAGTGATTAAATATTAACTCAACTTCTGACCATCCTAACCCTTCTTCTCGACTTATTTCTTCGATGCTACAATTTTTTACTCTCTCATAAATCATCGATTCATAGCGAATTGTATGATGCTGTCTTAATCTCATAAAACTCAGTCTTTCGCTGATATACTTTTGGCACTTTTGACAATGAAACTGACGGCGTGGTACTTCTAAATATACTGGATTACCTAATATTGACAAGTCTCTGACTAGATTATACTCTGTCTGATTGATTCTGTCTAAGGTTTGATGGCAATTCGGACATTCAATTGTTTCATTTAAAAGAGCAAGCTTTAGGAAAATTGTCTGAGCAATTTTTTGATAATTGACCACTGTTACATTTGGTAAATCGAGGAGTTGATCAAAATTTATCCACATAACCCACCTCCTGTTCTGTGTTACTATTATACCATGCTCACACAGAACCTAGAAGAGCCGATTTTGAGAGAATCGTGCTTCAAAACCTTGCGTCTTCATCGGCCCGCGTCCTGTAGGGGCGAAGCATTCGGGCAATAACCTATCGGTGAAACTGGAGATTTTCTATCCGAATGCTTCGCCCGTACTTTTTCAGCAAGCCCTAATTATCGGTTAATTTCCCCTATTCAATAGTTTTAAATTTCCCAAAAGCGCGAGTATGTCCAGCTTTTGGGGAACAAAGAAAATAGTGCTATATTTGGCTATTTATTTAGGTCATTTCCTCAAATGCTTTGGACAAAAATTGACCATACTTGGCGATTAATGTTTCCTCTCCAACCATTAAAAGTGTCAAAATAATAGTAAAGTTTTGTGACAAAGTGCAGTCAGATATAAGAATCTTTGCTAGAACTCCAGGACGAAATATGAACAACGAACCTACTTCGAGCAACTCTCAAACTGATTGGCAACGATTGGATGCGATGAGCGATGAAGATATTGATTGATCAGATTGTCCAGAGATTACGCCAGAAATGTTTGCTAAGGCGGTAGTGCGGCGGGGTTTACCTGCTACAAAAGCCAAGGCTCAAGTTACACTCCCCATTGATAGCGATGTATTAGAGTGGTTTAAGTCTCAAGGGCGTGGCTATCAAACACAGATCAATCAATTGCTACGAGCGTATATGGAGGCACATCAATAACAGGCAGATTCATGTTTTTGTATTTGAAAACAAGGATTGCAGCGGCATAACAAGGGATTTACCATACTTTATTAGACTGAAAACCGCTATAACAAATCACCGCACCCGAAATAATAGTAAAATTTTGTGACAAAGTGCAGCCAGATACAAGGATCTTTGCCATAATTCTGGAAAGCTTCTATGATAAGTCTCCTTAAAAGGAGATTGTTGGCAGTAAGCTAATCTGGCTAACAGGCTTTTGAGTGTGATCTGGGGGAAGTTTCTTGCGATTGCGCCTAAATGGAGTGACATACAGAAAGTTGACCCATATCGTTACTCTGAAGAGTGTTATACAGAGAGTTTCCGTATAATTAACAGTTATGCGGCAACCCTCGAATAACAGTACCTACATAGAGTTAAAAGCCATGACTAGAATTCGAATTGAGCTGGTTGATGTATATTGCCGTGACACTGAGGATGTTACTGGTGCAGATGAATTTTACATCTTGGGTGGTGTCGGTTCTTACTCAAAATTAGGAGCGACAGGCGATGATCTGAAAATTCGCCCAGTCTTGACTGTTCCTATTAAAATTAACGACAAGCAGCGCAAACCATTTGGTAAAGGGGGCGGTATTATATTTGATGATGACGTACCTGAAAACAACACTTTGTACATTGCCTTGGCTGGATATGATGAAGACGCAAACAAAGACTGGTCAAAGCATGGTGAAATGGTGACGAAAGTGGGAAGTGCCATATCTGCGGGCTTAAAAGCGGTTCCCTATCCCCCTGCCCAAATTACGGGAACAATTCTTCTGCTTGCGATTGCGGGTGTAGGACTCGCAATGATGCTGGATAAAGATGATGAATTGGGACAACTCAAGCGTGATTTGCCAGTTTCAGCAATTTCCAGTGGGAGCCACGCCCAGTTTTGGACTCTCCGAAAAAAAGGAGGATGGTATTCGAGTTGGGATTACACCGTGACCTATCGAATTCACAAGGGATAATATAGCCGTAGGGTGCGTTCCCTAATCTGGATCCTACTGCTCCACTGATCGATTTTGGGGAACGTACCATGCACATTGATTGAAGCTATGAGTTTAAGTGCGATGCTGAAGGCACTGGGTAGCAGTACGCCATCGCTGTAGCAACTTGGAGGCTAGAATATATTAAGCCCTATACGTTAGATGTTGTATATGACTGAACGACTTGAGCAGGTGATCGCCCAATTACAAACCTTGTCAACCGATCAACAGGACGCGATCGCATCTCTGATTTTGGCAGAACTCGAAGAAGAAAAGCGATGGAATGACTCCTTTGCCGGCTCACCAAACTTGCTGGCTAAACTAGCAGCCGAAGCAATGGCAGAACATCGATTGGGCAAGACTCAAGAATTAGATCCAGAAACGTTGTGAAGTCTTGTACCACTGCTCGTTTTCGGGAGATGTTTGCAAATCTTCCAAAACCGATTCAAGAGCAGACCCGTAAAGCGTATCGGCAATTCAAAGAAGACCCAAGCTATCCCAGCTTGCGATTCAAGAAAGTCCATCCAAAGCTGCCCATCTATTCTGCACGCATCAATAGGGATTATCGTGCTGTCGGTCAATTAGAGGATGATACGGTGATTTGGTTCTGGGTTGGTTCCCATGCAGAGTACGATATGCTGCTGGAGCAATTGTAGTGCGATGCCGAAGGCACTACGCCATTGCCCTATGTAGCTTAAAGCTTGAGAGCCAACTAACAAAGATATGCCCAGAGGTGGGTTAGTCATCTATCGGATTAAAATGTAAAGAAAATAATCACTTATACTTCAATCTAATATCCATCCTATGCAAATTACCCTCAACCTTGATGAATCGCTTCTCAAGGAAGCCTTTCAACTGACTAACCTCACCACCCAAGAGGAACTAATGAATCTTGCTCTACAAGAATTCGTAAAATCCCGCCGTAAGAAAAACCTTCTCGACCTTGCCGGACAAATTCAATTTGCTCCAGATTTTGATTATAAAGCCCTACGTGAAACTCGTCATGTTGCTGATTGACACATCTGTGTGGATCAGCGTCTTCCGCGATCGCAGTGGTCAAGTTCGCCAGCAACTGGAAACGTTAATTGCAAATCGTGAGATTTTACTCACCCGCTTTACCCAGCTTGAACTGCTTCAAGGGAGCTTAAACGAGCAAGAGTGGACAATCCTCTCTACTTACCTCGAAGTGCAGGATTATGTTGAACTCAGTCCTTCTTCCTGGCAAGCGGCTGCACGTATTTACTATGATCTGCGTCGTCAAGGATTGACTGTTCGCAGCCCAATTGATTGCTGTATTGCTCAAGCGGCACTGGAAAATGATCTGCTTCTGATTCACAACGACCGTGATTTTGAAACCATTGCTCAAGTGCGATCTCTTCAAAATCTCCGTTTTCAGCCCTAGGGTGCGTTCCCTAATGGGGGTCCTACTGCTCCACCGATCGATTTTTGGGAACGCACCATGCCCATTGATTGAAGCTGTGAGTTTAGTTGCGATGCCGAAGGCACTGGTTGGTCTATCGGCGCGTTACGAGGGCAAGCCTAATCGTAATCAAATTCAGAATGGTACAGTCACACGAAGGTGGTATTGGAACAGTGGAAGAATGCAAACTAAAACCTGGGCTTGGAGCGCAAATTGGTGAAACTATCTTCATCGAAAATTTTGGGTCTGAAACCCCGTCGTTCTACGACGGCTTTACTGTTAAATATGAGCATCGTTTACGAAATATATGCTAAAATGTGAGGTATGGAAAAAGCCTATTCGTTTCGATTTTACCCCACACCCGAACAAGAGTCGCTATTGCGGCGCACTTTGGGCTGTGTAAGATTGGTTTACAACAAAGCTCTCCACGAACGAACACAAGCTTGGGGTGGTGATTCGGTAGTAGTGATGGCGGCTTAATCCTTTGCTTTGCTGTGCATTGTAGTCATGGATAAAATACCAAAGGGTTCCCCAACGTGATTCTCCATTTTTTTAGAGAAAGATAGACTCTCTCTCACCAGCCGAGAAATCCTTTGTCGAAAGGTATTATTTAATCTTTCAATATGATTAGTTTGACCAGTTTCTTGACCGACTGGTCGATGACGTTTACTGGGAATTACTGTCTTATATGACTCCCAAAAGTCTGTGTAAGCAACTGCACATTGTCGGTAAACGCCTGGTAAACTAGCCCAAAGTTTTTTGGCTGATTGACGACTCCTATCTCCGCGCATAGCAACCAATAATTTCTCTTGTATTTCTATCAATTAACCGCCAAATATAGACTTTTATCGTCTTAGAAAAAACCAAAGACCACATTTCATCACATTCTATAACCAATTTACCTTTTGGTTTGTCCGAAACCTTTATTTGACGGGGAACAGCCGCCAGTTTATTGTTGACATAATTTTGTTACCATGACCAACTTACCCCTGTTACTCTAGCAATTCCTCGTCAGGAAATTCGTTCGAGCAGGAGTTTATCAATTAATTGTTTGGTTTCGTCAGAGACGGTTTTATTAGTGGGATTGATCACAAACGGTTGACCGCAATCTTTACACTGACGTTTCGGCTTGCCATTATGTGTAGAACCATTTTTGATGGTATGATAAGAACCACATTTAGGACAACAAGATGTTGAAGTTTGTGAATCTTTTGTCAGAAGACAATGTTCTAAATCTTCATCGTAATTTAACCAAAGTTTAATTATCCAAGAGAAGATATTGATAAAAATAGCAATCATAAAAAGCAAATCCCCAACATTTATCAAGCAATTATTTTTATTAGTAAATATTCTACACGACTCAGTCCAGATAAGCAAGATGGCTTACCACTACTACCGAATCACTACCCTTCTTCAATGCTAACTGATTGGAAAAAGCAAGAAGAATTAAACTTTCTCAATGAAGTAAGCTGTGTACCCTTACAACAAGGGTTAAGACATTTACAAACAGCTTTCACTAATTTCTTTGCTGGTCGTACTAAGTATCCTAACTTTAAGAAAAAACATCAGGGAGGAAGTGCCGAATTTACCAAATCAGCCTTTAAATTTAAAGACAAACAAATCTATTTAGCCAAATGCACAGAACCTTTACCTATTCGATGGTCAAGACAAATACCAGAAAGCTGTGAACCAAGTACAGTAACAGTCAGATTACATCCTTCTGGACGTTGGCATATTTCAATAAGATTTGATGACCCAACAATTAAGCCATTACCAGTAACAGATAAAGCCATCGGAATTGACTTAGGAATTAGTAGCCTTGTGATTACCAGCGATGGTGACAAAGTATCTAATCCTGAGCATTTTAACAAGCATTATCGGAGACTGCGAAGAGCATCTAAAAGTCTTTCTCGAAAACAGAAAGGGTCAAAAAATCGGGAAAAGGCAAAAATCAAAGTAGCAAGGATTCACGCTCAAATCACCGATAGTAGAAAAGACCATTTACATAAGCTAACCACTCAATTAGTTCGTGAAAACCAAACGATTGTGGTTGATAATTTAGCCGTCAAGAATATGGTCAAAAACCCCAAGTTATCTCAGGCAATATCTGATGTAAGCTGGGGAGAAATCACTCGACAATTAGCCTATAAATGCCGTTGGTATGGGAGAAACTACATCGAAATAGATAGATGGTTTCCTAGCTCTAAAAGATGTAGTAATTGTGGGCATATTGCCCTTGAAAATGCCGTTAAATGTTCGAGAATGGGATTGTCCAGACTGTGGAACACACCATGACCGAGATATTAACGCGAGTAAAAATATTTTGGCCGCAGGGCTTGCGGTGTCAGTCTGTAGAGCGACCATAAGACCAGAACAGAGTAAATCTGTTAAGGCAGGTGCGAAAAATCCTTCGGGAAAGAAGCAGAAACCCAAATCGTGAGGTTTGGGAATCGCCGTCCGTTTTACGGCGGCGAGGATGTCAATACAGTCCCATTAAGATTCTCAGTCTGTCTTCAACCAATGCCAGGGTTTCTGAGGATACAGTTCCCCATCGCTTCTCAAGTCGTTCTACTGAGATTGATCTTACGTCCTCGCACTTGATAAAACTTGGCATTTTCACTCCTCCCTCTGGAGGTTCCACTTTTATGTGAAAAGGGATTCCTTTGTCTTTAGAAGTTACTGGCAAAACAACAACTAAGCCAGATGTACCCTGATTAAACAGGTCTGCTGAAATCACTAAACATGGACGCTTACCAGCCTGTTCATGCCCCCTTACTGGATTGAGGTCTGCTAGTCATATTTCTCCTCTGGTAATTTCTGCCACTACCCTTCTACTCCATCAGCGAGAGTTTGCTCC
This sequence comes from Microcystis panniformis FACHB-1757, assembly GCF_001264245.1. Taxonomy (NCBI): domain Bacteria; kingdom Bacillati; phylum Cyanobacteriota; class Cyanophyceae; order Chroococcales; family Microcystaceae; genus Microcystis; species Microcystis panniformis. The sequence goes on from NZ_CP011339.1 coordinate 1,827,025, forward strand.
CATGTCTGCCTTTCAGAAATTTCCTCTTGCCATAAAGTCTCATTCTTCCTTAAGGCGGCGAAGGCTTCATTCGCTTGAACTAGAAAAACATATCTGCGATAATTTTCGATGGCTTTGTCTAATACTGTTGGGAGCGTATCCCCAGAGGAGTCAACGAGTGCTAACAGCGTTTTGTGAGCAGCCTCACTAATGCTAATTTTTAATTCAGGCATACTTTTCTCTCGTAGCTTGTGTAGGGCTATTGTAGCCAATTGTGTAAGGACTAACAACCTGGTTGGAACTGATTATTTATTCTCCCTTTTGCCTTTTTCCTCTCCTAATATGTAGCCTATACTCAACGGATTTAGTATTAGATAACACCTGTGAATAACGGGGTCGGAGAAGAATTTTTTTCGCCCAATGTTGAAACACTTTCAATTGATGGCGTTTGCTGGGTAAACGCAGAATATAGACAAATCGACGCATTATATCAGCTAATCTACCAGTAATATTAAGGCCAAAACTGGAGACAAGGGCTGATTGTTTACCCAGGGTTAACATATCACCTAAATGCAGATAATAATAGGGTTTGAGCGATTTTTTTCTGATCACTGCCGAGATATTTTTGGCTACTACACTGGCTGCTTGATAGGCTGCTTGTGCTGTGGCAGGAATTACCTGTTTACTCGGATAAATTTCGGCTATATCCCCAAGGGCAAAAACTTCGGGATAGTCGATTAATTGTAAACTGGAACGGGTTAATAATTTGCCTTGTGCTGTTTTCTGACAGTCTAAATTATTGATCCAATCCTGTGCTTGGGTTCCTGCTGTCCACAATAATAAATCAATGGGGATAACTTCATTTTTATTATCTTTAAATACGGTTATGGAATTAGCTGCAACTTCCTTTAATCCTGTGTTTAGATAGAGACTAACATTCTTGGCTAAAAGGGAACGACAGGAAGCAATACGCACCGATTTAGGGAAGTTTTGCAGTATTTCCTCGTTCCTTTCCACTAGGTGAACTTTGCCTTTTTTTCCTAAACGATCAGCCACCTTACAGGCTAATTCTACCCCATTGGGACCGCCGCCAATAATTGCTAAATCAATTGAGGATTTTCCTTGAGTTTCTAAGTCATGAATTGCCGTTTGTAATTTTTCTACATCCTCTAAACTCCGAAAAGTTAGCCCATAATCGGCTAACCCCGGTATAGCCGGCCAACGATTCCGCACTCCCACCGCTAAAACGAGGTAATCGTAATCTAAAATTTCCTCATTTTCTAAATATACTTGATGATTGTTTAAGTCAATATTACGGGCTTTTTGAGTTTTTAAATTAACCTGAGTTCCTGTTAATAATTGACGGTAGGAAGGGGCAATTTCCCAGCGTTGCAATTCTCCTGTAATTAGTTCATAGAGAAGGGGAGTAAAGAGAAAATGGTCTTTCGGTTCGACTAAAGTTATTTGCCATTGACCGGATTTTACTGCTGTTAATCGACTCAGATCGAGCGCCGTGTATAACCCTCCAAAACCACCCCCCAGAATGCAAATCTTAGTTATTGGTTTATTCATGGATTTTTATTCTCAGTTGTGTTTAGGATGGGTTTCAGTTCCGAAACTAATTGTTCTGAACGAATAATTCTCGCCGGGGGTAAAAGATGATAGTGAGTATCAGCAAAAATGGTAGAATCGGTCTTAATATTCAAGTCTGTTGGGTCGTAAATTGTTGGCACAACCCGACTTAATTCTTCGGCAGATTTGCGAATATTAGCAAGAGTCTTACCATCATTTTTAGCATAAACCCAGGGCAAAGAAACCACTAAAGTCGCCCCTTTTGCTTCCAAATCTTTCTTGAGTTTTTCAATCAATTTAATCGAGTGAGGAGAAGCAGGAGTATCAAAGGTCATTTGCCACCATTTCCCTGTTCTTTCCTTAACTATAGTCGGATCTCCTCTGTCAGTAATCGGATCGGAAAGATAACCCGTCATTCTGCCTTTAGTGAATAAATCAACCGTGGATTTAGTGACTGCACGCATCCCCGGAATACCTAATAACCAAGTATCCTCGATCATGGTTTTTAAAGGTATCCCACCTAACCCTGGTTTGCCAATAGCGACGCTAAAAGGTGCGGATCCCCAAAGTCCTTCGCCGCGATTAAAACCGTCCTCATCCATGAGCATGAGATATTCAGGAATCAGCAGAATTACGTCTCCTTGGCGCGCTTTTTCGAGAATCATAGCGGCAATGACATTTAACCCGATATCCCCCTGTAAACCGAAGTTAACCACCGGCATTCCCAATTCTTTGGCCATTAATTCCGAATTTATGGTATAATGCGCCCCCGATCCTGCCGTGACGATTAAACGCCGCGGTCCTTCGATCCTAGCTGCGATCGCCGATTTTTCTTCGTACATCATCCGCAACCAGCTTAATTCGCCGCCGTAGATGACATTATAAACAAAGCCGAGGGACCAAGCGACTCCCAGAGAGGCTAACCAGGGGAAAATGTTAAAGGATTTAGTATTCATCAGAATTCAAAGTAAATAAAGTCACCGGTATTAGTGGAAGCTAGGAGAATAGTTAAACCTAGCAATATTTTAGACAGCCAAGGCGATAGTAATAGTTCATATTCAAACTTTTTCTGGGCAATAGCCAGATGTTCGAGGATTAAAACAATGATACCAAGAACTAAAGCGACGCTTAAAACTGCTCCTTGATTGAGAGTATAGGAACTAAAAATCTCCCCGATATTAGCTAAGGAATAATTGAAAGGATTGGCAATAACCAGCATTTTGCCGATTAATCTTCTGGTGTTAATCTCCATGAAAAAGAGACAACCAAAAATGACAGCCAATTGCGTTAAAGCCCAGGAGACAATTTGCGGCTGAGAAACGTATTTTCCGACGAAAGCATAGAAAGGTCGGCCTAGATAACGCAGTAATAATAATAATGCCCCGTGGTAGGCACCCCAAAAGATGAAATTCCAAGCCGCACCGTGCCAGAAACCAGAGAGAGTAAAGGTGATAAATAGGTAAAAAGGCGCCCAATTTTTATTGGAACCCATCAGGGGTAAAAACACATAATCTCGAAACCAAGTGCTAAGGGTAATATGCCAACGTCGCCAAAATTCGTTAATACTTTGGGATGTGTAGGGAGCTAAAAAGTTTAATTCCAATCTAATGCCAACAAAATAGGCTAAACCAACAGCAATAAAGCTATAACCGCCGAAGTCAAAATAGATTCTCAGGGTGAATAAAAAGGCCTCAAACCAGATATACCAAGCATTATCGATCATCTTATCTAATTCGATGTAGGGCGCAATGTTATCGGCGAGGACAAATTTCATAAATAAACCGAGAGAAAGCCAACGCAACCCCTTCTCGAAGTTTTCTCCTGTAAATTTGAGGCGAAATCCCTCCATTTGTGGTAATAAATCCCGGCGACGCTCGATCGGACCTGCGACAATCTGGGGGAAAAAGGAGATAAAATTGACATAATCGAGGACGGCTAGGGGTTTCTTTTTCTTTTCCCGTAGGGAGTCCACCACGAAAGCCACCATCTGGAAGGTATAGAAGGATACCCCCGGCGGTATTTGGCTAGGCACGGGAATTGGGGAAAGTTCCTTCCAGTTAGGGGGGAGAGAAACGAATAATCCGATGATTTCCTCGACAAAAAAGCCGAAATACTTGAAGTAGGCGAGGACGAGAATATCGATGACGATAACGATAGTGGCCAGGAGATTCGCCTTCCAGCCGCTCATTTTCAGCACTAGCCAGACCATAATGTAGTTAAAGGCTAGGGAGACGACGAAAACGAGGAAACTGGTGCGACTGGCGTAATAAAATAGGATTAGGGACAGCGCCGCTAATCCGACTCCATCAAAAACACCTCGCCAGAGATTGAAGGACTTCGCCAGGTAGCGCGCCGTTAGGAAAGGAACGCTAAAAAGGATTAATATCCACCAAAATATAAAATCAGAGTAATTCAAGGCGTGTTAACTCCTGATGGTCTGTGTTACCTTGTTTGAGATGGGTTTCCTGACTTCTGATGCTCAGAGACGAGGGATTTTCTTGACAAGCCTATCAAACTTTGTCAGACTTGTCCATAAAATTACCTTCATCCATCCTAAAAAATCGAGGCTAGACAAGCAATGCTTTATCAAAAACTGTTAGATGCTCATAAACGCTATCGACAATTTAAGACTTATCCCCATATTGCCGATCAATATTGGTCTAGTCAGTTGGCAGAGCATAATATTAATCCTAATTATGTGGCATATGATGCTAAATCTGGTCAACTTTTTTACAAACCCTTAGGGATCAGTTTAAGCAAAAATAAGCAGGATTTCCTCTTGGGTAGTAAAGTTTGTAACAAAGCTGGCGCCTTAAAGGCTCTGGCTGATTGTAAATTTTATATCGATGGGCAACAGGAATTAATTATCGATATCGATGGAGTTAAGTTAATTATCGAGACGGGACAGGATTTAGATATCGCCCATGAAATTTTCCTTTTAGGTGTATATAATTTCCTCTATGACAAGCCCTGTGTAGCGATCGATATTGGCATGAATACGGGTTTTGCTAGTCTCTTTTTTGCCAATCGAGCTAATGTGAAAGCTGTCTATAGTTACGAACCTTTTAAGGCTACCTACGACCAAGCTTTAAGAAATTTTGCCCTCAATCCTAATCTAGCGGAGAAGATTAAAGCTTTTGATTATGGAGTCGGCGCTCGGGATGAAATTATTCAAGTCGAATACGATTACAAGGTTAAAGGTAGTGTTGGTATTTCTGGTATTGACAACCAATTAAAACCTTTTGCCTCGAAACAAACAGCTACAGCCGATTTAATTCTTAAACCTTTCACCGATGTGTTTAAAGGTATTACCTCTGATTATCCCGACATCGATATAGTTGCCAAGATTGATTGTGAAGGTTCCGAATACGAAATCCTCGATTCTTTAGCGGCAACCGGTCAATTAGGACAGATTAAAATTATCATGATGGAATGGCATAAAAAGGGTCCCGATGCTTTAGTCAAACATCTGCAAGAATTCGGTTTTATCATCTTCTCCCGGATGCCTCGCAGTAAAAATGTGGGTACTTTGTACGCAATTAAACCCTAAAGTATAGGAGTGAGGTGATAGGGAAATGGGGAAATGGGGAAATGGGGAAATGGGGAAATGGGGAAATGGGGAAATTTCCACTAATACCCCAAAACCCCAACACCTTCTAACTGATAACTGATAACTGATAACTGATAACTGATAACTGATAACTGATAACTGATTTACTGTGCTTGACAATAGGTATTAAAAGCTTCGCCAGTTTCTTTTTCTAATTGGCCGGCTTTTCTTACCTTTTCCTGTGCTAATTTTGCCCCGTTTTTATTGCGAGTTTCGATAACTTGAATTATTTCACGAGTGGCAGTGGCATAATCTTCATAGACTTGAGCGAAAGCGATTTTATATTTATCTAGTTCAGGATCCTTCACTGCTAATTTTTTCATATTTTCTGCGGCCTGTTCGATTTTATCGGCGGCTAATAGCCAACTTTTTTGGTCAATTTCTGTCCCTTGACCCTTGGTTAAGGATTTGGTTTCTTGGGCGACTTCGTTGGCAATCCGATAGATTTTTTGACATTGAAACTGTTTACTATCAGCACAACTTGCCAAAAAAGTCAAGCCTATAAATATTAAGATTATTTTGTTATTCATAGCATTGTATTTGAGATGATTCTAGGGAAGCTTATAGCGGTAAACTATCAGCCTCTAAGTAGGGAGGCACAATTATTTGTAGGATGGGTTAGGGGTAGCGTAACGTAATCGGGCGTTGGGTTTCATGCTTCAACCCAACCTACGTTCTATCGGCACCCCCCTTATCAAGGGGGGCAGGGGGGATCAAAGACAAAATCTATCTTCAATTTAATTGAAACCACTTACTTAGAATTGTTCAATCCGATAATACTAAAGTTTAGCACTCGATCGCTGTTAATCGTGTCTTTTTTGATGCCAATTCCAAGCGTGTTCAACTATTACCTTGAGATCGGCATATTGGGGATGCCAACCGAGAACCTGTTTAGCTTTATCACTACTCCCGATTAAAATGGGGGCATCACCTGCCCTTCTGGGACTTTCGATGACGGGAATATCTAAACCAGTTACCGCTCGCGCTGTTTCAATCACTTCACGCACGGAAAAACCGTTACCATTGCCCAAATTAAACACATTACTTTCGCCCCCATTTAAGAGATATTCTAAGCCTAAAACGTGAGCTTGGGCTAAATCATTGACATGGATATAATCCCGAACAGCAGTACCATCGGGAGTATCATAATCCGTGCCGAAAATTGACAGGGAATCCCGTTTTTTCAGGGCAGTTAATAAAGCCAGGGGAATTAAATGGGTTTCTGGTTGGTGATCTTCCCCTAATAAACCACTGGGGTCGGCTCCTGAAGCATTAAAATAACGGAAAGCCACCGATTTTAAACCGTAGGCCGCATCAAAATCCCTAAGAATTTGTTCCACCATTTCCTTACTGGCAGCGTAGGGACTGAGGGGATGATGGGGGTGATTTTCCGTCATCGGAATTTCCTTGGGCATTCCATAAATAGCACAGGTGGAAGAAAAAACAAATTTCTTCACATCGGCGGCGATCATCGCTTGCAAAAGAGTCAGACTACCACTAACATTATTTTGATAGTAAATAGCCGGTTCTTGTACCGATTCCCCCACGGCAATAAAAGCGGCAAAGTGCATGACGGCGGCAATATCACGACTAGCAAATAAATTATCCAGCAGCGATCGATCCCTAGTATCACCGACAATTAACTCAACTTTTAACACATCCTTAATAATTTCGGCGTGACCGTAGGATAAGTTATCGAGTACGATGACGGAATAACCGGCATTTTTGAGCGCTAGAACTGCATGGGAACCAATATAACCCGCACCGCCAGTGACGAGAATGGTAGGTTTAACTTGAGACACGCGATCATACCTATTTGAGATTGACTTGTCTATAACTTTATACCCTAATTTTGCTTTTAAGTAAGTCGTTATAATTAAATTGAAGATAGATATTGTCTTGGATACCCCCTTAATCCCCCCTTGATAAGGGTAGTGCCGATCCCCCCTGCCCCCCTTGATAAGGGGGGTGTCTGACAATTTTTAACACCTACCTACTTATTTGACCATCATGTTAAGTCCCCTCGATCTATCTCTTTCCCTTGACAAAGAAACTTATCAATCACAAATTAAAGATTTAATGCAACAACTGCGATCGCTACAGAAGTCCTGTTGGGAATGTAAATTACCCGTGGTGGTGGTTTTGGAAGGTTGGGCGGCGGCAGGCAAGGGAACTTTAGTCAAAAAAATGGTTAACTATATGGATCCTCGCGGTTTTACCGTCCATCCAATTTTAACCCCTTCCCTCCAAGAGGAAAGTTACCCGTTTTTATGGCGATTTTGGCAAAAACTGCCAGCAAAAGGCAGTATCGGCATTTTTTATCACAGTTGGTACACCCATCTACTAGAGGATCGACTCTTAAATAAATTGCCCTCCTCCCAGATTCCCCTAGTCATGCGCGATATCAACACCTTTGAGCGACAATTATCTGATGATCGGGTCGCAATCGCTAAATTCTGGATTCACCTCAGTCAAAAGGAATTAAAGTCACGCATCAGAGAATACGCCGAAAATGAACTAGAATCTTGGCGCGTGCGTCCGGAAGATTGGCAACAGGCCAAACGTTATGATGAGTATGCCAGTTTAGCCGAGGAAATGATTACCTACACTAGCACGGGGGCCGCCCCTTGGACATTGGTGGAGGGCAACTGTCAACGTTGGGCCCGGGTAAAAGTTCTCTCCCAATTAGTCGGTACGATCGCTCAAGCTTTGGATCAGCGGCAATTACCGATCGAACCCCCTGTCAATCTACCACCTCAAGCCCAATTACTGCCCACGGAACCCGATTATCTGGGGAGAGTGGACTTAAGTGCCAAATTGGAAAAAGAAGACTATAAAATCCGTTTGCGTCAGGCACAGGTAGAATTAAGAAAACTGCAATTAGAGATTTTTCAGGCAAATATCCCCGTTTTAGTCCTCTTTGAAGGGTGGGATGCCGCCGGTAAGGGAGGGGCGATCAAACGCTTAACCGATACCCTCGATCCTCGCAGTTATCAAGTGATTGCCTTTGCTGCCCCGACGGAGGAAGAACATCGCTATCATTACCTCTGGCGCTTCTGGCGGAAATTGCCCGCAGCCAAAACTATCGGTATATTCGATCGCAGTTGGTATGGACGGGTTTTGGTGGAGAGAGTGGAAGGATTCGCTAAAGATATGGATTGGCGACGGGCATATCAAGAAATTAACGAATTTGAGGCCCAATTAACCCATTCAGGCTGTGTTTTAGTCAAATTCTGGTTACATATTAGCCCCGAAGAACAGTTAAATCGCTTCAACGAGCGCCAAAATAACCCCTATCGTCAACATAAACTCACCGATGAAGATTGGCGCAATCGGGAAAAACAGCCCCTCTACCATGTGGCAGTTAATCACATGGTAGCCCGCACTAGCACCCCCGTCGCCCCCTGGACGATTGTAGCGGCAAATGATAAGTATTTCGCCCGCGTTAAAGTCATAGAAACAGTAATTGCCGCTATTGAAACCGGTTTGAAACAACGGGGATAGGGGAGATAGGGGTATGGGGATTTTTTCGATTCAGTTGTACAATTTACCTTTGAGTAGGCACTAAACTAAACTGGTAACTTGAGGCAGATAATCACGGCCAAAAAATGCGTGCAAACGTTGACGCTCAGAAGTTAGAACGCCTAATGCAAATCTTAGGTAAAGAAGCTCAGGGTTCAGGCACTATCTACTTTACAGGTGGAGCGAGTGCCTTACTGGTGGGATGGCGGAATTCCACAGTCGATGTGGATATCCGTCTAGATCCAGAACCGCCGGGCATTTTTCAAGCGATCGCCAAGCTAAAAAAAGAATTGAACATCAACATTGAACTGGCATCTCCGCAGGATTTTCTGCCCCCTATTCCGGGATGGCGCGATCGAAGCGTATTCATTGGCAAACGAGGTCAAATCTCTTTCTATCACTATGATTTTACAGCCCAAGCTCTTTCTAAACTATCGAGAGGGTTTGACCGTGACTTGAAAGATATTGAAGCTATGTACGAACACAAATTATTCTCTTTGAATGAGCTAGGGGAATGCTTTGAAGCGATTGCACCGGAACTAATCCGATTCCCCTCCCTTAACCCTGATGTGCTGAGAAGCAGAGTCGAGAACTTTATTGAACGTTTTCAATGTCCACCAGAGGAGAAACAATCATGAATCTCAATGAGTTGCCAGGGGCCGAGATCATCTTACCCGGACTGAGGGATCTTCACAATGGTGAGTCCAATACCATTGGGGCGTTGCTAGTTGCGATCGCATCGACGCGCCTAACGGAAGTCGGTTTCGATATCCCCAAAAATCACCTAGCTGCAGAGCCAGAGCTAACCTTGTATGCCTATCTCCAAGAGGAACGGGATGATGCTTATTCTTACTATAATGCTTTGCTGAATCGCCTCAACAGCTTTTGCAATGCACTCGAACTCGGTTATAAAATATGATGACAATTTCCCCCAGTTTAATTTCTCCCGATCTCAGTTTGGCCGATATTCCCCTAGAGGAAACCCTCTCTTTAGGAGTGATGGCTTCTGGTAGTGGTTCCAATTTTGCTGTTTTAGCAGCAGCGATCGCCAAAAAACAGCTAAATGCCCGGATTTCTGTCCTCATCTACAATAATCCCGATGCCAAGGTAAAAGAAAAAGCCGCTCACTACAATATCCCCGCGGTTTTCCTCGATCATCGTCAATTTAAACCCAGAGAAGAACTCGATCGGGCAATAGTCGAAACTTTCCAAGAATACGGCGTAAAATGGGTAATTATGGCGGGCTGGATGCGAATTGTCACCCCGGTTTTACTAGATGCTTTTCCCGATCGCGTGATCAATATCCATCCTAGTTTACTACCCAGTTTTAAAGGTGTGCGTGCCGTGGAACAAGCTTTAGCCGCAGGGGTAAAAGTGACCGGATGTACTGTGCATATCGCTCGCGCGGAGGTAGATAGTGGACCAATTTTAATGCAAGCAGTGGTTCCCATTCTCCCCGATGATACCGCGGCCAGTCTCCACGAACGCATTCAAGTGCAAGAACATCGCATTTTCCCAGTAGCGATCGCTTTAGCGGCGAAATTGAGCCTATAGAGACAGATTTCTGGACTTCCTTGGCGAGAATACCGGCAAAAAAACGAAAATTCAAAGCAAATCGTTAAATATCACTCCTTCGTAAATTTCCTGAAAACTGAGATCGAAATTGACAGAAGTTAAAGATAAACTGGCATTTTCGCCCTCGTATTCCGTTAATAACCATTTATTTTCTTCAGTTTTGTTATACTGCATGATATAGGGACGACTTTGACTAATGAGAATATATTCTTGCAATTCCGGCAGCGAACGATAATAAAGAAATTTATCACCCTGGTCATAATTTTGAGTCGATTTTGAGAGGACTTCTACTATTAATCTGGGATTGGTAACAGTTGTCCTACCAGTTTCATAATAAATCGGTTCACCCTCAATTAACATCACATCGGGATAGGTTGCTTGACGATATTGCGCTATCCATACTTTAACGTCACCGATAAATATTTTATAGTGAGACTGGGGTAACTTTAGGCGTAAATAAAAGTAAAAATTACCTGCAATTTTATTATGATCGGTAGTGCCTCCTGTCATCGGTACGATTTCCCCGTCTTGATACTCATTTTTATAGGCTGCCGTTTCCTCTAGTTCTAAATATTCGGCAAAGCTATAGGTACTTTTATCTGTGGCTATGGTCATAATTGATTGATTCTTTGGTTAACTTAAGCTGATTAAAACAACTGGTTTAATCATTGATTATATTAAAAGTAACTCCTTCGTAAATTTCCTGAAAACTGAGATCGAAATTGACAGAAGTTAAAGATAAACTGGTATTTTCGCCCTCGTATTCCGTTAATAACCATTTATTTTCCTCAGTTTTGTTATACTGCATGACATAGGGACGACTTTGACTGATCAGAATATATTCTTGAAATTCCGGCAGCGAACGATAATAGAGAAATTTGTCGCCCTGGTCATAATTTTGAGTTGATTTTGAGAGGACTTCTACTATTAATCTGGGATTGGTAACAGTTGTCTTGCCAGTTTCATAATAAATCGGTTCACCCTCAATTAGCATCACATCGGGATAGGTTGCTTGACGATATTGCGCTATCCATAATTTCACATCACCGATAAAAATATTATATTTCTGTCCTTTGAGGGCAAATTTTAAATAAGCGGCAAAATTGAGAGCAATTTTATTATGATCGGTAGTGCCTCCTGTCATCGGTACGATTTCCCCGTCTTGATACTCATGTTTATAGGCTGCCGTTTCCTCTAGTTGTAAATATTCGGCAAAGCTATAGGTACTTTTATCTGTGGCTATGGTCATAATTTAAGTAGCTGGTTATAATTAAATTAAAAATGGATTTTAGGTTCGCTCCCCTCTGTCCCCCTTAATAAGGGGGGTGCCGATCTCCCCCTTATTAAGTAGGGTTGATTCATGAATCAACCCTACCCTTAATAGGGGGGCATCTGAAAGTTTTTAATACCTACCCACTTATTGATTAGCTCTCTCAATTGATTATAGCAATTATTATACTGGTGAGATACAAAAAAGTTACCAGAAATTAGCTATATTTACCCCAGCAAAAGATAACAGCTATCTTAATAAGACTCTTGAAAATTTTTAGCCAGCAACTAAACCAGAATTTGATCTCTCCCAAATGTGGGACAATTGACAAAGAACTAAGAATTGTAGAATCTCCCCATCATGACCTCGGAACTATCGAAGCAATACGATCCCAAGATCACAGAAACCAAATGGCAGCAATATTGGGAAAATCAAGAAATATTTACAGCAAACCCCGAAAAAGGCGGCGAAACCTACTGTATAGTCATCCCCCCTCCCAATGTTACCGGTAGTCTCCACATGGGTCACGCTTTCGAGAGTTCCTTAATTGATACACTTGTTCGCTACAAGCGCATGACCGGCAAAAATACCCTCTGGCTGCCCGGGACAGATCACGCTAGTATTGCAGTACAAGCTATACTCGATCGCCAATTAAAAGCCGAAAAAACCGACCGTTATCAACTAGGAAGGGAAAAATTCCTCGAACGCGCTTGGCAATGGAAAGAAGAGTCCGGTAGTACCATTGTTAATCAACTGCGACGCTTGGGGGTATCCGTGGATTGGACGCGGGAACGTTTCACCATGGACGAGGGACTTTCCCATGCTGTCCGTACTGCTTTTATCAAACTCTATGAGGACGGATTAATCTATCGCGGTCAATACTTAGTTAACTGGTGTCCCGAATCCCGGTCGGCCGTTTCCGATTTAGAGGTGGAAAACAAGGATATTGAGGGAAATCTCTGGTATTTTCGCTATCCTCTTAGCGATGGTAGCGGTTATCTTCAAGTAGCCACCACAAGGCCCGAAACCATGCTCGGTGATACTGGTGTAGCTGTCAACCCGCAAGACCCCCGTTATCGCCATTTAATCGGCAAAACCGTCACTTTACCGATAATGGGGCGAGAAATCCCCATTATTGCCGATGAATTAGTGGATCCCGAATTTGGAACCGGTTGCGTCAAAGTTACGCCGGCCCACGATCCTAAGGATTTTGAGATGGGTAAACGCCATAATTTAGCCTTTATTAATATCATGAATTTAGACGGCAGTTTAAACGAAAATGCCGGAATATTCGCAGGTCAAGATCGTTTTGTTGCCCGCAAAAATGTCGTTAAAAAACTCGATGAAGACGGTTTTTTAGTTAAGATTGAAGCCTATCGCCATAGCGTCCCCTATAGTGATCGAGGTAAAGTTCCCGTGGAACCCCTTTTATCTACCCAATGGTTCGTTAAAATTGAACCTTTAGCCACAAAAGCTTTAGCCTGTTTAGATCAGGAAAACTCGCCCCGTTTTGTGCCAGAAAGATGGACAAAAGTTTATCGCGATTGGTTAGTTAAACTAAAAGATTGGTGTATTTCTCGACAACTGTGGTGGGGTCATCAAATTCCCGCTTGGTATGTTATCAGTGAAACTAATAACGAAATTACTAACCATACTCCCTTCGTTGTTGCCTGGGATGAAACCTCCGCTTTAGCCAAGGCCAAACAGGAGTATGGAGAGGATATAATTATTCAACAAGACCCCGATGTTTTAGATACTTGGTTTTCCTCGGGATTGTGGCCATTTTCGACTATGGGATGGCCAGAAAAAACCCTTGATCTAGACACCTATTATCCCACCACAACCCTCGTCACCGGTTTTGATATTATCTTTTTCTGGGTGGCCAGAATGACGATGATGGCGGGCTATTTTACGGGACAAATGCCCTTTAAAGATGTCTATATTCACGGTTTAGTTAGGGATGAAAACGGCAAAAAGATGTCTAAATCTGCCAATAACGGCATCGATCCCCTAATTTTAATTGATAAATATGGAACCGATGCTTTACGATATACCTTAATTCGAGAAGTGGCAGGAGCAGGACAGGATATCAGTCTGCAATATAACCGTAAAACCGATGAATCGGAATCCGTAGAAGCGGCCCGAAATTTTGCCAATAAAATTTGGAATGCTTCCCGTTTTGTGATGATGAATCTGGAGGGAAAAACCCCAGAAGAATTGGGAGAACCAGTTTTAGAAAATTTAGAATTAGCCGATTGCTGGATTTTATCTCGTTATCATCAAACAGTGCAAAAAACTAGAGATTATCTAGAAAATTATGGCATGGGGGAAGCGGCAAAAGGTCTATACGAATTTATCTGGCGCGATTTCTGTGATTGGTATATCGAGTTAGTGAAAACTCGTTTATGGAAGGATAAAGAATCGGTTTCCTGTGCCACGGCCCGGCAAACTTTGGCTTTTATCTTGGCAGGAACATTAAAACTATTACATCCCTTTATGCCCCATATTACCGAAGAAATTTGGCATCATTTAACCCAAGAAAATCAGCAGGTTTTGGCTTTAGAAACCTATCCAATAGCTGATAGTTCTCTGATCGATCTAGACTTAGAAAATACTTTTGAGTTATTAATTGAAAGTATTCGGGTGTTGCGTAATTTGCGGGCCGAAGCGGGGATTAAACCGGGGGCAACGATCACGGCAATTTTACAGACAGAAAACAGTCAAGAATTAGCTATTCTGCAACGCGGACAAGTGTACTTAAAAGACTTGGCCAAGATCGAAAACTTAATTTTGACGGCAAAATTAACCGAGGAAGTTAATCAAGCGATTGCCGATGTTGTCGCTACGGTAGAAATCCTCATCCCCCTGTCTGGATTGGTTGATATATCGATATTGGCTGGGAAATTAGAGAAGAATTTAGGTAAAGTAGAAGGAGAAATCAAGAGTTTGAGCGATCGCTTGAATAAACCTAGCTTTGTCGAAAAAGCTCCAGAAGCTTTAATCCAAAAAACGAAGCAAGCTTTAGCAGAGTCCGAAAAACAAGCCCAAATTCTCCAAGAACGATTAAAACGCCTGCATTAACGGAGGCAGTGGTTATTTTGGGGATTTTCCGAAAAATAGGGCAGTTTTCAGGCTACCCTAACCGGAAAATTAATCCCCAAAATGGGAGATGATTGCATCGGCAAATTCGGAACATTTCAGGGGAGGATTAACGGGAGGTTCCATCAGACGCGCTAAATCGTAGGTAACTTGTCGATTAGCGATCGCCGCTGCGATGCCTTTTTTAATCAAATCGGCCGCTTCTTGCCATCCCATGTATTCCAACATCATCACCCCAGAAAGAATCACCGAACCGGGGTTAATTCGGTCTAAACCGGCGTGTTTAGGGGCTGTGCCGTGGGTTGCCTCAAAAATAGCGCAAGTATCGCCAATATTCGCCCCGGGTCCCATCCCTAAACCACCGACGATCGCCGCTGCCGCATCGGAGAGATAATCACCATTTAGGTTCATGGTAGCGAGGATCGAGTATTCATCGGGACGGGTTTGGATCTGTTGGAAGATACTATCGGCAATGCGATCGTTAACCATAATTTTATCTTTCCATTGGCCATTGCCGTGGGTTTCCCAGATAGCATCGAGAACACTGGTCACTTCTTGGCAGATTTTTGCTTTTTTCTCGTCCGTGAGAGCATCATAACCCGGTTCCACCATGCGGGCGTTATCTTCGATGGTCAGATCGGGGTTTTTCTCCTTATTACTCAGGATCCATGATTCCATCTCGGTGACGCACACATCCCGGAATTCACTTTTAGCTAATTCGTAACCCCAATCCCGGAAGGCCCCTTCCGTGTATTTCATAATGTTACCCTTGTGGACGAGAGTAACCTGATTTTTCGGTTTCGGTAAAGTCAGCGCTCGTTCGATCGCCCGGCGGACTAATCTTTGGGAACCCGTCTTACTAATAGGTTTGATCCCGATACCCGCATCGAGGGGAATTTGTTTGTTACCGTGTTCGGGAGTGGCGGGAATTAGTTCGGTGTTGAGATAATTAATCAGTTTATCGGCGATTTCCGTGCCTTGTTTCCATTCGATGCCGAGATAGATATCCTCGGTATTTTCCCGATAGACGATGACATCGAGTTTTTCCGGGGTTTTATGGGGGGAAGGGGTTCCCGCATAGTAACGACAGGGACGAACACAGGCATAAAGGTCAAAAATCTGCCGCAAAGCCACATTCAGGGAACGAATGCCGCCACCGATGGGAGTGGTCAAGGGACCCTTGATGGCTATACCATATTCTTTGATCGCTGTCAAGGTATCTTGGGGTAGATATTGATAAGTCCCGTAGATTTCACAAGCTTCATCGCCAGCATAGACTTTAAACCAATGGATTTTCCTTTGACCAGCGTAGGCTGTGGCGATCGCTGCATCGATAACTTTTGCGGTTGCGGGCCAGATATCGACCCCCGTACCGTCACCACGAATGAAGGGAATGATGGGATCGTCGGGAACTAGAGGTTTTCCGTCAGAAAAAGTAATTGTCGAGCCTGTTGTCGGTGGGGTGATTTTTTCGTAGCTCACAGTCATGGGCTTCCAGAAACAGTATTTATCTATACGTTGGGAGTCTAGCGCCGTCAATATCTATACTCAGGGATTTTGGGTAATTTCTTAAAGATTCCTTTGCTGGCATCTCCGTCAAAACAACCTAGAGGAAAAGCCTGAAACCGAGACAGAGAGTAGGGTTAAGCCTAGAGCCGCCCGCCCGACGGTCAAATGTGTAGATACTTAGGGTTTACTGAAAAAGCTTTTCCTGGGGTCAGGGTGTGGGGTGTGGTGCGATTCGTTGGCTAGAAACTAGACAGTAAGACGTTTAGAGGATTAGCCGCTTGGTAAATGTAGTACCTTGATAACTTTATAACCATACAGGTGCGGGTTAGTAATAACCTTAGTCCTGTCCTCTAGATGCCTAGAGTGACGGCATTTCCTGCTGCTTTAGACTTGGTACATCTGAGGTAGTGAGCGAGGAAAAAAAGCGGTATCTGATAGCCTAAATCAGAAACCCGTTGAGCCAGAACCTATGGATAGCCCTGGGGCGAAGATACGAATTAACCATCGTCAACACCCACGAGCCAAAAGGCTGACAGGCTCGAAACAAAAGTTAACAGAGTTGGGGCTGATAGCTCATACCACTATCAGTAAGGCATTCCCGTTACTCTGTTGTGGACAGTATCATCCTAATGGTTCAACCAATGGTTATAGGGAACGAAGTAACCCTGATTGACTCTGCCCGTTTGGGGCAGTAGGAAACCATCCGCAAGTCAATAGAGGGAGAGGATGTCCTTAAAAGCCAAGGCTTTGAGTAATATCAAAGATATGCTGACAAAGGACGGGTAACTAGGAAGTCTAAGCAACAATCAACGGTCATATACGCCCTAAAACCAACAATCTTGTCTGGTGGGGATACAGCCAAGAGGGTTGAATAGACAAGGAAATAATAATTCCCATTATTATTCTACTAATGACAGTAGCCTAGTTACTCAGGAGCCGGATACGGCGAAAGTCGTAAGTCCGGTTTTGAAGCAGGGGGTGGGAAGGCGACTTCCTGCTCTACTGTAACGGGTGTGGGGTTTTATCGATTTTCAGGTGGTCAACTACCTAATTTTCAGGGAAAAAGTCCAGGAATTTTCCCCCTGATCACTCCCATTCCAGTACTTTTTGATTGACAAAAAGTCTAAAAGTCTTACCCAACAAGGTTTTTATATTTATTCAGCCAACCCTAGTTATCGCTGTTCTATCAGTGTTGAGGATTCCCGTGAGCAACAATATAGGACAGCGTTAATCGTGCTTAGTTGTTCTATATTGACGGAACCTTTCATCAGCGATCGCATTTACCAAATCTTAGCCATTACTAATACAAACCCCGGCAATTCTGGATCACCACTAATGGTTTCAGGAGCATTTAAAATCTCCAGTTCTCGATGGGGACGATAAATATAGACTTGGCGATTTTGGCGATCAATTAACCAACCCAATAAAGCACCATTGGCAATATATTCTTCCATCTTTTTCCGCAAACTGGATACTGTATCACTAGCAGAACGCAATTCAATCACAAAATCGGGACAGATGGGGGCAAAAGAGGCTTTTTGTTTTTCTGTTAAAGCATTCCAGCGTTCTAATTTAATCCAAGCAGCATCGGGTGAACGAGTCGCACCATTGGGCAGCGTAAAACCCGCACTGGAATCAAACCCAAGCCCCGTTCCATCTAGTTCTGACCAGTTCCAAAGTTGAGCGGCGATATTAAAATTGCGATTACCCGTATCTGAAAAAGCAGGAGGCATAACGATCACTTCTCCACTAGCGCTGCGTTCAATGCGTAAATCCCGATTGGCTAAACAAAATTCATAAAACTGCTCCTCCGTCATCGGCATAATCCAAGGAAGATCAATCATCAAAGGAGCCGAGGTCGCTTGTACAAGTAGTGTCGTCATATTTTCGCCCTACTCAAGAATTACATGAGTTAACAACTGAATGCCCTTCAATCTTAACTTAGCTCTAGTCATCGGCATTATTGACTACTAAAAGATAGAAGGCGATCGCTCTTATCGTTGCCAAAGAAGCCTGACGGAGAGGAATGTAAATATTTATAAAAATGTAGCTTAGAATACAGTTCGGGGGGGTAATGTGTATTGTTTTGTTATTCGCCTTTGGTGTTGGGTTATTGCTTGACCTGGCTGTGAGGGGGGCGATCGTATTTAAAACAAAATTGTTGGGGGAAGTATAATGGAACTTAAGTCATGTTCTCAAGTAACCACTATAGCTCTTGGAATAAGCAGTTCGATTCTCTTTACTGTTAGTTTTGTATCACCTGCTTCAGCAGTTAATCTGATTATCAATGGTTCTTTTGAAGAAGGAGATTATGACTCTAATGTTGTAGATCCTAATTTTGCACGACTAAGTCAGGGAAGCTCTGCTCTGACAGGATGGACAATAGGTGGTGCAGGCGTTGATTGGCACAACAGTAATGACATGAAATTTCCAATCGAGGGAGATTTAATTATAGATTTAAATCTTGATGGGGGAAGTAGTGGAACTTTATCTCAAACTTTTTCTACAATTATTGGACAATTCTATACTTTAAGTTTCTCTCTAGCGGGACCAGACTTGAGTGCGACTAATCCTTCTTTTCCTAATCCTCGTCAAGTTAGTGTTCAAGTTGCAGCAGTTAACCAAATTTTTTCAACATCCGCGTCTGACCACTTAGATCTTCAATGGCAACTACACGAATTAAGTTTTCAAGCCACTGGTAATCAGACAACTCTAACATTCTCAAGTCTTGACAACTCAGGATTTTGGGGTCCAGCTTTAGATAATGTCACTGTGGTGAGTAATGCTGAATCAGTCCCCGAACCCGCCTCAATCCTAAGCCTCCTCGCCCTAGGCACACTCGGCGCAGCCTCAACCCTCAAGCGCAAATTGAAATCCTCCAAATCCTCAGAAAAAGAAACCACAAAAGTCTCCTAATACCATCAATAAAATCCCACAATTCCCCTTCATTAATTGGAGGGGTTTTTATCAGTTGTCATACTAAATCCGTTGAGTAACGCACAGAAAACGGGTTTCTCCGAGAAACCCGTTTTCTATTAATGCTTGGGAATAGTTTTTCCTAGCTTAGGGGGAGTGAAAGTTTAATTTTCCCTCTGTTATTCAAATAGAATTATGAAACCCTCTTGCTGAAAATGATTGTCGTGAGTTAACACTTGAGTGATTTTTAAGCGCTGCATGACCGTCATTGAAATACAATCTGTCAGGCTATATTCTTTGTCTGGACGGCGGCGGTATAACTCGAAGCCTTGCAGGAATGATTCTCGGTTTTGCGGAATGACTTGAAGGCGGGGATTCTGGAGCAGATCATCGATAAATTCGACAGTACGCCGCTTCCGATTTGCTCCCCGGACTGACATAAAATTCAGTAGCTCTACCAAAACTTCATCCGTCGTCACAAGTTTAACGTTTTTGAGACTGGACGTAACTTCTCTGGCTCGTTGATGCCAATTATCTTGGGGATTGATTAAAGCAACCCAGTAGAAAGTGTCGGCAAAAATTTGTTTCATTGCCTTTTCTTGGGACTCCCATAAAGATAATGGTCATGCTCTTCTGCACCGTCAGATGGAAGCGGCTCAAGTTCTTCTTCGGGGAAGTTCAGATTCAACCTATCAACTATCTTTAAAATTGATTCTCCAGTCTCCTCTTGAGATATATCAGAAGCCATCAGATGAGTTTCCAGGGCATCTTTCAGTCGATTTAAAACGCCTTCTAGAGAGCTATCCTGGTAATCAATTGCTGCTAATTCAGGAGATTTGAGTGAATATCCGTCGGGATTCTTGGAGATGACAATGCTGATTTGATTGACCATAATCCTTCCTATCTCAGGCTAATCAAGAATTGGGACTTCTTTAGTCTAGCAAAATAAGCAGGACATTTAAGGTTCTTCAGGATTTGGAAATGATTGTTCATCGGGAATTTTAATTGTCTGTTTTTGAGATTGGGATTGAAAGTTTAATTTTCCCTGAATCTTTCTAACAGTTCTGAGCGAGATAAATTAGCCAGAGAAAGAAGTAACCCGGTGCGTTCCGAGATGGGAAGTTGGGCAATCTCTTCCACCAGACCAGATAATTCTGCATCTAGGGGGCCAAACCGTCCTTCCAGAAGACTGGTTATCAGCGATAGTTGTCCCTCTAAACTGCCTCGTTGTATCCCTTCTTGTATCCCTTCTTGTTTCCACTCTTCCCGTTGTTGTAAATAAGCTGGTGATAGGTTCATAATCTCCTCCTGTTCCTCGGTACTTAAATTATCTCTTAATTCTAAATTCTTGCGCCAGTTGGCCAGAATTTCTAGTAAATTCTCTTGGAAGGGATTACCTTCAGGCAATTGCACTAATTCTTCTACTGCTCGTTTTTGAGTTCCTCCTTTACCTAGCACCCTCAACCATAAAGTCTCCTCATTGACTGGTAATTGATGGATGGCGACAATTCCTGTTTTGAATAGGTTAGGGGAAAAATAAACTCCTTTTCCCCACTCCTCTTTCATCCCCTCTTCCGGTAGGAATGAAGGGGGGATTCCCACGACTTCTTCAATCATTCTCGCTGAAAAAGTAGGCGTTAAAATCCAGAGAACTGGTAGTTCAGCTTCTGTTAGAGTTTTGTTTGTCCGTTTTGCCTTCCTTAAGACTTCGCCATGAACCGCATATAACTTTGAGATGCAACTGCGAATCTCTACCTCGGAGGGTGGGTTACGGAAGGGTTCAAATAAGCAGCAAGTCGCCGCCATTTTAGCAAGTAAACCCAAGGGTAATTCCGTCCTTGATGCTGAACTGGCTGGTTCAAACCAAACATCGATTTCTTGGACTTCACTCTTGACTTTCTTGCTCTTTTTAATCGTTCCCAGAGACGCTAAGAGTTCTTCTAAATATTCTTTGGCAAATTGGTCGTGAATTTGGCGAGTCATTGCAGGGGATAATTAAGCCGAGAAAGTGCATTAACAATCTTGTTAGATCATAGCAAGTTTTGAGAATTTATCGAAGGAAATTTTAATTGTCTGTTTTTGAGATTGGGAGTGAAAATTTAATTTTCCCTGAATCTTTCTAACAGTTCTGAGCGAGATAAATTAGCCAGAGAAAGAAGTAACCCGGTGCGTTCCGAGATGGGAAGTTGGGCAATCTCTTCCACCAGACCAGATAATTCTGCATCTAGGCTGCCAAAGCGTCCTTCCAGAAGACTGGTTATCAGGGAATACCGTTCTTCTAAACTACCTCGTTGTATCCCTTCTTGTATCCCTTCTTGTATCCCTTCTTGTATCCCTTCTTGTATCCCTTCTTGTTTCCACTCTTCCCGTTGTTTTAGATAAGCTGGTGATAAGTTCATGATGTCCTCCTGTTCTTCTGTACTTAAATTATCTCTTAATTCTAAATTCTTGCGCCAGTTGGCCAGAATTTCTAGTAAATTCTCTTGGAAGGGATTACCTTCAGGCAATTGCACTAATTCTTCTACTGCTCGTTTTTGAGTTCCTCCTTTACCTAGCACCCTCAACCATAAAGTCTCCTCATTGACTGGTAATTGATGGATGGCGACAATTCCTGTTTTGAATAGGTTAGGGGAAAAATAAACTCCTTTTCCCCACTCCTCTTTCATCCCCTCTTCCGGTAGGAATGAAGGGGGGATTCCCACGACTTCTTCAATCATTCTCGCTGAAAAAGTAGGCGTTAAAATCCAGAGAACTGGTAGTTCAGCTTCTGTTAGAGTTTTGTTTGTCCGTTTTGCCTTCCTTAAGACTTCGCCATGAACCGCATATAACTTTGAGATGCAACTGCGAATCTCTACCTCGGAGGGTGGGTTACGGAAGGGTTCAAATAAGCAGCAAGTCGCCGCCATTTTAGCAAGTAAACCCAAGGGTAATTCCGTCCTTGATGCTGAACTGGCTGGTTCAAACCAAACATCGATTTCTTGGACTTCACTCTTGACTTTCTTGCTCTTTTTAATCGTTCCCAGAGACGCTAAGAGTTCTTCTAAATATTCTTTGGCAAATTGGTCGTGAATTTGGCGAGTCATTGCAGGGGATAATTAAGCCGAGAAAGTGCATTAACAATCTTTTTGGATCATAGCAAGTTTTGAGAATTTATCGGCTCTTCTAGGTTCTGTGTGATGAGTTTAACTTACATAGGATCGGTCTTTGTGTCCTTTGTGTCTCTGTGGTTCTTTACACTCATTGCTTAAAGGCCCCTTCTCAAGTTCCCAGAGCCTAGTCACCAATATTCCGAAAGTGACAGAAAAGGGATAATCTTCCACTCAATTGCCCAAAAAAAGGCTAGAATCGAAATATAGTATCGATCGCTAGAGATTTTTGATGAATTACAAAAAATTTTGCTTGGCTTTTTTGCTGTCCCTTATCCTCATCAACACTGGATTAGTTATGCCTAGTTACGCAGACGCAAGAGAATTGAGGACAATTACCGTGACGGGAGAAGGAATAGAAAATATCGCCACTTCTCAAGCAATAGTGCGCTTAGGGGTAGAAGTTCAAGGCAAAGAAGCGGGTAAAGTACAGAGGGAAACCGCCACTCGTAGCGATGCGGTGGTTAAATTTCTCCGTTCCCGTCAAGTGGAAAAATTGGAAACCACCGGCATTAGTTTACAGCCCAATTACGACTTCAGCAACAATCAAAGACGTTTAATCGGTTATATCGGGGCTAATTTGATTAGTTTTCAGGTTGATATAGCCCAAGCGGGGGTTTTAATCGATGAAGCGGTAAAAGTCGGGGCAACACGCATCGATGGGGTAAGTTTTACTGCTGGGGAATCAGCGATCGCAGCTGGACAGAGAACTGCTCTCATCAAAGCCACGGAACAAGCTAGAGAACAGGCCACAATCGTGTTACAGGCCCTTGGTTTAGTGCCAAAAGAAACGGTTTCTATCCAAGTGGGTAATACCAGTAATCCCGTGCCAATCGCCCGCTCAGAAGCGGTTTTTCGGAGTGCCGATGCTGCCAGTAGCCCGGTTATCGGAGGGGAACAAACCCTGCGCGCTGCTGTCACCCTCGAAATTAGCTATTAACATAACCTTTAGCTATCAGTTAAGCTGTACTGCATTTAAACTGTCTATTGAGTATTTTAGTACAAATGCTCAAACTCTCTCTCCTCGCTCTCCTGCTCATAGACAGTCCTAACGAGTAATTTAGATAGTCAACAGCTTAAAATCAGCACCGATGCTCGGAAAATCTAGAAAACTTTCGCCCTTATCCGTGAATTATCCTAACTTTTTACCCACTGTTAGGGAGGGATTGAGTGAAGATACCTCCCTTGCTCTCCTCGAAAATATCCAACAAATTGCCATCGATAGCCCCATCTATCCTCGATCGATTCTAACCACCTATAGTCAACAAGGGCAAGGTCAACCGCCTTTTGTCCTCCTGCACGGTTTTGATAGTTCCCTGCTGGAATTTCGGCGTTTACTACCTTTACTCGCCCAAAATAGGGAAACTTGGGCGATAGATCTACTCGGCTTCGGTTTTACTGAGCGATACCCAGATTTAGAAGTATCTCCGAAAACTATTAAAAGCCATCTTTACCATTTCTGGAGAACTGCGATCGCCGAACCGATAATTTTAGTCGGTGCTTCCATGGGGGGTGCAGTGGCCCTCGATTTTGCCCTCTCCTACCCGGAAATAGTGGCGAAATTAGTCCTCATTGACAGCGCAGGACTAGCTAATCCCCCAGTTTTGGGTAAATTGATGTTTTCGCCCCTCGATAAGTGGGCAACTAATTTTTTAGCCAATCCCCGCGTGCGCCAAAATATCAGTCGTACCGCCTATTTCGATCAAACTTTGGCCACTGTTGATGCTTGCACCTGTGCTAGTCTGCACCTGAATTGTCCCCACTGGAGTGAGGCTTTAATCTCCTTTACCAAAAGTGGCGGTTATGGGTCATTTTTGCCGCAATTAAGCCAAATAAACCGAGAAACGCTGATTATTTGGGGAGAAAACGATCAAATTTTAGGCACAAAAGACGCGAAGAAATTTCAGCAGGCTTTACCTAATAATCAACTGGTCTGGATTCCTCGCTGTGGTCATGTTCCCCACCTCGAAAAACCGGAACTTACCGCAGCCGCGATAGTTAAATTTGCGAGCTAAGAACTTATAATGGGATTATTTGACCCTATAGTGCCAACTTTTATGAAATTTTTGCCGATCGCTCTCGGTACATTCAGCCTTCTGAGTTTATCTGTCAATATTCCTGCTACCGTAGCCACACAACAGCTTTTTTGTCAAGGCCGCATGAATAACGGTTGGTCCTATTCGGCAGAATTTCTCAATGGACGTTTTGAACGCATTCGCTGGACGCGTTCTGGTCAACCTCCCCAAGTTTCTAGCCTTAGTTTTAAAAATACTAACAACAAAGGACAACCGATTTATCGGGGCAGTTTATTCGCCGCAGTCAGTGTGACTCTGATAGACTTATCGAAAGGAGATGTCCGTCCCGGTTCGCAAATTTCCGTGGGGGTGGAAGAATGGGGTTGGTCGCGGGGAAACTGCGCTCTTTCTAACCGTTGACATCCTCACCGCTGTAAACGGACGGTGATTCCTCTCTGTTTTCTAGAACGACAAAAAAGGCTGAAGCATTTTCAGCCTCGTCTAAAAAATCAGATTTTACCCGCCAAATTAAGGAATAGGATTAGCCGAATCCTTGCTTTCTAGGGTTTCGGGAACAGCTTCCGTCTTACCAAAAGCGATTCTCAGGAAGGGAGGGGCCAGGAAAGTCGTTAGGATTACCATAATAATAATCGACACCTCTAAAGGCTTATCCAAAATTCCGCTGGCCGAACCAATCCCAGCAAAAACTAAACCCACCTCACCCCGGGGAATCATACCCACACCGATGGCGAGGCGATTGATGCCGGATATACCAAAAACTGCCCAGCCCGTCACCAGTTTACCGATAATCGCCACAACCATCAAAAAGACAGCGATCAAAAGTCCGGCCCGATTCTCCGGTACCGTTGGGTTTAAAACACCGAGATCGGCACGCGCTCCCACCGTCACAAAGAAAATCGGTACAAGCAAATCGGCGATCGGTTTGATTAATTCATCCAACTCGTTGCGGGTATCAGTTTCATCAAGCACCAAACCGGCAGCAAAGGCCCCTAAAATCGCTTCCAGATGAATAGCATTGCCTAAAAATGCCATAAAGAAAGCGAAGACAAATGCGGGAATAACAATATTTCCCCTGGTTTTCAGCCGCTCCACGATCGCCACAAAACTTTTGTTAAAAATACCTCCCAACAAAATTGATCCGATCAAAAAGGCCGTAGCGCTGACAATCAGATAAATAACATTGGTCACATCAATCTCACCAGTTTTGGCTAAACTAGCGACCACAGCCAGAACAATAATACCGAGGACATCATCGATCACCGCCGCACCGACAATAATTTGCCCTTCTTTGGATTTGAGTTGACCTAACTCTGACAACACCTTCGAGGTAATACCGATACTGGTTGCCGTTAAGGCTGCCCCCGCAAAAATCGCCGGGATAGCCGCCACATGAAAGACGAGCATTAACCCGGCCGTACCCGCCGCAAAAGGTGCCGCCACCCCCACACAGGCCACCACCGTGGCTTGAATTCCCACTTCCTTGAGTTGTCGCAGATCCGATTCTAGGCCAATTTCAAACAGCAGAATAATCACACCGATTTCAGCTAGAACCGAAATCACTTCACTTTGGGACTCAAAGATGCGGTCCACGGCAGCCGGGGCCAATTGATTCAATCCTTGCAGTACCGTCATAATCAGCGAGTCCGAGGCCGATAGTCCCCCTTCGGGAAAGATGAGCAGATGCAGTGCCGAAACGCCGACAATCACACCGGCCACCAGTTCTCCCAGTACGGGCGGAAAATCCAATCGTCTGGCGGCCTCTGCGCCGAGCTTGCTGGCCAGATAAATCACCACCAGCGTCAGCAATACGCCAGAGAGAATAATCGGTGAATCCTCGGCCACAACGGTGGCGAGCAAGGGGAGCGGAGTCATGGGGGCTGCTATCTCCCCGATCGAAGGAGGCAGAATAGGGGACAAAATCATGAGTTTAAAGGGATGAGGGTTAAAGGTTTTAGGTGGTCATAAAACTGGAGGATAGGAAAAAGGGCCACCGCTCAAGGACAGTCAGGCTGCAGATGGGGTTGCCCAGATCAAGACAAGCATTAGTTGTTTAGTTGATTAACCTCAAAATCCTCTGGTTCTTGGTGAGGATGGGTCTTGACAAAAGTTACCGCTTGTTGTAGGGCGATGGTTCTGTCCATTAGCACATGATCGGGGGGGAGTTGGGCTAAAATGCCGAGACGTTCCAAACGATGCTGGATTTTGCTGGTGGCACCAACGATAAAGACTTGTAAACTTTTATCGATCGCATCTTTAATCGCATTTTCGATCGCTAAAGAAGCTGTCACCCCTAACAAAGGCACATCACTCAAGTCCAAGATTAAAACATCCGCTTCCTTCATGGCTGTGTGTTCCCTGGCGATCGCTTTCGAGACTCCAAAGATCATCGGACCACTGAGATAAAATAGGATGATGCGACCGTTAGCTTGGTTGAGTAACCTTTTTTCTTCTGGACTTAGGAGAATCTCGTCATCGTTATCGGTGATTGTTTTCACTTCCTGCGCTTGCAGTTCACTGAGGCGATCGATGGTGAGAATATTAGCAATAAAGACCCCCACACCCACAGCAACGATCAGATCGACGAATACTGTTAATAACAGTACACCGTACATGATTAGCGTCCCTTTCAGAGAAATCTTGTGGGAGCGTTTCAGGAAACTCCAGTCGAGAATATCGATCCCCACTTTTAGGGCAATTCCCGCTAATACCGCCATGGGGATACTCTTAGTTAAACCGGCGGCCCAGAGAACGACGACTAATAAAATTAAAGCGCGAGTAATGCCAGAAAGGGCAGTGGTCGCACCGGTTTGAATATTGACGACAGTTCCCATCGTGGCCCCGGCACCGGGTAAACCGCCACAGATTCCTGATACTAAGTTACCAATACCTTGACCGATCAATTCTTTATTCGATTTGTGTTCGGTACGGGTCAAACTATCGGCAATTACCGCCGTTAATAGGGTATCAATACAACCCAACATCCCTAAAACTGCCCCATCCACCAACATTGTGATCATTTGGGCAGCACTAAAGGTGGGCATTTGCAGGGTGGGTAAACCCACGGGAATATCCCCAATCCGGCGAATTTCAGCACCTTGGAAGAAAAACAGCGAAATCAGAGTTCCTATCACCAAAGCTAATAACTGAGGGGGGACAAAACGCTTGAATTTCGAGGGCATCAGGAAGATGATCGCCAAGGTGATCGCCCCCAGAATGGCTTCAGGGGGATTGATATTAGAGAGTAGTTCCGGGATTTTCTGCACTGTGCCTAAAACCCCTCCTTTGGGAGCGGCTTGCCCTAAAAAGGGCGGAATTTGCAGAATGATCAGGATTACCCCGATCCCAGACATAAAGCCAGAAATAACGCTATAGGGCATCAGGGTGATGTATTTACCCATTTTGAAGATACCGAACAGAATCTGGAAAATGCCCGCTAACATGACTACCGTAAAGGCCATGGGTAGGCCTAATTCGGGATTTCTGGCGGTTAAACTGGCCACGATCGCCGTCATTACTACCGTCATCGGCCCCGTTGGTTCCGAAATTAACGTGGGGGTGCCACCAAAAAGGGCAGCAAAAAAACCCACACAGACAGCACCGTACAAACCAGCGATCGCACCAGCCCCAGAAGCTA
Source organism: Microcystis panniformis FACHB-1757 (assembly GCF_001264245.1). Classification (NCBI taxonomy): domain Bacteria; kingdom Bacillati; phylum Cyanobacteriota; class Cyanophyceae; order Chroococcales; family Microcystaceae; genus Microcystis; species Microcystis panniformis. The sequence continues at coordinate 1,854,893 of NZ_CP011339.1, forward strand.
CACCGAAAGCGAGAGCTAGAGGGAGAGAAACGATGGCAGCTGTGAGACCACCGAATATATCGCCCCGCAAATTGTCAAAATGAATACGATTGGTTATTTGCATGAGAATCCAACTGAGCAAAGGGTTTTTTGCCATAACAAAACCGGCGGTTGAGAGACCAGCCTTGATAGACAAAAGTTTATGGTTTTTAAAGATCGATTGTTATAAATCTATACTAGAACGGATATCTTGACAAGCAAATTTTATAAATTGAGTTTAAATCGATATATCTTTACAAAAGTATTGATTTAAACCTATGATATAAGCGGGGTGGGGAGGTTTTTACTCGTTCCCCTCCATTCCTGCTTCTGTTTAGCAAAGCTCCTCAAGGCAGTAACAGAAGTGTAGCTCTCTAGAGGCCTCTCTTGATTCACGCCACTTTACATCAACTGATTGTCTTTGAAGCGACCGCTCGTCATGGCAGTTTTACCAGGGCTGCTGAAGAACTATCGATCACCCAACCCACCGTTTCCACCCAGATGAAACAACTGACTAAATCAGTGGGTTTACCCTTATTTGAACAGATAGGCAAACGTTTGTATTTAACCGAGGCCGGACGCAGTTTATTAGTCACCTGTCAAGCAGTCCTCAAGGATCTTGATAACTTTGAGATGGCGATCGCCGATATCAAGGGCATTAAACAGGGTAAACTGCGTTTAGCTGCGGTATCCACAGCCCAATATTTAATCCCTCAGATCCTAGGTCCTTTTTGTCAACAGTACCAAGGGGTGGATGTGTCCCTAGAATTGACCAATCACCAAGACCTAGAAACAAGGATGATCAATAATGTTGATGACCTATATATTTTAAGCGAACCCCCCCAAGAGCTAAACCTGGAGATTCAACCGTTTCTGGAAAATCCCCTCGTGGTTATTGCTCGCAAAGATCACCCCCTAGCGGGACAGAAAAAAATTCCGATTAAACGACTGCAAGGGGAACCTTTTATTATGCGGGAAATGGGATCGGGAATTAGACGGGCAGTACAGCAAATTTTTCTCGACCATGGCATCACCGTATCTCTGCGTTTGGAAATCGGCAATAATGAAGCCATTAAACAAGCGATCGCTGGTGGTTTAGGAATTTCAGTTCTGTCTCAGCACGTCTTAAATTTAGATAATCCCAATGGGGAATTTACCATCCTTGACGTGGAAGATTTTCCCATCCAACGCCATTGGTATGTGGTTTATCCCAAGGATAAAAAACTATCTGTGATCGCCAAGACTTTTCTGGATTATCTCCTCAATATTCAGCCCCAATCCCTCTTAAAGGTCAAAATTTCTAGATGAGAAACCCCATCTTTGTTGAAGATGGGGTAAGGTAAAAATCAAATCAATCTAAACAGTAACAGGTTCTCGATCGAGGGGTTTAACGCGATCGAGCAGTGCTTGCAACTGTTCCCCTTCAATCACCTCTTTACTGAGGATTTCTTGGGCAATTTCTTCGAGTAAATCGCGATTTTGAGCAAGGATATCCAGGGCCTGCTGATGACCATTTTCGACAATCTCTTTCACTTCATTATCGATCGCTTTGGCCGTATCATCGCTCACCAAGCGCCGGGGATTCATCATGCCATCTCCCAGAAAACTATTCTGTTGACCTTTTTCGTAGGCTAGAGGACCCAAGGTCTTACTCATACCATAGGTCGTCACCATGCGTTCGGCCAAGTCCGTCGCCCGCTGCAGGTCATTAGCAGCCCCAGTAGTAATACTACCAAAGATAATTTCCTCGGCGGCCCGACCGCCTAAAAGAGTAGCAATTTGGTCGCGTAATTCCGTATCATCCATAAGGAAACGGTCTTCCGTGGGCATTTGCAGGGTATAACCGAGGGCTGCCATACCGCGAGGCACGATCGAAATCTTAGCAACTTTACCACCCCCCGGCATAACTGCACCGACGAGAGCGTGACCAACTTCGTGATAAGCGACGATTTTCTTCTCTTTTTCCGAGAGAACCCGGCTTTTCTTCTCTAAACCGGCCACTACCCGCTCGATTGCCTCATTAAAGTCCTCTTGGGCGACGGTGCTGCGTTGATTGCGGGCTGCCAATAAAGCGGCCTCATTGACTAGATTAGCTAAGTCAGCACCAGCAAAACCGGGGGTACGGGTAGCAATCTGTTTTAAATCCACATCTGAGCCTAATTTTACCTTACCTGCGTAGATTTCGAGGATTTTTAAGCGTCCAGCCAGATCGGGACGATCAACTAACACTTGGCGATCAAAACGGCCGGGGCGTAAAAGAGCGGGATCAAGAGTTTCTGGGCGATTAGTAGCGGCCAGCACGATTACCGTCGCATCACCAGCGTTAAAACCGTCCATTTCCGTCAATAATTGGTTTAAAGTCTGTTCCCGTTCATCGTTACCCCCCATAAAATTACCGTTAGCGCGAGATTTACCGATCGCGTCTAATTCATCGATAAAAATAATACAGGGGGCTTTTTTCTTGGCCTGTTCAAACAGATCTCGCACTCGGGCCGCACCTGCACCGACAAAGAGTTCCACGAATTCCGACCCCGAGATACTAAAGAAAGGAACTCCCGCTTCTCCCGCGACTGCTTTTGCCAGCAGGGTTTTGCCTGTCCCCGGCGGACCGACTAGGAGGACACCCTTGGGAATCCGCGCCCCGATTTGAATGTAACGTTGGGGATATTTAAGAAATTCGACGATTTCTGCCAATTCGGTTTTCGCTTCTTCCACACCGGCCACATCTTTAAAAGTGGTTTTGGTGGTATCTCCTTCCACATAGACTTTAGCGCGACTTTTGGTAATCGATAAAGCCCCGGCTGGACCACCGCCACCGCTGCGAGCGAGGAAAAATTGCCAAATACCGACAAAAATCAGGGGAGGAATCACCCAACTAAGGACACTGCCAATCCAGCCATTTTTTGGCGGTGGCGCGGCGGCGAATTCTACGCCCTTGGCTTCTAGACGTTTGGGCAATTCTAGGTCAAAAATCGGTGTAGTGCTGAAAATTCGTCCGTAGTTGCCCTCTTGGTCGTTTTTAAGCTGATAACGAATCTCATTCTGTCCCACGGATACCCTAGCGACGTTGCCATCTTCCACTTGGTCGATAAAAAGACTATAGGGAACTTTGGGGACGCTAGGGCCAAATAATTGCGGGAAAAGAAGGTTAACAATCAGAAATAAGCCGCCTACGGCTAATAAAACATTACCGATCAGGCGAGATTGTGAAGGAGGTTTGCTTTTTATACTCATTGCTGGGCCTGATTGATTAAAATTAGTCTCTATCCTCTCCTCATTGTAGGCTGTTGACTGCTCAAGTTCAGATTGAATCAGGCGGGGGATTACCGTCGTCTTCGGGCGGTTTTTGCCCTAGTAAAGCCTCTAGACGGGTTTGGGCAAGCTCAAAATCCGGCGCAATCCCTAAAGCTTTTTGATAACAGGCGATCGCTGCTTGGGTTTCGCCTAAATTTTCTAGGGTACTGCCGCGATTGTACCAAGCTTGATAAAAATTATCGTCCGCTTCTAGCACCTGTTGCCAACATTCTAAAGCCTCTTGCCAACGTTGCAGTCCGTATAGGGCGCTGCCTCTAGCGTTAATGACTTGGTGATCGTTGGGGGTGATTTCTAGGGCGCGATCATAACTATTTAAAGCTTCTTCGTAGTTACCGATCATGGCTAAGGCACTACCACGATTATGCCAGGCCGAGGCTAATTGGGGATCGATCGTCAAGGCCTGTTCCCAATCGGCGATCGCATTTGACCAATTGCCTAAATTTGCCTGTTCTAAGCCCTGATTAAACCAATCTTCGGCAGTTTCAGGGTTTTTACCCTCCTGGGGGGAAAATTGAGCGATGAGACTATCAATAATGCTTTCTGCGTCCTTATTTTCGATGCCCAATTGTTCGGCCATTTGGCCCGCTAGGGTAGGATCGTTTTGCAGACGGTCAAATAATTCATCGAGGGTCAGGGTTTCTAATTGGGGATTTTCTGGGTCAGCACCGTTAAAATCGCTAGTTTCACCCGAATATGAGAGATTTTCTGGGGGTTGCGGCTGGGAATAACTGCCCGGGGCCTCATCGTCGCCGGCGTATTCCCAGATTAAAGTGGCAGTTTCTTTGGTGTAGAGTTGATAACCGATCTCGTAGGAAGCTTCACCAATACGTTCAATCCCGGGGAAAGCGCGAGCTAATTCTCCCAAACGGATCATTCTGGTGGCGAGAAGTTGGTTAAGGGAAGCGGAGGATTGCAGACGGCTCCCAAAGCGCTCTAACCATTCTACCCAATCTTTTTGCCGACCTCGATCGCCCAATTTCTCAAAAAATCTCAGAATTCTGCCTTCGTGCCAACCGTGGGACACTCCATCGAGTAACTGCATATAGAGAAACTCGTAGTCTGTATCGGTTAGGGGAACAGATTCGATCGCTTGTACTCTCCCCTTTCCCCCTTGTCCCCCCAAAAGTCGGGTAAAAAAGTTTTCGATCGCACGCCAAAGTTTTCTTAAAAGTCCCTGCATTCTAATCTCGACACTGGTTTTATTAATCTTGCAAGCATCACCCAATTAGTCTAGCAGTTATCAGTTATCGGGGATTGACTCTCCCCCGCTAACCGCGGAGCGCGGTGTAGCGGGGGATTCTCGGTTCTTAGGCTTTTAACTAGATCGACCGAGTTTAACCCAGTCGATCCCCGTCAAATCGCCTCCGCGAGCGTTTTCTAACACGGTCAGTCCGACCGCGTTTTTTCCTCGGTTCTCAATTACCTTCGCTGATGCCGTATCTCTCGGTTCAATGTGGCCGCAAGAATCACACCGGTGAACTCTTTCCGATAACGCTTTTTTACCAGTAATTGCGCCACAATTCGGACACTCTTGCGAGGTTCCGTTTTTATCAACCTTAAGATAATATTTTCCCCGTTTCCAAACAACCAATGGTAGTATCTCGTTAATAAAACTACCAATACCTGAATCCAGAGATTGTTTTCTAACGATCCCTCTAGACCAGGAAACGAAGTTAATATCTTCAACAAAGATATTATCAGCGAGATCGCAAAGGTAATGAGCTAACTTAAAATGCCAATCTCTACGAGTATTAGACACTTTTTCGTGTAATCTCGCTATCTTATCTTGGAGTTTCAACCAATTGTTCGAGCCTTTGACTTGATGTTTCAAGCGTCTTTGTAGCAATTTAAGCTTACTCTGTACTTTCAACAAAAATCGAGGGGCTTTGATTAAATCTCCCCGTGAAGTAGCGACAAAACTCTCAATTCCCGCGTCAATTCCTAAACAGGTCTTCCCTACTGTCATATCGGGAACTAATTCCGTAGATTGGAAAGAAACCAAAACGTAAAATCCCGACGCTTTTTGGATAATTCGAGCTTGTTTAGGCTCAAACCCAGACGGGTACTTCCTAGATTTCCTAATCCGAATTTTTCCCAATTGTGGAAAATTTAAGTATTCGTCACCTAAGAAGTTTTTTGACAGCGCAGGAAAAATAAAACTTCGCATCTTTTTCTTAAATCTAGGAAAGCCGAAGCCTTTCGATTTCATGTGGTCAAACGCTTTATCTACAGTTTTTAAAACTTGCTGTAATACTTGAGCGTTAACTGTCTTTAATATCGGGTAGACTTTTTTAGCTTCCGTTATATTTTTAGCTTGAACGAAGTAATTTGGATAGGGTTGATCCGCAGGAATTATGTACTCAGAAACTAGCGAACAGCGATCCGCAAGACACTTTCGAGAGTTTAACCAATCTTTCCGTTCCGAGAGCGCGTAATTATAAACGCTCTTACAAACATCAAGAATGTGGACAATCTCTCGTTCCTGTTTCTTGTTCACCTTTAGTTTGTACTGGTAGGTAAGCGTTATCACTGTCGTTAGTTTCGTGATGTGATGTATAGTTAAATTGTAACACTTACTGCCTAGTATATCAACTAATTACAATCATGGACCAAACTAATCGCTAACCTTAAAACAGTTAGTAGTCGCTTAATTAGACAAGAATTTCCGGATTTGGCGGCAAAGTATTTCGACAACAAACCCTATTTTTGGGCGGGAGCTTATTTCGTGGCTAGTTGTGGCGACGTTACTGTCGAACAACTAAAAAAATACGTCGAGAACCAAAACTCCCCGAAAGTGGAAACGCTACCGCGTTAGTTTTATTCTGGTCGCGACTCATCTCCCGTTAACCGCTACGCGGTTTAACGGGAGTCCTCTCGCGACCTTGAGATAGGGGTGAGGGGTGGGGCAGATTTTTCAGGGATCGGTAAACAGTAAACAGTGAAAATACTCCTCACCTAATACCGCTTACCGATCACCGATAACTTAATTATTGGCCATTACCCAATTAACTAGAGTGCGGACGGGAAAACCGGTGGCCCCGGAATTATTAACGCCATTTTCTTTATCGCACCAGACCGGTCCTGCGATATCTAGGTGGAGCCAGGGAGTATTATTAATGAATTGCTTCAAAAATAAAGCGGCTGTAATGGAACCGCCGGGGCGCGGGCCGGTGTTTTTCATATCGGCAATTTGAGACTTCATCCCCTCGAAATATTTTTCTTCTAGGGGCATTGGCCAGAATTTTTCGCCGGCTAATTTAGCGGCCTCTTGGAGTTGAACAGTGAGACTCTCATCGCTACTCCATAAACCGGCGATATCGTCCCCCAAAGCGATGACACAGGCCCCAGTTAAAGTGGCTAGATCTACGATCGCATCCACCTCTAATTTTTCCGCAAAAACCAAGCCATCGGCCAGGGTTAATCGTCCCTCGGCATCGGTGTTATTGACTTCAATAGTTTTGCCATTAGAAGCGGTTAAAATGTCCCCAGGGTGCATAGCGCGACCACTAATCATATTTTCCGTAGCCGGACAGATAAAGTGTACTTCCACTTCTGGCTGTAATTGGGCGATCGCCTTGGCTGCCCCTAGGGTGGCGGCACCACCCCCCATATCCATTTTCATGGTTTCGATGCCGCTGCCGGCCCCTTTAATATTCAAACCGCCGGAATCAAAGGTTAAACTTTTACCGACGATTGCTAGTTTACGTTTCGGGGCTACTTGGGGTTTATAGATTAAATGAAGGAATTTCGGGGGAATATCCGAGGCTTTGGCCACTCCAAGGAAGGCTCCCATGCCCAAGCTTTCGCATTCTTCCTGTTCCAGAATTTTGAGACTTAATCCGTATTCGGCGGCAATTTGCTCGGCGGTTTCTGCCATGGTTAGGGGGTGACGGTGTTAGCGGGAGCATTGACTAATTCTCTGGCCAAAATCACTCCGGAACAGATTTGCTCGGCCTTGACGATCGCTGATGTTTGCTCTCCTAAACCCAATAACTCGACGGTTTCTAATTTGGCTCCTTTTTCCTCTTTAGTGGACTTGAAGCGGGTATCCTGATGATTGGCCAGCAGCAGCCCTTCTGCGATTGCTCCGGCAGTGGCGGACTGATCGCCAACTACCGGTAAACTGATGGCCAGAGCTTGGCTTTTTTGTTGTTTGGCCAGACGAGCGATGGCAGCGGCCGCTAGACGCAGGGTTTGCAGGTCGAAATCAGTAGTTTTTCCCAATCCCACCAGGATTAATTTGCGAATCGGACCACCACCTAGACGAGTCGCCGCACTGCTGCCTAATTTTCCCTCGAATTCCGTCTCGGAGATGAGCTCCCCTAGGTTTCCCCCTAGTTTATCGTTTAATTCTGCCAATTCTCCTGCAATCTCGATGGTTCCTTCTGGTAAACCTAGGGCTAAAGTATCTCCTGTCCAAGTAAGGAGCGAGGTGTCAGTCGATCGAATATCCATTCTTTATCTCGATAATTCTTTGCAAATTGCTTCTATTAATCACTATACTGTAAGCTCTATCAGTTATCATCGATCATCTGTTGAGGTTTAGTGGCTCCCTGTCAAGAATCAAGGTCTAGCTCTTGCTAAAATCATTGTCCCTGATTGCTGATGCTGACTGGGGATAACTGCCATGGGTTCCACTACTTAGAAAAAATTACCAAGTTTGTGTTGATCACTCAAGGAGAAATTTTTATGGAAATATCTCGTCCTAATCAAGTAGAATTAACCGCAGAAGAACAACAGGAACTAGAAAAGTTGCGAGCTATTATCGAACAGGCTAGTGTTGATGGCGTGATCACTCAAGGGGAAAGGGAAAGAATCGCCCTAGCTATGAGGTCTGATGGTAAAGTGACCCTAGAAGAATTAGAGTTAGTCAGAACTTTAATTACCGAAAAAGTGAGCAAAGGGGAATTAGTTCTTGATTATCTTTAAACTCTGGAAAATCGGATAAAAAAAAAGACGGGGTTTTCACCCCGTCCTATTTGTTAAGAATTATGACAAATCCTTGACTTGTGATACTAATTGTGCTACCACATCTTGAGCGCTACCAAAGAGCATAAAGGTTTTAGGATTGTAGAATAATTCATTTTCTACCCCAGCAAAACCCGATCGCATACTGCGCTTAATCACGATCGTGTGCTGTGCCTTATCCACGTCGAGAATCGGCATTCCATAAATCGGACTAGCTTTATCGTGACGGGCAGCGGGATTAACCACATCATTCGCCCCAATAATTAACGCCACATCAACGCGCTCAAACTCAGGATTAATATCATCCATATCGTAGAGTTGCGGATAGGGAACATTAGCTTCGGCCAATAATACATTCATGTGGCCGGGCATTCTTCCTGCCACGGGGTGAATAGCATATTTAACCTCAACGCCATTTTTTTCCAACTGTTCAGCCAATTCTCGCACTGCGTGTTGTGCTTGGGCCACCGCCATGCCGTAACCGGGTACAATCACCACAGAACGCGCATAACCGAGCATCATTGCCCCTTCTTCTGAATCAATAGCATGAACTGATTTATCAAGGCTAGAAGTGGCGCTCGCTTCGCCTCCAGCACTAGCACCTGTACCAAATGCCCCAAATAGTACACTAGCCAGCGATCGATTCATGGCTTTACACATGATCTGAGTCAGGATAATCCCCGACGCACCCACCAAAGCACCAGCGATGATCAACATACTATTCATCAGGATAAAACCGACTACGCTGGCGGCAAGTCCCGAAAAAGAGTTTAAGAGCGAGATAACCACGGGCATATCGCCGCCGCCGATGGGAAGCACGAATAAAGCCCCGAAAATTAGGGAAAGTGCCACCAAGGTCAGGAAAACATCGATCGAGGTGGGATCAAAAAAGAGATAGACACTACCCCCTAAAAAGGTGAGTAGCAAGAGAATGTTAAAGGGTTGTTGGAAAGGAAAAGTTACGGGCGCGCCACTGATTAATTCCTGTAATTTGGCAAAAGCGAGGACACTACCGGTAAAAGTGACACCGCCGATCAATATACCCAAAATAGCGATCAGTATCGAGTCAAAGGCAATATTTTCACCACTTTGCAGTAAACGCCAGTATTCGCCAATGGCAATTAAAGCACTGGCAGCACCGCCTAAACCGTTAAAAATCCCCACCATTTGGGGCATAGCTGTCATCGGGACTTTTTGCGCCGAAACTAGGCCGATAATCGAGCCAATCACTAACGCCACGGCGATTAAACCATAGCTGAGGATTTCTTGATTGATTAAGGTGGCAATAATGGCGATTAGCATCCCGATGGCAGCCAGAAAATTGCCTTGACGGGCGGTAGCGGGGGAAGATAATTGTTTAAGACCGATGATAAATAAAATGGCGGCAAGTAGATAGGACAACTCGATCCCTGTGATAAGGGCATTATTCATGATTTAGCCTCTTTTTTCTTGAACATTTGCAGCATTCGATCGGTAACGACAAAACCACCGACCACGTTAACCATCGCCAAAATAACGGCAATTAACCCTAAAATTACGGTTAATTGGTGCCAATCCGTGCCTCCGGCGATGAGGAGCGCACCGACAACGGCGATACCTGAAATTGCATTCGCTCCCGACATCAGGGGTGTATGGAGAGTGGGAGGAACTTTATTGATCACCTCGAAACCGACAAAGGAAGCGAGGACAAATACCACTAAAGCGGTTAAAAGTTGGGCAGTCATTGGTTAAGTAAAAAGGGGATAGGGTTTGGGGATAGGGAAGTGGGGTGATGGGGGATTGGGGAAGTGGGGGATTGGGGAAGTGGGGGATTGGGGAAGTGGGAATTATGAATTATGAATTATGAAGTGGGGAGAACAAAGCTGCCTTCTGACTCCTGACTCCTGACTCCTAACTCCTGACGACCGACTCCTGATAGCTAAAAAGCGGATAACTGTTCACTGAGGGCGGATTTAATGCGTTGGTTGCGGATTTCGCCAGCGTGGGTGACACAGGCACTATCAATGATGTCATCGGCAAAATCGAGGTTTAAACCGCCCTCTTTGCTGACTAAAAGCTGTAGCAGCATTTGCAGGTTTTTGGCGTACATCTGGCTGGCATTGGTGGCCACTGTGGCAGGAAGATTAACGGCTCCAACGATTTTTACCCCATTTTCGATGATTTCTCGTCCCGGTTGGGTGTAGGCGCAATTTCCGCCCTGTTCCGCCGCTAAATCAACGATTACCGCCCCCGCTTTCATGGTGGCGATCATTTCTTTGGTGACTAGCAGCGGGGCCTGTTTCCCTGGTACTTGGGCGGTGGTGATCACCACATCAGCCCGCTTAATTGGTTCCGTTAGGGCTTGACAAATGCGCTCCTGTGTGCTAAGAGAAACCTCTTTGGCGTAACCGTTATCGGCGACGGTATCTTCTTCTAGGGGCATTTCAATAAATTTCGCCCCGACACTCTGCACTTCTTCTTTGACTTGGGGACGAATATCAAAAGCCTCCACCACTGCCCCAAACGGCGGGCGGTGGCGCAAGCTTGCAATCCGGCAACTCCTGCCCCCAATACCAGCACCTTGGCTGGGGCAATCGTACCGGCGGCGGTAGTCATCATCGGGAACATTTTCGGCAGCTGCACGGCGGCGAGGAGTACCGCTTTGTAACCGGCGAGGTTAGCCTGAGAGGAGAGGGCATCCATACTCTGGGCGCGACTACTGCGGGGAATTAATTCCATGCTCAAAGCGGTGATCCCGCGATCGGCTAATTTGGCAATGCGCCGGGGTTGACGCAGGGGATCGAGAAAGCCGATGAGAATACCCCCATTTTTGAGGCGATCGATCTCGCTATCGCTAGGAGGGACGACTTTGAGAATAATATCGGCAGTTTCATAGATATATTCGCTGTTTTCGCTCAGGGCGGCTCCCACGGCACTATAGGCACTATCGGCAAAGTTGGCACTAATTCCCGCCCCATTTTGGACAATTACCTCAAATCCCGCCTTGACTAAACGGGCGACGGTATCCGGCACTAGCGCCACCCGCGCCTCGCCTTGGTCACTTTCTTTGATTACGCCGATTTTCATGGCTGGGTTTCTCCTTAATAAGTCCTTCTCTTGTCTTATGCTGTTAGGGTAAGGGTTTCGTTAAATGCGATCGATCCCCTGGGATAATTTCGAGTCAAAATTGCTTTTCACTTCCATCCTAGCTATCCTCACCTTTCTGGCTCTTTTTCGGGCTAAATCTTAGGATTATCTTCAGAATTAAAGGGTTTTGAGCGCCATTGCTTGAGATTTTTTTATAATTATGAGGTACAAAGCTTTCGTTCTGGGGAACGCCGAAACGCTTAACATTAGACGATATTCTGTCCTAGATACCAGATTAATTTATACTTCATATTTATGAGAAAGGCTGTAAGCTGTTCCTCAATTCTCCCTGACCGAGATTATAAACTAATAAGCAGAGAGACATTAAGGATAACATCTGACTGACGGACACATTTTTCAATACAAAGACAAGTACTGTTATGTGAAAGCCTCAAACTCCTGAATAAAAGAAAAGGTAATTTTGCCATAATAATCCTGACGAGCTTTGCGAGAAGAGCCAACAGGGAAAAGGGTCAACAGAAAATAAGTGGTCAAGTCGCAAGAAGGGACGCGCCTTATGAACAACTCCCGCCAGCCAACGTCAACCAATTTTCAAATAACTCAAACCACGCCGAAAATGAGCATCAACCTGACGGCGAGAGCCAGATTGTTGAACCGCCATGCCAGTTAAAGTAGCAAAGAGAATAGAAATGGCAACAATGAGATAGAGACGTTCTAAACAAGCAGCAGAGCGAACACGAGAATGTTCCCAGTCAAAAACGCCCGATTTACTGCCCTTGAAAGAGATGTTCAATGGGAAAACGAAGACCATACTGCCAGAAGGTGTCAAGGGTAGGAGGTTCATCGCTCAGAATTGCCCAATTATCCTTAACCCCTGGAACAGAGGCTAAAGCAAGATGAGCAGTGATTCTAGCCTCCTGCCAGACTTGAACGTTGCGATCAAAGCAGGCTTGCCGTTTGGGAGGATAGAGTTCTCTGACCTCATAGCCAAAACCCCGACGGCGAACACCGTAAATGAGGGTATCGCAAGGTAAGCGAAGACACCAATGCCAAGTATTTTTCCTGAGCCATTGAATTAATTGCTGATTGGCAAAGCCTCGGTCGGCTAACAGCATGACATTCTCAAAGCCCTGAAGATAGCCTTTGGCTCTGTCCAACAAGGGTTCGTATTTCTCAAAAGCTAGGCTGGCACTACCATGTTCTAATCCCATCCACATCAAGGGACGGCTCTCCCCCCGCAGACCACCGCTAGATAGACAAAGCAGTATTGATTCCACAACAGAGTGGTATCTATTGCTAGATACAGTCTTTCCCCCTTCTCCTTCCAAGTCTCGATGGCTTTCAATATTAAGGGGATGTATATCTTTTCCACCGCTACTCTTCCATTCTGGCAAAAGCGATTCCACCGTCTCTGATAACTATTGGCTTGTTCGGCTCTGCTTTGTACAAAGGGTTCCCATCTGGCTTGATTGAGACTTTGACTACTGAGTAGGGCTGTCACCATCCAACTGAGGACGGTTAAATGTCTTTTATCCACAAATCGGCTTCCTTGTTCTAGATAGGAATAAACTTGGGAGAAGATTCTGTTCTCGGTTTTCATCTTGTAGGGATTCTTGCTTTTTCCCTATCTACCCAGATATTTTTCTTTTTGGCAACCCTTGTCTTGTCAGGTTTTGACCCACTTGTGTCCGTCAGTCAGGGATAACATTGCCTCGATTCTTTGTGAGATTTTGAAAAAAAACTATTGTGCTATCCATTAAGAAATTACCTTAAAGTTTCTAAAATTAATGACAAAGGCAAATCGAGGGCTTGAGCAATTTGTTCAGCAGTTAGCCCTAATTGCACCAGTCTGGGAACGGTTTCTAGTTTTGCTTCTTTTAATTTTTCTTCAATTATCAAGTTTTCGGTTTCAATTATATCAGAATTATCCGTGGCTAAGTTTTCAGGAGATTGAGGGGAGTTAGGACAAAAATTAAGTTTGTCAATTTGTCCAGAATTAACCAAGTTATTGCTACTATTAGTAATTATTAATCTTTCAATTGCTGATCGAACATTTGATTTGTTTAAATCTTCGCCTAATGCTTCTGAGAGAATGTGCCAAAGTTCATAGGCTTTATCTCTAGCATGACCTTCACTGCATTTATAATCTTGGGCGATTTGAGCATATTTATAACCATTAAAAACGCTTTTTAAAATCCCCAATTGTAAAGTATCTAGGTGTTTTCCTGTTTGCCTAAAAACCACCTCATCAATAAGTTTAAAAATCTCTTGAGTATCCATGTTAATGACTTTTTTGCCCTCAGCTAGATTACCGTCATTATCCGTTATTATCCGACTTTTGTAAAGAGGCTTAATAAAAATCCCGACAATATCCGTTGTTTACCGTTTAGTAACTAGCATTTAATAAATAAAAAAATGAAGAATTAATTAAAGAACATATTGATAGTCGATCCAAATGTTATTTTTATGTTAGTCGGATAGACTAAAAACATCAAATGAAAGTAGAGTGTTAAATATGGCGAAAATTGACGGTATTCAATTACCTGCTGACTTAAGTGGTAGCTTAGGAGGCACTCCTGAAGAAGCTGCCAAAGTCTTTTTATCTGCAGCAAGTAAAGGTTTAGCTAAAGTTATTGCTGATGCACTTGTGGATGCAGTGGGAGAAACCATAGGAGATGGTGCCGCTCCTGATTGGACAAAATTAATTACAGGTGCTGCAATTAATCTAGACTGGGAAACACCTCCTAAAACTCTTCCTCAGAGAGTAGTTACCCTTGCTCAGACGGGGGAAAATGCTCTAGGTGGTGTGTCTGTTGGAATTTCTATTAATGCTACGTTTTAGAATCACTGTTCTAATGATAATCAAGAGTAACAAAGTTATGCTGCTGAGTTACTCTTTTTCCAATTACTTTATATCACTCCCAGAAAAAATCGATGCCTTTAAGAGTTGAACAAGGAAAGCCGATCATTTTACAAGCAGCAGCTTTTGTAGCTTTTGTCAGCGATGATACCCTAGGGCAAGCCACTAGAATTAACAAAATCACTTGGATTAAACAAGAACAAACCCAATGGTGTTGGGCGGCTTCAATGCAGATGGTTTTTCAGCAAAATGATGACATCACAACACAGCAATGTAACCTTGCCAATGTTGCTTTTGAATTAACAGGTTGTTGCAGTTCACCTAATAGTTCATTATGCAATAAACCCTTGCCGATTCTTAATATTGCTCCTATGTGGGTAAGGTATAGTTTTAATCCAATTTATATTAATGGTTTGATTGAATTTACCACCTTACAAACTGAACTTGATAATCAACGTGCAGTAGAAATCGGTTTTAAATGGAATGGAGGAGGAGGTCATGCTGTTTTAGCAGTCGGTTGGGATATAATTGATTCAGTCCCCCAGGTCATCATTTATGATCCTTGGCGGGGTGAAATAATTATTCCCTACGATCGAGTTAAAACTGCCTATGGCGAAGGTCAATGGCGATGGACATGGATTAATATTAGGAGATAAACTAAAATGGCACATTTTAAAACTTTACCCGATGACGTTTTAACTCAATTACAAAGAAAAGTAGGTTTTAGCTTGTCTAGAATAACTGAGTCTCTCGGTGCAGTTTCCCCTGCTTTGCATGAAAGTGTAGATGTCTGGAATCTACCCGCAAATGCAGTGGTTGAACCAAGCAACGATTTAACCCGTTTAGCTCGTCCATCAGGGCAATGGCATCTGCAAGTAAAATCAGATAATACCCCGATCGCCTATGCTCGCTCTAGCAGCCTTGGCAGTGAACCTACAGATTGGTCTGTGGATGGAATTTTTCAATCGGAATTAGCAGAAAATTCGATCAAGCTATTAGCTGGATTGATGAAAATATCCCTGAAGAAAATATCATAGTCAGATTATTAGTGATTCCAGCTTATCAAACCCATGCTTTATGGTTGATTGACGAAAGTAACATCAATAATCAAAAAATTCTTGTTATTGATGCTCCTCTTGAATATGGCTTTAATTTACCGCCCAGGATTGATAAACCTCAAGAAATAGAGCAATTTCTTAACCAACTACGCTCGGTTAAACACGCTGAAGGATTAACGGAATAGGGTGGATAATTCTGCTCGGCAAAACCTAATCAGATGTTTAATATCGACAAAGCTGCCATTGTGCGGCACTAACAACAGGGATAAGCTGCCCGCGTATTTAAATTGCTTGTTGAGATGAGGCAAGAGGCAACAGTAAAGGGATTGGGGGAGAACTAATCTAAGGATAGGCGGTTAAAATGCGTCTTAGCTTATTCCCTATCTCAACAACAAAATTAATAAATAGAGACGTACCGTAGATAATACGTCTCGACGCTCTCAAAGTTTTACAGTTCTTTTAACTTCGATCGCAATTCCTCTAATTCCGCATCCACTGCCGAATCCCTGACGGTGGTTGCTTGGGGTAAAGTGGGTTGACTACTAGAAGCTGTACCGGGTAATGCTCCCCCGGACATTTGTGCTTTTAGCATTGCTAATTCATCATCCACATCGCTACCCGATTCTAGTGCAGCGAATTGACGTTCCATGTCGCTACCAGTGATTTCACCGATCGCTTGACTACGGGCTTCTATCTGCATAACTTTTTCTTCCATGCGCTCAAAAGCGGACATGGAACTACTGGTATCGATACTGCCGAGGGTTTTTTGGATTTCTTCGTTAGCTTTTGCGGCTCTGGAGCGAGCTACTAACATATTTTTCTTGGTTTTTGCCTCAGAAATCTTACTTTCGAGCGCAATCAAGTTTTTTCTTAGACTTTCTACCTGTACTGTTTGCTGATCCAGTTGATTTTTGAGAATGGCGGCGGTTTCCGTGAAATCTTTCTTGCGTTTAAGAGCTTCCCTGGCGAGGTTTTCATCCCCTTTAGAAAGGGCTAATTTGGCTCTTTGTTCCCATTTATTGGCTTCTGACTGGTCTTTGCTGTATTTTTGTTCCGTTTGTCGTTGTTCAGCGATCGCTCTAGCGACCGCTTGACGTACCTGTACTAGATCCTCTTGCATATCACTGACAGCTTGTTCCAGCATTTTTTCTGGATCTTCAGCCTTGCTCACCATATCATTGAGGTTAGCTCGGACAACTCGGCTAAGGCGATCGAATAAACCCATGACGCTCTTGTTCCTCTCGGTGTGTACTAAATCAGTTAACTGTTCTTAAAATTTCCTATCTTGCCTAACGGCTCATCCTCTAATTTGACACTCTCCGCCCTAAAAGTGCGGAGATTCTTGGGCTGAATCCGGCCTCTACTAACTAAGTTAGCTTTGGACTTACAGTTTCATATCTAGTCCGACTACACCTATAAGGCAAGCACTCTTAAAGACTACTCCCCAAGCGTAAATTTCTGTGTGTCCCACAGTATTTAATTGTTTTGGGTTCTGACAGTTTGGACTTAATTAAACACCATTGACTGTTAGAAATTTTGAGATCACGGAGTAGGACGTTTAACCTGTTTGCTCACGTTCTCACGGTCGGAACCACTTGTGGGTATTTTAGCACAAGGCCATCCTAAAAGGACGGGGTTTTCAACCCAAATTTCTGATCAACTACAGAAGCAATCAGCAGTCAGTATTCATCAGTCAGATGTGAGTTTACTGATTACTGATTACTGATTACTGATTACTGTTCACTGAAAATACACCCCACACCCCACACCCCACATCACTCATCCAAGTTTTCTTGTTTTAACTTGAGTAATTCCGCTTCAATTTGTTTTTGTCCCTCCAAATCTTGGAATTGTCGCTCTAAGGGGTCTTTATACTGGATTAAATCGGCTTGGGATTCGGCTTCTAGGACTTTTGCTTCTAATTTCTCGAAAATAGTCCCCATCTGACTGCTGTTCAAACTGCCCATAATTTCTTGAGCTTTTTGGCTGGCGCTCGCTGATCGCAATCTGGCCAGATAAAGGCTTTTCTGTGCTTTCATCTCAGCATATTTGCGTTCAATTGTCAAGAGTTCTTTCTTTAATTTTTGTATAATAGCCGTTTGTTGTTGCAGGGAGGTTTGTAGGGGGGTGATCTGACTTTGATAGGTTTGCCATTGGCTGAGAGCTTGACGGGCGAGTTCCTCGTTACCGTGATGTAGGGCTAATTGGGCGCGTTCGTGCCAAGTTTGCGCCGCTTTTTCCTGTTGTTGTCGTTGGCGCTCGGTGCGTTTCTGGGTAGCGACGGCTGCCGCCAGGGCTTGTCGCATTTGGATCAATTCCCCTTCCATCTCCAAGATCGCCTTTTCCAGCAGTTTTTCTGGATCTTGATTTTCCTGAATCAGACTATTGACTTGGGCGCGAATTGCTTGGCCCATGCGCTCAAACAAACCCATTACCGTCCTCCCGATACCAACCCTAATAGTTTACCGAAGTGCCGCTCCTATCAATAATGATAGAACTAGGGACGGGGGACTGGGAGGGATCGGCTGTTTCTGGGGGTGCCGGACTACTGGGAGAGGGAGAAGGGGATACTTGTAATTCTGGCGGTAACTGTTTCATTAACTCCGTGGCATCCTGTCGGTTTTGATTAGCCAGACGACGGGCTTTTTCCCGTTGAAAAAAGGGTAAATTAGCGGGTGATTCTTCTCTTTGACGCAATTCCTCTAACATTCGTTCGTTAATTATCGCGGTCGAGGGGGCGGGGTTGACTTGGGGCGGTGGCGGTGGTGGTGCGGAAACTAGGGAAGATGCTGGAGGGGTACTGGGGTCCGGGGGGCGACGGGTAAAGATTGCTTGATCTTACTGACGGGTAATTGATGGGCCGGCATTGGGGATGGTGGCGGATTCGGGGGTAAGAGGGCATTAGTCAGATTGATAGCGGTGGGGGGACTCTGAACCACTGGTGGGGCGGGAATGTTAGTTATCGGGCTAGTTTTAACCGGAGGAGCGGGAATATTAACGATCGGACTGGTTTGAGGAGTTTTCTGTACTGGACGAGCGATCGCTATCAATCGCTCGAGGTGGCGGGAGTTATTTGGGTGCTGCTCGCGGGGGAATTCTCAGCTTTGCTCGGGGTGGGGGTGGTGCTGGTTAACCATTGATTGAGACTGAGGAGACTATTAGCAATTAAAAAGATCACCATTGCCCGGATGCCCCAAGGGGTAAAAAAGACATCTTTAGCTGGGGGATAGACGTTAATGACAGCAGCTTCTAGGTATTCTGGTTCCTGAGCGGGATCGATGGCTGAACTGGGTTGATGGACGATCGAGAGAGGCAAATCTTGGGAGGATGGGGATCGATCGGATTTCATGAGGGTATTAAAGGTTATGCTGAAAAGTTAGCAGGTTTTTTCGTCCTAGTCTAACGTGGTACTCTCTAGATTTTCCAGATGTCTTTACATTCTCTTGACAAAATTTTGGCGGCTATTACTCAACAGGCGGGTTGGGAAGAATATCGCCACTATGAGCAAGTGCTGCAATTATGGCCAAAAATTATTAATCCCCGTCTGCTGGAGCAAACCCGGCCTTTTTCCCTCAATCGCGGGGTTTTATCGGTGGCTACCAGTAGCGCCACTTTAGCACAGGAATTGTCTTTACAACGCTATAGCTTATTAAAACGGCTTAATAGTCAGTTAGAGACTCCCCTGAGCGATATCCGCTTTTCTGCTGCCCGTTGGCAGCAAGATAGTCAGTTAATTCCTCTAGAAGCGATCGCACCTAAATCCCTGAGAGATCATCCTAGTTATGTCACCCCGGAAAAACCGCCAGAAAATCCCCAGCAACCGGACAGTTTAGAGAGTTGGAGCCAGAAAATACTTCAGAGAAATCGAGCCTGGCCGATTTGTCCTCGTTGTCAGTCTCCCAGTCCCCCCGGAGAGCTTGAGCGTTGGCAATGTTGTGCTTTTTGTTTTGCCCAGTCGGGCGGAGTAAAAGATTCAATTTTTTTATAGTCTTGTGGAAAGAGTGCTTTTGAGTCGGGAATCAATAGGACTATCTTTTCTGTCTTAATTGAACCTGTATTCATCAATTCTATTCGGCTAAGGCTTGATCCCCGGTTTGTTATCGGCGATACTAGAGCCGATAACCGCGGCCACAACTGAGTTAAACTCCTCTGTTTTGAGACAGTGCTGCTTTTTGCAAAGTAACTGTTAAAAGATTCTAAAAATAAAATTTTTTTTGGGGATCACTAAAAACTATATGGCGTATCAGTCCTAGCTATGCTAGTCAGGAAAATACCCTTGGCACGGGGTAGGACAATATTACACAGAGCGAAAAGAGAGTCATCCCTTGAGTTCCTTATAATCATCTTCCTTTTAAAGCCAACCCATGCAAGCCGCAAACTTTCTTACTTCTTCCTGTCGATACTGCCGATACTATCAAACCCAAGGTCGGCGCGGTGGCACTTGTCAACAACTAGATGTTCCCGTCGAAGCTCATTGGAAAGCCTGCGCTCTAGCGATGCCTCCTTTTGGCACTGAATGGCAACAACTCAATCGGGTGGTTAGTTTAGAACAGTCTCTAGAATTAACCTGTGCAGTGTCGCCCACTCCCGTGGTGGTTTCCCCTAGTCGTCATGCTCCCCGACAACCGATCGCAGTTTAGAGTGTCTAGGTCCTAAACAGGAGCAAAAAATTGGCGTTGCCCATTAAAAATATGAATTCACCCTCCCACATCTTTCAGGGCGCTATTTTTGAGATAATAGATGAGTTGATTGCTAAGATAAAGCTGGGAAAAGCAGAATTGCTGTAGAAAGTATTCAGGAGTTGAGAGTTGGGGTTTTAGGGTTTTGGGGTATTAGTTGAAATTCCCCTATCTCCCCACACCCCATACCCCACACCCCACACCCCGCACCCCACTTCCCTATAATTAATGTCGCCAGAATGCCCCTGATGACTTCTCCTCGTCCCCTAAAAATTGGTATAGTTGGCACAGGGTTCGCCGCTCAACGTCGCGCTGAAAGCTTGCAAGCAGACGATCGCGCCCAGCTTCTGTATTTTAGCGGTAATAGTCCCGAATCAATCGCTAATTTCTCGCAAAAATACCAAATTTCTGCCCTAGATTCGGCAATAAGCCTGGCCAGTCATCCTGATCTCGATCTGATTGTCATTGCCAACGTTAATCAGGCCCATGCCTCGATCGCCCGTACTGCCTTAAAATCTGGTAAGCACGTTATCGTCGAGTATCCTCTGGCTTTTCACCCGGCAGCGGCAGCAGAATTAATCACCCTAGCCGAAACCGAGAACAAATTACTGCACGTCGAACATATTGAACTTTTGGGGGGACTGCATCAAACCCAACAGCAGTATTTAGACAGCCTCGGCAATATCCACCTAGCCCGTTATACCACAATCGCCCCCGGCAGACCAGCACCCCGGCGCTGGACATTTCATCGGGATTTATTCGGTTTTCCTTTAATTGCTGCTCTTTCTCGTATCCATCGCTTTACTAATTTATTTGGGGAAGTGGAGTCCGTATCCTGTCATTGTCGTTATTGGAATGTCCCAGAATCCAATTATTTTCTGGCCTGTTTGTGTGAGGCGCAGTTATTATTTAAAAATGGCTTAATTGCCGAAGTTACCTACGGCAAAGGGGAAGTTTTTTGGCAAAATGAGCGAACTTTCACTATTCATGGTGAGGGGGGCAGCTTAATTTTTGAAGGGGAAACAGGGCAGTTAATTAATAGTGAAGGTAGCCAAGCTTTAGAAGTGGAAACCCGTCGTGGTCTTTTTGCTAAAGATACCGCCATGGTGCTAGATTATCTGTTCGATCGGGTTCCTCTTTATGTTACTCCCCAAGCCAGTCTTTATGCCCTAGAAGTGGCCTATGCTGCCTATCAATCTTCTTTGTCGGGAAAAACAGTTTTTCTCGGGGCCAATTAAACC
The DNA here is from genome assembly GCF_001264245.1 of Microcystis panniformis FACHB-1757. Taxonomy (NCBI): domain Bacteria; kingdom Bacillati; phylum Cyanobacteriota; class Cyanophyceae; order Chroococcales; family Microcystaceae; genus Microcystis; species Microcystis panniformis. The sequence goes on from NZ_CP011339.1 coordinate 1,876,119, forward strand.
GACTTAGACTTTTTGAATTAACTTTCTGCCTAGTAAACCCTGGGGACGAACTAACAACATAATAAAGAGAATAGCAAAAGCGATCGCTTCTCGATAACCGGAATATTCTGCGGGAACAAAAGCTTCGGCAATACCCAATAATAAACCACCGATTACCGCTCCGGGGATACTTCCCAATCCCCCTAAAACGATCACTCCTAAACCTTTTAATCCGAAAGCAATGCCGAAATAGGGGCCAGCGATACTAACACTAGAACCGACTAAAGTTCCTGCTAAACCTGCCAAGGCACCACTAATAAAAAAGGTAATCACAATAAATTTTTCGGGATTGATACCCAACAAACTGGCAGTGGTAACATCTTCAGCTACCGCTTGTAAAGCTTTGCCCATTTTGGTAAAATTAACCCAGTAAGTTAGTAAAGCTACCATAACTGCTGAAACCAGAAAAATAATAATCTGAATTGTGCGAATTGCCACCGGGCGATCGGCTGTACCGAAATTAATTGCGGGGGGAAGATTGCCATAGATCCCATCGGGAAAAGTATAAATTTCTGCCCCGAATAAGTATTGAATGACATTGACAATCACCACGGCTGCCCCTAGGCTAGAAACCAGAGTTAAGAGAGAATCGGAACCCCGTACCCGGAGGGGTTTAAAGGCCAATCTTTCCAGAAGAACCGAGGTGAAACCTGAAAGGATACAGCCTAGCAAGAGTGCTAAAAAAAAGGGTAAGGAAAAGGGTAATTTGGCATTAGCCAATAAACCATTAAACCCGAAAACTCCCCCCGCTAGAGCGTAGGTAAAATAGGCACCGAGGGTAAAAATTGCGCCATGGGCAAAATTGATAATCCCTAAAATGGAAAAAATCAAAGTGTAACCGAGGGCAAAAATAGCATAGACACTACCGATCGATAAACCGTTTAAAACCTGTTGAAAAATCGTTACTAGATCCATTGTCAGGGTTAGCTAGGGTAACTTTTGATTATAACTGACGGTCGCCACCACATCCGGTAAAGGACGCTGCAGTTTATATAACCAGAATAAACCGAAAATACCAACAGCGATCGCCGCCAAACTAATTATTTGTGCCATTTTCAAAAGCCCAAACATTAAACTATCGGTGCGTAGTCCCTCGATCCAGAATCTACCTAGACTGTAGGCGATAAAATAGACTAGGGTAAGGGTGCCAATTTTTAATTTACTGGGGTGTTTTAACCCCCAGAAAAATAGATAGATGAGTAGGGCAAAAACTGCCAGATTCCAGAGAGATTCGTAGAGAAAAGTGGGGTGAAAATAATCGACGGTGATATATTTTAAAGGACGACTAGCGGGAGGAATAAACAACCTCCAAGGTAAATTAGTCGGACTGCCAAAAGCTTCCGAATTAAAAAAGTTACCCCAACGTCCAATCGCTTGACCGAGAATAACTGAAGGAGCCACCAGATCGAGTAATTGCCAAAGAGAAACTCGATTAATGCGAGCAAAGATTAGGGCTGCCAGCAAACCCCCGATAATTGCCCCGTGAATAGCGATACCTCCCTTCCAAATGGCGATAATATCAGCAGGATTTTGCGCGTATTCTTGCCACTGAAAGAGAACATAGTACAAACGGGCTGCAGGTATGGCCCCCACTACTAACCAAATAGCCAAATCAGCGATTAAATCGGGATTGATCGCTCTTTTTTGGGCGAGGTACTGGGAGAGGGTGACACCCAATAATACCGCCATAGCGATGAGAAATCCATACCAGCGCACCGAAATCGGTCCGATCTCCCAGAGGATCGGGCCGGGGGACTGAAAGACAAAACCTAAGAGCATAAAATTATTAAGAATAAAAAATTTTATCTTTCCTATAGTATCTTATGCTATGATTGAATACGGTAATACATTTGCGGATGTGGCGGAATTGGTAGACGCGCTAGATTTAGGTTCTAGTATCTTTTTGATGTGTGGGTTCGAGTCCCTCCATCCGCATTAACCTTCGGGTCGATGAAGTGTAACCTGATTTGGTATTGACGACCGACGACCCAAAACAAAGACTTCTTACCGATTCAGGAGAGAGGCGACTTCTCGTTTTAGTAAATTCAGGCATTTTGTTCGATAAATAAGGATTCTTTCAGTTCAAAAACTCTTTGGTTTGTAAGTACCTAAGCAAAATTAATTACACATTTCGATAAAGCTTTTGCCTCTTGCCTATTGCCTCTTGCCTGTCTTCACTAGGAAATTTATTTTGCATGACTACTTATTTTTTCCTTTTGACGGCTGACTCAGACAATGCTGACTCAACCAGAGGTTTTAAAATTTTTTAGAGGAAGTCTAATATCATTTTGCAAAAGTAATGACAGACTTAGTTGGTCATTAAACCTCTTGCCTAATTAATTTTTGATGGTTCAAAAATGAGAAAAATAGGCTCTTCTGGTTTTCGTGTGTTAATTTTTGTTATGAATTAAAGCAAGCAAACAGCTTAAGTCGAAGATGTTCAAAATTGGTAAATCCATAACTCATTCTTTTAATAAGCTTTATTTTGGTATTCATTCCCTCAATTAATCCGTTGGTTGTCTGATTTTCAAAGTAATTACAAATACCTGGCAAATGCTTCTGGATCATCCTGGCACTACTTTGATATAATATCCCGCCTATTCTTATCCATTTTTCCAATTTTCTCTCAGCACCTCTGAACGTTCTACTACTTTGATAAATTTGTCTAATTTCTTCTTTCATTTCCCCGGCTATTCCTAAGCATGGATGTTCTTTTAAGATAACTTCTAGTTGTTGTTTTTGCTCGTCCTTTAAGTCCTCTTTATTCTTCCATAATAAATGAGGTAATCCTTTTTCATGCACCCCCATTAACTTTCTCAATTTATTAAGCTCGTCATTGATGATAGCCATTACATGAAAACGGTCATAGATGATTTTAGCATTGGGAAATAATTCCTTGATCACTGCTGTAAATCCTGACCACATATCGACGCTCACTTCTTTCACTTTCTCCCGAACTGCGTCTGGCTGTGCTTTTAAGGCTTCCATTAATTCTTCTTGCTTATGTCCTTTAATCACATCTAGTAAAATTTTCTTGTCCATATCTACGACCGTTGTGATGAAATCTTTATGTCCTTTTAAGTTACTAAATTCATCTAAGCTTATTCGTTCTGGTGCTTCCCACTCTTCCTTTTCTAGGCTCTTCGTTACTTGGTAAGTACCTAGGCAAAATTAATTACATACTCGCCTCCAAAATTGTCCAGCACTTTTTTAACGTAAGCGAGGAGGCTCTTTCGGTCTTTATAGGCGCTAAATTCAATCCATTCATATTTTAAAAATCTCCATAATATTTCAATTAAATTTAAATGAGGTGAATAAGTGGGCAACCAAAATATTTTCAAGTTTTTCTTTTCCCATTCCTCAAGTTTCTCCATAAATGCCTCGCTGGTATGAATGGAAGCTTGGTCAATTATTATGACGGTTTTTTTCTGTATATTTTGGCAATATTTATCCAGAAAATTAATAACTATCTCGCTAGTAACCGTTCCGACCTGTGTCTCATAAAATAATTGATTATCTCGTTTCATTATTCCTAAAATATTTAGTCTTTTACCTTCAATTGGTGGTAACTTTATCGTGGTTTTTTCTTCTTGCCAAGCGTAAGGAATACAAGGCTTTGAATCCCATCCCATTTCATCCAAATATCCTATCTCAATCTCTCCTCTTTTTTCCTGTTTTTTTAGTTCTTCTAAAATAGGTAGTTTGACCTCAAGCTCCCACTCATCAGGGGTTTTGGCGACCCCTCTTCTCACCCTTTTCCACCTCATGTTGATTTTTTTTATGAGTCTTTTTATCGTGTCTTTGCTTACGGTTAATTTCCATTCTTCTACAATTTTTATCTGGATTTTTTTTAAGCTTTTCGGTTCTTCTTTTACCCAGTCAATAACTTGTTGACCTTGTGCTTCTGTCAATTTAGGTTTTCTCCCTCTTCCTCGACGATTATAAAAACCAATTAGTTTTCTATCTTCCCAGGCCGTCAACCAATTATAGATGGTCTTTCTCGTAACTCCAAATATTCCGCTCAATTCTTCTATCGTGGTTCCCTGAAAACTTAAGAGTATACATTTCGCTCGCTCTCTTACTTGATGATGTTTACTAGCTCGATAAATTCTCTCTAGCATTTTCTGGCTCTCGGGGTTTAGGTCTCTAATCAATCTCATTGTATTTTCCTGCTGCTTCGTTTTTTTATGTATTATACTTCTTAATTTTTTATTTGGGTAATTAATTTTGCATGACTACTTATGGTTCGATAGGGGGGCATAAATCGACTAAATCCTTATCTGGCAAGAGATTTAATTGATTAGTTCGCTCTAGATCAAAAACAATTGACAAAAATCGCCAAATATCTTTCTCTATAAGGGTTTCATCTCTTATAATCCTGTCCGTTGCATAAGACAAACCGAAGAACCCTTTTCTAGTTCTTTAGCACAGTGATTAAATATTAACTCAACTTCTGACCATCCTAACCCTTCTTCTCGACTTATTTCTTCGATGCTACAATTTTTTACTCTCTCATAAATCATCGATTCATAGCGAATTGTATGATGCTGTCTTAATCTCATAAAACTCAGTCTTTCGCTGATATACTTTTGGCACTTTTGACAATGAAACTGACGGCGTGGTACTTCTAAATATACTGGATTACCTAATATTGACAAGTCTCTGACTAGATTATACTCTGTCTGATTGATTCTGTCTAAGGTTTGATGGCAATTCGGACATTCAATTGTTTCATTTAAAAGAGCAAGCTTTAGGAAAATTGTCTGAGCAATTTTTTGATAATTGACCACTGTTACATTTGGTAAATCGAGGAGTTGATCAAAATTTATCCACATAACCCACCTCCTGTTCTGTGTTACTATTATACCATGCTCACACAGAACCTAGAAGAGCCAAAAAGGCATAAAATTGCATAAAATAGAACTCTTGCAAATTAATTATATGTTATAATGATGGGTTAACTAATTTTCCCCAAAAAATTAGTTAACCAGTACATTAGTCCTGAATGAAAACTTGAAGTTTAACTTTTAACTCAAAACTCTTTAGATATGCTTTAATTTGGTTATCAAAACCTCTTTATTTAAGCAGCACAAACTATCTCAATTTTTATAATTGAGAATAAATTCTCCTTGACTTGATTAATCTTTAGGCAACTTTTAAGAAGCTGCTATACCTATCCCTAACTCACAGTTATAAATAGCCGCCAACAAGTTAACTCTTAAACTATATCTTCGACGACGATTCCGATATTTACAGGATAAGATTTTAAAGATTTTGAGTTTCCTATTTATATGTTCAATGATAATCCTTTCTTTGGCTAAAGCCTTGTTATACTCTTTTTCTAACTCTGTTAATTTTCTATTTTTCGATTTCTTTTTCGGTGTATAACTATTACTATGGTATGCAGCTATTCCCTGATAACCACTGTCTTCTATGCTGGTAGTTAAAGGATGAAAACGAACTCGACTTTTTTTAAATAAACTAAAATCATGACCTCTACCTTTACCACAAAAGACACAGATAATTTCCTCGGTATTTTGATCAGCTACTAATTGGGATTTTAAAGTATGATAACCTCTTTTACCCCCCAAAAAATCTTTCTGTTTCTTTTTGGGGCGTTCAATGGGAGTTTCCGTTACATCCATTACCGTTACGACCGGTATCTCTGCTTGATTGAGTAAAGCTTTTTTTCCTTTTAAACGGAAGTTTCCCGATTGTAAAAGCATTTTTTCCGTCTTATTTACAATCCGACATATAGTTGATTCTGATAGTTCCCAGCTTGTACCAATGTGAAAATATGTTCTATATTCTCGCCAATATTCTAACGTTACTAAAACTTGTTCTTCTATAGATAGTTTAGGTTTCGGTCTCCTTTTAGATGGTGAATTAGAGTCGGCTTCAACACTTTTTACTGATTCTACCATCTTTCTATATGTTTGTTTATACACACCGAAACGGCGTTTGAATTGTTCATCTGATAAGTTTTGATAATCCATAATTTTGCTAATAAACATAGCAAAATTATAGATGATTTCCTGACCTAAGATCACATTTTATTCTTTTTTCCACTTCAATCTAAGAATTGAGAAAAAAGCAAAACCTTATATTATACCATAAAAAAATTATGCAAGAGGTCTAATCACTAAATAGAGCATTTAATTGATTATTATTCATTCTTAATTCTCCTGACTACTGACTCCTAACCCTCACAACAATTTTTGATTTTTGCAAGAGGTCTATTCTAAGGCGCAATTACGCTCTGAGAGAAGAATTGGGCTTGCAGATGTCAGTCACGACTATTGAAATTGGTATAACGTCCCTTAAATGAGTTACACCAAATAAGTGACCTAGATCGTGTGACTGGTAAGAGGGAGAGGAACAATCTATCCTAAACAGTAATAGAGAGCTAGATAGCAAAATACTCCTTAGCAAGATCTCGCTCTAGCTCTCGATGTGGAATACGAGAAGACAGACAAGGTTAGGTCAGACCTAATTCTGTCGAAATTGTTCTTAATTTTATCGACATTTTAGCGACTACTTGCGCTCAGGAAGGTACTTATATGGATCAGCCTTTTGAAAGTGATGTTATGGAGGACTTAGCCGCTAATTCCTCCTTTGCCGATGAGGGAGCCTTCGATGCTTGGGAAGGTATGGAAAGCGAAGGTTTTGAAGGATTTGAAGCCGAAGACAGTTTTGGCGAAGACCAATTAGGATGGGAAGATATGGGAGGAGAGGGCTTTCTGGGAGAAGACGAATACGAGGCGGAATTAGGGGAAGATTTCGGCGATGATTACCTCATCGATAGCGGAGTCAATGATTGGGATGCCCTAGAAGAAGCCGTTGCCGATGCCCTAGACGCGGAAGACAGCGATGAATTTTTCCGACAATTATTAGGAGGAATTAGCCGGGTGGCGGGGGCAGCCCGTCGGGGAGCCACCACTGCCAGCCGGGTAGCCCGGGGGGTGGGACGGGCGGTCCAAACTGCCGGACGAGTAGCTGGACAGGTGCAGCGAGTGGCAGGCCAAGTGCAGCGAGTGGCGGGACGTGCCGGACGCGCTGCCAATCCCTTGGCCAGCATTTTGGGGCAAATAGCACCACTGCTGCAACAGTATGCCGCCCAGGGCTTTGATGAATTGGATGCCCTAGAAGACTTAGCTGATTTATTTGCCGATGAGGAGCTAGATGAGGCTTTACCCGTAATAGCTGGTATAGCAGCCCGCACTATGGTTAGACCGGTGCTGCGCCGTGCCGCCCTCAGTAGTCCTCTCCGTCGTCAGATCGTTCACAGTACCACCCAAGTGGCTCGAAATCTAGTGCGCCGTCAGGGACCAGCTGCCCTGCGAGCTTTGCCGAGAATAGCTCAGAGTGTCGGACAAACCGCCGCTCGTCGTCGTTTATCCCCCAGTCGCTTACCGCAAGCTATCCGACAAACCGGGGCGAGAGTGGCGGCGCAACCCCGTTTAGTACGGCAGTTATCCCGTCCCGCCCCGGGGATGAGAAGAACTTCTGTTCGCCCCGGCCCCAGTCGCGGTGGTCTGCCCCAGCGCCTAAGACTACAAGGACCGGTGGAAATTATGATCACGCGCCTATAGCTATTTCTGCCCTTGCAATTAGGAGAGAAAAATCATGTATCAAGCCTTTGAAACCGATGTCATGGATGACTTGTTTTACGATCAAGTGGAAGGCCCCGCCCAAAGGGGCGACTATTACGATAGTTACGATGCCGGGGATGAATTCGGGGAATACGATCTGGCCGAAGCCGATGATGATGCCTTTATCGGTGGTTTAATTCGCGGCATCGGATCGATGCTCGGTAGTGGTCAGGGATTTGACGAGATGGAAGACTGGGGAGAACAGGGCTACGATTCTGGTTTCGATGCCCTGGAGGATGCCCTGGCCGATGCCCTGGCCGAGGAGGACACGGACGAGTTTTTCCGACGCTTGGGACGCATCGCTCGCAATGTGGGACGCAGAGTCGGACAAGTTGCTGGAAGAGTGGGCCGGGGAATTGGTTCCGTAGCCCGCGTGGTCGGACCGATCGCCAGTATGATTCCCCTACCGCAAGCGCAATTAATCGGACGTATTGCCAACGTGGCCGGAAGACTTTTGGCTGATGAGGCCGATGAGTTTGAGGCTTTGGAGGACTTATTTGACCTGGCCGAGACGGAAGATGCGATCGATGCGGCCGCTCCCTTTGTTTCCGCCGTTGCCCTGCGGACCGCTATGCCCAATATCTCGCGACTACCGCGGCAAACTCGCCGGCAATTGGTCAGTAGTGTCAGCCAAGCTACACGCACCCTCGCCCGTCGTCAAGGGCCGGCCGCCGCTAGAGCCGTGCCTCGCATTGTGCGCGGTGTTAGTCGTACCGTTGCCCAAAGAGGTTTACCCGCCCGGTCCGTGGCCCCTGCCGTGCGTCGTGCCGCCGCCCGAGTCGCCCAAAGTCCTCGCACCGTGCGCCGTTTAGCCCGTCCGCTCACGACCACATCTGGCCCGAGTCCGCATCGCCCCGGCCGGCAATCGATGTCCGGGGGACGACCTTGCCCCACCTGTGGCCGTAGCCATAGCTATCGTCTGCGCGGACCGGTAACTATTCGCATTCAAGGCAGTTAGGCAACCAACCGCAATGGGGGCAGTATGGGAACGAGAGCTTTTCTACACAATAAAATTTTAGATCTAACGGCGCGAGCGCGTCGTCTAGTCAGGGTAAATTATGCTTCCGTGGGGATTCGCCCCCAAGATTTACCCTACGCTCCCTCTCCCGACCATTTTCGGGCAGCTAATCAACGTCTGGCTAAGATTGATCGCCAAATTCAGCGTCGTCTTCAGCATCTACAAGGGACGTGGAACGAGTCACCGATAGAGCGAGTTTTAATCGATATAGCACTGGTAGAACGGGAAATTGACCGCGCTCGCCGTAGTTTTGGCCTATTTTTTGAAATTTTTAGTCAAAGGGGTTCCTCTTTTGCCGCCGCTCTCGCCGCCCATGATCTGATCGCGATCGATTGTTATCGGGCTGTTCGCGAGTCCTCCCCGGGATTATTTCGCGCACCGATGCTCAAACCCTTGTGTTATATGGAACACGGTTTCTCGCCTGCTACCATGCGTCGTGGAGTTTTGCTGACTCGTCTTTTGGGAGAACCTAATCCCTTCCCGATTATCCGGATTCCTTGGGATCGAGATAATCCTTGGCAACCGGTCTTTATCCACGAAGTAGCCCACAATCTGCAAGCGGATCTGGGTATCTGGCAGGAAAATCGTCAAGCGGTGATCCGTCGCATTCTCGGCACCAGTGGCGACCCCAGTATTACTCGCATCTACGGACGCTGGCATAAGGAAGTTTTTGCCGATTTAGCGGCGATTTTATTAGCAGGTCCAGCTGCGGCCTGGGGAATGGCACTTTTTCTGGCTCATCCCGCTCCCCGTACCCTTACCTATCGTCCCGGAGGAGCGCACCCGACGGCATATCTGAGGATTTTGATCTTAGCGGAAATGTTGCGACGGATGGGATTTGGTCAAGAGGGCGATCGCTTACGGCGCGTCTGGCAGCAACTCTATAACCCTAATCGTTTTCACCGTCTGCCGGCACGTCTGTTAACCACCTCGGAATTGTTAATTCCCCATCTGGTGGATGAAATTGCCTATCAAACCCGTCGCAATCTCGCCCAACAGGCCCTGGCGGATATTATTCCTTTTTCTGAAGATGATGAAAAAGCGATTCAAGCTGGTGCTAGACAATTAGTCCACGGAGAGGTTCCCCCCGATTTACCGCCGCGATTTCTGGTCAGCGCCGCTAGTTATGCCCTCGCTACTGGTCAAATTCCCGCCCGTCAGTTATCCAATCGGGTTATTAATCATCTTACCTCCCCTATTCCCCCATCTTCACCCAGTTTTAAAGAAATACAAGCCGCTTTGCTCTGAAAACTTAGGAATATAGGGGATAACTGATCACTGAAACAACCCCAACACCTTTTTTCCTTGCCCTGATAAATTATGAACACTTCATCTGGCAATCCGTTTAATTATAGTAGTGCCATGGCCAAAAATAATGGCCTGATGGCGAACAGTAGTTCTCGTATGGCGTTGGATAATCTTCTGCGGCGAGAATTAAAAGTCAGCGATCCCAATGATGCCAAACAGATAGCAGAGGCATTACTAAACCGCTATAAAAACAATCCTAGAGCATTAGCCATCAACAAGGAGGCGGAGGGAGTTCCCTTTCTTTTGGCTTCTGGTACACCGATGGCCTTGCAGCAAGCCCCCACATCCTCCGATGCAGAAATGCAGCAAGCGATCAATGATGTGGAGCGGGATTTGCGGGAACTGACCACCAACTCCATCCTCAAGGACGTGACCCCAGAATTGGAAGGCTGGGCGATGGCAGTTCGTTCTGCCATTCAGGAAGGGGTGAATTCGGCTCGTTTTGCCCTCGATCCCAGACAGCGGGATAAAACCTTCGGCATCCGTCGCACCTTGGGGGATTATGCTCGCCTGGCGCGGCTGGTTGGGGCGCTGACTCCTACCATGAGCCTCATCTATCGCAAGTTCGCTCAGAGTTTGGATGAAGTGGCTTCCGTCTTATTTGTGATGATGGGTGAAGCACTCTCTAATGTCGGCTTCGGCGGTCGTTATCTCTTACAGGCTCCCTATAGCGAGTTACAAGTGCGCCGGGATGCTGTTATCTATGCCCTGCGGAATTTAGTCGGGGCAACTCAAGAGGCTTATGCTCCCAACGAATGGCCCAGAGGGATCGATGCCTACCGCCAGCTTTTCCAACGGTTGGAAGAACAGGGACAAGGCGATCTTCGCGCTCTCCTGGTTGAAGGCGAGTTAAGTCGCGTCATGGATGCGCTCATTCAAAGGTCTGGTCAGGGTAGTGTCGCGGGTTTGCGCCAATTAGGGGCAACAGCACAGTTGGATGTCGAACGCCTGCGGCGCCTAGTCATCGTTGGTAAGAACTTGATCTATCCTGCTGCTCCACCTCTGACTGCTTTTCTGGAAGCTTTGCAGCTTTTTGTGGATGGTTTCGAGCCATCCGGTGGATTCCGGTTGCTGCGGATTGCCCGACCGCCGATTTTGTTCTATGGCCTGTATGGGATGTCCGCCTTTGATGAAGCTGAAGAAAGGCTGCTACGGCTGATCATTGAGCGCAATCAGCTTGCGGATAAACTGGACTGCTATTTGCAATGTGGCTGTACTTCTAAAACAGTTCTCTGCCAAATTGTTCTCGATAAAATTCTTTACGATCTCGATCGCGCGATCGACCTCTATGCTGTGGGGACGCAAGATACTAACGATCCTCTGAAGAAATCGCCAGAAAAACGGGCAGTTGCCTATAGCTACATCGTGGATGTTTTCCTATTTCCTAATCAGCCTAAAGGGGAAGCAAACCTTGAGCGAGGTCGCTGTCTCCTAGAAAATGATACTACAGGTTCCGAAGTTTTATTACCTGGCGAACAGGGTAATTCCCAACAGTACCTCAATCATCTCATTTATCAAAGTTGTTTGCAGATTCGCAAGGATCTTTATGTTTCTTCTGGAAACCCTGAACCCGCTGACACGAGGGTACTACTAGCACTTCCTGAAAATGACAAAACAATCAGAGACTTAGTTTGCCAAGAATTACAAGTTCAAAAAGACATGGAAGGTCGTTGGGAAAATCTGGTGCAAACGATGGCTCCGTCGTGCATACCATTTAGGAATGTTCGATGGAATAATTCAAACAATAAACACTCAGTATCAGGAGTATTTAATGTCATGAACAGCCTAATTAATCGAGCTTTACAGAGAGCTTTAGGGAAAACCGAAAATGATAGCCAAATCGATCTTGAAGTTAAATTTGAGTTACCAGGTAACTACGAAGAAAGCCTGAAGATTGTTGCTGATAAGCTCAGTCCTAAACTAGGCGAGTCAGCCCAAAATCTTGCTGAAGATTTTGATGATTTAGTTAATGACAATCCATTAACTGAGCCATGACAATTATTGATCACCGATTCATAAACTGGCTCTTCGGTTTGTGTTATGCAATGGACGGGGGTTATAAGGGATGGAACCCTTATAGAGAAAGGCATTTAGCGATTTTTGTCAATTGTTTTTTATCTAGAGCGAACTAATCAATTAAGTCTCTTGCCAGATAAGGATTTAGTCGATTTATGCCCCCCTATCGAACCATACCAAGTAACGAAGAACCCATAAACTTAGAGTTTTTAAGCAGGAGAGTACGGATGATGACACCTAGTACGAAAAGAGAAACTATACCAGAACCTAACACAGTAATTCACAAGAGGATTCAAGGCATTACTGAGGCAATTCTGAGCCTTGCTGATGCAAAACTAGCACTAAGTGTTGGCGAGGAAGCAGGAAACAACACAAATTCCGCAAATATGACAACAGCTGGATTAGCAGATATCGCCAATGCTATTAACAATTTGCAGCTATCTGTGAAAGTACCTGCTCCAAACATTTCCATCAATATCTCTGTCTACATACTCCTCATTAACCTCAATATCTTTATCTGGTGGTGGCTGTGTCGCAATAAACGAGACAGGATGGGTTGTTTGATGAACAATATGCGGCAATCGAAATTATGGGATCAAGCAATGAAGGGATACAGTGGAAAAAATGAACTTGAAAAGCGATTTACATCTATCTTTGAAACGCCTGTAGAGTCTATCGGTTTAAGAGCAGAATCTTTAGGTGAACCAACTCTACAAGAGGAAGAGGAAGGAGAACAAAAATGGATGGATTGTGCTTTAAAGATCGAGGATTTGTGTATGGAACTGTTGGGTTCTTTTGAGGTTAAATCCCCTGAAGCCGGACAACAAGCCGCTCCCCCAGCACCACCACCGCTAGAATTATTTCCTACTTCTTTAGAGGAGCAACTGACAGAGGAAAACCTAGCGCCAGCCCTGCCCTTACTTCACGAACTCAGTCAAGTTGAAGCCAGCTTGACACAAGAAGATCTGGACGTTGCCAATTTAGATCGTCTAGAAAGACAACTGGAAGTCCTGCAAAACAAATTAGCCGAGCATCCAGATTTGTTCAATGAAGATCTGGCCAGGAGTGCCTCAGAACCCTTGGGGAACAGTAAGCTCGCCCTGCGCTACCAGCGCCTGATCCAACTCCAGCAATTACGTCAATTAATCCTTCAATATTTTGCCTCAAATAGTTAAATCGCCGCAAGGAATCCAACCATGACCTACAACACCACAGAAACCATTCAACGCTTGTGGGCAACCTTTTTGAGAGATCAATTAGGAGCGATGCCACCGGAAGAGCGCCAACAGTACGAACAGCAACTCGAAGACCGTTTCGGTGAACTACTCAAGGGGGCGGCCGACGGTTCCAGTAGTCCCGATAGTTTCCTCGATTTAATGGGATTTGGACCCAAAGGACCGATTCCCTTCGAGAACGTTTCCTATCCCTATATCCAGCCAGATTTCGATGATTCCGTCGTTCCTAGTCAACTCCACGCCGCCGCCGAACTGTACTATATCTACCAACACGAACGGATGAAAGTTTTTCAAGTCATCCAAGTGCTGCAGCGTCTGTTTAGAGAGGGACGGATGCGGATTCAACGGGGACCGGGGGCGCGAGGTCTATATTTACTTGACAAATGGAAACCTTTGCGCTATACGATCCGCGATCGGATGATGGCCTATCGTCGCGCCTTTAACTACGGTAATGCCCAACCAGCTTCGGGGGCGATCATTAACCGCAATTTTCACCGGCAATTAGTCGGGTTTATGGTGGCCGTTGCCCAATATTTCCGGGATTTATTGATCGGGGAAGTAATTCGCGGTGGCACTCTCATTGAACAGCGACCCTTTGGCAGTATCGGCACGGTTCAACGCATCGGCTTGGATCTGCGCTATGCTCTCGATCGCTCCACCTACGGTAACATTTTGGCCCTGACGATGGAAACGGGACATTATCTCAATACGGTTCTCAACCTTTTGGATGCAGCCGATATCAAAAAAGCCTTCGATGCTAATACCAAATGGGATGTGATCGAAATCGTCTCCAATCGCTATCTGGGGGGTATTGCCGAACCTTCCCAACGGGCAAAAATGGCGGAAAGCGGTCGTCGGATTCTGCAATTTGTCGCCGATAACGACTTTAAAACTGCCCTTGACCCGATTTTATTCCAATCGGAACTCAGACCCATGGGTCCCCATTCGGAAGCTTGGTTAGCTGCCTATCGCATGACTCCCGAAGGCCGGGCTTTTCAGGGGGTAACTCCGGCGCTACGCAGTGTTATCGGTTCGGGGTCTGCTGGGGTGTAACGCTATTATTTTAGGGAGCATCTCACTTACGCGATGAGTAATTATACTTAGCCTAAAAGCCACTCTTAATCGTGTCTTGGAACGAAATAGAGGCTTTTAAAGACCGCGTACATGGAGAATTAAAACAAGAATTACCCTCGAAAAGCCTATTTTTCTACTAAGTATTTATGCTCATTGCAAAGGTGAGATGCTCCCTTATTTTAGAGGTGTCCCGATGAGTGCCGCTCTTTTGCCCGATTTCTCCATTAACCTCAATCAACGCCGTTGGTCTTGTGTCCTCGATCCCAACCTGGCCTTATCGGATTATGGTCTGCTCCTGGTCAAACAATTAGGACGATTTCTCGAATTATGGATAGCGCGAGAATTTTGGCATCTAATTGATAATAGCGATGTTTTCGATCGCTGGCGGCCTTGGCTAGAAGCGTCCCCAGAGAAGGGCAATTGCCCATCCCTTCTTACTCCGGAACTTTCTTCTCAAACCCGTCGCACTTTGCGGGAATGGGAAAGACTGCGACTAGAGACGGATTTAGGTAATCATCATCTATTTTGGATCGGCGATGGGCTTGGTGAATCCCTTTTGCCCAAAGAAACCGACAGCAGTTTAGTCAGTCGTTGGGAATGGTTAGCCCGCAGTTTAGATAGACAAATTCACACCGATCTGCTCGGCTATGCTTTCCGAGATGCGATCGCTTTGAGTGCCGCCTTGGGGTCGGCCTTTATCCTAACCCATCGCTCCCCGGAAGATCGGGCCCGCAACTTACCCCCAGTAATCTGTTCTACCTTGGAGAGTTGGGGCATCAACTGTCAGGAAATTGACCAACAAGATGCGATCGCTGCTTTGGAACGGGAACAATTACGCCAGTTATTCATCCAGTCTGGAGTCTCCAAATTGCTCTGGATGGGATTCCACCCAGTGGTTCTGCATTTAGTAGTTCCGGAAGCAATCAGGATCGATCCTCCTCCCAGTTGGTCCGAAGATATTTCTGCGAGCGAATTGGAATTAGAAGACTGGTCAGAAACTAGGGGAGAAAAAATTGATTTTTGGCAGGGTGCAAGGGGATTTTGGTATGAGATTTAACGTTGAAAAACCTTCCTTTTATTTTTCCAACTGACTTCTTACCCAATTCCGAAATGCTTTTACTAACTCTAGGTAATCTGTCTGGCCAGCTTGTTGTAAAAATATAGCAATTTCTAAGATGGGTAAATTAGGAAAAAATTGACTTGTTGGGGAGGTAATATAAGTGCCATTTTGTAATTGTTGGATGACCAGAGATTCCCCATTATAAACCCAAACCTCTGCCACGCCTAAATCTGCATAAACCTGAAGGCGATTTTGAGAACTGCTGGTGACATCAATTTCTATGACTAAATCTGGTGCAGGGTCTTCATTTAAGTCCAGTCGCTTTTTCCCCCGAACCGCCTCAATATTATCAATGTAAAAGCATTCATCCGGTTCTGCACCACTCAATTTAGGGCGTTTAAAGGTGGTAGAACCAAGGGGATAAATCGGGACTGCTGATTCTTCCGCTAGGGTTTCGACAAAGCGACCGATGAGGGTTTTACTAAATTCGTGTTCTGGGGAAGGAGCCATGATTTCTAAATTGCCACGATTGTAGGTCAGCCGCAGACGGCGATCGCTCATTTCTTCTAGCAGCGTTTCGTAGGTTTCCCAGCTAATCCCGGACAGGTGAATTATTTCAGCCGGTGGTGCGAGCAGTGTTGCAGTCATAGATTCAAGCAAAAATCCCATGCTTCCATTTTAGAATACTGATAACTGATATATGAATAATTCACGACCAGATAGTGCCAATTCCCTCCGTATTAACCAACCAGACTTAGTAATGGTGGCCGTTGCCGGTCAAATTGCCCATCCGGTCGGTCAGGCTAATCCCTATCGCATCGGTCATGATGGCATACCCCGAATCCTTCCGGCCACCGGGGGAATTGTCCTCAATCAACGGGTTGGCGATCGCTGTGTGGGTTTAATGGGGGATCATATTGAGCCGGGGGTGGCTCTCCATAATAATAGTCGGGAAATTATCGGCAGTCGTCGCGGCCCCAATCTCGCCCTGATTACCTATGCTTGTCTGGGCAATCGCGCTAGGGTGATTACCGGTCCTGCCACGGGTCAATCGGGTCTGGTGACGGGAAAACATGGGGGAGTAGACCACGTTTTGGTAGATTTTCCCCCTGCGGTTTTGCGTCGCTTACGGATCGGCGATCGAGTGCAAATCTATAGTTATGGTTTGGGGTTAAAATTATTAGACTATCCCGATCTGCGTTTATTTAACTGTTCCCCCGATTTCCTGCGGCGTTGGGGTTTAATTCCGGGTGATCGCGGTTTACAGGTCCCCGTGACTCATTTTGTCCCTGCTGCCGCTATGGGTTCGGGATTAGGCAAAAATACGGTCTGGCGCGGTGATTACGATATCCAGCTATTTGATCCGCAACTTCGCCGTCGCTATCGTCTCGATACTCTTCGATTCGGCGATTTGGTTGCCATTGGCTCGGCGGATACCCGTCACGGTCCTAGTTACCGTCAAGGTCGGATTACTTTCGGGATTATCGTCCATGGCGATAGTACGGTCAGTGGTCATGGTCCCGGGGTTATGCCTTTACTAACAGGTTCCTGCCAACGTTTACAACCTCTCTATGATGGCGGGGCTAATTTTGCCGCTCTGTTTAATTTGCGATCGCTACCCCCCGCTCAAGTCTATTCTCCTCTGGTCAATCCTTCCGGAATTACTCCTCGGTCTAGGGAAGTTTCTGTTAGTCACTAGACCTCTTGTAAAAATCAAAAATTGTTGTTAGGGTTAGGAGTCAGGAGTCAGTAGTCAGTAGTCAGGAGAATTAAGAATGAATAATAATCAATTAAACGGTCTATTTCCAGATTTTATGTAATTTAATCCTTGTTTTTGCCGTTTTTGAATCCTCAAAAATTAATTATGCAAGAGGTTTACTCTTAGTTTTTTATGGTTGAGCTAGAAACTCAATTATTGTTAAGTTTTTCTAATTTATTGGCAAGTTTTTCTGGAAAATTTTACAATGATCGAGCTTCGTCTTGATTAAAACCTCGATGGTTCTTCGTTACTTGGTATGGTTCGATAGGGGTGCATAAATCGACTAAATCATTATCTGGCAAGAGACTTAATTGATTAGTTCGCTCTAGATAAAAAACAATTGATAAAAATCGCTAAATGCCTTTCTATATAAGGTTTCCATCCCTTATAAAACCCGTCCATTGCATAACAAAAACCGAAGAGCCACCCCGATTTTTACCCTAATCTATATTCCCAAATTAAATGTTAAGATTAGCCCAATTATGGGCAGAAATATATTACTGTAATCTTGACAAGACCGTCTTGCACCTACTTTTATTGATTGTTTCCTATTTTCCAGATAGACGAAGCTTTTATTTAGTCAGAAAACAAGTTAGGAGAGAAAAGACAATGAATAACCAGCATCAGCAAAACCTTGGCTCTTTGTTCACCGATGTGTCCTATCAAGTAGTTTCAGAAATTTATAAGCACGATCATCACTACTGTATCATCTATCTAAAGGAAGATCAGAAAAAAAATTATTTAAAAGAATTAAAAAAATCTTTTGTTGAGGTGGATCAATTTGAAGTCAACGGTCAATGTTTTATTATTCTCGATGTATCCAGTCAAATTAAATCTTCCGCCCAAGAAATCGCCCAACTTCTCTCGGAAAGAGAACTACAAATCGCCACCCTAGTGGCCCTGGGACAAGCTAACAAACAGATAGCCCATCGCTTACATATTAGTGAATGGACTGTTGCTACCTATTTACGGCGAATTTTTGCCAAATTAGGGGTAGATAGTCGTGCCGCTATGGTCTATCGTTGTGCCTCTCTCATTCAACTGTTGCAATCAGATTTCGATGTTCAGGAATTAGCAACTATTTGATTAGCTAGTTTATAGGAGAGTGGGAAGCTTTTTTGGTTCTTCGTTACTTGGTATGGTTCGATAGGGGGGCATAAATCGACTAAATCCTTATCTGGCAAGAGACTTAATTGATTAGTTCGCTCTAGATAAAAAACAATTGACAAAAATCGCTAAATGCCTTTCTCTATAAGGGTTCCATCCCTTATAACCCCCGTCCATTGCATAACACAAACCGAAGAGCCGCTTTTTTTCAGTGATCAGTGAACTGATAACTGATACAGCCTTTCCGATCAAGATGAAGTATAACCGAATGTGGTATTGACGACCGCCGACCGACTCCTGACTGCACGAAAAACTTTTTCGGTAAACCCGAAATAATCAAAGGGTGAGCATTGCCCACCCTTGCTAATTAAGCAGTTACTACCGGGGAAGCTAACCGTTTAAAGGTCAATCTTTCATCGGCCACATCGACAAAAATCGTGTCTCCCCCTTTGAACTCGCCGCGCAGAATTGCCTTAGCGATCGGAGTTTCCACATATCTTTGTACTGCCCGTTTTAAGGGTCGCGCACCGTACACTGGATCGTGACCAATTTCTGCTAGATAATCGAGAGCAATATCGGCAAGTTTCAGGGCTAATTTTTGTTCCATCAAGCGATCGCTGAGATTGGCTGTCTGTAGTTTGACAATCGATCGCAGTTGCGCTTTTTGTAAACTATGGAAAATAATCGTTTCATCGATACGATTGAGGAATTCGGGACGGAAACTATTCCGCATTGCTTCCATCACCCGCGCCTGCATTTCCTCGTAACGAGACTCATCACCAGCCACGTCTAAAATGTATTGAGAACCGATATTACTGGTCATAATAATGATGGTATTTTTAAAATCAACCAGATGACCTTGAGAGTCGGTTAAGCGCCCATCGTCAAGGATTTGTAACATAACGTTAAAAACGTCGGGATGGGCTTTTTCAATCTCATCAAAGAGGATGACAGAGTAGGGACGACGCCGGATTGCCTCGGTTAGTTGTCCCCCTTCATCGTAGCCGACGTATCCCGGAGGCGCACCCATGAGACGGGAAACGCTGTGTTTTTCCATGTATTCCGACATATCGATGCGAACTAGAGCCTCTTCCGTGTCAAAGAGATTGCGCGCTAAAGCTTTCGCCAATTCTGTCTTACCAACCCCCGTCGGACCGAGGAAAATAAAGCTGGCCGTGGGACGGTTGGGATCCGATAAACCGGCGCGGGAACGTTGAATCGCTTCGGCCACGGCTGTGACTGCTTCCTCTTGACCGATGACACTTTCGTGTAATTCCTCTTCCAGATTGAGGAGTTTTTCTTTTTCCGATTCGATCAATTTATTGAGAGGAATTCCCGTCCATTTCGAGATAATTTCGGCGATATCCGATTCGAGAACTTCTTCCCTTAATAAACTTTTACCGGTGGTTTGTTTGTCGGCCAATTGAGTTTCTAGGGCGGACATTTGCCGCTGCAGATCGGTTAATTTTCCGAACTTTAATTCGGCGGCACGATTATAATCATAATCTCGTTCGGCCTGTTGAATTTCCAGATTAACTTGTTCGATCGCTTCTTTAACCCCACGAACTTTATCGATAATCTCTTTTTCCCCTTGCCATTGGGCATTTAATCCCGATTGTTCTTCCTTGAGGTTAGCTAGTTCTTTTTCTAACTTTTCTAACCGTTCTCGCGAAGCTGGATCGTATTCCCGTTGTAGGGAAAGTTTTTCCATTTCTAACTGGAGAATTTTGCGATCAATTTCATCGAGTTCTTCTGGTTTAGAAGTGATTTCCATCTTCAATTTGGCTGCCGCTTCATCAACTAAATCAATGGCCTTATCGGGCAAAAAGCGATCGCTAATATAACGATTAGAAAGCAGTGCCGCTGCTACTAAAGCATTATCGGCAATTTTTACCCCATGATGCACCTCATAACGTTCTTTAAGACCGCGAAGAATCGAAATAGTATCGACCACATTTGGTTCATCTACTAAAACCTCTTGGAAGCGTCTTTCTAATGCCGCATCTTTTTCGATATATTTGCGGTATTCATCGAGGGTAGTGGCCCCAATACAACGCAATTCACCCCGGGCTAACATTGGTTTTAATAAATTGCCCGCATCCATTGCCCCTTGAGTGGCTCCCGCACCGACAACGGTATGAATTTCATCAATAAACATGATGATATTGCCTTGGGAATCGGTGACTTCCTTGAGGACAGCTTTTAATCTTTCCTCAAATTCCCCGCGATATTTTGCTCCCGCAATTAAGCCACCTAAATCGAGAGAAATGAGAGTCCGATCTAACAGAGATTCTGGCACATCGCGGTTAATAATACGCTGGGCTAATCCTTCGACAATGGCTGTTTTTCCTACTCCCGGTTCCCCGATTAAAACTGGGTTATTTTTAGTTCTGCGAGAGAGAATCTGAATGGTGCGACGGATTTCGTCATCCCGTCCAATTACGGGGTCTAATTTACCTTCTCGTGCCAATTGGGTGAGATCTCGCCCGTATTTTTCTAGGGCTTCATATTTGCCTTCTGGATTCTGATCGGTCACTTTTTGACTACCTCTGACTTGTTGAATAATTTCTTTGAGTTTGCTTTCGGTAAGTCCGAATTCTTGAAAAATATTTTTACCGAAGCGATCATCTTTAGCGTAACCTAAAATCAAATGCTCGATCGAGATAAAGTCATCTCCAAATTCTCGACGATAATTTTCCGCTCGATCGAGTAAACTATCTAAACTACGACCTAAATAAATCGAGTCGCCGGGGTTAGAGATTTTCGGTTGACGACGGATAAAGTCATCGGTTCGATCCCGCAAACGGGCTAGACTAATATTAGCTTTACTAAAGACACTGCCCGCTAATCCCTCCTGTTCAAGAAGGGCTTTCATTAGATGTTCGCTTTCGATTTGTTGCTGGCTGTTCTGTTTGGCAATGTCCGGCGTTTTGACGATTGCCTCCCAAGCTTTTTCTGTAAATTGTTGTGGATTGGTTGGCTGCATTTTCTATAAGAGATTACTTTTATACCCTAGAGATTATTCTAGATTGACCGGTTTGTTGGCTTCTAGGGGCTTACCGTACCTAGTTCAGGGGGATTTCCCCTCAACTGTGCGATTTAAGCCGCTAAAGTTGATAAGCTGTCAGGGATTTAAACTGCGTCTGGGAAATTTTAGTACAAATGCTCGGATTCTCAACCAAGCTAAAATCTTAAGTAGCTGGTTATAATTAAATTAAAAATGAATTTTAGGTTCGATCCCCCCTGCCCCCCTTGATAAGGGGGGTGCTGATAGGCGGGGGGATCCCCCCTGCCCCCCTTGATAAGGGGGGTGTCTAATAATTTTTAACACCTACCTACTTAATTATTAAAGATGTTCACTGATAACTGATTACTGATAACTGATAACTGATTAATTCCCCCCTAAAATACTATCTAAGCGATTAAAGATTTAACTTTACTGATGATACCAACTGGGTCAATACCTTGGTGGGGGAACTGTTCCCATAAACCGCCACAACCTTCGTGGTGAGTACCGATATAGGCGTATTTAGGAGTTAAACCGCGTTCGAGTAACCAAGAACCATAACGGCTACCTAAACCCGTGCGACGGTTAAATGCTTCTACCACTAAAACAAAGGGAGAACTACCAACTTTAGCGATAATTTCTTCATCCACCCCATTGAGAGTCGGTTTATTAATTAAACCCACGTCGATCCCTTCTTGTTTTAGACGTTCCACTGCATCTAAAGCGCGGTATAAACCATCGCCAAAGCTGATGATATAACCGGCAGTGCCTTCCCGAATTACTTCATCTTTTCCGGGGACAAAGGTGTAACCATCGCCAAAGAAATTATTGCCTTTAGTATCAAGAATATTGGGAGTTTTAGAACGAGTCGAGAAGATAAAACGTAAACCGGGTTGATGGAAAGTTGCCTCGACACAAGCGGTCATTTGTGCCGCATCGGCCGGGAAATAAAGACGGGTTTCGTAACCGTCATCGAGTCCATTATCGGCAAAGAAATTATTCAAACCAAAGTGACAGGTATTATCCGCCATGTCATCGATACCGGAATGGGAAAAATGACATAAAAGATTAGAATAATTCAAGCGGGCCATGGTGATTTCAGAAATACACATTTCTAGAAAAGCGGCAAAAGTAGCGAAAATTCCCTGTTTACCTTTCTCCATACCAAAACCAGCGGCCGCCGAAAGATTGCCCCGTTCCATAATACCGGAAGGAATAAACACTTCGGGATGTTTATCGTGGATAATTTTTAGACCGCAGGAACCCTCTAAATCGCTATCTACTACTAATACCTTAGCCTTGCGTTCTTCCTCGCTCATTTTGCCTAAAAGACTGACTACAGCTTCGCCGAAAACGTTGCGGTTAGAACCCCATTTATCCCCAGAACCGAGGAATTTATAGTCATTAGAAGGCTTCTTAATACTGTTGAGATATTCCACGGCGGTGCTGTGTCCTTTTGCCTCTAAATATTTTAAAGCCAAGGGGACAGAAATCACATCATGACCGTGGTTAGAACCTTCTAAACCTTCAATTCCGGGACACATGGGACGTTTATTAATAATCGCAATCGGGCCCGGAGTATTAATTGCTTCACAGATATTGCGATACAAACTATCGATATCTTCCCCATCTCCCACTAACACTTTTAGACCATGGCCAACGAGAGTTTTGGCCACATCATAACCGGGTAAATATTTGGAGGGATTACCGGCAATCGTCACATCATTATCATCAATAATTAGCTTAACATTGATGTGTTGAGCTACGGCTAAACGGGCAGCTTCCGCGTCATTGCCTTCCTGTTGAGAACCATCGGAACCTAAACAAAAAACGGTTTTTCCGGGGTTAGCTAAAGCGACACCGTTAACGTAGGGCCACATATGTCCTAAACGGCCAGAACTAAATTTGACACCGGGGGTTAATCCTAATTCCGGGTGTCCGGGGAGTTTAGAATTGGCCTCGCGGTAGTGCATTAATTGTTCTGGGGGTAAAGAACCTTCTAACGCAGACATGAGATATTGAGTACCGACGCGGTGTCCCGCTTCATCGAAGAAAATTGGTACAAATTGACTAGGTTGACTGCGGAAAAGAGCATCGAGAATCACCACTTCCGGGACGGTATCGTAGGGGCCGCCGGTGTGTCCACCCACACCCCGGGCTGCACCCGTGGCAGTAAAAAAGATGATAGCATCGCGACAGAGTTGGATATTGGCTTTTAGGGCGCTTCTTTGGTCGTCGGTGAGGGTGGGGTTACTGGGGTCGAGACTGATGGGTTTATAGGCGCTCAAATCGATGGGAAAGGTTGTCATCGTAGATTTTCCTTAATGTAGAGAAATAACTATAGTCAGGGAAATCATAGCCTAGAATGTCACCCGATCGATTGATTGAATAATTTCTTATCATTGATGTAGTCCCTAATACAAAAGTTTTACCCCTGCTGGGATAGCGTCCACGGTGCGGGACGGGGGAAATCTTAAAAAAGATACGGGAAAAAAAGCTGTTCTTGAGGGCAATAGTCCAGAATGGCAGCTAAGACCAAGTAAAAAGGATAACCTTTGACTGTATAGCGTTTCTCACAGGGATGAAGTATGACCTGATTCTCGGTTGATATTACTGCAACCTCTAGCCCAAAAATCAGCGCATAATTAGCAAAAACTAGATTTTTTAAGGTAAAAACTATGTGTTTAGGCATACCGGGACAAATTACAGCAATTATTGATGAAAACCATCATCTCGCTCTCGTCGATGTGGGGGGTGTAAAAAGAGAAGTAAATATTACTTGTATTGTTGATGAAGACCATCCTGCTAATACTTGTGTAGGGGATTGGGTATTAGTTCATGTGGGTTTTGCCATGAATCGAATCGATGAAGATGAGGCGCAAGAAACCTTAAGTTTATTAACACAATTAGCAGAATTAGAGGCAGAATTTAATCATAATTAATGTTCTTAAAGTAGTCACCCATAAATTAATGCTGTTGTCTATCTCTAAGAAATGTAAATTACGGCAATTATTACTGACGACCGACAGCTAAAAATGATAATTAAAGGAGATAAACTATGAAATACGTTGATGAATTTCGTGATCCAGTTAAAGCGTCGGGATTAATTCAACAAATTGAACAATTATCGATAAGAATCTCTGAAAAGCGGGAAAAAGTTACTAAAATTATGGAGGTTTGTGGAGGTCATACCCACTCAATTTTTAGATACGGTATCGAGGCAATACTTCCGGAAACTATCGAATTAATTCATGGTCCTGGATGTCCCGTTTGTGTGATGCCGCGAGGTCGTTTAGATGATGCCATTTTTCTCGCACAACAACCGAACGTAATTCTGACAACTTTTGGCGATACTATGCGTGTCCCTGGTTCCCATTTTAGTCTGCTGCAAGCGCGAGCAAAAGGTGATGATATTCGCATGGTTTATTCTCCTCGCGATGCCTTAAAAATTGCCAGAGAAAATCTCGATAAAGAAGTAATATTTTTAGCATTAGGTTTTGAAACAACCGTTCCTAGTACCGCTTTAACTATTTTAGAAGCGCAAAGAGATGGCATCACTAATTTTAGTTTATTTTCTAATCATGTGGTGATTATTCCCGCTCTGAAAGCTTTGTTAGATAACCCAGATTTACAGTTAGACGGTTTTGTTGGTCCCGGTCATGTCAGCATGGTAATTGGCACAGAACCCTATCAAGTTATTGCCCAAGAATATCATAAACCTGTGGTAGTTTCTGGGTTTGAACCCTTGGATATTCTCCAATCAATTTGGATGGTATTAAAACAATTAGATGAGCAGAGATGTGAGATCGAAAATCAGTATGATCGAGTGGTACAAAATCAAGGAAATAGAGTCGCTTTATCGGCAATCAAGCAAGTTTTTGAACTGCGGGATCAGTTTGAATGGCGAGGTTTAGGAGAAATTGCTCAAGGAGGGTTAAAACTGCGAGATGAGTACAGTAATTTTGACGCGGAGAAGAAATTTACTTTACCCAATCAGCGCGTTAAAGATCACAAAGCTTGTCAGTGTGGCGAAATTCTTAAAGGTGTTTTAAAACCCTGGGAATGTAAAGTATTTGGTACTGCTTGTACTCCCGAACATCCCATCGGTACTTGTATGGTTTCTAGTGAAGGTGCTTGTGCCGCTTATTATAAGTATGGCAGACATCGGTAAATTTTTTTACTGATTAGTTTCCTTTCCCGCGAGGAAACGCTAGAATTTTCAGAGAAAAAATTAACAATCTCTCGATGATAAAAAAATGAAGATCAAAAATAATCTGGGTTTATTTGGCTTAACCACCTCTCTACTGCTAATTATCGCTTCGGAAATCGTTCTTGCTTCCCAAGAACAAACCCTAGAACTGCAACCAAGTCAACCCCCCAGCGCCGATTTTTTCAAACCCGTCACCAATCTAATTAAAGATTTAAACCATCAGGGAGTAACTATCACCGATCCCAATGATCCCATGGCGGTGCGCTACCGAGTCAATACCCCCTGTCCTGGTTGTGCGGTTTATCTAGGCACGGGAGTTGCCAATCCTCGCACCCAGACTAATAATAATGGCATGGGAATCAATTTTGGTCTTGGTTTCACCATGCCTTTTTCACCCTAAATACCGATGACATATTTACGCCATTCGTGATTGTGATTCCCCCTGGTGTGCTTTAATAGCTCAAAGTGGAGACTGCTGTAGGGACGACGTGGCTGGGCGCGTAGGGACATATTGGCCTCTTTTGGTGTACGATTGCCCTTATGCACATTACAACGCACACAAGCCGCCACTAAATTCTCCCAGGTATCACCCCCCCGCGAGAACGGGGAATCACATGATCGATGGTTAATTGTTCACCTCGGTAGAGACAGTATTGACAGGTGTGATGATCTCGTTCGAGAATATTACGACGGGTTAAAGGAATTTCCTTGTAGGGAACACGGACGTATTGCCTAAGACGGATAACAGAAGGCAAGGGTAAGTCACGACAAACCACTTTTCCGTTATGTTCTAGGGATTCAGCTTTTCCTTTCAACAATAAAACGATCGCGCGCCGCCAACTGGTAATATTTAGCGGTTCGTAGGAGGCATTCAACACGAGAACCTTGCTCATAGGTGTCTGGAGATCGCTTGAATTTACCCCGAATGGTAACACAGATAACTGGGATTGGAACCTATTACACTAAATCCGTTGAGTATAGATCTGGTAGGGTGCGTGTTTGCGGCGATAATTTCTGATGAAAAACTAAAATTAATAATCCGCGCCCCACGCACCAACCTTATCATCAAATTGGTGCGTTACGCTTTGGCTAATCCACCCTACTGGACTGTTTCAGCTAATTTGGTGTATTAGAAAAATGCTATAAATTCTATAATCTAAGACTTTAAGCCGAAATCTATTGCCCTATTTTAGCTGAAACAGTCCACTACGATTGATGTTTTTGTTTGAGCGCGATCGTTTATAATCAAAATATCATTATTTTGGAGTCAAAGAAAAATGCGTAAACAGACCATTCAATATACATCTTCTTTAGATGCTTTGATTGCCGTTGCCAAGCGGCTTAGCGTCTATGAAAACCAACATAAAATGGATTCCGAAGATTTTTATAACGAATACAATCAGGGAATATTGTCAGATGATATAATCTTTATAGAATGGGCAAACGATTATCGTCATTACCTTGCTTTGCGTCAAGAATTAGAACAAATATTAAATCATGCTGCTTAAACTTTTATCTGATTACCTCAATCAATTGCGATCGCCGATCTGGTAGGGTGCGTTCCCTGAAACCTTTGCGACTGCGACATGATTTGATATTCGGGAACGCACCACCCTTAAGGTTATGGTTTCGGTTGGTTACGGTGTTGGGGGTTTGGGAAGGAGAATTTAGATTAAAATAGATAACAGATAATTAGCAAAGTCTGCTCATAATGCCGAATATTATCTGGTCGGATTACTTACAATATCGAGCCAAACTGAGAGGATTTGAACTTGCCAAAATAGAAGAGATTCTCAAATACTCTGGAGAAAGGTACTACGATACTGAAACGGGTCGTCTTATTGCCTTAGGCAAGCATGATAATAGTTTAGTAATTATTCCTTATGAATACGATGATAATTTTATAACTCCTGTCACCATTCATGCGACAACACGCCAACAAATTCGATTTCGCCTAACAACTGGGAGATATACTATCCATGAGCAAACCTAAAATGAGATACTTTGAACAAGAAGACATTCTTCATTTAACTATTTCTGATGAACCAGAAGCTAACAGTGTAGAAATTAATCCAAATATTACGGCTGAACTTAATGATTTAGGAGAATTAATTGGCCTAGAGATTACTAATGCTAGTTCTTTTATCCGAGATTCAATTTTAGAGTCAACCCAAGGAAAAATATTAAATTTGTCCCCCCAATGACTTATTGAGTGCGATGCCGAAGGCACTGCCTAGCAGTACGCCGATCTTGTAGGGTGCGTGTTTGCGGCGATAATCCCCGATAAAAAACTCAAATTAACAATCCGCACCCCACACATCAACTTCATCATTAAATTGGTGCGTTACGCTTTCGCGCTTCGCACCCTACAAGATTACTCTTAACTTATTTTTCAGGAATAGCGGATAGGATAGCTCTAAGTGCTTTGTTTACATCTTCAGAATTTTTGAAAACTTTAGCGACATCTGATTCTAAAGTGACAGTTATTTTTGTCTCATTTACCTGAGAAGTAAAACGATTAGGATGAGCCTTAGTATAATTAAAATTATATTCAGGAAGTAGGTCATCTTGTAAATTTTGGTTAGTTTTAGAGTCCTGTGTATTTTTCATAGTCTTGGCGTTCCTTTTTGGTTGTTAAACGTGCGCTGATAATACGAATCATTTGATTTCTTTC
This sequence comes from Microcystis panniformis FACHB-1757, assembly GCF_001264245.1. Lineage (NCBI taxonomy): Bacteria > Bacillati > Cyanobacteriota > Cyanophyceae > Chroococcales > Microcystaceae > Microcystis > Microcystis panniformis. Next base: position 1,904,278 of record NZ_CP011339.1, read on the forward strand.
AGTAAAACAAACTACTAAAAGGCGATTCTTGTCATCGTGTCCGATAATAATTTCTCGTTTTTCACCGACCGAATGCCACTCATCATCAAAAATGTAGGCTAGAGGATCTCGAAAAACAGCCTTGGCTTCTTCAAAATTGATGCCATGCTTTTTGAGATTAAGTTTTGCCTTAAGGTTATCCCACTCAAATTGTAAGTTCATAAACTCAATTATAGTTCAATCTACCCCTAAACGGTACACTTTTAAATTTTGTCGTTGTCATACTACCAAAGTATCAGAGTTAGAATATAGGGTGTGTTAGGCGGCGATTATCTTTGATAAAAAACCTAAATTAACAATCCGCGCCCCACGCACCAACTTCATTATTAAATTGGTGCGTTACGCTATCGAAAAGCGCATCCTAGGAGTTATTGCGATTGCCTGTAGCTGGGGTTGAGAGTTAAATAGAGCAAATTATAAATTATTAAAGCAAAATCGATGAGAACCATTCCCTTAACTTTAGAACAGCTTATTTAAGCAGTACAACAATTGTCGCCTGATCAACGAATTGCGATCGCCTGATCGGGTAGAGAACAGGGACGTATTGCCTAAGACGGATAACAGAAGGTAGGGGTAAGTCACGACTCCCTGATCACTAATTTTTGATAAGCTAAGAGACAGTAATTATAATTTCGTCGTCAATCCTATGATTTTGCCAGGTAGTACCGTTCGAGTCACCAATCCCGATGATACCTATTATAAATTTGAAGGTTTAGCCCAGCGTTTAAGCGATGGGAAAGTGGCCGTTCTTTTTGAGGGGGGCAACTGGGATAAGTTAGTCACCTTTAATCTCTCGGAATTGGAAGAAGTAATTATTGCCCCCGCTAAAGGCAAAAAATAACCATGCGTCCACCCTTACCGCAATTGGCTACGGATAACCGCCATCCCGATCATATCGCCGAAGTTATCGAGACAACGACGACCGAGTTTTTAGCGCAATGTTTGGAACCAGAGGAGTTAAACTTTCCTTTTATGCCCGCTTTTGGTAGTTGGGTAAAAGCCTACGATGAAGAAACGGGTAATAAAATTTTTGGGATTGTCACCTTTGCCACCACTGCACCCATCGATTCGGTACATCGCGCTAGAGCTTTGGGGTTGTCTTTGGCTGAATTGCGGGAACAACAGCCGCAGATTTTCGCTATGTTAAAAACGGAATTTCGGGCAACTATTGTCGGTTTTGAAACCTTACCCGGACAATTTAATGGCAATGGTGCTGGGCGAGGTTATATCTATCAATATATTCCTCCCCGTCCCCCACAAATTCATCAGGCAGTTTATCAATGTGAGTCGTTGGAAGTAGTTTATTTTAGTGAACAATTAGACTTTTTACGAATTTTATTACAGGTAAAAAATACTCCCGTGGAAGCTTTGGCAGCTGCTTCTATCCGTCAGATGTATCAATTGCGTCAAGCTGATCGACAATGGTTAGTGAATGTGGGCAGACAGTTAAGTGTTTTACTTAAGGATGATTATGATCGCTTGCGTTATATTCTCAGTCAAATTCATATTAGTCCTTAGATGATGGCGTTGTCAGATCAGAAGAGGAAAGATGCAATGCTCCGGTGCTGATTCGGAGCATCTTTCCATTTGACAAAGCCGATTGTAGGGCTAATTCATGAATTAGCCCTACGCCGATTGTAGGGCTAATTCCACTGCTAAATCGAGCGACTCTTGTTCCCCACTTAAGCCCAACTATCGGCACTATTCGTTCATTAAACACTAATTGTCAAGATGCCATGTAATCTTTCCTATCAAAGTAATTTCAGTTCCGGTGCTGATTCGGAGCATCTTTCAATTTGACAACGCCAAAAATGGGTTCTTCGTTACTTGGTATGGTTCTATAGGGTGGCATAAATCGACTAAATCCTTATCTGGTAAGAGACTTAATTGATTAGAACGTAGGTTGGGTTGAAGTATGAAACCCAACGCCCGCATGGGTTACGCTACCGCTAACCCATCCTACAAATAATTGTGCCTCCCTACTTAGTTAGTTATAAATAGTTGACTAGACAAAAAATGTCGATATAATAAATGGTTATGCGGTAACTCTCGCTATTTTTAGCCTTGATTGTAAACCCTAGATAGTTTAATTGATCGCCCCTTAAGAAAATGGCAATACAAACAACCTTTGCAGAGATTCTAGAAGCAGCCGAGCAACTTCCCCTTGAAGATCAAGAAAATCTCATTCATATCTTACAGAATCGTCTTCGAGATCAAAAAAGAACAGAGTTGGTTAGAGATGTTCAAGAAGCTCAACAAGAATTTGCACAAGGTCAATGTCAACCCCTGACACCTGAACAAATCATGGAGGAAATCCTTGCGTGAATTTTGTTTTATTACGCTCGAATATATTTATTAGAAATGCTCGAAAAATTGTGAAAAAACAGGCTTTTTTAGTTCAAAATATCCAAGAAACTTTAGCTTTATTATCCGTAGATCCATTTCAACCTCGATTAAGAACACACAAATTAAAAGGGGAGCTTAAAGACTCTTACGCTTGTAGTTTGGGCTATAATTTAAGAATTGTCTTTAAATTCGTTGAATATGAGCAGAAACAGGCAATTCTTTTAGAGTCAATTGGGACTCACGATGAAGTTTATTAGTGCGGATGATTATTGCGCTCAGTTTGCAGAAACCGAACCAGAATCAAGATAAAAACCTAAGATGCCTCATTAACAGATATTTCAGCTTTTTTGAGCGCAATTTGCCATTCTAAGTCAGCTATTTCTCGATCGAGTTCGGCAATTTCACTATTAACTTGCTTTAAATCGGCGATAATTTCTTGTTTACTGCGTTTTCTACCGTAGATAGCCAGTTCATCCTCTTGTAATTTCTCAAGGATAGAGTCTAGGGAAGCGGTTAAATCGGCCGAGGGACTATCCATAATACCTAAACGCATTAAGACCTGTACCGCTTTGACAACGTCTTGCTGATAAGCTTCTCTAGAGGGGTAATCTTGGGGGTTTTTGAGATTTAAAGCGTCAATGATATTCATATTCCATCTTATGAAGGTTAAATGCGAAACTGTGATTAGGTCACACTTATATACCTCAAGTTTCTGAGAAATTCCCTAACAGGGATTGCAATATCTTTTATTTTAGAGTAGAAATGATTGATTGTCAGTAGCGGTTATTACTTTACAACAATTAAAAATTTTTGTCTGTTACAATTTATACAAAATGCTCTGGGATTACCCCGACTGAAAACTCAAATCCGATTAGTGATCACTGATCACTGATTGCTGATAAGATTGTTACGAAAATATAAACACGAAATTCTATAGTTAGCCATGACCCAAAACGGAAGCTCGAAGTCGATCGTAGTCTCTCCCTCGATCCTATCGGCGGATTTTAGTAAATTAGGAGCCGATATCGAGGCTGTGGATAAGGCAGGAGCCGATTGGATTCACGTTGATGTGATGGATGGTCGTTTTGTCCCGAATATCACCATTGGACCCCTGATTGTCTCCGCTATTCGTCCCTATACGAAAAAACCTTTAGATGTGCATTTAATGATCGTGGAACCGGAAAAATATGTGGCTGACTTTGCGAAAGCGGGTGCTGACATTATTTCTGTTCACGCTGAACATAATGCTTCTCCCCACCTCCATCGTACTCTTTGCCAAATCCGCGAACTCGGTAAACAAGCGGGTGTGGTATTAAATCCCTCCACTCCCTTAGATTTAATCGAATATGTGCTGCATTTGTGCGATTTAGTCCTAATTATGAGCGTTAACCCCGGTTTTGGTGGCCAGAGTTTTATCCCGGAAGTTGTCCCCAAAATCCGTCAATTACGTCAAATCTGCGATGAAAAAGGCTTGGATCCCTGGATTGAAGTGGATGGCGGCTTAAAACCGGCTAATACTTGGCAAGTTCTCGAAGCGGGCGCTAATGCGATTGTAGCAGGTTCGGCGGTATTTAATGCCCCCGATTACGCGGCGGCGATCGAAGGTATCCGTAACAGCAAACGTCCCCAACCTCAATTAGCCACCGTTTAATTGCCGCGGGGGTGGGTTAGCTGTTGACTAATTATCTTGCTATTCGCACTAACCCACTCTGCTGATTTGTTCTAAAACCTGCCGCCATAAACCGGAATTAGAGACGGCTAAAACTTCGCTAGAATCAGCTTTTAGGGGATTACCTGACCAATCGCTAATTATTCCGCCCGCACCTTCAATAATCGGGATTAAAGCACAAAAATCGTAGTATTTTAGGTCTGATTCTAGGATTACCATCGGCATGGCAGTGCAGCCAGTGGCTAACATCATATAGTTATAGCAATCACCCCCAAAAGCGGTACGTTTACAGACGCTTTGCAGCTGACGAGCGATCGCTTGTTGTCGTTCTGTGATAAACATTAAGGGAGTGGTGGAGACTAAACAGGCATTTTTTAAGACAAGTTCCCGATCTTGACGGTAGGGATTAACAATCATCTGGTTATTATAAAGACTCGCTTTTCCCTTCACTCCTAACCAGCGATCGCCTAAAATCGGTTGATCGACAATTCCTAAAATCGGTTGATTTTCTGCCACTAGGCCGATTAAAGTCCCAAAAATCGGTAATCCCTTGACAAAAGAGGATGTGCCATCGATCGGATCCAATACCCAATAACGACCACTTTGGGAGGGAATATTGGCTCCTTCTTCCCTAATAACCCCATCTTCAGGCAATTCTCGCCGAATAATTGCCACCATTGCCTCCTCAGCTTCTTGATCGGCGATTGTTACTATTGAGGAAACTTGATCGAGTTTTGTCTCGGTTTCTAGATCAGGCTGCCGAAAATAGCGCCGGATAATCTCTCCAGAAGCGTCCGCTAATTGATGAGCTAGTTGGATAGTGCGATCGATATTCATGAGGGGAAACAATACAGCAGAATTTAGAAGACAGGAGACAGGAGACGGGAGTAGGGAGTCTGGGGAAGTGGGGGAGTGGGGAAGTGGGGAAGTGGGGAAGTGGGGAAGTGGGGAAGTGGGTAAGTGGGGAAGTGGGTAAGTGGGGAAGTGGGTAAGTGGGGAGATGGGGAAGTGGGGAAGTGGGGAAGTGGGGGATTTAGCGGAAATTTGCCTATCACCCTAAATCCCTATTGCCTCTTGGATAGTGCGAGCGATGTTCATCAATAAAAGTTATCCATACAGGAAAACAATAATGTTTATTTATGGGAAAGGGGAGATGGGGAAGTGGGGAAGTGGGGGAAATTTGCCTATCACCCTAAATCCCTATTGCCTCTTGGATAGTGCGATCGATGTTCATCAATAAAAGTTATTCATACAGGAAAACAATAATGTTTATTTATGGTAAAGGGGAAGTGGGGAAGTGGGGAAGTGGGGAGATGGGGAAGTGGGGAAGTGGGGAGATGGGGAAGTGGGGAAGTGGGGAGGTGGGGGATTTAGCGGAAATTTGCCTATCACCCTAAATCCCTATTGCCCCTTCCATAGTGCGATCGATGTTCATCAATAAAAGTTATCCATACAGGAAAACAATAATGTTTATTTATGGTAAAGGGGAAGTGGGGAAGTGGGGAAGTGGGGGAAATTTGCCTATCACCCTAAATCCCTATTGCGGCATCGAACCTAGAACTATCAATGGGTAACAGTTTGATTTTGACTCCATAATTAAATTAGTCAACGATCGACTCAATCTCAAGACGAGAAAAAATTAATCTATTAGGAGTTTAGCTGATGACGGCTTTTACGGAAAATGACCTAAAAAGGTTAGAAAATCTGATTATCAATGGACAAAAAGCGATCGAAACTCGTTTAACCTCTTTGGAGAATGGACAAAAAGCGATCGAAACTCGTTTAACCTCTTTGGAGAATGGACAAAAAGCGATCGAAACTCGTTTAACCTCTCTGGAGAATGGACAAAAAGCGATCGAAACTCGTTTAACCTCTCTGGAGAATGGACAAAAAGCGATCGAGAATAGCGTCGGAGAGATCAAAAGAGAAATTCAGGTCTTAGAGATAGGACAGACGGAAATTAAGGGAGAAATCAGGACTTTAGACGCAAAAATCACCGGTTTAAATGAAAGAGTGAAACTCATCGAGGCATCCGTGGGAAAAATTCCCGATTTAGCTGAAAAAATTTGGGAGGTATGGATGTGACTGCTTTTGTGGGTGGGGTAATTGGTTGGTTGATTCGGGGAAAATAAAACTAGGCAATGTAACATAGTATTAAGCATTTGTATCTTTTTATTAATTTTTATGGAACAGACAGCTTTAAATCTGATCGCAATTACCGTTTTTTCGATCACTCTTTCCGTATTTGTCACTCCTTTGCTGTCTATTTCGCCTTTTGTCCCCGCTTTAGCTACTTTTAGCCTCTTGGGATTAGTTACCGTCGATACTCTCACCTTTAATAACCGGGGTGTGACTTTACTACTGGATGCTCTTTCTCCTAGTAAACACCGTCAAAGAGTTATTCACCACGAAGCCGGACATTTTCTCACCGCTTATATTTTGGGCATTCCGATCGCCAGTTATAGTTTGACCGCTTGGGAAGCCTTTCGTCAAGGCCAGGAGGGAGTCGGCGGTGTTCAATTTGAACTAGCAGATTTAGAGCAAAAAGTCAAGAACTTTACCGATTTTCCGGCTTTTTTAGAGAGAATTTCTACGGTGTGGATGGCGGGAATTGCTGCCGAAACCTTAGTTTATGGTAAAGCAGCAGGGGGAGAAAGCGATCGATTTTATCTGCAATCGGCCTTAAAATTAGCGGGGGTCCCTGAGAATAATTATGCCCAAAAAGAGCGCTGGAGTTTATTACAGGCAAAAACTCTTTTAGAAAAACAACAGACTGCCTATCAAGCTTTAGTGATAGCTATGGAAAAAAGGGCAAGTGTGGAAGAATGCTGTCGGGTGATTAGTGAAAGTTTAGTATAACGGGAAAAGTAATCAGGGATGAATTTGATGATTTCCCCGTTAAATTATCAATCCGAGCAGCGATTAGCTTTAATTGTGCGCGGAGCAGTACAAGGGGTCGGTTTTCGTCCTTTTGTGTATCGATTAGCAACGGAATTAAACCTAACTGGTTGGGTGAGTAATACAGCAGCGGGAGTTTTTATTGAAGTCGAGGGCAATCGAGACAAACTAGAAACTTTTTTGACTCGATTATCTTTAGAAAAACCACCTCAATCCCTAATTGAAAATATTGAGACTCAATGGTTAAATCCCGTCGGATATCAAAACTTTAGCATACGCCAGAGTAGCGGTGGTGAAAAAAATACAATTGTTCTGCCGGATTTAGCCACTTGTCCCGATTGTTTAGCCGATATTTTTGACCCGAATAATCGTCGTTATCGCTATCCTTTTACTAACTGCACTAACTGCGGTCCTCGCTACAGTATTATCGAGAGTTTGCCCTATGATCGCAGTGCCACAACTATGAGGGGTTTTAATCAGTGTCCCGAATGTCAAAGGGAATACGAAAACCCTCTGGATCGCCGTTTTCATGCCCAACCGAATGCCTGTCCTCGTTGCGGACCCCAAATTAGTCTTTTAGATAGTCAAGGAACTGTATTAGCGGAAAAAGATCAAGCTTTAATCGCTACTGCTAGAGCAATTGAACAGGGAAAAATTATGGCGATCAAAGGATTAGGAGGATTTCACCTAGTCGTCGATGCAAGAAATACGGAAGCAGTGCAAAAATTGCGACAACGTAAACAGCGACCGGATAAACCTTTTGCCGTGATGTATCCTAATCTTGACTTAGTGAAAAACCACGGTTATGTATCTTCTTTAGAATCGCAATTATTGCAGTCTCCTGCAGCGGCAATTGTCCTGATTAAACAGCGAAAAAATTATCTTTCTGCTGCCGTTTCTCCGGGTAATCCCTATCTAGGAGTCATGTTACCCTATACTCCCCTACATCATCTTTTATTAGCAGAATTAGGCTTTCCGATTGTGGCAACCAGTGGTAATCTAGCCGATGAACCTATCTGTATCGACGAAAAAGAAGCTTTAGAAAAATTGGTAACTATCGCCGATTTATTTCTAGTTCATAATCGTCCCATCCTTCGACCAGTGGATGACTCTATTATCAGGGAAATGGCGGGAAAAGCGATGATTTTGCGCCGTGCGCGGGGATATGCTCCCTTTCCAGTTAAAGTTAATGAGGGAGATTTTCCCCCGATTATGGCCGTGGGAAGTTATTTTAAAAATACCGTGGCTATCTACCAAAAAAATCAAGTTTTTATTAGTCAACATATAGGCGATTTAGATACGGTTAATGCCGTCAATCATTTTGAAAATATCCTCGATAGTTTAAAAAAATTATACGAGTTTGCACCCGAAGTTATTGCCTGTGATGCTCATCCTGAATATCTAGCAACCAAGTACGCTTATAGTTTAAATTTACCCGTTATTCCCATTCAACACCATTACGCTCACGTTTTATCCTGCATGGCAGAACATCAGCTACAACCTCCGGTTTTAGGGGTTGCTTGGGATGGAACAGGATACGGTTTAGATGGCACAATTTGGGGGGGAGAGTTTATCCATATTGCTGCCGATTCTTGGGAGCGAGTCGCCCATTTTAAACCCTGGCCATTACCCGGAGGAGAAAAAGCGATTAAAGAACCCAGACGAGTGGCTTTAGGATTACTAGAAGTTATGGAAAATACTGATAGGATAAAATCAGCTTTTAGTGAACAGGAATGGTCGATTTTTAGGCAAATGTTAACAAAAAAAATTAATTGTCCTTTAACTTCTAGTGTCGGGCGTTTGTTTGATGGTGTGGCCGCGATTCTAGGTTTATGTTATCAATTAAGTTTTGAGGGACAGGCAGCAATGCAGTTAGAATTTGCCCTTGATGGCATTAAAACGGAGGAATATTATAATTTTTCTTTATCAGCTGACTCACCCATAGTTATTGATTGGAATCAGCTAATTTTAGGAGTTGTTGAGGATTTAGAAAAACAAGTACAAATCGGCATAATTGCCGCTAAATTTCATAATAGTTTAAGTGAGATTATTGTAGAAATTGCTCAGAAAATAGGTAGAGAAAAAATTCTCCTGACGGGAGGCTGTTTTCAAAATCGTTATCTGACGGAAAGAACAATTAATCGCCTACAAGCTTCAGGATTTCAACCCTACTGGCAGCAAACTGTTCCCACTAATGATGGTGGTATTAGCCTTGGTCAAATTATCGGGGCTTTTTCTCAACTTAAACAGTTCTAGATAGGACAAAATTAACTTCTTGGTTAGGATAGACAAGAGGCAAGGGGTGCCTCTCACATTTGCAGAAATACCGACAATCAGCAATTATCAGTGACCCTTAAATTATTACAGACATATCAGCAGCTGCCTGTAAGCATCCCACCGAAAAACCAATGCGCTCTAGGGTTTGGGTAGGGTTGATTCATGAATCAACCCTACTATAGAGTTCTTGCATAATTAATTCTTGAGAGTGCAAAAATGAGATGCACCCAGAGGTAAGAGGTAGTTATAAGCGTTAAAGATAAACCACAGAGACACAAAGAACACAGAGAGCCGATTTTTTTCTAGAATGTTGGGATGGTCGAAAATTGAGATTTTAGCTTAAACGATGCCACTCAACGATTTTATTGCCTACTTTCAAAATAATTGCTTGACCTAAACCCAGTTCTTGTGTCACATTAACTAGATGGGCGAAATTTTGATGAGTGATTGCTAGTCCCGGCAAACAGGCTAGAAAATCGAGACAGAGAACCGTAGAAAATTCCCAAGTTTGTCGGTAAACACGGCAATTATCCGGTAAAAAAGCCACAAGAGTGCGAAAATGACTCAAAGCGGCTTTCTCAAAATTGGCGCTAGTGCAGTCAAAAGACGAGTGCTGATAGCTCATAAAAACTTTGCCTGATAGGGAAAGAGCAGGGTTTCCCTCAGACTAGCACTTCCCTTCTGGGGATCACCTTCCCTTTAGAATTTCTCAATAGACTGGCAAATCCCCCCAGAGGAGTATTCTTACCCGCGAACAAATTGCTAGAAGCTAGGTTTCTTCCCGGAGATAGTGTACCTTAGATATTGATGTCCTTCCGGCTGGCAAGATAACCTGTAAATTTCCCCACTCGTCCCTAGAACGTAGGTTGGGTTGAAGCATGAAACCCAACCCCCGATCATGTTACGCTACCGCTAACCCATCCTACAAATAATTGTACCTCCCTACTTAACCTGTAAATTTCCCCACTCGTCCCCAGCGATAAAAGGCTGTATTTAGTCAAAAATCAAGTGTTGACTTTAATGCCAAACTTGCCTAATAAAAAATGATGACAGCCTCAAGTTGCCGCTTAACTAATTGACTACTTAACTGATAACTGGTAACTAAGATTATGAATAATGCAATTGTCAAACCGAGAGATGTACAAGTAGCACCGATTGCCGTCGATACTTTTGTCTTTCGTTCCCGCACTTGGGACCGGTTAAAATTCGAGATCGAATATGGATTACAAAAGGGAACCACCGCCAATAGTTATCTGATTAAAGGTGAAAAGGTCGCTCTTTTTGATCCACCGGGGGAATCATTTTCGGCCATATTTTTAGAGGCTTTAACTAAAAGAATCGATCCGAAAACTATTGATTATATTATCCTCGGTCACGTTAACCCCAATCGTGCCGTCACCCTCAAGGCACTTTTAGAAATCGCGCCTCAAGTCACTTTTGTTTGTTCTAATCCGGGGGCAATTTCCCTGAAAAAAATTCTCGAAACCGAAGCATTAAATCTGTTGGTTGTCAAGGGGGAAGAAATATTAAATTTAGGAGCAAACCATCAATTAGAATTTATCCCCACTCCTAACCCCAGATTTCCCGATCAACTCTGTACTTACGATAGCAAAACCGATATTCTCTACACCGATAAATTATTCGGAGCGCACGTTTGTGGCGACCAAATTTTTGATGAGGGTTGGAGCGTTTATAACGAAGATCGGCGTTATTATTTTGATTGTCTCATGGCTCCCTATGCCAGCCAAATTAGCAACGCTTTGGAGAAATTAGCCGCTAAATCGCCCTTATTTTATGCCGTTGGTCACGGTCCTCTGGTGCGTTACGGGATGCACGAATTGACCCTTTCCTATCAACAATGGTTAGCAGTACAAAAGTCCCAAGAGTTGACAATCGCCCTGATTTATGCTAGTGCCTACGGCAACACCGCCACCCTCGCTCAAGCGATCGCCATGGGGATCACGAAAGCGGCAGTAGCAGTGACGGCGATTAATGCCGAGTCCGCTGAACCAGAAGAGATCAAAACGGCGATCGAAAAAAGTGTCGGTTTTATCTTTGGTTCCCCCACTTTGGGAGGACACGCACCGACTCCCATCCAAACCGCCTTGGGGATTACCCTGTCCAATGGCGATAAAAGCAAGCTGGTGGGGGTTTTTGGCTCCTACGGTTGGAGTGGTGAAGCGATCGATCTTTTGGAAGGTAAATTCCGGGATGGCGGTTATCGCTTCGGTTTTGAGCCAATTCGGGTTAAATTTAAACCCACGGAGGCAATTTTAAAGACCTGTGAGGAAGCGGGAACCGATTTCGCTCAAGCAGTCAAAAAAGCTCGCAAAAGCAGACAACCGAAAACTAATGTTAACCAATCCCAAAGCGATCGGCGATCGCAAGCCCTGGGCCGTTTGGTGGGTTCTCTCTGTATCGTCACCTGCGAATTGGGGGAATTGCGCGGCGCCATGTTAGCCTCTTGGGTGTCGCAAGCGACGTTCACCCCCCCCGGATTGACTATTGCCGTGGCGAAAGAACGAGCGATCGAGTCTCTGCTTTATAGCGGTACGCCTTTTGTCCTTAATATCCTCCAAGAAGGTCAACATTTGGCTTTAATGAAGCATTTTCTTAAACCTTTTTCCCCCGGAGAAGATCGTTTTGCTAATATCGAAACCACTAAAGCTGAGAACGGTGGGCCGATTTTGGCCGAAGCGCTCGCTTATCTGGAATGTCGGGTAGAACAACGAATGGAGTGCGGTGATCATTGGCTGCTTTATGCGATCGCAGAAAAAGGCAGGGTTTTACACCAGGGTTTAACCGCCATCCATCATCGCAAATCTGGCAGTTATTATTAACTCATGGTGACGGGCAAGGGATCGCAAAAAACAAGGGTTTCGGCTGATCCCGAAAGTGAACAATACTCTCCCCTATCCTTCTGCTACTGTTTGTAAAACAAGATCATTGACATCCTCACCGCCGTAAACGGACGGCGATTCCCTACAGATCAAACAAACTTAATTGAACGATCTTTGGATGGGTTAACGCTTCACGGGATGCTGCTTCTTTAACAGAAGTCTTACACCTTCCTCTGCGTCCGTTTTTTGAGGTCTCCGATTGCCCACCGGCGACCTTGATATTAATTGCGGCGTTCACGTCTCGATCATGGAAAGTCCCACAAAAAAGACATTCCCACTCACGGATATTTAATGCTTTCTTACCGCCGATATTCCCACAACAGGAACATCGCTGAGACGTTGGCTCCCATCGGGAAATTATCCGAAAATCACGCCCATATTTATCAGATTTTGCCGATAGCATATCTCGAAAAGAACGCCATCCTAAGTCTGATATAGCACGGGATAACTTGCGATTTTTAACCATTCCGATGTGTTTAAATCCTCTAAAATTATCGTTTGATTTTCACGAACAACTCTAGTGGATAGTTTATGCAAGAAATCAGTACGAGTGTCTTTAATCTTTGCGTGGATTTTAGCTACTCGTTTCCTAGCTTTTTCCCGTCGTTTACTTCCTTTCTGTTTTCTAGAAAGGTTTTTCTGTGCTTTTCTTAGTCGTTTTAATCGTTTCTTTAACGGTTTCGGTGCGTCTATCTTTTCTCCTGTTGAGAGGGTAGCAAAGGCAGCAATCCCTAGATCAATTCCCACTGACTCCCCATTATTGGGAAGTATTTCGGACTGAATCTCGACAACAAAGCTGAGAAAATAGCGATCCGCCGCATCTTTAATCACGGTGACGCTAGAAGGTTTAGAAGGTAATGGACGACTCCAAACTATTCTTAGATCACCGATTTTCGCTAAAGTAACGCAGTGTTGGTTAACGGTAAAACCATTGTCAGTAAATCTTGCTGATTGCTTAGATTTACGCTTCTTAAATTGAGGAGGTTTGACTTTTCTTCCTTTTCTCTCTCCCTTGCAAGATGCAAAGAAGTTAGAGTAAGCAGTCTCTAAGTCTCTCAAAGACTGCTGTAAAGGGATAGAAGAAACCTCGGTTAACCACTGCTTTTTTTCTGTTTTTTTGATTTGAGTTAGTCTTTTAGATAACTCGGTATATTTTGGCTTTTTCTCCCCTTGTCGATAGAGTTCTTGGCAGTAGGCTAAGGTATCGTTCCAGACAACACGCACACACCCGAACAACTGAGACAAAAGCCTCTTTTGTTGGTCTGTTGGGTAAATACGGTATTGATACCTCGCTTTCATTGGGTTAAGATGTGTGTGTCTGTACTCTATTCTAACTAGGTCTGTTAATAATGTCAAGTCAGTTGCGAAGAGAAAGAAACTCTGTTTCCGATTTAAAGATACACTTGGTCTGTGTGACAAAATACAGAAGTAAGGTTTTTACTGGTAAAAGTCTGACTTTAGTTGAAAAGTCTTTTAGGGAAGTTGCGGGAAAAATGAATTTTCAGATATTGGAATTTAACGGGGAGTCTAATCATATACACGCATTGATTGAATACCCGCCAAAACTATCTATTTCCGTAATGGTCAATTCTTTAAAGGGAGTCTCTAGTCGTAGGTATGGACAAGCTGGTTATCCTAAACCGCACGGGAAAGACGCTCTTTGGTCGCCCAGTTATTTTGTATCTTCTGTAGGAGGTGCGCCACTGGAAGTTCTTAAGTGCTACATTGAAAATCAGGAAAAGCCGTCGTAAAACGACGGGGTTTTAACCCAAATTTTCGATAAATTTCTGGCTGTAGTATATGCCTTGTTGTTGCATCGTTTCTATGTAAGGTTTGACTGCAGCGATCTTTCCCAACTGTTTTGCTTTAATTAAAAGGGAGCATCTCACTTACGCGATAAGTAATTATACTTAGCCTAAAAGCCACTCTTAATCGTGTCTTGGAACGAAATAGAGGCTTTTAAAGACTGCGTACATGGAGAATTAAAACAAGAATTACCCTCGAAAAGCCTATTTTTCCACTAAGTATTTATGCTCATTGCAAAGGTGAGATGCTCCCTAATTAAAATACCGATCGAACCTGTAATTGGAATATTGAGAGATTTACACACCTGACGAGCAGCTAATTCATCGATAAGCACTAAAGAGGCTTTTTGTTCTAGTGCAAGGACGATGACTTCTGATTCTCCTCGATCTAGAGTCGGTAATAGTAAGGAAACCTGCTGTTGAGAGGCGATTTCTCGGACAGAAATCCACTGTTCTCGTAATAGATCGATCGAGCCAGTTTTGTCCTGATCGTAAGTGCTGATTTCAAGAGCTACTGCCTTAGGAATAACGATGCTTTTAACTATTTCTTGTAAAAGACCGAGTTGACCAATTCGCGCAAAAGCGATGAGGGGAGTAGCGTTACTTACAATCATCAGGCTCCAGTTTTTCTATTCCCTTTAATTCAACCGCTAACGCCGATTCGTCATAATCAAACAATACAATCCCTTTTTTAGACAAAATATCCATAAATTCTAGGCGATTAATTCTCGCTAATTCCGCCGCTTTTCCTAAAGAAAGTCGCTTTTCTTGAAAATAATAAATAGCGGCCAGAAGTTTAATTTCTTGACCGAGTTCATCAATTCCTATTTTTAAAGCGGCAAGAACATCGGGAGAAAATTCTAGATTTAATATTTCATTTTTCATTCTAAGTACCTAGTTAAAAATAAAGTTAACTTTAGAGACAAGGGAACTCCGGAACAGGGAACAGAAGGGTTTCTGACTTTTTTTAAGATGTCTCTTAATTATTACAGCTTACAGCGTTTCTCATAAAGATGAAGTATAATCTGATTTGGCATCGTCTCCTGACTCCTGATTGAGGTGATTAAACCGCACAGTGCGCTATTATAGCAGCGGGCAGAAGGCAGAAGGAAAATCCTTGCCAGAACTGAATTTTAGCGATTTAGGTTGTCCTAACCAACTCGTTCTCTGCTATAAGTCTTATTAAGGGGGTGTTAGACCGATGCAGGTGAGATAGTGGCAGCAATTCTCATTTTGAAACGATTTTGCCTTGTTTCAGCGATCTAGAGATTCGTTAAGAATTATTAACCCCTCTAGATGCAAGGGTTTTGATGTCATGAAACCTTAAAATGAGAATTGCTGATAATACCTCCCATCGACTCTACCCACTTTATATCCATTTTGTCCTTAATATCCTGCAAGAAGGACAACATATAGCTTTAATGAAGCATTTTCTTAAACCTTTTTCCCCCGGAGAAGATCGTTTCGCTAATATCGAAACCACTAAAGCTGAGAACGGTGGGCCGATTTTGGCCGAAGCGCTCGCTTATCTGGAATGTCGGGTGGGACAACGAATGGAGTGCGGTGATCATTGGTTGATTTATGCGATCGCAGAAAAAGGTAAGGTTTTACACCAAGGTTTAACCGCCATCCATCATCGCAAATCTGGCAGTTATTATTAATTTGTTGTTATGATCATTTCAGGGGGTGTGTTAAGGCAAAATAACGCACCCTGATTTATCAGAAAATAAATTCTTATGAAAAGTATTGTTTTAATTGTTGGCTTTGAAACCTTTAACACCAATTTATATCGGCAATCGGGCCTGTTGGCTAGTTCTAAATGTCCCGATTTAGAGGTAAAAGTATTTAGCGATAAATCCTTGACGAGCGAACCGGAAATAGTCGAGCAAGCTTTAGCCACTGCCGACGTTTTTTTTGCTAGTTTGATCTTCGATTACGATCAAGTTACTTGGCTGCGGCAACGAGCGGCACAGATTCCGATTCGCTTAGTTTTTGAGTCTGCTTTAGAGTTAATGAGTTTAACCCGTTTGGGAGAATTTGCCATCGGGGATAAACCAAAAGGAATGCCAAAACCAATTCAATTTATCTTAAGTAAATTTTCCAGTGGCAAGGAAGAAGATAAGTTAGCCGGTTATCTCAGTTTCCTCAAAACTGGTCCGAAACTACTGAAATTTATTCCCGCTAAAAAAGTTCAAGATTTGCGTAATTGGTTAATTATTTACGGTTATTGGAATGCGGGAGGAACCGAAAATGTTGCCGCTATGTGTTGGGTAATTGCCCAAAAATATCTAGGATTAAAAGTACGGGAAATACCCGAAGTTATCGAAACTCCCAATAAGGGACTATTACACCCAGATTATCAGGGTTATTTTCTCACTCCCCAAGAATATTTGACCTGGTATAAAAAAAATAAATCCCTTGATAAACCAGTGGTGGCGCTGCTGCTTTATCGGAAGCACGTTATCAGTAAACTACCCTATATTAATCAATTAATCCGTCATTTTGAAACGGCTAATTTAATTCCCCTACCCGTGTTTATTAACGGAGTGGAAGGTCATACAATTGTTCGGGATTGGTTAACCACAGACTACGAAATTCAGCAAAGAAAAAAAGGAATCATTGAAACTCCTTCTTTAAGTGAAGATGCGGTGACAGTAGATGCAATTGTCTCGACGATTGGCTTTCCTTTGGTGGGGGGTCCTGCGGGTTCTATGGAAGCAGGAAGACAGGTAGAAGTGGCTAAACGAATTCTGTCGGCTAAAAATATTCCTTATCTTATCGCTGCCCCTTTATTGATTCAAGATATTTATTCTTGGACAAGACAGGGAATCGGTGGTTTACAGAGTGTGGTTCTATACGCTTTACCGGAATTAGATGGAGCAATTGATACGATTCCTCTGGGGGATTAGTGGGGGAAACTATCTATTTAATACCCGAAAGATTACAGCGTTTAACTGGACGTTTAAATAGTTGGATTAAGTTACATAAAACCCCTCCCCAAGAACGCAAAATAGCCATCATTCTCTATGGATTTCCCCCGGGTTATGGAGCAGTTGGTACGGCAGCTTTATTAAATGTTCCCCGGAGTTTAGTTAAGTTTTTACAAGCTTTACAAGCGCAGGGTTATAGTGTGGGAACGATTCCCGAAGACGGGGAAGAAATTATTCAAAAAGTTAAATTTGCCGATGATGAAAATCTCTCTAAACAAAATCGTTTATCGATAGAAACTTTAGAAAATTGGCTAGGTTATCTATTAACTTCTCGCATTGAAAAACACTGGAAATCCCTTAAAGATGCGGGAATAAAAACTATTGGCGACCAATATCATTTAGGGGGAATTGAGTTAGGTAATATCTGGATTGGAGTGCAGCCACCTTTAGGAATTGCTGGGGATCCGATGCGGTTAATGTTTGAAAAAGATTTAACTCCTCACCCTCAGTATGCAGCCTTTTATCAGTGGTTACAAAAAGATTTTAAGACCGATGCGATCATTCATTTTGGTATGCACGGAACCGTCGAATGGCTGCCCGGTTCACCCCTAGGAAATACTGGTTATTCTTGGTCAGATATTTTATTAGGAGATTTACCGAATTTATATATTTATGCCGCTAATAATCCCTCGGAATCTATCCTAGCTAAACGTCGCGGTTATGGGGTGTTAATTTCCCATAATGTGCCTCCCTACGGACGAGCGGGATTATATAAAGAATTGATGATTTTACGAGATTTAATTGCCGAGTTTCGAGAAAATCCTGAGAAAAATTACGCTTTAAGAGATAGTATCCTCCAAAAGATTATTGATACAGGTATCTCTAAAGATTGTCCTTTTCTGGAAGCAGAAAAACAGGGAATAGAATTCACTTTAGAAAATGCCAAATTATTTAGCCGCTATGCACTAACTGATTATTTTGTCAAGGTGTATAATTACCTACAAATCGTCGAACAAAGACTATTTTCTTCGGGTTTACACACCCTAGGAACTGCTCCTAATCAGGAAGAATTAAAAGGTTATCTTGATGCTTATTTTACCGATTTATCTGAGCGAGAATTTCAGCAAATTATCGCTGACGAAGCAACCAATGAAAAGCTTAAAGAAGGCATTACTATTAAAAATTTATTAGGACAAAATAGCGAAGAATTAACTAATCTTTTGCGGGGATTAAATGGGGAATATGTACCCCCGGCGCCGGGGGGTGATTTACTCCGAGATGGTGCGGGAGTTTTGCCCACAGGACGCAATATACACGCTTTAGACCCCTACCGGATGCCTTCCCCAGCAGCCTACACCCGCGGACGAGAAATCGCCAAAAAACTGCTAGAACAAAACTTAACCGAAAAAGGAAAATATCCCGAAACTGTAGCGGTTTTACTCTGGGGATTGGATGTGATTAAAACTAAGGGTGAATCCCTGGGTATTCTCTTAGAATTAGTCGGTGCGGAACCAGTGAAAGAGGGGACAGGAAGAATTGTCAGGTATGAATTAAAACCTCTCGGGGAAATTGGACACCCGCGCATCGATATTCTGGCTAATTTATCGGGAATTTTTCGGGATACTTTTATCAATATTATCGAGTTATTGGATGATTTAATGCAGCGGGCAGCCGAGATAGAAGAATCGGAAAATGATAATTATATCCGTAAGCACTATTTAGCCTTAAAAAGTCAAGGAATTGACAATGCCAGCGCTCGTTTATTTTCCAATCCTGCCGGGGATTTTGGCTCTTTAGTTAATGACCAAGTAGTGGAGGGAAATTGGGACAATGACAACGAATTAGCGAAAACTTGGGAAAAGCGTAATGTTTTTAGTTATGGTCGTCAAGATAAGGGACAAGCGCGGCCAGAAGTGCTACAACAGTTATTAAAAACCAGTGAAAGTATTATCCAAGAAATTGACTCGGTAGAATACGGTTTAACCGATATTCAGGAATACTACGGCAACACGGGAGGATTAAAATTAGCCGCAGAAAAACAAAGCGGTAAACGGGTAATGACAAGTTTTGTCGAGAGTTTTTCCAATGATACAACTCCCCGCAAATTAGAGGAGGTTTTGCGCTTAGAATACCGCAGTAAATTACTCAATCCTAAATGGGCCAATGCCATGGTTAATCAAGGTTCCGGTGGGGCCTACGAAATCTCCCAAAGAATGACCGCTTTAATTGGTTGGGGCGGTACGGCTAATTTTAGTGACGATTGGGTGTATGATCAGGCAGCCGATACCTACGCTTTTGATGCAGAAATGGCGGAAAAATTGCGTCAAGCTAATCCCGAAGCTTTCCGTAATATTGTCGGTAGAATGTTAGAAGCACAGGGTCGCGGTTTTTGGCAAGCAGACCCCGACAAATTAGAGAAATTACAGGAATTATATCAATTGACCGATGAAAAATTAGAAGGGGTTACTTAGGTTTTTTAGGCTGCATCTCATTTTTGTCAATCTACCAAGTTGGGATTTTTACGGGGACACTCTCGGCTAAAATCGGTCATTACTTCCGATTTTACCACTCAATCCAAGCCTTTGGGGGTTCTACCCCCCAAACCCCCCGTTGGGGGCGTGGCGCCGCCCCCAAACCCCCCGCGCATTAGTTTTTCGGTGGGATGCTTACACGCAGCCGCTGACCCATCTGTAATAATTTAAGAGTCACTGATAATTGCTGATTGTCGGTATTTCTGCAAATGTGAGATGCACCCGGGTTTTCATCGCAACAGGGAATCCTGATGATAATCTGATTTCCCTCCTGTTTTACTCAGCAGACGGATATTTTCAATCAGGATTGATTTTTCTAACGCTTTGGCCATATCGTATAAAGTCAAGGCTGCCACAGATACCGCCGTTAAAGCTTCCATTTCTACCCCAGTTTCCGATTTTGTCACCACTTCTGCCCGAATTTCGTAGCCGGGTAACTCTGCTTTCGGGATAATCTGAACATTGATTTTTTGCAGGGGTAAGGGATGGCAAAGGGGAATTAAGGAGGAAGTTTGTTTGGCCGCCATAATTCCTGCTAGTCTGGCCGTCCCTAAAACGTCACCTTTAGGCGCATTTCCCTGTTCTATGGCTTCAAAAGTCGTTTTTAGCATTCTCACTTGTCCTAGGGCGATAGCAGTGCGTTTAGTGGGCATTTTCTCCGATACATCCACCATCTGGGCCTGGCCTTGGCCGTCGAGATGAGATAATTTTTCTTTACCCTCTTGCGTCATTGAATGAACCTGTGCTATAGTAGTTTACTGTTGAGAAAAACAAGGGCTTGTAGCTTAGTGGATTAGAGCGTGTGGCTACGGACCACAAGGTCGGGAGTTCGAGTCTCTCCAAGCCCGTTAGATACAATGGCATATACTACAGGAATTAGGGACATATAGTTCCTAATTTCTTTGGTTTTTTGCCCCATCTTCCCACTTTCCTATACTTTTTAAACAGGATTTAGTATCAGCAGCCAGTTTTGCCGAGGTATTTTTTACCCTCAAACAGTGAAAGAAACTAAACTTTTAGGATTGTATAATACTAAATCTGGTTATTAAAAACTGATTATTTATTCCCCCTTTTGCCTTTTGCCTCTTGCCTTTTGCCTGTCCTTATAAGTAACCTATGCTCAACGGATTTAGTATAATATGAATTCTCCTGCACCTGTGCCGACACCCTTTCAAGTTGCTTTAGAGCGTTACCAGAATGCTCTAAATTATTTAGATACTTCTCATAATAAATCTCTGAAAAAAGCACAGGCTTTAGAAATTATTGCCGCCAGAGATGCTCTTCATAAACAAATGGAAGCTGAGGCGGAAATTTCGGTTGATATGTCGTCAAAATTAATCGAACAAGATAATAGATTAAAACAGAAAAGCTACAAAATTACTCAAGTTCTTGACTTAGCTGAATATCGGGAGACTTTACCTATTTCTGCTCAGGCTTGGTGGTGGCATTTAGAAAGTAGGGAATCTCTGCATCCTTGCAATCGCTTTGATTGGCTATTGAGAATCGTTAAACTGGTTTTATTAGGGGTTAATTTTACATTAATCGGAACGATTGCTACTCGGTTTCTTAGTGGTGGTTCAGGTTTGCTAGAAATAGGGGGTGTTATTTTTTCGACTTTCATTTCTTTATTACAAACTGAAAATGCTCTCACACGGACGCGCCAGAAGGGTTTTGTTAAGTTAATGAAATTGCTTGGGATTGCTGAACATTGGTATGAAGAAATACAGTTTTCTGTAACAGTAATAGTCTTTGCTATTCTCTTGGGAATTTATCTAAATTTCTCTTGGTTTTCTGAGCTTTATAAGCAAGAAGGCAACCGTTTACAATCTCCTCCGCCAGCAAGTCAAGAATTTCCTAATTTAGCTTCAGCCGAAGAGAAGTATTTAAAAGCGATTGAGTTAGATCCAGATAATCTAGATGCTCATTATAAGTTAGCAACACTTTATGAAGAGTTACAGGATTTGACTAATGGGAAGAAACACTATTTAATTGCGGCAAAAGGTGGTTTTATAGATGCTTATAATAATCTCGCTTATTGGTATCTGCGCGATAATAAGAATGCAGAAGCAGTAGAGTTACTGGAAAAAGCCAAGAGATTATTAGGAGAAAAAGATGAAAAACTAGACCAATTTACTGAAGAGGAGAAACGCAATTTAGCAGTACAAAAATATAGTATTTATAAAAATCTAGGCTGGGCCAGATTTAAGCAAAATCGCAGTGAAGATGCAGTTCCTAATCTTTTAGTTGCTATTGGTATCGCTGAAAATCCAGCTTATCAGAAATTTATCCGCAATCCCGGTGCTGCTTTTTGTATTTATGCTCAACTTTTAGAAAAAGAAGACAAGAAATTATCTCAGGAAAATTGGCGTAAATGTCTTAATTTAGCTCAAGGGAGGGAAATTAAGACAGAGGAAGAACAATGGTTATATGAAGCGAGGAAAAAATTAAAGTGAAGTAAAGTTTAGTGACTATTCTCTGAGTAATGCGCTAAATCCTTCTTGCTGAAAATGCTTATCAAAGGTTAATATTTCAGAGATTTCCAGTTGTCTCATAATCTGCATGGAAGCACAATCAGTTAAGCTATAACCTTTATCTAATCGTCTTTGATAAAAATCAAAAGCCTGCTCAAATTGTTCACTGGTTTGGGGAATGATTTCTATACTAGAATCGTTTTTCAAATCGTTGGTTAAGTTAATAGCAGATTGGCGTAGATAATCTCCTCTTCCTGACAATGCGTTAAGTAATTCTGTCAAAATCATTTCGCTAGTAATTCCTGTAAATTTTCCTAGTCTTACTGTCATTAGTGTGGCAAGTTCATGGAGATTGTCTCTATAATCAGCGAGTGCTTGCAAATAGGATGTATCTAAGAAAATTTTTCTCATTCTTCCTCATCTTCTCTTGGTGCGCCGTACATATAGTGTTCAAAATTACGCGCAAAGTCTGTAGGTAAGTGTTTTCGCCATTCTGACTGGGGAACAAGTGCGCCAATTTCTGCAATTCTTTGCCAAAAAGGTTTTTTGCGGAATTCGGGATCAGCTTGAAGTTGAGCGAATTTTGCTTGTAATTCAGCTATTGTCGGAAGTTCCTCTATTGTCGGAATTTCTTCTGTGCGAGTGGGATTGTTTGGGGGATTCATAATCATTTAGTGGGATTGGTTTACTACATATATTATAACTTTGAATTGACGTTAGTTCTGTGTTTGTTATTCTTCCTCATCTTCTCTCGGTGCGCCGTACATATAATGTTCCGCGTTGCGCGCAAAGTCTGTAGGTAAGTGTTTTCGCCATTCTGATTGGGGAACAACGTTACCAATCTCAACAATTCTTTGCCAAAAAGGTTTTTTGCGAAATTCTGGGTCATTTTCTAGTGCATCCCATTTAGCATCGAGTTCTTCCATTAAATTGTCTGATTCTGCGTTAGATTGAGGGTTTTGTTTGTCCATACTTGATAAGAAGTGATAGTTTGTTTTTATCATAGCATTTTCGAGTTGGAGCGAGGTACGGAGATTATCGAGGGTAATTAACCACAGAGACACAAAGAACACAGAGATTATTCACCGATGTTATAATTTATAATGATGATGGCAAGAGAGCCGAATGTTTAACTGAAAGCTTGACATTATTTTATGTACAGACTATATTATATTTATGGAATAGAATATTATATTTGATCCAGATTTTAGGTTCTGGTTTTATCAACAAGAACAGGGACTTCAAAATGAAGTATTTGCTGTTTTAACTGTATTGATGAAACTTGGACTAGCACTGGGGAGACCACGAGTTGATACCATTGAAGGAGCTTCTTTTAAGAATATGAAAGAGCTTCGTATTCAGTATAAAGGTGAACCTTGGCGTGTTTTATTTGCCTTTGATCCTCATCGACAAGCAATTTTACTTGTTGGGGGGAACAAGTCAGGTAACAAAAGATGGTACAAAGAAAATATTCCTATAGCAGATCAACGTTATCAAAAATATCTGGAAAAACTTAAGGAAGAAAAGTCATGAAAGAATATACCAACTTCTCGGAAGAATTTAATAAACTTTGTGGAGAACGACAAGCAATTATTAAAGCAAGAGCTTCCCAAATTTATCTGGAGGAACTTACGCTTAAGTATTTGCAGGAAAAACTAGGTTTATCTTTATCAGAATTGGCAAAGTATCTTGAAGTACAGCAATCAATAGTACCTAAACTTAAACAAGAGCAAAATCCAGAGCTAAATACACTGCGCGAAGTAGTTAACGCATTAGGTGGAACTGTCGAAATTATTGTCAAAATTCCCAACAAAGAACCTATAATTATTGGTGACTATTCAGAAACGAAGTGTAATTAACCACAGAGACACAGAGGACAGGGAGATTATTTGCCAATGTTATAATTTGTACTCAATAATAAAGGTGTTCGCTTTTGGAACACAATATTTAAGATGGAATTAACGGGAAGACTCCATGAACGCTATAAAGCAAAAATCTTAAATTGATAAAAGTCTAATCCTAAAAATACGATCTGTCACTGACACAATTGCTCCCGTCTTTAATGCTTTTGTACAATCTCGTAAAACTATAGTTAAACGCTGATTAATTAGATTGTAGTTTTCATTGCCTAAACGGAATAGGATGACACTTGGTAAATTATCACCACTAATAGCGAGAAGTTGAGAAAAATCTAGATCGACAGTTAAAATTATCCGCTTTTCTCTTTTTGCTTTGGCAAGAATTTACTGATCAGATAAAGTTTGTAAGCCTTCATCTCGAAGATGAACGACATCATAACCTTGTTCTCTTAACCATGAGACTGTACGCAGAGAAATCCCCATATCGGCTAGAAACTCTATCTCCATTACTCGATTAATTCAAAATGATGAACTTGTTCTCTGGCTAACCAAGAAGCATATAATAAACATTGGTGAATATCTTCTCTTTCTAGGTCAGGGTATTCCTCTAATATTTCCTCTATCGGCTTTTCGTTAGCAAGTAGATTAAGAATTAAAGAAACAGGAATACGCATTCCTCGAATACAGGCTTGACCTGCCATAATTTTGGAGTTAAAAGTAATTCGGTCTAATTGTTTTAAGGTCATATAGTTTCCAGAAATATGAAGATGATACCTGTGGTAATTTTATTATAGCTAATTCTATAGTTGCGAGCGGAAGTGGGAAATTACTCCTTCAGTGAGGGTGCAAAGCTTGTCTCCAACCCCATAGGGAAGATTAGAGAATGGTGAGGTTTTAAGTTGTAGTAGTATAGTATAACAAGTTAGACGAGAAAACGGGTTTTTTTAAAAACCCGTTTTCTGAAATCGCACCGGATGAGGACTAAAGTCCAACAACGAACCTAATTAAAGCCAAACCTCAATTGATTCTAGTCATGAATAAATTTCTCAAACTCTTTACCCCCATTTCCCTGATATTAATTACGGTAGGATTTCCGGCGGCGACTTTTAGCAACACTGTTGGAGTTAACACAATTTTTCATGTAAAAGGGAAAGTTACCGTTAAAAAAGCACAATGGAAGAAATCTCTTCCCGCTTCTGTCGGACTTACCCTCAGTTTTGATGATAAGTTAGAAGTGGCAGCTAACGCTTCCGTTAAGGTTTATTGTAGTAATCTCAAGCAGTGGATGGTTAAACCGGGAAAGTATATTGTTTCTAATGGCTGTCCTCGGGGAAATCCTGTGATTCGACTTCTCAATAGTAATCATGATACCCTCAGTAGTAATGATACCCTCTATACTTTTGACCCCCGTCCCGCAGGACCTACCCCCCGTCCCGCAGGACAAACAGAAGAAGTCTTAGCAAAATTACCTTATCTAATTACTCCTCGTCAAACGAATATTCTCACCAATCGTCCTCCCCTGCGGTGGAATGCTGTTCCGGGTGCAACTAATTATACTATCAAAATAGATGGGGTTAATTGGGAAACGCAGACAAATAAAACTGAGATAGTCTATCCTGGTGAACCTCCTCTGGAAGCAGGAAGGCGATATCGAGTAACCATAGAAGCTGATAATGGTGCGTCTTCTAGACGTGATGATGAAAACGTCGGGTTTACAGTATTAGATGAACAGACGAAGAAAACGGTTTTAGATGCTGTTAAAGCTGTTCAACAGCAGCAATTATCCCCAGAGGAAGCAGGGTTAGTTTTAGCGCATCTCTATCGAGGTTATGGGTTGTATGGGGATGCGGTTGAGGTATTGGAAGGATTAGTTAAGCAAAATAGTCAGGTTGCTACGGTTTATCAACTGTTAGGGGATACTTACCTTAAGATAGGGTTGCCTCAGTTGGCAAAAAAACCTTATGATAAGGCGTTAAAACTGGCAACAAATACGCAGAATTTGTCAGTGCAAGCGGAGATACAAGCGGGTTTAGGAATAGCTTATCGTCTCTTGGGAAATAAGGATGAGGCGATACAGTGGTTAACTAAGGCGAAGGGGACTTATAATCAGTTAGGAGATACTTCGCAGGTTCAGGAATTGGATAAAACAATTAATGAAATTTTAAAGAGGGAGTAAGGATGGAAGTTATAGCACTCCCGTAGGGGCGAAGCATTCGGGCAATAACCTATCGCTGAAACCGTAGATTTCTTATCCGAATGCTTCGCCCCTACAACTTATTTGAAATTACTATAAATTATGGATAATGGCTACTACTTTTGTACGGAGGTAATTACACAATGGATAAAGATAAACTCATAAAATATCGTCAAGCAGTGCAAAATTTGTTAAGTCGCTATGTAGCAGAAGATGTTACCAGTGAAGACGTAGAAGTACAATTAATATTTGATGTGGAACGGGATCATTATCAGTGGATGAATGTAGGATGGGAAGGTTTAAAACGAGTTTACCGCTCGATTGTTCATTTTGATATTCGTGATAATAAGATTTGGCTACAACAAAATTTAACGGAATTGAATCCAGCAGAGGATTTAATTTCAATGGGTGTTAAGAGGGAGGATATTGTTTTGGGACTGCAACCACCTTATAAACGGCCTTATACTAATTATGGTACTTAAAACAAATTCTCCTTGTCCCCTTGTTCCAAGGCAAAGCCTTGGAACACAATATCTAAGGCTCTGCCTTAAAGTAATGCTATAACTGTGGTGAGGTTGTTTTTAGTAGTGAAACGGCAGAAAAAATCAGAACTTTACTACAGCACAAGGCTCAACCCGACAAATCTATTCAAGTTGATGTTTTTGCCTATCAATAAACTCTAGGGATAAAAAACCAATGAAAGTATCAATCAAATCAGGGATAGCGGTTGTCGTCATTACCGGGATGATGGGATTATCGGGAGTCATGTTAAACCCAACGGTGGGACAGGTGATTTCTCAGGTTTCACCGCAAGATAAATTAGCCGAAGCTGAGAGGCTAACTCAGCAAGTTATTCAATTGTATCAGCAGGGGAAATACAACGAGGCGATTCCCCTAGCAGAACAAGCTTTAGCTATCAGCAAACAACAATTAGGAGACAACCATCCCCTAACTGCACAAAGTCTCAACAATTTGGCATTACTTTACTATTCTCAAGGAAGATATAGCGAAGCCGAACCTCTCTACAAACAGGCTTTAGCTATCTGGAAACAACAATTAGGAGACAACCATCCCCTTACCGTCGCCATTCTCAACAATTTGGCTGCACTTTACGAGTCTCAAGGAAGATACAGCGAAGCCGAACCCCTCTACAAACAGGCTTTAGCTATCAGGAAACAACAATTAGGAGACAACCATCCCGATACTGCCACCAGTCTCAACAATTTGGCAGAACTTTACCGTCTTCAAGGAAGATACAGTGAAGCCGAACCCCTCTACAAACAGGCTTTAACTATCAGGAAACAACAATTAGGAGGCAACCATCCCGATACTGCCACCAGTCTCAACAATTTGGCAGAACTTTACCGTCTTCAAGGAAGATACAGTGAAGCCGAACCCCTCTTGAAAGAAGCCTTAACTATCAGCAAACAACAATTAGGAGACAACCATCCCTCTACCGCCACCAGTCTCAACAATTTGGCATTACTTTACTATTCTCAGGGAAGATACAGCGAGGCCGAACCTCTCTACAAAGAAGCCTTGACTATCATTAAACAACAATTAGGAGACAACCATCCCCTAACTGCACAAAGTCTCAACAATTTGGCATTACTTTACTATTCTCAGGGAAGATACAGCGAGGCCGAACCTCTCTACAAAGAAGCCTTGACTATCATTAAACAACAATTAGGAGACAACCATCCCCTAACCGCCACCAGTCTCAACAATTTGGCAGGACTTTACGGAGTTCAAGCAAGATATAACGAAGCCGAACCCCTCTACAACAGGTCCTTAGCTATCAGGAAACAACAATTAGGAGACAACCATCCCGACACCGCTTCCAGTCTCAACAATTTGGCATTACTTTACAAGTCTCAAGGAAGATATAGCGAAGCCGAACCTCTCTACAAAGAAGCCTTGACTATCATTAAACAACAATTAGGAGACAACCATCCCCTAACTGCACAAAGTCTCAACAATTTGGCATTACTTTACTATTCTCAGGGAAGATACAGCGAGGCCGAACCTCTCTACAAAGAAGCCTTGACTATCATTAAACAACAATTAGGAGACAACCATCCCCTAACTGCACAAAGTCTCAACAATTTGGCAGAACTTTACCAGTCTCAAGGAAGATACAGCGAAGCCGAACCCCTCTATCAACAAGCTTTAGCCATCTGGAAACAACAATTAGGAGACAACCATCCCCTAACCGCCACCAGTCTCAACAATTTGGCAGGACTTTACGGAGTTCAAGCAAGATATAACGAAGCCGAACCCCTCTACAACAGGTCCTTAGCTATCAGGAAACAACAATTAGGAGACAACCATCCCGATACCGCCTCCAGTCTCAACAATTTGGCATTACTTTACAAGTCTCAAGGAAGATATAGCGAAGCAGAACCCCTCTACAAACAGGCTTTAGCTATCAGGAAACAACAATTAGGAGACAACCATCCCGACACTGCTTCCAGTCTCAACAATTTGGCAGAACTTTACAAGTCTCAGGGAAGGTACAAAGAAGCTGAACTCCTCTACAAACAGGCTTTAGCTATCTTCAAACAACAATTAGGAGACAACCATCCCCTAACTGGCACCAGTCTCAACAATTTGGCTGTATTTTACCAGTCTCAAGGAAGATACAGCGAAGCCGAACCCCTCTACAAACAAGCTTTAGCTATCAGGAAACAACAATTAGGAGACAACCATCCCCTAACCGCCACCAGTCTCGATAATTTGGCATCACTTTACGAGTCTCAAGGAAGATACAGCGAAGCCGAACCCCTCTACCACAGGTCCTTAGCTATCATTAAACAACAATTAGGAGACAACCATCCCGATACCGCCATCAGTCTCAACAATTTGGCTGCACTTTACAAGTCTCAAGGAAGATACAGTGAAGCCGACCCCCTCTTCAAACAAGCATTAGCTATCCATAAACAACAATTAGGAGACAACCATCCCGCTACCGCCACCAGTCTCAACAATTTGGCAGGACTTTACTGGTCTCAAGATGATATTCCTCAAGCCATTAATTATCTCAGCCAAGGACTTGCAGTAGAAGAATACAACCTCTCAGAAAATCTAAAAATGGGGGATGACAAGCAAAAACAAGATTATATGGCAAAGGTTTTAGGGACGACTAATTCGGTGATTTCCCTCAATCTTCAAGCTGCACCGAATAACCCAGAAGTAACCCGTCTCGCCTTGAAAACTATCTTAGAACGTAAAGGACGAATTTTAGATGTTTCAACCAATAGCTTACAAATTCTCCGACAACGTACTGATGACCTCGAAAGTCAACAATTATTAACTCAACTGATTGAAGTTCGGACTCAACTATCTAACCTGACTTTTAAAAAGCCTGATGATTTTCCCTCACCAGAAATTTACCGTCAACAACTTGACGAAGTTACCGAAAAAGCAAAAGAAATAGAGGGTAAAATCGGTGTTCGTAGTGCCGAATTTCGTAGCCTATCCCAACCCATTACCCTGGAAGGGATTCAAAAGCTAATTCCTGCTGATGCTGCTTTAGTTGAAATAGTCCGCTATCAACCTTATAATCCTAAAAATGATAGTTTTGGCATCCCTCGCTATGCTGTTTATATTCTCTATCCCAATGGTGACATCAAAGCCAAGGATTTAGGAGAAGCTAAACCGATTGACGACAAATTAATTTACTTCCGTGACAATCTTGCAGACGCAGAAACTCCTCTCCCTCAACTGCAAAAATCAGCGCGTCAACTTGATGAGACATTGATGCAGCCTATCCGTCAATTATTAGGCAATACTAAAACGATTCTGCTTTCTCCTGATGCTGCACTTAATTTAATTCCCTTTGAAGCTTTAGTAGATGAAAATAATCAATACTTAGTGGAAAATTATCATATTACCTATCTCACTTCTGGACGGGATTTACTGCGCCTTAAAGATAAATTTGCCAGTCAACAATCTCCGCTTATTGTAGCTGATCCTTTCTACGGTAAAGCAGGGGAAAAAGTCGCTCTCACTCGTTCCATAGACCTGTCTGAGTTTACTTTTCCCGGTCTTCCGGGTACAGAACAAGAAGCTAAAGCGATTGAAAATATCTTACCTCAAGCCACTGTTTTAACGGGTTCTAAAGCCACAGAAAACGCCGTCAAACAAGTTAAAAAACCGAATATTCTCCACATCGCTACTCATGGTTTTTTTAAACCAGAAAGCAATGTGCTTGAGAATCCTTTATTGCGTTCTGGGTTAGTTTTAGCAGGAGTTACAATCGGTCAAAGTGCAGGAGATGATGGTGTTTTAACTGCTTTAGAAACTACCAATTTAAACTTAGTCGGAACCAAATTAGTTGTGCTTTCTGCTTGCGATACGGGGAAAGGAGATATTAAAATCGGTCAGGGAGTTTATGGATTGCGCCGCGCTTTAGTTATAGCAGGTAGTGAAAGCCAATTAATTAGCCTTTGGAAAGTATCTGATGATGCGACTAAAGATTTAATGGTCGCCTATTATGGACGCTTACAAAAAGGAGAAGGACGCAGTGAAGCTTTACGACAAATTCAATTAGGAATGCTCAAGGGTGAGAAGCAAAAACATCCTTTTTATTGGGCAAGTTTTATTCCTTCTGGTGATGCAACTTCGATGCAATTTGACTGATTAAGGGTTAGGAGTTAAACTTAGTGGCTCTTCTCGACTTTGTGTGATAATTTTTGCTTATAGAATCGTGAAATATTTACCTAGAAAGACTTTGAGGACTATTTTGCTGGCTCTTCTCGACTTTGTGTGATAATTTTTGCTTATAGAATCGTGAAATATTTACCTAGAAAGACTTTGAGGACTATTTTGCTGAAGAAACTATCAGTATAGACCCCGTTTCCACACAGAAACCAGAAGAGCCTTTTGCTGAAGAAACTATCAGTATAGACCCCGTTTCCACACAGAAACCAGAAGAGCCACTTAGTGGTAAGATTATTGGTATCACAAACAATTACTAGGAGAGTCACACAATGGCAACATTTACAGAAAACGACCTCAAAGAATTAAAAGACTTTATTGTAGGACAATTCAAAGAAGTTAATGACAAAATAGACAAGTCATCTGAACAACTTAATGGCAAAATAGACAGATTATCTGAACAACTTAATAGCAAAATAGACAAGCTATCTGAAGAAGTGAATAACTTAAGAGTTGACATAGCAAATATTAAAGGAGAATTAACAGGCGTGAATAAACGACTAGATAACTTGGAATTTACTAATCGAACCATCTTTGTTGCCATTGTTACTGCACTAATGGCAGGATCAGTTAAGTTATTTTTCCCAAATTGGCTCTTCTAGGTTCTGTGTGATAAGTTTAACTTACAATATGATCGATCGATCTTTGTGTCCTTTGTGTCTTTGTGGTTCGTTCCACCCCCTCGCTAGGAAGAATGTATCTTAGAATACATTTTACCCACCAAATCCAAGAGAGCCTCCTAGCCTCCGTTTTGATCCCGTCGCCCGCGCCAACCAACTCGCCAACGACGCTAAAAAGGAAAAATAAAGTCAAAAGTACAATCTGGGAGAGTTTTGGAGTATGAGACTTTATAGCGCTAAAGCGCAACTACGAACCTACTTTTGCCAGAGATCTAATGTTCTGACTTCTGATATATTGATCTTATCTGAAGGAGAAATGAGAAAAAATGAACCCAAAAATTGACCAGACTCAAGCTGGTAGTAACTTTGACAAAATTTGCGATCGAGTCATTTCTACTCGTCAACCAATAGAAATTACACGGGAAGGTGGTGAAAGCATTTCCTTGATTCTTACAGCAGAACTCAATAGCTTGATAGAAACTGCTTATTTATTCAGTTCTCATGAAAATGCAGTACGCCTCCTAGATGCACTACAACGTGCCAAAGCCAGAACGAATCAGCCTCAAACTTTAGAAAACTTATGCCAGGAGTTAGGTATTGACAAAGAAGAAAAAGTCTCAGCCTAAGCCAGAACGCGAACTCGTTTTTGATATAAGGTTTCTAGAAGACCTCAGATATTGGGTAGAAACTGAGAGAAAAATTGCCCTTCGTCTGTTATCTTTAGTTGAAGAAATTCGACGCAATCCTTTTGAAGGAACGGGCAAACCTGAACCCTTAAAATATCAAGATGCCAATGTTTGGTCTCGCCGCCTTACCCAATCTGATCGTATTGTTTATCTGGTTAGTCACGATCGGATAGAATTTTTGCAAGGTCGTTATCATTATAGCGATCGCTAAGTACCTAGACAAACTAAAACGCCAACCCCATGCTCAAAATAGAAATCACCGATACCTCCATCACCCTCATCCAACTCCTCCATGAAGTTGAAAAAGGACAAGACATCATTATTTTCCGAGAAGGTCAACTCATTGCCCAACTCTCGCCCCCGCTAAATTCCCGCCACCCTCTAAGTTCCCACCAGGCTTTGCGATCCCAACATCAACCCTCCGCGATCCAAAGCCTTGACATCCTGCAACAATTACGCCAAGAAGCACACTATTGATTTACCTAGACACCAGCTTTTTAGCTCCATTTTATTATGAAGGAACTCACACTCATCTCTCATCACTCCGGCTCCCTCAAACCTCTAATCGAAGGCGCAATCGCTGAAGCCCTACGTTCCACTGAAGCGGGTATCCAGCGTACCGAACAACGACTGCGAGAATTTGAGGACAAATATCAACTGTCCACAGCAGAATTTCTGCATCGCTACGAAAACGACGAATTTCAGGAAACCCTGGAACTTGACGAATGGATTGGCGAATTGCGAATGCTACAATGCCTACAGGAAAAAGCAGAAAGACTCAGAGGAATTGAATTTATTAATTGAAGATTATTTTCAACAGATTCAAACAATTATCGCAACCTGTTCAGTAGTAAAATTTTTTACGCTAGATTGTGAAAAACGCGATAGTTATGAAGGATTTATTCGAGCCGAAATTAAATTCATTGATAATTCAGTTCTGCATATTCGAGAGTTTGTCAATATCGAAACAATTATTAATCGTAATATGTACGCTTATCAGTATATGAATACCATGAATACCTTAATTTTCCGTTATGATAATACTCCACATCATAAAAAGCTGAACCTCCCAACCTATCCCCATCACAAACATGACAGCAGTGAAGAAAATGTAATCTCGTCCGCTGCTCCAACGCTGTTAGAAGTTCTTCAGGAAATTACCGCCAGAATCAGGAGTTTTCTATGAATGAACTAAAAAGAATCAGTATCAATAAACTGATTGAATATCTTTCCACCAACACTTTAGCCGAATTTGATGCCTATACTAGATTTAAGGAAATGGCAGCTAATGGCAACCCAGAAGAAGGATTGAAAATCTTGGCTAAATTTGATAAGTAGGTAGGCGTTAAAAGTTGTCAGATGCCCCCCTTATTAAGGGGGGATTAAGGGGGGACTAAGGGGGGATCAGCACCCCCCTTATCAAGGGGGGATTAAGGGGGGACTAAGGGGGGATCGGCACCCCCCTTATCAAGGGGGGCAGGGGGGATCAAACCTAAAATCCATTTTTAATTTAATTATAACCAGCTACTTAATTAATATACAGTATAAAGCATTAATTATCATCAAAAAATCACCAAACTAGAAGCGTAGGTGAAGGGATTTATGGATTGCGCCGCGCTTTAGTTATTGCGGGAAGTGAAAGCCAATTAATTAGCCTTTGGAAAGTTTCTGATGATGCGACTAAAGATTTAATGGTCGCCTATTATGGACGCTTACAAAAAGGAGAAGGACGCAGTGAAGCTTTACGACAAATTCAACTAGGAATGCTCAAGGGTGAGAAGCAAAAACATCCTTTTTATTGGGCAAGTTTTATTCCTTCTGGTGATGCAACTTCGATGACATTTGACTGAGTAAGGGTTAGGAGTTAAACTTAGTAGTAAAATTATTGGTAAGTACCTAAGCAAAATTAATTACACATCCAAACCGTCAGCAGTTACTCCGTCAGCTTTTTGCTGTGATCAGTAAACAGTGAACTAAAAACTAAAATCTGATCCCGTCTCCTGTCTCCTGTCTCCTGTCTCCTGTCTCCTGTCTCCTGTCTCGACTGGGAAATTAATTTTGCACGACTACTTATCACAAACAATTACTAGGAGAGTCACACAATGGCAACATTTACAGAAAACGACCTCAAAGAATTAAAAGACTTTATTTTAGGACAATTCAAAGAAGTTAATAGCAAAATAGACAAGCTATCTGAAGAAGTGAATAACTTAAGAGTTGACCTAGCAAATGTTAAAGGAGAATTAACAGGTGTGAATAAACGCCTAGATAACTTGGAATTTACTAATCGAACCATCTTTGTTGCTATTGTTACTGCACTAATGGCAGGATTGGTTAAGTTATTTTTCCCAAATTTTCCTATAAAGAAAAGAAAACGGGTTTTTTGAAAAAACCCGTTTTCTGAAATCGAATTCAAAATAGGAAATAGCGCTGGGCCATGGGTAAAACCGTAGCCGGTTCACAGATTAATAATTCCCCGTCAGCACGCACTTCGTAGGTTTCGGGATTAACTTCCATGCGCGGTAAAGCGTCATTAAGCTTCATACTAGCCTTACTGATATTGCGCGTATTCGACACAGCCACGGCGGTTTTTTTCAGCTTTAACTTCTCAGGAATGCCCGCTTTCATAGCATATTTAGAAACAAATGTCAAGGAAGTTTTGGCGATCGCACCACCAAAAGAAGCAAACATGGGACGCATATAAACCGGTTGGGGTGTGGGAATACTGGCATTAGCATCGCCCATTTGCGCCCAGGCGATTAAACCGCCTTTCAGGACAATTTCCGGTTTTACGCCAAAAAATGCCGGTTTCCAGAGAACCAAGTCGGCTAATTTGCCCACCTCGATGGAACCGACATAATCGGAGACACCATGGGTAATAGCAGGATTAATCGTATATTTAGCAATATATCGTCTTGCTCGCAGATTATCATTCTCTCCCGTTTCCCCGGTCAGTCTGCCCCGTTGTACCCGCATTTTGTGGGCAGTTTGCCAAGTGCGGATAATTACTTCTCCCACCCGTCCCATCGCTTGAGAATCGGAGGAAATGATGCTAAAAGCCCCTAAATCGTGGAGAATATCCTCGGCGGCAATAGTTTCCCGGCGGATGCGGGATTCAGCAAAGGCCACATCTTCGGGAATACTCCGGTCCAAATGATGACAAACCATCAACATATCGAGGTGTTCCTCTAAGGTATTCGTCGTATAGGGACGAGTGGGGTTAGTAGAGGAGGGTAAAACGTTCATTTCCCCGCAAACCCTGATAATATCGGGAGCATGACCACCGCCGGCCCCTTCCGTGTGGTAGGTGTGAATGACGCGATTTTTAAAAGCGGCGATAGTGGCCTCAACAAAACCGGCCTCATTGAGAGTATCGGTATGAATCGCCACCTGCACATCGTACTTATCGGCCACGCTTAAACAGGTATCAATGGCTGCCGGAGTGGTTCCCCAATCTTCATGGAGTTTTAAGCCAATTACCCCCGCTTTTACCTGTTCCGCTAGTCCTTCCGGCTGACTGCTATTGCCTTTACCCAAAAAACCCAAATTCATCGGGAAAGCTTCGGCGGCCTCTAGCATTCGATAGATGTTCCACTCCCCCGGGGTGCAGGTGGTGGCATTAGTTCCCGTCGCAGGTCCGGTCCCGCCACCAATCATTGTGGTAATCCCCGACGCAATCGCTGTCTCAATTTGTTGGGGACAGATAAAATGAATATGGGCATCAATCCCCCCTGCTGTCAAAATCATCCCTTCCCCGGCTAATGCCTCGGTAGCAGGACCGATAATAATATCAACATTATCTTGAATGTGGGGATTGCCGGCTTTACCGATTTTATAAATTTTGCCGTCTTTAATGCCCACATCGGCTTTAACGATGCCCCACCAGTCGAGAATTAGGGCATTAGTAATCACCAAATCCACCGCCCCATCTTCCCTAGAAATGGGGGATTGGCCCATCCCATCGCGAATTACTTTACCGCCGCCGAATTTTACCTCATCGCCGTAGGTGGTGAAATCTTTTTCGACTTCGATAAATAATTCCGTGTCTGCCAGGCGAACTTTATCTCCGACGGTGGGGCCGTAGGTTTCTGCATAGGTGCGGCGATCGATGCGATAATTCATAGGGGGAATTCTTGAAAATCGACATTGATCATACGATCGATTTTCCAGCAATTATCGCTTTTTAGGGATTTTCTTCCATTTTTAATCCGGCTCGTTTTCGAGGATTTCTTTGGCTTTCAGTAAAGCTTGGCGATGTTCTTCGGTGACGGTGGGATATTTTAAACCAAGGGATTCTAGGGTGTGATAAATAACCGCCCCCACAGCTAAACGGGTAAACCATTTGCGATCAGCCGGGATAATATACCAAGGAGCCCATTCAGTACTGGTATGATTGAATACCTCCTCGTAGGCTTTCATGTAATCACCCCAAAAAGCTCTTTCTTTGACATCATTTTCAGAAAACTTCCAGTTTTTTTCAGGGCGATCAATTCTTTCCAAAAATCGTTTTTTCTGTTCTCCTTTAGAAACATTGAGAAAGAATTTCAGGACAATAACCCCATTGTTAACCAGATATTTTTCAAAATTATTAATCTCCTCAAAACGTCGCTGCCAAACTTTCTTGGTTCTGTCTTCTGGGGGGAGTTTTTGCCGTTCCAATAAATTTTGATGGACGCGCACGACTAATAATTCTTCGTAGTAGGAACGATTAAAAATACCGATACGACCTCGCTCCGGTAAGGCTTTATAATATCGCCAGAGATAATCGTGATCTAGTTCTTCGGCCGAGGGTACTTTAAAGCTAAATACCTGACAGCCTTGGGGATTTAAGCCGGACATAACGTGCCTGATTGTACCATCTTTACCCGCCGCATCCATGGCTTGCAGATTAATTAACAGGGCATAGGTATCCTGGGCATAAAGTTTATCTTGAAACTCGGCCATTTTTTCGATCCCCTGTTGCAGCAGCAGCGTGGCATCTTCTTTGGTAATGTAGTCTGGCTTAAACCCAGGATCGTAGTCTTTGTGTAGAGAAATTTCTTTACCCGGTGGCACGATTAAGGATTGTAAAAACGCTTGGCGATCAATTTTGCTGACCATGCTCTTCTCCTTGATTGTTTTGACCCTTAAGATTACATTGTAGCACTTTTGCTCGGAAAATATCTAACTCTTGAACCGGCGAGTCAAGGATGAACTGGCAGAAATGACCTAGAAACAAGTATATTTAAATATTCGATTTTAGCTACTCCTCATCTGACGAGAAAGTAAAGAATAATTTTTAGGCGATCGCAAATTCGGTAAACTGACGCACTTCGGGAGGTTGAAAAGCTAAAACTATCTCACTGCTGGGAATTCCTAAGCGCATTAATTCCGTGGCGATACCTGCTTCTGTCCAATCTTCTTCAATATAAATTTTGTCATTTTTTAGACGAAGATAAACGGAAATTGCTTTAATTCGTTTGCCATTTTTCCAGCCAATATTAAACCAAAGATATTGGTTTCTATCATCGTCAAATATCAATATTTCTTCTAGGTCTTGATCGGGTACTTGTGAGGAAATTTCTGCATATTCTATGAGAATTTTCTTGATTATATTTTGATAACAATTTAGTTTATCCATTGAACTATTCCCTCCTGATTAGTGTCAACAATTAACAATAAAATTTGATACTTTTGCAAGATTATTTGTATGGCAGCTTGAGCGAAAAACTTTTCATAAATTTCTTGTCCGATTAAAAAAATAAAGAAATTAATACATACAAGATATCTATTACAATTTCAACAATTAATCTCGAAAATTGTCCGAACCACAGGTAAGACATGTACCATCATCAGGATCTATGACATTACCCAGACAATCTTCAGCTGTGCAATCTTCCCGCAATACTTCATAAGATTCATTACATACAAGGCAATAAATAGTGTTGCTAGTTGGTTCATTAGGTATTAGTTGAGCTAATCTTGGAATCTGTTCGTCTTCGTAATCTTCCCTAAAACCACTATAACAACTAGGACAGAAATAACGTCTTATTTTTTTATTAAAATTAAAATATTTATTATTTCCTGAAGGTGTTAATAAATCAATTACAAGGTTTATTTCTAAAGCCAGCCAATTATATAATTCTCTGGTTTCAGAGCTATATAGAACAGATTCAGGTTCATTTTGAATGAATTGTCCTCGAATTTTTATCCACGAGTTTGGCTCTATCAAATAATGACAAATTTCTAGAATTTCAACAAACAGATCTTTAATTTTTATATATAATTCAGGATCTACAGTGTGCATAATTATATTTCGCTTGCTTCTCAAATCTTCAAATCTTTGTCGAAAGTTATCTGGTAATCGACCAGTCGATACGGTATTATAAACTTTGACTAAATCCTGTGCATCAATTGTTTTAAATTCACTAAAACGGATATTGCGCTCATGAGATTTACTGGGATAATTACTCGGATATCCTGAAATTAGTAAATACGGGCTAACTGTAGCAATATTACCTTTTAAGAGAAATTCGGTTCCTTGTTGAATAAGGGAAAGGGCTGTACTCAATGGACGTTGTGCTTGTTTCCAATATTGCTCAGATGACAATTGATCGATTACTTCTTCATTCTCATCGCTATAATACACATTATAAAAATATTCCGCATTCTTAAGTTTTGTAGATAAACTTATCAGCGTATCCCAAGCCAGATTTAAAAAATCAATGCCAGCGGATTTAAAATCATCTCCAGTCGGTACATCTATAATCATAATTTTTCGTACTCACTTTTATCATTTCATTTAAGGCGATTTATTGGTAAATGAGATTGTGTGGCTTTTCATCCCGCTCAAAATGATAGCGAACTTTTTTATTGTGTGGCTTGTACCCGAACTAAACTTGACTATACTTTGTGAGCCTCCGCATAAATCCGTAAAGCGGCGGACATTTTTTGTTCACAATCCTCGCCCTGTGATTGAAACCAAGCTAGGGTTTCGGGATCTACTTGAACAAGAACATTTACTTTCTCTACAGGTTTCCACCACCGCGATTTACTAAAAAACTCCTCGGTTAAGGGCGGAATATCGGATGTGTCGATTTCCTCTTCCGTAAGAGCGTCAACTTTCTCCCAATTCGTCTCGGAGGTATTGTTCATATCGTTTTCGTTCATAGGGTAAAGCTTTACGAAGTGAAATAATACGAATTGTATCTCTACTCGGTTCTGTAAAAACGACAACTACCACTCGGCCATCGAGCGTACCGATTCCTATCAATCGATCTTCGCCATAATTTTCTCGTTCGTCAAGGGAAACTCGAATGGGATGTTCAAATATCCGCTGCGCGTCCGCGAAGTCTAGATCGTGCTTGATGATATTCGCTCGGTTCTTTTGTCGATCCCACTCGAATTTCATATTTTTATTTTATCGAGTTGTCATTCCGTAT
Organism: Microcystis panniformis FACHB-1757; assembly: GCF_001264245.1. NCBI lineage: Bacteria > Bacillati > Cyanobacteriota > Cyanophyceae > Chroococcales > Microcystaceae > Microcystis > Microcystis panniformis. Next base: position 1,943,643 of record NZ_CP011339.1, read on the forward strand.
ATCGAAAAAAATCCTATAATTGTCGAAAATTCGATCGTTAGAGGGGTCATCTTGATCGAAATCAAAAGAAATCTTTCGCCTCGATCGAAATGACCCATAACCGGTCAACTAACTCAAAACACCAGAAGGAATCCCTAAGATATCCTCAATTTTAGGTAAATCTTCTAGGGGAATTACCCGGCCTTCATCCTCAAAACCAGCGATTTCATTAAAGTTCAAATAGCGGTATAAATCGCCAGCAAAAGGATTAATTTTCTCGGTGACAATTGCCAGGTATTCCTCGACGGTGGGAATGCGTCCCAGCAGCGCACAAACCGCCGCTAATTCGGCGGAACCGAGATAGACTCGCGCATCTTTTCCCATGCGATTATTGAAGTTACGAGTCGAGGTAGAAAATACCGTCGCTCTGTCTTCAACCCGCGCTTGATTACCCATACAAAGGGAACATCCCGGCATCTCGGTACGCGCCCCAGAAGCGGCAAAAATGCCATACATTCCCTCATCGCGCAATTGTTTTTCATCCATGCGGGTGGGGGGACAAATCCACAGTTTAGCCTTAGCAACTCCTGCTCCTTCTAATATCTTAGCGGCGGCGCGATAATGACCGATATTAGTCATACAAGAACCGATGAACACCTCATCAATTTTATCCCCGGCGCATTCCGACATTAACTTGATATTATCGGGGTCATTGGGTGCGGCAACAATTGGTTCTTTAATCTCGTTTAAGTTGACGGTGATAATATCCGCATATTCGGCATCCTTATCAGCCTCCATCAGGACGGGATTAGCTAACCATTGTTCCATTTTTGCTACCCGACGCAGGATAGTTTTAGCATCACTATAACCCCGGGCCGCCATATTCTTTAACAGGGCTACATTAGAGCGTAAATATTCCGCCACTGTTTCCGTACTTAACTTAATCGTACAACCAGCGCAGGAACGTTCCGCCGTGGCATCGGTTAACTCAAAAGCCTGTTCTAATTTCAAATCCGGCAGCCCTTCCATCTCCATAATGCGACCGTTAAAAACATTTTTTTTGTTCTGTTTTTCCACGGTTAATTTACCCTCTTGGATGGCAACGTAGGGAATAGCATTAACAATATCGCGCAGAGTTACACCGGGTTGTAATTCCCCCGTAAAACGCACTAAAACCGATTCTGGCATATCCAAAGGCATTACTCCCAAAGCGGCGGCAAATGCCACTAAACCCGACCCCGCAGGAAAGGAAATTCCCAGGGGAAAACGAGTATGAGAATCGCCTCCAGTCCCCACCGTATCCGGCAATAACATCCGATTTAACCAGGAGTGAATAATGCCATCTCCCGGACGTAAAGCCACCCCACCCCGGGTAGAGAAAAAGTCCGGTAATTGGTGATGAGTTTGAATATCAACCGGTTTGGGATAGGCTGCCGTGTGACAGAAACTCTGCATGACTAAATCGGCGCTAAAACCTAAACAGGCTAACTCTTTTAACTCGTCTCTGGTCATCGGGCCGGTGGTATCCTGAGACCCTACCGTGGTCATAATTGGGTCACAGGAAGTACCCGGCCGCACTCCGGGTAAACCGCAAGCTTTGCCGACCATTTTTTGCGCTAGGGTGTAACCTTTACCGGTGTCATTAGGCATAGTGGGACGAGTAAATAGGGTACTAGCCTCAAGTCCCAAGGCGTGACGGGTTTTATCCGTGAGACTGCGACCGATTAATAGGGGAATACGACCGCCGGCGCGCACTTCATCCAGAATTGTCTCAGGTTTGAGGCTAAAGGTGCTAATAGTTGCGCCCGCTTCGTTGGTGATTTTGCCTTCGTAGGGATAGATTTTAATCACATCCCCCGTGTTCATTTGGCTAACATCGCATTCAATCGGTAAAGCGCCGGAATCTTCAGCAGTATTAAAGAAGATAGGGGCGATTTTACTGCCTAAAATATAGCCACCAGCACGTTTATTAGGTACAAAGGGAATATCATCGCCAATATGCCAGAGAACCGAGTTAATTGCCGATTTTCGGCTGGAACCAGTCCCAACCACATCCCCCACATAGGCGACCGGATGACCTAATTTTTTCAATTCGGCAATGGTTTCTAGGGACCCGGGTTGACGGGTTTCTAACATTACCAAAGCATGGAGGGGAATATCGGGCCGGGTGGTGGCATGGGGAGCGGGAGATAGGTCATCTGTATTGGTTTCTCCGGGTACTTTGAAGACGGTGACGGTAATTTCTTTAGCAAGTTTCGGTTTAGCGATAAACCAAGCGCCATTGGCCCAAGCATCGATAACCTGTTTAGCATAGGGATTGGTGTCGGATAATTCCAAAACCTCGTTAAATGCGTCGAATACTAGCAGGGTTTTACTTAAAGCGCTGGCAGCAGCGGCGGCGATATTAATATCTCTGGATTTCAGCAGTTCAATCAGAGAATGAACGTTATAACCACCGACCATGGTTCCCAGTAAGCTAACCGCACCCTGAGCGGAGATAACGCTAGATTTTATTTCACCTTTGGCAATTCCTGTTAAAAATCCCGCTTTAACGTAGGCCGCTTCATCAACTCCGGGGGAACACGGTCACGCAGCAGGGTCAGCAATTCTCCCTTGAGTTCTTCGGACGGATTTTTGAGTATTTCGCATAATTCCGCCGTTTGTTGAGCATTGAGGGGAAGGGGAGGGATACCTAATTTCGCTCGGTCGGCAACGTGCTGATGATACGCTTCTAACATAGGTCGATTTTCTCCTAGTCTTCACTTGTGACGGTTTCTTCCTAGGTTAATGGATTTTTGCTAGTCTCGGAATTTCTCGGTTAGCGAGACATGACTTTATTGTGCGATTTCCATAAAATGAGAAAATAGCGATCGATTGACTATATTAAGGCGTAGATAATGGCTATCACCGATTCTGATCTAGATTTAGCACAATATATCGACCATTCTCTCCTCATCCCCACCGCCACCCGTGAACAATTAGAGGCTTACTGTCAACAGGCCGAACAATATCGTTTTCCCACCGTCTGCGTTTATCCCGCTGCCGTTAAGCAAGCTGTGCAGTTACTCCACGGCAAAAAAACTTTAGTTTCTACCGTGATTGGTTTTCCCGCAGGGGCCACTACCTCCGCAGTTAAACGTTATGAGGCTTTAGAAGCTGTAGATAATGGTGCCAAGGAGTTAGATGTGGTTATTAATCTCGGTTGGCTAAAAGATGGGAAATCTGAGCAATTATTCCAAGAAATTGCTAGTATTTGTCAGGAAGCTGGCCAGACGGTAAAAGCGATTCTGGAAACCTCGCAACTGACGGACACCGAGAAACGTTTAGCGGCGGAAATTTGCATGGATGCAGGAGTCAGTTATCTAAAAACCAGTACCGGCTGGTTTGGAGGAGCAACGGTTAGCGATGTCAAGTTTCTCAAGGAAATTAGCAAAGGCCGGGTAGGAATTAAAGCATCCGGCGGAATTCGCACCCTAGAACAAGCACTCGCTCTTATCCAGGCCGGGGCCACTCGTCTGGGAACTTCCCGCGGTGTCGATTTAGTCCGTCAGCAAAAAGCTGCTTTTGAGGAGTAATACTAAATCCTGTTTAAAAGGTATAGGAAAGTGGGGTAGTGGGGTAGTGGGGTGTGGGGTGTGGGGTGTAGGGTGTGGGGTGTAGGGTGTGGGGTGTGGGGTGTGGGGAAGTGGGGAAGTGGGGAAGTGGGGTGTGGGGAGAATAAATAAAAAATAATCTCCTGAATCCTGTCTCCTGTCTCCTGTCTCCTGACTCCTGACTCCTGAATCCTGACTCCTGACTCCTGAATCCTGACTCCTGAATCCTGTCTCCTGAATCCTGACAGCTAAAATGATGACTGACATTCAATAAAAATAAGGGGGTTTATTTGCCGATAATTCGCTGTGGTAATCGAGAATTTAGAGATATTCAAGGGATTGTTTTTGATAAGGACGGTACGCTAGAGGATTCGCGAGCTTTCTGGTACGATCGAGCTATAGCCCGGGTACAAGCCATTGAATCGCAAATCCCTGGTTTAGAGTCTTTATTAACTAAAACTTTCGGTATTGGGGCAAATAGTCTCAATCCTGCTGGTTTAATGGCAGTGGGCAGCCGCAGAGATAATCATATCGTCGCTGCCGGTTGTATTGCTTCCACCGGCCGGGATTGGTTAACGGCCATGGCGATCGCAAAAGCGGCCTTCCAAGCGGCCGATGAAAAGGTTCCCCCCCGCTTAAATCCCCTCTATCCCCAATGTTTAGAAGTAATTCGTTATCTGCACGCGGCCGGTTTACAATTGGCGATTCTTTCCTCCGATACCACAGCACGAGTTGAGCAATTTGTCAAGGAAAATCACCTATTAAATTATATTAAAATTGTTCGGGGATGCGATCGAGGTTTAAGTAAACCCGATCCCTTATTATTACAAGAAACCTGTCAAGCTTTGGGGACCGCAGTGGACAAAACCCTGATGGTAGGGGACACTAGGGCCGATTGGGAAATGGCTAAACAGGCAAAATCAGCAGCAGCGATCGCAATTAGTTGGCAACCGGAAAACCATCAAGATTTACAATTAGCTGATGTGGTCATTAGAGAACTGACTGCCATCTCGGTTATCAGAGGCGAATTTTCAGTTCACTGATTACTGATTACTGTTTACTGTTCACTGAAAAACCCCACTTCCCAATTCATAATTCCCTCTATGCTAACAATTGCCTTACCGAAGGGTGCTTTACTAAACGAAAGTATCCAAATATTTCAGAAAATTGGCTTAGATTTTAGTGCCTTTCTTGACTCAAAAAATCGCCAATTACAGATTACCGACCCTACTAACCAAGCGAAAGCGTTATTAGTCAGAGCAACAGATGTACCAGTTTATGTAGAATACGGTCAGGCACAATTAGGCATCGCTGGTTATGATATTTTATTGGAAAAATCTCCCGATGTGGCTAATTTAATTGACCTAAAATTTGGTTATTGTCGGATGTCAGTAGCTGTCCCTGCTGATAGTCCCTATCAAAGTCCTCTAGACATTCCCCATCACGGTAAAGTTGCCTCAAAATTTGTCAATTGTGCTAAGGATTATTTTCGTCGTTTAGATATTCCCGTCGAGATTATACCTCTCTATGGTTCCGTAGAATTAGGCCCGATTACGGGGATGTCAGAAGCGATAGTTGACCTAGTGTCCACCGGTCGAACTTTACGCGAAAATGGTTTAGTAGAAATTGACGAATTATTTGCTAGTAGCGCTCGATTAATCGCCCATCCTCTAAGCTATAGACTAAATCGCGATCAGATTTATAACTGGGTAGAAAAGCTCAGTTTAACGAATCAGCACCCCCCTTATTAAGCGGGTATCAAGGGGGGATCAGCGCCCCCCTTATTAAGGGGGGATCAAGGGGGATCAGCACCCCCCTTATTAAGGGGGAATTAAGGGTAGGGTTGATTCATGAATCAACCCTACCTTGAATCAACCCTAGGGATAAAGGGGGGATAAAAGGCAAAATCTATTTAATTAGAACCATTTACTTATTTACCCCTAACCTAATTGTTTTAAGAGTAAACCAATGAGCGCACCAGCAATAATTAACCAAGTAGAATTAACCTGAAAACGTAGTAAAAGAATACCAGAGACAAGAGATAGAATGATAGCCAATAAATTAAAAGGTAAATTCCCGTAGGGTTGTAACCAAGTAGCTAGAGCTAAATTAAAAATTACCGCTACCATTAAAGCCACTGCACTAGCATTAATTGCGTCTAAAAAAGCCCCTGCCCAAGCAGATTGTCTCAGTTTAGGAATGAGAGGATTAAGTAATAAAACAAAGATAAAAGAAGGAAAGAAAATCGCTAGAGTTGCCACAATTGCCCCCGATACTCCTAATATTTGATAACCGATAAAAGTGGCTGTGGATAACACCGGACCGGGGGTAAATTGACCCACAGCAATAGCATCTAATAATTGTTGCTGGGTTAACCATCCTCTCCCCTGCACTAAATCCCCTTCTAAAAAGGCAACTAACACATAACCACTACCAAATAAAACACTACCCACCTTGAGAAAAAATAGCCCTAATCCTGTTAATGTCGGTGGGATATTGCTAGGAGTAGCAACCGCCGTCGCACCGCCTATTCCTGCCACAATCAGGGGAAAAGTAGCGAATTTTTTTAGGATAAACATCCCGATAATTCCCCCTAAAAGTAAAGCGATAATTTCATTTAAACCTAAAATTAATAATCCGATAACCCCCAATCCGATGAACAGTAATTGACGGGTTTTCAGTGCCTTTTTGCCTAAGCGCCAGAGTGCCTGAAAAATCACCGCAATTACTACCGGTTTAATCCCCGCAAAAATCGGAGCCACATCCGGTAAAGTCCCGTAGGTGGTATAAATCCAAGCTAGAAAACCCGTAATTAACACCGCAGGAGTGATAAAACAAACCCCCGTGATTATTAAACCCGCTAAACCACCAAAAATATAACCGATATGAATAGCCATTTCCGTGGAATTAGGACCAGGAATCAGATTAGTGGCCCCCACCAAATCGAGAAATCGCTCCTTAGTCATCCAACCGCGACGCTTAACCACTTCTTCCTCCATTAAAGCGATATGGGCAGCCGGACCACCAAAACCGATAATGCCGATTTTGAGAAATAAAAGGGCAAGTTGCGAGAGATTGGGAGGCGATGAAGTCAGCATTTTCTGATTACCAATAGTTTTTCTAGAATCAAGTTTATATCCAAAAGAATAAGCCTAAGTTAAATTATTAAGTAAGTAGTTATAGTTAAATTGAAGATAGATTTTGGGTTCGATCCCCCCTTGATAAGGGGGGTGTCTGACAACTTTTAACACCTACCTACTTAGCTAGATTTCGTCAATTCCAAAATTCCATAATTGCAAAAGCTTTTTACTCAAACTCAATTATAAGTATTTAATGCTCCCGTTCAAGTAAATTTGATACAAAAAAAGTTAAGAAAACTTTATAAATAATATTGATTAATTTGTTTATAATGAACCCCATTAATACCCACTGAAACCCATCAGCACCCCCCTTATTAAGGGGGGCAAGGGGGATCAAACCTTACTAAGGTTAGTCAAAAAACCATAGACAATAATCAATTATCACAATCGATGCTAATCTATGCAAAAAAAACTCTATGGACAGCCTACCGCCTAACACTAACCAGTTTTCAGATACCCAAGAGCCAGCAGCGAGTCCATCTCAGCGCCAAGCAGTGCCGGTCAATTATGAGTACAGCCTCAATCTGCCGGAATTACTCAACCAGCTTGACCTCTCGGTGTTGATTTCCACCTACCAAGCGGGACGAGTGGCCAGCATTGGCACTTATCAAGGACAAATGCGGGTGAGTTTCGCCCATTTTGACCAAGCGATGGGTTTAACCCGAACCGCTACCGGAATTGCGGTAGGCGCTCGTCAGGCAATTTGGCATTTACCCGCTAATCGAGAGATTGCCCCCCAGATTAAACCGGAAGGGGAACAGGATATCGCTTTTTTAGCTCGTTCTTCTCACCTCACCGGCCCGATTATGGGTCATGATTTGGCCTTTGGCAGTAATCGCCTTTGGGTGGTCAATACCCTGTTTAACTGTCTGGCAACCATCGAAGGAAATTGGAGTTTTCTCCCCCAGTGGAAACCGCCCTTTATTACCGAGTTAGTCCCCGGAGACCGCTGCCACCTCAATGGCTTGGCTATGGCTGAAAATAGCGGCACTCCCGTATATGTAACGGCATTGGGGGAAACCAACGAGGAAAGCCTCTGGCGAGAGAATAAAGCTCAAGGCGGATGCTTAATTGATGTGCCGAGGGGAGAGGTGATTCTGCGGGGTTTAGCTATGCCCCATTCTCCCCGTCTTTACCAGGGTAATCTCTATTTTCTCAATTCCGGTTATGGAACCTTGAACCGTTGGCATCCCCAAACTGGTAGCACGGAAATCGTGGCGGAATTGCCCGGTTTTACCCGGGGTTTGGACTGTTGGGAAGGTCACGCCTTTGTCGGGTTGTCCCAAATCCGAGAAACGGCGATTTTTGGCGGTTTACCCCTGGATGAGCGGCGTAATCAATTGCGGTGCGGGTTGGCTATTGTCAATCTAGCTACCAGTCAACTGGTGGCGACTTTTTGGTTCAATAGCGGCGTGGAGGAGGTTTTCGCTGTCACTCTGCTGCCGGGCTACCGCAACCCGGCGCTAATTGGACCGGATACCGACCTCGATGGCACTCAATCGGTGTGGATGGTGCCTTCTTTAGGGGCTTAATTTTGTAATTTTCAGCCTTTATTCAGGAAAAAACCATGTCAACTCCTTAAAATGACTAACCCTACTATCTTAGAAGAGCTACTAAAATGAGCAGTTACCGCTAATTCTCTCGCGGAATTTAAGCAGTCTTTGGCAAAAATCAATATCTAGAAAACGGGTTTCTTCAAGAAACCCGTTTTCTGGGTAAGAAACCCGTTTTCTGGACTTATGGCGAATCACCTGAATCAGTGAACAGTTGTTAGCCTTTTGGTAACTGATTCAGGTAATTGCATTTGCGTCTCTTGGTTATAATTCACAAACAGGCTATAATGTTAGTAAAACAACGTTAATCTCTAAGGTTTATCAATGACTCAAATATTGATCGAAATTCCCGACGAATTAATATCTCGTTTGCAAGAACAAAAATCCTCGGTTCAAGAGATTGTTATCAAAGCTTTGGAAAATTATGTTCAAGCTGAATTACCAGATATTACCAAGACTCGTACTTGGGAACTTTGTGGAAGTTTAGAAATTGTCCAACCTGAGCCTAAATATATTATCGGACAAGATAATCGGGGTCAAGTTGTAACTAACTACGCTGAAAACATCGATGAAATTATTTATTAAAAATTGTGGACAAAGAAATTATTGTTGATACTTCTGCTTTAATTGCCTTTTTTGTCAAATCTGAAACTCATCACGAAAGCGCTCAAAAATATTACTTAGAAAATCCTCATAATAAGTAGTCGTGCAAAATTAATTTCCTAGTGAAGATAGGCAAGAGGCAAGGGGCAAGAGGCAAGAGGTGGTTAGATATGTGTAATTAATTTTGCTTAGGTACTTAATTGGATTATTCTCGAATCGGTATTCGATGAAACTGTGACTTGGATTCGGAGCAAGGTATCTAGTCGAGCCTCAATTCAAGTGGGTCAAATACTAAGAGAAGATCATCGTTATATCAATGTGTCAGATAGCGATGATCTGGCAATATGGGAAGCTTTCTGTAAGTACAATGATAAAAAATGGAGTTACACAGATTGTTCTATTTTAGTTATGGCTCATCGTTTACAAATATTTAAGGTATTCGCTTTTGATGATCATATTCGTCAAATGGCAGGATTAGGAATTGTTTGTGTCCCATAAACTAATAAAAATACAATTTATGAACGTCGTTCAGATTGCATATCTTGCAACAACCCACGAAACTGAGAAAATGGGTTTCTCAAAGAAACTATTTAGAAAACGGGTTTCTTAAAGAAACCCGTTTTCTGTAAATTTTTGTTATATCCCCCTTGAAAAATTGGCGATTGTTTGCACAAAATAGTCGAAGTCATCCTTTACAGTCAGCGTCATGACTTCTACCCTGTTGCCGAGCCTTTCTGCTATTGACGATGTTTTGTTCAATTTTGCTCAATCTAATGGCTTGAGTCAAGTTAATCAGGTGGATAGTGTGAGAAATCAGGGTTTAACCGCACCCGAATTAAATACTGTAGTTTTCCTCGATGCTGGTGTTACCGATTATCAAAGTCTCCAAGCTGGGGTAATCCCTGGAGTCGCCACGGTTATTCTCTCTCCCAAGGAAGACGGAATCGAACAAATCTCCGCTTTTTTACGACAAAATCCCCAGATTAGCACCATTCACCTCGTTTCTCATGGTGCGCCTGGATGCTTATATTGAGGGAATTGTCAACTCAATTTAACAAATATTTACGATTACCGCCAACAGTTACAGAATTGGGCAAAGATTAATCGTATTCTACTTTACGGTTGTCAGGTTGCGGCGGGAGATGCGGGGACAGAGTTTATTAATAAATTGTCCCAAATTACTGGGGCAAAAATAGCGGCTTCCAGCGGACGGGTAGGAAATGCCGCCTTAGGAGGAAGTTGGGAGTTAGAGGTGAGTTTACCCGCGACAAAGGGAGAGAATCAAACTTTTGTTGAAACATTAGCTAAGATGTAGATGTAGGTTGCTCTCATGGGAAGTTTGGTGACGACAAGTAGCATTGATGATATTTATGGGGAATAATGAATCTAGAGGATCGCCTAACTTTCTGATTGACAGCGACTCGCCATGAACCAAACAACCGCCAATTATGATGAACCCTGGAAAGAAGCATTAACCGAGTATTTTGAAGCGTTTTTATACTTCTTTTTTCCTGAAGTTCACCAATTAATTGATTGGACAAAAATTCCCGAATCCCTAGAAAAAGAACTCAAACGGATTACCGCTTCCTCTAAAACAAAAAAACGTTTCGCTGACAAACTCTATTCAGTTATCAGTTATCAGTTATCAGTTATCAGTGACTAATTGGAAGCAAGCAGCAATCCCTTTGCTATAATAGTGATGGCACACCTGAAAACAAAAGCGACTACTGGGAAGCTGCCAGAACGGGAACAGTGGAAGTGGAGGTTAATCAGGGGATTATATGAAAAGGAGTTCGAGCGGGAACAGATAATTAAACTGTTTGAAATCATCGACAATATGATGACTTTATCCCCTGAATTGCAGTCAAGTTTAGAGAGTAAAATCAAACAATTTGAGGAGGAAAGAACCATGCCTTTAATGAGTAATATGGAGTTACGAGGAATAGAACGCGGTAAGGAAATTGGTAAGGAAATTGGGGAGTTACGAGGGATAGAACGCGGTAAGGAAATCGGTAAGGAAATTGGTAAGGAAATTGGTAAAGAAATTGGAGCGTTAGAAAATGCTCGTAACTATGTTAAAACGGTGCTGAAAACGCGATTGGGTGACATTCCAATAGACATTGAGCAAGCTGTGGATAAAATTTCTGTATTATCGATTTTAGATGAGTTACTGAAATCGGCATTAACCGTTAATTCTTTTGATGAGTTGCAGCAACTTTTAGAACAATAGTCTCAGGAATTTTCTTCTCCAATGAACCCAACAACCGCCAATTATGATGAACCCTGGAAAGAAGCATTAACCGAGTATTTTGAAGCGTTTTTATGCTTCTTTTTTCCCGAAGTTCACCAACTAATCAGTTATCAGTTATCAGTTATCAGTTATCAGTGACTAATTGGAAGCAAGTAAGTGGGTGAGTGGAATTAAATATAAGATGAACGTAGGTTGGGTTGAAGCATGAAACCCAACGCCAGATTATGTTACGCTACCACTAACCCATCCTACAAATAATTGTGTCTCCCTACTTAGCAATCCTTTTGCTATAATAGTCATGGCACACCTGAAAACAAAAGCGACTACTGGGAAGCTGCCAGAACGGGAACAGTGGAAGTGGAGGTTAATCAGGGGATTATATGAAAAGGAGTTCGAGAGGGAACAGATAATTAAACTGTTTGAAATTATCGACAATATGATGACTTTATCCCCTGAATTGCAGTCAAGTTTAGAGAGTAAAATTAAACAATTTGAGGAGGAAAGAACCATGCCTTTAGTAAGTAATATGGAGTTACGAGGAAGGAAAATTGGTGAGGAAATTGGGGAGTTACGAGGGATAGAACGCGGTAAGGAAATTGGTAAGGAAATTGGTAAGGAAATTGGTAAAGAAATTGGGGTGCTAGAAAAAAGCCGCGATGACATAAAAACAGTTTTAACTGTGCGTTTTGGAGAGATTTCTTCAGAAATTGAAGAGATAATCGGCAAAATGACTAACCCTACTATCTTAGAAGAGCTACTAAAATTAGCAGCTACCGCTAATTCTCTCGCAGAATTTAAGCAGTCTTTGGCTAAAATCAATATCTAGAAAACGGGTTTCTTTGAGAACCTATTTAGAAACCGGGTTTCTTCGAGAAACCCGGTTTCTGGACTTATTAACGAATAAAATTAATCTGACAAATATTAAGAAGAATAATCGGTTCAAATTCTTTTCGGTCAGAAGTAAGTAAAATTCCTTTTTCTTGATTGGCTAAAGTCAAAGCAAAACAATCAGCTAAAGAAATGCGCTTAATTAGTGCCTTATATTGGCTTACTTGTCGCCAAAACTTGCTACTTAAATCAAAGCGAGTTTTTATGTTAATATCACTTAATTCTTGAATTAGTTTTTCTGTTTCTGATTCTCCTATATCGCGATAAAAATTATAGTAAACTTCGCAAAGATTAACAACATGAATCATTTTGTTATTATTTTGATTAGTGATGGTTTCTCTGACAAGATCCGCTCCTGTTTCATTACGAACAAAAGCAATTACAGCACAAGCATCTAAAATGATATTCATCTATTAAGCTCCTCCCAATCAATTTCTGCTTGTTTTTGTTGGGCAAAATCTTCACTACTGGTGGGTGCATGAGCATATTTACCTTGTAATGATTTAATTAACTGTTGTCTTTCTTCTTCTGATTTAGGTTTAATTTGAGGCAAAAAATTTTGCTCGATTAACTCTCTAATTTGCAATAATTGTTCGCCAGAAAGATTAGCTAATGATTCAATTATTTGTTGACGTATTGCTGTAGCATTCATGATTATTACTGACAATTAAGTATAAAAAGTTACTATGGTTACAATCTATCACAAAAAATGCTAATTGGCCAGCAAACCTCTAAAATTAAGCAAATAACTGCCTCGCTTTGACGTTAGCGATCGCATCTTCGCAATAACTGAGAAAACGGGTTTCTTTGAGAAACCCGTTTTCTGTAAATTTTTGTTATATCCCCCTTGAAAAATTCGGGATTCTTTGCACAAAATAGTCGCATTAATCTTTTGCGGTCAGTGTCATGACTTCTACCCTCTTGCCGAGCCTTGCTGCTGTTGACGATGTTTTGTTCAATTTTGCTCAATCTGATGGCTTGAGTCAAGCTAATCAGGTGAATAGTGCGAGAAATAAGCGTTTAACCGCTACCGTAGTCTTCCTCGATGCTGGTGTTACCGATTATCAAAGTCTCCAAGCTGGAGTAATTCCAGAAGTCGCCACGGTTATTCTCTCTGCCAATCAAGACAGAATCGAACAAATATCCGCTTTTTTACCACAAAATCCCCAGATTATTACCACCACCTCTATTATTAAATCAGTGCGTTACGCTATCGCGCTTCACAGCCTACGAGTAAGCAAACAACTCAAATGAACCCAACAACCGCCAATTATGATGAACCCTGGAAAGAAGCATTAAGCGAGTATTTTAAAGCCTTTTTAGATTTCTTTTTTCCTGAAGTTCACCAATTGATTGATTGGACAAAAACTCCCGAATCCCTAGAAAAAGAACTCAAACGGATTACCGCTTCAGCCAAGACAAAAAAACGTTTCGCAGACAAACTCTATAAAGTTTGGTTACTCAGGGGTGAAGAAATCTGGATTTTGATTCATATTGAAATTCAAAGTCAATACGAAGAAAATTTCCCTCAGAGGATGTATATTTATAACTATCGGGCCTTTGATTTGTATCAGAAACCAGTTATCAGTCTCGCTATATTAGGAGATGAACGAGTAAATTGGCGACCAAATGCCTATAATTATACTATCGCCGGCTGTGAAGTCAGCCTGAAATTCCCAACAGTCAAATTACTGGACTATGAGGAAAGCTGGACAGAACTAGAAGCAAGTAGCAATCCTTTTGCTATAATAGTGATGGCACACCTGAAAACAAAAGCGACTACAGGGAAGCTGCCAGAACGGGAACAGTGGAAGTGGAGGTTAATCAGGGGATTATATGAAAAGGAGTTTAAGAGAGAACAGATAATTAAACTGTTTGAAATCATCGACAATATGATGACTTTATCAACTAAATTACAGGAAAGCTTAGAGAGTAAAATTAAACAATTTGAGGAGGAAAGAACCATGCCTTTAATGAGTAATATGGAGTTACGAGGAATCGAACGCGGTAAGGAAATTGGTAAGGAAATTGGTAAGGAAATAGGCAAGGAAATTGGTAAGGAAATTGGTAAGGAAATTGGGGCGTTAGAAAATGCTCGTAACTATGTTAAAACGGTGCTGAAAACGCGATTGGGTGACATTCCAATAGAAATTGAGCAAGCTGTTGATAAAATTTCTGTATTATCGATTTTAGACGAGTTACTGAAATCGGCATTAACCGTTAATTCTTTTGATGAGTTGCAGCAACTTTTAGAACAATAGTCTCAGGAATTTTCTTCTCCAATGAACCCAACAACCGCCAATTATGATGAACCCTGGAAAGAAGCATTAAGCGAGTATTTTGAAGCGTTTTTATACTTCTTCTTTCCTGAAGTTCACCAATTGATTGATTGGACAAAAATTCCCGAATCCCTAGAAAAAGAACTCAAACGGATTACCGCTTCCGCTAAAACAAAAAAACGTTTCGCTGACAAACTCTATAAAGTCTGGTTACTCAGGGGAGAAGAAATCTGGATTTTGATTCATATTGAAATTCAAAGTCAATACGAAGAAAATTTCCCCCAGAGGATGTATATTTATAACTATCGTGCCTTTGATTTGTATCAGAAACCGGTTATCAGTCTCGCTATATTAGGAGATGAACGAGTAAATTGGCGACCAGATTCCTATAATTATACCATTGCTGGTTGTGAAGTGAGTTTGAAATTCCCAACAGTCAAATTACTGGACTATGAGGAAAGCTGGTCAGAACTAGAAGCAAGCAGCAATCCCTTTGCTATAATAGTCATGGCACACCTGAAAACAAAAGCGACTACTGGGAAGCTGCCACAACGGGAACAGTGGAAGTGGAAGTTAATCAGGGGATTATATGAAAAGGAGTTCGAGAGAGAACAGATAATTAAACTGTTTGAAATCATCGACAATATGATGACTTTATCCCCTGAATTACAGTCAAGCTTAGAGAGTAAAATCAAACAATTTGAGGAGGAAAGAACCATGCCTTTAATGAGTAATATGGAGTTACGAGGAATAGAACGCGGTAAGGAAATTGGTAAGGAAATTGGGGTGCTAGAAAAAAGCCGCGATGCCATAAAAACAGTTTTAACTGTGCGGTTTGGAGAGATTTCTTCAGAAATTGAAGAGATAATCGGCAAAATGACTAACTCTACTATCTTAGAAGAGCTACTAAAATTAGCAGCTACCGCTAATTCTCTCGCAGAATTTAAGCAGTCTTTGGCAAAAATCCAATCCTAGAACTTCTTGAGAAACCCGGTTTCTTTGAGAACCTATTTAGAAACCGGGTTTCTTGTCTTTGAGAAACCGGGTTTCTTGTAATCAATGTTAATTTATGTTATGGAAACCTTGAAAGATTGGCGATTCTTTGCGTAAAATAGTCGCATTAATCTTTTGCAGTTAACGTCATGACTTCTATTAATACCCACTGAAACCATAATAAATCATAAGCAAAAATCAATGTTAATAATCGATTCTAATCTATACCAGAGATGAACGTGGGTTGGCTTAAGTACCTAAGCAAAATTAATGACACAAATCTAACCCCCCCCTTGCTCCTTGCCTATCTCCACTAGGAAATTTATTCTGCACGACTACCTAATTGTTTAATTTTCACCCTTTATTCAGGAAAAAATCATGTCAACTCCTTTTTTAGTTAAAGATATCCTCCCCGGTTCCTCTGGTTCTGACCCCCGCTATCTGACGGCGCTGGGCAATACCCTGTTCTTCACTGCCGATGACGGCGTAAACGGTGAGGAATTGTGGAGGAGCGACGGCACGGCCGCAGGTACGGTTTTGGTCAAGGATATCCGCCCCAGTATCTTTGGCTCCGACCCCCGCAATCTAACAGCAGTGGGCAACACACTGTTCTTCACTGCCAGTGACGGCGTGAACGGTCGGGAATTATGGAAAAGCGACGGCACAGCGGCCGGCACGGTTCTGGTCAAAGATATTTTTCCCGGTTTATCTGCCTCCCCCAGCAATCTAACGGCAGTGGGCAACACCCTCTTCTTCCGGGCCAATGACGGCGTGAACGGTTATGAATTGTGGAAAAGCGACGGCACAGCGGCCGGCACGGTTCTGGTCAAAGATATTTTTCCCGGTTTATCTGGTCCCTCCCCCAGCAATCTAACGGCAGTGGGCAGTACCCTCTTCTTCACTGCCAGTGACGACAATGACGGCTTTGAATTGTGGAAGAGCGACGGCACGGCGGCCGGCACGGTTCTGGTCAAGAATATCCGCCCCTACAATCTGACGGTGCTGGGCAACACCCTCTTCTTCGCTGCTTTTGACGGCGTAAACGGTGAGGAATTGTGGAAAAGCGACGGCACGGCGGCCGGTACGGTTCTGGTCAGAGATATCTGGCCTGGTTCCTCTGGCTCCAACCCCAGCAATCTAACGGCGGTGGGCAACACCCTTACCCTGTTCTTCACTGCCAATGACGGCGTGAACGGTACTGAATTGTGGAAAAGCGACGGCACGGCCGCAGGTACGGTTCTGGTCAGAGATATCCGCGCTGGTTCCTCTAGCTCCAACCTGGAAAATCTGACGGCAGTGGGCAGCACCCTGTTCTTCACCGTCGATGACGGCGTGAACGGTAAGGAATTGTGGAAAAGCGACGGCACGGCGGCCGGTACGGTTTTGGTCAAAGATATCCGCGCTGGTTCCTCTAGCTCCAACCCCGGCAATCTAACGGCAGTGGGTAATACCCTGTTCTTCACTGTCAATGACGGCGTAAACGGTGAGGAATTGTGGAGGAGCGACGGCACGGCGGCCGGTACGGTTTTGGTGGCCGACACCCGACCCGGTGCCTCTAGCTCCAACCCCAGCAATCTAAGGGCAGTGGGCAGTACCCTGTTCTTCAGCGCCGATAACGGCGTTAACGGTGCTGAATTGTGGGCCGTGAGTACGCTCCCAGTTCCCACCCTCGCTATTGCCGCCACCAGTGCCAACCAAACCGAGGGCAACAGTGGCAGTAAAGCTTTCACTTTCACCGTCACTCGTTCGGTTATCACCACGGGAAGCAATAACGTTGACTGGGCAGTGACCAGCAGCGGCAGCAATCCTGCCAATGCCACTGATTTTGTCGGGTCCGTGTTACCGTCAGGAACCGTGAGTTTTGCCCCGGGAGAAACCAGTAAAGTGATTACCGTTAACGTTCTGGGAGATACCACATTTGAACCGAACGAAAACTTTACCGTCATCCTCTCCAATCCCACCAACGGCGCTAACATTACCACCGCTACTGCCACGGGAACCATCGAAAATGATGATGTAGCAATCCCCATCCTCACCATTGCCGCCACCAGCAGCAGTCAAACCGAGGGCAACAGTGGCAGCAAGGCCTTTACCTTCACCGTCACTCGTGCGGATAACACCACCGGAAGCAATAACGTCAACTGGGCAGTTACCGGCACCGGCACTTTTCCCGCTAACGCTGCCGATTTTGTCGGGGGAGTGTTACCCAGTGGGGTAGTGAGTTTTGCCCCGGGAGAAAGCAGTAAGGTGATTACTGTTAACGTTCTGGGAGATACAACGATAGAACCGAACGAAAACTTTACCGTCACCCTCTCCAATCCCACCAACGGAGCTACTCTCGGCACTCCATCTACGGCAACCGCGACCATTATTGACGAGGACTCCGTTCCTTTTTTAGTTAAAGATATCTACCCCGGTTCCTTTGGTCCCTACCCCGGCAATCTGACGGCCCGGGGCAATACTCTGTTCTTCACTGCCTATGACAGCGTTAACGGTGAGGAATTGTGGAGGAGCGACGGCACAGCGGCCGGTACAGTTGCGGTCGCCGACATCAACCCGGGTGACTATGGCTCCTACCCCAGCAATCTGACGGTGGTGGGCAGTACCCTGTTCTTCCAGGCCTATGACAGCGTGAACGGTATTGAATTATGGAAGAGCGACGGCACGGCGGCCGGTACAGTTCTGGTCAAAGATATCCTCCCCGGTTCTTCAGGCTCCTTCCCCCGCAATCTGACGGCAGTGGGCAACACCCTGTTCTTCCAGGCCTTTGACAACGTTAACGGTACTGAATTGTGGAAAAGCGACGGCACGGCGGCCGGTACGGTTTTGGTCAAGGATATCAACCCCGGTGACTATGGCTCCTACCCCCGCTATCTAACGGCAGTAGGCAATACCCTCTTTTTCAGTGCCAGCGGCGTTAGCGGTACTGAATTGTGGAAAAGCGACGGCACGGCGGCCGGTACGGTTCTGGTCAAGAATATCCGCCCCAGTTCCTCTAGCTCCTTCCCCCGCTATCTAACACCAGTAGGCAACACCCTCTTTTTCACTGCGGATAACGGCGCGAACGGTCGGGAATTGTGGAAAAGCGACGGCACGGCCGCGGGTACGGTTTTGGTCAAAGATATTTTTCCCGGTTCCTCTTACTCCCCCCTCCGCAATCTAACGGCAGTGGGCAGTACCCTGTTCTTCGCTGCCGATGACGGCGTGAACGGTCGGGAATTGTGGAAAAGCGACGGCACGGCCGCGGGTACGGTTTTGGTCAAGGATATCGGACTCGGTTCCTTTAGCTCCAACCCCCGCAATCTAACGGCAGTGGGTAATACCCTCTTTTTCACTGCTAATGACTACGTTAACGGTGAGGAATTGTGGAAGAGCGACGGCACGGAGGCTGGTACGGTTCTGGTCAAGAATATCAACCCCGGTTCCGGTTTCTCTGGCAACTACCCCCGCAATCTAACGGCGGTGGGTAATACCCTGTTCTTCACTGCCGATGACGGCGTAAACGGTACTGAATTGTGGAAAAGCGACGGCACGGCGGCCGGCACGATTCTGGTGGGGGACATCCGCCCCGGTTCCTCTAGCTCCGACCCCCAAAACCTGAGAGTAGTGGGCAGCACCCTGTACTTCACTGCCGATGACGGCGTGAACGGTCGGGAATTGTGGGCCGTGAGTGGTCCCGCAGTTCCCACCCTCGCCATTGCCGCCACCAATGCCAGTCAAACCGAGGGCAACAGTGGCAGTAAAGCCTTTACTTTCACCGTTACTCGTTCGGTTATCACCACGGGAACCAATAACGTTGACTGGGCAGTTACCGGCACTGGAACCAATCCTGCCAATGCCACTGATTTTGTCGGGTCCGTGTTACCGTCAGGAACCGTGAGTTTTGCCCCGGGAGAAAGCAGTAAAGTAATTACTGTTAACGTTCAGGGAGATACAACAGTAGAACCGAACGAAAACTTTACCGTTACCCTCTCCAATGCCACCAACGGCGCTACTATTACCACCGCTACTGCCACGGGAACCATCAATAATGATGACTTTATCGGTACTTCTGGTCCCGACACCCTTGTGGGTACTTCTGGAGCGGATGCCATGACTGGGTTAGCCGGAAATGATACTTATACGGTAAATAACGCCGGGGATTTGGTGATTGAAGCTCTCAACCAGGGAACCGATACCGTGCAAGCTTCCATTTTCTATACTCTTCCCAACAACGTGGAAAATCTCCTTCTCACTGGTACTGGTAATCTTAATGGCACGGGTAATGGCTTAAATAACCAGATTACAGGGAATAGTGGCAATAATAACCTCAATGGTGCTGCTGGTAACGATAGCCTCAATGGTGCTGCTGGTAACGATACCCTCAATGGTGCTGCTGGACGCGATACTTTAACCGGTGAGACGGGGACAGACATCTTCATCTTCCGATTTGGTCAGTCCACCTCGGCAGCCCTAGACCGAGTTACGGATTTTGCTATTGGTACTGATAAAATTGACCTGCTTAGTCAAGCTGGTGGGGCCATTAATGCCCCGGTCGCTTTTACCCGGGCAACAGACAGCACCACGACCAATATTAACACCATTGTTACTAACGTCTTTACCGATGCTAATGGGGCAACAGCCGGAAATCAAGCTCTCGGAACTAACAGTGCTGTTTTAGTGCGGGACAATAGTTCTTCTACTTACCTAATTATCAACGACGGTACGGCGGGTTTCCAAAGTGCTAATGATTTGGTGATTAATCTGACTGGGTTAACGGGTACTTTACCGGCGCTCGGTACTATTGCGGTCAATAGTTTCTTTGTCTAAATTAATGGGGGGGATTCTTAAATCGAGTTCCCCCATTCACCAGTCATCAACTCATCGGCTCTGACAGGCGATCGCCATTGGTGTGAGTTTCAAACGTAAGCGTCAAAGTTGATCACAGGGAAGGAAATGGCGATCGCAGTGGGAGGCGGTCACTATGGCGTAAACTCAAGGGGGATTAGTGCAATCAGTAACGTTTAGTTCTTGACATCCTCGCCGCCCTAAAAGTGCGGCGATTCCTAAACCTCACGATTTAAGTTTCTGCTTCCACCACCGTCGCATACCACAGTTAAAAAACCATGTACTGTCTTACACAGAGTCCACAGACTTTCGCCCCATTTCAGAAGCCCGATTCCGTGTGTCCCACGGTACGTTGACCGCCTATAGCTTCTTGTACTTGTTGCGCGCGACTTTTTACCCGGCCAAGCTTTTCTGGTCGGAACCCCCTAAGCCGAGTTTTCAAGGTGCTGCGCCGTCCACTTGGTTTTCGAGACTGGCCTTTTAATTCTAACGTAAAGCCAACCTAGAACGGCGGGGTTTCAGACCCAAAATTTCCGATGACCAATGCACCTGACGACTACGATAGTCCTTGGAAAACGGCTCTGGTGCGGTATTTCCAGGAATTTCTGGCGTTTTACTTTCCGGCGGCTTATGAGTCCATTGATTGGACATTCCCCCATAGGTTTCTGGAGCAAGAACTGGCCCAAATTGTGGCAGATGCGGAATTAGGGCGGCGACGGGTGGACTGTTTGGTAGAAGTGACCCTGACCACGGCCAAGCAGGAATGGGTTTATATTCATGTGGAGGTTCAGGGGCGACCGAATAGAACCTTTGCTGAACGGTTGTTTATTTACAACTATCGGCTTTATGACCGTTACCGTCGCCCGGTTGCAACCTTAGCCGTGTTAGCAGATACAAATCCAAGCTGGCGACCCCAGGGATTCAGCTACGACTTGCTTGGTAGTCGGACAAGCATTGAATTTGCGACAGTAAAAATTCTTGACTACGCCAACTGTCTCAATGCTTTGCTAGACAATCCCAACCCTTTTGCCCTGGTGACTGCGGCCCATTTATTAACCCAACAAACCCGCAATAATCCGTCAGGGCGCTATGACGCCAAGTGGCAGTTGGCTCGATTACTATATGAGAGGGATTGGGATAAGCAACGGATTCTTGATTTGTTTGGCATTATCGACTGGTTAATGAAGTTGCCCCAAGACTTGGAGAAACAACTGTGGACATCCATTCAAAATTTGGAGAAAAATAAAGCCATGCCCTATGTCTTATCGGTAGAACGTATTGCCCGTCAAGAAGGTCGTCAAGAAGGTCGCCAGGAGGGTCGTCAGGAGGGGCTTCTCGAAGGAGAATCTCTGCTGATTGTGCGACAGTTGTCAAAACGATTTGGTACCCTGAGTCCGGATGTGGTGGCCCAGATTCGTGGGCTGACGGCGTCGCAATTAGAACAGTTGGGGGAGGCTCTCTTGGATTTTCAATCCTTGGCGGATTTGGATAACTGTTTGGATTCCCTTTAAATTCAGGTTTGTTAAGCGACCAGTTTAGTCAGTCCACTGCCGCAGCCCTAGACCGAGTTACGGATTTTGCTATTGGTACTGATAAAATTGACCTGCTTAGTCAAGCTGGTGCGGCAATATCGTACTTTTAGCCCTGAAATATATGATAGCGATGATAGTTTAAAAAATCTAAATCTGGTGAAAAGCGAGCGGGAACATTTAAAGTTTTACCGCGATAGTTGATAAAATTTAGTGCTAACGTCTCGCTACCTTGATCCTGAGCCTTTTTTTCGATCTCATGGCCAATAATTAATCTTAAATCCTCATCGAAACTAATTAAACCTCGATCGAAAGCAGTATCATGAGTACGAGCTAGGCACAAGCCATTATGAGGGTTTAAACGCTGTTCAGGAAATTGACTCCAGGGTAATATATGACTAGCTGTTAGTAACAGCGGAATGGGATTTCCTGTAATACAGCAACGATAGTTATATAATGCTAAAATTGTCTTTCTAAAAAAGTTTTGTCCGATTCTAACTTTTCTGATTGCCTCGTTTTCTGTTTTAATCTTTTCCGAAAAATCAAGTCTAGTAAAATCCTCTTGCTGTTCGTTGATAACTCCTAAAAGAACCTGTAATCTTTCCTCACTTTCTAGGGCTAATTCTGTCCAGTTATCCTCGAACTCCTGCCAGATTTGCCGATCAGCTTTACTGATACCTTTTAACCCCTGTACTCCTCGCAATTGATGCCTGGGATCGAGAGAACCAAAATTACATAGTTTCATCACCAGGGCCGATGGTGTTCGCTGTAACTTTTGAGCGACTTCGATAATAATAGGATTATTGGTGTGGAATTGTCCATAGGGAAATTTATAGTATAAATTGAGAGCGATCAGCAGCTCATCCCTTGTCCATAAATTCTTAGTCATAGCCCTTGGAAAATACCACCATCAGCCCTGAAATTACTGCTCAAATCAAATCGGGAAAAACTTCGCGCACTGCTGGATGAATTAACCGATGATTGGCGACATTTAACCCCTTAGCGAGGGAAACATCTTGATCCAAAGCTTTTACTCCATGGTCGGCTAATTTAATAACGTAGGGTAGGGTACTATTATTTAAAGCTTGAGTTGCCGTCCAGGGTACTGCTCCAGGCATATTAGGCACTCCATAATGTACTACTCCCGACTCCAGGTAAGTCGGTTGACTGTGGGAAGTGGCCCGCAGGGTTTCCACGCAGCCGCCTTGGTCCACTGCCACATCGACAATTACGGAACCAGGGTTCATTTTGGCGACTAAAGAGCGAGAAACCAGCGTCGGCGCTCGTTTTCCTAAGACTAGCACTGCTCCAATCAATAAATCGGCCCTAGGAACCACATTTTCTAATTGTGCCGAGCTACTATAAAGCAATTCTACCCGCGAACCGAATAAAGTCTCTAAATAGGCCAAGCGCTCGACGTTAATATCTAAAATAGTTACTTTTGCCCCCATACCGATGGCAATTCTGGCCGCTTCCGTACCCACCACACCACCGCCAAGGATAACCACTTGTCCAGGACTCACCCCAGGGAACCCCCCCAGTAAAACTCCCCTACCTCCCTGTTGTTTTTCCAGATAGCGGGCCCCAAATTGTACCGAAAGACGACCGGCAATAACACTCATGGGAGTTAAGAGAGGCAAACGACCATCGGCAAGCTCGACCGTTTCATAAGCGATCGCAGTTGTTCCCGACTCAATTAATGCTTCCGTTAAACAGCGCTCGGCTGCTAGGTGTAAATAGGTGAAAAGGAGAGCCTCCTTGTTTAAAAAGCCGTATTCTGCCTTAAGCGGCTCTTTTACCTTGACAACTAGCGGTTTATCCCAAACTTGGGCCGCTTTTTCCACAATTTTGGCCCCGGCTTTTTGGTAATCTTCATCGCTGAATCCGGCACCTAATCCGGCGGCCGTTTCCACAAATACCCTGTGACCGCGATCATTGAGTACACGCACACTACTGGGACTTAAACCGACGCGAAACTCTTGATCTTTAATCTCTTTGGGAACACCTATTTCCATGGTTTGCTTCTGGGGGACTATTTCTAACTACTTTAGCCTGTTAGTCCTAGTCTGCCAGTTATCAGGCATACTATTGGGGAATTTTAGTGACTTTTTTGGTATTCTTCGAGCAAATCGATTAAATCTATCTGACATTTGCTGGGTAACAAATCCGCTAGGGAAACTTGCAGATGACCACCTCCGAGGGTGACTTTTATCTCCCGCAGGATAGACATGACTGCATTCTCACTTAAACTGTCGTTTTCGAGCAAAGGGAAGACTTTTTCGGCAACGACGCTGTGTAAATGTGCTTCCCGGAGATAGAGATGCCATTTAGCCACGTCAATGTAGATATTGTCCCCGATTTGGGCCGCCAGATTTTCGATGTCCTGAGTTGTGTTAGCCATGGGATGTTACCGAGTAGTCAGCGATCGCCGCTATATAAATCAAATGTCCCACCAATAGGATAGCCCAAATTCCCGTGAACAGATTTAACCAAGTCCAATCGGAAAATTTAATGATATGAAAAAACCACAACCCTGAATTAATCGCTAAAAAACCCGCTACATGAACGGCGAAATTCATGCGATCATCTAAACGTCGGAAAGCGGGATCGTTTTTGCGATCGGGTTGACGGGGCCAACGGGGAGGCATAAGCAGTGATCAGTTATCAATTATCAGTTATCAGTGTACCGTTTTTTTTAGCTAAGTTAAGTTGCCAGAGTGCCTATCCTCACCAAGAAGTTAATTTTGTCCTATTACTTATCTACTGGTGACAATTTCCACTTCGGGTAAGATTTCTAAAGATAAACGGGTTCTGACGGTGCCAGAAAGACGTTTAAGCAGTTGTGGGCGTAAATCGCGCAGAATATAGATTAATTCATCTCCTGTGCGCCATTCTTCCCTTTCTGTGACTACCTGTAGGGAATTATCGCGGCGCAATAGTAGGGGCAGCAGTTCGCCATTTTCGATTAATTTAGTTAATCTGGTTTGTTGTTCGCTCAAATCATCGGCTTTAAAGATAGTTTTACCCAATTTAATCTGATTATCGTCTAAATACTGATTCCATTCCTTGACCGAAAAACTAGGCAGAAAAACCTGATTAACCTTATTTTTATCTGGGTTAGGGGTTCCCGCAAAGGCAGCCAACACCCGGGGAGGATGAAATTCCTCCCCGGCTCTTTGGGCTAAAACCAGATTAACCTCGCTATTATTAGTCAAAACCAGAAAAGTCCCCATGGATTCGATGCCGGCTTCTTGCAGTATTTTTGTATCAAGTGCGCTACTCTGCAGCACCGTCAAACCCTCTTGTTTTGCTTGCTGACAGGCCGCAGCATCCGTATCGATTAAAACCACGTTTTCACCTTGTTCTTGGAATAAACAGCCGATTAAGCGACCTAGGGGATTACAACCGACGATTACTGCCCCTGTTGCCGCAGAAGAAGTGATTTTTAGCCCTTTTGCCACCCACCGCGCCGTTAATCCCTGAATAAAAACGGTCATTAAAATTGTTAAAAAGACTAAAGCTTTGATCGCTTCACCGCCATTAATACCGGCACGGGTGAGTAAAATGGCAAATAAAGAAGCTACGGAAGCAGAAACGATTCCTCTAGGGGCAACCCAAGCGATAAATAACTTATGTCGCCAATTTAGGTCACTTTTTAGGGTACACAGAGCCACACTCAGGGGACGTACCACCAGCATCAAGACTAACACAGTCAGGACGCTGCCCCAACCCAAAGCGATGACACTGGCGATCGAAAGATCCGCCGCTAGTAAAATAAACAGTACCGACACGCAAAGAGTGGTTAATTGACCCTTAAAACGTCTTAATAACCGCTCATCGGGAACTGCCGCTGCTTTTAGCACAATTCCCGCCATTACCACCGCCATTAACCCCGATTCACTGCGGCTAAATTGCGATAAACCAAATAACCCCCAGACTCCCGCTAAAACCACGAGATTCTTTAACTCAAAAGTCAGAAAATTGCAAGTTTTTATAATAAAACTTAACAATCCGCCGCCGACAATGCCGATCGCCGCCCCGATACCTAAACGCAGGGTTAAACCAGTGATAATTGCCATGGGGCGGGAATGACTATCAATAATCGTATTTAGCACCACTACGGCTAAAATTGCGCCCACAGGGTCGATTAATACCCCTTCCCCTTCCAAAAGCGTCGCCACCCGTCGATCTACGGCTACTTGCTTCAGCAAAGGCCCGATCACCGTCGGACCAGTTACCACCACTAAGGAAGCGTAAAGAAATGCGATCGGCCAGGGAAATTCCCCCAACCAGTGGGCTGCCATACCGCCACCGATGAGAGTGATGGAAGTACCGAGGGTGACAAGGTTGCGTAAACTGCCAGAAACTCGCCCTAATTCCCGTCCGCTTAGGCTTAAACCGCCTTCAAATAGGATAATCGCCACAGAGAGGGCAACAAGGACTTCTAAACCAATTCCCAGACTTTGGGGGTGTAAAATTTCCCAACCATCGGACCCTAAAGCAATCCCAAAAATGAGCAGGAAAACAATACTGGGAACTTTCAGGTATTCGGCGATGACTTGGGCTGTAATCCCCGCCACCACAGTGATGACAATTTGCAGAGTAAGGGCGAAAGATGGATCCATGTTTAGCGATCGGTTATCGGCTATCGGTTATCGAGGCGGGGTTATGGTTGGGGTTTAATCATTCTAATTTTGACTCTCCCCCGCTAACCGCTCGCGCGGTGTAGCGGGAGATTCTCGGTTCATAGGTTTTTAACTAGATCGACCTGGTTTAACCCAGTCGATCCCCGTCAAATCGCCTCCGCGAGCGTTTTCTAACACGGTCAGTCCGACCGCGTTTTTTCCTCGGTTCTCGATTACCTTCGCTGATGCCGTGTCTCTCGGTTCAATGTGGCCGCAAGAATCACACCGGTGAACTCTTTCTGATAACGACTTTTTGCCAGTAATCGCGCCACAATTCGGACAATCCTGGGAAGTTCCGTTTTTATCGACCTTAAGATAATATTTCCCCCGTTTCCAAGCGACAAACGGTAGTATCTCGTTAATAAAACTACCGATGCCCGAATCCAGAGATTGTTTTCTAACGATCCCTCTAGACCAGGAAATGAAGTTAATATCTTCGACAAAGATATTATCAGCAAGATCACAAAGGTAATGAGCTAACTTAAAGTGCCAATCTCTACGAGTATTAGACACTTTTTCATGTAATCTCGCTATCTTCTCCTGAAGTTTTAACCAATTGCTAGAGCCTTTAGTTTTCCGTTTCAAGCGTCTTTGTAGCAATTTAAGCTTACTCTGTACTTTCAACAAAAATCGAGGGGCTTTGATTAAATCTCCCCGTGAAGTAGCAACAAAACTCTCAATCCCCGCGTCAATTCCTAAACAGGTTTTCCCCACTGTCATATCGGGAACTAATTCCGTAGATTGGAAGGAAACCGAAACGTAAAATCCCGACGCTTTTTGGATAATTCGAGCTTGTTTAGGCTCGAACCCAGACGGGTATTCTCTAGATTGCCTGATTCTAATTTTTCCCAATTGTGGAAAATTTAAGTATTCGTCACCTAGAAAGCTTTTTGACAGCGCAGGAAAAACAAAACTCCGCATCTTTTTCTTAAATCTAGGAAAGCCGAAGCCTTTCGATTTCATCTGGTTAAACGCCTTATCTAAAGTTTTTAAGACTTGCTGTAAAACTTGAGCGTTAACCGTCTTTAATATCGGGTAAACTTTTTTAGCTTCCGTTAGATTTTTAGCTTGAACGAAGTAATTAGGATAGGGTTCATCCGCAGGAATTATGTACTCGGAAACTAGCGAACAGTGATCCGCAAGACACTTTCGAGAGTTTAACCAATCTTTCCGTTCTGAAAGAGCGTAATTATAAACGCTTTTGCAAACATCAAGAATGTGGATTATCTCCTGTTCCTGTTGTCTGTTTACCTTTAGTTTGTACTGGTAGGTAAGCGTTATCACTGTCTTTCGTGAGCGTGATGTATAGTTAAATTATAACACTTACTGCCTAGGATATCAACTATAGCGGTTCTCACACCTGTGTGGCACAGTTTAACCTTTGCTAATTAAGCTTTTCACCATCGATAATGTATCTCTTGCGAACAGGAAACGCTATAATTACAATCATGGACCAAACTAATCGCTAACCTTAAAACAGTTAGTAGTCGCTTAATTAGACAAGAATTTCCGTATTTGGCGGCCGAGTATTTCGACAACAAACCCTATTTTTGGACGGGAGCTTATTTCGTGGCTAGTTGTGGCGACGTTAAGTAGTCATGCAAAATTAATTACCTGCCCGATCGAGCTAAAACCCTTACGGGGCAATGATCGTCATGTGTAAATAATTTTGCCTAGGTACTTACTGTCGAACAACTAAAAAAATACGTCGAGAACCAAAACTCCCCGAAAGTGGAAACGCTACCGCGTTAGTTTTATTCTGGTCGCGATTCATCTCGCTCCATTGAGATAGTTTTGATTCCCGCTCTGGCCCGGTCGGGAGGAAATAATACCAATTCTCCAAAGTCTGACTACAGAAGTTTAATCCCCCTAAATCCCCCTTAAAAAGGGTGACTTAAATTCGATGTGTAGTTTTCATTTAGAGAAATGGTATAAGCATATTCCAGAAAAAGGGTTTTTTTGAGAAACCCGTTTTCTAACTGATAACTCAAAAAGATTGGGATTGAATGGCTGTGATTACCACCGTATTGATAATATCGGGAACGGTACAACCGCGACTGAGATCATTGACGGGTTTTTTTAATCCCTGTAGGATTGGACCAATCGCTAAAGCTTTTGTTTCCCGCTGTACGGCTTTATAAGTATTATTCCCTGTATTCAGGTCAGGAAAAATAAACACCGTTGCTTGGCCCGCCACCTCTGACCCCGGCATTTTTTGGGCGGCTACTTCCCTATCCACGGCCGCATCGTACTGAATCGGCCCTTCTAGCTTCCAATCGGGGCGTTTTTCCCTGGCGATTTTGGTCGCTTGTCGTACTTTTTCCACGTCTTCTCCCTGGCCCGATTGACCCGAAGAATAGGAAAGCAGGGCGATTCGCGGTTCAATTCCGAATTTTTGGGCGGTTTCGGCGGAAGATAGGGCGATTTCGGCTAATTCCTCGGCACTGGGGTCGGGATTGACCGCACAATCCCCATAAACCAAGACTCGATCCTCTAGACACATAAAAAAGACCGAGGAGACGATCGCACAATCGGGCTTAGTTTTGATAATCTGGAGTGCAGGCCGAATCGTGTGTTGAGTGGTATGCACCGCCCCCGATACCATACCATCAGCATCGCCCTGATACACCATTAAAGTGCCAAAATAGGAGACATCCTGTGCATAATCCCGGGCCATATCGAGATTCATTCCCTTGGCTTTTCTCGCTTCGTAGAGGGTCTGCACATAGCTTTCAAAATGGGGACTAGCCACGGGGTCAATAATTTGCAGGCGATCGAGATCGAGAGTGATACCATGTTTTTTAATCACCATTGCAATCTCGTCCGGTTGTCCCAAGAGGGTTAAATCGACGATATCCTGTTCGATTAAAACTGTGGCTGCCTGGAGGATGCGCGGTTCAGTCCCTTCGGCCAAAACAATGTGACGTTTTTGCGCTTTGGCCTGTTGTACGAGATTATAGGTGAACATCTTCGGGGTAATCCCCTGGGTCCGCAAAGTGCGAATTTGCGCTTCTAGGCGATCGAGATTGATGTTACTGTGAAAAAGCTGCAGACTGAGGTTAATTTTATCGTAGTCCGTCGAGGTCAGGGTGGTTCGCACATCGTGGATGTGTTCGGCCGTGGTGTAGGTATCGGTGGTGACGGAGAGAATCGGTAAGGGATCGGGCAAACCGTCAATTAAACGGGCGATCGAAGGATTGAGGTTATGACCTGCTGTTAAGACTATACCAGCTAATTGGGGATAATTGGCCGATTGGTGGGCCTGTAACATCCCGATAATCACATCGCCGCGATCCCAAGGGGTGATAATTAAGCTATCTTCTTTTAACCGCTCTAGGGCATTTTGCATCTGCATGGCCACCACCAGAAAGTTACTAGCTAAACTATCTAATCTTTGCTGTCCGTAGAGAACTTTTGCCTGTAATTGTTGGGCGATTTCTGCCACTCGCGGGCTGCTAAGTTTGGCATTATGGGGAATCACTCCTAGGGCATATTCTTGGGGGGGAAAAATTTTAGTTAGGGTTTTCCGTAATTCCTCTATTTTTTCCTCTTCAGCTTGATTGATAATAATCCCAATCACCTTACAACCTTTATCTTGGTAGGTGTCGCAGGAAATCAGGATCGGACTAAGGGCATCTTCGATACTGCGCTGGTAGGCATTACCTAATATTAAGATGGGATGGCCGAGATTTTTGGCGATTTCTGTATTTAGTTCAAATTCAAAGGCGGAATTTTCTTGCAGATAATCGGAACCTTCACAGAGGATAAAATCATATTTGTTTTCTAAGTTTTTAAACTTTTTGATAATTTTTCCGATGATTTCATCAAATTTTTGTTGTACCAATAACTCCTTCACTTCGTCGTAACATAAACCGAAGGCCTCTTCGTAGGTTTGTTCTAATTTAAAATAATTGAGGATTAAGTCAATGTCTTCGTCCCGATGACCTTGGGAACAGTCGAGAACAATTGGCTGGAAAAAAGCAACTTTATTAGTTTTGCGGAGAATTAAGTCAATAATTCCTAAAGCTACTAACGCTTTACCGCTTCCCGTTGCCGTCGTGCTGATATATAAAGAGTTAGTCATGGGTAGAGAAGAATAATAACGAATAACGAGGGTGGGATTTAATTGGGCTACCTCAACCTTGAGGTGGTTTTGATCCCCCCTTAATCCCCCTTAATCCCCCCTTGATCCCCCCTTGATCCCCCCTTAATCCCCCCTTAATAAGGGGGGCAGCGATCAAGTTGTCTATAAGGGCGTGAATTGTTGGCAAATTTTCAGTAAACTATCTTTATTTGTTGGCTAATCCAGAGATTTTTGTCCCAGAGCGATCGCTGTTTAAATATCTACTAGAGAGTGATCGACTATACCTTGTAATCTAGCAGTTATTTTGTCCGATTGCTGTTCACTGGTAACATTTTTTCCATCGACTTGATTTAATTTCCTCAGATTACAATAAAGACTCCAGAAAATCCTATCACCGGCTTTCCAGCTAGGGCTTGGTTTTTCATAAAGATTTAAGTAGGTAGGCGTTAAAAGTTGTCAGACACCCCCCTTATCAAGGGGGGCAGGGGGGATCCCCCCGCCTATCGGCACCCCCCTTATTAAGGGGGGCAGGGGGGATCGAACCTAAAATCCATTTTTAATTTAATTATAACCAGCTACTTAAGCTTATCTCCCTCGGATTGCCATTAAATTTTAACTGGAAGCAATTACCCCAGATTGTTGAAACCATTGGCTAATTCCGGCGGCTAAAACTTGCGCTAATTGTTTTTGTGCCTGAGTATCGGTAATCCATTCAAATTCTTGAGGATTACTCATAAATCCTAACTCTAATAACAATGAAGGACTACTATAGGGACGAGTTAAAGCTAAATTATTCCAAAATACTCCATAGGAAGGACGGTTAAGATTTTTGGTTAAATAATCGTGGAGAAAAACTGATAAATCCGCTGCTTGGGGATGATACCAAAATATGCCAATTCCTTGAGTATTTAAGGCATCTCCATCATCAGGTAAAGCATTATAGTGAACTGATATTGCTAGGGTTGGTTGCAGATTATTAATCATCTCTACTCGTGCCGGTAAAGATAAGTCTATGTCAGTTTCTCTGGTTAAATAAACTGTTGCTCCCAATTTTTCTAACTCCTGTTTAATTAATTTAGACATAAGCAAATTAATCTCTTTTTCTGTGTAACCCGTCGGACCGACAGCGCCAGTTTCTTTACCTCCGTGTCCGGGATCTAATAAAATAACTTTGCCCTGTAAATTATCACTTTTTTCCGGGGGATGACGCAGGGTTAAGATTAAATTTGTCCCCTGGTAACGAAGACTATAACCCCACTGTTGTTTTTGGTTAAGATTAAAAGTGTATTCTATCGTAGTCGGGTTGATTTGTCGCCAATCTAAACGTCTGACCAAGGGATTATCCACTAGAAAAATTGTATCGGTTTGGGCAATGGTATTATAAAGGGTCAAAATAAATTTATCATCCTCTTGTGCCACGGCGATCGGTACAGGATGGGAGAGGGGAAAAATAATTTCTGTTGCTTGATTGATACTTCGAGAAGAGAGACCGCGAATATTAGCATTATCTAAGACCTCATTAACTATTAAACGGGTTTCTTGCTCTAAAATCCAACCACCATAATCTAACCGTAACCAATCCCCTTCTTTCCCAGTGACTCTCGCTTTCGTACCTTGGGGTAAAGGAGTTAAACGGGAATAATCACTACCCGGTCCCGTGCGCGCTACCCCTTGGGCAGCTATAATTTCAATCACTGGTAAATTTTGATCGCTAATAATATTAATTTCTCCTTGACCTTGTTGACTAATCGATCGATTATTTAATTGTGCTGTAAAAATAGGTTTTCCTAAGTTAGCCTCTTGCTTAAACTGCTGACAACCTCGATAGTAACCAGTTTTATCCTCGGAATTCGCTTGATTAAGATTAGTTAAAACTGCGGCATTACTAGGCAGTTTTGTGGTTTGAGTTTGGGGTAAAAGAGGCAGAATTTTATCTCCTAACTGCACAGAAACCTGAGCTTGGGGAGTGGCAATCGCACTAAAACAAATCCATTCCCCCACTAACCTCGTCCTATGGACAGAAGGACTGAGAGAGTTATCAGCAAAAGCTAATCCTTGGGGAATAACTGCTTGAGTATCTCGACGAATTATTTGACGATTAATAGTTTGGTTTTGATAGCGAATAGTGAAATTATTTTCGCCAACTTCTAGGGGAAAACTAGGGGCAAAATATCCTTTAGCACTGCGTTGAATCGGTTGATTATTGAGCAAAACTTGACCCGATGGAGGAGCAGAGCCAATAAAAAAGATTCTAGCGGCCGTGGTTTGATGATTATCGGGAGGATAAACAATCATTAATGAGGTAGATTTAGCGCTGATACTGTGATAAAAACCGATTAATAGCACTAAACCCCAACCAATTAAGATATTTTGCCCAAAAGTTCTCACTTTTAACCAGAATGGCCCCATATTATCCCCCTCTTAGCTGACAAATATTATCCTAAAACAAATTCTAGAGGTTTGTTGTTAGTCTTCTCATCTGTACTACATTTAAACTGATCAGGAAATTTAGTACAAATGCTCTGACTTCTTCTCCCCATCACCCCATCACCCCATCACCCCATCACCCCTCTCCCTGTTTTTGACCCTAATCCTTTATGATCGATATAGATTAACTTTTGTAAAGGAATCGGAGTTATGGCTTTAACCGTTGGAACAATCGCACCGAACTTTACCACCACCGACGATACTGGAAAAACCGTTTCCCTGTCGGATTTTCAAGGTAAAGTCGTAGTTTTATACTTCTATCCCAAAGATGATACCCCCGGCTGCACCAAGCAAGCGCAAAGTTTCCGGGATAACTACCAACAATACCAAGACAAGGAAATAGTAGTCTTCGGGGTGAGCATGGATGACCAAGGTTCCCATGCAAAATTTAAAGAAAAATACGGTTTACCCTTCCAATTGCTCGTAGATACCGATGGTGCTATCACCAAAGCTTATGACGTCGATGGGGGTGGCTATTCTAAGCGCGTCACCTATATCATCGATGGAGAAGGCAAAATTAGCCATGTGGATGACAAAGTGAATACCGCTAGTCACGCATCGGATATTCTCTGCGTAGTCGGTTAATTTTCCCTAAAATCTTTTCTGGGTGTGTTAGGGGAGCCTAATACACCAGGTATCTATTTTTTAGTTCACTGATAATCAGTTTTTAATAACCGGATTTAGTATGACTAAATAGGGCCTGCTGATGATGAACTGAATATTAAAAATCGGACTAAAATAAGTGGGTGGGTGGAATTAAATATAAGATGAACGTAGGTTGGGTTGAAGCATGAAACCCAACGCCTGCATGGGTTACGCTACCGCTAACCCATCCTACAAATAATTTGGCCTCCCTACTTAATACTATTATCAAATATCTTGGTGGGATTAATCGGCAATCATGGTTAAGTTTAGCAAGTACCTAAAGAGGTTTGGGATTGTTGTTGGAGTGGCTTTTTTGTTGTTGGTTACTCACCGAGCGGCTCCCCGAAAGGCAGTGGAAAATGAGCAGATGAAGGGGGTTTGGTTAACCAATATTGGCACGATATTGTTACATCACACTACGTCCTTAGACGAGGTGTTAAATCATCTTTCGCGATCGGGTTATGACCGGGTGTATTTTAGTGTTTATGGGTTTAGGGGAACGCTTTATCCGACTTCCCAACGTCCGACGAATTGGTTGTTTGTGCCGCCGTTGAGCAATCCTTGGAGAGCGGCGGTTAAGGAGTCTTTACGGCAGGGTTTGAAGCCCTATGCTTGGTTTGAGTATGGTTTGATGTTATCCCCTAATGATCCCATTGCCAAAAAGCATCCGGATTGGCTATTAAAAACGCCCGCAGGGAAGACGGTGGTGGAAACCAATGTCTGGTTAGATCCGGCGAATCCGCAGGTACAAGCCTATCTTTTGGGCAATATGGAGGATATTTTAAAAGAAAAAGATTTGGCGGGGATTCAGTTAGATGATCATTGGGCAGTTCCGCGTGTTTTTGGTAATAAAAGTCAGGCTTTAACGAATTTAACTCGCAAGTTACATGATCATGTCAAGGCGATTAATCCCAAGTTGGTGGTGAGTCTTTCGCCTAATCCTCACTCTTTTGCGGTGAATAAATATAATCAAAATTGGTTGGCTTGGGTGCGTCAAGGGATTGTGGATGAGGTGGTCTTACAGATCTATCGGAAAACTCCCAATCAGGTGGCGGCAAGTCTTTCGGGATCGGGACTGGCGACAGCTTCCAGGTATGTGCCAGTGGGGGTGGGTTTATATGCGGGTTGGAATCCTGATTTTTCCTTAAAGGGTTTACAAGCTCAGGTGAGGACGGTGGAGCGTCAGGGTTATGGCTATTCGTTATTTTCTTGGGAATTTGTGGTCATGCGTCATCTTTTTAATCATATTCCCCGGTTTTAAGTGAAAAGGCTAGTATAATTAAGGCTGTTCTAAGTAAGTGGTTCTAATTACATAGAAGATAGATTTTGCCTTCGATCTCCCCCTGCCTTCTAGGGTTGATTCATAGTAGGGTTGATTCATGAATCAACCCTACCCTGCCCCCCTTGATAAGGAGGGTGCCAATTCCCCCTTAATACTGGGGCTGATTCATTCTCCAAATCTAATTCTTTTTTTTGCTACTCTTAATGGCTTATGAGGTAAGCTAGGGAGTAGGGGAGTACAGGTTTTTGCTCTCATAGTAGATTGATTCATGAATCAATCTACCGTTAGAGGAGCCTCATACACCCAATGTTTATTTTCCAATTCACTGATACACTCGACCGCGCCAACTTTGGGGACGGGTAAAAGCAGAGATAAAAATGCGGATAACTGCCAGCGGATCCGCTAGGGGAGATAGCCAAAATAATCCTGAAGATAGATTGACTTTTTCGCCCCGATAGTAGCTAGGAGAAACAGCCAATAAAAGGGCAAAACGAATCAATAACAGCAGCAGGTTTAAAGTCAAGACAATTTTTAAACTCAGGAAATTGTAGCCAAAAAACAAAGCTGTGAGCAGTAAAGGGGTGATAATTATCGGTAATCCCTGAGTAAGAGCTAATAAGGCTAAATCGCCCCATAATTGCCCCTGATAGGAGGCATCTTTGAGGTCAAGAGATCTGCCCCATTCGCGCCAAGTTTCCCTGAGTCCTTCGTACATCCGCACGCGAATCAACTTCGCCCCATCGAGAAATCCCACCCGATAGCCTTTCGTTGCCGCTAGACGGGCGAGGGTGACATCATCGCAAAAAGAACCTTTTGCCCCGCTATAACCGTCTAAAGCCGCTAAAACTGACCGCCGGCAGAGAAAACATTGACCATTGGCCATGACTCGTTGGGGATCTTGCCCGCGCACTCCGGCCGCATCAAAGCGATAGAGCAAAGTCATCAATAAAGCCGGCTGTAACCACCATTCTCCCGGATAGGAGAGGATAAATTGCGGCGACAGGGAAACTAAGTCATAACCTTCTGCGATCGCAGCTTTGACCAAACTAGCGACTAAATTTGCTTGGGGTTGGGTATCGGCATCAATGCCCAAAATCCAGTCACTTTCAGGAGAACTAAACAAAAAACCATTGTGTAACGCCCAGGGACGACCTACCCAATCAGGAGGCAAAGGATCATCGGTTTTCAAGCGAAAGCGGGGGTCTTTTGCCGCTATCTCCTTGACTTTTTCCCGCGTACCATCTTGGGAATTGCTATCGACAATCAGAATTTCTCGCACTTCGTAACTCTGTTGACTCAATCCCCTTAAACAACCGTCAATCCTGGCCACTTCGTTTAACGTCGGCACAATCACGCTTACTGTCCCTAACATCTCCGGGGTGGGGGGTTGGGGAGTCAGGGGAGGACGACGACGCGCCCCTTTTAGCAGACGGGAAAGAAGGATAAAAAAGGCAACAGCCTGAGACAGCAGTAGCCCCAGGCAGAATGCACCGAGAATTATCTCAGTTAACAACTTATTTGGCTCCTCTCACCGAAACAACGGGGATTTTTAGGGTTGTTACTTCGCTGGTTGCCACTGTTTGCCCGGAAGCAACAGTCTTGGCGCGATTATAGAGGAGTGTTAAAGGCAGAATACCGGTGAGTAATCCTAAGAAAATCGGCGGATAAATACCGGCACCCATACTCATGACCGTCGCAAAGCCAAAATTACCCAAATACATGACAAAAGGCAGGGTTAAATCTTGACTTGGCAGTTTCACCGGTTGCGCTTGCCAGATTAAAGTGGCCACCGTCATAAAAACACAACCCGTGCCAAACCAACCGGCAAAATTTTCATAGGGCATCCCAAAAAAAGCCCCCGGTTGTTCCCAAATCCAGAAGGGGATGGTAGTTTGACTCATGGCCGGATCTAGGACAAAATCCCATGAAGTTAATAATACCGCCCCGATAGCGATCGCTCCTAGATTTTGTAGCCACTGGGGTATAGCAAGAGTGGATAAACCAACACGAGCGATAATATAGGCACTAAAACCGAGATAAAACCAAGATAGGGGGATAGTAAAGGGTACTAAACCCGCAATTTTGTAACCTAGGCCCGAAAGATAACGATAATGACCGAAAGGAAAGCCGGTACTGGTTCCTAATAGTTCGCTACAAAGGGATAAACTGATAGCGGGAACCATGAATCCTAACCAGTGCCACACTCCTAGAGTCCGATAGGCATAAACAGCCACCGCTGCCATTCCTAACACCATATACACCACACCCCCCCGGCCATTGACCAAGCAAAGAAGGTTTTGCCAAAATCCGGTAAATTGGCCACAAATTCGGGATGGGGCAGAACTAGCAACAATCCCGCTAGTCCAAAAGCCATCGATACAATATGACCGATGAGCAGAGCTTTTTCGATCGCAATTAGTCGTCTCATTAAATCTCTAGCGCTGCGAAAGGATAATCATTTTCAAGTTTACAAATCTTTATTAAAGAATTATTACCCAGATCGGTCACTTTCGGCAAAAAAGTTTTACAGGGGTTAGGGAGTTTCCTGTAGTGGTGGTTTAGGAGTCCCTAGGCAGTCCCGATGAAAAAATTTTCACCCCCACAGATGAAAGAGGTTTCCTTCCCCACACCCTACACCCCACACCCCACACCCCACACCCTCTTTCAAGTCAGGAGAATCAAGAACGAATAATAATCAATCAAATTGTCTATTTAGAGATTTTGTGGTACTCTATACTTAGTTTTTTCATTTTTTCAACCCCCAAAAATTAATTATGCAAGGGGCAATGACTAAAAATGCCTGAAAATAAATATATGTTAAAAATGATGCTTTTAGCCCGAAAAAAAGGTTCTTCGGTTTGTGTTATGTAATGGACGGGGTTATAAGGGATAAAACCCTTATATAGAAAGACATGGCTGCGATTTTTGCCAATTGTTTTCGATCTAGAACGAGCTAATCAATTAAGTCTCTTGCCAGATAAGGATTTAGTCGATTTATGCCCCCTGCTCGAACCAGACCAAGTAACGAAGAACCAAAACTCTCTCCACCAGACTCACTATAATTAACACAGTGGCCTAGCTATGTCGGCAGAATCCAGACATCGGAGTTTACTTGCCAATCGATACCAACTGGTCGAGTTGATCGGTAGCGGTGCCATGGGACAAGTATATCGAGCAGAAGATAAACTCTTAGGTGGCGTAACCGTCGCCGTCAAATTCCTCTCGCAAACTCTCCTCAACCAAAGAATGCGTGAGCGCTTCGAGCGAGAGGCGACTATTTCGGCACTTTTAGGCGAAAAAAGTATTCATGTTGTTAAGGTTCGTGATTATGGTGTAGATGACAAGGAAGTCCCCTTCTACGTCATGGAATTTTTGCCGGGGGAGAGCATGAGTGAAATCATCAAACATCAGCCGCTGCCCCTCCCGCGCTTTCTCAATCTCACCCGTCAGATTTGTTTCGGCCTGGAATGCGCCCATAAGGGTATTATCTTCCAAGGGGAGATCTGTCCGATTATTCACCGGGACATCAAACCAAGCAATATTATCGTGATTCAGGACTCAGGATTAGGGGAATTGGTGAAAATTCTCGATTTTGGCATCGCTAAACTCATCCAATCGGGAGAATCCCAAACCCAATCGTTTATGGGAACCTTAGCCTATTGTTCCCCAGAACAGATGGAAGGTAAAGAACTCGATCATCGTTCCGATATCTACAGTTTTGGGATTATGATGTACGAGATGATCACGGGAGAAACGCCCATTTTTCCCGATAATCCCTCCTTTGGCAGTTGGTATGAGGTTCACCACTACGCCGAACCCCGTTCCTTTCATTCTAGCTTGCAATTACCGCCAGAATTAGAACAGTTAATCCTGCGCTGCTTGGCCAAAGCACCCAGCGATCGCCCGTCAAGTGTTACAGATATACTACAACGTCTCGAACGACTTGAACCCCTAGTCAAAAATGAAATCGTCAAAAAAACCGACGATTACACCCGCAAAATCAAAACCCCTCGTGATTTAAATCAAACCATTGTTTCTGCTGCTAATGCGAGGGATATCTGTGTCAAGTCCAGTTGGCCCGAGGATAAACCGCGCCAAAAAATTGTCTTCTCACGCTGTCTCCAGGCTGCTGACGGCGTTTTTCCCGGTTTATGGGTAATGTTGGATCGAGAAGATATCGCCGTCCGGGTTGCTAGTGTCCGTTATAATCAATTCCTCTTTTTACCCACACCTCACCCGATGATTCTCTGGATTACTGTCCTCTATCATCGTCAATGGGGCCCCCGCTGGTTGCCTTGTTATTTGGACTTAAAAACCCCTCAAGGTCAAAAAATGACCAAAACCCTCGCCGAAGCCGGTCAATACTGGATTTTATTTTTCCCCCTCGAAGGCAGCAACATCTGTGAAAATGTGATCACCGTTAATATTCCCGCCAATCAATGCCAAATTTTGCAGCAATGGCTGACCGATGGTCAATCGGGCCAAGGTGGCAGCCCGCAAATTAGCAAGCGGATGCTAAAACAGAAACTCGATCAACTTAAACCCCAGATTCTAGCCAAATTAGAGTCGGAACTGGCCGGGCAGCCCTAAAAAATCAGGGGGCAGAACGGAGGTTGACGCTATCGGTTACGATCCAAAAATAATCGCTGTTCGGCACTTGACCGAACGTTCAATCAGCTGTAGCCAATAATACATTTGCACTAAATAATAAAATCGGCGTTGCAGCCATCAATATCTGAATGCTAATTGTGCATCGTATCTACAAGTTAACTTAGTCCCAAGTTTTAAGAATGGCCTAGAGAATAATTCATCCTTAAAATCAGCAACGCCGAATTAATTGGCACGGATATACTTTGCACGGCTACAACTTGCATTTTTTACTCAAGGACAATAATATAGTTTAAGAGTCATAATTAGAAGCAAAGCACTCATTAAAAACATGATTAACCTAGAATTCACGGAAGAAGAAAAGAACTCACTGTATTATGAAAGATTTCATCATCCCCATCCCCGGGTTCAACTGAAGATGGAAGTTCTCTGGTTAAAAAGCCAAAAGATACCGCACCAAAAAATTTGTCAGTTAGCAGGGATCTCGCCAAATACCTTATTAACCTATCTTCGCGATTATCAAGAAGGCGGAATAGAAAAATTAAAAGAAATCAACTTCTATCGCCCTAAAAGTCAATTAGAGTTTCAAAAAGAAACCCTCAAAAAATACTTCGAGAAAAATCCACCAGCCACAATAAATGAAGCTGTATATAGGATAGAAGAATTGACGGGAATAAAACGAAGTCCTACCCAAGTGAGAAAATTTTTAAAATCAATGGGAATGAAATGTTTAAAAGTAGGTTCTCTTCCTTCTAAAGCTGACCCAGATGAACAAGAGGACTACAAAGAAAAAAAGCTAGAACCCAGACTAAATGAGGCAAAAGAAGGAAAAAGGGCTGTTTTTTTTGTTGATGCCGCTCACTTCGTCATGGGAGCATTTCTCGGTTTTGTTTGGTGTTTTGAGAGACTTTTTGTTAAGTCACCGAGCGGGCGTAAACGCTTCAATGTTTTAGGAGCATTAAATGCAATAACTCATGAAGTTATTCTGGTAACATATGAAACTTATATTACGGCAACTCAAGTCTGTGAACTCCGGTCAAAAATAGCTGCTTTAGGACTAATGATTCCCATCACTCTAGTCTTAGATAATGCCCGCTATCAAAAATGTAAAATTGTTGAAGAATTGGCTCTTTCTTTGTCAATAGAGCTGCTCTATCTGCCGTCTTATTCACCTAATCTAAATTTAATTGAAAGGCTGTGGAAATTGGTCAAAAAGAAATGTTTATATGGTAAATATTATGAGAACTTTTCTGACTTTTCTTCAGCTATTTATGAATGTCTGAATGATGCCCATCTGAAACATAAAAAAGAACTGGATTCCTTGCTGACTCTACGATTTCAGAAGTTTAATAAATCTCAGATTATGAACGTCTAAAGTATAGAATCAGAAAGCAACAAGGTGCGCTACAGCTTGTAACGCACCAAAATTTTTATTAATCTCTAACAAAGATTACAGAGGTCGATAGACGCGATAATCAATATTGGGGAAAATATTATCGATTTCCTCGACTTTTTCCAACCAACCAGAGTCAATCTTCTCCGATTTCACATCTTCATAGATTTTATTTAACCGCAGCAGGTGGGAACGAGTGCGCCGGACAGCGTAGGGAACCATCGTACCGGTTCGCATAATAAACGCCCAGTCAGAAGATTGTGCTAATAATAACTCCCGGGCCGCCTGATTTAAAGCCCGTTCCTGTAATTCATCCTCCGCTTCATGATGACTTAATTCAATCATCCGTTCCGTGCCTTTGTGCAGGTGAGGATAGATCCAAGCGTTGGTTTCATTTAGCCAGTATTCATGGAAACCCTTATAACCCCAACTGGATTGGGAAGGACGACAGACCTGCTGATGGGGGTTAGACCGGAGATAATCGGCTAAATGGGTCATTTGGTAGATATTTTGGTCATACCAAGACTTGCGGAACAGAAAATCAATAAACCAGGGTCCCTCATACCACCAGTGACCGAATAGCTCGGCATCGTAGGGAGAAACAACCAGGGGAGGACGGCCCATAATTCCCGCTAAACTCTCCACTTGCCGCTCGCGATTATACATAAAATTGCCCGCGTGTTCGGCGGCTTTTTCTTTGGCCCAGTAGGGTCATAAAGCCCTTTTTCCGATAAACCACCGTCCCGGCTAGTAATTTTGTGGTACTTAATGCCTATATTCTTGCGTTGACCGTTGGGCATGATATAGGGCTTAATATACTCGTATTCCGCTTCCCAGCCCAAATCTTTATAGAATCCCGATAAACTATATCCCCCGGATAACCGACTTGGGAAGACCAAACCTGTTGAGAAGATTCGTGGTCACGACCGAAAGCAGCCACCCCAGTTTCTGTGAAAATGGGCGCGTAACTGCCGTAACGGGGACGCGGACGACCGTAGAGAATACCGTGGCCATCGACGAGGAAATAACGAATGCCCGCATCGGCTAACATTCTTTCTACCCCTTCGTAGTAGGCACATTCCGGCAACCAAATGCCCTTGGGACGACGACCGAAATTTTCTTCGTAGTGTTGACAGGCCACCTCAATTTGCGCCCACACCGCTTGCGGGTACATTTTCATCAGGGGCATATAACCATGGGTCGCACCACAGGTGATAATTTCTAGGTTATTACTGTCGAGGAATTGTTTAAATGCCTTGACCAGATCCCGATCGTATTTTTCCCAAGTTTGTCGGATACTTTGGAAGGATTCAGCGTAATATTCGGCTAAGTAGCGAATATGGCCATTATGTTGATTATGGTCGATTTCTTTAGCAATTAATTCTTCTAACTTACCTAAGTGTTCTTCATAGCGCTCTTGCAGTAACGGATCCCGCAGCATCGACACCAAAGGCGGAGTCATGCTCATGGTCATTTTAAAATCGATACCGTCCCGCTTGAGACCTTCAAAAACTTGCAGCAGAGGGATGTAGGTTTCTGTGATTGCTTCGTATAACCATTCTTCTTCGAGGACGTAATCGCTTTCGGGATGGCGGACGAAAGGGAGATGAGCGTGGAGAACTAGGGCAACATAGCCAAAAGCCATAGGATTTCTTCTTAGAATTAAGGAATAAAACTTTAAGATTAGGTTGAGTAGATTTTATACTATCTTAAGCTTCTACAATAAAGAATATGATAAAAGTCGATCGATCGTCGATCGATCTCGTCAATCCCTAGGTTTACTAATTTTCCGATGCTCCCATCTAACGAGCCACTGACTGCTTTAGGAAGAGAGACGACAACGCCTCTCTCGATTCAACTTTTGCTATTTGTTGATGACCGTCCCAGTTCTCAAGAAATTATCCGTCAAATTCAGTCCTATCTCCAGTCTTTAAAGTCTGATTACCCAATTGACCTACAGATCATCGAAATTCGCCAGCAGCCTCATTTAGTCGAACATTTTCGCCTTGTAGCTACCCCTGCCTTGGTCAAAATTGCCCCCGGCCCCCGTCATACCCTCGCGGGCAGTAATCTAGTGGAACAGTTTAAAAAATGGTTGGTACGCTGGCAAAAAGCGATTAAAGAGGAGGTCAAAAATCATCACGCTGAGGATGGACAACGTCAAGAGATGGAACATTCGGGCGAACTCATCCGCATCGCCGATGAGGTTTTTCGTCTTAAACAGGAAAAGGAAGAATTATTAGAACAATTAAAATTTAAAGACCAAATTTTGGCTATGTTAGCCCACGATTTACGCAGTCCTCTCACCGCCGCTTCCATCGCCGTGGAAACCCTCGAATTAGCCTATCATCAACCAGATACGGAGCGCAGTCTGCAATTACGAGAACAACTGCACCAACAGGCCCGCAAACAGTTCCGGATTATGAACCGTTTGATCACAGATATTCTACAAGCTTCTAAGAGCATGGCGGCGCAATTCACTCTCCACCAGAGTAAATTTTATCTGCAAGCTCTTTGTCAGGAAATTTTGTCTCAATTTACTGATACTTTTCAGGAAAAGACTTTAATTCTCCAAAGCGATATCCCCCAAGATTTGCCCCCCGTCTATGCTGATGAGGAGTTAATCCGACAGGTGATTATTAATCTCCTGGAGAATGGGATCAAATATACCCCCCCCGGCGGCGCAATTACCCTTTCTGTCCTTCATCGTACTACTCAAAAAGTACAAGTGAGCATCAGTGATACCGGCCCCGGCATTCCCGAAGAAAAACAAGAGCATATTTTTGAAGGTCATGTGCGTCTGAAACGGGATGAGGGGAAAGAAGGTTATGGCATCGGTTTATCGGTCTGTCGCAAGATTATTCGCGCCCACTACGGTCAAATTTGGGTGGATAGTGTCCCCGACCACGGCAGTAGTTTTCACTTCACTCTGCCAGTTTATCGCTAAAATGCTCCGCTAACCAATTATCAATGTCCCCTAAAACTAGGTCGGGGATTTCCCAGGAGAACAAATGGGCTGTATCCGGGTAACATTTCCACTGAGACAGTTTTAGTTTTTCGGCCGTTTCTTGGCTCGAAGCACTGGTAATATGGCGATCATTTGCCCCCGCCAGAACTAAGCAGGGAATTGTGATTTTGTCAAGAGATTTTAAACAATTGTTACCTTTTTTTAAAGCCCGATTTAAAGCGCGATTAGCAGCTGGAGAAGTGCCTAAGTAGGCGGGAACAGCATCTTGAGCGAGATATTGATAGGATATCGTTTTATGTTGTGAAAAAAGGTACTGAAACAGGGAACGACGAGCAAAAGTATCAATATTCCAACGCCATCCCGGTTTGATCTGATTGAGAATTGCCGCTATCCCCGTCAAGATCAGATCTGTAGTGCTGACAGGAGGATGACTACCCCAAGGCCGCGCAGCCGAGGCCACGAGAATTAAACCAGGAAAGCGCTCGGGATGCCGCAATACTAATTCCAGAGCGATTATACCCCCCAAAGACCAACCGAGAATTAAACATTGCTGGATTTTTTGGCGATCGAGCAGCCCGATTAAATCCTCTAGATGTTCTTCTAGCTGAAAATCCGGGCGATAACGACTTTTCCCGTAGCCGCGCAGATCCGGGGCCAGGGTTTGCCA
Source organism: Microcystis panniformis FACHB-1757 (assembly GCF_001264245.1). Lineage (NCBI taxonomy): Bacteria > Bacillati > Cyanobacteriota > Cyanophyceae > Chroococcales > Microcystaceae > Microcystis > Microcystis panniformis. The sequence continues at coordinate 1,988,097 of NZ_CP011339.1, forward strand.
GCGTTGGCAAAAATGATCGGTAAATACAGACATACTGGCTGCCGAACCGGGATGACCGTGCAGACAGAGGATCGGATAGCCATTACCTTTGATCTTAACGTTGAGAGCGATCGACATGGAGCAGTTATCAGTTATCAGTTATCAGTTATCAGTTATCAGATTTGAGTTTTAAGTGAGCAGTATGTATTAAGCGAGCAGTATTAAATAGCAGTTTCCTGCTGTCTTTTCACTGTTCACTGTTTACTGATCACTGATTATTGACTGGGATATATGAGCGATCGAGTCTCTGGTATGTCAAACTAGAGAATAGGAGAGAGTTGGTCTAGAGGTTGCGGGGTCATTTGATCAATGATTCCGAGGAAAGTCCGAACTCCCGAAAGACCACACTTGCTGGATAACGTCCAGTGCGCGTGAGCGTGAGGATAGTGCCACAGAAAAATACCGCCCCCTTTTTCAGTGTTGCCAAAGGCACGGCGTAGCCGTCCAGTAAACAGTAACGAAAGTAAATTTACTGATAACTAATAACTTTCCACTGATAACTGATAACTGATCACTGATAACTGATTGGGGGTAAGGGTGCAAAGGTGCGGTAAGAGCGCACCAGCAGTATCGAGAGGTACTGGCTCGGTAAACCCCGGTGGGGAGCAAGGTGGAGGGACAAAGGTTGGTCTTTTTCCTGTCCCGTTTTTAGGAACCGCTTGAGGTAATTGGTAACAATTATCCCAGATAGATAACCTCTATTCCAACAAAGGTAAAAGCAATTTTACTGCTGTTGGGAAATACAGAATTCGGCTTATGTCTGACTCTCTCCTTTATCAGTAATCAGTATTCAGTTATCAGTTATCAGCTTCTGAACGCAAAAGGCAAAGGCTCCAAAAAAGAATCTGGCAAATCTCCTACCTAAAAAGAAGGGTGGAAACTAAGTACATCAAAGCTTTTAGCTTAACAAATTAGGTTTTAGATTCGGCCTTTGTTACCATTTCACTGTTTACTGTTTACTTTTTACTTTTTACTTTTTACTTTTTACTGATCATTGAAAAAAATCTCCCCACTTCATAATTCATAATTTATAATTCATAATTTATAATTCCCGCTCCCATGTCCTTAAGTGATCCCCGTCGCCAAAAACAATTAAAAACCCTAGTGGAAAAGCTGGGTTTATCAGCTGATGTCCCCGTCAGGTGGGATTTATTGGATTTAGCTCTAACTCATCCCAGTGTTTCCCGTGATAAGAATTATGAACAATTGGAATTTGTAGGCGATTCTGTGGTAAGACTCGTGGCGGCGGAGGTATTGTTAGAAACCTATCCGGAGGCGCTCGTGGGAGAATTTGCCGCCCTGCGATCGATGATGGTTAGCGATCGCACTCTGGCGGAATTTGCGGATCGCTACGGTTTCGAGCGTTATTTGTTGGTATCAAGTAGTACGAGTATTGATCGGGCAGGGCGAATTTCTCGACTAGCAGACGCTTTTGAGGCAGTTTTGGGAGCTTTATATCTTAGTACACAGACAATGATTTTAGTGCGTTCTTGGTTAGATGAACCACTGCGGGAAAAAGCGGCCGAAATTCGTCGAGATCCGGCCCGACAGAATTATAAGGATGCCTTGCAGGAGTGGACACAAGCAAAATACAAAAAACTGCCGCAATATTTAGTTAAAGAAATCAATGGTTTAGATCAAGAGCGTTTTTGTGCGGAAGTGTGGTTAAATGAGCAAAAATTAGGAGTGGGAACTGGCAGAAGCAAAAAAGCAGCGGAACAGGCAGCGGCGAAATCGGCTTTTCTAGAAGTGGTTAAAGGCTAAATGGGGGCATTTTTGCCTAACGGACGAATTGCCAGAGGCGAATTTTAAAATCATAATTACCACTAGCCAAATACTGCCCATCGGGACTAAAAGCTAGAGATTCCACCCAGTCGGAATTATTATCAAACCAGGCCAATTGTTTACCCGTCGTCACATCCCATAAACGCACACCGTCATTACTGGCACTAGCGAGAATTTGTCCGTTAGGATGGAGTGCCAGGGAGCGAATTCGGGCTGTATGACCGATGAGAGTAAATAATAACTTATTATTGCTCGTATCCCAGATTTTAATCGTGCGGTCTAAACTACCCGTAATTAAATTTTTGCCGTCGGGAGTGTATAAAAGCTTGCTAACCGCTTGGGGATGGGCGGAAAATTTCGACAAAAATTTGCCCTCGCGGATGTCCCAAAAATTTACCTCACCGTTTTCATGACCACTAGCAAGGGTGACACCATCGGATTTCATCCCTAGGGAATAAACAAAATTACCCACCCAATTTAAACGATAGAGGGGACGGCGGGGAGGTTGCACTGTCCAGAGGCGAATTCCTTCCAAACCACCACTAATTAACGTTTTACCATCGGGAGTAACCGTAAGGGCGAGGACAGTATTACCGTGTTCGAGGGCAATTCCTAAATACTTGCCTTCCACCAGATTCCAAAAATTAATAGAACCATCTAAACCGCTACTAACTAATAATCTTTCGTTGGGACTAATGGCTAAAGCTTTGACGCTGGTTCTTTGGGCGCGAGTTTGGGAGACTTTTTCTCCTGTTTTTACCGACCAAATTCTCAGGAGAGGGTCCGTATCACTACCACCAGCGAGAACTAATTGGTTATCGGGGCTGAAAATCACAGCATTAGGGGTGGATTGTTGCCCTTCTAAGGTTTTAGCGAGGGTAAGTCTGCCTAAACCTTCTACTAGGATAGTTTCTGGGGTTTTTTCGCCACTTTCAGCCGCGGGTCGAGCGGGGGCAATGGGACTTTGGGCCTGAGTAAGCTGATGTTGCCCAATTGTCAGCGTGGTTAAGACACTGACCACAATTGCCCCGACAAGTTTCTCCGCACCCGTAAATCGGAATTTCATAAATTTAGTTGAATATTAACAAATGAACCGTGCTATAGATTCTAGCCTTTGAGGGGATTGATTGCCAAGCAAGGTGGGATTTTTGAGCTAGGAAGGTCGATTTTTTTCGTTTTTCAGGGTTGGTAAAGCTACTTGACCCGATTGGGGCGGTAAATAGTATCTCGCTGCTTCTTCTTGGTTGATTGGCTCGGTTTTTTGGCTCTGTTGCCATCGGGCGAAGATAGCGATCGCCATAATCGTTGCCCCTAAAGATAGCAGTGTCCATCTTTGTCCTACAACCCCGATGATGACATCTACTGCCGCTGCGGTAAAGATAAAGCTAGTTATTGGTTCTTGACGGTAAGCTTTCTTGAGAAAACGCGGCCAGAGGAGATTACTCATTTTATCTATTATTTCTACGGTTTCGATAATTCCAGCTTATCCTAAATAGTTGGACAAAGGTAAAGTTAAGTAGCTGGTTATAATTAAATTAAAAATGGATTTTAGGTTTGATCCCCCCTGCCCCCTTGATAAGGGGGGTGCCGATAGGCGGGGGGATCTGAAAGTTTTTAATACCTATCTACTTAACTGTGGGGTAAGGAGTCGGTCGTCGGTCGTCAGTAAGAATTGCGGCAATTGAACTCCCAATACTCATCACCGGAGAATCCGATCCTTTAACAAATACAAAGAGACGATACCCTCTCAAAACCCGTTGATAGGATTATGGTAGTGACCGAAATCAACTTTTAAGAATCTATAACAGGCTTTTTGTCCACTATTATCTAAATAACGGACAAAAAGCCTGTTATATGCACTTTTTCTCGGTATTATCATGACCTATCCTCTCTACGTCGCTTTTATTTGGCATCAACACCAACCCCTCTACAAATCCTGTCAAACTCGCACCGATGCTTCGGGACAATATCGCTTACCCTGGGTGCGACTGCATGGGGTGAAAGATTATCTCGATTTAATCCTGATTCTAGAACGTTACCCGAAATTACACCAAACAGTCAACCTTGTCCCCTCTTTAATCCTGCAATTAGAGGATTACGTCAACGGACTAGCTATAGACCCCTATCTTGCTCTCACTGTCACCCCAGAAGCGCAGTTAACCCTGGCACAAAAACACTTTATCCTCGAACACTTTTTCGATGCTAACCATCGTACCCTGATCGATCCGCACCCCCGTTACGGGCAATTATACGCAGAGCGTCAAGAAAACGGTCATAGTTGGTGTATTAGCCATTGGCATCTCCAAGATTATAGCGATCTCTTGGCTTGGCATAACCTCGCTTGGATCGATCCTATCTTTCACATTGACCCAGAAATCGCTGCCTGGTTAGAACAGGGAAAAAACTTCACTTTAAGCGATCGCCAGCGGATTATCTCCAAACAGCGTCAAATTCTGCGTCGTATCTTGCCGCAACACCGGTTAATGCAGGAAACAGGACAACTAGAAATCATTACCAGTCCCTACACCCATCCGATTTTACCCCTGCTGGCTAACTCGGAAGCCGGCCGGGTAGCGGTGCCGAATATGACCCTTCCTCGCCAATATTTCCACTATCCTGAAGATATTTCCCGCCATCTCCGGAAAGCTTGGCAAATCTATATCGATCGCTTTGATAAACAACCTCGCGGACTTTGGCCCTCGGAACAATCCGTTAGTCCTGCGATTCTCCCCGCTGTCGCTAAACAGGGTTTTCAGTGGTTATGTTCCGATGAGGGGGTGTTAGGTTGGTCTTTGGGACATTACTTTCATCGCGACGAAAAGGGCAATATTAGCGAACCAGAATTGCTTTATCGTCCCTACCTTCTGGAAACTAGCAACGGCAATTTATCGATGGTTTTCCGGGATCATCGTCTCTCGGATCTGATCGGATTTAGCTATAGTGGCATGAAAGCGCAAGAGGCCGCTACAGACTTAGTTAAACACCTAGAAGCGATCGCCGAAGAACTGAAAACCAACGCAGAAACCACGACGCTAGAAAAACCCTGGTTAGTTACCATTGCGCTAGATGGCGAAAACTGCTGGGAAAACTATCATCAAGACGGTTTACCCTTCCTAGAGAACCTGTATCAACTTTTAAGCGACCACCAAGCGATCGAATTAGTCACCGTCTCGGAATATCTCGATCGCTTTCCCGCTAATGCAAAAATACCCAGCCATCAACTTCATAGCGGCTCTTGGATCGATGCCAATTTTACCACTTGGATCGGCGATCCCGCTAAAAATAAAGCTTGGGAATATCTAATTTTAGCCCGTCAAACCCTCGCCAATCACCCGGAAGCGACGGAAGATAATAACCCCGACGCGTGGGAAGCATTGTATGCAGCGGAGGGTTCCGATTGGTTTTGGTGGTTTGGTTATGGCCATTCTTCTAATCATGACGCAATTTTTGACCAACTTTTCCGCGAACACCTGATCGCTCTTTATCAAGCTTTAAATGAGCCAATTCCCTCCTATTTGCTCGAACCGGTGGAAAAACACGGGGATAAACAAAGTAATCGTCCACTAGCTTTTATTCACCCCATTATCGACGGTTTTGGGGACGAACAGGATTGGGATAAAGCTGGACGGATCGAAATTGGTGGTGCCAGTGGTACGATGCACCGGACTTCCTTAGTACAAAGGCTCTTTTTCGGTTGGGATCATCTCAATTTTTATCTGCGTTTTGATTGGAAACCGGGGGCAAAATTAGGAGAAGAAATTCCCGCAGAAGTGCATTTATATTGGTATTATGATGAAGTGCATCGTCTGCAAAGTCCAATTCCCCTAGCAGATATTCCCCCTCGATCGCCCCTCGATTACGGTTATCATCATCATCTAGGAGTTAATTTAATCACGGAATTTACTTGGTTAGAAGTCGCTCAAGAATATTTTACTTGGCAACGAGTTCCTAGTAATGCCAAAGCTTCTTTTAATCAATGTTTGGAAATTGCTGTCCCCTGGGAAGGATTACACATTGAACCCGATGCTCGTCTCCATTTAATCGCAGTTTTAGCCAATCAAGGTCAATACTATGATTTCCTCCCCGTTGAAGAATTAATCTTCCTGCAAAGACCTTAAATCAATAATCAGTGATCAGTTATCAAACGTCAGCAAACCCTAGTTAAGTACCTAAGCAAAATTAAAATAAGGCTTTTGACCTGTTAAAATCCGATGTTAGTGCAAGAATATAGGATTGAGACCTTCAAAAACCTTGCATTATCCTTCTTACAGTATATAAACTGGTACAAAAAAAGAGGGCAACAAAGCCTGAAACGACCGGCTACTGACTCCTACCCCCACGAAAAACTTTTTCAGCAAACCCTAATTACACATATCTAACCACCTCTTGCCTCTTGCATAAGTTCATCTCCTGATATGTAGCCTATACTCAAGGGATTTAGTATAAACTTTCAGCACATATCGACTGTGCGGGAAAGCTCGGAGGAAGAGGAGAAAACTAATGATCTTCGTTACTCTTCATGCTAAATCAACAAATGCCAAGACAATACACTTCTAAACAAAAAATTCCCAAAGTTTCGGTTTTTTGGTTTGTGCGATGGACGTGGGTTGTTGAGATTTTCAATAGAATAGAACTCTGACTCTCTTGGGTTTGGTGGGTACAATGTATTCTAATATATAGTCCTCCCGGTGAGAGGGTGGAACGAACCACAAAGACACAAAGGACACAAAGATTAACCGATCTTATATAACTGTAGTTTAGACTAAAAAATTTGCCTAAAAATAATCCAGCCTTATGAAAATAGCTGAAATCAAAAATCTTGAAGCAAAAAGTAGAGTTAGGATGCTTTTGTTGCCTATTTTTTAGGGGTTGAATGTCGTTTTTTCACAGTAGGATAGGTCTTTCTTTTACTGCGAGTCTTCCCTTTTTCCCAGCCGGGAGACTTTCCTCTAGTTTTAGGTGGTTGAGCGGGCGAACCAATCTCTATCAAAAGGGAAAACAGAGACTGTGCTACCCTTTCAGGAGTTAATAGGGTTTGCGGTTTTTGCCAAGGAAGACGATAATCTGCTACCAAATCTTTGGCTAACCATAATTGCCAAGTCATCAACGGCATTAAATCACTCCATCTCTCACATTGAACAGGTGTACTTAAAGAAGGTAAAGTCCAATGTAATCTTTGCGAGTGCAAAGCGATACCAATGGTCAACTCCAAAACGACGTGCATATTGTGACCAAACTTTTTCTAAGGATAAAAATGCCTCTCCTACCCAAATTAACCATAAGGGGCGATGTGCCTCTCCCGTTTTTTTAGGATTCAACCTTTCCACTTTAATTAGACTTAATTTCTGCTGAGAAGCTGTTTTAAAATGTAACTGTTGCCATTGACTCACTCGGATTAATCCGAGTTTCGGGTCATTGATTTCCACTGTTGCGTCGGTTGGCCACCATGTGGATTCGTCATTGATTTTAAATTGTCTGCCATGTTTTTTCGGTCTTCCCTTACCCCCATAAGCTTCTGGTTCGCCATATAGACAACAATTAGAGCGGATTCTCATCAGTTTACTTGCTTGGATATCTGCTGTTTGATTTACCCATGAACTATTGCCGTATTCACAATCTAATACTACCAAAACTTTTTGTTGAATTGTTTTGCAGACTTCTTGGAGTTGCCATTTGGCTTTAGCTATCGGTGTTTCAAAGGATGTGATTCTTTCATGTCTTAAGGGTAATGCCCAACTTCTTTCCCCTTCGGGTAGCCAGACAATGGTGCTATAGCCTTGTCCTAATACTGTTCCATTTTTTGATGCCGCGCTATGTTGATAGCCTCTATCTTTCATCGTTTTAGCATCCTTCAATTCCCATGCTGTATGATCTATTGCTAACAAAACATACTCCAGTTCTGGTATTTCCTGAACATACCTTTTCATTAACTGGTTTCGGTTGGGACGACAATCTTCAATAGATTCGTATGTACTATGCCATTTCCTTCTGAAGAAAGGGGACAGTGAGAAGTCTCCCAAGCAATAGGCATTTCTGGTGGTCATGATGCTATCCATTAAGTCAAAGGTGGCATCTTTGGCATTACCTAACAGTTGGTAGGTATCTTGGCGAAATCTGGTATATCTGTTATATTTGGTCATAGAGAGCGGATAAATTCTTTAACATCTTTTATTTTCTCTCTATTTTGCTTGATTCTTCCTCTTTTTTCTTTTTAGGTTTCTCATTTAGTCTAAACTACAGATATAAGTTAAACTTATCACACAGAACCTAGAAGAGCCGAACTCTTGCCAGATAACTCATTGTTCGCTTAATTTTTTAAGGGAAGGGTTTTAAAATTGCTGTTACCTTTATCCTGTATGCTTTTTAGCGAATAAGGTAAGCATAACATTGTCGAGAGTGCGATCGCTATTATCACCATAAGTACAGGAGCAGCAAATGCGAATAAGCTCATTGCCTTGGCCTACCTCATTGGCGTATTTTTTGTGATTCCCCTGATTCTGGTGGGGATTTCGATTGTTCTATAAGGGACTCGCACAGAAATAGAATACTAGCTATACAGTCGCTTTCTTTAAGTTCTTCAAGGATTCGCCAGATGATTGGGTACATTATTAGAGCCTAAGTCCTTTACCGAAAATTTCGGTTGAATGACCCGCAGCAATTCTCACTTTATACCATTTTTCTAAATTCCTGACAGACATAGAGCTTCTAAAATCCAAGACCATCCCGTCAAATACCCGATCGTGTCATTGGATAGAGAATTTAAAAGATGGTAAAGTTTACTTCTTAAGTTATCAAGGGAGTTAAAATTGCCCCAGGCCAATAGGTTTTTCAAATATAGCCAAACTCTCTCAATTGGATTTACTTCTGGACAATAGGGAGGTTGATAAAATAGGATAATATTATCAGGTATTTCTAGGTCAGTCGCCGTATGTGCGGGAGCATTATCTAATTGAATAATATGTAATTCCTCAGAAAAAGCTTGAGAAAAAAGCGTTAAATATTGATTAAAACATTCCCCATCTAAATGAGAGAATTCATAGAAAAAACTGCTACATATTCGAGGTTCTATTAAACCATAGAGCCAGAGATATTGAAAATTATACTGAAAATTACCAAGGGGCTTTATGCCTTTAATTGTTATTTTATCTCTGACAATGGTATGACAGCCGAAGCGACTTTCATCTTGACACCAGAAGCGGACTTTTAAATACTGACTAACTTTTTCAGATTCTTTTTCTAGTAAAGCTTGTAGCTGTTCAGATAGATTATTTTGGAATATTTTTACTTCTCCTGGTAATTGTTTTAAATTTTGAGGTCGAGCCACTTTTAATTTAGCTTGTAATTCATTTCTTACGAGACGGTAAACAGTTATATAACTGGCAGGTATTTCTAAAATAATTGATACCCAAAAATGAATTTCTTTATAACTTTGAAATCCTTCTGGGTCTTTTAATTCATTCTGAATTAGAGCGGCTTCTTCCACTGAAATCTTTTTGGGTCTTCCCAGTTTTTCTGGTTCTGACAAGAGATTTTCTATCCCTCCTTCTCGATAACAACTTAACCAGCGATGAATAGTTCTTTCTGAGCGTCCTATTAACACGGCGAGATGACGAACCGTTTCTACCTCCTTAATTTTTAGTAGATACAGGGATTGTACTTTAGCAAAGTTTAAAGAGGTTACTTGTTGCTTCAACAAGGATTTTAAGTCTTCTACTGACTCAGCAACATTAATATTAGGGACTCCACTCATTGCCTTTTTACCACACAAACTATACCTTTACCAAGTATGACATACTTTTTGAAAAATGGTATTACCCATCTTCTGGTACTCTCCGAAAACCCTGACAATTTATAAATTTTGTAGCTCTTATCTAGGAGGTGATCTTGCTGCATAAATGCCCTAGCAATGGCACCTTGTTTTTTGATAAAAATTTGACCAAGTAATCAAAATCAAAAAATTAACAACAAACAACTCAATCTATTGATATTAAATGTTTTGAGAATCTTTTATTAATAAAAAAACTGGGAGTAACAGAGAATAGTCTGACTGACGGACACATTTTTCAATACAAAGACAAGTACTGTTATGTGAAAGCCTCAAACTCCTGAATAAAAGAAAAGGTAATTTTGCCATAATAATCCTGACGAGCTTTGCGAGAAGAGCCAACAGGGAAAAGGGTCAACAGAAAATAAGTGGTCAAGTCGCAAGAAGGGACGCGCCTTATGAACAACTCCCGCCAGCCAACGTCAACCAATTTTCAAATAACTCAAACCACGCCGAAAATGAGCATCAACCTGACGGCGAGAGCCAGATTGTTGAACCGCCATGCCAGTTAAAGTAGCAAAGAGAATAGAAATGGCAACAATGAGATAGAGACGTTCTAAACAAGCAGCAGAGCGAACACGAGAATGTTCCCAGTCAAAAACGCCCGATTTACTGCCCTTGAAAGAGATGTTCAATGGGAAAACGAAGACCATACTGCCAGAAGGTGTCAAGGGTAGGAGGTTCATCGCTCAGAATTGCCCAATTATCCTTAACCCCTGGAACAGAGGCTAAAGCAAGATGAGCAGTGATTCTAGCCTCCTGCCAGACTTGAACGTTGCGATCAAAGCAGGCTTGCCGTTTGGGAGGATAGAGTTCTCTGACCTCATAGCCAAAACCCCGACGGCGAACACCGTAAATGAGGGTATCGCAAGGTAAGCGAAGACACCAATGCCAAGTATTTTTCCTGAGCCATTGAATTAATTGCTGATTGGCAAAGCCTCGGTCGGCTAACAGCATGACATTCTCAAAGCCCTGAAGATAGCCTTTGGCTCTGTCCAACAAGGGTTCGTATTTCTCAAAAGCTAGGCTGGCACTACCATGTTCTAATCCCATCCACATCAAGGGGACGGCTCTCCCCCCGCAGACCACCGCTAGATAGACAAAGCAGTATTGATTCCACAACAGAGTGGTATCTATTGCTAGATACAGTCTTTCCCCCTTCTCCTTCCAAGTCTCGATGGCTTTCAATATTAAGGGGATGTATATCTTTTCCACCGCTACTCTTCCATTCTGGCAAAAGCGATTCCACCGTCTCTGATAACTATTGGCTTGTTCGGCTCTGCTTTGTACAAAGGGTTCCCATCTGGCTTGATTGAGACTTTGACTACTGAGTAGGGCTGTCACCATCCAACTGAGGACGGTTAAATGTCTTTTATCCACAAATCGGCTTCCTTGTTCTAGATAGGAATAAACTTGGGAGAAGATTCTGTTCTCGGTTTTCATCTTGTAGGGATTCTTGCTTTTTCCCTATCTACCCAGATATTTTTCTTTTTGGCAACCCTTGTCTTGTCAGGTTTTGACCCACTTGTGTCCGTCAGTCAGGTTCCCATCTGGCTTGATTGAGACTTTGACTACTGAGTAGGGCTGTCACCATCCAACTGAGGACGGTTAAATGTCTTTTATCCACAAATCGGCTTCCTTGTTCTAGATAGGAATAAACTTGGGAGAAGATTCTGTTCTCGGTTTTCATCTTGTAGGGATTCTTGCTTTTTCCCTATCTACCCAGATATTTTTCTTTTTGGCAACCCTTGTCTTGTCAGGTTTTGACCCACTTGTGTCCGTCAGTCAGGAGAATAGTACAAGTCATGGGGTTTCTCGGCACTTAAGGTATATTTGCTGATAAACCCCTTTTGTGGCAAGAATCTATAGGCAATGCACATTTGTGAGAAACGATACAGTACAAAATTAATCAAGCAAAAGATGATTTTTTAATCTTGTCTTATCTAGGGTTTGCTGAATAACTGTGAAATACTTATGATATAAGGATTACAGCCATATTAAATTCCCAAAAAGTCAAGAAAAAGGGACAGAAAACGGCTAAAATTGCTAAAATACCCTTGCACTTATCCGACAAGAACATATGTACCGAAAAACGAACGAGTCTTCAATTGCCCCAGAAAACTTTGAGTTGCCTTTTGAGGGAAAATTATCAGCAGATAATCGCTGGATAATAATGGCAGAGTTAATTCCCTGGGAAGAATTTGAAGAAGAATATGCCCAAAATTTTGACGAAGAAATGGGTGCGCCAGCCAAACCATTTAGGATGGCATTAGGAGCATTAATTATTAAGGAAAAATTAAAAACAAGCGACAGGGAAACCATAGAGCAAATCAAGGAAAACCCCTATTTACAGTATTTTCTAGGGATGTCAGCCTATAGTAATGAAGCTCTATTTGATGCGACAATGTTCGTTAATTTTCGTAAAAGAATCAGTAAGAATTTAATCAATAAAATTAATAAAAGAATGGTGATGAGAGAGAGAAAAAAGAAGGAAATTGAAGAAAAAAGTGAAAGAAAAGAAGAAGAAAAAGAGAGTCAAATAAAAAATAAAGGAAAATTAATATTAGATGCAAGTTGCGCACCTGCTGATCTAAGTTATCCCCAGGATTTAGGGATATTAAATCAAGCAAGAAAGAAAACAGAAAACATTCTAGATTGTCTCTATCAAAGTTTGAGAATCAAGCTGAAGAAAAAGCCAAGAACTTATAGAAAAAGAGCGAGAAAAGATTATTTAAAAGTAGCCAAAAAACGTCGTTGTTCTCAAAAAGAAAGACGAGAAGCTATCAAGAAGCAACTGCAATATATCAAAAGAAATCTATCTCAAATAGAGAAATTAATCGAGGGGGGATCAGAGTTAAGTAGTCTCAGCAAAAGAAACTACAAAATGTTGTTAGTGGTGACAGAAGTTTATCGTCAACAATTGTGGATGTGGGAAAATAAATCATCGAGAATTGATGATAGAATTGTGAGTATAACCCAACCACACATCCGCCCTATCGTTAGAGGAAAAGCAGGAAAACCAGTTGAATTTGGAGCAAAAATCTCAGTAAGCTGTTTTGAGAGTTATGTATTTTTAGACCATTTAAGTTGGGATAATTTTAATGAATCTGGGGACTTACAAGCGCAAGTAGAAGAGTATAAAGAATTCACAGGATATTATCCAGAATCAGTTCATGTTGATAAAATTTATCGAACTAGAAAAAATCTAGCTTGGTGTAAAGAAAGAGGAATTAGAATCAGTGGAGTTCCTCTAGGAAGACCACCTAAAAATATTAGTAAAGAAACTAAAAAACAAGCTCTTGAGGATGAAGGAATTCGGAATGCAATTGAAGGTAAATTTGGTCAAGCAAAAAGAAGATATAGTCTTGATTGTATCATGACAAAACTTGATAAAACTTCAGAAACTTCCATTGCCATTACTTTTTTAGTCATCAATCTTTCTAACCTGCTTAGACAGGTTAACTGTCTTTTTTTGTCCCTATTTCTTTATACATCTAAATTTAGCTTTATTCATCCCTCTTTGATTAGAAAAGATGATAAAAAAGCTGATTTCTCAACAGAAAAACTTATCTTAAATTCGGGCTGATTTTTGAGAGTTTTTGTTTTTTACTTTTTCAGCAAACCCTATCTAGATGTTAAAGAAAGTCCTATAGCGTTGTTTTTGGGTCTATTATTTTAAGTGCTTTTCCCATTAGAAATTTTTCAGACCCTATCACCGCAGGTTGTAGAAAAAAAGTCGGTATTCGATGAATACCACTCTATATTCGATGGAATCAGAAATTATTCGTCTGTTTCTACCTGTATTTTTTTACACACGGGACTTTTGCTCGATACTCCCCATCGTCACAGATAGACGAAATAAACGGAGCGAGTGTAATTTATCCAGATACAAAGGACAAGAAAGCGATGATTACTTTTGACGATCCAACCGCACTAGAGTTACCTCTTCTGGGACAAGATGATATTTACAACGACCTGAACATAGGCGAGACCGAGACAACCTTTTCGGAAACTCTCCGCATCCGCGACATTCAGGTAACTGGATTAGTATCGGACATGACAGGGACGCTGGTGAGCGATGTAGCTGGAATCTTTACGGCGATCACCAGTAATGGCTTTCACCTACAAGATCCCAATCCAGACGACGATCCGCGAACCTCGGAAGGCATCTTCGTCTTTAGGAACCGGCAGGACCTCATTGATGATATAAACGGACTGAATATCAACATTGGAGCGTCGGTTCAAGTCAGTGGACTGGTGCAGGAAAGACAACTGGATGTTATCAGCGAAGAAGGCGTTAGCGAACCCGCACTAGAGTTACTTCTTCTGGGACAAGATGATACTTACGATACTTACAACGACCAGAACATAACCTTTGACGACCAAGACACATACGATGATCCTTACGATATTTACAACGACCAGAACATAGCCGAGACAACCTTTTACGATCAGGACACAGCCGAGACAACCTTTTCGGAAATTCGCATCCGCGACATTCAAGGAACTGGATTACAATCGCCCCTAGAAGGGCGGGTGTTGCGCGATGGTGGATTTGTAGTCGGAATCGTCACGGGGTTCGCTACTAATGCTAATGGTTTTTACCTACAAGACCCCGATCCAGACAACGATCCGCGAACCTCGGAAGGTATCTTCGTCTTTACGGGATCGGAAAGATTCAAAGAACTTAATCTCACGGTCGGCGACTCGGTTCGAGTCAGTGGACAGGTGCAGGAAAATCGACCGAATGTTACTATAAACGGCGAAAGAGTACCCGACTTGACTGTTCTCAGTACCACACAAATTGCTGCCAATAGAGACACGAACACAATCGACGTGTTAAGTTCGGGCAATCCCTTACCCGCCCCCATTCTCATCGGATCGGGAGGTCGCGTACCCCCCAACCAAATCATCGCGGGAGCGAACTTTTCCCCTGACACCTTCGACATTCCCTTAGATTTAAACACTGGGATCGGCTTCTATGAAAGCTTGGAAGGAATGCTGGTAACGGTACAGGATACCATGGCAGTCAGTCCAACGATTATCCGAAGTACTAGCTCGGATTCAATATGGACGGTGGCGAATCGAGGGGCCGACGCTACCGGCATCAACAGTCGCGGTGGTATTGGCATCGCTCCAGATGATTTCAACCCCGAACGGATTCAAATCAGCGCCATAGACCTGCCACAAGTTGATGTAGGCGATCTCTTAGGGAATCTGACGGGGGTAGTTGATTATGCGTTCGGTGACTACCGGGTCTTAGTAACCGAACCGGTTCAAGCTACTCCTGGCGGATTGCAGCGGGAAGTGACGAATCTAATAGGCACGGCAGATAAGCTAACGATCGCCAGTTATAACGTGGAAAATCTCAATCCCACTGAATCGAACCCAGGTGGCCTCGAGAGATTCGGCGTACTCGCCAATCAAATCGTCAATAACCTGAGAGCTCCCGATATTATCGGACTTCAGGAAATTCAAGACAACAACGGCCCGATCAACGACGGTACGGTAGCGGCGGATTTAACCTATCAAGCTTTAATCGACGCGATCACGGCCGCAGGCGGTCCTACCTACCAGTTCCTGAATATCGATCCCGTCGATGGTCGAGATGGGGGTGCGCCAGGTACTAATATTCGAGTTGGCTATCTCTATAACCCTGATCGTGTTAGCTTTGTAGAAGGTTCCCTCCGACGGATCACCGACCCCATCGCCACGCCCGATAATGATGGTGCTTTTACCAACAGTCGCAAGCCTCTAGTCGCCACCTTTACGTTTAACGGACAGGAAGTGACGGTAATTAACAATCACTTGACCTCCAGACGCGGTGGCAATGGTTTATTTGGCAATGTTCAACCCCCCAATATTGGCGGTGCGGATGTACGAGCCAATCAAGCTACGGTTATCAATAGCGAAGTCAACGCAATTTTGGCGGACGATCCCAATGCTAACGTGGTGGTTTTAGGGGATCTTAACGGCTTTGATTTTGAAGAGTTCCAGCAAATTCTCAGTGGTGGGGTGCTAACCAATCTTTCTCAAACCCTGGATGTCAGAGATCGCGCCACCTTCAACTTCCAAGGTAACTCCCAAGCCTTAGACCATATTTTGATAACCAATAATCTCGCCAGTAAGGCCGAGTACGATATCGTTCGTGTCAACGTTGATTTTCTCGATCAGCCCGCTGATCATGAACCCATCCTTGCAACTCTCAACTTGCCGCAACAATCCCAGAGTTTTACCCTACAAATTCTACAAGCCTCCGATCAAGAAGCGGGTATTCCGGCTTTTCAAGATATTCTGGGCTTCTCGGCGGTAATGAATGCCTTGGATAACAAGTACACCAATACGCTGAAATTAACTACGGGAGATGTTTACATTTCCAGTCCCTTCTTTAATGCCAGCCGCGATATTTATGATAACGCCACAACGGGTAATCCACAGGCCGATCAAGGGGGCATCGCCGACATCCTGATTAACAATGAATTAGGCTGGGATGTGGCCTCGGTGGGCAACCATGAATTTAGCGGTGGTGCTGGTTCTTTCCTCAACCTAGTTGCCCCGAATCCTAATTGGGTTAACGGACAGAATGGCGGTGTCGGTATCGGACCTGGAGGCTATCCTGGAGCGGCATTCCCCTATTTAGCCAATAACCTCGATTACAGTCGGGCTACCCTTCCCAACGGTTTAGCCGTGGTCGCTAACGGGGGAGCGCCTTTACCCAATACCCTAACCGGAAGCGTGGTTAAGGACTTTAACGGCGAAAAAGTGGGAATTATCGGCATTGTTACCCCCTATCTCAAATCGATCGCCGATACGGGAGCGATCGAGGTAACGACCCGAGATATCAACGGCAACGTGATTACCGGAACGACTTCCGTGGATGTGCAAGTGGACTCCATCATCCGCAACATCACCCCCGAAGTCCAAGCTTTAAGCAATACGGGTATCAATAAGATTATTTTGATGACTCACCTGCAAGAATCCCGCATCGAAATCGCTTTGGCCGAGGAAATGGCAGCCCTCGGGTTAGGAGTTGATCTGCTTTTTGGGGGTGGTTCTCACCAACAGATGTCTTCCAGTACCGGAGTTCCCCCCTACGGGAAGATGAAACCCAACAAAATAACGGACAGTTATTGCAACCCTTTCCCCAAGTGTACGGGGGTGGAGATAATCGGGTTATTTACGTCAATTCAGCCGCAAATTATCGCTACTTGAATCAATTGGTCGTCACTTTTAATGATCGAGGTGTAATTACCACGATTGGAGATGATAGCGGTCCTTATGCCACTGATATTGCGGGAGTCGATCGCCTCTACGATGAATCGATTACTACTTTTGACCAAGTAAGAGCCAAAGCAGATCAAGATATAGTCGAAATTGTCGATGGGGTGCGAGGCTTCGTTGACATCCTAGACGGTACGATCTTCGGTCAAACCGATGTTTTTCTCAACGGGGTTCGGGGCGATGTGCGTACCCAAGAAACCAACTTGGGTAACTTGACCGCAGACGCTCAAGACTTCTACGCCGAAGCCTATTTGAATGAGCATAACCTACTTCCTGGCTTTAACCGGATCGATATTTCCTTCACCAATGGCGGCTCGATCCGCGATCAGATCGGACGGTTCGCGATCGGAGACTCGGGAATCATTCCCCTGCCCCCGCAAGCGAATCCCGATGTGGGCAAAGAGGAAGGGGATATCTCACAACTCGATATTTCCAATTCCCTACGCTTTGACGGCGATATCGTTGTCGGTACAGTGAACGCCACCGGATTCCTGCAACTGGCCGAACACATGATTTCTTCAGTGGAAACGGGGAACGGTCGTTTTGGTCAAATTGGTGGCTTTAACTTTAGTTATGACCCCAACGCTCCAACCAGTCAACGGATTCGCAGTCTTGCCTTAGCAGATGCAACGGGCAATAGTGTCCAAACCATTGTGAAAAATGGGGAATTAGTGGTTGCTTCTAACACCATTTTTAGTGTCGTTACCCAAGGTTTCCTGGCAAATGGCGGTGATAGTTATCCCACGGTGATCCAGAATATCCAACGCTTAACCGATTTTGACGAACCCGATTCTCTGGGGAACGCCAATCTCCGACCCGGACGGATACAGGATGCCTTTGCCGAGTATCTTTCGGCTTTTTACAACAATGACAACCGACAACAGCCCTTTAACCAAGCCGACACTCCCCAATCAGAAGATCAACGGATTCAAGGCGTTGCATAATAGAGATATGAATGGAGGAAATCAAAATGCAATGCCCTGAATGTAAATCTACCCATATCCGTAAAAATGGCATCAATAAACAAGGTAAACAAAATCATATTTGTGTAACCTGTGGCCGTCAATTTATTGATAACTATGAAAAACAGAAAGGCTATGACGAAAAAACGAAGCGAGAATGCCTAACTGCCTATGTTAATGGGATGGGATTTAGAGGAATAGAAAGGCTAAAGGGAGTTCATCATACGACCGTAATTAATTGGGTAAAATCTGTGGGAGAATTATTGCCAGTCGCCTATGACCCAGAAACAATTCCTGAAGTAGGGGAACTGGATGAATTGGAAACCTTTGTTGGCTCAAAAAAAACAAAATCTGGGTGTGGACAGCCGTTGACCACTTTAAAAAAGGAATTTTAGGTTGGGTAATCGGAGATCATAGTAGCGAAACGTTTCGCCCATTATGGGAATTAGTTAAGTCTTGGGGATGCTATTTTTATGTGAGTGATGGATGGTCAGTTTATCCATGTTTTATAGCAGAGGGCGACCATATAATTAGTAAGACTTATATGACCAGAGTAGAGGGTGAGAACACACGTTTAAGACATTATCTAGCCCGATTGCATCGCAAAACACTCTGCTATTCTAAGTCTACAGAAATGTTAGGATACTCTATTCGTTTATTAATTCATTATCTGAAGTTTCAAGAAGTGCCTATTCCTTACTGATTCATAGCTTAATTCAGCAACGCCCGGTTTCCGTCAAGATACGGTTCTCGACGGTGTCGCACCTTTACCGACAACCGTCAACGGAACACTTGGCGATGATACCTTTGATGCCGCTTTGCGCGATGGCAGACAATTTATCGGCAATAATCAAATTCTCAATACGGGAAGCGGTAATGACACTGTAAACGTTCGCTTTGCTGTCGGTGGTAATAACATCCGTACCGCTTCGGGCAATGACATCGTTTACGCAGGAACCAATAACCGTATCGATACGGGGGCAGGAGATGACATCCTCTTCTTGGGTTCTGCTAGTGGTAATAATATCGTCACTGGGGGTAGCGGCCAGGATCTATTCTGGATTACAGAAAATGATGCGCTCTTACCGGCAAATACCAACATTATCGCTGATTACAGAGCAAATCAAGGGGATCTGATTGGTTTCTTCTCTACTAGCTTAAGTTGGGATTCTCTCGGTACGGATTGGGATTATCGTCAAGCGGGTGCAAATACCATTATTGAAGCTTTTGGACAAGATATGGCTATTCTCAATGGAATTAATGCTTCTACCTTGACTCAAGCTAATTTCATCTTTAATTAGGCTCTCTAACTAACTAAATTGAGGGGCGAGACTCATCAAACGCGCACCTTTCAACCCTAATATTTTCAGCACATCTTATTGGATGAGGACAAAATGATGAATTCCTGGCAACGCAACGCAGTGATTACTTCTGGGGTAGTTCTAAGTCTTGCAGTTCAGCAAGTCAATCCTGCTCAAGCAGCTATCGTAAGTTACAATCTAGCTGGAACTATCCAAAATGGTTTATTGACAGGGCAAACTTTTTCGGGTACTTTTAGCTATGATAATTCCCTGTTGACGGGTTTAGGCTTTGAATTTTTAGATGTATCTCAAGTCAACTTGAACTTTTTTGGCTCAACTTTTACTGCTGTTGATGATGATTCTTTTCCTGATAGTCCTAAGGTGGAATTTTTAGATGGTATCCTTCTAGGGTTGAATTTTTCAACGTCTAGTTTTACTCCAGAATTTTCTCTAATTCCCGCTTTTGGTAGTACTGAGGCTACTTTTTCCTATATTGGAACTAATGATAGCGGTTCAGGCCCCGTTCAATATGTCCTGATTCCTGAACCTTCAACTGTTCTAGGAATTATTGCTTTAGGTATCGGCGGTTTTTTGGTGGGTAGAAAACGATAATATCATTAAAACTCGTGTTTTACTAATTTAAGCCACCTCCAAGGATTTGCTAGGGGTTTTGAATTGAGTTATGTGGGAGCATCCCACTTAGGCGATAAGTATTGGTACTTGTCGCCTATCAAGTAGGGTGAAAAATCAAAATATAGCACTTTTCACGTTACTGAGGTATCGACAAGTTTTGCCAACAAAGGGCTTAAGCCCTTTGCCCATACCTCATTCTGATGAAAACTGCTATAATACTAAATCCGTTGAGTATAGGCTACATATCAGGATAGGCAAGAAGCAAGAGGCAAGAGGAGCAATAGATAATCAGTCTTTAATAACCAGATTTAGTATCAGTTATCAGTAACCGCTCTAATCTCTAGTTAGTCTCCAAATGTCTTCTCTAATTATAGGGATTACTAAATAATAATATGGAAAAGAAACAGACAAATCCGATGGGCAAAGTTTTCACACCTTTAACAATAATTAATCGTGCCGATGAATCAGCAGCTGCTAGAGGTTTTATCTCTCCTTCAGAAATTCGCTCTGTTACTTTACCAAAAGTTTTAGTTGATACGGGAGCAACAACACTCTGTTTACCTGCTAATATTATTGACAGACTGGGGCTAGATTTACTTAAAGAAGTCGATGTTAGTACCGCGACTGGATTGAGCAAAGCGAGAGTCTTTCAGGATGCTAAAATATTGCTTTGTGGTCGCGAGGGAACTTTTGAATGTTTAGAATTACCCGGTGGTCGCGATCCT
This sequence comes from Microcystis panniformis FACHB-1757, assembly GCF_001264245.1. Classification (NCBI taxonomy): domain Bacteria; kingdom Bacillati; phylum Cyanobacteriota; class Cyanophyceae; order Chroococcales; family Microcystaceae; genus Microcystis; species Microcystis panniformis. Next base: position 2,008,648 of record NZ_CP011339.1, read on the forward strand.
TTAATTGGAGTAATCCCCCTAGAAGCACTGGGTTTAGAATTAGACCTACAAAACCAAACTTTGAAAGTTTTACCCTCCGAATCTCTAGATACTTATCTAACAATTCTCTAAAAATTGATAACCTTCATGGATCGATCACCCTTATTTTCTCAATTTAAGTAGGGAGGCACAATTATTGGTAGGATGGGTTAGCAGTAGCGTAACATGAGCGGGCGTTGGGTTTCATGCTTCAACCCAACTACGTTCTGATAACTGTTAACTGATAACTCACACCTGATAACTCACACCTGATAACTGATAACTGATAACTGATAAGTAGGAAGACACAATTATTTGTAGGAAGGGTTAGCAGTAGCGTAAGCGGAATTCTTGAGAAGGAGAGAAGAAAATAGAGAATAAGTTCTGAAGGAATCACGGCGATGAAACAGGAAATTAAGCCCTTTAACCCTGATAAAATCTACGAAATAGTGCTTTCTGTCAATTTTTCCATTAATGCCCAATTTGCTCAAGAAGCGCAGGAGAAATTAAACGCTATCCTTGGGGAAATGGATGCGGATTACTGGCAAATTCACCACATCTGTGCAGCGGGAAATTAGCTATATAGTCCCATGATCTAGCTTTTTTAGGGCGCTGAGAGCATGAAGACGGACGATTGCTTCCCCATCGGCTGCTAAAGTCAGCAAAATACTTTTATTATCCCGCTCTAATTCTCCTAAAGCGATCGCTAGAGACTGTTTAACTCCCGTATCAGTGAAGAGCGCCGGACGGGAGTGATAAAAATTACTGAGAATTTCCCCTGCTTGTTGGCGTAATTTCTGGGAGGTTTGCCGGCCGAGAATAGCGATAATTTCCCGACAAATTAGGACATTTTCGCTATATAAAGCCTTTTCTAGATAATTTAAAGCTTCCTCATCCTCGATCCAGCCTAATGCTCGCACTACAGTTAATTTTAAACTATCGGGAGTTAAGGAAGATTGCAGGAGTGGATTTAAAGCTTTAGCTGAGGTTGCTGTGCCGATACGACTGAGAGCGATCGCAGTTTCTTGACAGATCTCAAGGTGGACATCGAATAACAGCGGTTGCAGATGGTTAACTAAATCTGCTTGGGGATAATTCGTCCCTAGGTAACTACTAGCTTTAATTGCTTCCCGTCGCACCTCGATGGCCGGATCCTGTAAAGCATCGAGGATAATCACAGTAATCTGGGGATGGTGAAAACTGCTTAAAGCTTCGATCGCCATAGACCGAATGGCGCTAGATTGATCCTTAACTACGGTTAAAAGCGGTTCGATAATTTCTGGTCGGCGAATTTGTGATAAAGCTTGTACGGCTAAAAAACGGGTATTAGAGTCGGACAGTAATTGTCCTAAACTGGAGATGGCAGAACTGCCGATATTAGCTAAAGCGGCCGCAGCCATTTGGCTGAGTTCCTCCTCCTCCGATCTTTGCAATAATTGACTGAGAGCGAGAATACAGGCTCGATCGTCAAATTGACTGAGAATTCTCGCCAGAAACCAGCGCATTTCCCCATCTTGTTCCTCGGATTCTAACAGGGCAATTAGAGGAGCGATCGCCGATTGACCGATTTGAGGAAATAGTTTCGCTGTCTCCCATCGCTGTTGAAAATCGCATTTTTGTAAAGCTTCTAGGGCTAAATCGAGGATTTCATCGTTAATAATCGGTTCAATCGCATCTTTTTGGTTTAAAAGTCGCTGTATGCTGGCGTTTACTGTCTCCCAGTCCTTTTTATTCAACGCTATCTGAGCTTTTTCTAGCAGAGCTTGCATCGTGAGAAATGGCCTCGATTTTCGTGCTACCTATCTCAAGAATGTCAGACTTTCTCGCTTTTGTCCTCTCTCATAATGCAAGAAACCGATAATAAATCTCCAAATTGTGCATCAGACATCAGTATTTAGGGTTTGCGGCAAAAAGTACGGGCGAAGCATTCGGATAGAAAATCTACGGTTTCACCGATAGGTTATTGCCCGAATGCTTCGCCCCTACAGGACGCGGGCCGATGAAGATGCAAGGTTTTGAAGCACGATTCTCTCAAAATCTTGCACCTGTTTCACGAGAAAAGCCACAAAACCCTTACCTTGCCTACATTTCATATTTATTCAGCAAGCCCTATTTACTCAGGGCAAGCTATCCACAGACTTCTTGCAGAAGTGGGAATATGGACAAAAGTATATTATCGAAAAAATCGGGTCTAAAACCTCGCCTTAAGGCGAAAAGTTTTGGGAGCGGGGCATAAATCCCCGTTACAAAAACGGCCTCCTGCCCCCTGCCTTCGTTAATGACTTTCCCCTAAATCATCAAAACAAAACAGCTATTATTCCCAGTGTTTGGATAATCAGAAATGATGAAAATTTTCCCCGTTTAATTACTTGTTATGTACTTTAAGTAGATAAGGAGATAAGGAAATGAAACTCTTAGATGTGGTTGCTTTATTAGAAGACTTACCCCAATTGGGATTATATCGCGGGCAAGTGGGAACAATTGTAGAAGTCTATGAGCCAAATGTTTTTGAAGTTGAATTTAGCAATACTTCTGGCCCTGCTTATGCTATCGAAATCTTACAAGAAAATCAATTAATGTTATTACATCATTCTCCCTTAGAATCCCAAAAATTAACCGCTAAGTAGCGGTAAGCTGTTGACTATCTAAATCACTCGTTAAGACTGTCTATGAGGGGGGAAAAGGGAGCTTTTTTTCAGTGTTGCCAAAGGCACGGCGTAGCCGTCCAGTAAACAGTAATCGGTGAACTGAAAACTCACATCTGATAACTGATAACTGATCACTGATCACTGACTTGTGAGGGCGCATCAGCGATCGCACAGTAGGGACGACTATAACAAAGGGGTGTTTCCAAGTCGTGTTGTTCCAAAAATTCCCGATTACTTAAAATCCTAGCGGTTTCTCCCTCTGCTACCACCTGACCACGACTTAACACCACCGTGCGATCGCATAATTCTAAAGCCAGATCGAGATCATGGGTGGCGATCACTTGGGTTTGGGGTAAAGTGGCCAACAGTTGTATTAATTGCCGACGGGACCGGGGGTCAAGTTGGGCGCTAGGTTCATCAAAAACTAAGACCTCGGGCAACATGGCTAAAACCCCCGCAATTGCCACGCGTTTTTTTTCACCCCCCGATAGATTCTGACTGTTTCTCTTACCGTAATGCTGGGAATCCAATCCCACCGCGTGTAAAGCATGATGACAGCGATGGTTTAAATCCTCTCCCCGAATACCCTGATTCATCGGGCCAAAAGTCACATCTTCCCAGACAGTGGGCATAAATAGCTGATCGTCGGGGTTTTGGAAGACTAAACCGACAAAATTGCGGATATTTTCTAAATTCTCTGGTTTAACTTCGTAGGGACCGACGGTGATTCTACCGGTTTGCGGCGGGAGAATACCGTTAAAATGCAGTAATAAGGTGGATTTTCCGGATCCATTGGCCCCGACTAAAGCTACCTTTTCCGTAGCTTCAATGGCTAAGTTAATACCCTTTAACGCTTCTGTACCGTCAGGATAGGTATAAACTAGGTTTTCAATAAAAATCGGGTTGTGGTGCATGAAAAACGAGACTTTTACCGAAAAATTGGGTTCAAGGTTCCCCGTCCTTTAGCGTAGCGGAGGACGGCTTTTTTTGCAACAGGTTGTCAATCTAGCTTCCAGTTTAGGCAACGGCAGTGTCAACTGAGTAGATGTACCATTTGACCCCAGAGGATCAAAATTACTATACAAATTATAGCGAGATAATCGTTCAGCTTGCTTTGGGGAACCTGTAGAGAAGGCAAGGAACCAGTGTAACCCCTCGATAACATGGCTTGATAAATGCGATCGCCACGTTCGTAGGTGCGGATAAATAAAGAGCCGATCATGTGTCCCACTAGCAACCGCTGCCATCGGGGACTACTCATTAAATTACGCGCAATTGCTGCCCTTCGCATGGAATTAAATTCAGCGATCAAAACCGCTAGATAACGGTACATAGAAGCTAAAATTGCCACCAATAAAGGGGGGGTTTTTAGGGTAACTAAGGCTTGTAACAGGTCGGGAATTGCTGTGGTTAAAACCAGAATATTGACCGTACAAAGACAGAGAAAAGCTTTAAAGGCCACACTGCCTAAAACCAGCAATCCCTCGCTAGTTATCCGCAAAAATCCCCAAGACCAAAGAATTTCGCCGCCATCACGAAAAAGAGTTCCCAATAAAACCACACCGATAAAGACAAATTCGATCGCTACTCTTTGTAAAAGTACGCTAATAGTCACCCGACTGATCAGAATTAAAATAATTAATCCTAATCCGTAAATCCCCCAAGTTTCCCAGCTACCATTCGGAGTTAAGGCTGTGGCAAAAACTAACAAAAGAGTCACTAAAACACGGGTATGGGGCGCGAGTCTCTGCCAAAAACCGCAATTTTGGCGCTCATTTTCGCAAGAAAAAGTAGCAATGTGTAGCATTTATTCAGTTATCAGTTATCAGTTATCAGTTATCAGTTATCAGATGAACGTAGGTTGGGCTTCGGCCGTGAGCTTTTGCCGAACGGTTGAAGCATGAAACCCAACGCCCGCATAGTTTACGCTACCGCTAACCCATCCTACCAATAATTGTGCCTCCCTACTTATCAGTTAGAAAGGGGATATAGGGATATAGAACGTAGCGATTGTCTTAAAAGTCAAGGGGAATAAAGAAAATCTTTTGTACCCCAAATAGGCAAGACAAAGTAACGGCACCAGTCATCCGTTTTGTCAGCGATGAAATTGTTCGGAAAACTGGACTAAGCGGGTGCTTGCCAGCATTTATTATCACGAATCATGGCATTGAGGATAACCAGCAATTTCCTCATACAGGCAACTAAGGCCACCTTTTTCAACTTGCCATTGGTCAACAACCGTTCGTAGAACTTCCGAATCACCGGGTTATGACGAATGGCTACCAATGTGGCCATGTACAAGCCACAGCGAACCGAGGTGCGTCCCCCCGAAATCATGCGTTTACCCTTGTGCTGGCCACTATCGTGGTTGATAGGAGCGACCCCGACCAGCCGGGCAATCTGTTTTTCGCCAGAGTGTTCCCATCTCGGGTAATTCCGCCAAACATAGGGCAGATGAAACTTTGCCGATCCCTTTAACGGATTGTAAGATTTCATTTTTGCCTTGCCAATCGGCTTGCTGTTGGGCGAGGGACTGAATCTGCTCGTTGAGGCTTTCAATACGCTGTTGGATTTCCTCAATATGGGCTTTGATATCTAGTTGCACCGTCTCAGACGCACGACTGAGGCGGTTTTTCTCCGCCACCTGCATCTCCACCAACTGCTGTCGTCGTCGTACTAGGTCGCTCAATTGTTGGGCTTGGGGGGCAACCACGGGTTGGGGTTGGGGTTGCACGGCTCGTGCGAATTGAGCGATTACCTGTGCGTCCAATTTGTCCGTTTTTGCTTTCCCCAATGCCGTCGCAAACCCTTTGACCTTGCGGGGGTTGGCGATCGCTACCGGTATGGTGGCGGCTTGTAAGCCCGATACGAGTGCGCGCTCTAATCCACCCGTCGATTCCACCACCACCAAACTCGGTGAGAGAGGATGTAATTGTTCAATCAGCGATTGAACGCCAACGTCGCTGTTGGGTTGTTGCAAGGTCAGACCTTGCGGCAACACGTAGATATCTAGAACCTCTTTACTGACATCGATCCCTACCCATGTTTTTTCTTCTGTCATCGTTTATGCTGGGGTTAAGTTATTTTGTCCCTTTGGTAACTCGTCCTTGCGAAGACGAGGTTAATCCTAAGGGCGATTGTTCGAGCTTGTCTCCTCGGGATGACGGCGTGGCTCCGGTGGCTACCCAACGGTGTCAAGCACCTCGGTTGAACTGGATGTCCACGCCCTTTTTCAGAATATAGGCACCCAAGCTACAAAGCGGTATTTTTTACCTAGGTTGGGACGGGTTGCCTACTTCTCAAGATACAAGGTTGGGTTGAAGCATGAAACCCAAAGCCTGCATGGGTTACGCTACCGCTAACCCATCCTACAAATAATTTTGCCTCCCTACTTAGTGATTAAATTCTCGACTTAGTAAGCGTCCTGTAGTTCGTAGAATTCGGGAGAAACGTAATCTTTGCGTAGAGGCCAACCGACCCAATCTTCCGGCATTAAAATCCGTTTCAGGTGGGGATGTCCTTCATAAATAATGCCGAACATATCATAACTTTCTCTTTCTTGCCAGTCAGCCGCTTTCCAAATCCAGTAAACCGAAGCAACCCGGGGATTATCTCGAGGAAGAAAGACTTTTAAGCGCACTTCCACGGGACTATCGACATTATCGGTTACTTTGACCAGATGATAGAAACTAACCAATTCTTTCCCCGGTCCCAAATCGTAAGCGCCCTGACATTGGAGATAATTAAAACCATAAGCGTATAAAGCAGTGGCCAGAGGAATTAAAAAGTCTGGTTCTACTTTAATCAATTCCACACCACTATGGTCAGCTTCTAAAGCTTGATGCTCAAAACCATTTTCGCTTAACCAAATCGAAGTGGGGCAAGCTTGCACAATAGCTGTCGTTTCTTCAGTCATTTAGATTTCTTCCTTTTGTTTCGTGGTCAAAAGAGCGGGGGGAACAGGCATACCAGTGGCTTCTAGTAACTCTTTCGGGGGTGCTTGACGGGTGGCCGATTGTAGATATTTACCTGTGAGAATCGGTTCTGTGGCCTGCATTTTGTGGGTGGTGCTGTAATAACGATTGGTTTGCTGGAGGACAGTCCCACGTTCTTGAATAGATTCGTTAGCGACTTTTTTCCGCAGTTTAATAATCGCGTCGATAATCGCTTCTGGACGGGGGGGACAACCGGGTATATAGACATCCACGGGGATAAGTTTATCTACCCCTCTGACTGCGGTGGTGGAGTCACTGCTGAACATTCCCCCCGTAATCGTACAGGCACCCATGGCGATAACGTATTTAGGTTCTGGCATTTCTTCATACAGACGCACCAAAGCGGGGGCCATTTTCATGGTGATTGTACCGGCAGTGATGATTAAATCGGCCTGCCGGGGACTAGAACGGGGAACTAAACCAAAGCGATCAAAATCAAAACGGGAACCAATCAAGGCCGCGAACTCGATAAAACAGCAAGCTGTACCGTATAGCATCGGCCAAAGACTTGACAAACGCGCCCAGTTATACAGGTCATCAACGGTGGTAAGGATGACATTTTCCGATAAATCCTGGGTAACTTTGGTGCGTTCGATGGGATTGAGGATTTTTTCGCTTTGTTGTTCGATAATTTGCTTAAATTCGCTGGTAGGGTTGGGACTCATCCGGTTATCCTCTCATGAAAAGTCAAAAATAAGGAAAATTATGGCCGTTATGACCATTCTAAGGCTCCTTTCCGCCAAGCATAGACGAGAGCAACCACAAGGATAGCAATAAAGATCAATGCTTCTACAAAAGCTAATAGGCCCAATTGATTGAAAGCTACTGCCCAAGGGTAGAGAAAGACGGTTTCCACGTCAAAAACCACGAAAACGAGGGCAAACATATAATAACGAATGTTAAACTGAATCCAAGCACCGCCGATCGGTTCCATCCCCGATTCATAGGTGGTACGTCTTTCTGGACCGCCACCACTAGGCCGCAGGACTTTGGAGGCAGTTAGGGATAGGATTGGTACTAAACTGCAAGCGAGCAGAAATCCTAGAAAATACTCGTAACCTTTGAGGACAAACACTGGGTTTTTTTTCTCCTTATTCGCTATCGACAGGGGAAGTTGTCGGCATCTCTATGGGTACTTATTATAGAGGCTTTAGCAACCCGTCTCCTTCTCAAAAGCAGCATTGAAGATGTTTATCGATACCATTAGCTAATCGTCGGGTCAAACTTCGCTTCTGTCCGTGCTTTGCTCTTAACTCTGACGGGGTGACAAGGAAATGACCATAATGGACTGCTGACTATCCAGATTACTCGTTAAGACTGCATGGGAGTGCCAGAATTGCCAGTCCGAGCATTTGTACTAAAATTTCCCATAGGCAGTCTAAATTAGGAGAAATGCTGTCAGACCCACTATACTTTGTTAATGCACCCGCTCAGAAAAGCGATCGCTTTATTTTGGCTCCGGGAAATGGACTTGCGATCAAGTATATCAGGATGGATATTTTTTTACCGTTGAAAAGGGTTAATTAGATTTAATTTACTAAGCCAATTAAAATAATCAATTTTGTTTCATTGATCTTAACCAAGTTTCTGACATAACTATCTCCTCAAAGTTGAGTAGCTTGTTTATGAAGCCAACTTTTCAGACTTTTATACGCTGATAACCACATTTGGTTCACTGCTGGAATAACGCATATTTATCAAATTTTGACTAGGTTTTTCTACTATATTAATCCATTTTCTCACCTCTGGAAAATTTTGAACTCTCGAATAGAGACGATTATGACGTTTTAAAGCAGTTGTCAAACTGTGACCCGGATTAGTTATAGTATGTCCGGGGTTATTGGAATCAGTTTTCCATTCTTGACTGGATACCGAAGCTAAGATCATAGATTTCAGAAAACATTCGATCGTAATACCTCCAAAGTGCATAGCAGCTATTTTCCTATTAGATTTACAAAGTATTTCTGTATCTTGATGACGTTGTAAAAAAGCTGATTGGTAATCTTCCATCCCTAATTATCTATTCGCTAGAGTTAATACCTGTGAATAAGTTTTTTTTTAGCTGAGGATTAAACAAGGGTACTTTATTAGACAATAAAGCACCCTTTTAATTTAGCTTAGAACTCTCCTTTTAAAGCGGCATTACAGCGCTCACAAATAGTGGGATCATCGGCAAATTTTCCCACTTGAGTCGAATAATTCCAACAGCGATCGCATTTTTCTCCGTCCGCTTTGACAATTCCCACCGAAACAAAGTCCGATTCTCCTTTATATTCGGCGGTTTGAATTGCGCTAATATCACTAACTAATTCCACTTGAGAAGAGAGAAATAGATAACGCAATTCATCGACTTTATTCCCCGTTAAACTATCACAATTGTTGAATAATTCTAGCTCCTGTTGTAAGGTTTCATCGGGAACATAAAGTAAAACTTTTGCCTCTAAAGAAGCACCGATCGCCTTATCATTTCTGGCAGTTTCCATCACCTTATTAACTTCGGTGCGTAGCTGCCGGAATTTCGCCCATTTATCGGCCAATTCGCGATTATTCCAAGCAGGATCGATGTTGAGCCATCCTGACTCAAATACCGATAAATAAGGAGTTTTGTAGGGGAGAAATTGCCAGATATCTTCCGCTAGATGAGACAGGACAGGAGCGATCGCTTTAGCAAGATTTTCTAAAGCAATAGCATAAACTGTTTGACAACTGCGACGACGGAAAGAATTAGGATCAGAAATGTATAAACGATCCTTAGCGATGTCGATATAAAAGTTAGATAAATCGACAACACAAAAATTCTGTACCGTCTGGAAAAAGCGGAAAAATTGGAAACTTTCAAAAGCTGCCGTTACTTCCGTAAACACCTCCGAGATACGATGTAACATATAGCGATCGATCTCCGGTAGCTCTTCATAAGCTACCGCATCTTTAACGGGATCAAAATCATTTAAACTCCCCAGTAAAAACCTGGCAGTATTACGGATTTTATTACGGATATCTACCAACTGTTTAAGAATATTTTGACCGATATTCACATCATTGGTATAGTCCACCGAGGACACCCATAACCGAATCACATCCACCCCATAAGCGGGTTCTTTTTTCTGGTCTTTACCACCATTAATGATCACATTGGGATCGATGACATTCCCCAGAGATTTACTCATTTTTCGTCCCTGTTCATCCAAAACAAAACCGTGAGTTAACACCGTTTTATAGGGAGCAATACCATTAGCAGCGACACTGGTTAATAAACTCGATTGAAACCATCCCCGATGCTGATCCGATCCTTCTAGATACATATCCGCAGGATAACTTAATTCTGGTCGAGCATTAGCCACCGCATTCCAACTAGAACCAGAATCAAACCACACATCCATAGTATCCATTCCCTTGCGATAACTGCGACCATTATCGCGATAACTGAGAGGTAACAATTCCTCTACGGATAACTCCCACCAAGCATTAGAACCCTTAACTGCGAAGATAGCTTGAACGTGATTAATCGTCTCCTCCGTTAACAGAGGTTCATTCGTTTCTTCGTCATAAAAAACAGGAATAGGAACCCCCCAACTGCGCTGACGAGAGATACACCAATCGCTTCTTTCACTAACCATAGAAGTGATGCGATTCTTACCCGTTGCAGGAATCCAACGCACCGAATCAATTGCGTCTAAAGCTAATTCCCGGAATCCTTCCACGGAAGCAAACCATTGTTCTGTTGCGCGGAAAATTGTCGGTTTTTTGGTTCTCCAATCGTAGGGATATTTATGCTGATATGCTTCTTCTTTGAGTAAGGCACCCTTTTCTGTCAGTGCTAAAATTATTGCTTCATTAGCATCTTTCAAGACATTTAAACCCGCAAATTGTCCCGCTTCTGCGGTGAAATTTCCCTTATCATCCACGGGAGAAAGTATCGGTAAACCGTAACGTTGTCCGACGATATAATCCTCCTGACCATGGCCAGGGGCCGTATGAACTAATCCAGTGCCGGAATCAGTGGTGACATAATCCCCACCGATGAGAATCGCACTTTCTCTGTCAAACAAAGGATGACGATATTTAGTATGTTCTAATTCCAGACCTTTAACCGTTGCTTTAATCGTCAAAGTTGTGTTAAAAGTGTCGGCCAATTTTTCGACTAAATCCGTCGCTACGATTAGATAATTAGACTCGCTAGTTTCCACCACTGAATAGTTTAATTCTGGGTTCAATGCGACGGCCAAATTCCCGGGTAAAGTCCAGGGGGTAGTCGTCCAGATAGCCACGGATAAATTAGGCAAAAATGGCGTTAAAACCGGGGTTGAAACTGACGTAATTGGAAAAGCAACATAGACACTGCGGGAAGTGTGACCTTCGGGATATTCTAATTCGGCCTCAGCTAAAGCGGTTTGAGAACTAGGACTCCAGTGAACTGGTTTTAGTCCCCGATAAATATAACCTTTTAGGGCCATTTTTCCGAATACGGCAATTTGAGCGGCCTCGTATTCAGGTTTTAGGGTTAAATAGGGATTTTCCCAGTCTCCCCAGACTCCATACCTTTTGAAACCTTCACACTGTTCTTTTTGCGTTTGAAGGGCAAAATCGTGGGCTTTCTGACGTAATTTCAAAGGGGTTAGACCCTCTTTTTCTGAGCTTTTGAGACTTTGTAAAACCTTTAGTTCGATCGGCAACCCGTGACAATCCCAACCCGGCACATAGCGCACTTTGTAGCCTTGCAGCAGTTTATATTTATTGATAATGTCTTTGAGAATTTTATTTAAAGCATGACCGATATGCAGGGACCCGTTAGCGTAGGGGGGTCCATCGTGGAGAATAAATAATTCTTTGGGGTTATTTTGCGCTAATTTCTCATATATTTGCTCATCTTGCCAGAATTTCTGGATTTCTGGCTCACGTTTGCTGGCATTTGCTCGCATATCAAAGTCAGTTTGAGGCAAATTAACGGTATCTTTGTAACTTTTAGCGTTGGACATTCTGGCAAACCTATGGATATCAATCGTTTTTGGGATTCATTCCTAAATAACGTCCCTTTGAGAGTCGTTATCTCTATTCTGTCACATAACTGTAATACAAATATTACAAGTGACAATCATTGATCTATAAGTCTAGCGAGATTGAGTCCAAGAGCGATGATTCCGAAAGGCTATAATTTAGTTATTCGAGGATAGGGAGCATGGGGACGATGGTGACGAATCCTAATTTTTTTTATGTCTCTCCAGAAGTGTATCTAGAAGGGGAAAGAGTCAGTCCCATCAAGCACGAATACCGAAAAGGACGGATTTACGCAATGGTAGGGGCAAAAAAGCCCCATATTGTCTTAAATACAAATATAGCTACTTTATTGAGTATCCATCTCGATGATAGTCCCTGTCTTGTTCTCACTTCCGATATCAAAGTCCGGTTAGAGGAGGCAAATTGTTATTATTATCCCGATATTGCGGTGGTTTGTGACGAGAGAGAGATTAACAATACTGATGATTTTATTCTTTATCCCGTTCTGATTATTGAAGTATTATCGAAATCGACGGAATCCTTTGATAGGGGTGATAAATTTAGCGATTATCAAACCTGTCCCACCTTAAAAGAATACATTCTTATCCATCAAAACCAGAGGAAAATTGAATGTCACCGTCGCGAGGATTCGGGAGTTTGGCAAGAACAGATCTATGAAGCGGGAGATGAGGTAGAATTTGCCAGTGTAGGATTCCGGGGATCGCTCGCTTCTATCTATCGCAAAGTCCCCGGTTTGGTATAATTGCCATTCTTTTTTGACTTCACTTAATTATACTAAATCCGTTGAGTAACGCACAGAAAACGGGTTTCTCCGAGAAACGAAACCCGTTTTCTGCTCATGCACTCATGCAAAAAGGGGAATAAATAATCAGTCTTTAATAACCAGATTTAAGTACCTAGGCAAAATTATTTACACATGACGATCATTGCCCCGTAAGGGTTTTAGCTCGATCGGGCAGGTAATTAATTTTGCATGACTACTTAGTATTACTGTCATAATCTTTATCAAAAAAAGAGGAGAAAAAAGCAATTTTTGCCCTTCTCTCCTCCAGTCTAGCGATTAGTTACATTGAAACAGCAGTGAGTAATTTTTAATTACTATTCACCGCTTTAGTAAGCACCGTTATTTTTGGGAAAAACCACAACACCGATAGTTCTGAAGATTACCCAGATATCAGTTAACCAGTTACGCGAATTAACGTAATACACATCCATCTGCACCCGCAGGGGATAGGGTATGTCATTACGTCCCGAAACTTGCCATAAACCAGTCAAACCGGGGCGAATAGTTAAAACTTTGTCGATGCGATTGCCATATTTCTGCAATTCTTCGGGAACTAAAGGCCGCGGACCGACGACGCTCATATCTCCTCGCAGGACGTTCCAGAATTGGGGAAACTCGTCTAAACTGGTTAAGCGGAGAAACTTGCCAATCCAAGTTATACGGGGATCGTCCTTAAGCTTGAAATTATCCTCGAATTCCGCCCGCAGTTGGGGAGAGTCTTCCATCAGTCTCTCTAACACCTTATCAGCATCCATTACCATAGTACGGAACTTGATACAGTTGAAATGCTGGAAGTTTTGACCGACGCGCTTCTGCACATAGAAGACCGGACCGGGGGAACTAATCGCGATCAATAAGGCTAAGATTAAATAAAGCGGCGAAAAGAAAATTAGAACCGATAGGGAGAAAACGATATCGAATAATCGTTTTGAGGTATCGCCGTCTAAAGCTATTAACCAAGATTTTTGATGCCGTCTACCAGAGACCGAAGGTTTGAACCCTCGCTTCATCAAAGCTTGTAGAGCCTTGACGGAGATAAGTTGGCTATTAGCAGTCATCTTACTCCTTCACATCACACACACCACACAGTACCCATGATAAAGCCACAAGACTGAAAAAACAAGTCTTCTGGCCAATAACTGGCACTGGCCATTTTAGAGCCTTTGTACTGAAAAATCTCTAATTAGGGTTTACTGAAAAAGTTTGTTGCTGGGATTAGGAGTCAGTCCCGATGAAAAAATTTTCACCCCCACAGATGAAAGAGGTTTCCTTCCCTACACCCCACACCCCACACCCGTTACAGTAGAGCAGGAAGTCGCCTTCCCACCCCCTGCTTCAAAACCGGACTTACGACTTTCGCCGTATCCGGCTCCTGAGTAACTAGGCTACTGTCATTAGTAGAATAATAATGGGAATTATTATTTCCTTGTCTATTCAACCCTCTTGGCTGTATCCCCACCAGACAAGATTGTTGGTTTTAGGGCGTATATGACCGTTGATTGTTGCTTAGACTTCCTAGTTACCCGTCCTTTGTCAGCATATCTTTGATATTACTCAAAGCCTTGGCTTTTAAGGACATCCTCTCCCTCTATTGACTTGCGGATGGTTTCCTACTGCCCCAAACGGGCAGAGTCAATCAGGGTTACTTCGTTCCCTATAACCATTGGTTGAACCATTAGGATGATACTGTCCACAACAGAGTAACGGGAATGCCTTACTGATAGTGGTATGAGCTATCAGCCCCAACTCTGTTAACTTTTGTTTCGAGCCTGTCAGCCTTTTGGCTCGTGGGTGTTGACGATGGTTAATTCGTATCTTCGCCCCAGGGCTATCCATAGGTTCTGGCTCAACGGGTTTCTGATTTAGGCTATCAGATACCGCTTTTTTTCCTCGCTCACTACCTCAGATGTACCAAGTCTAAAGCAGCAGGAAATGCCGTCACTCTAGGCATCTAGAGGACAGGACTAAGGTTATTACTAACCCGCACCTGTATGGTTATAAAGTTATCAAGGTACTACATTTACCAAGCGGCTAATCCTCTAAACGTCTTACTGTCTAGTTTCTAGCCAACGAATCGCACCACACCCTACACCCTCTTTCAAGTCAGGAGTCTGGGGAGTCAGTAGTCTGGGGAGTCAGTAGTCAGCAGATTACTTTTATTTATTCTTGCCACTTCCTAATTCCTAATTCCCACTCTCCCGCTCCCCTATACCTTTTAAACAGGATTTAGTATTAGAGGTTTAATCAATAAAAGGGCATCATTTGCTGATGCCCTGTGGCTGAATATTTAAGTAGTTACAGATTTGATCCTAAGCATGAAGTATGCTCTTGTGTGCGCTCGTCTCCTGACTCGGAGAATTCTGAGTACCGAAAACGAAAACTTTATACTTGATCATTAAGATAAATCCCCTGCTTAGGCAGTGCGTTTTTTCACACTACCTAGTTCTCGAATGCCTAACCAACCGATCAAACTATAGCAAATCGATAGCAACATACTTTGAATACCAATTCTTAACCACTGTTTCAAAGCCTCCAAGTTGGCTTGGCTTTCTGCCTGTTTTCGCCGCTCTTGCAGCTGAGTTTGTAGCTGATTTTTGATCTCATCTAATTTCTGTTTAAATTCCTTCGGGCTTTTGGATAAATCGCGTAAATTAGTTAATTGCTCTCTTTGTTGACGAAGGGTTTGTAACTGTTCCGTGTTGATCGGTTGTCCTTGGAAACGACCAGTTTCAATCACTTGAGTTCTCTGAGAGATCTGCTGGTCTAATAGTTGGGGATTTTGCGATAGCGTATTTAACTGGGCTAAGAAAGCTTGAATTTGTCCCTCCCCCTGGTCAACACCCTGTTCAATTTGAGTCAAAGCGTTGTTTTTAATCTGGTTGATATTGTTGATATGAACAGGAATCATCAACAGAAAAACTAAGCCTAACAGTGTGGAAAGAATAAAGATCGGCCAACGCAATTCAAAGCGTGATTTTCTAGGAATGACATCTCTATTGTTAGCGTCAATCCAGTAAGCGATTAAAACGAGAACGATACCCAGAAGAGGAACAATTCCTCGATCGACAAAGGTGGTGACGAAACCTACCTGCCATTGGGATTCATTAAATCGATAGGGCAGCGGTAGGATAAACGCATCCAAAAGGAAGGAAATAATGAAAACCAATCCCGTTAATTTCAGGGACAAAGAAGTAAAACTGTTCATCGCTGTTTCTGTAATGGTATGTCAATGAATAGATTCATTAGTCTGTTTAAAAGTTCTCGCTGGGGGTTCCCAGAAGGATTTTGCCGAGAGGCACTCTGACAAACTGCAATTTCTAATTAACTTTTGCTCAACCTCCCGCTAAACCCTACGCTAAATCGTTCTGCTTGTCAACCTCTTTCGAGAATCGACTCTAGAAATATTACCTCAATATGGCATCGGTAAACCTATCCCTGTCAAAGAATAAAATTTTCCCAAGCTCTCAGACGAGGTTTTCCCCAGATCTCTTCCCTAAGACAGAGACTGTCAAAGAATAAAATTTTCCCAAGCTCTCAGATGAGTCCTCAATGGTTAGCCTATAGTAAAGACAGCCCCCCTGAGTTGATAACAAAACCCATGCAGAAATTGGTGGAAGTTTTAGCTGATAAACAAGCTCTGATCGCAAAATCTCTGGCGCTGGTTCTGGAAAAAATCACAACCGGCCTCGACCAACAGGATTATTTTACGATCGCTCTTTCTGGCGGTAGTACCCCGAAACCTCTCTACGAAGCTTTATCCTCTCAACCCCTCGACTGGTCAAAAATTCACGTTTTCTGGGGAGATGAACGCTACGTTAGTCCCGATCATCCCGACAGTAATCAACGCATGGCCCGATTAGCATGGCTCGATCGCATACCGATCCCGGCCACTAATATTCATCCTATGCCCACGGATGAACCCGATCCCCACCTGGCCGCCCAAAAATACGATGATCATCTCCGCCAATGGTTTGGGGTCAATTCTCCCGATTTTCCCGTTTTTGACCTGATTTTATTAGGAATGGGCGATGATGGTCACACCGCCTCTCTCTTTCCCCACACGGCAGCTTTAACGGTGAGCGATCGCTGTATCACCGTCGGCGAGAAAGACGGCAATCCCCGCTTAACTTTTACCGTTCCCCTGATCAATCAGGCCCGTTGTGTGATCTTTATCGCTGCCGGCGAAAGTAAACGCCCCGCTCTACATGAGATTTTCTCTGCCTATGGTGACTCTTTCTCCTATCCTTCCCGTCTCATCCACCCCCGGCCGGGAATTATATTGGTTGCTCGATGCGGCCGCTGGTTCCTCTTTTGTCTAGAGAATAGGGGAATAGGGGAATGGGGAATGGGGGAATGGGGGAATGGGGGAATGGGGAATGGGGGAATTTCAACTAAAACCCCAACACCCCAAAACCCTAACACCCCCCGCAACGCGCACGCAGTGACCACCCCAACACCCTAAAACCCCAACACCCCAACACCCTAAAACCCCAACACCCCAACACCCTAAAACCTAACCCCTAATCTGCTTTTTTACTTTTTACTTTTTACTTAAAAATGATCGTTTGTCCCAATTGCGAACATATTAACCCGATGAGGCCAGTCAGTGCGAGGCCTGTTATACCCCCTTACCGCGGATGTCTTCCTGTCCTAGTTGTGGGGCAACCATCCAAACTGATGCTACTTTTTGCGGTCAGTGTGGCTACAATTTACAGCCTAATTCCGTTCCCATGGTGGCAGCCGAGGCCGAATCGGAATCGGAATCGGAACCTGAACCCGTCCCACCGGTCCCCACAGCCACCGGCGCCTCGATCGCACCTCCTCCTGTTGCCCCCCCACCGGTTCCGGCTGCCACCCGCTTACAGACGGAAATGGCTAGTCTCCAGCACCTACAAACCGATAGCAAAATTGAATTACCCCTACATCTATCGGTAATTCATGTCGGCAAACCTAACGATCGCATTCCCCCCGATATCGATGTTTCCGGTTTTCCCGATTCTGATATCGTCTCCCGGGTTCATGGCGATATCCGCGTCGAAGGGGCATCTATTACCTTGAAGACAGCGGCAGCGCTAACGGAACCTACGTTAATCACAATCCCCTACCCCCCGGCAATCGTCATCGTCTTCGGGCAGGCGATCGCATTTCCCTCGGTAAAGGGGACAAAATGACTTTTATTTTCCAAATGTCTTAAAAAAGGTTAGGGGGTTAGGGATTTAGGGTGATAGGGAAATTTCAGCTAAATTCCCCATTCCCCCACTTCCCACTTCCCCACTTCCCACTTCCCCACTGAAAATTATGCGTACAAATTGGCGAATCGGCTCTTTATTGGGCATTCCTCTCTATATTGATTCCTCGTGGTTTTTGATTTTGGCTTTTGTCACCCTGATCAATGCCACCGATGCAGAAATTCAGTCTCTGGCTGGCCAGAGTTCTGTTTTAGCGTGGTTACTTGGTTTAATCATGGCTTTATTGCTATTTATCTCGGTTTTACTCCACGAATTAGGTCATAGTTTAATGGCTCGGTCGCAAGGCATCGAGGTCAATTCCATTACCCTGTTTCTTTTTGGGGGAATGGCCTCGATCGAGCGAGAATCTCGGACTCCTCCGGAGGCCCTGCAAGTAGCGATCGCTGGACCCCTCGTCAGTTTTCTCCTGTTTTGTCTCCTATCCCTAGCCAGTCACTTACCCTATTTAAACGCTAATTTAACCTATATATGCGGGCATTTAGCGATAATTAACCTGTTTTTGGCTCTATTTAATCTTATCCCCGGTTTACCCCTCGATGGCGGTCAAATTTTCAAAGCAATGGTCTGGCAAGCAACTGGCGATCGCTGGAAGGGTTTACATTGGGCTGCGATCAGTGGTCAATTCATCGGTTGGTTAGGGATTATTTTGGGGATTTTCTTGGTTCTCTTGACGGCAGCTGTGGAGGGTGCTTGGTTAGGATTAATGGGCTGGTTTATCCTCAGAAATGCCCGCGCCTACGATAATTTAACTAATTTACAGGAAAGTCTCCTCAATTTGCAAGCGGGAGAGGTGATGAGCAGAAATTTGCGGGTTTTAAACGCCCATCAAACCCTAGAGGAATTCGTCCAGGAATACGTTTTAGACCGAGCGGCTGCCAATACTGCTTATTTTGCCGCTTCCGAGGGACGTTATCGGGGATTAATTCGGGTGGAAGATTTACAGGCGATCGAGCGGAGTTTCTGGTCAGAAAAACAACTGCTTGATATTGCCCATCCCCTCACGGAAATTCCCACTGTTGAGGAAAAAACCCCCTTAGTGACGGTGGTGCAAAAATTGGAAACCATCCCAGACCGCATGATCACGGTGTTAACACCAGCCTCCGCCGTAGCGGGAGTGATTGATCGCGGCGATATCCTCAAGGCAATTGCGATTAAATACCAACTTCCCCTAGAGGAAACGGATATTAAACGCGCTCGCGAGGGAGTTTACCCCAGTTATTTGCCCTTAAATGTCATTGCTGCCGCTCTCGACAAAAGCGAACCGCCAAAAATCGGCGAACCTTCCTTAATGTCCTGACCTAGAGAGGATGGACGATAATAATCTTGAATATGGCTAATCCGAAAATTTCCTCGCTGGTTAACCTGCCACAATTTCCCCGCTTCCACATCTAAACAACTTAACCAGCCTTTACCGTAAGCCCAAGTATCGATACAAATGGCATGGCCGAGATTAACTGGTTTACCGCTTTTTTGGCTGGTATGGCCGCAAATCATGGTTTTTCCCGAACTATGGGCGGCGGGGTATTGAAATTTCTCCCAAAAGAGTTTGTATTCTGGTTGTCTGGCCAGGGGTAGATGGGGATCGAGATTAGCGTGAACAAATAAATGATTTGCAGTTTCGTAGCTATTTATACAGACTTTTCCTAAAAAATCCCAGTGGGATTCGGGAATTTTAATCAGTTGGCCTTCGCTATAGGATTTTAGAGTAGCTTTACCGCCTTTTTCTAACCAGAGACGCTGTTTGAGGGGGTTGTGACGGGCCTGTAGCATGATAATCTCGTGATTACCCTTGAGGGGAATCAAATTTCCCTGTTTATGTAGGGAAATAAGGCGCTCGATCACCCCTTTCGAGTCTCTGCCCTTATTAACGTAATCACCGAGGGTGATTAAAGTATCTTGCGGTTTGGGATTGACGATCTCTAGCAAGTGATCTAGAGCTTTCGAGCAACCATGAATATCGCCGATCGCTAAGGTTCGCATGAGGATTTGGTAGGGGATTAGGGCATAGGTACAGGTAAGAGTATTAAAAAAATCTGTTCATGACAGACAGCGATTATCGGTGATCTTGCTTAGGGTAACAAAAAGGCTTACAGTAAAATGTACCATAAATTATCAAATCTACTAAATTAATTAAGCTGTGCCGAAAGTTGTTATTGCAGGTAACTGGAAAATGCACAAAACCCAGAGAGAAGCTTTGGAGTTTTTGCAAGATTTTAAATCCCATCTAGAGGAAACTCCCGACGACCGAGAAGTGGTTCTTTGTGCGCCTTTTACAGCTTTAGCTGTCCTCTCTAAAACCCTCCACGGCGGTCGTATTCGCTTGGGGGCGCAAAATGTCCACTGGGAAAAATCGGGGGCTTATACGGGCGAAATCTCGGCGGATATGTTAACCGAAATTGGGGTTCACTATGTGGTTATCGGTCACAGTGAACGCCGGCAATATTTCGGCGAAACCGATGAAACCGTCAATTTAAGGGTTATATCTGCCCAAAAACAAGGTTTAATCCCGATTATCTGCGTGGGAGAAAGTAAAGCCCAAAGAGATGCCGGAGAAACGGAAAAGGTAATTATCAAGCAAATTCAAGGGGGTTTAGTCAATGTTGACCAAAAAAACCTCGTTATCGCCTACGAACCCATCTGGGCGATTGGCACGGGGGAAACCTGCGAAAGCGAGGAAGCGAACCGCGTTATCGGTTTAATTCGGCAACAATTAGACAATCCCGAAGTCACCATTCAGTACGGTGGTTCTGTAAAACCGATAATATCGATGAAATTATGGCTCAATCGCAGATAAACGGGGTTTTAGTCGGTGGGGCTAGTCTAGACCCCGCCGTATTCGCTAGGATTGTTAATTATCGTTAATCGATGCTGCTGCCATGACGCGATTTTCCAAAACCCCGATGCCTTCTATTTCCACCCGAACCTGATCCCCCACCTGCAGCGGTCCGATTCCTTCGGGAGTTCCCGTTAAAATCACATCCCCCGGCAGCAGGGTCATCACTTGGGAGATATAAGCCACCAAGACATCGGGGGGAAAGACCATATCGCTGAGATAACTGCTTTGTTTGGGGTCGCTGCCATCATTGAGAAAAGTGGTTAATTGCGCCCCGATACTCAATTCCCGGACAATCCAGGGGCCGAGGGGACAAAAACTGTCAAATCCTTTCGCCCGCGTCCATTGGCTATCTTTTTTCTGTAAATCCCTAGCGGTGACATCGTTAGCAATGGTATAACCCCAGATTTTGCTTCTGGCTTGGGCTGTGGTGCAGTTTTTGGCGGTTTCTCCGATAATTAATGCTAATTCTCCCTCATAATCTACTCTTTCCGATTGGGGCGGATAGAAAATCGTTTCACCATCGCCGATAATTGTCGTCGGTGGCTTGAGAAATAAAAGCGGTTCTTCTGGTACAGGTGTTCCCATCTCGGCGGCGTGGGCGCGGTAATTTTTGCCCACAGCAATAATTTTCGACGGGAAACAGGGGGCTAATAGTTGGTAGCTATCAGGTTCTAATTCTAGTTTGGTTAGTTGCCCTCCTTGCCAGGGAGGGGCATCAAAGACAGCAACGCTACGGTTTAGCTGTAACAGTCCGTAGAAGATTTGTCCTTGACGATGTTTCACTCGTACATAGCGTTGCGCCATATTTTTCTGGGAATGACTAGCGATCGACTCTCGGATAGTAGTATGATCATATATCCTTGCTTCTTTATTAAAGGCTAGAGAGTTATTAAAATCAATTAACCTCCGGTCTTGACAAAGAAGCCTTCTAGTCCATAAGGATTCTGAGATGAGCAATAACTACGAAACTCTTTACATTCTCCGTCCCGATTTAGGGGAAGAAGTCGTTCAGCAACAAGTGGAACGTTATCGAACTCTGATTAGCGAACACAGCGCCACAGACATTCAAGTTAAGGTGTGGGGTAAAAAACGTCTGGCCTATCCCATCAAAAAACTCAATGATGGTGTCTATGTGCAGATGAATTATCAGGCAACCGGCAAACAAGTCGCCCCCATGGAACGGGCCATGCGTTTAAGTGATGAGGTTATTCGTTATTTAACCCTAAAACTCGATCGCGTGGTAGCCCCCCCTGCCGATTTATCTCCCCTAACGGAAATTCCCCCCTCTCCTATCACCGAAGCGGTGGTGGAAGATGACGGTATCTCCGCTGAAGATTAATTATAGTCTCAACTGTGTCGGGTCAATGCCCAATTCCCGTAATCGAGCAAAAGCGCGATCGCGTTCTTGTTGTGCTTGGTTGCGTTCTTGTTGTGCTTGGTTGCGTTCCTCAAAGAGGGTTTCAGGGTCTTTAAATCGTTCCCCATTGGGATAAAAGACCTCTAAACCCTCTTCAAACATCTCAAACCGAATCCCTAGGATTGGGGAAGTCCAAGGAAAATTCAAGGCCGTTACTGGGAAAAAATCCTCTTGCTGATTGGCCCGCACCAATCCCCAGAAATCATGGGAGTCTGGGTCATAGAAAAACATTTCTAATACCCCATGCTCCCGATAGAAAGACTGCTTTTTGAGCATTTCCCTGGCACTATTGCTCGGAGAGAGGATTTCAAACACTACCTGGGGAGCAATATTGTCTTCTTCCCATTGTTTATAGCTGCCGCGCTCACCCGGTGGACGGCCGAAAACTACCATGGCATCGGGAGCTTGACGGGGAGCGGGGGGTACAGTTACCTGCTGGGGATACCAGAGCAAATCTCCAGCGACAAAGACGGTTTGCCCTTTAAATAAATACTTGAGATTGGCAACCAAGCGAACAATCCAGCGATATTGAACTGTGTTGTCGGCCATAGGTTTACCGTCGGAGTCAGGATAGAAAAGTTGGGGTTCGATGGGTGCTTGAACCATGCTTTATCTCTTGCGATCGCATTTTTGCCTAGCTTTATTGTATCACCGCAAATCCTCGGTTTGAAACCCTGTCCTTTTATACTAAATCCGTTGAGTAACGCACAGAAAACGGGTTTCTCCGAGAAACCCGTTTTCTACTCATGCAAAAGTCAAAGGGGGGAATAAATAATCAGTTTTTAATAACAGGATTTAGGATTACATCTAAATTTTTAATAAAGTCGAGGTTGAAAATTATCGGGAATATCCAATTCAAATACTTGGTCATGAATCCGAGCCACATAAAGCCCTTCTTGCAGAATTTTTTCCCGTAATTCTGATGATAAATGAACCGCCGCTAATATGCCATAGAGTTTTTTATCTTTGTGTTCAGGGAAAAAGCGGCGAAACCGTTGCAAAATACTTTTTAATTGTGAAATAGACTCCTCTCTAGCATGACTTTTAACCTCGACGATATAGGCAGTATTTAGCTGACCATTGGTATAGGCAAGAACATCAATTTCTAGGTGTTTTCCATCTTTACTGACTCGCACACTGGGACTAACAACTTCCATACCAAAGCGTTGTCTGAGAATCGTTTCCATTGAAGGGAGGGCAAGTCCTTCGGTAAAGCTGCCGAATTTTGCACCGAGTCCCCCAATTTGCTGACCTAATTCTTTGAGTTGTTTGTCAGTTTTCTTCTGTTGCTGACTAACTTCCTTCAGTTGTTTGTCGGTTTCTTTTTGAGCGGCAGTTAATTCAGCTTGAGCAGTCGCTAATTCGACTAAGAGTCGCCATACGTCTTCGGATGTAGTTGCCATAGCTAATTTTTTCTCTCTGATTTGGTCTATTGCTATTTTACTGAATTTTGCCGATTCATGAAGAAGATAGTGCTTTTGCCTTTGAGTAAGAGAGCGATAAGTAGGGCGTGTTACGCTGTCGCTAACATACCTTTATTTTTATAAGTACCTAAGCAAAATTAATTACACATATCTAACCCCCTCTTGCCTTTTGCCTCTTGCCTATCGGCTCTTCTCGACTTTGTGTGATAATTTTTGCTTATGGAATCGTGAAATGCTTATCAGGCAAGACTTTTAGTGCTATTTGGCGGAATAAACTATCAGTATAGACCTCGTTTCCACACAGAAACCAGAAGAGCCGCCTATCTTCACTAAGAAATTAATTTTGCACGACTACTTAAGTAACTTAGAGTATTTTTAAGATTTGATAAATTTAACGGCAAGGGCTTGACATCTACAGACAAAAATGGTAGTTTTGCGAGTGCAACGCCATCTTTTAGGAGACATTTAGTCATGACATTAGTAAAACTGATTGATTGTCGGGGGGGGGGGGAAGAATAGCTTATCAAAAAATAGCGATCGCTTCCTCTGCCATTGCTTTTAGCGCTCTAGCAATATCACCAGTTCAAGCTGCTCAGCTAATTATTCCCAACACAACTGTTTTAGGGACTAATGTTTTTTCCGGGCCAACTTTCACGGTTTCTCAAAACTTTCTCCCGTCAGACACCTTAAGTGTTAATGTGTCTGGAACAGTAGATGTCTGGTCTGGAACATTGACTATGAATGCTGCGGGTATTATTACCCAAACAACAGCTGCAGGATTCAGTGTGGGACAAACTGCCGCGACGGGTTCCGGGGGAACACTTCCAGGTAAACCCAATGGTTCTCTACTTATTGGTAATAGCACACTGGGATTTTTTCCTCTATTCTCAGCTAATGCAGCCAATGGTTTAGGCAATGCCAATCCACCAACAAATTTATCATTATCTGGTGTGCCTTTATCCAGCATCTTTACAAATGTAGGCTTTACGGGTATTACTAATGGCACTGTTCTTCAGTTTCGTGTCAACGATATTAATGCTTTTGATAATAGCGGTCAATTTGTCATTACCTCAACCCCTGAACCTAGCACAATTTTAGGCTTGGGTTTATTGGGATTGGGTGCTTTCTGCCAGCGCAAACTATCTCAAGGGAAGAAGTCAAAACAGGATAATTGAGTTGGGAACTTTGGGATTTATCCCCCCTTGATCCCCCCCTTAATAAGGAGGGTATATGACAGTTTTTAACACCTACCTACATATAGAAAAATAGGGGTTGGGTTGAGCAATAGCAAGGCCCAACCTGCTATTTTATAATTGTCAAAGGTAGGTCTTTTTCTTTTCTAACTTCTCAACATAAGTCAATCGCCTCTTTGATATTTTGTAGAGCTTCTTCTTGAGTCTCACGAAGTCGTTCAGCAACAAGTCGCCCCCATGGAACGGGCCATGGGTTTAAGTGATGAGGTTATTCGTTATTTAACCCTAAAACTCGATCGCGTGGTGGCTCCCCCTGCGGATTTATCTCCCTTAACGGAAATTCCCCCCTCTCCTATCACCGAAGCGGTGGTGGAAGATGACGGTATCTCCGCGGAAGATTAATTATAGTCACAACTGTGTTGGGTCAATGCCCAATTCCCGTAATCGGGCAAAAGCGCGATCACGTTCTTGTTGTGCTTGGTCGCGTTCTTGTTGTGCTTGGTTGCGTTCTTGTTGTGCTTGGTTGCGTTCTTGTTGTGCTTGGTTGCGCTCCTCAAAGAGGGTTTCAGGGTCTTTAAATCGTTCCCCATTGGGATAAAAGACCTCTAAACCCTCTTCAAACATCTCAAACCGAATCCCTAGGATTGGGGAAGTCCAGGGAAAATTCAAGGCCGTTACTGGGAAAAATTCCTCTTGCTGATTGGGTCGCACCAATCCCCAGAAATCATGGGAGTCTGGGTCATAGAAAAACATTTCTAATACCCCATGCTCCCGATAGAAAGACTGCTTTTTGAGCATTTCCCTGGCACTATTGCTCGGAGAGAGGATTTCAAACACTACCTGGGGAGCAATATTGTCTTCTTCCCATTGTTTATAGCTGCCGCGCTCACCCGGTGGACGGCCGAAAACTACCATGGCATCGGGAGCTTGACGGGGAGCGGGGGGTACAGTTACCTGCTGGGGATACCAGAGCAAATCTCCGGCGACAAAGACGGTTTGCTCCTTAAATAAATACCTGAGATTGGCAACCAAGCGAACAATCCAGCGATATTGAACTGTGTTGTCGGCCATAGGTTTACCGTCGGAGTCAGGATAGAAAAGTTGGGGTTCGATGGGTGCTTGAACCATGCTTTATCTCTTGCGATCGCATTTTGGCCTAACTTTATTGTATCATCGCAAATCCTGGGTTTGAAACCCTCTCCTTTTATACTAAATCCGTTGAGTAACGCACAGAAAACGGGTTTCTCCGAGAAACCCGTTTTCTACTCATGCAAAAGTCAAAGGGGGGAATAAATAATCAGTTTTTAATAACAGGATTTAGGATTACATCTAAATTTTTAATAAAGTCGAGG
The DNA here is from genome assembly GCF_001264245.1 of Microcystis panniformis FACHB-1757. NCBI lineage: Bacteria > Bacillati > Cyanobacteriota > Cyanophyceae > Chroococcales > Microcystaceae > Microcystis > Microcystis panniformis. Next base: position 2,034,580 of record NZ_CP011339.1, read on the forward strand.
TTGAAAATTATCGGGAATATCCAATTCAAATACTTGGTCATGAATCCGAGCCACATAAAGCCCTTCTTGCAGAATTTTTTCCCGTAATTCTGATGATAAATGAACCGCCGCTAATATGCCATAGAGTTTTTTATCTTTGTGTTCAGGGAAAAAGCGGCGAAACCGTTGCAAAATACTTTTTAATTGTGAAATAGACTCCTCTCTAGCATGACTTTTAACCTCGACGATATAGGCAGTATTTAGCTGACCATTGGTATAGGCAAGAACATCAATTTCTAGGTGTTTTCCATCTTTACTGACTCGCACACTGGGACTAACAACTTCCATACCAAAGCGTTGTCTGAGAATCGTTTCCATTGAAGGGAGGGCAAGTCCTTCGGTAAAGCTGCCGAATTTTGCACCGAGTCCCCCAATTTGCTGACCTAATTCTTTGAGTTGTTTGTCAGTTTTCTTCTGTTGCTGACTAACTTCCTTCAGTTGTTTGTCGGTTTCTTTTTGAGCGGCAGTTAATTCAGCTTGAGCAGTCGCTAATTCGACTAAGAGTCGCCATACGTCTTCGGATGTAGTTGCCATAGCTAATTTTTTCTCTCTGATTTGGTCTATTGCTATTTTACTGAATTTTGCCGATTCACGAGGAAGATTTTTGACTAATTTACCAATGCGATGGAGTAAATTTTATGTTAATCACTAAACTTCCCTGATGTCAAGATACTCAAAACGATAAAACTGCTAATGGAGACAATCAATGATGCAAAGAATTCACGCCTTAAAACAACTCTATGAGATTGATGACTCTCAATGGCTAGGAGAAACCGTTAGCTTGCTTAGAAATCATCAATTTCAACAGCTAGACTTAGAACATTTAATCGAGGAATTAGAGGATTTTGGCAAAGAAAAGAAAAATGCGGTAGCCAGTCTTTCAGAACAGATTATCCGCCATCTATTATTACTGCAATACTGAACAAAATAGGCAGAATATAAGACAATTCATTAGCAGGAAGAAATTTATAATTTTCGGACTCAATTAAGGCGAAAAATGACGGCTAATCTCCGCAATTCTTGAGAAGAAGAATTAAACTCTATCTACCAAGATGCGTTAGGTTTTGTCAAAATAAAACCAGTGAATACTGTGATTTTCCCTCTCAATGTCCTTACTTACTAGAAGAATTACTAGATCGCTCTTGGTTGCCATAAAAATCAGATCAAGAAAAGGATGTTATGACAGCAATTAAAGAATTAGGCTCTTCGGTTTGTGTTATGCAATGGACGGGGGTTATAAGGGATGGAACCCTTATAGAGAAAGGCATTTAGCGATTTTTGTCAATTGTTTTTATCTAGAGCGAACTAATCAATTAAGTCTCTTGCCAGATAAGGATTTAGCCGATTTATGCCCCCCTATCGAACCATAACAAGTAACGAAGAGCCAAGAATTAGAACAATTAGAACAAGGAAAGGTAGTTTTTTTCTGGAGAAAATTATTTTCAAATTATTTTGATAAAACTTAACAAAAATCCACCAAAAAACTATTGACTTGGAACCCTAAAAGTAGTACAGTTGGCTTCAATTGTATTTACTCAAATAATGAAAACTGATAAAATATTTTATACCTTATTTCAAGTCTTTCCCGAACTTCTCTTTCAACTGCTAGGAAAATCTCCCAATCTGGCGCAAAATTATCAATTTAAATCAGTCGAAATCAAAGAATTAGCTTTCCGACTCGATGGGGTATTTATTCCCGATGCAGACCCCCCAGATTATCCGCTTTACTTTGTGGAAGTTCAATTTCAAAAGGATGAGGATTTTTATTGGCGATTCATCACTCAAATTTTCCTCTATCTCAAGCAGTATAAGCCTGAACGTACTTGCTGTCCCGTAATTATCTGGGGAAGGCGACGCTTAGACACCGGGTTTCCCCTCGCTTACCAGAATTTGCTAAACTTAGAGCAGATGCAACGGATATATCTCGATGAAATCGAGGGTGAGTCCCCTCCATCTCTTGGGATAAGTATCCTCCAGTTTATCGTCATCAGCACGAAAAAAGCACCAGAACAGGTTCAATCCTTGATTGACCAAACTCGCCAACAGATTGTTGACCCTAACACTCAAAGAAATGTTATCGAGTTAATCGAGAAGATTATTATCTACAAATTTCCGCAGAAAAGTCGCCAGGAGTTAGAAGCCATGTTTAATCTCACGGAATGGAAACAAACCAAGTTTTATCAAGAAGCTAAGGAAGAGGGAAAACTTGAAGGAAAACTTGAAGGAAAACTTGAAGGAAAACTTGAAGGAAAACTTGAAGGGAAACTTGAAGGGAAACTTGAAGGAAAACTTGAAGGAAAACTTGAAGGGAAATTAGAAACAATTCCCCTTCTGGTTAGGTTGGGACTTAATGAAGAACAAATTGCGCGGGAATTAAATCTAAAAGTTGAGATTGTTCGTCAATTTATTACCAATCAGAACAATTAACCAAACCTTGGCTAATTTACTAAAATAGGTTTAATCCTTGATTGACCAAACTCGCCAACAGATTGTTGACCCTAACACTCAAAGAAATGTTATCGAGTTAATCGAGAAGATTATTATCTACAAATTTCCGCAGAAAAGTCGCCAGGAGTTAGAAGCCATGTTTAATCTCACGGAATGGAAACAAACCAAGTTTTATCAAGAAGCTAAGAAAGAAGGAAAAATTGAAGGTAAAATTGAAGGTAAAATGGAAACAATTCCGCTTCTGGTTAGGTTGGGACTTAATGAAGAACAAATTGCGCGGGAATTAAATCTAAAAGTTGAGATTGTTCATCAATTTATTACCAATCAGAACAATTAAAACTTTTGAGAGATTGCTTCGGGGAGGGATTACTTTTCCCCAAAAGGGAGAATCTCTCAATCTCCCCTCGCAATGACAATCTTCCTTTCGGTATCCTGTATAGTTCTGGTAGCAATAGGTGAGAGTAGGGTAAACTTCTAAGTATTCTTCTAGTTTTGTTAATTTATTTTTGTCAAAATTTCTCCCTTTTTAGTTATCTCAGGATGAGGTAAAGATTCCCCTAATTTCTGATAAAGTTGTATCAGAGATTCTAGGACTTCTTCAGCATTTTTCACAGCTTCAGCATAAGTATTACCATGAGTCCGCCATTTTTGTCCAGGAAAGTCGGGTAAGCCAACTAGATAACAATTATCTTCATCAGACCACTGAAGCACTATTCTATATTTAAGTTTTTTCATCTTCTTTTCTCCTGACCTCTTCAATAGCATTTTTGACTTCTTGTTCTTGGTAACGTTTAGCATCTGCTCCGTCTTTTCCCGATAGGGTGATTTTTCCTGTATATAGAGGGTGTAACCAATGGTTGTGACTGCCTTTTCCCGGAAAATCAATAAATCCAGCTTTTTTGAGCATTTGTTTTAATTCTCTGATTTTTTTGGGCATCAGTCAAGATTTGCTGGATAAGGTAATTTGCTGGAGGGTGTGACAAGTCTTGTATAATTTTTATTATATAAGGATTTCGACCATTGAGCGGTTAGTGGAGAAGCAGGGGAGCGGGACCAGGGGAGAGGGGAAGCAGGGAAGCGGGGGAGTACAGGTTTTTGCTCTTCTGTTGTCTCCCTTTTCCTTGGCTCACCAGTGCTAGAAGATTTAGTCAATGCTAATTAAAAGGTCGGGGATTATCTTTGATTTCTCTTGGTCAAAAATTAGAGTTTTCAATAAGTCCCCGATTGATGTTCTTAACAGTAAATCGCTTATTTTAAGAGCGATTTAGTCTTTGTTGCCTGTGCCTTTTTTGTTGCTAAATTGTTACAAAACTAAATAAAAAAAGCCTTGACAATTGAGTTACTTTAGGTAAAAAATAAGACCAACCTAATGTTGTTAAGACTTAGGAAAAAAGACAATTTAAAAAATCAATGGCGTTAGCTAAAGCGGTTAAACGAGGATTAAAATAGCCTTATTTTTTTATTTAAAGAATTTAGATACTTATTTACAAATTCAGAAGGCGTTAAACATTCAAATTCACCTGTTTGTTGAACCAAAATCTTAATTAACTTATGATTAGCAGATATAAAACATTGAGATTGACCAACTTTTGCCGTTAAATAGACTCCTACATCTTCACGAGGAATTACTCCCAAAGCCTCCATTTCAGCTAACTCAAAATCATCAATCGGGACATAAAAAACTTAAAGTTTTGCCAAATCCTTCCAATTATTTCTCCACTCCAATAAGTGCTTGGAGTAGCGAACATGGGTTAGTCTTAGCCCAAGAAAAAGTGGACAGTAAATCCAATGAAATTACCGCCGTGCCGCTCAGAAGTGCAATTGCTCAATCTCAAGGGAGCGATAGTCACTTTGGATGCCATGGGAACCCAGACGGAAATTGCCCAACAAATCAAGTCTGGGGGCGGAGATGACGTCTTAGCCCTCAAAGGCAATCAGGGCAAGCTCTTTCAACAAGTAGAAGGCTGGTTTGACCAAGCTATAGCCGGGGATTGGCAAGGGATTGAATACAGCTACCACGAAAAGGTGGAGTCGGGGCATCACCGGATCGAAACCCGTCAAATTTGGGTGGTGCCGGTGTCCCAATTACCGCCCCTGCATCGGCAGAGTCTGTGGCCTGGCCTAACCACCGTAGTCATGGTTCGCAGTGTCCGCCAATTATGGAATAAAACTACTACAGAAATTCGCTTCTTCATCAGTAGTTTAGCAGCGGATGCCCAAAAACACGCCGAGGTGATTCGCGGACATTGGAGTATTGAAAATAGTCTCCATTGGGTACTCGATGTTATACTTTAGACGTTCATAATCTGAGATTTATTAAACTTCTGAAATCGTAGAGTCAGCAAGGAATCCAGTTCTTTTTTATGTTTCAAATGGGCATCATTCAAACATTCATAAATGGCTGAAGAAAAGTCAGAAAAGTTTTCATAATATTTACCATATAAACATTTCTTTTTGACCAATTTCCACAGCCTTTTAATTAAATTTAGATTAGGTGAATAAGACGGCAGATAGAGCAGTTCTATTGACAAAGAAAGAGCCAATTCTTCAACAATTTTACATTTTTGATAGCGGGCATTATCTAAGACTAGAGTGATGGGAATCATTAGTCCTAAAGCAGCTATTTTTGACCGGAGTTCACAGACTTGAGTTGCCGTAATATAATTGTCATATGTTACCAGAATAACTTCATGAGTTATTGCATTTAATGCTCCTAAAACATTGAAGCGTTTACGCCCGCTCGGTGACTTAACAAAAAGTCTCTCAAAACACCAAACAAAACCGAGAAATGCTCCCATGACGAAGTGAGCGGCATCAACAAAAAAAACAGCCCTTTTTCCTTCTTTTGCCTCATTTAGTCTGGGTTCTAGCTTTTTTTCTTTGTAGTCCTCTTGTTCATCTGGGTCAGCTTTAGAAGGAAGAGAACCTACTTTTAAACATTTCATTCCCATTGATTTTAAAAATTTTCTCACTTGGGTAGGACTTCGTTTTATTCCCGTCAATTCTTCTATCCTATATACAGCTTCATTTATTGTGGCTGGTGGATTTTTCTCGAAGTATTTTTTGAGGGTTTCTTTTTGAAACTCTAATTCACTTTTAGGGCGATAGAAGTTGATTTCTTTTAATTTTTCTATTCCGCCTTCTTGATAATCGCGAAGATAGGTTAATAAGGTATTTGGCGAGATTCCTGCTAACTGACAAATTTTTTGGTGCGGTATCTTTTGGCTTTTTAACCAGAGAACTTCCATCTTCAGTTGAACCCGGGGATGGGGATGATGAAATCTTTCATAATACAGTGAGTTCTTTTCTTCTTCCGTGAATTCTAGGTTAATCATGTTTTTAATGAGTGCTTTGCTTCTAATTATGACTCTTAAACTATATTATTGTCCTTGAGTAAAAAATGCAAGTTGTAGCCGTGCAAAGTATAGATAGAGCGGGGGGTCTAGCCAAACGACCCCCTAAAGAAATAGAGTGGTTAGGACAACCACTCAAAATTTTAAAATGTTACCTTCATTCTATCAGGCTTGTTTACAGGCGAACCTTAGCGAGGCGAGCTATTTGACCTTACAGCTCCTAATCCTGCTCTTACAAAGTCATCGGATAGTCCAACTAGGGTTTGCTGAATAACTGTGAAATACTTATGATATAAGGATTACAGCCATATTAAATTCCCAAAAAGTCAAGAAAAAGGGACAGAAAACGGCTAAAATTGCTAAAATACCCTTGCACTTATCCGACAAGAACATATGTACCGAAAAACGAACGAGTCTTCAATTGCCCCAGAAAACTTTGAGTTGCCTTTTGAGGGAAAATTATCAGCAGATAATCGCTGGATAATAATGGCAGAGTTAATTCCCTGGGAAGAATTTGAAGAAGAATATGCCCAAAATTTTGACGAAGAAATGGGTGCGCCAGCCAAACCATTTAGGATGGCATTAGGAGCATTAATTATTAAGGAAAAATTAAAAACAAGCGACAGGGAAACCATAGAGCAAATCAAGGAAAACCCCTATTTACAGTATTTTCTAGGGATGTCAGCCTATAGTAATGAAGCTCTATTTGATGCGACAATGTTCGTTAATTTTCGTAAAAGAATCAGTAAGAATTTAATCAATAAAATTAATAAAAGAATGGTGATGAGAGAGAGAAAAAAGAAGGAAATTGAAGAAAAAAGTGAAAGAAAAGAAGAAGAAAAAGAGAGTCAAATAAAAAATAAAGGAAAATTAATATTAGATGCAAGTTGCGCACCTGCTGATCTAAGTTATCCCCAGGATTTAGGGATATTAAATCAAGCAAGAAAGAAAACAGAAAACATTCTAGATTGTCTCTATCAAAGTTTGAGAATCAAGCTGAAGAAAAAGCCAAGAACTTATAGAAAAAGAGCGAGAAAAGATTATTTAAAAGTAGCCAAAAAACGTCGTTGTTCTCAAAAAGAAAGACGAGAAGCTATCAAGAAGCAACTGCAATATATCAAAAGAAATCTATCTCAAATAGAGAAATTAATCGAGGGGGGATCAGAGTTAAGTAGTCTCAGCAAAAGAAACTACAAAATGTTGTTAGTGGTGACAGAAGTTTATCGTCAACAATTGTGGATGTGGGAAAATAAATCATCGAGAATTGATGATAGAATTGTGAGTATAACCCAACCACACATCCGCCCTATCGTTAGAGGAAAAGCAGGAAAACCAGTTGAATTTGGAGCAAAAATCTCAGTAAGCTGTTTTGAGAGTTATGTATTTTTAGACCATTTAAGTTGGGATAATTTTAATGAATCTGGGGACTTACAAGCGCAAGTAGAAGAGTATAAAGAATTCACAGGATATTATCCAGAATCAGTTCATGTTGATAAAATTTATCGAACTAGAAAAAATCTAGCTTGGTGTAAAGAAAGAGGAATTAGAATCAGTGGAGTTCCTCTAGGAAGACCACCTAAAAATATTAGTAAAGAAACTAAAAAACAAGCTCTTGAGGATGAAGGAATTCGGAATGCAATTGAAGGTAAATTTGGTCAAGCAAAAAGAAGATATAGTCTTGATTGTATCATGACAAAACTTGATAAAACTTCAGAAACTTCCATTGCCATTACTTTTTTAGTCATCAATCTTTCTAACCTGCTTAGACAGGTTAACTGTCTTTTTTTGTCCCTATTTCTTTATACATCTAAATTTAGCTTTATTCATCCCTCTTTGATTAGAAAAGATGATAAAAAAGCTGATTTCTCAACAGAAAAACTTATCTTAAATTCGGGCTGATTTTTGAGAGTTTTTGTTTTTTACTTTTTCAGCAAACCCTAGATATCTAGAACCTCTTTACTGACATCGATCCCTACCCATGTTTTTTCTTCTGTCATCGTTTATGCTGGGGTTAAGTTATTTTGTCCCTTTGGTAACTCGTCCTTGCGAAGACGAGGTTAATCCTAAGGGCGATTGTTCGAGCTTGTCTCCTCGGGATGACGGCGTGGCTCCGGTGGCTACCCAACGGTGTCAAGCACCTCGGTTGAACTGGATGTCCACGCCCTTTTTCAGAATATAGGCACCCAAGCTACAAAGCGGTATTTTTTACCTAGGTTGGGACGGGTTGCCTACTTCTCAAGATACAAGGTTGGGTTGAAGCATGAAACCCAACGCCTGCATGGGTTACGCTACCGCTAACCCATCCTACAAATAATTGTGCCTCCCTACTTAAATTTAACAAACTTAACATCTGAGTCAGCAGCGAGAGTGTAAGTCGGGATTAGCAATTCTCGCTGGCACTAGCGATCGCTGTTGTCCCGAGAGCAGCGGGAGTAATTGCCCGAATTTTTAGCCCACAGAGACGAGGTATTTTTTGAGCATTCATTGCGAAATTTGTCAAATTATTTAAGAAATGTGAAGGAGCGCAAAGGAAAATTAAAAGAAGGGAAGATATAGATGTTGGGGAGAATACTAAGTGCTAATCTAGGGTTATCCCATCTATTCCGAGGTTAACCGTCCCACGGGAGAAACAATCACCGGATTCCCCTGCTGGCGGCGAAAATCGGTTTCTTTAAATAAAAGTTAACAGAACTTCGCACTTCTGTTAAGAAAAGGTTTACAGAAACTTGTTAGAATAGAGGTAGATAAATCCAGTTGCAAATAGGCGCTCGACCCGATGAATTTTCCGCGCGATCCGACAAAAAAAAGAGAACGAGAACACCGACAATATCTAGACTGTGACCTCTAATTGACTTTCACTCAACAGCGCAATCGAGCAGTTTTTTGAGGATTAAATTCCTAGCATCAACACCCCTTAAAAATAGTTGATGTGGGCAGTCCATAGCAAAATTTTTAGATGGAGTAGTGAGTATGAAGCTATTGATTCAGGGCAATAATATCGCTGTCACCGAACCTATTCATGATTATGTGGAACAAAAGCTGGAGAAAGCGGTGAAACATTTTAACGGCATAACCACAAAAGTCGATGTTCACCTCTCCGTGGAAAAGAATGCGCGCATTCCCGATCGCCACAAGGCAGAAGTAACGGTTTATGCTAATGGAACAGTGATTCGCGCTCAAGAAGGAAGCGAAAATTTGTACGCAAGTATTGATTTAGTTTCTGATAAAATCGCTCGTCAACTCCGCAAGTATAAAGAAAGACTGGTGGATCATCGCACCAACGCCACCGTTAAAACTAGCGAGGTGGTGCAAGAGAAACCCTTAGATGATAACCTAATTGGCGATCGCACTCCCGAATTACCTGCGGAAGTAGTGCGGATGAAATACTTTGCCATGCCACCGATGACTATTGAGGAAGCACTAACACAATTGCAATTAGTCGATCACGATTTCTATATGTTCTGCAACAAAGACACGAACGAAATCAATGTTATCTATCAACGCAATCACGGCGGTTTTGGTGTTATTCAACCCCGTCCCGTCAACCTAAATGGCAAAGAATCCAATTAACAGTTAGCGACTACAAATAAAACAAAAGACTGGAGAAATTCTCCAGTCTTTTTCTCATCTAACCAAGATTAACTTTAACCACTTTATTTTTTTCTGCCACCGCTTTCGGGAGGGTGAGATAAAGAACACCGTCTTGATAGTTAGCGGTAACTTGGCTATTTTGCACCTCCACTGGTAGGGTAATCAAGCGACTAAATTTACCATAATAAAACTCGCTGTTTTCTACCTCGGCAGGGCATTCACGTTGCCCGTTAATAGCCACCATTTGCTTGCTAACCTCCACATCGATATCTTTAATATCCATGCCGGGTAATTCGATTTTTAATTCCACGGAATCCTCGTTAACAGAGATTTCCACCGGGGGACGAGACACCAAGGAAGTTGTCGGTAATACTTCTTGAAAAAGTTGATCGATTTGACGTTGGACAGAATTAATTTCGAGGAAGGGAGAATAAAGAGTGAAAGCCATAGTAATAATTTCCTTGAGAGGTTTTCTCTGACTGCGATTACCTCTATCTTAAGCAACTAACTTGACTTCCACAAGGCGGTTTTCAGGAAATAAAAAGTAGCAATAACCGATACAGTTTCAGTTGTCAGTTATCAGTTATCAGTGGGAAGTTGTAGGGTGTGGGGTGTGGGGTGTGGGGTGTGGGGTGTGGGGTGTGGGGAGAATAAATAAAAATAATCGGCTCTTCTCGACTTTGTGTGATAATTTTTGCTTATGGAATCGTGAAATGTTTACTGAGAAAGACTTTTGGGACTATTTTTCTGAAGAAACTATCATTATAGACCCTGACAGGGGGACAAGCCAGCTGAAAAGCTTATGTAGCATGGAATACAGACACAGACTCCAAAAAAAGATAAGTCATATTTACCATATATGACCTAAATAACGAAAATGATAAGTGAACTATACCAGAAAGTGTTAGAAAATGAACTGGGGCGAGCCAGATATCTACTGTTGTTAATGGTAGTTGGAACCTTGCAAATATTGAAGCAAGCAAAGTTAGAGATATTAGCTGAAGCCTTACCAATACCAATCCTGTTTGAGAGTCGGAGAAAAAAACTAAAAAGATTTTTAAAGCTGGAAATTCTGAATATTGAAAAAATCTGGTTTCTCTGCTTAAAAGAGATGTTAAAACAGCAGGAGAGATTCACAATAAAAGGATTAGTATATATTGCCATAGACCGAACGAGTTGGGGAGCAATTAATATCTTGATGGTGAGTCTAATTTATGACAAGAGAGCCATCCCAATCTATTGGGAGATATTGGATAAAAAAGGAAGTAGTAATCTCGAAGAACAGCAGCGAGTATTGGGGAAAATATTGAAGGTGCTATCAGGTCATAAAATCGTGGTGTTAGGAGATAGAGAATTTTGCTCAGTCAGTCTTGGAAAGTGGCTTTGGGAGCAGAGTTTATACTTTTGTTTAAGACAAAAAAAAAGTACAAATGTCAAGACAAAAGAAGGAATTTATCAAGAAATGAGAGAGTTAGGTTTAAGTCCAGGAACTCAACTATTTTTGAATGATGTCAATATTACAAAAGAGCAGGGATTTGGACAGTTTAACTTAGCTGGTAAGTGGAAAAAAACCTATCGGGGTTTTCAAACAAAAGAACCTTGGTATATTCTGACAAATTTTGGGGATTTAGAGACGGCAATAATTGCCTATCAAAAAAGATTTGATATTGAGGAGATGTTCCGAGATTTTAAGTCGGGAGGCTATAGCTTAGAAGGTTCTCAATTAGCACCGCAATACTTATCAAAGCTGATAATTGTTATAGCTATCGCCTATACAAGTGCCACACTGCAAGGTAAAAAAATTAAGGATATGGGAATCCAAAAATATGTCACAAGACCTGAAAAAAGATATAAAGGTCAACGCAGACACAGTAGTTTTTATGTGGGTCAACATCTCTATCATTGGCTCCAGCTACATCAAATGTTCCAAAAAAATATAGAAGAGTTAATGCAAATTAGCCGCTATCGGTTGAAGGATTACATCAAAGGACAAAGAGCGATATCGCTTGCCCTATCTACCTTCTAGCTCGCTTGTCCCCCTCTCAGTTATAGACCTCATTTCCACACAGAAACCAGAAGAGCCAATAATCTCCTGTCTCCTGTCTCCTATCTCCTGACGACCGCCTTCGTTATAACCATTGTTGTAATTCTGGCCAACCCAAACCCTGACGCACGATATCCGGTTGATCGCCGGTAAAATCAACAATTGTTGACACTTCCGAACCGGGAGCCGAACCATCTTCGATAATTAAATCAACGATATGATCGAGGGCATCGAATAGCCTAGCGGTTTCTAATCCCTTGGTGGGAAAATCCCCCTCCTGATCGGGAAGATGAGCAGAACTAGAGATAATGGGATTTTCTAGGGTTTCGAGAATAGTGCGACAAATAACGTGATCGGGAACCCGGATACCAGTGGTTTTCCGCTTCGGATTCATCACCACTTTCGGCACTAATTTAGTCGCCGGTAAGAGAAAAGTGTAGGGACCGGGTATAACTCGTCGCATAATTTTATAAGCATAATCGCTGACCACTGCGTACTCGGAAATATTCGACAAAGAAGAACAGAGAAACGTCAAGGGTTTATCATTAGATAGTTGCTTGATTTGGCGAACTCGTTCGACGGCGGATTTCACATTGAGATCGCAACCGATCGCATAGACGGTATCGGTAGGATAAAGCATAATTGCCCCATTTTTCAGGGCATGACAGATTTCTTGGATAGAACGTTGTTGGGGATTTTCCGGATGGAGAGAGTAAATAGTAGCCATGATAGCAAAATCGTCGCCTATTGGGATTGTCCCACGGGAATCGCCGGGGATATGTGTTTAGGGGCATTAGTAGATTTAGGAGTCCCCTTAGAATACCTGATTGCACAACTAAAAACTTTAGGAATCGAGGATGAATATCAGTTAAAGGCCGAAAAACTGCATCGTCGCGGTCAAATTGCCACTAAGATTCACGTCGATGTCACTGCCGAGAAGTCCTCTGATCATCACCACCATCACCATCATACCCCCGCTCGCCATTTACCGGAGATTGAAAATTTAATTAAACAGGCAAATTTACCCCAGAAAGTCCAAGAATGGAGTTTAGCGGTTTTTCAACAACTTGCGATCGCAGAAGGAGCCGTTCACGGGATCGCACCGGAAAAAGTGCATTTTCACGAAGTCGGGGCAACCGATGCCATTATCGATATCGTCGGGACTTGTTTGGGTTTGGATTGGCTATCGGTAAGTGAATTATACTGTTCTTCTCTACCCACCGGCGGCGGTACAGTTCAGGCCGCCCATGGTCGTTTACCGGTTCCCGTGCCAGCAGTAGTACAATTGTTCAGCCAGCGACAAGTACCAATTTATAGTAATGGCATCGAAGCGGAGTTAGTAACACCCACGGGGGCAGCTATTGTGACAACTTTAGCTAAAAGTTTCGGTAAACCGCCGAAAATGCAGTTAGAAAAGGTCGGTTTAGGAGCAGGGACAAAAGATTTACCGATTCCCAATCTTGTCCGACTTTGGTTAGGGAAAAAAGAATCAGAAAAGCTAGATGAAATTGAAACTGTGGCAGTTTTAGAAACTCAAATTGATGACTTAAATCCACAAGCGATCGCCTACTTAAGCGAGGCTTTATTACAAGCGGGTGCCTTGGATGTATTTAGTCAAGCAATTACTATGAAAAAATCTCGTTTGGGGATACTTTTGACAGTAATTTGTGCCTTGGATAAAATTGCTATTTGTGAAAATATGATCTTTCAGGAAACCACAACTTTAGGCATTAGAAGGACAATTCAAGAGCGATCGATCTTAAAAAGAGAGATACAATCGATCGATACTGTCTATGGACAAATTCGGCTAAAAGTTGCCTACAAAGAGTCAATTAATCAACCGATTACCGTACAACCAGAATACGAAGATTGTGCCGCAATTGCCCGTCAGCATCATCTACCTTGGCGATTTGTTCATCAAATGGCCTTAGCTATTTGGCAAGAAAAAAATCAGTCTTGACAGCAGGGCAATTTTATCATAAAACTGGTATATCCATTTTTCAAAAGAACGTAGGTTGGGTTGAAGCATGAAACCCAACGCCCGCTCATGTTACGCTACCGTTAACCCATCCTACAAATAATTGTACCTCCCTACTTATATCCATTTTTCAAAAGCTATTTCCAGGAAGATAATCCCAATTTAAAACCTGTTCTTGGCTAAAAGGACAATCAACAGGAAAAGTTTCTTTTGGTAAATTAGTTTCATTTACCGTCCCTCGCACTGCTTTTTGATAACATTCAGCGAAAATATCGGCTAAATAGGGTTTTAAGCTAGGACTATCCCTGAAAATAAACTCTAATTGTTCTCTTTGCTCATCAATGGTATTTATCCAGCTATTAGTCGGTTTTTCTGGTTGATATTGCCATTTAAGTAAGTGCATCAAGAGAACTTTTAAACGACTGAATACCTCCCGTCTATTATTACGTCCTATATCGGATATTTCTTCGATTAAGTTATCTAAATCGAGGGCTGCTAAATTGCACTTTTTTAAGTGATTTACGGTTTGCTCAATCCACAAATTAAAATCAGTTTCATAAAGCTGAGATAATTGATTTTTCATGTTGAAAATATCCCATTTAGAAGTCGGTGGTAACGCACCACTCTCTTAACTATAACCGCTGACGGGGAGGTAAGTAGTCGGACATAAGTTTTCGCTGCTGTATAAAGTTTTGTAAATAGGGTAGAAGGCTGTATGCAGCAGCGAAAACCGGCTATTTTACATTCCTTAACATAGTGTTGTTTATTTATGTCCGACTACTTAAGTAGTCATGCAAAATTAATTACCTGCCCGATCGAGCTAAAACCCTTACGGGGCAATGATCGTCATGTGTAAATAATTTTGCCTAGGTACTTACCAATTTTCAGTAGATAGCATCCGAGGGAACCTTGATTCCTTCTTAATTCTCGCTTTAGTCGTGCTTTGATGACATCCCAGCTGCCATTTGCCGTTGAGATAAATTTCCCTCTTGACCAAGTTGGTAGAGCAAGTTTCTTTGTTCTATGTTAAGATATTGGAGGCTTCGTTTTTGGATCTGATTTGTTGTTGTATTGATCAGACAGTACCTGATAATCCTTTTTCTGTCAACTCTTAAGGAGTCGTGCGTTTCATTTTTGAATTGGCAATATTAGGAGGGATAAAAATTATGGTTAATTATCTCAGTCAAGAAGAGGAATTACTAGCAGCCGAAGAAGAAAAGTATCTAGAGGAAGAAGATGATGTGGATTTTCCTCCTGCGGATATTATTGCTTACAATGAGCAGCGTTCCTGCTCTGATCTAGTTAGAATGTATCAAAAAAAACAATTGGTTATCGATCCAGATTTTCAAAGAGATATGGTGTGGACTGATCCACAACAAACTCGTTTTATTGATAGTTTAATGAAACAGTTACCGATTCCTAGTATGTGTATTAGTCTTGACTATAAGACAGATAAACGCTATATCATCGATGGATTACAACGAATTAGTACCATAGTCAAATTTTTAACTACTGAAGATTGGAAGCTATCAAAATTAGCTGATGTAGATTCGTCTATTTCTGGAAAAACAGTTGAGGAAATAAAAACTCAGCATGAAGAATTATATGAACGCGTAGAAAATATGACTATTCCCATCACCATGATTCGCTACGACTCCAGCAAAAAAACTCATAATAATTATATTTTTAACATTTTCCATCGCTTAAATACCGGTGGAGTAAAACTTAATAATCAGGAGATCAGAAATTGTATCTATAATGGCGAGTTTAATACTTTTTTAAAAGAATGCGCTCAATATGAAAACTGGCTTTTGCTGATGGATCGAAAGCAGAAAAAAGCATCTCGATTTGAAGATGAAGAATTAGTTCTTCGTTTCTTTGCTTTTTATGATGGATACCAGAACTACAAGGGGAAATTGACCGGATTTTTAAATGATTATATGTATAAACATAGATTTGCCCACCAAGATTTTATTCAAGATAAAGATCAATTATTTAAGCAAACTGTTGACTTGATTTATGATAGAATCTTCAAAGAGGAACCTCTCAAAACCAGTAAAGTTATTGCTGAGGGAATTCTGTTAGGAGTTGCCAAAAATTTAGATACTTTAGTCAATCTCTCCAATGATGAATTACAAGACAAGTATTCTAGATTAATAAAATCTGAACCATTTTTAACTAAAAATTTATCTGGTGGTATGTATCGAAAAGATAAGGCTTTAGAGAGAATTAATACATCTATCAAAATTTTTTCATCTACTTCTACTGGTAATGATTACTAAAAGTTATTTATTCAAGACGCTAAACAGGCTTGATAAACTCTATAATGACTCTACAACTGATGATCAAAAAATTTTTTATTCTAAACTAGCTCTAATAGAATTATGTGGCTGGATCGAGGAAACTATGGATGATATAGTTTTAAGATGTGCTAAACGATGCTTAAAGTCCGAAGCTAACCAAAAATTCATCAAAGACGAGATTATTAAGCCTAACTCTAAATTTCAATATGAAGCTTTTAGAAAAATGTTGATGATGGTTATTGGTTTAGCAACATTAGAAAAAATTGAAAAAAAGTTAGAAAAAACTGGTAAAATTAGTGCTTTAAAAGGTGATCTGGGTAATCTAAAGAGAAGTCGCAATCGAGCGGCTCATACTCATACTAAAGGTACTTTGAGAACCTATGACGCTCCTTCTAAAACTAAACATGATTTTGATAGAATATATGCTTTGTTAACAGAGTTAGATGCAGAATTGCAACGTCATAAATGTTGACTTATTTCTCGTACAATCGCTTTTAGCGCACCTTCGACAAAGACAATCAGTAAAAATTAAGCTTCCTAACCGGTGAAAATTAACTACAAGCGATCGAAAAACTGGGAAAATATTCAATTGATTCAATGTCATCTTTTTTAACTATCCTGCCCATGAATAATCAGGTCATCCGTACTCATAAAGCTCCAGCCCCTGTGGGTCCCTATAATCAAGCGATCGCCGCTACTGGTCCTTTTCTCTTTGTTGCGGGACAAATTCCCCTAGATCCCGTCACGGGTGAAATCGTCTCCGGGGAAATTAGCGCCCAAACCGAACAAGTTATGGCCAATCTAGAGGGCATTTTAACCGCTGCCGGGGCTAATTGGTCAAATGTGGTGAAAACTACCGTCTTTCTCTCGGATTTAGCCAATTTCGGGGCGATGAATCAAGTTTATGCCCGTTATTTCCCCCCGGAAACTGCCCCGGCCCGGGCCTGTGTGGAGGTGGCCCGTCTTCCCAAAGATGTGCTAGTGGAAATAGAATGTATTGCCGCTTTAGCCTAAAAATTAAGGTGGGCATTGCCCACCCTAACCTAATCTCTCTCTAGACCACCAAAGCTTCTAGAATCGTCTTATTGTAGATAATTCGCCCTACTGTAGTACGCACATACTGAGCAATTATCTGACCATCCTTCTCGCGGGTTTTGCGTTCCCGATAATATTTCCAGATGCTGCCATCGGGGAGAGTTTCCGTTTCCAGGACTTCCTCATCGGGTTTATTGGTTTTCACCTTTTCTCCCACCGGTAAACGCAACCACACGGAAGCGTGCAGATCTACCAATCCCTGATCAAAAGCGCGAATAGCGTCATCCATGCTGGCGAAATAACGACCTCCACCCTTTTGGGCCTTGGGATTTTCGGCCGTGAGATAATAACAACCCAAAACCATATCCTGAGAAGGGGCAACAATCGGGCGACCGGTCGCCGGTGAGAGAATATTATGACAGGCCAACATCAACAAGCGCGCTTCCGATTGTGCCTCCAGGGAGAGGGGAATATGTACGGCCATTTGGTCCCCGTCAAAGTCAGCGTTAAAAGCGGGACAGACGAGGGGATGTAACTGAATCGCCCGGCCCTCCACCAGTATCGGTTCAAACGCTTGAATGCCCAAACGGTGCAGGGTAGGGGCGCGGTTTAACATCACCGGGTGTCCCGTGATTACTTCATCCAAGACGTGCCAAACATTGGCATCCCCCCGTTGGATCATTTTCTTGGCTGCCTTGATATTATTGACGATGCCTAATTTAATTAAACGATGGATAACGAAGGGTTGGAACAATTCGATCGCCATTTCCCGGGGTAAACCGCATTGATAGATCTTCAATTTCGGACCAACAACGATAACCGAACGTCCCGAATAGTCCACCCGTTTACCGAGGAGATTTTGACGGAAACGCCCCTGTTTACCCTCGATAATATCCGATAAAGACTTCAGGGCGCGATTATTGGCCCCCACCACCGTGCGACCGCGACGACCGTTATCAATTAAAGCATCGACGGCCTCCTGTAACATCCGTTTTTCATTGCGGACGATAATTTCGGGGGCGAGAATTTCTTGCAGACGGGATAAACGGTTATTGCGGTTAATCACCCGACGGTAGAGATCGTTCAGGTCAGAGGTGGCAAAACGGCCGCCGTCCAACTGCACCATCGGGCGTAAATCGGGGGGAATCACGGGAATTACGCTTAAAACCATCCATTCTGCCTGAGAACCCGTGGCGACAAAGTTATCGATTACCCGGAGACGTTTAATTAATTTTGCCCGTTTTTGCCCCTTACTTTCGACAATTTCCGTCCGCAGTCTTTCCGCTTCTTCTTCCAGGTTAATTTCCTGTAAGAGTCTTTGGATAGCCTCGGCCCCGATACCCACTTCAATACCGACTAATTCCGAATCCTCCGCGTAGATTTCCTCTTCGATCTCTAACCATTGATCTTCGCTGAGGAGTTGTTTATAACTAAGATTGCCGGCATTACCCGGATCGAGAACCACATAGGCATTAAAATAGACGATTTGCTCCACGTCCCGCAGGGGCATATCGAGCAGGATACTGAGATAGCTGGGAATACCTTTGAGATACCAAACGTGGGTGACGGGGGCAGCTAATTTGATAAAACCCATGCGATGACGACGTACCCGCGACTCGGTGACTTCCACTCCGCAACGTTCACAGACAATTCCCCGGTGACGGACGCGTTTGTATTTACCGCACCAACATTCCCAGTCCTTCGAGGGTCCAAAAATTTTCTCGCAGAATAACCCATCCATTTCCGGTTTGAGAGTCCGATAGTTGATCGTTTCTGGTTTGGTTACTTCTCCGACGACTTGACCGTTAGGCAGGTTTCTTTCTCCCCATTGCCGAATTCTTTCGGGGGACGCTAAACCGATTTTGACGTAATCAAATCTTTGATCTGTTGGAGTCTTCATTCTGAATTTTTTACTATGGGTAATGATTCTGGGATAAGCGATCGCTCGCGCGTTCTCGATGCCCCGATGACAACTATTAGGCAGAAACGACAGTTAACTCAGTCACTTTTTCTTGGGGTCAAACTGGCCCGATCGAGTCCGGGACATTACATTATACAATTTTTCTAGTTCGATCGACCATTAAGTGATATTTTCCCAGATGATGATGCTACCGTCGGCCGCAGCCGCTGCTAGGTGACAATAATCGGGGCTGAGAACTAAACTGGAGATCGGCGATGATCGCCCATTGTCGCTGCTAAGAGTTGCGATCGCCTGTTGAGAATTGGCTAACCAGATTTTAATCTCTCCGTCGGTTCCCCCGGTAAATAACCATTGACCCTCCTCTGCAAATACCAAGCTTGTCACCTGACCATTATGGGCATTAATCACCCGAATTGGCGCAAAATGACCGCTTTTCTCTGGGTCGTATTGCCAGATTTTCACCGTCCCATCCACACAACCGGCGGCAATAATCTGACTATCGGCAGCGATCGCCAGACTCTGCACCGAAGAAACGTTACCAGATAGGACGGCGATTTTTGCTCCCGATCCCAATTGCCAGAGGGTGACAGTGCCATCACCTCCAGCTGCGGCGATAAAATCTTGATTAGGAGCCACTGCTAGGGCATAAATTGCCCCTAGACTGTCATAGGAGCTAAATGCTTCGTTTTCCTGCTCTAAATTCCACTGTTTTAGGGTTTGATCGTAACTACCGCTAACCAAAAAATGCCAACGGGGGGCAAAATCCAGGCCGTGAATCGAACCGAGATGACCGAGGAAAATTTGATTTAATTCCAGACTACTGCCATCGCCGGCTAACGTCCATAATTTAACGGTTTGATCGAATCCTCCCGTCGCTAGATGATAATCGCCATTTCCGGTCACTGCTAGGGCTAAAATGCCCTGATCGTGAGCTTCTACCGTATTAATCAGGGTTCCTGTGGCAAAATCCCAGATTTTTAGGGTACGATCCCAACTAACGCTAATTAAAAACCGTTGATCCTCGGTAATTGCGATCGCTGTAATCATTTCCCGATGGGCGGCCAGACGGCGATAATAGTGCCAATGGGGTATATCGACGGGGGGGAAGTGGGAGTTAAATTAAGGGTAGGTAGGGTGATTTGTGGCTCATTTTCCGCTTTTGTGGCGGGAATATCGGCCGATTCTTCGTTAAGCGGCAAAATATCTCTGTGTAAGCGACCGTAGGATTTTTCCAGATGTTCGATGCGTTCCAGCAGCCCGTTACGGTTGATATATTGAATAATTTGATTGTGGGACTGTTCGAGGACGAGAATATTCTCCTCTAATTCTGCGACCGCACGAGCGTTATCCCTGGCCACTGCGGGACTGAGGGACTGTATTTGTGCCGATAAAGCTTCTTTTTCTTCTTCCCACTGACTCTGTAAATGACCGGTTATCTCGGTTAAGCGTTGACGTTGCCTAGTTCTTTCTCGGAGACGATTGAGAATATTCAACCCGAAAGTCACGACTAGGAGGAACAAAGGCAAAAACTCCGCACCCATGGCCATAAGGGTAAGCAGGGTTAATCCTAGGGCGATATATTCCGCTAATTCTAGCCAATGGGGGCGATGGTCGGTCATTTTGCAGTTACCGGTAAAGGGATTTTGATCATCTCCTGATTTCAGACTCATGGTAACGCTAATTGCCGCCTTGGGATTGACTAAAATTAATTTTTAAGCAGGAGTTAAGACTTTTTTCTTAGTTTCTATCGGTGCGGTTAAAGCGGATTCTAAATCGGCCTTCCCTAGTCTTGCTTCCAAAATTTTCAGCACTTCCCGTCCAAAATCATCAGGATTCTGTCGCCATGCTTGCAGACAAACTTCGCCAAAGAATGACCCCAAAGGTTCGGGATTCCAGAGCAGTTTTTTGGCTGTCCAGGGCATTAAACTCATGGGATCATAGTCGGGTTTAATAATTTCTTTTTTGAAGGCGTATTCTTCTAGATGGGTATGGGGTTGTAGTCCGATAAAAAAGATGGCTGGTTCCACTTTATCGACTCCAAAAATGTTTTCTAATTCCCGATGATAGGTGATAGTTTGACGAATAGTTTCTAGGGTTTCATCAATAACATTAAAGGAATAATTTACCGAAACCAGATCATTAAAACCCGCCGCTTTTAAGTCTCGACAATTTTGCAGAACTGTCCGCAAATTATAGCCCATCCGCATTTTACGGACTAATTCCTGAGAACCACTGGTGATGCCAATTTCAAAGTAGTTCATGCCTGTTTTTACCATTAAATCGCACAGTTTCGGAGTGAGATTATCGGCACGAATATAGGCAGCCCAATGGATATCTTTCATCCCAGAAGCGAGAATTTTTTCTAATAGTTCTTCCACGTCGTTGATAAATTTTCTGGTGGGGATAAATTGGGCATCAGTAAACCAGAAATTGCGAATGCCGCGGTCGTATAATTGGCGCATTTCCTTAACTACTTCATCCGCGGGATTAATGCGTACTTGTTTGCCTTCAACGACGGTATAGATGCAGTAGCAGCAGTTATGGGGACAGCCGCGCTTGGTTTGTACCCCGATATAAAAGTCGTTTTCTTGGAAATAGTAGGAAAATTCCGGCCAAATACCGGCGATATAGTCGTAGTTACAAGCGGATTTTTCTAAGGGGGTGGGGGATTCGTGGATTAAACGCGGCCGGGGTGTGGTTTCTCCGACCACATAACAACGTTCATCGCTAAAGTCCTGGCCGGAGAGGAATTTTTCTAGCAGGGTTTCCCCTTCTCCGACTGATACAATTGTTCCTGTGGGCAGTTTGGTTTTTAGTTGTTCGTAGAAAACACTGACGGCACCACCCCCGACGATAACTCGCGCTTCGGGATGGTATTTTCTGGCCCGCTGCAACCCTCGGCGAATTAGTCCCTGATTGCGCCATAATTCGCCGTAGTAGGCGGTTGTCACCTTTAAACCTCCTAAAGCACCGCGCAGCTTGATTAGGGGGTTTTTAGCGTAGTAAAATTCAAAGGCGTTTTGCAGGGGATTACCACCGCGACCACCGACGGGAGCATATATTTGAATATCCCGCCAGGAGAATACTAGCAGGGTGGGCCGAAATTCGTCAACACAGCGATCGAGTGCCTGGTTAAAGTCTAAGGGGGGGACGGTGCCAAGGTCAAAGATTCTTTGTTCGATGTCGGGGAAGAGTTTATGAACGTGGTCGGAAAGGTAAACCACACCGATGGGGAAAATGGGGTTACAGGGGAGTCTAACGTAGAGGATGCGTTGTGCTTGCGGTTGAGTCATGAGATTTCTGAAGGGGATGGAGACGCATTCTGAGTAATCTTAATATAACTTAACTTTGTCCGGCTTGTCTGGCAGTTATCAGTCATCAGTTATCAGTTATCAGTTATCAGTTATCAGTTATCAGATGTGAGTTTTCAGTTCACTGATTACTGTTTACTGAGTCACTGAAAAGCTTCCCACTTCCCCACACCCCACACCCCACACCCCACTTCCCCACACCCCACTTGCGTCTTAGGTTAAACTTTAATTCCTAGTACCTGTGTATGGGTTCCCCGCGCTTGGGTGACACCGATGGTTCTTTCCGATGCTTCAATCATCGGCCGACGCAAACTAACGACAATAAATTGCGCTTGTTGTGCTTGTTTTTGAATCATTTTGGCCAATTTCTCTACATTGGCCCCATCTAAAAACATATCCACTTCATCAAAGGCATAAAAGGGAGAAGGACGATATCTTTGTAGGGAAAAAATAAAGCTTAAAGCGGTTAAAGATTTTTCACCTCCAGACATGGAACTTAATCGCTGTACGGGTTTTCCTTTCGGATGGGCCACCAGATTTAAGCCACCATTAAAGGGGTCATTTTCGTCTTCTAGTTGTAAGTAACCATCACCGTCGGACAGGGTGGCAAATATAATCTTAAAGTTTTCGTTAACGGCCGTAAATGCTTCCTGAAAAGCATTAAATCTGAGGGTGGTAAAGTTTTCTATGCGTAAAAGTAGTTCGGTTCTTTCTCCTTCTAGAGTTTGCAGTTTTTCTGATAGTTCATCTAATCTCTCTTTAGTTTTTTGGTATTCTTCTAAAGCTAACATATTCACAGGTTCTAAAGCTTCCAATTTCTTTTGTAACTGCCGAATATCGCTTTGAATTTTCTCGAAATCTCGATCGCTTTCAGGAATTTCGGGCAAGGGATTGGGTAGGTCGCTTTCTAGTTGACTAATTTCTGTCTGTAAAGTGGTTAGTAATGCTTGTCTTTCCTCTTGATTGTTGACTAACTTTTCCGATTGCCAGATAGCCTGTTGTTGCTGGTTTTGTTGTTGTCGCAAAACTGTTTCTAATTGGTCTCTTTTTTGCTTGGTTTCCCCTAGTTGTCGGGATAATTGCTGTAAAGCTTGATTGATTTCTAAAATATTGTGATTAAGTTTTTCTATCTCCAGATTACCGATATTTCTCTGATTAACTGCATCGGTAATTATTTTCTCAATCTCAATAATTCTATCCCCAGACTCTTGACTTTTTTCCTCTAGTCTGATCTGTTGATTTTGTAGGTCTTTTAACTGTTCGCGGACTGTAGCGAGGTGATTTTCTTGGGTTTGTAACTCTAATTCTTGAGCGCGAATTATTCCCTGCACCTGTTGCCATTCGCTATGGGTATGATTGGCCTCTAAAGCAGTTAATTTCTCCTGTTCTTGCTGTAAGGATAACTCTAACTGAGGAATTTCTCTAGTTAATACCTCTAACCGTTGACTAGAAATACTAATTTCCTCTTGCTGTCCCGATAATTGACGGGTTAAATCCTCTTTTTCTGTGGTTAAACGTTCTAAATCCTTGCTTAATTGTTGTAGAGATAATTGATTTTCCCGATGACTTTGACGGGTTTCGGTTAACTGTTGGGTTAACTGACTGATAAGATTATTGACTTGAGTAATTTTTTCTTCGTTGCGGGTAAGAATGCGATCGATTTCTGCTAATCTTTCCCGTAGAGATTCCGCTTCACTAGACTCCTTGGCAGAAATTTTACCAAAACGCAGCCCCGATCGCGTCGGTTGGCTGCCTCCAGTCATAGCACCAGTCATCTCTAATAACTCGCCATCCAAAGTAACGATGCGATATTGATTGATATAATAACGGGCAGAGTCTATATCCTCAAAAACCACCGTACTGCCAAAAATATAGTTAAAAACCTCCCGATACTGGGGTTGAAACTTAACCAAATTCACCGCTAAATCCAGATAACCCCGCGCGTGACGCACAGAGGAAATATCTTGGGGACGGGGGGGACGAATTTTATTCAGGGGTAAAAAAGTGGCCCTACCGATGCGACGCTGTTTTAGCAAGGCAATTCCGGCGGCCGCAACGCTATCATCTTGGACGACTACATGACCTAAACGACCTCCGGCGGCGATTTCAAGAGCAATTTGATAACGTTCCTCTACTTCCCCCAATTGTGCCACTAATCCGCAGATTCCGGGCAAATCTGACTGTAATAATATTTGAGTGGCATAGGTTCCCTGGGCCTCTTGTTGTGCTTGCTTGGTCGCTTCCAGTTTATCTAATTCCCTCTGTTTGTCCCGTTGTTCCTTGAGCAGACGTTTTTGGGTGTCCTGACTGATGACGCGATTTTGTTCAGCAAGGGTGAGTTTTTGGGCTAAATTTTGGCTATCGGGTTCCGCTTGATTAATTTTTTGTAATATTTCTTGACTTTCTTCGGTTTTTGTGCTAATAACTTGCTCTAATTCTTGCAGACGTTGACCAGCTTCTACTATATTAGTTTGCAATCGATCGCATCTTTCGGTCAATTGGGCCTGTTGGCTACGGTAGGGGTTTAATTGTTCCTGAAGACGGGTAATATTGCGGGAAAGGTCGCTTTGTTCTTTTACCCAAGCTTCTGACGCTTCCGCGAGACTACTTGCTTGCAGACGATGGTTTTCTAGGGTTTCCCTTGCGGTTTGGGTTGTCAGTAGGAGATTGGGTAAAATTTCAGTTTCTAAACGGCTTTTTTCAGCAGTAATCTGATTTAATTCGAGATTGTAGCGATTAATTTCCTCTAAAAGCCTGTTTTTCTGTGCCTGAGATTCTTTTTCGAGGTTTTCTAACTCTTTTTGTCGTTGTTGCTGTTGTTGTCGTTTGGCCTGTTGACTCGCTAATCGGGAAGTCAGGGACAGGTGTTCATCTTCCCCGAAAGCTTTGACCTGTTGATTGAGTTTCTCTAATTCTTGACTATTTTGGGCGATTTGTTCGGATAAATTGGCGATAGTCTCGGTTAAAACCTGTTTTTCCTTTTCCCCAGCTTGAATTTGTTCTTTTAATTGCTGGCAGCGCTGCTGGAGATTTTGCCAATGCAGGACAATTTCCCATTGTTGTTTTTCTTGGACTTGGGCCTTGAGTTTTTGGTATTTTTCGGCTTTAATGCGATCGAGTGCTAATTTCTCCAGAGATTTTTGCAATTCTGTGGCAATAATTTGGCAGCGTTCTTCTCTTTCTTTAACCGAATCGATATTATCCTTAGTTTTCTCAATTTTGCGGTCAAATTCGGCTACTCCTGCCAATTCGTCGATAATTTCCCGTCTTTCCTTAGCATTCATGCTGATAATTCGGGTTACGTCCCCCTGTAACACCACGTTGTACCCTTCGGGATAGATGCGTAAACGGTTCAACTGGTCGTGAAGTTCGCTAACCGTACAGGTTTCCCCATTGATATAGTAGGTAGAAGTATAGCTGCCACCCTTAGCCACTTTTAAGCGTCGGGAAACCGTCCAATCC
Organism: Microcystis panniformis FACHB-1757; assembly: GCF_001264245.1. NCBI lineage: Bacteria > Bacillati > Cyanobacteriota > Cyanophyceae > Chroococcales > Microcystaceae > Microcystis > Microcystis panniformis. The sequence continues at coordinate 2,060,065 of NZ_CP011339.1, forward strand.
CTATCGGTTGCGTCGGGAATATCGCTAACATCAAAAGTCACCGAAACACTCGCTTCGGTGCTATGACGTTGACTGTTATAGCTGTGATTGACTAAATCCGGTAATCTTTCGGCCCGCATTCCCTTGGATGTAGCTAATCCCAAGCAAAATAGCAATGCGTCGAGAATATTCGACTTTCCCGAACCATTTGGACCAGAAACCACCGTAAACCCCGGTAAAAAGGGGATGGGAGTCGTTCCCCCGAAGGATTTGAAGTGTGAGAGTTCGACCTTTTTGATGTAAACCATGGCGATAAGCAAAAATTAGGCAAGCTATCAGCTGTCAGCTTGAATCGATAAGGGATAACTCCGGTTTATCCTTGAAAATATCCTCAGACTTGACCGGAGATGAGTTTGATTAGTTGCGTAGTTTGAGAATTTTATGGGGATACCCTTATGAAAAATATAGCTGATAGTCCCCTTAGATGGCTTGAATCCATTCTTTGACTTGGTACTCTGTCCAGATGCCATTTTGCCAATAGGGATCCGCTTCGATTAATTCTCGCACTTCTGACTCGCTGGCTGCCTGATAAATTCCAAAAACTTGGCTTAAATCTGCCGTTGGTCCGATAGTAATGAGAATTCCCCGTTCTTTCTGTTGATTTAATCCCTCTAGATGCGCTTGACGATAGGGAGCGCGTTTTTCCAGCACGTTTTCACAATAACTACCCCAGATAACAAATTTCGGCATATTTGACCTGTACTCTCTTGATCTGTTGCTATTTTACGATCGAATCGTCAATCAGACTAAATCGATATAGAAAAGTGGGGGGTACACAGAATCTACATTTTACTATAGCGGTTTTCACAGAAGTGAGTCCCGATTGAAACCCTGAAACGCCTATCTATCGATGGATTCACTATACCTCATTAGACTGAAAAACGCTATATATAGATTAGCTAATCCAGATAGGTTTTCTATTGTATTTAAGTAGGTGGGTGGAATTAAATATAAGATGAAAGTAGGTTGGGTTGAAGCATGAAACCCAACGCCTAACCATTACCATTTGTCCTCCAAGATTAAGTTAGTATAACAAATACAGTCACTCACTCAAAGTTAATCCGTTCTCGTTCGACAACTAAAGGTCTTTTTAAAATTCTCATGTGCATTAAGCCAATATATTCCCCAATAATGCCGATAAAAAATAACTGCACCGAAGCGAGTAAAAATAGTCCGACAGTAACGGGTGCGGTTCCTAAAGGAAAATAATCCCAGAACAACAATTTGGCGATTAAATAACCTAACGCCACTAGCAAACTCAGCAGAGACAAAGCAAAACCCAAAAATGTAGCAATCCTCAAAGGAACACTAGAATGGCTGGTAATGCCTAACATTGCAGCGTCATAAAGCCTATAAAAATTTCGATAACTACTCTTCCCTTTTTTACGCTGCCGTTGTTTGTACTCAATCTCAGCACTGTCAAAGCCGATCTCTGAAATAATACCTCTTAGGTATGGATAAGGATCGTCAATTTTTTTCAAAACTTCCACGACCTTTTTATCATAGAGTCCAAAACCTGTAAAATGAGCAGTAGGCTTAATATCCGATAACTGAGTGACAAGAAAGTAATAAAAACTCCGGATACTATACAGTAGAAAATTTTCTTCACTTGAAGTTTTTATTCCTTTGACTATGTGATAGCCCTCTTCCCATTTTTTGATAAAATCAACAATCAAGTCTGGTGGATCTTGTAAATCAGCAAAAATTAAGACAACAGCATCAGCATCTGGCTGAGTTATTCCATAGTAAATCGATCGAATTGCCCCAAAGTTTCGAGCATTAACGATAATTTTGACATTGGAATCTTTGATGCCAATACCTTTAAGAATGTCCACCGTTTTATCCTGAGAAGCATTATCAATAAATAGATGTTCATAATCATATTTTTCTAAGTCCGCAAAAATCTGTTTGACTTGAAGATAAATCTCTTCGATATTCCCCTCCTCATTATAGCAAGGAGTCACTACACTAATTTTTTTCATTGTCTATTTCCTCTAAAAACAAAGGTTTTATTCAAGAAATAAGAAACAATTGCTAGAGGCAATACTAAGATAGCTTGTGCCACTAAGATATTGATTCCTAGCATCTTAACAATTCGTAAGGATTCAGCGTTTAATAAGTAAATCACTAAATAAACACCAATAAAGCGAGTTAGTAGTCGATTATTTTGGTCTTTAAAAACGATAGCTCCGATAGTTTTAAAGTTGAATAATACCCCGCAAATAGTAGCGATAAGTAAGGAATAGCGATAATCTAATCCTAGACAAATCAGCAAGGCAAAGACGGAATAACCAAATAAGGTATTAATTACCCCCACTAACAAAAATCTAACAAATTTACTTTTTTGGAACAGATACATTTTTCAAGTTTATTTTGACAATTAGTGATTACATTGGTCTTTACCTTCTCCTCACCTGTAAAATGGCTAATACACTCTTTGTAGCATGGCCAGAGCCGATTGCACAATGCCATCCAAATCAAGTCCTTGTTGGGAACGTAAAACTGTTTGACTACCGGCGGTTTTAACTGCTTCTCTTTTTAACCTTAAAGGCTTAAATTCAACAGTTTCGCTCGACTGTGCCAGAACTTCTGCAACTGCACTTCCTAAACCGCCAATTCCATGTTCTTCTAGGGTGATTATCTTCTTAGTCTTTTGGGCAGATTGTAAGATAGATTGTTCATCTAGAGGGTAGAGAGTCGGCATACTCAAAACTTCAATAGAATAACCCTGCATCGTCAGTTTTTCAGCCGCTTTAACGGTTAAATCTAGCATTCCCCCTATACTGATTAAGGTCAAATCTGTTCCCGACTGTAACTCGATTGCCTTACCAATTTCAAACTGAGGTTCCCTAGGGTGAACTTGAGGTTCACCGGCTTTCCCTAATCTTAAATAACACGGACTAGATAGGTTAACAATAGCTTGAGTAGCTAATTTAGCTTCTAGAGGATCCCCTGGAGCGATAACAGTCATATTAGGCAACACTCTCATCACCGCCAAATCTTCCATGCCATGATGAGTATAACCCAGAGAACCGTAGGTCAGTCCACCACCAACAGCAACAATATTAACATTGAGATTGTGATAACAGACATCATTACGAATCTGTTCAAAACATCGCATGATCGGAAAATTGACAATAGAATAGGCAAAGACGATTTTGCCAGACATTGCTAGACCCGCAGCTATGCCGATCATGTTTTGTTCGGCAATACCCACATTCACAAATCGTTGAGGAAATTGGCCTGCAAATCCTTCGAGGACAGAATAGCCTAAGTCTCCGCAAAGAAGCCAAATCCTCTCATCTTTCTTGGCTATTTCACAAAGCGTATTGATAAAAGCTGTTCTCATGATTTCCCCTCAATTTCTGCTACGGCTTGTTCTAGTTGTTCTTGATTCGGTGACTTGTAATGCCAAGCCAGTTGATTTTCCATAAAACTGACTCCTTTTCCCTTAACAGTATGGGCGATAATACAGCTAGGTTTGCCCTTTTCAAAAGGAACACTATTGAAAGCATCTTCAATCTGCTGGAAATTATGACCGTCAATTTCTCGCACTGACCAACGAAATGCCTGGAATTTAGCTGTTAAGGGTTCAAGGTCAAGCACTTCTTTGACCGTGCCAAAACTCTGAATCTTGTTATAGTCCACAATAACAACTAGGTTATCGAGTTGATGCTGAGGCGCAAATAAAATTGATTCCCAGTTTGAGCCTTCATCCATTTCGCCATCACTAACTAGAACAAATACTCGGTAGGGTTTATCTTCACGTTTACCAGCTAGAGCTATACCACAACCGATAGGTAAACCATGACCTAAAGACCCGGTAGAGGCTTCTATTCCGGGTAGATAATGACTGATATGACCAGTTAACTTAGAACCATCTTGACAATAGGTTTCTAGCCATTCTAGGGGAAAAAATCCCCGTTCAGCCAGTACTGCGTAGAGAATAGCCGCACTATGACCTTTACTGAGAATAAATCGATCGCGGTCTAGCCAATTTGGGTTAGTCGGATCAACTCGGAGAATTTTGCCATATAGCACAGCTAATAAATCAGCCATACTTAAGCAACTGCCAATGTGAGAGGCATTGGCTCGATGAACCATTTGTAAGGAAATTAGACGGATTTGTTTGGCTAATTTTTCGAGCATTGGCGTTCAATCATGAGGTAGTTTTTGTTGATATAAAGTTTTGAATTTGTTGGCTATGTTTTTCTCGATGAAGAAAGAAAAAGTTAGTTTCTAGAGTCGTATCGTCCATGAGGGAAAATCGGGATAAATTATGATCACAGACGGTAAAGCAATCATAACCGATCTCAGTCATTAAGTCAATGATCTGATTAGGGTGGTAATTAAATTTGGCTGACCATTTTCTGAGCATCTCTGTAAAAATTATTGGTTTGTCTCGTTTAATTGTCTCCAGACCTCCTTGATAAACTAAAAGTTCTGCTCCTTCCACATCACATTTAATAAAATCTATCTTGACAGGATTTTCATCGATAAATTCATCCAACCTTTTCACTTCGCAAGTTATTTCTTTAATGGTTTCACTCTCTGTAATATTCACTAAAGACGCACTCACAGAAGCTTCTGGTTGAACGTAAAATTTTAATCTTTCATTTTGATTAGAAAATCCAAAATTGTAGAGAGTTATGTTGTTAATCTCTAAGTTTAAGTCTAGATTTTTTTGAAAATAATCAAAAGTTGATTTTACTGGTTCAAATGACCATATCTTAGCTTGATTAAATCGCTTGGCAATACTTAGAGAATACCAGCCAATATTAGCTCCAATATCAAAGATATTACAGGAGTCTCCCAAGGTTGAAATTAACTCAAAAATTAAATGACTTTCTGCTGGTTCATAGAAACTAAAATTGAGTATTTCAAAGGGGGCTGCTCGTTTATCTGGCTGATTACACCAGACATTGATTCCTTGTTCCCTAGAAGTAAATACAACTCCATCGTCTTGAATCCTAATACTAGCAATGTCAGTATCCTTGAGAAGTTCAGAATAGTCAAACAGAAGCTGGTGAAATTGATACATTTCATCAATATATTGCTGTTTATTGCTCTGTCCCAAATGATAGTGTTGTTTCCTGTCCAATAACTTCATAAAAAACTCCCAATTGTACGTTTAAAACCTTCTTCAATGCTGGTTTGCGGTTGCCACCCTAAGGCCAATAACTTAGAAATATCCGGACAATTCCGGGAGACTTGACTCGGAATATAATCGGGATTATCTTGGATGGGTTGGCGAAGGAGTTTTAATCCTTTTTCAGGAAATAAATCCACAAGTTTCACCGCCAATTCTAATATACTTATCTCCCCTTGAGGATTTCCTAAATTATAGGCTTGTCCATTCTCCCCCTTCAGAAGAATAGTTAAAAAACCTTGAACGGCATCGGCTAAATAACAAAAAGCGCGACGAGCGCTTCCGTCACTTTTCATAATTATATCACGATTGTTGACAATATCAGCTACAAAATCTGCATAGACTCGACCATCATCCAAGCTTAACCCCGGCCCATAAGTATGAAAAGGACGGACAATTTTAGTAGGAATGTTGTATTGATGAAACCAAGAAACACACATATTTTCGCCCATACGCTTGCTTTCAGCATAACAGGAACGAACTAAGGTCGGATCCAGATAACCATAATTATCTTCCCTAATTTGCTCACAAGAGGGATCAACTTTTCCATACACCTCACTACTACTGAAATAGAGAAAGCTTTCCACTTGATGGAGTTGAGCAAGTTCGAGAAGATTATAAGTTCCTACAGTATTCGCTAATAATGTTCCCACTGGATCTTTCCCATAATACTTCGGACTGGCTTGACTGGCAGCATGAATGATAAAATCTATTTTCAAGTCTAAAGAAATCGGACTAGAAACATCCTGCTCAATTAACTCTAAATCGGTTCTATTCTGGTAAAACTCCAATCGTTTTAAGGCTTTCTCCTTATTTCTGACTAAGCCAATCACTTTGATAGAAGAATGTTTTTTTTGTTCATTCAAATAGAGCAAGGTTTCCACGATGTAAGCTGGTAAAAATCCATTGGCTCCCGAAATAAAAACTGTTTTTCCTGCCAAAGTTTGCCAAGGTAAATCAGCTGCAATAATTTGCCTCAAATCTTGTTCAACAATTTTATGTCTCATAATTTTCTAACTCAGAAAAATATTGGTTTGTGATCCCGAATAATATCTAGTATCCCATCGAGGATAGATTTCCTTGCCGATGCTTTTAAGTCTAGCTGATCATTAGCCCAAATAAAACTCTCTAAAAGCCAGCAGCCAAAAAAGCCTGTACCTCCAGTAATAAATATCCGTTGTCCCCGCAATTCCTCCCACAGGGTTTTAGTATGGGCAAGAATGTGATTTAAGTCATTTGTTAGGTTAGGTTGCATCTTCAGCCCCGAATCATTACCAAGATTTCTTCCATGATTTTATCAGCATTTGACAAGTCTCCTACAAGGTTTCTGGTTCAACGCCTATTTCTCTTAATTTTTCAGCTAATTTGTGCCGTAACATTCGCTCCTGTTCGAGTTGATATTCAGTTTGTGCGACTCGTTCACTCCCCCATAATAACAGATTGCCCGACTTATCCCACCAACGCAACCAATAGGCTGTCACTTCAGCTTTTTTTCCCTGCCAGACTCCCAAAAATAAGTTAATCTCTGCTATCCAATAACGATTGTTTTCATCAGGTTTTTGTTGTTCATACCTTCCTTGATTTAATCGATAAATTTCTAATTCTCCTGTTTTTGGCTGAAAAATTCCATAGACAGGTACTTGTAAGATTTGCTCGTAAAAATACCATTTTCCATAGGGATAGTGAGGGTTGATGGAATACTCACCCCCTTCGGTTTCCGAGATAAACTCTAGGACGATGGTAGGAATTTCTCCTTCAATATGGGGAGTATAACTGCGCCGAATTTTTCCGCTAGGAATCGGTTTTACTGAGGGAATATAAACCCAGTCAGGTGCTTTGACAACTGTTTGAGTTTTAACGGTAGCACACAAGCCAAAATTAGAAGCAATTAGCATTGATTCTAGAATTAGTCCTGCTAATTCTAGGGATTCGCGTAAAGCTGCTGCTAAGAGAGGTTGCAGGTTATTGTCCACAGGTTCGTCAGGTAGAATAAAATCATCTGGCAGTTTTTCCCAGGTAATAGTTGGTAAGGGGTTTGACTGAAGTAGTTGCATGGCTGTCATAAGTAATTTCACTAATTCAAATATCTAAAATGGGTTATAGATTTTCAGGATTAACTCCCAACTCTTTTAACTTTTGCACCAAACGTTGGCGAGAAATTTGTTCTTGCTTAAGTTCTAACTCAGCTTGTTCGGCTCGTTGACGCTCTTGCTCGGTTCGTTGCCGCTCTTGCTCGGCTCGTTGCTTTTCCTGTTCGGCTCGTTGCCGCTCTTGCTCGGCTCGTTGCCTTTCTTGCTCTACTAACTCACTGCCCCATAATAGCAAATTTCCCGACTTATCCCACCAACGCAACCAATAGGCTGTCACTTCAGCTTTTTTTCCCTGCCAGACTCCCAAAAATAAGTTAATCTCTGCTATCCAATAACGATTGTTTTCATCAGGTTTTTGTTGTTCATACCTTCCTTGATTTAATCGATAAATTTCTAATTCTCCTGTTTTTGGCTGAAATATTCCATAGACAGGTACTTGTAAGATTTGCTCGTAAAAATACCATTTTCCATAGGGATAGTGAGGGTTGATGGAATATTCACCCCCTTCGGTTTCCGAGATAAATTCTAGTACAATAGATGGCATTTCTCCTTCAAGATGGGGAGTATAACTGCGCCGAATTTTTCCGCTAGGAATCGGTTTTACTGAGGGAATATAAACCCAATCAGGTGCTTTGACAACTGTTTGAGTTTTAACGGTAGCACATAAGCCAAAATTAGAAGCAATTAACATCGATTCTAGAATTAGTCCTGCTAATTCTAGGGATTCGCGTAAAGCGGCTGCTAAGAGAGGTTGCAGGTTATTGTCCACAGGTTCGTCAGGTAATACAAAATCATCTGGCAGTTTTTCCCAGGTGATTGGCGGTGATTTTGGGGGTAAATCAATAGCAGATGGTGTCATTGTCGTCAACAGTCCTTCCTAATATTTAATAAGCTCTCATAAACTGCCCGCGACTAAGTAGGTGCATTAAATTAATTATAAAATAGACCTGTAGGTGGACAATGCTGGCAATTATTGGCTCTTCTCGACTTTGTGTGATAATTTTTGCTTATGGAATCGTGAAATGCTTATCAGGCAAGACTTTTAGTGCTATTTGGCGGAATAAACTATCAGTATAGACCTCGTTTCCACACAGAAACCAGAAGAGCCAATTATTTCATACACTATCATCAACTTCAACTCCTAGCGCTCTTAATTTTGCTGCCAAGCGCTCGGCTCGTTGCTTTTCCTGCTCGGCTCGTTGCTTTTCTTGCTCGGCTCGTTGCTTTTCCTGCTCTACTAACTCACTGCCCCATAATAGCAAATTTCCCGACTTATCCCACCAGCGCAACCAATTAGTAGTAAATTCAGCTTTGATTCCTTGCCAGACTCCCAAAAATAAGTTAATCTCTGCTATCCAATAACGATTGTTTTCATCAGGTTTTTGTTGTTCATACCTTCCTTGATTTAATCGATAAATTTCTAATTCTCCTGTTTTTGGCTGAAAAATTCCATAGACAGGTACTTGTAAGATTTGCTCGTAAAAATACCATTTTCCATAGGGATAGTGAGGGTTGATGGAATATTCACCCCCTTCGGTTTCCGAGATAAATTCTAGGACAATAGATGGCATTTCTCCTTCAAGATGGGGAGTATAACTGCGCCGAATTTTTCCGCTAGGAATCGGTTTTACTGAGGGAATATAAACCCAATCAGGTGCTTTGACAACTGTTTGAGTTTTAACGGTAGCACATAAGCCAAAATTAGAGGCAATTAGCATCGATTCTAGAATTAATCCTGCTAATTCTAGGGATTCTCGTAAAGCTGCTGCTAAGAGAGGTTGCAGGTTATTGTCCACAGGTTCGTCAGGTAGAATAAAATCATCTGGCAGTTTTTCCCAGGTGATAGTTGGTAAGGGGTTTGACTGAAGTAGTTGCATGGCTGTCATAAGTAATTTTACTAATTCAAATATCTAAAATGGGCTATAGATTTTCAGGATTAACTCCCAACTCTTTTAACTTTTGCACCAAACGTTGGCGAGAAATTCGTTCTTGCTCAAGTTCTAACTCAGCTTGCTCGGCTCGTTGACGCTCTTGTGCGGCTCGTTGCTTTTCCTGCTCTGCCCTTAGTTTTTCCTGTTCAGCCCGTTGCTTTTCTTGTTCTACTAACTCACTCCCCCATAATAATAAATTTCCTGACTTATCCCACCAGCGCAACCAATTAGTAGTAAATTCAGCTTTGCTTCCTTGCCAGATACCGATAAACAAATTAAGTTCTTTTATCCAATAACGATTGTTTTCGTCTGGCAACTGCTGCTCATACTTTCCTGCCACTAAACAATAAACATCTAATTCTCCCGTTTTTGGCTGAAAAATTCCATAGACAGGTACTTGTAAGATTTGCTCGTAAAAATACCATTTTCCATAGGGATAGTGAGGGTTGATGGAATATTCACCCCCTTCGGTTTCCGAGATAAACTCTAGGACAATAGCTGGAATTTCTCCTTCAAGATGGGGAGTGTAACTGCGCCGAATTTTTCCGATGGGAATCGGTTTTACCGAGGGAATATAAACCCAGTCAGGTGCTTTGACAACTGTTTGAGTTTTAACGGTAGCACATAAGCCAAAATTAGAGGCAATTAGCATCGATTCTAGAATTAATCCTGCTAATTCTAGGGATTCTCGTAAAGCTGCTGCTAAGAGAGGTTGCAGGTTATTGTCCACAGGTTCGTCAGGTAGAATAAAATCATCTGGCAGTTTTTCCCAGGTGATAGTTGGTAAGGGGTTTGACTGAAGTAGTTGCATGGCTGTCATAAGTAATTTCACTAATTCAAATATCTAAAAATGGGCTATAGATTTTCAGGATTAACTCCCAACTCTTTTAACTTTTGCACCAAACGTTGGCGAGAAATTCGTTCTTGCTCAAGTTCTAACTCAGCTTGTTCGGCTCGTTGCTTTTCCTGTTCAGCCCGTTGCTTTTCTTGTTCTACTAACTCACTCCCCCATAATAATAAATTTCCTGACTTATCCCACCAGCGCAACCAATTAGTAGTAAATTCAGCTTTGCTTCCTTGCCAGATACCGATAAACAAATTAAGTTCTTTTATCCAATAACGATTGTTTTCGTCTGGCAACTGCTGCTCATACTTTCCTGCCACTAAACAATAAACATCTAATTCTCCCGTTTTTGGCTGAAAAATTCCATAGACAGGTACTTGTAAGATTTGCTCGTAAAAATACCATTTTCCATAGGGATAGTGAGGGTTGATGGAATATTCACCCCCTTCGGTTTCCGAGATAAATTCTAGGACAATAGCTGGAATTTCTCCTTCAAGATGGGGAGTGTAACTGCGCCGAATTTTTCCGATGGGAATCGGTTTGACTGAGGGAATATAAACCCAATCAGGTGCTTTGACAACTGTTTGAGTTTTAACGGTAGCACATAAGCCAAAATTAGAAGCAATTAACATCGATTCTAGAATTAGTCCTGCTAATTCTAGGGATTCGCGTAAAGCGGCTGCTAAGAGAGGTTGCAGGTTATTGTCCACAGGTTCGTCAGGTAATACAAAATCATCTGGCAGTTTTTCCCAGGTGATTGGCGGTGATTTTGGGGGTAAATCAATAGCAGATGGTGTCATTGTCCTAAACAGTCCTTTCTATATTTAATAAGCTCTCATAAACTGTCCACGACTAAGTAGGTGCATTAAATTAATTATAAAATAGACCTGTAGGTGAACAATGCCTGCAATTATTTCATACACTATCATCAACTTCAACTCCTAGCGCTCTTAATTTTGCTGCCAAGCGTTCAGCCCGTTGCTTTTCCTGCTCGGCCCGGTGCTTTTCCTGCTCGGCCAACTCCTCTATGGTGGGGAGCAATTGCCCCTCTGCTGTTGCCCAACGTAGCCAAGTAATCGGCTCTTGTTCATCCCCATAAATTCCCTGCCACCGCACTAACACTAGCCCTAATATTTCGCTGCTGAACCTGCCTTGAGCATCTGGGTTTAAAGATTTATAAACACCCCCTTCTAAGCGATGTCCCGCTAAATCTTCTGGGTCAAAGGGATCATACCAAAAGTATTCTGTCACCCGCAAACGATTCTGATAGATAAGCTTTTTCTCTTCTTTATCTTTTTTTGCTGTACTTTCAGAAAGCAACTCAATCACCACATCAGGAGCTTTTTCTTCTTCCCAGACGACCCAGCTTTTCCGTTCTTTTCGAGGCACGTCCACAACGACAAATACATCGGGCCCGCGATAATCCTCGTTACGCACTTGATTGGGGCTAAAGTAAACAAACATATTGCCTCCGACAAACGCTTCCCGTCCTTGGTTTTTTAACCACCGGGAGAGAGGTCTGACTAATAACTGCATTTGCAGTCCGTGTCGCTGGGTTTCCATGGGAATACCATCATCAGAAGGTAGTTCATCTTCGGTCGGTGGTAGCTTGATCCCTTGTGGGTTAGCTGCAATTAGGAGGGTTTCTTGAGCCATTGGTTGGTTGGGGTGAACAACTGATGCCACTTTCTTATCATAAACCATTGTCAATGTCAACCCAATTGCTACCGCATTTGTGCTGCCAAGCCTTCGGCTCGTTTTAGGTTATGTGATTTTGTCAAGATTCTCTGATTCTATTACAATTCTAATCTTTTATGTAAATCTGACAATTTTTCAGGATAGGGTCATCTATGTTTTTCCCTGACTCTACAAGCTTGTAATTATTCTCATAGAGTAATTGTAAAAAAGTGTCATGAAGATTTTCTTTTATGACAGGTACATTTATGGGACATAGGGTGACAATTGGATTGAATTTATTGAGAGCATCAATAAAACGGGGCTGAAAAGAATTGTCCTCAGAGAAAATAGAAGTTATCTCGGGATAAAACAATACTTTTCTGTTTTTGTGAAGATAATAATAGGATTCAAATGAATCTGAAAGAAGAATTGATGGGCGGTTTAATTGTTTTTCTAATGTAGCCACTCTCTCGGACAAGCTGACTAAAGCAGACATTTGCGAATAGCTTTTAGGGCTTTTAAAATTGGATATAGTTAAGGGGATAAATTTTACACAAGCGATTAGGGACATAATAATAAAGGGCATGACTAATACACTGACAAGGGAGAGTCTGAATAGCTCAAACGAATTGGGCAATAGGATTGGCAAGAACTCCCTCAATGCAATTTTATTCTGCATCAATTTCGGTTCAGATTCAGACATTTTTTGTTGATAAGAACTAAAGGCATAATCAATCAAACAACCATAGGAAAGAAAAAATGGAAGTGATACAAATAACAAATTCCAAGGATGACTTCTATTGACAAAATAAAAGAGGCTAACTATTCCCCAGATGGCAATTACAAAACGATACTTAGCGTTTTTATCCTCAATAGGACTCTGAAAAGATTGTATGATGTTAAAACCGTAAACAACCATAAATATCATCCATATATTATCTGGAAAAGGCAAACCTAGAAAGCCAGAGCCAAATTTAAGAGTAGAACCCGTATAATTGAGAAAATTTATAAATTCTCCAGCAATAATTCTAAAGCCAAAAATAACTATGGACATGATAATTATGAGATTTATACTAAATCCCGCTAATCTTTTAATCATGTTTTTTGCGCTAAAACCATCTATTTTAAACTCATTCCAAATGTAAATAAAAAAGTACATAATCAACACAACTACACCAGAATCAAAATTACTTAATAGAGCCATTGCCACTATAAAATCTAGAATCAAATCTCGTAAGTTAATTGTTAAAAATCCAATGGAAAAAGTAGCTTTATCGAGAAATTTTCTTTCAGATATATAGAACGAAGTGACCAGTAAAAGACAAGGAAATAAAGTTCTTAAAGGAAAATATTGAAAGTATAAATCTCCTCCTACTACCCTAAAATAAAAATAACTCCAAAATAGGCAGCTGATGAATACCAAAATTCTGAACAACGGATTTTTGTAAATAGCTTTAACTATTAAATAGTAAAGAATAATCTGAAGAGCAATCAAACTACATACAACAATTTTAATAGACAATAGACTATTTCCCATTAATCGTGATAGTAGGCCAAGCCAAAGATAATATCCGCCATATAAAGTTTTAAACCCATCATCAACAAGAGGAATAAAAGGGGAATCGCTATTAATGGCCGCTAATGGGAAGAGAAACGCATTAAAATGGTAGTTAGATGGATCAGTATAAACCAGACTCCAAGCAACTGATGTAACCGTTACTAAAACTCCAATAAAAATTATATTCTCAATCAATAATGTTCTCAAAAATTTACGAAGGGAAAATAGATGTAAGAGAAAAAAGAAAATAACTGTTAAAATTAATGCGACTGGAATTAGCACCAAAAAATTCAAGCTTGATAAATAGGTTGTCAGTTCACGCCAATTGTATGACATCTCAGGTGTCATATAGAGCCTGAGACTTCCACCAGTTCCTTGGGTAAAGAGCTTTTGAATTGCTATCGTGTTGAAAACAAGACCAAGTCCCCACGAAATTAAAAACTCAAGATTACGACTTTGATTTGTGACTTGCCAATTATTGATTATTTTTGATAAAATAGAACTGAAATAGTTCAAAACTTTACCCAAAATAGTAGGTAAGAAAATAATAGAAATTGAAATGAATAGATACCACACTGCTTCATAAGTAGTCATGCAAAATTAATTACCTGCCCGATCGAGCTAAAACCCTTACGGGGCAATGATCGTCATGTGTAAATAATTTTGCCTAGGTACTTACCTGTCATTTCCTTTCAATCTGCCAAATCTTGTGGTAAGAAGATAATTTACATCAATAAAAATAAGTAGAAACGCACCTACTCCTTTGAGCCATTGATCGATCATATTTTTGTTCATTTATCTAATTTAATTTGAAGTATTGGAGTCAACATAAAGTAAGGGAAAAGACAGTAAAGAATAAGTTTATTTCCTATCATAAACTATCATCAATGTCAACCCCTAGCGCTCTCAATTGTGCTGCCCAGCGCTCGGCTCGTTGCTTTTCCTTTTCAGCCCGTTGCTTTTCCTTTTCAGCCCGTTGCTTTTCCTTTTCAGCCCGTTGCTTTTCCTGTTCGGCTCGTTGCTTTTCTTGCTCGGCTCGTTGCTTTTCTTGCTCGGCTCGTTGCTTTTCTTGCTCGGCTCGTTGCTTTTCTTGCTCCACTAACTCACTGCCCCATAATAACAGATTGCCTGACTTATCCCACCAGCGCAACCAATTAGTAGTAAATTCAGCTTTGCTTCCTTGCCAGATACCGATAAACAAATTAAGTTCTTTTATCCAGTAACGATTATTCTCATCTGGCAACTGCTGCTCATACTTTCCTGCCACTAAACAATAAACATCTAATTCTCCCGTTTTTGGCTGAAAAATTCCATAGACAGGTACTTGTAAGATTTGCTCGTAAAAATACCATTTTCCATAGGGATAGTGAGGGTTGATGGAATATTCACCCCCTTCGGTTTCCGAGATAAACTCTAGGACAATAGCTGGAATTTCTCCTTCAAGATGGGGAGTATAACTGCGCCGAATTTTTCCGCTAGGAATCGGTTTTACTGAGGGAATATAAACCCAGTCAGGCGCTTTGACAACTGTTTGAGTTTTAACGGTAGCACATAAGCCAAAATTAGAGGCAATTAGCATCGATTCTAGAATTAATCCTGCTAATTCTAGGGATTCGCGTAAAGCTGCTGCTAAGAGAGGTTGCAGGTTATTGTCCACAGGTTCGTCAGGTAGAATAAAATCATCGGGCAGTTTTTCCCAGGTGATTATCTTTGATTTTGTCGGTAAATCAATGGCAGATGGTGTCATGTTTATCTCTTTTTCATTAAGAAAAGCCAAGAATACTTAAAAAAAGTCGGTTTTCCCTTAATCACCCTTGGCAGAAACTTTTTAGCGTCAAGACAACATATTCTAACATTTCCTCCGTTAATCCGGGATAAATGCCTAGCCAAAAAACACTACTCATGATTTTATCGGCATTACTTAAATCCCCAATAACTCGATAATTTAAACCCTTATAAAGAGGTTGTCGCAACAAATTTCCTCCAAATAATAGCCTTGTGCCGATGCGTTTTTCCTCCAAATGCTTAACTAAATCATTGCGGCTAAAAGGCGCATTTTCCTTGACAAAAATCGGAAACCCGAACCAACTCGGTTCAGAATCGGGGCTGGCTTCAGGCAGAATTAAAACATCTTGAAGCTCCTGTAACTTTTGATGCAAAAAGTCGAAATTTTCCAGGCGCTTTTTGATAAATCCTGGCAATTTATCCAGTTGCGCTACCCCGACGGCGGCTTGCATATCGGTCATCTTTAGGTTATAACCCACATGAGAATAGGTGTACTTATGGTCATAGCCAAAGGGCAAATCTCCTAACTGCCAACCGAAGCGCTTATTACAGGTATTATCTACCCCCGGAGGACACCAACAATCTCTCCCCCAGTCACGGAATGACTCGACAATCTTTTTCAAGCGGGTATCACTGGTTAAAACCGCGCCCCCTTCTCCCATAGTCATGTGATGGGCAGGATAAAAGCTAACCGTTGCTAAATGCCCAAAGGTGCCGGTTTTTTGCCCTTTATAGAGACTTCCCACCGCATCACAGTTATCCTCGACTACCCAGAGGTCATGTTTTTCGGCAAAAGCCATCACCGCTTCTAAATTAAAGGGATTTCCCAGGGTATGAGCGATCATAATCGCTTTAGTCTTCTCTGACAAGGCCGATTCCAGTTGCTCGATGTCGAGGTCATAACCGGGTAATTTAACGTCTAAAAAGACGGGAATTAGCTGATTTTGAAAGATGGGATTAACTGTGGTCGGGAAACCGGCGGCGACGGTAATGACTTCATCCCCCGGTTTAAGTTGTTTTTCCCCCAATTTAGGGGAAGTTAAGGCACTTAAGGCCACTAAATTGGCCGAAGAGCCGGAATTGACTAATAAACAATGTTTTACCCCCATCCACTGGGCAAAACGTTCCTCAAATTCCGCCGCATATCTGCCCGTCGTTAACCAGAAATCTAGGGAAGAATCCACTAATTTGACTAATTCTTGCTCATCAAATACCTTACCCGATGCCGGAATATAGGTCTGCCCCGCCACAAAAGCCCGGGGTTGAAATTTGTGCTTATAATATTCTTGTACTGCTTGAAAGACTTGCTCTCGCAGTTCTGTTTCAGTATTGGTATTGGGGGGAGAAATAGATTGAGTCATGGTTAATTTCCTTTCAGGGGAGAAATTTGTACTTAATTATTACTTAATTTGCACTATTATCAGCCTTGAGTTCGCTAATCGGTCAGACAACTTTGATAATATTCGATTTGTTGGCGAGTAAGGTCTTGCAATTGTGCTTTATCTTCAGAGTCCATTTGAGCCGCTTGATAATACCATGTCACCGTTTCCTTGAGGGTTTGCCGAAAATCCCAGACGGGTTGCCATTTTAGGGTATGGAAAGCCTTATCTGTGACTAGATTAAGCAATTTAGCCTCATGAACAGCATTCGGATCACTTTGATCGAGCCAAGTTCCCGGCCAAAGTTGTAGGATAGACTCAACTAACTCTTTAACCGGACGATTAGAAGTCAGAGACGGACCGAAATTAAACGCCCCATATAACCCCCGGCTGTCTTGCTGCCAATTAGCCGTCATCAACTGCTCATAAATCGACTCAGCTAACCGTAAATAGCCACCTAAAGGCTCTAAAACGTGCTGCCAAGGGCGAGTCGCTAGAGGGTTCCGCACCGGAATTGGTTCGGATTTCATCAAAGCTCGCATCGCATCGGGTACAATCCGATCTAGGGACCAATCTCCGCCACCGATGACATTTCCTGCCCTGGCGCTGGCAATACCGATGGGGGTTTGAGGGGTTTTAAAGAAGGAATTTCGCCAAGATGCGATCGCTAATTCCGCCCCCGCCTTACTAGAACTATAGGGATCATAACCCCCTAATGGGTCATTTTCCCGATAACCATAGACCCATTCCCGATTCTCATAGCACTTATCGCTAGTAATAAACACGGCGGCACAGGGATGAGTCAGGCTTTTCAGGGCCTCTAAAACGTGAATAGTCCCCATGACATTTGTGTTCCAGGTTGCCACCGACTCCAGATAAGAAAGTCGCACTAAGGGTTGCGCCGCTAAATGAAAGACTACATCCGGTTGCCATGAAGCGATTAAACGAGCCACTAACTCAGCCTCTCGAATATCCCCTATATGATGACTCAGGTTTTGAGCTAAGTCTAATTGCTCAAATAAAGCGGGGGTAGTATTGGGAGCTAAACTGAGGCCTTTTACCGCTGCCCCTAGATGGAGTAACCAAAAAGCCAGCCAAGACCCCTTAAAGCCAGTATGACCAGTAATAAAGACCTTTTTGCCCGACCAAAATGTTTCCTTTACCATATTTTCCATCTAGCTTGTCCAGTGTCATAAAGGTGATTGAGCATTTCCATTTCTCGATAAGTATCCATGCACTGCCAAAACCCTTCATGCTTATAGACGGCGAGTTCTCCCAAAGCAGCCAGGGTTCTGAGGGGCTGTGCTTCAAAAGTCGTCGCATCTCCCTCAATTAAATCCAAAACCTTGCGATTTAAGACAAAATAGCCCCCATTAATCCATCCTTCAGATGTTTGGGGCTTTTCTTGGAATTGAGTGACTAAATTACCCTCAATGATTAACTCGCCAAAGCGAGAAGGAGGACGAACCGCCGTCAAGGTGGCTAATTTACCATGAGAGTAATGGAAATCCAACAGATCCGCAATATTCACATCACAAACCCCATCCCCATAGGTGGCTAAAAAGATATCACTTCCAGTTTGATCTATATAAGAGGTGAGACGTTTAAGACGGCCTCCGGTCATGGTTTCCTGTCCCGTATCAACTAACCAAATACGCCAGTCTTCCTCATCATGTCCACTATCGAGTTTGGTCACTTTTTTATTGCCTAACTCTAAGAGGACATCACTGTGATTCCAATCATAGCTAAAGAAATAGTCCCGGATTATTTCCCCTTTATAACCTAGACAGAGCATAAAGTCAGTTAAGCCATAGTGGGCATAAGTTTTCATGATATGCCAAATAATCGGTCGATTTCCGATGGCAATCATCGGCTTAGGTCGAAATTCGGTTTCTTCCCGCAGTCGGGTTCCTTTGCCACCACACAAGATGGCCACGGGAATGTTAGACTTATAGTCCTTAACTGTTAAACTAACCGATTGTATTACCATTGGATTATATAGTGAAATACTTTTAGAGTGACATCATCTTATCGAGGCAGTTTAACACGGGGTTCCCGATTGTGTCCAAGATCTGTCTAAAAAAATTTTTGTTAAGCGAGTGTACCCAGTTTATTGCTAAACAGGCTCTTAAATCTTATAGCAGTTATCTTCATGGTGAGGTACGAAGTTTGGTTCTTCCGAACTTACACTGTAGAAAATTCCTCAAGTTCCCTCTCTGCCCAGCAATGCTCTAAAGTTGATAAATATCAATCTAATAAAAACTCAAAGCCTTAGTATATAAGCTTTTTAAGCATGAGTTGTTGATAGTTTTACATGACAGGTTCGGTAGAGCCCGAAGTTTTCGTTTTGGGGAGTCGGCCAGTAATGCTAAATCAGGTTATACTTCATCTTTAACGCTATAATTCTGACCGAGTAGGACTAGAAATTCGTGCTACCATGCGAAGATAAATATTCGGGTATACGGTCACGAAGCTACCAGACAATTTTAGGATAAAAATACCGACACTTATGGGGAAATCAATCAATAAAGTCCGAGTAACGGCACTGATTTTAGGGATTCTAGCGATCGCCTTTGCCTTTTTCACCAGGATTGTCAGTATCTTTGAATACGTTACCTTCGATATCGGACCGGATCCCGATCAGATTACCCTTGGTTATCTTTCGATGGATATGTGGAAGGGAAACTTTCCTCAATTGGGACCACCGGGGGGTGGTGGAAAATATGGATTCACAATCCCCCCCCTCTATACTTATTTAGCCTTTCCTCTGACAATTTTCGGTACCGCTCCCGAATTTCAAGTCCTTACCAATGGACTATTTTCTTTTCTATCGATTCCCCTCTTAATCTACTTTGTTTATCAACTTTTAGAAAATGTAGAACAAGATAAACGTCTTCTCCTGTCCAGTTTGGCAGGATTTTGGTATAGCACGATCTATGCGGACTATTTCATTAATAATTTTTCCTGGGCCCCTAGCCCAATACCCTTTTTCCTGCTCGTTTTTGCTTTACTCTATCGGTTCCAGATGGAAACGACTAAGCCGCTGCTCTATCAGGCTATAGCTTGGATATTCTTCGGGATTACCGTCGCTATATTGGTGAGTTTACACACCACCACGATGTTAATTATCCCAGTGACTTGTGTTATTGCCTGTCTATGGTTTGTTTATCGCAATCGCAAGAATACTCGTAAATGTCTTTTGCCTTTTCTATCGATTCTCTCGGCAAATCTCGCCTTATTTATGTATTGGCACAGTGAGATCGTTCGGAATTTCGCTAATACGAGGGGAATCGTGAGAGCACTCACGGAGAAGGGGGCGAGCGGTGAACCATCGAGCAATCTGTTCACTCGTCTATTTAAAGCGATTTGGGAAACGGTTTATCTGGGTAATCAAGTGTTTTTTTTGAATGACAATATATCGATTTTCAATGTCGTAGTTTCTGCTATTTTTTTCGGCATTTCTCTATACATAGTCATCAAAAAATATCGAGGCAATAAAACACTTATCGGCTTTTTGGCGATCACTTGGATAATTTTTCTCTACGCTTCCTCTAATTATCCTGATGAGCATTTTTATTCCCATCGTAAAATCTTACTCTGGTTTGCTCCTATCCTCTTGGCGATCGCTAGTCTGGCCTATCTAAACTTGACTAAGACTTTCGACAGGATCCTCGCTCTAGTTCTAGCAATTATCATCGGCTATTCTATCGCAACTAATCTCTATTTCAATCAACGTTATCTTGCCAGTAAATACGGTTCCGAAAGACTCCTATCCGTGGCCGATACAGTGGAAATTATCAATCAGATTCCCGTTGGTTCAACCCTTTGTGATCCAGCCAAGAAACGCAAAAGAAAAGAGCGCGGTCAGTACGATTATATCGATACCTTTATGACCAAAAGAGAGCTAAAGATCACCAATGCCTGCCCATCGGGTAGTTATTACATCCAGCCGAAATTTAAAATGGCTATCCAAATGAACGATTTATTTCCAATTTTTACCCTCGTCAAAACTCACCCTCTCGATCGCCCGATGACTTCCCTTCTTGAAACCCCAGAAGCCTATCTCTATAAAATCGAGTAGCAATAAGTAGGTGGGTGGAATTAAATATAAGATGAACGTAGGTTGGGTTGAAGCATGAAACCCAACGCCTGATTATGTTACGCTACCGCTAACCCATCCTACAAATAATTGTGCCTCCCTACTTACCATCGTGCTAAAATAGGGAACCTCGAAATAGACAACTTATCGCCTTCCCCCGGAACTTCATTACAGACCAAAATATATTCTTGAGTTACTTTAGCAAGAGCTTTAGACGTAGGCGTTTTTAGCGAAGGAAGTCTCAAATTAGTTATGGCCTTTTGCGGAGGACAAAACCTATTCCTCCTAAAATGATTAAACCGATAACGATAGAAGGTTCAGGAACTTTGCTAAAAGTTAGGCTACCTTGTCCCGCAATACCCAAGCGAGGAGTATAGGCAAAAGCCGCTTCACTGAGGTTAAACAATCCGCTAGTCAGGGCAAAATTAGCGATGGGAAAGAAAGCATTAGTAGAGGTGACACTATAATCGATGCCAATAAAAGTCTCATCGAAATAATTGACCACGGGAGGGGCATCGGCCGAAGCGAGATTAAAGGTATTGGAGAGTAGATTAAAACTAATATTGGTCAAGGGGATAGATTCAAAATCCACTCCTGTAATCGCCGCATTATCGAAACTAGCCGAACTGGAATAAGTTCCCGTCAGACTTCCATAAGTTATGACACCTTGAAAATTGTAGGTGATATTTGCCCCTTGCAAACTATTGACATTAACACCAAAATATGCTAGGGCTAAACCTGTGATTACAGCAACTTTATTCATGGTAATTACTCCTTAAAAAAAACTCAGGTGGGCATTGCTCATGCTCACCTTTGTAACCCCTAAATCAGGTTTTATGTCAAGCTATTTTGAAAGCCTTGCTAGAAACCAGTTTTAGGGACAAGTATAATTACTCGCTTGCATAAATGAGATGCTCCCGTTGCTCATAAGCTCGATTAGGATTTTGAGGGTCAGGGACAAGAATATTCTTCCACCAAGACGTATTTGGATAACCGGCATTTTTCAGATCATCTAAGCCAATATTGTCGGGATGATAGGCATTCGGCGCACCATCGGCATCAATACTCATTTTTGATTGATAGAAAAAAGCGGTTTGTCCTGAAATTTGCCAAACAGAATAACCGCCAATTTCAAAGAGTTTCGTTCTTAGTTCACAGCTTATGGAAGAAGCTTCAATTTCTAAAGTAATCTTTTCACTAGCAACAGAATGATTATCTTGATCAAATCCTCTCGCTTCAATTTGACGTTTGCCGTTGTCAGTAAAACGATAAGAGACTGACCAATTGCCATTAGAAACTGAGCTATTACCGAAGTGCCACTTACTTTAAACGGTCGGCCCATGGGCATTGTTAGAATACGGAACTAAAGATTCGACAGATTGAAACCACGATTTAAAGGATAAATACCCGGTGGCAACCAAAATCCTTCTGTGTAGCCATTCTCCCATTGTATATAAACATGATCGAAGAAATCGAGGTTTTCAGCATGAAGGTCTTTAATTTGCCATTTAGGCCCGTTTATTCCGGTTTCGTGTTTGCCCTGTTGATCATCCCAATCATTCTCTGGGTTAGGAAACTCGGTACGTTTTTCTCCATCTTTGGTAATGAAATAAATGTGATACGATTGATCCTGATTATTTCGAGGCGCTCTTGCTCCAATTGCCCCACGAGGTGCTAGGTAATCTTCTTTCAAAAAGTAGAGAAATCCCAGACGACGCAGTTTTTTCTCAACGCCTGTAACTTGAACATTATCAATTAAACAGGGGTCTTGGAAAAGTGCTTTGACGGTGGCTAATCCTAACTTTTCAGCCAGATATTTCATCACACAGGAGACAGAATAAGCACAGGGTGCATGATGAATACCGTATTTATCTTTGTTTTGTGCAACTAATTTCTCTAGTTTCTTATGACCTTCCTCCGTTGCTTCCATAAAGGTTTCTTTGGACTGAAGAATGGGCAGGATTTCTTGTTCAAATAACCGGCACCCTTCGGCATCAGTTAACCTGTGATCTGTCGGCAGAGACTTGGTGTGTTTAAGCTTTTTGTAATCATCTAAAACCAGACCCCCATAAATAGTTTTAGTATAATCTGAGGAATCTGCCACATAAATTATAATGCTGGTTTCTTCTTCATGATTAGCTTGATCATAGCCAAAGGCAGTAATTTTGCGCTTCCCAGGATTCGTGAATCCTGAATAAGTAATCGACCAAGAACCGTCTGCTTTAACCTGATTATTACCTAGGGAATATTTGTCATCTGCTGTGAGTTCTACAGTGACTATTCCAGGATCGACTTTGCCTGTAAAAGTAACAGGTTTTAGACGTTCAAAGCGAGCATCATTGATGGGACTAAGAATTTGTAAGGAAGTCATGGTATTTCTCCTATGAGATTGTTGAAAAATTGACTGTTAGACGAATTGATCACCCAATGAAGGATTAAAAGCGATCGCTTCCAGATCGGTACGATAGATACCAACTTTATGAATTTCCTCTGGTAATCTTGGCCAGATGTGGACTTCACTCTCAAAAGTGCGCCAAAGTTGGGGAGTAATTCGGAAGACTCGGTTATTAACACTGGAAAGTCCTGCAAAATGTTCTTGCATTCTGACATTAACGTGCCGATTTAAGACCTCAAAGACTTTTTTGACCGTAGCAGGATTATCATATCCGTCGTAATGATTGAAAGTGATTCCTGTTTGATTTTTTAGCTGATTACAGAAGCTTTTAGGTTCTTCGGATCGTTGAACTTCTTTATAGCCATTAGCAAAAACATCATGAGCAATGGCTTCTAAATAAAGTTGTCTTTGAGCGGCGGGATTTTTAGCGTAGAAAAGAATTTTTGCCACCGCCAAAGTTGAGCCAACACAATTGCCAAATGTTCCCCAACTACCGAAGGCCAATAAATCATCGTAAGGTAACACAGAAGTGGCATTCCAAGCCCCATTAAAAAGTCGGCCATCAATGATGACTAATTTAGCGCGTTGCTCGGAAGAATAGTTCTTATATTTAGCCAGAAATTGCTCATCTAACTGGGCTTGTTTCTGGTCGTCTTTCTGATAATCATCAATACTACCATTTTGACGACGAGTTAGGATAGCGACCTCGAAATCCCAGTCAGTTTCTGATTCTTCTAACCCAACTGCTTGTAATTTTTCAGTCACAAGTTCTCTGGGTGGTCGTCTCCCGTCGTACCACATTTCAGTCTCCTTATTAGAGATGCGGACACGCACTTTAGTTTTAGGAAGAGTTTGAGCGATTCCCATTGCTACTAATTCATCTGCTCCCCAAGTAATTGGCTGTTTGATAGCCGAGAGATTATACTTATCCAGAAGATTGTATAATCTCGTTTGCATTGTTTCTCGCACATCTTTGGATGAATTTTTTTGAGAATCTCCCATCGCACAAATGACAGCTGAGATTTTTCGATTCATCGACTGTAATAGACGGATAGATTGTTCGAGTCTCCACAACTCTTTGTCGTGTCTTTCTTTTGCCCAATCTGGATAAGGAGTTGGATCCGGTTGAGGAGGACCGACACCAACAAAAGATTGGACGATGACCGCTTTTTCAAATTGAGAAATAGTGGGGAGATAATCTTCGGGATATTGTAGCAATCGTTCTGCAATAATGAACGCTGTATCCTTGACCCGAAGCAGTGTAATCAGTTGTCTGACTAAAGAATCTGTTTGTCTTCTTGGACTAAGAACGTAAACAGGACAAATTCTTTCTGAACGGTTGTCTTGTCCATTAGGGGGAATCCCCACTCCATCTCCATCTTGTTCTGTTGGTCGATGATACACCTTAAATTGAGACTGCTTAATATCTTGCAATATCTTGGCCACAGGGTCATTACTTTTAATTTCGACATGGGGCATATAAGCGAACCATTTCGTCATCTGATTAACAGGAGTTGTTAATTCTAATTCCCAGTGATTATTGTTCGCAGATTTGTAATTATTAATCTCAATTTTATCTCCTGCTGTCAAGGAAAATTTTTGAGTAAGATCAGTAATCTGACTGCTATCTAGGGTAGATTGTTTGATAACAGTATTGACTAGAGCTTTCAGTTTTTGGGTAGTCATCATTTTTGCTCCTTTTTTGCCTGATTCTGGACAGGTTACTTTAACAAAAGCAGACGGTTCACAAATAGGATATTTTCCCTTTGTCAAGTTAAGGAAGTTACAGTGAGTTGGATGCTATCTCGATTATTGCCATAGGCGATGATCACATCGTTAGCAAAGCAGTAAAGCCGTCCTGTTTTTGGGGCTATAAACTGTTTATTTGCGCCGATGAGGAACAAACTATCTTGATCTTTATCAATTGAACCAATCAGTGAAAACCAAGCTGAATTAGGCATTCGTCGTAGTCCTTCACATAGTTTCAGCAAGAAATTAGGACTTTCATAACCATCAGCATTAGAGGTAATTGTCCAGTCTGTCCATTGACCTGTTGCTTGAAAATGATATTCTTGTCCAGCGACAAGATTAATTCCTGTATCGTTCCAGATTAGTTTTGAGTCTATGTTTATAGGGAGATTTGTGTTTTGCATTACCTGTTGTAAGGCTGATGCCAGTAAAAGTTTGTACATTGTTCGTGAGTAAATCACCGAATCAAAAAAGAGTAGGGTGATCACTATGAAAGATCATTATGATCACCCTTGAGTGAGTTATTCTTGAGGTTGAGGACAAGTTCCTAGACCCCAATCCACATATAGATCATGGGGATTAGTATCTCGTAGCCAACTAACTAATTTTTTGTAGTCAGCAATATCGTAGATACCAAGGCAACCTGCCGTTCCTGGACAGGGACCATGACAATATTTTCCATTCCAATCAATATGGATTTCAATAGCACTTCGCCGTGTGGAATTCGGTCCGACATATTTGATAGGGGTAGTAACTGGACCCAGACCATTACTAAAAACAGTCGGTCCATATTTATCTTTGCCACCTGCCCAGAGAATGTCATTAATGTACCATTTGCCTTCAGGCAGCGGTTCCATGGAACCCGATACACTTTGAGGACCTGTACGGAATAGTTGTTTACTCCGTTGTCCAGAGCAAACTTTAAGATGATCTTTTACCTGTCCATTCTTGATATATTCCAAAATGAGAATATATAAACCATCACCGTCTTTCTGGTTAGTTTTAGTCAGTCGGAGATAAGTTCCTTCAGCAGGTTGAGGAGTAGGTGTGGGTGTTGTTTCTTCTCCCCACAATTTAGCCCAAGTTTTTGGTCCGACTTTCCCATCTGCTTCGGAGTGACCAAAAACGTCAGCTTGGAATTTTCTGACCGCCTCATCCGTGCCACTGCCAAAGATACCATCCAATTCTTTCTGGTAATAGCCTAAATCTTTTAAGCGTTCCTGCATTTCTCGGATGTCATAACCGGGGGCATCTTCATCACTCATGCCTTTCAGTAACAGTCCTCGATTTAATTGAGGTGGATTTTCCACTAGAGAAAGTGTCTGATTACGACCTGCGAATACAATTTGTGTAGCTTGCGGAATAGGACTCCCAGGTTCGGCAAGATGAAAATTCCGAGCATTGGGATATTGTTGCAACAGATCGATCAAATCATCTTTAAGATGGGTTTCTAGTTTAACAACCTCTACCACTTGTTGATCATTGTAGGCAACAACTACTGTATTTCCCCCATCTAAATATCCTTTCAACCAAGTTACAGAATGTTCAGGAGAGACTTCAAGCTCAATAGGAGTTCCAAAACTATCATTTTTACGGAATAAAGCTTCCTCATCTTTACGGCGATTGGTTAACCCCTCAAGCACAACTTGTACTCCGTTAACTGTTGCTTTATTCCAACGTTTAAATTCATTGGCAGCCCCCTCATAATCCTTCTCATTCAGTTTACGTCGTAAGGTACTTTCTTTAAAAGCTCCGATGCCTACGTTATAAGCAAAGGAAACTAAAGCGTCAAACTGATTTTGATGAAGATCAACATTTACTAATTCATCTACAGCTTTGGCTTTTTCCTCACATTCATTGACAAGGAAGCCTTCCGCCTGTTGATCAGTAATCTTATCCCCTTCCCGAACACGTCGTCCATCAGGATAACAAGTTGTTCCAATCCCAATTGTCCAAACGCCAGCAGGACATTTATAAGCGGTAAGCTTACAACCTTCCCACTTTTTGATCAGATCAATACAGTTCTGTGATACTTTCATGGCAAATCCTCCTAATTAGGTCAGATTATGAGTGTTTATGTAAGTAAAGTGAAGGCGACATTTTTGAGGCAGCGAAGTGCTAAACAGAGACTATTTCTTTCTTTCTCAAAGCACCAAGCTCTTGCTCAAGCATCATTTGAATTTCGGGAATAGCGGGTTTATAAGGGGGATTAACATTCAGGTCTGTCCAGCGATTTTTAACACTTTCATGCAAATTGCTAACATCCCCTTCAAATTGGCGAGGTGCTGTTCCCGCTACATTAAATGGCCATTTTGACGTATTATCAAAATACGCACTACAATTGGGATGAACTCCATGTTGAATATAACTTTTATCTAAGGTCAAACCCAAGGCTTCGACTTGTTCCATCATCCACAATAAAGCTCCATCGGATAGGCCAGATTCTTCCTGAGAACCTCCACCAACGCAACCATGACCCCCCGGAAACCAAACTTGAACCACTTGTTCTTTTTGTTGTCTGATGTGGGTAGAATGGGGACGCATTAGCGTTACATCAAAGACTTTACGAATTTCATCAATGGCAACTGCATGAAACGCCTTTTCAATTGTGGGATTGATGGTCGAATCATAAAAGTGATAACGTTCGTTGAACTTTTCATCTAAATGCAGAGAATGAACGATATCGGGGATACCTAAAGAAGCAACCGTATCCCAACAGCATAAGGCTTTAATGGGAACCCGTCGTCCATACTGATTACGGAAATCAATGGCATTTTTACCGTTAGGTGCGTTATTTGGGTCTTGTTTTTCTCGGTAAATTTCGTAGGCTTTGGGGATTTGTCGGATAAATTCCCGATACAACAAACCACAATTATAAATTAACCCGGCTAAACAGCGTACAGTGTAAGCTCCCCGACTAAACCCAAAGAGATAAATTTCATCTTCAGGTTGATAGTTTAAGCACAGAAAACGATAGGCATCCTCAATCTTATGATCCATGCCAATGCCTAAAGCACCTCCACCAATTTTAATTAAAATATCAGTCACCTCGGCATTAGTTTGTTTTGTCCCAATGCCTTCGTCATAATAGATGATTTGACGGATGGGGTTGCCCTTAGTATCATCAAGTGGCGTGATAGCCTGCACCATTTTGACAACATTGGTAGGATAACCTTGTCCTAAATCTTGCCAAGTTCCATCACAACAAACAATAAGACGGCTTTTCATAGCGATGAACCTCCTAGGTTTCTTAAAAGTCGCCAGTTTACGGAATATTTGAGGATTCTAGTGAATCATGACTCAAAATTATCGAGATTTTCCTTAAGGTAAAATTTCCGCAAGACTCAACCAAGATAAAGGAAGTTCTAACTCTGTTCGGAAGTGAAATAGATGAGTTAGATAGCTGGCGTGACTAGGTAAAATTAGATGCGGTATTTATACTTACTACTTTAGATCGTCTATCAGAATTTACTGCCCTAAGGACTGCAAATTAATACATTTCTTTAGGTTTCTGTATATAAGTTTACAGAATATTGTTGAGCTATTTATTAATAAAAAAAGTTGAGTTTGATTGCAAACCATCTTAACACCTAAGCTCGCCAAACTGAACTTTAGCCGATTCTCGATCGCAATTTTGGACCACCCTAACACTTCCCTCTTTTGCCACGAGGATTTTTACCGAGAAAAATGATCTGTCTGCCTGAGAACAGGCTATAGTGATCATCAAACCCTCAGTGAAAAACTTCCCGTGTCTTCAGTATTCCGTCTTCCTCCCTATTTTTCCCCCGCTCTGCAGCGTCGAGTCATGAGAACTCTCGCTGCAAAAAAAACCCGTCAATTCTTGACATGGGCGGCAGCTTGTGCTAGTTTTTTGATCCTCTGGGCGTGGAATTGGCAGTTAGTTCTGGCCACTTTAACCGGAGTGGGGGCAATGATTGGAGTTTACCATCTCCAGGGGCAAAACTGGCCATCGCTGTGGCTGTGGGGGCGTGCTTTTTTCAGTGCCGATAGCGGTAAGTTAACTTTAGCGGTAGTCTGTGGCGGTTTGGGCAGTTTAGCCACCTATCTCGCTGTGGCAATTTGGACCTATGCCGAAAATCGCTGGTTGGCCCTGGCCTCAATTTTGCAAGGATTTGGCACGGTTTTGACTTTAATCCTGCTAGGATGGCATTTTCTCGACCATCGCGGTCAAAATGAGTCAAAAAACTTCGATCGCTGGTTAGAAAAATTAACAGTCAATGATCCCTTAATGCGCTTAATGGCCGTCCGACGTTTAAGTGAAATGGAACTTTCCCCCAGTCGTCGAGAACAATGCCAAGAATACTTCCGTTATCTTCTCTCGCGAGAAACCGACACGCAAGTGCGATCGGCTTTATTGGATAATTTTTCTGGCAAAGAGGCAATCAAACCGCAACCTTTACAAATACCCCTACAGGTGAAAAAATCCCTCCTCAAATCAGTGAACAGTAATCAGTAATCAGTGAACAGTGAACTGAAAACTCACATCTGATAACAGATAACTGATAACTGATAACTGAATCCTACCCCACCATGAAGATGACGGCTAGAGGCTGAAGAGGATATTTTTTTTACACCAAAGTTAACTCGCGCTCCTCGATATTTTGGAACATCAGGGTACTCAGATAACGTTCCCCAAAACTAGGCTGAATCACCACAATTAATTTACCCTCATTTTCCGGTCGTTGGGCCAGTTGAATCGCGGCGCAAAGATTGGCACCGGAAGAAATCCCCGAAAGTAAACCCTCTTCTTTTGCCAGACGACGACCAAATTGAAAAGCTTCCTCATCACTGACAGTAATTACCTCATCAATCAGATCTGTGCGTAAAACTTCCGGAATAAAACCCGCACCGATACCTTGAATTTTATGGGGACCGGGATTACCCCCAGAAATCACCGGACTATTGAAAGGTTCCACCGCGACTACTTGAAAACTAGGTTTACGAGATTTAATCAATTCAGCGACTCCCGTAATCGTGCCTCCAGTACCCACACCCGCAACAATAAAATCTACCTGTCCCTCCGTATCTTGCCAAATTTCCTCAGCAGTGGTGAGACGGTGAATTTCTGGGTTAGAAGGGTTGCGAAATTGTTGCAACATATAAGCGCCGGGGATACTATCGACAATTTGCTGCGCGCGTAAAATTGCCCCTTTCATACCTTGGGAACCGGGGGTAAGTTCTAGGGTAGCACCGTAGGCTTTTAACATCGCCCGGCGCTCTAAACTCATCGTTTCCGGCATAGTTAAAATTAAGCGATAACCCTTAGCTGCCGCAGTCATCGCTAGGGCAATTCCCGTATTGCCAGAAGTGGGTTCCACTAAAACCGTGGTTTCTGGATTGATTAAACCCGCTTTTTCGGCACTATTAATCATGTGAGTGCCAATGCGGTCTTTGACGGAAGCAGCGGGATTCATCCCTTCTAATTTCATCACAATTCGGCCAAGACAGCCCTCCGCTTGGGGAATCCGATTCAATTGTACTAAAGGTGTGCGGCCAACCAATTCGGTGACATCGTGAGCGATACGCATGATATTTTCTCTGTCTGGGTGATTCGTGTGCTTAGTTATAGCGTTGACATACTCCCCGCATGAACGACGGGGGATTCTTATTCATAGTTCAAAGAAATCCACTTGTTATCTCTGGTTTCCCTTCAATAGTAGAGGCGGTTTTCTCCCCATGCTTTCGGTCTTCCGACCCAGATTCCCAATGCCCTTGGGTACTGTTTTGCCATTCCATCCCGAGAACTTCCATTCCTCTTTTAAGAATATTTAAAGCCGCATTTGTATCACGACAGATTTTAATTCCACAGTGAGGACAAGAGTGAGTTCTAGTGCTTAGTGACTTTTTCACCCGATGACCACAATTAGAGCAATCTTGGGAAGTATAGTTGGGTGCAACCGCAACTATTGCTTTATCCCAAATTTGGCCATAGTAGTCTAGCCATTGAGTGAATTGATACCAACCTGCATCAGTAATAGACTTAGCCAAGTTATGATTCTTGACCAGATTCGACACTTTTAAAGCCTCATACACCACAACATCGTTAGATGCCACTACGTTTCGGGCTAACTTAATCGCCCAATCTTTCCGCTGGCGTTGAACTTTCAGGTGGAGTTTACCCAGTCTTTTTCTGGTTCGATGGTAGCTCTTGGATTGAGGTTTTGCCCCTTTCCTATACTTTTTACTTAATCGTTTTTGTTGACGTTTTAGCCTTTTTTCTGCTTTTCGCAAATACTTAGGATAAACTACAGCATTGTCGTTTTGGTCTTTGTAAAAATATTGCAATCCCAGGTCAAGACCGATAACATTGCCTGTATAGTTTCCCTGCTCTTTGCGGTCAGCATCAAAGCAAAATTGGGCATAATACCCGTCGGCTCGGCGTACAACACGAACACGATTAATCTTTAGTCGAAAGAGGTCTTCTCTTGTTTCCTTGTCGCAATAAAGAGAAAAAGCACCGGCATTAAAACCGTCAGTGAAAGTAATATACATACAATCCTCTGAGAGTTTCCATCCCGAAACCTTATACTCAACAGAGCGACAATGCTTTTTGAATTTTGGATAGCCTTTTTTCTTTTCTCCTTTTCGACAACGAGTATAGAAGTTAGAAATAGAAGCCCAAGCTCTTTCTGCACTGGCTTGACGAGCGGCAGAGTTTAACTTTTTGGCAAAAGAGAACTCTTGAGCAAGGACTTTGCACAGTGCATATAAATCATTTCTTCCTACCCCGAATTATCCATCCAGTATCTAACCGCTTTGTTACGAATAAATTGGGCGGTACGGATGGCTTCATCCAGAGCTTGGTATTGCTCTTTAGTGGCGTTTAGTAGCTTGGCTTCTCTAACTATCATGTCTTGATTTTATCACAAGAGGTGGTTGATAAGCAACTATTGAGAAGAAAAAGCCGCCAGGTCGGGCGGGGAACTTTAAACCCAATTTTTCGGTAAGCTCTCAGCTTTAGCGTTTGAGAATTTCCTCACTAGCCAAGGAGGCGCTATATAGCTCACTTATAGCAAAGGCCAGCCCTAGATCGGCAAAATTTCCATTTTCCTTTGTTTCTTCACCCAGTCCGAGTTGATTCCCAGAGACAGGCAAAACTACCATGACCGATAAGATTGCTTTTTTCCCAAAGCTTATACTTGTACTAAAATAACTATGGATAGTTTACTAAAGTCAGAATTACGGTCTTGACATCCTCACCGCCGTGAACGGACGGTGATTCCCAAACCTCACGATTTAGGTTTCTGCTTCTTTCCCGAAGGATTTTTCGCACCTGCCTTAACAGATTTACTCTGTTCTGGTCTTATGGTCGCTCTACAGACTGACACCGCAAGCCCTGCGGCCAAAATATTTTTACTCGCGTTAATATCTCGGTCATGGTGAGTCCCACAGTCTGGACAGTCCCATTCTCGAATATTTAACGGCATTTTTTCAGCAATATACCCGCAATTACTACATCTTTTAGAGCTAGGAAACCATCTATCTATTTCGATGTAGTTTCTCCCATACCAACGGCATTTATAGGCTAATTGTCGAGTTATTTCTCCCCAGCTTACATCAGATATTGCCTGAGATAATTTCGGGTTTTTGACCAGATTCTTAACGGCTAAATTCTCAACCACAATCGTTTGGTTTTCACGAACTAATTGAGTGGTTAGCTTATGTAAATGGTCTTTTCTACTATCGGTGATTTGAGCGTGAATCCTTGCTACTTTGATTCTTGCTTTTTCTCGATTATTTGAGCCTTTCTGTTTTCTAGAAAGATTTTTTTGTGCCTTTCGCAGTCTCCGATAATGCTTTTTAAAATGCTTGGGATTAGACACTTTGTCGCCATCGCTGGTAATCACGAGGCTACTAATTCCTAAGTCAATTCCAATGGCTTTATCTGTTACTGGTAAAGGCTTAATCGTTGGGTCATCAAATCTAATTGAAATATGCCAACGTCCAGACGGATGTAATCTGACTGTTACTGTGCTTGGTTCACAGCTTTCTGGTATTTGTCTTGACCATCGAATAGGTAAAGGTTCTGTGCATTTGGCTAAATAGATTTGTTTGTCTTTAAATTTAAAGGCTGACTTGGTAAATTCGGCACTTCCTCCTTGATGTTTTTTCTTAAAGTTAGGATACTTAGTACGACCAGCAAAGAAGTTAGTGAAAGCTGTTTGTAAATGTCTTAACCCTTGTTGTAAAGGTACACAGCTTACTTCGTTTAAAAAGTCTAATTCTTCGGTTCTTCGTTACTTAGTATGGTTCGATAGGGGGGCATAAATCGACTAAATCCTTATCTGGCAAGAGACTTAATTGATTAGTTCGCTCTAGATCAAAAATAATTGACAAAAATCGCCAAATGCCTTTCTATATAAGGGTTCCATCCCTTATAACCCCCGTCCATTGCATAACAAAAACCGAAGAACCAATTCTTCTTGCTTTTTCCAATCGGTCAACATTGAAGAAGTTTGAGCGTAGCCTACTCTTTCTTGCTTTTCGTACCAAGCTTGTGTTCGTTCGTGGAGAGCTTTATTGTAAACTAATCTTACACAGCCCAATGTGCGCCGCAATAGCGACTCTTGTGTTGGTGTGGGGTAAAATCGAAACGAGTAGGCTTTTTCCATACCTCACATTTTAGCATATATTTCGTAAACGATGCTCATATTTAACAGTAAAGCCGTCGTAGAACGACGGGGTTTCAGACCCAAATTTTCGATGACCATTAAATCTAATCTAAGTAGGTGGGTGGAATTAAATATAAAATGAACGTAGGTTGGGTTGAAGCATGAAACCCAACGCCCGATTATGTTACGCTACCGCTAACCCATCCTACAAATAATTGTGCCTACCTACTTAGCCCTATTGAAAGAACAACACATAGAAATTAAAGGCGTATATTCTAGAGTAGTTATGATAATGTATAAAGATCAATATAAAGAAAAGAAACCTAAAGATAAAACCATCGCTGAGAAATTTAATACCTATCATTTTGTAAAGTATAAAGAGCAAGTGGTTGACTTATTAACCCGTGGGTGTAACGTTAGCGTCGAGACAAGGACAATTATCGAGGAGATGAAAAAATTATCATAAAATATCCCGTGAGCTGCGTTACTTAGCTGCGTTAGCGTTAGTAATACACCCTAATTCTGATAAATTCAAACTATTTAAAATACGGGTTTTTATTGGTCTTTTTCATCCCAGAATATCAGAGATGAATAAAATTCCATCGCTAGGGAAGAATTGAGAAGCTGTAGTGTTTTCTGAGCAGTATCTAAATCATCAAAGCTTAAGAAGTAAACAGTATCATCGAAAATAACTGGTTGATTTTGATAGGGTGATATAAGTTGAAAATTCAGTTTCTTATAAAGTCCAGAAATGGCAATTTTAAAAGGAGAGAAGGTGTAAGAACCAACGCCGAATATAGAAAAATCTGGTTGATTTTGATAGATTTTGCTTTTTCTATTCCCAAAGTAATCTACATGATTAACTAGATACTGCCAAGTTTTTGGCGCTATATCTCGCATATTTTCTGTAGATTCACCAATAAACTTCTGAGTTACTAAAACGTATTTATTGATAATTTCTAGGCGATTTTGTGCCACATCTGAACCTTTAAGGAGAGGATAAAGATAGGTGGTTTCAATATCAACGATTTCCTTTAAACCATTGACAAAAATTCCATTAACTAACTGCAATTCCATGACTTTTGAGCAATCATGTTTAATACCTGAACGCCATTTTTCTACTAGAGGATGCCGATGATATAACTTCTCTAGTCTGATAAAAGTATTTAAATCTCTGACTAGAATATCATTTTGATAACCAATACGCTGAAACTCCCTTTCCTCAAAACTCTTGAAAACATCACAAAAGTAATTTTCTGATTGAGAATCAAATTGACAAAATAGGAGACAAGCATCTACATTAGCTTGAAAATATTTTTGAGTGTTTATCGGATAAATTGCCGAATAGGTGAGATTAATTTTCTGAGTATAAATATAGTTCAAAATTTTTCTAGAAACGGCTGTTTTGCAGATAATTGCCAGATAAGCTGAACGATGATTAAGACATTCAATCAATTTAATTAACATCCATTCTGAAATATCAAAGTTACTTTTTCCTGTGATAGCATCTAAACCCTGATAACCTTGAAAGTTACTTTTTTGCGGTAAATTGCTACCATTAATCAATCCCTGTTTTGAGTTTGTTATCCAAGGTAGATTCCCCAAGAATAAAATATTCTCTTTCCATGCTTGAGTTAGAGCATTCCAATCACAGTCAAAAAAATTATTTTGATGAACTTGTATTCTTGTATCTTGGCATAATTGCTCATCTTGGGCTATCTGTGCAACATAATTAGGATTAATTTCAAAGCCAAGAATTTTTTCAGTTTGTTTGAAGGTAGCTGCTGCCGATTTTAAAAAGTTTCCTGTACCACAAGTTGGCTCAATAATTACCTTGGGATTAACATTTATTTGTGATAACTTTTGGCAAATCTTTTCGGCTAACTCTAAAGGAGTTTGAAAGTCGCCGTATTCAACTTTAACTGGAGAAACTGACATGACTAATTCTCTCTATAAATAGCTATTAATCCTTCTTCTTGACCAGCAAGATCAATTACTCTAGTATATTGTAGTCTCCACTGTAAGGCGTTGGAAATGGTTAAAAATCCTTGTACTGGAGGATTAGCAAGAATTTCATCGGCTATATTGGCTGCTTCCATTTCATCAACGGGTAAGTTTTTATCTAACATAAAGGCAATTAAATCATCTTTGTTACCCTGATTGTTTAAGATGTTGCGAATACCACGAGTCATCTGGAAATCAGCTGTTCTTTCAGCCGATACAAAAATTGTCGTGATCATTCTTAAATTGGCAGTGCGATTGAGACTATTATCTAACTTTTCATAAACAAAAATAATTAAGGAATATCCTAAGCCAAAAATCTTTTGTCTTGCGGATTTAAAAGGACAAGATGATTGTGGTTGTTTAGTACTGGTTACTTTTATATCAACCAGCAACTCAGGAAAATCGATACCACTGGCTGCATTACCCTCAACAAAATCATATTTTTCTTTTAGATATAGTTTAAACTTTTGTTCTAAGTAGGTTCCGATCGCTTTACCATCTGTAACACCGTAGAGCGAAGCTTCTTGATGTTGAGACTCTAAAGCTGAAAATATAGCCGCCTCATTACCTAAAGATTCTTGGGTTAATCTTGACATATATAGCTAAATTAATTAATCTCCTCGTTTTTTCTATCTGACAAAATTAGCAAGCTTTCTTAATTATAAGTCAACTGCCATCTATGTAATACATCGCTGTGAAGCTTGAGACAAAATATTATCGCTCATAGTTTTTTCTTAATATGAGATACAGAAAAGTAGTCCTGTGACTTGGGATTAGCTTTGCTCAAGACTTTTAAATTAACTAAAATTATCGCGCACAACCCTTGTCTAAAACCTATCCCTTATAGAGATATTTCTTAACAATTTGGTCAGTAAGGACTCTAACCCTTATCCTGACTTGATTTCAGTTTTTTCTTTGTCATTAAGGGTGTCAACAAGGAATATTACAGATTGTTAACCGAGTCTTGAAAGCCCTGTGCTAAAAAGGTTTGAAATGTTAAGAAAGATGTGACTAATGGACAGGTCTAAAACCTCGCTCCTGGTTGGCGAAAAGTTTTTGGAGCGGAGTATAAATCCCCGTTACAAAAACGGACTCCTGCCCTCCGCTTGCTGCCTTCGTTAATTATTAACATAGACTGGGCGATGGTGGGGGAAAGAGGGTGAGCACCCATGGCCAAACTCGAAACCTAGCTGCTAACAAGCGAAAAAGTTGGGTTAGTATGAGGGGAGATTACCCTCTGAGGAGTTGCACTAATTATATGGACATCAAATTAATCCTGTTGGCACTAACGGCTGTATTCACCGTCTCTTGTCTCTTTTTCGGCACCCGCAACGGTTTTTATGATAGCGATAACTACGATGGCAATGGTTCCGCTCACTAACCAGTTATCATGATCAGGGTTGCCATGGTTCAACGCTCTACTGCTGTCTGGGGGTCAAAATCCCTTTTATCCTGTTTACCTTTTGGTGTCGGTCACGCATCGGAAGGGGTTTGTCTCCTACTGAAAATCGGTCCCTATCGCATACTTTTAGATTGCGGTTTGGCCGATATGCAACCCCTCACCCAAAATAAAAAACCCCCCGTGGATCTGGTGTTCTGTAGTCATGCCCACAGCGATCACATCCGTGGGTTAATGGCTCTCCATCAGACCTATCCCCAATTGCCAGTTTATGCCAGTGAGGTGACAGTACAACTGCTGCCCCTACAATGGCCCGATTCTGCTGAGGAAATCGGCAGTTTTTGTCAGGGTTGGCCATGGCGATCGCCGTTCGCTCTCTTTGATGATCTCACCGTCGAGATTTTTCCGGCCGGCCACCTACCCGGGGCTGCCGCGGTCCTATTCACCTACAAAACCCCCAAACGCACCTATAAAGTCCTCTATACCGGCGATTTTTCCCTATCTAATTTTCAACTGGTGGAAGGATTATCGATCGATCTGCTGCGGGGAGTATCCCCCGATGTGCTGATTATTGAAGGCAGTTACGGCACAGAGCGCCATCCCCACCGACGACAGCAGGAAAAACAGTTGATGAATCGCATCTATCATGCGATCGCTGAGGGACAAAATGTCCTACTACCCGTCCCCGCTTTGGGATTGGGTCAAGAAATTTTAAAATTACTGCGATCGCACCACCAATTCACAGGTCGCGACATTGATATCTGGGTTGGGGGCAAGATCGCTAAAGCCTGCGATGCCTACCTAGAAATTTTACCGCAATTTCCCGCATCTGTCCAGAATTTTGCCAAACATCAGCCCTTATTTTGGGATGAGCGCATCTGTCCCCGGTTGCGAAAGTTGCCAGAAAAACCGACACCTCTAGGGGGAACCACTCCGATAATTTTACTAATCGATCGCCTAGAGGAGGTGAGTAAATATCTGCAAGGGGATAAACCTTGGTTAATCTTAGTTCCCCAACACCTGCACGATATCAACCTGGAGAATCCCCGATTAAAAGCGGCACAGCGTTCGCGATTAATTAGCCAAGAAACCTATCTACTCGCGGAACATAGCGATAGTCGCAACACCACCCAACTAATCCATAACCTGCGACCGCAGCATATCATGTTCGTCCATGGCTCGCCCCTATATCTAGCGGATTTGACCAGTTTAGAAGAATTACAAAGCCGTTATCAACTCCATTCCCCGGCCGTGGGAACTCTGGTGGAATTGCCTATTGGCGATCGCTTTATGCAACCGACACCCCCGGCCCCCAGCCACTATGAGGGAGAATTAAATGAATCGGATTCGACCATCACTATCACCTTACCAGAGCCGATCACCCGGGATCCCCGGTGGAGTAATTTCGCCGATACGGGACTGGTGGAAGCGCGCTGGCAAGGGGAAGAATTATTATTGCGGGGAGTCTCCCAACGGGAATTATTAAGCGAGAGTCCCAATCGCATCACCAAAGCTTTAGAGGAGATGGATTGCTGTCGTGTCTGTGTCCACTACAAAAGTCAGCGCTGTTGGAATCCCGCTTCTCCCCTCTACGGTTTTAAAGTGGTTCCCGAAGGCTATTGTCCCGTTTTTGAGGCCAATATATAATAATTAGGGAGGCACAATTATTTGTAGGATGGGTTAGCGGTAGCGTAACATAATCGGGCGTTGGGTTTCATGCTTCAACCCAACCTACGTTTATCTTATATTTAAGTAGGGAGGCACAATTATTTGTAGGATGGGTTAGCGGTAGCGTAACATAATCGGGCGTTGGGTTTCATGCTACGTTCATCTTATATTTAATTCCACCCACCTACTTAATTCCACCCACCTACTTAATTAGGGCTGGCTGAAAAAGTTTCAGGGTTAGGAGTCAGTATTCCTGGATTTGCTCCATACAGAAATACTAAAAAATTAACAAAACCCTTATGAAGATTTTAACTCAGGCTCTGTAAGACTTTCCATAGCTAGTATAATACTGGGGGGGAGGTTCAGAAATAAAAGCATGAAAACTGACACGATTTTTTATCAACTCTTTCAATCATTCCCCTCTATCTTCTTTGAATTAATTCAACTCCCTATCAACGAAGCCAATAACTACCGCTTTGACTCAGTGGAAGTCAAACAACTTTCCTTTCGTCTTGATGGAGTCTTTCTGCCGCAAAATAATCACCCCCAGACTCCTATCTACTTCTGTGAGGTACAATTTCAAGAAGATGAGGCTTTTTATCAGCGCTTTTTCACTGAAATCTTCTTATATCTCAGTAAAACTAACTTAACCAATGATTGGCGGGGTGTGATTGTCTATCCTAACCCTCAAGTAGAAACCGATAAAGTTCAACGCTATCGGGAACTCCTCAACTGCGAGCGAGTGAGACGGATTTATCTGAATGAATTAGAAAACACTCCTCAAACTTCGATTGGTTTAGCCACAGTGCAATTAATCACCCTATCTAAAGCAAAAGCGCTTGATAGCACCCGAAAATTAATCCAAAGAGTGCGGGAAGAATTAACCCCCGACCAAAAACCGCAAGAACTCTTACAATTAATAGAGACGATTCTCGTTTATAAGTTACCGCTTCTCAATCGTCGGGAGATAGAAACTATGTTTAGTTTAGATGAATTAAAACAAACTCAGTATTTTCAAGATGTGCGCGAGGAAGCGCGTCAGGAAGGTCGTCAGGAAGGTCGCGAGGAAGGTCGTCAGGAAGGCATTGAGCAAGGCATTGAGCAAGGCATTGAGCAAGGCATTGAGCAAGGCATTGAGCAAGGCAGACTAAACAAAGCACTAGAGGCGGTCCCTCGTTTGTTAGCCTTAGGGTTAAGCGTTGAGCAAGTCGCATCCGCCTTAGAGTTAGAGGTTAAACAGGTTAGAGCTATGCAAAAAGGGACATAAGACTATATCGCCCCCTAACCAAAAAGGAAGGCGTTTAAACCTTCCTTACCATAGAATTGGTCATTTATTGACGTTTGCGAGCCAATAAACCCAGAGAACCCACCGCTAATAAGCCTAAAACGGTACCTGGTTCCGGGGTTGTCTGTGTCTGGGTGCCTTGAATGGTCCAGTTAGCAGCAACTATATTACCTGATACATTGGTCAAATCGACAGAGTAGTTCAAATCATTAGTAAAGTAAATGCCATTGTCTCCATTCACGAACCATGCGTTAGGTGTTTGTGTAGAATTGGTTGAGACGACATTGACATTAGAGTAATCAATCCAATCAGAAGGAACAGAGGTTAATTGTCCTAAGGCATTGGTGACAAAGCTTCCTACACTAAAATCCAACCCATCACCCCCATTAGGATTAAAGGTGGTAAGTAGTCATGCAAAATTAATTACCTGCCCGATCGAGCTAAAACCCTTACGGGGCAATGATCGTCATGTGTAAATAATTTTGCCTAGGTACTTAACGTGGGTCCCATTACCAAAATTGAAGGTGACACTCACAATGTTGCTGGCGGTCCATGTGCTTGGGGGGAAAATTCCGGCACTTTTTCCCTGAAAATGGGTAAAACCCCACACCCCACACCCTGCCACCAGGAAAAACTTTTTGCCGCAAACCCTAATTAGGGTCTATAGAAAAAGTTCCTAAGCGTAATTCCCCGGCTGCTGTCCTTCGACCTGATTCTTACCGAGAAGGAAATCAAGTCAAAAAAAGAACCCTTGCCAACATCTGAAACTGGCTCTCAAAGGGGAAGTCCAGTCATAACTTCTACTGTTTCTCCCGCTTGTATAGTAGTTTTACCCTGGGGAATTATGGCTAAAGCATTAGTACCCGCTAAATTAATTAAATTAGCCGAATTGTGTTGTCCAGAAGCAAGTTGAAATTGATAAACTCCCTCGATAATTTCTATTTTTCCCCAGAGATAAACTTCTCTTTGTCCCTTAGATTTGAGAGTATCGCGGGTGATAACTCGCAGAAATTTGTTCTGATAATCTGTCAATCCCGATAATTTTTTAATGGCCATTTGCACGAAGCGCCAACAGGAAACTAAAGCAGAGACGGGATTACCAGGGATACCAAAGTAAATACAACCGTTAGGAAAAGTAGCGAAGGTTAAGGGTTTACCCGGTTGAATAGCAACGCTGCGAATTAGAATTTCTGCTCCTAATTCCCCTAAAATTCCCTCGATATAATCGTAATCTCCCACGGAAACACCGCCGGTGGAAAGGACGATAGCACTAGAATTAACGGCTTTTCTGATAGTTTCTCTGAGAAGTTCGGGACTATCTTTGATTATACCTAAAGGTCTAGGAATTGCCCCTAAACTGGCGACAAATGCCGTTAAAGCGTAGCGATTTGAGTCAATAATTTGACCTTTTTGGAGGGTTTCATCGGGATTAATTAATTCATCTCCCGTGGAGAAAATTGCCACTTTGGGACGGGAAAAAACTGTTAATTCGGTAGCTTGTGCCGTGGCTAAAACCGCTATTTCTGGGGAATTAATGGCAATACCAGCTTTTAATAAAGTATTTCCCGCTTGATAGAATGTGCCGCGTTGACGCACGAAAAGACCTATTTTTTCGGGAGGGATAAGAATCGCCACCCGCTCCCCTTTTTGTTGAGTATTTTCCTGCATAATAATCGTATCACTGCCGGCGGGTAACATCGCTCCCGTAAATATTCGCGCTGTTTCTCCGGGTTGAATAATTTTTTCGGGGACTTTGCCGGCGGGAATTTCGGCGATAATCTTTAAAGTAACGGGATTTTCTGGATTAGTGTCTTTGACATCTTCGTAGCGGACAGCATAGCCATCCATTGCGGAATTATCCCAGTAGGGAAAGTCTAAATCACTGCTGATATCTTCGGCTAAAATGCGCCCAAAAGCTGCCTCTAGAGAAACTTTTTCTGTTTCCTGTTGGGGTTGAATTTGAGTTAAAATTATAGATT
This sequence comes from Microcystis panniformis FACHB-1757, assembly GCF_001264245.1. Classification (NCBI taxonomy): domain Bacteria; kingdom Bacillati; phylum Cyanobacteriota; class Cyanophyceae; order Chroococcales; family Microcystaceae; genus Microcystis; species Microcystis panniformis. The sequence goes on from NZ_CP011339.1 coordinate 2,101,728, forward strand.
CTGCTTCTTTGACTGAGTACATGGATTAAACAAACAAATGAACCGATTAGCTAGATTAAGGGTGGAAGATATACAAGCTTGGGTCGGGGAAGTGCATTTATCGGATAGGAAGGGTCAGACTCCCTATTATATACCGGTTTTGAACCAAGTTAATCCCGAGATTTTCGCTCTCCAGATTCACTGTCTTGAGGGGGAGATTTTGTCTTGGGGAGATGAAACTTTAACTTTTCCTTTGATGAGTGTGATTAAACCTTTTTTGTTATTATATCTTTTAACCCATTTAGGGGAAGATGCTGTTTTTCGTCGCGTGGGAAAACAAGCTTCTAGTTATCCTTTTAATTCTTTAACTCAACTGCAAGAGGATCGCGGTTTTCCCCGTAATCCTCTGATTAACAGTGGTGCGATCGCTTTGGCGGATTTATTAGCAGGAGAAACGCCGGAATCTCGCTGTGAAAATTTGCTTTTATGGTTAAATGAAATGGGTAATTGTCAATTATTTTTAGATCGATCTGTGCTTGAGTCTGTTCACTCTTCTCCTAATGTTCACAATCAATCTTTAAGCTTAGAATTAGAAAAAAATGGTTATATCAGTCATCGTTATTTAGCTCTAGAAACCTACAATCGAATCTGTTGTTTATCTGGAAAAATTGCCGATCTTGCTAATTTAGGTAAGTTAATTTTAGCTTCTTCTTTTGCCGATATAGTTCTGGAAATTATGACTAATTGTGGACTCTATGAAGCTTCCGAAAAATTTGCTATTGAGGTGGGTTTTCCCACTAAATCGGGAGTTAGTGGGGCCTTATTATCAATTGTACCGCAACAGGGAGCGATCGCTTGTTATAGTCCTCTGTTAAATGAGCAAGGTAATTCAATTTTAGGACTTAATTTACTAACATATATCAGTCATTTTGTCAAGTAAATTTAATCTATGAAAATAAGCTTTAATTCCTCAAAAAAATGCCGATACTTTTTCTGATTTTTCTGGCCAAGTACCGTGAAAACTGGGAGGGATAAAGTTGATTTTGTCAAGGATTGTTAAGATGCGCTTACCCTGATAATTCCAGTGATCAATTGGCTATCCTGATCATCTCCGGTGATTTTCCCGCAGCATAAACATCCCACATTGTCCGATAAGCTTTTTCTAAATTGCGGGTAAAACGAAGCGTATCAAATAACGGATAAGTAAGACGATTTTGTGCTAGTTTCTGTTTAATTTCGTGCAATTTATCAGGAGATTTTGCTAAATTAATCGCTAAATTTTTATACTCCTCTAAATTCTTAGTAATTAATTCAGGTAGGCCAATAGCTGTCAGTAAACTAGCACCAACACGGGAAGGAAAAGTCTCCCCCAAACAAGTTATAATCGGTAAACCTGCCCATAAAGCATCACTCCCAGTAGTATGAGCATTATAGTATAAAGTATCAAGAAATAAATCAGCTAGTTGATGTCGCGCCAAATGTTCCGACTTAGGTTGGAGATGGGCAAAAATTAAGCGATCGCCATCAATTCCTCGCGCTTTTGCTTCCCGACGTAGATTTGCTTCCGCTTCAGCTACTCTCGAAAATAACCATAACACACTACCTGGAACATTAGCCAAAATTTGCATCCATACAGTGAATATTTGCGGCTCAATTTTATAGGTATGGTTGAAACAACAAAAGACAAAACCCGATTCAGGAAGACCATAATGGGAACGAGTAACAGGTTTAGATGATATAATTTGTTGATAATCATTAGCCTGATAACTATCCGGTAAAATTACCAATTTTTCAGTAAAATCATCAGCAGACTCTGGTGGTGTAACTATGGCATCACCAATAATATAGTCGATAAAATCTGCTCCCATTGTCCCCGGATAAACCAAATAATTAACTTGAATCGGTGCCGGTTTTAAAGCCAATATTTGTGTCCGCGCCTTATCAATATATCCCATCAAATCAACTAAAATATGCACCCCATCATGAAAAATCCGTTGTGCAGATTCCGTAATTGATAAAGTAGCAATATCATAAAAGCGATCGCAATCATTAGCAATGCGACGACGATATTCACTACCATCATCAGGACCATAGGAATAGGCAATTATTTCAAAGTTATTGCGATCATGTAAACCAAAGACACTTTGCATCAAATGACTGGTGGGATGATTACGAAAATCATGGCATAAATAACCTATTTTTAATCGTCCAGATCGGGTGCGTGAATGGTTAAAGTTGAGGGGTTTAGTAACTAAGGCTAATTGTCTTTTAACCTCTTGAGCATAGTTAGAAGCTACTTGCAATTGTTGACTAGCAGACCAAGGTTTATATAAGGTATCAAAGGGAGTTACTGCGGTAGATTTTCCCTCTTGTAACTGGTTTTCGGTTAATTGCCAAAGTTGAATTAAATCAGCTTCTCTTGTCTCCCAATTACAAGTCATTTCCTTCATAGAAAATAAGCAAGCAAAAGCCTCTGGGGAATTAGGTTGAATAGCTAAAGCTTGCTTAAATACGCTCATAGCTGCTTCTACTTTGTCCTGTCTTCCTAACGCTAAAGCCAAACTATTATAAGCTTTAATGTATTTAGGATTAAGCTTAATTGCTGTTTGAAAATAAGCGATCGCTTCTTCAATTTTTCCCTGTAGTTGTAACACATTGCCTAAATTAAAGTGTGCTTCTGGATAATTAGGGTTTTTCCTGATTGCTTCTTGAAAATTGACCACAGCATCCCCTAACTTATCCTGCATTTGTAAGACTAAACCTAAATTATTATCAGCAAAAGCATAGTTTTGATTGCTACGAATAGCTTGGTTAAAGCAAATAATCGCCTCGTCTAAATCTCCCTTGCTAACTGCTATTATTCCCAAATTATTGTGAGCTTCTGCATAATTAGGATTAATCAATAAAGCTTGCTTGTAAGCCAAAATAGCTTGATCAATTTGTCCTAAACTATCCATGATTACCCCCAACTGATGCCAAGCAGCTGCATATTGGGGATATTGATTAATTAATTGTTGATAGAGAGCGATCGCATCTTCAAGCTTAAGCTGTTTTTGCAAGGTGTATGCTTGCTGATAAAGGGTATCTGCTGGGGAAGTATCAGGCTGATTATTTGCTATATTTCCTCCAACTAAAGGAGAAATAGGATCAAGAGTAATAATTTTACTGATGTCATCATTTTGAAATCCTAAAGCTTGGGGACGTTTAACTCCTTCTAAGATTTGTATATCATAAAGTTCAGTCACTTCACCTTCTAAGCGTATCCAGTGAACAACTTCACCTGTTTTCAAGTCAATAATTAGCAGACCACAGCGAGGATCTGCTTCTTTAGCCATTAAATTATCATCTAAGATTAACCCCGAAAAAGTCTTATCTACCCCACGATTTTTAGATAATCCAACAATGGCATAATTTCTGACAAATGCTAAACCGCGCAGAAAACCAGGACAAAAAGTAACAGGCTCAAAAATGCCTTTGTCTTGATCAATATAACCAAAGTAACCCGTACCCGCATTTAATAACCATAACTTACCCTGATAAAATCGGGGAGAATGAGGCATAGATAAACCAGTAGCAATTACTTCATTAGACTGAATATCAATGACACAACCGCCAGTTTGTCTTCTGTCTCTCCACCCATCCACCACATCTGATTGACTACAAGCGGTGACATAACGCGCCTTCCCATCTACCAAAGCTAAACCATTGAGATGACAACGATCTTCATTGACTAAAGCGGAAATAAACGATGGTTTCCATAGGGGAATACAACTATGGCGATCGCTGACTGTCGCCAGACAATTTAACATCGTACTGATAAATATAATTCTTTCAGAGAGATTTTCTATTGCTAAATCGTGAATATCTAAATCACTCGTAGTATAACCAATTCTAGGAATATAAAGTTTATCGTAACCATCATAAAGTTGTCCCGATGATAGCACATTATCTAGTTGCCAGATTTGATAGCGGGAACTAAGATAAATCCTTTCTGGGGTAGTATATAAACCCATGGCGCGGTCAAATATTCGCTCAAAACCGGAAAGTCCTCCTTGAGGGTTAACTCCTAAAAACATCAGTCGAGAACTTTGATAAGTAGTAAAAGCCAGACTAATCTGCTGAGACTCTAACCAATCGATGAAGTTACGGGAAGCAATTATCTCTACGGGGATAGATTGATTAGTATTGGGAGTTGATTGATTCATCGGTTGTCTAGTCCAAATCTAAAGCAAATTTTATTTTTACATAAGTAGGTAGGCGTTAAAAATTATCAGATGCCCCCCTTATTAAGGGGGGATTAAGGGGGGACTAAGGGGGGATCGGCACCCCCCTTATCAAGGGGGGCAGGGGGGATCGAACCTAAAATCCATTTTTAATTTAATTATAACCAGCTACTTATCGTAGGGTGTGAAGCGCGATAGCATAACGCACCAATTTAATAATAGAGGTGGTGCGTTACGGCGGCTTGTTAATTTTGGTTTTTTGACGGAATTGATAGCCGACTAACGCACCCTACACCTAAATTAGGTGTGTCAGTCCACTACGATTTATGTTTTTGTTTGAGCGCGATCGTTTATAATCAAAATATCATTATTTTGGGTTTGCTGAATAAGTACGGGCGAAGCATTCGGATAGAAAATCTACCTTTTCACCGATAGGTTATTGTCCGAATGCTTCGCCCCTACAGGACGCGGGCCGATGAAGACGCAAGGTTTTGAACGACGATTCTCTCAAAATCTTGCACCTGTTTCGCTCGTAAAGCCCCAAAACCTTTACTTTGCCTACATTTCAAATTTATTCAGCAAACCCTATTTTGGAGTAAAAGAAAAATGCGTAAACAGACCATTCAATATACATCATCTTTAGATGCTTTGATTGCTGTTGCCAAGCGACTTAGCGTTTATGAGAACCAACATAAAATGGATTCCGAAGATTTTTATAACCAATACAATCAGGGAACATTATCAGATGATATAATATTTATAGAATGGGCAAACGATTATCGTCATTACCTTGCTTTGCGTCAAGAATTAGAACAAATATTAAATCATGCTGCTGAAACTTTTATCTGATTACCTCAATCAAGTAGAGCAAGCAATTGTGGAGCCAGTAGGGTGTGAAGCGCGATAGCGTAACACACCGATTTAATGATAGAGGTGGTGCGTTACGGCGGCTTGTTAATTTTGGTTTTTTGACGGAATTGATAGCCGACTAACGCACCCTACACCTTAGACACTTAGATAAAGAAATTACTCACTGGAATGCTCCCTAAAGCTGGTAAAGTGCCAGTAAATCCGGTGATATTTATTAATAAATCATTGCTGGATTGGAAGCCATCTGTGCTATCATTAATAACGAGGTAAGTTCCAGCGATCGCACCGGTTGTTACCTGCACTAAGGCGGCACTATTAACCCCTAATCCTTGATTACCTGTAGTCGCTCCATTGGCATCAGTAAATACCTGATTGACTAAATTCTGTAAAGTGGTGACAGTGCTATTAGCAGCACGACTGAAACTACTAGGCGCACTCGTGGCAGTTCCACCTTGAGTTAATAAGTCAATTTTATCACTATTGATGGCAAAATCTGTGATACGATCGCTTGTTGATATGGTAGATTGGCCAAATTGGAAGATGAAAGTATCTGCACCTAAACCACCGGTTAAGGTATCGATTCCCGCACGTCCATTGATTTGATTATTGCCACTATTTCCAGTGATTTTATTGTTACCAGCGTTACCTGTACCATTAATATTATTAGTGCCAATTAGTCTGAGATTTTCCACATTGTTGGGTAAGGTGCGAGTAATTGCGCTTTGTAGGGTGTCAGTAATAATTACCTGTCCAATTGCTTCGTCGGGATTAACGGTAGCATTAACCGGATTGGAGAGGGTGACGGTGAAGACTTCATCAGGTTCATTGAGGTTATCATTGAGGAGGGGAATGCTAATAGTAGCGGTGGAAGTATTAGGTGCAATGGTGAGGGTTCCTGTCTGGCTAGTGTAATCTACATTGGCGGTAGCGTTAATGGGTGCAGTAGTATAATTGACGGTAATTTGTTGCGGATTGGGATTATCAACCGTGACGGTGAGGATGGCATTATTATCTTTACCTTCCACTACGGTGATGTCGTTGATGGAGAGTTGCGAGGTGACACTGGTATCATCATTGGTAATTGTCCCCGTGGCTGCGTTAGGAGTACCTACTGTATAACCTGTCCCCGCAGCGAGGGTTAAAATGACAGTTTCATCACTTTCTACTATTGTGTCAGCAGTGGAATCAACGGTTACGGTAGCAATCGCAGAATTAGCCTCGAAGATAACGGTTGTAGGAAGCAAAGTGTAATCGGTTCCGTTGGTTGCTGTCCCACCAATACTATAGTTAACCGTTAAGGGATTAGTTGTATCTCCTGTACGAATGAAGATATAGATGAGATTACTTGTCCCGTCTTCAGTAACACTACTAGGAGAAATCGCAAGAGTAATACTAGGAAGTATGAGATCATCATTCGTAATTGTCCCCGTAACTGGAGTAGTCGTACCTATCGTATAATCAGTCCCCGCAGTGAGGGTTAAAGCGACGGTTTCATCCGCTTCAACAGTAGTATCAGCAGTCGGGTCAACTGTTACAGTCGCAGTTGTAAAATTAGCCTCGAAGGTGACACTGGTAGGAAGCAAAGTGTAATCGGTTCCGTTGGTTGCTGTCCCACCAATACTATAGTTAACCGTTAAAGCATTACTTGTTACTCCGGTACGAGTGAAGATGTAGATGAGATTACTTGTCCCGTCTTCAGTAACACTACTAGGAGCAACCGCAAGAGTCACACTGGTATCGTCATTGAGAATTGTTCCCTGTCCCTGATTATCGGCTAAGGTGACGTTACGACCATTGGTTTGTAAATTACTCAGATTAACGAAGAAAGTCTCGTTACTTTCAACTTGGTTATCGCCATTAACAGCAACAGTAATCGTCTTAGAAGTCTCACCAGCATTGAAGATTAAGGGAGTAGTAGCAATCGCCGTATAATCGTTATCCGCTGTGGTAGCGGTTCCATCGGCTGTGGCGTAATTAACCGTTACTGCTGTATCAACTGCATTAGAAAGAGTGACAGTAAATACTGCATTAGTCGTCCCGCTATTTCCTTCGGTAATTGTGACATCACTAATCGCAATCGATGCGCTGTCATCATTGGTAATCGTACCTTGACCTTGATTATCAGCTAAGATGACATTACTGCCATTGGCTTGTAAATTGCTGAGATTGAGGAAAAATGTCTCATTGAGTTCAACTTGGTTATCGCCATTAACTGCAACTGTAATCGTTTTAGAAGTTTCTCCCGGATTGAAGGTTAAGGTGGTGGGAGGAATAGCAGTGTAATCGGTTCCGGCGGTGGCTGTACCGTTAGCGGTGGCATAATTGACGCTCACAACGGTACTAGCAGCACTAGAAAGGCTCACGGTAAAGACCGCGTTAGTGGTGCCGCTATTGCCTTCGGTAAGGGTAACATCGTTGATAGTAAGAGAAATTGCGGGTTGAGAAACATCGGTAATGGTGACGGTGGCGGTGGGGTCGGCATTGAGGAGGACTGAGATGTTGTTGCCGTATCGGTTCGCTGTTGCCAAGTCGGATTTGCCGTCGCCGTTGAAGTCCCCTACCGTCACGGACCAGGGACTAATCCCCACGGTAAAGTTAGTGGCGGTGCCGAAACTGCCCGTACCGGTTCCCAATAGCACCGAGACGGTGCTGCTACCAGTGTTCGCCACAGCCAAATCGGATTTGCCGTCGCCGTTGAAGTCTCCTACTGCCACGGACACGGGTTCACTCCCCACGGAAAAGTTGGTAGCGGGTCCAAAACTGCCCGTGCCGGTTCCTAATAGCACCGATACGTTGTTGCCGTTAGCGTTCGCCGTAGCCAAATCGGATTTGCCGTCGCCGTTGAAGTCCCCTACCGTCACGGAAAAGAGACCACTCCCCACAGAAAAGTTAGTGGGCGTGCCAAAACTGCCCGTGCCGGTTCCTAATAGCACTGAGACGTTGTTGTCCAAAATGTTCGCCGTAGCCAAATCGGATTTGCCGTCGCCGTTGAAGTCCCCTACTGTCACGGAAAGGGGATTAATCCCCACAGAAAAGTTAGTGGCGGGTCCAAAACTGCCCGTGCCAGTTCCTAATAGCACTGAGACGTTGTTGTCCAAAATGTTCGCTGTTGCCAAGTCGGATTTGCCGTCGCCGTTGAAGTCCCCTACCGTCACGGACCAGGGACTAATCCCCACGGTAAAGTTAGTGGCGGTGCCGAAACTGCCCGTACCGGTTCCCAATAGCACCGAGACGGTGCTGCTACCAGTGTTCGCCACAGCCAAATCGGATTTGCCGTCGCCGTTGAAGTCCCCTACCGTCACGGACCAGGGACTAATCCCCACGGTAAAGTTAGTGGCGGTGCCGAAACTGCCCGTACCGGTTCCCAATAGCACCGAGACGGTGCTGCTACCAGTGTTCGCCACAGCCAAATCGGATTTGCCGTCGCCGTTGAAGTCCCCTACCGTCACGGAACGGGGACGATTCCCCACGGAAAAGTTAGTAGCAGGATTAAAGCTGGCGCTAGAGTTGGCACCAAGGATGTAGTCTCCCCCCGATGTCAGGTTGACTTTGACGGTTTCGTTGGGGTCATTTACTGCATCGGATACGGCGACCACGTTGAGGGTAGCGGTGGTGGCTCCAGCAGCGATGGTGAAGGTGTTGGCGGTTACTGCGGTGATATTTGTGCCAGCAGTGAGGGAATAGTCGGCGAGAATGGTGGCGGTACTGCCAGTGGTGTTGAAGTTGACCACTATCCCACCCGTGGGCGCGGGGGTGTCTAGGGTGATGATAAAGTTGCCGACGGTTCCCCCTTCTACGGGGTTGGTGCCGGGGGCGATGGTAATTTTCGGGGTGGTATTGAGGATGACTGAGACGTTGTTGCTGTTAAAGTTCGCCGTTGTCAAGTCAGATTTGCCGTCGCCGTTGAAGTCTCCCACCGTCACGGAACGGGGACTACTCCCCACAGTAAAGTTAGTGGCGGGTCCAAAACTGCCCGTGCCGGTTCCTAATAGCACCGATACGTTGTTGCTGGACAAGTTCGCTACAGCCAAATCGGATTTGCCGTCGCTGTTGAAGTCCCCTACTGTCATGGACAAGGGACCATTCCCCACGGAAAAGTTGGTGGCGGTGCCAAAACTGCCTGTGCCGGTTCCTAATAGCACCGATACGTTGTTGCCGTGCAAGTTCGCTGTTGCCAAATCGGATTTGCCGTCACCGTTGAAGTCTCCTACCGTCACGGAAAAGGGACGACTCCCCACGGAAAAGTCAGTGGCGGTGCCAAAACTGCCTGTACCGGTTCCTAATAGCACTGAGACGGTGCTGCTGAAATAGTTCGCCACAGCCAAATCGGATTTGCCGTCGCCGTTGAAGTCTCCTACCGTCACGGAAGCGGGACCATTCCCCACGGTAAAGTTAGTAGCAGTACCGAAACTGCCCGTGCCGGTTCCTAATAACACTGAGACGTTGCTGCTGAAATAGTTCGCCACAGCCAAATCGGATTTGCCGTCGCCGTTGAAGTCCCCTACCGTCACGGAAAAGGGACGACTCCCCACGGAAAAGTCAGTGGCGGGTCCAAAACTGCCCGTGCCGGTTCCTAATAGCACCGAGACGTTGTTGCCGTACAAGTTCGCTGTTGCCAAATCGGATTTGCCGTCGCCGTTGAAGTCCCCTACTGTCACGGAATAGGGAGCAGTCCCCACGGAAAAGTTAGTGGCGGTGCCGAAACTGCCCGTGCCGGTTCCTAATAGCACCGAGACGTTGTTGCTGAAAGCGTTCGCCGTAGCCAAATCGGATTTGCCGTCGCCGTTGAAGTCCCCTACTGTCACGGAACGGGGAAAAATACCCACGGAAAAGTTAGTAGGGGTACTAAATGCCATTTCCACACTAATCGCTTGCCCATCAACGGTAATAGTCGCCGCGTCATTTTCTCCTTGAATCGCCGCGATTTGCTCCCCTGTCAGCACTTCCCCCCGCACCAGCGCCGAAAATAACTGCCCCTCATCCCCCGGCGTGTCGCTGCTGTTGATTTGCGCGTCGATAAAATGCCCAATTTCTTCTAATAACACCGCGCTGAGGGTGGTAGCGTCCCCCGAATCAATCAGGGTTTGAGAAATATAAATCTTATTGGTACTGCTGGAATATGCGCCGAAAATCCCTGAATTGCCAAGGTTTTTAACTGTAATAGGGGGAAGTTGACTAAAATCTCGACTTTGCCACTGCTGTCGTAATTGCGTCGCTTTAACCACATCATAACTTGTGCCAAAAGCAGTTTCTAAATTTGCCCAAAAACCATCAGATTGAGCGAAATCGAACAAAATATCGTAAACAGCAGGAAGGCTCGGCAACAGGGTAGAAGTCATGACATTGAACGCAAAAGACGACTGGTGCTATTTTATACCATTTTTCTTTATTCGTGTCCCTCATCCCCTTGCCCCTCTCCCTTTCTGAGATAGGGATTGGGGGTGAGGGCAATTAACCATCTCTGCCATTACTTTAGAAAAATGGTATTATGCAAAAAATCGCCAATCTTTCAAGGGTGCTATGACAAAAATTAACATTTATACAAGAAAACGGGTTTCTAAATAGGCGTTTGCAGAAACCCGTTTTCTAAAGAAGTTCTAGGATTGGATTCTTGCGAAAGACTGCTTAAATTCTGCGAGAGAATTAGCGGTAGCTGCTAATTTAACAATCTCTTGTAATGTAGATAGTACCGAAACTTTATTCAGGTATTGTTCCACATCTAAAGTAACTTCACCTAAGCGAGCTTGCAAAACTGTTTTGACAAAATCACGAGCATTTTCTAACGCGCCAATTTCCTTACCAATTTCCTTACCGCGTTCGATTCCTCGTAACTCCATATTACTCATTAAAGGCATGGTTCTTTCCTCCTCAAATTGTTTGATTTTACTCTCTAAACTTGACTGTAATTCAGGGGATAAAGTCATCATATTGTCGATGATTTCAAACAGTTTAATTATCTGTTCCCTCTCGAACTCCTTTTCATATAATCCCCTGATTAACCTCCACTTCCACTGTTCCCGTTCTGGCAGCTTCCCAGTAGTCGCTTTTGTTTTCAGGTGTGCCATGGCGATTATAGCAAAGGGATTGCTACTTGTTTCCAATTAGTCACTGATAACTGATAACTGATAACTGATAACTGAATAGAGTTTGTCAGCGAAACGTTTTTTTGTCCTTGCTGAAGCGGTAATCCGTTTGAGTTCTTTTTCTAGGGATTCAGGAATTTTTGTCCAATCAATCAATTGGTGAACTTCAGGAAAAAAGAAGTATAAAAACGCTTCAAAATACTCGGTTAATGCTTCTTTCCAGGGTTCATCATAATTGGCGGTTGTTGGGTTCATTATGACAATTTTAGTGGGTGATGGACAAAAGGCGATCGCTAACATAAGAACTAAGCAGTTAAAGTATTTAACCAATTGATTAAATCTTCAACCGTAGAGAAGTCGAATAAAGCTTCTCTCTCACAAGTCCAGAAAACGGGTTTCTCGAAGAAACCCGTTTTCTAAATAGAAACCCCTTTTCTAAGTTGAGATTGCTTCTGCACCTTTTTCTGATTTTTCTTGCCAAGTACCGTGAAACCCCGGAGGGATAACACTGGGTAATTGCAGACAGCAAAGGGGTTCTTTTTCTAGCTGCTGACTATCATAGATTCTCACTTGGCTGCTGTGATTATTGCCGTCGTAAACCACGACGATTAACCATCCCGTTTCTGGAGATAAACCATCGGAGACAAAAATCGGTTCACTTCCATAACAGTTATTTTCTAGATAAGCAATAGTTAACTTACCTGTGGAGTGATTATAACAAGCGGGAAGTCCGATAATTTCCCGACGAATATCGCTATCGGGACGATGGACAGCTAAAAAAGTATTTTGCCATTTTTGTCCCACCAGCTGCGGGGAAACCACGGGAAAATCACAGCTTAAATCCGAGAGAATTTCCTGATTAATCACTTTTGCTGATAGGGGATTAATAGTGATACTTGCTAATTTTCCGATGGCTAAGGTTTCGGTTTCACCCGTGGGAACTTCTTTTAAAAATTGATTAGTTTTAAAGTCATCATAACGGACAAAAACAATTTCAAGATTGCCTTGGTCACTCACACAACCATTAGCGAAGTGCCATTGAAACCATGAATCTGTAACACTTTCACTGACTAATTGCAGAGAATCTCGATCAAAAATTAGTATTCTTGTTCCTAATTCTGGCTGCCACTGCATAGCATCACTAAAAGTTTTAAATCCCAACAGTATCGATAATTTATCCGCTTTTATCGGTGGAACGAAAAAGACGAGATACTGTCCTGCTAAAACAAAGTCATGCAGCAGAGACAATCTATCTAACTCAAAAGTATTTTTCTGGATAATTTCACCAGTGGAGTCAGACTTATAGAGATTTAAACTAACTTTGGCACTGATTGTCACCCCGAAATTAAAAATCTCTCCTCTGGACAAATCTAGCTTAGGATGAGCGGAAAAAGTTTCCTTTGCTTGTAAGCTAGATAAATTATCTAAACCTAGGGTTTCTAAAGATTGTAAATCTAATTTATGGGGAAAACCCCCTTCCCAGAGAGCTAATAATTTATCGGGTAAAGCTAACACCGAGGTATTAGCGGCATTTTTTACCTCTTTTCCCCAATTATTCCAAAAGAAGCCGGGGGCATTCATGCCATAATTAGGAAATAAATATTGATTAGCGGCACTTTCTTGCTGATAACCGGCAGTCTGAACATAACGATAGGTGGCACTGGCTCCCTTATCATGAAAATGTACAGCTAAAACTGCCCCATCTCCGTCAAACCAATGACCAACTTTTTGCTTACCTCTTTCTAATCTCCCCGGACCATTGCGATAGAGACTACCCCGCAATCCATCGGGAATTTTCCCCGATAATAGGGTTAATTGGGTTTCAGAAAATTCCACTGCTGGTTTTTCTAAAGATTTTGCCCAAGCTTTCATAGATTTGCTTTTTTAGTGATTACATAATTGAGTATAGCCCTAGACTAGGTTCAATGACAATAATTTCGGCAGTTTACCAGTTAATTAGTATTCGTCACAACCGATAAATTATATCATTATAAAGTATCGGGATCAATTCCCAGAGAACGGATATATTCAGCTAAACGTTCAGCTTTAAGACGCTCCTGTTCTAATTGTAAACTTGCTTCTTCAGCTTTAAGACGCTCTTGTTCTAACCTTTGAGATAACTCGATAGAACTTAAAAATTTCTGACCATCTAAACCATAAATTTCTAACCCCTTTTCTGTCAAATCAAATCGGATACTTAACCGAGGACTAACCCATCCCTTAATCTCAGGTATAGAACTTAATAGTCCTTCCTGTCTCAACCATCCTTGAAAATTATGAGAATCGGGATCATAAAGATAGTATTCTTCCACTCCATAACGTTGATAAAACAGGAGTTTTCGCTCCATTTCTTCTAAGCTATTAGAAGGGGAGAGAATTTCAAAAACCACTTGAGGAGCGATATTATCTTCTTGCCATTGTTTATAGGAACCCCTTCTTCCTTTCGGACGACCAAATACTACCATAACATCGGGAGCAACCGGTCCGGTAATTTTCTTATCTTGGACGGGATACCAGAGCAGATCCCCGGCAATAAAAACCTGAGGAGAATTAGCAAAAAGAATCTCAAGATTTTCTTTAATTTTAACGATCCATTCGTATTGTTCGGTATTATCGGCCATGGGTTTACCGTCACTGTCGGGGTATTCAATATCTGGATCAATAGCTGGTGTAAAGGTCATAATTTCTGCTCCTTTAAATATTCATAAGGTATCGGGATCAATTCCTAGAGAACGGATATATTCAGCTAAACGTTCAGCTTTAAGACGCTCTTGTTCTAACCTTTGAGATAACTCAAGAGAAGTTAAAAATTTCTGACCATCTAAACCATAAATTTCTAACCCATCTTCTCTCAAATCAAATCGGATATTTAACCGAGGACTAACCCATCCCTTAATCTCAGGTATAGAACTTAATAGTCCTTCCTGTCTCAACCATCCTTGAAAATTATGAGAATCGGGATCATAAAGATAGTATTCTTCCACTCCATAACGTTGATAAAACAGTAGTTTTCGTTCCATTTCTTCTAAGCTATTAGAAGGGGAGAGAATTTCAAAAACCACTTGAGGAGCGATATTATCTTCTTGCCATTGTTTATAGGAACCCCGTCTTCCTTTCGGACGACCAAATACTACCATAACATCGGGAGCAACTGGTCCAGTAATTTTCTTATCTTGGACGGGATACCAGAGCAGATCCCCGGCAATAAAAACCTGAGGAGAATTAGCAAAAAGAATCTCAAGATTTTCTTTAATTTTAACGATCCATTCGTATTGTTCGGTATTATCGGCCATGGGTTTACCGTCACTGTCGGGGTATTCAATATCTGGATCAATAGCTGGTGTAAAGGTCATAATTTCTGCTCCTTGAAATATTCATAAAGTATCGGGATTAATTCCTAGAGAACGGATATATTCAGCTAAACGTTCAGCTTTAAGACGCTCTTGTTCTAATTGTAACCTTGCTTGTTCAGCTTTAAGACGCTCTTGTTCTAATTGTAACCTTGCTTGTTCAGCTTTAAGACGCTCTTGTTCCAATTGTAACCTTGCTTGTTCAGCTTTTTGAGATAACTCGATAGAACTTAAAAATTTCTGACCATCTAAACTATAAATTTCTAACCCATCTTCTCTCAAATCAAATCGGATATTTAACCGAGGACTAACCCATCCCTTAATCTCAGGTATAGAACTTAATAGTCCTTCCTGTCTTAACCATCCTTGAAAATTATGAGAATCGGGATCATAAAGATAGTATTCTTCCACTCCATAACGTTGATAAAAGAGTAGTTTTCGCTCCATTTCTTCTAAGCTATTAGAAGGTGAAAGAATTTCAAAGACCACTTGAGGAGCGATATTATCTTCTTGCCATTGTTTATAGGAACCCCTTCTTCCTTTCGGACGACCAAATACTACCATAACATCGGGAGCAACCGGTCCGGTAATTTTCTTATCTTGGACGGGATACCAGAGCAGATCCCCGGCAATAAAAACGTTAGGAGAAGTGGCAAAAAGAATCTCAAGATTTTCTTTGATTTTAACGATCCATTCGTATTGTTCGGTATTATCGGCCATGGGTTTACCGTCACTGTCGGGGTATTCAATATCTGGATCAATAGCTGGTGTAAAGGTCATAATTTCTGCTCCTTGAAATATTCATAAAGTATCGGGATTAATTCCTAGAGAACGGATATATTCGGCTAAACGTTCAGCTTTTTGAGATAACTCGATAGAACTTAAAAATTTTTGACCATCTAAACTATAAATTTCTAACCCATCTTCTCTCAAATCAAATCGGATATTTAACCGAGGACTAACCCATCCCTTAATCTCAGGTATAGAACTTAATAGTCCTTCCTGTCTTAACCATCCTTGAAAATTATGAGAATCGGGATCATAAAGATAGTATTCTTCCACTCCATAACGTTGATAAAACAGGAGTTTTCGCTCCATTTCTTCTAAGCTATTAGAAGGTGAAAGAATTTCAAAGACCACTTGAGGAGCGATATTATCTTCTTGCCATTGTTTATAGGAACCCCTTCTTCCTTTCGGACGACCAAATACTACCATAACATCGGGAGCAACCGGTCCGGTAATTTTCTTATCTTGGACGGGATACCAGAGCAGATCCCCGGCAATAAAAACGTTAGGAGAAGTGGCAAAAAGAATCTCAAGATTTTCTTTGATTTTAACGATCCATTCGTATTGTTCGGTATTATCGGCCATGGGTTTACCGTCACTGTCGGGGTATTCAATATCTGGATCAATAGCTGGTGTAAAGGTCATAATTTCTGCTCCGAGGTTATTTGTCTGAAAATTAAATTCTAGCAGCGACGTTATCTTTCCCCTCTAGTCCCAAAATAACATCGCCAATAAGGTTGATCAAAATGTTTGTGTACTTTTGTTAAAAAGAAAAAGTTTTTTTGACAAAAAGAACAACTTGTGCCAGTGAATAAATCTCTAACTTGGCAAAAATTCCCCAGACTAGAAGCTGATCGAGGATAGCGATCGAGCGTTATAATCGAGCCATTACCCCGCGCTCCCGGTCGGGATGAGAAATCTATGATGACCGCTCTCTACGAAGAAGATTTTGTTCTCTGGACGGAAAAAACCGCCGAACTGTTAAAGCGAAAAGAGTTTGACCGGGTGGACTGGGAAAACCTGATCGAAGAGGTGGAGTGTATGGGAAAAAGCGACAGACGGGCTGTAGAGAGTTTGTTAACTCAATTATTAATCCATCTCCTGAAACTATCCTATTGGGAATCGGAAAAAGAACGGAATGCCCGTCATTGGCTCGAAGAAATCGCCAATTTTAGGGTTCAATTGGAAAGAAAGGTAGATAGTCCGACTCTCGCCAATCATCTGCGGGACACTTTCGAGACAGCCTACTCTGATGCCAGAAAATCCCTGATTAACGCGCGGATAGTCGATAAAAATGCGATTCCCCTAGAGTCTATATTCACTCTCCAACAGGTATTAGACGGGGACTGGTTCCCGATCGATATCGAACCTTTTTTGGAAACCCGTCCATAAATTGCAGTCATATCCCCGCAAAAAGATTAGGATTATCCGCGAATATAACCGAATATGCAAGATATAGAGCAAATCCGCCGCCAACTCATCGAACGCTACCAAAAATTATCGACACTAGATCAGGTGATCGTCCGTTTTTTTTCCCTAATCTATGAACCGATCGCCCGCAGCACTTTTCTAGACTGTTTAAATCAAGCTCATTACCGCGACGAGAACAACCGGCGATTTAACGGCCAAACCCTGAAATCCCATTTAGATCTCCTCCTAGAAGCGGAAGTGATCACCCAGGACAAAGGCTACGGGCCGCGCTGTCATCCCCTCCTCGTCGAGATTGCCAGCCGTGATAGCATTAGCAAGGGAGAATTCAAGCGTTTTGCCGAGATTATCAAGGCAAAACTGCCGCAGCCCCGAACTCGTTGGGATGAAAGCCTAGTTTTTCAGGGAAAAGAGCAATTAATCCGAGAAATCCGTCTGGCCATCTATCGTCAGGATTTCGACTCGGTCGAACAACAAATCGCCGATTATCAGAAAACCAGCTATTCTTCCCCAAAAACCAGCCTAGAAGACCTTCTTATCCTCATCTACGATAACCCCTTCGATGGGGATTGGTTACGGACGCAACCGACCAAATTTCAAGCCATAGCACTAAATAGCATTCTTGTCAAGGCTTTTGAAAAAATAACTCGCGCCGATGGGGCTTTTTCCCTCCTAGAAGAACTCTGTCAAGACCAGACCAGTGTTTCCGAAGCCCATTTGTGGCTCGAACAGGCAATCATCCGAGGACAAAGCGATAAAGTGCGTCGGTATCTCGATCGCCCCTTCCCGGAAAGCCAAGCAGCAGCAATCGGGGCGATACGGGGTTGGATTGCCTTTCTGGGCGGGGAAAACAGCAAAGCGATCCAAGAATATACCCTCGCCCTTAAAGCCCTAAAAAAAGCCAAAGGAAAACAAAAAATCTATTTTTCTTCGATTAGCGGCTTCTCCTTTATTTTCGCCCTCCTCAAAGAAGGAACCCCGAACGTCTCGCCGAGGCCGCCAGCTATACCAGTTGGGTGACGCGTCAAAACGATCATCCTTTCAGTCCTATCTATGCCCGTCTGGAAAAAATCATCGCTGCCCGTCAGGGAGATATGCAGGCCAAAGACGCAATCATCGACGCGACGATCAATCCCTACCAAATGGGCCAGGGTCTAGAGACTCTTATCTGTAGTATCTGTCTCTACTGGATGAGCAGCGACATCGCTAAAAAACATCTGCCCCGCCTACTCTTGCCCCTCTACAAAGATGCCAAGGCGGCCGGCTACCATTGGTTAGCCCTAGAAACCGGGGCCCTACTGTCCCGACTCGATCGAGCGCCGGAAGCGGAGGTGGTTATAAAATGGCATCTCCCTTCCCCCCTGGTAGATGCGATCGAACCCCAAGAAGCTTGGCAACTGTGCCTGAATGCCTTGACTAATCTGTGCGCGCCAACACCAACCCCGGGTAAATCTAACCCCGTCGTCCGCCTTGCTTGGTTTCTCACTATCCATTCCGAGGATTATTTCCTGCAACCAAAAGAACAGAAACTCGACGCGCGGGGTAATTGGAGTCGCGGCCGTCCCGTCTCCCTTAAACGTCTGCGAAAAACTGGAGAAATTGACTATTTAACCCCGCAAGACCTGAAAATTTGCGCCCATATCTTCGTGGAATCCAGTTACTATGGCCAGAACGAGTATCACTTTGAGCGCCGGGCCATTATCGAACTGATCGGTCATCCCCTGGTGTTCTGGGAAGATTCCCCCGGAACGCGGGTAGAAATCGTCGCTGGGGAACCGGAATTGCGAGTAAGAAAGGGAAAATCGGGTAAATTAATCCTGTCTTTACTGCCCGATCTCAGCGATCGCCAAGAAGTGCTGATTTGGAAAGAAACCCCCACTCGCGTTAAGGTAATCGAAGTCAAGCCGGAACACCGAAGCATCGCCGACATTATCGGCAAAAGCAACCGCCTAGAAGTCCCCGACAAGGGCCGGGAAAAAGTCCTGGCTGCGATCAATTCCCTGTCCGGGATAGTGACAGTACATTCCGATATCGGGGGAGGAAAAGCAGCCCGGTCAGTGGCAGCCGATAGTCAACCCCGGATTCATCTCTTACCGGCCGGAGAGGGTTTAAAAGTGGCGGTTCTCAGCCGTCCTTTTGGGGCAGCCGGTCCCTACTTCCAGCCTGGAAAAGGGGGAGAAACAGTAATCGCCGAGATCGAGGGGGAACGGCTGCAAACCACTAGGGATCTGGCCCTAGAGAAAAAACTGGCCCAAACAGCGATCGATTCTTGTCCGATCCTGATCAGTTTCGAGGAAGAAAATGGGGAATGGCGGCTAGAAAATCCAGAGGATTGTCTAGATCTACTGCTGGAATTGCGGGAATTAAGCGATAGCGTCCTTGTGGAATGGCCGGAAGGGGAAAAATGGCGGGTGACGCGTCAGCTTCGATTACAGGACCTACACCTAAATATCCACAGTCAACGGGATTGGTTTGCGGTCAGTGGGGAACTGCACCTAGAGGAGAAATCGGTGCTGAGTATGCAGGAGTTGATGAAATTGCTAGAGGGATCGCCGGGGCGGTTTATTCCCCTCGGAGATGGTCAATTTCTCGCCCTAACCGAGGCATTTCGGGAACGGTTACAGGAAATGCGCGCTTTCTCGGAAAAGTCCGGCGACGGTTTGCGGTTTCATCCCTTCGCTGCCCCGATTCTCTCGGAACTCAGCGAGGAAGTGGGACAACTCAAGGCCGATAAACGTTGGCGCGATAATTTACAACGCTTTCAGGAGAGTCAGGATTTTACCCCAGAAGTCCCCTCAACTCTACAGGCAGAATTGCGCGACTATCAACTGGAAGGCTTTCGCTGGTTAGCTAGGCTGGCCCAGTGGGGGGCCGGGGCCTGTTTGGCCGATGATATGGGATTAGGGAAAACTTTACAGGCCCTAGCAGTGATCCTAACCCGCGCCTCGGAGGGACCGACTTTAGCGATCGCCCCTACTTCAGTATGTTTGAACTGGATCAGTGAGGCGGAAAGGTTCGCACCTACCTTAAATATCATCCAATTGGGTACAGGCGATCGGCAAGCACTACTCGATCGACTGCAACCTTTTGATCTGTTGGTCTGTAGCTATGGGTTATTACAGCAGGAAGAAGTGGCTACCATGTTGGCCGGGGTGGAATGGCGAACAATCGTTCTCGATGAGGCCCAAGCGATTAAGAATTTCTCCACCAAGCGATCGAAAGCAGCGATGAATCTGCGGGGGGATTTTAAACTAATCACCACGGGAACACCGATCGAGAATCATTTAGGGGAATTATGGAATCTTTTCCGTTTTATCAACCCCGGATTGTTGGGATCCTTGGAAAGTTTTGATCGCCGTTTCGCCACCCCGATCGAAAAATACGGCGATAAAACCGCTCGCGAACAGTTAAAAAAACTGGTGCGGCCTTTCCTTCTCCGGCGCACTAAAAACCAAGTTCTGGCGGAATTACCGCCCCGTACCGAGATTTTAGTCCCGATCGAGTTAAGCGTCGAGGAGAAGGCGTTTTACGAGGCCTTACGGCGGCGTGCTTTGGAGAAATTAAGCGAGAGTGACAGTACCGCCGGAGCGAAACATCTCCAGGTACTGGCAGAGATTATGAAATTACGCCGGGCCTGCTGTCACCCGCAGTTAGTGGCTCCAGATTTGGATTTAGCCGGCTCGAAATTGTCCCGTTTCGGGGAAATTCTGGATGATTTATTGGATAATCAGCATAAAGCGTTGGTGTTTAGTCA
Source organism: Microcystis panniformis FACHB-1757 (assembly GCF_001264245.1). NCBI lineage: Bacteria > Bacillati > Cyanobacteriota > Cyanophyceae > Chroococcales > Microcystaceae > Microcystis > Microcystis panniformis. Next base: position 2,122,201 of record NZ_CP011339.1, read on the forward strand.
ATTTGTCGATCATTTAGCGATTATCCGCAGTTATCTCGATCAAAGACAGATAAAATATCAATACCTCGATGGTAGTACCCCAGCCAGCGATCGGCAGAAACAGGTGAAAGCGTTTCAAGCGGGGGAAGGGGACGTATTTTTAATTAGTTTAAAAGCCGGGGGGACAGGATTAAATCTCACCGCAGCCGATTATGTTATCCATCTTGATCCCTGGTGGAATCCCGCAGTGGAGGATCAGGCCTCCGATCGCGCTCACCGCATCGGCCAAAAACGTCCGGTGACGATTTATCGCTTAGTGGCCAAGGATACGATCGAGGAAAAAATTGTCGATCTGCACCACCATAAACGCGATCTCGCCGATAGTTTATTGGAGGGAACCGACGCCAGCGGCAAGCTATCCACTGACGAATTATTGCGCTTAATGGCCGAGGGATAGTAGGACTGCAAAGTTTTTCGTGGGGGCAGGGTGTGGGGTTTTACCGATTTTGAGGTAGTCAGTTACCTAATTTTCAGGGAAAAAGTCCAGGAATTTTACCCCCGATCCCTCCAATGGTCGGCACTTTTTGAGGGAAAAAAAGTCTAAAAACCTTGTTGGGGAGGAATAGATAATCAGTTTTTAATAACCGGATTTAGTATTAGACGGGGATTGGTTGGCCATGCCTATAGAAGCTTTTCTGGAAACCCGCCCATAAAAAAATTTTCACTATTTTATGCCAATTCAACTAACTTTATCTACCGTATAGATAGAGATTTTTCCTAGTAATTACCATCCTGATAATAACTACCTGAGATCGATCAAAATGGGATTTAATAAAAATAAGGCCGCATGACTAGCCATTTCTGCTGATAAATAAATCTTTTTATATTTAATAATCCCCGTTTCTAGAAAAGAATCCCTTAACATTGCTTTTGTCCCACTATTAAAATCCGCTTCGTAAAAAACTTCTTTAATTCCCGAAGAAATAATTAGTTTTAAACAGGAAATACAGGGTTCTAAAGTAACGTAAATACTAGCTCCTTGAGTAGAAATACCGTGTTTGGCCGCTTGAGCGATCGCATTAGCTTCGGCATGAATTGCCCGAGAGGGAATTTCTCCGGATTCTCGACAGGTTCCCAAACCGCGATAACAAAAACCCTGGGCAGTACAATGAACCGTTCCCGATGGAGAACCATTGTAACCCGTGGCTAAAACCTGCCGATCTTTGACAATTACCGCACCGACGGGAAAAGCTAAACAGGTGGATCTGGTGGCGGCTAATTTAGCGATCATTAAAAAGTATTCGTCCCAAGTCGGTCTTTTTTCTTCAGAGTTGATCACGGTTTCATACCAAGCTAGAAAAAGCAAAAAAGATGGGGTTCTCTCTGATAGCTTATCATTAGATGACCTCTAAAAATTAAGAACGGGATCAGGTTAATAATTCCTGTTGAATGCGACGCAAATTTTCGATTCTTGCCTCGGTGGATGGGTGAGTAGCGAATAAATTAGCCAGAAACTGCCCCGAAAAAGGACTGCTAATTAACAGGGGTTCAAAGGCAGGATTGGCATTTAAGGGCATTTGACGACCGATCAATTCTAAACGGGTTAAAGCCCTGGCTAAAGCTTCGGGATTCTCGGTCAAGCGAGCGGAACCAGCATCGGCCTCGAATTCTCTGGTACGAGAGATAGCCATCTGAATCACAGTGGCGGCAAGGGGGGCGAGAAAGATGGTAAGTAGCAAACCGATGGGATTGCCCCCTTGACGATGGCGAGAATTGCCAGCAAACAGGAAACCATAACTCAGCATTCTGGCGAGGTAGGAAATCGCCCCGGCAACGGTGGCCGCAACAGCTTGGGTTAAGGTATCCCGGTTACGCACATGAGTTAATTCGTGGGCGATAACTGCTTCTAATTCGTCGGCGGGCAGCAGGTTTAAAATCCCCTCGGTAACGGCGACGGCGGCGTGTTCGGGATCTCTGCCGGTGGCGAAAGCATTAGCGGCGGGGGTGGGGACGATATAGAGTTGCGGCGTGGGAATATTGGCTTGACGAGAGAGGTTTTCTACCATTTGGTAGAGTTCGGGGGCTTGTTGGCGGCTGACTGGTTGGGCTTGGTAAGCGGCCAGAGCAATGCGATCAGAATAGTACCAAGAACCGATATTAGTAATGGCGGCGATTACTAAACCAATTAAAGCACCGCCCTGACCACCGATCGCGTAGCCAATAGCGACAAGTAAACCGGCTAGTAAACCCAATAAAGCAACAGTTTTAAGCTGATTCATCTTTATTTATCCTAGTAAGTGAGAGGTATAAAAGATGTGGGGAGACCTTTCAGTTATCAGTAATCAGCAATCAGTAATCAGTGATCGGTGAATAATATTACTTAAAACTCATGACCTTAGTTAGTCAATAGTGGTTAGTGGTTAGTAGTCACCAGCCTCTTCTAACTACTCACTGCTCACTGCTCACTGATTAAGGACTAGCATAAAAACCGAAAAAAAGCTCTAAATTTAATAATAATTTAAATAATTTGACTGCTTGAGAATAATTGAGATTTTGGCTGATAGCCAAACCCTGACGGCTGGCCAAATAACAGAAATTCTTAAGAAGCTAAAGGGTTTAAATCCCCAGAGAGGGCATTGTAGAATAAAGCGGTTAGTTATCTACTAGAAGAGAGGACTTTTCCGTCCTAGCGACGCAATTCTCTGCAAATCTTGAACCCAAATTGCCAAGGAGACTGAATTTTAATGTCTGTTAATTTTCTGGGAGTGGGTTTGTTTCACCATCTCCTTACCCCTTATCTCGCCCTCCATATTCCCGACGGCTTTTTGAGTCCACCGGTGAGTCTATTTACTTGGATAATTGCCGTTGTCCTGATTGGCTTTTCTCTCAAAAAAGTGCGCGGCCACTACGCTGAACGGGCTGTACCTTTGATGGGAGTTTGTGCCGCCTTTATTTTTGCCGCCCAGATGATTAATTTTCCCATTCCGGGGGGAACCTCCGGACATTTGTTAGGGGGGACTCTGGCGGGGGTTCTGCTCGGTCCCTGGGCGGGTTCTCTGGTGATGGCGGTGGTTTTTATCGTTCAAGCTTTATTTTTTCAAGATGGCGGTTTAACGGTTTTAGGGGCGAATATCGTCAATATGGGTTTGATCGGGACGTTTGGCGGTTATTATCTCTATCTAGGGATTAGGAAAGCCCTTGGTTTTAATAGTTGGCGCAGTATGGCGATCGCTATTGCCGTAGCTGCTTGGACAAGTGTGGTGGTGGCGGCGTTAGCTTGCGCCCTGCAATTGGCTTTATCTGGCACTGTACCGCTTTTAGTCGCCCTTTTTGCCATGTTATCTTGGCATATCCTCATCGGTATCGGGGAAGCGGTGATTACGGTTTTCGCTGTCGGTTATATCTGGCGAACTCGTCCCGATCTCCTCTACGATCCGCCCCATTCCGTTAATACTTCTGTTTCCCCTGCCTACGCTTCTCGTCAATAAAGATTAGCCGATGAATATTCGCAGAAATAGCCAATTTTTTCTGATTGGCTTGGTATTATCCCTAATTATCGCCGTTTTTCTTTCTCCCTTTGCTAGTCCCGATCCCGACGGACTCGATCGAGTGGCGGAAGACTTACAATTTAGCCAAAAGGAAGAGCCTAACGCCCTTGGTAATCAATTACCCTCCGCCCGAATTTTTGATGGTTATGCCCTCAAAGGTGTTCCCGAAGGTGTCGCCACTCCCCTCGCCGGTTTTCTGGGAACTCTTGCCACTTTCGGCATCGCTTGGGGTATCGGTAAATTAGTGATTGCAAAATCCCAAAATCAGGAGTAAGTAGATAGGAGTCGAGAAGTGGGGCATTTAGCTGAAATTTCCCTAAACCCCTATATCCCTATATCCCCTTTCTAACTGATAAGTAGGGAGGCACAATTATTGGTAGGATGGGTTAGCGGTAGCGTAAACTATGCGGGCGTTGGGTTTCATGCTTCAACCCAACCTTCAAGGGGTGACAGAGGGGCTACAAGCTAGATAGAGCGGGGGGTCTAGCCAAACGACCCCCTAAAGAAATAGAGTGGTTAGGACAACCACTCAAAATTTTAAAATGTTACCTTCATTCTATCAGGCTTGTTTACAGGCGAACCTTAGCGAGGCGAGCTATTTGACCTTACAGCTCCTAATCCTGCTCTTACAAAGTCATCGGATAGTCCAACTAGAGAAACTGGCCGCTCTTTTCCCGCAACCGATAACCTTTGAAAGTAGAAGACGGAATTTGCAGAGATTTCTTAAGCTCCCGCAACTAAACGTGAAACTCTTGTGGTTTCCTTTGATCAAACAGATCGTCAAGCTAGAATTTAGCGGAAAAAATAAAAATCGAGAGCCAAGAAGAAGGCTCAAAAAACTGAAACACGCGGGAAGATTATTAGTCGTCATAGATAGAACCGATTGGAAGGGTAGAAATTTATTCGTCGCCAGTGTGATTTGTGGTCGGAGAGCTTTGCCCGTATATTGGGTGTTACTGAATAAAAAAGGAAGTAGCGCTCTCGGGGAACCGAAAAAATTCCTCAAGCCAGTCTTAGGGTTGTTGAAACCCTATCCGCTCGTCGTAATGGGAGACCGTGAATTTCAGTCAGCGCAATTAGGGAAGTGGCTTGACGACAGAGGTGTAGCTTTTATCTTCCGTCAAAAGAAAAGTACCTACACGCGATTGAAAGATGGAGAAAACTATCAAGCCCTTTCCGAGTTAGAACCGAACCGGGGCGAGCGAAACTTCTTTCGGGGAGTGACCCACACGAAAAGCCATGAGATCGAGGGGTTCAACCTAGCAACTTATGGGAAAAGAGGTTATCGAACTAAAGGGTCTAAAGAGCCTTGGTATTTATTGACCAACCTAGAATCTTTAGAGATAACTCTCAAGTTATATAAATCTCGATTGGGAGCATCTCATTTACGCAATGAGTAATTATACTTAGCCTAAAAGCCACTCTTAATCGTGTCTTGGAACGAAATAGAGGCTTTTAAAGACTGCGTACATGGAGAATTAAAACAAGAATTACCCTCGAAAAGCCTATTTTTCCACTAAGTATTTATGCTCATTGCAAAGGTGAGATGCTCCCTCTCGATTCGGGATTGAAGCGATGTTCAAAGATTGTCAAACGGGAGGATATAATCTTGAAAAAACGAAAGTGAGCGAGCCTCGCTTTCTCGCCTTAATTTTATTAATCGCTATCGCTTACTCTTTGAATACAACCCGTGGTCAAAATCTCAAGAAATCGGGAACTCGCGATTATATTTGTCGCTCCAAAGAAGCGAAACGCGGTCCGGAAAGACATAGCGATTTTTGGATAGGTACTTATGGGAGCTTCTGGATCGAGTCGATGGACGCGTACTCGGAACTCGCCTTTTCTTTGATCCGCCTCAAGCCAGGAAAACACCCCGATTTTTCTAGGGGTCTAACGGCTATGCGCCTTATCCAGCAAGCCTTTTAGTCGCCTTGTCACCCCTTGAAGACAATCGCTACTTTCATCTTATATTTAACTCCACCCACCCACTTAATATCGGGTTAGAAGATATTTCTAGCCCGATTTTTGCTGTTGACTATTTAGGGTTTGCTGAATAAATCTAAAAACCTTGTTGGATAATATTTTGGTTCTTCGGTTTGTGTTATGCAATGGAGGGGGGTTATAAAGGATAAAACCCTTACATAGAAAGACATTGCTGCGGTTTTTGTCAATTGTTTTTTATCTAGAGCGAACTAATAAATTGAGTCTCTTGCCAGATAAGGATTTAGTCGATTTATGCCCCCCTATCGAACCATACCAAGTAACGAAGAACCCCAAAAGTAAAAGCGATCACTATCAGGTAAAATGATAAGTGACCGGCAACTTTTAAAATATATGTTGAGCTTAATAGAAAAACTGAAACAAGTCAAGGACTTTCGGAAAGATCAAGGAAAAAGACACCCTTTATGGATAGTATTAGTAGTAATAATACTGGGAACAATGCTAGGATACTCAGGTTAGAGAGAGCTAGGAGAGTTGGCTAAAAATAATCGGCACAGGCTCAGTCAAGAATTTAACATAATTCCAGAAAGAGTCCCATCCTCTTCAACAATTAGAAGGGTAATGATGGGAGTTGACTGGCAGAGTTTGTTAAAAATGTTTAAGGAATGGGCCTTAGAAGAATATGGACAAAGAGATGATATAAATTGGCTAGGGATGGATGGAAAAAGTCTCAAAAACACCCGAAAGAATCCCAACAATGAACAACAAAATTTTATCATGTTTGTCTCATTGTTTAGTCAAGAAAGTGGCTTGGTATTACACCTAAAAAGAATCGAAAACAAAAAAGGGTCTGAAATCGACGAAGGTCAAGCTATAATTGAAGATTGCTCTCTCCAAAATAAAGTTTTTACTGGGGATGCTTTACACTGTCAGAAAAAAACAATCAGCTTAATAGCCAAGAGTAAAAATGATTATGTTAAGTAGGTAGGCACAATTATTTGTAGGATGGGTTAGCGGTAGCGTAACCCATGCGGGCGTTGGGTTTCATGCTTCAACCCAACCTACGTTCATTTTATATTTAATTCCACCCACCTACTTATCACCGTTAAAGGAAATCAGAAAAATCTTTATAAGCGAATACAAGACCTGAGTAATTCCTCAAAGCCAGAAAGTTGCTTTCTTGAACAAGATAATAGTCATGGACGAAAAATATCAAGAAAAATAGAAGTTTTTAAAGTGAGGAACAATGAAAGACAAGGGTTTGAAAATCTGCGAAGCTGACTGACGGACACATTTTTCAATACAAAGACAAGTACTGTTATGTGAAAGCCTCAAACTCCTGAATAAAAGAAAAGGTAATTTTGCCATAATAATCCTGACGAGCTTTGCGAGAAGCAAAACAGGGAAAAGGGTCAACAGAAAATAAGTGGTCAAGTCGCAAGAAGGGACGCGCCTTATGAACAACTCCCGCCAGCCAACGTCAACCAATTTTCAAATAACTCAAACCACGCCGAAAATGAGCATCAACCTGACGGCGAGAGCCAGATTGTTGAACCGCCATGCCAGTTAAAGTAGCAAAGAGAATAGAAATGGCAACAATGAGATAGAGACGTTCTAAACAAGCAGCAGAGCGAACACGAGAATGTTCCCAGTCAAAAACGCCCGATTTACTGCCCTTGAAAGAGATGTTCAATGGGAAAACGAAGACCATACTGCCAGAAGGTGTCAAGGGTAGGAGGTTCATCGCTCAGAATTGCCCAATTATCCTTAACCCCTGGAACAGAGGCTAAAGCAAGATGAGCAGTGATTCTAGCCTCCTGCCAGACTTGAACGTTGCGATCAAAGCAGGCTTGCCGTTTGGGAGGATAGAGTTCTCTGACCTCATAGCCAAAACCCCGACGGCGAACACCGTAAATGAGGGTATCGCAAGGTAAGCGAAGACACCAATGCCAAGTATTTTTCCTGAGCCATTGAATTAATTGCTGATTGGCAAAGCCTCGGTCGGCTAACAGCATGACATTCTCAAAGCCCTGAAGATAGCCTTTGGCTCTGTCCAACAAGGGTTCGTATTTCTCAAAAGCTAGGCTGGCACTACCATGTTCTAATCCCATCCACATCAAGGGGACGGCTCTCCCCCCGCAGACCACCGCTAGATAGACAAAGCAGTATTGATTCCACAACAGAGTGGTATCTATTGCTAGATACAGTCTTTCCCCCTTCTCCTTCCAAGTCTCGATGGCTTTCAATATTAAGGGGATGTATATCTTTTCCACCGCTACTCTTCCATTCTGGCAAAAGCGATTCCACCGTCTCTGATAACTATTGGCTTGTTCGGCTCTGCTTTGTACAAAGGGTTCCCATCTGGCTTGATTGAGACTTTGACTACTGAGTAGGGCTGTCACCATCCAACTGAGGACGGTTAAATGTCTTTTATCCACAAATCGGCTTCCTTGTTCTAGATAGGAATAAACTTGGGAGAAGATTCTGTTCTCGGTTTTCATCTTGTAGGGATTCTTGCTTTTTCCCTATCTACCCAGATATTTTTCTTTTTGGCAACCCTTGTCTTGTCAGGTTTTGACCCACTTGTGTCCGTCAGTCAGGCTTACTATATCAGTAGCCTAACTGAATCCGCTCAAGTATTTGCTAAAATTATTCGAGGACATTGGAAAATAGAAAATCAGTTACATTGGGTAAAAGATGTAATTTTTGAGGAAGATAAAAGCGAGATAAGTGATTTTCAAGCGGCCAGCAATTGGTCAATTCTCACAACTATAGGATTGAATCTTTTCAGAGGTTTGGGTTTTCTCTCAATAACAGAGGGACAGAGGTGGTTAGCTGAACGTTGGGAAAAACTGATAGTTTTATCGACGTAAGAAGCAGAAAAATTATCTAAATTAACAGGATGTACTCTCAGAAAATTTCAAGAGAGATAGGCTTTTAGTGGCTTGGGAACAAGCTTTATCAATTTATTCATAATAAACATTGGCAGAGGATTAAAGATTAGTTATTGTGACTAACTCTTTTGATTAGAGAAAGATAAACGTGAGAATCTTCAGTCAAATTTATTGACTCAAAATCAGCTGTACTTAATTTAAATGAATCAACCCTAGGGTTGGGGGGCGGCGTGGTACTTCTAAATATACTCGATTGCCTAATATTGACAAATCTCTGACTAGATTATACTCTGTCTGATTGATTCTGTCCAAGGTTTGATGGCAATTCGGACATTCAATTGTTTCATTTAAAAGAGCGAGCTTTAGGAAAATTGTCTGAGCAATTTTTTGATAATTGACCACTGTTACATTTGGTAAATCGGCTCTTCTCGACTTTGTGTGATAATTTTTGCTTATGGAATCGTGAAATGTTTACTGGGAAAGACTTTTAGGACTATTTTGCGGATATTCTATCAGTATAGACCTAGTTTCCACACAGAAACCAGAAGAGCCGTAAATCGAGGAGTTGATCAAAATTTATCCACATAACCCACCTCCTGTTCTGTGTTACTGTTATACCATGCTCACACAGAACCTAGAAGAGCCAAGGATTGAAAGCCTTGTAAATCAAGACCAAAAATATAGTTGCACACGGGTATTAGATAATAAACTATATCTTCCGGCAAAAATCCCCCTCTTTGGGGAGAAGGGGAAAAGCCAAACCAAGATTAACCCTGCACCATCACCGAGGCAGCCGCAGCCACACCGGCACCGGGGGTGACACCTTCGACACCTAACTCGATTAAAGTCGCTTCAATGGCAGCGATAACCGTGAGGATATCCCTCTCACTAGCAAAACCTAAATGACCGATACGGAAGATTTTACCCTTGAGGTGATCCTGACCACCAGCCACAGCGATGTCGAACTTTTTATTGAGAGTCGAGCGAATTTTTTCCGCATCCACCAGAGTGGGGGCCACCGCAGTAATCGCCGTGGAAGCCCAGGAATCCGCCGCATAGAGGGGCAAATCCAGGGCGCGCATACCTGCCCGCGTCATCTGCGTTAAGCGTTGGTGACGGGCGAAAATTGCCGCTAATCCCTCCCTTCTCATCATTTGCAGAGAAGCTTGTAAACCGTACATCAGGTTAACTGGAGGGGTAAAGGGGGAACTATCCTCATCGGTGGCTTTTTTGTATTTGCCCAAATCTAGATAAAAACGGGGCAGTTTGGCGGTTTCGTAGGCTTTCCAAGCTTTTTTGCTTACGGAAACAAAACCTAAACCGGGAGGAATCATATAACCTTTCTGGGAACCAGAACCGACCACATCTAAACCCCATTCGTCGATGGGAATATGATAAGCTCCTAAACTGGTGACAGCATCGACGATAATTAAAGCTTCCCCGTGGTCTTTTACCGCTTTGTTAATGCTTTCCAAGTCATTGAGAACCCCGGTGGAAGTTTCTGAATGGGTGATAATTACCGCTTTGATGGCTTTTTCCTTGTCTTCGGTCAGTTTAGCGGTGAATGCCTCTGTATCTAGGGGTTTACCCCATTCTGCCTTAACTAGATCCACATTTAAGCCGTAGGCTTTTGCGACTTTCCCCCAACGTTCCCCAAATTTACCATTATCCCCCACCAAAACTCGATCGCCGGGGCTGAGAAAATTAATAATTCCCGCTTCCATGACACCGGTTCCCGAAGCGGTTAACATTAAGACATCGCCACTGGTTTGATGCAACCATTTAAGATTTTCGGTTAATTCGGCGATTACCTTGCTAAAAGCACCCGTCCGATGACCTATAGGTGCTTTAGCCATAGCCAATAATACCGCTTCCGGCACTGGTGTGGGGCCGGGAATCATCAACATATTTTTATTTTCCATGGTTCGTCCTCTCTCGTTGGGCCATATTTAACAAAGATAAAAAACCAAATCTCGATCGCATCAATTCTGAGGAGATGATTTAAGATTCGGCAAACTCTGATTATATCCCGGTACTCAGTCTTCAGGAGATAGGAGTCAGTCCCGATGCCAAAGTTGGCACCGCCAAACATGAAAATATTCTGCTCCTAAATCCAGTTATTAAAAACTGATTATTTATTCCCCCTTTTGCAGGAGTGCCTCTCCTGATATGTAGCCTATACTCAAGGGATGGCCGTATTACTTCAGAGCTGATTACTCAATCCAAGCTTTTGGGGGGTTCTACCCCCCAAACCCCTAGGGTTGATTCATAGTAGGGTTGATTCATGAATCAACCCTACCCACTTCCCCACTTCCTAACTCCTATTCCCGATTTTCAAAGAGTTTCTGGATACCGAGGGCAGCATCGGGCAGTTTTACCAAAGATTCGCCGATTAGAACCGCATTTGCTCCCGCTTGCTTCACTGTGGCTAGATCTGTTGCTGTGTGTAATCCCGATTCGCTGACGATCAGAATACCTTTTTCTCGCACCTTTTCGCCCCTGGCTTCTAGTAATTGGCGAGTATTGTCTAAATCGACTTTAAATGTCTCTAAATTGCGGTTATTGATGCCGATTAGTTCGATTCCCTCAATGGCTAACACTCGATCGAATTCGGCCAGACTATGCACCTCTACCAAAGCTGTCATCCCTAAACCCTTGACAATTTTGACAAAATATGCTAGGTCTTGATCGCTTAAAATAGCGGCAATTAAAAGGACAGCATCGGCTCCTTTAGAGCGAGCGTAGTAGATTTGATAGGGATAAAGGATAAATTCTTTGCATAATAGGGGTAAAGATACCGCTTGCCGGACGAGGCTAAGATTTTCGTAACTACCTTGAAAAAACTTACTATCGGTTAAAACCGATAAACAAGTGGCTCCTCCCTGTTCATAGGCACGCGCGATCGCTACAGGATCAAAATCTTCCAGGATAACTCCCTTGCTCGGGGAAGCTTTTTTGACTTCGGCAATCAAAGCGGGTTGGGTTTTACCCTGTTTTAAGGCGGCTAAAAAGTCGCAAGGTGGCGCAGTATTGGCTATTTTTTGGCGTAATTCTAATAAAGGCAACCTTTCGCGCAATTTATCGACTTCGATCTCTTTATGCCAAACGATTTCTTCTAAAATATTTTGTGGTTGTGCCTCTGGCACTTTCACCACATAACTCAAACTCTCAACTTTAACGGCAGGATTGGGGTGTTTTCTTCGGATCTGCATTTTTTCACTGTCCAGAGCGTGAACAGTGATTAGTTTAACAGTGATTAGTTATCGGGAATTGAAATAGAGACGGGGAAAACCACGTCTCTACAGACATTTAACTCTACTTGTGTGGATATTGCCAGTCTTCACCGAAAGGCTATTGCATAGCTTCGATCGAACGTTCTAAAATTTTATCTTGAAGTTTTTCGTCTTCTTGACGATTTTCGGTTAATAAAACCCGCGCTTTCGCAGTTTCTGCCTCCCCTTCCCCTAAAAGCTCCTCTGTACGAGTTAAGACGTTTTCTTCGAGCATTCCTTCTGCTTGTCGCTCTTGGGTTAGATTAAGACGTGCTTTTTCTTCAATATTCATAAATTTATCCCTGCCACAGGTGCGATCAACTTCTACCTTCAGTCTGACACAAATTTACTATTCTGTATCATTAACTACAGAAAAATTTAGAATCTTACCAGCGAAACCGAGATTTAGGTATTTGTTCTCATTCCTTAAATAGACAGGGATCGATCGACCTCAAGCTATACAATAAAACCTATGGAACAATTCCCCAGCTTAATCAAGCCCGTATATCGGGGTAATTAAGTAGGGAGGCACAATTATTTGTAGGATGGGTTAGCGGTAGCGTAACATAATCGGGCGTTGGGTTTCATGCTTCAACCCAACCTACGTTCATCTTATATTTAATTCCACCCACCCACTTAATTATCGATTGCCTAAACCAAGAGATTTCTTGACAGTATCCGATTCTATCGTAATATCCTATTTGCACAGCTTATGACCAAAGGTAATTTAAACGATCTCATCCGTACAGAAGCTAATAAAGAGGTAGAATCCCAAACCTCTCCTTCTCCCAAACGTCCGAAGGAAACAAACGCCACCCTACAGGCAAAAATTAACGACTTGACAACAGAGTTAGAAAAAACCGAGAAAAATCAGCAAACTCTCCAAGAAAAGGTGATTTCTCTGGAAAAAGAACTTCAAGAACATCTGGAACTCTCTGTCAGGTTACAGCAGTTACAACAACAGACCGAGCAGTTAGAATCTGTCCTCTTGGAAAAAACTACTTTGGTGGCACAATTATCGAGTCAATTAAGTCAATCCCAGACGGAATTAACCGAGAAAAAACAGTTAATTGAAAAACTATCGAGTCAATTAAGTAAGACAGAAACAGAACTGACTGAGAAAAAACAGTTAATTGAAAAATTATCGAGTCAATTAAGTCAATCCCAGACGGAATTAACCGAGAAAAAACAGTTAATTGAAAAATTATATAATCAAATTAAAACCCTAGAAAATAGTCCCCCCCCACCCCTGAACCCTCACCAATTAGCAAACCTGCGCCGAAGAAACCCAGTCTTTATAACTTTGAAATGGCAACTTTAGCCCGTTATATTGCCCCCAATCCTACCCCCACAGAGTTAACGGATTCCGAAATCGGTTGGTTCGATTAATTATGGCTAGTAAAAATCAAGAACAACAACATCCACAGGAAAGACTAGATCGCCCGATTGTTGATCAGCTGCTGCAATCAGAACCCAATGATTTAAACTTAGCTGAATGCGCTCGTTTACGCATACGTTATCAAAACTTTCCGGGAGCAAGAGAAATCCAAAGAGATTTAGATTTAATCCTAGAAAAATGGCAGTTAGATGAAGCTAGTTTATGGGCAAAAACTCGACAACTGCACAGTCACGGACAAGTGTATCAAATTCGCCAAAGCGAGGAGCAACAGGATTGGAGTTAAATTGCAGCAGTTATCTTAGTGATGCGAGAGGAAAAATCAAACCTATAATTTGATTTTATCTAATAATCTCTGCAAAGGATTTTTGGGTTTGCTTGCTGGCGGATCTGCGGGGGATTAGGATCATCTAGATAACGATAATATTTCCAGATATCCCAGTAGGGACATCCCGGTTCGATGCGAATTCCTGCCCAATGTAAATATTTTAAGGGCTGATTTAATCTCGGATCGATTAAGATATTCCCCTGACGTTGAAAATGAGAACTTCCCCCCCAATTTCCCGCTTGACAACCCGGGGCGCGGACAATATTAAATCGATTGGGAACTCGTTTGAGAATGGTATAATTAATAATCGGTTGATCGGAGGTTTTTTGAGAAAAATCAAAATATTCTGGATGAGCGGCACATTCTTGAAAAGAACTATATAACTCCTGTTCTGAGAATAGATTCTTTTTACTAGCCCAAAAACCACCGTTAAACATCCCAGTTAGATCATTTTCTGTGAAGATTCCCTGTTCTAAAACAATCGGATTAAAGACATCAGTAATCCCTTTTTTGTGTTGGTAATCACAGCAGAGAAAATCGTAGGTATCGAGGAAATTTAGATTATCTATTATTTTTTCAAAAACTACGATATCGGTATCGATATAAAGAAATTGATCTAATTCTCCAAACCAACACACCTGCTTGCGAAATTGATTGGGACGAGCAAAGAATTTTTCTCCAAAAATATCATAGATTTTTTGTGCTAATTCTTCCACTAATTGCAGATCGGGATAGAGAATAACGCCATATTTTTCTGCTAATAAATCGGCAATTTTTTGATAATTATTGTCGTAGGGAATCAAGATGACGGGAGAATCAGGATCGTACAAACGAATACTATTCATTAATGCGATCGCTTGATCAATAACTCGATCATTAGCGGTAATGTAAATTCCTCGCTTCATAAATATCCTAGGGGTAAGAGTTAGAAATAATTATATAGCAGTTATCTTAATGGTGAAGTAGAAAGTTTTCCTTTTGGGGAGTCAGCCATCAGCTTTTTTCTCCCGATATCCCTGTTCACTGATAACTGATAACTGATCACTGATAACTGAATAGCTGATCAGCCTTTCTCTGTCAACTCTTAAGGAGTGGTGCGTTTGATTTTTGAATTGGCGAATAAGTAGGGAGGCACAATTATTTGTAGGATGGGTTAGCGGTAGCGTAACCCATGCTGGCGTTGGGTTTCATGCTTCAACCCAACCTACGTTCATCTTATATTTAATTCCACCCACCCACTTAATTAAGGAAAGATCACCACTACTTAAACAGTTTTTTCTTAAGTTTAGCCAGAGAACTCTGCATCCATAATTTTTTAAGTCGCAGGGGTTCTAAACCTTCTATATCAGCCGGATAGCGTTTTTTAATATCAAAGAAATCATTAATTTCTCTTAAAATTGTTTCAAAACGTGGTAGTAATTTTTCGGGATGATAATCATCGAGAAAATTAGCCGGTAAAGAATTGACGGGAAAATTACGGGCATAATTAAGAATACGTTCCAGATCGTATTGAGTGGAATAAGCCCCGATTTTTTGACAATTGAAACCGGGATCGAGATAATCGGCTAAGGCGCTATTAACACTAGAAAATACCGTACAACCACAGGCTAAAGCTTCCAGGGGCGGTAAGCCAAAACCCTCCGTTAAACCGTTTACAGCCCAATATTCAGCCGAATCGTAGAGATAAACCCGACTGCGATTGAATAATCCCACTAAATCCTCCACATAGCTATCTAAAACCTTAACGCGGCAGTGGGGACGGAGGGCGGGAACTAGACGATTGAGAAGATACTTTGAGGATTTGCGCCCCTGTACTAGGACATCGATATCTCTTTCTAAGCCTAAATTGAGAAATTCTGAGCCAATTTGATTAGGAAGATAGTAAATTAAAGCATTAGGAGCCTTTTCTCCCCAATACCCCATAGTATTACGGCTAACAGTGATAATTGGTATTTGGGAGGGTAAACGGAAGCCGTAACCTGTACTATGGGCATGATAAATGATATTATGCGATCGCAATTTTTGCACCAGTTTAGGAACATCAAAACCCCAGCTAACCACAAAAATACTGTCATCGGAGCTTATTTTTGCAAGTATATCCTCTAAAAAAGGATAATTTAACTCTTTTTGACGATAAGTCACAATCTGGGCGCTACAAATTTGACTAGCCAAATTGACAGTTTTCATTTCTGCCCACAGTCCACCCCCACCAAAAGGAGAAGTAGTACCGGGCAAGAGAAAATAGAGGTTTCTCATCAGGATAATAAGTGGGTGGGTGGACTTAAATATAAGATGAACGTAGGTTGGGTTGAAGCATGAAACCCAACGCCCGCATAGTTGACGCTACCGCTAACCCATCCTACAAATAATTGTGCCTCCCTACTTAGAAGTTTTGGTTAAGCGGCAGTCTGGAGACTTGGCTATTCTATACTTAATTATTAGGGTGTGAGGTATCTAAAGGCAATAGTCGATCAACCATAGATATTATTAAATTATGTTTGCCACTGATAAATACTTAGAATTATTAAAGCAATACCCTCCTCGTCCTATTCACAATGAGGAAGACTTAGAAATGATGCAGGAGGTTATTAATCGCCTGTTAGACAAACCCCAATTAACGGCAGAAGAAAGGGAATATCTAAATGTTTTAGGGGCTTTAATTTATGAGTATGAGGAAAATCAAGAGCCAATACCTGATATTTATGGACTTGAATTGTTGAAATTCATATTAGAGGAAAAAAAACTACAAAAGCAAGATTTGCTATCTATTTTTGAAAGCAAGTCAACCCTGGATGACATTCTTGATGGGCAACAAGAGTTAACTCCTATCTACATTCAAAATTAGCCAATTTTTTAAATATATCTCCTGATTTATTTTTTCCTAGTTAGTTACAAAAAATGCGCTAGACAGTTAGGCTTATTTCCTGTCCTAACGCATAGATTAACGGACTAAATTAAAGCCCGATAACGCCCCAAAGCTAGTAAAGGGAAATACTGCTGATAGAAATGATATTTCAGGTAAAAATGACAGGGAAAACCTGTACCGGTGAAGTAATCTTCATTCCATGTACCATTTTCTTTTTGGGTAACAAGAAGATAGTTAACGCCCTTTTCAATCACTTCTCGCTGATAATTGCCGGTGACTTTCCCGACGGCTAATAAACCGATTAATGCCCAAGCAGTTTGGGAAGCGGTACTATTTCCCTGTCCTTTAAATTTAGGGTTATTGTAACTAAAACAGGTTTCACCCCAACCACCATCAACATTTTGACAACCGCTTAACCAATTGGCTCCTTTTTGCAATTGCTGGCGATATTTATTCGGTTCCAGAAAAGCTAAAGCAGATAAAACCCCACTGGTTCCATAAATATAATTTACACCCCAACGACCAAACCAACTACCATCAGCTTCCTGTTCTTTTTCCAGATAATCCAAAGCTTTTTTAACTCGATTTTCTTCCATGTTAACATCACAAGTGCCTAACATTTCTAGAACTCTGGCAGTCACATCAGCCGTATTAGGATCGATCATTGCTTTTAGATCGGCATAGGGCAAAGAATTAAGCCAGTTTTGATCGTTATCGATGTCAAAAGCCCCCCAACCACCAGCTTTACACTGCATAGTAGCCATCCAATTAACTGCCCGTTTCATCACAGCTTTTTTAATATTTTCATCGGGCATTTTAATTAACTCTAAAGCCATCACCACCACAGCCGAATCGTCTAAATCCGGATACCAGCGATTGTCAAATTCAAAAGCCCAACCGCCGGGGGTTCCGATTTTATTTTTAATCGCCCAATCGCCATAATCAAGAATTTGTTGATCGATTAACCATTGTCCTGCTTTAATCATAGCTGGATGAGCAGGATTTAGCCCGGATTCAATTAGCGATCGAATTACCCAAGCCGTATCCCAAACCGGCGACACACAGGGCTGTACACAATAGGTATTATCGGTCTCAATACCAAAATTATCCACCGCTTTTAAACCCCTGGCAACAATCGGATCGTCAACATCATAATCTAGGGCTTTTAAAGCTAACAGGGAATTTAACATCGCCGGGATAATCCCCCCCCAATCCCCCGTGTCTTCCTGTCGTTCAATCACCCATTTTTCCGCCGCTTTCAGACTTTCTTGACGGAAGGGAACTAAATTAGTTTTTTCTGCCCATTTAAACAGCCCATCTAACCAAAGAAAAACATCTGACCAATTGTTACTTTTTGGTAACTCATACTTGACATTATTCACCCCTTCTGTATAGAGTTCATCGAGATTAAAACCCATTTTATACACGGGTTTTTTGTCGAAAACAATTAATAAAGGAACCGTACTTCCCCGCGCCCAACTGGACATTTCATAGATAGTAAAAGGGAAATTTTCCGGCAGTAGCATGATCCAAGCGGGGATAGAGGGAACCCCCAGCCAATCATAACAACCAATCAAAGCGAGGTGCATTTTGGTGAAAATGCGGGTTTTGCTGATGCCACCTTTAGCTAAGATAAATTCTCTGGCTTTTTCTAAAGTAGGATCATTAGCGGGAATTCCCAATAGTCGCAGTCCCATGTAGGCTTCCACAGTGGTGCTAAGATCGCCACCATCCCCATAAAATAACTCCCAAGCGCCGTTAGGACACTGTTGCTGACGCAGATAGGTGGCTGATTTGTCTAGGGGGCGATTTTTGTCAGTTTTCCAGATTTTGTGTAGTAAAATTGCTTCTGAGGTGATGGTGACATTAGATTCTAATTCTGCCCACCAGTAACCCTCAGAGTATTGGGTAGAAAGTAAATAATTTTGAGAAAGTTCGATCGCTTTCGCTGTTTTAGCGGCTATTTCGGTGATTTTGTCCTGAATCTGCATTTTTTTTCCGTTCGACAACCTCTAGGGACCACCAGTGCAAATAAGATAATCTTAATTTACAAAGTTTTTAATAAGTAGCCAAAGAATAGGCTTTTGTTCCCAAACAATCCAGTCAAGGAATCTGCTTTGGTTGCCACTTTCTTTTTTCTTTTGACTGATTACTGTTTACTGATAACTGATAAGTGGGTGGGTGGAATTAAATATAAAATGAACGTAGGTTGGGTTGAAGCATGAAACCCAACGCCCGCATGGGTTACGCTACCGCTAACCCATCCTACAAATAATTGTGCCTACCTACTTAAATCAGGTCCCCCACCCCCCTGAAGACAAAAAGGGTACGAAACTCGCACCCCACCAGATTGATCTTCATTTAACTTACTTTTTCTTTTTGCCTTTAGCGGGCGGATTATCCTTCGCTGCCGGTTCCGGAGCTTTTTCCTCCACTTGCGGGGCTGCTGCTACGGGTTCCGGGGCTTTTTGTCCCATTTGGGCGGCTACTTCGGCGGCGAAATCCGTTTCTTCTTTCTCGATCCCTTCACCTAGTACAAAGCGTTGGAAACGACGCACCTGAATATTTTCTCCCAAAGCGGCGATCGCTTGTTTGATCAACTCCTCAATACTAATGTTCTGGTCGCGGATAAAGGGTTGATCAAGCAGAGAAAGTTCTTTCAAACGTTTTTCAATGCGGCCGGCCACGATTTTTTCTTTGATATTATCGGGTTTATTGGCTAAATCGTCCCGTCCCATCTCAATTTCTTTTTCTTTGGCGGAGATTTCGGCGGGAATATCGGCCACTTTCACATATTCGACGTTAGGACAAGCGGCAATCTGCATCGCCACGTCATTAACTAATTTTTTGAACTCCTCGCGACGGGCAACAAAATCGGTTTCGCAGTTCACTTCCACTAAAACACCGATGCGACTGCCGGTGTGGATGTAACTGCCGATCATCCCTTCTGCCGCTACCCGACTGGCTTTTTTCTCGGCGGAAGTAATCCCTTTTTGACGCAACCATTCGATCGCTTTAGTTATATCCCCCGCGTTTTCCGTCAGCGCCCTCTTGCAATCCATCATGCCGGCGCCGGTCTTTTCCCTAAGTTCTTTAACCTGTTGTGCTGTAATTTCTGCCATAAAATTCCTAACCTACTGCTTATAGTTGATCATGCCACGAGAAGGGCAGGTTTTGCCGATCGATAGGTCCGGAAAGTTTACCCCCGAACCTAGCGGCAATCAATAGCTAATTTTCCCTAGTTATCGTCGTCTCCACTGGCAAATTCGGCGGCGTATTGGGAATAATCACCTTCTTCCTCGTACTCGGTTTCATCCTCGTAGTCTTCCTCGTATTCTTCCACCGCTGCTTGACCACCGCGACGACCTTCGATGATCGCATCGCTAATTTTGCCTAAAATCAGTTTAACTGAGCGAATTGCGTCATCGTTGGCGGGAATCGGCACATCTACTAAGTCAGGATCGCAGTTAGTATCCAAGAGGGAGATGATGGGAATGCCCAATTTTTGGCATTCTTGGATAGCGTTGTATTCCCGACGCTGATCCACTACGATGACTAAATCCGGCAGCCGGCGCATGGTTTTAATGCCACCGAGGTATTTTTCTAGTTTGCCTAATTCCCGACGCAGTACCGATGCTTCTTTTTTCGGTCGTTTATCAAGGGCGCCGCTATTTTCTAATTCTTCTAATTCTTTGAGTCTTTCTACCCGGCCGCGAATGGTTTCCCAGTTGGTTAACATTCCCCCCAACCAGCGTTGGTTAACGAAGTGGCTACCGCTGCGTAAAGCTTCCTGTTTAATGATTGCTGCCGCTTGCCGTTTCGTACCGATGAATAAAAAGCGTTTACCGCGATCGGCTTCTCCTCGGACAAATTCGTAAGCTTCTTCGATTAATTGGGCAGTTTGCACCAAATCAATGATATGAACCCCATTCCGGGCAGTGTAGATGTACTGAGACATTTTCGGGTTCCAACGGCGCGTTTGATGGCCAAAGTGAACCCCAGACTCTAGCAATTCTGCGAGAGAGACAACGGGCATATTTTTCTCCTTTTCGGGTTTATCCTCCATCTAGGGCTGGATTTCTAGATTCCTAGAAACACCCGATCGCCTAGATGTGCGATTTTTGACAACTTTTCTAGTCTAACATAAGTAGTCGTGCAAAATTAATTTCTTGGTTGAGACAGGAGACAGGAGACAGGAGACAGGAGACAGGAGACAGCTATCAGTTATCAGATTTGAGTTTTAAGTGAGCAGCATTAAATAGAAGTTTCCTACTGTCTTTTCACTGATTAATGATTACTGTTTACTGATCACTGATGGTTCTTCGTTACTTGGTATGGTTCGATAGGGGGGCATAAATCGACTAAATCCTTATCTGGTAAGAGACTTAATTGATTAGTTTGCTCTAGAGCAAAAACAATTGGCTCTTCTGGTTTCTGTGTGTAAACGAGGTCTATACTGATAGTTTCTTCTTTCAAAATAGTCCTAAAAGTCTTGCCCAGTAAGCATTTAACCTTACATAAGCAAAAATTATCACACAAAGTCGAGAAGAGCCAACAATTGACAAAAATCGCTAAATGCCTTTCTATGTAAGGGTTCCATCCCTTATAACCCCCGTCCATTGCATAACACAAACCGAAGAGCCTCACTGATCACTGATTACTGTTTACTAATCACAGCAAAAAGTGTTCATGTTAGTGAGCTTGTCGAACTACTGATCTCACGACGAAGTCTGACGGCTTAGATGTGTAATTAATTTTGCTTAGGTACTTAAAAGAGCGCGATCAGTACCCAGAAAAAATCGACTACTAGGGGCTTCCTACTGCAATTCCTCAAGTTTTTTCAAAACCGCTTCTGCATGGGCTTTTACCTTGACATTTGACCAAATATAGGCAATATTTCCCCGGGGGTCGATCAGGAAAGTGGAGCGTCTAATCCCCATATATTCCTTGCCCATAAATTTTTTTAATCCCCAGACTTGATAAATTTCCGCCAGTTGATGCTCGGGATCGCTCAATAATTGAATAGTTAAATTGTGTTTTTCAATAAAACGACAGTGGGACTTTTCTGAATCGGGACTAACTCCCAGAATTACCGCATTTAATTGCTGAAATTGCGGCGACAAAGCGGTAAAATCGATCGCTTCTGTGCTGCAGCCCGGAGTGTTATCTTTGGGATAAAAATATAAGACCAACCATTGACCGGCAAAATCTGCTAATTTACTAATTTCCCCCCTTTGGTTGGGGGTGGCAAATTCGGGGGCTTTTTGTCCAACTTCTAGGGTCATTTTTAGGAGTGTAAAGGCAAGAGTAAGAAAGGAGCGAGGGAGAGGGAAAGCAATAGCCAGACTTGATAGTTAAATCTGGGAAGTTCGGGGTTTTCTGACTCGACTAAAGCATCGATTCTCTCTAATAAACGATTATTTAAAGAATGATCATTGAGAGCGACACAGCAACTATCGGAGAAACTTATTTCCGCTACTTGATTAACTTTTTCTGCCACTAAAAGCAGCGATTCAGCTAATAGTAAATAATCCACTTGTCCAGAAGCATACTTATCGGCGCGCAATTCCCGCAAGAAGACCAATTCTGACCATAAATTCTCGCTATTGGGCAGCCAAGAAGACATCGATCGCAACCAACCTAACCAGAAAAACCAGAAAGTGTCATGATATTCTTGGTGAGCTTGTTCGTGGGCTAAAACTGCTTGTAAATGTTCTTGATCTAAGAGATTTAATAATCCTTGCGTCACAATTAATTCCGACTTCCAGAAGCCAACTCTGGCACTGTAGGGAAAATCCACTGCTAAAACTCTCGCCTTCTGAGCGGTGATTTTTTTGAGGGGATAACTGCTAAAATCCCGATGGGTTTGCCAAGTTTGATAGGAG
Source organism: Microcystis panniformis FACHB-1757 (assembly GCF_001264245.1). Taxonomy (NCBI): domain Bacteria; kingdom Bacillati; phylum Cyanobacteriota; class Cyanophyceae; order Chroococcales; family Microcystaceae; genus Microcystis; species Microcystis panniformis. Next base: position 2,144,310 of record NZ_CP011339.1, read on the forward strand.
AGTTTTATCAAACAAAATATAGCAAAAACTAGCCAAATTATAGCACTAAAGTAACTAATTAAACTGGAGTTATAACCCAACATTTGCCCGCGATAGCCCATACAAACCACCGATGTAACTGTCATTAACAGCAGCAAAGGAGGAAAGAGGAAGAAAAATAGCGTTGTCTGCCAACGACGCTGATAGCTAGGCAGAAACCAACGTAAACCAATAGCGATAGTTAATGCTAGTAATAACATTAAACTGTGCATTAGCTTTCTCTCCGTTGTTGACGCAGGGTATCTAAACGAGATGCGATCGCTTTTAATTGTTCGACACTAGCAGTATCGAGACTATCGGCAAAAGAAGCCACCACATCCGCATTACCAATAGCCAAAAAACGATGTAATTGTTCGTAGGCTTTAATTGCCTGTGCTTGTTCCTTAGAAACCATCGGTTTCCAGTAGAAAATCCGACCCTTTTTATAACAACTTAACCAGCCTTTATTAGTTAAACGACGCAGTACCGTAGTCACAGAAGTATAGGCTAGATCTCGTTCTGGATCCGCTAAAATGCGATCGTGGACATCCTTAACGCTAACGGGTTCCAATTCCCAGACAATATTGAGAATTTCCGCTTCCAGGGGGCCCAGGGATAACTGTTTTGGTTGATAGGTCGGCAATTGAGCCATAGTTACACAGAAATGAAGATTACTTTCCTGATCATAGCGGCGGATATCGATCGCCTGATAAAATAGCAACGATCCTTTATATTGTCTTTATGTCCACCGAAACTAATTTAACCACAACTACGGGCGCTGATGCCATTGATGTGGCGATCGCTAATGGCATTGATTTTGATGGTTCCCCAATTCCCCCGGCAAAATTGGAACTTTATCACCGGGTAATGGGTTTGGAAGCAGGACGACAAAGAAGCGGGGTTTCTAACACGATGAGATCGCGAATTGTCCGCATCGGGGCCAAACATATCCCCCAAGAGGAATTAAATCAGCTGTTGTTAGCCGCCGATTTTGCCCCTCTCAAGGAGAAAGAAATCGCTTTTTACCTATAATGTCGGCTTTTCATCTCTCGGTTTCACCTCGGAGATGAAAAGTTCCGCCAGCATAGAACAGCGAAGCACGACTAAGAATAACTCTAATCTATAGTTGCCAATTTAACTTTAGTATGCTAGAGTAGTTTGCGTGGTAGGTCGATAACGCAAAATGTTTGTTTTAGAGTACAAGCTTAGAGGAAAACCATCTCAATATCAAGCCATTGATGAGGCTATTCGGACAGTACAGTTTGTTCGGAATAAATGTCTTAGATATTGGGAAGACAATAAAGGTGTAGGACAAAAGGATGTATATAAATATGTCACTCAATTAAGAAGTCAATACCCTTTTGTTCAAGACCTTAACTCTACAGCTTGTCAACAGGCTTGCGAACGGACTTGGACTGCTATTCTTAGGTTCTATAATAACTGTAAGAACAAAATTGCTGGTAAGAAAGGATATCCTAAATACTCTAAACGTACTCATTCTGTTGAGTTTAAAAAGTCAGGTTGGAAACTTAATCGAAATTCCAAGAGAATAACTTTCACTGATGGAAAAAACATTGGGGAGTTAAAACTAATTGGTAGTCGAGACTTGTTGGATTTTCAAGAATGGCAAATTCAACGGATAAGAATAGTTAAAAGGGCTGATGGATATTATTGCCAGTTAATGCTAAAACTCGATGCTAGAGATATAACCCCACAATTAGAATCGACGGGTCATTGCCTAGGATTAGATCTGGGGTTAAAATATCTTTATGCTGACAGCAACGGGAATACAGTAGAGCCTCCTAAGTATTATCGAAAAGCCGAGAAGCGTCTTAATAAACTGAATAGAAGAAAGTCGAAAAAGTTTAAGAGAGGACAAAAGCAGTCTAATAACTACAAAAAAGCTAGTCAAAAGTACGCTAAGGGACATTTAAAAGTAAGTAGGCAACGAGAAGAGTTTACTAAAAAATTGGCACTCCGTTTAATTCAGTCAAACGACTTGATAGCCTACGAGGATTTAAAAGTCAAAAACCTTGTGCGTAATCGAAAACTAGCTAAGAGTATCAATGATGCTGGTTGGTCACAATTGAGAAAATGGATAGAGTATTTTGGTATTAAATACGGCCGATTAACTATTGCAGTTAATCCAGCCTATACAAGTCAAGAATGCCTTAATTGTGGTCGGTTAGTCAAAAAGTCTCTATCAGTCAGAACTCATGTTTGTTGGCTCTTCTCGACTTTGTGTGATAATTTTTGCTTATAGAATCGTGAAATATTTACCTAGAAAGACTTTGAGGACTATTTTGCTGAAGAAACTATCAGTATAGACCCCGTTTCCACACAGAAACCAGAAGAGCCGTTTGTTTGTGTGGGTATATAGAAGATAGGGACAAGATGGCGGCATTAAATATACTCAAAAAAGCTACGATAGGGCATATCGGAAGCTGGTCGTCAGCTGACTGACGGACACAAGTGGGTCAAAACCTGACAAGACAAGGGTTGCCAAAAAGAAAAATATCTGGGTAGATAGGGAAAAAGCAAGAATCCCTACAAGATGAAAACCGAGAACAGAATCTTCTCCCAAGTTTATTCCTATCTAGAACAAGGAAGCCGATTTGTGGATAAAAGACATTTAACCGTCCTCAGTTGGATGGTGACAGCCCTACTCAGTAGTCAAAGTCTCAATCAAGCCAGATGGGAACCCTTTGTACAAAGCAGAGCCGAACAAGCCAATAGTTATCAGAGACGGTGGAATCGCTTTTGCCAGAATGGAAGAGTAGCGGTGGAAAAGATATACATCCCCTTAATATTGAAAGCCATCGAGACTTGGAAGGAGAAGGGGGAAAGACTGTATCTAGCAATAGATACCACTCTGTTGTGGAATCAATACTGCTTTGTCTATCTAGCGGTGGTCTGCGGGGGGAGAGCCGTCCCCTTGATGTGGATGGGATTAGAACATGGTAGTGCCAGCCTAGCTTTTGAGAAATACGAACCCTTGTTGGACAGAGCCAAAGGCTATCTTCAGGGCTTTGAGAATGTCATGCTGTTAGCCGACCGAGGCTTTGCCAATCAGCAATTAATTCAATGGCTCAGGAAAAATACTTGGCATTGGTGTCTTCGCTTACCTTGCGATACCCTCATTTACGGTGTTCGCCGTCGGGGTTTTGGCTATGAGGTCAGAGAACTCTATCCTCCCAAACGGCAAGCCTGCTTTGATCGCAACGTTCAAGTCTGGCAGGAGGCTAGAATCACTGCTCATCTTGCTTTAGCCTCTGTTCCAGGGGTTAAGGATAATTGGGCAATTCTGAGCGATGAACCTCCTACCCTTGACACCTTCTGGCAGTATGGTCTTCGTTTTCCCATTGAACATCTCTTTCAAGGGCAGTAAATCGGGCGTTTTTGACTGGGAACATTCTCGTGTTCGCTCTGCTGCTTGTTTAGAACGTCTCTATCTCATTGTTGCCATTTCTATTCTCTTTGCTACTTTAACTGGCATGGCGGTTCAACAATCTGGCTCTCGCCGTCAGGTTGATGCTCATTTTCGGCGTGGTTTGAGTTATTTGAAAATTGGTTGACGTTGGCTGGCGGGAGTTGTTCATAAGGCGCGTCCCTTCTTGCGACTTGACCACTTATTTTCTGTTGACCCTTTTCCCTGTTTTGCTTCTCGCAAAGCTCGTCAGGATTATTATGGCAAAATTACCTTTTCTTTTATTCAGGAGTTTGAGGCTTTCACATAACAGTACTTGTCTTTGTATTGAAAAATGTGTCCGTCAGTCAGGGTCGTCAGACCTAAACGCTTGGGGAGATTTAAGCTCTATTTTGGTTGGTAGAAATACCTGCTAAGACAACTTGAGTCAGTGAACCAAGAATCCCTCGCATAAGCGCGACGGGAGTGTCAATATCTCAAGTAGTCAAATTTTTGCTCACCATTTTTCGCCTAGACTTCTTGGGGTTAACCGGATTGTTGGGGAAATTAGGCAAGGAGTCTAGGTTGATCTAATGCTCAAGGACACCTCGAATAAAAGATTTTGTTAACAAAGTGTTGGTCGAGGAAATCTCCTTGATCTACATTGATGAAGAGGGAATTATTTTCAAGAACTAACAAGGCGCTCCGTCCCTCAAAATTCGATTTTTCGAGGTAGCCTAGACATAACGCCTTGGTTATTGGCTAAAATTAAACTTTTTTTGCCCATCAATTTAAAAACTTGCGTTTTTTTGATCATCTTAGCCTAGAGGACTGAGTAGTATGAGTTACAGCAAAGTTGATTTGTTAATTTTGTCCATCAGTGTAATCTGGGTTAAATCTCTCACTTTTTCCCGTTATCAATTACTCAAGGGGTAGCTCGATCAATTGGACTTATTGAGAAAATCTTCGCACTAATTGAGAGTAAACCAAGGTTTGATCAGGGTTTCAGGCGGTGCAATGCTGAAGTAAATCTATTTTTCGAGGTACCCCCAAGAGGATCGATAACCACTGATTCCGAGCCAGTAATGATACACTAGGCATGATTTAACTACAAACCTCGATCGCAAAAGGAAATAAACATCAATGAAAGCCATGATTTTGGCGGCTGGCAAAGGAACTCGCGTCCGTCCGATTACCCATACGATTCCCAAACCCCTGATCCCGATTTTACAAAAGCCGGTGATGGAGTTTTTGTTGGAACTGTTGCGACAGCATGGCTTTGATCAGATCATGGTGAATGTCAGTCATTTAGCCGAAGAAATTGAGAGTTATTTCCGCGATGGTCAGCGTTTTGGGGTGCATATCGGCTATTCTTTTGAGGGTAGAATCGAAGAGGGCGAGTTAATCGGTGATGCCCTAGGATCGGCGGGCGGTTTACGACGAATTCAAGATTTTAATCCCTTTTTTGACGATACTTTTGTGGTTCTCTGTGGTGATGCGCTGATCGATCTTGATTTAACCGCAGCCGTTAAATGGCATCGGGAAAAGGGAGCGATCGCCACTATTGTCACCAAAACCGTCCCCAAAGAGGAAGTATCCAGTTATGGGGTGGTAGTTAGCGACGAGGAGGGAAGGATTCTCAGTTTCCAAGAAAAACCCGCCATCGATGAAGCTTTAAGTACCTGCATTAACACGGGTATCTATATTTTTGAGCCAGAAATCATTGATTTTATTCCCCCTAATAGTAAATACGACATCGGTGGCGAGTTATTCCCCCAATTAGTCGCTAAAGGTGCGCCTTTCTACGCTTTAAACATGGATTTTGAATGGGTGGATATCGGTAAAGTCCCCGACTACTGGCAGGCAATTCGCGGGGTGTTGTCCAGGACAATTAAAAATGTTGCTATCCCCGGCATCGAAGTTAAACCGGGCATCTACACGGGCTTAAATGTGGGGGTAAACTGGGATCGAGTCGATATCACCGGACCTGTGTATATCGGGGCAATGACGCGCATTGAAGACGGGGCGAAAATTGTCGGTCCGAGTATGATTGGCCCAAATTGTTGGATTTGTGGCGGCGCGACAGTGGATAATAGCGTTATTTTTGAATATTCTCGCCTCGGTTCAGGGGCCCGTTTGGTGGATAAGTTGGTCTTTGGGCGCTATTGTGTTGATAAAACCGGCGCGGCGATCGATGTGGAAGCGGCAGCCTTGGATTGGTTGATTACCGATACCCGCAAGGTTCCCCCAGAATTTGATCACCCTAAACATCAGGCAATTCGTTCTCTATTCAATAGCAAGTAGGCAACACCGCAACAGGGAACTTTTTACTTTTACTTGATAAGTACCTAAGCAAAATTAATTACACATATCTAACCACTGCTTGCATTAGTGCCTTTTGCATGAGTGCCTTTTGCCTATCCTAACCAAGACATTAATTTTGCACGACTACTTAAGTAGTTAGGTGTTAAAAACTGTCAGATCCCCCCGCCTATCGGCACCCCCCTTATCAAGGCTATCCATTAGTCACATCTTTCTTAACATAAAATTTGACAAAAAGAGAAAAGTCTGCAAGATGGCTCAAGGGGGTTCTATGGGGGGACTAATTTGATGAGATAGTTTCCAAGTCTGGCTGATATCATGTTACCTTCGCAGTCCCAACCAAATAGTTTTAACACCGGGTTCACCGTCGCCTTTTCTACCTAAAAAACCCCCAAGAGAAGCAATCATTCTGACCGCTTCTGGCCAAGGAGGGCGGCTTTTCAGGTGGCGGACCCTTTTTATGAATAGTGGCACACAAAAGGGAGCATCTCACCTTTGTAACCCCTAAATCAGGTTTTTATGTCAAGCTATTTTGAAAGCCTTGCTAGAAAACAGTTTTAGGGATAAGTATAATTACTCACTTGCATAAATGAGATGCTCCCCACACAAAAGAGATTAGGATTAATCCCATCGCTGAGGGTAAATATCAAGTGGAGTTATTGGGGTTGGATGTGTTTGACCCGGTTACAATGAAAGTGGACTCAGAACCGGGTAAGAATGTCCCCGCTTGGTTTCTCGATACTGACTACAACGGCCTATGTTTCCACGTCAATCAGGCATTTTTCCCCGTACCGGCGCTTGGGATTCGATTAAGAAAGCGGCTCTTCGGTTTGTGTTATGCAATGGACGGGGGTTATAAGGGATGGAACCCTTATATAGAAAGGCATTTAGCGATTTTTGTCAATTGTTTTTGCTCTAGAGCGAACTAATCAATTAAGTCTCTTGCCAGATAAGGATTTAGTCGATTTATGCCCCCCTATCGAACCATACCAAGTAACGAAGAACCAAGAAAGCTTTAAAGGGAACCTATGAGGAATCAGTCTGGGAACATCTAGCAGGGACAACCAGCGCACCTTTTGCAGTGGGAGAACATCGGCAAATTGCCGTTAAAGTGATTGATGACCGGGGGAATGAGTTGTTAGTGGTTAAGAGTTTAAATTAGCAGAATTAAAGAAAAGAAAACTAATATGAATGCTTACAAAAAATATGTGACAATTGAGCGATCACATCAGTTGATTTTATCCGATTTACCCTTTCGATCCAGTCAAAGAGTAGAAATTATTATTTTAGGCGAAGATAGTCAGGAAACTAACCATCAATTAGAGGAGTTACGGCAAAAAATTGATAGTGCAACCGAGCAAATTTTAGCGGGTAATGTAACCGATGAGGAATTAGTTTTTGAGCAGTTAAAAACAAGATTAAGAGAAGAATATGGCTTAAAATAATGGCAATTTATCAATTCTCCCAAGAGGCAATTAATGATCCGGGGTCAGCGCATCTCAAACGCCATTGACAATTGACCAATTTTGTTATCCGTTTGCTGTGTGAGCATTTCAAGCGATACCAGTCAATCAGAATAGTTACGAACTCGATCCATTTGGTCGATTGTTGCTCAACAATTGAGAAGGCAAATTCTACCCAAATATGCCCAAATTGTGGGTAGGCAACCTACATAAAGTTCATTTTGTCAAGAATTTTTAAGATGCACTTACCCTGTGTTAATTTTCTGGTTTGACCCGGTTACAATGAAAGTGGACTCAGAACCGGGTAAGAATGTCCCCGCTCGGTTTCTCTATACTAACTACAATGGCTTATGTTTCCACGTCAATCAGGCATTTTTCCCCCGTACCGGCGCTTGGGATTCGATTAAGAAAGCTTTAAAGGGAACCTATGAGGAATCAGTCTGGGAACATCTAGCAGGGACAACCAGCGCACCTTTTGCAGTGGGAGAACATCGGCAAATTGCCGTTAAAGTGATTGATGACCGGGGGAGTGAATTGCTAGTGGTTAAGCAATTAAAATGAGTTGGAGGTCGTTATGGCAATTGAAATTAAATCTCTAGTTCCTAAATTTGGACCTGATGGTAACTACCATGTAGGCTATATTGGATTTACCTACAGTGAAGGAAATATCATCTCTGAAGGAATCGCCTATTTTACCCGTTGGCATCGAATGAGCGACATAAAGGTTTCTCATGCTTTAATTGTCACCGGAGACAATAAATGTGTTGAAGCTCATCTTGAAACCGGAGTTGCTGAAAAAGATTTGAGTGAATATTTTAATGATCCGCACTGTCAAATCTTTTTCAGAAAACCGAAAGGATTAACTTCGGATATAGCCAAAAAAATTGTCGAAAAAGCCGAGGAGCAAAAAGGCTGTAAGTATGACCTTGATTTAATTGAACACATGGTAGAAGTCCACAGCATTGTAGGGTGGACAATTAATAAGCTAACCCGAGGTGGCTACGAAAACCGTATTACTCTGGCTCATGAAGGAGATGACAAGTGGATTTGCAGTGAATTAGCTGCTCATTGCTTAGATGAACAGCCAGAATACAAAGACAAGGGAATACTAAGCAAGCTAGATGCAACAATAGATCCTCAAGAATTATTTGAAGATCAGACGATATTTGAGCCTTGGAAAAAGGCGTAATTTTCTGGACACCTCGAAAACTAAAGATGCTTATTGAGAATAACCCGGTATATGATGGTTAGTTTTCGCAATAAGACAATTTATCGGGGTGTCCTTCTTTTTTTCCTACTACTTCCCACTTAACATCAAAACCGTCAAGCCATGAATCCTAGCGAGTTTCTCAGTCGTGAGATTATACGTCCTTTAATCACCCTTGCCATTCCGGGAGGAGTGGCGATCGCTCCTTATGTTTACTTATTACATAGCAACGATACAGTTCGTGGTTTTTGGGAACAGCACGAAGTAGCGATGATTTTCTTTCTGCTAGTCATTTCTTTAGCAGTTGGATTACTTTTAGAAGATATTGGCGCAGAAATCGAAAAATTCTATCGAGATCAGTTTGATCCGACAGGAACCACTTGGAATAGTTATCTAAAAAAACCAGCTTACTCAGAATTAAAGGATTTAGAAACTCCCCCGACAGGTATTTATATTACTGAAACAGCTAAAGACTATATTAACTCAATTGTCCTTCGGCTGAAGTTTGAGTTAGGAATGTTTATAGCGATACTTTTTGCTTTTCCTGGTCTAGTTTGGATATGGCATTTGAATTGCGATCCGATAAACTACGTTTGGTTAGTAGGTTTACCTTTATTATTATCCTTGTGCGGATATCTCTTATATGAAGCTCTGAATAGCGTTGAATTACTTCATGAAACCCGAAAAGCTATTTTAAATGATAAGAGAAAATCTGGGATAATAAATGTCGGAGCAATTTTCAAAGCAGCAATTTTCGGAGCAATTTTCGGGACAATTTTAGGAGCAATTTTAGGAGCAGGTATCGAAGGAATTCCCGTAGTAATTCCCAGAATATTTAGCTCTATTAGCTTTAGCCAATTCGGTAGCTGGTTACAAACAGGAGCAGTCTTAGGATTTCTTTTGGGAACAACTAATGGAGCATTGTTTGGAGCATTGTTTGGACTATTGTTTGGATTGAGTGATCCAACATGGCAGCCAGTTCTTGGACCACTTTTTGGAGCAGTTTTTGGACTACTTTTTGGAGCAGTTTCTGTATTATTTTTTGGAGCAGTTTTTGGATTATTTTTAGGACTCGGTTCTAGGGGATTAATCAGTGCGGTGTTCGGAGCATTTTTTGGGGCATTTCTTGGAGCAGTTCTTGGATTATGTTTCAGTAACAACTCAGTAAATAAACCTATTTATGTAGTTATTTTATGCTTGATTTGGTTTAGTGTTTTAATATTTGTTGCTTCAGCATTTTTAGATACAAGACTATGTATTATAAATCCAGCAAATAATACTACAAAGTTTTTCGCAAATCACCCCATTATTTTTCAAGGGAAAGCCTATGGACATATTGAGAAAATAAAAGCAAAAGTATCACAAAATGGAATAAATTTCCCTGAAAAAGAGAAGGTTGCCTTTCCCAGCCAAAATAAATGGTCATTTGACGAAACCTTGAGCAATACCAACAACTCTGAAATTCCCTACGATATTACTATAGATGGGTTAGATAAGCAGGATAATTTGATTGCAGAAGGCAAAGTAAGAGTAATTATTGTAGATCCTTAAAATATGTCCTACGAAGTAAACCAACCCATCCTCAACTCCCCCTTTAATGAACCCTTGATGAAGTTAAATCAGCCGTTTATCGAGCTTGCTTATACTTAGAATAATTCTATGTCAGCCAAAGATATTTTTCATCAATCCGTGTGTATTGCCCTCGAAAAAGATGGCTGGAATATCACCCATGATCCCCTTTATCTTAAAGTCAATGACGTAGAATTTTACATCGACTTAGGTGCGGAAAGATTAATTGCCGCCGAAAAATTAGGTCAAAAAATCGCCATAGAGATTAAATCTTTTTTAGGGACATCTGAAGTCACCGAATTTCATCTCGCATTAGGACAAATCCTCAATTATCGGTTAGCATTAAAACAGGAAGAACCCGAAAGGATTCTTTATCTAGCCATTCCTCAAGATACCTATGAAGACTTCTTCTCTCGTCAATTTATTCAAGACGCTGTAGCAGAATATAAAATTAAACTTTTAATCTTTAATTCTCTCAAACAAGAGGTGGTATTATGGAAAGAATAAACTACTCTCAACTGATTCAAGACATTCTCACCCAACATTCAGTTAATGACAGCAAAAATGACAGAGAAACTCAACTTATTTTTGACACAAAACGCCATCATTATCAAGTCTTAAATATTGGGTGGAAAGAGCAAAAGCGAATCTATGGTGTGATTATTCATCTTGACATAAAAGATGACAAAATCTGGATTCAAAGAGATGGAACAGAAATCGGCATTGCCAATCAATTAATCGCTGCTGGTGTTCCTAAACAAGATATAGTCTTAGGTTTTCAGGCTCCCTATAAACGCAGTTTAACCGAATTTGCCTTGAGTTAATACATAAGAAAAAAATCCTAAATAAGTGTATGTCCTACGAAGTCAACGAACCTATCCTTAATTCCCCCTTTGATGAACCCTCACAATACTGGTTCATCCGAGAAGGTTATGAACCGGAATTAAAAGAAGGGAGAAGACCAGCTATCGTTTACCCACCCCGGGAAGGTAATACCGAATGGGAATTAGGACAAGTTCTCAAACTTTCATCCCCCGATGAATTTTTCCCAGGTTATGAAATGACCCTAGTTAACCGCATCAGGAAAGAAGTTAAAGAATGGAGAAGACAACAGTATCCCGGTGTCAGCCGTACCACCTTAGAACTATTAGAATACTGGAGCCGAGAAGGAAGAGAACATCGCCTATTTTTTGCTCAAAAAGAAGCAGTAGAAACCATCATTTTCTTAATTGAATCTCGCACCGACTTTCGCCAAGGGATTCATATTCCCCAAGATACCCCCATTGACAGCACCCTGAAAGCTTTCATCCGCTACGCCTGTAAGATGGCAACCGGAAGCGTCAAAACAACAGTGATGGGGATGTTAGCAGCATGGTCTATCCTCAACAAAGTAGCAGATCGCAGTAACGCTAAATTCTCCGATATTGTCCTGATTATCTGTCCCAATATCACCATTAAAAGTAGATTACAGGAACTCAACCCTGACAACGGCGAAGCTTCTTTGTATCGCACCCGTGACCTCGTACCTTCTCACCTGATGGACAAACTGAGACGGGGTAAAGTCTTAGTGACAAATTGGCATATTTTTGAAAAGCGAGCGCCTGCCACGTGGTGGCTGATACCGATCAATGGGAACAGGCAGCCGCCTATATTATTGACAATCATCCCGCCACTGCAGCCTTTGTTAAAAATGAACGCTTAGGGTTTACTATTCCCTATTTTCATAATGGGGAATACCACGATTATATCCCAGACTTTATTATCCGTCTGAAGACAGCTAAATATAACTATTTAATCCTAGAAACTAAAGGATGGGACGAACTGAGGGAAGTGAAGGAAGCAGCCGCTAAACGCTGGTGTAATGCCATTAATACCGACGGCAAACACGGTCATTGGCAATACTTTTTAACTGGATTGAGCAAAGTTAAGGAAGGAATTGATCAAGCATTGACATCCTCACCGCCGTGAACGGACGGTGATTCCCAAACCTCACGATTTGGGTTTCTGCTTCTTTCCCTTGCGGGGTTCCGCACCTGCCGCCCCAGTTTTACTCTGTTCTGGTCTTATGGTCGCTCTACAGACTGACACCGCAAGCCCTGCGGCCAAAATATTTTTACTAGCGTTAATATCTCGGTCATGGTGCGTCCCACAGTCTGGACAGTCCCATTCTCGAACATTTAACGGCATTTTCTCAGCAACATACCCGCAATTACTACATCTTTTAGAGCTAGGAAACCATCTATCTATTTCGATGTAATTTCTGCCATGCCAACGGCATTTGTAGGCTAATTGTCGAGTGATTTCTCCCCAGCTTACATCACATATTGCCTGAGATAATTTCGGGTTTTTGACCAGATTCTTGACGGCTAAATTCTCAACCACAATCGTTTGGTTTTCACGAACTAATTGAGTGGTTAGCTTATGTAAATGGTCTTTTCTGCTATCGGTGATTTGAGCGTGAATCTTGGCTACTTTGATTCTTGCTTTTTCCCGATTTTTTGACCCTTTCTGTTTTCTAGAAAGATTTTTCGCTGCTCTTCGCAACCTCTGATAATGTTTCTTAAAATGCTTGGGATTAGATACCTTGTCTCCATCGCTGGTAATCACGAGGCTACTAATTCCTAAGTCAATTCCGATGGCTTTATCTGTTACTGGTAATGGCTTAATCGTTGGGTCATCAAATCTTATTGAAATATGCCAACGTCCAGAAGGATGTAATCTGACTGTTACTGTACTTGGTTCACAAGCTTCTGGTATTTGTCTTGACCATCGAATAGGTAAAGGTTCTGTGCATTTGGCTAAATAGATTTGTTTGTCTTTAAATTTAAAGGCTGATTTGGTAAATTCGGCACTTCCTCCCTGATGTTTTTTCTTAAAGTTAGGATACTTAGTACGACCAGCAAAGAAATTGGTAAAAGCTGTTTGTAAATGTCTTAACCCTTGTTGTAAAGGTACACAGCTTACTTCGTTTAAAAAGTCTAATTCTTCTTGTTTTTTCCAATCGGTTAGCATTGAAGAAGTTTGAGCGTAGCCTACTCTTTCTTGTCTTTCATACCAAGCTTGTGTTCTGAGATGGAGAGCTTTGTTGTAAACTAATCTTACACAGCCCAAAGTGCGCCGCAATAGCGACTCTTGTTCGGGTGTGGGGTAAAATCGAAACGAGTAGGCTTTTTCCATACCTCACGTTTTAGCATATATTTCGTAAATGTGCTAATATTTAACAGTAAAGCCGTCGTAGAACGACGGGGTTTCAGACCCAAATTTTCGATGAAAGCGCAAACAACAAGTAAAGATAGCCTGATCCTACGGCAAGAAGTAGTGGGAGCGCGTCGCCCTAGTAACTATTTTTGGGCTGTAATCGTCTCTATTGGCGGTCTAGGGTTTCTCCTCGCCGGTCTTTCCAGTTATTTGAAGGTCAATCTACTTCTCGTTAGCGATGCCAGTGCCTTACAATTTATTCCCCAAGGAGTCGCCCTCCTCTTTTACGGTACTGCGGGGACTCTTTTAGCCATCTATCTCTGGTTATCTCTCCTCTGGAATGTCGGAGGTGGTTACAACGAGTTTAACAAGGAAACCGGCAAAGTTAAAATCTTTCGTTGGGGCTACCCTGGCAAAAATCGTCGCATTGATCTCGATTGGCCTCTCGAAGATGTGCAAGCTGTGCGGGCCGAAGTGCGAGAAGGACTCAACCCGAAACGGGAACTATTCCTGCGGATTAAACAGCGTCGCGATATCCCTTTAACTCGCGTCGGCGATCCTATGTCCCTCTCGGAATTGGAAAATCAAGGAGCGGAACTCGCTCGTTTTTTGGAAATTCCTCTAGAGGGATTGTAGTCCTTTTTTCGCTCTTTTTGGCTATAAAATAATGATGAAGATAAGAAAATCTGGCTGGCTGTCTGTAGTTTGTCTTTTTTTGATCACAACGACGACACTTTTCGGCTGTTCTTCCCCAGAAGCTAACTCCACCCCCGATAATTCTATGGATAATTACAAACCCCGCTTAGATGGAACTGCCGTGGTCGAGATGATCATCAAAGGTAAACCGGTAACGATCGAAATTGATGGTAATGCAGCCCCAGTTACTGCCGGTAACTTTGTGGATCTGGTCGCGAGAGGTTTTTATAATGGTTTAACTTTCCATCGCGTGGTTACAGAACCGCAGCCTTTTGTCGCCCAAGGGGGTGATCCCCAAGGTCGCGGAACTGGTGGTTTTGTCGATCCAGAAACCAAGCAACCCCGTTATGTTCCTCTAGAAATTCTCCTCAAAGACGAAAAAGAGCCGATTTATGGGCAAGCAATCGGTCAACAGGCCACGGCCCGCACTCCTATCGTCGCTTTACCCCATAAACGCGGTGCGATCGCGATGGCCCGTTCTCAACAACCTAATTCCGCTTCTTCTCAGTTTTATTTTGCCCTGTCGGATATCAATTTCCTCGATGGTGATTATGCCGTTTTTGGTTATGTCACTAAGGGAATGGAAGTGATTGATACGATTAAACAAGGGGATAAAATTGACTCGGCCAAAGTTATTTCCGGTGCAGAAAACCTGAAAAAATAGCGATCGGATTGGGTGAGTCCGCGCGACGATAATTTAATGTTCGCCGTCACCCACCCAATCATTTAATATTCCGATAACTGATAACTGATAACTGATAACTGATAACTGATAACTGATAACTGATAACTGATAACGGCTCTTCTCGACTTTGTGTGATAATTTTTGCTTATGGAATCGTGAAATGCTTATCGGGTAACACTTTTAGGACTATTTTGTCGAAGAAACTATCAGTATAGACCTCGTTTCCACACAGAAACCAGAAGAGCCTGATAACTGATAACTGATAACTGATAACTGATAACTGATAACTGATAACTGATAACTGATAACTGATAACTGATAACTGATAACTGATAACTGATAACTGATAACTGATAACTGATAACTGATAACTGATAACTGATAACTGATAACTGATAACTGATAACTGATAACTGATAACTGATAACTGATAACTGATAAATGAATGTTGTGGTGACGGGAATTGGGTTGATCAGTTCTCTGGGAAATTTAAGTCAGAGTTGGCAAAGATTACTAGAGGGCAAAACTGGTATAACTAGGCAACAACCCTTTTCTGATTTACCCGCTTTACCCTTGGGTTTAATCGGTCACAAACCGGCATTTTTAGAGGATTTAACCAAAATTGCCCTGATTGCTGCCCTTGAAGACGCGAAGTTAACCCCTCCCTTAAAGGATTGTGGTGTCACTATCGGTTCTAGTCGCGGTTGTCAGGGTTTATGGGAACGGATGGCAGCGACGGGAATAGTAGAAAACTGGTTAGATAGTTTACCCGATCGCGCCTCGGTATTGACCGCTAGATTGATAGAAACCGGCGCCCCAGTCTTAGCACCCATGGCGGCCTGTGCCACGGCTATCTGGTCGATCGCCCAGGGTGTAGAATTAATTACTATGGGAGAATGCGATCGAGTTTTAGCCGGGGCGATCGAAACCCCGATCACTCCCTTAACTTTGGTGGGATTTGAACAGATGGGAGCTTTGGCGAAAACGGGCTGTTATCCTTTTGATATAGCTAGAGAGGGCTTGGTTTTGGGGGAAGGTGGGGCGATTTTAGTCCTTGAATCGGAGGAACGGGCTTTAAGTAGAAATGCCCCCATCTACGGGCAAATTTTAGGCTATGGTTTTACCTGCGATGCCGATCATGTCAGCGCCCCAGCGGTGAATAATCGTAGTGCTACCAAAGCCATAGAACTATGTTTGCACAGAAGTCAATTAAGAAAAGATGAAATTAATTACATTCACGCCCACGGCACTAGCACGCGTTTAAACGATGAACGGGAGGCAAACCTGATCGCCAGTATTTTTGGCTCGCAAGTGGCTGTAAGCTCGACAAAAGGGGCAACAGGACACACTTTAGGGGCTTCGGGGGCATTAGGTGTGGCTTTTTGTTTAATGGCTCTGAAAAATCAGCGAATTCCCCCCTGTGTCGGTGTGCGCGAGTCGCCTTTTCAATTAAATTTAGCTAGATCGGCTGTTAATTTTTCCCTGCACAATTGTCTCTGTCTTAGTTTCGGGTTCGGAGGACAAAATGCAGCCATCGCAGTGGGGAAGTTGTTCAGTAACCAGTAACCAGTAATCAGTAATCAGTAATCAGTAATCAGTAAACAGTGACCATTTCTTTCCCTGCTGGTCTCTGCATTTCTTTTTAACAAAACTTAACAATTATGGGCGAAATTTTGCTGGCTTTTGTCGGGAGATTTTGAGATAATATTTTTAAAAGATTTTATTCATAATGGTAATATTTAAGCTCGCAGAAATTGGCACGGATTCCGATTATGAGAAAAGCATAGCACAAGCCGCCGCCAAAGTCAAGTCCTTTCTTATTACTTATGGGTGCGAATTTCCGAGAGTCAAAAAGGGCCTTAGGGGGGGTGCTAGGTGTTGGGGAGATTTTTCAGTGATCAGCGATCGGTAAACAAAGGGGGAGACGGGGAGAATAAATAAAAGCAAATCTCCTGGTAACTGATAACTGGTAACTGATAACTGATAACTGATAACTGATAACTGATAACTGATAACTGATAACTGATAACTGATAACTGATAACTGATTATGGATACACCGCGACTACATCCGGACACGATCGAAGAAGTTAAACAAAGAATTGATATTGTGGATTTAATTTCCGAGAGAGTCGTCCTCAAAAAAAGGGGAAGGGAATACGTCGGTTTATGTCCTTTTCACGAGGAAAAATCCCCTAGTTTTACCGTTAGTCCTGCCAAACAAATGTATTACTGTTTTGGCTGTGGTGCGGGGGGAAACGGGATTAAATTTTTCATGGAAGTGGGGAAACAATCTTTTAGTGAAGTGGTTTTCGATCTCGCTAGAAGGTATCAAATCCCGATTAAAACTCTGGCAGTAGAACAGCGTCAGGAATTAGAACAGCAATTATCCCTCAAGGAACAATTATACGAGATAATGGCCGTGGCGGTGAGTTTTTATCAACACGCCCTTAGTCAACCTCAAGGGGAAAAAGCGTTAGATTATCTCAAGGTACAACGACAACTAACCGCGGAAACTATCGCAGCTTTTCAACTGGGATATTCTCCGGAAGGTTGGGAAACTCTCTATCGTTATTTAGTGGAACAAAAGCGCTATCCTGTGGCTTTAGTGGAACAAGCGGGATTAATTAAAGCGCGTCAAAATGGTAGTGGTTATTACGATCAATTTCGAGATCGTTTAATGATTCCTATTTTTGATAGTCAAGGACGAGCGATCGCTTTTGGTAGTCGCACTTTAGGTAATGAGCAGCCAAAGTATCTAAATTCTCCCGATACTCCTCTATTTGAAAAGGGAAAAACTCTCTTTGCTCTCGATCGAGCTAAACAGGCAATTATTCAGCAAGATTTAGCGATAGTTGTCGAGGGTTATTTTGATGCGATCGCTCTCCATGCTACTGGTATTAGTAATGTGGTTGCCTGTTTAGGAACAGCTTTAAGTCAAGAGCAAATTAAATTACTTTTGCGCTACAGTGAAAGTAAACAAATAATCTTTAATTTTGATGCTGATCAAGCGGGAATTAAAGCGACACAAAGGGCGATCGAGGAAATTAACTCTCTAGTTTATTCGGGACAAGTTAACCTAAAAATCCTCAATCTTCCCGATGGTAAAGATGCCGATGAATTTCTTAAATCCCATGCTGACGGGGTGAATACTTATCAAGAACTAATCGAAAAATCTCCTTTTTGGATTGATTGGCAAATATCGCAAATTTTGGTTAATAAAGATTTAAAACGGGGACTACATTTTCAACAAATAGCCAATAGTATGGTGAGTTTGCTGCAAAAGTTAATTGATAGCAATCAACGGACTTTTTATCTAGATTATTGTTCGGAGATTTTGGCTCAAAAAGATGCTACTCGTTTGCCTTATATTTTAAAAAATCTCTCTAAACAGGTTAATAAACCTCAAGGAAAATCTCTGGCAATTAAGAGGAAAAATATCTTAGATAAATCCGAAAAAAATGGCTCAGAAAAAGCCGAATGGTTATTATTATTAATCTATCTCCATTCTCCCGAATATCGGAGGCTCATTTGCGAACTTTTGGATGAAAAAGATTTAATTTTTAATGTCCCTGATTATCGTTGGTTATGGCAAGTAATTCTAGAGTTAGAAACCCAAATTACTAAACCAAGAGATTTGATGTCAGCTTTACAGAATCATTTATTGATAATCACCACAGACAAAAATCGTGATTTTAATTCTTTATTTCACTTAAATGAACATACCAGTCAGGAAATATTGCAGCCAGAAGAACAGATCAAAAATGCTATTATAGCTATGGAAAAAATTAGTTTAATGGAATATCGTCGCTACTGTCAAGAACAATTAATTAATGCTCTCGACAGCAATCAACGGGAATTTTATCAGCAGGAATTCTATCAAACTGTTAATAAATTAATCGCAATTGATCCTCACTACCAACAAGCTTAATTCTCTGATTGCTTAGAAGCTAGACAGTTGTTCGGCAATAATAGATACTAACTTATCCACTGCTCCCGCTTGCCCGCGCACTGCCCGCAATTTTTGCCGGATAGCCTCTAATTGTTCGGGATTTTCTAACCAAGATATAGCCATATTTGCCACTTCTTCTGGTTGTAATTCCCCCAATAATTCCGGAACAATTTCTGCACCAGCCCAAATATTTGGCCAAGCATATAAACGCTTTTTCCGCAACATATAGAGATTAATCATCTTAGCAAATAAAGAACCCACCCCCGGCAGTTGGGCTAATAAACCGGGTAAACCGTCCCAAGTTCTCATCGCATCTAGTTGCTGAGTCGGTAGTAAAATAATCATCGGGATTGCCAGCGCCCCTAATTCGGCAGTATTAGCTCCCACCGTCGTTAAAGCTAAATGACAGCGAGAAAGCTGGTTATGGGCGGGAAAATCGGTAATTAGGTCAACTTTTACCCCCTTATCTGTTTCTAGATAGGGTTTTTCACCGTTTTTTAATTTGGCAGCACTCCAACCGGTTTTAGTGATCATCGGATTAGAGCTAGGATCGGCAAATTTCGCCAAATAAGCTAAATTTAGGGTAGGAGCGACGGGAATTAAGAATTTAGTCCGGGGATCCTGCGCGTGTATCTTTTCGGCAATGGCTAGGGTTAGGGGTACACCCTGAGCTAATTTCGAGGGTTTGGAACCCGGGAGGAGTGCAATTAAGGTAGCATCATCGGGGGTGATAGCAGTGGGCAAATCCACCATTAAATCGCCGATAACGGTAAATTTAGATTGATATTGTTCAGGAATATTTTTTAATACACTTGTATTCATCACGGCAAAGCGATCGATACCCCGATACCAACGCGCTTCCCATTCCCCATAGATAACCGTGCGATAACCCAAACGTTTACCGATGGTGAGGGCAAAAAATTGATCGCCCCCTAAAAATAAAACGATGCCCTTGGGGTGCCAATCCCAATTATCGGCGGTTTTTCCCCAGAAAAGAAAATTAAAGAAGTTTTCTGGCGACTGGACTCGATCGACCTCTGGATATTTCCTAACTACTTCCGTTTCCGCCCCCATAGAATGAGTACAAGGGGAAAGAATCACCGAAATCCGCAACAGCGATCGATCTTCTGTTAAGTTTTGTCGCAATCTCTTGACAACTGGACGCACCCATGTAGATATTTCTCCAGGGCCATTGGAGAGAATGAGAAGATCAACAGGAGAATCAAACATGATAAGTAGCTGGTTATAATTAAATTAAAAATGGATTTTAGGTTCGATCCCCCCTGCCCCCCTATCCATTAGTCACATCTTTCTTAACATAAAATTTGACAAAAAGAGAAAAGTCTGCAAGATGGCTCAAGGGGGTTCTATGGGGGGACTAATTTGATGAGATAGTTTCCAAGTCTGGCTGATATCATGTTACCTTCGCAGTCCCAACCAAATAGTTTTAACACCAGGTTCACCGTCGCCTTTTCTACCTAAAAACCCCCCAAGAGAAGCAATCATTCTGACCGCTTCTGGCCAAGGAGGGCGGCTTTTCAGGTGGCGGACCCTTTTTATGAATAGTGGCACACAAAGATTGCCATTCATGTTCTTCCAAAAAACTTTCACAACTCTCCTCTCCGTGTAAGCGTGCTTGATAGGTTAACCAGAGTAATCTCCAGGCTACAATTGAATAGGTAGCTAAGGCCATCTCAATTCTCCGACCCGTTTCTAATTGCAGTTTTTCTAATCCACAACCACTTTTTAAAACAAAATGATAGCGTTCTATTAACCAGAGATAACTGTACCAGCGCACACAGGTTATCGCCGATTCAAAGCTACTAATGTCTAGGCTAGTTAAGAGGAGCCAACTGATAGGATTAACCCCGGTATGAGGATTTTCTTCTTCAGCTAAAATTACCTGTAATTTGAGAGATTGACTAGGCTTCGCTTTCGAGTGATGCTTAGGTACTTGTATTTCAAAACTGGCAAATCTAACTGTTAGTTTAGCTAGTCTAGCCTCGTGATATGGACAAACAGGGGTAAAGTCGGCACTTCAAAAGATAATCTTTCGGCCTTTCCTGTCCAATTTAAAAACGGTTCACCGATTGCCTTGAGTTTACGCGCTGCTATTTTGGCGGTTTCTAAATCTTCGGCTGCGAGAATTTGCTCAATTAAGGCCTCAGCTTCTTCTCGTGCGGGGTTTTCATCCCAGTTTAACTCCGGGGACAAGGAGGAATCATAACAATAGGTGACAGGGGGTTTTTTCTTCTTGAAGTGGGGTTCCGTGCCAATATCGGGGCGCTGGGGATGTTCCTCGCCATGGTTGTAACTTTTGGCTTCCGTTTTCTTGTTCGTCTTCTTGGGCATGAGCAACTCTTCCTCCCTGGCGAGGTCAACCTTTATTTTAACCCAAGAGAGCCGAAAAAAAGCGAACTTCTCTAGGGAGAAATTCGCCTTAATTTCCAGAAATTCTGAATTTATTAATTAGGCACGAGCTTCGAGACGACCGTAGAAAATGCCGCGAATTTTCACTTCTTCAGCATCTTTTGCCCCTAAATCGGTGTCGGAAGGCTGTTCACTTTCAAAAACACCAGCAAACTCGCCAGTAGAAGCATCAACTTTAGTCACCTGTAAAGACATAGTACCTTTACCCAGTTCCGTCGCTTTGACGTTAGCACGCTGGAAATCTTGACTATCAGCACTAGCGGGTAAAGCGACAGCATTATCATAACCCGTCACCACACCCCGACCTTTGGGATCTAAGAAACCAGCGCCACGATAGGAGGGAACTTTAAATTCGCCTTCAAAATCCGTGGAACTGTTGATAGAGCTAAATCCAGCTTCGGTTTTGCCGGTGAAACCTTTAATGGTAAAGAAGAGGGGAACTCTTTCACCTCCGGGTAATTGTACGGTAATGGGTTGGAAATCAATACCGTCTTCTTCCTTGAGGGTTAAAACACCGTCTTCACCTACGGTTAAGGTCGCTGTCATCTGTTCTAAACTGGTGGTATCTCTGGTTAGGAGTTTACCCGGGATAAAGGTGGCTGCTTCCCGCTTATTAATGGGTTCACCCTTGACAAAATATTCTTGGGGTTCCAAACATAAATCTGTCACCACATAACTTTCGCCGCTTTCTAAGGGGAGAGTACCCCGGGTAAACTCGGAAATCTGCGGACATTTGTTAGCTAATCCAGTGTTTAAAATTTCATCATAGGTTAGCTCGTTTCTATTCAGGACGGCACTAGGCGCGTCGCTACAAGCTGTCAACACCCCTAAGCACAAGGCTAAAAAGGCAACTAACAAGGCACGAAATCTCATCTATGTCAACCTCTCTTTGTCAATCTTTACAATTACTACCCTTGATCCATAGCCTGATGAATTATCGAATCGGTTGCGCCAATTCACCGAAACTCAGTTTATCAAAGATCAGTGACCATTGAGAAGATGGGAGACAGGGGACGGCAGGCAGGGGATAGGAGTCAGGAGATAGGAGTCAGGAGATAGGAGTCAGGAGACGGGAGGCAGCCGGCAAGAGGCAACAGTAAAGAGATTGGAGGAGATTCGGCTAATCGAAGAATAAGCAGTTTAAATACGTCTTAGCTTAGGAGTCAGTCCCGATGAAAAAATTTTCACCACCACAGATGAAAGAGGTTTCCTTCCCCACACCCCACACCCCACACCCTACACCCCACTTCCCCACTTCCCCACTTCCCCACTTCCCCACTTCCCCACACCCCACACCCCACACCCCACTTCCCCACTTCCCCACTTCCCCACACCCCACACCCCACACCCTCTTTCAAGTCAGGAGGCTCTAAGTAACTCATAACTGATGACTGATATGATTGGTGTGACTGTTTTCAGGGGCAGAAATTTCGATGAATAGCCGATTGCCGGGAGATAATAGCCAATTAGATAGCCAACTAGATTCCCTTGTAACGACGGTGACAGCGATCGCCGAAGAACAGCAGGGAGATTGTAACGGTTTGTTAATGTTGCTGCGAACTTTAGAAAATTTACATCGGCAAATTCGCGAGCAGATGTTCGAGCCATCTTTACCCAATACCCGTAAGGACTTATACGGATTACTCCGGGATATCGAGGAAACCGGGGGATGGCCCTATATAGAACGGATGAAGTTACAAATGTTAATGGAAAAATTATTAGCCAGTGAAGTCGGCGCGCTCGATTCGGCGGCAAAAACCGATGATCGAGAAACCTGAAAAGGTATTGGGTTTTTAGGGTGTTAGGGTGTTGGGGTTTTGGGGTTTTAGGGTTTTAGCTGAAATTCCCCATTTCCCCATCTCCCCATCTCCCCATTTCCCCATTTCCCCTATCCCCCCATTGCCTATCGCCAAGGGGTACGGAGCGGGTTACAGTATTGGGAAAATGGATATTTAGGGGTAAATCATGACCACCGTGAACCCGATTAAATTTGGAACCGATGGCTGGCGCGGGATTATCGCCGCCGATTTTACTTTCGATCGAGTCGCTCTGCTCGCTCCCTTGGCGGCTCAGGTTTTAGCGGATAATTATGGTCAGATCACAGGTTCGCGGACGATGATCGTCGGCTATGATCGGCGGTTTATGGCGGAAGATTTTGCTCAAACTGCGGCGGAATCGCTTCAAAAAGCTGGTTTTGATGTGCTTCTCTCCCAATCCTACGCTCCGACTCCCGCTTTTAGTTGGGCAGCTCGAGCGGAAAATGCTCTCGGTGCGATCGTGTTAACCGCCAGTCATAACCCGGCTAAATATCTCGGTTTGAAGGTTAAAGGTTATTTTGGTGGTTCTGTCTCGCCGGAAATTACCCAACAAATTGAAGCTTTATTGTCTAATCCGCCGCAATTTAAGGACAATGCAGGTAAATTAAGCACTTTTGAGCCTTGGTCAAGTTATTGTCAGGGTTTACGCCAAAAAGTTAATATTGCCGCTATTGCCAACGCGATCAAATCGGGACAACTAAAAGTTTATTCCGATGTCATGCACGGTGCGGCGGCTACCGGTTTAGAGCGTCTTTTGGGGGTGGGGATCACGGAATTACGCGGCAATCGCGATCCTTTGTTCGGTGGCGGCTCTCCGGAACCTTTACCGAGAAATTTGAGGGAAATCATCGATAAACTGGCTCACAGCGCAAATTTAGCCCCTTTGCGAGTAGGTTTGGTCTTCGATGGCGATAGCGATCGAGTGGCGGCGATCGATGGTCAGGGGAATTTTTTAAGCACCCAAAATCTCATCCCGATTTTAATCGAGCATTTAGCCGGCAAAAAGGGAATGAGAGGGGAAATTGTGAAAACGGTGAGCGGTTCCGATTTAATCCCCAAATTAGCCAGTTTATACGGTTTATCGGTCTTTGAAACCCCGATCGGTTATAAGTATATCGCCGATCGAATGTTGACCACTCCTGTGTTAATTGGTGGGGAAGAGTCGGGAGGTGTCGGTTATGGTACTCACATTCCCGAACGGGATGCTTTATTATCAGCTTTATACGTTTTGGAAGCAGTGGTAGAATCGGGCCAAGATTTAAGCGATCTTTACGCGCAATTACAGGATAAAACTGGTTTTCATTCTGAGTATGATCGTATTGATTTACCCCTAGCTAATATGGAAGCTCGCAATCAGTTAATTACTGCTTTGGATAAGGAACCCTTAAGGGAAATTGCCGGTAAACAAGTGACTGATTGTAATACTATGGACGGTTATAAGTTCCGTTTAGAAGATGGCAGTTGGTTGTTAATTCGCTTTAGTGGCACAGAACCGGTTTTGCGTCTCTACTGTGAATCTTCAACCCTCGATCGAGTTCAGGAAATTCTCGCCTGGGCCAAATCTTGGGCTACTTATATCTAATCTAATAGAAAAGGGGTTTCTTGAAGAAACCCCTTTTCTATTTTAGGAAATTTTCAGCCCGCGAATCGCATAATCTAATAATTCGATAGGATGAATAACGGGTGTATCTTTTCCCTGTAATTGTAGATGTTTTTTAATTTGTAGGGAACAACCCGGATTAGGAGAAGCAATCACCGCAGCCCCAGTATTTAATAAATTGCGTACTTTCTGCTGACCTAATTCATCGGCAGTATCTGGCTGTAGCATATTATAAACTCCGGCACTACCACAACACAGGGCGGCATCGATAGGTTCTTTTAAGTTAATATTGGGGATTTTTTGCAATAATTGCCGTGGTTGCACGGAGATTTTTTGTCCGTGTAAAAGATGACAGGCATCTTGATAAACTAGGGTTAATTCTGTCTCGGTAATCGGCGATAAATCAGCAGTTAATCCCACTGTTGCTAAAAATTCTTGAGCATCGCGGACTTTAGCCACAAACTCCTTAGCCTTATCTTTATATTCAGGATCATCGGCTAAAATATGATGATATTCCTTGAGAGTATGACCACAACCTGCCGCATTGATAATAATATAATCAACCTCGGTTTCTGCAAAACTATCGATCATTTGTCTGGCTAAACTTTGTGCTTGTTTTTCCTGTCCTTGGTGTGCGGGTAAAGCGGCACAACAACCCTGGGTTTTTGGGATAACCACTTCACAACCATTGGCAGTTAAAACCCGCACTGTTGCTTCATTTACTGGTGAAAAAAAGAGTCTCTGCACACAACCTAAAACTACTCCCACCCGATAGCGTTTTTCAGTCTGGGAGGGAATAACATCGGCATAGTTTTTAAACAGAGAATTTAGAGTAATTCTGGGTAAAATTGATTCCATTGCTGCTAGACGGGGAAAGAGCATTTTTAAGATACCCGATTTCCTGACTAGGGTTTGTAATCCTAGGGTTTGATATAACCAGAGGAAAGGTAAAAATAATTTGAGACGGACGGGATAGGGAAAGAGATTAAAAATGAGAAAACGAATAATTTTATCTTTAAAACTGCGGGGTTGATTGCGTTCCACTTGCGGACGAACTGCGGCGATTAATTGATCGTATTGTACTCCCGATGGACAGGTACTAACACAGGCTAAACAACCTAAACAAGTATCAAAATGTTGGCTAGTGGTTTCGTCTAAAACCGCTTCTCCTTTGTTGATGGCATTCATCAGATAAATTCTACCCCGGGGGGAGTCCATTTCTTTGCCAATGACTCGATAACTGGGACAGGTAGAAAGACAAAAACCACAGTGAACACAACTATCGATTAATTCTTGAGCGGGGGGATTTTTGGGGTCAAATCCTTGATTTTTTTGGTCGATTAATTCTTGAAAGTTAACGGAATGTTCGGAGGTTTGCATAATTTTTAATTAGATTTTGTTAAGAAAGCGTTCAGGACTAAAAATACCGTGAGGATCGAATTTAGTTTTTAGGGTTTTCATCATGGTGATTGCGTTACCTGTATAACCCCAAGGTTCAATTTTTTCCTTTAGCGATGGAGGTGCGGTTAACACCGTTAGATAACCCTGATTGGCACTGCATAAAGAGCGAATTTTGTCAAGATTTTCCTCCGATTTTAAGATAACTTTACCCACCCCGCTACTAATATTAATCGAGGCTAGTCCGTTAATTTGGTCGATAACTAGAGCTAAATTGCTGGGTAATAATCCTATTTTGCCGAAAAAATTGCCCTCTTGGCCGGAATTATCCATTGTTTTTCGGTATCTTTGCCATAGAGAAACTGCTGCCTCATCCCGATAATAATTAGTCTGACAATCTAACTGTTGTCCTAAATAACTCACCTGTTGCGATTGTTCGCTAATACTTTCGGGAATGCTTTGAAAACGCAGCAGTAAAGCGACTTTTTCCCCTAATCCTAGTGCTTGCGTCATCCCTGGGTTTAAACATTCAGCCACGGTGGGAGTTAAGGCCGATTGCCGAATAACTTGACTTAATTTACTAATATTTTCGCTATTTCCAGTGATTATCAGGGTTTCTGAGTTAGCAGTTTCGGGATACAGTCGTAGGGTAATCTGATCGATAATCCCTAAAGTGCCGTAGGAACCCGTAAATAGCTTCATCATGTCGTATCCCGCCACATTCTTGACCACACGCCCTCCAGCTTTAGCAATCTCGCCATCGTGACGGATAAAGGAGAATCCTAGGATCAGATCCCGGACTCCACCGTATCTTTGCCGCCATGTTCCCGCATCGGCCGTGGCCATAATACCGCCAATCGTGGCATTATCAGCGAAACTGGGATCAAGAGGAATAAATTGACCGCTAGGAGCTAAAAAAGCCTGTAAATCCGCTAGTTTAAGCCCAGCTTGCACGGTTATAGTTAAATCTCCCCTAGCATGGTCAATAATCCGGTTGAGATTTTGGGTACTAACTAAAATATCGGGCGACTCGACTAACCCACCCCAATCTAATTTACTGCCTTGACCGTAGGCCAGTAAAGACAGACGATTTTCGTTGGTAAAACGCACCAGAGAGGATAAAGCGGTTGTATTAGCGGGATAGACTAGAATTTCAGGACTTTTGCCCCTAATTGCCCTTGATAATCTTTCTTGTTCCTCTTTTGGCACTTGTGGCCAGGCAATAACCGTCGTGTCGGGGGGTAAAATAGAAGTTATCTGAACAGCGATCGCAGTCATATTTTACAAAAGAATTGAGGAGTGAGGAGTCAGGACTTACCGGCCGCTAATGGCGAAGAATGGGGGTAATGCTGGGGCTAATCAGTAATTTTGGGCCTCTATTAATTAGATTACCTTAGTTTGGCTCTCCATCTCCGATGTCGGGCAATTCCAGCAATATTGAGGCACAAAGAAGTCAGCTAATAACTAACTGCTAAGTAGCTGGTTATAATTAAATTAAAAATGGATTTTAGGTTCGATCCCCCCTTAGTCCCCCCTTAATCCCCCCTTAATAAGGGGGGCATCTGATAATTTTTAACGCCTACCTACTTAAATTAGCCATACACTCGTGCCATAATGGTAGATTACCTCGATCAGTAAGCCAAGAAGTAATGAGTGTAGATTGGACGAATAGCCGCGCCAAGCGATTAAGTGCCTTACCCCCCTACGTTTTCGCCCGCTTGGATGAATTAAAAGCCTTAGCCCGCAAAGAAGGACTAGATTTAATCGATTTAGGTATGGGCAACCCGGACGGTTTTGCTCCGCGTCCGGTTATCGAAGCGGCCATTCAAGCTTTTGAAACGCCCCAATTTCACGGTTATCCCCCCTTTGAAGGAACCGCCAGTTTTCGAGAAGCGATCGCTAAATGGTATGATCGCTCTTATGGTGTGGAACTCAATCCCGATAACGAAGCTTTACCCTTGCTCGGTTCCAAAGAGGGCCTATCTCACCTCGCCCTAGCTTATGTTAACCCCGGCGATGTGGTCTTAGTTCCCAGTCCCGCCTATCCCGCCCATTTTCGCGGTCCTTTGATTGCTGGGGCGACGCTATACCCGATTATTTTAAAAGCAGAACAGGATTGGCTGATAGATATCGATTCTATCCCCGAAGATGTGGCTAAACAGGCGAAAATCCTCTATTTTAACTATCCCAGTAACCCCACCGCCGCCGTTGCCCCTCGGGAATTTTTTGAAAAAATCGTTGCTTGGGCCCAGCAATATGAGATTATGCTCGTCCATGATCTCTGTTATGCTGAATTAAGTTTTGATGGTTATCAGCCCACCAGTTTATTAGAAATTCCGGGGGCAAAAGAGATTAGTGTGGAATTTCATACCCTCTCGAAAACCTATAATATGGCCGGGTGGCGCGTCGGTTTTGTCGTGGGCAATGCCGATATTATTCAAGGGTTACGCACCCTGAAAACTAATCTCGATTATGGTATCTTTTCCGTCATCCAAAAAGCGGCCGAAACCGCCCTACAACTGCCGGATGAATACGTCAAACAAGTACAGGAAAGATACCGGCAGCGACGAGATTTTTTAATCAAAGGTTTGGGGCAATTAGGTTGGGATATTCCCCCCTCTAAGGCGACAATGTATCTCTGGATTCCCTGTAGCGTCGGCATGACTTCCACGGATTTTGCCCTCAGCGTCCTGCAAAAAACTGGTGTCGTCGTCACTCCGGGTAATGCTTTTGGAGAGGGAGGGGAAGGTTATGTGCGCGTCAGTTTAATCGCCGATATCCCGCGATTAGGGGAAGCTTTACAGCGCCTCGAAGATGCGGGAATTCGCTATCGGTAAGGAGAGTTTTTCCCCTTGATTTACCGGCCAAATCCCTCTAGGCACTGGCTAAAATTGCGATTATGATGGAATTTTATCGCGGTAGCTTGCCACTTCCATGACCTACAGCTTAAGAATTGCCGATATTCCCGTCAGTGAAAGACCAAGGGAACGTTTAATCAGTGTCGGGGCGAAAAACCTCAGTAACGCCGAATTATTAGCGATTTTACTGGCTACAGGTCAAGGTAAGGGGAAACTCTCGGCCGTGGGTTTAGGACAGCATATTCTCAACGAATTGAGTAAATATCGCCGGGAGCCTTTGGACGTTTTGAGGGATATTCAGCCCCAAGAATTAACCGCTATTCATGGCATTGGACCGGCTAAGGCTACTACTATTCTAGCGGCGATCGAATTGGGAAAACGAGCTTTTCAACGACGACCGACGGAAAAAATGGTTATCGATAGTCCCGATACCGCTGCCGCCATACTTGGACACGAACTAATGTATCAGTCTCAGGAACGTTTCGCCGTTATTTTACTCGATGTCAAAAATCAGTTAATCGCACTCAAAGTGATTACTATCGGCACAGCTACAGAAACACTGGTACATCCGCGAGAAATCTTTCGAGAAGTAGTGAAACAATCAGCTACTAAGTTAATTATCGCCCATAATCACCCCACCGGGTCACTTGTGCCTAGTCAAGACGATATTTTACTCACAGAACAATTATTACAGGGAGCTACCTATCTAGCCATTCCTCTCCTAGATCATTTGATCCTCGGTAATGGCAACTTCCAAAGTCTTCGCCAAATCACGGATCTTTGGGAAAAATATCCCCAAGAAGATTGACAGAAAAGACACTCGATCTTTGTAGTTTAATTTTTTAGCCGTTTCAATTGGGCGTTAATTTCTTCAAACATTATGCGATCGCTGTCAAGGATTGGGGAGAAAACCAAAAATTTTGGCCGCTCCTCCTAAAATGGCAACAACCAAAGCTATCAGAATCCCCCGATTGGTAAATTCCTGATCAGCGACTCTTGCAGTTAACCCTTTAATTTCTCCGGTTAGTCGTTCATCTAAAGCTTTAATGTCCCCTCTTAATTCTGATTGTCCTATCTCTAGCTTGTTTAAACGCTCGTTGACATCTCTTTGTAAAAAGTCGATTTTCCCCTCAATCCTTGTCAAGACAGCCTCAAGGGAATAAGTGACCGTTTCGTTAGACATTTTGCTAAACTCCTAATTAATTAGGGCTTGCTGAATAAATGTGAAATGTAGGCAAGGTAAGAGTTTTGTGGCTTTTCTTGCGAAACAGGTGCAAGATTTTGAGATAATCGTGCTTCAAAACCTGGCATCTTGAGCGGCGATTGCGTCCTGTAGGGGCGAAGCATTCGGGTAATAACCTATCGGTGAAACCGCAGATTTTCTATCCGAATGCTTCGCCCGTACTTTTTAAGCAAACCCGAATTAAGTAATCTCAATTAATTGTTAGATAGTGGCGCAGACTTCTGATTCTTTGTATCTTATCTTTAATTGTAACCGGCTACTTAGTCGATGATAGGTGCTGGGTTACTTTAATCATAGTCCATCACACAATCACACCAATCACAGTCGATGATAGGTGCTGCGTTACGACGGATTCTCACCTTCGAGTCAAAGCAGCAATTTTCCGTCTCACGCACCCTACGCTTTACCTCCCACTTCCCAATTCATAATTCATAATTTATAATTCCCATGGGACCGAAATCTGGGTAAAATTTGAGAGATACAATCGGTCAATTGGGCATGGATTATAAAGAAGCGGGCGTGGATGTGGAAGCGGGACGCGCTTTTGTCGAGAAAATTCGCCAAAATGTGGAAAGTACCTTCCGTCCCGAAGTTATCGGCGGTTTAGGCGGTTTTGGCGGCTATTTTCAGTTACCTTCCGGTTATCGGCAACCAGTGTTAGTATCGGGAACTGATGGTGTAGGAACCAAGCTAAAAATTGCCCATAGTCTCAATCGCCATGATACGGTCGGAATTGACCTGGTGGCCATGTGCGTCAACGATGTCCTAACCTCCGGGGCTGAACCTTTATTTTTCTTGGATTATCTGGCCACTGGTAAACTGGAAGCGTCACAGTTAGCGGCGGTGGTATCGGGAATCGCTAGGGCCTGTCGTGATAGTGGTTGTACTCTTTTGGGAGGGGAAACGGCGGAGATGCCGGGGTTTTATTCGGCGGGAGAGTACGATTTAGCCGGTTTTTGCGTCGGTATTGTCGAAAAAAGTCAATTACTCGACGGCAGTAAGGTGCAAATCGGCGATGTGGCTATCGGTTTAGCCAGTAGTGGGGTTCACAGTAACGGTTTTAGTCTTGTTCGTAAGATTATCGACACCCAGGGCTTAAATTGGCAAGATTGCCCCGAAATTTTGTCCGGCTCTAGCTTAGGTGAAGTTTTGTTAACTCCCACTAGACTTTATGTCAAACCTGTGCTAGAACTGCTGCGCTCTGGGTTAGATATTCACGCCATGGCCCACATTACTGGGGGTGGCATCCCGGAAAATTTGCCCCGCTGCTTGGGTAAAGGGCAGTCTGTGCGGATTTACCGCGAAAGTTGGCCAGTTTTGCCAATTTTTCACTGGTTAGCCCAGATGGGTTCGGTTAATCCCGAAGCCATGTTTAATACTTTCAATATGGGTATCGGTTTTGTGATCATTGTCCCATCAGATCTGGCGCAATTGACTATTAATCAACTACAATCCTCTGGGATTAATGCCTACCAAATCGGCGAAGTGATTGCCGGTAAGGGGGAAATTGTTGGGCTTGATTAAAGTTAGTTGAGGCTAAGAAGATTTTGCCATCAATTCCACCAAAAAATCAGGTTGACTGGCTGGGATAGCAGCAGAGTTTCGGCCTATCCCCAACCCAATTTATATTAAGTTTTTTTACTTAGGGACTTGCGCTTTGATAATGTACCTTTTGGGCGAACGCAGTTCGCTCCTACATTGTGGACAAAATCCGTTACTGTAGGGGCGCAAAGCTTGCGCCCTCCGATCAATTGGGATATTATTCTCACGCAAGTCCCTTAAGTAGTTAGGGTCTGCTGAATAAATCTAACAACCTTGTTGGATAAGACTTTTGGACTTTTTTTCCCTCAAAAAGTGCCAGCCATTGCGGGGATCGGGGGGAAAATCCCTGGACTTTTTCCCTGAAAATTAGGTAGTTGACCACCTAAAAATCGATAAAACCCCACACCCCACACCCTGCCCCCAGGAAAAGCTTTTTCAGCATACCCTACTTATACCTAGATAGAATTAGGTCAGAACCTCATCAACTTGCTTCCAATTCGTGAAGCGTCTGAATGGAAACCCGTGAGAAACAAAAGACGAGGGTTCTTTTGGACTAACTTGCTTCCAATTCGTGAAGCGTCTGACAGAAGAGACCACAAACGCGGGATACCCCTCCGCACCACCTAAAAGGAGAATCTAATGTTCAAAATCGATACTTGCTGTACTCTAGTACCCTACTTTGAAGTACAAGAAGGAAAAATTGCTGCGTTTAAGGAACTAGGCCCCAAGTTCATTGAGAGAACCCGCACCGAAGAGGGCTGTATCCATTATGCTTTTTCCTTTAGCGGCAATATTGCTCATTGCCGCGAGGGTTACGTCGATGCCTCCGCAGTTCTTGCCCACCTACAAAACGTCGGGGAACTGCTAGACGAAGTTCTCAAAATCGCCAAGATTATTCGCCTAGAAGTTCACGCTCCCGCTGCCGAAATCGAAAAACTGCGAGAGCCGTTGGCTTCTCTTAACCCTCAGTTCTTCATTCTCGACGAAGGTATTCGTCGCACCAGCGAAGCTTAACCGCGGACTGACACAAAAGAGAAGGAGTAAACTAGAGATTAAGTAAAGGATCATCTAGAAAAATGCTCCTTCTAGAACAATTCGAGCAAATATCGGACTATCGTGGCAACCATGGCTAACGGGGTGACAAGCAGATTGAAAGCGATACGGGGTGTGGGAGAAATCTTAAGACCAACGAAAGAATTGATACTTATTTCAGCCAACCCAAATCAATTAGCCTGATTGTCCCCCATTATCCCTAGATTCTGGCATCTTCTCTGAAAGTAACCAGAAAGCCACAAAAAAGCACCCCCTTGCGGGAGTGCCTTTTCGTTCAGACTAGGAATTAACCATTGATAGCGGGAGCAATCAGAGCCACAGGAGCCTGTTCACCACTAGCTAAGTCTAAGGGGAAGTTGTGTGCATTGCGCTCGTGCATTACTTCCATACCGATACCAGCGCGGTTTAACACATCGGCCCAAGTACCGATTACACGACCTTGAGAATCGAGAATCGACTGGTTGAAGTTGAAACCGTTGAGGTTGAACGCCATGGTGCTAACACCCATTGCCGTAAACCAGATACCGATTACCGGCCATGCACCTAAGAAGAAGTGCAGAGAGCGGCTGTTGTTGAAAGAAGCGTATTGGAAGATTAAACGTCCGAAGTAACCGTGAGCGGCAACGATATTGTAGGTTTCTTCTTCTTGACCGAATTTGTAACCGTAGTTCTGAGATTCGATTTCAGTGGTTTCACGCACTAAAGAAGAAGTTACTAGGGAACCGTGCATTGCACTGAACAAGGAACCGCCGAACACACCAGCAACACCTAACATATGGAAGGGGTGCATCAGAATGTTATGTTCTGCTTGGAACACAAACATAAAGTTGAAGGTTCCAGAGATTCCTAAAGGCATACCATCAGAGAAGGAACCTTGTCCGATGGGATAGATTAAGAATACAGCAGTTGCGGCGGATACAGGTGCAGAGTAAGCTACACAAATCCAAGGACGCATTCCTAAACGGAAAGACAGTTCCCACTGACGACCGAGGTAGCAGAAGACACCTAGTAAGAAGTGGAAAATGACTAACTGGTAGGGACCACCGTTGTATAACCACTCATCTAAGGAAGCTGCTTCCCAGATGGGGTAGAAGTGGAGTCCAATTGCGTTAGAAGAGGGAACAACTGCACCAGAGATGATGTTGTTTCCGTAGAGTAGGGAACCAGCTACAGGCTCGCGAATACCGTCGATATCTACAGGAGGAGCGGCGATAAAGGCGATGATGAAGCAGGTGGTGGCGGTGAGCAGGGTGGGGATCATGATGACACCGAACCAACCGATGTATAAACGGTTGTTGGTGCTGGTAATCCACTGGCAGAACTGCTCCCACAGGGAAGCGCTCTCGCGCTGTTGTAGAGTGGTGGTCATTGGTTTATGATTCCTATTAAGTTATCGAGGTACGATTGATTGATGATGTTTCTATCTTAGAGAGTTTGTAACGGTTTGTAAAGGGGTTTGACGATATTGTTACTTATGCTATTGATAAGTTTAGCTGATATTAGAGGGGGAAAAATAGAAACCCACTGTAAACGTCGCTTCCCTCTATGCTTTCTCCAGAAAAATGGCGACAATCAATAGCACGGCGAGTAAGATAGTTACAGATGAGCAACGTGGCACTTCTAAGATGGATGTGGTTGTTATTGCGGTGCGCTCAATATCTGGGCTGTGCTGAGACTGTACCATTGAATCAGAGATTGGCTGAGTTGGTGAGCCGAATAACAGCACTGAAAGCGAAAGAAAAGGTAAAAGCAAAGTAGGGAAACTACGATGGGTAATGAAATCATTAAAATCATTAAAATCATTAAAATCTTTCTCGCCTCCTCATCTGAATTGAAAGATGATAGAGAACAATTTGAAATATTTATCAACCGTAAAAACAAAGAATACATAGAAAAGGGAATATTTTTAGAATTAGTTGTCTGGGAAGATTTTATCGATGCTATGTCAAAAACGCGCCTACAAGATGAATACAATAAAGCGATTACACAGTGCCATATTTTTGTCAGTCTCTTTCATACTAAAGTAGGTAAATACACTGAAGAAGAATTTACCAAAGCGTTGGAAACCTTTAAAGCAAATGGTAATCTACGGATTTATACCTATTTCAAAGATGCACCCATCAATGCGAGTCAAATTAGACCAGAAATTATGACTTTGTTGAATTTCAAGGAAAGACTCCATAATTTAGGACATTTTCATACTATCTATGCTGACATTAACGACCTGAAACATAAATTTAGCGAACAACTAAATAAGATTATGCCAAAATTAGCCGGGGAAATCGAGCCGGCTTTTCATCAAGAACAGCAGGAAATAGAACAAGCACCGAAATCTCAGATTCAGCAGTTAGAACAACAGTTAGAACAAGAGCGACTAAAAAACGCTCAATTACTAGAAAGAATATCTCGCTTAACTGAACAGCTAATAAATTGTTCAAGTGTAACGGAGAAGGATCGTATCCAATCTAGAATTAAAATACAGCAAAAAAAACTAACAGAAAAAGAAGCAATAATTTCTCAGATGCAAGAACAAATAAAGCAGCTACAATTTTCTTTAAAAATTGTTATAACAGGAGAAATCGAACTCGAAAGTGAGAAAGGAATCGACTACACTAAACTTCGTGACTTACTAGCAGCAGGTAAGTGGGAGGAGGCGGATCAAGAAACAGTTAAAGTCATGTGTCAAGCAGCAGGAATAGACAACAAAGGCCGCCTAGACTCAGTGTCTATCGGCAACTTCCCCTGTATAGATTTACGAACTATTAACCAACTCTGGCTGCACTACAGTAGCGGTAAGGACGGCTTCAGTGTCCAATGTCAAAATATTGAAGCGATTGGTGGCGTAGAGGGATTAAGGAAGCGAGAAACCTTGTGTTTGTGCCGCCCGTACCTACTAGGTACATCCCTTGATTTATTAGAGGCTCTCTTCTCTCGCGTAAAGACTTGTAACCTGGGACATATAACGATTTGGCGGTGCTACAATTAAAAGAGAAAGTTTGCTCCAAGAAAACCATGCAACTAGAAGAATACTTTGAAGTTTTTGAGCCAGATGACATCCGCATTAAAGGACATCGCATTGGGATTGAGGATGTCATCAACTACCATTTAAAAGGTTATACTTCCCAGCAGATTCTCCAAGAGTTACCCACCTTAAACCTAGAGAAAATTTACGCTACTCTCACCTATTACTATCAAAATAAGACCCTGATAGATGCTTATCTTCAGCGCCTCCGTGACTGGCAGGAAGAACAATATCAGCAGTGGTTAAATACCGAGCCATCCCCCCTGATTCAACGCCTAAGACAACTAAAACTAAAACGGAAACAGCAAGAACTAAACCTCGCATGAGAATCTGGTTTTTGTTAGATGAAAACTTATCCCCAAACCTCAAAATATCTCTGTTGCGATTGAATCCTAATCTCGATATTTTGCGAGTAGGTGAACCCGATGCACCACCACTGGGAACTTTAGACCCAGAAATCCTAGATTATGTTGCGTCATTTCAACGGTTATTAGTCACCAGGCTCTAATAGATTGTATCTCGTTGACGGGCCGGGCGATCGAGGGATTTAATCGCCGTTGCTAATTCCTCGACGGTCAAACAAGTGCCGCCCAGGGCCCCGGCCATAGTGGTAATATGTTCTTCCATGAGAGTGCCACCGAGATCGTTGCAACCCCAGTTTAAGGCTTCTGTTGCCCCCTGTAAGCCCAATTTTACCCAACTGGGTTGATGATTTTTAATGCTATTGCCCAAATAAATCCGCGCCACTGCCGTTAATTTTAATGTATCGGCTAAAATTGGTTGATCTCGTCCGACTCGATTTCTCAGGGGTTTGGGGGCTGATTGTCCCACAAAAGGCAATAAAATAAATTCGGTGATTTTAGCCGGATAATTATTTTCTAGGGCGATTTCTTGCTGTTTTCTAATTTTTTCAAGGTGCTGCACCTGTTGACTAGGGGTTTCAATATGACCGCAGAGCATGGTACTGGTGGTATGTAACCCCAAGCGATGAGCAGTACCGACTATTTCTAACCAAGTGGCAGCATCGATTTTTTCTGGACAAATTACCCGTCTTACCTCATCGACTAACACCTCGGCAGCCGTCCCCGGGAGAGAATTTACTCCTGCTTCTTGCAGGGAAGCGATAACTTTTTCGTAACTTAAACCGTCTTCTCTAGCAATAAATTGGAGTTCTTGGGGCGAAAAAGCGTGTAAATGCAGGTTAGGAAAGGCTTGTTTCAGTTTTTTAACAATTTCGAGGTAATAGTCTAAGGAATTGCCCTTAATCTTGGCTTTTGGGTTTAATCCTCCCTGCATACAAATTTCTGTGGCCCCACGATGGACAGCATCCGCCGCTTTAGCGATAATTTCCTCTAAATTAAGCCAGAAAGCCCCCTCTTCATTTTCATCGCGTCTGAATGCACAAAAACTGCAATGCTGCTCACAAATGTTACTAAAATTAATATTGCGATTGATAACGTAGGTGACGGTATCTCCTGCCTGTTGACGACGCAAAAAGTCGGCCGTTTCCCGAATCTGGGCAATTAAACGGTTATCGGTAGTTTCTAGCAAGATAATCGCTTCTTTTGCCGATAAATTTGCCCCTGACCGCGCTTTGGCCAAAATATCGGTTACGGGTGCGGTGATGGAGGAGTTAGTCACGGGAAATAAATATGGCTCTTCGGTTTGTGTTATGCAATGGACTGGGGTTATAGGGGATGGAACCCTTATGTAGAAAGGCATTTGGCGATTTTTGTCAATTGTTTTTGATCTAAAGCGAACTCATCAATTAAGTCTCTTGCCAGATAAGGATTTAGTCAATTTATGCCCCCCTATCGAACCATACCAAGTAACGAAGAGCCATAAATATTGAGGGTTGCCGATCCTAATTGTAGAACGAGGTCAGAAGGAACAGTAAAGAAAGAGAGCCGATTTAATCCTTTTTCTGTTCCCTATTCCCTTGTCTGCACGCGGTAATTTCCGGTTGAGAGCCTTTATTGCAGGGTGGTTTGTTTTTCCTGTTCTTTTTGTTGACGTTTTTTCTTTTCTGCTTCTAGGGCATCTTCGATAACCTTGAGCAGCTGATCCATTTTATCAAGATTACCGCGATAAACATCGAGGTCTTTTTGCAGTTTCTCGCTGGAGAGACGGAGAATTTCTGAGAACTTTTGCAAAATTTGTTCGCGTTTTTCTTTTTCCTTGATCATGTCCGGTTGTGCTTCGGCTAAAATGGTATAGAGACCGATGGCAAACAGGCGACTATACTTAAACTTAGGAGCGTTGATCACCGAAACTAGACTATCAGACAACTGATTGTTACCACCTAGAGCAGGGTTTTGCAGTTGGGAAAGCAAGGAATCAATATTAGTTTCTTTGGCAATAGCGATCATATTTTCGGCATCACGACGATAGACTTCGGGATTACCATTAACCGCTTGGCACAAAGCATTAAAAATATTCGGTTTATCCTCCCCCGGACGATAGCCTTCCATGAACTTCTCGAAAGAAGTAACCACCCCAAGGGCATAAATTGGATCATAATGGAAATCTACATTAACGGAGAGCAGGTGCATCTCGACTAATAATTCCTCAACCACGCGCCGATACACCGAATTGATGGGGCGGGTGTGGCGAGTATAAAAATCACGCTTACTATCGGAAACGGTGCGAATTTTATCCACAGAACCAAACTTCATAAAAATTTAACACTGCTCTCATTTTCCCCCTTCTGGTTCCCCCTGACAAGGCCGGTGATTACCAAAGAGCAGCCCGGGGTCAGTCCAGAGAGAGCAAAAGAGCGAGTAAGATGGGGAAATGGAGAAATGGAGAAATGGGGAAATGGGGAAATGGGGAAATGGGGAAATGGGGAAATGGGGAAATGGGGAATTTCAACTAAAACCCTAAAACCCCAACACCCTAAAACCCTAACACCCTAAAACCCTAAAACCCCAACACCCTAAAACCCCAACACCCCAACACCCTAAAACCCTAACACCCTAAAACCCCAACACCCCAACACCCTAAAACCCCAACACCCCAACACCCTAAAACCCCAACACCCTAAAACCCCAACACCCTAAAACCCTAAAACCCTAAAACCCTAAAACCCTGACCCCCAAAACCCCAACACCCCAACACTCAACAGCTTTTTCACTTTTCACTTGACTATATGGCCAATCAAGACGACAAAATCAAAATTATCAGTGATAACCGGCAAGCACGCCATCTCTACGAGATTTTAGAGACTTTTGAAGCGGGGGTGCAGTTGGTGGGGACCGAGGTTAAATCCGTGCGTGCCGGTAAGGTAAACCTGCGGGATGGTTACGTTTTAGTCCGCAATGGTGAAGCGGTGTTAATTAACGTTCATATTTCCCCCTACGAACAGAGTAGCGAATATTTTAATCACGATCCGCGCCGGACGAGAAAATTGTTGATGCACAAAAAGGAAATCAGCAAACTCATCGGTCAAGTGGAACAGAAAGGTTTAACTCTTGTGCCTTTGAAGATGTATTTTAAAGGTAGTTGGGTAAAAATCAGCATTGGCCTCGGTAGAGGCAAGAAATTACACGATAAACGCGAAGATTTGAAACGTCGTCAGGATCAACGGGATATGGCACGAGCGATGAAGCGTTAACCAAGACACTTATCGGACTGGCAAAGGTCTAGGTAAGAAACGATCGAGTTTTGTTAGAGTTGAACTGTATTAGGCTCCTTGCGGCCGTCACCATCTCCCTCACCTTGGGTTAAAATTTATGTTAAAAGTCTTGACAAAAGTAATTAAATATGCTAAGGCACCCGCTTTAATTGCTCTATCTTTAGCTGTGGGTGCGGGAATTATTTTACCAAAAATAACTTTAGCCAATGGCAACCCCGGCCTAACAATTTTTAGTGGCGTTGATCGCAAGGATATCTTAGATTATTTCTTGCAATTTGGCGGTCGTCCCAAGCAAATGGATCGTTATAAATTCTATATTCCGCCGAAAAAACTCTCCCAAGGGGCTTCAGCTTTTTTTATTTCCTATCCCGATTATTTTAACGGCCAGTTTGACACCAATAAAATCGAGGTACGCATCAACGGCAAATCTTTACCTTTAAAGGAAGTGGTTTGGGATAAGGATAGTCGCGTTATTCAAATTGTCCCCGAACAAGCGATCGATCCGACCAGCAAAGTTGAAATCGTCATGTCTAATGTCAGAAATCCTCAATTAGGCACTTATTACTTTACCTGTGATGTGATTGCCTCTGGCAATATTCCCGTCCGTCTCTACGTTGGGACTTGGATTGTCAGTATCGAACCTTAAAGTATTTATTGATGAAATGGGGAAATGGGGGAATGGGGAATTCAACTAAAACCCCAACACCCCAAAACCCTCTCAGTCTGAGAAAAAGTCAACAAAAGTTAACTATTCGCCTCCGAGTTGCTAAAATCTGAGGAATTTTCACCTATAGACTCGTTGGTTGGGTAATTTTCCTCGGAGTTTAAGTTTTTGCGACTGCCTTTGTGGGAATTTTTCCCCCCTTCTCGTCCAATAGCTGCCATGTGGGCGCGATCCCGGCTAACCGCTTCACCACCCTTTCGTCCCGCTTCGCGAGCTTCTTCGGAGGTAAATTCGTGGGCTGTACCTTTTTGATGAGCAGCTTTACCACCTTTACTAGCGATTTCCTTTTGTTTAGCTTGATCCATAGAGGCAAAACCGCGTTTACTCTTACCTGTCATAATATCCCTCCTGTGTGAATGCTGATTTTGAAAGTTCTTAAAGACTTATGCGAGATTTTTAAAACATCAAAATCATGGTCTTGTGGGTGGGCAAAACATTGAGATTGCCCCGCTTTTTCCTCTAAGAACTATGTATTCCTACCTAGGATCATAACTCATTAGCTTGACTTCTAGGGAACCAATGACAGCAATCAAAGAGCAGATTTTATGTTAAAAAATATTAAGAGAATCGAGCATTTATCAGTCTAAAGATATAGAAGTTATCTTAATGGTGAGGTACAAAGTTTGCCTTTGCAGGAGTCGGTCTTCAGTTATCAGTTATCAGTTATCAGTTATCAGCTTTTTTGGCTCTTCTCCCTTCTCCCCACTTCCCCACTTCCCCACTTCCCACTGAAAAGGCTGCCATGCAGCCTTTTTTGGGTGTGCGGGCAGCCTAAAGCCTAGTTTTTTGGGGATTTAATCGGGAAAAATCAGGGTAAAACTTTGGTTTTTAAGACTTCGGTGTTTTCGATCAACCATTTATCTCCTTGCCGTACCAAATCATAGCGCACGTTCAAGGACTTATTATAGGAACTATTGACAATTTCTTTGCCATTATGGAAATACATGGCCTTTTCGTTGACTATCGCTTCTACTGTCGCTAAATTAGGATTTTTCGCATTATTAGTAACCGATCGCACATCCACTTGATGATCGTAGCGCCAATAG
This sequence comes from Microcystis panniformis FACHB-1757, assembly GCF_001264245.1. Lineage (NCBI taxonomy): Bacteria > Bacillati > Cyanobacteriota > Cyanophyceae > Chroococcales > Microcystaceae > Microcystis > Microcystis panniformis. The sequence goes on from NZ_CP011339.1 coordinate 2,185,192, forward strand.
TTATTTCCCTGTAAAGCCGCCGCCCGTTTTTGCCAAAGTTCCAAGGCTGAACCCGTTAAAACCTCTTTCAATTGCTCTTTTTGGTGTTCACTGCCAAAAGCGGCCGATTTTGCTGCTAACCAAGCTTGAATCGTCTCCTTGGCTGTTTCCTTGTCCAAGGGAATCCCTTCCATCACTTCCGCATTAGCCGAAGGAATTTCTAGTATGGGAGTATTTAAAGAAATCGGTAACTGTTCCCCTTGCAAGGCTGCCAAAGGAGATTGACTATCGACAATTGCCTTTATCCCCAAGGACAAAACTGCGAGCGTTCCCACTAATCCTACCCCCAATATTGCCACTCGATCGAGTCGTAGTTTTCTGCGGGCCGGTCGTCTCCGTTTCGGTGGGACTAGGGCAGTTTTTACCGTTTCTGGGGCTGCCGGCCCGGAGTTACCCGCTGCTGGGGTACGCGAGCGACGGGGACGACGACGGAGGGGATTAAGTGCCGGTTGACGATAGGCTGCTGTCACCACCACACTGCCCTGAGTATAGGGGGTGAAAGTTTCCTCCTGAGCAGTGGCTCTCAGGGCAGGTACAGCAGAGCTTGTCCGCTCACCGTTAGCTCTAGCTAAAGACGGTTTTTGGGGACGAGAGTGGGAAGAATAAGCAGATTCCCTCATCGGTGTCGCTCCTGGCACTGGGTTTAAATGGGTGGGGGGGGTGTGGGTTTTGAGAACAGTTACTTCCGATTCTAAAGGTTCGCCAACCTTTTCTTGAACCGACACGGGAACTTTTTCGTCAGGAAAACCTGACAATTCTTCTAAATAATTTTGTACCTCTTCCTCGGCAAAATACTCTTTTAGTGAGGCTTTCCGCTCAACCAAATCACTAAAATGGCAGAAAACTTCTGTTTGTAACCAACGCTCACCGTAACGACATAACCCAGGTAAGAGATCGGGAGATTGCCCGGATTGTTCCTTAATATAATTTAATATTTCTTGCTCTTGACTTTTTTCTAAAATTGTGCTTGCTTGTTCGGTTTGACCGAGCAGTAGGGCGCAGATCGATCGCTCGAGGGAGACATCCTGATGTTTTTGTAATTGCTGCAAGCGAGCGCTGGCCGCAACGATAGCGGCGGGTTGTTTTTGGGCGAAACCGCGGGCAATCAAGGCATAAACCAACAGATAATTACCCACCGACGAGGGGCGTTGTGCCTCTTTTGCCCAGATTTTTTCCTGTTCGGCCTGAGTTAAATAAACCCGTAACTGTTGAATAAAGCGTAAAAAATTATCCACCCCCAACCCAGAGCGATCGTCGCCCTGGCCATCGATGCCGCCGCGAGCGGCCAACATCTCCTCCAAGAGATTTAAGCCGCGCTGACGGGCAAGACTAGGTTTTTTTTCCTGGGATAACAATTCCAGAACCCGGTAGGGACGCAAGCGATCACAATCATGGCGAATCTCGCTGGCCACTTGCGGGAACATTTGTTCTTGTTCCAACCAAGTCAGGGCTTTGGCCGCGGTGCTGGCCGCCTGTTCATAATTTTTATCCTGCCAATATTCCCGACTTAATTCCCCGTAGGCCAAAGCCAAGGTTAAGATCATGTCTGGGCGAGTAGTTGGCTCCAAATCTAGATAAGTTTCCGCCAAACGAATCACTAACTCGTACTCTCCCAACTCTTGCAGGATGAGCAAAGCTCCCACTAGATCGGCGGGGGCAATGGTAATCTGGGGAGTGGGATATTCTGAGGAAGCAGCAGCCACCTCCCCAGCCTGAGAATCGAGGTTTTCGGTGCTGCTTTCTGGGTTGAGAAGCAGGGGATTGGGGTCGAAAAATTGGGCATCGTAATCACGACGGCGATCTGGATCACTTAACACTTGGTAAGCTTGATCTAACAAGTGCTGACGGGCAACGATCGCTGTTTGACTGTATTCTTGACGTGGCAATTGCCGTCCCCGATCGGCGTGGGCCAAATCAATCTGCTCGGCACTCACCTGAAAGGGGATTCCCAATATCCTGTAGTAGTCAAGAGGAATTCGCACGGTTAGCTGTACCTCAACTCTGGAGAGTCCTTAGTGAATTAAATGATGTAAGTGAGAGCGGAGCGAGTAAAATAACAAGATACCATCTTATCCTAGCCAATCTCTGACTGACTAAGATTAGATTTGAGAGAGAAAATACTAAGAACCCCTTGGTTTAAGACCAAAAAATTCACTGCCAGAATTCTCGAAAAATCTACCGCTTCCTCTCCCCTTGCCTTTTTGTTGTCTAAATGATACTACAGACCCTATGATTTCCGAACGTACTTTACCAACCTTTAATCCTGCTTCCATCATTATTACCAAAGCTGAAGGTCTTCGCCTATACGAGGATATGGTTTTGGGGCGGATGTTTGAAGATAAATGTGCCGAAATGTATTATCGAGGCAAAATGTTCGGTTTTGTCCATCTCTACAACGGTCAAGAAGCGATATCTAGCGGTATTATTAAAGCCTTGCGTCAGGGAGAAGATTACGTTTCCAGCACCTATCGCGATCACGTCCACGCCCTCAGTGCCGGAGTTCCCGCTCAAGAGGTAATGGCGGAGTTATTCGGCAAAGCTACCGGCTGTAGTAAAGGACGGGGCGGCTCCATGCATATGTTTTCCGCCGAACATAAGCTTTTAGGGGGTTACGCTTTTGTGGCCGAGGGGATTCCCGTCGCAACCGGGGCGGCTTTTCAAAGTAAATACCGTCGGGAAGCCATGGCTGATGCCAGTGCCGATCAGGTAACGGTCTGTTTCTTTGGGGATGGGGCGAGTAATAATGGCCAGTTTTTTGAGTGTCTGAATATGGCCGCCCTCTGGAAGTTGCCGATTATCTATGTGGTGGAAAATAATAAGTGGGCGATCGGTATGGCCCACGATCGAGCCACTTCTCAACCGGAAATCTATAAAAAAGCCAGTGTTTTTAGTATGGTCGGTGTGGAAGTGGACGGTATGGATGTGGTCGCCGTTCATGCCGCCGCCAGAGAAGCTGTAGCCCGCGCCCGCGCCGGTGAGGGGCCGACTTTGATTGAGGCCTTAACCTATCGTTTCCGGGGTCACTCTCTGGCAGATCCCGACGAGTTACGCAGTGCTGACGAGAAACAATTCTGGGGCGAAAGAGATCCGATCACTCGCTTTGCCGCCTATCTCTACGAGCGAGATCTGGCCACGAGAGAGGAATTAAAAGAAATCGAGGAGAAAATTCAAGCTGAAATCGAAGCCGCGGTTAAATTTGCCGAATCTAGCCCCGAACCCGATCCTAGTGAACTAACTCGCTTTATTTTCGCCGAAGACGAGTAATTTCAGTGATCAGTTACCAGTTATTCAGATTTGAGTAATCAGTGATCACTGATTACTTAAGGTATTCTGTCACTAACCCCGCCCTAAAAGGGACGGGGCTTGCCTAGACCAATTTAGGCGACGCAAGTAGAGACTACCGCATCGAGACACAATCTGGCACAGACTTCCGAATACTTCCCTAGTTCGGATTACCTCTAAGCTTTATTGGTAAAGCGTTGTTAGACAAGACATCTTGATTGTGTTGCGGTAAGGGACTTTAACTTTACTCTTAAGGATTATCTCCATGGCAAGAGTTCCTGTTATTTCAAAAGACGGAAAACCGTTGATGCCCACTAAACCCAGTCGGGCCAGGCGGTGGATTAAGGAAGGAAAAGCTATCGGTAAATTCAACGACTTAGATATTTTCTATGTCCAGCTAACCGATGAACCTTCCGATAACAAAACCCAACCGATTGCTATTGGTATTGACCCGGGTAAATTATTCTCTGGAATTGGCGTTCAATCCTCTCTTTTTACTCTTTGGAAGGCTCACTTAGAACTTCCTTTTAAACGAGTAAAAGAGCGCATGGACAATCGCTGCTTAATGCGAAGAGGACGTAGAGGAAGACGGATTAACCGCCAACTTCCTTTTAATCTAAGAGCGCATCGACAAAAACGATTCTTAAATAGAAGACAAGGAAAATTAGCTCCCTCAATCAGAGCTAATCGTCAACTTGAACTTCGAGTCGTTTCCGAACTAACCAAAATCTATCCAATTACCGATATTTATTTTGAGTACATCAAAGCCGATGTTGATTTAACTTCTGGTAGAAAAGGGGCTAAGTCTGGAAAAGGTTTCTCGCCGGTTATGGTTGGACAAAAATGGGCTATTGAGCAACTGTCTCAATTGGCAACAGTCCATACTCGCTTTGGTTGGCAAACCTCTAATCTCAGAAAACATTTGCGACTAGAAAAGTCTAAAAATAAAGCAGAACAATCACCCGAAAGTCATGCTAACGATGGAATTGCTCTTGCCTGTTTTCAATTTTTAGATTATTTGCCATTCCACACTTCTAATGGACATGGATATGATTGGAAGGGTTCTGTTAAAGTAACGAACGCTCCCTTCGCTGTCATCAAACGTCCTCCTATTAGTCGTCGTCAACTTCACCTGATGGTTTTTTCTAAGGGTGGTAAACGACGTAAATATGGTGGCTCTACCACAAGACATGGGTTCCGTAAAGGAGATTTAGTTTCTTCTCCTAAAGGAATTGGTTATGTTAGTGGAGATACCGAAAAACAGCTATCTGTAAGCGATGCCAATGGTCAACGATTGGGACAGATAGCCGTTAGCAAGATTCAGTTAATTCGTCGTTCTAACGGTTTAATTGTTTCTCACTAACTTATATAAAGCCGCCCTCCGCTATCGCTAAAGGGCGGGGTTTCAGACCCAGTTTTTGATGAGGGGGAGAAGAAAAATCCCGACTAGAAGATTCTTGTTGTTGAAAAAATCCGTAAAAAATAGTTACGCTCCTGTATAATACGCTAAAATCCAGAGAAATAGCTTTTGCCATGGCGACAACAGAAGCATTGAACCCCAGTCAGTTCGCATTCTTAACCAACCTCACCGCTGATCGTTCAAGTTCACCCAACCCACAACAAGAAATGGACAAAGTTATCATTCTCGTTAATGCCGAAGCTCAAGCCAGTGGTCAGATGTCTCGGCTATCGCCCGTTACCGAAAAAATGGTGATTGCCTTAAAAAATGCGGTTCCTAAATCCCTAGCGGTGGAGGTGACGGGGACGGCTTCCTTGTGGTCAAAAATGGAGTCGGGTAAAACCAGCCAAAATAATTTAATCTGGTGTCCCTTAACAATTCAATTGCCCAATTGGGTGAATTTTCCGGGTAAAAAAGTTTATCAAGCTTGTCGGGATATCGAAGAAAGACGCGCTTGGGTTGCCCATACCCTGCACTATAAAACCAGTCAGGGAGATTCTTCTTTTGGGGATCTTTGGTTGCCAATCACGGTGACATCTAAGGGTTTAGAATACGGTGAGGTAATCGGGGAGGGTATGATCCCTAACGCCTACAGTCAACCGATTAGTCTAGAAAGAGAGAGTCTTAAGTCTTTACACCGGCTGGCAGCGCAATTACTGGATAATTTACAGGCTCCTGCCTCTGTTTATTTGCTACAGTTTCGTTTGGCTCATCGAGAAGTGGTTTTTGATCGTCTCTGGCCTTTTCCTGCTGCCCCTGCGATCGCTTCCCTGCGCGGTCAACAGACGGATCTCTATGCAGCCTACTGGAATTGTTTACGTCGGCAAGCAATGGTCGATCATTCTTTGGCAATTTAAAGGCACTGTCTAGCAGTAATTTATTAAGTTGACAAAAGGGATACTTTGGCAGAATATTTAGCGTAGCGGCCGCCATAAAAACACGGCTTGTGTCCGTTCAACCTCTCGAAAATGCCGAAATACTCGCTAATTATCCCGATTTATAACGAGGAAGAAACCATTCCAGAACTCTATCGCCGTGTCAGTGATGTCATGGATAGTTTAGATGATTCTGTGGAACTGATTCTGATTAATGATGGCAGTCGGGACCGTTCCTTAAATTTAATGCGGGAACTACAGGAAAGAGATGCTAGGGTCTGTTACATTAGCTTTGCTCGTAACTTTGGCCATCAGGCTGCAGTAACGGCAGGACTTAATTTTGCTAGGGGTCAAGTTATTGTTGTCCTCGATGCCGACTTGCAAGATCCACCAGAATTGATTCCCAAAATGATTGAGTCTTGGCAAGCAGGTTATCATGTGGTTTACGCCCAGAGAACAAAACGGAAAAAAGAAAGTTGGTTTAAACGCCTAACTGCCTACGTTTTCTATAGATTGCTGCGACAATTAGCCGACGTGGATATCCCTGCGGACACGGGGGATTTTTGTCTGATGGATCGTCAGGTGGTGGAAGTATTAAACTCTATGCCAGAACGGAATCGTTATATTCGCGGTTTGCGCGCTTGGATTGGTTTCCGACAAACTGCTGTTAAATTTGAGCGGGATCCCCGGTTTGCCGGAGAAGTCAAGTACACTTTTAAAAAATCCCTAGCTTTAGCGATTAATAGCTTGGTGTCTTTTTCTAAGATTCCCCTGCGTATTTCCACTTATTTAGGCTTATTTTCCGCTTTAATTGCCCTGTTTATGGCTTTACTGGTTCTCTACTGGCGCTTACAGCAACCCGACTCTCCCGTTACTGGTTTAGCTACTATCTTGATCGCCGTGTTTTTCTTGGGTTCGGTACAATTGATCAGTATTGGCATATTAGGGGAATACATCGGTCGAATTTACGAAGAAGTTAAGGGCAGACCCGCTTATACGATCGCTGAGATCGCTGGGTTGGAAATCAATTAAACCTTCCCAACAACTATCAATCAATTCTTGTCGATTAAAGATTTTGTTAACTTCTTAAATAAGCAATAAGCTGTTGACTCTCTAAATTACTGGTTAAGACTGTCTATGATCGAGGAGAGAGGTTTTGATTATTTGTCCTAAAATTTCTAATAGGCAGTGCAGCTTACCCCATTCGTACAGAAAAATCAGCAGGGCTGCTCATAGAAATTAAACTCCAATAGCAGAGAAAAACTGTCTAACTTTGGCCACAACAGCGATCGATCCCTAAACTATCTAAAATTAAATCACTAACGGCGTTAGCGATGGCAAATTCACTATAAAAACTTTCGCGAAAATCAAAAGCTTGCATCTCGGTAACGATCGCAATTACTAGGCAACCGAGATCGTTTTCCCCTTCCAAACGCTGACGCAGAAAAATCTGACTAGCGCGTTCAGCGATAGTTTCATTAATAGCTTCGGGAATAAATTCCGCATCTAACCAACGATGCAAAGCGGTGCGCAGCCAAGTTTGTTCCTGTTGGGGATTTTCGATCGGTGGTAAAGTAATGGGCGGAATTGCTGGGGGATGATCAGGCATAATTAGAGAATTATCAGGCTACGAGACTGAATTCTTGGGGGGAGTCGTGGATACCGCCTCTATTATACAAGGATACGCACGCGGTTACTTTCTCATGGCCGATGAGGGGGGCAGATTGGATTGGTATTCTAGTAAAAATCGCGCTCTTATCCCTCTTGATCGGCGTTTTAGGTATCCCAAGTCCCTAAAACGAGTTTTGAATCAAAATCGCTTTAGCGTGGCTATTAACCGCGATTTTGCTGGGGTTTGTGCCGGTTGTGCCGATCGCTCGCTGACTTGGATTTCCCCGGAGTTAATGCAAATCTATCAGCAATTACACCAGGCCGGTTGGGCCTACAGTTTCGAGACTTGGCAAGGGGATCAATTAGCGGGGGGGATTTTAGGTTTAGCAATTCGCGGGGTTTTTATCGGGGAATCGATGTTTTATAAAATTCCCGATGGTTCTAAGGTTGCCATGGTCAAGTTAGTTGAACACCTCAGAGAACGGAATTTCTCTCTATTTGATGCCCAAATGCAAAATCCCCATCTGGCTAGATTTGGGGCCTATACTATCCCCGAAAAAGAATATCATCCCCTACTAGAAAGCGCTCTGCTGAAGCATTGCCGTTTTGTTTAAGTATTGTTTCTGATTCTGGAAGTCATCTTAATAGTGAGGTACTAATTTTTCGTTTTGGGGGGCCAGTCGTCACGATTCGGTCGTCAATAGCAAATTAGGTTATACTTCATCTTTAAGAAAAAAGCTGTAAGAATCGACCTCGAAAATGTCTTGACCATCGAACCCGATTCGAGGTATTCTATCAGGGTAGATCAGACAGTAATAAAATTCAGATTTAAATTGGCAATGTTAAACCAGTTAAGAATTCTAATTGTTGATGATAATGAAGTAGATCGGATCGCCGTGCGCCGATTCTTAAGAACATCGGAGATGGCGATAGAAATAACAGAAGCCGCTGACTATCAAGAGGCTAAAGAAAAGATGTCCAATAATCTTTTCGACTGTATGTTTATCGATTATCTTCTACCCGATGGAGATGGTTTGACTTTGGTGCGGGAAATTCGGCAGCAGGGAGTTAAAATACCCCTAATTGTTTTAACCGGTCACGGAGACGAAGGAATTGCCGTAGATATGATGAAAGCCGGTGCTTCCGATTATCTGAGTAAATTTCGTCTTTCTGCCTCGCGCTTAAATCAAGCGATGCGAAACGCCCTACGCATCTATGAAGCGGAACAAGAAGTGGCGATTGCCAAACAAGAAAAAGAGCAATTGGCTAGACAAAAAGAAGATTTTGTTTCGAGGATGACCCACGATTTGCGAACTCCCTTAGTGTCTGTCAATCACATATTAGAACTATTTCAAGAAGGTTTATACGGTGAGATTACTCCCGAAATGAGTCGAGTCATTCATGTGATTATTCGCAGTAATACAAATCTCTTGGAAATGGTTAATAATCTTTTGGAAGTTTATTGTTATGAAAACGGCGAAAAGATACTTAATTTTACTAAATTAAAGATTATCGATATTCTCGAAGAAGTCTGTCAGCAGTTAACTCCCCTTGCCCGAGAAAAAGGACTAGAATTAAGCTTAAATGCCGAAAATGCCGGGGAAATTTTCCTAACTGGCGATCGCTTGGAACTGCGGCGCGTTTTTACCAATCTCATCGGCAATGCGATTAAATTTACCCAAAAGGGTGATGTGAAAATTCATCTCATCCCAGCTACAGAGGAAGATACTTTTGTCACCATTGTCGTCGAGGATACTGGTATAGGCATTTCAGCAGAAGAACTACCCCGGATTTTCGAGCGCCTGTACTCCAGTTCCCCAGACAGTTCCAACAATGGGTTAGGACTTTATCTCTCCCGTCGCATTATCGATGCTCATGGGGGAACTATTGCCGTCACCTCAGAATTAGAACGGGGTAGTAGCTTTTCTGTCCGTTTACCTGTCTAGAAAGATCGATAATAGAAAAAATACTTTCTGCCGATCGGTCACTGTTAATGGCTTCTAATTGGGATATCTTGTTAATACAAGCGGCGCGTCAGGGCAATCTCGCGCGGGTTCAAGCTTTACTGAGTCAGGGGGCAAATGTCAACGCCACCGATGGCCACAATACGACGGCTTTAATCTATGCCGTGCAGGGGGGTCATCAGGAAATTGTGGCAATTTTGCGAGAATTTGGGGCTGATATCAACAAAAGTAAACAACCTCAAGGTTTAACCCCTCTCATGTTAGCGGCTGCCCTCAATCACAGTGAAATCCTCGCTCAATTAATCGCCGCCGCTGCTAATGTCAATCAGGTCAATCAAGATGGTACACCAGCACTAATGATTGCCGCTTATAAGGGTCATACAGCGATCGCAGAACAGTTATTAACCGCCGGCGCTCGGGTCAATATGCGCGATCGGGATGGAGATACGGCTTTATCTGTAGCGATAAGCCAAAATTACGCCGCAATTGTCGGTTTACTGCTCGATAGTGGTGTAGATGAAGAAATCCGTCAAGAAGCTTGGTTAGAGGCTCTCACCGCTAATCGTCCAGAAATCCTCCAATTGTTTATTAACCGTGGTCTGCCCCTCGATTCTCCCACTTTATCCGGGGAAACTCCCCTAATTTTGGCTGTAGAGAAGGGAAATCTCGGCAGCGTACAAACTTTACTGCAAGCGGGAGCCAATCCGAACATTAGCACGGAGGAGGGAGAAACTGCCCTGATGATCGCCGCTGCTGAGGGATATTTCGATATTGTCCGACTTTTACTCGCTCAGGGGGCTAGTATTGACAATCAAAATCAGGCGGGAGAAACGGCCTTACATTTAGCCACGATCGAAGGACATTTAGAGATCGTTCAGGCCCTACTACAAGCTGGCGCTTTTGTCAATCACCGCAACCATTTTGGTGATACACCCTTGCTTATCGCCACGGTGCAGGGATACGAAGCGATCGTTTTAGAATTGTTAAAACAGGGAGCCGACCCTAACCTAACTCAGCAGGGAGAAACACCGTTAACTTTAGCTCTACAGCGCCAATTTACGGAAATCTGCCGTTATCTCCTCGACTACGGGGCTAATCCCAACGCCGTTTATCCCGATGGCAAAACCGTCCTTATGAAAGCTTGTGAGGACAATAATAGTCAATTGGTGCGCTGGTTAATCGCTATCGGTGCCGATGTCAATAAACTCGATTTTAGCGGCGCTTCCCCGTTAATGTGGGCGAGTTATCACGGTTGTCTCGACACGGTTAAAGTTTTGTTAGACGGGGGAAAAGTGAACTTAAATCAGAAAAATCAAGGGGGAATGACCGCTTTAATGTTAGCTAAATTTAATCACCATCAGGCGATCGTTTCTTTATTACAACAAGCAGGAGCGATCGAGTAAGCTGCCCACGCATTTAAATTGCTTGTGGAGATGAGGCGATCGGCGATCGGCAGGTTTTAGGGTTTTAGGGTGTTAGGGTGTTAGGGTGTTAGGGTTTTAGGGTTTTAGGGTTTTAGGGTGATAGGGTGTTAGTTGAAATTCCCCCACTTCCCCACTTCCCCACTTCCCCACTTCCCCACTTCCCCACTTCCCCACTTCCCCACTTCCCCACTTCCCCACTTCCCCACGAGAAACTTTTTGCCGCAAACCCTAGATAGTCAACAGCTGACCATGACCACGGTGATATTATCAGAACCGCCGGCTTCTTTGGCCGCTGCCACTAAATTCTCGACAATTTCCTGACAATCGGCACTGGTTTGCAAATAATCGCTAATTTCCTCGTCGGACAGTTCTTCCGTCAAACCATCACTACAGAGAATTAAACTATCGCCAGATTGCAGATCGAGGGGAGATACCGTCACTGGGGGCAAATCGCGACGACCCGAGACATTGAAATAAAACGTGCCGCCAAGGGTGGTTTTTCGCATCTTCTTCGGACAGATCGCCCATTTTTATCGCCCTAGCTATCCACGTATGATCTTCCGTCACCTGTTCTAATTTTTGCTCACGAAAGCGATAGAGACGGGAATCACCAATATGGGTGTACCAAGAGCCATCATCTCGGACGATAGCCATGACTAGAGTTGTCCCCATGTCCTGTCTTTCGGGATGTTTCAGTTGATCTTCAATAATCTTCTCGTTAGCGACAGTAATTGCCTCCTGCAGCAATTCCCCGGCAGCCTGGGGCGAATTCCAGTGTTCTTCTAGATGAGCTTGGATAGTTTCAGTGGCGATTTGACTAGCTTCCTGTCCCCCCGCATGACCCCCCATACCATCAGCAACGATAAAAAAGCGCCGCTCGGGTCGATATAATAACTATCCTGATTAACCGATCGCACTACACCAGGATCGGTCAGTCCTCCAAAAGAAAGATTGTTCATCGAAATTTCTGCTTTTAACACAATATTTATTATCCCGCAATCAATTACATCATGCGATCCTGACGTTCAATTTTTCGCCAGAGTCTCACAAGAGCTATCCCCGGCAGCAGGGAAATCGCCATTGGTAATAAAGTTAACCAACCAAAACCACTGACGAATAGAAGCGTCGCTGAGATAAGTAAAGCACTGACCAGTAAAGTATAGTTGGTTCCCATTTGAATCATACCCAATCGCCGCAAAAGTCGATCGGATTCGCTGGAACGTACCCGGACACGGATATCACCCCGTTCTAATTTTTCGATCGTATCATCGATGCGTCGGGGTAAACTCAGGGCGGTGCTGCTCACTTGGGCTGCTTGTCGTCCTAACTCATCGAGGATATTACTGCCATTATTTCCTGTCATATCATTTACTAATTGCAGGGCAAAAGGTTGGGCCACTTCCATAAAGTTAAATTCGGGATCGAGTCCTTTGCCTACCCCTTCTAGGGTAGAAAATGCCCGCATGACGAAGGTAAAGGTAGCGGGAAAGCGAAAAGGCTGATCGTAGGCGATTTCATAGAGATCATCGCTGATAGAGGCTACGGATTGCTCCTCAAAGGGTTTATCCATGAAGTTATCGAGCATATACTGGATCGATCGCCGCACTGCTCCCATATCACCATTAGCAGTTAATGCTCCTAAATCCACCAGAGAAGTGACCACGCGATCGGCATCTTTTTGGGCAATTCCCAAGAGAGTCTGCATTAATTTTTCGCGCACATTGGTTTTAATTTGTCCCATCATGCCGAAATCGTAGAAAATTAAGGAGCCGTCACTATCAACGGCAATATTGCCGGGGTGAGGATCTGCGTGAAAAAAGCCGTTATTGAGTAGTTGAATTAGATAAGCTTTTGCCCCTAGTTTAGCCAACAATTTGCGATCGAGTCCAGCCGCTTCTAGGGCCTCATAATGACTGATTTTGATGCCGGGGAGGTATTCTAGGGTTAAAACCCGGGGAGCGGTGTAGCGCCAATAGACTTTCGGTACTTTCACCCAATCTTCCCCGCGAAAATTACGGCGAAAAGTGTCAGCGTTACGACCTTCGTTGAGATAATCGGTTTCTTCCCAGAGAATTTTACAGCATTCTTCATAAATACCCGTCCAATCGCGACCTTTACCCCATTTGGGATGATTTTGGAAGTATTGGGCGATTTTTTTCAGGATGGTCAGATCGATACTAAATAATTTTTTCAATCCGGGCCGTTGGACTTTGACCACCACATCTTCCCCGCTCTTCAGTTGGGCCCGGTGAACTTGCCCTAAACTAGCGGCTGCTAGGGGAATAGGATCAAAGCTTTTAAAGAGTTGATTGAGGGGTTTACCGAGGGATACCTCGATGATTTTGCTGGCCTGTTCGTAGGTAAATGCGGGAACCTGATCCTGTAGTTTCGAGAGTTCTTCCACATATTCCAGGGGAAACAGATCGGCCCGGGTGGAGAACAGTTGACCGACTTTAATAAAAGTTGGACCCAATTCTAGCATGGTTTCCCGAATCCAAGCGGCTTGTTTTCTGCGTCTGCTGGCGAGTTTTTCCTGGCTATAGCCACCGTTATAGCTCCATTTTTTACCGTTGAGCCAGAATTGATAAAGTACAGTCAGAACGAATCGCCAAATATCTAGACGACGACGATTGATGGAATAGTTTTCTCGATTCCAACGATAGCTATTTTTGGCGACTTGGAGGGCCGGCATTGCTGGGTTTAACTCTAGGGTAACGGGGACTGGTAGAAGGGCTGACACGCAATTTTTGGGGCTTTAAAGCGACTAAAAGAGGGTTTTGGGTTAATTCTGGTAGTTTTTTAGTTCCGAGCGCAATTGGGCGATTTCGGCCCGCATTTCGTCGATGTTTTCCTGCACATCGGCACTGGAGGAACCACTGGAGTCTGTCTCAGTATATACTCCCTTTTCCATGGCTCGATCGGCTCTCATTTGCACTTCTTCGACGAATTGCCGCAGGTTTTCCCGTTGTTCGGCATCAAATTTGCCTAATTCGCTTAAAGCGTTGGTGAACGCATCTTCTAGCTGTTCACTGACCACTTCAGCGATCGCTCGTCCGAGGAAAAAGGCGTGAATAACGGGGTTAGTCATAATCTTAAATGGATGTTTTCGCTTGCTGGGTTTTGTGAACGGGAAAGGCGATAATAAATTCCCTAACTACTAGGTTAGGCGACAGAACCAGAAAAGGCAAATCGTTTTTCTGAAAACGGAGGTGAGACGGGGAGGTTAATCGACAAAATTAGGGGAAACAAAGGGCGCTAAGGGAGCAGAATCTGGTTTGATCGCGTCGAGAATTATCGCTGAAATCAACCCGATTAGCGAAATAATAGTGTCATCAACAATATCAGTCCCCGGAGAGTTAAGATGCTCAGAAAACGTTTATTAATCCCCTTAATACTATCCCTAGTCACTTTTGGTTTAGTGGTGGCCTGTAATTCCGGCACTCCCACCAGTCAAACTAACCCCAGTCCCGCAGAAAACGCCGCCACTGCTGCTATTCCCATCGGTGCAGCTTTAGCTCAAACCAGTAATCTCGCCCTATTGGGACAGGAACAGGTGATCGGTGTCAAGATGGCTGAAACATATTTTAATAAAAAGGGCGGAGTCAATGGAACACCGATTAAAGTTATTATCCAGGATGTGGCCGGGGATGAACAGGGCGCGATCAACGCCATAAATACCCTAATTACTCAAGATAAAGTGGTGGGTATTCTCGGTCCGTCCCTGTCCCAGCAAGCTTTTGCCGCTAGTCCGATCGCCGATCGAGCCAAAGTTCCCATTCTCGGCCCGTCTAACACGGCTAAAGGTATCCCCCAGATCGGTGAATATGTAGGTAGGGTGTCCGCTCCTGTGGCTGTGGTCGCTCCCAATGCGGTTAAAACTGCTTTAAAAATCGATCCCAAGATTAAAAAAGTGGCTGTCTTTTTTGCCCAAAATGATGCTTTTAGTAAATCGGAAACGGAAACTTTTCAAGAAACCCTAAAGAGTTTAAATCTTGATATTGTCACCGTGCAGAAATTCCAAACCACCGATACAGATTTTCAAAACCAAGCCACCGCCGCTATTAATATTAAACCAGATTTAGTGGTTATTTCTGGTTTGGTTGCTGACGGGGGCAATTTGGTCAAACAGTTGCGACAATTAGGTTATCAGGGGTTAATTATTGGGGGCAATGGTTTAAATACTTCTAATATTTTCCCGGTTTGTCAAGCTCAATGTGATGGTATTCTCATCGCTCAAGCTTATAATCCGGAATTAGATAATCCTATTAATCGGGATTTTGTCGCCGCTTATACAGCAGAAAATAAAAAAGCACCGCCCCAATTTACTGCTCAAGCTTTTACGGGAATTCAAGTTTTTGTCGAGGCCTTAAAACGAGTAGATGATAAAAATAAACTCAGTACACTTTCCCTCGAACAAATTCGCCAACAATTAAATCAGGAAATTTTAGCGGGTAAGTATGTCACTGTCCTGGGAGATATTGCTTTTACTCCCGAAGGGGAAATCATTCAGGATAAATTCTCCGTGGCACAAATTAAAATGGATGCCGATGGTAAAAATGGTAAATTTACTTTTGTGAAAAATTAATCAGTAAAGGGTTCTTCTCATTTCCATCTCGTTGCCAGTCCCTCCCTTGCAACGCACTTCCAGAACGTAGGTTGGGTTGAAGCATGAAACCCAACGTCCGATCATGTTGCGCCACCGCTAACCCATCCTACAAATAATTGTGCCTCCCTACTTACCTCGTTGCAAGCATCTCCCTTGCAACGCACTTCCAGAGGTTCTAGTTCTTGTGTAACCCATCAGGGAAGGGAGGAATATCCTCCCTTTTCTCGTGCCAATGTAGAACCTTGGCACGAGACAAAAGGAATAGGATCAAGGTTATTTCTGTCCCTTTTTCTTATTTTTGCGGGACTTATTTTTTCTGACTATTCTTAGCAAGTTTCCGCCGCAAGCCGGTACCGAATCCGATAACGGTTACTAAACCTAACATGGCTAGAGGTTCAGATTCGGGTACGGGTACGGGTACGGCTACGGTACTCACTATTAAATCATCAAAGGCAATATCAGAACTATCGTTAGGAGTCCCAAGTATTCCCAAAATCTCAAGAGTGCTTTGACCACTGGTTGCCGTGAATGTGAAATTACCCGAGCTATTGATCCCAAACTATTAATTTTTTGTTTTCGTTAGAGACGGTTTTATTACTAGGATTAATTACAAACTGACGACCACAATCTTTACCCTTACGTTTTGGTTTGCCATTATGTGTAGAACCATTTTTGATGGTATGGCAAGAACCCCATTTAGGACAACGAAATATTGAAGCTTGTGAATCTTTACAACTCAGGCTAGATAAGCAAGAGAGCTACGCCACTACTATCGGATCACTACCGGCTGAGCTCACCGTCGAAGCCTGATCTCACGGCCGAAGCCTGTCTCCTTTTGCACGACTACTTAACTTTTCGATAATCTCAGACAAGAGTGGATTAAAAGTCAAATTTCCTCCGAGAACCTCTGAGAGAGTAAAATTTCTCTTTTCGCTATTTAGTGGCTTACCGCTAGAATAATAGGACAAAAACGCTATATATAGCGTCTAGCCAGTAGAGGACAAGGATGAAATATTTAGAAGAATGGCGTGGTAGCGGGGTGGACGCGGAGTTAATCCATCTCAATGTCACCAGTTTAGCGGGGTTATCTCCCAGTGAATACCTACTCTACTCCCAAGAATTACCGCGACGCAATGATGGCAGGGTTAGGGATAGTATTCTCAAGCGTTATGAACATACCAGTCAAGGCGGTTGGTGGTGTTCAGGAATTGACTTATTAACTGGTAATTATGACCTTTGGGGCTGTTTTAAGCCCGATTTTCCCCGTTTAAGCTTCGATAAGGCTAAACCGATTAAGTACGAACATCCCCCCCAAACCCCTACGGGAGTCTTTGCTTTGCGGGTTCCCCTGAAAATTTGGCAAAGGATAGCCCAGTCTATCAGTATTAATATTTTAACTGAAGAAGTGGATAATAAGCAAGAGGATCTCGGTTTTTGGTCTTGGGTAATCAAACATCCAGAGATACCTATTTGTCTTACGGAAGGAGCGAAAAAAGCGGGGGCATTACTAACAGCAGGTTATGTGACAATTGCCTTACCAGGGATTCACAATGGTTATCGTACTCCCAAGGACGAACTAGGTAGGAGAATCGGCAAATCTCATTTAATTCCGCAGCTAGAAAAATTAGCTAATTCCGGACGAAAGATTTATCTAGTTTTTGATCAAGAAACTAAACCAAAAACCCAACAAGCGGTTAATTTAGCTTTACAGAGAATGGGTTATCTATTCAGTCAGGCTAACTGTGAGGTAAAGGTGGTTACTTGGGATGCTGCTGATGGTAAAGGGGTGGATGATTTACTAATCAATCGAGGGGAAGATTACTTCCAACAAGTCTATCAAAAAGCTACCTCTTGGGAAATTTGGAAGGCAGCGAGTTTAAATAGTTTAACTCTCCCACCTCATCTAGAGTTAAATAGCCGTTACTTGCCAGATATTGCCATCCCTACATCAGCGCAGTTAATGGCGATTAAATCGGCTAAAGGTACGGGGAAAACTGAGTTTTTAGCCAAGATAGTTAAACAGGCTATTGCCAATCAACAAAAAGTTTTAGTTATCGGTCATCGGGTGAAACTGGTGGAGGAGTTATGTCAACGCTTTGGTTTAAACTATATCAGTCAAGTTAGGGACAATCCTGCGGCACAAATTTACGGTTATGGTTTATGTATTGACTCTCTCCATCCCCAATCACAAGCTAAATTTCAAGCGGAAGATTGGCGAGAAGCTATCATTATTATCGATGAGATCGAACAGGTTCTATGGCATGGGTTAAATGGGGATACTTGTAAAACTAATCGTGTGGCAATTTTAAAATCCCTAAAGTCCCTGCTGCAAACTGTGGTCAGCAGTGGGGGCAAAGTCCTAGTTGCCGATGCTGATTTAAGTGATATTTCCCTAGAATACTTAACTTCTCTAGCGGCGATTAAACTAGAAACTTTTTTAATTAGTAACGATTGGAAACCTAATTATCAGGAAGCTTGGCGAGTTTATAACTACTCTGATAATACTCCCCAACAGCTAGTTAATGATTTAGTCAAACATATTAAAGAGGGAGGAAAACCTTTTGTTTGTCTGTCAGCACAAAAGTTAACCAGTAAATGGGGGACAATTACTCTAGAATCTTATCTAAGAAAGCAATTTCCCCAGAAGAAAATTTTGCGGATAGACTCAGAGTCATTGCAAGATTCTAGTCACGCTGCCTATGAGGCGATTGGCAATTTAAATCAATTGTTGCTTAACTATGATATAGTTCTAGCTAGTCCTGCGATCGAAACGGGAATTAGTATTGATATTCAGCAACACTTTACCTCGGTTTGGTGTTTAGCACAGGGGATTCAAACTCCCACTTCTATCGCTCAATTTTTAGGGAGAATTAGAGAGAATATTCCTCGTTATATTTGGTCAGCAGTGTACGGATTTAATCAGGTGGGCAATGGTTCCACTTCTATCCCCAAACTTCTCACCTCTGGACACCGACTAACGGAGGTTAATATTCGCTTACTACACCAATCAGATTTAGAATCTCTGGAGGATTTAGATACAATTTTTCAAGCGGAATCTCTCCTCTGCTGGGCTAAAATGGCTGTACGAGTAAATGCTTATATGCTTAATTATCGTCAGTCAATTCTAGGAATTTTACAAGCAGAAGGCCAGAGAATTAAAGAACGGAATCAGGAAGAAGAACTAGAAATAAATAATCAGTTAACGGAAGCAATTGAGGAAATTAGGGAACATAATTATCGTTCTGAATGCGAGGAAATTGCCAGCGCAGCCGAGATCACAGAATCAGAATATCGTTGGCTAAAAAAACAGTTAATTAAGTCAGTGAAAGAAAGGAGAATTATCAGGAAATATGACCTATATAAACGCTATGGAATCCCCGTCACACCGCAATTAGTGAGTAAAGATGATCAGGGATGGTATCAAGAACTACGCTTACATTACTTTTTGACAATTGGGCGACAATTTTTGTGTGATCGAGATGCTTTAATTGCGCGTAAACTGATAGAATCAGGTCAGGGAAGTTTATTTATTCCCGATTTTAATGGTAGTCAATTAGGAGTGATTATCGGGACGTTAGAAGTGTTAGGAATTCCCGTATTATTAGCTAATCCTGAAAGAGAATTAACTAATCATGATGCCGACTTACAAAAAATGGCTGAAATCGCCATTAAAAACCGCAACGAGATTAAAACTATCACCAAGATTAATCTCTCTAATACTTCCCGTCCTCTGACGATTATTCGTAATTGTTTGAACTTGTTAGGTTATGAATTAACCAGCAAGGGCAGCCGGAGAATTGCTAAAAAATCTCTTAAAGTTTATCAGATTGTTGCCCCTCAGGATGGTAGAGAACAAGTGTTTCAACAATGGTTATTTAGAGACGAAAAATGTGCGGGAAGTTCTGAGATTTGGTATGAGGACTATCTCTTTTCTCTCACCCAGAAACCATCTCTAGGCGAATCAGAAAATGCTTATATTCAATTAAGTCTAGAATTTAGTCTAGCTATGGAGAAATTGCCTATTTAAGCGACTTTTTTCCCTAAAATGACCACATCAGCCAGAAAATCGTCTAGAGCGGCAATTTGGGGTAAATAACCCCATCGTTGAAAGCCGAATTTTTCAAAGAGACAAATACTGGCTTGATTGTGGGCAAAAATAATACAGATAAGATTAGATATACCCAATTGGGGACAGCGCTCCAAGGCATATTCTACTAATAATTTACCGATTCCACGACCTTGATAATCGGGGGCAATATATAAACTAACCTCTGCCGTTTTTTGGTAAGCGACACGACCATAAAACATCTGTAAACTCAGCCAACCCACCACCCGACCTTCGATCACTATTACCCAGATGGGATACTGTTCAGGATCGTGCTTTTCAAACCATTCTCGCCGACTTTCGAGGGAAATAGGCTTTAAATCTGCGGTTGCCTTGCGAGTGGGAACAGCAGCATTATAAATCTCGATAATTGTTGGTAAATCTGTTTCTTTAGCCTCGCGAATAATCATAGAATATCAAGTAAGATGAAGTATAACCTAATTTTCCCTTGTCTCCTAACTTCTGAATTATGCTATATCTCTCAATCTTACTTTAAAATTGGGTTTGATAGCGGACGGTAAACTCATTCAAATTGTAATCGTAGGAGAAGCGGATAAAAGACTGGGAATTAACTCGATAGACGGTTTCCAAATTGGGAAGAATATTAAAATCCGTTGCTCCGATCGCATTACTAACCGCATTTTCCACATCATACACGACTCCTTGAGCTAAGAGGGGAATCGCCAACTGAACCACTCCAAATTGAATTAATTGTTCTGTATTTCTCCCCTGTAAACCATTAAAAACTGACAGCAATTGTTCCCCCAAAAGTCGAACGATTTCCCCTTGGCTGCGGGGGGGAGTGCTGGTTAATTTAACTAGGGGAGTATTAAGCAATCCCTCATCTTCACCTCTAGCAAAAGCCAATGCTTGTAAACAATTAGCGACTTTTTGTAATTCTGCATTTGTATAGTTTTCCTCTAGGGGAAAAGGGGGACTATCGGGACGAATTTGGCACACTTCATTGACGTTACGACCTAAATTTGGTAGCAAGCGATTTAATTCACCTTCAACGCTGAGGGTGACATCGATCCTTTGAATGCGATTGAGGCTATCATCGGGAATTTCATTACTAGGAAAATCCCCCCCGGACGGGAGATAGCAAAATCACGAGATTGAGAAAATTCGCTGAGAATTGTTCGCAGTTGAATATCAACAAAGGGATTAAAAAGTCCCAACCCGCGACTAGAATCGAAAACAATAACATTCTGATTGCGTCGGTTAAGAAGAAAACGCGTATCGATGTAACTAACCCGTCCTCGATCGAGATTAATCACTCCATTGGTTTGTAATCTCTCCAGTGAAGTGAGCGGACCGTTCAAGGTTAAAGCACCACTAAAATCAAATTGATACAAAGGTTCTTGTTCGATGGATAATCCCGCTAAAGACACTTGGAAATTATTTAAAACTGGAGTAATATTTGTCGTCTGAGGAATGTTGAGAGGCTGCAGCCAGCGACTCACCGGTTTATCGGTTTCTTGATTAATTTCTGGGGTGCGAGGAAGAAAAACTTTCCCCCTAGAAAGACGCACATTCCCCCCGATAATTGGTTGCTGAATTGTTCCCGTTACCATGGCATTCCCAGCAATTAATCCCCGATAAAGACCATTAATTGCTATATCTCCCTCTTGAATATTAACTGTTAAGGGATTAGGATTATTTTTGATGGCTTGAAAGAAAGGTAAAACTCCCACCACAGAAATTTGTCTGTCAGCGATCGAGCCTTGTAATTCCTCTACTGTTAAGTTTTCAGGGGTTAACCCAATGCGGCCATTTACGGTTAAAATCTCTGGAAAAGCAACACTGCGGATAGCGGCATTATTGAGAGTAACTATACCATTTGCTTCTAAATCTTTGATTTTTAAACCCTCTTTTATATCTAATCTTCCCGTCGCTGAAAGAACTACCTCTCCCTCACCGTTAACCCATTCGATGGCGTTTTGACTGATAGCTTCAATTAATTTGATTGCATCGGTTCCCAATTTTGCTTGGATTTTTAATTGATCATTACCCGGTAAGGGAGGATAGGGAATGCTGGCATAGAGTTGGATTGATTCGGAGGAGGTTGTCCGCAAATCAAAACGATACTGGTTATAGGTAAATAAACCAATTATATCTTGATTAATATTTTGGGCATTAATTGCACCATCAATAAAGGCAAAGTTACCCTGAATACGAGGATTTAATAAAGTTCCTGTAATTTGTCCTTGAGTTTTTAGACTACCGGACAAATCTAAGGGAAACTGCACAAAATTTCTCAAGAGATCGAGAGAAAGATTTTCCACGGCAAAACTTCCCTCTACTTTTTTTATGGAAAAATCACCCGCTAAAAATACGGAAGAATCTCGTGATTTTAATCTAATCGGTTCTATCCTGAGCAACTGACGATTTAAGTTAAGATTAATTGTTACTTCATCAATCGGAATTAATTGGGTATCGGTGGTGACAATTCCGAGAGGGTTAACAATATTTACTGTCGGTCTTTGGGGTCGCCATTCCCATCTATTGCCCTGAAATTGTACGCTAAGATCGGGATTTTTTAAAGTCCCGGTTAAGGCTATATTTGCTTGATAACGGCCGCGAAAATCTAGTTCGGAAGGTATCCCGACTACCCCTCTTTCCCCTGCTAATTGCTGGATTATTTCTTCAATTTTTGCCCGCAAATTTACCTGTTGTGCTAGGGAAGCTTCGGGATTACCTACTCCTAGGGGACTAAGTTGAATAGCTGGGTCATTCTCTGAGGAGAAAAAGTTGATTAAACTGGTTAAATCATAGATACTAGCAACTGATAATAAATCTTGAATATAACCTTGATCTACCCTGAGTTTAGCTTCTATTTCCTGGGTTTGCCAATTAAATAAACCTTGCAGATTATATTGACTTGCACCCGCTTGTAAACTACCTTCTTGCAGTTGAACTATGGAATCCCGATAAACCAAATTTGCCGTTAATTTTTCCCCAATTAAGTTACCTAAACTAGGTTGATTAATCTCTAGTTGTCCCTGTCCCTGTAAGTCAAATAAATTGATGTCTAGATTGGCACTCAATTGGCCAGTAATAATCCCCGGAATATTGTAGGCTGCCGTGGGAGATATTTTCAGGATTTCTAGGGGAAAATTGGCAATCTGAACATTTAAATTTTCTCCGCTTCGTTTAGCTGTTGCTAGAAAAGGAGTTTGATTTCCAAAAGCTTGGCGAATATTTATCTCTAAGGGAAGATAGGGCAGCAGACAATTATTTTGTTGACAAGGATCAAAAGTTAAGTCAATAATGTCCTGATTTCCCCGCAGATTTAAACTAATATTTTGACAGATTCCTGCTTGCATACTTCCTTTTAAGACAGGTTCAAAAAGTCGCTCATTAATGCTAAAGTTAGCTAAATTGATATCCCCTTTGATTTGTATATTTCCCACTTTTTGCCAAGCAGTTAAGAGATTTTTCCCCGTGATTTGTCCTTGAAATTCTCCGATCCCTGTCAGTGTCGATTCTTTGGGTTTTAGGTTAGAATCAATTGGTAAAAGCGATATAATCTGAGTTAGCGGTACAGCAGCAAGATCGGTTTTTGCCTGTAGATTTAAGTTAACCTCAGCGATATCGGGTTGACTGATAAGATTAGCTAAAAGAATATTTCCTCGCACATCAAAGCTATTTTCTCCCCACTGTGCCGAAAGATTATTAACCTGAATTGGTGTTACTCCCTGCCAAATTTCTTTAATATTTCCCGCTAAATTGGCACTAAAATCTAGGTTAGGAATCGAGATTGATTTTATTCCTGGCAATTGCCCCAGTAGGGCAGCGGGATCGAGATTAGCGGCAATAATATCACTTTGCCAGAAGTTATTATTCAGTCGTGCCTTAGCTTTAATCTCTCCTTTGGCTACATGAATACGAGAGTTAAAAACTGCTTTGACACTGCCTAAGTTGAGTCGTTTTTCTAGCAGAGAGTCGAAAATAGTTTGGGCATTTCCTGTTGCTTGAAACTTCGTTTGGTCAATATTCAACGCTAGGGGAACATTAGTCTGAAAATTCTCTAAGCTACCCAGAATATTAAAAATACCTTTGTTTAACTGAATATCAGTATTAATCGGATTCTTATCTACTAATAAGCGAGTATTTACCCTAGCATTGACGCTGGACAAATTAGGGATTTTTCCCGCTAGTAAATTATTGATTGCACCCGTGAAATTGACTTGGGTTTTTCCTAGACTAACAGGAATATTTATATTGGGTAAAAACGGATTTAAGTTAATGCCAGCCGTATTAACTATACCGCTTAAAATACCTTGTTCCAGTTGGGTTGTCGTTCTCAGGGATTGATTATTGACAAATAACTGTATATCTCCCTCTCCGCGCCAAGTTTGTAAATCCGTTAAAGTACCGCTAATCAGAGCATTTATTCTGCCAGCAAAGCTGATTTTTGCCCTGCCTAAACTAACGGGAACTGTTAAATTTTCCACTAGAGGATTGAGACTAATTCCCCCAGTGTTGACTGTTCCTGTCAGGAAACCTTGATTTAGTTTGGCTGTGGCAATTAAAGGATTATTATCTACTAATAAATCCAGATTCCCTTGACCTTGCCAACTGCTGAAAATATTATTTTTATTCTTCAGCAATTCCCCTAAATAACCTTGTAAATTAATTTGCGATCGCAGTAATTTAACCTGAGTTGGTAAGTTAGGCAATAGGGAATTAATCGGCAATCCCGCTAAGACAGCTTTAGCCTGAAAATTTCCTTGCGATACTTGACTATTGACTAAAATTGTGCCTTGTTTACTGCTAATTCCTAAGTTAGCAATTCCGTTTAAGGTATTAACATTGATTTGGTCAATTTTGCCACTAATTTGAATATTAGCTGTCTCTAAATTTAAGGGTTCTAAGGTTTTTAGGTAGGGGCAAATACTATCCAAATATTGACAAACGATAGGCACAAAAGGAGTAAATAAAAAGTTATTACCCGTGATTTTTGCCTGGACTAATTTGCTAGTAAAATCACTATTAGCATTAACCTGTAGTTTGCCGCCATTTGTTTTAATGACCGTATCGGTTAAATTGATTTTGTTGCCCCCTAAAAATACTTTGCCCTCCCCAGCAACATTGATTAATCCTGACTGATTAACCCTGGGTATTTGCCAATTAATTAATAATTGTGGCAGTCCTAAACTACCTCTAGCTTTAATCTTAGCTTGCAGATCGCTTATATTAATTTGAGCGGGAACTGTTGCCAATTGAGATAAAATTTTTCTCGTGGGAAAATTGGCTTGTAAATTCAAATTGATCGGCATTTTTGTCCCGTCAAGAGGTTGATTTTTTTGCAGGGATTGCAGAATATTTAACTGTAATTTTCCTTCCCCTTTAATTTCTCCACCTGCGAGGGGTTTAATTTGAATTTTGTCTAAATTAAGACGATTGAGATTTGTTTGAAAATTACTGGTTATTGATTGAATAGGAATTTGCTCAAAAATAATCGGTTTGCTGTTGCTAACGGTTCCTGTAATTAGAGGTTGATCTAGTTTTCCCGTCACTTGAAAAGTAGAGCGCACTTCTCCCCGTAAATCTAGAGGTGATTGCAGATAAATAATTCTTAAAAGCTGTTGTAAATCCACCGATTCTAGAGCGACCTTGAGATGATAACCAGTTTGCCAATTTACCTCTCCTCTCACCTCAGTTTTAATCTTGCCAATACTTGCGATCGCTTGTTCAACTAATACTTTATCTCCCTGTAAATTTAACTTAGTATTTAGCTTAATTGGATACTGAAAAGGTTGGAATTTTCCCGCTACATCCGTCACCTGAAAATTACCATTTCCTTCGGTTTTATTTAGCTTTGCCCAACTGGGAATATTGAGAGCAATATTAGCATTTACTTGTCCTTGATTTAATTGAAAATTGCGATTAGGAATTAAAGTTAATAGTTCACTTAAATTTAAACGATCAATCTGAAGATTAGTTTGACTTTCCCCCGTTTTTAACGCCGTTTCTCCTTGAATTTTTACTTGACTTTTGAGGATTTCTGCGCTCAAATCGTAGCTGAGAGGTTGCTCTTGATTATCGATAAATCTTCCCTGACCATCGGCCTTAATTTCTATCGGGTTTTTCAGGGCATGGGGTTGGATAGTAATAGCTGCCTTCTCCACCTGAAAACCCAGATTTAACCTAATGGGGGCCTCCCGGTCTAAGTTACTAGATATTTTATCTAAATTATCGAGCCATTGACCATTTTTATCCTGATCGAGATAAATACTGGGATTAATTAACTTGACATCAACCGGCAGCGGCAGACCTAAAAGTAAGGGCAGTGGATTTAATCCCAATTCGATCGCATCAATAGATAAACTATCAGCAGAATTGGCCGTAGCTGGAATTTCCGATTTACCGATACGAATGCGATTAAAATAAAAGCCCTCTATCTTACCTACCCTGACAGGTCTGTGCAGCATTTCACTGAAGATATTATCTAAAATTGGGGTGAGACGTTCATAAACTAAATAACGAGTCGTAAAATAGCCAAGGGAGGTAAGTCCTAGGAGAGTAATTCCCCCGACAATCAAAGTAGAAGGCTGGCGTAAAAATCGACCGATACTCAGAAAAAGATTAGGACGAGGAGAAGGATCGCCAGGGGAGTTACTCATAATTGTTTACCTCACACACACCAAAGAAAGGGCAACGGCTCACCAGAGCTATTGAACCATGATAATTCACCGCGGCACTGATAGCACTAAATCGATTAATCTCAAGTTTTTAGGCGATTATTGGGCTGAAATCGTGTGAGGAAGTCAAGGGCCGCGGCCAATTAAAAGCCTCTCTCCCCATCTTAGCCTAAGACTCGAATGGCTGGCTAAAATTTTCAACAATCCGCCAAAATCTCCCTAGCTTCAACAGCTAACCGAATTAATATTGATCAATCCACCAGTTCAAGCAGAATATTGCTCGGATCAATAGGTTCGGAAATTGAAGATTGAGAGAAAACTTGTGCAGACAGACAACAATCTGGCGCAGTCTGGAACAACAACCGCAATTATTCAGTCTTAGAATATTGGGATTAGCACGTCTATTATTTTTACTGCAAAAATCGTCTTATAGATAAAGATCATGAAAGCCAGATTATCGATCGCCCTAACCGCCCTAATGACCTTGGGCATAACTGCCACACCAGCGGCCAACTTTGACGAACAGGACATCGAGCAGACCCAGGTAGTAGCGATCGCTCGTCCCTACGGAGGTAATAAATTTGACCTGCTAGTCTTGGAACAAATCCAGGGAAAACAGAAGTGTTGGAGCGAAAGCGGCTCAAATCCCGTCATGATCGACCCTCTACTCCTCAACTTTGACTTTACCGGCATTTGTCGCCGCGCCACCGATAGTAATGGTTATTCTATCCGTCTGGATGGCCGGGATTTTGGGCTAGATTACATCCTGCGTATTGTGGAACGCAATGGCGAATTATACTTAGTGGGAACTCCCCGGGATGCCCGCAGACCGGAATTAGTGGTGGGAAGAACCCGAGGAATGCAAACAGGATTTATGAAAATTATCCTCGAACCGGGTTGGAGATTTAGCCGTCGTACTTTCCAAGGCAAAAGTTTAGGCCACTTCTACTTTAGCGGCAAAGAAGCGGAAGTTCTCGCAGCCGCCGGCAGACCTCCCATCAACGAAACCACTCCCCCCCCCACTTCCGGGGCCAGTTTTCAGGATATTAGCGGCGATATCTATAAAACTGAGATTGAAAAAGCGATCGCTATTGGTGTAGTGGCCGGTTTTAAAGAAGATAACACCTTCCGCCCCGAAAATCCCGTCACCAGGGAACAATTCGTCTCAATGATTATTGAAGGGATGGGAACTGTCACCAAAATTAACCTAGAAGAGATTCCCCCCGGCAGCGGCAGTTTTAACGACGTAGAAGCGACGCGTTGGAGTGCCAAAAAAATCCAATGGGCCCGGGCCAATGGTATTGTTGCCGGCAAAGCTAACGGCGAATTCCGTCCCACCGACCCCATCACCCGGGCCGAATTGATGGCGATTCTCAAACAGGCCGCCACCTACCTGAAAACTCAGCAAAAACAAGCCCCCGATTTAGCCCAAACTAAAACCCCCGTCAATTTTTCCGATACTTCCGGTCATTGGGCTGCCAGTTTAATTACCCAGATGTCGGGATTTTGCGGTGTGGCCTCTCCCTTGAACGAACGGGGTAGTTCTTTTGTACCAAATGATCCCGCCCGTCGTAACTACGCAGCAGCCGCCATCGTCCGTACCCTCGATTGTGTTAAAACCGCCAAAAAATAAGTAGGGTTTGCGGCAAAAAGTTTTTCCTAGGGGTAGGGTGTGGGGTTTCACCCATTTTTGGGTGGTCAATTAGCTAAAATTCAGGGAAAAAGTCCCTGAATTTTCCCCCCGCTCACTCCCATGCCCAGAACTTTTTGAGATCAAAAAGGCCTAAAGATATTATCCAATTACTGATGACTGATGACCGATGACTGATTACTGATTACTGGTCACTGATTACTGATTACTGATTACTGATTGTGGTTATTAATTTTTACTTTAGGTATGCCGTCGAGTATTCCCGCTAGACTGGAAAATAATGCACCTCGGCTAGACAAAATCCTATGGTAAAGCTGCTCGAAAATCCTCTCCGAGTGGGATTGCGACAAGAAAGAACCCCAGAACCCTTAATCTTAGTCATTTTTGGGGCATCGGGAGACTTAACCCAAAGAAAACTGGTTCCTGCCCTCTATCAACTGAAACGGGAAAGACGACTGCCGGCCGAATTAACCATCGTCGGTACAGCGCGCCGAGAGTGGAGTCATGATTATTTTCGCCAACAGATGCGCCAAGGCATCGAAGAATTTTCCGACGGGATTGGTAGTGAGGAATATTGGCAAGACTTCGCCCAAGGGTTGTACTATTTCCCCGGCAACATGGACGACCCAGAAAGTTACGCCAAAATGAAAGTCTTTCTGGAAGAATTAGACGGAATCCGGGGAACCCGCGGCAATCGAGTCTTTTATCTAGCGGTTTCTCCTAATTTCTTTCCCCCCGGTCTTAAAAACCTCGGGGCAGCCGGAATGCTGAAAGACCCGATTAAACACCGGTTAGTGATCGAAAAACCCTTTGGCAAAGACCTCAGTTCTGCCCAAGTTCTCAATCGAGTCGTACAAGAGGTTTGTCAGGAGAACCAAGTTTATCGCATTGACCACTATTTAGGCAAGGAAACCGTCCAAAACTTACTGGTGTTCCGATTTGCTAACGCCATCTTTGAACCCCTCTGGAATCGTCAATTTATCGATCACGTCCAGATTACCGTGGCCGAAACCGTGGGAGTGGAGGAGCGGGCCGGATATTACGAAAAATCGGGAGCTTTGCGCGATATGGTGCAAAATCACCTGATGCAGTTATTCTGCTTGACGGCGATGGAAGCACCCAACGCTATTAACGCTGATAGTGTCCGTGGCGAAAAAGTCAAAGTCCTGCAAGCGACTCACCTGGCCGATATTAATAACCTGGAAAAATCCGCCATCCGCGGCCAGTATAAAGCCGGTTGGATGAAAGGAAAACCCATTCTGGGCTATCGGCAAGAACCGGGGGTTAATCCGGAATCGACCACTCCCACCTATGTGGCCATGAAATTAATCGTCGATAACTGGCGTTGGCAAGGTGTCCCCTTCTACCTGCGTACCGGTAAACGTCTGCCCAAAAAAGTTTCCGAGATTGCCATCCAATTCCGCCATGTGCCGTTATTAATCTTCCAATCGGCGGCCCAACAAACTAATGCAAATGTACTGAGTCTGCGAATTCAGCCTAACGAAGGTATTGCCCTCCGTTTTGAGGCGAAAATGCCGGGGTCGGAATTACGCACACGCACGGTAGAAATGGACTTTAGCTATGGTTCCTCCTTCGGTGTCACCAGCGCCGATGCCTATAATCGCCTACTGTTAGACGCTATGTTAGGAGATCAAACCCTATTTACCCGTTCTGACGAGGTAGAAGAAGCATGGCGCATCGTTACTCCCGCTCTCGCCGCTTGGGACGCTCCCGCCGATCCTGCCTCCGTACCCCAATACGAAGCGGGTACCTGGGAACCCACAGAAGCGGAATTTCTCCTTAACCGCGATGGCCGTCGTTGGCGACGACTCTAATACAGTGAACAGTAATCAGTGAGCAGTAATCAGTAAACTAAAAACTCACATCTGATAACTGATAACTCACATCTGATAACTGGTAACTGAATCACTGATAACTGGTAACTGAATCACTGATAACTGATAACTGATAACTGATAACTGACATGACTACCCAAAGCCCCCCCATTGTCTCCCTGCAAGCACCGAAAGATGTTTCCATCGATGTGATCGAGCAGGAACTGCGCGATATCTGGCAATCCTATAATAATAATGAGGATGGTATGGCCGCCACCCGGGCCACTACCTTTAGCTTTATTGTCTATGAACCCGACGCGGTACAGGAATTGTTAACCCTTCTCGGCTATTACACCGGCCCGATTGATGGTATTGCCGGTCCGCGGACCCACGCCGCCATCAAAGTCGCCCAAAAGGACCTAGGACTAGAAGTAACTGGGCTTTCTAGCGATGAATTTGTCGCCCGGTTAAGGGCAGCCTGGGAAGCGGAAAAAAACGCCGAGGACGGGGCTAATCATCGTCAATACGCCGCCGATTTGGATGCGATTGGGGTCGCAGATGCGATCGCTGCTTCCAATCCCTGTCGCATTATTACCCTCTGTCCCACTGCCGAGGCCGATGAAGGGGTAAAAGCCTCCGTTTCTGCCTATTGTCCCGTTAACAAACGTAGTCAGAACACTTTAGTTTGCTGTGAATACGTTACTTTAAGCGGTACGGCGGAAGCTTTGGAACGAATTGGCGGCATTATTTCCGAGTTAACTATTCCCAGTTTGCCAAAATTTCTCTGGTGGAAAGCCAGTCCCGATGCGGAATATGGACTATTTAAACGTCTGGCCAGTCAATGTGATACGATTATCGTCGATTCCAGCACTTTTCGGGAGCCAGAAACGGAACTGCTGCAGGTGGGGGATTTATTAGCAACAGATGTACCATTAGCTGACCTGAACTGGAGTCGTCTCGCTCCTTGGCAAGAACTAACCGCCGAGGCTTTTGATCCCCCAGAGCGCCGGGATGCTATTCTGGAAGTCGATCGCATCACTATTGATTACGAAAAGGGCAATCCTTGCCAAGCTTTTATGTTCCTCGGTTGGATGGCCAGCCGGTTACAATGGCGACCGGTGGGATATACTCACGAGTCGGGAGATTACGCTATTCATCGGATTAGTTTCCTCGGTCAGGACCAGCGTTTAATTGAGGCGGAATTAGCCGGTATTCCCGTGGCCGATTGGGGTGAGATACAAGGGGATCTGATTAGTATTAAACTCAGTTCTACTAATCTTCACGCCGATTGTTGTACGGTAATTTGTTCGGGAACTACCGGCTGTATGCGGATGGAAGCTTCGGGAGGGGCCCAATCTTGCCGCATTGAACAAGTGTCCCATCTGGAAGACCAAAAAACAGAAACTCTGCTAGGTAAACAGTTACAGCGTTGGGGCCAAGATGTGCTTTATCAAGAAAGCATGAAAGTCACCGGCGCTATCCTCAAATTATCCCAACCAGACTAGCAAATTAGAGATAATAATCCCACCCACTTTCGAGAGACCTTGTTAACAAGGTCTCTCAATATTTATACGGCAGTCAGCACCTGATTAAAACCGATAATTGTAGCTTTTTGGAAAACAGGTTATCATAAAGACAGAGCTTTGCTTTCAAGGGGGCAATATGGTCGCAACCACTGAGAAACGCTACACAGTCGCAGAATACTTTCAACTAGAGGAAACTGCCACCGACAGACACGAGTATCGAGATGGAGAAATTATTGTTATGACCGGGGGAACTCCTAACCATAATCGCATTGCGGGAAATTTTTACAGAAGATTTCCCTTAACTATCCAGAATCAAGCCTATGATATATTTATCACCGATCTACGCTTGGCCATACCCGCCTATAATGTGTACACCTATCCCGATATTATGATCGTTAAGGGGGAACCAATTCTTGAAAGAGGACGCACCGATACGATTACCAATCCACAGGTTATTATCGAGGTTTTATCAAAATCTACTCAAGACTATAATCGGGGTGATAAGTTTAAATTTTACCGTTCTCTTAATAGTTTTGAAGAATATATTTTAATCGATCAATATGGTTATTATATAGAACAATTTCATAAAAGAGGCGATCATTGGGAATTTCGGGATTATCACAGCCAAGAAGCGATTTTAACTTTGTTTTCTCTAGATTTTCAAATATCCCTGACAGATTTATATCAGCGAGTGGATTTTACCGCGATTGAAGTATCCTAATGACTCAACTAAGCTGTTCGTAATTTAAATTGCTTGTTGAGACGAGGCAAGAGGCAAGAGGCAAAAGGCAACAGTAAAGGGATTGAGGGAGATTCGGCTAATAAGAATAAGCGGTTTAAATACGTCTTAGCTTATTTAGGGTTTGTCGCAAAGGTCTTGGTATGATTAACTCCCAATCCAACTTGAAAAACCCACTCCCTAATTCATAATTCATAATTCATAAAAAAAAGGTGGGGCAACACCCACCTTTTTTAAACCTTAGATATTAGAGATAATTAGGGTTTGCTGAATAATGGTAAAACCCTTTTAAAATAAAGCTTTTGACCTGTTAAAGTCCGATGTTAGTGCAAGAAAATAGGATTGGGACGTTCAAAAACCTTGCATTATCCTTCTTGTAGTACATCGCTTGGTACAAAAAACAAGGGCAACAAAGCCTAAAACGACCGACTCCTGACTCCTGACTCCTGACTCCTACCCCCAGGAAAAACTTTTTCAGCAGACCCTAATTAGGCCTCATCGAGAGCGGCAATACCGGGTAAAACCTTCCCTTCGAGTAATTCCAAACTAGCGCCACCACCGGTGGAAATATGGCTCATTTTTTCCGCCACTCCCACTTTTTCCACCGCCGCTACCGAGTCACCACCACCGATAATGGTAGTTGTACCCGTAGCGGTTAAATCGGCTAAAGTGTGAGCGATCGCATCTGTACCCGCCGCAAATTTATCGAACTCGAACACCCCCATCGGGCCATTCCAGAGGACAGATTTACAGTTAGATAAAGCTTTTTGGAAAACTTTCACCGAATCCGGACCGATATCCAATCCCATCCAACCATCGGGAATATTTTCGACGTTGACGATTTGGGAATTGGCATCTTTATCGAATTTATCCGCTAACACCACATCGGTAGGAAGGAGGAATTCCACCCCTTTTTCTTTAGCTTTTGCCTCTAGGGATTTAGCTAACTCTAGTTTGTCTTCTTCCACCAAAGACTTACCAACACTTAAACCGCGGGCCTTGTAGAAAGTAAAGATCATACCGCCACCGATGAGCAGTTTATCGCACTTTTCCAATAAAGTTTCGATCACGCCAATTTTACTAGAAACCTTAGAACCGCCGATAATCGCCGCTAGGGGACGTTGGGGAGTTTCAATAGCTGCTTGTAGGTAGTTTAACTCTTTTTCAATCAAATAACCCGCCACCGAGGGGCTGAGATAGTGGGTAACGCCTTCCGTGGAAGCGTGGGCGCGGTGGGCGGTACCAAAAGCATCATTAACGTATAAATCGGCATTAGCGGCTAATTTTTTGGCAAAATCGGGATCATTTGCCTCCTCTTCACCGTGGAAACGCAGATTTTCTAAAAGGGCCACTTGACCGTTAGACATTTGACTAATCGCTGCCGTAACTCCCTCACCAATACAATCGGGACACATGACCACTTCTTGGCCCAGTAATTCCGAGAGACGTTTAGCTACAGGGGTCAGACGCAAATTTTCTTTAACTTGACCGTCGGGGCGACCCATGTGGCTGCATAAAATAACCTTAGCCCCTTTTTTGATTAAATCCTCAATAGTTGGTAGTGCCGCCCGAATGCGGGTATCATCGCTGATTGCCCCGGTGGCTTTGTCCATGGGAACATTAAAATCGACCCGGACTAAGACCCGTTTGCCCGCTAAATCAGCCTCTGTTAAATTCGCTACTGTTTTTTTTGGCACAGCCCATAACCTCCTAGATTGCTTACCGT
This sequence comes from Microcystis panniformis FACHB-1757, assembly GCF_001264245.1. Taxonomy (NCBI): domain Bacteria; kingdom Bacillati; phylum Cyanobacteriota; class Cyanophyceae; order Chroococcales; family Microcystaceae; genus Microcystis; species Microcystis panniformis. The sequence continues at coordinate 2,218,681 of NZ_CP011339.1, forward strand.
ACAATAAAGATTAAATCAGGGTATCGCTACTTGCGGCAATTACTTTGACAAAGATTATTTCAGATTTGGGGATCAGTTTTGCAGTTCCAAGACCGATTTGCCCAGAAAAATTTGATTGGAGAGACTTGCTAATTATGTTTGAGACGATTTTATTTCCCATCGACCACAGCCGCGAAAGTCGTGACGCTACCAGTAGTGTGATCGAATTAGTCAAAATCTTTGACAGTCGTTTGGTGCTGTTGTCGGTGGTGGAAACGACAGCCACCGGGGAAATTGCCGCCGACGATAAGATGAATTCGATCGAAGCGGTGGATAGATTGTTACAATCGGTGCGGGCGATTTTTGCCCAAGCTGACATCACTGCGGAAATGATTGAACGGGAGGGAATACCCTCTTTTGTCATCTGTGATGTGGCCGATGAAGTTAATGCCGACCTGATCGTTATGGGTTGTCGCGGTTTAGGATTAACTAGCGAAGGTGTGTCCGAAAGCGTCACCACCAAAGTTATTAACCTTGCCCCCTGTCCAGTGTTGATTATCCCTTAATCAGTAATCAGTTATCAGTGAGCAGTTATCAGTGAGCAGTTATCCTACTAAATCCAGTTATTAAAGACTGATTATCTATTCCTCCTTTTGCCTCTTGCCCCCCCGACGTCGGGGGGGTTGCCTCTTGCCTATCCTGATATGTCGCCTATACTCAACGGATTTAGTATCAGATGTGAGTTTTCAGTTCACTGATTACTGTTTACTGTACGGCTACGCCGTGCCTTTGGCAACACTGAAACAAGGCTCCCCATCTCCCCCGTCTCCTGAGAGAAATGTAACGAATTGTGAGAGTTTCAGCCGTCAACCCTTGAAAACTCGATCGATGGGGTTGCTTGAAGTAATTCTTAGGCCTAAAGTGTAATCTTAAAGTTTTATGATCAATTTTCCTGTTGATCGGAAAAAGGAGAACTCAAACACAATGGCTGAAACTGGATACAAACAGGTGGTGACACCCTACAATGATGATCCGTTCATTGGTCATCTAGCTACCCCCATTTCCGCTTCTGGTTTTACCAAAGCTTTTATTGGTAACTTACCTGCCTATCGTCCCGGTCTAGCTCCGATTCTGCGCGGTCTAGAGGTGGGTATGGCCCACGGTTATTTCCTCGGTGGTCCCTGGGTTGTCCTGGGTCCCTTGAGAGACTCGGAATATGCTAATCTCGGCGGCTTAATCCCCGCTTTAGCCATGGTTCTCTTGGCTACGGGTTGTTTAGCTAGTTATGGTCTTGTCTCCTTCCAAGGTAAGGCCGCTAGTGGTGATCCTCTGCAATCCTCCGAGGGTTGGAGTCAATTCGCCGCCGGTTTCTTTATTGGTGGTATGGGTGGCGCTTTTGTGGCCTATTTCCTCCTAGAAAATCTTGGTGTCGTTGATGGCATCATGCGCGGGGTTTTTAATCAATAATTAACCCTTGTTCTACCTGATTATCATTTCCTTATTTTTTTACTAGGAGCATTTGACATGACTGGTGCCTACGCAGCTTCTTATCTGCCTTGGATTTTAATCCCGATCGTCTGTTGGTTAATGCCAGCCGTAGTGATGGGTTTGTTATTTATCTATATCGAAAGTGAATCCTAATTTAGCCTAGGATTCCTACAATTCAGGACTTGAAAATTAGCTATTTAATAGTTAGTTTTCAAGTCCTATTTTCTGAGGAAAAAAGAAAAGTATTGACCAGATGAAAATGGGTAAAACCCCACACCCCACACCCTACACCCCACACCCCACACCCCACACCCCTTACCCGCACCGAAAAACTTTTTGCTGCAAACCCTACTTATAAAGCGGTTAGATAGCGGATTTTTTCCAACAATAGGGAGGGTTGAATCGGTTTGAGCAGATAGTCGTCAATGCCATGACGACCGAGAAAATTAACGCTGATTTCAGGGGTATCATTCAAGATTAGCACTTTACTGGCTTGAGTTTGGCTAGATTTTTTTAAGAGATGACAGAGATGATATATATCGGGCATTTTCCGATCGACAATTATAATACTTGGCTGCACGATCTCAATTTTTTTGATAGCGGAGACACTATCGATTAACCAAATAACTTGATAATGTGCCACCATCAATAACTCACAAATAAGATTGGCAATTTCTTCGTCACTTTCAATTAAAACTACAGTGGGATGGTGGTGATTAAAATGGGGATTATTATCCGAGGGTTGGCGCTGGGATTTGGGGGCTTTTGTTGAGGTAAACGGACGGTAAAAATGGAACCTTTATCTAAGCAAGATTCTACCTCGATCGTGCCGCGATGCAGTTCCACTAATTGTTTAGTTAAAGCCAATCCTAATCCCATACCACCATAACGACGTTTTCGGGAGCCATCCAACTGGGTAAATTTTTCAAACAGAAGCGGTATTTTTTGAGCAGGAATGCCGATGCCCGTGTCCTCTACCTGAAAAATGACCTGACTGCCTTCTTTCCACAGTCTCAGCGTGATAGCACCCTGTTCGGGGGTAAATTTCAGGGCATTTTTTAACAAGTACAAAAGTATCTGCTGAACTCGATCATAATCGGCATAAAAATAATGCTCTTTTTCGGTAATTTTCATCTCTAAAATTAGATTAATTTCTTTAATTTCTGCCTCTGTTTTGATAATTTCTAAAACATGATGACAGAGGTATTTTAGCGAAAATTGTTTAATATCTAAAACGGCTTTTCCTGCCGAAACTTGCGAAAAATTAAGCAAGTCATTAATTAATTCTAATAGTTTATTGCCGTTATCCTGAATAACTTTTAGATAGTGTTTTTGTTTGTCGGGAGGTAAAAAATTACTGGCTGCCGAGCATTTTTGCAGGGTACTGGACAAACCGATAATACAAGTTAGGGGAGTTAATAACTCATGACTCATATTATTTAAAAATTCACTTTTGCAGAGGTTAGCGGCTTCCGCAGTCATTAAAGTATCTTGTAATTCTTGGGTTCTTTCTATTACCCGGCGCTCAAAAATATCTTTTTGTTCCTGTACTTGAGAATATAATTGCGCTTGATAGATAGCGATGGCGAGATGTTCACCAATCTGACCTAAAAATTTCTTTTCCTGCGGCAACCATTGGCGTTTTTCTTGACATTGATGGGCAATTAATAAACCCCACAATTCTTCTTGTACCACAATCGGGGCGATTAATTTTGATTGCACTTGGTGTTGTCGCAAAAATTCGGACAAACAGAAGGAAGAAGAATAGTTAACATCCACATCATCCACAGCCAGAATTAATCCTTGACGGTACTTTTCTTTGTATTGGGGAATATAGGAAAAACAATCGTCTTCGGGGGTTAAATTTAACACGGAATTTATCTGGTCAGAAACACGCGACTCGGAAGTTATTTTTCCCTTTCCCTCACCGATACCGGGGAAAAATTGATAAATTAACAATCGGTCCACTTGCAGAAATTCCCGCGCTTCCCTGACCACGGTTTCCAGAATCACCGGTAACTCCAGACTCTGACGCATTTGGGTGATGACTTGGTTTAATAATCTTTCCTGTTGGATTTGTTGGGATAGGGCAGCTTCTATCGGTTGACAAACGGAGAAGATGCGGGAACAACCCCCATCAGCAGCCGGAGAAGAAATTATCGAGAGAATTTTGACTAAAATTTTATTTTGAAAACTGCTGACATTAATGGATAGAGGCAGATTTAAAATTTGATAACCCTGCTGAATTTTTGGGTTGTGGAGAGACTTGACGGCCAGTCCTTGCAGAAAACTTTTAATCGTGTTCGCTTCAAAACTAATGCGGACTTCGTACTGAAAATTATGCCCTTGGGGACTGGCTAACAATAAAGCTTGTAGGTCAGTGGAAAGCAAGAGTTGATAGATTTCCCCTGTCTGTGGGGGAATATCTCTTTCACTGAGACTAATCCTCGGCCCTGTCACCTGTATTGCCAACTGTCCCCACCAAGAACGAATTTGTTCGAGGTGAGTAGATGACAACACTTGACAGCAAACATAAGCGGGAGAAGCGTTCATTTATCATTTATCAGTTATCATTTATCAGTCATCATTTATCAGTTATCAGAAGGCAGGAGGCAGGAGGCAGGAGATAGGGTGGTGGGGTGTTGGGGTGTTGGGGTTTTAGGGTTTTAATTGAAATTTCCCCACTTCCCCACTTTCCCACTTCCCCAAACCCCAGTCATCATTAAGGGGACTGGGGTTGGGGTTTTAGTGAAGATTTTTCTTAATCCCTATCCCCTAACACCTATTCCCTATTCTTTAAATTGCCGCAGACAGATATAATCATCTCTATCTACCTAAGAATGATCCCTCGATCGAGACCCTGATTCTCAAAACCTAATCATTATTTAACCTGACTCTCAAAATTTATGCATCGTATTGCTCCCCAAGCGGGTGGTTGGACAGCAGATACCGAAGGGGTGATTATTATTGACCAAAATCCGGCCCCGATTGTCCTCCTCACCATGGCTGATACCGATATTCAAACTCTAGCGGCAGCTATCGACCATCTACCGGATAATTTTCCCGCAATTCGCGCCCTCAATTTATCCCAGTTACAGCAGCAATACAGTATCGATAACTATGGGGACAAGGTACTATCCCAAGCAAGGGTGATTATTCTTCGCTTATTGGGGGGACGGGGGAGTTGGTCCTACGGGTTGGAAGTAGTTAAGGAAATTGTCGAGGAAACCGGTGCGACTTTATTTGTCCTCCCGGGAGAGGATAAACCGGATTTAGAGTTGATGAGTCATTCCACTGCTTCCCTGACTACTGTTAACCAGTTATGGTGCTATTTCACGGAAGCAGGGATAGATAACTGGATTAATGCTGCTAAATTTATCGCGCATACCTGTCTCCATCTCGACTATTCTCCCTCTCCTCCTAGGGTTGTCCCTAGGTGGGGAATCTATTCCCAGACAACCCTATCCCAACCCCAAGCACGGACTTGGATACTTTTCTATCGTTCCCATTATCTCGCAGGTAATACCAAAGCTATCGATGCTTTAATCAGCGCTTTCACCCAAAGAAATATTGAAACTGTCCCCATCTTTCTCTCCTCTCTCCGGGAAATCGAAGTGCAAGAGGAACTATTAACCCTCTTTTCCCACCATCCCCCAGACCTAATTCTCGATACCACTAGCTTCTCTATCCAGCGACCGGAAGACAAACAAAATCATCACTTCTGGCAGTCTCTCAATAAACCCATCTTCCAAGTTATCCTCAGCAGCAGCAGTTTAGAAGCTTATCAACAGGGTTATCAGGGTCTTTCCCCCCGGGATGTGGCTATGAATATCGCTTTACCGGAAATGGATGGCAAAATTATCACCCGCGCTATTTCCTTTAAATCTGTCCTCACCCGACATCCCAAACTAGAAACGGAAATAGTTATCTATCAACCCCTCCCCCACCGGGTTGATTTTGTCGCTGATTTAACCGCAAACTATTGTCAACTCTCCTCCCTTCCCAACTCCCAGAAAAAAATTGCTCTCATTTTCCCCAACTATCCCAATAAGGATGGTCGTATCGCTAACGGAGTCGGTTTAGATACTCCCGCTAGTGGTCTGGAAATTCTTCGCGCATTACAAACCCAAGGTTATACCCTCACCGACCTCCCCGACCATAGCGATGAATTAATGCGATTGCTTATTTCCGGTATCACTAATGACCTGGAGACAAGGGAATTAAAACCTATCTATCAATCTCTCTCCCTAGAAGCATATCTAGATTATTTCTCCTCCCTTCCCCCCGATAATCAAAGCGCTCTGCTTGACCGTTGGGGATATCCAGACAAGGATTTTCCTATCCCCGGCATCCAGCTAGGTAATGTCTTTATCGGTATTCAACCTTCTCGCGGTTATGACCTTGACCCGACTCTTAATTATCATTCCCCCGACCTGGAACCTACCCACAGCTATCTCGCTTTTTACCATTGGTTACGACAGGAATTCCAAGTCACTGCTGTGATTAATCTCGGTAAACACGGCAATTTAGAATGGCTGCCGGGGAAAAGTCTCGCTCTTTCTCCCAATTGTTATCCCGAAATTGCTTTCTCGTCGCTGCCGAATTTCTATCCGTTTATTGTCAATGACCCCGGAGAAGGTTGCAGCGCTAAAAGACGTTCCCAAGCTGTTATCATCGACCATCTCACCCCCCCAATGACGCGAGCGGAATTGTATGGGGATTGGGAAAAGTTAGAGTCCCTCATCGATGAATATTATCAGGCAGAATCTCTTGATCCTTCTCGTTTAGCTCTGATTCGCGAGCGGATTAACGATCTGGTGGCGAAAACTAATCTCGATCGAGAGCTAGGCACGATCTCGCGTAGCGAGCGCGTTGCGACCAACGCTTCCTTTGGTCAATTTCTCACCCTCGTGGATGGTTATCTCTGTGAACTCAAGGAAGCACAAATCCGCGACGGTTTACATATCTTCGGTCAATGTCCCCAGGGTCAGCAGTTAATTGATTTAATCCAATCGATCGCCCGTTCTCCTAGTCCCGACCGCCCCGGTTTAACCCGTTCGATCGCCCTTGACCTCCATCTCGACTGCGACCCCCTGACGGAATATAACGATACTACTACCTATCTGGAAGGTCTCGCTCAGGATTTAATTAGCCAGAAAATTGAACCTCTAGGCGAAAATACGGCAAAAGAATTGGTTTGGCTAGAAAATCAGTTAATTCCTGCTTTAAAACAAACCCCCGATGAACTTATCTATCTCTTAAAAGGTCTCGCTGGCCAATACGTCCCCAGTGGTGCTTCCGGCGCTCCTACCCGCGGCCGTCCCGATGTTCTCCCCACCGGCAGAAATTTCTATTCCGTCGATACCCGCGCAATCCCCACAGAAACCGCGTGGGAAGTGGGAAGAAAGGCCGCAGAGGCACTAATTGAACGTTATACCCAAGAAAATGGCGAATATCCCCGCACTTTGGCGATTTCTATCTGGGGAACTTCGACGATGAGAAATAGTGGCGAAGATGTGGCCGAAGCCATGGCTTTACTGGGAATTCGTCCCCTTTGGGATGGTTTTTTCCGTCGGGTGGTCGGGTTTGAAATCCTTACCCCGTCTAGCTTAGGCCGTCCTCGTATTGATGTGACCGTTCGGGTATCCGGCTTTTTTAGGGACAGTTTCCCCAGCATACTACATCTTCTTAATTCTTGCATAAATGCGGTAGCTTGTCAAGAGGAAGAGGAAAAAATTAATCCTTTAGCGGCGAAAGTGAAGACAGAGAGGGAGTTTTGGCTAAGTCAGGGCTTAGGAGAAAAAGAGGCGAAACTGAGAGCTACTGCCAGAATCTTTGGCTGCAAACCGGGTGCTTATGGGGCCGGTTTACAGGGGTTAATCGAGTCACAAAACTGGCAAAATGATCAAGACTTAGCTAATGCTTATATTAACTGGAGTTGTTATGCCTATGATAGTCAAGGAACTGCCCATTCTTTACCAGAAGTATTGAGAAATAGACTGCAAGAATTAGAGATAGTGCTGCACAATCAGGACAATCGAGAACACGATATTTTCGACTCCGATGACTACTATCAATTTCAAGGCGGCTTAACTGCCAGTGTCCGGGCATTAACCGGCAAAAATCCCGTCACCTATTTTGGTGATCATTCCCGTCCGGAAAATCCCCGCATCAGAACCCTAGAGGAAGAAATTCGTCGCGTTTACCGTTCGCGAGTGGTTAACCCCAAATGGATAGCGGGAGTGATGCGACACGGCTATAAAGGCGCCTTTGAGATGGCTGCAACCGTAGATTATATTTTTGCCTACTCTGCCACTACTCACCTAGTGGAGGATTTTATCTATCAGGGAGTAGCCGAAGCTTATTTATTTGACGAGAAGGTACAACAATTTATTCAGGAAAAAAACCCCTGGGCATTGCGAGATATGGCCGAAAGATTATTAGAGGCTCAACAACGGGGATTATGGACCCAGGTGGACCAGAAAACTTTAGATCAATTGAGGGCAATTGTCCATGAGGCCGAAGGAGCGATCGAATCGGGTCAGTAATTAGACCTCTGGCAAAAATCAAAAATCTGACCTTAGGTGAGGAGTTAGTAGCCAGTAGTCAGTAGTCAGGAGAATTAAGAATGAGCATTAATCAATTAAATGCTCTATCTAGGGATTTTATGCAATTTTATGCCTATTTTTCTCATTTTTGAACTCTCAAAAATTAATTAGGCAAGAACTCTATTAATAACCGCTCTAGAATCAGTCTATACTATATATTCTCCGGGGAGAAATTGCTCAAATTACGGCTCTCTTATTCTTTGTGTGATCAGTTTAACTTATAAGTACCTAAGCAAAATTAATTACACATATCTAACCACTTCTTGCCTCCTGCCTCTTGCCTTTTGCCTATCTTGACTAGGAAATTAATTTTGCACGACTACTTATAAGTACCTAAGCAAAATTAGTTACACATTTCGATAAAGCTTTTGCCTTTTGCCTATCTTGACTAGGAAATTAATTTTGCACGACTACTTATAGTAGTGATCGATCTTTGTGTCCTCTGTGTCTCTGTGGTTCCTTCCGCGCGCTCGCCAGCAGGACTGTATCTTAGAATACATTTTACCCACCAAACCTAAGAGAGCCAAATTACTTTAGTAATGAGAAACAGGACTAAATAATGGCTGGAATTGAGGGATTGAGGATTAAAAATTATCGAGCGCTCAAGGATATAACCCTGGGGAAGTTATGGAAAGCCAATTCAGACTTAAATCGGCCTAATCTTTTTGCCTTGCCCATCAATTTCTCAAGCTTTCCTTTAGGATTAATTGAGCAATACTGAAATAAATAAAAATTCCTAAAACATCAACCACTGTCGTAATAAAAGGAGCAGACATTAAAGCAGGATCAAATCCCATTTTGTTAAAGACAAAGGGTAATGCTGTACCTGTCGTTGCTGCAATAATTGAGATAGCAATTAAACTAATTCCCACTATAAAACCAATCTCTGGTTTACCTAAGAATACAAAAATCATGGCAATCACAATGACGGCTAAAATTATTCCTAATAATCCCCCTGTTATTAACTCTTTCACAATAATTGAAAACGGTTTTTTATCTCTTAATTCATCGGTACTTAATCCCCTAATAACAACGGTTGATGACTGCGCACCTATATTTCCCCCTGCATCAATTAATAATGGCGTAAAAAAGGCTAAGGCAACTACTTCTTCTAATACTTCCTCAAAATTACTCATTAAAAAAACTGTTCCAGAATTCGTGATTAGTAAAATTAATAACCAGGGTATTCGTTTTTTTGTGATTTTATACAAGCCCAATTTAAAGTAATTTTGATCATCAGATTCTGTATTAATTGCTCCCATTTTATAAATATCTTCAGTTGCTTCTTCCTCTAAAATATCGATAACATCATCTACCGTAACTACCCCTAATAAGTTTTCATCTTTATCAACAATTGGCAAGGCTAATAAATCATAGCGTTGAATCAATTTAGCGACTTCTTCTTGGTCGGTATCGGTATAGGCATAAATAATGTTTCTGTTCATAATTTCAGAAATTATGGCTTCTGGTTTAGCAACAATCAAATCTTTTAAAGATAAGGTTCCTTGTAATCTCTTGTTATTATCTGTCACATAGATATAGTAAGCCACTTCAATTTTATCGGCTAAATTTCTGATTTTAGCTTGGGCTTCATTAGCGGTAATAGTTTCTTTAACATAGATATATTTCGGGGTCATAATTCGCCCTGCTGTATCAGCAGAATACCCGAACAATAAAGCATTTAACTCTCTTTCTTCAGGGGATAATTGAGCTACTAAAGTCCTCGCTAATTGAGGAGGTAACTCATCAAATAACTTGACTCGATCATCAGGAGACATATTATTAATAATTTCATTTGCTTCCGCATTTTTAAACTTTTCGATTAATAAATATTGGGTATTTCTATCTAAATGTTCATAAACGTCAATGGCTTGAGATTTATTTAAAAGTCGGAAAGCAATGATTTGTAGGGTTTTAGGTAAGTCCGCAATCGCTTCTGCTATATCCACGGAAGCCACGGGAATTAACAGAGTTTTAGCTGCATCATAATTTTGGGCTTCTAAAAAAATGAGTAACTGATTTGTGATAACATCTCTTAGATCACTCTTAGAGCCTTTGGGAAAGTCGATTTCAGTGTTATTCATAATTGATAATTGGGTAAGGTAACTAAAAAGGGAAGCTCGGAAAATTGATGGAGGAGACAAAAGGATTATAAGCGAAGAAAGTAGCGTGGCACAAGCGAACAAATGAACCAAGCTAATTTCGCTTCTTGAAAAGCTAGATTAAAAAAGCTCAATCAACAGAAAGACTTTCTCCTAAGACTGAATTAGATACAGCGTTTCTGATCAAGAACTGTAACCTAATTTGGTATTAATAACCGACTCCTGAAAACGAAAACTTTTGATCTCATAAGTAGTCGTGCAAAATAAATTTCCTAGTGAAGATAGGCAAGAGGCAATAGGCAAGAGGCAAAAGCTTTATCGAAATGTGTAATTAATTTTGCTTAGGTACTTACTAAATCCAGTTATTAAAGACCGATTACCTATTCCTCCTTTTGCCTCTTGTCTCTTGTCTATCTTGATATGTAGCCTATACTCAAAGGATTTAGTATTATTCCCCCTTTTGCCTCTTGCATGAGTGCCTGTACTGATAAGTAGCCTATACTCAAGGGATTCAGTCTTAAATGCAATCACCATGCTCGTTCCTGTCCAAGGCTTGACATAAAACGCGCAATACTGTTATAATAGGGGACTGGCTTAAGCCAAAGACAGCAGGGGCGAAACAGCTTAAATACCCTGCCGAGGTCAAAGCGAGAAAACAGCAGCCAAAAAGACTAAAGAGAGATATTTTCTGTCTTGGTCATGCCTGAACTGGATTCTCTCCACTCAACCCCGGCGCTACAAGGGGTTATTTTTGCGCCTCTGGAACAGGTCCCCCGCATACAGGAGGTGAACAAGGGATGGGGAGAAGCAGAGAAAGCAAGGGAGTAATTCTAGAAGAATTAAAAACCTCCCTTAGCGAAGCTCAATTAACGATGGTCATCGACTATCAAGGTTTAACCGTCGCCGAAATCAGCAATCTACGCCGCAAATTGCGCCCCACGGGAACGATTTGTAAAGTCACCAAAAATACTTTGATGGGATTGGCGATCGCTGAAGATAGTGGCTGGGAACCGATGAAAAGCCTTTTATCGGGAACATCCGCCTTTCTGCTCGTAAAAGAGGATATCGGTGGAGCTTTCAAGGCCTATCAAGAGTTCAAAAAAGAAAGCAAAAAAACCGAATTGCGCGGCGGTGTCCTCAAAGAAGGGACAAAAGGTCAACTGTTAACAGAAGATCAGATCAAAGCGATCGCCGATTTACCGTCGAAAGAACAGTTAATCGCTCAGGCCGCCGGAGCAATCAACGCCATTGCTGCCAAACTGGCCCGCAGTATCAACGAAGTTCCCGCATCTTTGGCCCGTGCCGTCGATGCCGTGGCCCGTCAAGAAGAAAAAGAAGCGGCTTGACACCGCGCCAATCAATCACTTACAAACAATTAGGAGTCTAACCCATGTCTGCTGTAGCTGAAATCTTAGAAAAACTCAAAACCCTGACCCTCTTAGAAGCTGCGGAATTAGTCAAAGGTATCGAAGAAACCTTTGGAGTTAGTGCCGCCGCTCCGACTGGTGGCATAATTATGGCTGCCCCCGGGGCTGCTCCCGCGGCTGCTGCTGAAGCGGTGGAAGAACAAACCGAATTTAACGTCGTTCTCGAAGAAGTTCCCGCCGACAAGAAAATTGCTATCCTTAAGGTGGTACGCGAATTGACCGGTTTAGGACTCAAAGAAGCGAAAGACCTGGTAGAAGCCGCTCCCAAAGCGGTTAAAGAAGGCACTAACAAAGATGATGCCGCCGCCATCAAGAAAAAACTGGAAGATGCCGGGGCAAAAGTTAGCGTTAAATAGATTGCCACTGATTCTGGGGATGTAGATTATATCCCCAGACAAGCTGAAAAGCTCATTTCCTGATACTATAGGATTGTTATAGCAGTCTTGTAGGATGTCCAACCATGGAAAGCGTCGCTTACATTTTAGTTTTAACTATGGCTTTGTCGGTAATTTTCTTCGCCATCGCCTTCCGGGAACCTCCCCGGATTCAAAAGTAAATTTCTTAACTCCGTTTAGGTTAATAATTTTCTTCCCTGAGCCGCCCGCTTGTCAAAAGCAGGTTAGCGGCTCTGGTTTTCGTATTTAAAGGCTTAAATTAAAGGTTCCCCTCACCGAGCGCCTCCTATGCAGTGTCCTAATTGTCAGCATACCGATAGTCGCGTTTTAGAGTCCCGCTCCTCCGAAAACGGTCAGAGCATTCGTCGTCGTCGTGAATGCTTACAGTGTAAATATCGGTTCACCACCTACGAGCGCATCGAATTCGTGCCGATCACGGTGATTAAAAAAGATGGTAAACGGGAATCTTTTGATCGCTGCAAACTGCTCCGGGGGATCGTTCGCGCTTGCGAAAAAACCGGCATTCCCCCCTCAAGATTAGAGGCGATCGTCAATGATATCGAATCCCGTCTGCAGCAAGACTCAAAACGGGAGGTAACAAGTCAGGAAATCGGTCAATTAGTCCTAGAATATCTCCGGCAAGAATCGGAAGTGGCCTATGTGCGCTTTGCTTCAGTTTACGGCAATTTTCAGGGAATTAGAGACTTTATCGCCGCTTTAGCTCTGATCCAGTCCTCCGAAATGGAACGCACTCATCCTTCTTGGTCTCCAGTGGAAGAAGCCAGCGTGATTACCTCGTCTTAAATAGTTCCCGATTCAGTTATAATGAGGATCCCTTGTGCTATTTCAAGCCCAAGCTCTGGTTAGATTCTTAAAAGTCATTCTTGAGGCAGATTGCCTGCAAGAAAGCCGGATGCGGCAGTTCATCCCCTAGGCCCTGCCTAGAAACTAAATTGGGAGGCATCTCCTTGATTTAGAAACTGTACATCACATAGGAGGAAAAACCTACGGAAATTCCGAGGCCCAAACAACGTACATGACCACCCAAAAAACTGCAAACAAAAACATAGGCTTTACCCATGAAGATTTTGCCGCCCTTCTAGACAAATACGATTATCATTTCAGTCCGGGAGATGTTGTCGCTGGGACTGTTTTCAGCATGGAACCCCGGGGAGCGCTCATCGATATCGGTGCTAAAACCGCCGCTTTTATCCCCGTGCAGGAGATGTCGATCAACCGCGTCGATAATCCCGAAGAAGTTTTACAACCCAACGAAACCAGGGAATTTTTCATTCTTACCGACGAGAATGAAGATGGACAGCTAACCCTGTCGATCCGTCGCATCGAATATATGCGCGCTTGGGAACGGGTGCGTCAATTGCAAAAAGAAGATGCTACCGTGCGCTCGAATGTTTTCGCCACTAACCGTGGTGGAGCATTAGTCAGAATTGAAGGTCTCCGCGGCTTTATCCCCGGTTCTCACATTAGCACCAGAGAAGCGAAAGAGGATTTAGTCGGTCAGGAATTGCCCTTAAAGTTTTTAGAAGTGGATGAGGATCGCAACCGTCTGGTTTTAAGTCATCGTCGCGCTTTAGTGGAACGCAAGATGAACGGTTTAGCCGTGGGACAGGTGGTAATCGGTTCCGTGCGCGGAATCAAGCCCTACGGTGCTTTCATCGATATTGGTGGAGTCAGTGGTTTACTGCATATTTCCGAAATCTCTCACGATCACATTGACACCCCCCACACGGTTTTCAATGTCAATGATGAGTTGAAAGTGATGATTATCGATCTCGATGCCGAAAGAGGTCGCATTTCCCTCTCGACTAAACAATTAGAACCCGAACCGGGAGATATGCTCAAAAATCGCCCGTTAGTGTTTGAAAAAGCGGAAGAAATGGCGATTAAATACCGAGAAAAACGTCTAGCGGAAGCGGAAGGCCGGACTGTCTCGGAAGTAGTCGCAGAAATCGAAGTTCCTCCCGCCCTGGAAGAGGAAGATTTAGTTCTCGCCGCTGCCGAGGAGTAGGTCAGTTATCAGTTATCAGTTATCAGTTATCAGTTATCAGTCATCAGATTTGAGTTTTAAGTGTACAGTATTAAATAGAAGTTTCCTACTGTCTTTTCACTGATTACTGATTACTGTTTACTGATCACTGAAATGTCGTTTAATTTCAATCTTCAGACACTGCCGATAAATCCTGTAATTCCAGTTATCTCCTCACTAATATTGACATCGAGGAAACGATCCAAGTCATCGAAAGTGGTTCCGTAGGTAATAGTTTTATCGTCGTATCCTTTCAGACTGAGGGTATGTTGCTCAAAAGCTTGGTGGAGATGGGGTAAACCGATGAGATGACTGTAGGTAGTTGCTCCGATGGCTAAATCCCTACCTATTTCTTTAGTGGCCGACTCTAAACGAAAAGCGGCGTTGACCGTATCACCGATCGCCGTATAATCTGGATGTTCACCGCTGCCAGTATTGCCCACCATGGCATAACCGGTATTCACTCCCGCACCGATGCGTAATTTAAAGGGTAAGGGATATTCTTCGCTTAAGGCGCGGGTCATCTTGTATATTCGCGTAATTGCTTGGAAAATTTGCAAGATATCGTCTTGATTGACTTCCTGTTGGCCGTGAAACCAGATGGCCATGATCGCATCACCAATATATTTATCTACCCAACTGCCGGAACTGCGGATAATACTCCCGGCATGGCGAAACCAATTGCCAATCAGAGAAGAAAGCACTTTTTCGTCTAATTGCCTCGTTAAAGCCGTAAAATTTCGTATATCCACCACTATCACCGATGTTAAGCGACGTTCATGGACGGTGGAGGTGGGGGGATCCAATTCTAAATTGTGCGGTTGCTTGCCTATATTAGTGGGAGTAGGACGATAGAACTGCACTTCGGTTTTGCCAAAGGCGATCCGATCTTTGTCATGGATAGTCACGGGAATAGCTACCCTTCTGCCATTGACAAAAGTTCCATTGCGACTACCGAGATCGATCAGATAAAAATCTCCTGTTTCCGTGGATTGTAAAATAGCGTGATTGCGAGAGATACACTGATCTTTAATCACGATAGCGTTATCTTTGCTCCGTCCGATTGTCCAGTAAGGTCTCCCCACGAGAGGGAAAAAACGCTGTCCCTTCTCGGTATGGAGTAGTAAATAAGGATTTTGTCCTAGTATATCCACGGTTACATAAGCGGCAATATTATAGATGGAGGTGACTACACATTATACAGCGAGATTCCGCACATTTTCATCGAAAATTTGGGTCTGAAACCCCGTCGTTCTACGACGGCTTTACTGTTAAATATGAGCATCGTTTACGAAATATATGCTAAAATGTGAGACATGGAAAAAGCCTACTCGTTTCGATTTTACCCCACACCCGAACAAGAGTCGCTATTGCGGCGCACTTTGGGCTGTGTAAGATTAGTTTACAACAAAGCTCTCCACGAACGAACACAAGCATGGTACGAAAAGCAAGAAAGAGTAGGATATGTTCAAACTTCTTCAATGCTAACCGAGTGGAAAAAGCAAGAAGAATTAGACTTTCTCAATGAGGTAAGCTGTGTACCTTTACAACAAGGGTTAAGACATTTACAAACAGCTTTCACTAACTTCTTTGCTGGTCGTACTAAGTATCCTAACTTTAAGAAAAAACATCAAGGAGGAAGTGCCGAATTTACCAAGTCAGCCTTTAAATTTAAAGACAAACAAATCTATTTAGCCAAATGCACAGAACCTTTACCTATTCGATGGTCAAGACAAATACCAGAAGCTTGTGAACCAAGCACAGTAACAGTCAGATTACATCCGTCTGGACGTTGGCATATTTCAATTAGATTTGATGACCCAACGATTAAGCCTTTACCAGTAACAGATAAAGCCATTGGAATTGACTTAGGAATTAGTAGCCTCGTGATTACCAGCGACGGCGATAAAGTATCTAATCCTAAGCATTTTAAGAAACATTATCGGTTCTTCGTTACTTGGTATGGTTCGATAGGGGGGCATAAATCGACTAAATCCTTATCTGGCAAGAGACTTAATTGATTAGTTCGCTCTAGAAAAAAACAATTAACAAAAATCGCTAAATGCCTTTCTATATAAGGGTTCCATCCCTTATAACTCCCGTCCATTGCATAACACAAACCGAAGAGCCACATTATCAGAGGTTGCGAAGAGCATCGAAAAATCTTTCTAGAAAACAGAAAGGGTCAAAAAATCGGGAAAAAGCAAGAATCAAAGTAGCCAAGATTCACGCTCAAATCACCGATAGCAGAAAAGACCATTTACATAAGCTAACCACTCAATTAGTTCGTGAAAACCAAACGATTGTAGTTGAGAATTTAGCCGTCAAGAATCTGGTCAAAAACCCCAAGTTATCTCAGGCAATATCTGACGTTAGTTGGGGAGAAATTACCCGACAATTAGCCTATAAATGCCGTTGGTACGGCAGAAATTACATCGAAATAGATAGATGGTTTCCTAGCTCTAAAAGGTGTAGTAATTGCGGGCATATTGTCGAAAAGATGCCGTTAAATGTTCGAGAATGGGATTGTCCAGACTGTGGGACACACCATGACCGAGATGTTAACGCTAGTAAAAATATTTTGGCCGCAGGGCTTGCGGTGTCAGTCTGTAGAGCGACCATAAGACCAGAACAGAGTAAATCTGTTAAGGCAGGTGCGGAACCCCGCAAGGGAAAGAAGCAGAAACCCAAATCGTGAGGTTTGGGAATCGCCGTCCGTTTTACGGCGGCGAGGATGTCAACTATCTAATTGACATACTCCCACCGTCAAGCTACGCTGTGACGGGGGATTCTTGACCTATCACTATCGGAAATTCCTTGCTCGACGAGACAACTTAGATTCTCAATGTCTCCACTGAAAATCTTTCTTGCCGGACTCTCCCCCCCCCTTGCCCCCCTGCCCCCCGATGTCGGGGGGGCAGGGGGGGTGGGGGGTTGGGGGGGGTTTCTGTTTGCCCAACAGTACCGTTGAGATGATTTCCCAAATATTTCAACCCTTTTTTAAGAATATTTAGGCTCTTCGGTTTGTGTTATGCAATGGACGGGAGTTATAAGGGATGGAACCCTTATATAGAAAGGCATTTAGCGATTTTTGTTAATTGTTTTTTTCTAGAGCGAACTAATCAATTAAGTCTCTTGCCAGATAAGGATTTAGTCGATTTATGCCCCCCTATCGAACCATACCAAGTAACGAAGAACCAATATTTATTGCTGCATTATGATCCCTATCTAAGACTGTTTGACAATTAGGACATTGATGAGTTCTAGTGCTTAAGGTTTTTTGAACTCTCGTCCCACAAACTGAACAATCTTGGCTAGTGAAATGAGGAGGAACAGCAACACAAACAATCCGATAAATCTTAGCAAAATAATTCAACCATTCGGTGAATTGATACCAAGAAGCATCGGAAATCGACTTGGCCAGCTTACGGTTTTTGACTAAGTTTCTTACCTTTAAAGCTTTATAGACTACCAGATCATTAGACTGGACTAACGCCAAAGCGTCTTTAATTGCTTTGTCTTTACGTTGTCTTGATACTTTCAAGTGAAGTTTAGCTACTTTTATCCGTTGCTTGTGATAGTTTTTAGACTGTTTCTTTCCTTGACGAAATCGTTTTGATAATCTCATTTGTGCTTTTTTAAGTCGTTTTTCTGACTTGCTTAAATAACGTGGATTCTCTACAGTATTACCTTGAGCGTCGGTATAAAACTCTTTTAACCCTAAGTCAATTCCTGTTATTTGTCCCGTTGGTTCATGGTATTCTTGCCGTTCTCCGTCAATCAAAAACTGGCAATAATAACCGTCAGCACGTCTAACAACTCTTACCCGTCTAATCTGTTGCTCTGAATAATAAACTAAGGTTTTCTGACTACACCATAAATCAAATTCTCCTGCTTTAAAGCCATCAGTAAATCTGATTTTACGTCGATCATCTGATAGTTTGTAGCCCGTTAGTTTATACTCAACCGAACGGCTATGCTTTTTGAACCGAGGAAAACCTTTTTTTCCTGGTATCTTAGCATGACAATTCTGGTAAAATCGACTAATTGATTGCCAGGCTCTATCAGCAGCCGATTGACGAGCTTGAGAGTTTAATTTATTAACCCAAGGTGTCTCTTTATTATTAGCTAGTACCGCACAAAGTTTTTGAAGGTCATTACGGGTTGTTCCTTGATTGTCCATCCAATAACGAACACAAGAGTTACGCACAAACTGAGAAGTTCTGATAGCTTCATCAAGCTTCTGATATTGCTCTAGTGTCCCGTTTTTTAGCTTCGCTTCTACGACTAGCATTTAACAATCATCGACCATTGGATAGTTTAATTATAACACAGTTTACCCATAGATGGTAGTATTAAATCGATGCTCTGCGGTTTATTTTCTGGTCGGATTTCATCCCCCGCAAAGGTTGATGTCTTGTCGAAAAATTTAGCGGGGGCATTCATCCGACATTTTAGGTAAATAGGTGGAAACGGGAATTAGCTAGGAAAACCCTTAGGCCAGAGAAGCGGTAATCCAAAATAAACCATCGACTAAAATTGTACTCAATACGGCTCCGCTAAATGCCCACCAATGGCATACCCGTTTTTGCAAAGGATAGATACCGATCGCTAGGAGCAGGTTGAGCAGTACGATCGCCCAACTGATGCCCCAGGGGGTCTGAATTTGGGCCAAAGCGTTATGAAATATCGGCGATACTAGGTTGGCATCTAGTTCCACGGTCATTAATTGTCGCCAGTAGGGAATTAGTCCCGTTAGATAGAAATATAAGTCGGTGATGGCGGTTCCTAACAAAGAACCCAGATAGAAAAGATTGCCCACTTTGCCGCGACCTTTGCATAATCCCCAGAGAACAAAGGGCAGCCCGATCGCTTCCATGGGAATATGGAGCAAGGGTTCCCAACGCCACCAACCCCAGTACAGAGAACCGGCTAACCAACTCCAACTAAAGCCCAAAAGTAAATCTCCCCAAAGACTGATTTTTGCTTGTTTGAGCAGCCAAATCCCTAACCCCACCCAGAAAACGGTTAAACCTAGGCTAATTTCGGGATAGTAGCGCACTAGGGGCGCTTGTATGAACACGGGGACTGATACCAGAAATGCTGCTGTCCAAAAGACGGATTGACATTTTTCCCAGTTAGGGACTAGGGGTTTCAGGCGATTGGGATTGCTGGGGACTAGGGTAGAGTTGAGCAAAGGATTTCAGAATTGTTACAAAACTTTACTTATATTAAGATACATCATTCTCTCTCTACTATATCCCCCCTAGGGGGATTTGGGGAAATTAAAAAATTGTTTTTGGCAATGCCCTATCCTGTTAGAATCGAAACGACAGCAGCGATCGAGGAGTGCAAAAAATATGGCAGCGGGCGATGAAGAAAATCCGAGAATGCCCCTAGATAAAGTTATTTTTGTCATTGCTTGCGTCTATCTAGGTTGGGTGGTGGCATGGCTAATCAGTCAAAAAAATGCCCCTGTCTCTCAAAATGGCACGATTTCCCCAGAAGATCAAAAGTTTATCGCCTATCTGCAATCATCTCTGACTATTATCGATCGCCAAGGTGCAACTTCATCCCCCGATCCTGATCCTTCTCCTAAAAATAACCCTTCTCCGGTAGCCACGGTTCCACCACCACCCCCCGCTAATTTACCGGTTAATAATACTCCCCAGATCATAGAAAGAATTTACGTTCCCGTTTATCCCCAAACCCCTGAAACGGCTGCCAAAATTGCCCCGGTTACACCCGCAAATCCCGACATTTCCGCGCCACCATTACCGGCTGCCCCCCAAGTGCATCGGCCGACAGCAGCGGTTATTCCCACTAATAATCAGGTGAAAAATACCCTGGTGGGGGTGATGGATTTAGGCGATCGATCTTCAGCTTTATTTGATAATAAGGGGATAACGACGCGTATTTCTCCGGGGGAATTTATCAACGGTTGGACTTTAGTGGAAGTTGGTAGTCAACAGGTTATTTTGTCTCGCAACGGACAAACGAAAGTCTTAGAAGTGGGACAATCTTTTTAGGGTGAACTACCGGCTGGGCGAGATTGTCGGGGCTTCTGAAATCACGGGGGAATGCCTGAAGATAGACTTACGCCCACCTTGCGGATTTGGTATGACAGAGACAATTAGAACAGGTTTGAGAACTAGGAAAAAATCTATCAATCTCCATCAATAAAACACCTTATTGACAAACATTTTGTTAACGAAGAAAATAAACTGTAGCGATAATAATACTCAGAATTACTACAGTCCAGCGCAGATAACTAGGAGAGATAATTCTGGCTAGTTTTCCCCCCAATAAACCCCCAATTAAAGAGCCAATTGCTACCACTATCGCCGCCGACCAATCTACCTGATTAGAAAAGAGAAAAAACCAAGATGCCGCTACATTAACCACCAAAGAAAGCAACTGTTTTAAAGCATTTAATCTCGTGAGATTATCCTTGATAAATAAGCCCAAAATTGCTAACTCAATCACCCCTAAACCCGCCCCAAAATAACCACCATAAATTGAAGCGAGAGCGATGGGTAAAACCGCCAAAATTTCTGGGATATGACCATTTTCGTCCCCCTGTCGCCGCTGTAGCCAAGAGCGTAAAGTATCTTGAAAAGCCAATAAAGCCGCCGCTAAAAGAATCAGAAAAGGAATCAGGCGGTCAAACACTTGATCGCTGCTATTTAACAGCAAAATACCACCGATAATGCCGCCAATAACTGCCGATGGTAGTAATAACCTAATCCGTTTTTGTTGCCCGTGCAGGTCTTTTTTTTGGGCGAGAGTTGCCCCCAGATAACCGGGGCATAAAGCGACGGTATTAGTCACATTTGCCATCACTGGTGGGATACCCACCGCCATCAGCGTCGGAAAAGTAATCAGACTACCGCCACCGGCAAGAGCATTAATTAAGCCGGCAGCCACGGCAGCGATTGCTAGGAAGCCATACTGAATAGGCGTGAGCATTTAGGCGTTAGGGATAGTAATTAGGGCTAAATCAATTTTTTCCTCGTCAACTTGCTTAATTTCGGCTTTAATTCCTGGTCCAAAATATCTTTCGATTTTTTCCTGTTTTGCCAGCCACTTTTCTAGGGGTAAAAGGGGCGATTCAAATTCTAGGGTGAGACAATAGGCGGAATCAACAGCAGTTTCACGAATTGCCACTAAAGTCGGTCTTTCCTCGTCCGTGGGGCTTAATCCCAGCTTTTCTAGGGCTTCATCCAGATGCACTTCCTGTCCGTAGCGATAGCGGGTGACATCGTTGCGAAGTTTGGTTTGGGTGACAGTGGCCTGTTGTTGGCGCAATTGCAAGATTTCGGGGCTAGTGGGTTGACTGAAGGGTATAGGTTTGATTTCTGAAGCTTTTAGGGCTAAACCTCCCAATAATAACGGTAATCCGTAGAAAAACCCCGCTAAATTTACCGTGGCGTTACCTTGGGCATAACCGATGATCCCGATAACCGTTAAAATACTGCCTAAAATTAAGCCAAAGTATGATAGTCTAATTTTTCTGAGCATGAAATAATTTTTTTCTTGAGTACGCTAATCCTTTAGAGATTATACAACTCAAGAGAATCTTTTTTGCAGGGGGGCAGTGGGGAGATTTTTCCGTTATCAGTCATCAGTCATCAGTCATCAGTCATCAGTGAAAAGAAAACAACGAACTTGACACTTAATAAGTAAGTAATCTCAATTAACTGTTAGATAGTGGGACAGGCTTCTGGTTTTTTGTATTTTATCTTTAATTGTAACCAGCTACTTAGTTGATGATAGGTGATGCGTTAGGACGGATTGTTACCTTCAAGTCAAAACAGGAATTTTTGCCGTCTAACGCACCCTACGTTTTACTTAGTTGATGATAGGTGGTGCGTTAGGACGGATTGTTACCTTCAAGTCAAAACAGGAATTTTTGCCGTCTAACGCACCCTACGTTTTACTATTGCCTATGTACTCGCAATTTTTCAATTAATTGAGATAATTTCTCGTCAGAAGCGGCAGTAATAAAGTCTAATTTAAACTTTTGTCCCTGACTGAGATATTCTGCATAGCTAGACAGAAGAAAAGGACGAAACTTTTCATTATTAGCAATATAAACTTCAAAAAAAGAGACCAATAAAGCTCCAGTATAATCCTCGATTAGATTTTGATTGGGTAAAGTGATATCGACCACAGACTCTAGGGTTTTTTGCATTCCTGCATCCAATTCCGTAAAATTTACATGAGCTTGTCCCTCCACCATGGCCAGATATTTATCCGGGGTTTTTAACCAAGTAAAAGGAATAGCCTGTTCAAAAATTGGATTAGCTGCCGGGTCATAACTTCCGGAACCCAAGAGGACGGGAATCGAGATTTTACTTAAACCTTTTTCCCCAAAAATACTGCGGTTAACGGGATTAGCTGCAAAAACAGCTGCGACTCGTTCATCGCGAAAATTATAGACCTGTCTAGGCAATTCTAGGGCGCGACATTCCAGTAAAATTGCGATATTAATCCCGGAATAAGGACGGTTACAATCTTTAGCAAGATTATCAAAATCTATTGACGCACCAGCAACAGCTAGAGATGTATAACCTCCAAAGGAATGACCCGCTACTCCCACATTAGTTAGGTTAAGTTTACCTTGAAATTGACTAGCATTTCGTCTGGCTAATTCATCGATGACAAAGCTAATATCTTTGGGTCGATTAATAAACTCATTGCCATCAAAAATATTGCGATAATATCCCCCTAACATTCCTTGCAGGTATTTGATATCACTGCCGGGGTGTTGCGGTGCCGCTACTAAAAACCCGTAGGAGGCTAGATGTTCGATTGCTTGGGCATAATCTTCCGGTCGCGAGGCTAATCCGTGGGAAAAAATAATTACAGGTGTTTTACCGTCTCGGAAAGTTTGCGGGATATAAACATTGACATATAAACTGCGATTGCGACTACTATCGGTTAGGTTCCAAACTTCTTTTTTTACCTGAAAGCTACCGCGCTGACGCAAATCGGGTAAACTGGCATAATTAATCGCTGGTTTAACGGCAGCGGCTTCCTCGGCCGTCCAGAGGTGCATATCTTTAATAAATATTTCCGCCACATAAACCGCATAATCGATGGTTTTAGCTAATCCGAGGATTTCTTCCCCCTGTAACTGGATATTATTGGGGAATTTTTTCAGCACATTTAAAAGGGTTAATCCTCCCGGATCGAAAGCGGCACTAACAATCGCACCCCGCAGAGCATATTTACCATTAATTCCCCCTTCAATGGTGATGCCTTTGCCCAAACGAAAGAGCATATCAGCACCCATCACACTATTAAAAAAACGAGATAGTAAAATGGGATCGATGTCAATCTTTGTTAATAAAGCCTCACGAAACTTCTCTCTTGCTTCGGGAGTTGCTCTGGACAGAAATCTTTTTAAATTAGCGTCGATTTTTCCTTCTTTAGCAAAGGTTTCTAGGGATGCTACCGATACGGAAAAGACGAGGGGAGTATAGACAAATTCAATTTCTTCGGCGGCTTTTAGGGGTAAAGCGGTCATACCCGCGGCGAAAAGACCTAGGAGAAAAGCTCGCAGCCGACGGGTGGGATTATTTCTGGGAAAACGACCTGGTAAACTATGGCTAATCATGCGGTTTTTGGCTAGGGTAAATGACAATAAGTGAACTACTCTCAAGGTCGTTGAGAGCTTCCTATTTCACAGGGGATTGCCTCAAGACAGACTTACGCCCAGCTTTTGGTCTGACATCCCCTCTATAGGCAGTATCGCTAGTTCCTAACGACAATATCCGTAAGCTTTCATCTCGAATATTTATTGCCGCATTTATGTCCCGGTCATAAGTTGTCTGACAATGTTCACAAGTCCATATTCTCATATCAAGGGATAAACTACCCACTTGATTTAGACAGACATGACAAGTCTTAGAACTAGGGAAAAACCTATCAACTTCGATATAGGTTTTTCCTTGCCATTCTGCCTTGTATTTAAGCATTGTACAAAACATTACCCAACTACAATCACTAATAGCCTTAGCTAAATTATGATTGCGTACCATGGCTTTAACATTGAGGTTTTCTACAGCAATAACTTGGTTTTCGTTAACTATCTTACGGGATAGCTTGTGGAGAAAATCCTCACGACATCTTGAGATTTTAGAGTGAACTTTAGCTACTTTACGTCTAGCTTTTTGACGGTTGTTACTTCCCTCCTTTTTACGCGATAGCTTTTGTTGTTTCCTTTTTAGATTGCGTTGATGTTTAGCAAAATGTTTAGGATTATCATATTTACTACCATTGCTGGTAATAGCAAAATGATTAAGTCCTAAATCAATTCCTATGGCTTTTCCATCTATCCCCCCGTCTTCGTCACCACCCTGATTAAGGGTAGCTCCCCCCGCCTTCGGCACCCCCCTTATCAAGGGGGGCAGGGGAGATTGTCCATCATCAACTAAAATAGAAGCGTAGTATTTACCGTCTGGGTTTTTTGAGATAGTAACGGTTTTAATTGTTCCTGCAAATTCCCGATGACGAACACAATAAACTAAGCCAACTTTACCCGGTAATTTGAGGTAGTCACCTTCAAATTTGACCTTAGCTGGATAGCTAATTGATTGTTTACCATGTTTAGATTTGAATCTTGGTAATCTAGCTCGTTTCTCAAAGAAATTTTGATAAGCTTGCGATAAGTTCAAAGCAACAACCTGTAAGCACTGGGAATAAGCATCTGTCAACCACTCATATTCTTTTTTGAGACTGGGCAATAGTCCTTGAATATAGTTTCGTGTCAGTCCTTTTCCCGTGGTTTTATAGGTTTCTTGGCATAAATTCAGGGAATAATTCCAAAACCAACGACAACAGCCAAAGCTTTTAGCTAAGGCTATTTCTTGCTCGGTATTAGGCTTAAGTCTGAATTTGTACGCTTTGTACATAAGAGTTATCAAGAAACTATAACTATGATAACATGGTTTTTGAGAATTGTCTATATGTTGGTCAGTATTCTTGAGGGGAACCCTGGGGCGAATTACTTCGCCCCTTGAAAAGCCCCGTCCCATCGCACTAAGCGCGAGGGACGAATGCTGACACTAAGTTAAAAGTGAAAAGTGGCGGCGAGAAAGGGTCCGTTAAAGTTTTCCGTAAAACCGAATGCGTTATCGCCACTACCGTTTTTATACTCGATCCCGTAGAAACGATAGGCGAATTGCAGGGAAATTTGGCGATTCACCCACCAATCGACTCCGAAGAGGAGGTTCCAGCTTAGATCTGTATCGCCGGCCAGCCCGAAACCGGAAGCGTCTCCCCGAATCCATAAAGTGATCGGATCGGACACCTGTACCCCAAATTTCCCGCCGAGGAGCGGTTCAAACCAAGTTCTCCCCTGACTGAAGGTTTGTTGGAAGGTTTGGCTGAAGTTGACGAGGGGACTGGATAGCTGTACGGTAAGCGTTTCCTCGATATCGATGCTGATACTATTGAGACGAAGGCCCGCATAGGGCTGGAACCAAATTAAGGGAAAAGAGCGATTAGAGGGTTTTTCGGGCAGTTCGTGGCTGATCGGAGCGCCGATGTGGTAACTGACGGCGAAATCGTAGATGCCCTGATCGAATTGTAGGTTTGTTTCCGAATCCGCTTCGAGTTGCTGTAATTGGCGATTGTCGGCGAATTCTTGTACCTGTTGCATTGTTTGTTCTAGTTGTTCGAGCGATTCTCGGGCGTTCTGAATTTCTTGTTCGAGTCGTTGCAGGGGTTCGCTATCTTTTAGCTCCCGTAACTCTTGGAGTTTCGCTTGCAGTTGTTGCAGGGGTTCGCTATCTTTTAACTGCTGTAGCTCCTGAACTTTCGCTTGCAGTTGTTGGAGGATTTCGCTATCTTTAGTCTGCCGCAACTCCTCAATCTTCCCTTGCAGTTGTTGCAGGGGTTCCCTATCTTTTAACTGCTGTAGCTCTTGAATCTTCCCTTGCAGTTGTTGCAGGGGTTCGCTATCTTTTAACCCCCGCAATTCTTGAATTTTTTCCTGCCCTCTAGCCAGTGCTTCCTGTATTTGCGAGAGCTTTTCTTGAAAATCCTTCAAATTTCCTAGCCGATCGCTAAAGGCAGGATCGCGGGGTAATTCTGCTATTTTCTTCTCTAAATCCCGGAGATCTCGAATATCGATATTATCCCGAATCTCACCTATATCCACCTCGGGGAGAGTCTGAATTTTTACGACCATTTCTTGTAAAGTATTCTGGCGTTCGGCCAATTGTCCTTGAAGGCTGTCAAGAGCCTGTTTAAATTCGTTTAGGCGCTCGGCTTTTCGCTCGACCTCTTGCCGCACCTCCAGTCGAATTTCTGCGAGGGTCGTCTTTAGTTCCTGCGCCTGCTCGATTTTCGGAACGATCTCTTGCTGGAAACGTTGCCGAGCGTTATCGATCGCCGTTTCCAGTTCCTGTAATTGTTCCTCCCGAAGGGCGACTTCTTGCCGTATCTGATCGCGCAATTCTTGGGCTGCCGCCGGTAATTGGCTTAATTGTTCGGTTTTTAGGGCTATATCCTGTCGTAAGGCTCGAATTTTGTCTCCTGCCTCTTGAAAGCTCCCCTCTTCTTTTAATCCTTGTATCCGATCGACCGACTGGGAGATGCCTTCGAGTCCATTGATCGCTTTTTGAATTCTCTGGTTGGCATCCCGACTCAGCAACCAATTCAAGGAGTTGATAAAATTCGGCTCTCGAACCCTTGTCTTCTGGAGGTTGATCACGTTTCTCAAGCTGGCGTAATAACCGTCGAAAATCAAACCGAAACGACCGTTCCAGGCTTCCACGCGCGCGCTACCCGTCACCCGGAGCGATTGTAATACTTCCCCGAGATCGAGATGATAGTTGACGGTACGTCCCCGGGCCGTTGCGGTTCCGTAGGTATTGATCGGAATGGTCGCGTAGGGCTGAAATTTAATCTGCCAACCTCGATCCTCTTGGCCTTGGGGAGCGGGATTTTCCGGTGCGTTCGGGGTCCGAGCCGGGGTGGGTTCTGTGGGAGGAGAGGCTGGCAAAACGGGCGCTCCTACTCCCGCCAGATCCTTGGCACAGGCACTGTCGGGTAATTCCTCGGTTCGGGTTTCCCCCTCGAATACCAAGGGGGCGACCCTATTGGTCAAGGGGGTAAAACCCTCACAGAAGGAAGGGGCAACGGTCAGGGGAGCGATCGCTTTCCCGTCATCTATCGCTTCGGCGAGAACACTGGGGACAGGAAACGATAAACCGAGCAAAGTCCAGATCAGCAGGCGGCATGGCGAGAATCCCATAATTTTTCACTCCTCACTATTAAAAAAACGCTCTAGCGGTAGCAGCCGACAACAGTTACCGTGTAGGTCTTGCCGAAATGGTTGACACCACCGATAAAAAGATTGACTTGATAGGGTTCATCGTTGGGTTCCGGTGTGGCGGTAATAGTCAGGGGTTTACCCGGGTCGATCCGTACATCTTGTTGGTTAAAAAACTGTCCCGTGGTTTGATCGCTGTACTTGAGGTACATCTGAATATCGAAGGAACCACCCTCATCCGAGGATATAGTGGCCACGAATTTTTGCCAGTTGCGATCGCTCGGAACCGCCCAATCGGTATTCCAGTTATTGCGAGTGATATCGACACCGAACACAGTAGGAACGGTCGGTTGAGAAACGGTCTTGGTTACTTGGTTTCCTTGACCACCGATCAAAGGTATCGGGACGCAGGTTTCTGAGGCACTAAGGGGCAAATTTAAGGCAAGGACAAGCGATAAAGTACCAAGCCAAGTAGGACGAAAAAGCATCAGCAAAACCTCGATAAATTAATCTGGGAGATTTTGATTCTATATGATTGAGTATCTCTGAATATACTATCTTATGTCAAGACATTAACTATTAATAAAAAACAATAAATACATGGATTTAATAAGTGGAATTGATATATCTTCAGATGAAAATAATCAGCTAGGGTTTTTGACCAGAATAAATTGCTAATCATTGCGAATGTGAATATTTTGTTGCGGGAAGGGAATCTCGATACCCTGTTGAGTAAACTTGGCGAGAATAGCACAATTAATATCACTAATTACTCGCTTTTTTCTGTTGACATCATCCAACCAGAACTTTAATTCAAAGTTTAAACTAGAATCACCAAAATTAAGAAAAAATGCTACTGGTTGCGGGTTTTTAAGTATGTGAGGATGTTGATCAGCAATGTCTAGCAATAAATTCATCACCTGTTGTGCGTTAGAGTTATAACCAACTCCGATAACAATTGAACAATAAATCAAGTTATCACTACCCGTATAGGTGGTGACATCCTCAGTAAAAAACTTTTGATTGGGGATAATTTTTTCAGAATTATCCGTGAGGATTTGCACTGTTGTCGCTCGAATACCTAGCTTTTTTACCTGAGAAGTTTGCCCTTCAATATTAATGATATCACCGGGTTTGAGAACTTTTTCAAATAATAGTAAAATACCGCTAATAAAATTACTGACTACTTGCTGCATACCGAAACCAATACCCACCGATAAACCGCCAGTAATTGCCGCTATTGCCGTGGCATTAACTCCCACATAACCCAAGATGAGAATAAAACCTAAGACAATGAAAAAATAACGTCCTAAAAGTAAAGTTGCTTCAATTTCACCGCGACTAGCTTGCTGATTTAAATTAGTAATACTCAGAATTATACTTTCTATAAGAATAACAATAATTACCAGAAAATAGGGAGCTATTATCAAAATAAATATGCTTCTCAATGTGATCGGACTATTAAATAAATTAAAGGGAGATACTTGAGCAATTTCCTGAATATTATTGTAGAAACTAATAATTGTTCTCAGGAGTAATAATAGCAATAAAGGTGCTAAAAGCCGCAAATGATAATATTTAATTGTCTTGACGGAAAACTTGGCGTATAATCCAGCTAATAAACCACGATAAACTAAATAAAACCACATTAATTTTATGCATAAACTAATCATTCCTCTTGTCCAGTTTTGACCGAAAAAAATTAGATAACTTAAGTCAAGTAAAATTAGGCTAATAACTGGAAAATTAAGAAACTGTATCAGGATAGCAAAATATTGACGGATGGTTAATTTTTTATCACTATGGATAAAAGTGGTGACGTGAGGAAATCTTTTTTCTAAGTAAGACCATAACCATTTTGATAATAACCAAGCAAGAATTAAAGACAGAAAAATGATCGTTAATTGATTTTGAACATTTCTGCGTCCTAAAAATAATAATTGGTTAGCAATTATCTCCGAAAGAGAGGGGATATTGTTGTTCATGTTAATTTATTTTCCCGACTTCTTAATCAAGACCTGATTGAATATAAAGTGTCAGTTTTTCGGCCGCTGCTGAGGAAGATATTTCTCCAGCGATCGCTCTTTCATACCAAAATTCTCCTTGTTCTAAAATTTGATTCGACTTTTCCCAATCATCCAGAGGAACTGCCACGACATTTTGAGATTGTTGTAATAATACCGATTCGATCGGTAGTAATTTTCCTTCGATCTGCACCCGTCGATTAGTGGGAATAAAACTTTCTGTTTGGGTGATTGCTTGTAATTGTTGTTCGGGATTAGTGAGAAATTTTCCTAAAGCTAATCCCAAACGATTTTCATTATCACTATTATTGCGATTAAATACCATCACCCGTGTATAGAGAATTGGTGCTGCTTTACCTTGAGTTTCTTGGGGAAGTAAAGCGACTCTGAGATCATCTTGTAGACTGTTTTTTAAATCGGCAATTTCAATAGAACTACACACATAATAGGTTAAGCGGCCTCTAGCAAAAGCATCATGGAGTAATTCCCGTTGACGATTGAGGATAAAATTAGGCTGTGAAGCAGCAAATTTTAGCCATTCTAGCCATTTTGCCCAACCATATAGGCGAGGTTGCAGCCTGCCTTGATCATCCCACAAATAGCCGCCAAAAATTGCCATTCCCCAAAAAGTATCTTCAAAAGAGGAAACTATCCCCACAGAATAACCTTTGCGCGCACGTTCCACTAATCCCTCTAAACTGGTGGGAGGTTGCTTTAGCTCCGGATCGGGACTAACTTGTAATTTTTTTTGATTATAACACAGTACATTGGTACGAGAACCTAAGGGAATGCCATAGATTTTTCCTTGATAGCTAACTTGTTTCAGGGTT
Organism: Microcystis panniformis FACHB-1757; assembly: GCF_001264245.1. Classification (NCBI taxonomy): domain Bacteria; kingdom Bacillati; phylum Cyanobacteriota; class Cyanophyceae; order Chroococcales; family Microcystaceae; genus Microcystis; species Microcystis panniformis. The sequence goes on from NZ_CP011339.1 coordinate 2,248,866, forward strand.
GGAGGATAATAAATAGATAAATCTAGATTTTTCTGGTCAATTTCCTCCAGTATTCCTTGAGATACTAATCTGGGTATATTTCTCGAAAAAATTAGAATAACACTCGCACCCAATCCGCTTTGAGATTGTTTAAAAAAACGTTCGGGTATCTCATCGACAGGAATAGCTTGTTCGAGAATTGTCACTTGCGGATTTAATTTTTCAAACTCTTGCAACCCGAGACCTAGTACTTCAGTTAAATTTCCCTCTTCTGGATACCAAACCGAGAGAGTTCCCTGCAGTTGCTCCGATGATTGAGTAGGAAGATCACTAAAACAAGCATAAAGAAAAATTGGCATCAAGATAAAAAGCAATAGGAGCGATATAATTCCCCTTATTTTTTTACTTCTCCAAGCAGTTTTAACTCTGAGCATTAGGGATTGCATCGATCGTGATCCTTCAAAAATATTGCCATAGATCCATAGTACATGAAAAGGTGACTAATAATCCTCATCAGAAAAATAATTAACATGATCTTTTGTCAAGAGCCACCAGTATAGCAACAATCCCAGTTAAAAATTTGTGCGAGTTAAACTGCTGACCTATCTAAATTATCCGTTAAGACCAGATGAGGGCAGGGAAAGAGACAGTTTCCTAGTTGGTTTTATAACACTATAACACCCAGTTTAAATGGGTAACATCTTAGGGAAGCTGTGCTTAGTATGAGTGAGATTTATGTTATTAATAATTATGTCATGACGAGAGAGTGATACCTGCATTAACTTTACTGTATCAACCATGACCCCACCGCAGCAATTTTTACTATATAATCATGGTATAAGAAACCAGCACCCCAAATATTGTATTTCAACCCAAACACCAAAGGAGTTAAATATGACTGAACCTTTAAGCGCGATTGTGTTGGTAACGTTGGCAATCCAGGAGTTTGTTAAATCAGGTACAGGAGATTTGGCCAAGCGTTTTACGGCGGAGGCTGTGGCGAAAATTCCTGTATTATGGGGAAAGATTAGGGATCGGTTAACGGGAAAATCGCTCAAGGTCAATGAAGCATTAGCTAAATTGGAAAGTGGGGACAGTACGGTCATTGAAACTATCACTAAAAATTTGGATGTGATTTTAGACGAAGATTCTCTTTTTGCTGAAGAGTTACGAATTTTAGGACAGGAAATTCAAGCAGGGGAAATCAGCCAAGTTGGTTTAGATGACTTTGAAGCGGGAGAACTAGATGCTGAAATTGATCAAACAGTGAAAGGAAAAACAACGACTAAAACAGAACAAATTGGTACAACAAGGGTAAGAGTTACAGGAAAAGCAACTATTAAAATTAACCAAAAGATTGATTAGGAGACAAAAATGTTAGAAGATCAAGCCCAAGCACTCAAGTCTATTGTTAAAGAGGTTCTGCATGAGTTATTATTGCAAGAACGGGAAACTTTAACAGATGTAATTTATGAAATGATAGAGGATATGGTTCTAGCCAAAGCAATAGAGGAAGGTCTTGACGATGAAAATGTCAGTCGAGAAGAAATTTTTGGGTTACATCGAGTAAGTTTATGACTACGAAGATTCGGGATGTCATTAAATTATTAGAAAAAGATGGCTGGTTTCTCGTTAATACAGTCGGTAGTCATCGCCAATATGAGCATCCAACAAAAAGGGGAAAGGTGACTGTTGCTGGCAAATTAAGTGATGATGTTCGTAAAGGAACTTTAGCTAGTATTCTTAAACAAGCAGGGTTAAAATGATCGACAAATATCTAATTGTTCTCGAAAAAAGTGAGACGGGATTTTCAGCTTATTCACCCGATGTATTGGGTTGTGTAGCAACAGGTGCGACTCTAGAAGAAACAACGGAGCAAATGCGATCAGCTTTGGCTTTGCATTTGGCAGATGTTGAAAACTTGCCCCAACCGCGAGGGATTGATGCTTATTTAGAAGCTTTGCGAGATTCGGAAGGAGAAGCATTTTTTCTAACTCATATTCCCATAGATCAAGTGTTAGTTAAATCTTAGTTTTATTAAGGAAAATGAACGACAAACTTTAGCAAACTGGAATTAAAGCTTTTACTTTAATATGATCAAAGATCAAGTACAGGAACCAGAAGCCTGTTCCACGGGGTAGGCATTTTGTTATTTCACAGGCTATAATCTTATTAAAGATAAAACACAGATTAGGAGACAAAAATGTTAGAAGATCAAGCCCAAGCACTCAAGCCTATTGTTAAAGAGGTTCTGCATGAGTTATTATTGCAAGAACGGGAAACTTTAACAGACGTAATTTATGAAGTGATAGAGGATATGGCTCTAGCCAAAGCAATAGAAGAAGGTCTTCATGATGAAAATGTCAGTCGAGAAGAAATTTTTTCTTTATTAGCAGAGTAAATCATGCAAGTTGAATTTCGTCGCCTTTTTTTTCGAGATTTAGGCGCTATCAAAGATCGTAAGCTACGACAACGAATTGAAGCTGTCATTGCGGAGGTAGAAGCGGCCAATAATCTAGCTGAGTTAAGAAATATCAAAGCTATTGAAGGCCACCCCAGTTACTATCGGCTAAGAATAGGAGATTACCGCATAGGTATTTATGTTGAGGAGAATATGATTGCTTTTGTCCGAGTTGTACACCGTAAAGAAATGTACCGTTATTTTCCCTAATGAATAATCCATTTAAGCAAACTGGAATTAAAGCTTCTACTTTTGGCGATAATGCTCAGATTTCCATTGAGCAGAAAATAATTTTGCCATCTGTACCAAAACAGGTTAAAGAAAACCCGCACAATTTACCCAATAGTGGGGTCGAGAAATTTGTTGGACGTGATGAAGTTTTAAGCCAATTAGCAACCCAATTACAGGAAGCTAACCGCGTGGCGATTTCGACGTTGACGGGTATGAGTGGTGTTGGTAAATCGGAATTAGCGTTATGGTATAGTTGGCAAGAATGGCACAAAAAGACTTATCTAGGGGGGATTCTTTGGTTAAATGTAGCAGAAAGCGATCCGGGTTTGAGTATTTTAACTTTTGCTCAGATTCATTTAGGATTAATTTTACCGACAGAAGGCGAATTGGTAGAGCGGATTCGTTTTTGTTGGCATAATTGGTTCAAAAATGAGCAGGATCAAGCCTTAATTATTTTTGATGATGTGCGTCGCTATAAACAAATAAAAGACTATTTACCGCCTCAAGGAGAAAAGCGGTTTAAGGTGATTATTACGACTCGTAATGAACAGATTGCTCGTAATTTTAACCCGATTGATTTAGAAGTGTTAAGTCCTGATGCGGCGGTAGAATTGTTGGCTGTCTTTTTACCCAATGCGGTAGTAAATAATCCAGAAAAAGCCAGAGAATTAGTCAAATGGTTGGGGTATTTACCGTTAGGGATTGAGTTGGTGGGACGCTATGGACAGTATATGAGTTGTGACTTAACAAAACTTTTATCACAGTTACAGGCGCAAAAATTAAAGGATGAGAGTTTACAATTTCCCCAAAATGCTTTTATGACGGCTCAAAGGGAGGTAGCAGCGGCGTTTGAGTTGAGTTGGGGGGAGTTGAGTGAGAGTTCTCGATTAGCAGGAGAATGGCTCAGTTTGTTTGCGGAAAGTCGGATTAATGAAAAGTTAATTTTGTCTTTGTTTGAGGAGAGATACCCCCAACCCCAACCCTTAAAAAGGGGAGCTATAGAGAGATATTTTCCGACATTTTCACGCTGGTTTGGTCTATCTAAATCGGTTTCTGCGTCTATTGATCCGCCTGATTTACCGATACCGACTAGGACTGATTTACGACATTTGGTAAATTTAAACTTGCTAAATGATGTTGATAATCAGAACTATGACTTGCATACTTTAATTCGGATGTATTTGCGCGATAAGTTAGAAGCATCGGCGTTTAAGGAGGAAGCAAAGCGAGCCTATTGTCAGGTGATGGTTGGGATTGCGAAAACTATTAAGAGGACTTTGACCTTAAAAGACATTGATAACTTGGAGCCGGATATTGAGCATCTAAAAGTTGTTGCAGAGGAATTAGATCAATGGTTAGATAATGAAGATTTAACGTGGTCTTTTTATGGCTTAAGTGCATTTTATCGAGCGCAGGGACTTTATCAGCAAGGGGTTCTTTATTGTGAACGCTGTTTAACTCTGAGTGAACAACGCTTAGGCAAAAATCATCCTGATGTGGCGACCAGTCTCAACAATCTGGCGGAACTTTATCGCGCTCAAGGGAAATACGCAAAAGCAGAACCTCTCTTTTTGCGAGCGCAGGCAATTACAGAAAAGCAATTAGGAGAAGAGCATCCTGATGTGGCCAACAGTCTCAACAATCTGGCTGGTCTTTATTATGATCAAGGGAAATACGCAGAAGCAGAACCTCTCTTTTTGCGCTCGCTGGCGATTCGGGAAAAGCTATTAGGAAAAGAGCATCCTGCTGTGGCGACCAGTCTCAACAATCTGGCGAATCTTTATTGCGCTCAAGGGAAATACGCAAAAGCAGAACCTCTCTTTTTGCACTCGCTGGGGATTACGGAAAAGCAATTAGGCTCCGACCATCCTGAAGTGGCGACCAGTCTCAACAATTTGGCGTTACTTTATGATTTTCAAGGGAAATACGCAGAAGCAGAACCTCTCTTTTTGCACTCGCTGGGGATTACGGAAAAGCAATTAGGCTCCGACCATCCTGATGTGGCGACCAGTCTCAACAATTTGGCGTTACTTTATGATTCTCAAGGGAAATACGCAGAAGCCGAACCTCTCTTTTTGCGAGCGCTGGCGATTACAGAAAAGCAATTAGGAAAAGAGCATCCTGATGTGGCCAACAGTCTCAACAATCTGGCTGGTCTTTATTATGATCAAGGGAAATACGCAGAAGCAGAACCCCTCTATTTGGGAGCACTGGCGATTCGGGAAAAGCAATTAGGAGCAGAGCATCCTCATGTGGCCAACAGTCTCAACAATCTGGCGGATCTTTATCAGTCTCAAGGGAAATACACAGAAGCAGAACCTCTCTATCAAAGAGCGATTGCTATTTTGATAGCCACACTAGGCGAAAATCACCCTAACACGCAAACAGTAAAAAATAATTATAATCTGATGCTTTCTCAACTTCCTGATGAGGAATTAAGCCAACGCTTTCCCCCCGAAATGGTGGAAATGTTGCGTAACCTAAGACAAAATTAGCTTTTTTTAAAGGAAGAATAAAAAACATGAACATCAAACAGCAACTACTAGAAAAATATCGCAAGCAAGGCTTAGAATTATGATTTTATGCGATACGGGAGTATTATTTTGTTTCGTTCTTATTTACTTCCAGAAATCCTCCACTTTATTCAATTTATGCCTTGAAGCCAAGCACCAAGTTCTTCTTCGGACATCTCGCCAGCCGCCACCGCCAGCATAGTTGCCACCACCTCGGCTTCTGGAGCGATTAACTCAATGCTATTAACTTGGAGAAAAGTCGCCATGACGACGAAAGCGGTGCGCTTGTTGCCGTCCACAAAGGGGTGATTTTTTGCCAGTCCCCAGCAATAAGCGGCGGCTAATTGGTACAGGCTGACATCGGGGTTGTAAGTGTGGAGATGGCGAGGTCTGGCGAGGGCGCTGGAGAGTTTTCCTAGGTCGAGGATGCCTTCGGCTCCGCCAAAGAGAGCGAGTTGCTGGTGGTGAATTGCTCTGGCTGCTTGTTCACTAATCCAGATGATTTCGCTCACTTGGCCAATTCCCGCAGGGCGTTGCGATAGCGGCGGGTAACTTGAGAAGCTGCTTTCATAATTTGCTCGAATTCTGGGTCGTAGGTGGTTAACTGTACCCCGTCTGGCGTTTCGGTGACGTATATCGTATCTCCTTCTCCCACCTGGAGTTTGTCGAGAACTTCTTTGGGGAAAGAGGCTCCTAATGAGTTGCCGATTTTGCAGATTTTGAGCTTCATTTTTTTACCTCATCGTTGTTTGTAGTCGCTGCGTCACTAGCGCAACAACAGTTGCAATAAGAAGCAGTACAATTAAAGATAAGCACCAGTTTAGTAATATCTTCCACTGTTTAAACGTTCATAGAACATTTTACACCATGATCTCGGAAAAGCCAAAATAAACCTCAAAAGAACCCAATGGAGTGGCAATCATTTTTTACTCTAAATTAACACTGACAAGAAAAAATCACCATGCAAACCCAACCGCTAGAATCAAACTCAACAAACCTGATTAAACTGCGCTCTAGTCAACCAGAATCGCTTAAATCAATGATTAAAATCGATCTGAATAATCGGCTACGGGACTTAGAAAGCGGATTACAAAAAACTCAAGCTCGCTTAAAAGAATTTGAAACCCAATATCAATGGTCAACAGAGCAGTTTGTTGATTTGTTTACCAACGATCAATTACAACACAGTGAAGATTTTGATGAATGGTTAGGAGAATCATGGATGCTTGACAAAATACAGCAAAAAATAGCCATCATTAAGGAGATTGAATTTGTTGATTGAGACTTACTTTGAGAGAATTAGAAAACTTCTCACAAACTCATCCATGATCCAAACTTTTGAACTTGACACATAAAAACGGACAGAGAGTCTCGGTTTTATTAGAGGAAATATTACCTTTATTGACGGCTCTCGGCTCTATATTCGAGAATTTGTCGAAGTAGAGATCAGCATAAACCGAGGCAAATATTCTTACCACTATATCAATCAAAAAGGTGATTTAATTTTCCGTTATGATAATGCTCCTCATCATCAAAAACTTAATTTTCCTTCATTTCCTCATCATAAGCATGATCGACATGAAGATAATATAGTAAGCTCAAAAGCTCCTTTTTTAGAAGAAGTTTTTCAAGAAATTGAGGATATTAACAATGAATTATCACTATAGTATTTTTATTCAATGGTCAGAAGAAGACAACAAATTTATCGCCCATCTCCCTGAATTTGTCCCTTATGCTCATACCCATGGTGAAACCTACCATGCAGCCCTACAAAATGCCCTTGAAGTTCTATATATACTTATCGAAGACTACACTGCACGAGACAAATCTCTCCCACCTCTCCAGGCTATTTCCGCATAGCCCAAATATTCTCAGTTCAGTAATATCTCCTAGTATTTAACCGTTCATAGAACATTTTACACCATGATCTCGGAAAAGCCAAAATAAACATTATGCAAGTTACGGCTTAAATCATTACTGAAGTTGTTATATCGCCTTCTTCTCGATCAGAACCAAAAAGCCCAAAATAAATCATGAAAACATCTTTTGCTTTATTATAAGAGTAATCCCCACAAACCGTAAGCGATTTATGTATCAAGTCACCGTTGATTACGCCAAAGCCAACCTAGAAGAACTCTGTGATCGCACTGAAAAAGAACCCGATGGAGTAGTGATCGTTCGTGAAAATCGCAGTTATATTCTCATTACTCAAGAAGAATGGGAATCCTTAGCTGAAACCTCCGAACTCATGCAAGATTCCAAACTATTACAACATATTGCATCAGCACGACGAGAATATGCCGCAGGAGAAACCCTGATAATGGAACAAGTATTTGGATGACAACCTACACAATTGTCTTTTCTAAACAAGCGCGAAAAGATACCGACGAACTCACCCAAAAACAAAAAGTCAAACTTCAATAAATTTTAACTAACATAATTGCAATTAATCCCTATATTGGCAAATCCTTAAAAGGCGATTTAGAAGGCTTGTATTCCTATCGCCTAAATAGAAAAGATCGTCTGCTTTATAAAATTTATGAAGACGATCAAACTATTCTGATTATTCGTACTAAAACACACTATGGAGATTAGGTAAGAGCGGTCATAATGTCTGAATTCATCCCCGTTTAGAATATAGCTTGCCCCTGTCAGGCAAAGATAGTAGTGATGCTGATCGCTACCGGGAAAAAGACGTAAGAAATGCACTTCAGGAACTAGCAAAATTAAATCAAGGAGACAACCCATGAATTATCGGCTCTTCTCGACTTTGTGTGATAATTTTTGCTTATAGAATCGTGAAATATTTACCTAGAAAGACTTTGAGGACTATTTTGCTGAAGAAACTATCAGTATAGACCCCGTTTCCACACAGAAACCAGAAGAGCCAATTATCACTATAGTATTTTTATTCAATGGTCACAACAATACAACAAATTTATCGCCCATCTCCCTGAATTTGGCCCCTATGCTCATACCCAGGGTGAAACCTACAATGCAGCCCTACAAAATGCCCTTGAAGTCCTAGATCTACTTATCGAAGACTACACTGCACGAGACAAATCTCTCCCAATTTTTCAGGCTATTTCCCCATAGCAAAAATATACTATATTACACTCAAAACGAATTTTATCTGAGCAATTATGGCTGAATTAAGTTCAAAAATTACGGCAATTATTTATTCTGGTGAACAACAAGAATATGTAGCCGAATGCGCGGAAATTTCGGTTGTGACCCAGGGAAATACCTTAGATGAGGTGGTTAATAATCTCAAAGAAGCTGTCTTATTATATTTAGAAGGAGAAGAGCCTAGTGAGTTTGGTCTAGTTGCCAAACCTTCTCTACAGATTACGGTTGAGTTACAGCCTGAATATGCCTAAACTGAAACAACTATCAGGCAAAGACGTGATCAAAATTCTCGCTCGATTTGGCTTTACTATTCACAGTCAACGAGGAAGTCACATTAAATTGCTTTGCATTTAGCAGATGTTGAAAATTGGCCCGAACCGCGAGGAATTGATACCTATCTAGAAGCTTTGCGAGATTCGGAAGGAAAAACATTTTTTCTGACTCATATTCCACTGGAGCAAGTCTTAGTTAGGGTTTGCTGAAAAAGTTTGTTGGTGGGGTTAGGAGTCGGTCGTTTCAGGCTTTGTTGCCCTTCTTTTTTGTACCAGTTTATGTACTATAAAAAGAATAATGCCAGGTTTTTGAATGTCCCAATCCTATATTCTGGCACCAACATCGGATTTTAACAGGTCAAAAGCCTTATTTTAAAAAGGTTTTACCATTATTCAGCCAGCCCTAAGTAGGTGGGTGGAATTAAATATAAGATGAACGTAGGTTGGGTTGAAGCATGAAACCCAACCCCCGCTCATGTTACGCTACCGCTAACCCATCCTACAAATAATTGTGCCTCCCTACTTATTAGCTGCTTTAGAGAAAAATCCCCCAAAACTCAAACAGTAATGCTGAAAAAGTCTTTGAGTGGCAACAGGGAACAGTTTTTGATGCCTTAAACCAGCCATCTTCGCTCATCAGACCCATAAACAAGCAAAATTATCTGTATATTTAATCACTTAATCAGAAGCATTTACCTTTGAAATAGCAGTTTTTAAATAGGAAACCACCTCATTAATTGCTACTTCTGACGCTTTTTTACTGGCTCTTTCGACTAATTCCACCTTACCCGATTTGAGAGATTTACCCGTGACAATGCGATAGGGAATCCCAATTAAATCCGCATCTTTGAACTTAACTCCCGCACGTTCATTCCGGTCATCTAAAAGGGTTTCAATGCCGGCTTGATTTAACTCATTGTATAAACTTTCGGCGGTTTTTACCTGCTCGGCATCGGCTAAATTAGGAATAACCACAATCGCTTGATAGGGGGCAATAGCTACGGGCCAAATAATACCATCTTTATCGTAGGATTGTTCTACGGCTGCCTGGGCTAAACGCGATACTCCAATCCCATAACAACCCATACAAATGGGGGTAGATTCTCCCGCTTCATTAGTATAAAAAGCATTCATAGCTTGAGAATATTTATAGCCCAATTGGAAGATATGACCGACTTCAATTCCTCTGGCACTTTGCAAGGTTTGATTAGGATCATGAATAGCTCGATCACCTACCCGGGCTTTGCGTAGATCGACGATTAATTCCGGTAAGATAAAATCTTGACCCCAATTAGCTCCCACTACATGAAACCCAGTTTCATTAGCACCGGTGATAAAGTTTTCTAAGTCTGTCACCGTGTTGTCTGCTATGCGTAAAAACTGAGGAGCGATATCGCTGGCTTTTTTGAGCAAATTATCTTCTAAGTCAGGAGCAATATAACCTAAAGGTAAAGGTTTAGTTGCCCATTGCTGTTGAGCGGCAGCATCGGGTATTTTTAAAGCCAAAATTGTTTTAGCATTGTAACGGCTCGCCTGTCTAACTAATTCATTTTGTAGTTTAACTTCGTTAACCTCTTGATCACCGCGAATATGCAGTAAAACTAAAACAGTTATGCCGCTATCATACACCACTTCGTAGAGAACATTTTTGACGATAGCGGTGGCAGAACAATCGAGAAATTTAGCTAAACTTTCGATCGTGTTGGTGTTAGGAGTCTCTTTTTTAGCCAACTTTTTAAAGGGAGAAGCCACTTTATCTGCCGGCAAAGAAACGGCTTTTTCCACATTAGCCGCATACTTTTCATCGGCGGTAAATAAAACCTCATCTTCTCCAGCATCAGCTAAGACCATAAATTCTTGGGATGCGGAACCGCCAATCGCTCCAGAATCGGCTTCTACTGCCCGAAAAGCTAACCCACAACGGCGGAAAATATTGCGGTAAGCTATATCCATCGCTTGATAGGTTTTCTTTAAACATTCCTCGTCGAGATTGAAAGAATAGGCATCTTTCATAATAAATTCTCGTCCCCGCATTAAACCAAAACGAGGGCGAATTTCATCGCGAAATTTAGTTTGAATTTGATATAAATTAACTGGTAATTGTCGATAGGAACGAATTAAATCACGAGCGACGGCAGTAATTACTTCTTCATGAGTCGGTCCTAATCCTAACTCCCGGTTTTGCCGGTCCGTCAGGGCAAACATAATCCCTTCTGCTTTTGTGTAGGTGTCCCAACGGCCTGATTCTTGCCAGAGTTCCGCCGGTTGCAGTTGGGGAAGTAAACATTCTTGGGCGCCGGCTTTGTTCATTTCTTCCCGGACTATCTGGGAGACTTTCTGTAAAACCCGCCACATCAGGGGTAAATAGGCGTAAATGCCGCTGCCAATGCGACGAATGTAACCGGCACGCACCAAGCATTTATGACTGGGGATTTCCGCCTCGGCCGGATCTTCCCGGAGGGTGACAAAAAGCTGTTGAGAGAGTCGCATCCTATCGATATCCTTTTGAACAGAAGACTTTCTATTATCTCATCAAAGGAGAGCGACTGCAATTATCAATTACTTGTGTTGACAAACAATAACAGCGACCAGTTTACCGATTCTCAGGTATTTCCCCTCATAACTTGAGACTGGTTGGAGAAGCATTGAACCTTAGTTGCAATTGCCTAACTCCCTTGTTCTCTACTCTAGGAAATATGAGCGTTCAGGTCGGTCGCTGTTATCGTCGTTATCGAGACAGAATGTAACTTTAACAGGGTTTACTCCTTTGTGAACTTGACCTTATAACCTTGCCAGTTGATCTGTCAGGGAGGCTTTTCTCTCTAGCCTCAATTATTAATATAACATCGGATCGGAGCTAGAAGTCTTTCTCTTAATTAAACTTTACATTGCTGGGGTCAAGGAAAAGCTTAGATGTTTTGACGCTTGACCGACCATAACTCTTATTATTCAAAAATTATGGCAGCAGTGACCTCAACAGTAGTCAAAGAAAGCGCAGAAGAATTAACTAACTCAACAGACCAAAGAAGCAATCACCGCTAGGGAAAAAGACAAACTGCCGCTAAAGCAAGAAAAAGCTCCCACCCTCAAGGTGATAGCTAAAAGTTGATGGCATCATAGAAACACAGTGCCGAGCTGCTTGTGTAAATATCGTGAGCAAGGCAACGAAAAGAACTTTATAAAGTGAATCGGAACGATCCCTTAAACTTCCCGTTGCCGAGGTCCCAGTGAGATAGGTGAGTAGTATGCTTATCCACAGGGAGGCTTGATTTGGGCGCTATATATACAACCAGTCTCAATGGCTGGCTGGTACGAATTATCGTGTCTGACTTCAAATATGTTCTTGTTCCCCAAACTGAAACATCTTTGGCCTGTTTGCCGACAAGATACAAAGCTGAAATGATTGTGGCATCCGAGGCGATGCGGACGGCGAATGGGATTGATATCGCCCCTAAAGAACTCTTCGCCTTCACCATGAACTGCAAAGTTCTTGGCGCTATGAGTTGGACTCTGGTAAATGCGTAGCCATCTGAAGATTCTCCCTGCTTGAGATAGTCACTGCTTAGTCTTTCAATGATATCGAGATCAATTTCATGATCTAGCACTTCTGAAGGGGGGTGCGTCGGCCTGGAAAATCCCAAGAAACTGTGATCGGCAAATACGTCCTCAGCAGCGTAAGCCGTTTCTATTTGACCCATTTCATCTATGGTTATATGCCCGGGCCCGTGAAACCCATTAAAGTGATTGCTTACTGAATAGCAATATGCTCCTGCGTGTTGGATTAACAATGGATCCCCAGGACTCTGGCCTTCTAAATTGGTCGATGGTAGCAATATATCGCCGGCAAAACAAAGTGGCCCTCCAATAGCATCGTTCCCTTGAGTAGGCAGGGTGCGATGATTGCGATCAATAATTTGGTGGCTCCATGAGAGGAGAGTCACCTTGATTAGCTGGTCGGAGCCAACATCAACAATAGCCCAACGTCTGCCCCGCATCTGCTTAAGCTCGCGGATACGAGTCAACAAGGCGACGGCATTACCAACCAGTGCGTGTCCAGGCTCGACTATGTACTCAATACCGGGTAACAAGTGTTTCTTTAATGCTTCTGTGTACTCTGGGATTGTTGGAAACTGTTGCCCGTCATGGAAGTCAATGCCAAACCCACCGCCAAGATTTAGTTTTCTCATGCAATGATTCGAGCTGGCTTCGATTAAGTTTTTCAAATGATGAATAAACTGAACCGAATTATTAAATGCCGATACATTATCCATCTGAGTTCCAATATGGATATGCAAACCAGCTATAGGTAGTTTGCAACTGGCCAGAGCATCTGGCAATTCCTCGGATGGGATGCCAAACTTACTGTTAGGCGAGGCGTGAGAAACCAGATCCTGCCAATCAGTATTGTGGAAATACTCCACCGGTTTTTCTGGGTTAACTCGAACCAGCAAGTTCCCACTCCAATCCTTGCCATAAAGCTTATGTTGAAGGTCATCTAATATAGCTTGGGAGTCAGCAACTACTGTTGAGCCTCCATCGAGGAGATCTACCATTAGCTGGTGGTCGGGCGCCGGACTGTTGTATGTGATCCGATTCAACGGGAATCCGCAAGAAAGGGCCAACTCAACTTCATATTTAGAAGAGCAGTCTGCGGAGCATCCCAGGGATGCCAGTTCATTCAGAATCGCCATCGACGGATTAGCCTTGATCGGGTAGGCAACCTGAGATGGACTGCCGACAAGCTCCACAAAGTGGGACAGGTTCCGACGAAGCTGACCGACGTTCAGTATGTAGAGAGGAGACCCATGGCGTTTTGCTATCTCCTCGATGTCAATTGATCGCGTCCAAGTTTCCATAATCCCTTCTATAATCTCGCTTTTGTCCAACGCCTAGCATCACCCGCAAACAGCGATCAGTTTATCGATTCTCAGGTATTTCCCCCCACTACTTGGGACTGGTTGGAGAAGCATTGAACCTTAGTTGCAATTGCCTAACTCCCTTGTTCTCTACTCTAGGAAATATGAGCGTTCAGGTCGATCGCTGTTATCGTCGTTATGCCACCCTATCGAACCATACCAAGTAAGGAAGAACCTTTTTTTTTAGCTTCAATTATTAATGTAACATCGGATCGGAGCTAGAAGTCTTTCTCTATAATCAAAGTTTACATTACTGGGATCAAGGCAAAGCCTAGATGTTTTGACGCTTGACCGATGATAATTAACCTCATCGGTATCAGAAAAGAAGGGGGGGGTTAACCTGAAAGAATACAAACGATTCAGAACCTCCATCCTACTTTAGCCGAGTCCAGCCTTCTCGAACCGGTCATCGAGTTTTTGGCAGTGCCTTCGGCATCGCAATCAACTGATGATGCGGGGTCAGACTGAAGGCGATGTTAGTCCAAAATTATTTATTTTGAATTACCATTGTTGCACAAGTAATTATATTTTCTAGATTGTTATACTCGGCTCTTTGTTTTTCAATATAATGATCAAATAAATATTTTTTGTCTGGATATTGTACCGCTAATTCTTGGCATCTTTGCTTAAGATAATTAAACTGCATTTCATACTCATCATTTTGATTTATTTCAGTTTCTGTATATTCTTTTATTAATTTCATGCCAGCTTTCTCGATTTGTTTTAACAGCATACTTTTTTTGATTATAAATTCATGCTTATAGGGTTGATCATCTTCAAAATATCCATCATCCAAGATAATTAGACCATCTTTTGTCAGATTTTTTTTTAAGATAGTCATAGTTTGAAAATAATTTCCAAATACAGGACCGATCGAGCCGAGGATAATTAGATTAAATTGGTTTAATGTCTTGATTATTTCTCGTGCGTCTCCTGAAATAAATTTACACCTTGAAGTAATTGCTTCTTCTCTAGCTTTTTTATTAGCGATTTCAATAAATTCTGGTATTGCATCGATTCCGAGGCAGTAGCAATCCAGTTCAATTGACAATTTTATCGAGACTGCACCTTTGCCGCAGCCTAGATCTAGTACATTTAATTCAGAATAATTATTTGTATGTGCTTTGACAATTTTAAGAATAGAATTTGCAGAAGAGCCTATTTCCCAGAAGTCCTGTAAAATATATGGAAGAAAAGGTAAGATTGACTTATCTTGGCAATCCATAGCCTGTGCAATAGTTTCTTCTAAGGTCTTCATTCTCTCTAAAAATTCCTGGACTAACTAAGTAGTCATGCAAAATTAATTACCTGCCCGATCGAGCTAAAACCCTTACGGGGCAATGATCGTCATGTGTAAATAATTTTGCCTAGGTACTTATTAATCATACCGCTTCCTGCGGTTCCGCACCCTCCTCTATCCTACTTCCATCAGTTAAACACCCCCTCAATTTGGCCATAATTACCGCAGAAGGGTTTCTAGTATTCCACTCAAAAGGTGCGTTAACTGGTTCTTCGGTTTGTGTTATGCAATGGACAGGAGTTATAAGGGATAAAACCCTTATAGAGAAAGACATTTGCTGATTTTTGTCAATTGTTTTCGATCTAGAGCGAACTAATCAATTAAATCTTTTGCCAGATAAGGATTTAGTCGATTTATGCCCCCCTATCGAACCATAACAAGTAACGAAGAGCCGGATTAAGCCGCCATTACTACTACCGAATCACCACCATCACCACCATTGTGCCTTTCTACTTATGTAGACTTTAGACGTTCATAATCTGAGATTTATTAAACTTCTGAAATCGTAGAGTCAGCAAGGAATCCAGTTCTTTTTTATGTTTCAGATGGGCATCATTCAAACATTCATAAATGGCTGAAGAAAAGTCAGAAAAGTTTTCATAATATTTACCATATAAACATTTCTTTTTGACCAATTTCCACAGCCTTTCAATTAAATTTAGATTAGGTGAATAAGACGGCAGATAGAGCAGCTCTATTGACAAAGAAAGAGCCAATTCTTCAACAATTTTACATTTTTGATAGCGGGCATTATCTAAGACTAGAGTGATGGGAATCATTAGTCCTAAAGCAGCTATTTTTGACCGGAGTTCACAGACTTGAGTTGCCGTAATATAAGTTTCATATGTTACCAGAATAACTTCATGAGTTATTGCATTTAATGCTCCTAAAACATTGAAGCGTTTACGCCCGCTCGGTGACTTAACAAAAAGTCTCTCAAAACACCAAACAAAACCGAGAAATGCTCCCATGACGAAGTGAGCGGCATCAACAAAAAAAACAGCCCTTTTTCCTTCTTTTGCCTCATTTAGTCTGGGTTCTAGCTTTTTTTCTTTGTAGTCCTCTTGTTCATCTGGGTCAGCTTTAGAAGGAAGAGAACCTACTTTTAAACATTTCATTCCCATTGATTTTAAAAATTTTCTCACTTGGGTAGGACTTCGTTTTATTCCCGTCAATTCTTCTATCCTATATACAGCTTCATTTATTGTGGCTGGTGGATTTTTCTCGAAGTATTTTTTGAGGGTTTCTTTTTGAAACTCTAATTCACTTTTAGGGCGATAGAAGTTGATTTCTTTTAATTTTTCTATTCCGCCCTCTTGATAATCTCGAAGATAGGTTAATAAGGTATTTGGCGAGATTCCTGCTAACTGACAAATTTTTTGGTGCGGTATCTTTTGGCTTTTTAACCAGAGAACTTCCATCTTCAGTTGAACCCGGGGATGGGGATGATGAAATCTTTCATAATACAGTGAGTTCTTTTCTTCTTCCGTGAATTCTAGGTTAATCATGTTTTTAATGAGTGCTTTGCTTCTAATTATGGCTCTTAAACTATATTATTGTCCTTGAGTAAAAAATGCAAGTTGCAGCCGTGCAAAGTATACTTAAGAACAAAACTATACCCATAAGCTATCAGCCATTGGCTAAAGTCTGACCACAACCTCCTCAGCAGTCAAGCAGAATCGGATCAAAAATATTTTGTCAATCTGTTTTTCCTACCAAAGAAAAAGCTTTTTGTCAAGCATACAAAAGAACTACATTTTTCAGGAAAATCAAGAATTTTTTCCAGAAAATGTCAGCCAAAACACTGTTTTTAGGGAACAAAATAATCCTGGCTATACCATATATAGAGTGATAAGATTATTTAACACGCTAGATGTTGTGTTTTCCCAGAAAATCTGATAGAATACTCTAGTACAAATAGATTAATTTGTCAAATTTTTTAACGCCGCAATTTCCTAATTATGCAATCAAAGCCCTTGACTACTACCGTCTCCATTCACAAAAATAACGAAGTAATACCCTTTCGTTCTACCCCTTTAGCTAATATGGGCAGCCATGGAATTAGAGTGATTCGGCGCGATGGTTCCACCACAAGCTTAAATATCGGCAAAATTCGCGACGTGGTAGAGTGGGCTTGTGAAGGCAAAAAAGTCAATTCAATCGCCTTAGAAGCGGGTTTAACCACGCGCCTGCGGGATGGGATTACCACCAGGGAAATACAGGATAATTTAATTAATTGCGCCCTAGAAATGTGTAGTCCCGAGGAACCGGATTGGCGCTATGTGGCGGGAAGATTGCATATTTGGAGTCTGTGGAAAGATACCTTAGTAGTCCGGGGTTATCAGTACGGAAATTACGAGAAAACTGTCAAAACTCAAGTTAAAAATCGGCTGTACGACGAAAGGATTCTCATCTATTCCGAAGCAGAATTAAAAGAAGCCGGTTCTTGGATTAATCCCGATTGGGACATCGATTATGATTACGCAGGGGCATTGTTAATCACTAGCCGTTATTTACTCAAAAATGAGTTACCCCAAGAGGCATTATTAACCTGTTCCCTACTGCTTGCCACTGTGGAAGAACCGGCTAATAGACTCCACTGGGCGAAGAAATTTTATCAAGGGATTGCTCAAAGAAAAATCTCTCTTGCCACCCCAATTTTAGCCAATTTACGCACACCTAAAGGTTCCCTAACCAGTTGTTTTATACTTTCCATTGACGACAGTTTAGAAAGCATTTTCGGCGAGATTACTAATGCTGCCCGCATCTCCAAAAATGGTGGCGGTGTCGGGGTGAATATGAGTAGAATCCGTGCCACTGGTAGCTGGGTAATGGGGAAAGCTAATGCTTCCGGGGGGATTATTCCTTGGATTAAATTACTCAACGATACAGCTATTGCAGTAAATCAGGGGGGAAGACGAGCCGGGGCAGTAACTATCGGTGTTGACATCTGGCATTTAGATGTGCCAGAATTTCTGGAAATGCAGACAGAAAACGGTGATCAAAGACGCAAAGCTTATGATGTTTTTCCCCAATTAGTTATCACCGATGAATTTATGCGTCGGGTGATAACTAAAGCCGAGTGGACATTAGTAGATCCCTACGAAGTTCGCAATAAATTAGGTATAGAATTAGCGGAACTATGGGGGGAAGAATTTGAAGAGGCCTATCGTTTAGTAGAAGCTAATTTAGATCAAGAGATTCTCCTCTATAAAAAAATCAATGCCCGGGACTTATTTAAAAGTATCATGCGTTCCCAAGTAGAAACAGGAATGCCCTACATTGCTTTCAAAGATACCATTAATCGCGCTAATCCTAATAAACACGATGGCTACATCCCCGGTGTAAATTTATGCGTCGCGGGAGAAACAAAAATTCTCACTGACCGAGGACAAATAGCAATCGCTGATTTGGTGGGGGAATATGTTAATGTCTGGAATGGATTGGAGTGGTCAGAAGTATTAGTTAAAAAGACTGGAGAAAACCAGCCTTTATTAAAGGTCAATTTCTCTAACGGAGAGGCATTAGAATGTACTTACTACCATAAGTTTTACGTTCAGAAAAACTACAAGGGAACCGTGGAAATTGTGGAGGCAAAAGACCTCAAACAAGGAGATAAATTAATTAAATACCAGCTGCCTCTCATCCAGTCAGAAAATGATCTTGACTTTCCCTACGCCTACACCGCAGGATTCTTTTCTGGAGATGGGAGTTACGGAAACAATGGAATGCCAGAAGTTGACCTATACGGAGTTAAAAAAGAGTTACTTCCCTTATTGGCTATTCGTAACAAATATCGGGGAAATGGCTCTATTGAAAAAGGTACTTTTTGGAGAAAAGAAACCGATACCCTAGGGGTATATCATGACAGTAAACAAGATCGGATCGTCTGTAAACTCCCGTTAGATATTCCCAGTAAATTTACAGTTCCTCTCAATGGTTACACAATTAAATCTCGTTTAGAATGGTTAGCTGGTTTACTTGATGCCGATGGAACAGTTGCCCGCAATGGTTCTAACGAGTCTCTCCAGATTGCTGCTGTTAACCGGCAATTTTTGCTCGATATTCGCCTAATGTTACAGACTTTAGGAGTTGATTCCAAAGTTACTTTTATGGATGACGGTGGCTATAAATTGATGCCAAATGGAAAGGGAAATTATCAAGAATATCTCTGTCAACCAAAATATCGTTTACTGATTAATTCTGTCGGACTATTTCAACTTGGTCAATTGGGACTTAAAACCCATCGCTTACAATGGACTTTAAAAGAACCCCAACGTTCGGCAACTCAGTTTATCCGCATTGAATCGGTAGAGTTAACCTGTCGTCGAGATGACACCTACTGTTTTACAGAACCCAAGCGTCATCTGGGAATGTTTAACGGCATTCTAACAGGACAATGCACCGAATCTTTTAGCAATGTCACCCCCGATAAAACTGCCCATTGCTGTAATTTAGTTAGCCTTAATTTAGCCAATATCGACAGGGAAGAAATCGAGTCTAATTGTCAAATCGCTGTCAGGATTCTCGACAATACCATCGATATCACTAATCCTCCCTTTGATAATGCTAAAAACCACAACGATAAATATCGCACTATTGGGGTAGGGGCGATGGGATTGGCTGACTGGTTAGCTAAACGGAAATTATCCTACAATAACCTGTCAGAAATTAGTAATTTATTTGAAGAAATTGGCTATTGGTGTACCTATTCCTCGATGGAATTAGCCAAAGAACGCGGTGCTTATCAAGCTTTCTTGGGTAGCGAATGGAGTCAAGGTAAATTAATCGGAGCAAAACCAGTGGAATGGTTTTTAAATAACGCGGTGCAACCGCAAAGATGGCAACAATTAGCCGAAGATATTCAACGATTTGGCATCCGTAATTCCCATATTACCGCCATTGCTCCTAATACTTCCTCTAGTTTGGTACAGGGATGTACTGCCAGTGTTTTGCCGGTTTATAGTCGCTTTTTCTACGATAAATGGGCAAAGGGAACCGTTCCCATCGCACCACCTTTTATTGAAGAAGCTTTCTGGTTTTATCCAGAGAATAAAAATCTCGAACAGCAGCAAGTGGTGAAAGCGATCGCTACTATGCAAGAATGGATCGATACGGGGATTTCTATGGAGTTATTATTCAACCTCAATGAAGGGGTTTATTTCCCCGAAGAACCCAACCGTTGTCTCACTGCCAAAGATATCTTTGATACCCTAGTTATGGCCTGGGAATTGGGGTGTAAAGCGATTTATTATATCCGTACCGTACAAAAGGACAATTTTCGAGAGTCTGACGATAGTTGTTCTAGTTGCGCTAATTAAGGTTAACTTCGGTGGGCAATGCCCACCTTAATTTTTTTACATCAAAGATTAGGACTGATAAAATGAGTTTTATTGATCACCTAATCACAGCTATGGATAAGACTTTATACGAACAGGATTACTATCTCTGGATAGAGAAAACCATATCTTTACTAGAAAATCATCAATTTTCCGATTTAGATTTAGATAATCTCATCGAGGAGATTAAAAGTATGGGTATCAAGGAAAAACATACCTTAACAAGTTTATTGACTAGAATAATCCAACATTTGCTGCAACTCGCTTATTGGCAATCGGAAAGCCAATATAATGCTAATCACTGGCAAGGAGAAATTACTATTTTTAGAATTGATTTATGGGAAGTTCTTGATGATAATCCAAGTTTAAAGTCCTATCTAGAGAATAGTTTTGATAAATGTTATCAGTCAGCCCTTCGTATCCTAGCTAGAAAAATGGGAGTAAAAATCAATACTTTGCCCAGGGAAAAAATTCTCACTCTTGCCCAAGCTTTGGATGATGATTGGTTTCCTGAATATGAGGATAATAATAATTGATGATTTGGTTGGATTATAGTTAACTAAGGTGAGGGACTATGGAAACGAACTTATACGAACAGGATTACTATCTTTGGTTAGAGAAAACCATATCTTTACTAGAAAATCGCCAGTTTTCTGAGTTGGATTTAGAAAATTTAATTGAAGAAATCAAAGATATGTCCAGAAGAGAACGTCAGCAGTTAGAGAGTTTACTAACTAAACTCTTGGAACATTTACTTAAATTAACTTATTGGCAATCTAAGCGCGATTACAATAAAAACAAGTGGCGACGGGAGATTTTAAATTTTCGCATTCAAATAAAAAGAATTATTAGCAACAAAAAGGATGGAACTTATAATACAAACTTAGCATCTTACCTCACCGAGATTCTTGAGCAATGTTATGAGGATGCTTGCCATCTATTCGTCGAAGGTTCTGGCATCGATAAAAGACTTTTAAGTGCTACACCTATTGGATCAATTGACCAAATTTTAGATGAAAATTGGTTTCCTGAGTTTCTCGGAGAGGATTAAGCAATGAAGAGTGATTTATACGAACAGGATTACTATCTCTGGATAGAGGAAACCAGATCTTTACTAGAAAATCATCAGTTTTCTGATTTGGATTTAGATAATCTCATCGAGGAGATTAGCGACATGGGCAAAAGTCAACGACAAAGCTTAAAGAGTTATTTAACTCGGTTATTAGAACATTTGCTAAAACTGGTTTACTGGCAGTCGGAATTAGAATATAATCAAAGAGGATGGAAAAATGAAATCCGTAACTTTCGCCTACAAATTAAACAAATTATTGAAGACAGTCCCAGTTTAAAGCCCTATCTATCGGAAATTTTCTCGTCCTGTTATCAAAATGCCCGTAAATTGTTTCTGGATTTATCTGGAATGGCTGAAAATTTGGTCAGTTTAGCTCCAATTTGCACTATAGAACAGGCGTTAAATGAAGATTGGTTTCCTGAAATATCAAAATAATGGGGATAATTATGGAAAGGAACTTATACGAAAAAGATTACTATCTCTGGTTAGAGAAAACCATATCTTTACTAGAAAATCATCAGTTTTCTGATTTAGATTTAGAGAATTTAATTGAAGAAATTAGCAGCATGGGTAAAAGCGAGAAACGAAGTTTAGAAAGTTATTTAACTCGCTTATTAGAACATTTGCTAAAACTGGTTTACTGGCAATCGGAATTAGAATATAATCAAAGAGGATGGAAAAATGAAATCAGGAATTTCCGTCGTGCCATAAAAAGAATTATTGCCGATAGTCCTAGTTTACAGCCTTATCTGATTGAAATTTTTGATAACTCTTTTCAAGAAGCTCGTATTTCTTTTATCGAATTATCGGGAATGGCTGAAAATTTGGTCAGTTTAGCTCCAATTTGCACTATAGAACAAGCTTTAAATGAGGATTGGTTTCCTGAAATATCAAAATAATGGGGATAATTATGGAAAAGAACTTATACGAAAAAGACTACTATCTCTGGCTAGAGAAAACCATTAATTTACTGGAAAATAATCAGTTTTCTGATTTAGATTTAGAAAATTTAATTGACGAAATAAAATCTATGTCTATCAATCAACAGAAAGCATTAAAAAGCAATCTGACTGTGATTTTATGGCATTTACTAAAATACTTACAAGAGCCAGAAAAACAAACCAGAAGCTGGGCATTAACCCTTTTTGAGCATCGAGAGAGAATCGAAGAAGATTTAGAAAATAGCCCTAGTCTTAAGAGTTTTTTAACAGAAGAAGATTTAAAAAAATGCTATAATAAAGCCAGAAAAAAAGCCGCTATTGAAACAGGGATAAACCTAGAGAAATTCCCGAAGAATTGCCCATTTACTTTGGCAGAAGCCCTAGATTTTGAATTTATCCCTAATCAAAACATTTGACTTTTTACCAAAAACCTACTATAACCTAGAAGTGCCATAAGATTCAAGTAATCATGTCCTTACATTTAGTTAATACTTGCCATTCGATGCCCATTTCCCCGATCTTCAATCCTGCGGGAGATGATGCGATCGAAAACCGTTCGATCTGGTTTGGTAACACCACCAACCTGATGCAATTAAACGATGTCCGCTACACCTGGGCGGTGGGTTTATATCAACAAATGCGGGAAAATTTCTGGATTCCGCAACGCTTAGATATCACTCAAGACGTGACTGAATACGGGCATCTTACCGACGAAGAAAGGTATGCTTATGATGGTATTTTATCCTATCTAACTTTTCTTGATTCCGTGCAAACCTGTAATATTCCCCACCTAAAAGGTAGCGTCACCGCGCCAGAAATTAGTCTTTGTATGGCGGAACAAATTTCTCAAGAAGCCATGCACAATCAAAGTTATCAATACTTAATTGAAACAATTATTCCCTCGGATCGCCGAGGCGAAGTTTATGACTTTTGGCGCACCGATAAAGTTCTCAGAGATCGCTGTGAATTTATTGCTAGTCTCTACCAGCAATATATCGATAAACAAACTACTGAAAGCTATTTTATCGCTCTTCTTGCCGATTATTTGCTAGAGAGTTTGTATTTTTATAACGGGTTAAATAATGAGGTAGCCCACTAGCATCGTGAGGTGTTAGTTAAAACTCGCCAAATTGCTGGGAAGCCCTAAAGCCCTTATGCCAAAGCGAAGTCTGAAAAGATAAGCGTAAAGGAGCGAGAGCAGAAAAAAGTTAAGGGATTTAATAAAAGCCGTAAGGCAGTTATTAAAAACAATGGGTAATCAGCAGCCAAGCCTCTATTTTAAAGGGGAAGGTTCAACGAACAGAGGGTGAGTATCTTCTTGGTAAATACGCTATAAAAGGTTCAAGAAGATAATGGTATGTTCTAGCCCCACTCTGAAAGGATGGGTAGTTGCGTCATCTTTTTCTATAATCTCGCTTCTCGACAGCTAATGTCCGGTAGTGCTGACGTTTTCAAAATGATCAACCGGGACGAATTAAGTCACGTCCGTTTGTATCAGAAACTTATTCCCGAAGCCATGGCAACTTTTTCCCATTCCGTTGAACAGATTTATGAGATGTTCGATACGGCCGTTAAACACGAATGTCGCTGGACAAATCACATTGTTGGCAACGACATTTTAGGTATTACCGAATACAGTACCGAACAGTACACCAAATACCTCGCTAATATTCGACTGAAAGCGATCGGACTTGAGCCTTTATACAGGGAAGAAAAGTATAACAAAAGTCCCTATAACCATCTGGAACGCTTCTCCGATACCAAAAAAGAAGGCCACACCAAAGCGAACTTTTTTGAAGCAACCGTGACCAGTTACGTTATGTCTTCTGGCTTAACTGGATGGGATGAAATTTAAAATTTACGGGACAAAAATGACCCAAATCATTACCATAAAGTGGCAATTTTGTCAAAAAATTGACAAAATTTAGCAGCCTTTATATAAAAGGAAGAAATTAGTGCTAATTTCTTCCTTTTTTTGCTTAGGTAATACGGTTCTTCGTTACTTGGTATGGTTCGATAGGGGGGCATAAATCGACTAAATCTTTATCTGGTAAGAGATTTAATTGATTAGTTCGCTCTAGAGCAAAAACAATTGACAAAAATCGCTAAATGCCTTTCTATATAAAGGTTCCATCCCTTATAACCCCCGTCCATTGCATAACACAAACCGAAGAACCGGTAATACTAAATCTGGTTATTAAAGACTGATTATTTATTCCCCCTCTTGCCCCTTGCCTTTTGCCTTTTGCCCTTTGCCTCTTGTATGAGTGCCTCTTGTATGAGTGCCTAAGTGGGTGGGTGGAATTAAATATAAAATGAACGTAGGTTGGGTTGAAGCATGAAACCCAACGCCCGCATAGTTTACGCTACCGCTAACCCATCCTACAAATAATTGTGCCTCCCTACTTAACCCGAACTGACCTGAGAAAATTATAAAACTAGAGATCATTTGCAAAAGTTGCCCTAGAATGAAAGCGTTGAAAAAGCCGAGCAATTACTGTATATTGCTGAAAAATTAACCAGAGATGACCAATACTACCGATAAACCGACCAACGATCTCTCAAAAATCTCCATGCGAGATTTAATGATCCAACTGAAAACATCTCCCGATGGTCTCACCACCAGTGAAGCAAAAAATCGCCTCAATAGCGACGGTTATAACGAGATTGCCGAGAAAAAAGTCAGCCCCCTGATCAAATTCCTTTCCTACTTTTGGAATCCCTTTTCCTGGATGATTGAAGCGGCGGTAATTTTTTCCGCTATCGTCGGTGATTGGGTGGACTTCGTGATTATCGCCATTCTACTGGTGGCTAACGGTTTGATCGGCTACTTCGAGGAAAAAACCGCCGGGGATGCGGTGGCTGCCTTGAAAGCGCAACTCGCCCTCAATGCCGATGCCAAAAGAGACGGCAAATTTGTTTCCGTCCCCGCTAGGGAATTAGTACCCGGAGACGTGATCCGGATCAAGATCGGCGATGTGCTGCCGGCCGATGCCCGACTGCTGCCGGGGGATCCCGTCAAAATCGACCAAGCTGCCCTAACGGGGGAATCCTTACCCGTGGATCGCAGTTCTGGCGAACAAGTGTACTCAGGTTCAGTGGTGAAAAAAGGTCAAGCTGAGGCCATAGTTAACGGGACCGGCAGTAATACCTTTTTCGGTCGTACCGCTAAACTGGTAGCCAGTACCGAAAACGTCAGCCATTTCCAGAAATCAGTCCTCAAAATCGGTGACTTTCTCATCGTCATTGCCCTGATTTTAATCGCTATTATCGTTGTTTACCGTCTTTATAACGGTATTGTCGATAAAC
The DNA here is from genome assembly GCF_001264245.1 of Microcystis panniformis FACHB-1757. Classification (NCBI taxonomy): domain Bacteria; kingdom Bacillati; phylum Cyanobacteriota; class Cyanophyceae; order Chroococcales; family Microcystaceae; genus Microcystis; species Microcystis panniformis. The sequence continues at coordinate 2,274,328 of NZ_CP011339.1, forward strand.
AGGGCGTAGAAGTGATCCGCTTGCTGAAATTCTGTCTCGTTCTCACCATTGCTTCTGTTCCCGTCGCCTTGCCCACAGTTCTCTCCGTCAGTATGTCGGTAGGGGCAAAGGCACTAGCGGATAAAAACGCCGTGGTGACACGCTTGGCGGCGATCGAGGAACTAGCGGGCATGAATATGCTCTGTTCCGATAAAACCGGCACTCTCACCCTTAATCAGCTTAGTTTAGGCGATCCCTACACCCTGCCGGGGATCAGCGCCGACGATCTAATTCTCACCGCTTCCCTCGCTTCCCAAACTAGCGATGACGATCCGATCGATAAAACTATTCTCGCCGGTTTAAAAGATGCCACGGTACTCGATCGCTATCAAGTCACCCACTTTACCCCCTTCGATCCCGTCGCTAAACGCACCGAAGCCGATATTACCACCGCCGATGGTGAGACTTTTAAAACCAGTAAGGGCGCACCGCAGGTAATGCTCGATCTAGCCTACAATAAAGAGGAAATCGAAGGGACGGTGAATCAAATCATCGAAGATTACGCCAAAAAAGGCTATCGCGCCCTAGGAGTGGCAAAAACCAACCCCCAAGGTCAATGGCAATTCTTGGGCATTATTTCCCTATTCGATCCACCACGGGTTGATTCCCAATTAACCCTACAAACCGCCCTAAAATTAGGGGTTCCCGTCAAGATGATCACGGGGGATCAGGTGTTAATCGCTAAGGAAACCGCCCGACAATTGGGTTTAGGTAACAATATCCTCGATGCCAAAATTTTTCGGGAAGTCCCCCCCAATCAGCTAGGAACCCTCGTTGACATCCTCACCGCCGTGAACGGACGGTGATTCCCAAACCTCACGATTTAGGTTTCTGCTTCTTTCCCGAAGGATTTTTCGCACCTGCCTTAACAGATTTACTCTGTTCTGGTCTTATGGTCGCTCTACAGACTGACACCGCAAGCCCTGCGGCCAAAATATTTTTACTAGCGTTAATATCTCGGTCATGGTGAGTCCCACAGTCTGGACAGTCCCATTCTCGAATATTTAACGGCATTTTTTCAGCAATATACCCGCAATTACTACATCTTTTAGAGCTAGGAAACCATCTATCTATTTCGATGTAGTTTCTCCCATACCAACGGCATTTATAGGCTAATTGTCGAGTTATTTCTCCCCAGCTTACATCAGATATTGCCTGAGATAATTTCGGGTTTTTGACCAGATTCTTAACGGCTAAATTCTCAACCACAATCGTTTGGTTTTCACGAACTAATTGAGTGGTTAGCTTATGTAAATGGTCTTTTCTACTATCGGTGATTTGAGCGTGAATCCTTGCTACTTTGATTCTTGCTTTTTCTCGATTATTTGAGCCTTTCTGTTTTCTAGAAAGATTTTTTTGTGCCTTTCGCAGTCTCCGATAATGCTTTTTAAAATGCTTGGGATTAGACACTTTGTCGCCATCGCTGGTAATCACGAGGCTACTAATTCCTAAGTCAATTCCAATGGCTTTATCTGTTACTGGTAAAGGCTTAATCGTTGGGTCATCAAATCTAATTGAAATATGCCAACGTCCAGACGGATGTAATCTGACTGTTACTGTGCTTGGTTCACATCCGTCTGGTATTTGTCTTGACCATCGAATAGGTAAAGGTTCTGTGCATTTGGCTAAATAGATTTGTCTGTCTTGAAATTTAAAAGCAGATTTGGTAAATTCGGCACTTCCTCCCTGATGTTTTTTCTTAAAGTTAGGATACTTAGTACGACCAGCAAAGAAATTAGTAAAAGCTGTTTGTAAATGTCTTAACCCTTGTTGTAAAGGTACACAGCTAACTTCGTTTAAAAAGTCTAATTCTTCCTGCTTTTTCCAATCGGTCAACATTGAAGAAGTTTGAGCGTAGCCTACTCTTTCTTGCTTTTCGTACCAAGCTTGTGTTCGTTCGTGGAGAGCTTTATTGTAAACTAATCTTACACAGCCCAATGTGCGCCGCAATAGCGACTCTTGTGTTGGTGTGGGGTAAAATCGAAACGAGTAGGCTTTTTCCATACCTCACATTTTAGCATATATTTCGTAAACGATGCTCATATTTAACAGTAAAGCCGTCGTAGAACGACGGGGTTTCAGACCCAAATTTTCGATGAACAGATTCTCGGCGCCGATGGTTTCGGGCAAGTGTTCCCGGAGGACAAATATCATATCGTCGATGTCTTGCAGAAAACTAATCACATTGTCGGTATGACCGGAGATGGGGTCAACGATGCGCCGGCGCTGAAAAAAGCCGATGCGGGGATTGCGGTTTCCGGGGCGACGGATGCGGCCCGGGCGGCGGCCGATATAGTTCTCCTTACCCCCGGTTTATCGGTAATCGTCGATGCAATTAGGTTAAGTCGTCAGATTTTTGAGCGGATGACCAGTTATGTTCTCTACCGGATCATCGCCACAATTCAGATTCTCGTTTTTACCACTTTGGCGATTCTGTTCTTTAATTCCTACCCGATTACGGCAATTATGATCGTTTTCTTAGCAATTCTTAACGATGGAGCGATCATGACGATCGCCTACGATAATGCCAAGATATCGAAAGTACCCCAAGCTTGGGATATGCCGAAAGTTCTCACCATCGCTTCGGTTTTGGGAGTGGTCAACGTCATTGCCACTTTCCTACTGTACTATCTAGCGGGCCGGGTATGGGGAATGACTCCTGACAAGGTGCAAACCTATATTTTCCTCAATATCGCTCTCTTAGGGATGATGACTCTCTATTCGGTGCGGGCAAAAGGTGCGTTTTGGTCCTTGGCCCCTGCTAAACCTCTAGCGATCGCTACTGGCATCTCGGTCATTATATCTTCGCTGATCTCAATGTTCGGAATCCTGATCGCCCCGATCGGTTTTGAGGGAGTGGCAAAAAGCTGGCTCTATGCCCTAGTCTGGTTATTGATTATCGATCGAGTCAAATTGGCTCTCTATTCGATTTTTAATCATCCCAAGGCAGATTTAGGCAACACCTATCAATCCACTTGGGAGAATTTAAAAACTTGATCGTAGTCCCTATCCTGGGGAAAACCAAGCTCATCAGGCACTTTCCCCAGAAAATTTTTTTCAGCAAACTCTAATTAGGGTCTGCTGAAAAAGTACGGGCGAAGCATTCGGATAGAAAATCTCCGGTTTCACCGATAGGTTATTGCCCGAATGCTTCGCCCCTACGGGACGCGGGCCGATGAAGACGCAAGGTTTGGAAGCACGATTCTCTCAAAATCTTGCACCTGTTTCGCCAGAAAAGCCACAAAACCCTTACCTTGCCTACATTTCACATTTATTCAACAAACCCTAATTATGACGATTGCCATCATAGTGAATTCTTGCCCCGGCCCATTGCAATTTTTCCTGTAGAGTCTGATAAAAAGAATAACTTTCCCGCAGGATAATAAATTGGGCGAATTTTTCGGCTTTAGTAACTCCCACCCATTGCCCGGGCCAAATGGAAGTAGCTAAAGCGCCATCCATCCAGAGTTTAGTATTTAATTCGTAGTCTCCCAGAGGCCAAATACTAACCAGAGATGCCGGGGGAATGACAATCGGCCGACTGGAGAGACTCAAGGGACAAATCGGGGTGACAGCGATCGCTTCCATGCCGGGGTGTATAATCGGACCATTAGCGGAAGCGGTGTAACAGGTGGATCCCGTGGGAGTAGCCACTAATAAACCGTCCCCTTGGTACTGATCTACTACTTCCCCGTCCACTTCGATTTCGAGGATTGAGGTGGGCATCCTATCGATACTAGCGGGTTTCACACACATCTCATTCAGGGCATAAAATGCCTCGCTCACTGGCTGCGGGTTTCTTTTATCCCCTTCATAGATTCTGGCCATTAACATCATCCGTTGTTGTACCGCATAGTGATCGGATTGTAAACGCTCCCAGACCGTCTCCGTATCTTGGAAAATCTCCAAAGGTTCCGTTAAAAATCCCAGATGGCCGCCAACATTCACCGCTAAAATTGGAATGTCTTCGTGGGCTAAATAGCGAGCAGCGGCCAAAATGGTTCCATCTCCCCCCAAAACGATGGCAAGGTCGATTTTTTCCGATGCTGAGGCTAAAAATACTGGATAGGGATTATCTTTAAAGCCACTGGGTCCCATTAAAACTTTACACTGACGGGCTTCTAACTGTTTAGCGCATTTTTCCGCCCATGCTTTACTTTGGGGATGGTTGGCCTTGTGAGCGATGATTACTTGTTTTAACTGCACGGAGTTGAGACCTTGTTCGGAGGTTCTATATTTTTAACAATACCAAGACCGGGTAGATCGGGTGAAAAGTAAAAAGTAAAAAAGGGGTTGGGGGAAGAACCTCGGCCTGACTGTAGCCAATTTGACAGAATTAATCGATAGATAAGGGTAGATGGAATTAACTAGGGTTTGCTGAAAAAGTAGGGGCGAAGCATTCGGATAGAAAATCTATGGTTTCACCGATAGGTTATTGCCCGAATGCTTCGCCCCTACAGGACGCGGGCCGATGAAGACGCAATGTTTTGAAGGACGATTCTCTCAAAATCTTGCACCTGTTCCGCGAGAAAAGCCACAAAACTCTTACCTTGCCTACATTTCACATTTATTCAGCAAGCCCTAACTAGGATAAGCTGGCAGGTTTTAGCAATCTTATTCCCTTTTTTCCCTGTAACTGCTGTATCTGTGCGACTTTTTCCCAATTATCTCCCTCAACACCCCTACCACTTAATTTCCCCGCAAGGTTATAATTGTATTAAGATGTGTAACAATTCTCTGGCAAACTCTTGACAAAGGATAACAAATCTGCTCTCCCAAAAAACAGGAAAGGTTTTATTTCTATGACATTAATTCAAACCGCCCAATTATCGCTAGAAACTTTGGCTTTAGCCTTTTTTAAGCAGACAGAAGGACGCTGGCAATCCCAGAGACGTTATTACACCCTCACCCAAGAAACGGAACCCCAAGAAGTTATCAGCGCCATCGAGATTAAATATTTACCCCAAGGCAGCGAACCATTAATTCAACTGGCCCGTTTACATAATCTGGAAGATACAACTTTATTAGGTGGCACGGAAGTGACTTGGCAAAGTAATTATCTCCGTCCCCAGAGTAAAAAACCCTCCAACGGTTCCACCATATTCGGTATTTTAGATAATATTCTCTATCGCGATCGGGGATTTGCGACGGATAAACCCGTTAGTGCCATTTATACCTTTCCTAACCCCTCTACTCTCTGTCTGAGAACAGAATACGCCGGTTCTGTCTTTGAAGAAGAAATTAAACTCATCGGTCAACAATATCGCACCCGACAAACTATTATCTCTCGCGCTGGTCAAGAATTGATGATCGGTCAATATCTAGAAAAACGGGTCAATTAGTCAAAAAAATGACGGCTATTCCCATAATTTTGACTTTTATCCTAGGAATAGGGCTGAAATCAAATCAGCCCTTCCCATAACTCCCCTTTAAACTGGGGTTAAATTGTCTTGATTCTGACTAGCGAGAAACTTCTCTAATTCCGTAATTGCATCGGCATCGACCTTAGTTTGCATAGGACAGAATTTCGGTCCACACATCGAACAAAACTCCGCAGTCTTATAGATATCTGCGGGTAAAGTCTCATCGTGGTATTCCTTAGCGCGATCGGGATCCAAGGATAACTGAAATTGACGATTCCAATCGAAATTATAACGAGCAATGGAGAGTTCGTCGTCACGATCACGCGCCCCGGGACGATGACGGGCGATATCTGCCGCATGAGCCGCTATTTTGTAGGCAATTAAGCCATTTCGCACATCTTCAGCGTTGGGTAAACCGAGATGTTCTTTCGGAGTGACATAACATAACATCGCCGTCCCGTACCAACCCGCCAGAGCCGCCCCGATCGCCGAAGTGATATGATCGTACCCTGGGGCAATATCAGTGACAAGGGGACCAAGAACATAGAAGGGTGCTTCGCTACACTCCTCCATTTGTTTTTTCACATTAAATTCAATTTGATCCATGGGAACATGGCCAGGTCCTTCCACCATCACCTGTACATCGTGTTCCCAAGCGCGGCGCGTCAGTTGGCCGAGGGTTTTCAATTCCGCTAATTGGGCCGCATCAGAAGCATCGTGGGTACAACCGGGACGTAGGGAGTCACCGAGACTAAAAGAAACGTCATAACGCTTGAAAATCTCGATAATTTCATCGAAATGGGTGTAGAGAGGATTTTGCTTATGGTGGTGTAACATCCACTTAGCAATAATACCACCACCCCGGGAGACAATCCCGGTCAGACGGGTTTTGACTAAAGGCAGGTGTTCGATGAGGATTCCCGCATGAATCGTCATGTAATCTACCCCTTGCCCGGCGTGTTTTTCGATAATGTGGAGGAAATCTTCGGGGGTGAGTTTTTCAATATTGCCGTGAACGCTTTCCACCGCTTGATAGATGGGTACAGTACCGATGGGGACCGGAGAAGCATTGATAATCGCGGTGCGAATTTCGTCCAAATTACCGCCACCGGTGGAAAGATCCATCACCGTATCCGCGCCGTATTTGACCGCTAGGTGTAATTTTTCCAGTTCTTCGTTAATATTCGAGGAGTTAGGGGAAGCCCCGATATTAGCATTAACTTTACACTTAGAAGCAATACCGATCGCCATGGGTTCGAGGTTGAGGTGATTGATATTAGCGGGAATAATCAGTCTTCCTCGGGCGATTTCGCTGCGAATCAATTCGGGAGAGAGATTTTCCCGTTTTGCCACATACGTCATCTCTTCGGTAATTATCCCCTGACGGGCGTAGTGCATTTGCGATACATTTGCTTGTCCGCGCCGGGGGGCAACCCATTCTTGTCTCATAATTTTATTTCCTCTGTAAACAGCTTCCCTACGCTGGAATTACCCAGTCTCAGGTTCTAAGGGTCTTTCTCAGCCTGATTATCCCAGACACCCCTAGCTATGACGGCAATTGTATCACTGTTGACGACTGAGGAGATCAAGCTTAAGATTGTTGTTTGATTGGGCAGTTAGGCTAAAACCCACTTAGACCCCCTACAATAAACTTCTTAGGTGACGAATACTTAAATTTTCCACAATTGGGAAAAATTCGGATTAGGAAATCCAGAAAGTACCCGTCTGGGTTTGAGCCTAAACAAGCTCGAATTATCCAAAAAGCGTCGGGATTTTACGTTTCGGTTTCCTTCCAATCTACGGAATTAGTTCCCGATATGACAGTAGGGAAGACCTGTTTAGGAATTGACGCGGGGATTGAGAGTTTTGTGGCTACTTCACGAGGAGATTTAATCAAAGCCCCTCGATTTTTGTTGAAAGTACAGAGTAAGCTTAAATTGCTAAGTAGGTGGGTGGAATTAAATATAAGATGAACGTAGGTTGGGTTGAAGTATGAAACCCAACGCCCGCATGGGTTACGCTACCGCTAACCCATCCTACAAATAATTGTGCCTCCCTACTTACAAAGACGCTTGAAACATAAAGTCAAAGGCTCAAACAGTTGGTTAAAACTCCAAGAGAAGATAGCAAGATTACACGAGAAAGTGTCTAATACTCGTAGAGATTGGCACTTTAAACTAGCTCATTACCTTTGCGATCTCGCTGATAATATCTTTGTCGAAGATATTAACTTCATTTCCTGGTCTAGAGGGATCGTTAGAAAACAATCTCTGGATTCAGGCATTGGTAGTTTTATTAACGAGATACTAAGTAGTCATGCAAAATTAATTACCTGCCCGATCGAGCTAAAACCCTTACGGGGCAATGATCGTCATGTGTAAATAATTTTGCCTAGGTACTTACCATTGGTTGTTTGGAAACGGGGAAAATATTATCTTAAGGTCGATAAAAACGGAACTTCACAGGAGTGTCCCAATTGTGGCGCATTTACTGGTAAAAAGTCGTTATCGGAAAGAGTTCACCGGTGCGATTCTTGCGGCCACATCGAACCAAGAGATACGGCATCAGCGAAGGTAATCGAGAACCGAGGAAAAAACGCGGTCGGACTGACCGTGTTAGAAAACGCTTGCGGAGGCGGTCTGGCGGGGGTCGTTCAGTTAAACCTGTTTGATCTAGTCAAGAGCCTATGAACCAAGAATCCCCCGCTAGGTTTAGCGGGGGAGAGTCAAGCTTCCACTAAACGAAAGGCTGCACCTAAACCGACAGCGATCTCATCGGGAGAAATTTTCCCATCATGGTTAATATCGATCGCATCGAATACCGCATCGGTTCCCGCCCATTCTTCCCGGGTGATGAAACCATCCCCATCATGATCATAGACTCGGAAAATATCTTCGGCGGCGTGTTCTAGGGTTGACTGACCTTCCAACTGGGTTAAACGTTGAATCAGCAATTGTTCCAACAATTCTAAAGCTTTGGTAAAACCTTGAATACCTTCCGCTAGTTTTTCGGAAGCCATGGCATCTTCGGCGTGCATTTTTTCAAAAGTCGCGTGATCCATGGCAATTTTGACAATATCAAGGGTTGCGGCCTGTGCTGGATCGAGCTTACGGGGTAAATCGGCTTCTGTCCCTTGCAATTGTTCGAGAAGTTTCGGGGAAATGGTTAAAAGATCACAACCAGCTAACTCGCAAATTTCGCCGATATTGCGGAAACTTGCCCCCATAACTTCGGTTTTATAGCCAAACTTTTTATAGTAGTTATAGATCTGGGTAACGGATTGGACCCCGGGATCTTCAGCGCCAACGTAGTCTTTACCGGTTTCTTTTTTATACCAATCGAGAATCCGACCGACAAAGGGAGAAATTAAGGTTACTCCCGCTTCCGCACAGGCGATCGCCTGATGGAACCCGAATAATAGGGTTAAATTACAGTGAATTCCTTCTTTTTCGAGGACTTCTGCGGCTTTAATCCCTTCCCAAGTCGAGGCAATTTTAATTAAGACTCTTTCTCTAGAGATACCCGCTTGTTCATACTGGGAAATGAGATAACGGGCCTTGTCGATGGTAGCTTGGGTATCGTAGGAAAGACGAGCATCCACTTCGGTGGAGACGCGGCCAGGGACGATTTGCAGGATTTGCAGACCAAAACCGATGGCTAGGCGATCAAAAGCTAGTGTGGCCACATCTTCCGGAGTGGCCTGCTCTCCTAATTCTTTTCTGGCCGCTTGCAGGGTTTGATCGACAATCGGCTGATATTGGGGCATTTGGGCCGCGGCCGTGATCAGGGAGGGGTTAGTGGTGGTATCTTGGGGGGTGAAAGCTTCGATCGCTTGGATATCGCCGGTATCGGCAACAACCACTGTAAATTCCCGTAATTGTTCTAGTAGGGTTTTAGCCATAACTTCTCCAGATGCGTGTTAACGCGAGACTTTATCTGGATCTTAGCGATTCGATCGAAAGGAAGGGGGAAAATTCCCGATTGATTTAATTCCTACCCACAGACCTGGCCAAAGTAAGGATAAGCTGGGAATCTTTTGGCCACTCCTTGCCCAAAGTCCTTTATTTGTGATAGTATTAGTGATTGTGTCGATTTAACAAAACGGAGTTTATGCCCAAGCTAAAAACGCGAAAGGCGGCGGCCAAACGATTCGAGGCCACGGGAAGCGGCAAAAAAATCAAACGTCGCAAAGCCTTCAAAAATCACCTACTCGATCATAAAAGTGCCGAACGCAAGCGCCGTCGTTTGTCCCAGATTACCCTAGTGGACGAGCGCGACGAGAAGGAAGTGCGCTTAATGTTGCCCTATTTGTAAATTTTCCAGAAAAATCGTCTAAAGGATTATCATGTCTAGAGTAAAACGGGGGAATGTCGCCCGCAAGCGACGCAAAAAAGTTCTCAAATTAGCCAAAGGTTTTCGCGGTTCTCACTCGCGCCTATTCCGTACAGCTAACCAACAGGTAATGAAGGCCTTGCGGAATGCCTATAGAGACCGTCGCAAACGTAAACGCGATTTTCGTCGTCTTTGGATTACCCGCATTAACGCCGCGGCTCGTCAACAGGGCATCAGTTACAGCCAACTGACCGGACAATTAAAGAAAGCTAATATCCTCCTCAATCGGAAAATGTTGGCCCAATTAGCCGTCCTCGATCCCGTCGCTTTTGCTAAAGTGGTAGAAACAGCCAAAGGATAATTTAGCCCCAAGCATGACGGAAACTTGGCAAACGATTCAATTCCCCAGTTCAGAAAGTGCGATCGCTTTAGCGGGTCATCAAGAAGCTAACCTCAAATTGATAGCCAGGCAAACTGGGGCGAATTTAGTCCTCAGAGGGATGGAATTGCGGATTGGGGGGCAACCGACCCCCGTGGAGCGTGCCACAGCGATTGTACGCTCCTTAAGTATTTTATGGCAAGAGGCCAAGTTAATCGCCGAAGCCGATATTATGACCGCTATCCATGCCCTCGATACGGGGCGTTCTAGCGAGTATAAAGAACTACAGCAGGATATTCTCGCTCGTACCCGTCGCGGGGAGCTAATTCGGGCAAAAACCTTCCGTCAGCGTCAATATATCCAAGCGATTCAAAGTCACGATATCACCTTTTGTATTGGACCTGCCGGCACGGGGAAAACCTTTTTAGCCGCCGTTTTGGCCGTACAAGCTTTATTAGAAGATAAAGTAGAACGGATTATCCTCACCCGGCCGGCCGTGGAAGCGGGGGAAAAATTAGGCTTTCTCCCGGGGGATTTACAGCAAAAAGTCGATCCTTTTTTGCGTCCCCTCTACGATGCTTTATACGAATTTATCGAAGCGGCCAAAATTCCCGACCTGATGGAACGGGGTAAAATCGAAATAGCTCCCTTAGCTTATATGCGGGGACGAACCCTAGCTAATGCTTTTGTTATTGTTGATGAGGCCCAAAATACCACCCCAGCACAGTTAAAAATGGTCTTAACTCGCTTGGGATTCGGTTCGCGCATGGTAGTAACTGGAGATGTTACTCAAACCGATTTACCGCAACCACAGGAATCGGGGTTAATTGCCGCTCAAAAAATCCTCAAATCAGTAGAAGGGATCGCTTTTTGTTACCTATCCCGGGCCGATGTGGTGCGTCATCCCCTAGTACAAAAAATTGTCTCAGCCTACGAACAGCACGAAAAATAACAGATTGTTGAGATAGTCGCTCTTGTACTCTTGCGAGAGAGTATAGAATTAGGTTTGCGATGTGCAACTAAAAAGGACAGAATCAGGGTTCCAGAGGATACTTTAATCTCTGCTGATTTCTGAAAGCCTTGTTGTAAATCAAGACTAAAAATATAGTTGCACACCGAGTTTAATTTAGCTTTTTCCCCTTAAACTAAAACCGACAAAGACGTAGTTTAAAGCGTTTCGGTATCCCCAAACCTCAAGGAATTGATAACGCTGCCATCCTTTCACCGAGCCAGTCTGAAAAGCTCTTAGGGTGTATAGTTGATTAGCCCAGTTGTGATCGTTTGGTGTAGCATGGTGAACACAGTGCGCCCCTAGGCTAACTGGAAGGATGATTAGCCGAATAAAGACTGCTCCCACTAATTCCGTGGACCATTTTAACCACTCTAACCAGTGGTCTGAGCGCGGGGGGTAAGCACCCAGATATAGGGCAAAAGACTTACCAATTACCTGAGATTTAGCTCCCTCATTATCATCAGCTTCATAGGCCCAATTATGCTCCGGTAGCTGTTGCAAGAGTGCGGCTGCATAGGTTCCGAGTTGGGTAAATAGCGCCCAGAGTAAGCAGATTAAACAAGAATGGGTTAAACCCGCACAAACAGAGGCCAAGAAAAGCACAATCAGGGTAGCTATTTGGTAGTTAATGGGAGCTTTAAGAAGATTAGTCAGACGAGCAAGGAAGGTTTCTCCGTAAAACTTGGGAGAGAGTAATAACTTGCCCAAATTTTGCCAATAGAAGGCCTCTTCTTGGCCAAATTCAAAACCTAACTCTTCTACTAGGTAGGGGGTATTCCCCTTGTCATTCATGGTAGCTAGGTTTTTCGGCGGGTGGTGAATTAATAGGTGATCTTTTTTGAACAATGGAAAGGGCTTTTTCCCGGTAATTAAGGTAAGTAAACAACCTAAAAGATGGTTATAAGTGGGATATTGAGGGAAAAAAGCATTATGGGCGCAAAAGTGGGCTATTTCCTGCAATTGAGCCGCTCCAGCTACGGATAACACCCATCCTAGGGGGATTAATTGCCAGTGGCTAAGAGCGATCGCTAATCCTCCTATATACTGGAGTATGCCATAGAGTAATTCTAAGGAGGGCGTGCTTTTCCAGAGAGGGGGAGCAAGGTAGTAGCCTGTTAGCCAGTCAAAGAAAGCTTGTACGAGACGATTATCGCTGATTTGGAGCATCCCTAGGCGTGGATTATCCCTTAAAGCCGATGCTTGTGTTGGGGTGGTTTTTTTGAGTATCATGACAGTAGAAAATAAGTTGTACTGTCCTGAAAATGGTTAAATAACCAAATTCAGGCGGTTTTATTAGCTGTGCAGCTGTTCAATTTCTCGGTAGTGCTGGACTAATTGCCCATCACTAAAAAACGGCTTTGGAGAGATTTCTATCTCGATGGCGAGATTAATTACCCAAGCTTCTTTGGGTACATACCCCAAGCGATTTTTTAGCCTCTGGGTTAGTGATTTAATCTGATCAGTTGATAAATACATAGGCTTAATTCCTCTGTTTTTTTTCATAATAAACTTGCAAAATAGAGGAATAGGTAGCATTTTGATCGTCTTTTTTAAAATCTCCAAGGATCTTTTTGCGTGCTTTTCAGTGGCTAAAATGATCTTTTTAGCTTTCTCAAGGATCTTTTTGTTACAAACCGTTGCTAGTGCCTAGACAGACTTAAGTAGCTGGTTATAATTAAATTAAAAATGGATTTTAGGTTCGATCCCCCCTGCCCCCCTTGATAAGGGGGGTGCCGATCCCCCCTTAGTCCCCCCTTTAATCCCCCCTTATTAAGGGGGGCATCTGACAATTTTTAACGCCTAGACAGACTTATTAGCTCTTGCTTGGGAGTCCTGTGTGTGATAGGATTAGCTTTGAGTTACTTATCACTACAACTGTCTAAATTATGACTAAGGAAGAGTTTGTGGATAATGTCCTAGAATTGTTGCGCGAGGGAAAACAGAACCTAACTCTAAGTGAATTAGAATTAAAAGGTATTAAAGGATGTTATGAAAGATTAAAGTATTCAGAAATTTTAGCTTCAGCTAATTGTAATTGCACTGAAGGACATTTGAGAAGAGAAATGTCAAATTTTTTTGGGAAAATCACCAACGCCTTTAATCATGTAACAGGAGAAAATAGAGAAAAAATACAGAAAAACCAATTCGTGCCACTGATTACAGAATATATTAACTTAAAAAATAAATCGCAAATTATTAATAAGATGAACGAAGAGAATAATAATAAGATTAAAATCTTTGAAAAGTTAAATAATGAATTAAAGATAAAAAGACCGATGACTGCTGCTATAATCAAATCCTATTTATCTGATGATCCTAAAATACAAAATAGTAACCTTAAGGAATTAATTGAGAAGATTAAAGATTATGAAGAAAGTTTTTTGTTTAGCTTACTACATAACGTAGCTTATGATCAACGCCTTGATGATCCATTAATTCAATCAATTTTTGAGCAAACGGTCAATGATTTAAAAATGCAGACAAATATTAGTGACCTTGATTATGAGCAATTAACAAGCACACAATTGGAGCGGATTGAATTACCGAAGGAAGGGTTAGAAGCCTATTTAATTATAAAGGTGGACAGTAGCAAAAACATTCGGTATAAGAATATTACGACTATTGAAAATATCGAAAAACATCTAATACGAGCTTGGTTTTGGCGATTAAATCCTAACAACATTCAAAACAAAGATATTAAGCATATACCCCTGTATGATCATAACCATACTTTAACCCATATTATTAATGACTGTCGAGAACGGAGTGAAGAAATAACGTCCGTTGAGTTCTTCGCCGATGAAAAGCTATTATCTAGTGATTTTGAATCTTGGGAGTATAAAAGTGAATTTAAACCAAATACTAAACTAAAAGAAAATTACTTTGTTAATAGTCGTCTTTCAGCAAGGTCTTGTATAGACAAAACTTCTGACCCATACAAAAAATGGATAAAAAAATGGGAGAAATTACAAAATGAAGCAATAATCGTAGAAGACATACAAGATAATGACTGTAAACATCACTGCCGCCGACAAGAAAATTTAACCCTATGGATTAATCTTTGTGATTGTCAACAAAGTCATGAAGAAATGCTTATAGAAATAGCATCAGAAGGCATACCTTTAGCCCTTTGGTCACGCCGTTATAATTTATCGCCAACTCACAGAGAGGAAATTAATGCCCTAGTTAGCAATCAACCCATCACCGAACTGCCAAAACTAATACATAAGGCAAGAAATCCACCTGAAAAACAGGAATCCCAATCTGACTATTTCGGGCATCATTTATCATTACTTCTAGAAGACCCTAATCGGATGCCCCCCTTCCACTACTTAACATCTCAGCACCTAGGTTAACTAACTATGAGTTCATGGAAAATCTTTCAAGGCAATCATGAAAAAGGCTCAAGGGATAAGATTACTTGGCCAGAAATCCCACCCTGGCGAAGCTTCGCCACCAACAAATCCGAGGAGCGGGGAAAACAACTCATAGTTAACCCTAAAACCATCGAAACCGTAAACGCAGCCATTCACCTACGCCGGCCTATTTTAGTCACAGGGAAACCGGGTACAGGGAAAACCTCCCTAGCCTACGCAATCGCCTACGAATTAGACTTAGGAGAAGTATTAGTCTGGCCAATTAATACCCGCACCACCCTACAAGAGGGATTATACTACTACGACGCGATCGCACGTTTGCAAGATTACCAACTAGAAGAAAAAAAAGACATAGGGCAGTATATCCGCTTGGGTCCCTTGGGGACAGCCCTCTGTCCGAGAAATTATCCCCGGGTACTGCTTATCGATGAGATAGATAAAAGTGACATCGACCTACCCAACGACCTCTTAAACCTTTTTGAAGAGGGAAGATTTGAAATCACCGAACTTTCCCGACTCGCTAAAGATACCGAAAACGAACCAATACCAGTACAAACCCATAACGGTGAATGGGAATCCATCCCCCAAGGTAAGGTAAGCTGCCAACAGTTCCCCATAGTGATTATGACGAGCAACGGCGAGAGGGATTTTCCCCTACCCTTTAAACGTAGATGTCTGCTCTTAGAAATTCCCGACCCCACCCCAGAGGAACTAAAAAAGATAGTAAAAAGCCATTTTGATTATAAAGAAGCCAGTCCCGAAAGTAAAAAAATAGAAGCAGCGATCGCAGAATATGTTAAAAAACGAGAAAAAGGGGAACTAGCAACAGACCAGCTTTTAAACGCCGTCTTTTTGAGCATGGGCGAAAATAAACCCACAGGTGCAGAATTAAAGTCCCTTACCGACCTACTATTTACCTATCTCACCGACACAGGCAATACATGACCCAAACCCTTCCCACACCAGAACTGATTGATAAATTTATCACCTTTGTCAAGGGCAGGGGATGGGACCTAGACAGTTACCAGATAGCTGATAGTTTATGGTGGTATGTTCTCACCCAAGAAGAGGAAGGAAAACCCCAAACCCCTACAGAGCCTAGGGAAGAAAAGGAAGAAACCCCGACCGCTAAAAACCCCCCCCGGGAGAGTAAAAACGAAACCCAAGAGCCAGCAGCCCCATCCGATGAAGTTCCCTTAATACGCGAGACAGAAGCACAAAAACAGCCTGAGAAGATAGGCGCAGATACCCTACCCATTAGCATCCCCGATGCCAAATTCTGGCGAGAAACCCTAAAATTAGGGCGAGCAGTGCGTCCCCTCATCCAAAAGATAGACTCAGCCACCCAAAGACAAATAAACCTAAACAGCACCGTACAGAAATCGGCCGAGTATAGCATCGGCAAGAAAGATGGCAGTTTAGCCCTAATACCCGTTTACCAAGCCAAAAAAGTCCGTTCCCTAGAGGTGGTTTTACTGATTGAAGAATGGGCCTCCATGGTCTTTTGGAAAGAAATGGCCGGGGAAATCCGCGATTGGCTAGAACAAATCGGGGCCTTTCGGGATGTCAAACTCTACCGCATCGGATGGGACGAAGACAGGCAAAATTTAGCCATCCGCACCTACTCTAACGATACTTGCTCAATTCACCCAAAAGATCTCATCCATCCTCGCGGCGAAAGACTTATCCTCTTCTACAGCGATTGTACTTCCCCAGACTGGTATCAAGGACGCTATAACCAAGCTCTTCAGGACTGGGGAAAACACCAAATCGTCACCCTGCTTTCTCCCTTCCCGGAAGCAATGTGGGAAAGAACCGCCCTTAGTCGAGGTTGGTTCGTCTCCCTAGTCAACCAAACCCCCCGGAAACCTTCACAAAACTGGAGATTTACCTCTATCCCCCTGCTGCTACAAATTGAGAAGGAAGAGGAAAATCAACATATTCTCAGAGAAACAATCCAAAAAACCTACTTTCCCCTACCCACCATCTCCCTAACCCCTTCATCCTTAAAAGCTTGGGCGCTCGTTGTCAGTGGTGACAGCAACGCCACCTGTGCGGGGGTACTACTAGAAAAATCCCCCCAAAACAGAGAAATACCCGCAACTATTTCTCCGGAGATGTCTAGGAAGCAAGCTCTAGAACTATTCGCTAGTACCGCCTCACCTCTAGCTTGGGAATTACTGAAAAAATTAGCCGCAGCCCCGGTAAATCTTCCCATCATCCGTCTTATCCAAAGCCAACTTTTAAGCGCCTCTAACCCCCTAAACATAGCAGAAGTCATCCTTAGCGGTTTTCTCAAAGTCTATCTAGGAGGGGAACCAGTGAAGTGGGACAAAGGAGGTAAATTTAACTTTCACACTCCCCCCAACAGCCTAGATTTTGAATTTGATGATGAGGACAGAGAGCTTCTGCTCACTGAACTAGGGAATAGCCGCGCCTTAGAGGTAATTTTTGTCCTCTCGGAATACATCGCCCAAAAACTTAACCTGAGTACCACCACCTTTTTTGGTCTTATTCTTACCAATCCCCAAGTTCTCCTCGGCAAAGAAGCAGCTAATCTAGTCCGCGCCTTTGCCAAGGTGTCTGCTAAGGTTTTCCAAAAGCTAGGGGAAGCAAAGTACCAAGAAATTAGCCAAAAGCTGCAATCTATGGTTGACTCACCTCCACCCCCACCGGTTGAGGAAAAGTGGCTGAGGAAATATAAAACCGTAACCATAGCTAAGGTAAAAGAGCTTACGGGAGGAGAGGAAATATTGTTTCAACTGCTCAAGCATAGACTTAAGGATTTCAGCGTAGAAGATGGGGAACTGTATCAGCGTCTTCGTTTAACCCCTGAGCAGCTTAAAATTTTGGCAAGCGAAGAAATAACCGCCGAGACAATCCCAGTCCAGTTTAGGGAAGTCTTGGATAACACAGAAGAAGAAATCATCACCCAGAAATTTAACCTAACCCTGTTCAAGTCTGAAACCGTCTTTGTGGATGAGACGGGACAAATTACCGCCAAAGAACCCGTGAGAGCCTTCTACTTTGAAGAAAATCCCCCCAGCTTAAAAATGCTCTATATTCCTTCGGGGGAGTTTTGGATGGGAACCGAAGCGGAGGAAATAGCGCGGCTAGTGGAAAAATACAATAGGGATTGGTTCAAAGGAGAATCCCCCAGACATTTAGTAAAAATCGCTCCGTTTTACCTAAGTCAAACTCCGATTACCCAAGCTCAATGGTTATATATTGCCCAAAGGAAAGATTTAAAAGTAGAGCGAGATTTAAACCCAGAGCCATCATATTTTAAAGGCAGCACAAACCCCGTTGAAAATGTATCTTGGTTAGATGCTGTAGAATTTTGCCAAAGGCTCTCTAAAATGACCAAGAAACAGTATCGGCTGCCCAGTGAGGCGGAATGGGAGTATGCTTGTCGTGCCGGAACCACCACCCCCTTCCACTTCGGAGCAACCCTCACCTCAAATTTAGCTAACTACGATGCTAGGAAACGCTTTGCTAAGGAACCAGCAGGAGAATATCGCCAGCAAACCACCCCAGTGGGGCAATTTCCCCCCAATGGTTTTGGTTTGTATGATATGCACGGCAATGTCTGGGAGTGGTGTCAGGATGACTTCTGGGAAAATTATCAAGGCGCACCTAGGGATGGTAGTGCTTGGCAAGAAAAGAGCAAAAAACAGCAAAATCAGGCAAAAAAAGCTCTGCGGGGCGGTTCTTGGTACTACGATCCGTATGGCTGCCGTTCCGCTTACCGCTTCGGCAGCAGCCGCCGCGTCAGCAACCGCAGCTACGGTTTTCGGGTGGTGTGCGGTGCTGGGAGGACTTTGTAGCCCTTTTTCTCTTTTTTTCCTTTTTACCCTTTTTCTCTTTTCGATTTTTTTTGAACAAATGTACTAGATGAGGTTGGCTGATCAGTAGCTGGTTATAATTAAATTGAAGACGGGTTTTGATCCCTCCTGCCCCCCTTGATCCCCCCTTGATCCCCCTTAATCCCCCCTTGATAAGGGGGGTTTGATCCCTCCTTAATCCCCCCTTGATAAGGGGGTTTTGATCCCCCCTTGATCCCCCCTTGATAAGGGGGGTTTGATCCCCCCTTGATCCCCCTTGATAAGGGGGTTTTGATCCCCCCTTGATCCCCCCTTGATAAGGGGGGTTTGATCCCCCCTTGATCCCCCCTTGATAAGGGGGGTTTGATCCCCCCTGCCCCCCTTGATAAGGGGGGTTTGATCCCCCCTGCCCCTGCCCCCCTTATTAAGGGGGGTGCCGATAGGCGGGGGGATCTGCCCTTTAATTAAGAAAAACCCTAGGATTCATCATGTACCAAATCACTCTTTCCCTACCCGATGAAACCGCTCTCGCTTTACATCTCACCCCAGAACAACTAGGACAGGAAATTTCTCTGCTTGCTGCCATTAAACTTTATGAATTGGGAAAACTTTCCTCTGGCACTGCTGCTAACTTAGCAGGTATTCCGCGAGTTGTTTTTCTCTCTAAACTTGCAGACTATGGAGTTGATACCTTCCGACTCAAGGAAGCAGAATTAATCGAGGATCTGGCTAATGCCTAACGTCATTGCCGATACATCACCGATTCAATACCTCTATCAGACTAACTTACTTGACTGATTCCCTGTCACTGATTTAGGAAAAGGAGAAAGAGAAGTATTAGCTTTAGCAATAGAAATTCCCGATTCTCTCGCCCTATTTTAATATTTTTCCCATCAAGAGTTTCTTCCATTTTCATAACTAAGTCGGTAGGTATTAAAAACTTTCAGATCCCCCCGCCTATCGGCACCCCCCTTATCAAGGGGGGCAGGGGGGATCAAACCCCCCTTATCAAGGGGGGTAGGGGGGATCAAACCTAAAATCAATTTTTAATTTAATTATAATTACTTACTTAGGGCTTGCTGAAAAAGTACGGGCGAAGCATTCGGATAGAAAATCTACGGTTTCACCGATAGGTTATTACCCGAATGCTTCGCCCCTACAGGACGCGGGCCGATACAGAACACTAAAACCCTTACCTCGTCTATATTTCACATTTATTCAACAAACCCTACTTATGCCTACAATAATCATCCAAAAGACCCAAAAACGTCTTTTAATCTATAGAGAAAAACTCACCGATGACCTAGAAATAGAATTAGTCAAAATACCATCGGGAACCTTTACAATGGGTTCTTCAGAACAAGAAAGTGGTAATACAAGTGAAAAGCCCCAACACAACGTTACCCTGAAAAACTTCTTGATGGGTATTTATCCCATTACCCAAGCTCAATGGTTATATATTGCCCAAAGGGAAGATTTAAAAGTAGAGCAAGATTTAAAACCAGAGCCATCGGAGTTTAAAGGCAGCACAAACCCCGTTGAAAATGTATCTTGGTTAGATGCCGTCGAATTTTGCCAAAGGCTATCTAAATTAAGTAAAAGAAAATATAGGCTCCCAACGGAAGCTGAGTGGGAGTACGCTTGTCGAGCGCAAACCAAACCCTTAAATCTCGACAAAGGAGAAACCTACCCCCCCTATCACTTTGGGGAAATTCTTACCCCAGATTTAGCCAACTATAATGGCAATCTCCAAAAAACCACCCCTGTTGGGCAATTCTACGCCAACGACTTTGGTTTATATGATATGCACGGAAATGTCTGGGAGTGGTGTCAAGATGATTGGCGCGAAAACTATGAGGAGATAAAAAAGAGCAAAAAACAGCAAAATCAGGCATATAAAGCTCTGCGGGGCGGTTCCTGGGGCAACTATCCTAATGACTGCCGTTCCGCGATTCGCATCTTCAACTTCCGCCGCGACTACCGCAGCAACAAATACGGTTTTCGGGTAGTCTGCGGTGCTGGGAGGACTTTGTAACCCTTTTTCTTGCATGAGTAGAAAAAGGGTTTCTCCGAGAAACCCTTTTTCTGTGGGTTACTCAACGGATTTAGGATAAATTGCTTGTTGAGACGAGACAAGAGGCAACAGTAAAGGGATTGGGGGAAGTTCAACTAATCTAAGAATAAGCGGTTTAAATGCGTCTTAGTTTACATCAACAGCTGCTCAGTTATTAGTATTCTCCCCCATCATTTTTTTTCTGGTCTAAAAGATGATTATAGATCACACTTTTGAGAGATTGCCAAAAAGGAACTAATAAAGTACTCAGAAGTACAAAAACAGTAATCAGACCATAGGAAAACATCGCCATTTGTTGGAAAAAAAGAGGATTTTCTGCGAGCGTTTGCCAGTCCTCCGAAGAATTGAACCAAAAGGGAATTGAAGCCAAAGCCCGTGACAGAAGATAAACTGGAATAATTAATAAACTGGCAATAAATATCACTCCTACAATTCTCCAAGCCGAGTTTTTAGTTAAATGCCAACCTCTCTTGATTGCTTGCCAACTGCCTAAATTATCTTCAATTACTAAGGGCAATTCGGCAATGCAAATGCGAGCAGATAACCAAAGGAAGAAAAAAGCAAGACAGAAAGAAGCCAGTAAAATAAGCAATACACCAAGGATGGGGATAAAACTGACTAGCACCAGAGACAGCGTTATCGGCAAGATTATTGCCGCTCCCAACAAACCGATCAAAACCTGCATCCACCATAAGCGCCACATTTTCGGCTTAACTTTTTTTTCCGCTTGTCCGGCAGTTTCTGGCTGATAAATGATGTCTTGAAAAGCTAATCGTGAGATAACCGCATTATTGAAAAGATACTTAGCGGCCGAGAAAATTTGTACTGGGAAAAGAAATAAACGTAAACCGATATCGCTGCCTTCTTCGGGGGTAATTGTTTGATAAAGTAATTGACTGAGAATTAATTGCAAAACTAAGGGAAGAAGCGACCACAAGCCGGCGCGGACAGCAAAGAATACATAAGTTGAGAAGCGATCACGATAAAGACGGAAGGCAGTATTAATCGTATTGCCAATAGTTAAAGGATCGAGGGAATTGTTAGTCACGGCGGGACTCCTTACAGAACGCCACCACTATATTAGGTTAAGTAACTAATAACAGCTAAAAACTTCCAATTTAATCAATATTTCCAGCAAAGACAACAATTTTGCTAAAGTGGTAGAAATTGGCCAACGATTCAATTCCCCAGTGGAGAAAGTGCGATCGCATTAATGATCTTAACTTCCTTGGGATTCGGTTCGCGCATGGTAGTAACCGGAGATGTCACCCAAACCGATTTACCGCAACCACAGGAATCGGGGTTAATTGCCGCTCAAAAAATCCTAAAATCAGTAGAAGGGATCGCTTTTTCTTACCTATCGCCGATGTGGTGCGTCATCCCTTAGTACAAAAAATCGTCTCAGCCTAGGAACAGCACGAAAAATAACAGATTATGGATATTAAACATGGTTTCGTCGATGCGGTGGGTAATACTCCCCTAATTCGTCTCAATAGTTTTAGCGAGGAAACTGGCTGCGAGATTCTCGGTAAGGCCGAATTTCTTAACCCCGGTGGTTCGGTCAAGGATCGGGCCGCTTTATATATTATCCAAGAAGCGGAAAAAGCCGGTACTCTCCAACCGGGGGAACCGTCGTCGAAGGAACCGCCGGCAATACTGGCATCGGTTTGGCCCATATCTGCAATGCTAAAGGTTATAAATGCCTGATTATCATTCCCGATACCCAATCCCAAGAGAAAATCGACCTATTGAGAACATTGGGTGCAGAAGTGCGTACTGTTCCCGCCGTTCCCTACCGGGATGCCAATAATTACGTTAAATTATCGGGGAGATTGGCCAGTGAGATGGAAAATGCTATCTGGGCCAATCAATTCGATAATCTGGCTAATCGTCGCGCTCACTACGAAACCACTGGCCGGGAAATCTGGGAACAAACCGACGGTAAAATTGATGCTTGGGTGGCTGCCACGGGAACCGGGGGAACCTACGCGGGGGTGGCGATGTTTTTAAAAGACCAAAATCCCCAGGTGCGTTGTGTGGTGGCGGATCCGATGGGTAGCGGTTTATATAGTTATGTGAAAACTGGGACAATTACCCTGGAAGGTAGTTCAATTACCGAAGGGATTGGTAATAGTCGTATTACCGCTAATATGGAAGGCGCACCCATAGATGATGCCATTCAAATTGATGATCCCACTGCCATCAAAGTTGTTTATCAACTATTACAAAAAGATGGTTTATTTATGGGGGGTTCTGTGGGTATTAATGTCGGTGCTGCCGTGGCTTTGGCTAAACAAATGGGACCGGGCCACACCATAGTTACTGTTCTTTGTGATGGTGGGTCCCGTTATCAATCTCGTTTATATAATCCTCAATGGTTGGCTGAGAAAGGATTGGCTTAATCAGGAATTATCGGCTCATAAATTAGTGGAGATAATGGGAGGGGGAGGGCAACAATTAGAGAAGGCAGCAGGGGAAAATGAGGCGCAATGTTTGGCAAGCACTTGAGACAAGATAGACAATAATACTGATAACTATCATTATTAGGAGAATCATCAGATGTCAGTTAGTATTGAACAAGACCTCAAGGAAATTTTAGGTTCAATTAATCAGAAGTTAGATAATCTGCAAAAAGATGTTATGGATATTAAAATAGTACAGGCGAGATTAGAGGAAAAAGTCGATAGTTTAGAAAAAGATATTGAAGGAGTAAAAGAAGATACAAAAGAATTAAAAGGCTCTCAGAAAGCCCAGATTTGGACGTTAATCGGCATCTTGGGAACAGCTTTAATAGGAACAGTTATTCGCTATATTATTCTCCCTTTTCCTCAATCATAATTAAGACAATGAATTTGGAAACGCCTTCTGCAACAGTTATTCCTCAAATTGCAGAAAATCACTGTAAGGGCGAAGCATTTGGGCATAACCTATCGCTGAAATCCTAGATTTTTTATCCGAATGCTTCGCCCCTACCCATCAATTTCCCATCTACCACGCACCACGCCACCACGCCCAACCTACAACCTAACCTACGGCTGATTGAGCAGAATCAGGCAGTTTAGGTGATGGCACGTTTTTAGGCAGATGAATTGCATCATTCAACCTTTATTTTATCTCAGAGAATAAAGAGCTTAGGTTGGGTTGAACGATAGTGAAACCCAACACTTTTAAATAATTGGGTTGGGTTTCGTTCCTCAAACCAGCCTACTTATTGCTAAATTTGTTGGTGTAATTTCGGGTGTGGCTGTGACAGAAAACTATCAGAAAAAGGTTTTTCTGGCTTTTCCCCACGCTCGGCACAAAAAGCTAAGTAATCTTCCACTGAATCAGCAAAAGCTTGCTGCAATTCCGCTACACTCTCTCCCTGAAAAGTGATAACATCTCGGACGTTGGCCACCTCACCGTGAAAGATACCCGCCTCGTCATCAAAAAAAACTACTGCTTCGTAACCTTTACAATTCATTCTAAGCGATAATTGTTTACTGTTCACTGCTAAAGGGTAATTCCGAGAAATCTATCTCACCTATTTGATCGATTCCCCAGAAAGGATAGCAGTCATAATCTGCCATTAACTTAATTTTTTAAATTATTATCATTGGGGCAATGGTGGCAATAGAGACTGCAATTGTTCTAGCAAAGGAGAAAGTCTTACTGTAATAATATTCCAGACAATTTCTGGTTGAACCTGATCGTACTGATGGCTAATAATATTTCTGAGGCCAATAATTCCCCTCCAATCAATTTTGGTGTGTTTTTGTTGAAAAGTCTCAGGAATTCTACGGGCTGCTTCTCCTAAAATTTCTAATTATCTTTCCACAGCACTTTGTAACAAAAGACTCTTGGAATATTCTTCCAAAGAAACATCTTGAATAAATTCTTGGATATTAGTAATAGCTTCGACCATATCCCAAAGATATCCAGCCTCACGACTGTTCATGACGATAAATTAGCTGATGAGTTTTTAAAATTTCGTAACGACGATAGGGGTTTTTCAGTCCCTCTTGATTAACCAAGTCAACTTTGCGTCCGAATATCTCCTCTAATTCTTCTTTCATCTGAACAATATCAAACAAATCCCAGCCATGATTGGGAGCAAACTTATAAAGAACATCAATATCACTATCAACTCGAAAGTCTTCCCTTAATACTGAACCAAATAAAGACATTTCAAGAATTTTCCAATGTTGACAAAAATTAGTAATTTTGCTTAAGATAACTTGAGCTTGTTTTTCTTAAAACCAGAATTTAACAAGATTTTTTCGGCCTTGTTGGTGGTTATTTTAACAACCTTCGCTGTAATAGCTTGTTTCATTGGTGAGCAAAATCCCCCAAATTATCCTTGACAAAACACTTAAGATCGTTAAGGTTACAGTAACCCGCCATGTAAAGTCGGCTGGTAGGCTACACCAACATTAACACACCCTAGGAGATCGGCGCTCACTTTTTCGTCCGTAGTCTGATCGTAGGTTAGGCCAAACGATAGTGAAACCCAACATTTTTAAATCATTGGGTTGGGTTTCCTTCCTCAACCCAACCCACGGCTTTTTAACAACCGATAACTGTTTCATTTTTCATTGTCCTTAACAAAATTTAACACTACCTCAATTTTTTCAAAAAAATCGACCCGCCGCTAGGCGGGAAAAAGAGAAAAAGAGAAAAAGTAAAAAAGGGTTAAAGTCCTGGGGAGACACACGCAACCCGAAAACCGTAGTTGCTGATGTCGAAGCCGGGGATGACCCAGTTGCGGTTGGCAGAACGACAGCTATAAGGGCTGTCGTACCAAGAACCGCCGCGCAGACACTTAAGAGATTGAGAACGATTATCATTCTTGATAAGCCACGCCGATCCATCTTTTGGCGCTCCGATATAGTTATCGTGCCAATTGTCCTCGCACCACTCCCAAACATTGCCACTCATGTCATAGAGTCCCCAAGCATTGGGCTTTTTCTGGCCCACAGGATGAGTTTTATACTGAGAATTTCCGTCATACCAAGCATAATCTCCTAACTGATTAGCATCATCACCGAAATAATAGCGAGTGGTTGTCCCCCACGACAGGCATATTCCCATTCCGCTTCTGTGGGGAGGCGATAGGTTTTCCCGGTTATTTGACTCAATTTCTGACAAAAGGCTTGAGCGTCATTCCAACTAACCTTTTCTACCGGATTTTGGGGATTATTTTTAAAATAAGAGGGATTTGTTCCCATTACTGCTTGATATTGTGCCTGAGTCACCGGATATTTCCCAATCGCAAAACTGTTGACTTTAACTTGGTGTTGAGGCTTTTCAGAATCCGAAGCATCGGGATCACTGTCAGGAGATCCCATGAGAAATTGACCTGCTAGTAAGCCTACCATTTCCAGTGTTACTCCATTGGGTAGGTTTTCTGTAAATGGAGGAGCTAAAGGACGAGGTGAAGGAGGAGATGGAGAACTTGAAGGACGAGGTGAAGGAGAAGGAGTAGGATTCTGACGAAACAACTGAGCGAAAATATTACTAGCGACTGTCCCTACTGTAAATAACCCCAAATTTATTAAGACTTTACGACGCGACCATCTTTGAGGAGGTATAGGTGAAGGAGATGATTTAATCGATATTGGGGGAGGTGGTGGAGCTACTTTAGGTGACGGTGTAGATGTCACAGTAGCGATACTTTTGCTTGCAAAAATATCAAAATTTAAATCACTAAATCGCTCACACCAATAACACTTTCCGTAACTGCGACTGTAGTAATGATTATCAACTTTGCCACAGCGTATAACCTCATTTAATGCAACTTCCAAAGTATCGCACCATTCCTTAGCCGTCGGTCGTCTGTGGGGGAATTTATGTCCCTCATTAAAACAGCGCAAAAATAAGGCGTGTAAGTCGGGATGTAAAATATTTAATGGGATTGTTGTATTACTAGGTACAAGCAATTTATCCCCAGAAAAAGGCCAGAGTCCCCGTCGAATTAGTTCCGACTGTTCCAGGGAATCCCCTCCTCCTTGCCACAATCCCCGAAACGGCGGCCCGCTAAATAATAGATAATAAATAACAACTCCTAATCGAAAGCGATCATGCACTTCTGTTTGATCTACATCTGCTAGATTCACTCCGATTAATTCCGCCGGTGTAAATCCTTCTGAGCCAACTAAACACCGATATATTTTACCGCTATAGGGATCTGATACTTGAAATGAATCTGTATCAATAATTGTAGGCAACGCCCGATTATTCACCAAGATATTTTCTAGCTTGATGTCTCCCAAAACATAACCTTTAAGGTGAATTGCTTGGATAATAGCGGCTATATTCCGCGCTACTACATGAAGAAAATACCAATTAGTTTCTAACTTGTATTTTCTTCTCATTATGGGCGTACAAAGCTTTAATAATGTTTCTGAACCCACCACTTCTGGCATTAAAAACCCAGCGACTTTTCCCTGGTTATCTTCTAAGATAGAATAGGGCCAAGCGAAGGAAATATGGTTAAGATGAGCATTAGGATCCCCAGGCCGATTTCTCACCATTAACTGTAATTTATCAACCCTTTCATTATGGGGATTGTGGTAGATTTTCGCTAAGTACCCATTAAAGTTAGTGTGCCATACTTTCGCTTCGCCACTGTCGGCCATTTCTTGCGTCAGGGTAATCAAGCGATTCTGTAGTTGACAGCGATAAGTTAAAGACATCAAAAAATCTCCGAGTATTTATGCTGTTCAGTCCCATCGTAGTTGGGTTGAACAATAGTGAAACCCAACATTTTTTAATAATTGAGTTGGGTTTCGTTCCTCAACCCAACCTACAGATACTTTCATTATGGGGATTGTGGTAGATTTTCGCTAAGTACCCATTAAAGTTAGTGTGCCATACTTTCGCTTCGCCACTGTTGGCCAATTCTTGCGTCAGGGTAATCAGACGATTTTGTAGTTGACAGCGATAAGTTAAAGACATCAAAAAATCTCCGAGTATTTATGCTGTTCAGTCCCATCGTAGGTTGGGTTGAACGATAGTGAAACCCAACATTTTTTAATAATTAAGTTGGGTTTCGTTCCTCAACCCAACCTACAGATTACTTTTGATAGATTTTTTGCTCACGATTGTTTGGGGTAGATGTAATCAAATCAGGTTCATTGTTTTTTACTGCTGCTGCTGTTCCATCACTTCCCGCAAGATGTAGTTAATTTGTGTCTCATATCCTTTCCCTTGAGCTTTTAACCATTCTAATATATCTTGATCTAGTTGGATGGTTAATTGCTGCTTTGATGTCGAAAAAGATACTGTTTCTTGGGTAAAGAATTCATCACCTAATGGCGGAATATCAGAATAATCGATATTCTCATCCGTCATCGCATCAATTCTCTTCAAGTCGCTTTTGATAGATTTTTTGCTCACGATTGTTTGCCTTTCTCATTGAGATTATACGAGTTTTATTAGAGCGAGGGGTATGGACGATTAAGACAACTCGACCTTTCAATTTGCCAAGCGTAATATATCTTATCTCACCATAAACGAAACGGCTATCCTCGAAGGTAACACATTTACCACCAAAAACTAGCGGTGCATCCTCAAAACTCAGTCCGTGCTTCTCTAAGTTAGCGTCGCTCTTGTCTTGATCCCATTCGTACTTCATTGTTTGAGGTAGATTCGTTAATATTAGCTTCCAAGGTAGTGCCTTAGTCCCATCGTAGGTTGGGTTGAACGATAGTGAAACCCAACATTTTTTAATAATTGAGTTGGGTTTCGTCAAATCAATTCCTGTAAAATAGCTTCGATTTGTCCTTTTAGAGGAGGAATGTCATTTTTAACAATATCCCAAATAATCTCTAGATTGATACGAAAATATTCATGAATAGTTAAGTTTCTTAGATCGCTGGCATCTCGCCAAGGAACTTCGGGATATCTTGCTTTAAATTCTTGAGAAGTTGCTCTAGCTGCTTCACCAATAATTTGTAAATGATAGACAATCCAAGTTTGAATTAATTCTTGTTGTTCAAACAGGGTTTTTCCCTGTCGAGCATACTTTTCTAAACGCTCAATTGCTTCTAAAATATCCCGCAAGCGTTCGCTATCATCTCTCATAGTGGTATTGCTTCTTTAAGTACCCGCTCTCTGATTCTATCTTTAAGTCCCTGTTCGGTAACAATATCAACTTTGCAGCCTAACAAGGCTTCAAGTTCTCGGATTAACGGCAAGGGAAACCAGGGACTCCGACGTTCGCTACAATAATCAATTAATAAATCAATATCGCTTTTTTCGTCAGCTTCTCCCCGTGCAACAGAACCAAAAATTCGCACGTTATTTGCGCCGTGTTTAGCCGCAATAGCAATAATTTTTTCTCGTTTGTTTTTGAGTAATTCGTCAATTTTCATAATTTACTTAGTCCATAGTCTTATCATAGGTTGGATTGAACCAGAGCCAGAAACCGGGTTTGTCAAACAAACCCGGTTTCTAAACAAAAAGCTAGTAGTAAGGTTTTATCATCGGTTGTTAACTTACTTAAATCCTCCCGCTCTAAAAATTCTTTGAGGTCTTCTTGCAATGGCGTTTCTGTCTGTTGCAAATATTCTTCTAGTGGCTGAAAAAAAGGCGGAAAAGGCTGCCAATTTTTATAATCGATCGATACCTTTTCCACTCCATCTGTCGCCACACAAATAAACGCAACTGGCTCGGTTAAAATTTTTATTTGCATCTCCTCCAAAGCATTACTAGAAATAACAAAAGTGGTTTCATTGATGTATTCCCCCTTGTCAGGCTGAAACAATAACTGATAATTTCCTCCCAGAGGTTTGAACACAATAAAACCGTCTCCTATCTGCATCGATGCTAACCGTTTTGAAGTAACCAAAACAACCAGTAAAGTTGTCGCTAGATCATTAATGTCTAACTCTTCTTTTTCGGCTTCTTCTTGGAGAATTTGCTGAACATAAGCCAACAGTTGCCGGAATATTTCCTTTAATTCCGCTTCAGTTCCAGTGGCAGCTAATGCTGTTTTTTTGAAATTTTCCTCTAAAAATTGCAGCGCTGCTTTAACTGTTATTTTCGCCCCTAAATCCGAATATTTGGCACTACCGGCCCCATCAGCCACGGCTCCAATCAAAACATCCTGACCCAATAATTTATAAGCACCGTAATCTTGACAGGGTAATCCCATTTGGACGTGAAAACTACCGACCACTGACTGACATAATGTTCTCCACATAATTAACTGTCCTCTAGGTGGTAATTTGTCCCCAATTCACGGGTGGTAAATCGATCGCCTCTCCAATTTTACCACCAGAAACTCGTTTCATTGAGTTACTTAACCACTGAAATAAATCCCGAAAATCTAAACCATTGAGTAACACAGGGGGATTATTAGAAATCTGTTTGAGCTTCTCCATATCAGCACCCTGAACACCTACAGAAAAAAATAAAACCCGATTTTCTGCTTCTGCTTGTTTTACCCGTTGCGCCGCCAGATTCCATTGATCCGTAGGCGCACCATCAGTAATTAAAAATATCCAGGGGCGATAATATTGGATACCATGATTTCTATAAATCGCTTTACGATCTTCGACTAAATCTAAGGCCAATTCAATCGCTTCTCCCATGGGAGTTAAGTCTCCTGCGGTTAAAGTAGGTGGCGTAAATTGGTCAATTCCGACAAAATCTTGCACGGTTTTAACCCCACCATTACCAAAGGTAACAATGGCGGTTTCTACGCTCAACGTCGCTTGCATATCCCGCATCACGTCCTCCTGAAAGGTTTTGATGCCATCATTGAGAGCCTTAATCGGTTCTCCCTGCATTGAACCAGAGGTATCTAGTAGTAGTACCACAGGACAGCGATTTTCCTGGTTTTCGACAAATTCAGCCACACCAATCGGCATTTTTTGCAAGCCTCCTAATTTTTTGAACTGGGGGAACTATGGGAGTTTTAGCAATTGGGATTATCTACTTTTTGTCCTATTATATTATCTCTGCCAGTCCCATCAGAAAAGATAGCTTTCCCTTAAGCAGGCAGGTGTTAAAAGTTGTCAGACACCCCCCTTATTAAGGGGGGATTAAGGGGGGCAGGGGGGATCGAACCCAAAATATATCTTCAATTTAATTATAACCAGCTACTTAAGCTGAACGCAGGATTTGATTTTTGACTATTAGTCGCAGGGTTTGTTGTAATTCCTCGCGACTGTGAATTTCCTCCAGACGGTGAACCGGAACACCTTGATCGAAGAGAATTAAAGTAGGCAGACTACGCAGACGAAAACTATTAGCCAATTTAAAATTATCATCGGCATTGACACCGACTAATTGAATCGCATCTTGACAGTCATTTTGCCAAGAAAAGAGGGTGGGTTGGATTAAACGACACAAACCACACCAAGGAGCCCAAAAATACACGAGGACCGGACGAGAAGACTCTAAAACTAGCTTAGGGAAGCTCTTTTCGTTGACAGATAGCATCATGTCTAAACCGATTTTATGAAAACTTAATTTTGATATAGAAACCATCTTACACCAGTCGGGATCAATAAGAAAGGGGTTGGGAGCAAAATCACCAATAAATTTTACTTGTTGCTTGCATTAGCCAAGGATGCCCCCACCAGAGGAGTAGAATAAACCCTGTTACTCCTAGATAGGCAGGACGAAGGAATTCTTGCCATTTTAGGCTTTGCCGACCATCGATAATCGCTAAAAAGGGGACCACCGAGGTGCGTTCTTTGATCTTTAAAAATGCCTCTCCGTAACGGTCTTCTAAGCGGCGATCGCCATGCCAAACGGCAAAAAGATGATGAGCAATTAAACCCAGGGAAGTTAATAGGGTAAAGCTTGTCCCTAACCAGAGGGTGTGAGCAATACACCAGATCACCTGTCCTACCATCTGGGGATGACGGGTAACGCGCAGGATGCCGGTTTCGTAGAGATGAACCTGGGGTTTTTGGATAGCGGCGATCTCCAGCAGGTTAAAGGTGGCAGGATAGAGAAAGAAAAAAGAAATGGCCGAAAGTACCCAAACTAGGGTTTTAACTCCGGTTACTCCCTGTACTTGCCAGAGAAGCAAACCATCATAACGATGATTGAAGAAATAAACTACTAAAATCACGGCTAGAGGGATACTCACAAGGGCAAATAATACCCGATACAGTCGCGCACCGATGATAGCTTCTCCCCGCATTCGTAAACTGGCTAATCCGCTATGGGCGACGGCAAAACCCAGTAATAAACCTAACATGACCCAATGACTAGCGAATGCCACTTTTACTCTCTTGATTGACTAAATTTTTGGCTCTTCTCGACTTTGTGTGATAATTTTTGCTTATGGAACCCTGAAGTGCTTATTGGGCAAAACTTTTAGGACTATTTTGCGGAAGAAACTATCGGTATAGACCTCGTTTCCACACAGAAACCAGAAGAGCCAATTTTTCTCTGAACTCTATTTTAAAGATTGATGGTTAATTTTCAGCCCCTTTTTTTTGTGTTGCCAGTATCGGGGATTCGGGGCAAAATAAAACTATGCTTCCCCAAAGCCTCTCCCAAGAATATACCCAGGGAACTATCTAATTTTGCAACTTTTTAGGTAATATGTCTTATCCCCAAAAGCGATTTGTGATGGTCTGTCAGCATTCTTCCTGTTTGGTACAGGGTGCGTCCGAGCTTCTTTTAGCTTGGCAAACGGCAGCTCTCCCAGAAGATGTCATCGTTATGACCAGTGGTTGTCAAGGACAGTGTAGCACTAGCCCCACGGTGAGGATTATTCCTGAAGAAACTTGGTACTGTCGTGTTAAACCAGAGGATGTCAATCAGATTGTCGAGGAACATTTAAAAAACGGTCAACCAGTCGAGCGTTTACTCCATCCACGCATTCACGCTCAATGGCAGTAAACTTGATCGTCAATTTTTAAGTGATGCTTCACAATAGTCTTTTTGCTCGTAGGTTAACCGCTTTGAGTGCCTGTGATTTCAGCTTAGTCTATATAAGACTTCGAGATAGCGGGTGCTAGATGGTGATTTTGTCCTTGCGTTTCCCAAAGATGGGCGTACTATGAAAGTAGGGAAAAAAAAGATAATTTTAGCGATCAATTCACAATGACTAGGGATCTCTGTAGGATTTTATTGATAGAGGATGAGCCGACAACTGTTAAATTAATCCAGAGATTGCTGTTAAAGGCCCCCCAATGTTCCTTGGCCGGGGGGTTGACTTTTACCCTCACCCAAGCTCAGGATCTAGAGGAAACTGCCGAAAAACTGGCAGGGGAGAAATTTGATATCATCCTCTTAAGCTTGGAAATCTCTGTCCCCCCCGGTTTAAATATTCTAGTCAAAACCAGAGAATTAGCCTCTGATATACCGATAGTGGTTCAAACTACTAGCAATGATGAGAAATTAGTCGTTAAAGCCTTTCAACTAGGTGCTGACGGTTATATTCAGTTAAATAATATCGATAGTAGTCTTTTAGTCTATCAAATTCGTGTGGCGATCGAGCGTCAGCAATATATCCTCAATCTTAAACATCAACAACAGGAAGATGAATTTCGCGAACTGGAACAGTTAATCAAGGGAGGACAAACTAGCATCACGGCGAAAATGTTCGGTTCTGAGGCAATCAGGCAGAGTATCCCCGATATTTTTCAAGAATTAGTCGAAAATTACGGAGAGTTATTAGATTTAGCTTTAGAAGAACAAGCATACAAAGTCGAACATAATCTATCGGAACGACTGCGAAGCTTGGCCGATAAGCTAGGATTCTTAAAAGCTAGTCCTCGCGATGTGGTGGATATTCATACCACCACCCTACGCCAAAAAAATCAGGATGTCACCCTGGCCAAAGCGCAGGCCTACGTTAGCGAAGGTCGTCTCATGGTCTTGGAATTGATGGGTTATCTCGTCTCTTTCTATCGTAAATACTATATCGGTCTCAGCAACATTAAACTGTTCAATAACACGCAATCATGAGTCAATATCTTCTCAAACTCTACATTATGGGCGATTCAAGTAAATCCCAGAGGGCGATCGCCAATATTTTTCGTATCTGTCGCGAGGAGTTATCCGGTCTTTATACGGTAGAAATAATTGATGTTCTCGAACAGCCGCAATTAGCGGAACAGGATAAAATTCTCGTAACTCCTACTTTAGTCAAACAACTTCCCCCACCCCTACAAAGAATTATCGGCGATATGTCCAATACTCAAAAGGTTCTCCTCGGTTTGGATGTTATTCCCAAAGACTCCCATCTCAATTAGGATTCACCTAAGAATTCTTCTGGTTAGGTTTTTCCTCGCTCCTAAGCTCTAATCTTAATTTTATCTCAAATGTCGGGGTGAAGACCCTCGCTTTTAACGAGATGAAACTCCAACCAATATAAAACAGCGAAGCACGACTTAAATCTTGACAATCTCTGCTGTATAAGTTAGCCTATAAATAGTTGTTTGAGGTCGATAAACAATGATTATCCTAAGTTTCAGAAAAATAATCGTTCAAATGTTTATTATGTCCAATTCTGTCTAAGCGTTAATATTCGGGAATAGGCAAAACCGCTAGAACCGAATAAAAAATGTGTAGGATTGGATGTAGGTTTAAAAGTTTTCTACGCTAATAGTGATTATGTTTAAAAATTGGTCTTTCGACGATTGGATGAATCATATCCTTTTTCTGGCTACAATTATGGCTTTGCTGACGATTTGGTTGGGTAGATAAATAAAAACATTTTTCTTTCCTCGCTTTACCAAAAATTTGGGTTTAAGGTTCCCCGTCCATTTTATGGCAGGGAGTGTCAAAATAAGAAACAAAACCCTCAGCGATCGATATGACTGACTCAATCCCAAAAATTTGTATTCTCGGTGGTGGTTTTGGTGGACTCTATACTGCTCTACGTTTGAGTCAATTGCCTTGGACCGATCAACACCCCCCCCAAATTACCTTAATTGATAAAAGCGATCGCTTTTTATTTTCTCCCCTTCTCTACGAATTAGTCACCTCAGAACTACAATCTTGGGAAATTGCTCCCCCTTTCAGCGAATTGCTCGCCAATACCCCCGTTAACTTCCAACAGGGAACCGTCACGGCGATCAATGTTAATAATCATAAAATAACCCTTGACAATCAAAACGATATATGCTATGACCGCCTCGTGATCGCCCTCGGTGGTCAATCTTCCCTTGAATTCCTACCCGGGGCCAAAACCCACGCTATCCCCTTTCGTAGTCTAGAGGATGCCTATCGTCTTCAGGATCGACTCAAAACCCTAGAACAATCCGATCGCGATAAAATTCGGGTCGCCATTATCGGGGGCGGTTATAGCGGCGTAGAATTAGCCTGTAAGCTGGCCGATCGCCTCGGAGAAAGGGGAAGAATTCGTCTGATCGAAAGAAATAGCGATATACTTGGCCCTTCAACCCAATTTAACCGCGACACCGCCAAAAAAGCCCTAGAAAAACGTCTAGTTTGGTTAGACCTAGAAACCACCGTCGCCGACATCCAAGCTGATCGCCTCTCCCTTGACTACAAAGGACAGATCGACAATATCCCCGTTGATCTAATTCTCTGGACCGTTAGTCCGATCGCCTCTCCACTGCTCGCTAATTTGCCCCTAGCACATAATGAGCGCAAATTACTAAAAGTTAATCAATATTTACAAACTGTCGAAAACCCCAGCATCTACGCGATCGGCGATGCGGCCGATAGTCGCGATCAAGAGGATAAACCCTATGCTGCCACGGCTCAGGTCGCCCTTCAACAGTCCGACTACTGCGCTTGGAATATTTGGGCGAGTTTTCACGATAAACCGGCTTTACCCTTCCGTTATCAACCTTTAGGCGAAATGTTGACCCTCGGAGTCGATGAGGCTACGATTAGCGGTTTAGGACTAGAATTAGCCGGTCCCCTTGCCCATCTTACCCGTCGCTTAGTCTATCTCTACCGACTGCCCACCCTTAACCATCAAATCGCGGTAGCATTTAACTGGATTGCCCAACCGCTTCTATCCCTCATCTCTGAGTAGCGAGTTCAGATATTCCTCCACTAACAAACTATCTCGATCGGTCAATTCCTGACCATCGAGACGGTTTAACAGCATTACTGCACCAAATAACCGATTATTAACCCTAATTGGCACAGCTAAAGCCGTTTTTATCCCCAAAGCGACCGCTATATCCTGACGGATGCGATTATCTCCGAGAGTTTGTCCCACCACCACCGGACAACTCCCCTGGTAAACCACCGTACACAATCCCGACGTGGCAATATCACCCCTTTTGCCCACAATTGCCCCAGTGTTTTTACCCGCACCCGCGCGATAATAAATACTATCACCGTCAAATTCGGCAATGATAACCGTTTCTGTTGGAATTAAACCTAAAATTTCTTCAGCAATGCGATCGAGATTAGTTAATTTTTCCATAATGGTTTAGGGGTTGAGGAAATGGGGTGTTATAATCAAAAAAAGGTAATGATTCGGTAGTAGTGGCGTAGCTCTCTTGCTTACCTGGTATAAATTGTGTAAAATATTTATTAATAAAAATAATCGGAACCCGATCAGTCTTTAAACCTCTAGCTTGATTATGACTTTTCTGATAAATATCTTTTTCTGGCTCCTGTCTGGCTTACTGAAATATCAGTCTAGCACCGAACAAAGTGCCCCCCTAGTTCACCTCTATTCCCCTGTCAAGCGTTGTGGTTCTCACCATAGGGCTCTTCTGGTTTTCGTGTGTTAATTTTTGTTATGAATTAAAGCCAGCAAACAGCTTAAGTCGAAGATGTTCAAAATTGGTAAATCCATAACTCATTCTTTTAATAAGCTTTATTTTGGCATTCATTCCCTCAATTAATCCGTTGGTTGTCTGATTTTCAAAGTAATTACAAATACCTGGCAAATGCTTCTGGATCATGATGGCACTACTTTGATATAATATCCCGCCTATTCTTATCCATTTTTCCAATTTTCTCTCAGCACCTCTGAACGTTCTACAACTTTGATAAATTTGTCTAATTTCTTCTTTCATTTCCCAGGCTATTCCTAAGCATGGATGTTCTTTCAGGATAACTTCTAGTTGTTGTTTTTGCTCGTCCTTTAAGTCCTCTTTATTCTTCCATAATAAATGAGGTAATCCTTTTTCATGCACCCCCATTAACTTTCTCAATTTATTAAGCTCGTCATTGATGATAGCCATTACATGGGGAGCATCTCACCTGATATTCCTCCTCTAAAAGGACAAATCGAAGCTATTTTACAGGAATTTGTTTGACGAAACCCAACCCAATTACTTAAATGTCGGGTTTCACTATCGTTTAACCCCACCTACTTTATTCTTCGATTTACTTGATAGCTACTGGCAAAATCTGAAACCCTTGGTAGGGACAATTCATGAATTGTCCCTACATTTTCGGAGTAAAATTCATTAATTATCCCTACTTTTTCGGAGTAAAATTCATTCGGTCTTTGTGTCCTCTGTGTCTCTGTGGTTCCTTCCACTCACTGCCCGCAAGACTATATCTTAGAATACATTTTACCCACCAAACCCAAGAGATCCCACTGACCATCTTGCACCCCTACAAGGTTTCATCGGGATTAATGCCTAATTCTCTTAATCTTGCCGTTAATTGCTCAATTTTTTGTAAAGCCAGTTCTTTTTGTTGACGTTCAGATTCTTTGGCCTGTTTCTCCAGAAGAGCGGCTTCCTCAGGTGTTGGGATTAACTGACCCCTAGAACTAAAATAACGCAATTTATCGGCGTAGATCCCTAAATATAAGCCCAATTCTTCACTCCATAACCAACCTTGCTGATTGGGTTCAATCGGTTGATATTTTCCCCTAATTAACGTATATCCTTCAAACTCTAAACTATAGGGGTCAAACCAGAAATAATCAGGAGTCCTAAATGTATTTTGATAAATTTCTTTCTTTTCTTCCCTATCAGTCTTAGCGGTACTTTCAAAAGAGGATTTCTATAATCACATTAGGATATGGCTCTTCTGGTTTCTGTGTGGAAACGAGGTCTATACTGATAGAATATCCGCAAAATAGCCCTAAAAGTCTTGCCCGATAAGCATTTCACGACTCCATAAGCAAAAATTATCACACAAAGTCGAGAAGAGCCAGGATATTTTCCCTCTTCTTGCCATACTACCCAACTTTTCCGGTTTGGGTTTCTAGTTGTTCCCAATACTACAAAAAAGTCGGGTCTTCTAAAGTATTCTGATTTTTTCTGATTGGGTCTGTAGTAGATGGTTAAATTCCCGGTTGCAAAGTAATCTTCTCTATCTTGCCATAACCATTCTAGGCATTTTATCAATAAAATAATCTGAGTTAGATGTAAATTACTTTCCAATGGCGGTTCATCACTCCAAAATTCGCCCGTTGGGAAGATTATCTCATCTTTTCGGGCGGTTTGGCCAGGGGATAGGGGTTGAGTTGTAGTCATGGTTATCTGCTATGAATAATAAGCTGCCCGTGTATTTAAACTGCTTGTTGAGACGGGACAAGGGGCAACAGTAAAGGGATTGGGGAAGATTCAGCTAATCTAAGGATAGGCGGTTAAAATGCGTCTTAGCCTATTATTTGTGTTAATCTCATCTTTACAGATCAAAACCCTCAATCGTCTAAGGAGACAATGGCCGCTAATTCTCGGAATAAATCGCCCATTTTTCTCGGCTGTTCTGGCAGAATCGCTATTTTTTGCCTCTTGATGTTATTATCGGCGGCAATAGGCTGGTTAATCGGGAAACAGTGGGTTAAACACAGCAATCAACCCCAAACCGTTAAACCCGTTTTTGCCACGGAGGAAAATAACTTTAATTCTGCCACAGATACGGCATGGCAACGGAAAGCCGAGATGAGAAAGCGCCGTCTAGAGTTGGGAATTGATGGTCAGTTTTTTAAAAATCTCGTCAATGAATTGTTTAGCCTTCGCTATGGGGATATCAAAGAGGAAAAACAGAAACAGGAACAAAGAGACATTTTAGCAGCAGAAATCCTTGATCGCTTAGAACGTCTCGATTCTGGCACTAGAGAAGCATTAGGTAGCTACGACGAGCAACAGCGAGAAAAATGGCGAGAACAAGTGAATCAGTTACGCTTAAGCAGTAGAGTCCTTAATTTACTTACTGATACCGCCTTTTTTCAGCTATTTACCGAATTGACAGAAAGACCAAATTTTGATAGCGGTCTAGGTCAACTGTGGAGTGGCTTGGCCTGGAATCAGTTACAATCTTTACAGTCTGGCCTATCTTACCAAGCGCTCGAAAGTTTAGACGCGGGGGAGAGGAAGTTATCGAGGCAATTCTCAGCGAGGGGCAAGGAAAAGCCTATGCAATAAAATTGCGTTCCAGTAATCGGTTAGACTTAAATTTAGAGGCGGAAGGCGAAGTTTTACTATCTTTCTACTCTCCCACGGGTAATATTACCCTTTTAGACAAGTCTAGCGATCGGCAATGGTCCGGTCAATTACCCGAAGAGGGATTTTATGAATTAGTTATTCTCCCCCAATCTTCTACCCCTGTTCACTTTCGCTTGCAGTTAAAAGTAAGTCAGTGACTTTAACTGTCAGGAGTCGGTCGGCGGCTTTTTTCTCCCCAACCTCCCATCTCCCTACAACCCACACCCTACACCCCACACCCTACACCCCACTTCCCCAACCCCTAATCTGCTTTTTTACTTTTTCCCCATGTCTTTAACTTTCCAAGCTGTTATCGCTAAATTAAATGAATTTTGGTCTGATCGCGGTTGTTTAGTTGCTCAACCCTATGATACCGAAAAAGGTGCAGGAACCATGAGTCCCCACACTTTTTTAAGGGCAATTGGTCCGGAACCTTGGGCTGTTGCCTATGTGGAACCCTGTCGTCGTCCTACGGATGGCCGTTATGGCGAAAATCCCAATCGTTTTCAGCATTACTATCAATATCAAGTCCTAATTAAACCCTCTCCCGATAATATTCAGGATATCTATTTAGACTCCCTGCGGGTGTTAGGAATTAACCCAGAAGATCACGATATTCGCTTCGTGGAAGATAACTGGGAATCTCCCACCCTCGGCGCTTGGGGTGTGGGTTGGGAAGTGTGGTTAGATGGTATGGAGATCACCCAGTTTACCTACTTTCAACAGTGTGGGGGTATCGATTGTCGTCCCGTGGCGATCGAAATTACCTACGGTTTAGAAAGATTGGCCATGTATCTGCAAGATGTAGAGGCAATTAATAAAATTCAATGGAATGAAAATATCCTCTACGGTGATATTTTCCTGCAAAATGAAATCGAACAATGTACCTACAATTTTGAGGCTTCTAATCCTGAGTTATTGTTTAGTTTATTCAGTTTATATGAACAGGAAGCTAAACAATTAATCGATCGCTCTCTGGTGATTCCCAGTCTAGATTATGTTCTTAAATGTTCCCATACTTTTAATTTACTCGATGCTAGAGGTGTGATTGCTGTAGCTGAAAGAACCCGTTATATCGGCAGAATTCGCAATTTAGCTCGACAGGTTGCTCAATTGTATTTACAGCAACGAGAAGCTTTAGGTTTTCCCCTACAAACGGTCTAGCGATCAGTTATTCTAGCAGTCAGCATTTTCAGTAATCAGTTATCAGTTACCAGTTATCAGATGCGAGTTTTCAGTTCACTGTTTACTGTTCACTGATAAAATCTCCCCAACCTCAAACCAGCAACTTTAAACCTCATAAGTCCAAGAACTAAGCTAAAACGCACTTAAACCACCTAAAATAGAAATAGTAACTTGAGAAAAATCCTACTTATGCCAGCCAAAGATTTCCTAGACTTAGAAGAAAAGAAAAACTTACAAAAAGCTCTTAAAGAAGAAGAAAGAGCAGAGGTTAGGGAAAGAATTTTAATGTTTCTCTTGCTAAACGACGGAAAAACTCAACGAGAAATAGCTGAGTTTATTGGCTGTTCACTCAAAACGGTCGCCCCTTGGTGTGTTCACGGCGATCCTAACAATTTAGAAAGTCTAGAAGATGGGAGAAAAAATGGAAATCATAAAAAAGCCACAGAGGAATATATTAATTTACTATTGAAAATAGTTGATGAAGACCCGAAGGAATTTGGATATGAATTCGGGAGATGGACAGCGGCAAGATTAGCAGAGCATCTAGAAAAGGAAACAGGAATTAAACTGAGTGGCTCGCAAGTGAGAAGAATATTGAGAAGAAAAAAGTATGTGTATATCTGGGCGAAATATAGTCTAGAAGATAAGCAAGACAAGAAATTAAGAAAAGCATTTAAAGAAAAATTAGATGAATATTTAAGGTTGGCTAAAGAAAAGCCAGAGTCAATCCAGGTATGGTTTTGGGACGGGGCTTTCAAGGTGGCGACGCAGGTTCGCCACACAGCCCCTTATGAGTGTGGATTTAGTTTGAGAGTAATAAGAAGGAGAGCTTGGACAAAAAAAGGAAAGCGAAAAAAAGTGAATGGACAAAGAAAAAGAGGAAGGGTGAATGTGATGGGAGCCTTAAGATATAATGACAAAAAACGAGTCTGTTTTATGATCAAAAAAGGAAATTCAGAAACTTTCCATGAACAATTAAAGAAACTTCATGAAGAGATTCGTCAAGAATGGATAAACTTGGGAAATCTGCCCGAAGATTTTCGAGAAAAAGGACCGAAAATTATCATCATATTAGACAATGCTAGTTATCACAAAAAGAAAGATGTTATTGAGCAGGTGGAAAAAGAGTTGCCCAATATTAGGCTAGAGTTTTTACCAGCTTATAGTCCAGATTACAACCTAATAGAATTATTGTGGCATTCCGCTAAAGAGTACATAGCTAATCGAGAATTTGAAAATAAAGAAGAACTGGAAAAAGTAGTCAATCAGCTTTTAAATGAAGGGGATTGATTATTAAATGGAGTAGAAAACTTAAAAATAAGGGTAATGCTGTCAATGTAACTTAAATGCGTAAAAGCTTAATATATTAAGTTTTGCAAACAGAGGCAATATTTCGGGAATCTAACCCAGTTGTAACTGTATATAATAGATGACACTATATCTAGCCAGTAATTTACCTCAAAAGACCCTTTTGTTGGAGGTAATTACTTACCTTGACTAGCCTATTATTGTCATGAAAAAGACTAAACTTTTTAAGTTATAATTTTTTAGACAAGGAGTTACTTTGCTGACACCATCGCTACCCCAAAATGATCCTGATCCAGCCAAAAGACAAGAGCTATTAAGACGACAAAAACAAGTGTACATCTATGATTCCGTTAATGGTATCACCCTCGTCAAAGATTTACCTACCCACGAAAACTTTTCTATTTCCTATCAAGTAATGCGGGGTAAAGGTTTCAGTGCTTTAATTGCCAATGGCGTGGCCACGAGAATAGAAAACGTCTTTGATCCCTTCGACAAATTAGAAGATTACGAAGAACTTTTTCCCATCCTTCCCCAACCCACAAGCATTAAAACTTGGCAATCTAACACAAGTTTTGCCTACCAAAGATTAGCGGGAGCAAATCCCATGGTCATCCGCGGATTAGCAGCTTACCGGATAATTTTCCCGTCAGCGATGCTATCTTCCAAAAAGCCATGGGACCTGATAAAACCATTGCCTCGGAAGCCGCTAAGGGTAACTTATTTCTAGCAGATTATGCCCCCTAAACAACCTAACTTTAGGCAGTTATCAAAAGGGTATGAAAACTGTAACAGCACCTCTTGTCCTTTTCTGTTGGCGTGCTAGAGGTTTACGGGGTCAAGGGGGATTAGTACCAGTTGCCATTCAATTATATCAAGATCCGACTCAACCTAATCAGCGCATCTATACCCCCGATGACGGACTTAATTGGTTAATGGCGAAAATTTTCGTCCAAATTGCCGACGGAAATCACCATGAATTAGTTAGTCACCTCAGCCATACCCATTTAGTAGCGGAAGCTTTTGTTTTAGCCACAGCTACCGAGTTAGCACTTAATCATCCTCTGGCAATTCTATTAAGACCTCATTTTCAATTTACCCTCGCTATTAATAGTTTAGCCGAGAGCGAGTTAATTAACCCCGGCGGATTCGTTGATCGTCTATTAGCGGGGACGCTAGAAGCATCGATCGAGCTAATTAAGAGTTCCTATCGTCAAAGATTAGATAATTTCGCCGATTATGCCCTACCAAAGCAATTAGAATTGCGCCAAGTCCAGGATACCTCGCTACTACCAGATTACCCCTACCGAGACGATGCTCTCTTACTTTGGCAAGCAACGGAAACCTACGTCAAAGATTACCTAAGTCTTTACTATACTTCCGATGCGGACGTAAATGAGGATACAGAATTACAAGCTTGGGTGCGAACATTGATGTCACCTGAAGGTGGAGGCATCAAAAAATTAGTTTCTGAAGGAGAATTAGACACTTTGGCCAAATTAATCGAAGTTGTCACCCAGATAATTTTTGTGGCCGGACCACAACACGCGGCGGTTAATTATCCTCAATACGATTATCTCGCCTTTTGCCCGAATATTCCCCTAGCGGGTTATCAATCTCCTCCCAAAGCAGCTGAGCAGGTGGATATAGATTATATTCTCCGTCTTTTGCCCCCCCAGGCCCAGGCCGCTTATCAATTGGAAATTATGCAGACTTTAACAGCTTTTCAATTTAACCGTTTTGGCTATCCATCCCGAAGTGCTTTCCCAGATCAACGCACTTACCCGATTTTGGCGGTTTTCCAAGCTAAATTAAAGGCGATCGAAAATCAGATCGATCGGCGCAATTTAACCCGATTTACGCCTTATATTTTCCTGAAACCCTCTCGCATCCCCAATAGTATCAATATTTAGGGTCTGCTGAAAAAGTTTTTCGTGGGGGCAGGGTGTGGGGTGTGGGGTGTGGGGTGTAGGGTTTTACCCATTTTCAGACGGTCAATTACCTAATT
This sequence comes from Microcystis panniformis FACHB-1757, assembly GCF_001264245.1. Lineage (NCBI taxonomy): Bacteria > Bacillati > Cyanobacteriota > Cyanophyceae > Chroococcales > Microcystaceae > Microcystis > Microcystis panniformis. The sequence continues at coordinate 2,317,561 of NZ_CP011339.1, forward strand.
TTCAGGGAAAAAGTCCAGGAATTTTCGCCCCGATCCCTCCAATGGCTGGCACTTTTTGAGGTCAAAAAAGTCTAAAAGTCTTATCCAACAAGGTTTTTAGATTTATTCAGCCAACCATATCTAAAGAGCAACCGCCACCTTGATGGGCTGCTGGGGTATTTAATAGCGATTCTCGTCCACAAAAACTAGACGAGAAACACCATAACAAAGAGTCTCTAAGAAAAAAAGATGTTAGCGATAACATCTTTTTGACATTTTTTACAATTTAACTTCAATATCAACCCCTGCGGGTAAATCTAATTTCATCAAAGCATCGATTGTCTTAGAAGAGGGTTGGTAAATATCAATAATGCGGCGATGGGTGCGGGTTTCAAAATGTTCACGGGAGTCCTTGTCAACGTGAGGGGAACGCAGGACGCAATAAATCTTTCTTTTTGTCGGTAGGGGGATCGGTCCGATCGCTGTGGCGTTAGTTCTATTGGCAGTATCGACAATCTTCTCACAGGAAGTATCGAGTAAGCGCTGGTCAAAAGCTTTCAAACGAATGCGAATTTTCTGTTGTTGTAACGTAGCCATAATTTCACCTATTGCAATTGTCAAGGTACAAAATAAAGACAGTAACGGAGCAGTTTTTCGTCATTAACTGCCCCGTTAATTAGTAGATCAGCCTACTTGATAATTTTGGAGATAACGCCAGAACCGATGGTACGACCACCTTCGCGAATAGCGAAGCGCATACCCTCTTCAATAGCGATCGGGTTGATCAGTTCCACGGTCATTTTGATCCGGTCTCCCGGCATGACCATTTCTACGCTGCTGCCATCATCGGCGGTGTAGTCTTGGATAGTGCCAGTTACGTCGGTTGTCCGCACATAGAACTGAGGACGATAGTTTTTAAAGAAAGGAGTGTGACGACCACCCTCTTCTTTACTTAACACATATACCTCACCTTCAAACTGGGTGTGGGGTTTGATTGTACCCGGTTTAGCGATCACCATGCCGCGCTCGATGTCGGTTTTTTGGATACCACGCAGGAGGATACCAGCGTTGTCGCCGGCCATCCCTTGGTCGAGACTTTTCTTGAACATTTCGATCCCAGTAACGGTGGTGGGGCGAGTTGCTCTGATCCCGACCAATTCCACGTTATCACCCACTTTCACAATACCGCGTTCGATCCGACCGGTAGCTACCGTCCCCCGACCGGTAATCGAGAATACGTCTTCTACCGCCATCAGGAAGGGTTTATCTACCGCCCGTTCGGGGGTGGGGATATAGCTATCTACCGCGTCCATTAATTCATAAATCGCATCTACCCACTCGTTTTCGCCTTTTTGGGCCTTGGGATTTTTGGTCATGTAGTCGAGGGCTTCTTTAGCAGAACCGGCAATAATGGGGATATCGTCGCCGGGGAATTCGTAATTGCTGAGAAGTTCGCGCACTTCCAGTTCCACGAGTTCCAGTAATTCCTCATCATCCACCATATCTTTTTTGTTGAGGAAGACCACAAGGTTAGGTACACCCACCTGACGAGCCAGCAGGATATGTTCCCGGGTTTGGGGCATCGGGCCATCAGCAGCCGAGACCACGAGAATACCACCGTCCATCTGTGCCGCACCGGTGATCATGTTTTTTACATAGTCGGCGTGGCCAGGGCAGTCCACGTGTGCATAGTGGCGATCAGCAGTTTCGTACTCAACGTGAGCGGTGTTGATGGTGATCCCGCGAGCCTTTTCTTCGGGAGCGGCATCGATTTCATCGTATTTTTTAGCTTGGGCATTACCCAGAGCCGCTAGGGTCATCGTGATAGCGGCGGTGAGGGTAGTTTTGCCGTGGTCAACGTGACCGATCGTACCGATGTTAACGTGGGGTTTCGTCCGTTCAAATTTAGCGCGTGCCATTTACTTTCTGTTCCTTTGTTTTTTTTCTTCTTCAGGTGGGTGAACAGTAATCAGTTACCGGAGATCAGTTTTAAGTTAGCAGTTATTAGAGTTGACCGATCGAATTTAAATGATCGGTTTATTCTCACTGCTCACTGGTCACTGGTCACTGATTAACCGTTCCCTTTACTTTTGGTGATAATCGTCTCGGCCACGTTGCGGGGACTTCTTCGTAATGGCTAAATTCCATGGTGAAGATGCCGCGTCCTTGGGTTTTGGAGCGAATATCAGTGGCGTAACCAAACATTTCCGCCAGGGGAACTTTAGCGGAGACTTTGGCGATGCCGGTCTCGGTTTCTTGACCTTCGATTTGTCCCCGACGGGAGTTAAGATCACCGATGACGTTACCGATGAAGTCTTCAGGTACTTCCACCTCGACTTTCATCATTGGTTCTAGGAGAACAGGAGCAGCTTTCATCACTGCTTCTTTGATCGCCATGGAACCGGCAATCTTAAAGGCCATCTCGGAGGAGTCCACATCGTGGAAAGAACCATCTACCAGGGTTGCTTTCAGGTCGATGACAGGATAACCCGCTACGATCCCCGATTCGCAAGCTTCTTTCATCCCTTGTTCTGACGGGTTGATGTATTCTTTGGGGATAGCACCACCGACAATTTTGGAGACGAAGACAAAGCCCGAACCCGGTTCACCCGGTTCCAGTTCAATGACGACGTGGCCGTACTGTCCTTTACCGCCACTTTGACGGATAAATTTACCCTCGGCCCGCACGGGTTTGCGGACGGTTTCCCGATAGGCAACTTGGGGAGCGCCCACGGTTGCTTCGACTTTGTACTCCCGGAGCATTCGATCGACGAGGATTTCCAGGTGCAGTTCTCCCATCCCAGCGATTACCGTTTGATTGGTTTCGGGATCAACTTTGACCCGGAAGGTGGGATCCTCATCGGAGAGAGCTTGCAGAGCTTTGCTGAGTTTCTCGATGTCCTGTTTGGTTTTCGGTTCCACCGCCACGGAGATAACCGGTTCGGGGATAAAGAGGGATTCTAGGATAATCGGGTTCTTCTCATCACAGAGGGTATCCCCGGTAATGGTGTTTTTCAGTCCGATCGCCGCTCCTAGATCACCGGCGCGCAGTTCATCCACTTCAATCCGTTCGTTGGATTTGAGGACGATCAGGCGAGCGATCCGTTCTTTGGTTCCTTTGGTGGAGTTGTAGGCGTAGCTGCCTTTGGCTAGTACACCGGAATAGACCCGCAGGAAGGTTAAACGACCGAAGGGATCGGCCATGATTTTGAAGGCCAGGGCCGAGAAGGGCGCATCGTCCTTAGCTTCCCGGATTGCCTCGCTGCCATCGGGGAGAACCCCTTTAACGGCGGCTACTTCCGAGGGTGAGGGTAGGTAATCGACGACGGCATCGAGGAGCAGTTGTACCCCTTTGTTTTTGAAAGCCGAGCCGCAGAGGACGGGAACAATTGTACCAGCAATCGTCCCTTCCCTGAGACCGCGTTTGATTTCGGCTTCGGTGAGTTCTTCACCTTCTAGATATTTTTCTAGGAGTTCTTCATCCGCTTCCGCTACAGCCTCCACCAGCTGCACGCGGAATTCTTCGGCCTTTTTCAATAAGTCTTCGGGAATGTCGGTTTCTTCTATGTCTTTGCCTAGATCGTCCTTATATATATAGGCGCGCATCTTGACGAGATCAACGATCCCGCTCAGTTCGCTTTCCGCGCCGATCGGCATTTGGATGGGAACGGCGTTAGCTCTAAGGCGATCTCTTAATTGTTCGTAAACTTTGAAGAAGTTCGCTCCCGTTCTGTCCATTTTGTTGATAAAGGCAATCCGGGGTACTTTGTACCGATCGGCTTGTCTCCAGACGGTTTCCGATTGGGGTTGTACACCACCAACAGAGCAGAAAACCGCCACCACGCCATCGAGTACCCGCATGGAACGTTCCACTTCAATGGTGAAATCGACGTGGCCGGGGGTGTCAATGATGTTGATGCGATGATCTTGCCAACTGGTACTGATGGCGGCGGCGGTGATCGTGATTCCTCGCTCCCGTTCCTGTTCCATCCAGTCGGTAATTGCCGTTCCGTCGTGGACTTCGCCCAGTTTATGAGCGACTCCCGTGTAGAACAGGATTCTTTCTGTTGTCGTTGTTTTGCCCGCGTCTATGTGAGCGGCGATTCCGATGTTTCGCACTCTCTCTAGCGGGATAGTCCGTGCCACAGCAACCTCCTTGCTTTGCTTGCCAGTGATGGGGTTTTGTTCTAGGATTTTTTACACTATTTACAATTCTATACTTTTCTTGACAGTTTTTTGGCGGCAGCGGTGTAGTCCACCGCCCTTAAAGTATCTTTAAAGTATCTTTCTTAGTAACGATAGTGGGCAAAGGCTTTGTTGGCCTCTGCCATCCGGTGGGTTTCTTCCCGTTTTTTGATCGTGCCGCCGGTTTCGTTGGCCGCATCCATGATCTCGTTAGCTAGTTTACCTGCCATGGTTTTGCCGCCTCTGGTTCTGGCATAATGGACTAACCAACGTAGTGCCAGTGTACTACCGCGATTACTCCGTACTTCCATCGGTACTTGATAGGTGGCTCCACCGACCCGGCGGGCTTTCACTTCCACCAGGGGAGTGGCGTTTTTAACGGCTTTTTCAAATACTTCTAGGGGTTCTTGACCGGTACGTTCGCCGACGGTTTTCAGGGCATCGTAAACGATGTTAGCGGCCAGGGACTTTTTGCCCGAGCGCATAATCCGGCGGATGGTCATGCTGACTAAACAGCTATTGTAAACGGGATCGGGGGGAATAGGACGTTTTTTGACGTTTTTACGGCGAGACATCGGAATATTCCTGAATTTTCTAGGTTAACTTTAACTTTTGCTTGACAGTCGGATGATTACAGCCCATCTCAAACCCCCTCCTGCGAGTTTTCGGTCTCTTGGGTTAACTTTGACCGACTCGGTGGGAGTATTTTTTTGGTTAATCAATTCCCTGTTTATTTAGCGGCGGGTTTGGGGCGTTTGGTTCCGTACTTAGACCGCGCCTTTTGACGGTTTTTCACCCCGGTGGCATCGAGGGTGCCGCGAATGATGTGATATCTGACTCCGGGTAGATCTTTGACCCGACCGCCCGAATGAGGACGACGGAGTGTTCTTGTAGGTTATGACCAATGCCCGGGATGTAGGCTGTCACCTCAAATCCAGAGGTCAAACGTACCCTAGCCACTTTCCGTAGGGCTGAGTTGGGTTTTTTCGGTGTGGTGGTATATACTCTTGTACAAACTCCCCGACGTTGGGGGCATTGTTTGAGGGCGGGAGATTTGGTTTTTCTTTTCGCTTTGGATCTTTCGTCGCGTATTAATTGCTGAATGGTGGGCATGATAGGGCTGTATCTAAGGTTACTCTGAACTCCTATTACCGAAGGTCAAATCGTTGACAAAAGGTCATTATAGCAAATTGTCGCTCCTGTTGTCAAGTCGCTTGTGGTGCTTTTCTCCGGTTTAGAGGTTAGAGATTGTCTTTTTCTTGGGCGGCGGTGGCACTCAATTCGGGCGTTATTAGGCGATAAAATTACAGCTTCGTTGTTTTGGCTTGATGGTGCAATTTTAGCGATAATTATCACCTGATTAATCGGCCAATATCTGAAAAACTGTCTCTAGCTAACCTCATTTTCAGAACTGGTGTCTAGACTATTAGCTCTTAACGCTATATTTAGAGCTTTTGTACTGGATGCACCAGAGGCTATCATAAAATATTGTTAACCTCAAAGGTTAACAATATTCCAAGGTTCATCTACAATGGATATTGTCTTTAAGGAAAAAAAAGGCTCTTCGTTACTTGGTATGGTTCGATAGGGGAGCATAAATCGACTAAATCCTTATCTGGCAAGAGACTTAATTGATTAGTTCGCTCTAGAGAAAAATAATTGACAAAAATCGCTAAATGCCTTTCTATACAAGGGTTACATCCTCTATAACCCCCGTTCATTGCATAACATAAACCGAAGAGCCAAAAAAAATTTGAGAACGAATGCAATAGCCAAAGACTACTGAAAAAACAGTATGGAGAGAAGATGGCTAAGAAAATCAGGCAAAGACTCGACGACTTAAAAGCAGTTATTGTCCTAGAGTAAATGCGATCGCTGCCGGGACGTTGCCACGAATTATTATATAACCGTGCTGGACAACTATCCCTAGATTTAGTTCATCCCTTCAGACTAATTTTTGAGCCAGCTAATATACCGATTCCTCGAAAAGCAGACGGGGGAATTGATTGGAAGAAAGTAACCGCAGTCGTAATTATACTTTAGACGTTCATAATCTGAGATTTATTAAACTTCTGAAATCGTAGAGTCAGCAAGGAATCCAGTTCTTTTTTATGTTTCAGATGGGCATCATTCAGACATTCATAAATAGCTGAAGAAAAGTCAGAAAAGTTCTCATAATATTTACCATATAAACATTTCTTTTTGACCAATTTCCACAGCCTTTCAATTAAATTTAGATTAGGTGAATAAGACGGCAGATAGAGCATCTCTATTGACAAAGAAAGAGCCAATTCTTCAACAATTTTACATTTTTGATAGCGGGCATTATCTAAGACTAGAGTGATGGGAATCATTAGTCCTAAAGCAGCTATTTTTGACCGGAGTTCACAGACTTGAGTTGCCGTAATATAAGTTTCATATGTTACCAGAATAACTTCATGAGTTATTGCATTTAATGCTCCTAAAACATTGAAGCGTTTACGCCCGCTCGGTGACTTAACAAAAAGTCTCTCAAAACACCAAACAAAACCGAGAAATGCTCCCATGACGAAGTGAGCGGCATCAACAAAAAAAACAGCCCTTTTTCCTTCTTTTGCCTCATTTAGTCTGGGTTCTAGCTTTTTTTCTTTGTAGTCCTCTTGTTCATCTGGGTCAGCTTTAGAAGGAAGAGAACCTACTTTTAAACATTTCATTCCCATTGATTTTAAAAATTTTCTCACTTGGGTAGGACTTCGTTTTATTCCCGTCAATTCTTCTATCCTATATACAGCTTCATTTATTGTGGCTGCTGGATTTTTCTCGAAGTATTTTTTGAGGGTTTCTTTTTGAAACTCTAATTCACTTTTAGGGCGATAGAAGTTGATTTCTTTTAATTTTTCTATTCCGCCTTCTTGATAATCGCGAAGATAGGTTAATAAGGTATTTGGCGAGATTCCTGCTAACTGACAAATTTTTTGGTGCGGTATCTTTTGGCTTTTTAACCAGAGAACTTCCATCTTCAGTTGAACCCGGGGATGGGGATGATGAAATCTTTCATAATACAGTGAGTTCTTTTCTTCTTCCGTGAATTCTAGGTTAATCATGTTTTTAATGAGTGCTTTGCTTCTAATTATGACTCTTAAACTATATTATTGTCCTTGAGTAAAAAATGCAAGTTGTAGCCGTGCAAAGTATATTGGCATAGATGACACCCATGACTAATACTATTGAGAACAGATATGCACCGGATTTTATTTCTCCACCGGGAGAAACCCTTGCCGAAATCCTAGAAGAAAGAAATATGTCTCAATCGGAACTTGCCCAACGTATGGGCAGACCGAAAAAGACTATCAATGAGATCATAAAAGGTAAAGCGGAGATTACTATCGATACCGCTTTACAGATAGAGTTAGTGTTAGGAACTCCCGCCAGTTTCTGGATAGAGCGCGAAAGACTTTATCGGGAATATTTAGCAAGAAAAAACGAGAATCAAAGATTAAAAGGTTATTTAGGCTGGTTAAAACAAATTCCTTATCGGCAGATGACTAAACTAGGCTGGCTCAAGTTTTATGAGGATAAAATAGAGCAATTACGGGAGAGCTTGAATTTTTTTGCCGTTGTTTCCCCTGAGCAATGGGAGGAGATTTGGGGGATAAATTTATCGATTGATTTTAGAAAGTCTCAAGCATTTGATAGCGATCAAGGGGCAATAACAGCATGGTTACGTCAAGGAGAAATAGAAGCATCGAAAATTAATTGTGCTGATTACAACGAGTTGAAATTCACAGATGCCTTGCAGCAAATTCGTTCGTTAACTGTTAAGTCGATCGAAGTATTTCAACCGCAAATGATCGAGCTTTGTGCGGCAGCGGGAGTTGCCTTGGTTTTTGTTCCTGAACTTCCGAAAACAAGGCTATGCGGTGCTACCCGTTGGTTAGGTTCTCAGACAGCTGGCTCTTCTGGTTTTCGTGTGTTAATTTTTGTTATGAATTAAAGCAAGCAAACAGCTTAAGTCGAAGATGTTCAAAATTGGTAAATCCATAACTCATTCTTTTAATAAGCTTTATTTTGGTATTCATTCCCTCAATTAATCCGTTGGTTGTCTGATTTTCAAAGTAATTACAAATACCTGGCAAATGCTTCTGGATCATCCTGGCACTACTTTCATATAATATCCCGCCTATTCTTATCCATTTTTCCAATTTTCTCTCAGCACCTCTGAACGTTCTACTACTTTGATAAATTTGTCTAATTTCTTCTTTCATTTCCCCGGCTATTCCTAAGCATGGATGTTCTTTTAAGATAACTTCTAGTTGTTGTTTTTGCTCGTCCTTTAAGTCCTCTTTATTCTTCCATAATAAATGAGGTAATCCTTTTTCATGCACCCCCATTAACTTTCTCAATTTATTAAGCTCGTCATTGATGATAGCCATTACATGAAAACGGTCATAGATGATTTTAGCATTGGGAAATAATTCCTTGATCACTGCTGTAAATCCTGACCACATATCGACGCTCACTTCTTTCACTTTCTCCCGAACTGCGTCTGGCTGTGCTTTTAAGGCTTCCATTAATTCTTCTTGCTTATGTCCTTTAATCACATCTAGTAAAATTTTCTTGTCCATATCTACGACCGTTGTGATGAAATCTTTATGTCCTTTTAAGTTACTAAATTCATCTAAGCTTATTCGTTCTGGTGCTTCCCACTCTTCCTTTTCTAGTTCTTTAGCACAGTGATTAAATATTAACTCAACTTCTGACCATCCTAACCCTTCTTCTCGACTTATTTCTTCGATGCTACAATTTTTTACTCTCTCATAAATCATCGATTCATAGCGAATTGTATGATGCTGTCTTAATCTCATAAAACTCAGTCTTTCGCTGATATACTTTTGGCACTTTTGACAATGAAACTGACGGCGTGGTACTTCTAAATATACTGGATTACCTAATATTGACAAGTCTCTGACTAGATTATACTCTGTCTGATTGATTCTGTCTAAGGTTTGATGGCAATTCGGACATTCAATTGTTTCATTTAAAAGAGCAAGCTTTAGGAAAATTGTCTGAGCAATTTTTTGATAATTGACCACTGTTACATTTGGTAAATCGAGGAGTTGATCAAAATTTATCCACATAACCCACCTACTGTTCTGTGTTACTATTATACCATGCTCACACAGAACCTAGAAGAGCCGACAGCTTTAATTCAATTGAGCGATCGATACAAAACAAATGATCATTTTTGGTTTTCTTTTTTTCATGAAGCTGGTCATATTTTATTACATGGGAAACGAATTTTATTTTTAGAGGGGCAAGATATTCAAGATACAATTAAAGAAAAAGAGGCGGATGTTTTTGCAGCTAATTTCTTAATTGATTCCAGAGATTGGCAGAGATTTATCGCCAATAATTCTCCCAGTAAAAAAGCTATTAATCAATTTGCCGAACAAATAGGAATACACCCTGGTATTATTGTGGGTAGAATGCAACATGAGCAAATTATTTCTTATCAAAACTATAATGATCTTAAGGAGAAATATTGTCTAAATACGCAGAATTCCTTTTTGGTATTGACGAGCGACTCCCCAAAAGGAAAACTTCCTATCTCACCATTAAGATAACTGCTGTAAGCGGAGATTACTAAGCATAAATTTGGCAATAATTGACAAATTTAGCATTAGAGACAGGAAATTGCGATAACATCAAAAAAAGTCAGGTAGAGGATAGTTATGCTCGATCTTGCGAAATTAGCGGCAAAAATGCCAGGAATCAGTCAACATTTTCAACAGGAAGTGACAGCTAGTCGCGAGCGAGTGCAAAGGGCTAAAATTCTTTTAGAACAAGCTCAACAGCAACAGGAAAAACTGCTAGAACTCTATCATAACTGGCACGATCGCCTAATTTTCTCTGTCGCGCTACCGATCGAACCTCTCGACACCCGCATTACTATCCTTCCCGCTCCCGAAAGTCATAGCGTTTTTGCCACGGATGGTTCCCAAATTGCCCCTTCTCACCACGAAATCGCCTACTGTTATCTAATTAATATCGGTAGGATTATGTTGCACTATGGTCAAAATTTGCACCCTCTCCTCGATAGCATTCCCGAAGTCTATTACAAATCAGAAGACCTCTACATTTCTAAACAGTGGGGTATTCGCGTGGATGAGTGGATGAGTTATCGTCGGACGGTATTAGAAAGCCAAATGTTAGCAGAAATGGCTACTCGTTGGGTAAAACCCCCTGGGGCCCATTATGAACCAAATTTAGCCCTCGTGGATGGTTCTTTGATCTATTGGTTTATCGATAGTCTCCCCCCGGAAGCAAAAGATTTAATTTTGCCACCGATTTTTCAGTCTTGGGACGATTTAAAATCAGCTAGAATCCCGCTTATGGGTTATATTAGTGCTTCTCGTAGCACGGAAGGCTTAAATTTCCTGCGTTTACAATCTTGTCCCCATGATACTCCCAATTGCTTGATCAATTGCGGTGATTTAGACCCAGAAAAAACCCCTTGTCGCGTTGTCGATCCTCTCCGGGATGCTTCTCTCTGGGGTTATTTATTGGAACCGGGGCAAAGAAGTCCTTTTTGGCGCAGTTCTTTGAAAATACTCGATCTTTATGGGGATGAACATCGCATTTACTTCTGTTATCTCCATGTGGGGACGGAAATCGCTAGGGTAGAGGTTCCTGCTTGGGTGGTGGAGGAGCGAGAATTACTCGATCGCTCTTTGAGTATTTTACTGGCCCAGGTGTTAAAAGGTTATGGTTATCCGATCGCCTTAGCGGAAGCGCACAATTTAGCAGTGATTAAAGGTGGCGATCGCTTGCGTTTTTTTGCTCTTTTGGAACAACAAATGATTAAAGTCGGTTTACAGGATGTGGGAACATCTTATAAGGAAGCGAGAAAGCGCAGTAGTATCGCTTAATTGAGGAGGCAGCAGATGGGGAGTGGTCACTGATAACTGCTAACTGCTAACTGATAACTGCTAACTGATAACTGGTCACTGATAACTGATAAGTAGGTGGGTGGAATTAAATATAAAATGAACGTAGGTTGGGTTGAAGCATGAAACCCAACGCCCGCATGGGTTACGCTACCGCTAACCCATCCTACAAATAATTGTGCCTACCTACTTAACTGGTCACTGATAACTGATCACTGATAACTGATAACTGGTCACTGATAACTGATAACTGATAACTGATAACTGATCACTGATAACTGATAACTGATAACTGATAACTGGTCACTGATAACTGATCACTGATAACTGATAAAGGTGGGAATTACCCACCTTAAACTTGATTTTTGCCGAATTTTTCTAGCGACTGCTACGATCTTGGTCTAAGACGCTGACGGGGAAATTATTATAACCAACGTGATGTTTGCTGGTTTTCTGAATTTCTTCTTTGATTTGATCTAGATCAACATAGCGATCGGCTACATTAATTAAACTATCACTGGTCATCGATCGCAAACTAACCACTTCCACCCGCGCACCACGGTAACTGACGGAATCGGCAGCATAGGCCAAATCCCCATCACCACTGACAATTACTGCGGTATCATAGGAACCCACTAGCGCCATTAAATCCACGGCAATTTCCACGTCAAGATTGGCTTTTTTGGAACCATCGGGTAATTGTACTAGATCTTTAGCGATGACTCGATAACCGTTGCGACGCATCCAGAGGAGAAATCCCTGCTGTTTTTCGTTAGTGCGATCAACTCCAGTATAAAAGAAGGCGCGCAAGAGACGAGAACCAGCAGTTAAACGGCAAAGTAATTTGGTGTAGTCAATTTCGATACCTAATTGCAGGGCCGCATAAAATAAATTAGAACCATCAATGAAAATCGCCACACGACCGCGATTTTCTAGCACTTGTTCGGGGGTGAAGACTGGGGCCGTGTCATAATCATCAAACATTTTATTTTTCCTCGTTTGTTAAAAGTTTAGTGTTGGGTGTTTGCCAGTTGTATCCCAAAGGACAACAGACCTTAAAAAATAGAGTTATCAAAAAATTCCTTTAGGAATCGTTTAACGGCAGTTCTAGTTTAGAAAAGATCGGTTCAGGTGTTCCTAGTTGTGGATTTGTGGGTAATCCCCATTGACAGTGTTGGGAAAAAGAGACACCATCAGGGGAGTTTTCCCCATCCTCCGACCTGAAAGTATTAAAATCAATAACAAAACCTAGTTGTTGATAAATTTTACTGCTCAAGGTCGGTATTATCGGTGAGAGTAGGTAGGCAGAGAGTCTTACTGATTCCAAAACTGCGTAGAGGACTTGTTCTACCGCTGCTTGTTGTTTCTGTTTAAATAAACTCCAGGGCGCACTCTCATCGATAAACTTGTTACTAGCGCGAATTAACGCCAATATTTCCTCACAGGCTTGATTAAATTGTAGCGCATCATACTTCTGTTCAACAATGACCCCTAGATTGATCCCCATATTCTTAAGACGATTATCGTTGGGGATATCTACGCCAGTCAACTGGGGAGGGATATTTTGGCAGTATTTTTTAACCATGCCTAGGGTGCGATTGAGGAGGTTGCCTAAATCGTTGGCTAAATCCGCGTTAAGAATATTAACAAATCTGGTTTCCTGAAAATCGCCATCCTGTCCTAATTCAATCTCTTTGACGAAATAGTAACGGACGGCATCGGCCCCATAGCGCTCAACCAAATCGAAGGGATCGAGGGTATTACCGAGACTTTTGCCCATTTTCCGCCCGTCTTTGGTCAAAAAGCCATGGCCGAACACTCTTTTGGGCAAGGGTAAACCCGCCGACATTAGCATAGCCGGCCAATAAATGGCATGGAATCTTAATATATCTTTACCGATCAGATGCAGATCGATCGGCCACCATTTGGCCAAGGCATTTTCTAGGGTGGGTTCGTCTTCCGGGTCGAGAAGGGCGGTAACATAGCCAAGAAGGGCATCAAACCAAACGTAGATGGTATGCTGACCATCGTGGGGAATGGGAAACCCCCAAGCCACATTAACCCTAGAAATGGAGAAGTCCTGTAGTCCTTGGTTAACGAAGTTGAGAACCTCATTACGTCGGCTTTCCGGTTGAATAAAATCGGGTTGCTCTTGGTAAAGTTGTTCTAGTTGCGTCTGATATTTAGAGAGACGGAAAAAATAGTTTTCCTCGTCGCGCCATTCGGCGGCCAGATTAGTATGAATGGGACAACAGCCATTATCTAACAGTTCTCTTTTTTCCTTAAATTCTTCACAGGCGACGCAATACCAACCCTGTTGGCGATCGAGATAGATATCGCCCTTTTCCCAGACTCTTTCAAAAAATTCGTTAACAATTGCCTGATGACGGGGGGCAGTGGTACGACTAAAGCGATCATACTGGATCTGTAGCTTTGCCCAGAGATTGGCAAAACTGGTGGCGATGCGATCGCAGTGTTCCTGGGGAGCGAGTCCTTTGGTTGCCGCAGTCCGTTCGATTTTCTGTCCGTGTTCGTCGGTTCCTGTAATTAGGAGGACAGAATTGCCCTGTAACCGCTGCCATCGTGCCATAACATCCGCTACGATCGTTGTGTAGGCACTACCGATGTGAGGGATATCGTTGACATAATAAAGAGGTGTTGTTAAAGCAAATGTTTTTCGCTCATTTAAATCATTCATGAAATTTATTTTTTTAAATAGACGAGGCTGCCCCGAGGCTGATCCGTAGATGATTGGGACACAATCCCTTATATTTTATGATCCTCTAATTCTGTTTTATCCTTTAGTTGTAGTCTAAGTCAATAAAAACAATCTTAAGGCCGATTTTTTTTTTCCATGAAGCTGCTTACCCCCCTATCCACCTCTCGTTTAATTCTTGATACCACGCGCACGAGTCTGTTTACCGTCGGTCAAGAAAATCTACCCAGCCAAGGAGTGGCGATCGTGGTAAGTAACCATCGTAGCTTTTTGGACGCGCCGATCTTAATTCAAGCTTTGGGCAAAACTCTCCCGATCGCCTGTCATCACTACATGGGAAAAACGCCGCTTTTGCGGGAATTAATCGGAGAATTGGGCTGTTTTCCCTTTGATACCCCTGAAAAACGCCACCGGACTTTTTTTCGGCAAGCAACGGATTTTTTACAGTCCGGACGATGGATCGGTTTATTTCCAGAAGGTGGATCGCCGATGTTAAATTTGACTGCTCCTCGTCAAATTAGCCCTTTTCAAAGCGGATTTGCCCATTTAGCCCTGCGTTGTCCCGTGGAGAATCTATCGGTCTTACCTGTGGCTATTCTCTCCGAGTCGGAAACTGTTATTAGTCCTTTTCCCGTGCGTTTGCTGCGCTGGTTAGATACCACGGAACCTTTATTCGATCAAGACGGTTGGCATCCCGTTGTCTTTTATCATCGTGTCAAGGTGGCGATCGGTCGTCCCTATGGAATTACTGAAAGCGATCGCTCAGATTATCAAGGTAAACAAGGAAAAAAAGCCCTTAATCGTTTAATTGGTCATTGTCAGTCGGAAATTAGCGATTTATTGCTGAAGGGCTAACGAATTCAGGAGGCAGGAGACAGGAGACAGGAGACAGGAGACAGGAGACAGGAGGCAGCCTTGAATCAGTTATCATACTAAATCCGTTGAGTAACGCACAGAAAACGGGTTTCTCCGAGAAACCCGTTTTCTACTCATGCAAAAGGCAAAACGGAGAATAAATAGGGTCTGCTGAAAAAGTTTTTCCTGGGGGTAGGAGTCAGTAGCCGGTCGTCAGTAGCCAGTCGTTTCAGGCTTTGTTGCCCTTGTTTTGTGTACCAAGCGATGTACTACAAGAAGGATAATGCAAGGTTTTTGAAAGTCCCAATCCTATTTTCGCAGCATGAACATCGGACTTTAACAGGTCAAAAGCCTTATTTTAAAAGGGTTTTACCATTATTCAGCAAGCCCTAAATAATCAGTTTTTAATAACTGGATTTAGTATCAGTTATCAGTTATCAGTTATCAGATGTAAGTTTTCAGTTCACTGATTACTGTTTACTGTTCACTGTTCACTGAAAATACTTCCCATCTTGAATCAGTTATCAGTTATCAGATGTGAGTTTTCAGTTCACTGTTTACTGTTCACTGTTCACTGAAAATACTTCTCACTTCCTAACTCATAATTCATAATTGATAGTGGAGTGATTTGTTATAAGTAGGGAGGCACAATTATTTGTAGGATGGGTTAGCAGTAGCCTAACATGATCGGGCGTTGGGTTTCATGCTTCAACCCAACCTACGTTCTAGGGTTGATTCAAGGTAGGGTTGATTCATGAATCAACCCTACCCCGACTGATTACTGTTTACTGTTCACTGAAAATACTTCCCACTTCCTAACTCATAATTGATACTCCTTTTTCTATTGCGCTAATATTCTGACTAGCTCTGCTTTCTTCATCTTGCTTAAACCAACGATTCCTTTTTCTTTGGCTAGAGTCTTTAATTCAGAAACAGTCTTGAGTTTGAGAGTTTCTTCTGAAAACTCCTCAATCACTGCATCTTGAGGAGTGAGATAAAAGAGAGTTTTGAGTAAATCTAATCCCTTCCCTTTTGTAATTCCACACTTGAGGGCAACAATTGAATCTAAACTCTTCCAGAATTGACGGGGAGCTTCATCAATCCTAGCAGTAGCAGTGGCTAATTTAACTGTTTTTAGGGGGCTATTCGGTTGTTCAATCAAGAACTGTAAAGCAGATTTAATTTCTTCTCTTGAAGCTGTTGACAGATTTAGTTTTGGGGTTTCTTCTCTTGCCAAAACTCTGGATATATTCCTAGCATCTTCTGTTCCATCGGCAATAATACACCAAATTCTTTCTAGTCCAGCCCTTTCAGCCACAGCATAAACAAATGAGTTGCCGATAACTTCATAGCGATCCTCTGATAGTTCTTTCACGATTACAGGCAGCCAATTGCGTCCACCTGTCTGCTGTAATAGTTTAGCAGTAGCTTCAATTAAAAAACTATCAGCATCGGTTCCATTAGTAATTTCTATTTCATCTAGGTATAGATACTTTAAAGTACCAATATCGGTATATTCCATCATTGTAAAAAATACTCCTTTGCTAAGTCTTTGTAATAGTCATGAGCGGAACGATGTTTATAAACGGCCGGCACGCGAGCGAAGGCAGCACTGGCTATAATAGCGTATTCTGGCAGGTGATGAATATGTAAATCTTTTTTGGCATCAGTGTATCTGGGATAAAAATAAGGTAAAAGGGTTTTGTCATTTTCTAGTATTTGATCAATTTCTTTTTGGGCAAGCTCTAACTGTGGTTGAGTAATCTTCTCACCGTTGAAAAAAATTGGTAAGGCTATGGGAGTCCCATCTTTTTTAAAATTTTGCATTTGCGGCAGAAACTCCTTGATGGCAGTGGCTGCATTATTAAGGGAGAATGAATTGTTATGTTTTGTGGGTAAGAGGACAACATCGGCAGCATAAACAGCCAGCTGGCTAGGAAATCGCCAATTGGGAGCTGCATCTATAAAGATGTAATCATATTCATATCTAGCTAAGTCTAATTTTCTATGGAGAGTGAATATTTTCATTTGAGAATTATACTGAAATTCCGGATACTCTGCCATTTTAGGATCAGCAGGAACAACATCGAAAGTAATTTTTAATTTTTTAGTCTGAAAAATGTAGATATAGGGACGAATCACTGATTTTAGATCAATATTGCGGTCAGTTAAAGCCTTTTCTAGTAGGCCATCTTCTGGGTTTATATTTAGGAGAGAGCTAGTTAAATCTCGTTGATTAAAATCAAAGTCTAAAACTAGAACTTTTTTACCTAAAAAAGCAAGAATAGCCGCAAGATTTATGGTTGTGGTGGTTTTGCCTACACCGCCTTTATTATTGTAAACAGTAACCGTTAATGCTTTGGGAGTCTTGTCAATTTTTGTCTTGATCCGAGCTACAGTCTCATCAATGTTCTCAGGAGTTATTGCTATGCAAGTAGTGGCAGGAAAAATGATTTTACCATGTTTTCTAAATAACTGGATGTGTGAACCGTTAGTGATAATTCCCCATTGGGCTGCTTGACAGTTATTCCCTAATAACTGACGCTTTAACTTATCGACAGTTGCCTTATAACTTGGACTATTTTCAGTTAGGTTAATATCTCTACCCTTTAACTCTATCAGCAGAAAAGGATTACTCTTTGTCTGCAAAAAAATATCGTTTTCTAGGTTTCTCCGAGTGGCAAAGTCGGTAATCCCACCGCCTCCCGTGTCGTACTGTGGAATTATCTCCGTGGTTGAAAATCCTAAATATGATATCAGGTAAGGTGCAAAGTTGGTGCTAACAATAGCTTCCGACGCATTTTGAGGCAAATGCTGAAGATAAGATTTGAGACTTGTTACTCTGGGGGTGTTATCTTTCATCGAAAAAATGGGTCTGAAACCCCGCCCTTTAGCGATAGCGGAGGGCGGCTTTATATAAGTTAGCGAGAAACAATTAAACCGTTAGAACGACGAATTAACTGAATCTTGCTAACAGCTATCTGTCCCAATCGTTGACCATTGGTATCGCTTACAGATAGCTGTTTTTCGGTATCTCCACTGACATAACCAATCCCTTTGGGAGAAGAAACTAAATCTCCTTTACGGAACCCATGTCCTGTGGTAGAGCCACCATATTTACGTCGTTTACCACCTTTAGAAAAAACCATCAGGTGAAGTTGACGACGACTAATAGGAGGACGTTTGATGACAGCGAAGGGAGCGTTTGTTACTTTAACATAACCCTTCCAATCATATCCATGTCCATTAGTATTGTGAAATGGCCAATAATCTAAAAATTGAAAACAGGCAAGAGCAATTCCATCGTTAGCATGACTTTCTGGTGATTGTTCTGCTTTATTTTTCGACTTTTCTAGTCGCAAATATTTTCTGAGATTAGAGGTTTGCCAACCAAAGCGAGTATGGACTGTTGCCAATCGAGACAGTTGCTCAATAGCCCATTTTTGTCCGACCATAACCGACGAGAAACCTTTTCCAGACTTAGCTCCTTTTCTACCAGAAGTTAGATCAATATCGGCTTTGATGTACTCAAAGTAAATATCGGTAATTGGATAGATTTTGGTTAGTTCGGAAACGACTCGAAGTTCAAGTTGACGATTAGCTCTGATTGAGGGAGCTAATTTTCCTTGTCTTCTATTTGAGAATCGTTTTTGTCGATGCGCTCTTAGATTAAAAGAAAGTTGGCGGTTAATCCGTCTTTTTCTACGTCCTCTTCGCATTAACCGTCTATTGTCCAGGCGCTCTCTTACTCGTTTAAAAGGAAGTTCTAAGTGAGCCTTCCAAAGAGTAAAAAGGGAGGATTGAACACCAATTCCAGAGAATAATTTCCCCGGGTCAATACCAATAGCAATCGGTTGGGTTTTACTATCAGAAGGTTCATCGGTTAGCTGGACATAGAAAATATCTAAATCGTTGAATTTACCGATAGCTTTTCCTTCTTTAATCCACCGTCTGGCACGACTGGGTTTGGTGGGCATCAACGGTTTTCCGTCTTTTGAGATAACAGGAACTCTTGCCATGGAGATAATCCTTAAGAGTGAAGTTAAAGTCCCTTACCGCAACACAATCAAGATGTCTTGTCTAACAACGCTTTACCAATAAAGCTGAGAGGGAATCCGAACTAGGGAAGTATTCGGAGGTCTGTGCCAGATTGTGTCTCGATGCGGTAGTCTCTACTTGCGTCGCCTAAATTGGTTTAGGCACGCCCCTTTTAGGGCGGGGTTAGTGACTTCAGTTCACAAACTATAGACTAAAGTTAATGAATTGCTGTTTTTTTGAGTATAACACTCTATTTCCTCAACCCCTAACCCATTATGGAAAAATTAACTAATCTCGATCGCATTGCTGAAGAAATTTTAGGTTTAATTCCAACAGAAACGGTTATCATTGCCCTATTTGACGGTGATAGTATTGATTATCGGGCGGGTGCAGGTAAAAACACCGGGGCAATTGTCGGCAAAAGGGGAGATATTGCCACGTCGGGATTGTGTACGGTGGTTTACCAGGGTAGTTGTCCGGTGGTGGTGGGACAAACCCTAGGAGATAATCGCATTCGTCAGGATATAGCGGTGGCTTTGGGGATAAAAACGGCTTTAGCTGTGCCAATTAGGGTTAATAATCAGTTATTTGGTGCAGTAATGCTTTTAAATCGTCTCGATGGTCAGGAATTGACCGATCGAGATAGTTTATTAGTGGAGGAATATCTGAACTCGCTATTCAGAGATGAGGGATAGAAGCGGTTGGGTAATCCAGTTGAATGCTACGGCGATTTGATGGTTAAGGGTGGGCAGACGGTAGAGATAGACTAAGCGACGGGTAAGATGGGCAAGGGGACCGGCTAATTGTAGTCCTAAACCGCTAATCGTAGCTTCATCGATGCCGAGGGTCAACATTTCGCCTAAAGGTTGATAACGGAAGGGTAAAGCTGGTTGATCGTGGAAACTCGCCCAAATATTCCAAGCGCAGTAGTCGGACTGTTGAAGGGCCACTTGGGCCGTGGCAGCATAGGGTTTATCCTCTTGGTGGCGACCATCGGCCGCATCGCTGATCGCGTAGATCCCAGAGTTTTCGACAGTACCCAGTAACGGGGCGGCGGAAATTCTCTTAATCCCTTCTACAGCACAGGTTATGGCTTTTTGTCAACGGGGAAGTCCAGATATAAGATGAACGTAGGTTGGGTTGAAGCATGAAACCCAACGCCCGATCATGTTACGCTACCGCTAACCCATCCTACAAATAATTGTGGTTCTTCCGAACTTACCATGTAAAATCAACTAGCAAAATGCCAATTTAATAAACATCTAAGACTAAAGTTTTTAAAGTTTCTAAATCCATAGCCTCTCCTTTTAATCACCTTCAGTTTATTATTAATTCCTTCAACTGTTCCCTGGGTTGTTCGGTTATCAAAATAGGCAGTTATTTCGTCAATCCACCGCCGAATTGTCTGGCAGCTTTTAGGAAAGTAAGCCATCGCCTTTTTGAGCCAATCACTCAAGGCAAATAATCCCTCATTCCCCTCCGTATTTTTCTCAAATACTTCTCTAAATTCCTCTTTTAATTTGTGCATTTCCCCAAGTTTTGGAGACACTTTATATACTTCTTCCAATTTTTTCCTTTCTTTCTCTACTAAGTCTCCTTCATTCTTTAATAAGGCATATTTGCTCTTGGCTATTCCTGCTAAGATATTTTCTTTATTTTTCTTATTTTTTATCTTAGCTGCCTCTCTTTTTACCTCCTTTCTTGCTTCATCTAGCTCGTTATTTACTTGTTTCATTACCTGGAATCTATCCCCTACTATTTGAGCTTGAGGCATTAGTTTTTCTGCCACATTTTTATACCCTATCCACAGGTCTATACTTACTTCCTCTATTTGGCTCAAAACCTCTTCTCCCCAGTGTTTCAGATATTCTGTTAATGCTTCTTCTGTTCTTTTTTCCACTAAGCCTATAATTTTTCCTGTGTCTATATTTACTAACACAGCATAGTAATTTCCTTTTCCCTTTATCATGGCTATTTCATCTATTCCTAATTTTTTTAGCCCTTGAGGTTTTGCGGTTATTAACTCTTCTCCTAAGTCTTTGAGCATCGTCTCTATTTCTTGTTCGCTTACTCCATTTCTTTCTGCCGTATTTTTGAGATCACTATTCAGGACTTCGGTCACTATTTTTTTTCTAAATCTGTCTGTGTAGGTTCTTTTCTTCGGCAAATAATTTAGTTCTTCTGTGAATTTTTTCCCACATTTCTCGCATCTCATCTGACGACGATTGATTCTCAGATATAATGCCTGTTCTCCAAAGGGTAAATCTCGGATTGTTAATTCATTGTTTTGATGAACTTTTTCCGTTTTACTTCCACAATGAATGCACTGGCTTTCTCTTGACATATTTTCTAAATGTAAAACAATTCCTATATCGGTAATAATTTGATAATTGGTAACGACAACTCCTTCTAGGTGAAGTAGCTCGGTCATTAACTTTAATTGTGGATTTGATGGCATAAGTATAGCTTGTGTCTAAAATTGCTGGTCTTGGCTGTCTATATTTTAACCAATAAATTGCTGTATTGCAAGCATAGTCAGCTTTTAAAGATAAATTATTGTTTTATTGGTCAGCAATAATTGTCTGTTTTTTCTTTAATTTTACATGACAAGTTCGGAAGAGCCATAATTGTGCCTCCCTACTTAATACTAAATCTGGTTATTAAAAACTGATTATTTATTCCCCCTTTTGCATGAGTGCCTCTTGCATGAGTGCCTGTCTTTATAAGTAGCATAATGCTCAACGGATTTAGTATCAATTAATGTCTGTGAGTTGGCAAAATAGAAAAAGATAGCCTGGTTGTGTCTTATACCAAATTTCAAAAACTATGGCATACTTATAGAAAAGATGATTAAGTGGATAAATTAGCGATGCCAGTCGTACCCAAAATTGATATTGTTGAGTCAGTAGAAGATTTAAAAGAATTAATGAAACAACAAAAAAGTAGTTTAGCCTACGCTAAAGTACAGTCCTTATATTTTTTGAAGATGGGGGAGGTAGAGACGGTTCGCCATTTAGCGGTATTAATGGGACGAGGGGAAAGAACAATCCATCGCTGGTTAAGTTTTTACAAAAAAAGGAGGAATCGAGCGATTATTATCTGAAGGAAACCCACCAGGAAGACCGAAAAAGATTTCGGTAGAAGAAGTCGCTCTTTTACAAAACGAATTAAAAGACCCAGTGGGTTTTACCAGCTATAAAGAGATTTATTTTTGGCTCTCGGTCGTTCGAGAAATTTCCGTCAGCTATACAACAGTTTATCGTCTCGTTAGACAGGAATTAGGAAGCTCAATTAAAAGTACCTAGACCACGAAATCCGAGACAATTGCCTGGCGAAGTAGATGAGTTTAAAGCGAACTTATCTAAACGACTAAAAGCTTTACTAGACAGGGAAAGCGAGAAAGTAAAGCGTTACGAGAAAGTAAGTTTTTGGTGCGAGGATGAAAGTAGATTTGGTTGTCACACTATTGCTCGGAATAAAATAACTCTTTTCGGAGTTAAGCCGATTGGTAATTTTCAAGATAACTTCCAATGCTTTTGGCTGTACGGGGCTGTAGAGCCTCGACAGGGAAGAAGCTTCTTCTATGAATTCTCCCCTTTAGATGGGGATTGTTTCGGAGAATATCTATTACAACTATCGCCAGCTTTTCCCAATGAATTACATATTTTACAAGTAGATAACGCTCCTGCACATATTGCGGGACACTTAGAAATTCCCGACAATATTATCTTGTTTTATCAACCTTCTTGTTGTCCTGAAGTTAACCCCGCAACAGAGAGTTTGGCTGTACCTGAAAAATTTTCTGGCATGGGAAACTTTTGAATCTCTTGATGCTTTAAGAGATAAACTCGATGCTCTTTTAAATCGTTTATCCAATGACACTATCGGGTATTTAACGGGATGGTCTTGGATTTTAGAAGCTCTATGTCTGTCAGGAATTTAGAAATTTGGTATTACATCTTGATATAAAAAATGGCGAAATTTGGGTTCAACATGATGTCCCTGAAGTGGGAATCGCCAATGAATTAGTTAATTTAGGTGTTCCTAAAGAGGATATTGTCTTAGCTCTTCATGAACCTTTAGTTAGACCCTATACAGGGTTTGCAGTCGGTTAATTTTTTAGATACCAACGCAGAAACCGAACCACTGACCTTAAAACTTTGACCCCTTCCCGAAAACCCCATAACCCTATTTGTCTAAAAATATTAAGAGATGTAACTATTTATGCCTAAGCTAGAAAGTGATTACTCAACAGGGGTGAGATCAGGATAGTCTAGATCGAGCAGTCAGATAGATGTTTAGTTAAATTCCTACTTCAGATATGTCCGTTTCTAGTCCTCCTCGTTCCCTGCGTATCGGTTCCCGTAAAAGTCAGTTAGCCCTAGTACAAACCTATTGGGTACAGGCAGAATTGAGTAAACACCACCCCCATCGACAGTTTGAGGTGGAGACGATGAGTACCCAAGGCGATAAAATTCTCGATGTGGCCCTGGCGAAAATCGGTGATAAGGGTTTATTTACCAAAGAATTAGAAGTGGGAATCTTGGATAGATCGATCGATCTTGCCGTCCATTCTCTCAAGGATCTGCCCACTAAGTTGCCGGAAGGCTTAATCTTGGGTTGCGTCACCGAAAGAGTTAATCCGGCCGATGCTTTGGTGGTAAATAGCGAAAACCAAGACTATCAATTAGACACTTTACCAGAAGGTGCGGTAGTGGGGACTTCTTCCCTGCGGCGATTGGCCCAGTTGCGTTACCATTATCCCCATCTGACTTTTAAGGATGTGCGCGGCAATGTTAACACCCGTCTGGCAAAACTGGACGCGGGAGAATACGACGCGATTATTCTGGCAGTAGCGGGATTGGAAAGGTTAGGATTGGGCGATCGAGTTCATCAGGTTATTCCGGCGGAAATTTCTCTCCATGCGGTGGGACAGGGGGCTTTAGGGATAGAATGCCGCGATGCTGATCCAGAGGTTTTGGAAGTCCTAAAAGTGTTGGAACACGCCCCTAGCCGCGATAGATGCTATGCTGAACGCGCTTTTTTACGGGAGTTGGAGGGGGGTTGTCAAGTTCCCATCGGAGTGAATACGGCGATCGAGGATGGTATCCTAACTTTAACGGGTATGGTGGCTAGTCTCGACGGTAAGCGCCTGATTAAGGACTCGGTTAGCGGTGATCCTAGCCATGGGGAAGTCTTAGGACGAGATTTAGCCCATAAAGTGCGCGAGGCTGGTGCTGGAGAGATTTTAGCCCAGATTTTCACTGAAGTGGGACGATAATCAGTGATCAGTGATAAGTTATCAGTGGGTAAGTTATCAGTTATCAGTCTTAAACAGCAAAAAGCTCCAGTGCCTCTCCCATGCAGTTTTAACAAGTGATGTGGATAGGCAAGCAGCTGATCAGTATTGCAGCAATTCTCCCAGTATCGAGATTTAATTGACTTCAGTTCGATTGATAGTCTTCTCCGCCGGGATGATAGAATTGCCTTTCGGAGTCAGGAAATTGTGCAAGATGTGACGATTTTGAATTAAAACTAAAGTTGCGATCGCTAAGAGAAAATAACCAAAACCTTTTTGTAACTGTTTTGCGGACACAAACTGTCCCAGATAGGAACCGATAAGAGTACCGAGAGCAGCCGCAAAAGCAAAGGATAGGGTTAACTGCCAATCGACGCTAATATGACCTAAATAACCCAGTAATCCGGCTACAGAATTGAGGAAAATAATCAGCAGGGAAGTGGCGATCGCTTGAACCATGGGGATTTTACCCAATAATACCAGCGCGGGAACGATAGCGAAGCCTCCCCCAACCCCAACTAATCCCGTCAGGACACCCACAGCAATTCCTTCGCTCATTAACCAGAGCCAGCAATATCGGCAGACTGGTTGGGGGTAGAGAGTCAGATTTTTTTGCCGATCGCGGGCTTTATAATCAGGATTATCTATCTGTGCTGATCTGCGGATCATAAAGGCTGCCGCTAGGAGCATTAGTGTCGCAAACAGGAGCATCTGGAAGGTGGCAGTGACAAAGGGTAATGTGGCTAATCTTGCTCCCAAAAAAGCCCCTACCATCGTGGCAGAACCGAAGATAAAAGCGGTTTTTAAGTTAATGTTGCCTTTTTTCCAGTGGGGAATCGTGCCGAGTAAACTGACACTACCGATGACTAGAAGCGTCATAGCGATCGCAGATTTGGTCGGTACTCCCATCACATAGACTAGAATCGGTAATGCTAGTACAGAACCTCCTCCTCCTAACAATCCCAGACTAATCCCCGTACAAACGGCTAATAAATGTCCAATTAACCAAGTCATTTCAGTTATCAGTTATCAGTTATCAGTTATCAGTTTCTGAAGGCAACAGGCCCCAAGTAAAGAATCTGACAATTCTCCTACCTAAAAAGAAGGCTAGAAACTAAGTACATCTTAGGTTTTAGATTCTTCTCTTGTTATCAGTTATCAGCAAATCATATTTCATTATTTACTGGTTACTGATTACTGATGACTGATTACTGCTTACTGATGGGGTTGATTATAGGGAAGTTTAGCCAGAAGCATAGCTAAAGCACAGGTATTACTAATCCCCGCAAAAACTAGACCAGAACCGACAAAACCGCTTAAAATCAGGAACCAAGGCGAGAGAAAGGCTCCTAATACTGTTCCGAGGACTACTAAGGAACCAGCGACGATCTGCACCTGACGGAATAGGCTAATTGGCGCATTTTGGTCTTTTTCGGTGGCATAACCCGCACTTTTCCAAGTATTTAAGCCGTTTTTAAGCTGGGCAACTTGGCTAAATCCTGCCGCAATCAGTTTTTGTGCTGCTACAGTGGATCTGCTGCCGGAATTACAGTAGAGAACTAGGGTTTGATTGGGGTCAAAAGCGATCGAATCGGGGTTAAAACTGGAAAGTGGTACTAATTTCGCCCCTGGAATGCGATCGCTTGCGTACTCCCCCGGTTCTCGCACGTCAATTAAGCAAACTTCTCGACGCTCAATTAAGTTTTTTAAAGTATGGGCATCAAATTCTAGTAATTTTGCCTGATTTGTGGTATTGGTCATCGTTAATCTCCTGAATGGATCTTGAAGCTAAAACAACTCCTAAATTACCGCAGCCTTGGTTAGCGGGAACTGCCTCCATGATCTTTTTGGGATCTGGTAAATTAAGACTGTTCATAAACTCGATAAATTGTCTGCGGTTACGTCCGACAAAACGGGGATTGTATTGTTTTTCTTCGGCAATGGTGGAGACAGTTAAACCGCGATAGTCGTGGCCGGGATAAACTAGGGTACTATCGGGGAGAGTGAAAAGTTTTTGCGTGACCGAATCAAAGAGGGTACCAGCATCGCCGCTTTGGAAGTCGGTACGACCACAACCTCGGATAAATAGGGCATCTCCCGTCAAAATATGACTGTTATTGACTAAATAGGCTAGATGACTATCGGTGTGACCAGGAGTAGCGATCCCTTTGATGGTGATATTTCCTAGTAACAATCCCTCTCCATCTGCCAGATGGCGATCAGCACAGGCTACTTGAGCATTTTCGGGAACTATACCCAGACAGCCTGTGATTTGCCTTAATTTTCCAGTTCCTGTGACGTGATCGGCGTGAATATGGGTTTCTAAACAGTATTTTAGCGTTAATCCTAGCTCCTGTAATTGCCGATCATCCCTTTCCACCTGTTCCCGCACTGGATCCACCAATACCGCTTCCTTGCTGACGGGATCGGCAATCAAATAAGTATAAGTGCTGGTTTCGGGATCAAACATCTGACGGAATAGCATTATCTCTGACTTCCTTTATATAACTTTATAACTATACTACCATATAATTATGAATTTGTAGAAAACCTCTAGCAGGATTAATTTTTTGGCTGTATCTCACTGTCGAGTCAAGAGGCAAAAATACAAATAAAGCGAGAACTGTCGCTCTTGCAGTTCCCGCTCTATTATTGTTGGAGTATCTAACCCCCAAATAAATATTGAGTTAAATTAGTACAAATATTCTTCTTTGTGGGTGACGATCACACAGTCAGAAGTAGGATAGGCGACACAGGTGAGGACATAACCCGCTTCAATTTGATCATCATCTAAGAAGGATTGATCAGACTGATCAACGCTACCAGATTCGATTTGACCAGCGCAACTAGAGCAAGCACCAGCACGGCAAGAAAAGGGTAAATCTAATCCTTCTGCTTCTGCTGCCTCGAGAATATATTCATTATCGGGAACATCAATTGTCTGGTCGCCACCAGGTGTTTTCAGGGTGACTTTATAAGTGGTTGTCTTTGTTTTTTTTGCCATAGGTTGTTCCTCAGTCTTAAAATCCCTTCTCTCGCCGTTTAAACTGAACGGGTCGAATGAGTTTTCCTTTTGATACTACAGGAAAATTTACCCGGCTCAACTTAGCATTAGTAATGACAGCCTTAAATAAACTTAAAATAATATTTACTTATCTCTTAGGTAAATAACCCCCGATAGTTGTGGATCAATCGTTAAATAATCTCATCAATCTTTAGGTAATAAGTAGTCATGCAAAATAAATTTCCTAGTGAAGATAGGCAAGGAGCAAAAGCTTGATCGAAATGTGTAATTAGGGTCTGCTGAAAAAGTTTTTCCTGGGGGTAGGAGTCAGTAGCCGGTCGTCAGGAGCCGGTCGTTTCAGGCTTTGTTGCCCTTGTTTTTTGTACCAAGCGATGTACTACAAGAAGGATAATGCAAGGTTTTTGAAAGTCCCAATCCTATTTTCGCAGCACTAACATCGGACTTTAACAGGTCAAAAGCCTTATTTTAAAAGGGTTTTACCATTATTCAGCAAGCCCTACTTAAGTAGTTTTTTAGCTATCAGCTAGAAAAGGTAAAAGTCAAGAGTTGGGAGTGAGCGAGATGCAGAATAAAAAAGCTTAATCCTGCAAAAAAGCGAGGGGATAACTCATATTCTCAGCAAATCCCAAGATACCTTGATCCCGATGCTCATAGAGTAAATTTCCTTGACTATCAAATAAAAAAGTCCCTCCCCGTTGGGTGAGATAACTACTATCGGGGATATATGTTGACCAATTGCCCAAAACTTGACTCATATTACGAAGTCTCAGGGTGGCTAATTCAAAAGGTCGCTGAAAACCTTGACCCCCAGCAAGATTGAATAGGGAACCCCGGAAAGGTGGTAAAGGCCGCGCTTGCATTGTTTCCTCCTCGGCAATTAATTGGGGGGCTTTGCGATCGCCAAGATAACCCCGCAGCACTTCGGCCAGAGTCCCCGGACTACCCACACCCGCACACATAAAAATTAGATTTAACCAAGCATTTTGCCCGGGAGAAAACCCAGGTAATTTTAGCGATAAACCGCGATAAAGTCCTAATAAATTATGTAATTCGGCTTTGGGGTCAACAAACAGCCAATCTTGCCGAAATTTCGTATATTCAGCGAATTTTAACCCTGAATTGCGATCGCCGATACCGATGGCACGAATGGTTATCCCGGCATTTTGCCAAAGGGCTGCCTCTTTTTCTAACCACCAAGCGTATTCGAGACTATCAAAATCTCCCAATTGCGGCCAAACAAGAATTAAAAGACGTTTATAATCGGCACAATCGCTTAAAATTGGCACTATTTGCCCATCGCTGACCCTTTGGCGTTGAATTGTTGAAAATATTTCATAGCTGCTGCTCATCTGTAAATTTCTCCTAATAAAACCGCTGCTTTTGCCCCCGTGACTTGCGGTAAATTACCGGGGAAATTGTGCCAGCGCCAATAGGCCAAGAGGGCAAAAGCGATCGCTTCTTTAAAATCGCTATTTAATCCTACCTCATCAGTGGTCAAAAGCTTGACATTTGACCCCAAATGTGCTAGGAGTCGTTGGCGCAGGTAGGCATTACGAGCGCCACCACCGCAGAGCAGCACTTCCGCGGGCATTTCTGGCAAAAAGGTTTGATAGCTGTGGGCGATCGAAATGGCGGTTAAATCGGTTAAACTAGCCAACCAGTCGGCATCACTGAGGGAATAAGCTTGGGCATCCTCGCGCAATTGGGCTAGATAGGCGGGGCTAAATAACTCTCTGCCAGTGGATTTAGGGGGATATTGTTGAAAATAAGGCTCCTGTAGCCATTTATGAACTAATTCGGAGCAGGGTTGACCCTGAGCGGACCATTGACCGTTATGGTCGTAGGTTTGTTGGCCTTGGCTCAAAAATTGTACGGCCAAATCGATGAGGACGTTGCCCGGTCCAGTATCCCAACCGAAAATTTTCTGCTGCCAATTTTCCCTTTGTCGGGGGGGTAGATAGGTTAAATTGCCAATACCGCCGATATTTTGAACGCAGCGGGTTTTAGTGGGGTGAGAAAGCAGATAAGCGTCAATTTTCGGCACTAGGGGCGCACCGTGACCAGCTTGGGCGATATCGGCAGCGCGAAAATTACTAATGGTGGGAATACGGGTGATTTTTGCGATCGCTGCTCCCCGTCCTAATTGTACCGTGTAACCGAGGCGATCGTTTGCGGGGGGTCGATGAAAAACGGTTTGACCGTGACTGCCGATTAATTGGGCTTTTGGGGCTTCTTTTTGGATATTTAAAGCGGCACGGGCGAATTCTGCGGCGATATCATCATCTAAGCTGGCTAAAGCTTCAAGGTCGAGCTTTTCTCCCCCACAGACTTGTAAAATTGTCTCGCGTAATCGGGGGGAATAGGGATAGGTTTCTCCAGCTAATAATTGCACCTGTGGAGATTCCACTGTACCGCTAATCTCCACTAAAGCGGTATCGATACCATCCACCGATGTGCCACTGATTAAACCGATAACTAACAAGTTTTTTCCCTCAACTGTCGATTGTTGATTATTTTATCTTGAATGTCGGGGTGAAGACCCTCGCGCTTAGCGACGGGATGAAACCCCGACCAGTATAAAACAGCGAAGCACGACATTTCGACACATTTCGACACATTTCGAGGGGCTTCGATGTAAGAGCTTCGATGTCAACTAAAATCTTGACAATCCGATGCTCTACAGGTTAACTTAAAATAAGTTGTTTGAGGTCGATAAACAATGATTGTCTTAGAAATGAAAGCCGTGGTCAAACCAAGTCAGTGTTCTGCCATTGATGAAGCTATTCGTACAGTACAATTCATCAGAAACAAAGCATTAAGGCTTTGGATGGATGCCAAGAGAGAAGACAAAATCGATAAATATTCTCTCAATAAATATTGTGCAGTTCTCGCCAAACAGTTCAAGTTTGTCGATACTCTAAATTCTACTGCTAGACAAGCATCGGCCGAACGGGCTTGGTCAGCTATTGCCCGTTTCTATGACAATTGTAAGAAAAAAATAAAAGGTAAAAAAGGCTATCCCAAGTTTCAGAAAAATAATCGTTCTGTGGAATATAAAAACTGTGGGTGGAAACTATCAGAGGATAGAAAGAAAATAACTTTCACAGATAAGAAAAACATTGGGACGGTTAAACTAAAAGGAACTAGAGACCTAAACTTTTATCCTATAGACCAAATTAAACGAGTTAGAATTGTTAAACGAGCGGATGGTTATTATGTCCAATTCTGTCTTAGCGTTGATATTCGGGAATATGCTAAACCCCTAGAACCAACAAAAAGATGTGTGGGATTGGATGTAGGTTTAAAAGTTTTCTAGGCTAATAGTGATGGGGAAACAGTAGAAATACCGCAATACTATCGCCAAGCAGAAAAAAGATTAAACCGACTGAATCGGAAGAAATCTAAAAAGTTTAGAAAAGGTCAACCCCAATCAAACAACTACCAAAAAGCTAGAAAGAGATATGCTAGAAAGCATTTAAGAGTAAGTAGGCAACGTAAAGGCTTTGTCGAAAAAGAGGCATTGCGCGTCATTAAATCTAACGATTTTATCGCTCAGGTCAACTTAAATATTCAAGGCATGGTAAAAAACTCTAGACTAGCTAAATCTATTAATGATGTGGCTTGGTCCACTTTTCGGCAATGGTTAGAATATTTTGGTTTTAAATATGGTAAGGCTACGGTAGCAGTACCACCCCATAACACGAGTCAAAATTGCTCTAATTGTGGTCAAAAAGTCCCTAAATCTCTATCTACAAGAACCCATATTTGTCCCCATTGTGGCTATGTAGAAGATAGAGATATTAACGCCGCTATCAACATTCTCAAAAAGGGACTAAGTACCGTGGGACACACGGAAACTAATACGCTTGGGGAGAGATTCCCTCTGGTTTGGTTGGATACGTCCTGCCAGATTAAGGAAACTCAGTGAACCAAGAATCCCTCGCTTAAGCGCGATGGGAGTGTCAACCCCCTCCGACAATAGTAACAATTTCTAATTTATCCCCCTCCTTGATTTCCGTGTTTTCCCAATACTGACGATGGAGGATTTCCCCGTTATATTCCACCGCAACTAACCGAGGATTCATGCCCAAATTTTCTAACATTTGCCCTAGTTTAGTTGCGGGTAAACAGGTTTGAGTTTTGCCGTTAATTTGCAAGGTTATTTCTGACATGGATTTGGATAGGAACAAATGAATTAATCGGAGGAGACAGGAGACAGGAGACGGGAGACAGGAGACAGGAGACAGGAGACAGGAGACAGGAGACAGGAGACAGGAGACAGGAGACAGGAGACAGGAGACAGGAGACAGGAGACAGGAGACAGGAGACAGGAGACAGCTTTTTTCTCCTCACACCCTACACCCCACACCCCACACCCTACACCCCACACCCTACACCCCACACCCTACACCCTACACCCTACACCCTACACCCCACACCCTACACCCCACACCCCACACCCTACACCCTACACCCCACACCCTACACCCTACACCCTACACCCCACACCCCACACCCCACACCCTACACCCCACACCCCACACCCCACACCCTACACCCCACACCCCACACCCCACACCCTACTTTAATTGGTTTAATAATTGTTGTGTCACCACATCGGGATGCTGCGCTTCCATGATGGCCCGGACTACAGCTACCTGTTGCGCTCCTGCCTCTAAAACCTCTTTAATGTTACTACTATCAATACCACCGATCGCAAACCAGGGTAAAGGGCAATTTTCCCGCGCATAACGGACATATTCCAATCCTGCCGGGGTTTTTCCTGCTTTGGTGGGGGTGGCATAAACCGGCCCGACTCCCACATAATCGGCCTTTTCTTGGATTGCTTTGGCCATCTCTTGGGGATTAGTGGTGGACCGGCCGATAATTGCCGTTGGGCCGAGAAATTGCCGCGCTAGGGAAATCGGTACATCCTGTTGACCGAGATGAACACCATCGGCATGAATGGCCTGAGCAATATCGACGCGATCGTTCATAATAAATAAAGCATCGTAATGGTGGCATAACTCACACAGTTTAGCGGCTTCTTCTAAACGAATGGTATCAGCGGCGGTTTTATGGCGGTACTGCACCAATTTTAACCCCCCTTTTAGGGCTAATTCGACGATTTCTAGCAGATTTTCGGCAGGAGAAGTGACTAGATAGAGGGGAGATGCTTGCAGTTTTTCCAGAGGTGGCGAGATTAATAGTTTACTCTCTAGCTGATAAACCCGATAGCGCAGCTGTTTACAGGCTATCCCTAGCTCCAGATCATAGAGTTTACCGTATTCTTCTAAAACCCTAAAAGCCTCCTGTACGCGAGCGAGATTGGCCTGCAGCAGTCCCTCGACAGTCTCCCGGATTTCTTCCCTGGGATGGCTTAAATCCCTGCCGATATCGCCGGCCGTGTCCCGATGTCGTTTAAGATCGATCGAGTGCCAACTAGCTAATTGATGGCGCATTTCTTTACATTCTTGGGCTAAATCGGGATTATCTAAGCCAAAACGACACCATTCTTCGATAATTCGCAGTCCTTCTCTGGCGCGGTCAAGGTTAGCATCGAGAATCCGTTTAATCGCCGTGGTTTCTAGTTTCATTTGCCGTCAATGTGGATGTCAATATAGCCGTCAGCCAATTTGATCCCCCTCAATCCAGCTTGGAAAAGGGAACTTTCCTGGTTTTCCCCCCTTTTTTAAGGGGGGCAAGGGGTAGGGTTGATTCATGAATCAACCCTACCTTGAATCAACCCTAGGGCAAGGGGGGATCAAATTCTCTTTATCATCTCAAATATTACTATTCTTGGCCCTGGTTCGGGGAACAGTAGAGGCGGCATCAGACAGCCAACAAAGAGGGATAAGAAACCCAGGCCAAGGATAATTTTAAGCCACACGGACATCCTTAAACGCCCCTAGGTATTCTAGTAATTGCTGATGAGCCGGGTTATGTAGTGGGTAGAGATGATCGTAACAGATGGTGATGAGGGCTTGCAGATCGTCCACTAAATCCTCAGCTGCAATGGATTCCTGGGGTTGATTGAGGATAATGACTTGGATTTTGAAGAGACGGCACAAACCCAAAATAAAATCATGACAAAAGAGACTAATAGTTTCCGCATGGGTTAAAACTAGACATTTCACCTCACCCTGACAAATCATCTTCACTAGACGCATAAAATTAGGGTGATTGTGGCTGACTCCGTCGCCGATATCGGTGAGAATTTCAAAGGGTTGACCCTGCTGATGGCAAAAGTCTTCTAACGCTTTTATCTGGGTGTCTAATTGGGGTTTTTGTTCAGGTCGATTAACACGAGCATAGCCAATAATCAATGGGGTTGCTTGACCAGATTGTAAGAGATCTTCCGGTCGAAATCGGCGATGACCGCCGCGGGTACGAATTGAGACAATTTTACCCTGTTGTTCCCAGCGCCGGAGGGTTTTAATGCTAACTCCGAGTAAATCGGAAGCTTCTCGAATAGTGATGAGAGTATTCATAGTATATAAGCTGTTAAGTATTTAAATTGCTTGTTGAGATGAGGAAAGAGGCACTCATGCAAGAGGCAACAGTAAAGGGATTGGGTTAGATTCGGCTAATCTAAGAATAAGGTGTTTAAATGCGTCTTAACTTAACCCGGTTTTAATTAAAGAAATTTCTCGAGAGAGAATCGTCCAACTTTAGACAGTCAGTTGTCCACTTTTATACTGCCATTGCCCTACGCTGGTAACTATAGATGATTTAGGAAAATTAGTCATACCTCTTTAGATAGAGATATTCAACGGGATTTTTGGTCTTTCTAAAACCTGAGTTTGTCCGGGGGTCGCAGGGGTGACATTTTTGTAGGAGCAAAAGGAAGTTACCGTAGGGATGAATTGCCTTCCCCCCGTTTTCCCCGTTAGGGAGTTGATTGCCATCGAACTCCAGTTTTGACTGTCAAAACTGTTAAGTTTTATACATTGTACCTCTCTTGATTAAGTTTTGTAAAGACTGGAGAGATTTTTTTTAAGTAGAGCCTGTTTATTTGTCCAACTTTCACCAAAAAGCTTGGGTATATTTGTCAACTTTTGGGTAGTTATGTTCGGGGAAAACTGCTATAAATTTGACAAAAATATATAAATATTGCCGAAAAAAAGTTTTCTAAAACACAGGGTAAGCGAAGCGCATCTTAACAATCGTTAACAAAATGAACTTGATTTATGTGAGTTGCTTACCCAGAGGGTGATTCAGGAATATTTGAGGAGAATTTGCCATCTCAATTGTTAAGCAAAAATCGACCAAATGTTAAGAATTCCTAACTGTTTTGATTGACTGGTATCACTTGAAATGCCCACACAGCAAGCGGATGACCAAATTGGTCAATAGTCAATAGCGTTTGAGATGCGCTCACCCTATTCTAAAACACCTGTTTTTTTTGAAAAGTTTCGCTATAATTATGTCAGGTCACACAAAAAGTTATCAGCGAGCTTAACGCTTGCTTAACTTCTTTTGATGGCTATAGTACACACAATTAACGCTGGATAATTCAGTTATGATGACAACCAACAAATTAACCAAAACTTTTGCTTCTGGCTCCCTAGCCATCGGGGTTCTCGCTGGCGCAGTGCTTACCGCTACCAGTGCGAGTGCCGCCAGCATGGTGTTAACTTGGGGGGAATGGACGAGCGGAACTGCTCTTGAGGTCGGGGACAAAAAAGTTACGTTCACACAAGGCTCGATAACTGGCGGTTTTGTGGCTGAGGCGGTGGATAAAGTTGCGCTGACCGAGATGGGTGATCATTATTATTTCCGATACGATGCTATGGACGGTCTCGCTGATACCAATATGAGTTCCGGGTCTTTCACATATACAATCGGGGTCACTGACCCCAACAAGTCTATTGTCGGGGTTGACCTGGATTCAGACGTATCATCCAACTACGGGACTGTAACCGAGACATTTGCTGAGACACCTGAGACCTTAGTTTCAGTTGACGGCTCAGCGGTCCCTCCTAGCGGTTTCATCCCTATCGCCCCCAAGAAACTGTTGACCGTCACAAATACCCTAGCTGCTAATCCCAATGAAGGTCTATTCAGCTTCCAAAATTCTTTCCGTCAATCCGTTCCCGAACCGGGTACTATCCTCGGACTTTTGGCAGTGGGTGGTTTAGGATTGGTTTCCCGCTTTAAGAAACAAAAATAACAGTTACCAATGTCTCGTACACATTGATAACTGTGACGTTGAACAAGAATAGCTAAAGGTTAGATGCCCTATGGGGATTTCTAGCTTTTAGCTTTTTCTTTAAGCGTTGATTCTAACACAGCCCGGCACATAATTTTTGTTTTTAATCAACGGGTCGTTTGATCCCCCCTGTCCCCCTTGATAAGGGTGGTGCCGATAGGCGGGTGGCTCCCCCCTAAATCCCCCTTTTCAAGGGGGACTTGAATCGTTCTGAAAAATTGGCTCTTCGGTTTGTCTTATGCAACATACAGGATTATAAGAGATGAAACCCTTATAGAGAGAGACATTGCTGAGATTTTTGTCAATTGTTTTCGATCTAGAGCGAACTAATCAATTAAATCTCTTGCCAGATAAGGATTTAGTCGATTTATGACACCCTACCGAACCATACCAAGTAACGAAGAACCGTTTTTAATAACCAGATTTATAGCGGTTCTCACACCTGTGTGGCACAGTTAAACCTTTGCTAATTAGGGTTTGCGGCAAAAAGTACGGGCGAAGCATTCGGATAGAAAATCTCCGGTTTCACCGATAGGTTATGCCCAAATGCTTCGCCCCTACAGGACGCGGGCCGATGAAAACGCAAGGTTTTGAACGACGATTCTCTCAAAATCTTGCACCTGTTTCGCAAGAAAAGCCACAAAACCCTTACCTTGCCTACATTTCACATTTATTCAGCAAGCCCTACTTAAGTGGGTGGGTGGAATTAAATATAAGATGAACGTAGGTTGGGTTGAAGCATGAAACCCAACGCCCGATTATGTTACGCTACCGCTAACCCATCCTACAAATAATTGTGCCTCCCTACTTAGGGCTTGCTGAATAAATCTAAAAACCTTGTTGGATAAGGGTTTTAGACTTTTTTCCCCGCAAAAAGTGCTGACCATTGGAGGGATCGGGGGTAAAATTCAGGTACTTTTTCCCTGAAAATTAGGTAACTGACTACCTCAAAACCGGTAAAACCCTACACCCCACACCCCACACCCCACACCCTGCCCCCACCAACAAACTTTTTCAGCAGACCCTACTTAACCCCGTCCATTGCCTTGCACAAACTGAAGAACCTAAATGTTAAGTTTTATTACAGAATGCCAGATTTTTCCTAAAACACCTGGTTTTTTTTGGAGGTTCCGTTGTACCTAGATCAAGTTAAGAAAAGTTATATAGCAGTTTTCCCAGAAGTGATACCCGATTGAGACGCTGAAAAGCCTATCTATAAGGAGACCTACTGGACATTATTGCACTAAAAACCGCTATATCGAGAAAACTTAACGTTTTTAGAACTTTTCTTGACTTTGATTTTATCCAACAGTGTAAAGCTGGAGAATTCAGTTATGATGACAACCAACAAATTAACCAAAACCTTTGCTTCCGGCTCTCTAGCCATCGGGGTTCTCGCCGGCTCGGTGTTTGCCGCTACCAGTGCGAGTGCCGCGACCTTAACTTGGACGGAATGGACGAGCGGAAATGCTCTTGTTCAGGGGGACAAAAAAATTACGTACGTATCGGGTGACATTGGGGCCGAGGGTGTGGATAACGTTTATCTGACCCAGGTTGGTACTGACTATTATTTCGCATACGATGCTATGGCAGGTCTCGTTGCGACTAATAGCAATTCCGGGTCTTTCACATATACAATCGAGGTCATTAACTCCGGCAATCTCATTGTCGGGGTTGACCTAGATTCAACCATATCATCCGGTTCCAACTACGGGAATGTAACCGAGACATTTGCTGAGATACCTGGGCTCTCCTTAGTTTCAGTTAACGGCTCACAGGACCCCGTTGTCGGTTTCACTCCTATCACCCCCAAGGCACTGTTGACCGTCACAAATACCCTAAATCCTAATGCTGGCCAAGGTCTATTCAGTTTACAAAATTCTTTCCACCAAATGGCGCCCACTCCCGTCCCCGAACCGGGTACTATCCTCGGACTTCTGGCAGTGGGTGGTTTAGGATTGGTTTCCCGCTTCAATAAGCAAAAATAACAGTTACCAATGTGTGCAAGACATTGATAACTGTGAGGTCGAAACAGCTAAAGGTTAGATACCCTATAGGGATTTCTAGCTTTTAGCTTTTTCTTAGGTGTTGATTCTAACACAGCTTTGGGGTTTTGGGGTGATCAGGGGGAAAATTCAGGGACTTTTTCCCTGAAAATAGGTAAAACCCTACACCCCGAACCGCCGAACGGCCGAAGCCTGCCCCCACGAAAAACTTTTTGCCGCAAACCCTATATAATTAAGCTTTGGGTAATTTGTCCCACCATATTTCTTGACCGCGAAAAACTGATGTCTTCTTTGCTCTCTGCTATTCCCCTCGACGCAATCGCTTATAATCCCCAGGGTTTAGTACCGGCGATCGCTCAAGACTATCTTGATGCTACAGTGTTAATGATGGCCTGGATGAATCGGGAATCTCTCGAAAAAACCCTCACCACTGGGGAAGCATGGTATTGGAGTCGTTCTCGTCAAGAATTATGGCACAAGGGCGCTACTTCTGGCCATATCCAAAAGGTGCGTCAAATTCGCTACGATTGCGATAGTGATGCTATCTTACTGACTATTGAGCAAATCGGTGATATCGCCTGTCATACCGGCGAAAGAAGCTGTTTTCACCAAGTAAATTGGCAAAAATCACCGCCAGCGGCCGACACCCTCTCGGAATTGTTTAAGGTAATTTGCGATCGCAGAGACGAGCCTCATCCGGAATCCTACACCTGTAAACTTTTGGCCGGGGGAGATAACAAAATTCTCAAGAAAATCGGCGAAGAATCGGCAGAAGTGGTCATGGCCTGCAAAGATAATGATGGCGATGCTATTGCTGCAGAAGTGGCCGATCTTTTTTATCATACCCTCGTCGCTCTCGCCTATCATCAAGTCCCCCTGCGAGATGTCTATAAAAAACTGCAAGACCGGCGCCGGTAATCAGTTATCAGTTATCAGTTATCAGTTATCAGATTTGAGTTTTAAGTGGGTGGGTGGAATTAAATATAAGATGAACGTAGGTTGGGTTGAAGCATGAAACCCAACGCCCGATTATGTTACGCTACCGCTAACCCATCCTACAAATAATTGTGCCTCCCTACTTAGGGTTTGCTGAATAAGTACGGGCGAAGCATTCGGATAGAAAATCTACGTTTTCACCGATAGGTTATTGCCCGAATGCTTCGCCCCTACAGGACGCGGGCCGATGAAGACGCAAGGTTTTGAACGACGATTCTCTCAAAATCTTGCACCTGTGGGAGCGAGAAAAGCCCCAAAACCCTTACTTTGCCTACATTTCAAATTTATTCAGCAAACCCTACTTAAGTGTTAAGTTTCCGATTCCTGAATACCGTCTCCTGACTCCTGAATACTGTCTCCTGATTCCTACTTTATATTTGTGGTTTACGACTTAGTAATTATTGGTGCCACTCCTGCGGGGATAGAAGCGGCTTTGTTGGCTGTTCACCTCAAAAAAAGGGTGGCTTTAGTGCAACAGCCTTCTAGGGACAATTTAGAGGCATCTGAGGACATTTTTAGCAAGGGCTACAGCCAAATTATCCATCTCTATAAACTGCTGAATCATTGGCAAGAAACGGCCATTTATCCCCAATGGCAACGGTTGCGGCAATGGCTAGAGGAAGTAGATAAAACTATTAATAAACATCATTCTTTAGCGAGATTAGCCACGGAAGGAATAGATGTGATCCCGGGTGGGGGGGAATTTGTCCGGCTGCCCCATTTAGGATTTGTGGTTAATGGTCGGCAATTGTTGGCTAAACACTATCTTATCGCCACGGGTTTTTATCCGCAAGTCCCGAAAATTTTCGGCTTAGATGAGGTTAATTATTTTACCGCTCAAACCCTTTGGCAAGGGCCAAATTTAGACAAGTTGGGACAACATTTAGGGATTATTGGCAACAGCAGCATGGCTGTGAGTTTAGCGCAAATTCTCCGACGTTTAGGGAAAGAAATTAGCTTAATTATCGAGGATAGTTATCTACTGCCAGATATTGATCGGGAAATTTCCCATTTAGTTACTGCCATTTTAGAAGCGGAAGGAATTAAGATTTTACCCGGCTATTGTCCTAGTCAAGTGAAAGCGATCGAGGGTCAAAAATGGTTACAATTAGGCAATCATGTCATTGAAGTCGATGATCTCATTTTTGCTGGTAATTATCAAGTCAATGAACAGGGATTAAATTTGGCTGGGGTGGGAGTTAAACTAGAGGAGGGATTAATTAGGGTTAATCAGCAATTACAAACCGATAATTCCCGCATTTATGCCCTAAATTTGCTCAGAAATAATTATCCCGATCCTACTTTAAATCACCGGGCTGCTTTTGGGTTAGTCAAGCATCTGCTCACGGGAGAAAAATTTAACTTTAATCCCGGGCAAATTCCCTCATTTATTGCTTTCGATCCTGCGATTGCTTGGGTGGGTTTAACTGGAAAAGCAGCCCAGGACAGCTATGGTGAGGAGGTAAAGATGATCAACTATCCAATTAAAAATATGGTCCCACAGCAAATCTGGGGGGAAACCACGGGATTTTGTCAATTAATCTACCGACAAGATGGTAAAATACTGGGAGCGCAAATAGTCGGTAATCAAGCAGCAGAAATGATTAGTATTATCAGTTTAGCTTTACAAGAAAATTTAACCATACAATCCCTCAATAAAAATATTTATGCTTGGGGAAGTATGGGAGAGATTATCGGAGAAATGACGCAATTAATCCCCCAGAAAAAATCTTGGTTAACTTGGCTAAAACAATTATTCAGATAATTAGATTGAGAAGGAAGATTAAATTATGAAACCGAAATTTATTGTCTTTGAAGGTATTGACGGATCGGGAACAAGTACCCAAGCAAAACTCTTACAAGAAT
Source organism: Microcystis panniformis FACHB-1757 (assembly GCF_001264245.1). Classification (NCBI taxonomy): domain Bacteria; kingdom Bacillati; phylum Cyanobacteriota; class Cyanophyceae; order Chroococcales; family Microcystaceae; genus Microcystis; species Microcystis panniformis. The sequence goes on from NZ_CP011339.1 coordinate 2,357,664, forward strand.
ATTTTTTAAAGCGCGGGGAAAAAGCAGTTTTAAGTCCGGAACCTTCCGAGGGAGTCATCGGTCGTTTGATTCGAGAAATAATGCAAACTAATCTTATTTCTATCAAAGATAAAAATAAATTTGACCGACAAATGGCCTATTTATTTGCAGCCGATCGCCATGATCACTTATATAATGATCACGATGGCGTTTTTAAACTTATTCACCAAGAACAAACCCACGTTATCACTACTCGTTATTATTTTTCTTCCCTGGCCTACAATTGCAATAATCCCGAAGAATTTGCTTTTATTCGGCAGTTAAATCAACATTTTCCCAATCCAGATATAGTTATTTATATCGATGTCCTTCCTGATATTTCTCTAGCAAGAATTAAAAACAGAGCCATCACAGAAGTGTACGAAAAACAAGAAAAGTTAATGAAAGTTCGTCAGATGTTTCTCGATATATTTAAAGAATATAAAGATAATTGTTTACAACTGGATGGCAGTGATACAATAGAACACCTTCACCGAAATATTATTAATTATCTTGAACGATTAATTTAAATCCATGCTTAGTACAGAAACCACCCCTACATTCATCTACCAACCCCACTATAAACCCAATCAATTAATCTGCGGTCACGGACAAACGGCAATTATCACGGGATGGACAGTAAAACAGTCCCTTGCTAAACATTTAAATCCCGACCAATACGCAGTAATTGGCAATCTTTATAGTCCCACCAGAGGAATTAGTCCCCTGCTGAGAAACTTAATCGCAAATCCCCACGTTAGATATTTAGTTATTCTCAATGCGACTAAGGAAGATAAAAACTCCGGTAGCTGTCAATGTTTGCTAGACTTTTTTAGTCAAGGATTTCAGCTAGGAAAAAGTGACACAGGTAGAGAATGCTGGCTAATTAATTCTTCTATCACGGGATATATTGACCAAGAAATTGACCGAGAAACCCTCGAAAAATTACGTCAATCGATTCAATATCAACTGGTTAAATCCATTCCAGAAGCGATTGAAATCGTCAAAAGTTATGCAGAACAATCTCCCTTACCAACTTGGGGAGAACCCTTAATCTTTCCCCTCTTAGAAAATCTTCCTTCTCTCCTACCCGGGACAAGATACGGTCATCGCATTGAAGGAAAAACTATTGCTGAAACCTGGGTAAAAATTCTCCAAAAGATTAAAACCACCGGCACAATTAGACCCACAGGATATGATGGTAAATGGCAAGAATTAATTGACCTAATGGCCGTTGTCACCGATGAACCCCCAGACTTTTATTTTCCCGAACCTAATTATTTGCCTATAGATAGAGCTTTTCTTACCGAATATATCGGACAAATTCTTGATGATTCCCCTATACACCAAGGAGTTAAATACACCTATGGTCAAAGATTACGCTCTTGGTTTGGACGGGACCAAATTGCACAGGTTATCAATAAATTAATCTCAGAAATTGACGCAGCTAGTGCAGTCATGTCCCTCTGGGATGTGAAAGACCACGAAAAGGGAGGTAGTCCCTGTTTAAATCATATTTGGGTGCGAGTGGTGGAAAATGAATTGTCTCTCACTGCAATATTTAGAAGTAATGATATGTTTGCCGCTTGGCCAGCAAATGCCATGGGATTGCGCGCTTTACAGCAACATATTTGCCAAGAAATCAATCAACGCTCCCAGTATAATTTAACCCTCGGTCCATTGATTACTATTAGTCAATCGGCCCATATATACGATGATACTTGGGAGAATGTCGAACGATTAATCGCCACCCAGTACGATAAGATTGTCAACCAGCGCGATTTCTTTGACCCTAGTGGTAACTTTTTAATTTCTGTGGAAAAAGAACAAATTCTCGTCCAACAAACTACCCCCGGCAGCGGGGAAGTTGTCGCTTGTTATCAAGGCAAAAATCCCCTCAAATTAATCCGCGAGCTTGCCGCTACCAATCCCGCAATTATTCCCGAACATATCGGTTATCTGGGAATCGAGTTACAAAAGGCATACAATTGTATCAAAAATAATCAGCCTTATATTCAAGACCAGTAGATAAGTGGGAAGTTTCAGTGAACAGTGAACAATAAACAGTAAACAGTGAAAAGACAGTAGGAAACTTCTATTTAATACTACTCACTTAAAACTCAGGCTCTTCTCGACTTTGTGTGATAATTTTTGCTTATGGAATTGTGAAATGCTTATCGGGCAAGACTTTTAGGGCTATTTTGACGAAGAAACCATCAGTATAGACCTCGTTTCCACACAGAAACCAGAAGAGCCAAACTCAAATCTGATAACTGATAACTGATAACTGATAACTGATTACTGATTACTGATTACTGGTCCTTGTTTGCTGAACCAGCGCCGCGATATTTGAGAGATGAGGAGCGAATTGGGTTAGCCACCGTGGGATTATTGGTGATTTTAACCTCCGCACCGCGATATTTACCCCCTCGCTCCTTGACAGGAGCTTCGGTGACTGTTGGCTCGATATAGGTGGCGCCACGATACTTTTTCTCGCCGGCGGTTTCTGGAGTGGGTACGGGGACATTCTTCTGCTCTTCTCGTCCTTGCCATAAAAAGGTGACGACAATCACAACTGTCAAGAGAATTAATAGCTGAATCTGCCAAGGAGCTAAAACCAGACTCAACACTAAACTAATTACCGTGGCGGCACTGGCAAGATAAGCGATCTCATCGCTGGACTGCTGCCAGAAATAGGCAGCCAGAGCAGCGGTGAATAGTGGCAACAAAAACAAATAGGACATTCTGGGTACACCTTGTCATGCTAGTGAACCAATCTCTCTATTATTACCCCCCTAGCTTCGATCGGCGAAAAATATTAACTTAGCTTATACATCTCATAAGTTTTATTTTGTCAATCCTTCTTTACAATTCGTAAAAATCTTGTTACATTTATTTACATGAACTAAAAGTTAAAGCAAAACAGCCAAGACAGCAAGCCAGTTCAGATTGTTTCGGGGAGTATCAGACAGCTTATGATTCGTTTAGCTCCAGACAATGGCAAAAAACTTGGCGTACTAGCTTAAAAAAGTTTTCGGGGTTTGGGTTTACCCCATTGACAGATTTGCTTGAGTTCTCCTACATAACTTAGCGCTACCTCGGCTGGACACCGGGGTTTTTTATTTTGTGACAGCGTTTTCGACTAAGTAGGTGGGTATTAAAAACTTTCAGATGCCCCCCTTATTAAGGGGGGATTAAGGGGGGATCGGCACCCCCCTTATCAAGGGGGGATTAAGGGGGGATCGAACCTAAAATCCATTTTTAATTTAATTATAACCAGCTAAGTACCTAAGCAAAATTAATTACACATATCTAACCACCTCTTGCCTCTTGCCTCTTGCCTCTTGCCTATCTTCACTAGGAAATTAATTTTGCACGACTACTTACTTAAGTAAAACGGAGATACATTATTGCTATCTAACAATTAATTGAGATTACCTACTTAATTAAAAATTAACTTCATTTTGATGCACGGAATCCAAATAAAACTTGATTACATCTTCTGATGTACCCTGACATTGTAACTGGCCTTTATTTAGCCAAATTGCTTGGTCACAGGACTCTTGAATTAAAGTCAAATCGTGGGAAACTACTAAAATAGTAGCGTTAGAATTCCAGAATTTTTTTAACCGTCGTTTACACTTATTTTTAAAACTTTCATCCCCGACGGAAAGGACTTCATCAAGAATAAGAATATCGGGGTGAACCTCTGTGGCGATCGCAAATCCTAAACGAGCCACCATCCCGGAAGAAAGAGATTTCACCGGCGCTCCCATATATTCTTCTAACTCAGCAAAGTCAAGGATATCTTTGGTTTTTTCCTTCATTTCCTGACGAGAAAATCCCAGCATTACCCCATAGAGAATAATATTATCTTTTACCGGTAAATCTGGATCAAAACCCGCTCCTAATTCAATTAGAGAAGCAATTTGTCCCCTGACTCTCACCTGTCCCTTTGTCGGTTCCAGAATACCACAAATAACTTTTAAGAGAGTAGATTTTCCTGCGCCATTAGCTCCAATGATACCTAATTTCGCTCCAGAATTAATGACTAAATCTATATCATCTAGAACTAATTTTTTGGCAGGTTGACGATATTTACCTTCAAGAATAGAGAAGATTGTCCTTTTTAGATCGTAGGAGAATTCTTCTTGAGTACGTCTTTCGAGAGACACTTGATCGAGTCGAATTACTTCTGTCATTTATAATAAATCCATAAATAAATGTCGCCAGAGTCGGAAGCAAGTCCAACCAATTCCTAAGATGATGATCCCACCGAGTAGAGATTGAAAAATCAAACCAAAATCCGGTAATCCGGGGGAAAGGGACAATTGGCGAATACTTTCGATTACCGGTAATAATGGGTTTAATAGCAGGAATGGTTTTACGGAAGGAGGAATAATTTCTGGGGGATAGAAAATCGGGCTGCTAATCCAAGCGACAAAACAAACAATTTCGTAAAAATAGGGTAAGTCTCTGAAGAAAACGTAGAGGGTACTGACAAAGAAACCCACTCCCGTGCAAACCAGAGAAAGACCAATCACGGGAAAAATCAGAGCAATTACATTAATTAAACTTTGAGACTTCCAGAGAGTTACTATAGCCAAAAGGGGAAAGATACTAATAGCAAATTGAAAAATATTTGCCACTACCATGGAAACGGGAAAAATGCTAACTGGCAGACGAATTTTATTTAAAATACTGCCATTACCGACGATACTAGGTAAAGCTTGGTTAGTGGAAGCATTAAAAAAATTTATTACTACTAAACCAGTGAAAGCCGCTAGGACATAGTTAACTATAGAATTATCAAAATAAGAGGCGAAAACTGTGCCGAAAATTGCCGTGTATAGTGCAGTCATAATCGCGGGATTTAACAAGGACCAGTAAACCCCCAGAAAAGAACCCCGATAGCGTCCCTTGAGATTACGTTCCACCAGAACACTAAGCAATTCGTAATATCGCCGCGCTGTTGACCATCTAGTTTTTGCTTGGAGATCGGTCATAGGGATAATTGTCATCTCGTCAGTATTCAGTGCCTTATTCTAAACGATTACCGTCAATTTTGTCTATCGATCGAGGGAGTACTCTAGTTTTTATCCAGTCCCCGACGACTCTCCCTCTCCAGAAAAAGTTCCCTTCTTGGTCCATTTATCTGACCCAAAAAGCTTAAAAACCACTAAAAGCCTCTTTTTTTCGGGTTGAACTCGGTTTTTAGGGACAGCCTCAGCTAATTGACCTAGACTCTAAGTAAGTGGTTCTGGTTAAATAGAGGATAGATTTTGCCTTTGATCCCCTTAATCAGGGGGGATAACTCCTTATGAAGGGGAGAAATCTGACAATTTTTAAAACCTACTTAATTAGCAAGTTTACCAATAAAATAGACATCAGAACGTAGGTTGGGTTGAAGCATGAAACCCAACGCCTGACAATTTTTAAAACCTACCCACTTAGCAAGTTTACCAATAAAATAGACACCAGATCAAAGCCAAGAAATGCCGATTTAAACAGAGCTAATCTCAGAAAAACCGGATTCAAAAACCGATAAATTAACAATTTACTAACGGACAAACCAAGAATCTAATCTAATTGATGTCCCGTCAGTTCCACGAAGATATCTTCGAGGTTGGAAGGGCGACACATTACTCCAGTTTTATCGCTCAAAGTGTCCAGATAAGAGTTAGCATCGGCCACGGTGGGGAAGAATTTATAATCGATTTTATCGCCAACTTGTTTGATAACTAACCCTTCGCCATACTTAGTGCGAAAATCCGTTAGAGTTCCTAATTCGATTAATTTGCCCGCATCCATAATGCCAATTCTGCCCGGTTTTCCCGTGGCGTTATCCTGACAGAGAAATTCCACTTCTTCCATGTAGTGAGTGGTTAACAAAATTGTCATTCCTTGCCGGTTTAAATCGCGAATTACTTCCCACAAACGACGACGATTTTGGGGATCTAAACCGACAGTCGGTTCATCGAGAAAGAGGATTTTTGGTTCGTGAAGAAGAGCGCGAGCAATCTGTAAACGTCGTTTCATCCCTCCGGAAAGAGTTTTGGCAAGGGCAGATTTTCGATCGCTTAAACTGACATAATCTAAATAGCGATCGATTAATTCCTGTCTCTGGGGATTGGGGATATGGTGCATCCGGCCGTGAAATTCCAGATTTTCCCAGACGGTTAATTCCCCATCAACGCTAATCTGTTGTAAGACTACCCCTATATTTTTCTTCACCTGATCGCGGTATTTTTTCACATCATACCCCGCCACTGCGATTTCTCCTTGACTTGCTTCGGTTAGGGTGATAATCATGCGGATTGTCGTCGATTTTCCCGCACCGTTGGGACCGAGTAAACCAAAGATTTCCCCTTTTTCGATAGCAAAGGAAAGCTCGTTAACTACCGGGAGATTGTTATAGATTTTAGAAACGCGATCGAGAGCAATAGCGGAGGTCATCGAAAATTTGGGTCTGAAACCCCGTCGTTCTACGACGGCTTTACCGTTAAATATTAGCGCATTTACACGATATATGCTAGAATGCGAGATATGGAAAAGCTATCGCTACCGATTTTACCCAACACCAGAACAAGAGTCGCTATTGCGGCGCACTTTGGGCTGTGTAAGATTAGTTTACAACAAAGCTCTCCACGAACGAACACAAGCTTGGTATGAAAGACAAGAAAGAGTAGGCTACGCTCAAACTTCTTCAATGTTGACCGATTGGAAAAAACAAGAAGAATTAAACTTTCTCAATGAAGTTAGCTGTGTACCTTTACAACAAGGGTTAAGACACCTACAAACAGCTTTTACTAACTTCTTTGCTGGTCGTACTAAGTATCCTAACTTTAAGAAAAAACATCAGGGAGGAAGTGCCGAATTTACCAAATCAGCCTTTAAATTTAAAGACAAACAAATCTATTTAGCCAAATGCACAGAACCTTTACCTATTCGATGGTCAAGACAAATCCCAGAAAGCTGTGAACCAAGCACAGTAACAGTCAGATTACATCCTTCTGGACGTTGGCATATCTCAATTAGATTTGATGACCCAACGATTAAGCCTTTACCAGTAACAGATAAAGCCATTGGAATTGACTTAGGAATTAGTAGCCTTGTGATTACCAGCGATGGTGACAAAGTATCTAATCCCAAGCATTTTAAAAAGCATTATCGGAGACTGCGAAGAGCATCGAAAAGTCTTTCTAGAAAACAGAAAGGGTCAAAAAATCGGGAAAAGGCAAGAATCAAAGTAGCAAGGATTCACGCTCAAATCACCGATAGCAGAAAAGACCATTTACATAAGCTAACCACTCAATTAGTTCGTGAAAACCAAACGATTGTGGTTGAGAATTTAGCCGTCAAGAATCTGGTCAAAAACCCGAAATTATCTCAGGCAATATCTGATGTAAGCTGGGGAGAAATCACTCGACAATTAGCCTACAAATGCCGTTGGCATGGCAGAAATTACATCGAAATAGATAGATGGTTTCCTAGCTCTAAAAGATGTAGTAATTGCGGGTATGTTGCTGAGAAAATGCCGTTAAATGTTCGAGAATGGGACTGTCCAGACTGTGGGACGCACCATGACCGAGATATTAACGCTAGTAAAAATATTTTGGCCGCAGGGCTTGCGGTGTCAGTCTGTAGAGCGACCATAAGACCAGAACAGAGTAAAACTGGGGCGGCAGGTGCGAAAAACCTTCGGGACAGAAGCAGAAACCTAAATCGTGAGGTTTGGGAATCACCGTCCGTTCACGGCGGTGAGGATGTCAAAGTTACAAAAGTTAATATTCCAGCTATGGATTAGTTTGACATACTCCCACCGTCAAGCTACGCTGTGACGGGGGATTCTTTCCACATCGCTGTTAGAAATTCCTTGTTCAACGAGACAGCTTAGATTCTCAATGTCTCCACTGAAAACCCAGAGGTCGGACTCTCTATTATGCGTTTGGGTCGGTTTCTGTTTGCCCAACAGTACCGTTGAGATGATTTCCCAAATATTTCAACCCTTTTTTAAGAATATTTATTGCTGCATTATGATCCCTATCCAAGGCTGTTTGACAGTTAGGACATTGATGAGTTCTAGTGCTTAATGTTTTTTGAACTCTCGTCCCACAAACTGAACAATCTTGAGTCGTGAAATGGGGAGGAACAGCAACACAAACAATACGATAAATCTTGGCAAAATAATTCAACCATTCAGTGAATTGATACCAAGAATCATCAGAAATCGACTTAGACAGCTTACGGTTTTTGACTAAGTTTCTTACCTTTAAAGCTTCATAGACTACCAGATCATTAGACTGGACTAACGCCAAAGCGTCTTTAATGGCTTTGTCTTTACGTTGTCTTGATACTTTCAGGTGAAGTTTAGCTACTTTTATCCGTTGCTTGTGATAGTTGTTAGACTGTTTCTTTCCTTGACGAAATCGTTTTGATAATCTCCTTTGTGCTTTTTTAAGTCGTTTTTCTGACTTTCTTAAATAACGTGGATTCTCTACAGTATTACCTTGGGCATCGGTATAAAATTCCTTTAACCCTAAGTCAATTCCTGTTATTTGTCCCGTTGGTTTATGGTATTCTTGCCGTTCTACGTCAATCAAAAACTGGCAATAATAACCGTCAGCACGTCTAACAACTCTTACCCGTTTAATCTGTTGCTCTGAATAATAAACTAAGGTTTTTTGACTACACCATAAATCAAATTCTCCTGCTTTAAAGCCATCGGTAAATTTAATTTTACGTCGCTCATCAGATAGTTTGTAGCCTGTTAGTTTGTATTCAACCGAACGGCTATGCTTTTTGAACCGAGGAAACCCCTTTTTCCCAAGTATCTTAGCATGACAATTCTGATAAAACCTATTAATTGATTGCCAGGCTCTATCAGCAGCAGATTGACGAGCTTGAGAGTTTAATTTCTTAACATAAGGTGTCTCTTTGTTGTCTGCTAGTACAGCACAAAGTTTTTGGAGATCATTGCGGGTTGTTCCTTTATTTTCTATCCAATAACGAACACAAGAGTTACGCACAAACTGAGATGTCCTAATTGCTTCATCTAGTCTTTGGTATTGTTCTGGTGTCCCGTTTTTTAACTTGGCTTCTACGACTAGCATTTAACAATCCTCGACCCTGGATAAGTTAAGTATAACACAGTTTACCTACAAATGGTAGAATTAAAATCGTGCTTCGCAGTCAATATCCTGGTCGGATTTCATCCCCCGCAAAGGTTGATGTCTTGTCGAAAAATTTAGCGGGGGCATTCATCCGACATTTTAGGTAACCGAATTAGCCCAACTCGACTGCGATTTTATCCTTCCCTCCCGCACTCACCATATCGACGGTTTGACATCCTCACAATCAGATTAGAATACGGATAAAAAATTTTGACTTTGCTGGTATCAGATGCGAGTTTTTCTGCCGATTCTCTGTTTATGTCTAGGAATAGGGGAATTTTTCCTCAATCCCCCCATTAGTCCCGTCAATTCCCTTCCCGCAACCACGGTAACTCGAACAGAAACCCGTTTGCTGCTGAATTTAAAAAAAAGACGGGTTTTTGTTTACCAAGGACAGAAAATAATCGCTTCTTACCCAGTGGCGATCGGTCGTCCGGGTTGGGAAACCCCAACGGGAGAATTTAGGGTGATTCAGATGGTGCGGGAACCAGTCTGGGAACATCCTTTCACCGGGCAACTGGTGCCATCGGGAAAAAACAACCCTTTAGGGGCGCGTTGGATCGGATTTTGGACCGATGGCGCGAATTTTATCGGTTTTCACGGTACACCGCAAGAAAATCTCATCGGCCGGGCCGTCTCCCACGGTTGCGTCAGGATGCGCGATCGAGATATAAAGGCTTTATTTGAAAGGGTAAAAATCGGCACTTCGGTGATAGTAATCGCTCAATAAGTAGGGTCTGCTGAAAAAGTTTCTTGGTGAGGTTAGGAGTCGGTCGTCGGTCGTCAGCAGTAATTTAGATAGTCAACAGTTTAAAATGAGAGAAACTAAGCCAAGAGGATAAGCGGTGAATATTATTGAACTAATCGGGATCGTGGCGGGAATATTAACCACTGTCTCCTTTTTACCCCAAGTGATTAAAACTTGGCGTTATCGTTCGGCTAAGGACTTGTCCCTAACTATGTTTATTTGCTTTTGTCTGGGGGTTTTTCTTTGGCTAATCTACGGGATTTATATGAGCAGTAAACCGATTATTGTCGCTAATTTTGTTACTTTTATCTTAGCGGGGACAATTCTCTATTTTAAGATTAAATATGATTAAAACAACTGACAATCCCTTGCCTCCCTATTTGCTCACGTCATGACAATTCTACAATTTATCCCCACATCTAGCCACGGAGAGCGGATTTTTAGGTTAATTTATCTCAAATGTCGGGGTGAAGACCCTCAGTTTTACTGATGGGATGAAACCGTTCGGCTGAACTCACGGCCGAAGCCCCGACCAACCTAGAACAGCACTTCGACAAGCTCAGTGACACGAAGCACGATTAAAGGTCTAAAAGTCCTATCGAACAATGTTTTTAGATTTATTCAGCCAACCCTATCTAGGGTGTTTTTGAGACTTTTTCCATCTATATATAATATAGCCAATTTATATCATCTCTTTGTCCATATTCTTGTAATGCCCATTCATTAAACACTTTTAACAAACTCTGCCATTTAACTCCCATCATTACCCTTCTAATTGTTGAATAGGATGGGACTCTTTCTGGAATTATGTTAAATTCTTGACTGAGCCTGTGCCGATTATTTTTAGCAAACTCTCCTAGCTCTCTATAACTTAAGTATCCTAGCATTGTTCCCAGTATTATTACTACTAATACTATCCATAAAGGGTGTCTTTTTCCTTGATCTTTCCGAAAGTCCTTGACTTGTTTCAGTTTTTCTATTAAGCTCAACATATATTTAAAAGGTTGGCGGTCACTTCTCATTTTACAAAGACAGTGATCGCTTTTACTTTTGATATTCTGATGGGAGAATGAAATAGCCCTACGTTGACGCGACCACCCTAAAAAAGTGGCGTGGTGAGGAATCGCCGTCCGTTTTACGCCGGCGAGGATGTCAAATGATCGAGTTAAACCTGAGCATCAAGATTCTACCATGGAGATCGAACGTCTTAACGCCCTTTCCGATAATTATATTTTCCTCCTCTACGATCGAGCGCAAAAAATCGCAGCCGTGGTGGATCCGGCGGAACCTGAACCCGTTTTCAGGCGATTGGAGGCTTTACAGGTGGATTTAGTCGCTATTTTCAATACCCATCACCACGGCGACCATGTGGGGGCTAATCAGGCTTTAATTAATCGTTATCCCCATCTTTGTGTTTATGGGGAAAGGAGGATCGCGGTCGCATTCCGGGGCAGCAGCTGTTTTTAGCGGAGGGGGATCGGGTGGAATTTGCCGGTCGCTCGGCCGAGGTTTTCTTTGTCCCCGGCCACACTCGCGCTCATATTGCCTACTATTTTCCCCCAGTTAACCCCGGAGATTACGGCGAGTTATTCTGTGGTGATACCCTGTTTTCGGGGGGTTGTGGTCGTTTATTTGAGGGAACACCGGGGCAAATGGTGGCTTCTTTAACTAAATTGCGATCGCTGCCTGACCAGACTAGGGTTTGGTGCGCTCACGAATATACGTTAAATAATTTAAAGTTTGCCTTGACAGTTGACCCTAATAATGCTGCTCTGCAACAGCGTTATCGGGAAGTGGAGAAAAATCGCGCCCAAGATCTTCCCACGATTCCAGCAATTTTGGGGACGGAAAAGCTGACTAATCCTTTTTTGCGTTGGGATAGTCCCGCTTTGGCAATGACCATGGATAGCAACGAACCAGTACAAGTGTTTGCACGGCTGCGGGGGAAAAAAGATAATTTTTAACTGGTAGCTAAGTAGGTAGGTGTTAAAAACTGTCAAAACCCCCCTTAATAAGGGGGGTAGGGGGGATATCCCCTGATTAAGGGGGGTAGGGGGATATCCCCTGATTAAGGGGGGTAGGGTTGATTTGTAGGGTTGATTCATGAATCAACCCTACTAGGGGGTAGGGGGGATCAAAGGCAAAATCTATCTCTACAAGCTCAAGGGTTGCGGATCTAACTTCAAATCGGCAAGACTGACATCACCGTGACCATTTACCGCCACCTCTAGGGGCAAATTGCCGTGATAAGCTTGGATTAACAGGTTTTTTAAGTCCTCAATCAGGGGATAACGGGGATTGGCTCCGGTACACTGATCATCGAAAGCTTGTTCAGCTAAATGGTCTAATTTGGCCATAAATTCGGCTTCACTTTCGGGAATTACCTCTTTAATACTGGCCGGAATACCGATTTCCCGTTTTAAACATTCGATCGCTAATACTAATCTTTCCACACTTTCGGTCTCGCTTTCTCCTCCCAGTCCCAGGGAATGGGCGATCCTGGCATAGCGCCATTTTACGTTAGGATATTTGTACTGAGAGAAGGTGGCCTGTTTAAAGGGGGCATCGGTGGCATTATAGAGGATGACGTGGGAAATCATCAAGGCATTGGCCAGACCGTGGGGAATGTGGAAAATTGCCCCCAATTGGTGGGCCATGGAGTGACAGATGCCTAAAAAGCCATTAGCGAAGGCCATTCCTGCCATTGTCGCCGCGTAATGGACTTTCTCCCGCGCTTTCGGGTCTTTAGCTCCGTTATGATAGGAACTGGGCAAGTATTTAAACAGCAGTCGGATGGCATCTTGAGCAAGAGCGTTAGTATATTCTGAGGCTAAAACCGAGACGTAGGACTCAAGAGCGTGAGTTAAAGCGTCAATTCCGCCGTAGGCTGTTAATTTTTTCGGCATATTCAGCACTAATTCCGGATCAACAATTGCCATGCTGGGAGTTAGGGCATAATCTGCCAAAGGATACTTAATATTATTACGGCGATCGGTCACGACGGCGAAGGGAGTCACTTCCGATCCTGTTCCCGAAGTGGTGGGAATACAAACCATCAGAGCTTTTTCGCCTAAAGGGGGCAATTCATAGACTCGTTTGCGGATATCCATAAAACGCATCGCCAAGCTCTCGAATTCTATCTCTGGATGCTCGTAGAGTAGCCACATGATTTTAGCGGCATCCATGGGGGAACCACCACCGATAGCGATAATCACATCGGGATTGAAGGTATTAATCACGCTTAAACCGCGTTCGACGGTTTCCAGGGAAGGATCGGGTTCCACATCATAAAAGATATTAACCGTGATGCCGATTTCTTCTAAAATTTCCTGTAAAGGTGCGGTAACTCCTAGGTCAAAAAGAGGTTTATCGGTGACAATAAAGGCCCGTTTTTTGCCGGCTAATTCCCGAATAGCGATCGGTAATGCTCCGTATTTAAAATATACTTTTGGTGGTACTCGGAACCAAAGCATATTTTCCCGGCGCTCGGCTACGGTTTTAATATTTAATAGGTGGGTAGGTTCGACGTTTTCGCTGATGGAATTACCGCCCCAAGTGCCACAACCGAGGGTTAAACTAGGATCGAGACGGAAGTTATAGATATCACCGATCGCACCCTGGGAGGAAGGGGTATTAATTAATACCCGGGCCGTTTCTACGTTGTCTTCAAAGCGCTTAATATTTTCCCGATTGGAGGGTGCGGTATAAAGCACGGCCGTATGACCTCGACCGGCAAATAAGACCAGTTTTTCGGCTTTTTTTACCCCATCTTCAAAGTCTTTTGCCCGGTACATGGCTAAAATTGGCGAGAGTTTTTCGTAGGAAAATGGTTCCTCTAAGCCAATATTTTCCACTTCTCCGATTAGTAAGCGGGTATCTTCGGGAACAGAAATTCCAGCCATGGCGGCTAATTTTTCTACCGGTTGACCGACGATATCGGGGTTGATATGACCATCTTTTAGGAGAATCCCGACGACTTTTTGCCTTTCTTCGGGGGAAAGAAGATAGGCCCCCCGATCAATAAATTCCTGTCGAACTTCTTCATAGATGCTATCGACAACGATTACCGATTGTTCGGAGGCGCAAATCATGCCGTTATCGAAGGTTTTACTGAGAATAATCGAGGAAACGGCCATTTTTATGTGAGCGGTTTCGTCCACTAAAGCGGGAGTATTACCGGCACCGACTCCTAAGGAAGGTCTTCCCGAAGAATAGGCCGCTTTTACCATACCGGGACCGCCGGTAGCGAGGATTAAATTAATGCAGGGATGTTGCATTAATGCTTGGGAAAGTTCCACCGATGGCTGATCGATCCAACCAATAATACCGGCCGGCGCACCTGCTTTGACGGCCGCTTCCAAGACAATTTTGGCCGCCGCGATGGTGCAGTCTTTGGCTCGCGGATGGGGGGAAAAAATGATGCCGTTGCGGGTTTTCAGGGCAATTAGGGCTTTAAAAATGGCTGTGGCGGTGGGATTTGTGGTGGGTACGATCCCCGCTAAAATGCCCACGGGTTCGGCGATTTTTTGCAATCCAAAGGATTTATCTTCTTCGATAATTCCGCAGGTTTTGCTGTGTTTATATTTGTTGTAGATGATTTCTGAGGCAAAATGGTTTTTAATCACTTTATCTTCTATTACTCCCATCCCTGTCTCTTGGACTGCCATTTTAGCTAGGGGAATGCGAGCGTTGTTGGCTGCTAATGCCGCTTTTTTGAAGATAAGATCTACTTGTTCTTGGTTATAGTTGGCAAATTGTTGTTGAGCTTTTTTTACCTGTTGTATCAGTTCTTCTAGCTCTTGTCTATTGGTAACTGTCATAACAATTTTGTGGATGAAATTAGACATTTTATTTTCTTATAGCGTTTTTCGGCAAGGGATTCACTTAATCTTGGGATTTTCTTTATAGTTTCCTAAGCATTGGTATTATAGGATACTAATTCTAAATCCATTGAGCATAGGTGACATATCAGGACAGGCACTCATGCAAGAGGCACTCATGCAAAGGGGAGAATAAATAATCAGTTTTTAATAACTGGATTTAGTATAAATTATGATTGACCAGTACCTAGAAAAAGTTTGAGGACAGAGACTCAATGATCAAGTTACCAGAAATTCAAGCCGTGTTCGAGAAGCTGGTTCTATTCCGCGCTCCTTGAGTGAAAAGTTTAAAGTTGATCACAGCTTGGCAACGGATTCAGGGTGAGATTCAACATCAAACTAGGATATCTCTAAACTCTAGAAAATAAATATCTTCAGAGCCACCGAATCAAAGAGAATTAAATCACTCAATTTTGATGATATTTTGAATAATTAATCTAAACCCAGTTTCTTGGCGAAATTTTTCCATCCTCTCCTGTTGTGAAGTCTGAAAGTTAGGCTTTTTGTTATTAGCAATGTAGGCTTTTCTAGACGAATAATCCTCTATACCATGATTTTCAATAAATACCCGAATTGTGTTTCTTAGTTGCTCTTCTCCGTCTCCTACCCACCCCGAATTTTTCCCCTTTCGTTCTTTTAATTCTACAAAAATCAAACAATTAGCATAGGTCAGCATTCCATCACAGCGTTTATCCATACCACTACCATCGACTTTTCTAATTTCAATACATTTATCAATAGCGGTAAATGTCACTTCAATTTCTTGAGAGTTTTCCACAATAGCAATCCAATCACTGGGATTTTCTGTATCTAAATAAGCGGGATTTTCTGAGGGAGATGGCTGATCACAAATTCCAAATTTATGCCGATGGGTTTGACTCTGACATTTTTTATCAAAGAAATTTATCTTCATAACTGTTCTTCGATTTCTAGTAAATCATCAAAAAGCTGATTTGTCTCTCCCAGGGAAAGATTGAGATAATTTTCATCAGAAGGTAAACCATTATATGTAGCAAGTTCTCGGATTTCTCCTTGCTCTGTTAATTCATATACAATAGCATCTTCTGCCGCTATACAAGAGGCTTTCGGGACAATTTGGTTGAGCTTTTCTTGGAGATAATCGGCGTTATAAATCGCTGATGATAGGATTTTTTTGATAACTTTATCCGCTTTGATAGCTAGGGTTAGATCGTTGATAATATAAGGACTATGAGTAGTTAAAATTAGTTTATTTCCCTGGGTTAAATTGGCAAATTCAAATAATTTATATAAAATCTTTTTCTGAGATTGGGGAAATAGATTCTGCTCGATTTCTTCCACAATATTTACAAAACACTCATTGCGGTATTTAGAAGATAACACTTCTAGTGCTGCCCTTTTTAGGTCATCGGAAAGATTATCATTAGAGATAATTTTCTCGATTTCCATTTTTAATCTTTTTTGCTCCTCTCCACTGAGTTCATTGCGGGAATTTTCTTGAGTTCGATTGATCGATAAAGCAATATTTCGAGAAACGAGAAATAAAGGAACAAAAGACTGAAAACCACTGGAAGCTTCTGATAGATTTAGTTGATAATCACTACCCACAATCTTTGCCAGTCTATTAAGTTTATCAAATTCCAATTTAACCTCACCTACTGGCAAAGTCAAACTGCCAGATAATTCCTGTTGTGAGCGATCCAATTCTTCCCAGAAAGTATATAATGATTCTGGCAGTCCTTTGAGTTTTTCTGGCCATCTTACTGCACTCAAAAAGTTTCGCTCTGCTGGTACATACATAATTTTTGGTACTCGATACTTTGGATTATCAGTACGCTCGATCGATAATTTAGCATTTTCAAAACTAATTCGATAAACATCTCCATTGTATTCAATTTGGGTTTCGGGTAAAAAGTAATTGGTTAAATTTTGGTATTGACAAAAAGATTTAACAAAACGATTATATTTAGTCACATATTTTTCCTCTAAATCCCCACGATATAGAGCTTTTTCCAACCAGCTTAATGTTGATATTAATTTAGCAATGCTACTTTTTCCAGTTCCTTGATTACCGATAAAAATCGTTACTTTCCGAACGTCGATAAAACCATCATTTTCTAGTAAACCCGCCTTAATTGGACCGAAGTTTTTAACTTTAATTTGGCTCATTGTTATCCCCTTGATTGACGATAAGTGGGTGGGTGGAATTAAATATAAGATGAACGTAGGTTGGGTTGAAGCATGAAACCCAACACCTGCTCATGTTACGCTACCGCTAACCCATCCTACAAATAATTGTGCCTCCCTACTTAATAAATTTTGGCCAGTAATTTGTCCCGAAAAAAGCTCGTGTTTAACACGAGCTAAATTAACTAACTTCAAGGACTAACTAACCACCGACCTTAACTACTGGTTTAAAACTAGGAACAACCAGATGAACGTAGGTTGGGTTGAAGCATGAAACCCAACACCTGCTCATGTTACGCTACCGCTAACCCATCCTACAAATAATTGTGCCTCCCTACTTAATAAATTTTGGCCAGTAATTTGTCCCGAAAAAAGCTCGTGTTTAACACGAGCTAAATTAACTAACTTCAAGGACTAATTAGCCACCGACCTTAACTACCGGTTTAAAACTGGGAACAACCAGTTCACTGTCCTGTTTAGTCAGCTTATTGTATAACCGTTCCGTATTGGGGAAATTAGCAGCTGGTAGAGTCGGGAAACGACGATAGGGAACCGTATCTTCACCAAATAATTGTAGGTATTCCATGCTATTAACCATGGCACCAATAAAGGCCTTTAATCCCTGAGTTGCCAGAATTTGGTTATATTTCTGGATTTCTTTTTGATTCAAGGGAGCGCGACCTAAGAAGTGCTTGGTTCCCAATTCAATTACTTTCGTATTCGGATAGGGAGCATAGAATTCTTTCAGGTAAAGATCCGAACCACCTAAACCCTCAATAAACTCTTTCACCGTGATCTCAGCATTGCTTAATTTACTCTCTAAAGCGGTAAATTCGGCATTGATGATATAGGGTTCGAGATCCCGTTCAAAAATCTGACGATAGGCAGCACGAACAGTATTTTGTACGGCAACTTTATCGAGATTAGTTAACAGTTTAAAGACCTTAGTTTGTTCCCGTTGAACCGTGACACCTTGACCGACACGAGATTGAATATCGGGTTCAGTGCGAATCGAGATCGAAGGTGTACCCAATTCAATAAAGCGGGGGGTTTCCTCTTTATCAACTCTTTGGCCGATATCTTCGCGGAGATTGCCCAAACGCACCATCCGTAACTGCATCCCTTGGGGAGTTAGATAGCGCTCGTAGGGAACCGTATCTTCGCCAAAAGCTTCCGTATATTCAGGACTATCGATAATGGCATCGATTAAAGCATAGAAGCCTTTTTTCGAGCAGATATCGAAGTATTGATTCATTTCCTGACGACCGTAGGTGGGACGACCGAGCAGACGACGGTGAATATATTCGATCGCTTTTACCACATAGAGAGGAGTCCAGTAGATTTTCCGGAAAGTCTCGGATTTAGCTAGGGTTTTGATAAACTCGCGCAGAGTAATATCGCCATTTTCCAACTTAATCTCGGCCACGGATAAACGCTGACCTTCGTAGGGCATTCGACCGAAAACCTGACGATAAGCCGCTAAAATCACTCTTTGGGTGGAACTTTCGCCAAATTTAACGCTCACCCCATTGCTAGAACCGGGTAACTCGTTATTGAGACGGAAAACTTTCGGTCCCAAAGTACCGGGGAATTCACCTCGGGCGCCGGGGTTGCTATTTTGGTTATTAGTGGCAGGTCCGCGGTGGATGAGGATACGTTTGCTATCTTTACCAAAGGGAGCGGGACTAGAACTAGGTTCCCGGGTTTCTTTCGGGAAAATTGCCCCAAATTGGATTTCTAGGGGGTCATTTCCAGAACCGTAAACGTGCTGATCCGGTAAGGGGCGATCGTATTTAGCAAAGGTGGTGATAAATTGGGGAACTTTGCGGAAAGGTGCGCTGTAGTTAAACAGGTCAATCTGCATCCCCCAGTTACGACATTCCTGCGCTTCTGCACCCAAACCACGGAGATAGGGAACGGTTTCTTCGCCGAAATAGTCAGAATACTCCTGAGAATCGACTAAAGCATCGATTAAGGCCGCTAAACCGCCGCTAGAGACGATCGAGAAGTATTTCTGCACTTCTTCCCGGGAGGAAGGACCGCGACCGAGGAAATGACGGAAAGCCAATTCTAGGGCGCGACTATTGATAAAAGGTTCAAAGAACTGTTTACGATAGAGAGGCGATTTACCGAGACGACGGACGAATTCTTTCATCGAGATGTCGCCGTTTTTCACCTTCGATTCTAGGTCAGAAATGGACTGACTATAGGCGCGGGTGATGTCCCGTTCAAAAATTTGTCTGTAGGCAGCCTTGATAATCGAAGATTTTTCCGACTCCGATAAACCGGTTTTCATGACAAACTTTTGCCGTTTTTCGGCACCATTGTAGTAGCTTTGGGGAAGACTTAAACCCTGTTGGTCACTACTGGGACGCTGACGCAGTTTATTAGAGGGGTGGGGGCTTTTAATTCCCCTAGTAGGATATTGAAATAGTCACTGATTAAAGTGGCCGCATCCTTGTCTCTCTGGAAATACTCGATCGAAGCGGCCCGCATTTCCTGTAGGGCCACGATGGTGGCATCAATAGAACAGGCATTTTCGAGAACTTCCCTTAAACCGCGGGTATTAACGATCAGGATACTGGTATCACCAGCCACGATCGCATAGGTAATATAACGCAGGAACCAGGATAAATCCCGGAGGGACTTCTGCATATTGCTCGGACCGTAACGAGAGACGTTAATCGGTCGGAATCCGGGGGGAATCGGGCCGCTAGAGGCGAAAATCCCCTTTAAGCCACCGAGGATGCCACTACCGCCACCAGACCCGCTTTCAGCGTAGGTAACGGTTCCTAATTTCATCCCTTCCTGGACGTTGATAACTTTACCCGCACCCACCAGGGCCAATTCTTCCACGGGGGGTTTTTCTAGATAGGCCATGGGTGAACCACCGGTAAAAATCCGGTTAGCTGCCCGCGAGACGATCAGATCGGAGTTCCGGGTGAGCGTTTGGGCAATATCTAAACGCTTGCTCCCCGATTGGAAGTAGGCGATCAGTTCGTTGAGTTCGGGTTTATCGAGAAAGCGGTCTTGTTGTTCTGCTTGGGTAATGGCAGATACTGGGACGGTTTGATAGAGTTGGGGACGCGCTAAGGAGCTGCCACCGCTTGCCTTAAGACTCATTGGATTTTAACTATCTCCCTTGACGATGTGCTGAGTTCTCCAATCGTGGAGGCGATCGGTCTTAAAACCAGATGTTTAAAAATTTAATCAGCATCTAGATTAAAACTTTTTGCGCTTCCTGAGATAGTTTATTAAGAATTATATAGATTTTTTTCGCTCAAGTTGCCGATTGGTCTATTCTGACACCCCACCTGTATGGGAGGCTAACCAGTCTAAATAGGTCTGTGAACCCGCCACAATCGGTAAAGCGATGATTTCTGGGACGGCATAGCTATGAAGTTCCTGTATCTTCGCCGATAACTGCTCAAACTGCTTTAAATCGGTTTTGATCACTAATTGCCATTCGCTCTCGTTTTCAATCTGTCCCTGCCAACGATAAATGGAACGCATCGGGTAAATACTGACACAAGCGGCTAGGCGATCGTTAAGTAAGGCGATCGCTAAGTTTTCCGCTTCCGTTTCGCTGGCCGTTGTCACCAGCACCACTCCAAAACCGGTTAATTTTTCAGTCATAAGTAGTCGTGCAAAATAAATTTCCTAGTGAAGATAGGCACTCATGCAAAAGGAGGAATAGATAATCAGTCTTTAATAACCGGATTTAGTATGATAACCGATAACTGATCACTGATCACTGATAACTGATAACTGATAACTGATAACTGATAACTGATAACTGAATTTAGGCGATCGCTTTTTCTAAAGCGGCCAGATCGGGAATACAGAGAGATTCCTGCTGTCGTTGAATCAGGCCTTTTTTCTGCAATTTGGTCAAGGAGCGGGTCACAGTTTCCCGGGCAAGTCCACTAATACTACTCAACTCCCGGTGAGGTAGATTAGGAATTATCGCACCCTGACCGCTTTTTTCTCCTTGACCTTCGGCTAAAAAGAGTAAAGTATCGGCCACTCTGGAGAGACTATCGGCCTCGCGCAAACGTAAACGCCGGTTAAGTTGACGCAAACGCTTGGCCATTAACTGAGAAAGACGAATTCCCGCTAAAGGTTCCGATTTGAGCAGATTAACAAAATCTTGGGCGGGAATACTGCTAATTGTGGCCGTGGTTAAGGTGATAGCATCGCTGGAGCGGGTAGATTTGTCTAAAGCGGCCATTTCTCCGACTATTTCCCCTTTACCGACGATATTTAAGGTGACTTCTTTACCCGACCTATCGTAAGTACGAATTTTCACCCAACCATCCAGAATAAAGTAAACCGAACCACCCCAATCATTTTCTAATAAAATCGCCCGATTAGCAGGATGAGTTCGGGTGACAGCATGAGAAGTAACTTGATCGAGGGTTTCAGGGGGCAAACCGACCAATAAGGTGGCTGTATCCAATAATTTTTGAATCTCTGCTGATTTTTCCGCAGGATAGCGTTTTTCTTCCATGGTTTAATATTTAAATTTTGTTCGTTTTAGGCAGGTGATTCTACAATGGAAAGTTGTGGGTATTTTTAATGATCCAGTGACCGATAAACAGGATTTTTCCTCCCTACTGACCGAGATCGATCGGATTCTTTCTGGGGTGATTTCGTCTCTAGTTAACCCGCAAGAAGTTACTTCCGAGACAATTATCGCCACTCGTCAACATTTAGAATCGGCCAGAGTGATGCTTTCTCCCTTATTGTTGCCCGCTCCAACCCCTGAAGTTGCCCGTTGGTCCCTGGGAATGGAGGTGCAACCAGAGGGGGTGAAAATCGTCTTTTTTCGGGAAAGCCAAGGATTAATCGATTTTTATCCTCTTTCTTGGAGTCTGGCAACGGGAACAAGCGATCGCTTACCCTGCTCCCAGGTGGACGAATATCTAATTAGTTGGCTATCTCATCGGGATTTTAGCACCGATTCTTGGCTCTGGGAAGCCTTAGAGCGATTAGAAGCTATCATTATCACCGACGATGGGGAAACCTCCACGGATGACCTGAAAAAAGCCCTTCTCAGCGCGCAACTAATACCCCCCGATCGCCTATCTAGTCTAGAAACAGCGATCGCTACTGCTCTGGCCCATATTCCCACTAGCGACCAACCCCAAACCCAAACCCTACTGGTGATCGAAGGTAAACGAGAGACTACCACTTTAGCACTGCTGGAAGTCCCGCCGCAAACTCGCTCTTTATCCCGTCAAGCGATCGCTCTGAGCCATTTTAACTACGGGGAAAACACCTATGAACGAGCCATACTCTCTCAGTTAATTTATCCTCTCTGGCGTTCTTTTTTGCCTCTTTCCCGCTCCGATCTCACCGATACTAATCCCTTAAAAAAATCTTTACTGGCAGCCGCTAGATTAACCAAATTAATCCTGCAAGAAGAAAGCGAATTTACCTCCTCTCTAGCCGGTCATACTTGGACGGTCAGTCGCAGCGATTTAAATAAGAAGGTCATTATACCATATCTAGATAATTTAAGACAAAAAATTAATGATTTGTTAGAAAAACAGCAAAAAAGTCTTGAAGACATCGATCAAATAATTTTTAGCGGTAATTTTTTCTTAACCATTTGGCCCTATTTTCTAACAGAAATACAGCAAGAATTTGCTGGTTGCAATCTAGAGTCCCCCAGTCAAGAAACCTTCTCACCAGCAATCTTAGGTTTGGGTCGTCTCTGTTTATTTTCGGCTCTTAGAGGTGAGAAGGTCAATAATGCTTAAAAACATCAACTTCAGCATCAGTCAAAAGTCAAAATTTAGGTGTGAATAGAATTTTTATGGTAATTGTGGGGAATACTAAAAGGAAAACTTCGTATCTCACCATTAAGATAACTGCCGTAAACCCAACTGAACCCATTCTATTCAGAATCGTCATTATAAATATCTTGGAGAGTTTTATTTTCGTAGCGTTCCTGATCTTGATTTTTGCCGCGACGGGAAGGACGACGGTATTTTTTATTGGCTAACTTGGGTTCGTAGGTTTCTTGACCTGCTTCTTTAATTTTTAACTTTAAACTTGACTCTTTTGTGCTAGTTTTCTGTAATGACTGTTCTCGTGCGATCGCTTCTTCTAAAAACTCTAAATAATGTTGGTAACGTTCCCAATCTCCCCTCACCACACAGTTAGGTTCCCGACGGTGAGTACAATCATTAAATTGACAATTTCCTAAAGCTAAACGCTGTCTCACTTCCGGAAAATAAAAAGTTAATTGTTCCGGTAAACAGTTAAGATCAGGTTGGTTAAAACCCGGACTATCGGCCAATAAACCCCGATTTGGTAAAGCAAATAACTGCACATGACGGGTAGTGTGACGACCTTTTTGCAGTTTTCCCGACACATCCCCCACCCGTTGGTTAATCTCAGGAATTAGGCAATTAATTAAACTCGATTTTCCCACCCCCGAAGGACCGGCCAAGAGAGTGATTTTATGGTTTAATTGTGCCAATAAAGCCTCAAATCCCCGATTTTTCTCGACACTGACAAAAAAAGGCCGGTATCCCCAAGCAGCTAGGCGATCGCCCCAGAAATCTATTTGTTCGGGTTCCCCCAGATCAATTTTATTGACACAGACGGCAATTTCTAAGCCTGTGGACTCGGCTTTCACCAAAAAACGACTGATCAGCCAAGGATCGAGGACGGGTTCAGCAAGGGCAAAAACTAGCAAAATCTGCTCGATATTAGCAACGGCCGGCCGATCGATCTCGGTACTGCGGGGGAGGACTTCTGCGATCGCACCCTGCCGATCATCAAAATTGGCTTCCTCCACACGCACCCGATCACCAACCATCACCGATTGACCAATTTTTTGCAAGCGAGCGCGACGGGTACAGAGAAGATTCTCGCCCATAACGGCAGAATCCAAGCGTACCTGATAGAAATTCGCCTGTACGGCCACCACTGTACCGTATAAATCGGTTAATTGTGCATCTACCATTTAGGAATCGGGACGATAGACTTTGAGAACAAAAAAGCTATCTCGGTCCTCGATCGATTCTATCTGATAACCCTCCACTGTCAGGCTAGTGGGAACCTGTTCGATCGGTTCCCCGGCATCTAACCAGACTTCCAACCGTTCCCCGGCGGTCATTTTCTCTAATTGCAATTTTGTCCGGACAAAATTAATTGGGCAGGGAGTGCCGCGCAGGTCTAAAGTCATAATTATTTAGGGTTTGCTGAAAAAGTTTCTCCTAGGGGCAGGGTGTGGGGTGTGGGGTGTGGGGTGTGGGGTGTGGGGTGTGGGGAGAATAAATAAAATAATCTCCTATCTCCTGACTCCTGAATACTGACTCCTGCCGACCGCCGACCGCCCCCTGCCTCCGTTAACCGACAAGATTTTTAGATTTATTCAGCCTGCCCTATTTATGGAAGATATTACCTAAAAATCCCTCGATGCCGCCTTTCCCCACGGTTTCCCCGCGAACTTTTGCTAATTTTTCCAGTAAATCCCGTTCTTCTCCGGTGACACGGGTAGGAATCGAGATTTTAACGGTAATGCGATGATCACCGCGACTGACGGGATTGCCTAATTTAGGAACCCCCTTATTTTCTAAAATCAGTACGGTGTTCGGTTGAGTACCGGCAGGGATAGTCAGGTCTTCTTGGCCATCTACCGTATTAACTTTAATAGTACATCCTAAAATCGCTTGGATATAACTAATCGAGATATTCGATTTAATATCATTGCCTTCCCGTTGAAATTCTGTATCTGTTTCCACGGTTAGATAAACGAATAAATCCCCCGGCGGCCCGCCTTTAAGTCCTGCGTCACCTTCCCGGGCAACGCGCAATTTCATGCCGTTGTCAACCCCCGCGGGGATGGTAATTTTCAGTTTTTTGGTTTCCTGTTTACGTCCGGAACCGCCGCAAACGTCGCATTTTTCCTCGATCACTTCGCCAGCGCCGTCACAGGTGGGACAGACCGAAACCTGAGCAAAAGTACCGAAGGGAGTACGGGTGGCGCGACGTACTTGGCCAGCACCATTGCAAGTGGTACAAGTACGAGAACTGGTCCCAGGTCTGGCCCCACTGCCTTTACAGGTTTGACAGGTTTCCAGATGACGGATGCGGATTTCCTTTTCGCCGCCAAAGACCGCCTCGCGGAATTTTAGTCGAAAATCGAGACGTAGATCCTCGCCCCGGGTAGGGCCTGTGCGTCGGCGGGCCGTTGCTTGGCCGCCCATGCCCCCAAAACCACTAAAGATTGTCTCAAATATATCGGCGAAACCGCCCATATTGTCGGGATCAAAACCGGCAGCACCTCCAGAAACCCCGGCCTCACCAAAGCGGTCATAACGATTGCGGGTTTCCGGTTCCGAGAGAATTTCGTAGGCGCGGTTAATTTCTTTGAAGTGTTCCTCGGCTCCTGGTTCTTTGTTAACATCGGGATGGTATTTTCGGGCGAGACGACGATAGGCGCGTTTGATGTCTTCTTTGCCCGCATCTCGCGAGACACCTAGAATTTCGTAGTAATCAGTGGGCATAGGGGGCTATGGTTCTGCTGGCAATTTATAAATAAAGTTTAAGTCTAGTTGTTACTTTAACAAACTATACATAATAGTTTAGTTGGGTTATCCCTACTATTTTTTTGGTAAGGAAGTGGGGGAGTGGGGAAGTGGGGTGTGGGGGAGTGGGGAAGTGGGGAGAAAGTGGGGCGTGGGGTGTGGGGAGAAGGGGAGAAAAAAGCTGAAAACTCACATCTGATTACTGATTACTGGTCACTGATCACTTTTTAATCTACGGCCTCGTAGTCACTGGCACTCATTTCTTCGCCATCGTAGGGGTGATCATCACTGCCCGATTCGCTGAATTTAGTTTCCAGATTACTATAGGTTCTGGTTCTAGTGTGGGAGAAGGTTTGCCCGTCGGCGAAGATATTGGGGGGAGTGGTCCGGATGCGGGTGGGTCGGGTCAGTTTTTCGGTGACATTGATCGATTCAAAACCAGTACCGTTGAGGATTTGGGTGTCCTCTTGTTTACCCCTGTAGATGCGGGTACCGATTTCGAGGACAATCTGACGAAATTCTTCCAGGATGGTTTTTAGCTTTTCTGGGGATATGGAAGGGTCGCGCAGGGCGATTTCCAACTGTTGTCGCTTCTGGTCGGCCAGTTGCCGGATATCGGGGGCAACTAACTCGCTGTTTTCCCTGAGGGTGACTTCGTAGCTATAGAAAAGACTATCGCATTGCTGGCGAATATCGATCATTTGCAGACGACCGCGATCAAATTCGGCGTATTTTTCGGCTTCTAGGCGCATTTTTTCAATTTCGTTCGGTTTCAGCCCTCCAGTATGACTAATTAAAATGCTTTGTTCTTTGCCGGTGCCTTGGTCGCTGGCGGCCACTTTCAAGATGCCGTTAACATCGATCTCGAAGGCTACTTCGATTTGTGGCATACCCCTAGGGGCGGGAGGAATTCCCGTCAGGAGAAATTTACCGAGGGTTTTATTATCCCGGGCCATGGCCCTTTCCCCTTGCAGAACATGAATTTCCACCGAAGTTTGACCATCGGCAGCGGTGGAGAAAACCTGAGATTTACTGGTGGGGATAGTGGTATTGCGATCGATAATTTTGGTAAAGACTTCGCCGAGGGTTTCAATGCCGAGGGAAAGGGGGGTGACATCGAGGAGGAGGATATCTTCTACTTCTCCACCTAAAACTCCCGCTTGAATCGCTGCCCCCAAAGCAACGGCCTCATCGGGGTTAACAGAGCGATCGATCTGGCCTGCAGAAAAGAAACGGGAGATTAATCGCTGTACGGCGGGGATTCTGGTGGAACCGCCCACGAGAATGACACGATTGATATCGCTAGGCTGCAGTTCGCTATCTTTGAGGGACTGTTGTACGGGTTCCAGGGTTTTTCCCACTAATTCTCTGGTTAATTCCTCGAATTTAGTGCGAGTTATTTCCAATTCTAGGTGTTTAGGGCCAGTTTCGTCGGCGGCGATGAAGGGGAGATTGATCGAGGTGGTAATCAGGCTAGAAAGCTCGATTTTGGCTTTTTCGGCGGCTTCTCGCAGTCTTTGGATCGCCATGCGATCGCTGGACAGATCGATGTTTTCTTGGCTTTGAAAGTTCTCCACCAGCCACCGCACTAAGAGGTTATCAAAATCGTCCCCCCCAAGATGGTTATTGCCGGCGGTGGCTTTCACTTCAAAGACTCCCTTCCCCAGTTGCAGGATGGAAACGTCGAAGGTTCCTCCCCCTAGGTCAAAAACGAGGATATGTTGATCTTCGTTTTGTTTATCTAAACCGTAGGCTAGGGCGGCGGCGGTGGGTTCGTTAATAATTCTTAATACTTCTAGTCCTGCGATTATCCCCGCGTCTTTAGTGGCCTGACGTTGGGCATCGGTAAAATAGGCGGGAACTGTAATCACGGCCTCGTTAATCGGTTCTCCCAGATAGGCCTCAGCATCGGCCTTTAATTTTTGCAGGATCATGGCCGAGATTTCTTGGGGGGTAAATTCCCGATCGCGAATTTTGATATTGACGGTATCATCGCGACCGCGTTGGCAATGATAGGCAACTCGTCCCCTTTCTACCTCGGTGTCTTGCCAGCGCCTACCGATAAAGCGTTTGATGCTATAGACGGTATTTTCGGCATTAGTGACCGCTTGACGTTTGGCCAGTTGTCCCACTAGGCGCTGGCCTTTGCCGAATCCCACGATACTAGGAGTTGTCCTTCCCCCTTCCGAGTTAGGAACTATAATCGGCTGACCTCCTTCGAGTACCGCAACACAACTGTTGGTTGTCCCTAAGTCGATGCCGATGACTTTTCCCATGACGCTCTAAATAATAACGATAGTTAATAGGATACAATCGCTGACAAAAATTGTCCCCAAATTAGAAAAGGGCTTTTTACCCCGTCTAATCTTGCCCCAGTTGAAAGCCGGTAGTTTTCCTCCGAGGCTAACAAAACTTGTTGGTAAAGTCGGCAAGCCTGCCCAGATCGATTTGTTGGACCATATATCAAGAGTAACCCACAACCAGTAATTTTGCTGATGCTTTCGCTCTCTATTCTTTGTATACTTTAGACGTTCATAATCTGAGATTTATTAAACTTCTGAAATCGTAGAGTCAGCAAGGAATCCAGTTCTTTTTTATGTTTCAGATGGGCATCATTCAAACATTCATAAATGGCTGAAGAAAAGTCAGAAAAGTTTTCATAATATGGCTCTTCGGGAATTGTTATGCAAATAATTAACTTAAAATAAAATTCGATGAGAGCGCCTACGCTCAAAAGTAGCTGAAATCCATACAGGGAAGGACTTAAGGCACAAACAGGTTAATACCAAAAGATAGACAATTGAGTTAAGATTTGATATAATAGCCAAAAACGAGATTATTTTACTTATGATACTTGACAAATTTTTGAACCTAAAAGGAACCTGTATTCAAGGCTATCTACACCTAGAAAATATCGGTATAGTTTGCCGAATCGAATCGAAAAATCAAAAAGCAACCTGTCCTCGTTGTGGGTTAGAGAGCGATAAACTCCACCAAAATCATCGACATTTAGTCAAAGATTTACCAATCTCAGGACAACCAGTGTACCTACAGGTTAATCGTCGTCAATTTAAGTGCGATAATTGTCAGAAACCCTTTAGCGAAGAGTTAGATTTTGTCGCCAAGAAACGAACCTATACGAAAAGACTAGCCGAGAATATACTCGAACAATTAAAAGAAGGAGATATTTTAAATGTTAGTCGAAGAAATGACGTAACGGAAGAAGAGATTCAAAGAATGATAGAGGACATAGCTGAAGAAATTACAGAGACAGACCTATCGAAATTAAAAAGACTAGGAATTGACGAAATCGCTCTAGTCAAAGGACAAAAAAATTACTGTGCGGTTTTAGTAAATTTAGATACGGGAAAACTAATAGCTATTCTAGAGAAGCGAACACAAGAAGAATTGAGGGAAACGCTTACAGGGTGGGGAAAAGAGGTGTTAGAGCAAATTGAAGAAGTCAGCATAGACCTTTGGTTGCCCTATAAAAATTTGGTGAAAGAATTGATGCCATCGGCCGAGGTAGTCGCCGATAGATTCCATGTAATGAAACAAATTAATCAAGAGTTAGACGAACAAAGAAAAGCAGAAAAAAGAGCCGTAGAAGCGCAGAAAAATAAAAAACAGAAAGCGGAAAAAGAAGCGAAGCTAGAAGTTTTAAAGCGAAGTAAATATAGCTTGTTAAAAAATGAAAAAGATTTAACGGAAACTCAAAAAATCAAACTAGAAGCTATCAAAGAAAATTTCCCAAATTTGAAAAAGATGCACGAGTTAAAGGAAGAATTTAGAAAGATTTATGAAACCTCAGAGAATCCGACAGAAGGACTGCTATCCATCTCGGAATGGTTGGCAAAATCCTCCAGTGTTTTTACCAAGAGTTGTCAAACAATCCGAAACTGGTTTGGAGAAATAATTAGTTATTTCGAGCGAAGGACAACGAATGGGGTGGTCGAGGGAATCAACAATAAACTTAAACTAATAAAACGGAGAGGCTATGGCTTTAGAAACTTTCGGAATTTTTGGGTTAGAAGTATGTTATCTTGGCATCTTGTATGTTGATTTAGCATAAAGGGTAACGAAGAGCCCATAATATTTACCATATAAACATTTCTTTTTGACCAATTTCCACAGCCTTTCAATTAAATTTAGATTAGGTGAATAAGACGGCAGATAGAGCAGCTCTATTGACAAAGAAAGAGCCAATTCTTCAACAATTTTACATTTTTGATAGCGGGCATTATCTAAGACTAGAGTGATGGGAATCATTAGTCCTAAAGCAGCTATTTTTGACCAGAGTTCACAGACTTGAGTTGCCGTAATATAAGTGTCATATGTTACCAGAATAACTTCATGAGTTATTGCATTTAATGCTCCTAAAACATTGAAGCGTTTACGCCCGCTCGGTGACTTAACAAAAAGTCTCTCAAAACACCAAACAAAACCGAGAAATGCTCCCATGACGAAGTGAGCGGCATCAACAAAAAAAACAGCCCTTTTTCCTTCTTTTGCCTCATTTAGTCTGGGTTCTAGCTTTTTTTCTTTGTAGTCCTCTTGTTCATCTGGGTCAGCTTTAGAAGGAAGAGAACCTACTTTTAAACATTTCATTCCCATTGATTTTAAAAATTTTCTCACTTGGGTAGGACTTCGTTTTATTCCCGTCAATTCTTCTATCCTATACACAGCTTCATTTATTGTGGCTGGTGGATTTTTCTCGAAGTATTTTTTGAGGGTTTCTTTTTGAGACTCTAATTCACTTTTAGGGCGATAGAAGTTGATTTCTTTTAATTTTTCTATTCCGCCCTCTTGCTCATCTCGAAGATAGGTTAATAAGGTATTTGGCGAGATTCCTGCTAACTGACAAATTTTTTGGTGCGGTATCTTTTGGCTTTTTAACCAGAGAACTTCCATCTTCAGTTGAACCCGGGGATGGGGATGATGAAATCTTTCATAATACAGTGAGTTCTTTTCTTCTTCCGTGAATTCTAGGTTAATCATGTTTTTAATGAGTGCTTTGCTTCTAATTATGGGCTCTTCGTTACTTGTTATGGTTCGATAGGGGGGCATAAATCGACTAAATCCTTATCTGGCAAGAGACTTAATTGATTAGTTCGCTCTAGATAAAAAACAATTGACAAAAATCGCTAAATGCCTTTCTCTATAAGGGTTCCATCCCTTATAACCCCCATCCATTGCATAACACAAACCGAAGAGCCTAATTATGACTCTTAAACTATATTATTGTCCTTGAGTAAAAAATGCAAGTTGTAGCCGTGCAAAGTATAGCATCAAAAAATCACCCTTGGGACTATTTGGCGATCGCTGGTAGGATCAAATCCGTTCCCTTCTCTCCACTTCCCACTCCTCTATACCTTGTAAACAGGATTTAGTGCAAGCCATACTCAGAGCAATTTAGGATAAGATAACCAATAAACCGATCCTAGAGGACTTAATCATGATTAGAGCCTATGCTGCCCGAGAAAAAGGGGGAAAACTAGAGCCTTTTGACTACGATCCGGGTATATTAGCGGATGAAGATGTAGAAATCGCGGTGGAATATTGCGGCATCTGCCACAGTGACCTAAGTATGCTCGATAACGATTGGGGACTGACCACCTATCCCTTTGTCCCCGGTCATGAGGTGGTCGGTACGATCGCCGCTCTTGGTGCTAAAGTCAAAGAGTTAAAATTAGGGCAAAGAGTCGGTCTTGGTTGGTTTTCCCGTTCCTGTTCCATCTGTGAAACCTGTATGTCAGGGGATCAAAACCTTTGTGCTACTGCTGAAGGAACTATCGTCGGTCGCCATGGTGGTTTTGCTGAAAGAGTCCGGGCCCATCATAGTTGGTTAGTTCCCTTACCGGACCAGTTAGATGCGGCCAAAGCTGGCCCGCTTTTTTGTGGTGGCATTACCGTCTTTAATCCGATTGTTCAATTTGATATTAAACCCACGGACCGAGTTGGTGTCATTGGTATTGGTGGATTGGGCCATATAGCCTTAAAATTCCTCAAAGCTTGGGGCTGCGAAGTAACCGCTTTTTCTAGCAGTCCCGACAAAGAAACAGAAGCAAAAGAACTAGGTGCGACTCATTTTATCAATTCCAGAGACCCCGAAGCCTTGCAATCGGTACAAAATTACTTCGATTTCATCATCTCTACCGTTAACGTTAATCTCGATTGGGGTCTTTATATCGCCTGTTTACGTCCCAAAGGTCGTCTGCACATTGTTGGGGCTGTTCTTGAACCCATGGCTACCTATGCTTTTCCCTTGATTATGGGTCAAAAATCGATTTCTGGCAGTCCTTTGGGTAGTCCCAGTACCATTAATAAAATGATCGAATTTGCCTCTCGCCATGGCATTGAACCGGTGACAGAAACCTATCCTATCTCCCAGGTGAATGAAGCCATGGAAAAATTGCGAACCGGACAACCTAAATATCGCCTCGTCTTGCAAATAAAATAAAACCATCTCTATCCCGGACGTAACCCCGATGACTCAACCCCTCACTCCTCCAGTTATCGATTGGCAAGAACCACCCATTCCCCCGGAAGACTTGATTTTTGATGATGGAGAACCTTTGGAAACGCACCGTCACCGCAAGGCCATGAATGTCTTAATCGATTCTATCGAACAAGCCTATCAGGATCGAGAAGACTTTTTTGTTGGCGGTAATATGTTTATTTACTTTAGCCGTGAGCGGGTTTTTAATAAAGATTTTCGTGGCCCCGATTTTTTCGTTGTCCTCGATATCGATGGTAGTTATAAACGACAAGGATGGGTGGTTTGGAACGAAAACGGACGTTATCCCGATGTGATCGTGGAATTAATGTCAGAAAGCACCGCAAAAATCGATTTAACTACCAAAAAAAACCTCTATGAGCGGACTTTTCGCTGTTCCCAATACTTCGTTTATAATCCCTTTGATGCCACTTCCCTGCAAGGTTGGACTTTAGACCCAAATCAATGCTATCAAGAAATTATTCCCGACCAGCGCGGTTGGTTATGGTGTCAACGTTTGGGATTATGGTTAGGAGTCTGGATGGGCAGCATCCAACGAGAAGAAGCCCCTTGGCTACGTTTTTATGACCTAGACGGCAATTTAATTCTCCTACCTGCGGAATTAGCCGAAATCGAACGTCAGAATGCTGAAATCGAACGTCAACGCGCCCAGGCAGCCTATCAACAGGCTGAAAGCGAACGTCAACGTGCGGAACGTTTAGCGGCGCAATTACGGCAATTAGGCATAAATCCCGATGAAACCCCGTAATCGGCCCAGGACTGACCCCTATCTCTAAAAACCGAAAGCCCACACCTTCCGATCTCGGTTTGTGTGGGCTGATTGTTCACTTAATTCTAAGATTGAAAGCTGATACTTTGGCGAAATCTCAGACCCTAACTGAGAGTAACACCAGAGCGATCGTAAGTTTGTGAAGAAAAGTCGGCCGAGAAGCGACGTTGAACGGTTTCCCCGTAGCCATTGTCATTGTCAATACCGATTTCAGAAGCACTTCTCCCTAACATCGATTGTTGACGATTTTTGACGGCGTGGTGGTGACGCATCATTAAGGCGCGAGCTTGTTGTTCTGTGGACATAATCATTTCCTCCGAGCTGCAAATAGTGTTTCGAACTTTTTTAATCACCCACTAATATATATAACATACAATTCTGTATCTATTTTTACAAAACGCCCTAATCCCAGAAAAATTAACAAAACTTTACAATAGGAGGCAGAAGGCAGAAGGCAGAAGGCAGAAGGCAGAAGGCAGAAGGCAGAAGGCAGAAGGCAGAAGGCAGAAGGCAGAAGGCAGCTTTATTCACCCCACACCCCACACCCCACACCCCACACCCCACACCCCCACACCCCAAGACATCAATCGCCTTTATACCTTAATCGAACTAGGTTCATCGACGGCGGCGATAATACGATGACAACCGGAAAAGGGTTGCGCCCATTGATACTGGTGTTCTAAAGGATTACCCCAACAGAGACCGAGATATAATTCTGTGCGCGCCACATCTAATTCCGCCCATTCGGACTGGGCGACTAATTCGGCTAGAGAATCGGCAGAAATGGGACGACGGGAGTTAAGCGCCCACCAAAAATTCATATTAGGGGTGATACTGTTCCAAAACTCTAAAACCGAGGCTTTGGCAGCCATGAGAATTTCCTTGTCACCCGCCACGGCAACTAATTGATTATGAATTTCGGGATAACGGAGAGTGCGATCGCCCCATTGACAAACACGCCAGATAATGCCCGAAACCTGATATTGTTGTTGATAATCGTGAACTTGGCGGCGAAAATCCTGATAGGCGAAGACTTTGCCCGCCTTTTCTAGATTGATCGCCTTGGCAATCACCGGATTATCAATGCGCTCCGCCGGGGAGAGTAACAGACGTTCCCCTTTGCAAGTGGCGTGCATTTCTCGCTCGAGGATTTCAATTAACTGCTGTGTCGAGTAAGCCATACTACCGCTCTTACCTGAGAGAGGATTTCTCTTTATGATAAAATAATTTAGTAATTAGGGTTGGCTGAATAAATCTAAAAACCTTGTTGGATAAGACTTTTAGACTTTTTTGTCCTCAAAAAGTGCCAGCTGAGAGTGATCGGGGCGAAAATTCTGGGACTTTTTCCCTGAAAATTAGGTAATTGACCGTCTGAAAATGGGTAAAACCCTACACCCCACACCCCACACCCGGCCCCCACGAAAAACTTTTTGCCGCAAACCCTAATTAAGCGACTAAGCTAAGACGCATCTTAACCGCCTATCCTTAGATTAGCTGAATTTCCCCCAATCCCTTTACTATTGCCTCTTGCCTCTTGCCCCGTCTCAACAAGCAATTTAAATGCTTGACAGCTTACTAACTGTTTTAAGGTTAGCAATTAACTTGGATAAAGCGATGTCAGGCTTGTAATCGATAATCAGGTGAACGTAATCCGAAAAAAAGTGATCTAGACCTGTTAACAGGCAATTTATCCCTCGAATGAGCTACAATTATCGCTCCAACGTGGTTAATAGCGAGCAGATGCGTCGCATTGAAGGGGCGATTTTTGCCTCCGGTATGCCTGTGGCTGCTTTGATGGAAAAGGCAGCCCTGTTAACGGCACAAAAGTTTAAAAAGTCCTATTCTTTGGCTGATTTCCCCAAAATCGGTGTTATCGTTGGCCCTGGTCATAATGGCGGCGACGCTCTCGTGATTGCTAGAGAATTACATCTCGCTGGTTATCAAGTATCTCTTTTTTGTCCGATCGCCAAACTCAAGGATTTAACAGCACAACAGGCGAATTATGTCAAGCATTTGGGCTTAATTTTTCAGAAAACTTTAGAATCTTTGGAGGATTGTCAGTTAATTATCGATGGTCTTTTCGGTTTTGGTTTAGAAAGGACTTTATCGGCAGATATTGCCCAATTAGTCGATAAAATTAATGGTTGGCAAAAACCGATAATTAGTATCGATATTGCTTCGGGAATTCACACCGACACCGGAGAGGTTTTAGGCACGGCAATTAAAGCCACTCATACCTTTTGTTTGGGACTCTGGAAGCGAGCTTTTTTCCAAGATTTGGCCTTACCCTATCTAGGCAAAGTGGAGTTAATTGACATAGGAATTAGTCCCCTTGACCTAGAAACAATTTTACAAGATTCACCCCCAATTCTGAGGGTTAATCCCGCTCTAATTCGCCCTTATTTACCTTTACCCCGTCCTCTCCTTACCCATAAATATCAGCAGGGACATTTATTAATTATCTGTGGTTCTCGTCGTTATGCAGGGGGGGCAATTCTCGCCGGATTAGGAGCGCGAGGTAGTGGTGTGGGAATGCTTTCTATTGCTGTTCCTGCTGCCCTTAAATCTTTATTAATTAGTCATTTACCAGAAGCATTAATTATCGATTGTCCCGAAACTGCCACGGGAGCTATTGCCGAACTTCCCCTAGAATTAAATAATTATCATGTCCTCGCCTGTGGTCCTGGATTAACCACAGAAAATCCCGCTATTATCGAACAGGTTTTAGATAGTGATAAGCCGATTATACTCGATGCCGATGCTTTAAATATTTTGGCTCAATTGGGTATAGAAAAATTATCATCTCGCCAGAATAAGACAATTTTAACGCCTCATTGGGGAGAATTTAAACGCTTATTTCCTAACTTATCAGATTCTCAAGATAGGATTAATATTACTCAAGAAGCATCTCAACAAAGTGGTGCAATTATCTTATTAAAAGGAGCCAGAACTATAATCGCCTCCCCGGAAGGTAAAATGTATATAATCCCCGAAAGTAGCTCCGCTTTAGCGCGAGGTGGTAGTGGTGATGTCCTAACAGGATTAATCGGCGGATTCTTAACCCAAATGCCGGATAATCCCCCGGAAGCAACCGCATTAGCGGCTTATTTACACGCTCAAGCCGGCATTTTAGCAGCCCAAGAAAGGACAGAATTAGGAGTAGATGGAGTAACTTTAGCTAATTATCTATTTGCTGCCCTTAAAGATTCGATCCCCCCTGCCCCCCTTGATAAGGGGGGTGCCGATAGGCGGGGGGATCAGAATTGATAATTTTTACTGTATCTAAGTAGCTGGTTATAATTAAATTAAAAATGGATTTTAGGCTCGATCCCCCCTGCCCCCCTTGATAAGTACCTAAGCAAAATTAATTACACATTTCGATAAAGCTTTTGCCTCTTGCCTATTGCCTCTTGCCTGTCTTCACTAGAAAATTTATTTTGCATGACTACTTAAGGGGGGTGCCGATAGGCGGGGGGATCAGAATTGATAATTGTTACTGTATCTAACATTAAAATATCTTTCATAATACCCACCAAACCTAAGAGAGCCAAAATATTATTAATAGCATAAGTGTACTGGATTTAAACTGAGTAGGGGTATTTTAGTACAAATGCTCGGACTACCTCAACCTAGCTCTGGCGCTCCCTTCTCCGCTGCAGTCTTAAGGATTAATTTGGATAGTCGGCATTTGATAAAACATAAGGAATGTTAACCAAAACCACTTATCGTTAAGGAAGTTTGATAAGTTGGAGATTGAACAAAGTATAGAAAGTCTCTAGTGCTGACAACTATGGCTGTAATTGTCCAAAAATACGGTGGTACATCGGTAGGTTCCGTGGAACGCATTCAATCGGTCGCTCAACGGGTCAAAAATACGGTAATAGCAGGAAACACCGTGGTGGTGGTCGTTTCTGCCATGGGGAAAACCACCGATGGATTGGTCAATTTAGCCAAACAAATCGCCGCCGAACCCTCGCGCCGGGAGATGGATATGTTATTATCCACGGGGGAACAGGTAACAATCGCCTTGATGAGTATGGCCCTAGAGGAAATCGGACAACCGGCCATCTCCCTAACCGGCGCTCAAGTGGGAATTGTCACGGAATCCGAACATAGTCGCGCCCGTATTTTAGAAATTAAAACCGATCGCCTTTCCCGTCATCTATCGGAGGGTAAAGTAGTTGTGGTCGCCGGTTTTCAAGGTGTCAGCGATAGTGATCAACTAGAGATTACCACCCTAGGGCGCGGTGGTTCCGATACCTCGGCCGTGGCCCTAGCGGCCGCCTTAAAAGCCGATTTTTGCGAAATTTACACCGATGTACCCGGTATTCTCACCACTGACCCCCGTTTAGTCCCCGAAGCGCGTCTTTTGGACGAAATTACCTGCGATGAGATGCTCGAATTAGCCAGTTTAGGGGCGAAAGTTCTCCACCCGCGAGCGGTGGAAATCGCCAAAAACTTCGGGGTTCCCTTGGTTGTCCGCTCCAGTTGGACAGAGGAGCCGGGGACTTGGGTGACATCCCCGGCACCGAAACCGCGCACCCTGCAAGGATTGGAATTGACAAAAGCAGTGGATGCGGTGGAATTTGAGGGCAATCAGGCGAAAATCGCCCTTTTACGGGTTCCGGATCGTCCGGGTATCGCTGCCCGTTTATTCGGGGAAATTGCCCATCAACAGGTGGACGTGGATTTAATTATTCAATCGATTCACGAGGGTGACAGCAACGATATCGCCTTTACGGTGATGGGAAATGCCTTAAAAAAAGCCCAATCCGTGGCCGAAGCGATCGCGCCGGTTTTACGTTCCCATCCCACTAATACAGAGGAAGCGGAAGTGATCATCGAATCCGGGGCTGCTAAAATCGCCATTACCGGCGCTGGTATGATCGGCCGGCCGGGAATTGCCGCCCAAATATTTAGCACTTTGGCCGCAGCGGCAATTAATATCGAAATGATCTCCACTTCTGAAGTAAAAGTCAGTTGTGTCATCGATGAAGCGGACGGAGAAAAAGCAATTAAAGTCCTTTGTGATGCTTTTCAAGTGGAGTATTCTGCTAAAGTTGCTAATCGCGAAATCCCTAAAAATTTAGTCCCAGTCAGGGGAGTGGCCCTAGATAATAATCAGGCCCAAATGGCCATTCGTAACGTCCCCGATCGCCCCGGGATGGCGGCGAGAATTTTCTCGGTTTTAGCGGCAAAAAATGTCAGTGTTGATATGATTATTCAATCCCAACGCTGTCGCATTGTCGATGGTATTCCCCGACGAGATATCGCTTTTACTTTACCCCAAGCTGATGCTAATTCCGCCCAAAAAATCCTCTTAGAACTATCGGAAAGTTTGGGTTTACAGGAAGTAGTGGTTAATAATGATGTGGCGAAAGTGAGCATTGTTGGTTCGGGAATGGAAGGACAACCGGGGGTAGCAGCACGCTTTTTTGAAGCTTTAGCAAAGGAGAAAATTAATATTTTGATGATTGCTACTTCTGATATAAAAATCAGTTGTGTGGTGAATCAGGAAGATGGAGTCAGGTCCCTACAAGTGGTTCACGCCGCTTTTGGATTAGCTGGACAGGGTAAAATTGAAGTACCCGCCTAAATGAAATTACAAGTTCTATGATGGGGGTAAGAGTTGTTTATATTGTTGGCAACTTAACCCCCCAAAAACCCGATAAATAAGTTAACCCTCATCACCCCGATTTTATCTATGGACCCTCTTACAGGAGCAGCGATCGCAGTTGGTTCGATTAAGTAGTCATGCAAAATTAATTACCTGCCCGATCGAGCTAAAACCCTTACGGGGCAATGATCGTCATGTGTAAATAATTTTGCCTAGGTACTTATTGCCACTAAAGCGTTAGAGAAAACTGGTGAAAAAGTGGGAGAGAAAGTTTGGCAACAAACAGAAAAATTTCTCACTTCCCTGAAACAAGTTTCTCCGGATACTGTCACCGCAATTGAAAAAGCACCCGAACAACCTTTAGATTATGGACAGGCAATTCTAGAGGTGGAATCTGTTGCTAAAACCAGTCCCGAATTAAGCCAAATTATGACCGAGTTGGTTAAAGCGATAGAAGCGGAACCTTCCCTTAAAGAATTGGTTAATAATACCCTTAAATCTCAATCTCAACAAGCCAGCTTTATCAATAATCAAAAATTACCTGATTCCATAAAGAATCTTTTTCAAGGTAATACATTCATTGGCAATACTTTCTGACTGCAGCCGCCTGTTCAGGAACAGGTTAAACAACATCCTCACAATTTATCTAATAGTAATATCCCTAAATTTGTTGGTAGAGATCAGGAATTAATTGAATTAAAAACTCAATTACAAAAATCCCAAAAGCTTGCTATATCTACCTTAACGGGAATGGGAGGCATAGGTAAAACCGAACTAGCCCGACAGTTTGGCTGGCAACAATGGCGGGAAAAAGCCTATCCGGGGGGTATATGTTGGTTAAATGTGGCAGAAAGTGACGGCGGTTTTATCGGTACTTCTATTTTAGATTTTGCGCGGGTACATCTCAAATTAACTTTACCAGACGAGGGAGAATTAGACGTAAAAATTCGTTATTGTTGGCAAAACTGGTTAGCGGGAAATGTCCTAATTATTTTTGATGATGTGCGGGATTATCAGCAAATTAGGGATTATTTACCACCGCAAGAAGACAAACGCTTTCAGGTTTTAATTACCACTCGCAAGGAATATTTATCAGCGACAATTGCGACTTTTCGGGTAGAAGTATTAAAAGAAAAAGATGCACTTGATTTATTGCGTTCCTACCTTGTAGATAACAGAATTGACACACAAATCGAGGCAGCTAAATTATTATGTCAGGATTTGGGTTATTTACCCTTGGCGTTAGAATTGGTGGCAAGGCTGCTGGTACGGCGACAGGATTGGAAAATCAGCAAAATACGGGAGAAATTAGCCGAAAACGGCTTAGATGAGCCAATTTTAGACAAAAATCCCAAGTTTCATGGGGAAATGACTGCGGAAAGAGGGTTAAAAGCTGCCTTTAATCTCAGTTGGGAGGAGTTGCATAGCGAACCAGAAGCGCAAATTTTGGCACTTTATCTCAGTTTATTCGCTCTTGCGCCCTTTCCCAAGGGAATGATTCTGGATTTATTTCCCGATGAAGATGGGGATACAGTGGAGGAATGGTTAACCGATAGTTTAGTTCACCTGAGTTTAGTTCAGGATAATCGTGATGGTTGGTATGAAATTCATCCCCTGTTGCGTCGCTACTTTCGGGATAAGTTAGAAGCATCACCCCACGCAGAACCCGCAAAACGCCGTTATTGTGAGATTATGGCCAAAAAATCGGCAGAAATGCCCCAGAATCCCACTGTAGAAATCGTTGAAGAATTTAAACCTTTCCTTCTCCATCTACAAGCATCTGTCGGGGAATATCCCCAATATATCGCTGATGAGGATTTATTTTGGTCCTATACGGGTTTAGCTCGTTATTATCAAGGACAAGGATTGTATGCTATTGCTGAACCCTACTATCAAGCTTGTTTAACCGCAACTCGAACCCACTTAGGAGACAATCATCCCCATGTGGCAACTTCCCTCAACAATTTAGCAGCATTGTACTATTCCCAAGGCAGGTACACAGAAGCAGAACCTCTCTATCTAGAAGCTTTAGATTTGAGAAAACGACTCTTAGGAGACAATCATCCCCATGTGGCAGCTTCCCTCAACAATTTAGCAGCATTGTACGATTACCAAGGCAGGTACACAGAAGCGGAACCTCTCCTTCTAGAAGCTTTAGATTTGTGTAAACGACTCTTAGGAGACAATCATCCCGATGTGGCACTTTCCCTCAACAATTTAGCAGCATTGTACTATTCCCAAGGCAGGTACACAGAAGCAGAACCTCTCTATCTAGAAGCATTAGATTTGTATAAACAACTCTTAGGAGACAATCATCCCCATGTGGCAGCTTCCCTCAACAATTTAGCACACTTGTACCAATCCCAAGGCAGGTACACAGAAGCGGAACCTCTCTATCTAGAAGCATTAGATTTGAGAAAACAACTCTTAGGAGACAATCATCCCGATGTGGCACTTTCCCTCAACAATTTAGCAGCATTGTACTATTCCCAAGGCAGGTACACAGAAGCAGAACCTCTCTATCTAGAAGCATTAGATTTGACAAAACGACTCTTAGGAGACAATCATCCCGATGTGGCAACTTCCCTCAACAATTTAGCATACTTGTACCAATCCCAAGGCAGGTACACAGAAGCAGAACCTCTCTATCTAGAAGCATTAGATTTGTTAAAACGACTCTTAGGAGACAATCATCCCCATGTGGCAAATTCCCTCAACAATTTAGCACTATTGTACCAATCCCAAGGCAGGTACACAGAAGCAGAACCTCTCTATCTAGAAGCATTAGATTTGAGAAAACAACTCTTAGGAGACAATCATCCCCTTGTGGCAACTTCCCTCAACAATTTAGCATACTTGTACCAATCCCAAGGCAGGTACACAGAAGCGGAACCTCTCTATCTAGAAGCGATTAATATTGCTACCCAAGGATTAGGGAAAAATCATCCCCATACCCAAACCTTTTATCAGAATTATCTGAGGATGTTATCCCAATTACCCGAAGCAGAATTAAGACAACGGTTTCCCGATGAGGTGGTGGAGATGTTGAAACCAAAACCCCCTCATCCCTGAAAACAGTCTTAACTGTGATTGGAATGTTGAATGATGAACTATGACTAGGAACCTAGTTAAGAGTGGATTAGAGATGAAGATTGATTGAATGAACCAATCATAGTTAAGAGCGTTGGAAAATAGGGTTCGTAGGCGCACGGATTTTCCATTATGAATATAATATCATGTCAAGTCGCCTTTGTCAAGAGAAAATTTGACAACATCCAGACAAACGTTATTGTAGGGGTAATTCATGAATTACCCCTACACCTATTACCTAGTCCAGTAACCCACCACCATTAACTGTGATTGGAATGTTGAATGATGAACTATGACTAGGGAGCTAGTTAAGAGTGAATTAAAGATGAAGATTGATTGAATGAACCAATCATAGTTAAGACCGTTGGAAAAGGGGGTTTGTAGGCGCACGGATTTTCTATTATGAATATAGTATCCTGTCAAGTCGCCTTTGTCAAGAGAAAATTTGACAACATCCAGACAAACGTTATTGTAGGGGTAATTCATGAATTACCCCTACACCTATTACCTAGTCCAGTAACCCACCACCATTGACAGTGATTGGAATGATTGGAATGATGAACTATGACTAGGGAGCTAGTTAAGAGTGAATTAAAGATGAAGATTGATTGAATGAACCAATCATAGTTAAGACTGTTGGAAAAGAGGGTCTGTAGGCGCACGGATTTTCCATTATGAATATAGTATCCTGTCAAGTCGCCTTTGTCAAGAGAAAATTTAACAACATCCAGATTTAGTCGTAACCCATCACCTATCATTGACTATGATTGAATTAACCACTGCTCACTGCTCACTGATAACTGATAAAGCTATGACACTCAAAGAAGAACTTATTAAAGAAATTGAAACAACTCCCATTTCTCTGCTGCCGGAAATCCTGCATTTTGTCCAATCTATAAAAACAAAACATCCAGA
This sequence comes from Microcystis panniformis FACHB-1757, assembly GCF_001264245.1. Taxonomy (NCBI): domain Bacteria; kingdom Bacillati; phylum Cyanobacteriota; class Cyanophyceae; order Chroococcales; family Microcystaceae; genus Microcystis; species Microcystis panniformis. The sequence continues at coordinate 2,400,103 of NZ_CP011339.1, forward strand.
CGTTGACTTTATGGAATTTGCTGGTATGGCAGCAGATATAGAAAATACTATGCAAGAGATTGTCGAAGAAGCAGAAGCTAATCGTCAACTCGATTTAAAACGGATAAATGACTTATGAAACAAGCATTACTTGATACCAATATCCTCTCTTATTTTTTACGAGGCAATCCCGCAGTAATTGAACAATTCCGCATCTATCGACAACACTATACTTATATATCGTTTTCAATCTTTACCTATTACGAGATTAAAAGTGGTTTATTGTATAAAGATGCACGAAATCAACAACAACAATTTGAACGTCTTGTAGAAGTCAGTGAAGTAATTGGTTATGATCGTGAAATTAGTGATATAGCTACTCAAATATACGTTAATCTTAGAATAAAAGGACAACTAATTACCCCGATTGATTTGTTTATTGCTGCGACTGCTATTTATTGCGATTATACTCTGATTACAGCTAACATTAAGCATTTTCAAAATATTCCCAATCTTAGTTATGAAAATTAGTATCTCTCAACAATTTAGCACTATTGTACTATTGTACTATTTTCAGGTCAGGTACACAGAAGCGGAACCTCTCCATCTAGAAGCGATTAATATTTTCAGGGAAGGATTAGGGGAAAATCATTCCCATACCCAAACCGTTTATCGGAATTATAGGGGGATGCTGTCTTAACTATGATTGGAATGATTGAATGATGGACTATGACTAGGGAGCTAGTTAAGAGTGGATTAGAGATGAAGATTGATTGAATGAACCAATCATAGTTAAGACCGTTGGAAAAGAGGGTCTGTAGGCGCACGGATTCTCCATTATGAATATAGTATCCTGTCAAGTCGCCTTTGTCAAGAGAAAATTTAACAACATCCAGACAAACGGGGACATTAAGCTTAAATCAAGATTGAAATTACAGCAGACGAATAAATTCTTCTTGTGTCAGTTCAGCATCGCGTAAAATTTTTAAGAGTAATCCTTTTCCGACAGTTTTCCCCCGATGAACTGGTACGGTGACAACTCTTCCATCTTCATGTTTTAAGCGCAGATGACTTCCTTTTTGTCGGATAGATTGAAACCCTATTCTCGTTAAAGCTTTGATAACTTCATCACCTGTTACTACCGGTAATTTTGGCATCAGATAGACACCTTTTCAATTCCAACAAACTCCGATACATCTTCAGGATTGTCATCTTCCAAGCAAAGTTCAATCACTTCCCTGATATTCTTCATCAATTCATCAATCGTTTCCCCTTGACTGTAACAACCCCGAAGTTGAGGAACTTCCCCAACATAATATCCATCCTCATCCCGTTCAATGACAACATAAAACTCTCTTTGATGGTTCATGGTTCTCAATCCTTAAAAAAATTATCGCTATCTAAGCGATTATTGAGACTTGAAAATAGGGTCTGTAGGCGCACGGATTTTCCATTATGAATATAGTATCATGTCAAGTCGCCTTTGTCAAGAGAAAATTTAACAACATCCAGACAAACGTTATTGTAGGAGTAATTGCGGAATTACCCGTACACCTATTACCTCGTCCAGTAGTCCAGTAGGGTGCGTTAGACGGCCAAAATTTCCGCTTTAACTTCAAGCTAACAATCCGTCGTAACGCACCACCACCATTGACAGTGATTGGAATGATTGAATGATGGACTATGACTAGGGAGCTAGTTAAGAGTGGATTAGAGACAAAGATTGATTGAATGAACCAATCATAGTTAAGACCGTTGGAAAAGAGGGTTTGTAGGCGCACGGATTTCCCATTATGAATATAGTATCCTGTCAAGTCGCCTTTGTCAAGAGAAAATTTAACAACATCCAGATTTAGTCGTAACCCATCACCTATCATTGACTATAATTGAATTAATCACTGATAACTGATTAGCAAGGAATAAAACCATGAATACTAAAGAGAGACTATTACAAGAGATTGAACAAGCACCAGATTCTTTAATAGAAGAAACTTTGAACTTCCTACTTTCAGCACAAGCTAGTTATGCTAAATCTGAAAGTAATGTAGGGGAGGCAATATTAAAGCTTCTGGAAGAGATGCCATTAGACAATGACGACTTAGAAAAGTTGCCTATAGATCTTGCTAATCAACATGACCATTATCTTTATGGAGTTCCCAAATCCTAAGCAAAGCCGAAACTAAAGTTTATAGCATCCTAGCAATGAAAACCATATTTGCAGACACATTTTATTGGGTTGCTCTCATTAACAATCGTGATGATTGGCATGAGAAAGCTATAGAAATGACAAGGAAACTCCAGCAGGTAACAATAGTGACAACCGATGAAGTCTTTATTGAAGTTTTCAACAATCTATCTGCTTATGGAATGTCAGTTAGACGAAAAACCTTACAAGTTATTAGAGGCTTACAAAATAATCCCCAAATCTTAGTTATACCTCAAACTCATCAGACGTTCCAATCAGGATTAGATTTATATCAAAATCGTCCAGATAAGGATTACAGCTTAACAGATTGTATATCCATGCAAACAATGCGCCAAATGAATATAAATGAAATTCTTACCCACGATAAGCATTTTACACAAGAAGGATTTTTCATTTTATTTCAAAATATAGAGTTACATTAGATTTGAGACAACGACTCTTAGGATACAATCATCCCGATGTGGCAACTTCCCTCAATAACTTAGTACATTTGTCCTTATTGTCAAGGCAGATACTCAGAAGCAGAACCGCTCTATCTAGAAGCGATTAATATTTTCAGGGAAAGATTAGGGGAAAATCATCCCCATACTCAAACCGTTTATCAGAATTATCTGAGGATGTTATCCCAATTACCCGAAGCAGAATTAAGACAACGGTTTCCTGAGGAGGTGGTGGAGATGTTGAAACCAAAACCCCCTCATCCCTGAAAACAGTCTTAACTGTGATTGGAATGATTGGAATGATGAACTATGACTAGGGAGCTAGTTAAGAGTGAATTAGAGATGAAGATTGATTGAATAAACCAATCATAGTTAAGACCGTTGGAAAAGAGGGTCTGTAGGCGCACGGATTTTCCATTATGAATATAGTATCCTGTCAAGTCGCCTTTGTCAAGAGAAAATTTAACAACATCCAGAAAAACGTTATGGTAGGGGTAATTCATGAATTACCCCTACACCTATTACCTAGTCCAGTAACCCACCACCACCATTGACAGTGATTGAATTAGTCACTGATGAACTACAATGATGGATAATTATAGGAGGATGCTGTCTGGAGTGTGATTAGGTGAGATTGTTAAATCCCTACAATAATTTTTATTATTTCATCATCAAAAAAAGGATTAATTATGATCAAAAAAATTAAAATCGCCGATGCTCAAACCGATTTACCCAGTCTCGTTAAATCGGTTACAGAAGATAACAAAATTTATGCCATTGAGAATCAGGAAGATTCTGTAATTTTGATTTCCCAAAAAAACTATGAAAGTTTACAAGAAACCATCGAATTACTATCTATTCCCGACTTAAGAGAAAGCTTACAACTATCTCTACAGCAAATTAATGAAAATGAAACCTATTCTCTTGAGGAAGTGTTGGGAGACATTGATTAATGGTTTATGAAGTCAGATTTACCAAAGAAGCTAAAAAAGATGTTGATAAGCTAACCCCTAAACTTAAGAAGAAACTGAAGTCAATTATCCAAGATACCCTGAGTATTTCTCCCTATAGTGGCAAAAAATTAGTAGGAGATTTAACGGGTTTCTACTCAATTCGCTTAAGTTATCAAGATAGAATACTTTACACCATTAATGATGAACAGAAGTTAATCTATATTCATCGTACTAAAACCCATTATGGCGAATAAACTAGACCTTGAAAATTCTTGAAAACTAGGGTCTGTAGGCGCACGGATTTTCCATTATGAATATAGTATCATGTCAAGAGGCTTTTGTCAAGAGAAAATTTAACAACATCCAGAAAAACGTGGCCGATTGTAGGGGTAATTCATGAATTACCCCTACACCTATTACCTAGTCCAGTAGGGTGCGTTAGACGGCCAAAATTTCCGCTTTGACTTGAAGCTAACAATCCGTCGTAACGCACCACCTATCATTGACTTGAGGCGAAGCATTCGGACGATAACCTATCGCTGAAACCGTAGATTTCCTATCCGAATGTTTCGCCCCTACTTTTTCAGCATACCCTAATTAATCGGGCAATTTATACTGTTCCACAATCTTTTTAGCATATTCAGGAACATGAGCCGCTAATTTTTCAGGATAATTACGTTTAACATAAAGGTAATTACGGGTAAAGTGAGAATCGATGGAAAAGCGAGCATATTCTAAACCTTTAGGCCCGATTTTTTCAATTACTACTCCCATCATTTTTGCCGCCCACATCGGCAAGGTTACACCTTTATCATAGGCGGGAATGCTATTTTGTACAGCTTGTTTTCTATCACCACTAGACATAACATCTTGGGTATCTAATTGATCTTTAACTAACTCTAACATTTCCTTGCCCGTATCATTACGAACCATAATCCATTGCCAGCCAAAAGGCGCGCCCATATAGCCCACAACCAAATCGGCAAGGGAGTTAACATAATCAAAACAAGTCATACAGGAAGGGGCAAAAACATCTTTTAATTTATTAGTTTTTAAGCCAAAAAAGGGAACCATTTCCATCGAGCCATCTTCGTGTTTAAAGTGTACCCGAAAATCCTGCATAAATTCGTAATGAACCACGGTTTCTGGGGAACGACTGGTAGTTTCTAGAAACTTTTGCAGTCCTGAGCGGGTGACATTATCGACGCAGGGAGTTCCTAAGACATATAACTTTTCTAAGCCTAATTTTTTTTCTACTGCTCTTAGGGCTTGAATTTGACAACCAACTCCGATAACTAATAACCGTTTCATGCCCGATTTTTCAATTTCTTCTAGGACTGATAAATTGGGAGAAAGAGTCGGTTTATTGACTTTAGCGGCGAGAATTTCTTCCGTGGTACGGGCGAGAATCGGCTGCGGTTGAAAGCGATCCTCGGCGGTATTCTGCACACAAACCACCCCTTCTACTAAACCACGATTGAGCATTTCACAGGCAATTGTGCTGACAATTCCTGTCCATTGCGCCCCCGGAATAGCTTGTTTTTCTTGGCAGCCATCATATCTTGATGAACACCAAAATAGAGATCATTTTCCTGATTTAAGTCGCGACTTTTGCCGTGTGCTGCTGCTTCTAAATCGGCGATTTGTTGATTGAGAAAAGCACAAGCTTCTTTAACATAGTGAATATAATAAGTGTCACAAAGTCCGCACTCGCTACACAATTCTTTGGCAGGACGACGACTATTTGGCTTGAGGGCTTTGGCTTTTAGGTGTGGCGCAAGCGAGTTCATAATCTTAAAAGGCAACTAGGTCAAGGGTTTTTTTCTATCGATCGTTTACCTTACCGCATTCGATCGCTTTGTTACCAATCTTTTTAAAGAAATGTAACGATTACCCGGATTAGGATCAGAGCAAAGCTTCTAAGGTGGCGACGACGGAAGCCGCTAAAGCTTCTAAATCATAACCGCCTTCTAAGCCGAAAAGCAGCGGTTTATCGAGAGTTAAGAGGTATTTCGTTAAAATTCCATAATCTTGTGGGTGTAGACAAATGCCCGCCAGAGGATCCGCTTGATTGGCATCATATCCAGCACTAACAATCACTAAATCCGGTTGAAAATTTTTCAGAAAAGGTATGACTTGCCCCTCAAAATGTTCTTGATAATCTTTAATGGTACTCCCCGCCAGTAAGGGAATATTCAAAACATTATTAAACTCACCTTTTTCTCTCGCTTCTCCCGTGCCGGGATAAAAGGGGAATTGATGGAGGGAACAATAGGCAATCTGGGGATGATTTTCAACTATATCCTGGGTGCCATTGCCGTGATGTACGTCCCAATCAAGAATCGCTACTTTTTGCACTCTTTTGTTTTCTAAAGCATAATAAGCGGCAATAGCAGCATTAGAAAACAGACAGAAACCCATGCCATAATTAGAAGTGGCATGATGCCCAGGAGGACGGGCTAAAATAAAGGCAGGATCGCCGGTGGATAAGACTCGATCGACTCCATCTAACCAGCCACTAACCGCTAGTAACGCCACATCGTAACTACGGGCAGAAACGGGAGTATCTGCATCCAATCTTCCCCCACCCTGTTGACAAATTCGCCGCAATATATCAACATAATCTTGATTATGAACTTGTTTAATCAAAGGGATTACTTCGTCACGAATTTCGATCGGTGTCGGTAAATGCCATGTTAATTTTGACTGCCATTCTGTTTGTTTTAAAGCCTCGACAATTGCCGTTAAACGCGCCGCTTTTTCGGGATGGTAAATACCTGTATCGTGATCGAGAAATTCATCGGAATAGATAATCGAGATCATAATCAAATTACTGCTTAAGTAGCTGGTTATAATTAAATTGAAGATAGATTTTGGGTTCGATCCCCCCTGCCCCCCTTATTAAGGGGGGTGCCGATAGGCGGGGGGATCTGACAGTTTTTAACACCTAACTGCTTAACTCGTTGATTTTTGAGCAACCTAATAGTTTTAATCTACCAGAAAAGCAGCGGATTGAGCGGCTATAGTGAAAAAACTTTACTGATTGGGTCACTTTTGCCAGATGATGCAATTATCTTTCCCCAAGGTGACAGGAGGCAAAAATGCTGACAAATTTTCGGAAATTTCAGCTAGAAGTTAATGACATTACTATCAATGGTGTCAAAGGTGGGCGCGGTTTTCCGCTGCTTTTGCTTCATGGTTATCCCCAAACCCATCAAATGTGGCATAAAATCGCCCCCCGATTAGCGGCTAATTTTACGGTGATCGCCACGGATCTGCGCGGCTATGGGGATAGCGATAAACCCTTACCCCTAGAGGATTCTAGCAATTACTGCAAGCGAGTCATGGCCCTCGATCAGGTATTGCTGATGGAAAAATTGGGTTATCAGGAGTTTTATCTAATCGGCCACGATCGAGGGGCGCGAGTTTCCCACCGTCTCGCCCTTGATTTTCCCAAAAAGGTCAAAAAACTCGTTTTACTCGATATAGCACCAACGATGGCGATGTACGATGCGACTGATAAAACTTTTGCCACTGCCTACTATCATTGGTTTTTCTTGATTCAGCCTTCTCCTTTTCCCGAAACCCTGATCGCCGCTAATCCCGATTATTATCTGCAACATTGCTTGCAAAGTTGGGGTCGAGATTTTAGCGCTTTTACAGAGGAAGCTTTGGGGGAATATCGGCGTTGTTTTCGAGATTTAAGCACGATAACCGCCACTTGTGCCGATTATCGGGCTGCCGCTACCATCGATTTAGAGCATGATCGTCAGGATTTGGACCGGAAAATTTCCTCTCCCCTCTTGGTTCTTTGGGGAGAAAAAGGTTTCATTGCACGTCAATACGATGTGATCGCTCTTTGGCAGCAGCGAGCTAATCAAGTCACCGGACAGGCGATCGCCAGTGGTCATTTTTTACCGGAAGAAGCACCGGAAGAGACGGGACAGGCGATCGAGGATTTTCTTCCGAATTCTCTGAGTTAAGTAGGGAGGCACAATTATTTGTAGGATGGGTTAGCGGTAGCGTAACCCATGCGGGAGTTGGGTTTCATGGTTCAACCCAACCTACGTTCATCTTATATTTAATTCCACCCACCTACTTAGGAGTCAGATTTTTCAATCAATTACTGGTCAAATATTATTATGCAAATGCTAAAATATTCCCTGATCGTCCCCATCTATAACGAGGAAGAAACTATTGCCGAACTATATCGCTGGGTGAGTGCCATCATGAATAATTTAGATGGGGAGGTAGAATTAATCCTAGTAAATGATGGTAGTAAAGATAGTTCCTTAAAACTGCTGCGAGAACTGCACCAAGCTGATTCACGAGTGTGTTATATCAGTTTCGCCCGCAATTTTGGTCATCAAGCGGCCGTAACTGCTGGACTTAATTTTTGCCGAGGACAAGTAATTATTGTTTTGGATGCCGACCTGCAAGATCCACCTGAATTAATTCCCCAAATGATTGAAAAATGGCAAGAGGGTTATCAAGTAGTTTATGCCCAAAGAACCAAAAGAAAACAAGAAAGTTGGTTTAAAAAACTGACGGCCTATCTCTTTTATCGTTTGCTTAAAAGACTAGCCGATGTGGATATTCCCGCCGATACAGGAGACTTTTGTTTAATGGATCGTCAGGTAGTAGATATATTAAATTCTCTCCCGGAAAGAAATCGTTATATTCGTGGGTTGCGCGCTTGGATTGGCTTTCCACAAACTGCGGTTAAATTTGAACGGGATGCGCGCTTTGCCGGGGAAGTAAAATATACCTTTAGCAAATCATTATCTTTAGCTATTAATAGCCTAGTATCTTTTTCCCGTGTCCCCTTACGTTTTGCCACCTATCTAGGATTATTTTCTGCCCTGATATCTTTGATTATGGCTCTGTTAGTATTATATTGGCGTTTACAGCAGCCCAACTCACCGATCACGGGTTTTGCCACGATTATGATCGCTATATTTTTTCTGGGTTCTGTACAGCTAATTAGCATCGGAATAAGTAGTCATGCAAAATTAATTACCTGCCCGATCGAGCTAAAACCCTTACGGGGCAATGATCGTCATGTGTAAATAATTTTGCCTAGGTACTTACTAGGAGAATATATCGGTAGAATTTACGAGGAAGTTAAAGGCAGACCCACCTATACAATTGCTGAGTTAGCTGGCTTACAAATTTCTTGATTCTTGTCAGTAAGAATCGGTAATTTTTTGCTGTTTTGCCCATCTGGATCAAACTTGATCCGCCTTGGCGATCGCTAATCATTAAGCCTTGGCGGAGAGTTTCTCGGTCTCGGAGAATCTTCGTACAATAACGATCGAGCATTCTTTGCCAGCGACGGACAGGATCACAATCCCCGGTGACAGAGACGAGACGACCAAAAACGGAATTTTTTAGCCCAGTTTCACAGAGACGAAATTTCGCCTCTGTTGGCTGGATCGATAGCTGATTAAATCGCTAATAATTTTCTTGCGGATTTGTGGCGGGAGGATTTTCTTGGTAGGAAAAGCTGCTACCAAACTCGAATTCCTGTCCGTAGGCTTCCTCTCCGTGTTCAGGAACATCTAACCCTTCTGCTTCCGTATTCGGTTTAACCCGCAGCTCCATAAATAGACTGAGAATTTTCAGGATAACAAAAGTACCCACGGCAGCAAAGATATAAGTAGCGGCAACGCCAACAAATTGCGTCCACAGTAACCCCGCATTCCCAAAAAATAAACCATCATTTCCAGCTGAATTAACCGATTTTGTGGCAAAAAGCCCCGTAAGCAGCGCCCCTATTGTCCCGCCGACACCATGGACAGGATAGGTATCCAAAGAATCATCAAAGCGCAATTTTGCCCGCAGACTAACCGCAAAAAAACAGGTAAGGGCAGTGATCGAACCAATGAGAATCGCCCCAATCGGCAGCACATAACCGGCAGCGGGAGTAATACCCACTAATCCCCCTAAAAATCCACTAGCAATACCGATCGCCGTCGGTTTACCCCGTAAAATCCATTCTATAAGCATCCATGTCAAACCACCGGCCGAAGCGGCGATACTGGTATTAACAAAAGCTGTCGTGGCCAGGGAACTAGAGGAAAGCGCACTACCACCATTAAAACCAAACCAACCGAACCAGAGTAAACCGATACCTAGGAGAACAAAAGGCACATTATGGGGTGCATAGGTTTGGACACCAAAACTACGCCGCGGACCGATCATCCAGGCGGCCACCAGTGCGGAAATCCCGGAACTAATGTGAACAACGGTTCCACCAGCGAAATCCAGCGCCCCAGTGGCTGCCAACCAACCCTTACCCCAAACCCAGTGAGCTAGGGGAGAATAGATAAAGGTCGACCAAAGCAGTAAAAACCAAAAATAGGCTTTAAAGTTGACCCGTTCCACGATCGCCCCCGAAATTAAAGCCGGGGTGATGATGGCGAACATCATTTGATAGACCATAAACACTTGATGGGGAACGGTGGGTGCATAACCGATATCGTCAGGTGCGGCGGCGGTGACACCGTTGAGAAAAATCCAATCTAGTCCCCCGATAAAAGCTTCAATTCCCTCGCCAAAACCACTTTTACCCAGGGTGACATCGAAAGCGAGACTATAACCCCAAAGCACCCAAGTTACACCGATGACGCCCATGGCCACCAAACTCATCATCATGGTGTTGAGGACGTTACGGGAACGTACTAAACCCCCATAAAAAAAAGCCAGTCCGGGGGTCATTAATAAAACTAAAGCTGAGGAGATCAGCATCCAAGCTGTATCTCCAGCACTAATCGGATTGGGGGGAGCGGCGGCGACGGTTTCCGCAAAAACTGGGGCAACTCCGCAATTGAATCCCAGTCCCAGCAAAAGTATGGTTATTCCTACGATCTTTTTCATTGACGGTTGGTGGTTAGTAGCAAGATTAATTTTTTCTGTCCGGAAACAGACAAAAAACCGAAAGAGAAAAGGTTTAGAAGGTAATTGTAGCCACCGATCGCATTGGGGCGAGGCCTTCTTCCTTTTCTCTTTAACTTTGTCGGGGATAGATTAATCTATCTTGACAAGGTTCACCTTAACGAGCGCTAGGCGTTTCCATGTCAACACTGGAAGCATAATAGCCACCGGCAACGATATCGGACTCCTTGACGAAACCGCTATAGGCTTCCATCCCGTGTTCACCCACATCCAAACCTTCTAATTCTTCTTCGGGAGTAACACGAATACCGAGGGTAGCCTTGAGGATTGTCCAAACAATACCACTAACAATCAGGGTAAATGCCCCTACTGCCACAATTCCGATAATTTGGTTAATAAACAGTTGGAATTGACCGGTGATTAAACCCGCATCTTTGTTGAAGATACCCACGGCTAAGGTTCCAAACACACCACAGACGAGGTGAACGGAAGTCGCACCCACCGGGTCATCAATTTTCAGGTTATCGAAGAAAGCCACCGAGTAAACCACGACCACACCGGCAATTAAACCGATAATTAAGGCCGACCAATAGGATACACCATCACAACCGGCGGTAACGGCTACTAAACCAGCCAGAATACCGTTAATAATCATTGAAAGGTCGGGTTTACCATCTTTCGCCCATGCGGTCAAGGTAGCGGCAATGCCACCTGCAGCCCCGGCGAGGTTAGTGGTGACAGCGATATAGGGTACAGTTTCATTAACTGCCAAAGTAGAGCCGGGGTTAAAACCGAACCAGCCAATCCAGAGAATTAAACAACCCAGGGTCGCGATACTCATGTTATGGCCGGGTAAGGCACTGGTGCGACCGTTGATGTATTTACCCATTCTCGGGCCGAGAATTGCCGCCCCGGTTAAAGCAGACCAACCACCCACCGAGTGAACCACCGTCGAACCGGCGAAGTCTTTAAAACCAAGGTCAGCTAACCAACCGCCACCCCAAACCCAGTGACCAGTGATCGGGTACATGATACCGACGATAATTAAGCTAAAAACGAGGAAATCGACGAATTTAATCCGTTCTGCCACCGCCCCAGATACAATGGTTGCCGCCGTTCCCGCGAAAGCTACTTGGAACAGGAAGAACACCGAGGTGGGCAAAGAGGCAGGCATAACGTAGGTGGCGGGATCGCTACTGCTAAGGAACCAGCCTCCTGTACCGAAAAATTCGTTACTGACAGACCCAAACATCAGGGAGAAACCGATCGCCCAAAATGATATGGTGGAGAGGGCGAAAACGATCAGGTTTTTGGCCAGAACGTTAACGGCGTTTTTCTGACGACAGAATCCCGTTTCTAGCATCGCAAAACCCGCATTCATAAAGATCACGAGGATGGCGGCAATTAAAACCCAGATTGTATTAAGGGCGTTTTGGACATCTTCGGGGGTTAGGGGTTTCGCATCTTGGGCCTGTACGGCTGTGTTCCAAACCACGAAAATAATCGCGGACAAAGGAACACAGGCTAACCAGACAGGGTTAATTTTCGGTAACAAACCGACAAGTTCCCCAGATTTTCGAGCAATTCGTTTCATCGTTAATTCATTTACTTTTTTGAGTTAGTAGGTCGATTCATTACTGTTGAAAATAATTACCGAGCAATTATGTCCGTTCAAACGCTAAATCCTAGGAACAGAGGTCAATCATTTCAGAAGACCAAACACCTAGGGATTTATCTTGAGGTGTGAGTAGTCAATGTTTTTTGATCTTTGTTTTTTTTTATTTGAGATTTCTGTATCCTCTGATACGTTTCACTTTAAAATAACAATAGTAGATAAGTTATCAGTTATCAGATGTGAGTTTTCAGTTCACTGATTACTGTTTACTGGACGGCTACGCCGTGCCTTTGGCAACACTGAAAAAAGCTTCCCACTGATCACTGATTACTGTTTACTGATCACTGATCAAGTCTCCCCTCCTTTGGAGAAATCAACCATGGCCCAGGCAACGGAATTCGATCGCAAAATGATGCAAAGATGTCTAACCCTTGCTAGGCAAGCCTTGGGGCGGACTTCTCCTAATCCTTTGGTGGGTTCTGTGATCGTTCAAGAGGGGACAATTATCGGCGAAGGTTTTCACCCAGGGCCGGACAACCCCATGCAGAAGTTTTCGCCCTGAGACAGGCGGCAGAAAAAGCCCGTGGTGCCACTTTATACGTCAATCTCGAACCCTGTAACCACTATGGACGTACTCCACCCTGTAGCGAGGCAATTGTGCAAGCAGGCATTAAAAAAGTGGTGGTAGGGATGATCGATCCTAATCCCCTGGTGGCGGGGAAAGGCATTCAAAGATTAGCATCGGCAGGCATCGAGACGCTGGTGGGGGTGGAGGAGTCCGAATGTCGTCAACTCAATCAGGGTTTTATCCATCGCATCACCGCTAAAAAACCCTTCGGTATCCTCAAATATGCCATGACTCTCGATGGCAAAATTGCCGCTACTAGCGGTCATAGCGCTTGGATTACTAGCCCCGCTTCTCGCCAAATAGTCCATCAACTGCGATCGGCCTGTGATGCGATTATCGTCGGCGGTAGCACTGTCCGTCAAGATAATCCCCACCTCACCACTCACGGCCTCTCCGATCATAATCCCCTGCGCGTGGTCATGACTCGATCGCTCGATTTACCCCCCTCCGCCCATCTTTGGGATACCAGTCAATTTCCCACCCTTGTTTATACACAAATTGATGCTAATGTCAAGCTTAAGCAACAATTATTAACAAAAGGCGTGGAAGTGATCGAACTAACCGAGGTGACACCCACTTTAGTGATGGAAAATCTTGCTCAGAGGGGATTTTGTCAGGTTTTGTGGGAGTGCGGCGGCGGTTTAAGCGCAGCTGCGATCGCTGAGGGCATGGTACAAAAAATTATCGCTTTTATTGCGCCCAAAATCATCGGGGGAATCAAGGCACCTACTGCCGTGGGTGATTTAGGTTTCCAGTTAATGAGCCAAGCTTTACAGTTAGAAAATGTCACGGTTAATTATCTCAATCCCGATATTTTGATTGAGGGATATCTGCAAAGTGAAAAGTAGAGCTACTGCAATTCTGGCTCAATCGGCAAATCTCAACCAACCGCTTGTAAAAGTCAAAAAGTCATCAATAAACCCGATTTTTGCGCTCGAGTTCCAGAAATCGCCCTGCTGCCGTCAACTCCCTTTATCGGTACGGTTATCCCCCTAGAGGAAGTTGGGCAATCGCTCTGTGATCAGTGCTGCCATTATCGAGCAAAATAAAAAAGTTAGAATAGTCAAGCCCTTAGTGATTGAACGTATGACGGTACTCGAAAAAGGTAATATCACGATTCATACCGAGAATATCTTCCCTATTATCAAAAAATCCCTCTACACTGACCATGAAATTTTTCTGCGGGAATTGATATCCAATAGTGTTGATGCCATCTCGAAATTAAAAATGGCTTCCTTAGCAGGAGAAGCGAGAGGAGAAGTCCCCGAACCAGAAATTAATCTCGCCATCGATAAAGAAAATCGTACCCTATCAATTACCGATAATGGTATCGGGATGACAGGGGAAGAAATCAAGAAATATATTAACCAAGTTGCCTTTTCCAGTGCGGAAGAATTTATCAATAAATACCAAAAATCAGCCAACGATTTAATCGGTCATTTTGGCCTAGGTTTTTATTCGGCTTTTATGGTGGCTAAAAAGGTAGAAATTGATACTCTTTCCTATCAAGAAGGTGCTACCCCTGTCCATTGGTCTTGTGATGGTTCTCCCGAGTTTGAATTAACCGATTCTTCCCGCAGCCAAATCGGCACCACTATCACCCTAACTTTAATGGATGAGGAAGGGGAATATTTAGAACCTGCCCGCATTCGCCAGTTAGTCAAAACCTACTCAGATTTTATGCCCGTTCCCATTAAAATTGATGGGGAAGTGATTAATCAACAACGGGCTTTATGGAAAGAATCTCCTCAAAATCTGACTAAAGAAGACTACCTAGAATTCTATCGTTATCTCTATCCTTTCCAAGAAGAACCTTTACTCTGGGTACATCTGAATACCGATTATCCTTTCTTGCTCAATGGCATTCTTTATTTTCCCAAACTCAGACCGGATGTGGATGTCTCAAAAGGACAATTAAAGTTATTCTGTAATCAGGTTTTTGTTAGCGATCATTGCGAGGAAATTATTCCCGATTTCCTGATACCCTTGCGAGGAGTCATCGATAGTCCAGATATTCCTTTAAATGTGTCTCGAAGTGCTTTAACCAAAGATCGCACCGTTCGCCGTATTGCCGATTTTATTGCCAAAAAAATTGCTGATCGCCTCAAATCTCTCTACAATGAAGACGCAAAAGAATATATTCGTTGTTGGGGAGATGTGGGAACTTTTATTAAATTTGGTTCCTTAAAAGAGGATAAATTTAAGCAGCAGGTAGAAGATATTTTAATCTATCGCACTACCTACAAACCCCCAGAAACTGCCGTACAAGTGGAAGTGCAAACCGCCGAAGGTGACGCATGGCAAGAAGCAACGGCGAAAACTCCCCTAGAAGCGATCGAACAGGAAGGTTATACTACTCTCAAAGCCTACCTGGAACGCCATAAAGAACGCCACGAAAATCGAGTTTTTTACTGTACCGATCCTCGTAGCCAATCCACCTACGTTGAACTCTACAAAAATCAAGGTTTAGAAATCCTTTTCTTTGATTCTTTCATCGACACTAATTACTTTATTCCTTTCCTAGAAAGAGAATATTCTGATGTGAAATTCACCCGGGTTGATTCTGAATTAGACTCGACGCTGCTCGAACAGGATCAAGCTAGTGAAATTATCGATCCCGCCAGTAATAAAACCAGGGCTGAATTGATCAAAGAAATCTTCGCCAAAGCTCTCGATAATTCCCGCATCAATATCAAAACTGAAGCCTTGAAATCCGATGATCCCCAAGGTACTCCCCCGGCAATTGTCTTACTTCCAGAAGCGATGCGACGCTTACAGGAAATGACGGCAATGATGCAGCAAAAAGCTATGGCTTTCCCCGAAGAACATATTCTGATGATTAATACTAATCATCCCCTAATTCAACAGATTGTCCAGATTAGTCAGGGAAGTATTGTTACTGGTAGCGGCGAATCTCCATCGGCGCAATTAGCGAAAATGCTCTGTCAGCACGTTTATGATTTAGCTTTAATCGCTCAAAAAGGATTTGATGCCGAGGGAATGCAAGCTTTTGTGGAACGTTCCAATCGCGTTCTGACTAAGCTAACCGAAAAGATTTAATCTATTGCCAAACTTTGGCTGTTTCGATATGCTGAGAGTGTGTTAATTCACACTCTATTTTTTTAACAAGATAAATTGGCTCTCTTGACATCATGGTGTAAAGTGTTCGTAAATTTTACATTTTGGGCGCAAGCATTGCGCCCCTACATTACCCCGCATTAGTTTTTCTGTAGAGGCGTAGGGCGTAAGTCCTCCCTTAGATAAATATAAGCCATCAGCCTTGAATAAGTTATCAGTTATCAGATGTAAGTTTTCAGTTCACTTATACTGTTTACTGTTTACTGATAAGCTGTTCGTAATTTAAATTGCTTGTTGAGACGAGGCAAAAGGCAAGAGGCAAAAGGCAACAGTAAAGGGATTGGGGGGGTTCGGCTAATCTAAGAATAAGCGGTTTAAATGCGTCTTAGCTTAACTGATAACTGATAACTGATAACTGATAACTGATAACTGATAACTGAAAAATGCGCTTACCCACCCTCAAATATGAGCGAGGAACCTTAATTCTCCATCCACCACCAAAGGGGAAAAAATGGCTAGATTTTGCCACTTGGGATGATCGTATCGAAAGATTTCGCATTTTGGCCATTCATTATCGTCCTCTCGTGGAAACTCTACAGGAGGAGGGCATTAACTTCCAAGATGAAGCAAAAGCTTTTAACAATTTAGAATTAATTGCCAGTTTTGAACGGGAACCCTACCCCCACCAAACGGAAGCGTTAATCGCTTGGAAAAAATCCCAGAGAAGGGGTGTTATCGTCCTTCCCACCGCTGCCGGTAAAACCTATCTTGCCCAATTAGCTCTACAATCGACTCCCCGCAGTACCTTAATTATCGTGCCGACTATTGATTTAATGCACCAGTGGTATGCCCAGATGTTGGCGGCTTTTCCCGATGCCGAGGTGGGATTATTAGGGGGAGGTTCTAAGGATAATAGTGCTATTTTAATCGCCACCTATCAAAGTGCGGCAATTTATTCAGAAACTCTTGGCAATCGTTACGCTTTTTTGATTTTTGATGAATGTCATCATTTACCATCGGATTTCTTTCGGAAAATAGCGGAAGATTCGATCGCACCCTATCGTTTAGGTTTAACAGCAACACCGGATCGCGGTGATGGTAGTCATCAAGATTTAGATTATCTTATCGGTGCAATTGTTTATCAAAAAAGTCCCCAAGACTTGTCAGGAAAAGCCCTAGCCAATCATGAAATAATTCAAATTAAAGTGAAACTATCTGCTAAAGAACAGGAAAAATATCAAGAAGCAATTAAAATTCGCAATGATTTTTAAGAAGAAATAATCTCAGTTTGGCTGATTTAAATGGTTGGCAAAATTTTGTCATGATTAGTGCCAGAAGTAGCGAAGGGCGCCGGGCGATGTTAGCGCACCGGGAGTCGAAGGAAATATCCTCCGGAACCCAGGGAAAATTGCGGGTTTTAGCCGAGTTAATCTGTGAACACTATCCGGAGCCAATTTTAATTTTTACCAACGATAATGCCACAGTTTACGGCATTTCCGAGAGCTTTTTAATACCTGCCATAACCCATCAAACTCCCGTGAAAGAACGCCATGAAATCCTGACCCGTTTTCGTCAGGGAGAATACAAAATTCTGGTGACTTCCCATGTTCTTAATGAAGGGGTTGATGTGCCGGAAGCGCGCATCGCGATTATTTTATCGGGAACCGGTTCCACCAGGGAATATATTCAGCGTTTAGGACGGGTGTTAAGAAAAGGGCAACAAGAGGATAAACGGGCGATTTTGTATGAAGTGATAGCCGAAAATACCACGGAGGAAAAAACCTCCCAACGACGACGGGGAGAGCATAAAAATAAAACTAGCTATAAAACCGGTAATCAACAATTGGAATTATTGCCTTCTCCTCCGAAAAAATCTTTTTCTTTCCCGAAAGCTGCCGAATCTTCTACCCCTTGGGTGAGTTCTCCAGAGTCAGAGGAAGAATAAAAAATTTCTCTGGGGGATTTTCCTCTATAATAAAGGTAAGTAGGTAGGTGTTAAAAGTTGTCAGATACCCCCCTTATCAAGGGGGGCAGGGGGGATCGGCACCCCCCTTATCAAGGGGGGCAGGGGGGATCGGCACCCCCCTTATCAAGGGGGGCAGGGGGATCAGAGGCAAAATCTATCTTCAATTTAATTATAACTACTTACTTAAAAAATCTGGATTGATACCCCTATGACCGAACTTGCTCAACAAAAATGTCAACCTTATCAATCGGGTTCTTCTCCTATCACTGCCGAGGAAATTACCGCTTTACAGGCTAAAATTCCCGATTGGAATCTCTTAGAATACGAGGGTATTCCCCGTCTGCAAAAACTCTATAAATTTGCCAATTTTCAAGGGGCAATTGCCTTTACTAATGCCGTGGGAGAAGCGGCGGAAAAAGAAGGCCATCACCCAGCTTTATTGACAGAATGGGGTAAAGTTACCGTTTCTTGGTGGACCCATGACGTGGGGGATTACATCAAAATGATTTCATCATGGCTGCCCGTACCGATGATATTTATCGCCAACAAAATGCTTAATCGTAGGCACGAATCATCGCTTGGGTTCCCTGTTTAATGCCCTTGCCTTCGTCCAATTCCGCTACTACTTTAAATAGAGTTTCCGCTAAATCTGTCCCGGGCAGAATTTCCCCGGCTGTCTGGGCAGTTTCTTTGACTAATCGCAAATCTTTCAAAATATGTTCAATCATAAAAGCCGGCTGTAAATCTTGGGCGAGGATTTTTGGTCCCAAATTTTCCAACGCCCAAGAACCTGCCGCCCCCGTTTTACAGACTTCTATGACTAAATTGGGGTCTAATCCTTGAATTTTTGCCATTTTTAGAGCCTCACACAGTGCCACCATGTGAACCGCCCCCAAGACTTGATTACAGAGTTTTACCGCTTGTCCGTTGCCAATTTCGCCACACCAGCGAATAGTTTTGCCCATGGCTTGAAAACAGGGCAAACAAGTCTGAAAATCCGCTTCTTTCCCCCCCACCATAATGGTTAAAGTGCCGTTTTTCGCCCCAATATCGCCCCCAGAAACGGGAGCATCGAGAAAACGGAGATTATTTTCCTCTAGCTTTTTACCAATCATCCTAGCGGCTTGAGAGCCAATGGTACTCATATCCACCACCAGAGTTCCCACCGCTGCCGATTCCACGACACCCCCCGGTCCCAAAATTACCGCTTCCACGTCAGGCACATCCCCGACGCAGGTAAAGACAATCTCGGCATCCCTGACGGCGGCGGCAATATTAGAACAAATGTTCGCACCAGCTGCCCCAGCAATGGTTATCCCCGGCGCTTCTGGGGTACGATTCCAAGCATTGACAGCAAAACCCTGACGGACAAGATTAGTCGTCATCGGCGCTCCCATTACTCCTAATCCTAAAAAGGCAATTTTTTGACTCATAATTTTGGTAATCAAGGGAAAGGGGAGGTGTGGGGTGTATTTTCATTGAACAGTAATCAGTGAACAGTGAACTGATAACTGATAACTGTTTTAGGATTCTACCATTTGCAGAAATTGGGCTTCTGAAATGGTTTTTATGCCTAATTTTTGAGCCTTTTTGAGTTTCTCACCGGGAGCTTTACCGAGGAGAATATAATCAGTATTCGCACTGGGGGAACCGGTAACAGTACCACCGACATTAATAATCAATGATTTCGCTTTCTCGCGACTGATTTTGCTGAAGGTTCCTAGTATAACTAGGCTTTTTCCCCTTAGGGTATTTTCGGCGGATTCTTGACTGGTTTGGACTATCTCCGCTGCGGGTTGCACTTCTAAACTTGTATCGGCAACCGGTATTTTTTCTGCTGCTACTACCGGAGTTTCCTCGGCAATCACCGGGGGAGTTTCCTCGGCAATCACCGAGGGGGTTTCCTGCTCTTCTACTACCGGAGTTTCACTAATAATTGCTTCTGGTTCATTAGTGGTAATAGGGGTAGTTTGTTTAGAGAAATCGTCTCTTTCTTGCTGTAGGTTTTGAATTTTAACCTCTAAAGCGGCGATTTCTTCTTGCTTAGTTCCTAACTCACCCTCGAACTTAATTTTTTCTTTTTCTAAAGCTTTAGCTGCCGTTTTTTGGGCTTCTAAATCTTGAGTTAGTTGGCGATTTTGTTGGCTTAATTCCTCGATATGACGGGAAGTTGTGGTTTCTAATTGGTCTTTTTCGGCACTTAACTGGTGTAGTTGAATCTCTAAATTAGAAATGTTTTCCCGATAGGTTTCTAGCTGTTGCGGTAACTGGGTTAATTCCTGTAATTGCCCTTCTAAATCAGCAATTTTTGCCTGAGAATCAGCCAATTGTTGGGGTAACTGGGTTAATTCCTGTAATTGCCCTTCTAAATCAGCAATTTTTGCCTGAGAATCAGCCAATTGTGGCGGTAACTGGGTTAATTCCTGTAATTCACCTTTTAAATCAGCAATTTTTTCGGCAGCAGTGGTTAATTCTGCCGATAATTCCCCTTTCTGGACTTCTAAAGCTTGTAACTCCAGTTTAGCTGCTTCGAGACGAGCGCCGAGACTGTCCTTTTCGTCGGTTATGGCCGCCACTTGAGCGACGGTTTCTTGCAGTTTTATAGTTAAATTGTCGCATTCTTGCCCTAAAGAGAGCGATCGAGTTTGACTTGCGGCTAAATCTTCGCTGAGAGACTTTTTTTCCTGCTCTAACCCAGTAATTTGACCCTGTAAGCTGGCTATTTCTTGCTGTCCTCGCTCATACTGTTCTGTTTGGTGAGCCAGATTCTGTTCTAAGGTTTGAATTTGACCTTGCCAGCTGGGAATTTGGGCGGCTAAATCGCTTAATTCTCGGTTTTTATGCTCTAAATCGGCCACTTTTGCCCTTAATTCCTCGGCTTTTTCTAGCTCTTGCTGTAAGAGAGTTTTATCCTGTTCTAGGGTCTGAATTTGACTATAGAGAGAGGTGGTCTGTTTTTTGGTCAAATCAAATTGACGGTTAATTTCACCTTTTTGCTGCTCTAAAGTTTGAATCTGTGCCTCTAGGCTAGTAATTTGGGCTTTTTCTCCCTCTAACTGCTCCATCAGACCAGCTTTCTCCGCTTCTATTTCCTTAGCGGTGGTTTTCAGTTGTTCAATTTCACTCTCACCTATCTGGACAGCTTGCTGGAGGGACTGGAGAGAATTTTCTAAATCCGTAGCTTTGTGCTGTAATTGGGCGGAATGTTGTTCTATGTAAATTATTTTGGCGTGCAGCTGCTGATTTTCGTCTTTTAACTCTGATTGCGCCACGTCTAAACCCTTGACTTGAGCCAACAAATCTGCGTTACTTTGCTGTAATTGCGCTTGTGCGGCTAAAAGGGCGGTATTTTTGCTGACGAAACCAGAGCGCGACCAGAGGAATAGTCCTCCGAAAACAGCACTTAAACCTAATCCCTCATAAATTAATTCGTTGAGCATATCTACCCTCCTAGACAAGCGAAAAACAGTCACCTAACCGAACTGATGCGGCAATTTTGGTTATAGACCTACATCTCTACTTATATCAGTTACGGGGTGCATTCGGGGGAAGGGGGGGGAAAAGTCACTTCTTTCATCCCGGTGTAAAAAGGTGATTTAGCTATTCGCGTTATGCTAATTTGTACCTGATCCCATTCTTGGGTGATTTCCAGGTTGATTTCTTCCTGATGGTCAAAATAGTAGCCTATTGCCGCAGGAACTTCGGCTGATAATTATCCATTGTCAATTGCCTATTATCCATTAAAAACGCGATCGCCTTTTGACCTTTGACCCCTTCCCCTTGAACTGCGATCGCTGATTTGTTGATAGTCAATAATTGATTGAAAAAACACGGATGAGAAGCTAGGGACATTTTTTCTGGGCCAAGTCGCTAGAATGGGACTAGACTCCTCAAGCTTGAAGAATCTCCCTATGTCAGACGCTGTAACGCTCGCCGATATTTACAAGTTATTTGAAAGAACTGAGGCCCAATTTGCCGAGTTTCAAAAGGAAGCTGATCGCCGCAGTGCCGAAGCTGATCGCCGCAGTGCCGAAGCTGATCGCCGCAGTGCCGAAGCTGATCGCAGCAGAGAGGAAGCTAATCGCACGATGGAAGAATTAAAAAAACAGGTACAAGAAACGACCAAAGCCGTTAATAACCTAACAACACGCTGGGGTAGATTCGTTGAAGAAATGGTAGAGCCTGCGGTTGTGCGTTTATTTCAGGAACGGGGCATTGATGTCACCCAAACGATGAGTCGCTTGAAAAGTAAGCGTTCTGGGGCGGCAATGGAGATTGATATTGTGGCGGTGAATGGGAGCGAGTTGGTGGCTGTGGAATGTAAATCTCGACTGTCGAGGGATGATGTAGATGATTTTGTCAGCCGATTACAGCGATTTAAGGTTGCTTTCCCCCAATTTCGAGAGTTTCGGGTTTATGGGGCAGTGGCAGGCATTGAAATTGATCAGGGGATAGATGTCTATGCCTATCGGCGCGGTTTGTTTGTGATTAAGCAATCGGGGGAAACGGTTAAAATTATCAATGATGCTCAGTTTCAACCTTTGGGTTTTGCTGAAGGTGTTTAATCTCTTTTTTAAGAAGGCGTAATTTTGCGATCGCCCTTTTAATTAATAATGAATAGTTGATAATTATCCATTGTCAGGAGTCATTTGGGAAACCATTATAGAAATAAAAAACATTAAACAAAAAGCCAGAAATTTAATCGATAAATTGCCAGATAAGTGGGTGGGTGGAATTAAATATAAGATAAACGTAGGTTGGGTTGAAGCATGAAACCCAACGCCCGCTCATGTTACGCTACTGCTAACCCATCCTACAAATAATTGTGTCTCCCTACTTAGTTCTACATGGTATGATACACAGGTAAATTAAATGTAATTTATTATGTTTAATTAGTAGTGATAGAATTGGTGCGTTACGGCGGATTGTTAGTTTTATTTTATTATCCAAATTAGTAACCGCAAACACGCAGCCTACACTCTACAGCAGCTTAACAGGAGTCGCACTCATGGTTCTGGTATTTGTAAATCTCGACAAATTTTTCGCGTCAAGAATTCATTGATTTCACGATGGCGCGGAATGGCTGAAGATTTCTGATTGACACGATTTACATAAATCGTATGATTGCCGCCTTCTCTTAAGAATTCACAGCCATAAGCTTCTAAATGACGAATTAAGTTTATACGTTTCATGCAGCCCAGAAAGTAACAGACTCTCGAATCACTTCTTGTCCTTGCAGTTGCTCTTCAGCTAACATACGATTAGCTTCTAAAACTAGCTCAATTGCTTCTTCTAAATTGCTTCTAGTTTCTTCTAGAGTCTCTCCTTGAGTATTAGCTCCTGGCAATTCTTCGACAAAACCAATATAGCCTTCGGGAACTTTCTGGAATATTTTTGTTAGTTTTAGTTGCATGATTTACCTCAGAATTTTAAATTATATCACCCACCATCATTAAAGTTAGCGGTGCGTTACGGCTGCTGAAGTGAAGCTAACGATATAATCGGATACAGCCCAAGCTGCATAATTAAGAGCCTGACGAATATCTTCCTCCTCCAACTCTGGATAAGCCTCTAAGATTTCCTGAATAGATAACTGACTAGCCAACAGTTTCAAAACAAATCCTACAGTGATACGCATTCCTCGAATCATTGGCTGTCCAAGACATATTTGTGGATTAACAGTAATACGGTCTAGCTCTCTAATCACCGTGGAACTCCTGAGATAAACGGCTCTTCGGTAATTGTTATGCAATGGACGGGGGTTATAAGGGATAGAAACCTTATATAGAAAGGCATTTAGCGATTTTTGTCAATTATTTTTGATCTAGAGCGAACTAATCAATTAAGTCTCTTACCAGATAAGGATTTAGTCGATTTATGCCCCCCTATCGAACCATACCAAGTAACGAAGAACCAGATAAACTCCTCCTGTATTGTTACATACAGCAATGAATGTTGAGCAAGTTTCTGCGCTGCTGCGTGTGAATTAAGCGGCGACGAGAGTAAATATACAGCATTTATCCACCAACTAACACCAATCACGGGTTGAGGTTTCGTTGAGGACATCGAGAGGGAAAAGCCTTTTTGGATATTCTGAGCGTTAGCGGTGGTTTTAGAATACACCATCTCTAGGAGCCTATCTTGCTATAATGTAAACTGTCAGGAGTCATTTTGGAAACCATCATGGAAATAAAAAACATTAAACAAAAAGCCAGAAATTTAATCGATAAATTGCCGGATAATTCTACATGGGATGATTTGATGTATGAGATTTATGTGAGACAGGCAATTGAAGCAGGATTAGCCGATAGTGAGGCGGAAAAGGTTATTTCTGTGGCAGAAGTACGCACTAAGTTCAAGCTAGAGCCATGAAAGTTTTCTGGACAGAAACCGCCGTTAATCATTTATCATCCATCTACAACTACATATCACAAAACTCCCCTCAATATGCTCAAAGACTGGTGGAAAGATTGACCAGACGCTCAGAACAGATTGCTAATTTTCCCTTTTCGGGTCGTCTTGTTCCGGAGTTTGAAACTGAGCAGATCCGAGAAGTTATCGAGGGTTCTTATCGCATAATTTATTATATCAAGCCTGAGCAAATCGATGTTATTGCGGTACTTCATGCTGCCCGAAACATTGAAAATCCACAAGATTAACGATAATCCAAGACCATTGGGGGAGTAAATTAATGGCAGCAGTGAAGATTACCAAAAAAGGGAAGAAAGCTCCAACGGGTTAGCTATCCCTCTGGGAGGAGTGGGAGGCCAATAGTCCAGAAATTATTGAGGTGGCTCATCAGTTCATCTTGACTAATTGTCACAACCCGCAGCGGGCGATATTTCTCGATTGATCTTAAATCTTTGGTTGAGACTGCAAGAAAGCAGGGTGCAGGGGAGAAAGTTGAAAACCCATCTCCCCTGGCCTCGTATTATTATCCGAGAAGTATTGAGTTCCAGGGCATTGATCGGCTTAACTATACCAAGGGCATCTAACGGTGATGAGTGATCGGCACAAAGATGGCAGCTCGAAGACACTACAATTGACAAACCTGTAAATCCATGTTACAATTGATAATTGATAATTGATAATTGATAGATAAAACTATCATTAGCATGATTGTTCTTAATTAACCATAATACTTTTATTCTCATCAGCCTCGATATTTCAGTTTGAGTGTGATGGTAATCTTGAGTAAATTGACTAAATTTCAAGGAGCAACTAAATGCCTGAGAGTTTACAAGGTGAGAAATGTGACGATACTGCAACTAAGGCTAATCAATTTTTAAATACTAGAAACGACCTTATAAGTTATCAAACAAAAAGATTAGACAATCTTTCTGATTTTGAACAACTTGAGCAAGCCTTAATGAATTTTACAAGCAATAAGAAAGATACGGTAAAATATATTCTAAAAAAAGTTTGTGAAGAAGCTAAGTGTCAAGTTGCAGCGATTTTTTTAATCTCTAAGGATGATGTACTAGAGCGTTTTGCCATTCAAGGCAAAGACGTTAATGGTGAGCCAATAGATGATACATGGCTACAAGAAGAGAGGTATGCGAAAGGGGAGAGTTTCACTGGCAGCGCTGCTAATCCATCTGATGGATCATATGGGAAGGTTACTGGAGAGCTTTTCCAGTATGAAAATTTGAAGTATAGGCAGGAATATTCTGATAAGCTAGGCAAATTAATCTCTGCCATTGCCTTACCTTTGAATGGACGAAACAAAACCTATGGAGTATTGAGAATTATAAACAAAGTTGATGATCAGGGCAATATTGACGATCTGGCAAGCTTTGATCCCTGTACAGTAGCTTTCTTAGCAGGAGTCGCCTCTGCTAAACTATCTAATATTCACAGGGATTCTGAGATTAATATACTCAATTACTTGACATACCTTGCAGATATTATCCCAGTTGATTCCTTTGACAAGTATCAAGAAAGGATGTATGACGAAATTTTCAAATACTTAGTCGGCAACGAGACTCCATATAAAGTTGCCATTCTTTACAGAAAAAACTTGTCTTCTGAAGTAGTGGAAGTTTTACGATTTTCTGAAGTATCTGGAGTAAGTAATTCATGTCGAGTTTATCTTGAAGAGGTTGGAAAGGAGTTTGCAGAAAAAATCTCTTCAAATACTTGTCAATTTATTGAAGGAGTACATGAGGAGAAAAACAATAATCGGTTTATTCAAACTGATTTAAAACATTTTGAAGATTCAAAACTTGAAGCCTTTGGCGTTTTCCCACTTTTCTTTGAGGGAAAATTCATCGGAGCTATTGCTCTATTTTTTGGATATAAGTTCAAGCTATTCGATAATAATCTTAGCTTTTTACAAAGTTTTTCTTCTTTACTTGCCATATTAGTTAACAAACAAACTCGGGCAGAGAGACTAAGGGAGTTTGAAAGTCTTGCTGAAGATTGGATTAATGAAACAAGTCATTTATCCTCAACCCATGAGGCGATTATACATCCTAACTATCAGAGAATTATTGGAATGGGGCAAGATGTTATACCATTTTTGCTCAAAAATCTTAAAGAGCCAAAAAGCCTTCCTAGCCGTTGGTTTTGGGCATTAAAAGCTATTTCTGGTGAAGATCCGGTTCCTAAAGACAGCCGGGGTAAGTCTAAGGAGATGATCGATGCTTGGTTGCACTGGGGTATCCGAAAGGGATATATTAAAGGGGATATATTAATGAACACTAAATCATCTATTTAAAAAGTATGTGTATTGTAATCATTAACGGTGATAGTCATATAACCAGTCGGAGAACTCCTTATTACAATTCCTTTGCTTGGGCAGTAAATGATCAAGAGCGTTGGTGGTTTCCCGATCGATTTGAGACTGAATATTGGCCAGCTGGAATACCAAGGGAGAACACTCTAAGTGCCTTCATAGATGCCTATAGGACCGAGCATTTTGAAGTTTGCCCAATTGGTGATCCTAATTTAGAGTTTAGTCCTAACGGTTTTTTTGTTGAAAAAATCGCTATTTATACTATTAATGGTAGTCCCTCTCACGCCTGTCGGCAATTAAACACTGGAAGATGGACGAGTAAAATAGGAGTTCGTGAAGATGTACGACATGAATTTGTGGAACATTTTATTGTAGAAATTGAAGGGATACCTGATATTCTTAATCTTGGAAACCGCAGCATTATTATGAGGAGAATACATCATTAATAGTAGGCTAGAGTCTAGCTTTGCTTTCAAATAAGATATGTATCTTAAGTTTGCTTGTGGAAGTTCTGCAATTGTAAAGATATGCTATAATTGGAGTGAGTCAAAGTACCAAAGTTAAGCGTTTAGAGGAAGTAGCGAATTGCCATCAAAAGCTAAATATTATGTTCGGCAAGTCTTTCAGCAAAATTAAGTCTCTGACTATGTACACCAAAATAGCTAAGTTATAATTTATGGAAAATAATCAACTTATAGAAAGAAGGTTTGACGGCAAGATAGGTGATGATTATAGTCTCTGGCAATCTGCTCGTCCTCATCTTAAAAAGTTAAGACAAGAGTTAGTCAAACTACTAATTAACTATCAAAACTCTTGCCCAAAGGAATCGCTGATCCTAGAAATTGGGTGTGGCGATGGAGAATTAACTGAGATGATCCTATCTGAAGCAAAAAATATTAAGATAATCGCTATCGATAACGAACCTTCGATGATTCAAAAAATCCGCTCAAGGCTTTCACATTACCTATCTCAAGATACTCTTGTTGTTATTCAGGATGATGTTTTAAACTTTTTGCAAAGTTATCCTTTGAATAACTTTAATTTTATTGTTTCTGGATTCACTTTTCACAATATGTTGGCACTCTATCGTTTTCAAGTATTTCAACTATTATATAGTCGGCTTCTCATTGGAGGTAAGTTATTAGACGCTGATAAAATCGCGCAAAGAGGTGAACAGCATAACCGTGATATAAAGTGGCAATATGATAAATTCTTTGAAGTCCTTGTATCTGCTGAAAGGTTCGATCTCCTGAAAGAGGTTATGTTGCACTATACTACGGATGAACAACCTAATAGAATACGCTATGAAGATGAAACAATCTCTGAACTTTCAGAAATTGGATTTCAAGAAGTTACCTTATACTTACGTCAATATATGGATGCACTGATTATAGCCTCTAAATAGAATTTTACCCGATTGTTAGCACCTAAGTTAAATATTTTGGGATTCAAGTCTTGAAGCTAACGTAGAAATTCTCCTCGCTCCATAAACAATTCCCCCACCCCCACCTTGGTAAAAGTGATGGTATATAAGAATTGGAAATGTAAAGTCGCTCAAGTCTGCTGTGGCAGGATATTCTATATTTTCAAGCTCCAACCATATACCTCCTTTTCGCCAACCTATGCAATCGCCAAAACTACCCCATACTTCCCGATTATATTCTTCTGTCCCCCCAAGGTCACGGTAAATTTTCGCCTGTCTCTTAATACCAAATTTCCCTTCGCTGTATTTCACCCAGAGACGGTCAATTTCATTGATTACATCTAGGGATACCTGACTAAAAAGGTCGTAGAAGTCATTATAATTTTCTATGATCATCCACTGGTACATAATGAAAGCGGTTTCGTAGTCGGCTTTTTTCCAATCCTGTTGCTTTAGGTACTCCTCTAACTTTTGATAGATTTGTTCTTGGTTTTCTATGAGATGTTCCCTCTGTTTTCTCAGTTCTTTTTCGTAGGCGCGATCAGCCTCTTTGTGATATTGTACCGAGATCATCTTGTCGAATTGTTCCCTAAATCTTTCAGGGTTTTCTGTCTCTGCAAAAGCTAGACGGAAAATCTCGCGCCATCTTTCCTCATTTTTGTTTTCTTTATTCCCCCAAAGTTCGGTTAAAGCCTTGGCTGCTGTTCCCGCTAAATCAGAAAGCTTACTTGCATCTTTGGGAAGCTCGATATGGGGGTTAATATGTTTGATGTGGGAGGCGCGGTAGAGGGTTTCTCTATCTTCATTGTGGATTACCTCGATCAAACCTTTATCTTGTGCTTGTTGTAATTTTTTCTGATAGTTGGGAACCGATTGACAAACCGCTTCTAAAGCAGCCAAAGGGACAGGAATTTCATAGATTAGGCAATTACTGACCACTTTTTCAAGAGCTTCATCCGTCAAGAGTTGAGGTTTTTCCTCTAACCGCCAGACTATCTTATCGCGCCAAGTAACATCAGATTCATTCTCAAATGACCGCAACTTTGTATCTATCTCCCCTGAACTTAAAACCTCATTGTTGAGCCATTCCAACAGACGGGGGTTGCCATCAGCAAGATTTAAAGCTCTTTCTATATAGTTTTTATCAATCTTACCTGAACTAAAATGCTCTAACCGCCGCAGTTTCTTTTCTAAATCGGACTCTTTGTATTTGAAAGAAGGCAAAGA
Source organism: Microcystis panniformis FACHB-1757 (assembly GCF_001264245.1). Classification (NCBI taxonomy): domain Bacteria; kingdom Bacillati; phylum Cyanobacteriota; class Cyanophyceae; order Chroococcales; family Microcystaceae; genus Microcystis; species Microcystis panniformis. The sequence goes on from NZ_CP011339.1 coordinate 2,429,252, forward strand.
CTCCAGATGATAAAATTCCTCTAATAGAGGGGAACTGAAGGTATAGCGCGAGGTAATAATCAGGCGATGATAGTAATTGGTTTCCTGTATCGCCTCAACGAGAGCTTGTAATAGGGGGGCTACCCCTGCTTTAAGGATATAGTCATCGCTGGCTGAAGGACATTCTAAGTTCCACTCGAAATCATCAAGAATAAGCAAAAGAGGCTGGTTTAACTGACCAAAAACATCAAAAACATTCTTTAAGCGATAGTCTAAATCCTCATTAGAATCCAGAAGGATTTGACGTTGTGGACGGTCTAATTTTTTAGCTAGGGTATTAACCAAGCTAGTTTGATCAATTTGTTGATGCCAGACAAGCTTAGTATAGTCTGGAAGGCGATCGCACAGACGAGCGGCGAGGGTACTTTTCCCGTTACCACCAAAACCTTGCAGGAAAACCCCAGCTTTACGAATTGCTTTAGAATCATCAAAGGGTTTTTTCAGCACTTGCAAGCAATCCTGAAGATCACGGCGGCGACCGATAAAAGTTTCCCGTGTGGCTACCCGCAAATATTTCGTTTCTGGGTCCACAAATTGGTCAACAACGGATACGGGAGGTAAAGGTTTTTTCTGTCCTCTCCTTACCAAAGCTTCTGGGATACTTTCCCTCACATAGAGGCGTAAACAATGCCAATCCCTGGCCTGATTTCCCAATAATTTCTGATAGGCAAAAGCTAACGACTCGCTTAAAGTAAAGCCTTGGGAAAGCTTTTCATAGAGGATGGCCGCCGTGTCAGCAGCTTCGTTATCCCTGACGGGTTGACCCCACCCCAAAACAGCTTTAGCCCCTTTTTCTAATAACTTCTCGGCCATCGAAAGGATCTCATCACCATCGGAGTAGCCTGTCCGACACCCTGATAAAAACAAAAGCTTGGGTAAATTAAACTGTAATTCTCTGGCAATATCTTCGGCGCTGGTATCTTGCCTATCTCCGTATTCCGTCTCGGTAATAAAATAGGGTTTCTGATCCTTGATGGTGGCGTGTCCGCTCAAGTGGATAACATCGAAATATTCCCTATCTTTACTGACTATCAATTCGCCTAATTCTTTAATACATCCGCTCTCTTCAACGGTTAAAGATAGGGGTTTTCCTCTAGTTGCTTTGAGGATCTTCCCTTCTTCTGCCTCAAAATCTAGTATAGGCGTTACACCCTTAGCAGAACTTGCCATGAAAACCACATTTAAGGCTCGATCCTGCGCGTTGTTGTCCACAGTTAACAGCCTTTCATTACCGGTTTTCATCCACCGCAGGGGAACAATAGCGGGATACTTAGACACCAGAAAACCCTGACCATCGTGTAATAATTCCCAGGGTAGATGGACTAATCTTTTGCTGGTGCTGATAGCCAGAACTATTATTTCCTCTCCCCGGTGGCTATCTAATTCGCTCTGGAGGATGCGCTCCGTACCATCTAACCATCGGTACAAACCTTGTCCTGTTCTGGCGTGGTCTTTCGGTAAACGGGTATAGTAATCGGTGTCGGCCTTTTTACTTAGGTTGTCTATTTCACTCAAGCATCTTGTGTAGGTACGAGTCTGGTTGGGGTTATCCCAGAAAAATCGGAACTCAACCCTATTGCTACCCCTCTCCTGAAGGTCAATATGCAGTATCCTCATGATTTTTCTTGTTCCAAGAGTTTTTGTAGTTGCTCTAGGGTAGCATCTTTGAGCATCAGGCGATCGCCGTTTTTGCTCACAATTAACACTCGTTCGATTTTCGGGGTTTCAGGAGAGTCAATTTTTTGCTTTAACTGGTACAATTTCTCAGCGATGGCGATTGTTCCGCTAATAATGCCGATGATGGTGGCGATGGTGGCAAGGGTTCCCTCTTTCTCCACTTTGGAGATAACTTCGTAGCTGCCTTGCACCCCTTCCATCTCTAGGATGTCCTGAGCAACCTTGATAGCATCGCAGCCTTCAATTTCTATCTGCATCAGTTTTGTTCCTCCTGTCAGTACCCCAGCAAAATGATCCTAAATCCGTTTATTAAAAACTGATTATCTATTCCCCCTTTTGCTTGTCCTGATATGTAGCCTATACTCAACGAATTTAGTATGACTAGCTTAGTTGGGGAAAAAATCTCAATTACCATCAATGGTTGACCTAAGAAAATATTTCAGTCTCTCCGTCGGGAAATAACCTATTAGAGACTGAAAAATCTTAGTCATTCCATTCCCCTTTGGGTGGTACGGGAGGATTGCGTCGAAGATGGCGGGTTAAGTCCTCATCCGGTTGTTTCTCTCCTCTTAGCCACTGTTTAATCGCTGTTTCGATAATGCGACTAGGATCGTTAGTCAGGTGTTTAATCTGTTCTAAAACTTCCGAGTCAAGGTGAATAGCGATTTCAACTTTCTCCGCCGTGCGCTGAGTCGGTGTAGCATTGTCGTTCATAAGCTCTATTAATGATTGCTATCTATCATTCTACCCGTCAGTCGAGGATTCTCATCCAAGAGTTTATCTATAGTAATCCGATTTGGACAAATCATAGAGCTTTTCCTTAGCCATTGCTCTTTCCCTGATTTTGTCCCCATACTCAAACTGACCATAGTTTCCTGTGGATGCCGAGAGGGAAAGCTAAGGTCAAAACCCTGACTATACTTGCAGTTTAGCTTTTTTTACCTTTTACTTTTCGCTTTTGCTCCAGCCTTAGAGACTTTACCTCTACAATGAATTAAGGAATCTAAAATTTTATAAACCCCTGACTTTTGCCAACAGTGAACCACGATGACTGACGTTCCCGTTTCTCGCATTCGCAATTTTTCCATCATCGCTCATATCGATCATGGTAAATCAACTCTCGCCGATCGCCTCCTGCAAATTACAGGAACCGTAGCCCAACGGGAGATGAAAGAACAATTTCTCGATAATATGGACTTGGAACGGGAACGAGGTATCACCATCAAGTTACAAGCGGCACGCATGGATTATACCGCTAAGGATGGTCAAAAATACGTTCTCAATCTGATTGATACCCCCGGCCATGTGGATTTTTCCTACGAGGTTTCTCGGTCTCTAGCGGCGTGCGAGGGAGCTTTATTAGTTGTGGATGCGTCCCAAGGCGTAGAAGCGCAAACTTTAGCCAATGTTTACCTAGCACTGGAAAATAACCTCGAAATTATCCCAGTTTTAAATAAAATCGACCTACCCAGTGCCGAACCGGAACGAGTCGCAGCGGAAATCGAGGAAGTGGTGGGTTTAGACTGTAGTGAGGCGATTCGGGCCTCGGCTAAGGCTGGGATCGGTATTAATGATATTCTAGAGTCGATCGTCCAATTGGTTCCCCCTCCCCAAGATACCCTCGCAGAACCCTTCCGAGCTTTAATTTTTGATAGTTATTACGACGCTTATCGAGGGGTAATTGTCTATTTCCGCGTCATGGATGGTCGTGTGAAAAAGGGCGATAAAATTCGTTTTATGGCTTCTGGTAAAGAATTTGTGATCGATGAATTGGGAATTTTATCACCGCAACAGGTACAGGTAAATGAACTTCACGCGGGAGAAGTGGGTTATCTGGCAGCCGCGATTAAAACTGTTGCTGATGCCCGGGTGGGTGATACGATTACTCTAACCACTAAACCGGCAAAAGAGCCTTTACCCGGTTATACAGAAGCAAAACCGATGGTTTTCTGCGGATTATTCCCCACCGATGCTGATCAGTATGCCGATCTCAAAGATGCGCTGGAAAAGTTAAAATTAAACGATGCAGCCCTATCCTACGAACCGGAAACTTCTAGCGCCATGGGTTTTGGTTTCCGTTGCGGTTTCTTGGGACTGCTACACATGGAAATCGTCCAGGAAAGACTAGAAAGGGAATATAACTTAGATTTAATTACCACTGCTCCCTCGGTAGTTTATCGGGTTACTACCACCGATGGGGAAATTGTCGAAGTGGATAATCCCAGTTTGTTACCTTCCCCACAAAAACGGGAAAAAATTGAGGAACCTTATATCCAAGTGGAAATGATTACTCCGGAAACCTATGTAGGTGCTTTGATGGAATTATGTCAAAGTCGTCGGGGAGTTTTCAAGGATATGCGTTATTTTACTAAAACTCGCACCGCTTTGATTTATGAGTTACCTTTAGCGGAAGTGGTGACGGACTTTTTCGATCAATTAAAATCTCGATCGCGCGGTTATGCTAGTATGGAATATCAATTAATTGGCTATCGGGAAAATGAGCTAGTTAAATTAGATATTATGGTCAATGGTGATCCCGTTGATGCTTTAGCGATGATCGTTCACCGGGATAAAGCTTATTATGTTGGTCGTGCGTTAACCGAAAAGTTAAAAGAATTGATTCCCCGGCATCAATTTAAGGTTCCCATTCAGGCCGCTATTGGTTCTAAAATTATCGCTAGTGAACATATTCCTGCTTTAAGAAAGGATGTCTTAGCTAAGTGTTATGGTGGTGATATTAGCCGCAAGAAAAAGCTGTTAGACAAGCAAGCAAAAGGTAAGAAACGGATGAAAGCGATCGGAACTGTTGATGTCCCCCAGGAAGCATTTATGGCAGTCCTAAAACTCGATCCTCAGTAAAGTCTAGGGGTGAGAATTAACTCACCCTTTTTAGTTTTGGCAGAGGGAAAGAAATTATTATGAAACTTTTGAGATTATCCTATCAAGATTTATCCTCTGGATTAAGTATAGATTCTTGCGAGTTTTTTCCAGATTTGAATTTATTAGTTGGTATCTCAGGTGCAGGAAAAACCTCGATTTTAAAGGCTATTAGGAATTTAAAAAGAATCACTAACGGTGAGTCTATAAATGGGGTGAAATGGGATGTAGAATTTTTAACCAATGATCATGTTCGTTATCATTGGTTGGGTGAATTTGAGGTTAGAAAAGCTCGTTCTCTCATCAAGATTGAAGAAGATGAAGTCAATAGTAATGACGATGAAAATAAGGTTAGTATAATTAGTGAAACTCTTTTAAAAGATCAAGAGGTTTTGATCGAAAGAAACCAAGAGGTAATTGAGTTTAAACATTCAAAGACACCAAAACTACCATCTTATTTAAGCTGTATAGAGCTTTTCAATCAAGAAGAAGATGTTTTCCCTGTTCGACAGGAATTTAACAAAATGGTTTTCAATCCACTTAAGTTTAATATCTCATCTTCAACATTGGATAAAATCCTTAGAGACTACGAATATACCTCTCTCTCTGAATTACAATCGAGTCAACTTCCTATTTCCGACAAACTACTGATCACTTATAAAAAATATCCCGATACGTTCGAGATAATAAAGAGAAAGTTTTTAGATATTTTCCCTCAAGTTGAAGATTTAAAAATAGAATTTTTAGAACCATTCAAACTAGGTGATATTGGTATGCTTGTTTCATTAACTCCAATTTTTTTACTTGAAGACTTACCTCGCATACAAATAAAAGAAAAAAACTCTCATGTCTGGATTGTAGAACCAAATATCTCCTCTGGAATGATAAAAAGCCTGATGTTCTTAGCAACGATCGAATTATCTCCTGATGGCAGCGTTATATTAATCGATGAATTTGAAAATAGTTTGGGGGTTAACTGTTTGGACACTTTAACAGAAGATTTATTAGTTAATTATCGAGATTTACAGTTTATTATTACCAGTCATCATCCCTATATAATTAATAATATCAGTCCTGCCTATTGGAAAATAGTCACTCGTAAAGGAGGAGTAATTAAGGTAAACAATGCGGCTGATTTTCATATTTCTAAAACTCGACAAAAAGCCTTTATTGATCTTATCAATGTCTTAGAAGAATTTCCCCAAGGAATTAGTTAATCGATGAATATTTATTTTTTATTTGAAGGAAGAAGTACCGAAAAAAAGCTTTATACTGCAGCGTATCGATAAAACTGAACACTTAAAAACCTTTCAGAAATTTATTAATTTTTGTGATAATATTCGCCAAAATTTCCGATAAATTGATCTGTGGTGCTTCTGACGACGATGAAATATAAGCTGATTTGGCATCATCTCCTGACTAATAGCTGATCGAGAATACAAGACTATGACAAGGCTTTTGTCCTAGAAATTTCTAGTTCGGCAGATTTTTGTAGTATTGTAGTATAATGGTAACTCCAGAAAAACAATCCTAAAAGTGCCGTCAGTCTCTTCAGTTAGCAGTTACCAGATAGAAGTTAAAAATTGGCAATTTACTTGATGTTATGGCTTCCTTACGGGATATTCTCAGTTACTATCGCAATTATCAAAAAGCCGCCTTTTTGAGCATTGCTGCATCGAGTGTCTTTGAAATTATCGATCTGATGGTTCCCTACGCTGTCGGACAGATTCTTAATGTTCTTTCTGATCAACCTTTAGATGGATTCGTGCAGTCTTTAGTTGATCGCACCATGATTTTAACTCCCTTTGCCTCAGAAAAGTGGGTTAGTTTGGCGGTATTATTAGGCTTAATTTTCCTAACCACGGTAATTAAAGCACCAATTCAGCCTTGGGTGGGTGTCTGGTTTCACTGGGAAATATCCTTAAGAGCGCGACGAGATCATCTCAGAAAAATTATTGCCAAAATTCTCACCTTACCCCTATCTTTTTACGATGAAAATAATCCAGGACGCATCGCTAACCGGATCGCCAAAGGCATAGAAAATCATACTTGGACTTATCCCGAAGTGGCGGGAATGATGATCCCAAAATTGTTTAGAGTTTTCGGTATTTTTATTGTTATATGGATAATTCAATGGCAAATCGCCCTTGCTTTTCTTATTTCTTTTGTATTAATTGTGGCTTTTATTGTCAGAGATTTAAAAGATTTAATGCAAAAAGAAAGAATTCTTGATCAGCATATCGAAAATACCCAAAGTCGTAATTCTGAGATTATTACTAATATCAAAACCGTCAAAGCTTTCGCCACAGAAGGACAGGAATTATATCGTCAAAAACAGCGTTTAGAAAGAGAATTTACCTACGTTATCTATCGCATTCATAAGGGTTATGTGGACTTAACAACTTGGGAAAAAACCCTCGTCCAAGCTAGTTTATTTGGAGTATTTTTCTTTACTCTCCTAGCTACCGTTCAACAGAAAATCTCGATCGGGCATTTTATCACCACCTATACCCTCGCTAGTATGGCCTATGCGGAATTAGATCCCCTATCTCAAATGGCAGAAACTTTCGCTCGTCGCTATGCTTCTATGGCACGTCTAAACGAATTTATCAACTTGCCTAGTGGTACTGATTCCGGTAGTCTTTTAGCCGATCATGCCCAACACAATCCCTATCATTTTACGGGGAAAGTAGAATTAAGTAATCTTAGCTTTGGCTATAGTCCTGAAAGAAGGATTCTCAAGGATATTAATCTTCTGATTGAACCCTATCAAACCGTGGCATTAGTGGGAAAATCAGGTTCAGGAAAATCCACTTTAGTTAAGTTACTTTTCCGCTATTTTGAACCGAATCAAGGACAAATTCTGATGGATGGCGAGGATATTAGTCGCTTGGATGTGACTTGGTATCGGCGACGGTTAGCGATTGTCCATCAAGAAGTAGATGTGTTTAATGGTACGGTGTTAGAAAATCTCACCTACGGTAATCCTAATATTAGCTTCGAGAAGGTAGAAGAAGCCTGTAAAATTGCCCGTGTCGATGAATTTATTCAGGAATTACCTAATGGTTATTCCACTATTGTAGGGGAAAGGGGCGTGCGTCTTTCGGGGGGACAAAGACAGCGTTTAGGAATTGCTAGAGCTTTAATTGTTGATCCAGATGTGTTAGTTTTTGATGAGGCCACTTCTAGCTTAGATTATGAGTCAGAAAGAGCAATTCAACTAGCCATGAAATCCATTTTAGGCACTCGCACTACGATTATTATTGCCCACCGTCTCAGTACCGTTCGAGAAGCTGATCAAATTGTCGTCTTAGATAATGGTCGCATTGTCGAGATCGGTAGCCATGATCAATTATTAAATCAGCAGGGAATCTATCAACGTCTCCACTCTTTGCAAGAAAGTGGCGAACTGGTTTAGTCTTAAAATAGTCCCCGATAGGGAACCGAGAAAATATATCTAATGGGAGTTGATACTATGTCTAACGAAACCGTTACCTATTCCCTAGAAGCTGTTTTGACGAGGATTGAGGGGAAAATTGACAATCTCCAAAAAGATGTTAACCAAAAATTTGACAGTTTCCAAAAAGATGTTGACCAAAAATTTGACAGTCTCCAAAAAGATTTTAACCAAAAATTTGAAAGTCTCCAAAAAGATTTTAACCAGAAATTTGACAGTTTCCAAAAAGATGTTGACCAAAAATTTGAAAGTCTCCAAAAAGATTTTAACCAAAAATTTGACAAACTCGACGAACGGTTAAATAAGCTAGAGGTAGGACAGGCAAAGTTAACCGAAAAGGTTGAGGGCATCGATAATCGCCTAAAATCAGTGGAAGGAACCCAAAAAAATCAGGTTTGGACATTAATTATTCTTTTGGCAAGTGCGATCGCTACTGCCGGTTGGAAAGTATTTTTTTCAGGTAATCCCTAGAATTAACCCGTGGCTATTAGTCACAGTTTCAAGTTTTGTCATCCCAGAAAAACGATCTTCTCAGACAACCTCGAACCGGTTTAGTCTTAAAATAGTCCCCGATAGCGGACTGAGAAAATATATCTAATGGAAGTTGATACTATGTCTAACGAAACCGTTACCTATTCCCTAGAAGCTGTTTTGACGAGGATTGAGGGGAAAATTGACAATCTCCAAAAAGATGTTAACCAAAAATTTGACAAAATTGACGAACGGTTAAATAAGCTAGAGGTAGGACAGGCAAAGTTAACCGAAAAGGTTGAGGGCATCGATAATCGCCTAAAATCAGTGGAAGGAACCCAAAAAAATCAGGTTTGGACATTAATTATTCTTTTGGCAAGTGCGATCGCTACAGCCGGTTGGAAAGTATTTTTTTCAGGTAATCCCTAGAATTAATAGTAGCAACCTCACCACCCCCTTATCCTGATCGGCATGGTGGGTTCAATCATCAAGTTTAACCCTCTGCTAACCAGCGCACGGCATCCTTAGCGTGGTAGGTTAAGATAATATCGGCACCGGCCCGTTTAAAGCTGGTTAAAGTCTCTAAAGTCACCCGTTTTTCGTCAATCCAGCCATTTAACGCCGCCGCTTTAATCATTGAATATTCCCCCGATACATTGTAGGCAGCCACGGGTAAATTAGTCATTTCCTTGATTCTCCAGATAATATCCATGTAAGATAGAGCAGGTTTCACCATTAACATATCTGCCCCCTCTAATACGTCTAATTCCACCTCTTTTAAGGCTTCCCTGGCATTACCCGGATCCATTTGGTAGGTTCTGCGATCGCCGAATTGGGGGGTAGAATCAGCCGCATCCCGAAACGGACCATAATAGGCAGAGGCATATTTAGCCGTATAGGAAAGAATCGGTGTATCACTATAACCGGCCTCATCCAATCCTTGACGAATTGCCTGCACAAAACCATCCATCATTCCCGACGGTGCAATGATATCCACTCCCGCTTTTACCTGAGAAACGGCGGTTTTTTGCAATAATTCCAGAGTGGGATCGTTTAACACCCTGCCGGTTAAATCTCCCGTTTGTAGATAACCACAATGACCGTGGTTGGTATATTCACACAAACAAGTATCGGCGACAATGAGTAAATCGGGAACTGCCTCTTTAATCGCTGTGGCCGCTTTTTGGACAATACCATGATCGTGCCATGCTCCCGTCGCCTCTGTGTCTTTACTTTCCGGCAGCCCGAATAAAATAATCGCTGGAATTCCTAAATCCCGCACTTCCTTGGCTTCATCAACAATTTTATCGATTGATAATTGGTACACCCCCGGCATCGATTTGACTTCCCGGGCAATACCTTCCCCCGTCGTAGCGAAAAGGGGATAGATAAAGTCATTGGCTGTCAAGACGGTTTCACTCACCAGACGGCGCATTTGAGGGGTTTGACGCAGACGACGGGGGCGATGAATAGGAAACATAGTTTTTTGTGATTAAATCGGGAATCTGGTCTTTAGTTTAAATCTTTGCTGAGGATGAACACAAATCGATTCAGCCGGCTGCGGGCTGCCGGCAACTATCCGCAATATTTAGTTATTTTGAGCTTAATCAACCTATTTAGTTCATTTTTGACCTGATGAGGCTTTATCGTCGTTTTGAGCGCAAAAAACCAGCAATTTGACTAAAATTTAATCTTTATACCGATCACTTTTGCTGTTGCCACCACCGCATCTCTTTACAAAACTTTACCTCATCAGAGGATTAGGGAAATGGGGAGATAGGGAAATGGGGAAATTTCAACTAATACCCCAACACCCCAACCCCCAAACCCCAACACCCAAAAACCATCTCCATTTGGGAGAAGGATCGTTTATTCTAGGAAGTAAGAGCGATCGATTCAGGATTTTTGCTATGGCCAACTTAGGTGATTTAGTCAAAAAAGCAGTTTATTTGGGCGTAGGCATTGCTACTTATGCCGCCGAAAAAGCTGAAGTAAATTTACAAGAATTAAGAAATCAAGCCCAAAAATTAGCCGATGAGATGATTTCTCGCGGCGAAATGACGACGGAAGAAGCGAGGAAATACGTTGATGAGTTGGTGAAACAGGCACAACAGCAAACGGTGGCAGGTAATGAATCTAATATTCCCCATGAACCCCGACGGATAGAAATTATTGAAGATGAGGAGGACACCAAAGCAGCCGAGCCAAAAGTAGATGAATTGCGGCAAAAGGTGGAACGTCTTCAGGAAGAATTACGGAAACTACAACAGGATTAAAACCTAGATTTTAGCGACAAATAATTAATTATTACCAGACAAGGGACGCAAGTATAAACATGGACGATTGGCAGAAAGATTTTTGGGAAGTGATCGAAACTGTGGCGCTGGGAATTGAAAATTTTTTCCAAGAAGTTACCCAAACTATCGAAGAAATCAATGAAGAAATTATCATCGATCTGGAACAGTTTATTCAAGAGGTTTTACCCCAGGAATTAGAGGAATTTTTTAACCTCGATGAATACCCCTTTTCGGAATTAGATGAACCCTCGGATTTTACCCTCACTCCTAAAGTTAACCCCGATCCTAACACCCATCCTGCTTGTATCGGTTGCCGTAATTATCACGGTTATATCTACGGAGGCAATCTTCTCGTCTGCGGTTTCCATCCCTACGGTTGGGATAGTGATAGTTGTCCCGATTGGCAAGCAGAGGATTAATTATTTTCCTATAAAATCAGGTAGGGTTATTATCCCTACCCATAACCTTTATCTCAAAGCAGTTATCCGTCATTTTTAGTTAAGAATTACCCTTGGGAGCATGGTAGGGTTCAGAATCAAAAGGCTGCATCCCCACATCGGGATATTCATCATTGTTGGGACTAAAAATGCGAGCGAAAGCCTCTGTTAGGTACTGGACAAAATCGTGTAATGTATCCTTGATATTCATTGCTTTTCTCTCCGACTCTCGACAACAATCTCTGTTCAACTTGGGAAAGGTTGATTCACCCCTCCATCCCCATTATCTGGCCAGAATCTCATCAATTGTTGACTTTTGAGATAATTCTTGAATAATCTTCATAAGACTTTATACTTTTTCTTGTTTATCTAAACTTTTATAAGTAGGGAGGCACAATCACAATTATTTGTAGGATGGGTTAGCGGTAGCGTAACATAATCGGGCGTTGGGTTTCATGCTTCAACCTCAAGTTTAGACTAATTTGAGCAATAGTCAGTACATAAGAACTGCTTGAGCAGAAAAAACGGGAAATCAAGTAAGATTACTAAATTTCCCGAAAATGACTTTGAAAAACTTGCAGGAATTTCGAGAAGCGGCCTATAAACTCTTAGGAACAGGCAAAGACGCGGTAATGGACTTGATGGACGCAGTGTTAGTAACCCGAAGTGTCCATTCCTTTGCGGAACTGTCTATGTCGCCGGTGTTTCGGAGAAAATGGCCGTCATTGTACGAAGCGATCGAAGATTGCTCTCCTCAGCGTCGTGGATTGATGAAATTGTACATCAAGGAGCTGCCAAAAAACGAACGTAAGTAGTCATGCAAAATTAATTACCTGCCCGATCGAGCTAAAACCCTTACGGGGCAATGATCGTCATGTGTAAATAATTTTGCCTAGGTACTTATAATCTTAGCAGGCGACCATACAGCATATCCAACCCACATTCCGCACCCTCAACTGTCACATAAGCTGTCCCCCTCCAGAGACTTGAGTAAAAATACTTAGCTGGTGAAGGTTTTCTCGGTGGCCGCTAGGGCGGTCTTGAGACCCCTAATTATGAAAAAATAGGAATTGTTGGAAAACTGAGGCGAGTGGACTGTTCGACCATGAATCAATCAACAGAAATTGAAGTCAAAAATCTAGACCATCTGGGATTAGTAGCTGGAATTATCGATGAAATAGGAATCGTTGAAATTATCAACGAACAAGTCTCAATTGAGCGAGGAGAAATTGTCACAGCGGGGCAAGTCGTGAAAGCAATTATCCTGAATGGATTGGGATTTGTCTCCCGAGCTTTGTATTTATTTCCTCAATTTTTTGAAGATAAAGCAACCGAACATCTGCTGGGAGAGGGCATCGAACCCAAACAATTAAATGATGATAAAATTGGTCGAGTAATGGACAAACTTTATCAACTTAATGTTTCGGTCATTTTCCTACTGATTAGTTTAGCCGCCGTGAAAAAATTTGGTGTAGCGACCGAGAATTCTCATTAGAACTCTTGCAAATTAATTATATGTTATAAGTACCTAAGCAAAATTAATTACACATATCTAACCACCTCTTGCCTCTTGCCTCTTGCCTTTTGCCTTTCTTCACTAGGAAATTTATTTTGCACGACTACTTAATGATGGGTTAACTAATTTTCCCCAAAAAATTAGTTAACCAGTACATTAATACTGAATAAAAACTTGAAGTTTAACTGGCTCTTCGGTTTGTGTTATGCAATGGACGGGGGTTACAAGGGATGTAACCCTTATAGAGAAAGGCATTTAGCGATTTTTGTCAATTGTTTTTGATCTAGAGCGAACTAATCAATTAAGTCTCTTGCCAGATAAGGATTTAGTCGATTTATGCCCCCCTATCGAACCATACCAAGTAACGAAGAACCGTTTAACTTTTAACTCAAAACTCTTTAGATATGCTTTAATTTGGTTATCAAAACCTCTTTATTTAAGCGGCACAAACTATCTCAATTATAAAAATTGAGAATAAATTCTCCTTGACTTGATTAATCTTTAGGCAACTTTTAAGAAGCTGCTATACCTATCCCTAACTCACAGTTATAAATAGCCGCCAACAAGTTAACTCTTAAACTATATCTTCGACGACGATTCCGATATTTACAGGATAAGATTTTAAAGATTTTGAGTTTCCTATTTATAGGTTCAATGATAATCCTTTCTTTGGCTAAAGCCTTGTTATACTCTTTTTCTAACTCTGTTAATTTTCTATTTTTCGATTTCTTTTTCGGTGTATAACTATTACTATGGTATGCAGCTATTCCCTGATAACCACTGTCTTCTATGCTGGTAGTTAAAGGATGAAAACGAACTCGACTTTTTTTAAATAAACTAAAATCATGACCTCTACCTTTCCCACAAAAGACACAGATAATTTCCTCGGTATTTTGATCAGCTACTAATTGGGATTTTAAAGTATGATAACCTCTTTTACCCCCCAAAAAATCTTTCTGTTTCTTTTTGGGGCGTTCAATGGGAGTTTCCGTTACATCCATTACCGTTACGACCGGTATCTCTGCTTGATTTAGTAGAGCTTTTTTTCCTTTTAAACGGAAGTTTCCCGATTGTAAAAGCATTTTTTCCGTCTTATTTACAATCCGACATATAGTTGATTCTGATAGTTCCCAGCTTGTACCAATGTGAAAATATGGGCTCTTCGGGAATTGTTATGCAAATAATTAACTTAAAATAAAATTCGATGAGAGCAACTACGCTCAAAAGTAGCTGAAATTCATACAGGAAAGGACTTAAGGCACAAATAGGTTAATACCAAAAGATAGACAATTGAGTTAAGATTTGATATAATAGCCAAAAACGAGATTATTTTACTTATGATACTTGACAAATTTTTGAACCTACAAGGAACCTGTATTCAAGGCTATCGACACCTAGAAAATATCGGTATAGTTTTCCAAATCGAATCGAAAAATAAAAAAGCAGTCTGTCCTCGTTGTGGGTTAGAGAGCGATAAACTACACCAAAATCATCGACATTTAGTCAAAGATTTACCGCTCTCAGGTCAACCAGTGTACCTACAAGTTAATCGTCGTCAATTTAAGTGCGGTAATTGTCAGAAACCCTTTAGCGAAGAGTTAGATTTTGTCGCCAAGAAACGAACCTATACGAAAAGACTAGCCGAGAATATACTCGAACAATTAAAATCAGGAGATATTTTAAATGTTAGCCGAAGAAATGACGTAACGGAAGAACAGATTCAAAGAATGATAGAGGACATAGCTGAAGAAATTACAGAGACAGACCTATCGAAATTAAAAAGACTAGGAATTGACGAAATCGCTCTAGTCAAAAGACAAAAAAATTACTGTGCAGTTTTAGTAAATTTAGATACGGGAAAACTAATAGCTATTCTAGAGAAGCGAACACAAGAAGAATTGAGGGAAACGCTTACAGGGTGGGGAAAAGAGGTGTTAGAGCAAATTGAAGAAGTCAGCATAGATCTTTGGTTGCCCTATAAAAATTTGGTGAAAGAATTGATGCCATCGGCCGAGGTAGTCGCCGATAGATTCCATGTAATGAAACAAATTAATCAAGAGTTAGACGAACAGAGAAAAGCAGAAAAAAGAGCGGTAGAAGCGCAGAAAAATAAAAAACAGAAAGCGGAAAAAGAAGCAAAGCTAGAAGTTTTAAAGCGAAGTAAATATAGCTTGTTAAAAAATGAAAAAGATTTAACGGAAACCCAAAAAATCAAACTAGAAGCTATCAAAGAAAATTGACCAAATTTGAAAAAGATGCACGAGTTAAAGGAAGAATTTAGAAAGATTTATGAAACCTCAGAGAATTCGACAGAGGGAATGCTATCCATCTCGGAATGGTTGGCAAAATCCTCCAGTGTTTTTACCAAGAGTTGTCAAACAATCCGAAACTGGTTTGGAGAAATCATTAGTTATTTCGAGCGAAGGACAACGAATGGGGTGGTCGAGGGAATCAACAATAAACTTAAACTAATAAAACGGAGAGCCTATGGCTTGAGAAACTTTCGGAATTTTTGGGTTAGAAGTATGTTATCTTGGCATCTTGTCTGTTGATTTAGCATAAAGAGTAACGAAGAGCCTGTTGATTTAGCATAAAGAGTAACGAAGAGCCAAAATATGTTCTATATTATCGCCAATATTCTAACGTTACTAAAACTTGTTCTTCTATAGATAGTTTAGGTTTCGGTCCCCTTTTAGATGGTGAATTAGAGTCGGCTTCAACACTTTTTACTGATTCTACCATCTTTCTATATGTTTGGCTCTTCTAGGTTCTGTGTGAGCATGGTATAATAGTAACACAGAACAGGAGGTGGGTTATGTGGATAAATTTTGATCAACTCCTCGATTTACCAAATGCAACAGTGGTCAATTATCAAAAAATTGCTCAGACAATTTTCCTAAAGCTTGCTCTTTTAAATGAAACAATTGAATGTCCGAATTGCCATCAAACCTTAGACAGAATCAATCAGACAGAGTATAATCTAGTCAGAGACTTGTCAATATTAGGTAATCCAGTATATTTAGAAGTACCACGCCGTCAGTTTCATTGTCAAAAGTGCCAAAAGTATATCAGCGAAAGACTGAGTTTTATGAGATTAAGACAGCATCATACAATTCGCTATGAATCGATGATTTATGAGAGAGTAAAAAATTGTAGCATCGAAGAAATAAGTCGAGAAGAAGGGTTAGGATGGTCAGAAGTTGAGTTAATATTTAATCACTGTGCTAAAGAACTAGAAAAGGAAGAGTGGGAAGCACCAGAACGAATAAGCTTAGATGAATTTAGTAACTTAAAAGGACATAAAGATTTCATCACAACGGTCGTAGATATGGACAAGAAAATTTTACTAGATGTGATTAAAGGACATAAGCAAGAAGAATTAATGGAAGCCTTAAAAGCACAGCCAGACGCAGTTCGGGAGAAAGTGAAAGAAGTGAGCGTCGATATGTGGTCAGGATTTACAGCAGTGATCAAGGAATTATTTCCCAATGCTAAAATCATCTATGACCGTTTTCATGTAATGGCTATCATCAATGACGAGCTTAATAAATTGAGAAAGTTAATGGGGGTGCATGAAAAAGGATTACCTCATTTATTATGGAAGAATAAAGAGGACTTAAAGGACGAGCAAAAACAACAACTAGAAGTTATTCTGAAAGAACATCCATGCTTAGGAATAGCCTGGGAAATGAAAGAAGAAATTAGACAAATTTATCAAAGTAGTAGAACGTTCAGAGGTGCTGAGAGAAAATTGGAAAAATGGATAAGAATAGGCGGGATATTATATGAAAGTAGTGCCAGGATGATCCAGAAGCATTTGCCAGGTATTTGTAATTACTTTGAAAATCAGACAACCAACGGATTAATTGAGGGAATGAATACCAAAATAAAGCTTATTAAAAGAATGAGTTATGGATTTACCAATTTTGAACATCTTCGACTTAAGCTGTTTGCTTGCTTTAATTCATAACAAAAATTAACACACGAAAACCAGAAGAGCCAAACCACAAGAGTTTCACGTTTAGTTGCGGGAGCTTAAGAAATCTCTGCAAATTCCGTCTTCTACTTTCAAAGGTTATCGGTTGCGGGAAAAGAGCGGCCAGTTTCTCTAGTTGGACTATCCGATGACTTTGTAAGAGCAGGATTAGGAGCTGTAAGGTCAAATAGCTCGCCTCGCTAAGGTTCGCCTGTAAACAAGCCTGATAGAATGAAGGTAACATTTTAAAATTTTGAGTGGTTGTCCTAACCACTCTATTTCTTTAGGGGGTCGTTTGGCTAGACCCCCCGCTCTATCTAGCTTGTAGCCCCTCTGTCACCCCTTGAAGTCATGGCCATGCTCATGGGCTTGTGCCTGCTGGTTTATACTATTGGTCAAAGACAACTTCGCCTGAATTTAAAACAGCAGGAGACGGGACTGAAAAATCAGTTGGGTAAGTTAACTGACCAACCAACATTACGCTGGATATTTCAGAACTTTCAAGGGATTCATCTCCGACCTATTCAAGACAATCAAAAGATTAGCAACTTAACGGATGAGAGGCGCAACATTTGATTTTTTCCCAAACCTTGCCAGGAATATTATCTCTTATCTTGACCAGATGGATTGACTTCCAGGGGTGACAAAACAAAGCGAGCAACTGGAACATCTCCCCCTAGATGTTATAGTCATTTCAAATAAGTGTGAGACGAGGTAAAAATAAGGTAAAATAAAGGGAAACGAGCAACCCATACAGAAAAATGTCTTATAGCCTAGACTTGAGAAAAAAAGTAATCGATTATGTAGAGAATGGGGGAAGCATAACCAAAGCCGCCGCTCTATTTAATATAGGAAGAGCGACGATATATAGATGGCTAGGTAGGGAAAAACTGGAAGCAACAAAGGTAAAACACCGTCAGAGAAAGCTGGACTGGAAAGCACTGTCAAAAGATGTCCAAGAAAATCCCGAGGCAAGATTAAGAGACAGAGCCGAGAAATTTGGAGTGAGACCAAGTGCCATTTGCTATGCCTTAAAAAAAATGAAAATTACCAGAAAAAAGAAGGGACTTCGTTATAGAGAAAGAAACCGAGAAGAAAGAATGAAATACTACAGAGTGCTGAGAGAATTGATTAAAATATATGGAAGTGAAAGCCTTGTATTCATTGATGAGTCAGGGTTTGAAGAATTTCAAGCCTGCCTTTATGCTTGGTCAAAAAAAGGGAAGAAAGTATTGGGAGATAGACAAGGAAAACGAGGAAAAAGAGAAACCCTTGTCGCTGGGAGAAGAAAGGGAAAAAAAGACTTTATTGCACCGATGGTATTTACGAGAAGCCTGAATGCCGAAGGTTTTGAAGGGTGGTTATCTTTATATTTATTGCCCTCTCGCGCCCATAACATCAGTATTAATTATGGATAATGCACCAATTCATCGGAAGACAGTCATTAAACAACTGCTAGAAGAAGCAGGTCATCAGGTCGTGTTTTTGCCAAAATACTATCCTGATTTAAATAATATCGAACATGATTTTAGTGCATTAAAGAGGGCAAGAATGTATGCTCCTGTGGGGACACCCCTTGATGAAATTATTCGTACTTATTGTGTCGCCTAGTGTCTCGTTCTTATTTGAAATAACTGATAACTGATAACTGATAATCGATTTAGCGTTTGCGTTTGAGTAATTTAGAAATGCGTCGATTGTACCGCAACCAACGCCAAATTTTAATAACTAATTCCTCTACCCATAAAATAATCGCATCTAATCCCTCTAAAATCCGCTCTAAGGGGTGTTTAACGTAGCCGACGGGGGTTGATTCGGTTTCTAACCATTCCTCGTTAATTGGTTGAATTATCTCCTTAGCATAGCGGGGATCTAATTGGGCGGCGGGGGGGATTCTCCCAGAGTAATTTCAGCGGCGGCCGGGGGGATTTTTTGTAAAGATTTATTTTGTTTTCCTTGACTAAAAGCTTTTTCTGTGCTAAGGGGCTGGGTTGGGGTGACTGGGGACTGGGGAAGGGGATAAGCGGGATTAAGGCGGGGTTTTTCGGAGTCTTGGGGAGAAATAGCCAAGATATCGGCGGATTCTAGCCAAGGTTGCTCGCTGACGGCGGAAAATGTCAGGGATTGGCGAGAGGAAAAGAAGTGATCGATCGCCGCTTGGATGAGTTTGCCGAGCGTGAAGGGATCCGCTTGGGTTTGTTTTTCTAGCCAATCTTGGAGACGTTGCTTGAAGGTGATCAGCAGAGAATTAGGAAGACTTAGGGGATATTTTGCCGATAAAGCGGGTGAATCAGCACTATGTTCTAAATTATTCTTCTCTTTTGCCCAGAAATGCTCGATCGCCGCATAAATTAACCAATAAAGGTGCCAGAGATAGGAGGAATTTTTCTCGAGAGTCGGGGACTGGTTAAGGAGATCGGAAGGGGGGTTAGAGGTGTGGCTCAAACTGCCTGGGATTGCGGGGGAGATAGGGAGAAATTTAGCCTCGAAAATCGCTAATTTTTCGTCAATGACTTCTAAAATCGCTTGAGAATTTAAATTAGGCAGTGGTAAGGAGGGTGGTGTCGGGGTTTTGACAAGATGGGATTCTTGGAATAGATTTATGGCGATCGCTATCTGTCCCTGTTGTTCCCAGCGTAGTAGGTTCCAAAACCAACGGATCGGAGGCAAGACAGAATTTTTATCGGTAAAATTTGGTAATAAAGGCGGATATTGAGGATTTAATCGCTTAATTCTCCGTTTTTCGAGGGCGTAGTTAGCCAGTGCCGTCCTAATTTGTTTTTCTATTTGTCTTTGGGTTTGATTATCGGTGATTTTAACAGTCTGGTGATCGTTAGTGACGAAAACTAAAGCTTGATCCTCTAGATCGGCTGCTATGCCAATAAATGCCGTTTCTTGGTCGGATAAGCTCTGGAGAAATTCCGCAATCGCATCCGTCCCATCTTTGCTGGGGGGTGATAATTGTTTCTGGAGACTGTTCCCCAATTGATTAGCCGTCATCCGCAGGGATTGTACCAGCAAATAGACGGGATAGATGGCTATTTGCAAGGCAACAGCGATCGCATTTTGACCGCGACGGGAAACGCGGCCGAGGTTATCTTTCAGACGGATCAAGCGACGGTTGATCAGGTTGAACAGTCGGCTTTTATAGGGATCGGCAGCCATGGATTTTGGGCGATAACATCTTCAATTACACTATCCTATTGTGCAAGGGCGGGATAAAAAAATTTTTTGCCAAAACCCTTGACTCCCAGAAAGATTATTGTTATATTTAAAAAGGTCTGAAATCCAAGCCCCCATCGTCTAGTGGCCTAGGACACCTCCCTTTCACGGAGGCGACAGGGATTCGAATTCCCTTGGGGGTATGAAAAGAAGTCAGAGGAAGCTTCTGACTTTTCGGTTTTTTTCTCCCGTTGATGGCTTTTTGGTAGGGTGACGGTGAAAATTGTTCCTCGATCGATCTGACTTTCGACGCTAATTTGTCCATGATGACTGAGGGTAATCGCTAAAGCGATCGCTAATCCTAATCCTGTTCCCCCGGAAGTGGCGGAATTTTGTCGCGCAGGATCGAGACGATAAAAGCGATCAAAAATATGGGATAAGGCAGCCTCGGGAATACCGATTCCGTTATCTTTGACGCGTACCAGTAACACCGATTGTCGATCGCGTTTACTTTTTTCCAATTCCACTGCCACATTTTTAGGCTCAGATTCGGGCAAAAAAGCGTGTTTTAGGGCATTAGAAATTAAATTTGTGAATAAACGAGCTAATTGATCCCAATCTCCCTCCATAGTAAACATTTCATCGCTATAGGAAAAATCCTCTTGGTCCGGTTCCACAATCGACAAAGAAAGGCAAATTCCCTGCTTATCGGCGATTAAACGCTGTTCTTCCACCACTTCCATCAATAAAGCATCCAAAGGTACAGCTTGCTCGATCGGTTGGACGATGCCACTATCAGAACGGGCTAAAAAGAGCAGATCATTGACTAAATTGCCCAATCTTTCCGTTAAACGCTCGATCACCCGCAAGCGTTGATCGCCAGTTTGGGGATAAGCGATCGCCATTTGCACGTTAGTTTGGATAGTGGCGATCGGATTGCGTAATTCATGGGAAGCATCGGCGGTAAATTGTTTTAAACTCTGATAGGACTCTTTTACCGGTTGAATGGCTAAACCGGACAAAAACCAACCAATCCCGGCGACACTGGCAATCATCAGGCAAATTCCGACGATTAAATCCAATAATAGCTGTCTAATTGGTTTTGTCACCTCAAACCAAGGATGACTTACCCGCAGATATCCCAAAACATAATGATGGATTTCCACCCTTTCGGTTATTTGTCGCAGCAGACGATTATCGGATAAGCGAATAGTTTCCCCCTGACGGTGGGGATGGAGGGGAATATCTAAAGATTCGGCCAGAGTTGACCAAACTAGATTACCTTGGGGATCGAACCATTCCAAATCTATATGATCGTCCTCGACGGATTTACCCTGACTGGGAAAACTTGCGAGGGGATCGACGCGATAACGTCCTTGGTTCGGGGGAATCGATTCGATCACGAGGGAACGATTTACCACCTCAATGATGTGTTTGAGGGTATCATCAATGCGATCCACTAGGGTATGCCGCACATAAAAATACATTCCCGTAGCGAGAAAAAGCAGTAGTATGGCAGTGACAACAGTGTACCATAAGGCTAAACGGCGGCGAGTGGCTTGGAACACCGATAATCTATGGATTGGCTAGAGATTTTTAGGGCAATGTATCCTATTTTACAGCTTATTTGAGCGATTTATTATTGGAGAATAAATTATTTTTAGCCATAGGGAAAAACTGACGGTTGCCAAGAATAGCTAGACTTGAAGGCTCATAGTCCTTAAAAATTGCTGCTAACAAAAGTATTTTTAGATACATTCTTCTCAATAATTGTTTGAGTAGAACTACAAAAGCAGCCAAAGTGAATTATATTTAACCCTATGGCAACAAGGCTGACAGGAACGGCTAAAAATATTTTTGAGCTTATTTGAATTAATCACAACTATAAATAATGATGAATTTAAATTATTGGTTAATGAAATCGGAACCCGATGTCTATAGTATCGGGGATTTAAAAAAAGATGGTCAAACTATTTGGGAGGGAGTGCGAAATTATCAAGCGCGCAATTTTCTCCGTCAGATGAAGCGGGGAGATTTAGCCTTTTTTTATCATTCTAATACGACCCCGCCGGGGATTGTCGGCTTGATGCGCGTAGTGGAAACCGATATGATCGATCCGACACAATTTGATCGCAATAGTCCCTACTATGATTCTAAAGCCTCCCTGGATTGCCCGCGCTGGTGGACGGTTAAAGTTGAGTTCGATCGCCTTTTTCCCCAACTGCTGCCCCTGGGAATTTTAAAACAAAATTTTACCGCCGATGAATTATTATTAGTAAGGACAGGAAATCGTCTGTCAGTGATGCCTGTCAATCAAGCGATCGCAACAAAAATTCTCGCTTTAGTCGCTCGTCAAGGAGTATAAACTGTGAACCAGAAAGATGCTATTAATTTACTTTCCCTGATTGGGGGATTATTGGTCACTATTGTCATTTTAGCGGCCTTTAATGCCTATGTGATCATCACCCCCGGACAAGCGGGAGTTTTAAGTGTTTTAGGAAAGGCTAAAGACGGGGTTTTATTGGAGGGATTGCACTTTAAACCTCCCTTTGTTTCTAGTGTCGATATCTACGATGTTACGGTGCAAAAATTTGAAGTTCCCGCCCAAAGTTCCACTAAAGATTTACAGGATTTATCTGCTAGTTTTGCGATTAATTTTCGTCTCGATCCGACTCAAGTAGTGGCGATTAGAAGAACCCAAGGCACCCTACAAAATATTGTCGCTAAAATTATCGCCCCTCAAACCCAAGAATCCTTTAAAATTGCCGCCGCTAAAAGAACAGTAGAGGAGGCAATTACTCGACGCAGTGAGTTAAAAGAAGACTTTGATAATGCCCTATCGACTCGGTTAGAAAAGTATGGTATTCTAGTCTTAGATACCAGTGTGGTAGATTTGAATTTTTCTCCAGAATTTGCCCGGGCCGTCGAAGATAAACAAATCGCAGAACAACGCGCCCAAAGAGCCGTTTATATCACCCAAGAAGCAGAACAACAGGCCCAGGCAGAAATTAATCGCGCTAAAGGGAAAGCTGAGGCACAAAGACTATTAGCAGAAACTTTAAAAGAACAGGGAGGAGGATTGGTTTTACAGAAAGAAGCGATTGAAGCTTGGCGCGAAGGTGGGGCGCAAATGCCCCGGGTTTTAGTCATGGATGGAGCGGGAAAAAATAGCGTACCATTTTTATTTAATTATAGTGATTCTTTTTCAGAAAATACCCCCTAAATTCGGGTCTATTTAGCCTAATTATTTTCTCAAGATACAGTCTTTCCCATCAAGAGGAAGTGTTACCTAAATTTGGTAAGCTGTTGACTATCTAAATTACTCGTTAAGACTGCACGGGAGTTGGGAGCGCTGGAGAAGGAGTTTGAGTATAAGTCCACCTCACTTCTCCCCATTCCAATCCCATCCCACCATCCCCAACTCAATCAAACCTCTAACTACAAGAAATATGACCTTGGGGTGCTTTTCGTTCAAAAATAACTTGATCGTAGATCGCCGACGAGTGTAAAGTGCGTTAGAAGGCTACCAATTCTGTTAAAAAACCCAAATCAACAATCCGCACCCCACGCAGCAACTTTATTAGAACTCTTGCAAATTAATTATATGTTATAATGATGGGTTAACTAATTTTCCCCAAAAAATTAGTTAACCAGTACATTAGTCCTGAATGAAAACTTGAAGTTTAACTTTTAACTCAAAACTCTTTAGATATGCTTTAATTTGGTTATCAAAACCTCTTTATTTAAGCAGCACAAACTATCTCAATTTTTATAATTGAGAATAAATTCTCCTTGACTTGATTAATCTTTAGGCAACTTTTAAGAAGCTGCTATACCTATCCCTAACTCACAGTTATAAATAGCCGCCAACAAGTTAACTCTTAAACTATATCTTCGACGACGATTCCGATATTTACAGGATAAGATTTTAAAGGTTTTGAGTTTCCTATTTATATGTTCAATGATAATCCTTTCTTTGGCTAAAGCCTTGTTATACTCTTTTTCTAACTCTGTTAATTTTCTATTTTTCGATTTCTTTTTCGGTGTATAACTATTACTATGGTATGCAGCTATTCCCTGATAACCACTGTCTTCTATGCTGGTAGTTAAAGGATGAAAACGAACTCGACTTTTTTTAAATAAACTAAAATCATGACCTCTACCTTTCCCACAAAAGACACAGATAATTTCCTCGGTATTTTGATCAGCTACTAATTGGGATTTTAAAGTATGATAACCTCTTTTACCCCCCAAAAAATCTTTCTGTTTCTTTTTGGGGCGTTCAATGGGAGTTTCCGTTACATCCATTACCGTTACGACCGGTATCTCTGCTTGATTGAGTAAAGCTTTTTTTCCTTTTAAACGGAAGTTTCCCGATTGTAAAAGCATTTTTTCCGTCTTATTTACAATCCGACATATAGTTGATTCTGATAGTTCCCAGCTTGTACCAATGTGAAAATATGTTCTATATTCTCGCCAATATTCTAACGTTACTAAAACTTGTTCTTCTATAGATAGTTTAGGTTTCGGTCCCCTTTTAGATGGTGAATTAGAGTCGGCTTCAACACTTTTTACTGATTCTACCATCTTTCTATATGTTGGTTTATACACACCGAAACGGCGTTTGAATTGTTCATCTGATAAGTTTTGATAATCCATAATTTTGCTAATAAACATAGCAAAATTATAGATGATTTCCTGACCTAAGATCACATTTTATTCTTTTTTCCACTTCAATCTAAGAATTGAGAAAAAAGCAAAACCTTATATTATACCATAAAAAAATTATGCAAGAGGTCTATTCTTAAATTGGTGTTTCTGTGTTGGCTTATTTTGTTAGCAAGAACAGCCGAGACACCTATTTTAAGCTATCATGGAAACAGCACTGTACTGCTTGCTAAATCAATGCTGACCCTCAAAACGAGTAAACTAACCCTTGCTGATGTTCAACGTCATCTCCATTTTCAAGAAAAGCTTGAAGATGTTTCATTTACAGAGCTTTTAGCTTTGGAAACCGTCAGCGAGGCAGAAAAATTAGAACTTGTTCAAATCCGCAACGATTTTCGACCCTATTTGATGGAAGATAAAGCATCAGAAGGACAAGTTAAAGTTTTAACCCTATTTCCCCTATTGCGGTTAGCGGGTTTTTATCGTTATCCGATTAAGATTAGGGTTGAAGAAGGGATTGATAATATTATCCTTGTGGATGAAGATAAAACTATTAGCGGACGCTTTGATATTGTCACGGTAAATAATTCGATAGCAACTGTCAATGATATCCCTTTTTGGATTTTAGTCATTGAAGCTAAAGAGAGTGGAATCGAAGTACGTCAGGGATTACCTCAATTATTGACTTATGCCTACAATAGCTTAGAAAGACAACCCTCAGTTTGGGGATTAGCGACTAATGGCTTACAATATATGTTCGTCTATCTCAGACAAGAAACTAACCCCACTTATCAGATAATGCCAGAACTTAATTTAATGTATCCTGAATCAGCAATTAATCTGCTCCAAATTCTCAAGGCAATGGGTCAGCTAATTTTAGAGTAACCTTTGGGGTGGTTGGGTTTCGCTTTTTCAGGCGAATTAAGCCATTTTAGACCCAGTATTGTTTCGCTCAACCCAACCTACGAGACTGTCTATATAGGCAATTAAAAGCGTCTTGAATAATTACCACTATCTAAAACTCCTAAGTCAAAAATAAACTTAATTAAGGTGTCAATTGAACGAGAATGAATTAGTTGATGCTTGCTCAATATCTAACCAAGACTCGATTACAGAATTAACCACAGCAGCTACGCAGGAAATCGCTACACTATTACCCGTTAATTTTCGCATAGTTTGATAACTGCCGACAATTTGATAATCATCGGGAAAACCTTGTAAACGTAGCATTTCTCTTTCTGTTAAGCGTCTTTTCCCATCCACTAACAAATAATTATAGGATGCTCCTGCTCGCAAGGCACAGGAATAGGGATAAGCACTGACATTTCCTCCTTTATTTTCGTGCCAGATAGTCGGTTCACTATATGGTTTTTTCCCTCTCTTTTCAGAAGGCGACTTTTTTGAATTTTTTCGGAAGCATAATAAAAATCCGAGACATTTTCCTCTAATATTTCCGTTAAACTTGTTCTAGATAAAGCTGGTTTTGGCCAGATAAAACCCCGCGCTTCTCGGAAACCAACGATAAAAATCCGTTCCCGTTTTTGCGGTAAACCAAAATTAAGCGCATTCAAAACCCGATAATCGGTATAGTAATCTAAATCTTGCAAAGTATCGAGAATAATTTCTAAGGTTTTTCCCTGTTGATGTCCCTGCAATTGCTTGACATTTTCCAGAATAAATGCTGCGGGTTGTTTGACTTTTAAAATACGGGCAATCTCAAAAAATAGCGTGCCTCTGGTATCGTCAAATCCCTTTAAATCACCACAAATACTAAAAGGTTGACAGGGAAATCCCGCCATTAAAATATCATGATTGGGAATGTCTAGGGCAGCGATTTCGGTAATATCTCCCTGGGGTTGGTCGCCAAAATTAGCCTGATAAATTGCCTGAGCATCTTTATCTATATCACAGGAAAAAACACAATCAGATTCTAAGTTTTTTTGGCGACAAACTCGTTCAATTGCGACTCGAAACCCTCCCAAACCAGAAAAGAGGTCAATAAAACGGATTTTTTTACTATCTTTCAGGAGATTCATCGATAATTAAAATTGCAGCGATAGGGATATTCTCTTTGATTTTAACTTATTCAACTTTCACTAAAGAGCGGACGGTAAATATTTCATTTGCTTGTAGGGGTTTAATCGCCGAAATTGGCACAGTAACTACTGAAATTGACTCACCGAGAGCGTTAAAAACCTCTAAAATTGCTCCCATTTCGCCATTGCTAGGATGGGGGATTAAATCCACTAATACTGCCACATCTCCCGATTTTAGATTGTCTTCGGGAACATCAAGACAAAGAACCACATGATCGTATAATCTAACATCCATAATTATCTATCCTTTCGGGGTTTGAGAGTAACAAACTGAAAACAGTCGTCAATGTATCGCAGTATCCATATTGTAACCACTGCTAAATTAATTCCGTTAACTCCTTCTAGCATTCCTTCAACTCGATAAAAGATACCGTATTCATTTTTACCATCTCTGATCGCATCTTCTACGGTAATTAGCTGAATAATCGCTTTTTGCAAACTGGCCGCATTATCGAGAGTAAATCCTGCTTGTGCTAAAAATTTTGATTTGTCATCTTTGTCTCTGAATACGAGAAGATAACGAGTAAGTTTATCCTCTGGAATAATTGCTTTAGATGGAATTTGCATCACTCAATCTACTTAGTTTTCTAGCCTTTTCTTCAGCACTCATGATTGTCGAGTTTGCTCTCTAGGGATTCTAGATCTGATAACTGCGGTGGATGATTAGCATTCCATGGGAGAGCTTGATCTAATTTTTCTCGAAAAGGCGATCGATTTATCCAGTCTTCGTTTACGGGAGAGCGATCGAGTAAATTTTGATAAAACTCATTCCACAGTTGACCCCATTCTTTTAGATCGATAACAACTGCTGTTTTTTCTCCTGTTTCATCGACAATATACTGAATACATTTCATGATTTAAATTGTTGTGAGATGGATATTAACTAATAACTATATTTTAATCGATTCACGAGAAGATATGGATTTTGCAAGTTCTTGTCTAGCATCTTCCGATAGAGAACAACCAAAATCTAGAATCTCGATTAAAACTAACTGATCGTCCTCGGAATAATGTAATATTGTTTTCCCTTCCTCCTCTGCGTAAGCAATTGGATTATTGTTTAACTCAATTAATAAAGCATCCACATCTGGGCTATAGTGTATCTTGTTCACCAAATTCCTCTAATTGTTATCGCTTTAACTCTTGTGTCGGCAATGAATTGGCAATTAATCAGAATTAATCTAAATTGTTTCGCTCAAGCCAACCTAAGAGGCTGTTGTGTTGGCGTTGAAAGCTTTGCCGTGTTCTTCTCGAATTTTATGAATTTCTTCAGCATACTTGAGAGTAAACCCGTAGGATTCCGCAGCCTTTTCCGCAGCAATGCGAGACTTAACTAAATAGTCATGGATAGACGTGCATTCCTCCGATAATCTTGTTTGAGTTTTATCTTTTTCTTGCAAAATCTCTGAGTGGATCATAAGTTATTCTCCTCTTTGAATAGTTCAAGTGGTGTGACAATTTCAGGTGTTGACAAACCAAGGCGGGCATTGATAACGCGAATATGCTTCCGTTTGTTAGCATTCGCTAGGTGGTTGCAATTCCAAGTAACGAGATATTGAATGTCGAAATAGCTGGCATAGGCAAGATGTAGAGCGTCGCCCACAAGAGACCTTGGCATGACATAGTTGGCAAGATAAAACTCGACAACTTGTTCAAGAGCAGAAGTCGGCGGTAGTAAAGGAATCGTTGAAACCAAATGAATAATTTCAGCTTTACGCGGATAGTTTCCGTTGGTTAGTTCTTGAAGCACGGCATCCGAAATATATAAATCATAATAACTGGACATCTCCGACCACCACTTCCTTGTGATTTCGGTAAAAGTTTTTAGAGCTTCACGCTCATCAAAGTAATAACTCGGAACCGTGGAATCCAAGTACACTTTTTCTTTCATGATAATAACTGATCGACAAGACTAAATTAAAGCCTGAAGCAGCCGTATGGTAGCCCCCTCTATTCTACTATCCTATCTCTGTAACGAAGTTATTGCACTGTCATGCTTGACCTCGATCATTTCTCAGAGCGATCGCACTTGATCGCCTTGAAACTTCTCCATTTTATCCCAAACATTAGCGGTGCTTTACACGCGCGTTAACGCACCCTACAAAATCGGCGATCGCACTCCTCTTATATTGTTACATACAGCAATGAATTGTTATCGCTTTAACTCTTGTGTCGGCAATGAATTGGCAATTAATCAGAAATTAATATAAGCAATTATTGTAGGTTGGGTTGAGCGAAACAATACTGGGTCGAAAATGGCTCAATTTGATTGTTTAAGCGAAACCCAACCACCCCAAAGGTTACTACTGAAATTGACTCACCGAGAGCGTTAAAAACTTCTAAAATTGCTCCCATTTCGCCATTGCTAGGATGGGGGATTAAATCCACTAAGAATAACAGAATTATATAATTTGCAATTCATCCTGTTTAAGATTTTGAATCGATTCAATCTTGGAAACTTCTACAGCGATAACTGTATAGGCTTTTCCCTGATTATTTAACACTTCTAAAACATAGCCATCCTCTTGGCCTTCGGGTCGAGGACAATAATCCACGATAATCGCGTGAGTGCCACGAGACAAATTAGATTCTGGCAAATCTTCGGTTAATTGAACTTCGGAAAACATATCAAATTTCATAGTCTAACTCTTTTAATCTGGTAATAAAGTCACAAATCTTGTTTCTTTCGTAAGTGAGTCGATAATCCAATAGGTAGAGACTCGTAAGTTTATCCCGTTGACCCCTTGTAAAAGTCCTTTAATTTCATAAATATCACCGAACTTTGTTTGTTTATTTAAGGTGGCCTCGTTGAGAAGAATACGTCTTAAATCTTGTTCCAATACCTGCCAGTTGTCTAAATTATATCCCGCTTGTGCCAGAAAGCCTGATTTATCATCTTTGGGTTGTAAAACTAGCAAATACCGGGTTAATTTAGCTGGTGCGATTGTCGCATTGGGATTTAAATAAGGCATTTATATTGTAATTTAGCCAATTTCTTTATAGACTTCTATAAAATAGATTTTACAGCATATGCGGGCAGTATTGCCAGGCTTTTTCTTTGTCTAGGATTTGATCATTTTCAACTTCTTCGATGAGTTTTCCTAGTCCGTAATCCTCTAGGATTTCTTCGATTTTTTCAAATTCAGCAATGGAAATCTGAACGGCAATCGGCTTTTGATCCTTGTCTAATACATAGCTTTTGTTAATTTCTAGCATTTGGTTCTCTCAATAGTATCATTTTCGCTATTTTTTGTCATGTTTTGGGCGGTATTTAACCGAACTAATTTTCTACCACTTTTCCCTTGTCTCTCCCTCCAATCAGCGCAAATCGCTTTTATATCGTAGTTGAAAGACTTGGCGTGTTCTTCTCTAATTTTATGAATTTCTTCGAGTATTTCATCTTCCCACATAGCTCATTCTCCCATTAACTCGTAAGGTGTACAGATTAGCGGTAATTTGTAGCCGAAATCCGCGCATATATTGAGAAGTTTTTTCTGAATTTGAGCATTAGTAATATGTTTACAGTTCCATGTTAACAGATAAAAGTCGCGGACAGGATGCAGGTGATCGGTTACGCTTCGATATACTCGCAATAGGTGGCTGGTTGGGGAATTGGCAGCCCTTCCTCTTGTAATCCATCCAGATGAAATTGAATTGCTTCTTTCATATTTTCTGTGATTTCCTCTAGGGTTTTACCTGTAGTAACACAACCGGGTAAATCAGGAACATAAGCGGAATAGTTATTTTCAGCTTTTTCGATAATAATCGCGTAACGCATTAGTTATTGTCTCCTTCTTCTAGATATTTATTCAATTGAGCTTGTTTGAAAATACTCCGTAAAGTCTTAATCGCTAAATCATCGGACAGCTTACCCGGAATAGTAACTAAACCTGATTTCAGAGAATGTTTGAATTGTCGGTGGCTTCCCCTTGTTCTCGATAAATACCATCCATCTTGTTCTAGTAATCTAATTACATCTCTAACTTTCATGTTATATCTGATTCTTAAAAATTGGCTGTTACCTTTATATGTTACATTCTACAAGTCTCGACGCGAGAGACCTATAAAACAACGCCCCCCCCACGAAATGTCCTCGCCTACGCGTCCCGGTCTCGTCAATATAACCACGAAATGTCCTGTTGTCGGCTATCGTCAATAAAAACGGGAGGTGTCCTAGGGGTGCTTTTAGGTCAAAAGTACAATTCCAGTAGCTGTATATCCAATTATTCACTCGCCAGCCTACCCTATCTCCGAAAGCGTTCCAAACTCTTTCATTATACTCCCGCGTCCCACTGAGTTCGCGGTAAATTTTCGCCTGCACAGAAAAGCCAAATTTTCCGTTACTATATTTCAACCATAATTGGTCAATGGTTCGCAAATCCTCGCAGGGAAAATTATTGATATCCTCTAGCCATCCTTCTTTTGTGCGATTGGCAGCCTGTAGCATTACCTTCATGGTTTCTTCGTCCGCTTCTTTCCATTGCTGCCGTCTTAATAAATCTTCTAAGTTCCGATAATCGATTCCTTTGGCACTTTTAAGCTGAATAGATGGGGGAGTTTGGGGAACGGAAATAACGGGATTAACGGGTTTTTGAATAGTTGTCTGGGGTATAGAGACTGATGTTTTTATCTGCAAAGCTTGCAACACTTCCGAGGCGGATTGATAGCGTTTTTTCGTGCCGAACTCGATTAATTTATCCAGAATATTCCCTGAATCATTACTAACAGGATTATCCACTAACCACTGTCGCCATACCCATTCATGTTCCCCCCCATCGAATAAATCAAAGGGAGATATTCCAGTTAATAAATAAAGGCAAGTTACACCCAAACTATACAAATCACTGGCATTAACTGCCTTACCATTTCCCTGTTCAGGGGCAATATATTCGGCAGAACCGATAATTGTTCCCGTCATGGAACGATTTAAAGGACTGACAAATTTTGCTGCGCCAAAGTCCACTAAAATCAATTTATTATCGCTTTTTCTGCGAATAATATTTTCTGGTTTAATGTCGCGATGAATTACTTGTTTACTATGAATAAATTCTAGAATCGGTAAAATCTCTGACAAAAGATGTTTAATTTTGGCTTCGTTAAATACTCCTTCCTGTTTTAATTCTTGTTCTAGATTTTGTCCTTCGATATATTCCTGGACGAGATATTGTCTCCCATCATTACCGGTAAAATAGGCGTAAAGTTCGGGGATTTGTGGGTATCTTCCCAAACTATCTAAACGAATCGCTTCTTCTTTAAATAATTCTGCTGCTTTTTGTAAAGTTCCTGTTCCCTGCGCTGACGGGAAAAATTGTTTAATCACACAATAGGGTTTTGAGGGTTTA
Organism: Microcystis panniformis FACHB-1757; assembly: GCF_001264245.1. Classification (NCBI taxonomy): domain Bacteria; kingdom Bacillati; phylum Cyanobacteriota; class Cyanophyceae; order Chroococcales; family Microcystaceae; genus Microcystis; species Microcystis panniformis. The sequence continues at coordinate 2,461,267 of NZ_CP011339.1, forward strand.
TCCTCATCTATCGCTTGAAATGTCTTACCAAAACCCCCTTGACCGATTAATTTTAGCGCTCGATAACGTTCTCTGAGCAGTAATTGAGAACCGCACTTATGACAGAATTTATCCGTGGGGGTGTTTTTGTGCGAACAATCGGGATTGAGACAGAGACTCATGGCCGTTTGACAAGTATAGGAAGATTAAGCCCTATTATACTAAATCCGTTGAGTAACGCACAGAAAACGGGTTTCTCGGAGAAACCCGTTTTCTGCTCATGCACTCATGCAAAAAGGGGAATAAATAATCAGTCTTTAAGTAGCTGGTTATAATTAAATTAAAAATGGATTTTAGGTTCGATCCCCCCTGCCCCCCTTGATAAGGGGGGTGCCGATAGGCGGGGGGATCCCCCCTGCCCCCCTTGATAAGGGGGGTGTCTGACAACTTTTAACGCCTACCTACTTAATAACCAGATTTAGTATTATACAAAAAGAAAGCAAGCTAGGGCGACTCTAGTGGGTAAATTTTCTCTGATAATTGATTGAAAATACCGATAAAAATAGGTGAGTTAGCAAAGCGTAACCCACCCGATATCTATTTGCGGTTTTAAACCGTTTCTACCAAGGGACGGGTTAACTTATCCAACTGTTGGGTTAACAGACTCAGGAATAAACCCACATCGGTGACGATACCGACGGATTCTACGGAACCTCGATCGCTTAATTTTGTCACCACGGCCGGGTTAATATCAACACAGACCATTTTCACCCCCGCCGGTGTCATATTGCCCACACCGATGGAATGGAGCATACTAGAGAGCATGAGAATCATGTCTGCACCTTGAATTAAGCGGGAATATTCTTCCTGTGCTTTAATTAAATCCATCTCCGTATCCGGAAGCGGACCATCATCGCGAATTGAACCGGCCAAACTGAAGGGGACATTATTCTTGACGCATTCATACATTACGCCTTTTGTCAATACCCCGGCCGATACAGCTTTGGCGATGCTGCCGTGGCGACGGATGAGGTTGATAATCTTGAGGTGGTGACGATGGCCACCGCGCACGGGGATGCCTTTCTGCATATCTACCCCTAAGGAAGTACCCATGATCGCCTGTTCCATATCGTGAACTGCGATCGCATTCCCCCCCAGTAAAGCGTGAACGTAACCATCGCGGATTAAACGGGAGAGATGTTGCGCTCCTCCAGTGTGAATGACCACCGGACCTGCCGTTACTACCACTTTACCGCCCTGGTCGCGAATTTGGCGCATTTCCCAGGCAATCTGCTCCACGGTTAACTCGACTCGGCGCTCGCTGGAAACCCCCGCACCCATAAAGGTAAATTCCTGGGTGCTGTTGCGTTGTTCCCTGGATTCCGCCTGTCGGATAGTACGGATGCCCTCAACTCCCACCATAACGCGATCGCCAGCTTTTAAATCCCGCAGCAGAGTACATTTCGCCGTTTTGCCTTCCGGACTTTCAGTGACGACGATGGCTGCATCCATGCGTTGATTTTCCACCCGCACCCATTCACAGTTAACCCGCACTTCCGTGGGATAGATGGTGCTGACATAAAAATCATCGGGAGCGACCCCATCTTGTGCCACCACTGCGGTATTGACATCACAGATTTCTTGAGGACGAGCGGCCGCACCGAGGTCGATCAATTGTACCATGATCTCCTCCATTACCTCGTGAGAGGGTGCAGAAACGCGCACTTCGGCCGAGGAGGTACTTTGGCGCTCAATCCCTAAGGTGAAGTTTAAAACCTTGAAACTGCCGCCATTTCCCACCACAACATCGAGAGCTTTATTCATAATTCCCGCGTCGAGCAGATGACCTTCTAGCTGGAGAATGCGACTTTCAATGGTGACATTTGCGTGATGGTCTGGAATTAATGGTTCGGTGGTACGCAGGGTTAAACATTTAGCGGCTCCCCCTGCTTTTAAGAACTCCGTCAGGGGAGTTTGTACCACTTCAAACCCTTTTGACGCTAACTTATATTGTAAATCGTCACTAATTTTATTCATGACGATTACTTCACCGATATTCACTGCATTACAAGCAAAATTAACCGCATCCGCTTCTTCAACGATAATGCGTTTTTCTTCGGGAATTTTTAACTCAATTAACCGATTAGAATAGGCATCAAAAGCATCAGGATAGTAGAGTAGATAACCGCCACTAAGGGGACAAAAACAGGTATCAAGGTGATAGAAACGTTCATCGATTAAACGTAGGGATAAAACCTCGATATCGAGCCATTTAGCGATTAAAGGGTGAGAATCTAACTCAGTTCTAAAGCCATATCCTGCCCATAACCAACGTCCTTCCCGATCTAATAATGCGTCTCCTGCACCTTCAAAGGGTAAATCTTTGGGCAGTTCGTGAACCGTAAAACCGTTATCTTCAAACCACTGCTTAAAATAGGGTTCTTCTCCCTGTCTTTCTTTGTGTAAAAAGCGACTGAGAACGACTATTTTTTCCAGAACTAAACCTGCATTAGCGGTAAAAACCATGTCGGGCCAGCCTTTTTCTGGTGGGACTAAATCCACGAGCGCCCGATCTTTGAGAATATGATAAAGCTGCTGCCATTGTTGCCTAGCTTTTTCCTGGGAAGATTTGTGAATGTTGCCCTCCATCCAGGGATTAATCACATAATCCACATCGTAATGATCGGGAGAACACATCAAAAAGCGAATAGTTTCAGTCATATTTTTTGACAATGAATATTCAGTATAAGTAGTCTGGAGATAAGTTTAGACCAATCTTCCATTATACTCTACTTTGCCCCAAAATATCACTAGGCCTAAGATTAGGACAATTCCCGCTCTACAAGCTAAAAACAGCCTGATTCTAGCCGATAACTGACGGCTAGAAGCTTAAATTATTGTAAATCCTGATGTTTAAATAACCCCATAAATTTCGATTTGCGTCCGTGTTCCTTAATTAAACTTTCCCGATAAGTTTGCCATTCTTCCCGTCTTCCCGACATATAAAAGGCATTACGAGCTTTTTTCAGCCATTTAATCGCTTCTTCGTAGCGATCAGCCTTTTTTTCGTCGAGTATCTTTTCCGCAGGAGGACGCGCGCGATCGATTACCCAGTTAGGATCGACGGTAGCAGCCGCATCCATTATCCGCCAAATTAGATGAGACTGCACATAGGAATTATCAGAAACGACTTTAATTGCATCTCTAACTAAATTTTCGTGGAGAAATATATCGATTTTAGCCTCTGTGGAACGTCCACCGCTAAACTCGCGCAAGTAATCTAACAAGTCTAATTTTAAATCGGGCCAATCTTCCCCAGCTAAAGACTCAATTTTTTGGTAATGGGAAAAGGAAGGTTGGTCTTGAAATGCCTTAATTCTAGCAGCCAAAGCTGTATCTATATCCCCTAAAGATTGCGCTAGTTCACTTGTCCAGAGAGCTAATTGATAATAATAATTCCCAGGGAAATTTAGACCACCCCTGGCGATTATGAGAGCGGATTCTGGTGCGGATTCATCGCGTAAAGCTTTGGCAAAAAAGAAGGCTTCATCGTTTTTAGTTATCATGTTTTTTGATGCTGCCATCGCTTCCTCAATGCGATCAAGATAGACTAACTTAGTTAGGTATTCTACCACTTGTCCTGAAGCTAAAGCTAGATTCAAATACTCCTGATCTTTTTCCTGTTGCTCGAAAATTTCTAAGCGAATAGAAGTTAATGTTTGGGCATAATCGGGGATATTCCCTGACCACATTTCTGAAAAATTAGCCGATTCTCCCCGTAAAATCTTCTCTAAAACTGGATCGTCCCATCCCTGTTGTAAGGCTGCTAAACTCATCTCAAAATCGGCACTCCATTCATGCTGCCATTGCTCGATTTTTTCCCTTAAATCTTGCTTTTCTTGGGGATTAAATTCCTTGCTTAAAATTGCCGCAGTTAAAACTCGATCGATTCTAGCACTTAAATCATCATTGACCCCATCATAATCTTCTAAATTATCCCATTCCTCGATACAGGCGCTAATAATTGCTTCTAAAATAGCGATCGCGTTATCGGGTTCTCCCTTTTGATAATAATCTTTGGCCTCATCCACCAGGGCATAAATTTCATCAGAAATTGGATCTTCTTCGTAGTAATCTTCTTCGATCGCTCGCAGGGATTGCCGCAGTTCATTACGGACAGTATTACGATAAGCTTTGACATTAATAGTTATCTTCCCTCCCGCTTTATTAACTGGGGTAGCTGGTACTAAAAACTTATCAATTGTCTCGATAATTTCTGGGTGTTTAGCCACTAAATGATTAAGCAATTTTCTTAATTTACTTTCATCAATCGGTGTCAATAACTCCTCTAAAGATGCTTTTTTGATAATTAATTCTGGTTGACGAGAACAGGTTAATAAAACCGCCACAATATGCTTACACCAACCCTCATAATCGTAGGGACAGGAACAGGAGACATTCTCAAGGTTTTCTTGGTTAAAATCTATGGCAACTCGATAGGGTTTAACCTCACTACCACTCACTAAAGCTTGTAGATTTTGCCCCCGTTGCCAAAGAGAAATAACTGCACCGCTATCGTAATAATATTGACCGCGCTGATAGGAAGCATTGGTGCTATTTTGCTGGATAATTTTTTCATTGATAGGAGGAATAGTCATAGTCAGAAAAGGAGAGGATTGGGTGATAAAATCTTGTCTGTGGCAATAAAACTGCCAGTAGCGAGGCAGACCACTGCATCAGCAACCGAGTCAACTTATCTTCAGTTTAGCCTAAATGTGCTATAGTGAAGACACTATGGAAATTAAAAACATTCCTCTGTCCCAAATTCGTCGTCCTTTACCGCGACAAACCGATCCCGAAAAAGTTAATCAGTTGATGCAATCGATCGCTGAGGAGGGATTACGGGAACCGATCGATGTTTTGGAGGTGGATGGTAAATACTACGGTTTTTCCGGTTGCCATCGCTTTGCCGCTCATCAGCGTCTCGGTAAAGAAACAATTCTCTGTCGAGTTCGTCGCGCTCCTAAATCTGTTTTAGCTAAACACATCGCTTAAGCTGAGAAGTCCCATGAATGAGTCCTTATATAAATATCATCGGCAAAAATTAGAGCAGTTAATGGCAAAAATTGGCTGTAAAAACCTAGAAGAATTGAGTCGGTTATCGGGTCTATCTTCTTGGCAATTGCAGAGAGTTCGCCATGGTTTAATCGCCAAATTATCCTCTGAATCTTTGGTGAAATTAGCTAATGGGCTGCAGCTGCCAGTTAGTGATCTTCTCGCTCATTTTCAAATTCCGACGATTGGGACAGAGGATCGTTCAGGGGAATTAAAAATTCTCGAACAAGAGTATCAAAATTTACAGCAAAAATTAGACAAGCAAAAAGAAGAATTAGCCGCAGAATTTCAAAGTCAAAGCATCGAAGCGATCGAATCTTGGTTAGTTCAATGGCCCACGGCCGAGGCCGTTGCCCGCAAAAATCCCGACCTAGCAGCGGTGAAAATCCTCTCCTTAGTTAAACCGATTATGCAGTTACTGGAGCGCTGGGGAGTACAACCAATTCACAGTGTCGGTGATCATGTTAGTTATGATCCGCAGATCCATCAATTGATCGATGGTCAGGCAGAAATTGGTACACCTGTTCTAGTGCGTTATCGGGGCTATCGTCATGGGGAAAAACTACTTTATCGTGCTAAAGTGAGTTTAATTAAAGTAGAAATGCCAGAAATTCAACCAGCAGAAACAGAAAATGTCACCGCTTAAAGTGATAATTCTTGCAGAGCTTTGGTGATGCGAAAAATTCCCTGGTGGTCTGCTTTTATCTTATCGGTAAAGATTGCAATCCAAAACAAAGACCTTGACAGACTCTTGTTAGGAAATTTAAGTCCAAAGTAGCGATTGTATCCTGAGAACTATGATAATAGGGATTACGCATATTAGCAGTATCTGTCACCATAATTGCCGAATAACCGCAATCCCAAAAGGGAGAATGATCGCTGCGTCGAGTATCGGGGACGATATAACCTGCAAAAATTACCGGCAACCATTCGCAGGGAGTCTGATTTTCCCGCAGGACTCGACTGAGAAACTTTAAATCCTCGCGGGTTTTGAGATTGCCAATCAAAGCAATAAAATCCCCAGTGTTGGGGTAAAAATATTCTAGAAAAGCTGGATATTTTTGAGAATGGGGATTTTTATCACAGTAACCGAGCATTTCTAAGGACAACATTAACCTTAAATCCTGCTTAGTTTGTTTTAATTTTTCCGAATATGCAATGCTCCCCAGTAATCCGTATTCTTCTAGATCGAAGGCAATTAAACGAATTGGATAATTAGCCTGATTTTCCCCAAAAAACCTCGCTAATTCTAATAATACCGCTAATCCCGTGGCGTTATCGTCGGCCCCTGGCGACCCCGGCACCGTGTCATAATGAGCGCCAATTAAAATCGGAGGTTTTTGACTGTTGTTAGGCAAATCCAAGATTAAATTTTCGTAAACTTTTCCCTGAAATGGGAAAAAATGTGATTCAACCTTTCCCCAATTGCCTAACTCTTGCCGCAGGTATTCTCGCACATAAAAATGTCCTTGACTAGAGAAAAAAGGGTTTCTCTCTCGGACAATTTGTTCTAGGTGTTGGCTTAAGCGATCGCTAAGAAGATCAAACATTGATGGCAGCAGATAATTTAATCAAAAGAGCCAATGGATAGAGAAACTGAGGGAAAAATCGGGGAGAATAATAATTGTTAATTATAAAATATTCTGTGGGGCTAAAATCATGACAAATCTCCAGTGGACTAGCTATGATTGTATCGTTGTCGGGGCAGGATTAGCAGGATTAATCGCCGCGCGGAATCTCCAGAGGCAAGGTCATCAAGTTCTGGTGATCGAAGCGCGAAATCGTTACGGTGGTAGAATGTCTGGTCAATATCTCCCCTCCGGACAGTGGATCGATCGAGGTGGTCAGTGGGTGGGTCCAACCCAAGAGCGTTTTTTAGCCCTTCTTGATGAGTATAAAATACGTCGTTTTCCCTCTCCCAATCAGGGAAAAACCGTCCTAGTCTTTAACAACAAACGCTATGAATTCAATGGTTTTTTTCAAGGTTTCCACGAGGGAGAAGTACCCGATATCGGCGCGGCAGAATGGCAAGATGCGATGTCAGCATGGGCGCGTTTTCAAGAACTAGCCAAAACTCTACCTTCAGGTTATCCCCAAAGCAACGATCACACCAAAAAACTAGACAGTAAAACTTTTGCCCAGTGGATTGAAGAAAACACCAGCACAGATTTTGGTCAATGGTATTTTGCTTATATGGCCCGTGCAGTGGGTTTTCTCGGGCCGGCCGAACCCCAGCAAGTCTCACTGCTGCACGTTCTTTGGGGACAAAATTGCGCCCCTCAGGCCGAACATCCAGAAGCCGAACTGATCCATGGCGGAGCCGGACAAATTCCCGACAAGATCGCGGCGGAATTAGGAGAGCGAATTCGACTGGGGGAACCGGTTGTTCGCCTTAATTATGACTCGGCCAGTGTGACCGTAGAAACCAGCCAGAACACTTTTACTGCCAAATTTGCCATCATTGCCATGCCGCCCCATCTCGCCGGCCGCATTATTTATCATCCCCCGCTGCCACCCCAGCGACAACAACTAACCCAACGAGTACCGATGGGATGCTGCGCTAAAGTCCTGATTTCCTATGAGCAACCCTTCTGGCGAAAACAGGGACTAGCGGGACTTGCCCAAGGGAATTGTCAATGGTTGGAACTCTGTGCTGATAGTTCCGATCCCGAAACCGGCGTCGGGGTAATGGCCACCTTTGTGGTTGGCGATCGCTATAACCGTTGGCGCTCCATGAGTAGTCCGGCGCGCCGTGCCGCCGTCCTCTCGGATTTAGCTATTTATTTCGGTCAAGAGGCTCTTTTCCCGATCAGTTACGATGAGGTGGATTGGCCCGGGGATACCTGGACTGGTGGCGCATATTCCGCCTTTATGCCCCCCGGAGTCTGGACAAGTTTCGGCGAGGCTCTTTTTACTCCCGTCGGACCGATTCACTGGGCCGGCACAGAAATGGCCGATCGCTGGCCGGGATTTTTTGAGGGAGCGATCCGCACCGGTGAGGCGGCAGCCGATCAAATCGCCTTGCTTTTGCGGGAAAAATGAGCATTTACAGGGCTAGGACACTTTTTAGGTCAAAAAAGTCATCATAGTCAAGTTTCGTGGCTAATAGGGCAGAAAAATCCTAAATCATCACTATTTCGCCCTGGTAATGTTCGACGAAATACTGCACACGATGACGATATTCTTTAATTGTCCGATCGACCCATTCCCGCTGCTCACTGTTAGCGTAGATATGCACTAAAGGTTCTCCGGCATCGGGTAAAATCAATACCCAGTCATCATTAAGGGGATTAATCACCTTGACTCCATCGACCAACTCTAGATTATCGGTAGCGTGAGTTTCCACCAGATAGCGCATCAAAGATCCCTTGACTTTCCAAGGACAACGCACCGCCGTATTCTTATTGTAAATGCGCGGTAACTCGGCCCGCACCTGAGCTAGAGAACGTTCCTGAATGGTTAACATCTCCAAAAGTTTCGCCACGCTGAACATGGCATCGAAACCGGGATGTAATTGCGGAAAAATAAAGCCAGTTTGCCCAGAGCCTCCTAAAACCACATTAGGATTAGTTTGACATCCTTCCATTAAAGCGCTAGGACTGGCTTTTGTCCGCACCACCCGGCCATCGTGACGACGTGCGATCTGTTCCACGGCACTAGAAGCATGAACTGGCACTACCACTGTACCGCGCGGATGGGCGGTCAGAATTGTATTCACCATTAAAGCAGTTAATTGTTCCCCGCGAATCGATAAACCACTCTCATCGACGAGGACTAATTGTTCCCCGTTGGCCGAAACTTGTACGCCTAAGTTCGCTTTCAGGGCCTCCACCACATGGCCCAATTGATGGATCAGTAACTCTCTTTCCTGCATGGAAAGGGCATTCTGACGTAAACTGGCATTGAGAACCACGGCATCACAGCCAAATTTAGCCAGTAATTCCGGTAAAATTGCCCCTGAGACTCCGTAGGCGTAATCAATGACGATTTTGGAACCACTATTGCGAATGGCCTCCACATTTAGCTGAGTTTCAAAGGTTTTGCGGTAATTATCGAGAATATCAGCTGGATAGGACATACTGCCGATTTCCTGCATTCCCACCCGTCGCAGATCTTCTTTGAAATAAGCGCCTTCGATTTTCTTTTCCTTGGCTTTGGAAACATTAATTCCTTTTTCGTCTAAAAACTCGATTAAGAGAAAATCCGGGCGATCGGGATGGATACGGACGTGAATGCCACCGACTACGTTTAATTTAGCCACTAAAGTCCGGGAAATCGGTAAAGCATTCGCTTGTAGGTTTTGGATATTCACCCCCACGGACATTAAACCGGCAATCAGCGATCGACTGACCATGCGCGAGACACTACGTTGATCCCGGGAGACGATTACCGTTGACCCCGGTTTCAGGATGGAACCGTAGGCTGCCCCCAGTTTAACGGCGAATTCGGGCGTGATATCGATGTTAGCCAGGCCCGATACTCCTCGTTGACCAAAGAGGTTTTTATGGGCAGTATTTCCCCAAATCAGGTTAATATTGAGGATGGCTCCCGATTCGATCTGTTTACTCGGCCAGACTCTCACCCCGGAATTGATCTGCGCTTCTTCCCCAACGATCGATAATTGTCCGATCACCGCACCTTCGTGTACCTGGGCCCGTCGATCGATTCTGGTTCCCCTAGCGATCGTACAAGCGGCTAAATTGACCTCATCCCCGATCACCACACCATTCCAGAGGATGGGACGTTTCAGATCGGAACCGGCACCGATGGTGACATTATCGCCGATAACCGAACCCCTCTCGATCAGAACATTTGCACCAATGCGGCAATGATTGCCGATCATGGCCGGGGCCTCAATGTGGGCGCTAGGATCGATATAAGTATTAGTACCGACCCACACCCCGGGGGATTTTTCTCGATAGGGAAATTCTAGGTTAACTTTGCCAGATAAAGCGTCGTATTGCGCTTCTCGGTAGGCCTCCAGATGACCGACATCGCACCAATAACCATCGGCCACATAACCATACATAGGTTCGCCCCTTTGCAGCAGCAGCGGAAACAAATCTTTAGAAAAGTCGGCTTCTTCTTTGTAGGGGAGATAATCGAGGACTTCTGGTTCAAGAATATAGGTTCCGGTGTTGACGGTATCGGAAAAAATCTCGCTAGTGGATGGTTTTTCGATAAAACGGCGAATTCTGCCTTCTTTGTCGGTAATCACTACCCCAAATTCGATCGGATTGGGAACGCGCGTCAGGACGAGGGTTGCTTTCGAGTTTTTGCTTTTATGGAATGCGATCGCTTTTTGCAGGTCAAAATCAGTGATACTATCGCCACTAATCACCAGAAAGGTATCATCTAACCATTCGGCAATATTTTTCACACATCCTGCGGTGCCTAGGGGTTGATCCTCCTCCACAGCGTAGGTGATTTTTACCCCAAAGTCGCTGCCGTCTTGAAAGTAGTCGCGCATGACATCGGGAAGATAGTGCAGGGTGGTGATAATTTCGGTAATGTCATGTTTTCGTAGTAAATTAATAATATGTTCGGCGATCGGACGGTTGAGAATCGGAACCATCGGTTTGGGAAGATCACAAGTAAGCGGACGTAATCTTGTCCCCGAACCACCTGCCATTAGTACCGCTCGCATAACTTCCTCCCAAGGCTATCTTTTCGCCGTTTTTAAATATTTTTTTCAAATTCTGGCTTTAGTTTTCCTATCTCGATCGAGCTAGTTCCTAACCGGCATTCTAACACCGTCTCCCGGATTCAGGACAATATTTTCTTTTCCCAAGTCGGCAAAACCCAAGCTTAAAATGGGAGATGTGAATTGTCTAAATTCAAGGATGAGATGGCATGAGACTCGTTATTTTTATCTTAATAATTTTTTATGGTGTCGGTGGTTGGAAATTCTGGAATGGGTACAGAAGCACTAATTTTAGTTCCAGTTTACCCAATCGTTTAGCTCTAACACTGTTCTGGCCGCTTCTGTTGGCTGTTAATCCCGCCTACCGCAAGAATTTTAAAAAAGCCCTCAAGGGCAAATAAAATTAACATACTGCCAAGATTGCGGCCATAAAACAGAAAGTAGCTGGGTATCGAGGTGTTTTTTCGCCGATTAGTCGAGATTACCCCCCCAAAAAAACCCTCAATAGGGTTTGCGGCAAAAAGTTTTTCCTGGGGGTAGGGTGTGGGGTGTGGGGTGTGGGGTTTTACCGATTTTCAGGTGGTCAATTACCTAATTTTCAGGGAAAAAGTCCCGGAATTTTCCCCCCAATCACTCCAATGGTCGGCACTTTTTGAGGGAAAAAAAGTCTAAAAACCTTATCCAACAAGGTTTTTAGATTTATTCAGCAAGCCCTAAATAATCCATGGCAATCAACAGTTTAGCCGTGGATGTCTTATCATGGTTAGGGAAAAAATTGGGGTCGTAGCTCAGTTGGATAGAGCGAGTGCCTCCTAAGCACTAGGCCGCCGGTTCGATCCCGGCCGATCCCGCCTTTTTCAGTGATCAGTGAACAGTAAACAGTGAAAAGATGCTGGGAAACTGCTATTTATAGCGCTTTTCACGTTACTGAGGTATCGACAAGTTTTGCCAACAAAGGGCTTAAGCCCCTTGCCCATGCCTCATTCTGATAAAAACTGCTATAGCATCAACCCCATTATCGAAATATTTACGGGCTTAATTAAGCCCGTAGGCACGGCTACGGGCAACTTCTAGAGGTTAGGCTTGATCTCTTCTGTTCTCGTTAATCTGTCGGATGATTTCAATCATTTGAGCGTGTCGATTATCCATTCTCTCTAGATGCCGGTAAAAATCGGCTTGAGTCTCATAAAAATCTGATTGTGCGCTTGCTATTCGAGCTAGGTAATCGTAAAGCCCTTTTTTCTCTTGTTTCCGTTCTTCGCGGTCACTAGCGACGGCATCAGCTAGGGCTTGAATCGCGCGAGCGTTCGATTCCACTATTCTCTCGATCCGCTCTAATCTGTCTTCTGACATTTTGGTAAACTCCTAATAGACTAATTTCTTGTCCCCCACCGATGCCCGTCGGATGGGGGAATAATACTAAATCCGTTGAGTATAGGCTATATATCAGGACAGCCGAACGGCAAAAGGCAAAAGGGGGAATAAATAACCAGTTTTTAATAACCGGATTTAGTATCACTCAAAACTTAAAACTCAAAACTTAAAACTGATCACTGATAACTGATAACTGATAACTGATATTTATCTTCTCATTCTGCCCTTAACTTGATACCAAAGCCTTCTTAAACGTAGATCGAGAGAAAAACCCCGACGGGTGGGAATAACAATCGTGCCACCGATGCGATCATGGAAAGCTCGGTTAAATTGCTCATCACCGATCGCCATACCACAATCGGCGAAAAGGGGCGAAGATAATAAAATCAAACTTAAAGGATTGCCAAAAAAAGTATTTAACCCTACCATCATTAAAGCTGCCCCCCACCAGCGATCGCCTCTCTTTTGCTTAACTCCAAAATTCCGGGTAAACGCTGAAGTCGCAGATCGATGATCTTCATATCCAAGGCCCAACGTCCTAAACTCTGACCCTGATTCTGCGCTACTAATAACACCCGCAAACACCACCAGATCAGGAGAAAAAGGAAGAATTGCAGTACAGGCGCACTATTAGCAAAGGAGCTTAAAAACCAGATCGAGGCAAAGTCGATCAGGAAAGCATAAGCCCGACGATCTAAGGGAATTTTCGGAAATTTTTGCGGTAGATTATCTTCAGGCGGGATGGGGTAAACCATAAAGTCAATTCTCGGAAAAATCCTGCGGTTTATCTTCTACTCTAATCGGGAAATTGGCAATTCTAGAGTGAGTGGAACGAACCACAGAGACACAAAGGACACAAAGATTGATCGCTATTATATAAGTTAAACTTATCACACAAAGAATAAGAGAGCCAGAGATCTAAGCTACCATTGAGCAAAGGTAGCCCAGAATACAGGGATAATCATGGAGCAAGATTCATTAACAACGGAGGTTATTCTAACCCATCCGCGGCAAAGTTTGGGAGAGATACAGTTGGATTGGATGCCACAACCGGGTAATTATTTGGCCTTAAAAGGACAAACCTATGCGGTTTTGGAACGTCACCACCAGTACCAATACAAGATTGGTGGCTATTGTTTACGCAAAATTTCCCTTTATGTACAAACTGCTCCCACTCCTAACGAAAAAAGTTTGATTGAAGGACGTTGGGTGATGGGGGATGCTAGTTGTCATTTTAACGCCAGATCTGAACTGTTGCGCTGTGCGATTAACCCCTCCGGTCCCTGTCAAGATTGTCGTTTTTACGAAACTATTAACCCTTAAAAGAGCCTTTTTCGGCAATAATCTGGCTATATATTGACAAATCACCCATGAATCATCCTTACTCTTGGATCGAGGATAGCTTAAAAACCCTCCATCGGGCCAATTGGTATCGAAGGGTTAAAACCATTCAAGGCCGGGGCGGAGCCGTTATAGAATTAGAGGGTCGATCGCTGATTAATTTTGGCAGTAATGATTATCTGGGATTAGCAGCCGATGAAAGAATGATCGCAGCAGCCATAGCAGCGACACAAAGCTATGGAACTGGAAGCACCGGCTCGCGTCTATTAAGTGGACACCGAGATATTCATCGAGATTTAGAATTAGCGATCGCATCCTTTAAAAATAGCGAAGACGCGATTGTTTTTAGTTCGGGATATTTAGCCAATTTGGGGACAATTACCTGTTTAGTGGCGCAGAAAGACCTGATTTTAGGCGATCAATACAATCACTCTAGCCTCAAAAATGGAGCCAAGTTAAGCGGTGCCACGGTGAAAGAATACCGGCACAATAGTCTCGAAGACTTAGAAAATCAGTTATTAGCCCACCGTCATCACTATCGTCATTGTTTACTGCTCACTGATACAGTGTTTAGTATGGATGGGGATATCTGTCCCCTAGCGGGAATTCTCGCTCTAGCCGAGATTTATAATTGTATGGTTTTGGTGGATGAGGCCCACGCTACCGGAGTTATGGGGGAAAATGGCACAGGTTGCGTGGAATATTGTGGTTGTCAAGGACGGGAATTAATTCAGATGGGAACCCTGAGTAAAGCTTTAGGCAGTTTAGGGGGATATGTGACCGGAAACGCCAAAATTATCGATTTTATCCGCAATCGCGCCGCCACCTGGATTTATACTACCGGTTTATCCCCCGCCGACACCGCCGCCGCTAAAATGGCTTTAGAGATTATTCGTCTGGAACCGGAACGTCGCCAAAACTTACACCAAAATATTAATTTTGTCAAGAGTAAATTAAATAATTTTAATATATTGCCTTCGGAAGCGGCGATTTTATGTTTACCGGTGGCCAATCCGGGTAAAGCCCTAGAATTATCGCAAAAACTGCTAGAAAAAGGGATTTTTGCCCCCGCCATTCGTCCTCCTACCGTTCCCACCAGTCGTCTGCGATTTACTGCTATGGCCACCCATAGCCTCGCCCATCTAGAGATTCTTGTCCAGTCTATTGGCGAATCTTTCCCCACATAGGGAAAAAGTTTTTCGTGGGAAGTGGGGAACAACTAAGTTGAGCGGCGGTTAGCATCCTTGATCCCATCATCAAGCTCTCTAGCCTGGCCGCTCCAACGACTTGTTAGACTGGGCTTTCGCAATAAGTTTACGACTTCTCTGCCGCTTGCTGCTTCCTTTTTGCGTAGGTCTGCAAAGATTGCATCCAAGTCATAGTTGAAGGACTTGGCATACTCTTCACGGATTCGGTGGATCTCCTCGACAATTTCATCTGTCCACATGACTTAATCTCCCATTAGTTCGTTGGGTGTGCAAAGGATAGGCAATACATAGCCACAACCAAGGGTAATCTCAGCTAACTTACCCTGTATTTGAGCATTAGCAATATGCTTACAGTTCCACGTTAACAGATAATCCATGCCGTGGACAGTTGCGGCGGCAATGTGGATCGCGTCAACTTTCGCTTTTGGAGGCAGATTACTGCGGGTTAAGAATTGTTTAGCCAAATCTTGTGCAGCGTCATTCAATGCTAACAAGGGAAAATCACGCAAAATATCCAGCCTTTGGGAGGCGATCGCTGTATCCCCTTTAGCTACTTCCTCTAGGACAGCCTCCGAAGTGTACAGAATAAAGTCGTTTCGACGAAATTCCCACCATTCCCGTGTTATTTCAATATTGGCAGCAATAATCAGGTTTTTGGTCGATCTGGCTGTCAGATAACCAATAACACTGGTTTCAATATAGACGGTTTCGCTCACGGCAATCTAGAAAATCTATCCCACGTCTATCCTACTGCATTTAATCTTGGTTTTGAGGGAGTTGGGTAACAGCCGTCAACCCAAGCTACAAGAGCAGCGATCTGCTACGCAGTGCCTTCGGCATCGCACTCAGTCCACCAGAGCGGCATCGCACTTAAACCCACAGCTTCAATCAATGTGCATGGTGCGTTCCCCAAAAATCGATCGGTGGAGCAGTAGAGTCACATTAGGGAACGCACCCTACGAATTATGCTGCGGCAGGTTTAGGGACTCTTGAAAGGATTGACAATTTTCAGCCCATCAATGTCTGAATACCCAAAGTCTTCTGTATAGAGAGTTTCGACGTTTGCTTCCCAACAAGCAGCAACCACCATCGAATCCCAATGAGACAAACTAAAACGGCTCATCAAGTCCTCAGCGCGATTAATCACAGCCCAAGTTGGCAAAGCTGTGTACCAAACCTGTTGCAAATCTCGAATGTACTGATAGGCTTGCGCTCTGTCATACCCAAATGGCTCAAGTTTGCGGCTTGCCGCTAAATATTCGCAGGCAACCTGCCAAATTAAAACTCCCTCTGTCAGATTAGCTACTAGAGAAGCTGCGATTGCCTGCTTACTAGGATTACGCGAATCATTGACGTAAATTAAAACATTTGTGTCAACGGCGTTCATGCAACATATCTCTAGTAAACTGGGGAGCATTAGAGGGAATGGGGTTTTGTTGCATTCGCTCAACAAGCAGCCTTAAAAAATTCTGCCTAGCCGCAATATCGGTAATCTTTGGGGGAATAATTTGAGGTGATTTTACAAAAAGCTCCACCTCAGTGCCGTCAGGTAAATCGTAAGCTGTTTGAAGGATGAACGTACCACTATGATAAATTGCTTTCAAGGCTTGGGGCATGGGGAAATCTCTATCATAAGAGGGTGATTTAGTTAGCTGCTTACAGTCTAGCCTACACGAAGCAAATCCCGTGACGAACAATAGTCTGATAGCTTCATGTCCATATATTGCCATGCCTGACTATATCTGACTATATTTCTATTGAAACTTTACAATACATCGCTATCAATGGGGAGTATAACTTGAGCCTTGGCTTTTGTAGCAGGTAAACCCCGCCGCACTACCGCCTGAGCAAACATTTCTGGCGTAATCTCTGGACAATCTGATCAATCAATATCTTCATCGCTCATCGCATCCAATCGTTGCCAATCAGTTTGAGGGTTACTCGAAGTAGGTTCGTTGTTCATATTTCGTCGCTTTTCTTGCAGAAATAATACGGGTGCAATCCTCACGTTCTGTATGGACAACGGCAATCACTCGCCCTTGCAACAAACCGAATGTGACAAAACGCTGCTCTCCATAACCGTAACGATCGTCCTCAACCGTTACAATATCGCCATCAAACCCACATTCCGCACCCTAAGTGTCACAACGTCTCAAAAGAGGAAGATGCCTGAGTCAAAATACTTATCTAGAGGAGTGAGTTGGCGGCAAGCTGCCACCAACTAAGCCGAAAATTTCAGGGTTCCCCCGGTAATTCTCAATAAACAGTGCTTGTTGAGAATGACCAGGCAATCAGACTTAACATCTAGGGGGAGATGTTCCAGTTGCTCGCTTTGTTTTGTCGGCTCTTCGGTAATTGTTATGCAAATAATTAACTTAAAATAAAATTCGATGAGAGCAACTACGCTCAAAAGTAGCTGAAATTCATACAGGGAAAAACTTAAGGTACAAACAGGTTAATGCCAAAAGATAGACAATTGAGTTAAGATTTGATATAATAGCCAAAAACGAGATTATTTTACTTATGATACTTGACAAATTTTTGAACTTAAAAGGAACGTCTATTCAAGGCTATCTACACCTAGAAAATATCGGGATAGTTTGCCGAATCGAATCGAAAAATCAAAAAGCCATCTGTCCTCGTTGTGGGTTAGAGAGCGATAAACTACACCAAAATCATCGACATTTAGTCAAAGATTTACCAATCTCAGGTCAACCAGTGTACCTACAAGTTAATCGTCGTCAATTTAAGTGTGGTAATTGTCAGAAACCCTTTAGCGAAGAGTTAGATTTTGTCGCCAAGAAACGAACCTATACGAAAAGACTAGCCGAGAATATAATCGAACAATTAAAATCAGGAGATATTTTAAATGTTAGCCGAAGAAATGACGTAACGGAAGAAGAGATTCAAAGAATGATAGAGGACATAGCTGAAGAAATTACAGAGACAGACCTATCGAAATTAAAAAGACTAGGAATTGACGAAATCGCTCTAGTCAAAGGACAAAAAAATTACTGTGCGGTTTTAGTAAATTTAGATACGGGAAAACTAATAGCTATTCTAGAGAAGCGAACACAAGAAGAATTGAGGGAAACGCTTACAGGGTGGGGAAAAGAGGTGTTAGAGCAAATTGAAGAAGTCAGCATAGACCTTTGGTTGCCCTATAAAAATTTAGTGAAAGAATTGATGCCATCGGCCGAGGTAGTCGCCGATAGATTCCATGTAATGAACAAATTAATCAAGAGTTAGACGAACAGAGAAAAGCAGAAAAAAGAGCGGTAGAAGCGCAGAAAAATAAAAAACAGAAAGCGGAAAAAGAAGCGAAGCTAGAAGTTTTAAAGCGAAGTAAATATAGTCTGTTAAAAAATGAAGAAGATTTAACGGAAACTCAAAAAATCAAACTAGAAGCTATCAAAGAAAAATTCCAAAATTTGAAAAAGATGCAGGAATTAAAGGAAGAATTTAGAAAGATTTATGAAACCTCAGAGAATCCGACAGAAGGACTGCTATCTATCTCAGAATGGTTGGCAAAATCCTCCAGTGTTTTTACCAAGAGTTGTCAAACAATCCGAAACTGGTTTGGAGAAATCATTAGTTATTTCGAGCGAAGGACAACGAATGGGGTGGTCGAGGGAATCAACAATAAACTTAAACTAATAAAACGGAGAGCCTATGGCTTGAGAAACTTTCGTAATTTTTGGGTTAGAAGTATGTTGTCTTGGCATCTTGTCTGTTGATTTAGCATAAAGGGTAACGAAGAGCCAAAATTCTTAAATAGACCATTTAATTGATTAATGCTCATTCTTAATTCTCCTGACGACCGGCTACTGGCTCGGAGACTCCTAACCCTAACAACAATTTTTGATTTTTACAAGAGGTCTATTTAGGGTTTGCTGAATAAATCTAACAACCTTGTTGGATAAGGTTTTTAGACTTTTTTTCCCTCAAAAAGTGCCGACCATTGGAGTGATTGGGGGGAAATTCCGGGACTTTTTCCCTGAAAATTAGGTAATTGACCACCTGAAAATCGGTAAAACCCCACACCCCACACCCTACCCCCAGGAAAAACTTTTTGCCGCAAACCCTATTTACCCTCGACCAACTCAAAAAAACCCCGGCCGACTTTCCCGATCGCTGCCCTCTGTGAGACAATCGATCGAGTGTTATCCTAAACTCCGCCAATTTTCATGTCCGACGACGCTACTATTCGCACTGCTGTACAACGTCTCTACAATACCTATCCTTTCCCTCCCGAACCGCTCCTAGACGAACCTCCTCCGGGTTACAATTGGCGCTGGAATTGGATTGCTGCCTATAACTTTTGTTGTCATCGTAAACCCGAACGAGAGGATATCCGGATTCTCGATGCGGGTTGTGGTACCGGTGCGGGAACCGAATATCTGCTCGCGCTCAACCCTTTTGCTCATGTAGTCGCTATAGATATCAGTGAAAAAGCTCTAGAAATTGCCAAAGAACGCTGTAATCGTTCGGGAGTCGCACTAAAACACCGAGGTTCTCTGGCTTTTCACCATTTAACCCTTGAATCCGCCACTAATCTCCCCGGAGAATTTGATTTAATTAACTGCGTCGGGGTGCTGCACCATCTCCCGGACCCGATTAAAGGGATTCAATCCCTCGCGCAAAAGCTGGCCCCCGGTGGTCTGCTGCACATTTTCGTCTATGCACAATTGGGCCGCTGGGAAATCCAGTTAATGCAATCTGCGATCGCACTTTTACAGGGAGACCGGCGCGGGGATTATAAAGATGGGGTCGCTGTCGGCCGAGAGATTTTTGCTTCACTACCGGAAAATAATCGCATTTTGAAACGGGAAAAAGAGCGTTGGTCAATGGAAAATCATCGCGATGAATCCTTCGCTGATATGTACGTTCACCCCCGGGAAGTGGACTATAATATCGATACCCTCTTTCAACTGATTGATGCGTCAGGATTAGCCTTTATTGGCTTTTCTAACCCTTCCTACTGGCAATTAGAGCGTTTATTGGGTAAATCCCCCGAATTGATGGCTAGAGCGCAAAATTTAGGGGAAAGGGAACGTTATCGCTTGACGGAATTATTAGACCCAGAAATCACCCACTATGAATTTTTCCTCGCTAAACCACCGATTTTGACTGCTGATTGGTCAGAGGATCAAGTCCTAGAGAATGCAGTGGCCGAAGTTCATCCCTGTCTTTACGGTTGGCCTAGTGCAAGTGTTCTAGATTACGATTATCGGCCGGTTAATCTCTCGGAGAGAGAATTTGCTTTTCTACAAGCTTGTGATGGTCGTTTAAGCGTGGGAGCAATCGATGCTCAAGTTGGTTTAGGATTAACTGGTGTGCGTTCTTTACAACAGCGCCAACTACTGATTTTAAGTTAGGGAAAACTTGGGGATGTTAGAGATAGCGTCCCTTGGCAATGGGTAACTTGTGAACTAACTTGGCTAAATCTTGCCAAAAATTCTTTTTTATTAACAATTATCCCCTTCCTGTCCCCATAGTTTCAGCCCCAGAATTAACCGGGGCTGAATTATAATAGTTATATAGAGTGGACAAGGCTGATAAATTTCTGATTGGTCCGATTTTTACCCAGATCGGCAAACGGGAGTTTAGTCATTATCCCAAGATTCCGAGGCGATTAAGTCACCAATTTGATCTCTGAGAAGGTAGTCACACCGTTCTAGTTCACATTCAACACAAACCCACTCCCGGGGGGAATGAACTGACAGAGGGTGTAGATCGGTTGGTGTCTGCTCACTACCCCCTGTTCTACCATCTGACGGACTTCGTCCTTAATCATCCTGATAGAGTAAGCGGTGGGAGCGGTGGAGAAAGTTATGGCACTCATGGGAGATTTCCTGCAAGATCTACAAAAGAAGTCTTATCAATAACTATAGTCTAACCTATAGGGGGACAAAAGAGATTTTTTGCTGTATCGAGGATGACAATTTTTTATATATAGCTAAACCCTCTCCCCTCACCAGTTTAGGCTTAGGTTAAGAAAAGTTAAATTTATCGGCTAAAAGCTGTCGAGTACCCTTATACCGAATCAGTGATCAGTTAAGCTGTTGACTATCTAGAGTTTGCTGAATAAATGTGAAATGTAGGCAAGGTAAGGGTTTTGTGGCTTTTCTTGCGAAACAGGTGCAAGATTTTGAAAGAATCGTGGTTCAAAACCTTGCATCTTCATCGGCCCGTGTCCTGTAGGGGCGAAGCATTCGGGCAATAACCTATCGGTGAAACCGGAGATTTTCTATCCGAATGCTTCGCCCGTACTTTTTGCCGCAAACCCTATCTAAATTACTGGTTAAGACTGCACCGCAGTGCCAGAGTTGGCAGCAGGGAAAGAAAGTTCGATCATTTGTACTTAATTTTCCCCTACGCGTTTTAAAATCAGTACAGATGATCAGTGATCAGATTTGAGTTTTCAGTTTACCGTTTACTGGACGGCTACGCCGTGCCTTTGGCAACACTGAAAAAAGTTTCCCGCTTAAGCTAATAAATGGGGAATAAAAATAAAAGCCGCTACGAGTAAAGCGGCGATCGAGGCGATTAAAACGGCACCAGCGGCACAATCTTTCGCTATTTTGGCTAAATCATGGTAGGATTGCCCCACCGTCAGATCTACCACTGATTCTAGGGCAGTGTTAATTAATTCTAAGACCATCACCAGAGCGCAGGTAAGGGTGACAATCGCCATTTCCATGGCATCAACCCGCAAAAATAAGCCCCAACTAACCGCTACTAGGGTAATCAGGGTGTGAATGCGAAAATTTCTTTGACTAACAAAAGCATAACGGACTCCGGCCCAAGCGTAGCGAAAACTGACTAACAGATTCGAGGCGACTTGCCAAGCGTATTCTCTTTGACTGGGATTGTTGCCCTCACTCACCTGTCCCGATCGAGGGATAAAATTATTGTTGAGATAGGGATTAGGTATGCTGGCAGATTGGTTGGCTTGATGATAATTTGTCTTCATATTCCTCAATAATGCTTGACAAAAATAACTAACTATGTATCGGCATTTCGACGGTTTTTAACAAAGTTTCCTGTAAAGATAGCATTTCCAAGAGACTTGTTTCATCGGGATGATCCCAACCCAAGAGATGTAAACAAGCGTGGGCAGTTAACCAGGCCAATTCTCGCGCCAAAGAATGATTTTGTGTTAAAGCCTGTTGTTGTGCTGTCTGGACAGAGATGATAATATCCCCCAAATATAAAGGTTCTGTCTCTAAAATGCCCTCATCCACTGGTAAATCCACTTCCAGAGCGGCAAAAGCGAGAACATCCGTCGGTTGATCTTTGTGGCGATATTGGCAATTATAGTCCTGAATTTCTCGATCGTCTGTTAAACGCAAACTTAGTTCATAACCGGCGGCAACGGGGAGATAATCCGATAGATAGCCTAACCATGTCTCCAACCAATAGTGCCAAGTTTCCCCATCCACAGGACTATTTCCGGGATCAAAATAATTATCCTGTAGGCATAAATCCACCAGTAGGGGCAAAGTCTCACTCACCAGATTTCACCCTAGGGACGCGTCAGATAGGAAATACCGACAAAAAAGGCCAGTAAGGCTGCCGTGGTCAAAAAAAAGTGTTTTAACGAGACGCCTTTTTTCTTGACCATATTCCGCATCGCCAGCTTGACGTAACTGGGTTGCGCTTCGGTGGCGGTTTCTACTGCGGGGTCAGTGGTGCTAACAGGTTCAGTCATCAGTAATTCCCCAGACAAAGATTGATCGCTATAAGTGTAACAGATTATTAAAAAAGTGCAAAAAAAATTCAATTATGGGAAAAATTGTTACCCTTCCGGAATAGTCAAAGTGGTCACTGCGTGCGCGTTGCGGGGGGTTTTGGGGTGTTAGGGTTTTAGTTCAATTTCCCCATTTCCCCACTTCCCCACTTCCCCACCTCCCCACTTCCCCACTTCCCCACCTCCCCAATTCCCCAATTCCCCACTTCCCCAATTCCCCACTTCCCCAGCAGTTAACCCATGTCTTCCCAAGATACCGAAAGCATCCAGACTATTTTTCAGAAAATTTGGGGCTATGATAGCTTTCGCTTTCCCCAACAGCAGATTATCGAGACAATTCTAGCGGCACAAGATGCCCTAATTGTCGTGCCCACGGGATTCGGTAAATCTATCTGTTTTCAACTGCCCGCTTTATTAAAAACCGGCTTAACCCTAGTGATTTCTCCCCTGGTTGCCCTAATGGAAAATCAGGTGGAGGAATTATTAGCCAAAAAACTACCCGTTGCCCTGATTCATAACGAAATCCCCCGACAACAGAGAAAGAAAACCTTAGCAGCGATCGCAGATCAAACCCTGCGACTTCTCTATCTTTCCCCAGAAACCCTCTTAAGTCCGCCCCTCTGGTCAAAATTAACCCTTCCCCACGTTAAAATTAACGCTCTCATCCTCGACGAGGCCCATTGTTTAACCCAGTGGGGCGATAATTTTCGTCCTGCCTACCGTCGTCTCGGTGCCGTCCGTCCCGCTCTTCTGCAATCAAAACCGGCCGGCAGCCAAATAGCGATCGCTGCTTTTACCGCCACCGCTAACCCCGCCACCCGTGAGACTCTCACCTGCGTCTTACAACTAGAAAAACCGCAGCTTTTCTTAATAAATCCTTACCGTCAAAACCTTGACTTAAGCACCAAAATATGTATTAGCCCCGGTTGTCGTCGTCATCAACTATTAAACTTCCTCACCGGTCAACCTCGACAATCCGGCCTGATCTATACTCGTTCCCGTCGCCATAGTGAAAATTTAGCGGCATGGTTGCAATCTCTCCACTATCGCACCAGTGCCTATCATGCCGGTTTATCGCCCTTTCAGCGTCGGGAAATAGAACAAAATTGGCTGCGGGGGGATTTAACTTTTGTTGTCTGTACCTCAGCTTTTGGCATGGGTATCAATAAACCCGATGTGCGTTGGGTTGTCCACTACCAACCCCCGGCTTTACTATCGGAATACCTACAGGAAATCGGCCGCGGTGGTCGCGATGGGGGTAAAATGCAGGCTCTCACCTTAATTAGTGAACCGACGGGATGGTTAGATAATAGCGATAAAAACCAGCAAAAATTCTTTAACTCCCAACAGGAACGCCAATACCGACAAGCTTGGCAAATTTTAGCCCAAATTCCCCTAGAGGGCAAATTAGAGGCGATTAGTGCCGAATTTCCCGATGGTGCGCTCATTCTCTCCCTTTTACACAGTCTTGATCGCCTAGAATGGCTCGATCCTTTTCATTATCGGCTTATTTATCGCCATAATTCCGCCAAGATGACTTTTAAACCCAGAAATGAGATATTTCCCTACCTCTATACCCGTCGCTGTCGTTGGCACTTTCTCTTAAATGCCTTTGGTTTTCAGGAAAATGCCGATAATTTTCGCTGTGGTCATTGTGATAATTGTCGTCGCAATCGACCTCTGGTAAGCTAGGGAGCGCCAGAGCAGGGAGAGCAGAGCTTTTGTACTAAATTTTCCTGTCTTTTTTCCCCTCCTGTCTGGGATTCTCCTCACTTAAGGTCAGATTTTTGATTTTTGCAGGAGATCTATAGCGGTTTTCACAGAAGTTAGTCCCGATTGAATCTATCAAGGGATTTACCGTACCTTACCCGAAATAATAGTGAAATTTTGTGACAAAGTGCAGGCAGATACAAGAATCTTTGCTAGATTCCTAGAAGGATTCTGTGATAAGTTTCCTTAAAAGGAGATTGTTTGCAGTAAGCTAATCTGGCTAACACGCTTTTGAAAGTTGCGATATTGGTTTATGCAAAGAAAGTACATATACCCAGTTCTTGGTCTTTTTGTTGGTGCTATCGTCAATGTCATTTTCAATTTGATTGCAGCGGCTATTCAGCAACGAACTATTGGTGAAAAATTTAATGATCAAATGATTTTATGGATGATCGCATTCGCGGTTTTTGGTCTGTTAATTGGGTATTGGCTAAGTCTCAAGACAGGAAATACAAACGCTTCAGAGCAGAAAGGTGGCATCAAAGCTAAAGGTATAAGAAGCCGAAAAGGGCGATTTGTGGCAGATGAGAGAACTGGACAAGGTATTGATGCAGAAGATATTAGAGCCAGAGGTGACATCTCACTTACAAGCTCAAATAGCCATTTCAATCAGCCCCCCACAAATAAAAGCGGTTCATCAGAAGCAGGAGTGATAGACGCAAGAGCATTGAGCGCTGGTGGTAACATAGCAATCTTCAATGGCTCAGTACCATTAGGAGAGCAACTTGAGTATTTCCGAAATCAGCTAAATATTTCATCTCCACAGTTAAATGATTATGCTACAGCCGAGTTTCGATCATATTGGGATATGTGGAGAATACTTCAGCTATTACGTTTGGCTGGAAATGATTTGTGGAAACAAGCAACTCATGAGAATGTTTTGACTTTTTCTAGCCAACTAAGAGCAACGCTCGAAAAAGTTGAAGAAAGCGCAATCTTTTTTGATGAAATAGACTATGAAAAACTTAAAAATATTTTAAAAATATTTGGTGAATTTAGACTCGGAAAAATTCGACTTTTAGAGATACGTTCAGAAGGAGATCTGCGGTTTGTAGTCCCAGATATAGCAGAAGAACAAATTGACCGTAATCTGCGATATAAACATGAATATGAGGAGCTTTTGAATGAAATTCGTATATCATTTAGAAAAAAAATCTGTCGTTAGCAAGTGCGATCGCTAACGCAAGTGCGATCGCCAATATTGTAGGGTGCGTTCCTTAATGTGACTCCTATTGCTCCACCGATCGATTTTTGGGGAACGCACCATGCACATTTATTGAAGTTGTGATACCAAATCCTGTTATAATAAAACGAGATATAGGGTGCGTCCGACGCAGCCTTGACCTTTTTGAAAACACTTTCAATGATGTAGCTATGGACTGGGAAACTCGAATTACACTAAATCCCGATATTTTGGTGGGAAAACCTATCATTAAAGGAACAAGGATTGCGGTTGAATTTATCATCGATCTTCTCGCCCAAGGTTGGAGTATTGATGAAATTCTGCGAAACTACCCAGGTATTACAGTAGAAGATATTCAAGCTTGTCTTAGCTATGCTAGTGTAATGCTCAAATCTGAGAAAGTCTATGCTATTGCTGCTTAACTGATGCGTTTTCTAGCGAACGAAAATTTCCCCCTTGATGGGGTTGAAGCCCTACGACAAAATGGCCATGATGTCCTGTGGATTAGGGTGGAATCCCCCGGAATCTCGGACTGTGAAGTTTTAAGTCGCGCCCAAGCAGAAAATCGTATTCTCTTGACATTTGATAAAGATTTTGGAGAACTCGCCTTTCGTTCAAGGTTGCCGGCCAGTGTTGGTATTATTTTGTTTAGAATAAGAGTACCTTCTGCATCTGTAGTCGCGGGAGCATCTCATTTACGCAATGAGTAATTATACTTAGCCTAAAAGCCACTCTTAATCGTGTCTTGGAACGAAATAGAGGCTTTTAAAGACTGCGTACATGGAGAATTAAAACAAGAATTACCCTCGAAAAGCCTATTTTTCCACTAAGTATTTATGCTCATTGCAAAGGTGAGATGCTCCCTGTAGTCGCTGAGAAAGTTGCCAAGGTTATCTCATTACGGGATGACTGGTATGGACACTTTACAGTTATTGAAGAAGACAAAATTAGAATGAGAGACTTAACGGTGCGATCGCCGATCTTGTAGGGTACGTTCCCTCATGTGACTCCTACTGCTCCAGCGATCGATTTTTGGGGAACGTACCATGCACATTAATTGAAGCGCCGATTCAAATTTGAAGTGCACCACTGGGGGGCTTCCGATGAGGCGGCTCATCAGTAGTAGAGCGGGAGCACTTCGTTAGAATAAATCAGAGTATAATTAAGGCAAAATACTGAGTTGAGGTCAACCCTATGGCAGTTCGTCAACGGCGTTATCCCAAAGATGAGTTAGCCGAGCGAGGGCAAAAACTCTACGAATCTGGCATTCGGCAGCAAGTCGAAGCCGGTAATGAAGGTAAGATTGTAGCGATCGACATTGAAACTGGAGAGTTTGAAGTCGATGAAAACGTTGTGCCTGCAACTAATCGGCTCTTTGAACGTCACCCCGATGCCCAACCTTGGATCATTCGTATCGGACATCGCGCTGTTTATCATTTCGGGGCACGGAGTTTGAAGAAAAATCCATGATGGAAGGTGTTGTAAATTTGCGGCGTGAAGCCACGCTAAGGATTGTAGTCGGAAACTCAAATCGGCAACTGCAAGCGGTTGACGCGGTGATTGATACCGGGTTCAATGGATTTTTATCTTTGCCCTCTACAATCATCGCTACATTAAATTTACCTTGGAGTGGTTCTGATTTTGTCACGCTGGGTGATGGCAGTGAAACTTATTTTGATCTGTACACTGGGACTGTGATATGGGATGGGCAGTACCAAGAGATTGATATTGCAGAATCAGAAACAGAGCCTCTACTAGGAATGGCGCTGCTTTACAGATATCGGTTGCAGGTCGATAACATTGAGGGCGGTAAGGTCAAGATTGAAGCCTTATGAGCCAGTGCTAGAAGAGATTCGGTGAGGCGCGGTCTAACAACGCAGCCGTAGGGTGCGTTCCCTAATGTGACTCCTACTGCTCCACCGATCAATTTTTGGGGAACGCACCATGCACATTTATTGAAGCTGTATTCCTTGATGGGAGAGGTAGATTTAGGAAGATGCTATGATCCAAATTAGATAGCAACACCAGATGTTTAATATGTCCCTTATCGAACTCCTGCCAACTGTCAGTCAACTAACGCATCAAGACAAGCTCAGGCTTATTCACTATCTTTTGCTTGCAGTAGCCAAAGAGGAAGGATGTAGCCTAGACACTGCAAGTAATGAGCATAATGAAAATATGCTGATCAAGCAACTAGCGGTTACTAACGCGGTTGTCTGGTCGCCTCAAGCAGATCATCAAGCTGTTCACGCTTTGTCTGAGCTTTTGGTGTCGGCAAAGGGAGTATCAAATGCTTGACGGTCATCGCTTTTCTTTTACAGAACGGACTGACAGTTCTGGTCGGTCTAGCATCTTGCCATACTTGCCGCTAACCTTAACTGATGGAAAACAGTCAATAGAGGTTATGGCTTTATTGGATACGGGTGCTAGTGTTAATGTCTTACCCTACGAAATCGGATTACAGTTAGGGGCGGTCTGGGAAAATCAAACTATTCAAATTCCCTTAAGTGGAAACCTTGTCCATAGTGAGTCACGAGGGCTGGTTTTGACTGGGACAGTTGCACATTTTGCTCCTGTTTTACTTGCCTTTGCGTGGACTCAATCAACAGATGTACCAGTAATTTTAGGTCACATGAACTTTTTTGCAGAATTTAATGTGTGCTTTTATCGAAACGAATTAGCTTTTGAGATTTGTCCGATCCAGAAATAAACTATTGCCAACCAATCCGCTGAACTTGTCATTTGCCGAACTGTTTTTACTTCGTAGCCAGTGCGATGCCGAAGGCACTGCGTAGCAGCACGCCGCTCTTGTAGGGTGCGTTCCCTAATGTGACTCCTACTGCTCCACCGATCGATTTTTGGGGAACGCACCATGCACATTAATTGAAGCTGTAAGTCTAAATGCGATACCGAAAGCACTGGGTAGCAGATCGCTGATCTTGTAGCTTGGGTTGACGAAAAGAAATCCGGCGTTGCTGACTTTGGGTATGAATCATTGCATCTACATTTTTTAAAACTCAGGCTCAAACTGACTTTTTGATATATGCAAAATTAGCATTCATACCTTGATTAAGCAACGCCAGAAATCCAACACCTTCGGAACTAAACTGCGAACGCTAATCTTGTATTGTTCTTAACCTTAAATAGCCTTTGGCCTACACGAGCATATTCACAGATTGACAGTCAGCGAGGCATTCAGCTATGTTTGAGATGTTTAGAGCAAAACTTTTGAATGCCCACGCTGTTGACCGTTGGCCCATATCGATTCTTTTGATACGCAGGCGATCGCAATGAGCCACCTCACATCCATGTTGAACGAGATCGAGAGATCGCTAAATTCTGGCTTCAGCCGGTTCGTCTTCAGAGTAACCAAGGATTTAACCGCACCGAAATTAACCGCATTCAAAAACTTGTTCAAGAAAACCAAGAACAATTACTAGCAGGCTGGAATGACTTTTTTAACGAATGAAGTATTTGAAACATTGGCAATTCAGCAATTGGCCATCAGGCTCTTCTCGACTTTGTGTGATAATTTTTGCTTATGGAATTGTGAAATGCTTATCGGGCAAGACTTTTAGGGCTATTTTGACGAAGAAACCATCAGTATAGACCTCGTTTCCACACAGAAACCAGAAGAGCCGCCATCACAGATGACACACTCAGTGTAGATTTGTCTGATGGGCGCACTATATCTGTTCCCCTGGCATGGTATCCTCGGCTCCTGCATGGCTCAATTGAGGAGCGCAATGATTATCGCTTGCTCGCTGGTGGCAGTGGAATCCATTGGAATCAACTAGAGGTAGTGATTCGGTAGTAGTGGTAAGCCATCTTGCTTATCTGGACTGAGTCGTGTAGAATATTTACTAATAAAAATAATTGCTTGATAAATGTTGGGGATTTGCTTTTTATGATTGCTATTTTTATCAATATCTTCTCTTGGATAATTAAACTTTGGTTAAATTACGATGAAGATTTAGAACTGACTGACGGACACAAGTGGGTCAAAACCTGACAAGACAAGGGTTGCCAAAAAGAAAAATATCTGGGTAGATAGGGAAAAAGCAAGAATCCCTACAAGATGAAAACCGAGAACAGAATCTTCTCCCAAGTTTATTCCTATCTAGAACAAGGAAGCCGATTTGTGGATAAAAGACATTTAACCGTCCTCAGTTGGATGGTGACAGCCCTACTCAGTAGTCAAAGTCTCAATCAAGCCAGATGGGAACCCTTTGTACAAAGCAGAGCCGAACAAGCCAATAGTTATCAGAGACGGTGGAATCGCTTTTGCCAGAATGGAAGAGTAGCGGTGGAAAAGATATACATCCCCTTAATATCCCACATTCCGCACCCTCAACTGTCACATAAGCTGTCCCCCTCCAGAGACTTGAGTAAAAATACTTATCTGGTGAAGGTTTTCTCGGTGGCCGTTAGGGGGCTCTTCTGGTTTTCGTGTGTTAATTTTTGTTATGAATTAAAGCAAGCAAACAGCTTAAGTCGAAGATGTTCAAAATTGGTAAATCCATAACTCATTCTTTTAATAAGCTTTATTTTGGTATTCATTCCCTCAATTAATCCGTTGGTTGTCTGATTTTCAAAGTAATTACAAATACCTGGCAAATGCTTCTGGATCATCCTGGCACTACTTTCATATAATATCCCGCCTATTCTTATCCATTTTTCCAATTTTCTCTCAGCACCTCTGAACGTTCTACTACTTTGATAAATTTGTCTAATTTCTTCTTTCATTTCCCAGGCTATTCCTAAGCATGGATGTTCTTTCAGAATAACTTCTAGTTGTTGTTTTTGCTCGTCCTTTAAGTCCTCTTTATTCTTCCATAATAAATGAGGTAATCCTTTTTCATGCACCCCCATTAACTTTCTCAATTTATTAAGCTCGTCATTGATGATAGCCATTACATGAAAACGGTCATAGATGATTTTAGCATTGGGAAATAATTCCTTGATCACTGCTGTAAATCCTGACCACATATCGACGCTCACTTCTTTCACTTTCTCCCGAACTGCGTCTGGCTGTGCTTTTAAGGCTTCCATTAATTCTTCTTGCTTATGTCCTTTAATCACATCTAGTAAAATTTTCTTGTCCATATCTACGACCGTTGTGATGAAATCTTTATGTCCTTTTAAGTTACTAAATTCATCTAAGCTTATTCGTTCTGGTGCTTCCCACTCTTCCTTTTCTAGTTCTTTAGCACAGTGATTAAATATTAACTCAACTTCTGACCATCCTAACCCTTCTTCTCGACTTATTTCTTCGATGCTACAATTTTTTACTCTCTCATAAATCATCGATTCATAGCGAATTGTATGATGCTGTCTTAATCTCATAAAACTCAGTCTTTCGCTGATATACTTTTGGCACTTTTGACAATGAAACTGACGGCGTGGTACTTCTAAATATACTGGATTACCTAATATTGACAAGTCTCTGACTAGATTATACTCTGTCTGATTGATTCTGTCTAAGGTTTGATGGCAATTCGGACATTCAATTGTTTCATTTAAAAGAGCAAGCTTTAGGAAAATTGTCTGAGCAATTTTTTGATAATTGACCACTGTTACATTTGGTAAATCGAGGAGTTGATCAAAATTTATCCACATAACCCACCTCCTGTTCTGTGTTACTATTATACCATGCTCACACAGAACCTAGAAGAGCCGTTAGGGGGATATTGAGACCCCTAATTATGAAAAAATAGGAATTGTTGGAAAACTTAGGCAGTGGGCTGTTCGACCATGAATCAATCAACAGAAATTGAAGTCAAAAATCTAGACCATCTGGGATTAGTAGCCGGAATTATCGATGAAATAGGAATCGTTGAAATTATCAACGAACAAGTCTCAATTGAGCGAGGAGAAATTGTCACAGCGGGGCAAGTCGTGAAAGCAATTATCCTGAACGGATTGGGATTTGTCTCCCGGGCCTTGTATTTATTTCCTCAATTTTTTGAAGATAAAGCAACCGAACATCTGCTGGGAGAAGGCATCGAAGCAAAACACCTGAATGATGATAAAATTGGTCGAGTGATGGACAAACTTTATCAACTGGATGTTTCGGGGATTTTCCTACTCATTAGTTTAGCAGCCGTGAAAAAATTTGGTGTAGCAACCGAGAACTCCCATTTAGATTCGACTTCTCTATCAGTAGAAGGAGAATATAACAAGGAATACCCAACAGTAGAAATCCTGAAATCAGGAGCAGTGGGAGAAGAAATTGAAACCAGACAACAGCCAATAAAAATTACCCACGGATACTCCCGCGACCGACGACCTGACTTAAAACAATTTATGATTGACTTAATCGTAAGTGGGGATGGAGATGTACCTTTATTCCTGAAAGTAGGGGACGGAAATGAAGCAGACAAAGCGGTTTTTGGTCAAATCGCCCGAGAATTTCAAAAACAAGTTGACTTTGACAGTTTAATAGTCGGCGATAGCGCCCTCTATAGCAAAGAGAATTTAAAACTAATGAAAGAAATGCGTTGGTTGTCTCGAGTCCCCTTCAGCATTAAAGAGGCTCAAGAGTTAGTCGATAGCATCTCAGAAAAAGAGTTAACCGATTCAGAAATACCAGGTTATTCCTGGCGGGAAACAAGCTCTAACTATGGGGGAATAGAACAAAGATGGTTGCTAGTTGAAAGTCAAGCTAGACAAGAATCAGACTTGAAAAAATTAGAGAAAAAAATCGAGCAGGAAAAGAATTCTGCCCAAGAAAAAATCCGGCAACTATCCCGAAGAGAATTTGAGAATAGAGCGGTGGCGTTGGCGATAGCCAAAGGATTATCTGACTCCTTAAAATATCATCAGTTAACGGAGATTAAAGTCAATCTCATTCCGCCTGAGACGAGAGCAGTCAAAACTCAAATCAAAAGACGATTTACCCTCTCAAAGCTATCAAGTTCAAGCCGAATTAGAGTTGAATTTGCCAGCGATTGAGAGGCTAAAGAAACGAGCAGGACGATTCATTTTAGCAACTAACGATTTGGAGAAAAAACGATTAAGCAGTGAGGATATACTCAAAAAATATAAGGGGCAACAAGCTCCAGAAAGAGGATTTTCTTTTCTCAAAGACCCCGGCTTTTTTGCCCACAGTGTCTTTCTCAAATCTCCCCATAGAATCGAGGTCATGGCCCTGCTCACGTTGCTCGTGCCTGTTGGTTTATACTATTGGCCAAAGACAACTTCGCCTGAATTTAAAACAGCAGGAGACGGGACTGAAAAATCAGTTGGGTAAGTTAACTGACCGACCAACATTACGCTGGATATTTCAGAACTTTCAAGGGATTCATCTCCTACGTATTCAAGACAATCAAAAGATTAGCAACTTAACGGATGAGAGGCGCAACATTTTGAGATTTTTTCCCAAACCTTGCCAGGAATATTATCTCTTATCTTGACCAGATGGATTGACTTCCAGGGGTGACAAAACAAAGCGAGCAACTGGAACATCTCCCCCTAGATGTTAAGTCTGATTGCCTAGTCATTCTCAATAAGCACTGTTTATTGCGAATGACTGGGGGAACCCTGGAATTTTCGGCTTAGTTGCCGGCAGCTTGCCGCCAACTCACTCCTCTAGATAAGTATTTTGACTCAGGCATCTTCCTCTTTTGAGACGTTGTGACACTTAGGGTGCGGAATGTGGGTTAATATTGAAAGCCATCGAGACTTGGAAGGAGAAGGGGGAAAGACTGTATCTAGCAATAGATACCACTCTGTTGTGGAATCAATACTGCTTTGTCTATCTAGCGGTGGTCTGCGGGGGGAGAGCCGTCCCCTTGATGTGGATGGGATTAGAACATGGTAGTGCCAGCCTAGCTTTTGAGAAATACGAACCCTTGTTGGACAGAGCCAAAGGCTATCTTCAGGGCTTTGAGAATGTCATGCTGTTAGCCGACCGAGGCTTTGCCAATCAGCAATTAATTCAATGGCTCAGGAAAAATACTTGGCATTGGTGTCTTCGCTTACCTTGCGATACCCTCATTTACGGTGTTCGCCGTCGGGGTTTTGGCTATGAGGTCAGAGAACTCTATCCTCCCAAACGGCAAGCCTGCTTTGATCGCAACGTTCAAGTCTGGCAGGAGGCTAGAATCACTGCTCATCTTGCTTTAGCCTCTGTTCCAGGGGTTAAGGATAATTGGGCAATTCTGAGCGATGAACCTCCTACCCTTGACACCTTCTGGCAGTATGGCTGACTGACGGACACAAGTGGGTCAAAACCTGACAAGACAAGGGTTGCCAAAAAGAAAAATATCTGGGTAGATAGGGAAAAAGCAAGAATCCCTACAAGATGAAAACCGAGAACAGAATCTTCTCCCAAGTTTATTCCTATCTATACTTTGCACGGCTACAACTTGCATTTTTTACTCAAGGACAATAATATAGTTTAAGAGTCATAATTAGAAGCAAAGCACTCATTAAAAACATGATTAACCTAGAATTCACGGAAGAAGAAAAGAACTCACTGTATTATGAAAGATTTCATCATCCCCATCCCCGGGTTCAACTGAAGATGGAAGTTCTCTGGTTAAAAAGCCAAAAGATACCGCACCAAAAAATTTGTCAGTTAGCAGGAATCTCGCCAAATACCTTATTAACCTATCTTCGAGATTATCAAGAGGGCGGAATAGAAAAATTAAAAGAAATCAACTTCTATCGCCCTAAAAGTGAATTAGAGTCTCAAAAAGAAACCCTCAAAAAATACTTCGAGAAAAATCCACCAGCCACAATAAATGAAGCTGTATATAGGATAGAAGAATTGACGGGAATAAAACGAAGTCCTACCCAAGTGAGAAAATTTTTAAAATCAATGGGAATGAAATGTTTAAAAGTAGGTTCTCTTCCTTCTAAAGCTGACCCAGATGAACAAGAGGACTACAAAGAAAAAAAGCTAGAACCCAGACTAAATGAGGCAAAAGAAGGAAAAAGGGCTGTTTTTTTTGTTGATGCCGCTCACTTCGTCATGGGAGCATTTCTCGGTTTTGTTTGGTGTTTTGAGAGACTTTTTGTTAAGTCACCGAGCGGGCGTAAACGCTTCAATGTTTTAGGAGCATTAAATGCAATAACTCATGAAGTTATTCTGGTAACATATGAAACTTATATTACGGCAACTCAAGTCTGTGAACTCCGGTCAAAAATAGCTGCTTTAGGACTAATGATTCCCATCACTCTAGTCTTAGATAATGCCCGCTATCAAAAATGTAAAATTGTTGAAGAATTAGCTCTTTCTTTGTCAATAGAACTGCTCTATCTGCCGTCTTATTCACCTAATCTAAATTTAATTGAAAGGCTGTGGAAATTGGTCAAAAAGAAATGTTTATATGGTAAATATTATGAAAACTTTTCTGACTTTTCTTCAGCCATTTATGAATGTTTGAATGATGCCCATTTGAAACATAAAAAAGAACTGGATTCCTTGCTGACTCTACGATTTCAGAAGTTTAATAAATCTCAGATTATGAACGTCTAAAGTATAGAACAAGGAAGCCGATTTGTGGATAAAAGACATTTAACCGTCCTCAGTTGGATGGTGACAGCCCTACTCAGTAGTCAAAGTCTCAATCAAGCCAGATGGGAACCCTTTGTACAAAGCAGAGCCGAACAAGCCAATAGTTATCAGAGACGGTGGAATCGCTTTTGCCAGAATGGAAGAGTAGCGGTGGAAAAGATATACATCCCCTTAATATTGAAAGCCATCGAGACTTGGAAGGAGAAGGGGGAAAGACTGTATCTAGCAATAGATACCACTCTGTTGTGGAATCAATACTGCTTTGTCTATCTAGCGGTGGTCTGCGGGGGGAGAGCCGTCCCCTTGATGTGGATGGGATTAGAACATGGTAGTGCCAGCCTAGCTTTTGAGAAATACGAACCCTTGTTGGACAGAGCCAAAGGCTATCTTCAGGGCTTTGAGAATGTCATGCTGTTAGCCGACCGAGGCTTTGCCAATCAGCAATTAATTCAATGGCTCAGGAAAAATACTTGGCATTGGTGTCTTCGCTTACCTTGCGATACCCTCATTTACGGTGTTCGCCGTCGGGGTTTTGGCTATGAGGTCAGAGAACTCTATCCTCCCAAGCGGCAAGCCTGCTTTGATCGCAACGTTCAAGTCTGGCAGGAGGCTAGAATCACTGCTCATCTTGCTTTAGCCTCTGTTCCAGGGGTTAAGGATAATTAGGCAATTCTGAGCGATGAACCTCCTACCCTTGACACCTTCTGGCAGTATGGTCTTCGTTTTCCCATTGAACATCTCTTTCAAGGGCAGTAAATCGGGCGTTTTTGACTGGGAACATTCTCGTGTTCGCTCTGCTGCTTGTTTAGAACGTCTCTATCTCATTGTTGCCATTTCTATTCTCTTTGCTACTTTAACTGGCATGGCGGTTCAACAATCTGGCTCTCGCCGTCAGGTTGATGCTCATTTTCGGCGTGGTTTGAGTTATTTGAAAATTGGTTTACGTTGGCTGGCGGGAGTTGTTCATAAGGCGCGTCCCTTCTTGCGACTTGACCACTTATTTTCTGTTGACCCTTTTCCCTGTTTTGCTTCTCGCAAAGCTCGTCAGGAGGCTCTTCTGGTTTTCGTGTGTTAATTTTTGTTATGAATTAAAGCAAGCAAACAGCTTAAGTCGAAGATGTTCAAAATTGGTAAATCCATAACTCATTCTTTTAATAAGCTTTATTTTGGTATTCATTCCCTCAATTAATCCGTTGGTTGTCTGATTTTCAAAGTAATTACAAATACCTGGCAAATGCTTCTGGATCATCCTGGCACTACTTTCATATAATATCCCGCCTATTCTTATCCATTTTTCCAATTTTCTCTCAGCACCTCTGAACGTTCTACTACTTTGATAAATTTGTCTAATTTCTTCTTTCATTTCCCCGGCTATTCCTAAGCATGGATGTTCTTTCAGAATAACTTCTAGTTGTTGTTTTTGCTCGTCCTTTAAGTCCTCTTTATTCTTCCATAATAAATGAGGTAATCCTTTTTCATGCACCCCCATTAACTTTCTCAATTTATTAAGCTCGTCATTGATGATAGCCATTACATGAAAACGGTCATAGATGATTTTAGCATTGGGAAATAATTCCTTGATCACTGCTGTAAATCCTGACCACATATCGACGCTCACTTCTTTCACTTTCTCCCGAACTGCGTCTGGCTGTGCTTTTAAGGCTTCCATTAATTCTTCTTGCTTATGTCCTTTAATCACATCTAGTAAAATTTTCTTGTCCATATCTACGACCGTTGTGATGAAATCTTTATGTCCTTTTAAGTTACTAAATTCATCTAAGCTTATTCGTTCTGGTGCTTCCCACTCTTCCTTTTCTAGTTCTTTAGCACAGTGATTAAATATTAACTCAACTTCTGACCATCCTAACCCTTCTTCTCGACTTATTTCTTCGATGCTACAATTTTTTACTCTCTCATAAATCATCGATTCATAGCGAATTGTATGATGCTGTCTTAATCTCATAAAACTCAGTCTTTCGCTGATATACTTTTGGCACTTTTGACAATGAAACTGACGGCGTGGTACTTCTAAATATACTGGATTACCTAATATTGACAAGTCTCTGACTAGATTATACTCTGTCTGATTGATTCTGTCTAAGGTTTGATGGCAATTCGGACATTCAATTGTTTCATTTAAAAGAGCAAGCTTTAGGAAAATTGTCTGAGCAATTTTTTGATAATTGACCACTGTTGCATTTGGTAAATCGAGGAGTTGATCAAAATTTATCCACATAACCCACCTCCTGTTCTATGTTACTATTATACCATGCTCACACAGAACCTAGAAGAGCCGATATACCAAGCGTTACCCAAAAACTCGGTAAAAAGATGACATCCTAAAGGGAACAAACCAAAGGTTATGAGGAACGAAGTAACCCTATTATTACTCTTTAGTAAAGGTCGAAAACTAAGAGCAGTCAGCTAAGACGAAAACTCTGCAATACAGCAGGTAATAGTAGGGAAAGATTGAGTCAAAAGCCAACGCCTATTTGTAACGAATAGGATATGCAGACGGACTCACGATTACATGGAATGAAAAGTTGTAAGTAGTAATGTAAAAGTTATGACCACTGTTCAACAGATGGATAAATGGAAGACTTGGCAAGACATCAATTGGAAAAAGGTTGAACGTCAGGTTTTTAAGTTACAAAAACGAATTTTCAGAGCGTCTAGTTGTGGAGATGTCAAGAAGGTTCACAGACTCCAAAAATTATTGTTAAAGTCCTACAGTGCTAAAGCGTTAGCGGTGCGTAGAGTAACCCAAGACAATCAAGGAAAGAAAACCGCAGGTGTGGATGGAGTTAAATCTCTAACCCCAAAACAACGGTTAACCCTAATGACTGAACTAAACTTGGGAACAAAGGTCAAACCCACACGCCGAGTATGGATTCCCAAACCCAACGGCGAAAAACGACCTTTAGGAATAAGTAGTCATGCAAAATTAATTACCTGCCCGATCGAGCTAAAACCCTTACGGGGCAATGATCGTCATGTGTAAATAATTTTGCCTAGGTACTTACCTACCATGAAAGACCGTGCCTTACAAGCACTAGCTAAACTGGTACTAGAACCAGAGTGGGAAGCCAAATTCGAGCCTAACAGCTATGGATTTAGAGTAGGACGCTCTTGTCACGATGCTATAGCAGGGATATTCCAAGCCATTAACAAAAAGGCAAAGTATGTTCTTGATGCAGATATAGCTAAATGCTTTGACCGCATTGACCATCAAAAACTGTTAGAAAAACTTAACACCTACCCAACCATGAGGAAACAAATCAAATCATGGTTAAAAGCAGGAGTCATAGACGACAAACAGTTATTCCCAACCTCAGAAGGTACACCGCAAGGCGGAGTGTTATCGCCATTATTGGCAAATATAGCACTTCATGGGTTAGAGGAATTGGTTATGAATCTAGCACCCTCATTTGACATGAAACGCAAAGACGGGACACAAATGAGTGTTAGAGACAAAATAAAATCAGTGACCTTAATCCGATATGCAGACGATTTTGTGGTACTACATGAAAACCTAGGGGTTATTCTCCTAATCAAAAAGGAAATAGAGGGATGGTTACAAAACATCGGACTTGAGTTAAAACCAAGTAAAACAAGAATAGCCCACACACTGAGAGAACATGAAAGCGAACAAGCTGGATTCGACTTTCTAGGGTTGGTTCTTCGTTACTTGGTATGGTTCGATAGGGGGGCATAAATCGACTAAATCCTTATCTGGCAAGAGACTTAATTGATTAGTTCGCTCTAGATAAAAAACAATTGACAAAAATCGCTAAATGCCTTTCTCTATAAGGGTTCCATCCCTTATAACCCCCGTCCATTGCATAACACAAACCGAAGAGCCCTAGGGTTTAATATAAGACAATTTCCCGTCGGTAAATACACCTCGGGAAAAGTCAGAGGTAATCTGCTTGGTTTCAAAACAATAATAACCCCGGCTCTTCTCGACTTTGTGTGATAATTTTTGCTTATGGAATCGTGAAATGCTTATCAGGCAAGACTTTTAGTGCTATTTGGCGGAATAAACTATCAGTATAGACCTCGTTTCCACACAGAAACCAGAAGAGCCTAACCCCTAACAAAGAGAGTCAAATAAGACACTATAGAGAACTTAAACGCATCATAAACACCAGCAAGGGAATCAACCAAGCTGAACTCATTAAAAGGTTAAACCCTGTAATAAGAGGATGGTGCAATTACTTCTCAACAGTGGTTAGTCAGAAAATCTTTGAAAGATTAACCCACATCCTAGGGCATAAACTCATCAAATGGGGGATAAAACGCCATCGAAACAAAGGAAGAAAGTGGATTTCTAAAAGACACTTTCACACAATAGGTGGCAATAACTGGGCTTTCACAACCAGAGAAGAAAATAATCCTCTAAGGTTGTACGAACATAGAGAAACGGAAATCCGACGCTATGTGAAGGTCAAAGGGAACGCCTCACCCTACGATGGAAACCTAGTTTATTGGAGTTCAAGAATGGGGACTCATCCCGAAATGCCAACAGAAATTTCAAAACTGTTGAAAAAGCAAAAAGGGAAATGTACTCACTGTGGACACTTCTTAAGAGATGGGGATTTAATGGAGATAGACCACATCACCCCTAAATCACTAGGGGGGAATAACAGTTACAATAACCTCCAACTTCTTCATCGACATTGCCATGATGAAAAGACAGCCAATGATGGCAGTCTAGGCAACAAATCTGACTGCAATAGTGTCAAGCCAGAACCGCCCATACCAGATAATTACATCTGGGTAAAGGATATGTTGGTAATGACGTAGGAATGACAAACCCCGTGTAGTTGAGGAGCGGAATGACGAGAAATTGTCACGTTCCGTTTTGTAGAGCAGTAGGAGAGGCGACTCTCTTACTGACTTTAATTATCAAGGTCGCCGGTGGGCAATCGGAGACCTTAAAAAACGGACGGGTCGGACAGCATAAGACTTCTGTTAAAGAAGCAGCGTCCTGTGAAGCGTCAACCCCATTGACGCGACCATCCTAAAAAGGTGGCGTGGTGAGGAATCACCGTCCGTTTACGGCGGTGAGGATGTCAACGACAAAAATAAGCTAAACTAACGGCAAAGATAATAGGTTTTGATTTTTTCCTTGGGATTACTTATGGACGGTATCTGTACCTTAGCTAACGATCGCGTTTACGATCAATTAGTCGCCCTACTCAACAGCATCGAGGTCAATGGAGGAAAAGCTCTTCCTGTTTGTGTCTATCCCTACGATGACAACATCGAACGTATCAAAGCGGAAATTGCTCAACGTCCTAACGTACAGTTGTTTGATAATCAGGAAATTATTGAACGCTGGGAAAATTTCGCCAAGTCGATTTGGGATAGCCACCCGCAAGCCCGCGAACGTTGGTTGAAATCGGGTTGCACTGACCGATATTATCGTATGGGAATGCACCACCGTTTTATTGCTTTTGATAGTCCCTTCGATCGTTTTATCTACATGGATGGGGACACCTTGCTACTCGATGCCATTGATAAAATCTTCGCTATTCTAGATAGGCACGATTGTGTTGTTTATGACTTTCAGCACAAAGATCCCACTCATGTCTATGAAGTTTCTCAACCAAAATTATTCGAGGTTTTTTCCCGTGATCGTATCGAAAAGGAGATTTTTTGTGCAGGTTTCTACGCTTCTAAAACTGGTTTATTAGATGAAAATCAGCGAGATTGGCTCATAGAACAATTGCGAGCAGGAGAAGCGGAAATTCTCCTGAGAGGGGGACAAGCGAGCTAGAAGGTAGATAGGGCAAGCGATATCGCTCTTTGTCCTTTGATGTAATCCTTCAACCGATAGCGGCTAATTTGCATTAACTCTTCTATATTTTTTTGGAACATTTGATGTAGCTGGAGCCAATGATAGAGATGTTGACCCACATAAAAACTACTGTGTCTGCGTTGACCTTTATATCTTTTTTCAGGTCTTGTGACATATTTTTGGATTCCCATATCCTTAATTTTTTTACCTTGCAGTGTGGCACTTGTATAGGCGATAGCTATAACAATTATCAGCTTTGATAAGTATTGCGGTGCTAATTGAGAACCTTCTAAGCTATAGCCTCCCGACTTAAAATCTCGGAACATCTCCTCAATATCAAATCTTTTTTGATAGGCAATTATTGCCGTCTCTAAATCCCCAAAATTTGTCAGAATATACCAAGGTTCTTTTGTTTGAAAACCCCGATAGGTTTTTTTCCACTTACCAGCTAAGTTAAACTGTCCAAATCCCTGCTCTTTTGTAATATTGACATCATTCAAAAATAGTTGAGTTCCTGGACTTAAACCTAACTCTCTCATTTCTTGATAAATTCCTTCTTTTGTCTTGACATTTGTACTTTTTTTTTGTCTTAAACAAAAGTATAAACTCTGCTCCCAAAGCCACTTTCCAAGACTGACTGAGCAAAATTCTCTATCTCCTAACACCACGATTTTATGACCTGATAGCACCTTCAATATTTTCCCCAATACTCGCTGCTGTTCTTCGAGATTACTACTTCCTTTTTTATCCAATATCTCCCAATAGATTGGGATGGCTCTCTTGTCATAAATTAGACTCACCATCAAGATATTAATTGCTCCCCAACTCGTTCGGTCTATGGCAATATATACTAATCCTTTTATTGTGAATCTCTCCTGCTGTTTTAACATCTCTTTTAAGCAGAGAAACCAGATTTTTTCAATATTCAGAATTTCCAGCTTTAAAAATCTTTTTAGTTTTTTTCTCCGACTCTCAAACAGGATTGGTATTGGTAAGGCTTCAGCTAATATCTCTAACTTTGCTTGCTTCAATATTTGCAAGGTTCCAACTACCATTAACAACAGTAGATATCTGGCTCGCCCCAGTTCATTTTCTAACACTTTCTGGTATAGTTCACTTATCATTTTCGTTATTTAGGTCATATATGGTAAATATGACTTATCTTTTTTTGGAGTCTGTGTCTGTATTCCATGCTACATAAGCTTTTCAGCTGGCTTGTCCCCCTGTCAGGAAATTCTCTATCCGATGGCTCCCGATCAAACTATCGTCAATTATATGATGATGCGCTCAAATTTTTCTATATATAATCTAGCTCTTCAATTGCCTAAAGAAGAACGCACCGGCTGCTGTGTCACCTCTCCCCATTTTCAGGCTTTAGATAATATTCTTTACGATCAGGGCAAACGGTTGACATACCTTCACTACATCGGTTTATCTTCCTCTCTGTTCACTCGACTTTGTAGCGGTGAAAATCTCGATTTTCCCTATCGAGATATTTTCTTACACTATCGTTATCTCTACGAACCTAGTCAACGTCCTATATTTACCGGTAGTCCCAAACCCTATCAACCACCGACCCCTACCTTTTGGCAAAAAGTAACCAGAAAACTCGGCTTAGGAAAATAATAATTACAGTCATTTCAATTATTAAGATTGAATCGTATCAGACTTATCCGAAATGACTATACATTTTCAAGGTCTAATCTTCTGCATAAGAAGAGTCCAAGCGAAAAAAAGCCAAAAAGTAGCGGAATGTATAACGCGCCACTACATCTCAGAAAAAACCTCTTACAATAGAGACAAATCAGAGATCAATGGGGGTGAACGTCATGTTAGTGATTTTAACCGACGAACACATTCTCGATACGGGTTCTGTCTGTCAGGGCTGTCTTTTAGCCAACCAGCAGGGACAACCCCGGTGGCGAGAGGGTAAACTAGGCTGTGGTCACTCCTTGGGTAAAGGAGGAAGCCAACAGCCCAATCTCTACGAGTGTCAGATGGGCTTTACAATTGCTAATATTGAAGGCTAATCAGACCTTTTAAATGCTCAACTTAGAGTTGAGTTAGGGGGATTTTCCTGGCAATCAGAGGAAAGAATCAAGGCTATTACTAATCCCCAATTAGATACAATGACAATAATGGCTGAGGGTTTCGTAGCATCGCTCGTAGGCTTTTTGGGCTTGGGTTAAAACAGCGTCGGAAATTTCTATGTCTAATTTTCTGGCTTGTTTAATAATTTTACCCGCTCTGATATTCTCGGAAGAATCTCCTATACCGCGAGTGCCAGTGGTTTTTAAAACTCGATATTCTTCAGAAAATCCCGTTTTAGTATCGAGATGACTCTGTAAACTATTAAAGACCAATTGACTTTGGTTTAATACCTGATCGTGGGTGATAAATAAACTCTTTTCTTTGCTGTTAATTAATTGAGCATAACTTTCTAAGGTGGCTAAACGACCGGTATAATAACCCAGGGCGTGCTGCTCGTTTTGATGGGGTTTAATATCTAGAATACTAGCTAAAGTGCGCTGCGGTTCTCGTAGTAAAAATATGGTCTTAACCGGATCAGATTGCAAAAAACTATGATCTAAAAACTTCTGATCATGAAGAACTTTATCTAAAATATATTTATGATTCATGTTTAAATCTTTCAACCGCCAGTAGAGTTGAAACATTAAAGTTTTAAAATCCTGTTCACTCTCATAAACCAGATGAGTTTCGCCAAAACCGATAATTTCAGGATTAGAATTGAGGATATGGGTCAATAAAGACGAACCCGATCGCATATGGCTAAGGATAAATAAAACCTGATAGGGTTGGGGACGAAAGAGGATTTTATAGGGGTCTTTGGGTATATCAATGCGTGCCTGAAAATACTTATAAGTTAAACGATGGGTTAAACCCTGCCAAGATTGGGGTAAGCGATCGAGGGCTATAGTCATAGGTTAATCAGGAATTGTGTCAACTTGTCGCTAAGATTCCCCTATAATGTATCCCATTTAAGACCCAAACAAAAGTGAGGTTTATACAAAATGGGATTGCCAAGTTGTTCGCTCTGGTTTTTTACGGCGCGAACCGATGTCTGGTTTATGATGAACACTATTCCCCATCTAGTCAAAATGAGTCAGTTTCCCTTCGAGGAAAAGGTACTGGCTATTGACACGGCCCCTTTAAGCGGGGAAAAGGTTAATCGCCCCGGACTGGGTACAATGGAGGAGTTAAGAGCCTGTGCTGAAAAATTAGTTAAAGATGGCATAATCGATCGCCTAGTGGATTTTAACTACGATCCCAGCTATCGTCAGCGCATCTATCAAAAGCATTTCGGCAGTCCCCTCCGTTCCACCCATAACTACAAAGGTTATCCGATTTTCGGCTCGATCTTCAAAATCGAGTCCTGTCGCAGCGATTATATGGTTCATTATGACAGTGACATGATGCTCTACCAAGAACCGGATTACAGTTGGATCCGCGAAGGGATCGAGTTAATGGAAACCCATCCAGAAATGATGTTTGTGCGTCCTTTGTCCGGCCCACCCCGGCCCGATGGTACGATTTATTCTCAGCATCCTTGCACGAAAAATCCCGACGGATTCTATC
Source organism: Microcystis panniformis FACHB-1757 (assembly GCF_001264245.1). Lineage (NCBI taxonomy): Bacteria > Bacillati > Cyanobacteriota > Cyanophyceae > Chroococcales > Microcystaceae > Microcystis > Microcystis panniformis. The sequence goes on from NZ_CP011339.1 coordinate 2,505,557, forward strand.
AATTTAAATTTTTTGGTAGTCGTGCCTATTTACTTAATTGTCGTCGCTACGATCGCCTTTTACCGATCACCCCCCTCTGGCGCTCTTATAAAAATACCTTTCTCGATTATCTACCCGATGGTTTAAAAGCTTGGGGCAATATTTTGACCGGCAAAGGAAAACTCGACTCTTGGGAAATTATGGTTTCTCGCTCCCTAGAACAAACCAACTACTATCGCGCCACTCTCACCAATGCCAAGGGTTGGACTCTGCACCCCAACGAGCGCTCTGCCGCTTTTAGGCAAGCTTGGCCGACTATTATCGAAAAAATCGAAGCGGGTATTTACCCACCGCCCCAAGCTGGTTATTATGACCTGATTCCGGAATTATGGTATTAAAAGAGCGTTATTTCTCTAGATTTGAGGTGAGGCGGTACTTAGAGATTGCAGGTGGGGCGATATTTTTGTTTCAATTAGAGAAGACAGGAGATGAAACAACCCAAAAGAAAACCCAACCACCGCCGGAGATTGGGTTGTCTGGTTATCAATTGATTTTAAGGGGCCAAAGCGTTACCGCGCAGGAGAGAACCGATGGTTTTAGCAGTAATCTTCATTTGTACGAGAGGATTAGCGGGAACAACGGTTTTATAGAGATAACTGTCAAAAGTCATCTTCTGTACGTCCTTATCGGAACACATTTCCACAAAAGCTTCCCGGGTGGCATCGGTACGGTAGAAAACCCGCTGCAGGATATCTAACACCAGATAGGTCATACCGTATTTCTTATCCCAACGCTTGAGGTAGAGTTTTAACTCGTCCTCTGTGGGGATACGTTGGCCGCCGTTGGTGACTTCGACAATGGTTTCCGCACACATCCGCGCCGATTTAGCCGCGAAATAGATGCCTTCTCCCGAAGACTTCGTAACTGTTCCCGCAGCATCACCTACGAGGGCCACGCGACCAACTACACGACGAGGACGGGGATGTTCGGGGATGGGGTGAGCCTCCACCCGGATGATTTCGCCACCTTCGAGACGACGGGCCGCACGAGCGCGAATACCAGCTTGTAGGTCTTTAATCATGGCTTTATTGACCTTCATTGTGCCAGTACCGACGGCGACGTGATCGTATTTGGGGAATACCCAAGCGTAGAAGTCGGGGGATACGTCTTTTCCTACATACATTTCCGCCAGATCTTCGTAGTAGGCCATTTTATCTTGGGGGAGACGGATGCGTTCTTGGAAAGCGATCGCATAGTTGTAATCCCCAGCATCAATAGCTTTAGCAATGCGGGAATTAGCACCGTCGGCACCGATAACCACATCCACCTTCAGAGATTTCATTTCCCCTTGGGAATTGCCGTGGGAGTGATCAGCGTAGTGTAGGGTATAGGGATCGGTGCTATTGGTGGGAATGTCGAGACCGTAAACGGTTCCGTTGATTAAATGCGCTCCTAATTTATGGGCGCGTTCTCTCATAAAACCGTCGAGGACTTCCCGACGACACATTCCGATATATTCGTCTTGATTATCGAGATTAATATCGACTTCGACGTTAGAGGGGGAGATCATTTTCATTTTTCTCACCCGGCGATCGATAATTTCAGGAGGTAGGTCAAATTCGCTCACCATACAGAGAGGAATCGCTCCACCACAGGGTTTAGCATTATCTAATTTGCGTTCAAATAAATAGGTTTCAATGCCTGCTTTAGCTAATGTTTCTGCCGCCGAAGAACCGGCCGGCCCTGAACCCACAACAGCGACTCTTAACACTCAGGTTTTCTCCTACATACTTACGAGCGAGTACGCTTTGCAGTGTACCACAGGGGTTTAGCCGAAAGGAACGATATCCTCCGATTCTGCCCGATCTTGCAACAGTGCTTAACATCCTCTGTTACAAAAGTTTATTTTACTGCCCGTAGATGTTTTTTTATCGATGTGTTGTATTGTGTTACACCCGTAGAGAAAAAAAGTGCTAAACCCCTCTCCCAAACTGGGAAAAGGGGATAGGTGCGAGGATTCTTAACCTCTTGCTTTCAACCAATCAGTAATAGCGGGGGGTAAATCCCGTTGCACTTTGCCACTGACATACATTCCGATATGTCCGACCGGGAAAGCACAAGCGGTATAGTCAGAAGTACCGATATAATTCCCTAAAGCGAGGGAAGAAGCGGGAGGTACAAGGTGATCTTTATCCGCATAAAGATTGAGAATTGGCATGGTCAGATTGTGTAAATCTACCCGTTTATCTCCTAACATCACTTCCCCTTTAATCAGTTTATTTTGCTGATAGAAATCCTTGAGGAACTGTCGGTAGGATTCTCCCGCTTGGTCGGGACTATCAAAAATCCATTTTTCCATACGCAGAAAATTAACTAATTTTGATTCGTCTTCCATGATGTCAGGAAAATCGAGGTATTTCTGATAACCTAACTGTAAAGGTTTCAATTCCAGAAACTCTAAGTTGAGAAAATCTCCTGGAATATTGCCCATAGTATCTACCATTAAATCGATGTCTAATGCTTCGGAACCCAAGGAACATCCCCCGCGCATATTTAAGAGGGTCTCGGTTTGATAAAAGTCCACCGGTGTCACCATTGTCACCAGATTTTTTATCTTATCAGGATAGAGGGAACTATAGCATAAACTAAAGGTTCCTCCCTGACAGATTCCCAACAGATTAATCTTGTCGAGATGGTGACTTTGACGAATAAAATCGACGCAATTATCCACATAACCATTGATATAATCATCAAGGGTTAACCAGCGATCGCTTCTGGTGGGATAGCCCCAATCAATTAAGTAGATATCTAAGCCTAATTTCAGCAGATTTGCCACTAAAGAACGCCCTTCCTGTAAATCTACCATGTAGGGACGATTGACCAAGGCATAAACCATCAACAAGGGAATCTCGAAGGGTTTTTCGACCACGGGTTTAAAGTGGTAGAGAATGATTTTATCTTCCCGATAAACTGCTTCTTTTTCCGAGACTCCACACTGAATATCTTCTTCTTTAACTCGTTTGAGATTGTCCAAACCTTTGAGATTTTTTTGAGTTAATTCTAGATAATCTTGGGTAAAATCTTCCAGTTTCACTTGCGTCAAAAATGGCCACATAATTTAATTCTCCTAGAAAAGTGGGGAAGTGGGGAAGTGGGGAAGTGGGGAAGTGGGGAAGTGGGGGAATTTCAACTAAAACCCCTAAAACCCTAACACCCCAACACCCCATCACCCTATCTCCTGAATCCTGACTCCTGACTCCTGACTCCTGATAGCTTACCTGATTGTCAAGCACAATTAACTAATTGTTACTTTCTACTGCTTGTTTTTCTCCTAAAGTTTTTTTGAGACTTTTTACCTCTTTGCGTAATTCATAGATAGTCCGATGAATTTCATCGACTTCGCTGCGGGTAGGCAGATTCATTGAGCGCAGGTAAATTTCCATTAAATCCTGCTGTTTGAGGCGATAATCATTGAGGGAATTAATAAATTTTCCCCGTACTTTTAGGTTTTCTGGTTGACAAAAAGCCTTTTCAAAAATATCATCGGCGACGACACTCCACAGATCTTGAAATTCTCGCCAATTCTTGACAGGTTGACCTTTTTCTGCTAGGAAAACTAATTTTTTAGTTAAAGCTTCAAAGGATTTAACTTGAATATCAGCCAGCACAATTTGATAGTTAATACTAGCTTGATAAAGAATGCGCCAAGTTTCAAAACTATCGAGTAATTTGCGGTTAAATTCTCGCGGCAATCCCAATAAAGGCATCTGTAACCATTGGCCAAAAGTTTCATCATAAAACTTCTGCCAATAGATATTATTGAGTTCGATCAAAGAAGAAGTATTACCTAACCAAGCTTTGGTTATTGTGTCATTTGACAGCACCAAAGGATCGAACCATAAATGATTGAGACTTTGCAATTGTTGCAGGTAAATTGTCCATAGTTGACTGACATCTTGACTACTTTGGGAAGTGGTAGTAGTAAAACTATTCAGTTGACCGCGCATCTGTTGGGTATAATTATTTAAAATTGTTTGCCAGTCTTCTCCTGTTTGCATTTTCGGAAAGATATTTTCCCAAGCTTCCATCGATAATTTTAGGAATTTGATCAATAAATCCCGATTATCAAAATAGCGCTGGGTTGCCTCTTGTAATTCTGGTTTAATATTGCCCATAGGAGTCGGTATCGCCCCCATCATATCAAACCAACTTGACCACATTTTTGCCCCGGTTTCCGTCCAAAGATTGACGTAATCCGCAGCCATCTCACTCCAAGCTTGTGTCGGTTTATCCATTATTTTTGCCCTTTTCCTTTAACGCTGATTTCGCTAGTTTACTAACCCACCCTACACCCGATAACTAATAACTGATAAGTCATATTTTTCCAGACTTGGCAATTTTTGCTAGTAATCTTAACGCTTCATTGACTGAGGCTGAATCTTGAAAAATTTCCGCCACATCGGGAGCGAGAATTATCACATTACTAGCCTGTCGATAAGCTTGATAATATTTGCCACGAATACCACTGGAAAAGTCATATTCAGACCTCATCTCGTCACTAACCGTTTCTTCAGACTCCTGATTCATAATTTTTTCTCTCCTGTTTACTAGCTAAACGGGCGCTAATTAAGTGAATCTCATTTTCTCTTTCTGTATGGGATATGACTAACAGCTTTTGTGATTTTGACTGTCCTATCGTCAGAAAACGAAACTCACCCACTGAATCAAGCAACTTAGCAGGGACAATAACAAACACATTTTCCATCTTTGAATTAGATAACTGATAACTCACCCACTGATAACTCACCCACTGATAACTGATAACTGATAACTGATAACTGATAACTGATAACTGATAACTGATAACTGATTAGGTGTGATGGGCCCCATTAACTCTGAGGACTTCTCCAGAGACATAACTGCTGGCAACAGGAGAGAGTAAATAGGCAGTTGCCCAGGCGATATCTGCGGGTTCACCGAAGCGACGACAGGGAATTTCGGCGGTGATTTTATCGCGAACTTTATCGGGAATCGCTAAAGTCATTTCCGTGTTAATAAACCCCGGCGCAATCGCATTGGCGCGAATATTATAACGGGCAGCTTCTCGCGCTAGGGATTTGACTAAACCGATAACTGCCGCTTTTGTAGCCGCGTAATTAGTTTGGCCGGCATTACCGCGATCACCGGAAATAGAACTAATACAAACGATCGATCCCGCTTGTCGTTCGTACATTCCCTCAATAAACGGCTTAATCGTGTGATTAACCCCTTTTAAGTTGACATTAATCACTAAATCCCAATCTAGGGGCGTTAATTTAGGGAAAAAGTTGTCTCTGGTAATCCCCGCGTTAGCGACGATACCGTAAACCGGTCCCAATTCCGCTTCAATTTGTTTAGCTGCCGCTTCCATGGATTCCAACTTAGTCACGTCGGCCACAATGCCTAAACCCTGGGGATTATCCGTGGCTAAATCCGTGTAAGCCACCTTAGCCCCCAAATCTATCAAAAGAGAGACAATAGCCGCCCCAATGCCTCGATTTCCGCCCGTAACGACGATAACTTTCTCCTCTAGTCCCAGAGATACCATAGCTTTTTCCTCCTAAACTCTTTCAATTGCGATCGCTGTTCCGCCACCGGTCCCATGACAGATGGCCCCCATACCGAGGGTTTTATCCTGTACTTTCAACGCGTTAATTAACGTCACCAGAATCCGCGCGCCGGAAGCGCCGATAGGATGACCCAAGGCGATCGCACCACCGTGAACGTTTTGTTTTTCCCTCGCTAACCCCAGATCCATCTCAAAAAGCAGATTATTTAAGGCAAAAGCTTCGTTATTTTCCACTAAATCGAAATCTTCGATCGTTTTATCTAGGGATGCCAGTAATTTTTTCACCGCGAGGACGGGGAACTCTGGGAAGCGATCGGTTTTTCCAGCACCCACAGCACCGCCAAGGATTTTGGCAATTGGTTTTAAACCGTACTGATCCACAGCTTTTTGACTGGCTAAAAGGATAGCGGCGGCCCCATCGGAAATCTGACTACTATTCCCCGCGGTTAAAACTCCCGACGGATTAAAAGCCGGCCGCAGTTTTCCTAAACCTTCCGGGGTACTATCGGAACGAATACCCTCATCTTGAGCGATAATTGTGGAACCTTTCTTAGATTTAAGCTCAATTGGCACGATTTCACCGTTAAACCAGCCTTTTTCTGTGGCTGTGGCCGCTCTTTGGTGGGATAAAGCGGCAATTTCATCTAATGCTTGCCGAGAGACACCGCGATCGAGACAGAGGCGATCGACTTGGGAACCCATGCCCTCAGTCGTGGTAGCATCGGTTAAGCCATCGTGGAGTAATAGGTCGGTTAATTGTTCCGGCGCACCCATGAGGAATTTATAACCCCACCGGGCCCGATGGGAGAGAAAAAAGCCGGTTTGGGACATGGATTCAATACCACCAGCGAGGATGAGATCCGCTTCTCCAGCGCGAATTGAGGTAGCAGCGTTACTAACGGCAATCATTCCCGAAGAACAAACCATATCCACCCGATATCCGTCCACGCTTACGGGAATTCCTGCTTTAATCGCCGCTTGTCGGGGAATTAACTGACCATGACCCGATCCCAAAACATTGCCGAAAATATACAAATCTAGGGCTTCTGGGGGCAAATTAGCGATTTCTAGGGCAGATTTCATCACTGTTGCCCCTAAATCGGCCGGGGATAATCCGATTAATCCCCCACCAAAACGACCAATTGGAGTCCGGACAGCGGCCACGATATAAACTTCTTGCATAGACTTCTCTCTATTGGGAAGCGAAGATACTAGATAGAATTTGCTTAAGAATATCGAGTCCGAAAAAAGCAAAATCCCAATTGACTGTCATTGGTTACAAGTTCTTGGCCTCGATGCCTTGAGTTTTTGTCTATCTACTCTCGATCTTGCAACAGAATTTCTGTGTCAGAAGATATATTCATTAGAATTTAACTTTTCTGGTAGCAATCCCCTTTTTTTATGGATTTAGTCAAGCGTCTAGTTTTTATCGGTGGTGGCCATAGTCATGCGATCGCTCTTCGTCTTTGGGGGCAATCACCTCTCAAAAACGTTCAATTAACTTTAATTAGCGATGTCACCCATACCCCCTATTCGGGAATGTTACCCGGCCACATCGCCGGTTTTTATGATTTTGCCGAGACTCATATCGATTTACCTTCTCTAGCTAGGTATTCTCAAGCGCAATTCTGTTTAGATAAGGCCACTAACATAGATACAAAAAAATGTCAAGTAATTTGTCATAATTCTTCACCAATTCCCTTTGATTATCTCTCGATCGATATTGGCAGCATCCCGGCAGTGGATAATGTTATCGGTGCTAAAGAGTACGCTATCCCCGCCAAACCAGTGCCGATTTTTCGGGAAGGATGGCAAGAAATCCTGAAAAAAGCGGTTAGTAACCCTAATAATACTCTAAATATCGTCATTGTTGGTGGGGGTGCCGGCGGAGTCGAATTAGCTTTAAATATGCAGTCCCGTTTGACCAAAATTCTCAACTCTAGCAGTAATTTGAATTTATCTCTAATTCATCGAGGAAAAAAACTACTACCGGCCCATAATAATTGGGTCGGTCAACGTTTAGAGAATATTTTTAAACAAAGGGGAATTAGATTATATTTATCCACGGATGTGACGGCAGTGCAAGCAGATCGGATTATCTGTGCATCGGGGTTAGTTTTGCCGATGGATTATACAATTTGGGTAACGACTGCCTCGGCCCCTAGTTGGATTAAAGCGTCGGGATTACTGACAGATGAACAAGGGTTTATTTTGGTGAATAATTATCTGCAATCTCTTTCCCATCCCCATATTTTTGCCGTGGGAGATATTGCCACGATTCCAGATTATCCCCGTCCGAAAGCGGGAGTTTTTGCCGTCCGACAAGGAAAACCCCTGTTCGATAATTTAGTCAGAATTCTGCAAAATCAGCCCCTAAAACCCTATTTTCCCCAGAAAAATTATCTGAGTTTAATCGGGACGGGAGACCAAAAAGCGATCGCATCTAGGGGCGGTTTTGGCTGGCAATCACCGTTATTATGGTTATGGAAAGATCGGATCGATCGAGCTTTTATGAGACAATTTGAACAAAAATGATGAGTTGCTTTGTCATAGGATTGAATGGCAGTTTAAGTCGGTTGGGAGGTGTGAGAAGCATGACTTAAAGTTGTTGTCTAAATGTCCAAATCGTGAGAAAAAGTTTAAGATTGCTGCTTTGTGGGAGTTTGAAGAATTTGAAGGCGCAGTTTGCGATCGCTGTTTTCTCTCTTTTGCTGAGATGAGAAACTGCAAACATCGAAAGAATCTTAAAAAATTTGACTCTAAGGGAAAAATAAATAGCAATATAGCTCTAATATAAATTTAGAGCCAAGAGGATATTTATGTTTAATTTTAACATAGAAGACTATTTAACGGATACAAAATTAATTAGAATGTCGATTTCCTATGCAATGTATAGTAGGCTTAATGACGATCAATTTTGTAATTTTTTTGAACTAAGTATCAATTGTAAAAATCAAAATAAAATCGACCTTTTAGTTGAATATATTAAAAATATCTACTCTTTAAAACAACCTTATATACCAGATGAGTCATTTAAAATAAGGAAGTAAAGCGATAAATCAACAAAATGCTATGGTCATCAATCTCAATATCCCACCCTCCCAACCATCAGCTAATCTAAAGGTAAAAATACTGATAGAAACCCTTAAAAATGGTCAATATGCTGTATCTATCGCTGAATTGCCTCATTTTCGAGTCCAAGCACCCACCAAAGAAGAAGCCATTTCCCAACTACAAACAACCTTTATCGAACAAATTAGCCAAATTGAAACGATATCATGGACAACACCCCTAGATAACCCCTCACCCAATTGGCGAGAATTTGCAGGTATCTTTGAAAATGACGCAGATTTTCAAGAAATCATGGATACACTTCAAGCAGAACGTACTTTAGATGATGACAGTGAAGTAGATCCCTCATATTATCTGTAGAGGATAAAGATTTGTGTCTCAATATATTCTCGATACTGACCATATTTCCCTAATTCTTGGCAATCATCCCCAAGTTATTGCTAATGCGTCCCGTCATTCCATTTCCGTTACAATCATTACTGTTCAGGAACTTTTCAGTGGAAGGAACCACAGAGACACAGAGGACACAAAGATCGATCGCTACTATATAAGTTAAACTTAAGTAGGGAGGCACAATTATTTGTAGGATGGGTTAGCGGTAGCGTAACCCATGCGGGCGTTGGGTTTCATGCTTCAACCCAACCTACGTTTATCTTATATTTAATTCCACCCACCCACTTATTACACAAAGTCGAGAAGAGCCCTTTTTAAGTTTCTTCTCTTTTTGTTAATGAAAGATGTGACCAATGGATGCCCTAAAAGGGGCGAGGTTTTAAACCCAAAATTCTGATAAAGTAAAAATCGTCCCGATACCTTGACTGGTCAAGGGAGAGAACGTCAATAGTTTGTTAAATAGTACATATAAACCAATGCCACGTCTTCGCTCGATTATTTCCCTAGTTTTAGTCCTAGTTACTACCCTGCTGGTTAGCTGCAGTGGTCCCCAAGCAACTATCCCCACCGTTTACAGTCCGCAAAAAATCGAACAGTTACAGGTTTACATCCAACCCATAGAAGGATTTCGCCAAAAAATGAGCGTTTTGCAAGACCTCATCGCTGACAAAAATTGGGTAGATACTCGCACCTATATCCACGGTCCTTTGGGGCAATTGCGTCAGGAAATGGTAGGATTATCCCGTAATTTACTGCCCAAAGACCAAGAAAAAGCCAAGCAGTTAGCGAAAAATCTTTTCGTTCACTTTGAACGTATCGATGCGGCAGCCAAAGAAAAAGATGCTAGTCTTGCTGCTAATCAATTCCAAGAAGCATTAAAAGACTTCGATGCTTTCTTAAATATTGTTCCTAGTTAGTTTTTATCAGTGTTCAGTTATCAGTGATCAGTTATCAGTGATCAGTTATCAGCTTTTTTAAAAAATCTCTGGCTTTTTGCCTAGAGATTGTTGTCAGAGAGAAGCACACAAAAACTTTTTTTCTTATTTATAGCAGCAAATTTTAACCCCCCGCAAGGGCAAGGATGATATTAGTTAAACTGATCAAGCTTGCACTCAAATCATCAAACCCTGATGCTGAAAAACCTTCCAGAAAAAATTTTTCTTTTAGGGTAGGGGGTAGGGGTAAATTTTCCTTCAGGTTCGGGTTTATTGAGGAGTAGGGACAAGAAACAATGTCCTCAAAAACACAGTTAAGTACCTAAGCAAAATTAATTACACATCTAAGCTCTCAGCCGTCAGCCTTTTGCTGATGTGAGTAAACAGTGAACTGAAAACTCAAATCCGATCCCTGATAGCTGTCTCGGAGTCTCGGAGTCTCGGAGTCTCGGAGTCTCGACTAGGAAATTAATTTTGCACGACTACTTATCGCAGTGATCTTAATAGTGAGGTAGGAAGTCTCTGGTTTTAGGGAACAGGCAAGAGGGAGCGCCGGAGTTGGGCAAGTGGGGAGAAAGGAGCAGGGGAGGGGGGAGAAAAAAGCTGACGGCTGCGAGCGGGGGGAATCAAGACAATTTACAATTGCTTAATAATTGTTGCCACTGCCGTGATAATATGTCTTGTGGCTTACCTGAGCGTCATAGCTGGGAAAGCAATCCAGATATTGAGATTAGTCTATCGCTGATTTAGGTGTACCTTGTCTGACCCATCGATCAAATCTCCCCCAACCCCAGAAACCAACCCGCTGTCAGATCCGATGCGGGAATACTATCAACTACAAAACACCCTATTGATCACCACCCTGATCTTAAGCGGTCTGATCTTTATACCCGTGTGGCTGTTTTATTCCCTCAATACTGCCCTTAATTACCTATTAGGGGCAATGGTGGGAGTCGTTTACCTAAAACTCCTGGCCGGGGAAGTGGAAAAATTGGGGGTAACGAAAAATCGGGTAGGCAAAAAAGGATTAGCCCTATTCGCTGGATTAATCATCATCGCCAGTCGTTGGCAAGAACTGCACATAGTGCCGGTTTTTTTGGGTTTTTTGACCTATAAAGGCGCAATCATCGTCTATACCCTGCAAACCATCTTCAAGCTGGAGCAGAAAGCCGATTCCTAAACCCTTTAACCGTTCAAAATAACCCTGAGTTGCGAACCTGAATCTCCCCAAGGTGGAAATGTTAGACAGTTTAAGTGTGCTTAATTTTTATAGTCTCGCTTCCCTGGAAGTGGGACAACACTGGTACTGGCACATCGGCGGACTAAAAATTCACGGGCAAGTGATCGCGGTCTCCTGGATCGTCTTCGCTATCTTAATCATCGCCTCGATCGCCGCTACCCGCAAAATCCAGAAAGTCCCTAGCGGTATTCAAAACCTCATGGAGTACGTTCTGGAATTTCTGCGCGATTTAGCCAAAAACCAGCTAGGAGAAAAGGAATATCGACCCTGGTTGCCCTTCATCGGCACCCTATTTTTATTTATTTTCGTTTCTAACTGGTTAGGGGCCTTGATTCCTTGGAAGTTAATCGAACTGCCCGAAGGAGAATTAGCCGCCCCCACTAACGACATCAATACCACGGTGGCGTTAGCCCTACTGACTTCCCTCGCTTACTTCTACGCAGGCATCAGTAAAAAAGGACTCGGTTACTTCGCTCACTACCTAGAGCCGATTCCCGTGCTATTACCGATCAAAATTTTAGAAGACTTTACCAAACCCCTCTCCCTCAGCTTCCGTCTTTTCGGAAACATCCTTGCAGACGAGTTGGTAGTAGCCGTATTGGTCTTCCTTGTCCCCCTAGTCGTACCCCTACCCCTGATGGCTCTCGGTTTATTTACCAGCGCTATTCAGGCCCTTGTCTTCGCCACCCTTGCCGGGGCCTATATCCATGAGGCCCTGGAATCGGAACACGAAGAAGAACACGCTTAAAAGCGAGGGACGAAAAAAGAAAAATTTCTTAGGAAAAAGTGTCCAAATAATAGGATAATAACTAAGAAATTATTGGTCGAATTCAGGATGAGCAACTGAATTCCCAGATCGTTCTTTCCCAAAAACTCTTTCGGGAGTTTTGAGCAGAAAACCAGCCATTTTTTACGGCTGAGAACGCGCTCTGTAAACAACAGATTGAAATTGATTAGTAAATAGAGGAAAAAATCACCATGAACCCCACAGTAGCTGCCGCTTCCGTTATCGCCGCCGCCCTCGCCGTTGGTTTAGCCGCTATCGGCCCCGGTGTTGGTCAAGGTACCGCTTCTGGAGAAGCTGTTTCCGGTATCGCCCGTCAACCCGAAGCTGAAGGAAGAATTCGTGGTACCCTTCTCCTCAGCTTGGCATTCATGGAATCCTTAACCATCTACGGCTTGGTTATCGCTCTCGTTTTACTGTTCGCTAACCCCTTCGCCTAATTAAAAAAGCAGTGGGCTATCAGCCCCCAGTCCTCAGCTTGGCAGCAGAGTTTTAAAAACTCGAAAAAACGCCAAGAGAGCCAACTAAAAAATCTGGTTTTTGGGACTGAAGGCTGATAGCTAGTTAAGGGAATTTTAGTGATTCCCCCTGACTGTTTATTGTTAAAGCAGGGGGATCATCTTCCTTTTTTGAACCTGTCTATAGCTTCTATTTATCAGGAATAAATCAATGTTTGATTTCGATGCCACCCTGCCAGTGATGGCACTACAATTTATTCTTTTGGCAGTGATCCTGAACGCCGTTTTTTATAAACCCCTCAGTAAAGTTTTAGATGAACGGGCGGAGTATATTCGGCAAACCGAAGGTGGAGCCAAAGAACAACTAGCCAAAACCGAAGCACTGGTACAAGAGTACGAATTGCAATTAAGTTCGGCTCGTAAACAATCCCAAGAGATTATCGCCCAAGCGCAAGCCGAGGCCCAAAAACTAGCCAGCGAACGAGTTGCCGCAGCCCAAAAAGAAGCGATCGCTCGTAAAGAAGCCGTCGCCGCCGAAATTGCCCAACAGAAAGAAGAAGCCTTTCGTTCTCTAGAAGGACAAGTGGCCTCTCTTTCCCGTCAAATTCTCGAAAAACTCCTCGGCGCCGAACTCGTTCGCTAAACCCCAGCCCTTGGTTAATAACAGTGATCAGTGAAAAGATAGAAGTCAGTCGTCAGGAGTTAGAAGACTGGAAACTTACCTCTGATAACTGATAACTGAATAACCTACTCCCCGCCCTCAATAATCATGATCATCGACACAGTTTTATTATTAGCCACGGAGGCGAAGGAAGCGGCAGCAGAAGGATTCGGCATCAACACCGATATCCTAGGAACTAACCTATTTAACCTCTCAATTCTGCTCGGTTTAGTCATCTTCTACGGCCGCAAAGTTCTCGGACAAATCCTCGGAGAACGTCAGTCGAAGATTGCTGAAGCTTTAGCCGAAGCTGAAGACCGGAAAAATATTGCCGCTAACGCCCTCGCCGAAGAACAGAAAAAACTCGCCCTAGCAAAACAAGAGGCGGGACAAATTATCAATAATGCTCGAGATAGAGCTAAAACTGTCACCGCCGACATCGCCGCCCAAGCCGAACTCGATATTCAAAGAATGCGCGAAAGTGCCGCTAAAGATCTCTCGGCGGAACAGGATCGCGTTTTAGTAGAATTACGCCAAAGAATTACCGCTTTAGCCTTAGCTAATGTGGAATCCCAATTAAGCACCGGCCTGGAAGAATCGGTACAACAAACCCTAATTGATCGCAGTTTGGCCAACCTAGGAGGTAAATAGATGCAGGGAAGTTTAATCAGTTCAGAAATAGCCGAACCCTACGCCCAAGCATTACTTTCCGTCGCCCAAAGCAGCGGACAATTAGAAGCGATCGGCGGCGAAATAAAATCCCTCTTAGAATTGTTGGAAAATGCTCCCGATCTAAGGGCTTTTATCGGCAATCCCGTCATCAAAGAAGAAGCTAAAAAAGCCGTTCTTTCCCAAGTAATGGGAACCAGTGCCAATCCCTATTTAACTAACTTCATGATGTTATTAGTCGATAAACGTCGGATTCAATTTTTAGAACCCGTTTGTCAACAATATCTCACCCTGGCCAGAGCGCTGACTAACACCGTTTTAGCGGAAGTTTCCTCGGCCACCGAATTGAACGATAGCCAAAAACAAATCGTCATCGACAAAGTGAAAACCCTCACCGGGGCAAATGTGGTCGAACTGAAAACCAAAGTTGATGGCAGCCTCATCGGTGGTGTGGTGATCAAAGTCGGTTCTCAGGTCTTTGATGCCAGCATTCGCGGTCAACTACAACGCCTCAGCCTCTCCCTGCGCTAAGGTCATCTAATCTCCCTTTTTTGCCGTTTTTTCACCTTCTAATTTTTTACTTTTTCCCAGATTAAACTATGGTAGCTATCAGACCCGACGAAATTAGCACGATTATTCGTCAACAGATCGAATCCTATAACCAAGAAGTACAGGTCTCCAACGTGGGAACCGTCCTGCAAGTGGGTGACGGTACTGCCCGCATCTACGGCCTACAACAGGCCATGTCGGGAGAACTATTAGAATTTGAAGATGGAACCGTCGGCATCGCCCTTAACCTCGAAGAAGATAACGTCGGTGCGGTGTTAATGGGTGACGGTTTCGGGATTAAAGAAGGCGGTACGGTGAAAGCTACCGGTAAAATCGCTCAGGTTCCCGTGGGTGATGCCTTAGTCGGCCGCGTGGTTGATGCCCTCGGTCGTCCCATCGACGGTAAAGGGGACATCCTCGCCAGCGAAACCCGTCTGGTGGAATCCCCCGCCCCCGGTATTGTCGCTCGCAAATCCGTCTGTGAACCGATGCAAACCGGCATTACCGCTATCGATGCCATGATTCCCGTCGGTCGTGGTCAACGGGAGTTAATTATCGGTGACAGAAAAACCGGTAAAACAGCGATCGCCATTGACACAATCATTAACCAGAAAAGCGAAGACGTGATCTGTGTCTATGTCGCCATCGGTCAAAAAGCCTCCACCGTCGCCCAAGTAATCGACACCCTCACCCAAAGAGGCGCCATGGATTACACCGTGGTGGTGGCCGCTAACGCTAACGACCCCGCCACCCTCCAGTATATCGCCCCCTATACTGGAGCTTCGATCGCCGAATACTTCATGTATAAAGGCAAAGCGACCCTAGTTATCTACGATGACCTCACCAAACAGGCTCAAGCTTATCGTCAGTTATCCCTGCTCATGCGTCGTCCTCCCGGTCGGGAAGCTTACCCCGGCGACGTTTTCTATCTCCACTCCCGTTTACTAGAGCGCGCCGCTAAACTCAGCGATGCTCTCGGTGGTGGTAGCATGACCGCCCTGCCGATTATCGAAACCCAGGCCGGTGACGTTTCTGCCTACATTCCCACCAATGTAATTTCGATTACTGACGGTCAGATATTCCTCTCCACCGACCTCTTTAACGCTGGTTTCCGTCCCGCAATTAACGCTGGTATTTCCGTATCCCGCGTGGGTTCGGCGGCTCAAACGAAAGCGATGAAGAAAGTTGCTGGTAAATTAAAACTCGAATTAGCCCAGTTTGACGAATTAGAAGCTTTTGCTCAATTCGCTTCTGACCTTGATGCGGCCACCCAAGCACAACTGTCTCGCGGTCAACGTCTGCGTCAAATCCTCAAACAGCCCCAAAACTTCCCCCTCTCCGTTTGGGAACAGGTGGCGGTGGTTTATGCCGGTTTAAACGGTTATCTCGACGATATCGCCACCGATAAAGTTATCGATTTCTGCACCGGTTTGCGGGAATACCTGAAAACCAGCAAACCTCGTTACGTTGAGATCGTCAGCACTGAAAAACAACTCAACGACGAAGCGGAAGGCCTGCTCAAAGATGGCATCAACGAGTACAAACAGGCTTTTAAATAATCTCGGTAATCAGTAAATGAATGTTGGTAATGGGGGTTAGGTTTTGGGGGATGGGGTGTTGAGGTTTTGGGGTTTTGGGGTATGAGTTGAAATTTCTCTATCTCCCCATTTCCCTGTTTCCCCACCTCTCCATTCCCTCCTAAACCCCGACTCTTGACTGATAACTGATAACTGATAACTGATAACTGATAACTGATAACTGAATTATGCCTAATCTCAAAGCGATTCGCGACCAAATTCAATCGGTCAAAAATACCAAAAAAATTACCGAGGCCATGCGTCTGGTGGCGGCAGCAAAAGTGCGTCGCGCCCAAGAACAAGTTCTCTGTACCCGTCCTTTTGCCGATGCCCTCGCTCAGGTACTCTATAATCTTCAAGGTCGTTTAGCCTTTAGTGATGTTAATTTACCCCTGCTGGCCCAACGGGAAGTAAAAACCGTGGCTCTGTTAATAGTCACAGGCGATCGAGGTCTTTGTGGCGGTTATAATACTAACGTCATCCGTCGTGCCGAACAACGGATGAATGAATTAAAAGAGCAAGGGATTAACTATCAATTAGTTATTGCCGGCCGGAAAGCGGCACAGTATTTCGAGCGCCGGAATGCTCCCATTGCCGCTAAATTTATTAACCTCGAACAGATTCCCACTGCCGATGAAGCTGGCACGATTGGGGATGAATTGCTTTCCTTATTTTTATCGGAAACAGTCGATCGAGTCGAGTTGGTTTATACTCGTTTTATCTCCCTGATCAGTTCCACTCCGGTGATTCAAACCCTGTTACCTTTAACTACCCAAGGTTTAGCGGTACAGGATGACGAGATTTTCCGTTTGGTGACTAAAGAAGGAAAATTTAAGGTACAACGGGAAAAAATGGCCAGCCAACCGGCGCAGGTTTTTCCCCAAGACATGATTTTTGAGCAGAATCCCGTCCAAATCCTCGATTCTCTCCTACCTTTGTACTTAAATAACCAATTACTGCGCGCCCTCCAGGAATCGGCAGCTAGTGAATTAGCAGCCCGGATGACGGCGATGAGTAACGCCAGCGAGAACGCCAGCGAGTTAATCGGGACTTTAAGCCGTACCTACAACAAGGCGCGTCAAGCCGCTATTACCCAAGAATTGCTAGAAGTAGTAGCGGGAGCCAACGCTCTCTAGGTTTAAGCCATTTTTTCTTCTGATTATCAGTAGGAGTGATTATTTTCACTCCTTTTTTTATATAGGGTCTGCTGAAAAAGTTTTTCCTGGGGGTAGGAGTCAGGAGTCAGGAGTCAGGAGTCGGTCGTTTTAGGCTTTGTTGCCCTTGTTTTTTGTACCAAGCGATGTACTACAAGAAGGATAATGCAAGGTTTTTGAACGTCCCAATCCTATTTTCTTGCACTAACATCGGACTTTAACAGGTCAAAAGCTTTATTTTAAAAGGGTTTTACCATTATTCAGCAAACCCTATATAGGGCTTGCTGAAAAAGTAGGGACGAAGAACACCTAAGGATGATTAGATTGTTTTCTTAAGCACAATCTCAGAGCGACTATCAAAACCTAGATCCCCAATACCAACTACTTCCCAACCTTGAGAGCCCAAATCATTAAGAATTTGTAGCAAATCCGCTCCTACTTGGTTGCCATTCAGAAACCAGACCACAGCATTAGGTTCATTCTTTCCTACAAGAATCTGATATTGGAAAATAGCCATTTGACCTCTTGTATTGGGTTGCCTTTGGATCAGTCCAACGGAATTCTAGGCTCTTCTCGACTTTGTGTGATAATTTTTGCTTATAGAATCGTGAAATATTTACCTAGAAAGACTTTGAGGACTATTTTGCTGAAGAAACTATCAGTATAGACCCCGTTTCCACACAGAAACCAGAAGAGCCAATTCTAGACGAACTTTTCCAGGTAATACCCCCAATTAAGATTTTATTAAGAGTTCATTCTCGCACCTCTAGAAGTTTAAACCATGTCACTCGCTGAGTTAATTCCTCTGGTCAACAATCTGAGCCAGTCAGACAAATTATCACTCTTTAAAGTCCTAGCCACACAAATCCCAGACGCTGAACTACAATTCATCTTCTCCGCATCAGAGTACCCAATTTTGTCCCCCTACGACGCAACGGCAACTGCAAACATTCTGATGCAGATGATTCAGGATGACCAAGGGGCATCTGCTCATGCCTAGTACAGTTGAGTTTCCCTTTTCTGAGGATGAGGCATTACCGACAATAGACATCTCCAAAAATTATAACCCAGTCACAGCTTGCTTTCGGTTTGTGTACTAACTAAACAGTTCAATGGCTGTAATGTATATCTATCGTTGCTAATTCAATTTTACTGAAAAAATATGAGGCAATTAAAATAATTTTTATTCGGGTAGATTCCTTAACTAGAAAGACTTTTAGTCTTGAGATTATATTAGGTCGAGGTCTAATTCCTATCATTTTCAGTATCGTGCTTGTGTTTAGTATTGATGGAGAAAAGTAATGCTAATTTTTTTGAGAAAATTAGTTAAACCATGATTATAACATATAATTAATTTGCAAGAGTTATAGTTAACTTGGTTAGGGCTATGGATTTATTAAAAAATCGTTTTGTGCAGTCGTTGGGAGTCGGGGCGTTTTTTTACCTCCTAATGCTTTCCTTAAATTGGGTGGTGTTGTTCACCCTGAGAATTCTTGAATCTTTTTCTAGTTGGTATCGATACCGCGCCGCTCCCTATTCCTTCCAAATCAGTATCGGGGTGACGCTGGCCTATTTGCTGATCACGGCCGTCTTGAGTAGCCGGCGTGATTAGATACCGTTGCTGCAGCGTTGTCGGCTGTAAAACGTAGTCCAGTAGGGTGCGTTAGACGGCAAAAATTGCTGCTCTGACTGGAAGGTGACAATCCGTCGTAACGCACCACCTCTCATCAACATTTACTCATACCGACGGTTACGTTTGCGGATAATCCCAGTGACAATCCGTCGTAACGCACCACCTATCATCAACATTTACTCGTACCGGCGGTTACGTTTGCGGATAATCCAGAGGATAAACCAGATAACCAGGACAAGTAGGGCTATTTTTGACACGGGAGCCAGATATTCTTCCACAAGGGGGTAATTTTTCCCTAAAAAGTAACCTGCTGCCGTTAAAAAAACGACCCAGAGGGTCGTGCCGATGGTGGAGTAAACTAAAAAGGGAATCATCGCCATGTGATTCATCCCGGCGGGTAGGGAAATCAAAGTTCGTACTCCGGGGACTAAACGACAGAGTAAAACCGCTTTACTACCGTGACGGTTAAACCATTGATTAGCTTTTTGAATATCTTTAGCGGAAACGGTAATCCATTTGCCGTATTTATCGGCTAGTTTTTCGATTTTTTCCTCATCCACAACCCGACCGAGATAATACCAAGGTAGCGCTCCGACTACGGTTCCGACAATCCCCGCTACCACTGCCGGAATAAATTGCATTTGTCCCTCATGGACTGTAAAACCCGCTAGGGGCATAATTAATTCCGAGGGAATGGGAGGAAAAAGATTCTCTAAAAACATTAATAGGGCTATGCCTAAATAGCCCATAGAAGTCATTGTATTTGTAATCCATTCAGTCATAATTTTTTAGGATTTAGAAAACAGTTTAAAAGTAAAAAAAGGGGGTTGGGTGTTAGGGGTGGGGAAGTGGGGAAGTGGGGAAGTGGGGGAGTGGGGAAGTGGGGAAGTGGGGAAGTGGGGAAGTGGGGGAGTGGGGAAGTGGGGGAGTGGCAAGAATAAATCAAAGCAATCTCCTGACGACCGACTCCTGACGACCGACTCCTGACGGCTAAAAAACTGATGACTGAAAACTGATAACTGATAACTGATAACTGATATTAGGTTCCGGAAGTCCAGGAGTTGATATATTCTAATTGGGCTTCGGTGAGAGTATCGATTTCAATCCCCATGGCTTGCAGTTTCAAACGGGCGATTTCTTGGTCTAATTCGTAGGGAATTGAGTAGATGCCGGGGGCTAATTTACCTTTATTTTTAACCAAGTATTCTACACCGATCGCTTGGTTAGCGAAACTCATATCCATAACGGCGCTAGGATGACCTTCGGCGGCCGCGAGGTTAACTAGGCGACCTTCACCGATAACAACGACGGATTTACCGCTTTTTAGTCTATATTGTTGGGTAAAGTTGCGAACTTCCTTAACATTATCGGCTTTTGCGCCTAAAGCTTGCAGGTCGATTTCAATATCAAAGTGACCGGAGTTGGAAACAATCGCCCCATCTTTCATCAGGTCAAAATGTTCAGCCCGGATAACGTGCTTGTTACCAGTAACGGTGATGAAGATATCGCCTTCTTTAGCGGCTTCATCCATGGGCATAACCCGGAAACCGTCCATCGCCGCTTCAATGGCGCGCACGGCGTTGATTTCGGTGACAATTACATTAGAGCCTAAACCTTTGGCCCGCATAGCGACACCTTTACCACACCAACCATAACCAGCCACAACCACGGTTTTACCGGCGAGGAGGATATTGGTGGCGCGAATGATGCCATCAAGGGTAGATTGACCTGTACCGTAGCGATTATCAAAGAAATGCTTGGTTTCTGCGTCGTTAACGTTCATTGCGGGGAAGGATAACACCCCGGCTTTGAGCATCGCTTGCAAACGGACGATACCGGTGGTAGTTTCCTCGGTAGTACCGATAATGTCGGGTAATTGGTGACTTCTTTCTTTAACCAGGGTGGCTACCACATCACAACCATCATCGATGATAATCTGGGGTTTATGATCGAGGGCGATTTGAACGTGACGGTGATAGGTGTCGTTATCTTCCCCTTTGATTGCATAAACGGGGATACCGTAATCAGCCACTAAACAAGCGGCCACATCATCTTGGGTGGAAAGGGGATTACTAGCAATTAGTAACGCATCAGCGCCACCGGCTTTTAGTGCGATTGCCAAATTAGCGGTTTCGGTGGTAACGTGGCAGCAAGCGACTAAACGCAGTCCAGCAAAGGGTTTTTCGATGGCGTAACGTTCGGCTAATTGACGCAAAACGGGCATTTCCCGACCGGCCCATTCGATGCGCTGTTTGCCGATGGGGGCTAAACTAATATCTTTGATGTCGTATTTCTGTTGAACTGGTGTTGCTACCATAAGGGGTTTTCCTTAAATACAAGCCTCGGCTATTGGTTAATTTAACTTAACATTGTCTGGGGATTTTGGCTAATGTCAAGCTTTTCACCGGTTTTTTATATAGGAAAAAGTTATCAATCCCTCACTGACCTATCCAGAACTCGGTACATTGTCTCTATTTTGGGTAATTATATAGTACAATAAAACTACTGTATGATCTAAATCAAGCTAGAAATCTCTATCTCGTGATGATAAGATCGACTAATGGGCGAGAAACTGACAGGCGTTAATCCCAAGATAATCCAATGGGCAAGAGAAAGGGCGAGATATTCTCTTGAGTCTGTGGCACTCAAGTTTAAAAAAGATGTTTCTGTTATCGAGAAATGGGAGTCAGGAGAGGACTTTCCTGCCTATAGTCAATTGGAAAAGTTAGCAGAAATATATAAACGTCCTCTCGCTTTATTCTTTTTCCCAGAACCTCCCCTAGAAGCGGAGGAAAAACAAGAATTTAGAACTTTGCCAGACTTTGAAATCGAAAACCTGGCCGCCGATACTATCTATGCTTTACGACAAGCAAAAGCGATGCAATTGTCGCTACAGGAAATTAATAATGGTATTAATCCTAGTACCAAGAAAATCTTTCAGGATATTTCGGTTAGCTCTAGGGATGATTTAAGGATATTAGCCGAACAGATCAGAAATTATTTAAACGTTACTCTAGAAGAACAACTGACCTGGAATGATCAGGAAACTGCCTTAAAAAAATGGCGGAGTGCCGTGGAAGAAGCCGGTATTTTTATTTTTAAGCGTTCTTTTAAGCAGCGAGAAATTTCGGGATTTTGCTTGATAGATATTGAATTTCCGATCATCTATATTAATAATAGCACGGAAAAATCTAGACAAATATTTACCATTTTTCATGAATTAGCACATATTCTTTTGCAGACTAATGGAATTACTAAGTCTGACGATAGATATATTAATAGTTTGCAAGGAGAAAATAAATATATCGAGATATTTTGTAATAAATTTGCTGCGGAGTTTTTGCTTCCTAATCATGTCTTTTCTGAGATAATCAGAGAAACAATAGTTAACGTTAACGATAACGATAAAATTATCTCGAAAATTTCCAGTGATTATAAGGTTAGTCGAGAAGTAGTTTTACGAAAACTATTAGATAATAACTTAATCTCCCAGAAAGAATATACTCTTAAAGTAAGGGAGTGGTACAGTGAGCAGGTGGGAAAAAGTCAGGACAAAAATAAACAATCTGGAGGTGATTACTATGCTAATCAGGCGACATATTTGGGAGAAAATTACCTAAAACTTGTGTTCAATAAATACTATCAAGGCCAATACGATATCGAGCGTGTTGCTGATTATCTAAACATTAAAAAAGTTGCTACGGTGGAAAAACTTGAACAATATTTATTAGACAAAGGACTGTTTTGATGGTTTACATTTTTGACACAAGTAGTTTTAAGGTCTTAGGAAACTATTTTCCCAAAAGTTTTCCTACCGTTTGGCAAAAAATCGATTTGATTGTGTCAGAAGGTAAACTACAATCAGTACGCGAAGTGCTTAAAGAAGTAGAATATGGCAATAATAAACGGCTCTTCGGTTTGTGTTATGCAATGGACGGGGGATATAAGGGATGGAACCCTTATGTAGAAAAGCATTTGGCCATTTTTGTCAATTGTTTTTGATCTAGAGCGAACTAATCAATTAAATCTCTTACCAGATAAGGATTTAGTCGATTTATGCCCCCATATCGAATCATACCAAGTAACGAAGAACCTAATAAACAATTTGTTTTAGATTGGATAGACTCCAATAAACAAATATTTTTACCACCCACTGCTCAGGAAACTTTATTTATTCCTGAAATTTTTTCTATAAGAAACTTTAAGGATTTAGTGATTCAAAAAGCCAGATTACAAGGAAAGCCAGTGGCAGACCCATTTATTATTGCCGCTGCTAAGATAAAAGACGGTTGCGTAATTACCGAAGAAGCCTTAAAGCCTAATGCTCCCAAAATCCCCACAGTCTGTCAACACTTTTCTATCGATTGTACCAATGTTCAGGGTTTAATGGAGCGAGAAGGTTGGCAATTTTAAAACTAAAATTAATGGATAAATTGCCAATAAATTTATATGTTGAAAAGGCTTTTTCTGGAAAACTAATAACCATGTTCAGCCAGAAATTCTAGGCTAATCTCGCTAGGAGCGTGATAAGAGCGCATTCCTAGCAATTTTTCCACATATTTGCCTAAAATATCCCCTTCTAGATTCACCCAATCGCCTAATTTTAAATGGGAAAGATTGGTTTCAGCGTAGGTGTGGGGGATGACAGCCACTTTAAACCAGCTACCGGAGGCATCACAATCGGCCACGGTTAAACTAATGCCATTAACAGCTATACTGCCCTTACCGACGATATAACGAGCTATGTAGTTATTCCACTGCTCTTCTAGGGAACTAGGGGCAGCAAAGGTCATTTCCCACGAATTAGCCACGATTATCGATTCGACTAAACAACCAATACCGTCCACATGACCGGTGACAAAATGACCGCCGATTTTACTACCCACCCGCAAAGAGGTTTCTAGGTTAACGTTGGTTTCTGTGTGAATTCTTCGTCCCAAAGTAGTGCGCTGTAGGGTTTCCGGGGAAGCGGTGGCCAGAAAACCCTCTGAGAGAATTTCCTCAACTGTCAAACAAACCCCATCCACAGCCACACTATCACCAATCATTAAATCTCGGAGAATTGTATCAGAGGATACAGACAAATAAAGTCTATCGGCATCGACGACCCGAATTGTTCCCAAGGCTTGAATTAATCCTGTAAACATCGGCTTTTTTCTCGACTATAAATCCTTATGAGTGAAAGATTGGGCATTTTCCCCAGAATAATCGGCGACAATATGACCATCTCCGGCTAATTGATATTTGTAGGTCACTAATCCCTCTAATCCCACCGGACCCCGGGGAGGCATTTTTTGGGTACTGATACCCACTTCGGCCCCGAAACCGTAACGGAAACCATCGGCAAATCGCGTGGAACAATTATGAAAAACTCCAGCGGCATCGACTCGATCGCTAAAGGTTTTGGCCGTGTTAAAATTTTCGCTGACAATGGCTTCCGTATGTCGAGAACCGTAATAATTAATATGTTCGATTGCCGATTCTAGACTATCGACAATTTTAATTGACAGAATTAAATCACTATATTCGGTTTGCCAGTCTTCTTCTGTGGCCGATGGCACGTTAATCATCTGACGAGTTGCTTCATCTCCCAATAATTTAACCTTTTTTTCCTCTAATGCCTGGGCCACTGCGGGTAAAAATTGTCTAGCGATGTCTTGATGAACCAATAAAGTTTCAATGGTATTACAAGCGGCAGGATATTGGGTTTTGCCATCGACGGTAATTCTAATTGCTTTGCTTAAATCGGCTTCTTTGTCGATGTAGAGATGACAGATACCATCGGCATGGCCGAGGACGGGAATGCGGGTATTATTTTGGATATAACGCACAAATTCGTTAGAACCTCTAGGAATAATTAAATCGATGTATTGATCAAGTTTTAAGAGTTCCT
This sequence comes from Microcystis panniformis FACHB-1757, assembly GCF_001264245.1. Taxonomy (NCBI): domain Bacteria; kingdom Bacillati; phylum Cyanobacteriota; class Cyanophyceae; order Chroococcales; family Microcystaceae; genus Microcystis; species Microcystis panniformis. Next base: position 2,530,162 of record NZ_CP011339.1, read on the forward strand.
TAATTTCTTCTCTTGTTGTTAACAATTGCACCGCCGCTGAATTAACTTTAGTTTCACTCAATGCCTGATGAATAATTGTTACTAAAGCTTGACAAGAACGGAGCGCCTCTTTCCCCCCTTTTAAAATAACGCCATTACCAGATTTTATCGCTAAACTGGTAATTTGAATTAAAGCATCGGGACGAGCTTCAAAAATAACACCTAAAACCCCTAAAGGACAGGTTATTCTCCGCAGAATTAAACCTTGATCTAATTCCCGGTTAATTTGCATTGTAGCTAAAGGATCTGCTAATTTAGCCACATCTCGCACCCCAGCAATAGCGGCTTTTAATTTGCCAGGACTTAACTCTAATCGCGCACATAAAGCTGGGGATAATTCCATCGCCTTAGCTGTTTGAACATCGGCGATATTCGCTTCTAGTATCTTATCAGCATTGGCAGTCAAAGCCTCAGCAATAGCCTCTAAAGCTTCATTCCTTTCTTCGTTAGTCAGGATAGCCAGTTGACGACTCGCTTGACGGGTTTCTCTGGCGATTTCGGGGAGGGATAGAGAAGTTGTAACCATAGAAAATTAAACGTAATAACCACTATCTTGTTTATTTTATCTTATTTTTGAGAAAGTTTCAGGGTCATTAGACCTCTGGTAAAAATAAAAAATTGTTGTTAGGAGTCGGTAGTCAGGAGAATTAAGAATCAATAATAATCAATTAAATGGTCTATTTACAGATTTTATGGGTGCATCTCATTTTTGTAAATCTACTGAGTTGGGATTTTTAAGGGGAAACTCCCTGCTAAAATTGAGCGTCATTTCCGATTTTATCACTCAATCCAAACCTTTGGGGGGTTCTACCCCCCAAACCCCTAGGGTTGATTCAAGGTAGGGTTGATTCAAGGTAGGGTTGATTCAAGGTAGGGTTGATTCATGAATCAACCCTACCCAAACCCCGGAGCGCATTAGCTTTTCGGTGAGATGCTTACACGCAGCTGCTGACACATTTGTAATCATTTAAGAGTCACTGATAATTGCTGACTGTCGGTATTTCTGTAAGTGTGATACCATTTTTCTTTATTCGTGTCCCTCTCCCTTTCTGGGAGAGGGGTTCGGGGTGAGGGTAATTAACCATCTTTGCTATTACTTTAGAAAAATGGCATAAGATGCACCTGATTTTAGGCAATTTAATCCTTATTTTTGCCAGTTTTGAAACCTCAAAAATTAATTAGCCAAGAGGTTTATTGAAGGTTATCAACCCTTGTCATGATCATCATAAATCTAGTTAACTAGAAAAAATAGCCGAAATTAGTGTTTTTTCTATCCTATATCTGTAGAGACATTAGAGTTAACATCCCTACAGAATCTAGACTATCTAGACCAGATTGGTAATCAGACAGTTAGATACCTCTTGACGCGCCCAATTATCGGCGGCTAAAATGTCATCTAGGCTAGGGGTAGAAGTGTTATGAATCGCAAAACGATCGCACACTTTTTCAATCACCCGGGGAATATCTAAGAAACTAATCTTTTCTTCTAAAAATAATGCTACCGCTTGTTCATTGGCTGCGTTTAATACTGCTGGCATTGCCCCACCCGCGCGGCCGGCTGCGTAGGCTAATCCCATACAGGGATATTTTTGATGATCGGGTTCTTTGAAGGTTAAACTGCCGGCTTTAACTAAATTTAAAGGTTCCCAATCCGTATAAATTCTTTCAGGCCAAGACAAAGCATATAACAGGGGTAAACGCATATCGGGCCAGCCTAACTGGGCTAAAACTGAGGTATCCTGTAACTCAATTAAAGAGTGAATAATACTTTGGGGATGAATAACAATATCGATCGCATTATAATCGACACCAAATAAATAATGAGCTTCGATAACTTCTAGACCTTTATTCATTAAAGTAGCCGAATCGATGGTGATTTTTCTGCCCATAGACCAGTTGGGATGTTTGAGGGCATCAGCTACGGTTACTTGCGGCAATTTTTCCACGGGTAAATCGCGAAAAGCACCCCCAGAAGCAGTGAGAATAATCTTTTTTAATCCCCCAGTGGGAACTCCCTGTAAACATTGAAAAATAGCTGAATGTTCCGAATCGGCAGGTAATAATTTAACTCGGTGTTTTTCCACTAAAGGCAGCACCACTGGACCGCCAGCAATCAGGGTTTCTTTATTAGCGAGGGCAATATCTTTACCAGCAGTAATAGCGGCAATTGTCGGCAGCAATCCCGCACAACCGACAATTCCCGTGACGACGCTTTCGGAATCGCCATAACGGGCCACTTCGATTACTCCTTCCTTTCCTGCTAGGATAATCGGCGTATAGTCAAGGTCGGAAATTAGGCTTTTTAGGTCTTCTAGTTGACTTTCGTTATTAATCGCCACGATTTGCGGGCGAAATTGCCGAATTTGCTCCGATAGTAGTTGAATATTATTACCCGTGGCTAATCCCACCACTTGAAACTTATCGGGATGATCGGTGACAATATCGAGAGTTTGAGTTCCGATCGAGCCTGTAGAGCCTAAAATCGAGATTTTTTTCATTAGAAACTTACTATAATTTGGGGATTAGCTTTAAATATACGTTCTCTGGGGTCTTTCTGGCACATTAGAGTAAATATTAAATATTTGTTAAAAAAGTTGATAGTTTGACCTTTTTATGCTATTGGTTAGAAAAAGTTAGCGATAGAGATGGTGACGGAGAAGAAATCGAATAGAAAGGCCAATGGATTAGGCTGTCTAGCGGGGGGTCTGGTTTTTTGCCTCTTATTTCCCCTGTGTTTTTTCTTTTTTGGTTGGTTATCCTTCGCTCTTGGGATGAGTTGTGCTTTCCCCAGTCAATGTTCGACAGAGGGGGAAATAATCAAGTTTATCCTATCAATGATTTCGTTTTTTGGGGGAGGATTCGCCGTACCTATATTCCTCAGTTGTGCCGTTGGAAAAGCCGTCAGATTTGGGTTAAGTCGGAGAAAAAATAACCGAACTTAAACATAAGTTCGGCTAGATTTAATTTAACAACTGGATAAAACTAACTTTCTGTCGCCGTTGCTGTGGTGGGAGGCAACTTAATATTAGTAGCTAATCCCAGAATTTGCAGCAGACGGATGGTCATCCAAGTCAGGTCAACTTCCCACCATTGTAGGCCATGACGGGCAGAATACTGATAGGCATGGTGATTATTGTGCCAACCTTCACCGAAAGTTAAGAGGGCAACCCACCAACAATTTTTAGAATTATCGTGGGATTCATGGCTAACATAACCGAATTTGTGGGTGGCGCTGTTGACAAACCAAGTAGAGTGGAAAACTAAGACCAAGCGAACAAAAATTCCCCAAATTACAAACGGCCAACCACCCATAGCATAGAGAATTAAGCCTAAAACAATTTGGATAGGAACAAAATAATTTTGACAGAATTTATAGAAAGGATCGTCGGCGATATCCTGGGTAAAACGGGCAATTTCTTCGTCGGCAGGAATTTCGTGTAACATCCAACCCATGTGACTCCACCAGAAACCTTTATTAGAATCGTGGGGATCGGGAGCAGTATCAGAATATTTATGATGAAGACGATGTAAACCTATCCATGCGATCGCACCCCCCTGACAAGCGAGGGTTCCGCACAAAACCAGAAAGTATTCTAACCATTTGGGAGTCTTAAAACTCCGATGGGAGACCAAACGATGAAAACCGAGGGTAATTCCTAAACCCCCGGTAATCCAATAGAGAATCAATGTCACTCCCACAGCACCCCAGCTAAAATTGCTAGGTAAGAAGGCTAAAAGAGCCACTAAGTGGATAAAAGCCATGTAGATGAGAGTCACCCAGTCAATGGGAAGTTTTTCGGAAGTCGCAACAGTCATTGAATAACCCAAAGGGAAACAACAGGAGACAGAGCATCATCGTCTTATCTGTCTCGATTTGACACAGGGGGAACTTTGACGCTTAATGAATAGTAACAAATATCACAGTCTATTGTTTGATGGATATCCCCCCTCTACTCCACAGGGCAGAAAAGGCCTTACTCCCCATCTTTTCGGAAATTGACGCACAGGTCAAGGAAAATCTCCGTCAAGTCCTCTGCGCTTTCCGTGCAAACCGCGTCGGGGTGCATCATTTTGCTAGTGTTAGTGGTTATGGTCATGATGACTTGGGACGGGATACTTTAGATCAAGTGTTCGCCCAAGCCCTGGGGGCCGAAAAGGCGGCGGTGCGGGTACAATTTGTTTCAGGAACCCATGCGATCGCCTGTGCCTTGTATGGGGTTCTTCGACCGGGGGATGAGATGTTAGCGGTAGCGGGTGCGCCCTACGATACCCTAGAGGAAGTAATTGGAATTAGGGGCAGTGGTCAAGGCTCTTTAAAGGATTTTGGCGTTAGTTATCGGCAATTAGAGCTAGATTCTACTGGTGCGATCGATTGGTTGGCCTTGGCCACAGCAGTGAAACCCCAAACCCGTTTAGTCCATATTCAAAGATCCTGCGGTTATTCCTGGCGATCGAGTTTGTCTATTGACGAAATCGAGAGAATTGTCCGTATAGTTAAACAACAAAACCCGAATACGGTCTGTTTTGTCGATAATTGCTATGGAGAATTTATCAACACCCAAGAACCCACCGACGTGGGGGCAGATCTGATGGCCGGTTCTCTCATTAAAAATCCAGGAGGTACAATCGTCACGGCCGGGGGATACATAGCAGGTAAAGCGGAATTAGTGGAAATGGCCTGCTATCGTCTGACAGCACCGGGGATCGGTAGCGAGGGAGGGGCAACTTTTGACCAAAATCGTCTCCTTTATCAGGGATTGTTTCTAGCGCCGCAAATGGTGGGAGAAGCGATGAAAGGCAGTCATTTAATCGCCTATGTGGGCGATAAGTTGGGTTATCCGGTCAATCCCGCTCCTTTTGTGCCTCGACGCGATATTATTCAAGCGATTAAACTCGGTTCCCCCGATAAGCTGATTGCCTTCTGTAAAGCCATTCAAGCCTATTCTCCCATCGGTTCCTACTTGGACCCCATTCCTGCCCAAATGCCGGGCTATGAGAGCCAAGTAGTGATGGCTGGTGGCACGTTTATCGATGGTAGCACCTCGGAATTCTCCGCCGATGGACCCCTCCGGGAACCCTATATCGTTTTTTGTCAGGGGGGAACCCATTGGACCCATATTTCTCTAGCTTTAGAACAAGCGATCGCTGCTTTGTTGAATGGTTCCCCTAACCTTTCTTCTCTCCCTTAGTTAAAATCCTAACTTCCTGTCTTTGTGGTTAACAAAAAGTAAAACGTAGGGTGCGTTAGACAGCCAAAATTGCTGCTGTGACTGGAGGGTAACAATCCCTCGTAACGCACCACCTATCATCGACTGTGATTGTGTGATGTATGATTGAAGTAACGCACCACCTATCATCAACTAAGTAGCCGGTTACAATTAAAGATAAAATACAAAGAACCAGAAGCTTGTCCCACTATCTAAAAATTAATTGAGATTACTTACTTATAATAAGTAGTCATGCAAAATTAATTACCTGCCCGATCGAGCTAAAACCCTTACGGGGCAATGATCGTCATGTGTAAATAATTTTGCCTAGGTACTTAACAGTGCTACGATAAAACCGATCAAATATCTAAGGAGTTGTCATGAATTACAATCGCAATATGTTCCCATTCATAGCGGGGGGAATTTTAATATTAGCTTTTACTACCATACTGCGCCCTTTTGCCGTTATTGATACCGGCGAACGCGGCGTTGTCATGTACTTTGGCAAAGTGCAGAAACAAATCCTCGATGAAGGAATTCATCCTGTTATACCGATTGTCACCAAGATCAAGACCCTCAACGTTCGAGTGCAAACAACGGAAGTAAAGGCAAAAGGAGCTTCTAAAGATTTGCAAGATGTGGAAACAACTATTATCGTTAACTGGCACATCGACCCCGACAAAGTCAATCAGATTTATCAACAAGTTGGGGATATCAATGCGATTGTCTCTGGTATTATCAACCCAGCAGTATCGGAAATTGTCAAAGCGGCAACAGCACAACGTCCCGTACAAAATATCTTGCAAGAGCGAGGAGAACTCAAACGTGAAATTGACACTTCCCTCGCCCAAAGACTGAGACGTTATGGGATAATTATCAATGATGTATCTCTCGTTAATTTTGGTTTTTCCGAAGAGTTTAACGCAGCGATTGAAGCCAAACAAGTAGCGGAACAAAAGGCACAAGAAGCTGCTTTTCGCGCACAACAAGCAGAACAGGAAGCGAAAGCGGAAATCAACCGCGCAAAGGGACAGGCAGAAGCTCAAAAACTATTGCGCCAAAACCTAAGTACCTAGGCAAAATTATTTACACATGACGAACATTGCCCCGTAAGGGTTTTAGCTCGATCGGGCAGGTAATTAATTTTGCATGACTACTTAACACCAGAAATTTTACAACAACGAGCAATCGAAAAGTGGGATGGACGTTTTCCTGTCGTCATGGGTGGTTCAGGCTCCCTTCCCCTGATCAACATCGGGTAATGATTCGGTAGTAGTGGTGTAGCCCTCTTGCTTACCTGGTATGAATTGTGTAAAATATTTATTAATAAAAATAATTGGAACCCGATCAGTCTTTAAACCTCTAGCTTGATTATGACTTTTCTGATAAATATCTTTTTCTGGCTCCTGTCTGGCTTACTCAAATATCAGTCTAGCACCGAACAAAGTACCCCCTTCACCTCCGTTCCCCTGTCAAGCGTTGTGGTTCTCACCATCGGATCAAGAATGGTTCTATTCCTAAGGGAAAACCCAAACGTCAAAGTAAAGAATGTGGTCGTCAGTTTGTGAGCAATCCCACTAATAAAACCGTCTCTGACGAAACCAAACAATTAATTGATAAACTCTTGCTCGAACGAATTTCCTGACGAGGAATTGCTAGAGTAACAGGGGTAAGTTGGTCATGGTAACAAAATTATGTCAACAATAAACTGGCGGCTGTCCCCCGTCAAATAAAGGTTTCGGACAAACCAAAAGGTAAATTGGTTAGAGAATGTGATAAAATGTGGTCTTTGGTTTTTTCTAAGACGATAAAGGTCTATATTTGGCGGTTAATTGATAGAAAGACAAGGGAAATTATTGGTTGCTATGCGCGGAGATAGGAGTCGTCAATCAGCCAAAAAACTTTGGGGCCAGTTTACCAGGCGTTTACCGACAATGTGCGGTTGCTTACACAGACTTTTGGGAGTCCTATAAGACAGTAATTCCTAGTAAACGTCATCGGGCAGTAGGTCAAGAAACTGGTCAAACTAATCCTATTGAAAGATTAAATAATACCTTTCGACAAAGGATTTCTCGGTTGGTGAGAGAGAGTCTATCTTTCTCTAAAAAAATGGAGAATCACGTTGGGGAACCCTTTGGTATTTTATCCATGACTACAATGCACAGCAAAGCAAAGGATTAAGCCGCCATCACTACTACCGAATCACCACCGTCAATTTATTCTGGCAAACCGTCAAATTCGTAATAAATTTGTCATCCTCTGTGAAGGGGAAATCAAAAAAAATGCCGGCAGGTTATCTCCTCAATCCTATCGAGCTATGGAAGATTTTCCCGATGCTAATTTTTATAGAGCTTGTGTTCCTAGGGATTGGAGACAAAAGATACCGACTTTTTTTAACTGTGGTGATAGAAATGATGTTTTAAATACTTACTTTAATCTTTTGCGTTTGCATGAAGAGAACCCAGAAGCTTCTTATTTAAATCCCCAGCAACTGTTCGCTATCGTCGATTTGGACTTACAAAAGAAAGATTTAAAAGATTTAGATGATTCCTATCCATTTAAGGATTTAGAGCAAATTTTTGAGGACTTATATGAAAAATCACTGATTAAAGTCAATCGGGTTAGACAGCATAGAATTTGGGTGACGGGATTGATTCATAAAGAGTCCTATTTTATTTTCCCCGATATTCATATTCAATCAATTCTTAGCGAACATTCGGCTGTTTATCGAGATTCCGCTGCTAGACTAGAAAATATTTATCTTGATATGGCAGATAAAATTAAGGATGATGCCGATTTAAAAGATAATTTTTCCAGAGTTAAAGGGAGAATCTCTCATTGTCAAAACCTAGAACTATCGGAAGTGGAGAATTTACAGGTATCTTGGCAAAAACAATATCAAGTTAGCCACGACAATAGCCAATCGGAATTAGTGCTGGCTCTGTTGACTATCAAAAAAGCGAAGCAATATTGGTTAGAAGTTGAACCTCCAGAGGACAATACATCACCCCCAGAAAGATATAGAGAACAACTGGCACTACAAATAGGAAGATTTTATGCTGACAATAGCGATAATCCGGGCTGCCATATTTCCCATCTCCTCAAACTGCTGAAGCTAGAACTCAACCCCAGGGAGCAGGAATAAATTTAATCGCATTATTTGACCTAAAAAAAGAGGGTTCGCAGGCAGGCACGGATTTCCATTCTATATATAAGTATCTGTCAAGGGCGGGGATTTGTCAAGGTTTTTTTGGGAAAAAATCTGCCAGAATTTGACCGGCAGGATAAGAGATTGTTTCACCTTTGCCTGTGAGCTACAATAAGCAGATGAGCAAGAGGATAGGATTACAGGAGTTTTAACAATGCGGTTACTACGGGTTCAGGTTCCTGACTTTCGAGTGTTAAAGAATATTGATCTTAGTTTCGAGAAAGACTTTTTTCCTCAGATATTCCCTATCGGTAGTTTGGTAGGTTGGGTTGAGGCACGAAACCCAACGCCAGTTGCGTAAACACCAATCCAATAAATGTTATTCTAACTTGGTGCAATACCGTAGAGCAAAAACACCTAGAGCCACTTATTTTTTTACAGTTGTGACATACAATCGTCACAGAATTTTGTGTGAACCTGAAAATGTGGATTGACTACGAAATGCTTTTAAATATGTTATGCGACAACATCATTTTAAGATTGATGCTATTGTCATTTTACCAGATCCCATTCATGCTCTTTGGACATGGCCTGAAACGGATGCAGATTTTTCAACTCGTTGGCGATTAATTAAAAGTTATTTTAGCCGTCAATGTCATTCTCAATATCAGGTTAAAATTTCAACATCTCGACAACATAAAGGAGAAAAGGCTATTTGGCAACGTCGCTTTTGGGAGCATCAAGTTCGAGATGATTGAGATTTTGTTAATCATCTCGAATACCGTGCATCATGGATTAGTAAACGCTCCGAAAGATTGGCAATATTCCAGTTTTCACCGTTAGGTTGAAGAAGGAATTTATGATCAGATGTGGGGAGTTTCAGAAAAGCTGATCTTTGATAGTGATATTGGTATGGAATAAAATGTAGAAGTGAAACCCAAAAAATTAAGGTAAGAAATAAAAGCAATGTTGCGTTTCGTCACTAATATCGGTATGGAATAAAATGTAGGTTGGATTGAACGAAGTGAAACCCAAAAAATTAAGGTAAGAAATAAAGGCAATGTTGGGTTGCGTTCCTTAACCCAACCTTGTATCTTGAGAAGTAGGCAACCCGTCCCAACCTAGGTAAAAAATACCGCTTTGTAGCTTGGGTGCCTATATTCTGAAAAAGGGCGTGGACATCCAGTTCAACCGAGGTGCTTGACACCGTTGGGTAGCCACCGGAGCCACGCCGTCATCCCGAGGAGACAAGCTCGAACAATCGCCCTTAGGATTAACCTCGTCTTCGCAAGGACGAGTTACCAAAGGGACAAAATAACTTAACCCCAGCATAAACGATGACAGAAGAAAAAACATGGGTAGGGATCGATGTCAGTAAAGAGGTTCTAGATATCTACGTGTTGCCGCAAGGTCTGACCTTGCAACAACCCAACAGCGACGTTGGCGTTCAATCGCTGATTGAACAATTACATCCTCTCTCACCGAGTTTGGTGGTGGTGGAATCGACGGGTGGATTAGAGCGCGCACTCGTATCGGGCTTACAAGCCGCCACCATACCGGTAGCGATCGCCAACCCCCGCAAGGTCAAAGGGTTTGCGACGGCATTGGGGAAAGCAAAAACGGACAAATTGGACGCACAGGTAATCGCTCAATTCGCACGAGCCGTGCAACCCCAACCCCAACCCGTGGTTGCCCCCCAAGCCCAACAATTGAGCGACCTAGTACGACGACGACAGCAGTTGGTGGAGATGCAGGTGGCGGAGAAAAACCGCCTCAGTCGTGCGTCTGAGACGGTGCAACTAGATATCAAAGCCCATATTGAGGAAATCCAACAGCGTATTGAAAGCCTCAACGAGCAGATTCAGTCCCTCGCCCAACAGCAAGCCGATTGGCAAGGCAAAAATGAAATCTTACAATCCGTTAAAGGGATCGGCAAAGTTTCATCTGCCCTATGTTTGGCGGAATTACCCGAGATGGGAACACTCTGGCGAAAAACAGATTGCCCGGCTGGTCGGGGTCGCTCCTATCAACCACGATAGTGGCCAGCACAAGGGTAAACGCATGATTTCGGGGGGACGCACCTCGGTTCGCTGTGGCTTGTACATGGCCACATTGGTAGCCATTCGTCATAACCCGGTGATTCGGAAGTTCTACGAACGGTTGTTGACCAATGGCAAGTTGAAAAAGGTGGCCTTAGTTGCCTGTATGAGGAAATTGCTGGTTATCCTCAATGCCATGATTCGTGATAATAAATGCTGGCAAGCACCCGCTTAGTCCAGTTTTCCGAACAATTTCATCGCTGACAAAACGGATGACTGGTGCCGTTACTTTGTCTTGCCTATTTGGGGTACAAAAGATTTTCTTTATTCCCCTTGACTTTTAAGACAATCGCTACAGGCGATGCGATCGCACTACAGGATCAGCGATCACCTTTATCGAGAAGAAATAGCTACCTGCACATTCGGAGAAAAATTCTCGATTTTTCGAGAAGCATTAAGAATTTCAATCCCGATTACATTACCTGCTTGATCATAGTCAACAATAACCCCCGGACTGATTGCCTCACTTTCTTCTACGGGTGTGTCATGCCAGGTAATTGTTAAAACGTCAACTTCAGCATCATATTTAGCTTTCATTTGATAGCTGCCTATATTTTCTAAGTTTACTGGTAACATATAGTGTAACAATTTTTTGAGGCTCAACTAAGTCATTAATGTAAATTCTCAGAAGATAAGTTTTATTGTTAATGGCGACAAACGTACCTTGATAAACTTTGAGTCCATCTTCTTCTAAAATTTGCTCAGGATTATTGAGGATGTCCTGCAATATTTTTCAAGAGATTTGGCGTTGAATAATTTTTTCTTCGGCATGGTGACTTAAAATAAAGTTCACGAGGATTTCGGAGTATTTTTTTGTAAGGGATTAGGGTTCTTCGGTTTGTTTTATGCAATGGACGGGGTTATAAGGAATGAAACCTTTATAGATACAGACATTGCCGCAATTTTTGTCAATTGTTTGCGATCTGGAGCGAACTAATCAATTAAATCTCTTGCCAGATAAGGATTGAGTCGATTTATGCCCCCACATCGAACCATACCAAGTCCCGAAGAGCCACCTACAAGATCGCTTCTCCTCCTCATCAAAAAGCGATCGCTCCTCCCCCTGACCAAAAAGCGATCGCCCTTTGCGTTCCTATCCCAAGCGGCAGCTTTAAAGTTTAACCAACAAGATGACAGCGAATAACAATAGACCTCTTGCATAATTTTTTTATGGTATAATATAAGGCTTTGCTTTTTTCTCAATTCTTAGATTGAAGTGGAAAAAAGAATAAAATGTGATCTTAGGTCAGGAAATCATCTATAATTTTGCTATGTTTATTAGCAAAATTATGGATTATCAAAACTTATCAGATGAACAATTCAAACGCCGTTTCGGTGTGTATAAACAAACATATAGAAAGATGGTAGAATCAGTAAAAAGTGTTGAAGCCGACTCTAATTCACCATCTAAAAGGGGGCCGAAACCTAAACTATCTATAGAAGAACAAGTTTTAGTAACGTTAGAATATTGGCGAGAATATAGAACATATTTTCACATTGGTACAAGCTGGGAACTATCAGAATCAACTATATGTCGGATTGTAAATAAGACGGAAAAAATGCTTTTACAATCGGGAAACTTCCGTTTAAAAGGAAAAAAAGCTTTACTCAATCAAGCAGAGATACCGGTCATAACGGTAATGGATGTAACGGAAACTCCCATTGAACGCCCCCAAAAGAAACAGAAAGATTTTTTGGGGGGTAAAAGAGGTTATCATACTTTAAAATCCCAATTAGTAGCTGATCAAAATACCGGGGAAATTATCTGTGTCTTTTGTGGGAAAGGTAGAGGTCATGATTTTAGTTTATTTAAAAAAAGTCGAGTTCGTTTTCATCCTTTAACTACCAGCATAGAAGACAGTGGTTATCAGGGAATAGCTGCATACCATAGTAATAGTTATACACCGAAAAAGAAATCGAGAAATAGAAAATTAACATAGTTAGAAAAAGAGTATAACAAGGCTTTAGCCAAAGAAAGGATTATCATTGAACATATAAATAGGAAACTCAAAATCGGCTCTTCGGTTTGTGTTATGCAATGGACGGGGGTTATAAGGGATGGAACCCTTATAGAGAAAGGCATTTAGCGATTTTTGTCAATTGTTTTTGCTCTAGAGCGAACTAATCAATTAAGTCTCTTGCCAGATAAGGATTTAGTCGATTTATGCCCCCCTATCGAACCATAACAAGTAACGAAGAGCCTCAAAATCTTTAAAATCTTATCCTGTAAATATCGGAATCGTCGTCGAAGATATAGTTTAAGAGTTAACTTGTTGGCGGCTATTTATAACTGTGAGTTAGGGATAGGTATAGCAGCTTCTTAAAAGTTGCCTAAAGATTAATCAAGTCAAGGAGAATTTATTCTCAATTTTTATAATTGAGATAGTTTGTGCCGCTTAAATAAAGAGGTTTTGATAACCAAATTAAAGCAGCTCTAAAGAGTTTTGAGTTAAAAGTTAAACTTCAAGTTTTCATTCAGGACGAATGTACTGGTTAACTATTTTTTTGGGGAAAATTAGTTAACCCATCATTATAACATATAATTAATTTGCAAGAGGTCTAATCAATTTGGTGTGTTACATTTATAATATAGATATTTCAAGTAAAAATCATTTCACCAACAGATCATGCTTAATTCTATTAACGCATTATTTGACGGAAAGGTCTTTCATCCAGAGCAACCCGTTAGATTGAAGGCTAATACCTGACTGACGGACACATTTTTCAATACAAAGACAAGTAAGTAGTCATGCAAAATTAATTACCTGCCCGATCGAGCTAAAACCCTTACGGGGCAATGATCGTCATGTGTAAATAATTTTGCCTAGGTACTTACTGTTATGTGAAAGCCTCAAACTCCTGAATAAAAGAAAAGGTAATTTTGCCATAATAATCCTGACGAGCTTTGCGAGAAGAGCCAACAGGGAAAAGGGTCAACAGAAAATAAGTGGTCAAGTCGCAAGAAGGGACGCGCCTTATGAACAACTCCCGCCAGCCAACGTCAACCAATTTTCAAATAACTCAAACCACGCCGAAAATGAGCATCAACCTGACGGCGAGAGCCAGATTGTTGAACCGCCATGCCAGTTAAAGTAGCAAAGAGAATAGAAATGGCAACAATGAGATAGAGACGTTCTAAACAAGCAGCAGAGCGAACACGAGAATGTTCCCAGTCAAAAACGCCCGATTTACTGCCCTTGAAAGAGATGTTCAATGGGAAAACGAAGACCATACTGCCAGAAGGTGTCAAGGGTAGGAGGTTCATCGCTCAGAATTGCCCAATTATCCTTAACCCCTGGAACAGAGGCTAAAGCAAGATGAGCAGTGATTCTAGCCTCCTGCCAGACTTGAACGTTGCGATCAAAGCAGGCTTGCCGTTTGGGAGGATAGAGTTCTCTGACCTCATAGCCAAAACCCCGACGGCGAACACCGTAAATGAGGGTATCGCAAGGTAAGCGAAGACACCAATGCCAAGTATTTTTCCTGAGCCATTGAATTAATTGCTGATTGGCAAAGCCTCGGTCGGCTAACAGCATGACATTCTCAAAGCCCTGAAGATAGCCTTTGGCTCTGTCCAACAAGGGTTCGTATTTCTCAAAAGCTAGGCTGGCACTACCATGTTCTAATCCCATCCACATCAAGGGGACGGCTCTCCCCCCGCAGACCACCGCTAGATAGACAAAGCAGTATTGATTCCACAACAGAGTGGTATCTATTGCTAGATACAGTCTTTCCCCCTTCTCCTTCCAAGTCTCGATGGCTTTCAATATTAAGGGGATGTATATCTTTTCCACCGCTACTCTTCCATTCTGGCAAAAGCGATTCCACCGTCTCTGATAACTATTGGCTTGTTCGGCTCTGCTTTGTACAAAGGGTTCCCATCTGGCTTGATTGAGACTTTGACTACTGAGTAGGGCTGTCACCATCCAACTGAGGACGGTTAAATGTCTTTTATCCACAAATCGGCTTCCTTGTTCTAGATAGGAATAAACTTGGGAGAAGATTCTGTTCTCGGTTTTCATCTTGTAGGGATTCTTGCTTTTTCCCTATCTACCCAGATATTTTTCTTTTTGGCAACCCTTGTCTTGTCAGGTTTTGACCCACTTGTGTCCGTCAGTCAGGATTGGCAATGCTTTATCTAAACAAAAATATCGCTCTAAGTCAATTAAATTATTGTCCTCATTAGAAAAGGACAAAACGGTGACAGTTATTCCCTTATCGGAAATTCTCTATCAAAAAGCTTTTCAAATATATTGTCAAAGAAACGATAAAAATTGGGGAATTGTTGACTGTATTTCTTTTATTGTAATGGAAGAGCGTAGAATAACGGCTCTTCTCGACTTTGTGTGATAATTTTTGCTTATGGAATCGTGAAATGCTTATCGGGTAACACTTTTAGGACTATTTTGTCGAAGAAACTATCAGTATAGACCTCGTTTCCACACAGAAACCAGAAGAGCCGAATAACGGAAGCATTAACAACGGATATTCATTTTCAGCAAGCTGGTTTTCGAGCTTTGTTGAGAGATTAATCTCAGGGCAGGCGATCACCATTCCCACATCACCCAAAAGTGATCGCCATTCCCAAAAAATTGCTCCTCCCAAAAGCGATCGCACTTTCAAGCCAAAATGATCGCGGTTTTCAAGTTTAATCAACAAGATGACGGCGATCGCATTATTTTTTTAGATATTTTGAGAAGAGGCCGTTCTCTCAGCAAAAAAATAGATTAAAATGAGTGTGTCAGCCTGATTAACAAAATGAGTTATGCCAACACCGACTATCATCGAAACGGATTTGCGCGAAGTTCTAGCAGAAATGAATCAGAAGCTAGATACAATTTCTAAAGATGTGAATCAAGTACAGATTCGATTGGCTACTGTAGAAACCAAAGTTGATAATGTAGAGAAACGATTGGATTCAATGGATAAGCGATTCGATAAAATGGAATTACAGATAGAAAAGGTAGAAAGCAATCAGGGCAATCAGGTTTGGGCTTTGATTGGGATTTTGTTTACGGCGGTAGTGGCAACGTCTATCCGTTTTGTTTTAACAGCTTTACCCTAGATTTCAAAAGAAAACCTGATCGCGTTTTTAAGATTTAATCAACACGAAAACAGCGATCACCGTTATCTCAAGTCATCTTCGGTCAGATCAGCATCTTTCAAAATACTCTTAAGAGTACCAATTGGTAAATCTTTATTGCCATGAACAGGAACGGATAAAATAACTTTCATTCCCTGTTTTGTATAAATATGATGACTACTACTAATGCGTTTTAACTGCTAACCATAACGTTCAATAATTTTACAAAGGGCTTTGCCAGAAATAGATTTCATAATGATAATTCGACTAGCTCTTTTTCTGCTTCAATTTCTGTTTCATGACTTGCAACTTCAAGCCATCCTTGAACTGCATCTTGCAACATTTCTAATAATTGTTCGTAGCTTTCTCCCCAGGTATGACAGCCTGGCAATGCAGGTACGGAACCGCACCAAATACCATCTTCTTGCCAGATTAGAGCTTTAATTTTCATGTTATTTTCAAAATATTTGCCTAATTTTACTATGATAATAGAAAAATACGATATGTGATCGCCATTCCCACATCACCCAAAAACGATCGCCTCTCCTCATTCTCAAAAAGCGATCGCCTTTCCTCATTCTCAAAAAGCGATCGCCCTTTGCGTTCCTATCCCAAGCAATGGCAATTTTAAAATTTAATCAACAAGATAACAACGATCGCACTTTCAAAAGCCAAAGGAATTGCGGTCTTAAAGTTTGGTAGTTTGGTAGGTTGGGTTGAGGCACGAAACCCAACGCCAGTTGCGTAAACACCAATCCAATAAATGTTATTCTAACTTGATGCAATACCGTAGAGCAAAAACACCTGGAGCCACTTATTTTTTTACAGTTGTGACATACAATCGTCACAGAATTTTGTGTGAACCTGAAAATGTGGATTTAAGTAGTCATGCAAAATTAATTACCTGCCCGATCGAGCTAAAACCCTTACGGGGCAATGATCGTCATGTGTAAATAATTTTGCCTAGGTACTTACTACGAAATGCTTTTAAATATGTTATGCGACAACATCATTTTAAGAGGCTCTTCGGTTTGTGTTATGCAATGGACGGGGGTTATAAGGGATGGAACCCTTATAGAGAAAGGCATTTAGCGATTTTTGTCAATTGTTTTTGCTCTAGAGCGAACTAATCAATTAAGTCTCTTGCCAGATAAGGATTTAGTCGATTTATGCCCCCCTATCGAACCATACCAAGTAACGAAGAACCTTTTAAGATTGATGCTATTGTCATTTTACCAGATCACATTCATGCTCTTTGGACGTTGCCTGAAACGGATGCAGATTTTTCAACTCGTTGGCGATTAATTAAAAGTTATTTTAGCCGTCAATGTCATTCTCAATATCAGGTTAAAATTTCAACATCTCGACAACATAAAGGAGAAAAGGCTATTTGGCAACGTCGCTTTTGGGAGCATCAAGTTCGAGATGATCGAGATTTTGTTAATCATCTCGAATACATCCATTATAATCCCGTGCATCATGGATTAGTAAACGCTCCGAAAGATTGGCAACACTCCAGTTTTCATCGTTATGTTGAAGAAGGAATTTATGATCAGATGTGGGGGGCTTCAGAAAGGCTGATCTTTGATAGTGATATTGGTATGGAATAAAATGTAGGTTGGGTTTCGTCGTATCAACCGACAAGATCAACTAAAATTTTTCAAAAATTCGGTGGGTTGGGTTAAGGAACGCAACCCAACAAATTAAAAGATAATGGTGTTAATTCGTTTTGGAAAGGGGATATTTTCTGTGTAGAAATGTTGGGTTTCCTTTCGTCAACCCAACCTACAAGATCGGCGATCGCACTACAATATCAGCGATCGCACTTACATGATTGATGATTTTGGCGATAAGGCGATAAGTTCATGAAAATTAGAACAAGCGAGTTATCCAGAAAAATAGTCCTCGTAATCCTAAACCCGTGAAGCTAATTACACTCAAAACAAATAGGCTCTTTTCCAAAGGCGTTGATCCCGGTATTCCATCGATTATCATGTCTATTGTGCCTATTTCAGTACACCTATTGATAAGTCCTATCATTGACTCCCGACCGTTGACAGACCCATACTTATCTTTCCAGTCTATAGCTTCTATAATTTTCTCTCGATCAGTTCTGGGTAATTTTCCCCAGCCTGATTCACAGTAAGCATCTGGATGTGTTCCATAAGCAAATTTACGGAAGGAATCGGGATTAAGCTCTAATTCTCCAAAAGCATCAGGATTAGCGACTAATTTATCTTCTATTTTCTGTTGTAAAGCTTTACCTACTTCTTTGATAAATTGCTGTCCTTTTGCAGTAAGAGTAGGAGATGTATCCTTCACAAATATATTCAGATATTTATCTCCAAATCCTAAGTAATAATCTGGTGCTTCTTTGCCAGGATTTCTTTTAATGAAATCGTCGTAACGGAACTGGTAGTAATCTAGATTTCCTAAAGATTCGGGTGGATAAGGAGTAGGAAGACTAGAACCATAATCAGCGCAACTTGTTGAACTTGTTTCTTCAAAAATATCAATACAGTCAGGCATGACCCATCCTTGTAGTTTAGTATCTTGATCAAATACCAAATACCAAAGATGCTCTGCTTCATCTGTAACCCAGGCAAACTTTCCTGTAGGTGGAATCCGAACAACGTCAATATTAGTACCTGATTTCAAACAATGAATAATCTTGGCATTTATTGATGGTTGCGTTCGGAAATTAACACAACTACTACCTCTTACTTTATGAGAAGAAGTTTCACCCTCAATTTTTTGTGCTACAACTGGTACAATTACATTTATATTAAGATAAGCCGTTAACAAGCCTAACAGAATATTGAGATTAAAAATAGATACTTTAATCATTAATATAACTCTCCGATTCAAAAATTTAAATTTTCAGGGTTTTCATAAATTGACAGGATTATCAGCGCGTAAATTTTCAAGATATAATTTGACCGCTTCTGTGATGTTTGCGATTGCGTCCTCAAAAGAATACCCTTGATTGCGATCGCCGATCTTTTGGGTTGGCTTAAGGAACGCAAAGCAGCTACGAGAAATAATAACCTAATTGTCGAGTTACTGCAATCACTTTTTCTGAATGAAGTTTGATCGCCGAACTTTATCACCTCAACCCAAGCAACAGATCGGCGATCCAGCCATATTCTGGATAGGACTACTTCAATAACTCGATTTCCCCTGGTCGCCAAGTCTTATCAAAGCAAGGCTCAAGCGGGCCATAAAGCCGAAGAATCGTATTCCAACCCGTGCCCGGATTTGTCTGCACCCAATTATTTTCCTTACCCGCAAGCGGTTTCGGCCCGAAATAAATGGCGTTGCATAATAGAGATATGAATGGAGGAAATCAAAATGCAATGCCCTGAATGTAAATCTACCCATATCCGTAAAAATGGCATCAATAAACAAGGTAAACAAAATCATATTTGTGTAACCTGTGGCCGTCAATTTATTGATAACTATGAAAAACAGAAAGGCTATGACGAAAAAACGAAGCGAGAATGCCTAACTGCCTATGTTAATGGGATGGGATTTAGAGGAATAGAAAGGCTAAAGGGAGTTCATCATACGACCGTAATTAATTGGGTAAAATCTGTGGGAGAATTATTGCCAGTCGCCTATGACCCAGAAACAATTCCTGAAGTAGGGGAACTGGATGAATTGGAAACCTTTGTTGGCTCAAAAAAAACAAAATCTGGGTGTGGACAGCCGTTGACCACTTTAAAAAAGGAATTTTAGGTTGGGTAATCGGAGATCATAGTAGCGAAACGTTTCGCCCATTATGGGAATTAGTTAAGTCTTGGGGATGCTATTTTTATGTGAGTGATGGATGGTCAGTTTATCCATGTTTTATAGCAGAGGGCGACCATATAATTAGTAAGACTTATATGACCAGAGTAGAGGGTGAGAACACACGTTTAAGACATTATCTAGCCCGATTGCATCGCAAAACACTCTGCTATTCTAAGTCTACAGAAATGTTAGGATACTCTATTCGTTTATTAATTCATTATCTGAAGTTTCAAGAAGTGCCTATTCCTTACTGATTCATAGCTTAATTCAGCAACGCCAAATAAATATCCACAGAACCATCGGCATTAACCAAAAGTCCCTTAGTCTGACTACCGACACTGGGAAACTGTTGATCTGTCTGAATCATTGATCGCATCTGGTTACTGTAAAGAATCACTGACCAGAATAGTAGCACGCTAGGATGTGTTAGCGTAACGCAGAATAATTACAAATTCGTCATGATTAAAAGCAAAAAAGCGCGTTAAGTAACTATTTTTTAAGTCAAGACGGCAATTAGCGATCGCCGCTCCTGATCAAAAAGCGATCACACCATGAGAAGAAAACCTGATCGCACTAAAGGCCAAAATAATCGCAAATCAGATAATTATTGTTAAAAAAACAATTTGGTACGTTACATTTTATTAGCGTACCCTACAGGATCACCGACCATACTAACCGGTTGCTTGTTGAGAGCAATTTCAAATAAAAATTCAGGGGCAAAGTCTGCTCCGTTTGGCCATTCTATTGTCCGACTATTTACATATACTTTTTGAAATAAGCTTTTATCTTTTAAAGGTTCAAAGATTTCTCCATACAATTCTTGTTCTAAATCTACAATCCCTTCTATTCCATTATTAAAGGTTAGCTTTAATTGATACTTATCCAGATATTCCACACAGATAACATGAAGAAATAGCTCCTTTTTAGGGAAGGGGATCGATTCTGTTAAGAGGTTTTCTTTGACGCGCATTTTCCCAGTTCTCCAATAGTTCAGATTGGTGTAGATCAAGCCACTCCCATATTAAATTTAGTCCTCTTTTGGGCATTTGACCACAAACTTCACCTGTGTGAATCATTATAACCGCTTCATAATCTTGATACTCGGCATGGATATGAGGCGGATTGTGATCGTTATAGTTCATGGTGATTTTTATTCCATAGAAGCTTGATAGAGTGGGCATGAGTAAGAATAGTAATAAAGGTTGCTTTCTAAAAGTTTGCCCCCTATTGTAAGCTATCGCCCTTGGCGTTCCAGCAATGACAATCTTAAAGTTTAATCAACAAAATAACAGCGATTACATTGAGCCTAGTCATAGTGAAATTTACAACTAATAATAATAATTTTTGTCTCTGTTGGTTCCCCAATCCAATACATCTGTCTGTGCTTTGTCGCAGTTGTTTGGCCGTTTCTTCTAACCAAGCAAGATAGTCTTGTTCGTATAAGTCTTTAGCGCTGGTCAGGTATTAGGTTTTTATTTTCTTGACGCTTATCTAACCTAAAAAAAGAGGGTTTGCAGGCAGGCACGGATTCCCATTATATATACGAGTATATGTCAAGTGCGGGGATTTGTCAAGGGTTTTGACAGTAGAAAGGGAGAAAACTTTTAACAATACACTTGTTCTAACATAGCGGTAGTGAGAGATTTTTGGCCGTGATAATAGAGACGACGATTGAGACAACCGATCGATTTAACATAGGTAGATAGGGTTCCTAGATCATGGGAAATAATTAAAATAGTCATCCACTCATTCAATTCTTGCAACAGGGAAAAAATACTAGCACGCATTTGGGGATCGACACTGGCAGTGGGTTCATCTAAAATCAAGAGACGGGGTTCTACCGCTAAAGCGCGAGCGATATAAACCCGTTGGCGCTGTCCTCCCGAAAGTTCAGCAATCGACCTTTTTTTCAACCCTAACATTCCCACACTATCTAAAGCTTTATCTACCCTTAACTCATCTTTTTTACTATAGCCTTGCCAGAGTTTTTTGCTGCTCAATCTCCCCATTTTCACCACCTCACCCACAGTAATGGGAAATGAGCGATCGCATTCGACAAACTGCGGCACATAACCGACTAATTCCCGACCTTTTTGGACACTTTGCCCCAAAATACTGACTTCTCCCCGCCAAGGTTTAATTAATCCCAGTAAAACCTTGAGGAGGGTAGTTTTTCCCCCTCCATTCGGGCCAATAATTCCCAGAAAATCCAATTCTTCAATGGTTAAATTAATATCTTCGAGGATGGGTTCCTGTTCGTAGCCGGTCCAGAGATTACTAATGGTAATGATCGTTGACATATACAAACAATTACTGATTTAAAACTGTGGCCATTTTTTGGGAAACTTGTCGCAGGTTTTCACTCCAATTTTCAGCAAAGGCACTGATAGGGATTACCTGTCCCCCAATTTCCCTAGCAATAGTTTCGGCACTTTTCTGGCTAAATTCTGGTTGAGTAAAAATAACTTTAATATTCTCTTTTTTTGCCTGTTTGATTAGTTGACCTAACTGGGCAGCACTGGGTTCATTACCGTCGATTTCGATCGCAATCATCTCTAAACCGTAATCTTGGGCAAAATAGCCCCATTCGGGATGAAATACCATAAATTTTTTGTTTTTAATCCCTGCCAAGTTTTGCCGAATTTCTTGATCTAATGCGTCTAATTCCTGACTGAATTTTTCCAAGTTAGCCCGATAGATAGCTTCCTGAGCGGGATCGAGTTGTGCTAGGGTTTGATAAATAGTCTCTGCTTGTGCTTTGACTCGTTTTGGTGATAACCAAATATGGGGATCTAAGGTGTTTTTTCCAGCTTGATGTTTTTCTTCCTTGCTGTGATCATGATCGTGATTATGTTCTGCTGTCAAAGGGATTTTATCTACTCCTTGACTGGTATCGACGATTAACATCTGTTGGTTAACACTGTTTAAGCGATCTTTCCAAGCATCTTCTAAGGATACACCGATTTTAAAGTAGGCTTGCGATTGGGCTGTGGTTTTTAATTGTTCGGGTTTTGGTTCATAGGTGTGGGGATCTGTCCCGGGTTGAATCATGGCATTAACACTGACTCTATCACCGCCGATGCGTTTGACGAAATATTCCTGCGGTACGATACTCACTGTCACCTGTAAGGGTGTCTTTGCTTCCTTTTCCTTGACCGAGGAATCGCTACAAGCTGTTAAGCTGGCTATAGTCATTGTTAAAGCGATCGCTGTTAACTGGAATTTTTTACCCATCGGAGTTAACTGAGTCTGATTATGATTCTCATCTTATCACAGTCGCTGAGAATCGTTATCATTCTGAAAATATCTCGGTATAGATGTACTAATTTTTCTGCCTTCGATCTTTTGCTGGCAATTAAAAAATTTTTTCTTGCCAACCAACGCTTGACATGATATTATATAGATAATGGAAAATCCGTGCGCCTGCGACCCCCCTCTGGTCAGGTCAAATAAAGCCCAAAAAAATTAACCCCAAAAAGTAGTGGGTGAACTGAAAACTCACATCTGATAACTGATCACTGATAGGCTGTTGACTAAGTAGGGAGGCACAATTACTTGTAGGATGGGTTAGCGGTAGCGTAATCCCTGGGGGTGTTGGGTTTCATGCTTCAACCCAACCTACGTTCATCTTATATTTAATTCCACCCACCCACTTATCTAAATTACTCGTTAAGACTGCACCGGAGTTAGGAGCAGGGAGAGGAAGCCTGAGCATTTGTACTAAAACTCCCAAGAGGCAGTGTAAATTCAGGAGATCTGATCTCTGCCGACAATTTTCTCCCCTTGACTATCGGTTAATTTTTTTTCCAAAAAAGCTTGACAAAACCCCACGACTTGACAGATAATTTCTTACATAATGGAAAATCCGTGCGCCTGCGACCCCCTCTGGTCAAGTCAAATAAAGCCCAAAAAAATTAACCCCAAAAAGTAGTCGCTGAACTGAAAACTCACAACTGATAAGTAGGGAGGCACAATTACTTGTAGGATGGGTTAGCGGTAGCGTAATCCCTGGGGGTGTTGGGTTTCATGCTTCAACCCAACCTACGTTCATCTTGCTAAGACTGCATCGGAGTGCCAGAGTTGGGAGCAGGGAGAGGAAGCCTGAGCATTTGTACTAAAACTCCCAAGAGGCAGTGTAAATTCAGGAGATCTGATCTCTGCCGACAATTTTCTCCCCTTGACTATCGGTTAATTTTTTTTCCAAAAAAGCTTGACAAAACCCCACGACTTGACAGATAATTTCTTACATAATGGAAAATCCGTGCGCCTGCGACCCCCCTCTGGTCAAGTCAAATAAAGCCCAAAAAAATTAACCCCAAAAAGTAGTCGCTGAACTGAAAACTCACAACTGATAAGTAGGGAGGCACAATTATTTGTAGGATGGGTTAGCGGTAGCGTAATCCCTGGGGGTGTTGGGTTTCATGCTTCAACCCAACCTACGTTCATCTTGCTAAGACTGCATCGGAGTGCCAGAGTTGGGAGCAGGGAGAGGAAGCCTGAGCATTTGTACTAAAACTCCCAAGAGGCAGTGTAAATTCAGGAGATCTGATCTCTGCCGACAATTTTCTCCCCTTGACTATCGGTTAATTTTTTTTCCAAAAAAGCTTGACAAAACCCCACGACTTGACAGATAATTTCTTACATAATGGAAAATCCGTGCGCCTGCGACCCCCCTCTGGTCAAGTCAAATAAAGCCCAAAAAAATTAACCCCAAAAAGTAGTCGCTGAACTGAAAACTCACAACTGATAAGTAGGGAGGCACAATTATTTGTAGGATGGGTTAGCGGTAGCGTAATCCCTGGGGGTGTTGGGTTTCATGCTTCAACCCAACCTACGTTCATCTTGCTAAGACTGCATCGGAGTGCCAGAGTTGGGAGCAGGGAGAGGAAGCCTGAGCATTTGTACTAAAACTCCCAAGAGGCAGTGTAAATTCAGTAGAGCTTAACTAAAAACCGAGCGCCGATCACTAAAAAATGACTTTTGCCTCCGTTATTCGCAACATTGAAAAATCGCCCTTAACTGCTGAACTTATCCAAAAACTGGAGAAAAACGGCAATTTAACCCTAACCTGCCTTGCCCGCTTACCGAAAGGATTAATAAGCACAGCTTTCGCCCGTTGTCAAGGAAAAAATCTTTTAATTATCTGTGCCAATCTGGAAGAAGCGGCACGTTGGGCGGCACAATTAGAAGCGATGACGTGGAAAGGTGTTTTCTTTTATCCCACCTCGGAAGCTTGCCCCTACGAGAGATTTAATCGGGAATCCGAGATGATTTGGGGACAGATGCAGGTATTATCGGCAATCAGTCATCAAGAGGCCGGAATTGCGATCGTTACCACCGAAAAAGCCCTGCAGCCCCATTTACCCCCTAGAGAGGTTTTCGAGAAATATAGCGATAATTTTGCGGTAGGAAGGGTTATAGAAGGCAAAAACCTCGATCTAACCCTAGCTAGATTAGGATATCAAAGGGTTTCACTGGTAGAAACCGAAGGGCAATGGAGTCGTCGCGGCGATATCGTTGATATTTTCCCAGTTTCGGCAGAATTACCGGTCAGGTTAGAATTTTTCGGCGATGAATTGGAAAAATTGCGAGAATTTGACCCTGCCACCCAAAGATCCCTCGATTCTATCCCCAATCTGCTTCTTACTCCCACTAGCTTCGCGGCGATGATTGCCCCTTCTCTCCCCCCGACAGTGGCCGATTATCTGGAGGCCGAAGAGCGAGAAAAATTGGCTAATGGCATTTATCCAGAGGGAATTGAGCGATTTTTAGGCTTGGCATTCCGTCAACCTGCCTCTTTATTGGATTATCTCCCCGAAAATACCCTTATTGCCTTTGATGAACTGGAAAGCTGTCAAGCTAGAAGCGATCGCTGGATAGAATATATTGGGGAACGCTGGCAAGAGATAGAACCAGCTTTACCGCAAATTCACCGTTCTTTTGGCGAATCTTTGGAAATATCGGTTAAATTTCCCCATCTCTACCTCTCAGAAATAGACGATCACCTCTCCGAAAATAGTCTTAATCTCTCCAGTCGTCCGATTCCCACCAATCCGGGACAATTCGCCAAACTAGCGGAAATTTTACGGGGAAAAAGAGAGATTTATAGCGGTATTAAAGTAAATAAGTATGCTACATGGTTAATATCTGCCCAACCCTCCCGTACAGTCTCGTTATTACAGGAACACGACTGCCCGGCCCAATTTATCCCCAATCCCCTTGATTTTGGGGCGATCGAGCGCTTAATAATTCAAAACACCGCTACAGCCCTAAAATACTCAGGATTAGCTGAATTAGAAGGTTTTATCCTGCCCACCTATCGCATAGTCGTCGTTAGCGATCGAGAGTTCTTCGGGCAACATCTTTTAAATACTGCCGGTTACGTCCGCAAACGTCGGCAAGCAGCCTCGGTACAGGTGGATGTGAATAAACTCCGTCCCCTCGATTTTGTAGTACATAAACACCATGGCATCGGACAGTTTATCAAACTAGAAAAGCAGGAAAGCACAATTAGCGGAGTAGTGCAAGGTCGAGATTA
The DNA here is from genome assembly GCF_001264245.1 of Microcystis panniformis FACHB-1757. Classification (NCBI taxonomy): domain Bacteria; kingdom Bacillati; phylum Cyanobacteriota; class Cyanophyceae; order Chroococcales; family Microcystaceae; genus Microcystis; species Microcystis panniformis. The sequence continues at coordinate 2,556,068 of NZ_CP011339.1, forward strand.
TCTAGTTATTAAATATGCCGATGGATTATTGCGGGTTCCTGCCGATTCTGTTGATAATCTCTCCCGTTATCGTCATACAGGTAATCAAGAGCCAGAATTACATAAAATCTCTGGCAAAGCGTGGGAAGCGACGAAAGCCCGCGTCAGGAAGTCAGTTAAGAAGTTAGCGGTTGATTTAATCAATATTTACGCCCAACGCGCCCAAAAATCGGGTTTTGCCTATCCGATGGATAATCCCTGGCAGCGGGAGTTAGAGGATTCTTTTCCCTACCAACCCACTGCTGATCAACTGAAAGCGATACAGGATGTGAAACGGGATTTAGAAAGCGATCGCCCGATGGATCGATTAGTCTGTGGGGATGTGGGTTTTGGTAAGACAGAAGTGGCGATTCGTGCTATTTTTAAAGCTGTCACCACGGGTCATAAACAGGTGGCTTTATTAGCACCAACAACGATTTTAACCCAACAACATTATCACACCCTGAAAGAACGTTTTGCTCCCTATCCCATTAATGTGGGTTTATTAAATCGTTTTCGCACCAATTCCGAGAAAAAAGATATCGTCCAGCGCTTGAAAACGGGGGAATTGGATATAGTAGTGGGGACGCAGTTGTTATTGAGTAAAGCGGTGGAGTTTAAAGATTTAGGGTTATTGGTAATTGATGAAGAACAGCGTTTTGGGGTCAATCAAAAGGAGAAAATTAAGGCTTTTAAAAGTAATATTGATGTGTTAACCTTGAGTGCGACACCGATTCCCCGGACTCTTTATATGTCCCTTTCTGGGGTGCGAGAAATGAGTTTAATTACCACACCTCCCCCTCTCGTCGTCCCATCCAAACCCACCTTTCTAGTTATAATTCTGATGCGATTAGAACGGCAATTCGCAATGAATTGGATCGGGGGGGACAGATTTTTTATGTAGTACCAAGAATCGAGGGAATTGAAGAAAAAGCGGCAGCAATTCAAGGGATGATTCCGGGTGCTAGAATTGCCATCGGCCACGGTCGTATGGATGAGGCTGAATTAGAGACCACCATGTTAGCTTTTAATAATGGGGAAGCGGATATCTTAGTCTGTACGACTATTGTGGAGTCGGGGTTAGATATTCCCAGAGTTAACACGATTATCATTGAAGATGCCCAAAAATTCGGTTTAGCGCAACTCTATCAACTGCGGGGACGGGTGGGGCGATCGGGAGTACAAGCGCACGCTTGGTTACTTTATCCGGCCAAGGCAGAACTAACAGAAACCGCTCGGGAAAGATTAAAGGCAATTCAAGAATTTACCCAGTTAGGATCGGGGTATCAATTAGCGACTAGGGATCTGGAAATTCGCGGTGCGGGTAACTTATTAGGTGCGGAACAATCGGGACAAATGGAAGCGATCGGTTTTGATCTATATATGGAAATGTTACAGGAAGCTTTGCGGGAAATTCAAGGTCAAGAAATTCCTCAAGTGGAGGATACCCAAATCGATCTGAAATTAACGGCATTTATTCCTAACGATTATATATCCGATCCAGAGCAGAAAATGGATGTCTATCGGGCGATCGCTACTGCCAATTCTCAGAAAAATTTAGGACAAATTGCTGCGGATTTAGTGGATAGATACGGAGCGATTCCTTCACCGGTGGCACAATTATTTAAGGTAATCGAGTTAAAACATCTGGCTAAGTCCCTCGGTTTTTCGCGAATTAAACCCGACGGAAAACAGCATATTATCCTCGAAACTCCCATGGAAGAGCCAGCGTGGAAATTATTACAAGAACACCTACCCCAACATATACAATCACGCTTTGTTTATGGTCCCAAACAGGTGACAGTTAGGGGTTTAGGAGCGGTAAAACCACCACAGCAGTTAGATAGTTTATTGGAGTGGTTAGCTAAGTGTAAAGATGGTTTACCGACGAGGAATTAGACTAAATCCTGTTTAAAAAGTATAGGAGACTGGGAATTATGAATTATCAATTATCAATTATGAAGTGGGGAGCAGGGGAGAAGATAATCACTAAAAGTAATCTCCTGTCTCAACCGGGAAATTACTTTTGCAAGACTACCTAAGTAGCTGGTTATAATTAAATTAAAAATGGATTTTGCCTTTAATCCCCCTTGATAAGGTAGGGTTGATTCATGAATCAACCCTACCCTTGATAACGGGGATATCTGATAATTTTTAACGCCTACCTACTCATAAGGTGCTTTGGGTACGGAGAGAGAGGGATTCGAACCCTCGTTAAAGTTACCCCTAAACAGCATTTCCAGTGCTGCGCCTTCAACCGCTCGGCCATCTCTCCAATTGAGGTCACGATCATCAATCCTACAGCAAATGCTGCCGATCTGTCAAATTATTTTTCTTTTTCCGACGATGACCGATCAGGTTAAACTTCATCTTGAAGGGAAACGCTGTCAGTTAAGCACACCCTAGATATTGATTTAAGATTGCGGCCGTAGCTAGACCGGTTTTTTGCCAACTAAACTCATCGGCCCGTTTTTTGCCTAGATGACTTAATTTTGACTGTAATTGTCGATCTTGAGCGATAATTTTTAGGGCATCGGCTATGCACTCGACTCGATAGGGATCGATTAAAATTGCCGCTGTTGCCGTGACTTCGGGCAAAGATGACAAATTTGAGGTAATGACGGGTGTACCGCAGGCCATAGCCTCTAAAACGGGCAATCCGAAGCCTTCCCAGAGACTGGGGAAGACTAAAGCAGTGGCTTGACTGATAACTTTGGGTAGGTGATCGTAGGGGATATAGTCGAGAAATTTAATGCGATCGCTGACTGCTAATTCCCGCGCTTGTTGTTGTAAATTGGGGGTATAACGGCGATCAAAGCTGCCGGCAATCCAAAGACGATAATCGCTTAAATCTGGAGGCAGTTGGGCAAAAGCGGCGATTAAACGCGGTAAATTTTTATAGGGATTGGGACGACCGAGATAGAGAAAATAGGGATGCTCTGGCTTATCATCTTGAATAGGGCGAAAGTGATGATGATCGTAGGCTAGGGGAATAGAAGTAATTTTATCGGCGGGAATTTGATAATATTCAGTGATATCTTTGGCCGTTGCCTGAGAGTTGCAGATAATATGTTTTGCCTGTTGTAATACCTGCGGCACATAATAACGGAAATAGTGAGTTAAGGGGGAAGTAAAACTGGGAAACCGCAGGGGAATTAAATCGTGGACCATGACGACAAAGCGACAGGGAGAATTTATCGGCGCTTCTGGAAGGGGAGAAAAGAGTAAATTGGCCTTTAATTGTCGGTAAATTGACGATAACCGAAACTGAGTCCAGAGTAAGCGTTTTAAATGACCTTTCGCTCCTCGATCGGGGGCGAGACCTTTGGGGATAGAATAACAGTTAAAGTCGGGATAACTATTAGCTGTTAGTAGGGTTGGTTCTAAATTTTTCAGGTAGGGTAAGAGGTTAAGAATGTAGGTACTGATTCCCGTGGGTTGGGGAAAAAGTACCGAGAGATTAATTAATAATTTAGGCTGTGTATTCACTAATTACCCTGTTGATATTTGCTGAGAATTTCTGAGATATATTGGTAGCCTTCCAGTCCAATTGATTTAATCAGGGAGGAACGTTCCAGACTGAAAGTCTGTTCAAAAGCTGCGATATTTTTGCCGCGAATAACCGTTAATAGACTAGCAGCTTGTCGCCATTCTACTGCACCGATTTCGTGTAGCCAATACATTCCTAGAGAACCCATATAAATTGCCTGTTCAAAATTCTTGTCTTGATAGTAAGCTTCCCCTAAATAAGTTAGTAATAAACCTTGCAGATATACATCTCCGTAGTATTTGGCCGATTCCAATCCTTGCAGGAGAATATTAATCGCTTCTTGGGGTCTTTCGAGGATAATATATGCTAGACCTAAACTGCTACAACAAAGGGATTTACTCTGCCAATCTTGGAGACTTTCCGCTAACTTTAATCCCTGCTGTAAATACTCGATCGAACTTTGATAAATTTCGGGATCGTATCTCTCTAACTGTTGCGCTTCCTGTACCTGACTATAACCCAAATTAGCTAAAGCGTTAGCCTGTCCTAAACTATTACCCTGTTGACGACTTAAAATTAAAGCTCTCTGACTTAAATTAATCGCTTCTGCATAGTTTTTCTGGATAGCATTGAGACGGGATAAATGGTTTAAATTAGCTATTTCACAAGCATAATCCTGTTGTTGACGGGCAATTTCTAAAGCTTGTTGATGACATTCTCTGGCCTGTCGATAGTCGCCGCGAATGCGATTAGAATAGGCAATTAAAGTTAAAATTCTCGCCTTTTCTCCCGTGCCTTCCACATAACGCAGAGGAATTGATAAATAGTCTAACGCATCCTTGAGATAACTGCCAGAAAAGGAGGCAAAAATTCCTCCGTATAAAGGAAAATAATCCCGTTGAGCAAAGGTTCTCAGAATTTGTAAAGCCATCTGAAAACAGCCCCGACTATAGAGAGAATTTTTACTAACTTGCTCGAAACTATTGGTTAACAGCGACCAAATTAAAGCAAAGGTGAGAAAGGTAGAAATGGATAATTTAGCTCCCAGTTTTTCGCTATAGATACGCTGATCAAAAAAGTTAATTAGTCCCCTTTGGATATATTGAAAAACAATAGCATTTTCTACCCAATCGGTTAAAGTTAAATCCTGAGTAAGAGAATCAAAAGCTTGTTGATTAGCTAAACTTTCTAAGACTCGTTTTAACCAAGAGGGATTAACTTTACTTGCCCAAATTTGCCAGGGTGTCACTCGCTCATTATCATTAGTAAAGCCAAGATGGCGATTTTGTTCGTAGAGCCAACTGGTGAGATAACTCGATAAATTTGACCAAGTATTTAACCCCAGATTAATCCCCGTGGCAATTTGCCATAAATCCGCTTCTCCCCGCTGCTGAGAAACTGTCTGTAAATGCTTGGCTAACTGTTGTAATTGTTCTAGGGTTAAAGCATTATTTTGATTGGGATCGATTAAATTTACTAACGTCAGTAAACGATCCTCTCGATCGATTTTCATAAGATTATCGATCGCCGCTGCAGTGAGAGAATTTTGCTGATTGGTTTTTTGATATTTTTCCCATTCACTTTCGATCGTTTCCAGGGCCCGCAAAACCCTAGTCGCTTTAATTTTTGTTTCTAACTGTGAGCGAGTAACGATGATTTGTTCGGTTAAACAACGCTCAAAAATTTCTCCTGTGCCATTTTTTACTCCCTCGGACAAAAGGTTATAAACCTGTGATTTAGCCCTAATTTTTCCTTCCAAAGTTAGATTGACAATGCGCTCAATTAGTGCATTATAAGTTTCGTTGAAGTTATCTCTATTTTCTGTCATAGGAGGTTTTTCAGTTATCAGTAAACAGTAAACAGTAATCAGTGAACCGAAAACTCATACTAAATCCTGTTTAAAAAGTATAGGGGAGTGGGGTGTGGGGAGAAACAATTCATAACTTGAGAGTCAATCACACTATTAAAAACGGATTTGGTATCACACTAAATCCGGTTATTAAAGACTGATTATTTATTCTCCCTTTTGCATGAGTGCCTTTTGCCTGTCTTGATATGTAGCCTATACTCAACGGATTTAGTATCACATCTGATAAATGATCACTGATCACCGATAAGGCTGATATTTGGGAGAATTGTCTAGAAATCATGACAAAAGTTTTTTAATGGTTGAGCAGGCAAGAGATAAGATAACATATGTATAGAATTTAACAAAAAATCTGGTTAACGGACATTGATCAAGTCGATAGCGCAGTGTCAAACAAGTTCTTTTCCCGCTCAGGTATGGCAATTAGATCACGGCTTAACCGTAATTCATCAGTATTTACCCGTGACTCCTGTGGTGGTGGTGGATGTGTGGGTGAAAGCAGGTGCGATCGCTGAACCCGACCCATGGTTAGGTATGGCCCATTTTCTCGAACACATGATCTTTAAGGGGACAAAAAAACTTCCCCCCGGACTCTTTGACTATTTAATCGAAAATTGTGGCGGAATGACCAACGCTGCCACCAGTCACGATTACGCGCACTTCTATCTCACCACCAGTGTGGATCAAATTGAACATACCCTACCCCATCTGGCCGAAATTCTCCTCCATGCTGAGATTGACGATGAGGAATTCTATCGGGAAAAAGATGTAGTCTTAGAAGAATTGCGGGCCTGTTATGATGATCCCGATTGGATTGCCTACCAAACCCTCTGCGGAAGTATCTATCAAAACCATCCCTACGGACGCTCTATTTTAGGCGATCAACCCCGTTTAGAGCAATTAACCCCCAATCAAATGCGCTGTTTCCATCGCACCTATTATCAACCAGAAAATATGTGTGTGGCGATTATCGGGGGAATTGAACCCCAACCAGCTTTAGAAATTATCCGGCAATCTTTTCGGGAATTTCCCGTCCCCTCAGAATCTCCTGCGAATCTAGTGGCTGCCGAACCCCCCCTGATCGAAATTCGTCGTTCCCAAGTATATTTACCCCACCTAGAACATTCTCGTCTCTTGATGGGATGGACTGGACCGGGATGCGATCGCCTAGAAGATGCCTTTGGATTAGACTTGCTTTCGGTAATTCTTGCTGGGGGACGCTGTTCGCGGTTAGTGCGACAGCTGCGGGAAGAAGCGCAAATCGTCCTCGATATTAACAGTAATTTTTCCCTGCAACGAGATTCCAGTCTCTTTACCATCGGCGCTTGGCTATCTAGCTCACAAATCGGGGCAATTGAAGCTATTATCTGTGAACATATCCAACATCTGCACGATCATCCCGTCACCCCCGCAGAATTACACCGCACTCAACAGTTATTAGCTAACGATTATATTTTCTCCACAGAAACCCCGGGCCAATTAGCCGGACTTTATGGATATTATCAAACCCTGAGAGCTGCCGACCTAGCAACGATCTATCCCCAAGTTATCCAAAGTTTGCAACCATCAGATCTACAACGTCTGGCTCGTCAGTATCTCTCCCCGGAGCGATATGCTATTACAATAATGCAACCCTGTGAATAAACGATGTCCGCTTCCCCCATTCACCGCTTAACCTTAGAAAATGGCATCACCCTTTTAGTGGTGGAAAATACGGCCGTGGAGTTGGTTGCAGGGAGGATTTTTCTTAAAAATGCGGGTACTCGTTGGGAAAAAACCGAAAAGGCAGGTTTATTTCGTCTTTTAGCTGTGCTGCTCACCAAAGGTACAGAAAAGTTATCTTCCCTAGAAATTGCTGATCGGGTTGAGTCCACGGGGGCCGGTTTAAGTGCGGACACGGGGACCGATTATTTTGTGGTTAGTTTAAAGACCGTTACCAAGGATTTTCTAGATATATTGCGTCTAGCGGCGGAAATTATTCGTTTTCCCAGTTTTCCACCCCCAGAAATCGAATTAGAGAAAAATCTCACCCGTCAAAGTATTCGCTCTCAATTGGAACAGCCTTTTAATGTAGCTTTTAATCAATTACGCGCCGCTATGTACCCAGATCATCCCTATGGTATGTCTTTATTGGGTACGGAGGCAACGGTTTCGCAATTGCAACGGGATGACCTGCTGGCCTATCATAGTCGCTTTTTCCGTCCGGATAACCTGGTGATTAGTCTTTCTGGCCGTATTACCCTAGAGCAAGCAGTAAAAGCAGTGACGGAAATTTTTGGCAGTTGGTCAATTCCCGATCTTCCTTTATCTAGTTTACCTCCGGCCGCTTTTGATTTTCAGCCCACCTGTTTAACTACCGTCCAAGCTAGTCAACAGGCGATCGTTATGTTAGGATACCCCGGCTCCTCTGTACAAGAGGATGATTATCCCGTTTTAAAATTATTGAGTACCTATCTGGGGAATGGGTTATCTAGTCGTTTATTCGTGGAATTGCGAGAAAAACGGGGATTAGCCTACGATGTTTCTGCTTTTTATCCCACCCGTCTCGATTCTTCCCAATTTGTCATTTATATGGGAACTGCACCCCAAAACACAGCGATCGCAGTGTCGGGATTGCGTCAGGAAGCAGAAAGGTTATATAAAGTAACTTTGAGTGAGGAGGAGTTACAGTCAGCTAAAAATAAGTTATTGGGTCAATATGCTCTCGGTAAACAAACTAACGCCGAAATCGCTCAATTATACGGTTGGTACGAAAGCTTAGGTTTGGGGATTGAATTCGATCGCACTTTCCTGGATTCTATTAATCAGATTACTGCCGAACAAGCGCGATCGGTAGCCAGCAAATATTTTCAAAATCCCTACATTTCTCTCGTCGGTCCAGAAAATGCGATCAACGAAATTCTCTAGCAAGAGCAAAAAGCGGCAATAAGAAACTATTGCCGCCTCTATTTTCGCTTAACTCCCCGGGTGGGATTCGAACCTACGACCAATCGGTTAACAGCCGACCGCTCTACCACTGAGCTACCGAGGAAGGCTACTCACAATTAATAATTATAATCATAAGTCCCTCAATAATGCAAGTGCTTTCTGGATTTTTTCTCAAAAAATTTTCCGGTGCTGGTAGCGGTGGGCGGAGAATCCACTATTGTGGAGATAAGGACACCATTAAGTCTAGTCTATGCTTGCCCATCACCGCCGTCCCGTTTCCTTCTGTCTGCTCTCGACAGATCTACCCATCCTCTCCTCTTTAGACACTTCCGCTACCCTCTACCAAAAGGATCGCCACCGGTTTCATCTTCTCCTCAATCAACCCCCGGTGGCTCTCGCAGAAATAGAGACACTTAAACCCGAAAATAATCAAAATAAGTTAATTTGGCTGGAAATTTCGGCCAACCGTGTAATTATGACCATGCAGGGCCAGGGAAAATTCGCCTATCGTCATTTTTGGGAGCAAGGGGTTTTTGGTGTCAGTCGCTACTGGTTAAATGCCGAAAGTCCTCAACCGGGTTACGCTTTTCGCGTCCGCAACTATACCCGTAGTCTGAAATTAGAGGGGAATAATTTTCCCGAATATTTGCGTCTAGAGTACGAATTATGGTCAGATAACCTGATTTTAGGTCATTATGTCCTTCATTTGCAGGTACACCAATAAATAGGGTTGGCTGCATAGAGCTAAAAACCTTGTGGGATAAAATTTTTAGGCTTTTTTGTCCTCAAAAAGTGCCAGCCGGTGGCAAAATTTAGGCACTTTTTCCCCGAAAATTAGGTAATTGTCGGGTGGATTCAAGAAATTAGTCCTACACTAAACTAAGAGCCGTATAAATAGACCGTTAGACAGAAATCGATAAATACACTATTGTCGTATCAATTATGAAATCATTTCTCATCACAGTAGCTGGCATTGTCCTTAGTTTTGTTGCATCTTTATATGGTACTACTTGGCTTGCTATCTTTTCGACTGTGATTGCTTTGATAGGTGCATACGCCCAATATAAGGATGCTTCACCATATGAGTTTGTTTTCAATGACAGATCATGGGAAGAGGGAGAAGGAAATTTCAATCTGGTGATTCATAGGAAGAAGCATAAAAAGGTCAATCCAACAGTTACAGTCTATAAGCTTCAAGATCAAAGCTACGAGTTAATTATATGTGACATCAAGGCAGATAAAAACGACGCAATTATTATATGTTCGGTTTTTCGTTTCAATGGCAAAGTAGTTATAATATAAATGATGTTATAATCACACATACTCCAGTTGGCCGTAGGGTGCGTTCCCTAATGCAAGTCCTGCTACTCCAGCGATTGCTTTTGGGGAACGCACCATGCACATTGATGGAAACTGTGAAGTTAGAAGCATGAAACCCAACCCCCGATCATGTTACGTTACCGCTAACCCATCCTACAAATAATTGTGCCTCCCTACTTATCAAAAAAATGTTTGATATTATGCTTGAAATTTCTAAAACCTCTCTTCAAGTATTAGGCAGTGAAATATTTAATCAGATAACCAAAAGTAAATAACTAAAAACAAAACATTTATTAAATCAAAAAAGGTTTAACATGGTAAGAAATGCGACAAATAAATTATTGCAAAATGCTAAAAAACTAAAAAGTGACGAGTTTTATACACAACTTTCAGATATAGAAAGCGAGTTGCAACATTATAAAAGTCATTTTGAAAATAAAGTAGTTTATTGCAATTGCGATGACCCCCGAATTAGTAACTTTTTTAAGTATTTTGCTGCAAACTTCAAAAAGTTAGGCCTAAAAAAAATAATAACATCTTGTTATCGAGAACAAGTGAGAGATTTATTTAATACAGAAGAAGATGAAAAGGGTTTTTTCTTTGAATATACAGGTACAGAGAGAGAAAAAAATAAACCTATTTCCACTGACATTGTTTACTTTAATGGGAATGGAGATTTTCGTAGTCCTGAAAGTATTGAACTATTAAACAAGTCTGATGTTGTTGTTACTAATCCCCCATTTTCATTATTCAGAGAATATGTAGCTCAATTAGTTAAATACGACAAAAAGTTTTTGATCATTGGCAATATTAATGCAATAACCTATAAAGAAATTTTCAAACTAATTAAAGAAAACAAAGCCTGGTTAGGAATAAATCTTGGTAGAGGTATTTCTGGTTTCATTGTTCCCGAACAATATGAACTTTATGGAACAGAGGCTCGTATTGACAATTCTGGAAATAGGATAGTTTCTCCAAATAATTGTTTATGGTTAACAAACTTAGACACATCAAAGCGGCAGGAAGATATAGCTCTCACAAAAAGATATTTTGGCAATGAAGCTGAATATCCCAAATATGACAATTATGATGGAATTAATGTCAATAAAACCCAAGACATTCCCTTAGACTTCAAGGGGTTATGGGTGTACCAATAACATTTTTACATAAATTTAATCCCGACCAATTTGAAATAATTAAATTCAGGAAAGGGAATGATGATAAAGATTTATCAGTAAATGGGAAATGTCCTTATTTTAGAATACTAATCAAGAATAAACGAATACAAACAGAATATATTGATTTAACTGACAAAGAAAAACAATGTATAACTCAGTCCTAGGGTGCGTTCCCTAATGCAAGTCCTGCTGCTCCAGCGATCGCTTTTGGGGAACGCACCATGCACATTGATGGCAGTGCGATCGCCGTTATCCTCTTGATTAAACTTTAAAACTGCCATTGCTTGGGATAGGAACGCCAAGAGCGATCGCTTTTTGGGAATGAAGAGGGGCGATCTCTCTTTGTGAGTTGGAAAGTTGTCATCGATCCGCGATCGCGGATGTCATTATTGCCCAAGCAGAGTAAAATAAAAGTCTGTATTGAAAAAAGGGAAAGTAACAATGCCGCCAACAATGCAATTTAGTCAAATCTTAGAAATGATTGACTATCTCTCTTTTGATGAACAAGATGACTTGATCAATATTGTTAAACATCGGCAAATCGAAAAAAGACGAGAACAAATTGCTCAAAGTATTTCTCAAGCTCGACAAGACTATCAAAATGGTAATGTTTTTCGAGGAGATGTTGATTCCATCATTGCCGAACTAAACAATGATTAACTTGGTTTTTAGCCAATCATTTAAACGCGCTTTCAAAACAAGGATTAAACGACAACCTGACTTAAAATCAAAAATAGAAGCCAAATTGAGACTACTCGCTGACGATCCCTATAATCCAATATTACGCACCCATAAACTAAAGGGGAAATTGTCAGGTGCTTGGGCTTTTTCTGTCGAATATGATTGTCGAATTATTTTCAATTTTGAATCAAACCCTGAAACCCAAGAAGAAGAGATCAACCTAATTGATATTGGAACTCACGATGAGGTTTATTGAATATGATTTTTTATTATGTTAGCAAGGTTTCGGAGTTGGTGATCGCTTTTTGATGATGGGAAAGGGCGATCATGTATAATCCAAAATATTATGAACTAGATACAAAATCTCGATAAAATGGAGATAGAATGGGACAATAATAAAGCTGCTGCCAACTTGCTCAAGCATAAAATTGATTTTGAAGATGCAAAAAACATTTTTCTAGATCCCAACTGTTTGGAAAGAGAAGATAAACGTGATTATAATGAAACTAGAATTCAAGTAATCGGTATAGTTAATCAAGTAGTTTTATTGGTCGTCTATACCAAAAGAAACGGCAGATACCGCATTATTTCAGCAAGGAGAGCCAATAAAAATGAACGACGACAATATTACCAGACTCAGACTTGATCCCGAAAATGTTAGTCATGGTAAGACAGATTGGGAAAAAGTTGAAGCAATGACTGAGGAAGAAATTGACAAAGCAGCCGAAGCAGATTCGGACTGTCTCCCCCTATCTCAACAAGAATTAAATGAGTTTCACCGTACATCAATCACAGATGCCGATCTTGTAGTGCGATCGCTGTCATCTTGTTGATTAAACTTTAAAATTGTCATTGCTTGGGATAGGAACGCCAAGTGCGATCGCTTTTTGCGGATGAGGAGTGCGATGCCGAAGGCACTGCGTAGCAGATCGCTGATCTTGTCGTTTAGGTCGAGGTAACAAAACCCAACAAGCTTTGTTATAATATTTTTGTCATAAAGCAAGACTTATAAAAATAGATTTATGCCAGAAATTACTCGATTTTATGGAATTATCATTAAAATCTTTTTTGCCGATCATCCACCTCCCCATTTTCATGCGATTTATGGAGAATATAACGCCCTATTTAATCTGGAAACCTTAGAAATAATTGAAGGAGACTTACCTAATAGAGCCACAAAAATGGTTGTAGAATGGGCAACAATCTATCAATCAGAATTATTGAAAATGTGGAACACTCAAGAATTTAATAAATTACCACCTTTGAAATAAAACAATGCTTTACCCCAAAATAACATCAGCCGAAATCATTGAAAATTATACTCTATTGGTGCATTTTTCTAATCATCAAGCTAGAAAATATAACTGTGAAAATCTACTAGAAAAAACGATGTTTTCTTCCCTTAAAAACTATACTTTCTTTAAAAACTTTCAACTTGATCCATCAGGTAGCGGAATCGTTTGGAATGATGAAGTTGATATAAGCGAGTATGAAATTTGGATCAATGGAATTGAACTATGATTGCCGATCTTGTAGTGCGATCGCTGTCATCTTCTTGATTAAACTTTGAAATTGTCATTGCTCGGGATAGGAACGCCAAGGGCGATCGCTTTTTGGGGATAAGGAGAGCGATGCCGAAGGCACTGCGTAGCAGATCGCTGATCTTGTAGAAACCCAACATTACTTTTTCCCAGATTACCACCCAATATCTGAGTTATAATTAATACCATCCATTCTACACCTTAATCAAATAATTTAAATTATGTCTGCTACAATTCGTGAAGAACTTCACCAACAGATTGACCGATTACCTGATGACATTGTTGAAAAAATTGCCAACTTTACCCGATTAATTTCCCCTGAGCCAAACGACATTCCAGAATATAGTAATTGGCAAGATGAAGACTGGCAAAAATTTTCATTAGAGCAATTTTTCCAAGAAGGAGATGAAATAGAATATTCCCTAGCAGATGCTCAAGAAATTTATCAACCATGAAACCAGGTGATATTATTCTAATTCGTTTCCCTCAAGCAGACTTGAAATCAGGAAAACTGCGTCCAGCTTTAATTATTGCTATTTCACCAAGTCGCCATCGTGATTTATTACTTGCTTTAATTTCTTCTCGTCTCCATCAAGCTACTCTAGGATTTGATGAAATTATTAATACCTCAGATTCTGACTATATTACTACTGGACTTAAAGTGGCTTCTTTAATTTGGCTAGGACAATTAACAAGTGTCGAATCATCTGTAATCAATGCACGTTTAGGAACTATCTCACCAGAAAGACTAATACATATTAAAAATCTTTTAGTCAATTGGCTAAGAAAATAAAATTAGTGCTGTAGGGTGCGTTCCCTAATGCAAGTCCTGCTACTCCAGCGATCGATTTTGGGGAACGCACCATGCACATTGATGGAAACTGTGAAGTTAGAAGCATGAAAACCAACCCCCGATCATGTTACGTTACCGATAACCCATCCTACAAATAATTGTGCCTCCCTACTTATCAAAAAAATGTTTGATATTATGCTTGAAATTTCTAAAACCTCTCTTCAAGTATTAGGCAGTGAAATATTTAATCAGATAACCAAAAGTAAATAACTAAAAACAAAATATCTATTAAATTTAAAAAGGTTGAACATGGTAATAAATGCAACAAATAAATCATTACAAAATGCTAAAAAATTAAAAAGTGACGAGTTTTATACACAACTTTCAGATATAGAAAGCGAGTTGCAACATTATAAAAGTCATTTTGAAAATAAAGTAGTTTATTGCAATTGCGATGACCCCCGAATTAGTAACTTTTTAAAGTATTTTGCCGCAAACTTCAAAAAATTAGGTCTAAAAAAAATCCTAACATCTTGTTATCGAGAACAAGTGAGAGATTTATTTAATACAGAAGAAGATGAAAAGGGTTTTTTCTTTGAATATACAGGTACAGAGAGAGAAAAAAATAAACCTAGTTCAACTGACATTGTTTACTTTAATGGCGATGGGTATTTTCGTAGTCATGAAAGTATTGAACTATTAAAAAAGTCCGATATTGTTGTTACTAATCCCCCATTTTCATTATTCAGAGAATATGTAGATCAATTAGTTAAATACGATAAAAAGTTTTTGATAATTGGCAATATTAATGCAATAACCTATAAAGAAATTTTCAAACTAATTAAAGAAAACAAAGCCTGGTTAGGAATAAATCTTGGTAGAGGTATTTCTGGTTTCATTGTTCCCGAACACTATCAACTTTATGGAACAGAGGCTCGTATTGACAATTCTGGAAATAGAATAGTTTCTCCAAATAATTGTTTATGGTTAACAAACTTAGACACATCAAAACGACACCAAGATATGGCTCTCACAAAAAGATATTTTGGCAATGAAGCTGAATATCCAAAATATGACAATTATGATGGAATTAATGTCAATAAAACCCAAGACATTCCCTTAGACTTTAAGGGGGTTATGGGTGTACCAATAACATTTTTACATAAATTCAATCCCGACCAATTTGAAATAATTAAATTCAGGAAAGGAAATGATGATAAAGATTTATCAGTAAATGGGAAATGTCCTTATTTTAGAATACTAATCAAGAATAAACGAATACAGACTGAATACATTGATTTAACTGACAAAGAAAAACAATGTATAACTCAGTCCTAGGGTGCGTTCCCTAAAAGACTCTTCTGGTTTCTGTGTGTAAACGAGGTCTATACTGATAGTTTCTTCTGCGGCTCGACTGAGCTTCGCCGAACGTCAAAATAGTCCTAAAAGTCTTGCCCAATAAGCACTTCACGATTCCATAAGCAAAAATTATCACACAAAGTCGAGAAGAGCCAGATTTTGCTTTAAATCTCTTCATAGGAAGCAATAAAATCATCTCGTGAGATACCCGCTTGAGTGCAAATACTCCTTAGTGTAGAGCTTTTAATTTGCTTGTGATTGGGTAGCGTTAAAGGTGTTGTTGTTCCATCTGAATTTTTTCTAATCATAGAAATATGCTCTTTTTCTCTAACAATTGAAAAACCAAATTTTTCAAGAACTTTAATCACTTTAGCTTTAGGGGCATCAACGGGAAA
The DNA here is from genome assembly GCF_001264245.1 of Microcystis panniformis FACHB-1757. NCBI lineage: Bacteria > Bacillati > Cyanobacteriota > Cyanophyceae > Chroococcales > Microcystaceae > Microcystis > Microcystis panniformis. The sequence continues at coordinate 2,571,638 of NZ_CP011339.1, forward strand.
TTTTGCCATTAAACCATTGCCTCTACAACAAAGGCTTCTAATAAAGATGAGTCAGCTTCGAGAACTGATTCTCCAAAGGTTTCAACATGAAAAGCGATCGCTGATCGCACGTCATTAAGAGCATCTTCATAGGTATTACCTTCACCGACTACTACCCCTTGAATTCCCAATGGATAGGCGATATAGCCATCATCATGTTTTTCCACAATAATTTTGATGGATTTCATAAATTTTTGACACTTTACAGAGATATTCTGATCCTATCTCATTTCTACAGGACTTTGCTCAGGACAGGGGAGATCGCCATTCCTGAAAGCTTGACTCTCTCAAATTGACATCCTCGCCGCCCTAAAAGTGCGGCGATTCCTAAACCTCACGATTTAAGTTTCTGCTTCCACCACCGTCGCATACCACAGTTAAAAAACCATGTACTGTCTTACACAGAGTCCACAGACTTTCGCCCCATTTCAGAAGCCCGATTCCTTGTGTCCCACGGTACGTTGACCGCCTATAGCTTCTTGTACTTGTTGCGCGCGACTTTTTACCCGGCCAAGCTTTTCTGGTCGGAACCCCCTAAGCCGAGTTTTCAAGGTGCTGCGCCGTCCACTTGGTTTTCGAGACTGGCCTTTTAATTCTAACGTAAAGCCAACCTAGAACGGCGGGGTTTCAGACCCAAAATTTCCGATGATCGCAGTTTTAAACAGCAATTCTCATTTTAAAAAGTAACAAGTGATACAGACAGAAACAAAGCTTTAAGCAAGCTACAAAATGCGCTCCCGCGAGTGCGACTGCATCGCAGAGAAGTGAGTATATAGAGTATTTATACTCAAAATATTTGAAAGATGGGAGAAATCTAGAACAAAAGTTCTCTACATCAGAAAGAGAACCAAATAAAAATTGATGATTGTTGTCTGTTGAGGTAAAATTATTAAGTTGGAAATATTAATTAATCAAACTGTTCTGCGATGACGAAAAAGGCTGTGACTTGAGAAATTCCTGAATTAAGACAATTTTTAGTTCAAGAATTACATGACTTACCCGATGACAGAAAACCAGGAAACAATACCAAATATCAGGTAGAAGATGCAGTTAAGGCGGCTTTTTCGGTTTTTTTTACTCAGTCACCTTCTTTTTTAGAGCATCAACGTTTGATGAAAAGTAGTAAGGGGAAAGATAATGCTTCAAGTTTATTTGGTATCAAAAAAATACCTGGTGATAATCAAATCAGAAACCTGTTATATCCTATCCCAGCTGCCACAATATTTGGCTCTTTTCAACAAGTCTATCAAGGGTTAAAAAAACAGGGAGTTATTAAAAAATTTTTCTACTTAGATGAGGAAATTTTAATAGCTTTAGATGGTACGGAATATTTTTCTTCAAAGAAAATTAGTTGTCCCCATTGTAATTGCCGCAATCCTCGTAATGGAACGACAACTTATTTTCATGGTTGCGTCACGCCAATTGTGGTTTCTCCTGAGCAAAAACAAGTGATTAATTTAGAACCAGAATTTCTTAAAAAACAAGATGGGCAGCAAAAACAAGATTGTGAAAATGCGGCTGTTAAAAGATGGTTAGATAAGAATCATCAAAAGAAGTATGGTTATCCTGTAACCCTGTTAGGAGATGACTTATACTCTCGCCAACCTATCTGTGAGTTAGCTCTAAAACAAGGTTATAATTTTATTTTTGTTTGTCTTGAAACTTCTCATAAAACCTTATATGAATGGCGAGAATTTTTAGAAAAAAGTGGAGAAGTTAAAACCGTAGAAAAGAAACAATGGGATGGACGAAAGAATCTGATTTATCGTTATCGTTATGTTTCTAGAGTTCCTCTGAGAGAGGTCGAGTCAAGTCTCGAAGTTAATTGGTGTGAAGTCACGGTCATTAATGAAAAAACACAGAAAATTATCTATCAAAATAATTGGATTACCAATCATCAAATTACTGAAAATAATGTTGAAAAAATTGTCAAAGCTGGACGCAGCAGATGGAAAGTTGAGAATGAAGGAAATAACGTTCTTAAAAATCACGGTTATAATTTAGAACATAATTTTGGTCATGGTCAAAGTCATTTATGCGAGTTCTTGTTGTCTTTAAATTTACTAGCTTTTTTATTTCATACCGTTTGAGATTTAGTTAATCATACTTATCAAAAGATTCGTGAGTTATTAGTTACTCGCACCAGTTTTTTTAATGATATTCGTACTTTATTAAAATATTTTTGGTTGAAGAATTGGTCAGAGTTTTTCTTGTTTATTCTTACCGAATATGTCCCGCTCAAAAAAATAAATTCTCGTTAAAAATGTCAATTTTTCGAGAGAAGGAAAGATTATTTTATTCATTGAAAAAACCACAAATTAGGTCAGAATTTCAGCTAAATTTATGAGTTGAGATAAGTTTTTTATGGGCAGATATTTTAAAACTGTCTCTTGAAGCTAATTATGATGATTATCTTGAAAAAAAATGATAATTAGACAGAAGTTCTCTTGTTCACATAGAGAACTTTATCTTCTTTTGTTTTCAAAATGAGAATTGCTGACTACTAATAAATAATGGCTCTTCTGGTTTCTGTGTGGAAACGAGGTCTATACTGATAGTTTATTCCGCCAAATAGCACTAAAAGTCTTGCCTGATAAGCATTTCACGATTCCATAAGCAAAAATTATCACACAAAGTCGAGAAGAGCCAAATAATTAACTGAAAGTCCCTCCCATTAAGTAGTCATGCAAAATTAATTACCTGCCCGATCGAGCTAAAACCCTTACGGGGCAATGATCGTCATGTGTAAATAATTTTGCCTAGGTACTTATTGTTTCTATCGTTTGTTTTCGGATTTATGCAAGAGGTCTAAGGATCCTTAAGATGCGCTTACCCTGAAGTAGCTATAAGCTCACAGCCATTTTTTAAGTAGGGAGGCAAAATTATTTGTAGGATGGGTTAGCGGTAGCGTAACATAATCGGGCGTTGGGTTTCATGCTTCAACCCAACCTTGTATATTGGGAGATGTGGTAGACCGTCCCAACCTTGGTCGGAAAAGACCGCTTCGTAGCAAGGGTCACCACCATAATCTCCCTGACAAAACTCGAACAGTCGCCGGGGTCGTCGCAAAAACAATCAATTGTTAAGCTAACAGACCGGATTGGGCAAGGATGAGTAAAATCAAGGGGATGCTCTCAAAAATAACCATCAATTCGGCAAATTTAGGTAAGTCCAATCATGGAAAATATCTCTCAATGGGTAGGCATTGACATTAGTAAAGCGGGGAGCATCTCACCTTTGCAATGAGCATAAATACTTAGTAGAAAAATAGGCTTTTCGAGGGTAATTCTTGTTTTAATTCTCCATGTACGCGGTCTTTAAAAGCCTCTATTTCGTTCCAAGACACGATTAAGAGTGGCTTTTAGGCTAAGTATAATTACTCATCGCGTAAGTGAGATGCTCCCAGTAAAGCAGTAAAGCGACCCTAGATGTTTATCTTCGCCCCCTCGGTAAAGCGATGAAAGTTGCTAATAAGTACCTAGGCAAAATTATTTACACATGACGATCATTGCCCCGTAAGGGTTTTAGCTCGATCGGGCAGGTAATTAATTTTGCATGACTACTTACAGAGGAGGACATATCTAAACTGGTCGAGACCCTAAAATCTTACACGCTCAACCTCATCGTTCTGGAAGCGACAGGAGGTTGAGAAACTGAACTGGTGATTCAATTACAAGCAGCGGTTTTACCGGTTGCCTTAATTAATCCCCGTCAAGGAAGAGACTTTGCCAAAGCTACTGGTAAGTTAGCCAAAACCGATGCCATTGACGCTCAAATCTTAGCTCATTTTGGCGAAGAAATGCAACCGCAAATATTAGCGGTTGAGTCGGAAGAATCTCGTCAATTGGGCGACTTAATTAGTCGTCGCCGGCAACTTGTCGAGATGCGGACTGCCGAAAAAAACCGACGGGAACGCGCTCGCGGTAAAGCTTTGGCCGATATCGAAGCCCATCTTGAGTATCTCGATAACTGCCTTCTAAAAACTCAATCAAGAAATTGAGGAATTGACCCAAGCTAACCAACAATGGCTCGAGAAAGTTAATTTACTCAAAACCGTGCCGGGGATTGGTCAAGTAATTTCTACTACTCTCGTCTCCGACTTACCAGAACTCGGTCAATTATACTTTAGACGTTCATAATCTGAGATTTATTAAACTTCTGAAATCGTAGAGTCAGCAAGGAATCCAGTTCTTTTTTATGTTTCAGATGGGCATCATTCAGACATTCATAAATAGCTGAAGAAAAGTCAGAAAAGTTCTCATAATATTTACCATATAAACATTTCTTTTTGACCAATTTCCACAGCCTTTCAATTAAATTTAGATTAGGTGAATAAGACGGCAGATAGAGCAGCTCTATTGACAAAGAAAGAGCCAATTCTTCAACAATTTTACATTTTTGATAGCGGGCATTATCTAAGACGAGAGTGATGGGAATTATTAGTCCTAAAGCAGCTATTTTTGACCGGAGTTCACAGACTTGAGTTGCCGTAATATAAGTGTCATATGTTACCAGAATAACTTCATGAGTTATTGCATTTAATGCTCCTAAAACATTGAAGCGTTTACGCCCGCTCGGTGACTTAACAAAAAGTCTCTCAAAACACCAAACAAAACCGAGAAATGCTCCCATGACGAAGTGAGCGGCATCAACAAAAAAAACAGCCCTTTTTCCTTCTTTTGCCTCATTTAGTCTGGGTTCTAGCTTTTTTTCTTTGTAGTCCTCTTGTTCATCTGGGTCAGCTTTAGAAGGAAGAGAACCTACTTTTAAACATTTCATTCCCATTGATTTTAAAAATTTTCTCACTTGGGTAGGAATTCGTTTTATTCCCGTCAATTCTTCTATCCTATATACAGCTTCATTTATTGTGGCTGGTGGATTTTTCTCGAAGTATTTTTTGAGGGTTTCTTTTTGAAACTCTAATTCACTTTTAGGGCGATAGAAGTTGATTTCTTTTAATTTTTCTATTCCGCCTTCTTGATAATCGCGAAGATAGGTTAATAAGGTATTTGGCGAGATTCCTGCTAACTGACAAATTTTTTGGTGCGGTATCTTTTGGCTTTTTAACCAGAGAACTTCCATCTTCAGTTGAACCCGGGGATGGGGATGATGAAATCTTTCATAATACAGTGAGTTCTTTTCTTCTTCCGTGAATTCTAGGTTAATCATGTTTTTAATGAGTGCTTTGCTTCTAATTATGACTCTTAAACTATATTATTGTCCTTGAGTAAAAAATGCAAGTTGTAGCCGTGCAAAGTATAACCGCCAAACAAATCTCTCGCTTAGTCGGTGTCGCACCGATTAATCATGATAGTGGTCAACATAAAGGTAAGCGGATGATTCAGGGGGGTCGCGCTCAGATTCGGGCGACTCTTTACATGGGGGCGGTGGTGGCTATGCGTCATAATCCGGTGATTAAAACCTTTTACGAACGCCTAGTCGGACGCGGTAAATCAAAAAAACTGGCTCTGACTGCTTGTGTGCGGAAAATCTTAGTTATTCTTAATGCAATGGTTCGCCAAAATCAGCCTTGGCAGCTTGCTGACAATTTACCACCTTGTTCCTAGAGATTCACACTTTTTGTTATCTCTGATCAAGGGTTGCGCTTGCTTTGGTTTAACCTGAGCGACTTAGTTTTTGCTGCGCTTTTTTCTGGCTTGAGATTTTAGGTTCGACAGCAACTCCTTGATTGTTTTTTGAGTTACCCCTTGACAATCAAGACAGTCGCTACGTTCATCTTATATTTAATTCCACCCACCCACTTATTTATCGGCCAACGGAATCAAGTGGCGAGCGATGCCCCATGACTTGCCAAGATGGCAGAGCGTCTATAGCTATTTTTCGGGGTTGGAAAGGGGACGGTACTGATAGCATTGTTCAAAAGTAATGGCAGATATGGTTAATTGCCCTCACCCCCAAACTCCCCCTGCCCTACCGATGTGGGGGGTGGAGGGGCGCAAGAGGGGAGTAGGATACCTGCCATGAATAAAGAAAAATGGCATAACCTCATCCCTAAACCTCATTCCCGATTCCATCCAGGAATACTGTTAGGAAGTGAAAATTTATGTCACAATGACTCTATAAGGGCGATTTTTTAGTGAATCGCCGAGGCCGTCTATTAATCGAATCGATGTCTTTGAAGAACGTAGCCCCAAACTGGAAACCTGACTTTCCTTTCCCATTCTTGCCACTACTAGCGGAATTTTTCTCCCTTTTGTGTTACCCACGGGAATTCTTGAGCTATTGCTGAGATTGGCATTTTGTCACTTCCCGTTAGTTGAATCCAACAAAAGAAGCTGTTTAGGAGCAATTTATGTTACACCGCAAGATTTATCAATTCTGTATGGATGGTCAGGAAGTCTGCATTTTCTTGCGCGATCAGCAAAGATGGATCGATAATGCCCGTATTGTCGATCTAGAAAGCGATCTCGTCACCATTCGCTACGAAACAGAAGAAGAAGACGAGATTAGTTCTTGGGAAGAAATGGTGCGTTTAGAAAGTATCGGTGCGGTGAGCAGAAAACTGGCATCGGTGTCGCGGACGAATCCTGATATTAATGTCTCGGAAGATTGTCCGGAAGCAGAACAACTTTATCCCCATTCTCCCGATAGCTTAGATTAATTTTGTCGATTTAACTGACAGTGGCTAGAAGTCCCGCGGTTTTAACCATGACCAAGGGACTTTTAAGGGATAGAAGGGAAAAGAGCCGGTAAGTAGAGAGGCACAATTATTTGTAGGATGGGTTAGCAGTAGCGTAACATGAGCGGGCGTTGGGTTTCATGCTTCAACCCAACCCAACCTACGTTCATTTTATATTTAATTCCACCCACTCACTTAGGAATCACCACTTGTTGTAAAATTATCGTCAAAGCCGCCAGATTTTCTCTATTATCAGCTGGAGGAGCAAAATGAATTCTAATCCCTACTTCGCTGGCCAGTATATCTATCAAAAATTTGTGGCATTAGTAATAGTTTTAATTAGTTGTTGGTTAGTAACTTTTCCCGCCTTCGCCGGGTCCGCCCTCTAGAAGTTAAAATTAGTCTAGGCTCCGGGCAAGGAGAATTAAAATTCTTTCCTAGTCAATTAGACTTTATTGCTGGACAAAAATACAAATTAATCCTCGATAATCCCAGTCCCACTAAACATTATTTTACCGCTAAAGACTTCGCCGATGCTAGTTGGACGCAGAAAGTTGAAGCGGGAAAAGTGGAGATTAAAGGGGCGATTCACGAACTAGAATTAAAACCTAATGCACAGGCAGAATGGGTAATAGTTCCCCTCAAAACCGGTAAGTATAAATTAATCTGTACTATTCCAGGTCATGCTGAAGCGGGAATGGTGGGAGAAATTGCCATTAATAACCCATGAATTTAAGAAAAATTGTCTCCTTTGCTTTCCTATTATTTATTCCCCTATCGGTGGTCGCTAGTCGTCTTAATTGGGGAGATCAAGCTATTTTTATCACTGCCGCTTTATCGATCATTCCCCTGTCAATTTGGTTAAGTACGTCTGTGGAAAGAGTTGCCGTAGTTACTGGGCCAACTTTGGGAGGATTAGTTAATGCTATCTTCGGCAATACTACCACTTTAGTTATTGCCTTAATTGCCCTAAAAAAAGGCTTGGTGGACATCGTACAAGCCAGTATTACCGGTAGTATTCTCAGTGATTTATTATTATTTATGGGCATGGGAATGCTCACGGGAGGTATTCGCTACAAAGAGCAGGAATTTAAACCGATTTTAGCGCGGGTAAATGGTTCTTCCATGACTTTAGCAGTAATAGCGATCGCTTTACCAACTTTGGTAATATATACTTCTAACGTGGTGGAAGTTGCCGATATTCTCAGTCTTTCCCTAGTCACCGCCACGGTTTTATTAATAGTTTACGGGTTAACTTTATTATTTTCCCTGAAAACCCATAGCTATCTCTACGAAGTGGGATTAAGTAACGAAAATACCCCCGACAATCAGGTTAGTGAGGAAGAAAAAGCTCAAGTCTGGATTTGGTTACTTGTGCTGCTTACTTCCACCGTAGCTGTAGCCTATGAGTCAGATTTATTTGTTAATGTAGTGGAATCGGTGATGGAAGGATTTAATCTCACTCCTCTCTTTATCGGGGTGATTTTCATTCCTTTAATTAGCGATGTTTCTGGAATAGTTACCGTCACTCAATTAGCCCTAAAAAATCAGATGGATTTAACGGTTTCCGTGGCTATGGGTGATAGTTTATTGGTGGCTTTATTCGTGGCACCTTTATTAGTTTTTATCGGTCAATTTTGGCAGCAGCCGATGGATTTAAATTTTAATCCCTTTAACGTGGTGGCTTTGATTGTAGCGGTGATTGTTACTAATTTAATCAGCTTTACTGGTCGTTCCAATTGGTTAGATGGAACCCTATTACTAGCCACCTATTTAATCTTGGCAGTAGCTTTTTATTACCATCCCGCCTAGCCAAAAAAGAGATTTAGGTATTTTCTGAGATTGGGTGCATCTCATTTTTGTAAATCTACTAAGTTGGGATTTTTAAGGGGAAACTCTCTGCTAAAGTCGGGCATTACTTTCGATTTTTTCCCTCAATCCAAGCTTTTGGGGGGTTCTACCCCCCAAACCCCTAGGGTTGATTCATCGTAGGGTTGATTCATCGTAGGGTTGATTCATCCTAGGGTTGATTCATGAATCAACCCTACCCAAACCCCCCGTTGGGGGCGTGGCGCCGCCCCCAAACCCCGGAGCGCATTAGCTTTTCGGTGGGATGCTTACAGCCAGCTGCTGATATATCTGTAATAATTTAAGAGTTACTAATAATTGCTGATTGTCGGTATTTCTGCAAATGTGAGATTCACTCCTGAGATTTCTGTCTTAGAATGGATTGGTATCACCTTATCACCGCAGGATTGCTGATGATGAAAAGAGGGTTTTGGTTTGTCGTCGGGTTAGTGGTAACGATAATTCTGCTTCCTTCCCTGGTTCTTTCTAATTCCATCGGTGAACAGGGAATTTATGCTGATCGCTTGCGGGCGGAACCCTATAATTTATTAGGGCGAAAAATTGCCATCGGTCAAGTGGAAATCGGCCGACCGGCGCAGTTCGGTTATGATAAAGTGGCAGCTTGGCAGCCTCCCTATAAATTAGCTGGTGTTTTTTTTCGCAATCAAATTGCCAAACCCAACACCTATCTAGATAATCACGCCGCTATGGTGGCAACGGTGATGGTCAGTGATGATAAAAAAATCCCCGGAGTGGCCCCAAAAGCGAGATTATATTCGGGGGCGGTGGGTTCTTTGCGACGCGGTGGACAACCGGAAGAATGTCTTGCTAGTCAAAATATTGCCCGACAAAATAGCGGTGATGTCCGCGCGATTAACTTTAGTTTTGGGGAATCTTTGCAAAGAGATCAACGACAGGAACCAAAATTAGATGGTCAAGCTTTATTAACTCAATGTGTTGATTGGTCATCGCGAGTTGATGATGTTCTTTATGTAATTGCTGGTAATCAAGGTAAGGGAGGAATTCCCATTCCCACCGATCATTTTAACGGCATTACTACCGCTTATACAGCCAAAAGAGAAGGAAAATTCACTAAAGTTGATTTTGCTAATATTAGTGCTTTGCCGGTGGGTATTGGTCGCAGTTTAATTAAACGGGAAATTAATGATGGTTCGCGGCGCTCAATTAATTTAGTTGCCCCTGGCAATAAAATAGAGCTTTATGACCTCAAAGGTAAATTAAATACTGTTAGTGGCACCAGTTTCGCCGCCCCTCATATTACGGCATCGGTGGCACTTTTACAAGAATACGGCGATCAACAAATTAATCAAAAAAATCCCCATTGGAGTGTCGATTCTCGTCATCATCAAGTGATGAAGGCAGTCATGCTTAATGCTGCCGATAAAATTAAAGATACGGGGGATGGTTTACGGTTAGGTATGAGACGGACAGTCTTAACTAAGGATCAAAAAACTTGGTTAGACTCCGATGCTTATAAAGACCCGAAAATTCCTTTAGATATGCAGATGGGGACGGGACATCTTAACACTTTTCGCACCTACCAACAGTTTAGTAATGGTCAATGGTCAGCCACAGAATCTATTCCTGCCATTGGTTGGGATTACGCTACAGTTACCGCTAATAGTTATCAAGATTATGCCCTAGAGAAGCCATTAAAAGCTAATAGTTTTGTTTCGATAACTTTAGCTTGGGATCGTTTGGTAGAACTAATCGATACTAATCGCAATAATCTCTATGATATCGATGAAAGTTTCCAGGATCTCGGACTGAATAATTTAGATGTTTATCTTTTACCTGCCCAGGAGGATAATAATGCTAAATACACCTGTGCTTCCCTGAGTGATAGTGATAGTTTAGAGCATATTTTTTGTCCTGTCCCCATCTCTGGAAACTATAAAATTCGGGTTCAATATCGTCAACAAGTTAATGAGAAAGAACAAGCTTTTGCTCTCGCTTGGTGGACGGTTCCTGAATAATAAAAATGATAGTAAATTCTGTTGAAAAAGTCTAGGGGGAGTGAGAAGATGGGAGCAGGTTTTTAAAGTTCGATAGGCAGTTAATCGTACTGTCTCTGAGAGACACCTCGTTTTCTTTTCGGGATAACATCGTCAGGGATTCCCCAATAGTTTGATGCCTGAGACATATTATATAGCAATAAGTCTTCGGGCATTTTTTCTAAAATAACTCGGTTGAGATTAGCGGTATTAATATTCATTGCTCCCATCACAGAAGAGCCAAGTTCTTTCGATAATAGCGGAATAACCGCATTACCAATCTCACGAAAACCATGCCATATTGTGCGGTGAAACTGAAACCAATCGGGGAATGTATGTAATCTGGCGGCTTCTCGTACAGTAATACAACGAGGAATAGAATAGTGAATGGGTCTAGGAGCAGTATAGGCTCCTTTGTCGCTATTAGTTCCGGCCCGGAGAGTGTTACATAAACCAGTGGGAGAAAGCTTTAAAAAGCGACTTTTTGGTTCCACTGTACCCGGTTCGGTTAAGATAAATCTATCAATTGATCTTTGGGTATGAACTGAGCCTATATGTCCATAGATTTTTATATCTACTGTTCTTTGATGGCAAAGTTTAAAAATATCCCTTGGCTGCACTGAATATTTTTTCCTCTTACCACTATAATCTAATTTTGATGCGGGTATGCCTAAATCAGTATCGATAAAGGCTGGTATTAATTCTAAATCTGAAATCGCATCATAGACGCTGGTAAAAGCTGATTTTTTGGCTGGGTTTAAATCGACGGTCTTTGTCAAAGGATATTTAGCCATCGTCACGTCTTTTCGACTACCAATTAAGATTAATCTTCTGCGCTTTTGTGGGGCCCCGTATTCACTGGCATCAAGGATTTTAATTGGCTGATTAATTGTATAGCCAATAGCTTCAAATTCAGAGATTAACTCCTCTAAAAATTGTTTGTGTTTACCCGTAGCCATGCCGGGGACATTTTCAAAGATAAAATACTTGGGTTTAATTTCTGCTACAATCCGCAGATATTCAAATACAAGAGAATTTCTAGGATCATCTATTTGTCGTTTACCAATCAATGAAAAACCTTGGCAGGGGGGTCCACCAGCAATTAAACTAACATCGGTGGCATAGCCTTTTAGTTTTAATAATTCCCATATTTCTCTACTTGTTACTTTGGCTATATCCCGGCAGATAGTTTGACAATAGGGAAAGTTAAAATGATGAACCAAGGAATGGACTGCATCAAACTCCACCGCTACAGCAATATCAAATCCCGCCGCTTCTAGACCAAGGGACATCCCACCGCAGCCAGCAAATAAATCGATCGCAATTGGTCTATGTTTCACTTTGATGATTAGCTCTCTATTGTCTGCCTTTTATTATACTGTATTTCTGATATAATTAACAATTTAAGTTTTATTAAGAGGGCAATTACTTGAGCAAGTTAGTAATCAATTGATCGACTTTCTCTAATTCTTGAATAATTTGTTTAACTCTTTCTAATTCGTCGGCAGGGTTAGGCGTTTTTTTCGTTTTTATTCCCGAAGAATGAGCGATTTCACCGCGTTCTTCTCCAAAAGTATTCATATTGGCTAACCAAACTTTATCTAAGTCATCACTATCGATGCCGATTGGTAAGAGTAATTTTAATAGGTTAGTTTCTTTAATCCCATGATTTTGATCGATAACTGATTTAAAACATCTAATCGCTATGTCAATTTTTTTAGTTATTTTCAGTTTGTCTAGGGAGACATTTTTGTTACCTTTAAGAGGAGTAATGGTATCGGGAGGATTTTCCATTTCTTGACCAGAAAAAGCGATTACACATAACAAAACTCGACCAGCTTTACCTTGATTATCCCAGATATTTTTTGCTGTCTGTACTGTATCCCAAACTCGATCTTCAAGATAAGATTCAATCTCAGCATGAGCAAAAACTCGATAGGCAAAAGTTAAAGCTAATTGTCTTTCAGAATAGTCATTTATCTCGCTGAATTTACGAGGTAGGAATTGTTTTTTGAGTCGATTTAATTCTTTGGTTAGTTGTCTAAATCTTAGAGATTTCGGCATAGTAAAAAAACAACTATCTTAACCCCTTAAAAATAATACGATTGTCTTCCATCTGAGGAATATTGAAGTTAATATCTAATACTTCTGATAAAGCTTGACCCCATAAATGAAAACGATCATAGGTTGATTGTTTAGTATTTGTACTAATTAATACAGCATTTTTAAATCGATCAACGGCAGTACGACATAAACTTTTAAATGCTTCTTCTACCTGTTCTTTGTTTGTCTCGGCAGCTGCTCTCATTAGATCATCGCAAAAGTAAAAAACCATCACATCTAAAATTGCTCGATTGAACTGACTTCGATAAGTTGCCGATTCAGGCAGCCAGAGACGGGAAAAGTTTTTCTCTCCAAAAATATTAATCGTTGTCTGGACAGCTTTTTCAAATTGATCAATAATATTTTTGATTTCTTCTGAGTTTTGATCCCATCGAGCATTAAGCGAAACACAAGCATTATCAAGAAATTTTTTAAGATCACCGCGATAATCGGATAAATAATAATGAAAAGCTACATAACGCAATAATATATCAGTGTCGCGCATCCGGAAATCGGGATAGGAAGATTTAAATATTTTCTTTAATGCTTGACTTTCGATCGCTCGATCATCTAAAAAATTAATAAAACCTCCTGGGTGTAATGCTTGTCTTAATTCTTGAGAAGACAAAGGGGTATTTTCCACATTGAGACGCAGAAAAATTTTATGGAGGAAACTCTCCGTTTTCCAATTACGGATAACAATCGTGCGGATAGTTTGATTATCCAGTTGGTCTAAGAAATCATTTAAATTGAAGTCATTTTTTAGATCTTGATATTGGCAGCCATTGAGATTATCTAGAAATTCTAAATCTTTTAAAGTAAAACTATTATTAGGTGTGTCACTGTCACCATAAAACTGTAAAATTGTTAGTAGGCGTTGTTTGCCATCAAGAACGATAAATTTCCCTTTTTCCTTGTTATTAGTAGCTAAGACAATCTGTGGGACTGGAAACCCTAGAATTAGGGATTCAATAAATCGACTTTTACGAGTAATATTCCAAGCATCTCGTCTTTGAAAGCGCGGATTGAGTTGAATATTTTCTCGAATTAATTGATCGCGGATCGTTGCGGTAGTCCAATCACTGCTGGCAACAACAGTGTCGGAGATTTCTTTGAGTTGTAGCTTTTTTTGGTTTGCTGATTCTCCTGCAATATCTTCTTCTTCTTCCGCAAAATCCACCGCTTCTATTTCTTCCCACATCTCTAACTGTGCCATGGTAGTAATTAATCTCCTCAATTGTCTATTCTGCAAAAATCCCGCCCCAATATTTGGACGGGACTAATAATCAATCAATAATTCAATACTACTCCCATTCTATAGTTCCGGGGGGCTTAGAAGTAATATCATAAACCACGCGGTTAACTCCCTTAACTTCATTGACAATGCGATTAGAAATTGTCTCCAATAAATCATAGGGAACCCGCGACCAATCGGCAGTCATTCCGTCTTCACTGCTGACTAAACGTAGGACAATAGGATAAGCGTAGGTACGTTGATCTCCCATTACTCCCACACTGCGGACAGGCAATAAAACCGCGAAAGCTTGCCAGAAATCGTGATACATTCCCTGCTTATTAATCTCGTCGCGCACTACCCAATCTGCATCGCGCAAAATATTTAATTTATCTGCGGTGACTTCCCCTAAAATGCGAATCGCTAAACCAGGGCCGGGGAAAGGTTGACGACGAACAATTTCTTCTGGAAGACCGATCGATCGTCCTAATTTTCTCACCTCATCCTTAAATAATTTTCGCAGGGGTTCGACTAATTTAAACCGGAGATTTTTCGGCAGTCCACCAACGTTATGATGACTTTTAATTTTAACCGCGACTCTTTCCCCGGTTTTGGGATCCACATTACTATCGGCCGATTCAATCACATCGGGATATAAAGTTCCTTGGGCCAGATAATCAAAGGGTCCCAAACGATTTGATTCTTCTTCAAACACCTGAATAAATTCATGGCCGATACGACGGCGCTTTTCCTCGGGATCGGTGACACCGGCAACCTGCGCTAAAAATCGCTTTCTAGCGTTGACATACTGGACTCCGATATGGAATTGCTCGTTAAATATCTGCATTAATCGTTCTGGTTCACCCTTACGCATGAATCCCTGATCGATAAACATACAGGTTAGTTGATCACCGATCGCTCGATGCAAGAGGAATGCTAAGGTAGAGGAGTCCACACCGCCGGATAAAGCCAATAAAACTCGCTTATCGCCCACTTTTGCCCTAATTTCTCGGATCGATTCCTCGACAAAAGCTTCCGTAGTCCAAGTGGGTTCGCATTTGCAGATATGATAGACGAAATTGCGAATTAAGGCGATTCCTCCCACAGAATGGACAACTTCCGGGTGAAACTGCACTCCAAAGAGTTTTTTCTTGTGGTCGGCAATGGCCGCACAATCGGTATTATCGGTATGAGCGAGAATTTCAAAACCCGCAGGCAATTCCACGCAGGAATCCCCGTGACTCATCCAAGCGGTGGAACCGTCCTCGACATTGGTTAATAAATCGGTAGGATCGTTGATAAATAGGGATGCTTTGCCGTATTCGGCCCGTTTTGCCCGTTCCACCCTACCTCCTAACTGCTGTACCATCAACTGCATCCCATAGCAAACTCCGAGGATGGGTACACCTAAATTCCAAATTTCGGCATCACAGTGAGGCGCTCCAGGATCATAGACGGAATTGGGACCGCCCGAAAGAATTATTCCTTTCGGGTTGATTTGGGCCAATTGTTCGGCACTGGTACGATAGGAGAGAACTTCGGAGTAAACGTTCGTTTCCCGGATTCTGCGGGCGATTAATTCAGAATACTGGGAGCCAAAGTCAAGAATGATGATTATTTGACGATTAAGGCTATTAGTGAAGGACTCTGAGGGCAAAGTCTCTTGAGGGGTAGGAAGGGGGGTTTGAGTTGTCACTGCGATCAAAAAAAGAAACTGGCAGGAAAAGGTTAAAGTTTTGTAAACTAAATCGGCTATTGTTCTGAAAATAAGCTACAATAGTATGGCCTTATTAGTTTCATTTTTTAAGACTAAATATTCCCACGATCATAGCACGGTCACTGGGGAGTGACTGGTAGATTTTGCAAAAATTTAAGGCCATTTTCGCTTTTGCTGATCAAAGAACGAGAGCGATCGAATAAAATACAACCGACCCCAAGATGACCGTTACTGTGGTTATAAACGTATTCTTGGCAACGGCGATCAATCGTATTAGCCATTTCTCCATAGATGCGTTCCACCCAATTATCTCCCGTTTGCCGGTCTAATTGACGCAGATATTCCAGACCGTTTTCGCTGGTGCTACTGTCAAAAATTTGCTGGAGATGGGGGTAGCTAAACCCATTTTAGCGGCGTAGGCGGTGAGAATTTCCCGACGACCATCGGCCAGATGATGGTGAGTCTGAAAGATTCCCCCGGCAAGTTTAATTAATTTACCGTGATAACCAAACAAAAGAATTTCAGAGATTCCCTGTAATTGTGCCTCTAATAACATCGGCCCGATCCAATTGGCTGTTTTTACCAAAATATCAGGATTAATACCCATTTGAGGGGCTAAATCTAAGCCATTTTCCCCGATACAAAACACCAGGCGATCGAAACGACGGGATAAATTTTTTAATTGCTCGCGAAAGATTTCCAACTGTCCGGGAGCGCTCAGGGGTTGGGAAATGCCAGTAGTACCTAACAAAGATAATCCCTCTACCACCCCAAAAGCGGCGTTAGAAGTCCTTGTGGCCAGTTTTTTGCCTTCTGGAAGGATAATCGTTACTTTGATGCTTTCTTGGGGCAGTAACAGGGGTCTGAGGTTTTCTTGCAGCAGACGCTGGGCATAACTATAAATAGCTGATTTTCCGCCATTATCAACCTGGATGCCGATTCCCTCGCCTCCTTGAATCTCTATCTCTTGATTACCCGTTTTTCTTTCTACTAACGCCCATATAGGGGTATTTCTAGTTAAATCTAAATTGTCCCCCGGATCGCTGCGGGTGATAGCTAGGGCAGCATCGGGGTTCAGTCGGGCAACTTGTTCGATGGCAATTGTAACGGTTTCTGGCGGTTCTAAAAGATTAAAAGTAACGGAATTTAGTTCATTTTCGCCGTGGAGATGCTGGAGAGATGCGATCGCACTGGCACAGGCAAAAACCGGCAAAGTGTAACCCGAACGGGGTGGGGAGATAGACATAAATAGGGTTGATAGCCAATCAAATTAGCCGTAATCTGATTATAGAACTAGGGGGCAACTGCTGCTATTTTTGATGATTCTTTGACATCCTCACCACCCGGGGTGAGCGCATCTCAAATGCTATTGACAATTGACCAATTTTGTGATCCTTGTGAGAATTTCAAGTGATACCAGTCAATCAGAATAGTTACGAACTCTACCCCTTTGGTCGATTGTTGCTTAACAATTGAGATGGCAAATTCTACAATGAGACTAATTTATGATATGATGAAAGAATGTATGATAATGTTTGTCGAATCTTAGCGTCACTTTTTTCAAGGGATATAGCCACTTGGTTAATCGGAGAACCGATTACATTAACCGAGTTGGAACCGACTGAGTTACTGCTAGATCCAATTAGAGTAGATAGTTTGATTTTTTTACAATCAGAAGACTTAATTCTTCACATCGAATTTCAGACAGATCCGAAAGAAGATATTCCTTTTAGAATGGCTGATTATCGTCTGAGGATTTATCGTCGGGTTCCTCGAAAAAGAGTTTATCAAGTGGTTATTTATCTGAGAAAAAATCAATCTGCTGCTGTCAAAATTAATACCTTTGAGTTATTAGAACTACAACATCGTTATAATGTAGTTAGACTCTGGGAAGTTCCCAGTGAAACTTTTCTAGATGTATCAGGTTTACTTCCGTTTGCGGTGTTGTCTCAAACTGATAATCCAGAAAAAGTATTACAACAAGTAGCTCGTCAAATTGAAAAAATTTCTGATAACATAGAGAGAAATAACATTGCTGCCTCAACTGGTATTATTGCAGGGTTAGTTTTAAATCAATCTATCATTAAAAGATTACTCAAGGAGGAAATTATGAAGGAATCGGTTATTTATCAAGAAATTCTCGCTAAAGGAATCACAGAAGGTGAGATTTTAGGCTTTAAAAAAGGCGAAGCCAATCTAATTCTTAAACAAATTAATCGCCGAGTTGGTAATATTTCAACTGATTGGGTCAACAAAATTCAAGAATTATCTTTAGAACAATTAGAAGATTTAGGAGAAGCTTTATTAGATTTTACCTCTCAATCTGATTTAATTAACTGGTTTAATTATCTTGAAGAAAATAAAAAAAATATTAGATAGTTACACCCTGCAATCTAATAAATAATACTTGTCATTGATGAAAATTTTCTTTCCTGATCATAGCATTTTACCCGTACACAACCAATAACGCTATATTTGAGGAATTAAATCAAAGCGATCGCCTATAGCATTGTATAATAAAGTTGTCTTGAAATAATTAAGAGAAATTTACATAACTACTGATATAAATTAACGGAAGTTCTAGTAAATCTCGCTGATAAATGCTAGTAATAAAGAAACGTGCAGCCTTTTCTCGATGCTGATTTAGTCGTTGAATTTGAGACTGTACGGGGGTAAAATAACGATGATAAACATAACTGTCTTTTTCTTGCCAATTAAGGTATTGATAATGAGGATCATAAGCTAGTTTTTTAGCTTCTTCCGTGAGATTAATCGGACAGAGATCCACTTTATTTAAACAGATTAATAAGTGAGAAACTTGAGAGCATTCTTTGAGCAAAAAGTCAACCCATTTTTCAAATCTTTTGATCCATTGTTGACGAGTAATAAAATGATCTAGATTGTCTTTTTCAGGATTAATAATCTCTCGATAAGGTTCTAAAATAACTAAAACCGCATCTGCTGTCTGAATTTTATTTAATGTTTCTTGCCACTCATGAACATCTTGCCAAGATTTTCGCCAAATTTCTCCTAATGTATCAATTATATCTAAGTCAATTGTTTGAAGACCAGCTGTTAAATAAGCCTTAAACTCCATATATGTTTCAGAAAACCTGCACCCGTTTATTGTTCCTGCTCTTGTAATTCCTCTATCGTCAAGTATCAAAGATTTCATGAATTTATAATCGGGTTCTACAACTTTGATATAATGACCATCAGGATTAAGAATTTCTAGACAAAGATGTGTTTTTCCTGCAACGCGATCGCCGATACAAATAATTTGATTCACTTGTTTAACCTCCATGTTGTCAACTAATTGTAATTCTTTTCATTGGCAATAATTTGATGATTGAATTAATAAAGATTGATAGAATCTGTCTTTTCCCTCCTGTGTATAAGATTCGATTCGTTCAATTCTATCTAAAATATCACCTAAATAAATTAAGTCATCATTCATAAAGGAATCACCTCTTTCATGATTCTTTCCCGAAAACAATCTCGTAAACTGTTAATAGTAGCCACATCAACCTTACAGCCTAAATAATCTTCTAAGTCTTGAATTAAACCAATTCTATCTAATAAGTTGCGCCCTTGTTCCATTTCTACTAAAAAGTCAATATCACTGTCATTGCTGTCTTCTCCTCTGGCAACTGATCCAAATATTAGAATATTAAATGCTCCATGTTTTCGGGCAATTTTTATAATATTCTCTCGTTTTTCTTGAAGAAGTTGATAGCGTTTCATTTTCAGACTTTCCCGAATCACTCAATAATTTTTTGGGCAAGCAATATTAATTTTTTCTACAATAATTATAGCATTTTACCCGTACATAACCAATATAAGGGTTCAATTAGTCCAAAAGGTTGCCATTCTTGAGGATTTCTAATCACGGCAAATGCTCTCCCACTTTCTGATTGAATAATTGAATTTGGTTCGCAATATTTACCAAATACTCCGAAGGATGAAGTGGTGAAATATTCGACTTTTCCCTTGTCCTCCTGAGTCCAATTTTCTAGGATTTCATACATTTTAGGAAAGAGTCTTTGTACCAGACCACGAGGATCATCTCGATTAACCCAAAGTTCTGATAAATCACATTTCGTGACAGCAAAAGCGATACGACAACCTTGAGGGTTACGCTGTGTTAAATCTGTAGTAAATTTTTCTAAAGACTTAGCATATACCTCATCTTCTCGATGAGATGTTCCATCTATTGGTAAGAAATATCCACCTATATCACTAAATAAATCATCATAGTATTCTGTGAAGCTATGAGATGATGAAAACTCTCTAATATCTCTCAAGAGACTATCTGGCATATCGTAGATAGCAAATGAAACTTTTTCTGTATTTTTAGCCCAAAATAATCCTTTTATTTCCAGAGTAATAGTAAAACTATAGAAAGGATGCTGGCAAAAAATACCGTTAAATCCTGTTAGTTCTAAGTAGGTGGGTGGAATTAAATATAAGATGAACGTAGGTTGGGTTGAAGCATGAAACCCAACGCCCCGATGGGTTACGCTACCGCTAACCCATCCTACAAATGATTGTGCCTCCCTACTTAACATCAATTGCTTTTTTAAAATGTTTTCTGCCTCATCACTCAATTGTTTTGCAAACGGATCACTCGGTGTTACTTGACAAGATAAGACCTTTTTAGATTTTACCTGATGTTTTTGATGATAAGCTAAAGACGCAAGATAAGTGCTTAATCCTGCTGCATAAGAACCTATACCTATGATATTAGTCATAACATTTACCTCACAGAAATAATGCGTTAAAAAAAGGTTGAACAACTAGACGATTAACCCCACCTACAAACCCATCAAAGACCAATTCAAGAAAAAGAAACTTAGCTCACATTGAGCAGTTAATGGCGGTGGGAGCCTCGCTTTCTTGGCTGAGTAAAAGACAGTATAAATGAACTTCCCCGTTGACAAAAGGCCATAACATCTGCTGTAGGAGGGATTAAGAGTATTCAAGCAAATCGTCCCCAAGTCCTTCAATAAAGTCCGAAAACTAGGCCCGGGAAAGTTCTCTTAATTCCTTTTGGACATAATCTTAGGTTTTATGGCTAGGATTGTCTCTTGTCTTTTTTCTCCTCCTGTCTCCTCATCTAAGGGAAGATTGTTGATTTTTACAGGAGTTCTATTAATCTTTCAGCAATTCTAGGCGATAACGATACAAAGCTACAGGACGATTCGGCGCTTGGAAATAATCAGGGGATTGGGGGGAAAGATAAATGGCTGTCACCTGATCGCCTAGAATTTTATTAGGAGATAATAACTCATAAGCGGTGGTGGTTTCCACCTCATTAAGATAAGTATTGGTTTCTCCCCGGAAAATTTGTTGACTGATTTCTGTGGCAATAAATTGATTGCCGCTAGGAGTTTCGCTATTTCTGGCAATTACCGTGGAAATTAGTTGATGAGCGCCCCGTAAAAAGGTAATCTGACGATTGGGATTATTAGGGTCAGTTTTTACCGATAATACCGATTGACTACCCAAATAGGCGCGACTAATTGCTAAACCATTAAAGGATCGATCGGCCACAATTGATGGTTTACTGATAATAGTGGATAAAAAGGCAGCATTTATCGGTCTGGAAATAGCTTTCTCGATGAATCTCACCGGAAACTCGATCGATTTTTCTAGGTAACGACGATTACTTTCAAAACCAGGTGTGATAATCTGGGGAGCAAGAGGAGCGGTTAAATCGATTAGGGTACTGGTGACAGTCCAACTGCCTACCATCCAATCGGGATAAACTAAATCTCCACTGGCAAAACTAACCACTGGTTTAGTCATCCAGCGAGGATAATTAGTTAAGCGATCGCTTAAATTTCCTGCTATAGATAATTCTAAATGGTTACTACAGCCTAGAATCAATACTAACAAGAACAAAATTATCCTTTGCATGGGTAAAAATATTTTTTAAGTAATATTCTTTAATTATGAACGATTTGATCAACTCCCAAGCCTTTAATCTCGATTCGGCAGTAATTCCCATCGCACCCACTGGTTTTAAATCGGGTTTTATTGGCATTATTGGTCGTCCTAATGTGGGCAAATCCACCCTGATGAATCAATTAGTGGGACAAAAAATCGCCATTACTTCCCCCATCGCTCAAACTACCCGCAACCGTTTGCGCGGCATTGTCACCGACGAGCGCTCCCAGATGATTTTTGTCGATACCCCCGGCATTCACAAACCCCATCACGAATTAGGCAAAGTTTTAGTTAAAAATGCCGAAAACGCCATAAATTCTGTAGATTTAGTTTTATTTGTTGTCGATAGTAGTAATTTTTTGGGCGGTGGCGATCGCTATATCGCCGATTTACTGACTAAAAACCAAACTCCCACGATTTTAGGGCTAAATAAAGCCGATCAGCAACCGGAAGACCCGGAGCCTATCGACGATAGTTATCGCACCTTAGCGGCGGAAAATAACTGGTCTCTGCTGAAATTTTCGGCACTGGAGGGGACGGGAATCGCAGAACTGCAAAATCTGTTAACTGATTCCCTCGAAGTCGGTCCCTATTACTATCCCCCGATTTAGTCACCGATCAGCCGGAAAGGTTTATTATGGGCGAATTAATCCGCGAACAGATTTTACTGCAAACCCGTCAGGAAATTCCCCATTCTGTGGCGGTGGTGATTGAACGCGTCGAGGAAACTCCCGCTTTAACCAAGGTTTTTGCCGCCATTAACGTGGAACGAGCTTCCCAAAAAGGGATCGTCATCGGTAAAAATGGCAGTATGTTAAAAGCGATCGGCTCTTCCGCTCGATCGGCTATTCAAAAGTTAATCGCTGGGGAGGTATATTTAAAGTTATTTGTGAAGGTAGAACCGAAATGGCGACAATCTCGCTCACTTTTAGCAGAATTTGGCTATCGCACCGAGGAGTGAATTGGGGTGTGGGGTGTGGGGAGAAGCTTTTTTCAGTGAACTGAAAACTGAAAACTGATAACTGATAACTGATAACTGATAACTGATAACTGATAACTGATAACTGAAATGACCGATATTAAAACCCTAATTAAACAGGTACACCAAGAGGCAAAAAAAGAGGATTTTCCCATCGATACCCTAATTTACCAAGAGGCAAAAAAGACCCCTTTGAACCAGTTTTGTATGCTGGTAATCTTGCTAGTCAGTTATGCTTTTTTGGCCGGGATTTAGGACGAGATGAAGTGTATGCAGGACAACCTTTGATCGGGGCTGCTGGTAGAATGGTAAGAGAGGGATTTTTTCAAGCTTGGCAGGGGAGAAAATCCCATGATCGTCAAGAGCTATTATCGGTGTGCGATCGAATTTTCTTAACTAATACAGTTCCCTACAAACCCCCTGGTAATAAAGCTTATTCTGGGGAAGTGAAAGATCGTTTTCGTCCATTTATAGAAAAACTGCTCGTTTTTTATTGGCAAGGTGATCATATCATCACCCTTGGCACGGAAGCTTTTAAATGGTTTGAACCCTACGGTAAACCCAAAGAAGTAGATAAATTCTATCTTGATAAAGAACGCTTTACCAAAAAACTGCTAGTTACCCTCACCGCTACCGATGAACAGGGATTAAAACAGCAAAAAAAAGTGACTTTATTGCCTCTCCCCCATCCTTCTCCTCTCAATCAAAGATACTATGCCCTTTTTCCTGATTTATTACAAAAAAGATTAACTGAATTTGCCTTTTAACCGATGAGAATTTACGGCAATCGTCCCATAAAAACCCTAGCAGGACAATTAACCCGTCCGACTACAGCAAGGGTGCGAGAAGCTTTATTTAATATCTGGCAACAGAAATTATCTGGCTGTCGTTGGTTGGATCTTTGTGCGGGTAATGGTTCGATGGGTGCGGAAGCTTTATGTCGAGGTGCGAGTCTAGTAATTGGAATTGAACAATCAGGACGCGCTGGCGAAATTATTAAGGAAAATTGGCGCAATTTAGCAACTTCTCACCAGCAATTTCAAGTAATTCGGGGGGATGTACTGACAAAGTTAGCCACTTTAGCGGGGAAAAGTTTTGATTTAATTTATTTTGATCCTCCCTACGAAAGCGGGTTATATTTACCGGTATTAACTGCCATCTCTCAATCTAATTTATTAGATTCTCTGGGGGAAATTGCCGTGGAACATAATCCCAAATCTTGGCCAGCAATTAATCTAGAAGGTTTAACCATTTGTCGTCAAAAACGCTACGGCAATACTACCTTAACTTTTTATCAAAAAGCAGATGTCTAATAGATCTCTTGCAAAAATCAAAAATCTTCCGTTAGGTGAGGAGTAAGGAGCCAGTAGTCAGGATTCAGGAGAATGATGACAACAAGCTTAAAAAGGAGACTGGGAATTATGAATTATGAATTATAGTCATTTCAGATAAGTGTGAGACGAGGGCGTTGGGTTTCATGCTTCAACCCAACCTACGTTCTCTCAATCAGAAATGGTCAATTTTATTGGGCAGTCCAGAAAAAATTATTATTTCTCAACAAAATCACATAATTTGTCACTTTTCTTGACAATCATCCTGAGTAAAGCGAGAAACTTTCTGGCAAACGCAGTTAATCACGCCATTTTCAAGCTATTTAAACAAAAATAAGAGCTTATTTCGATAAAATTGGCAGTAAATAGCCTATATACTCCTAAAAAACTTAAATCCCTTCTCCTAGTCCTTTTTTTGACCTAAAACTACCCCGAAGTTTCCTGACACGGCAGCCGAACTCTCTCCCCTTAACCCTTGCTGCTCCCCAGAATATCACCTATTTTTTGTATAAATTTATACCCGACTATTTTTGTCGGGTATATTTGACACCAAGATTTTGCCGGTGATAGGATGCTTATAGATTCAGTTGACGGCAAGACAGGAAAATCATGACCCTAGCGACAAACATCAAAACCTCAAAATTCATCCCCACCTTTACCCGCTTGGTTTCTAAGGAAGGAGGGACTTCTTACCCTCTGAAAGCGCTGAATATCTGCGAAGAAACCTTTGCCCCCCTAGAAGTGGACTACGATTACGACCTCATCCGTCGCACCGTTACCAGAGAAAGCATTCAAGCAGGTCCCAATTCCATCTGGCGCTATCGTTCCTTTTTGCCGGTGGAAAGTGAAAATCCCATCGATGTGGGTACGGGTATGACTCCCCTAGTTAAATCCCACCGTTTAGCCCGGCGCTTGGGTCTAAAAAATCTCTACATTAAAAATGATGCCGTCAATATGCCCACTCTCAGCTTCAAAGATAGAGTGGTATCCGTCGCCCTTACCCGGGCCAAAGAATTAGGTTTTACCACCGTTTCCTGTGCTAGTACGGGAAATCTGGCCAATTCCACCGCCGCTATTGCCGCTCACGCCGGTTTAGACTGTTGTGTTTTCATTCCCTCCGACTTAGAAGCGGGTAAAATTCTTGGCACCCTAATCTATAATCCCACGGTAATGGCAGTCAAAGGCAACTACGATCAGGTCAACCGTCTCTGTTCAGAAGTGGGCAATACCTACGGTTGGGGTTTTGTCAACATCAATCTGCGTCCCTACTATTCCGAAGGTTCCAAAACTTTAGGCTTTGAAGTGGCTGAACAATTAGGCTGGAAACTCCCCGACCATATTGTCGCACCTTTAGCCAGTGGTTCCCTCTTTACCAAGATTTATAAAGGCTTCCAAGAATTCGTCAAAGTCGGTTTGGTGGCAGATAAAGCAGTGCGTTTTAGTGGCGCTCAAGCGGAGGGTTGTTCCCCCATCGCCCAAGCTTTCAAGGAAGGACGGGATTTTGTCGCCCCAGTTAAACCTAATACTATCGCCAAATCGATCGCTATTGGTAATCCCGCCGATGGTGTTTATGCCCTTGATATTGCGCGTAAAACTGGCGGTAATATTGAATCCGTCACCGATGCCGAAATTATCGAAGGTATTAAACTTTTGGCAGAAACGGAAGGCATTTTCACAGAAACTGCGGGCGGTACGACTATCGCTGTCTTGAAAAAATTAGTAGAAGCGGGTAAAATCGACCCCGAAGAAACCACGGTCGTTTATATCACCGGTAATGGTCTAAAAACCCAAGAAGCGGTACAGGGTTATATCGGTGAACCCCTGTTAATCGAACCGAAATTAGAAAGTTTTGAACGGGCCCTAGAACGTTCCCGCACCCTCGAACGCCTCGAATGGCAACAGGTTCTCGTCTAGAATTGATGCTCAGGGATGATGGGGCAATTATTCCCTTGCCTCATCTCCACAAGCAATTTAAATTCGCGCGCAGCTTACCGTCCTTTCCACTTTTTCCTTGATATCTATGGCTGTAAAAGTTCTCATTCCTACTCCCCTGCAAAAATTTACAGAAAATAAGGCTACCATCGAGTGTAGTGCTAGTAGTGTCGGTGGTTTAATCGAATCCTTAGAAGCAAGTTTCCCTGGTATTAAGGCCCGCTTATGCGATGAAGAGGGCGCACCCCGACGCTTTTTAAATTTCTACGTCAACAGTGAAGATATTCGCTTCCTCGATGGGACACAAACCCCCTTAAAAGATGGCGATGAAGTCAGTATCGTTCCGGCTGTGGCTGGAGGTTAACCTCCCTATAAGTTTGTTTTCCGTCAATTGTAATTAAACCCCTAGAAAGTGATGTTTTCTGGGGGCTTTTGTTCGGGTAAGTTCTAAGCTGCCCGCGCATTTAAATTGCCTTTTGTCTCTCCTGATATGTAACCTATACTCAACAGATTTAGTAAGTAGGGAGGCAGAATTATTTGTAGGATGGGTTAGCGGTAGCGTAACATGAGCGGGCGTTGGGTTTCATGCTTCAACCCGACCTACGTTCTACACTAGCTTATGACTGATGATCAATTGAAACAACTAATTGAGTCTAATGCCAAATCTATTGCGGTTTTATCCGATGCAATGGCAACTGAGCGAGAGGCGATCGCAGCAGATAGAGAAGAACGACGAGCAGAACGTGGCCAGCTATATCAATACTTGGGCAGAATTGCGGCAGCCCAATCCAATTTTTACGAAGTTCAGGCAGATTATTATCATCAATTAGCAGTATTATCTGAGCGTAAAACTCGCACAGAAGAACAAATTGTTAAAATTTTAAAGCATTTATCTATTACTGAATAATGACGCAGAAATCACTTTTTTAAGGAGAGAATAAACAGTTTGGTAGGTTGGGTTGAGGCACGAAACCCAACGCCAGTTGCGTAAACACCAATCCAATAAATGTTATTCTAACTTGATGCAATACCGTAGAGCAAAAACACCTAAAGCCACTTATTTTTTTACAGTTGTGACATACAATCGTCACAGAATTTTGTGTGAACCTGAAAATGTGGATTGACTACGAAATGCTTTTAAATATGTTATGCGACAACATCATTTTAAGATTGATGCTATTGTCAGGGTAATCGCATGTTGATGGAGTTTTCAAATTCTGAGGGGTTGGGTCTAAAATTTGATGACTAAATCAGGCTTTGACCTGCACAAGGCTAGAGAATTTCTGGTTTTGCCAGTTATTCTGGCTACCTCATCTACTCAGTTCCTTAAATTCCTAAAAGTCCTAGCCAATTATAAGATTAACATCTACCTCCTCTCTCAGTCAACTGCACGATTCTGTCAAGATTTTTACCATGAAATTATCATTCATACTGGCCCTGTAGCGTTTCATCCTCAGGCTCATTTTTGAGGTTTCTCGCTTCAATAAATTCACACTTAAACGGCGCAATAGCCCTAGGTTTTCCGCTCCATAGCCCAGACGAATCCGACTGGCATCTTCATTAAAGGGGTTCTTCGGGAATTGTTATGCAAATAATTAACTTAAAATAAAATTCGATGAGAGCGACTACGCTCAAAAATAGCTGAAACCCATACAGGAAAAGACTTAAGGCACAAATAGGTTAATACAAAAAGATAGACAATTGAGTTAAGATTTGATATAATAGCCAAAAACGAGATTATTTTACTTATGATAAGTAGTCATGCAAAATTAATTACCTGCCCGATCGAGCTAAAACCCTTACGGGGCAATGATCGTCATGTGTAAATAATTTTGCCTAGGTACTTACTTGACAAATTTTTGAACCTACAAGGAACCTCTATTCAAGGCTATCGACACCTAGAAAATATCGGGATAGTTTGACGAATCGAATCGAAAAATCAAAAAGCAGTCTGTCCTCGTTGTGGGTTAGAGAGCGATAAACTACACCAAAATCATCGACATTTAGTCAAAGATTTACCAATTTCAGGACAACCAGTGTACCTACAAGTTAATCGTCGTCAATTTAAGTGCGATAATTGTCGAAAACCCTTTAGCGAAGAGTTAGATTTTGTCGCCAAGAAACGAACCTATACGAAAAGACTAGCCGAGAATATACTCGAACAATTAAAATCAGGAGATATTTTAAATGTTAGTCGAAGAAATGACGTAACGGAAGAAGAGATTCAAAGAATGATAGAGGACATAGCTGAAGAAATTACAGAGACAGACCTATCGAAATTAAAAAGACTAGGAATTGACGAAATCGCTCTAGTCAAAGGACAAAAAAATTACTGTGCGGTTTTAGTAAATTTAGATACGGGAAAACTAATAGCTATTCTAGAGAAGCGAACACAAGAAGAATTGAGGGAAACGCTTACAGGGTGGGGAAAAGAGGTGTTAGAGCAAATTGAAGAAGTCAGCATAG
This sequence comes from Microcystis panniformis FACHB-1757, assembly GCF_001264245.1. Classification (NCBI taxonomy): domain Bacteria; kingdom Bacillati; phylum Cyanobacteriota; class Cyanophyceae; order Chroococcales; family Microcystaceae; genus Microcystis; species Microcystis panniformis. The sequence goes on from NZ_CP011339.1 coordinate 2,599,891, forward strand.
ACCTTTGGTTGCCCTATAAAAATTTAGTGAAAGAATTGATGCCATCGGCCGAGGTAGTCGCCGATAGATTCCATGTAATGAACAAATTAATCAAGAGTTAGACGAACAGAGAAAAGCAGAAAAAAGAGCGGTAGAAGCGCAGAAAAATAAAAAACAGAAAGCGGAAAAAGAAGCGAAGCTAGAAGTTTTAAAGCGAAGTAAATATAGTCTGTTAAAAAATGAAGAAGATTTAACGGAAACTCAAAAAATCAAACTAGAAGCTATCAAAGAAAAATTCCAAAATTTGAAAAAGATGCAGGAATTAAAGGAAGAATTTAGAAAGATTTATGAAACCTCAGAGAATCCGACAGAAGGACTGCTATCTATCTCAGAATGGTTGGCAAAATCCTCCAGTGTTTTTACCAAGAGTTGTCAAACAATCCGAAACTGGTTTGGAGAAATCATTAGTTATTTCGAGCGAAGGACAACGAATGGGGTGGTCGAGGGAATCAACAATAAACTTAAACTAATAAAACGGAGAGCCTATGGCTTGAGAAACTTTCGTAATTTTTGGGTTAGAAGTATGTTGTCTTGGCATCTTGTCTGTTGATTTAGCATAAAGGGTAACGAAGAGCCAAATTAATCCGTGAGTGGTTGGGGAGTGGGGACGAAGGTTTAACGCTTTGCTTTGTTGGTTATCTTAGTCATAAATAAAGTATCAAATAGCCCCAACGGGATTCTCCATTTTTTTAGATAAAGATAGTGAGTTGAGCAAATTATTGTTAAGTAGTCGTGCAAAATTAATTTCCTAGTCGAGACAGGAGACAGGAGACAGGAGACAGGAGACGGGAGACGGGAGACGGGAGACGGGATAAAGCTAAGTACCTAGGCAAAATTATTTACACATGACGATCATTGCCCCGTAAGGGTTTTAGCTCGATCGGGCAGGTAATTAATTTTGCATGACTACTTATTAGGGATCGGATTTGCGTTTTCAGTTCTCTGTTTGCTCACCACCGCAGAAGTCTGACGGAGTAGTGGCTTAGATGTGTAATTAATTGTGCTTAGATACTTATTAACAAATATTTTACACACTTCATACAAGATAAGCACCATGGCTCACCACCACTACCCAATCATTACCTAGTTGCTTTTTTGCTTGATCGATTTTTATAACTCCCCTAATGGCTTCAATTATTATTTACTCAGACTGAGACTCAGGGAGTAACTTAGGTTGAAATAATTGGGAAGGAACAAAACGAAAACCGCTTTGATCTTCTTGACGAATTAATAATCCTTGTTCTTCCATCGATTTAAGTTGGGGCAAGAGAGCAACAAAGGTTATAGCATCAAGTTTAGCCAAAGTTTGATCAGAAATATTCTCACTAATGCCACCGGCTTGATGAGCAACGTATAATAAATGACGAAACTGAGGACTTAAGGGATAAGTAAATTTTTCTTGAAGGATTTGCCAAATTGAATAAAAAGCAGTTTCATCAATAATTTCATATCCTTCTGAAGCAGCTTGCCGTAATACTTTTTCACAGATAGTATTCAGTTCTCGAGGAATTCCTTGAGCGTAACCCGTAATTAAATTGATGACTTCCTCTGTGAAAGGATAGGGATCATTTCGCTGTTCGTTTCTGGCACTATTAAGATAATTAATAGCAATGTGACGTAAATCATCTTGACTCATGGGTTCGAGGGGAATATCTTCAGAAAAGATACCAAGGGCTTTTAAGGTTGCTTCTTGAAACTCGGTAAAGCCTCTTCCTGTCATGATAAATCCCCGATGTTTTCCCATCCGAAATAAATCTAAACTACTTTCTAAAATTGTCTGGACAACAATGGGGTCTTTTTTGTCAAAATCATCAATAGCAATAACAATACGAGAATAAATTTCTTCGGCTTTATTTAATAAACGAATGAGTAAAGGATAGGGATCAGCATTGGCAGTGGGAGTCAGTTGATTAGCAGGGGATTCTTCCTTTTTGCCAAAGGATAAAAAGCCTAATTTAACTTGTCCTTCAGTAGTGGTTTTATTGCGTTGGATAGAATAACCTAAAAGCGTATTAGCAATGTCTCTTGATTCTTGATCACTATCCGCTAAACTATCGGCTACAGCTAATAATAAAGCACGATAAAATTCCGTGGAACTTTCCCCAGGAATGCTACTCAAATAAAGCACTAACATTTTTTCATTTAGTTCCGCTACTTCCTGTTGTAACTGATGAATTAAATTAAAAATCAAAGCAGTTTTACCAATACCCCAAGCTCCCCTAACTAGGATATTACGTCCTTCATAGAGGGTCGGAATAACGACATCTAAAACTTGATCGCGTCCATAAAAAATCTTTGCTAATTTTTCGGGATCATCGGGGGGAGTTGGTCGAAAAGGATTTTCTATAAGTCCCCATTTTTTGAGAGTTGATTGATAACGGCTGAGTCTTGTCATTTTAAGCAGATTGTAGAATTTTTAGTAGATGATTAATTTCCTCTAGTCGTTCCTTATCATTGTTTTCTTGATAATATGTTTGTGCTTCTTTTAAATGACTACAAGCTTGGGAAATCTTGCCAATTTGTATTTCTAGATTGCCCAGTGCAGTTGTCACAGAAGCCACATTATCTTGATCACCCAAACGACGGAATAGACGTAAAGAATCTTTAAAATAAAGTCTTGCCTGTTCGAGCCTACCAGTGCGATGATAGAGACGGGCAAGTTCCAATAAAATTGGAGCCAAACTACTAATATCCTTTTGTTTTTGATAACGTTGCTGACAATTTTCTAAGTGTTCAATAGCTTCTGTATAATATCCGCCCTCAAATAAAGCTTTTCCTAATTGATAGGAATAGTTAAAATATAAGGTTTTGTCTTCGGTTTTTTCAATAATTTCTCCAGCTTGTTTATAAGAGTTAATTGCTTGTTGAATGTCTGCCACTTTACCAAGAAGTTTAAATCGTTCTCTGAGAGTATTGGCTAAATTATATTGTGTCTCTGCCCAATCTCTTGGAAAGGCTTGACGGGTATAAATTTGTAAGGCTTCTTGATAACAGACAATTGCATTTTCGATATTCTCGGCTTTATTGCCTCTAATTCGTTCACTATAAGCATTGCCTAAATTATTTTGAGTAGTTGCCCAGTCAAGAGGAAAGACATCAAAAGTACGAATTTTTAAGGCTTCTTGATAACAGAAAATTGCGGTTTCTATATTCTCTACTATGTCTCCTTTGATTCTGTTTATGTAAGCAGACCCCAGATTATTTTGTGTTACTGCCCAATCTTGAGGAAAAGCATCACGGGTCAACACTTCTAAAGACTGGTTGTAAGCAACAATAGCTAACTCTAGATTATCTGCCCTTTGCCCTCTGATGCGATGTCTATAAGCATTCCCCAGATTATTTTGTGTCCTTGCCCATTCATAAGGAAAAGCATCACGGGTATAGACTTCTAAAGACAGGTTATAAGCAACAATAGCTAACTCTAAATTTTCTGCCCTTTCCCCTCTGATGCGTTGACTATAAGCAGCACCCAGATTATTTTGTGTCCTTGCCCATTCATAAGAAAAGGCTTCACGGGTATAGACTTCTAAAGACTGGTTATAAGCAACAATAGCTAACTCTAGATTATCTGCCCTTTCCCCTCTAATACGATCACTATAAGCAGTCCCTAGATTATTTTGTATTACTGCCCAATCTTCAGGAAAAGCTTGACGGGTATATACTTCTAAAGACTGGTTTAATGCTGCTATAGCTAACTCTAGATTATCTGCCCTTTCCCCTCTGATGCGATTACTATAAGCAGTACCCAGATTATTTTGTACCCCTGCCCATTCATAAGGAAAAGCATCACGGGTATAGACTTCTAAAGACTGGTTATAAGCAACAATAGCTAACTCTAAATTTTCTGCCCTTTCCCCTCTGATACGATCACTATAAGCATTACCCAGATTATTTTTTATCATTGCCCATTCATAAGGAAAAGCCTCACGGGTATATACTTCTAAAGACAGATTATAAGCAACAATAGCTAACTCTAGATTATCTGCCCTTTCCCCTCTGATGCGATGTCTATAAGCATTCCCCAGATTATTTTGTATCCTTGCCCATTTTTCAGGAAAAGCTTGACGGGTATATACTTCTAAGAGGGTCTGATAGCCTGTAATAGCGATTTCTAGATTATTAGCCCGACTTCCCAAGGGAAAATTTTGAATATCAACACATAAATTCTGAATCACCCCGACAATACCCGCCACTTCTTCTGGTTTCCTTTGAGAAAACACATTTCTAGCCCATTGTTGCAACAGTTGGGCAAAGATATCATCTAACAGATGTTGACGGCGTTGTAGGATAGGATAAACCACCGTAGGATCGCTATTACTGTCATATTCTGCTTGTAAGACTTCTGATAAAAACTTCTGATATTCCTCTATACTTCCCGCTTGAGGGTTGAGAAACTGCCCCAATTGTTGCACCATATCGCGTAACCAAGATGATGTGATGGACGATGATTTTTTCGACAGACCGACCCTATGAATATACTAATTAAAAAAAGGTGGGTTAAGTCCCACCTTGATAACTGATTAGGATTTTTGGCTGAAATAGGCCTCTAGCGCCTCATTGATGATTTGATTCATCGGCCGTTTTTCCGTTTCCGAAGCTTCCTTGAGACGGACAAACATATCATCGGGGACGCTTACACGGTTTTGATTTTTACGCACGCGTTTGGGTTTTGATTCAGTAGTAGTAGTTTCGGTCATTTTAGGTGTGTAGGTGGCTGAAAATGCTTGTAAAGCAGGGAAATTGACTCGGTGACAGAATTCTCCGAAGGTTTCGTTATTTTGTTGATCCTGTTGGAAGTAAACGAAAATCGGTTCTAAGACCTTTTCTAGATCATCGATCGCCATTTTATCCAAATAGGGGCGCGCTAGTCGAGTTTGATCGGCTGTTCCCCCTAACCAGAGTTGGTAGGAATTGGGAGCGCTACCCACAAATCCTAATTCTGCCATATAGGGACGCGCGCAGCCATTAGGACATCCTGTCATGCGGATGACAAATTGCTCTTTGCTTAATCCTAAGCGATTAAGCAGGGCGCGAATGCGTTCAATCACGCTGGGTAAGATTCTTTCTGACTCAGTAATCGCTAATCCACAGGTAGGCCAAGCGGGACAGGCCATGGAATAACGGGTTAAAGGGTCAATTTCGGCGGGATTGGTGACAATTCCGTGTTCTTTCAGGATCGCCTCCACCGCTTGTTGATCATCGGGTTCAATTTCGTAGAGAATGATATTATGGTTAGCCGTCAAGCGCATGGGCAACTGAAAACGCTCGACAATCACTTTTAAGGCGGTTTTTAGCTGAAAACTGCCTTCATTTTTGACCCGGCCATTCTCCACAGAAAGACCAAAAAATAATTTTCCGTCTCCCTGTTCATTCCATCCCAAAAAGTCTTGATATTTCCAATCGGGGAGGGATTGGTAGGGGGCAATTTTTTGACCGAAATAACCCTCAACAGTGCTGCGGAATTTTTCTACTCCCCATTCTTCGAGGATATATTTCATTCTCGCATGACGACGATCGCCGCGATCACCGTAATCCCTTTGGGTTGCCACGATCGCTTTTACCAGATCATATACCTCCTCTTTGCTCACATAACCGATCGCATCGGCCATTCTGGGGAAAGTTTCTTCCTTATTGTGGGTTCTTCCCAGTCCACCCCCCGCAAGGACGTTAAAACCCTGTAATTGACCGTTTGCGTCGGTAATCACCACTAAACCGATGTCATTGGTGTAGATATCGATGGAGTTGTCTCCCGGCACGGTGACACCGATCTTGAACTTACGGGGCATATAATGTTGACCGTAGATCGGTTCGATCAGATCGTTTTTGTTAATGCCATTTGTATCTTTTTGTCTCGATGCCTTGACTTCTGGCGCTTCTTCTGCACTGATCACTTTTTCGCCATCGAGCCAAATTTCGTAGTAAGCGCCAGTTTGGGGAGTGAGCAAATCGGCGATATTATTGGCATATTCCCAAGCATAGCCGTATTCGGGGCGGTTTTTGTAGGGGGCTGGCGGTGCGGTGACATTGCGGTTAACATCACCACAGGCCGCTAAAGTGGATCCCATACTGCGAATAATTTCCCCGAGGGTAGCTTTGAGATTTTTCTTTAAAATGCCGTGTAATTGGAAGCCTTGGCGAGTTGTCACCCGTAAAGTGCCGTTACCGTAGCGATCGGACAAACTATCGAGGGTAAGATATAGTTGCGCGGGAATAAACCCCCCCGGACTGCGGGTACGCAACATCATTTGATAGTCTTTTTCTTGACCTTTGGCTCTATTGTCGCGATTATCCTGTTGATAGGAACCGTGAAACTTGAGGATCTGCACCGCCGCATCGGTAAAATGGGTTGTATCTTCGAGGAGTTCACTGGCCAAAGGTTCTCGTAGATAATTACTGCGTTCTTTGATACCTTCGACTTTAGAAACCTTGGCGGTAGGAGAAATAGGAGTTGTAACCATCGTCTAACAGCACGATAACCTGTGGATAGGTCTTAGGAATAGGAATTTAGACAAGCTCGATCGATCCTAAGAAGTTTTACTAAGATGATCTCTAGAGTTCGTTCCAGACTCTGAGGTTAACAGTAGCGATCGAGACCTTAATTCTATCTTAGCTTCTTACCGTCCCCCGCGAACGCCATCTACCGATCGAATTTTTATGACCAATTCTCCCAACATTAAAACGGTTATTAGTCAAGAACCCTACATTATTCTTAACAATCAGGGAGAAATTCTCCCTTCTATTAATCTGAGTCGTCCTAATTATAAATTGGGTCGGGATGGTCAACAGGTGGATTTAGTTGTTCCCCAACACTGGACAGTGGTGAGTCGAGTCCAAGCTTGTTTTCGTCGTCAGGGAGATGATTACTATATCTACGATGGAGACGGGACTAATCCTAGTTCCAATCAACTTTTTATCAACAATCGCGTGATTACTCCCAAAGATGGCTATCTTTTACAAAATGGGGATGAGATTAATATCGGTCAAGATGTCAAAAATTCGGTCAAGATTACCTATTATCATCCTAATCAACAGGTAAAAAGCCCACCTTTAGCTTTTAAATCGGTTTCCCTAAGCAATCGCAGTGTAGTTTTAGGACGAGATCATGCTGCCACTGTGGTTTTAGACGCTCCGACAATTTCCCGACAACACGCGATTATCGACAGCGATAACCAAAATCGTTATATTCTCCACGACAAAAGCACCAATGGAGTCTTTATCGACGGACAAAAAGTATCGGGTAGTGCCATTTTAACCAACGGTTGTACGGTGAGAATCGGACCCTATAGTTTTCGTTTGCAGGGAGATGACTTAGTTTTATTAGATACGGGGGATAATATCCGTCTGGATGCCGAAAATATCGTCAGGATGGTGCGGGATAAAAAGAAACGACCTTTGATAATTCTCAATCATATCTCCCTACCGATCGAACCGAGTCAATTAGTGGCAATTGTCGGGGGAAGTGGTGCGGGAAAATCGACTTTCTTAAAGACTTTATTAGGAATTGAACCCACCACCTCGGGAACTGTTTATCTGAATGGGGAAGAGCTGCGCCAGAATTTTAATATCTATCGCACCCAAATCGGTTATGTTCCCCAATACGATATCGTCCACAGGGATTTAACCGTGGGAGAAGTGTTATATTACGCTTCTAAATTAAGGCTACCTCCGGATCTTAATTGCCAAGAAGTGATCGAGAAAACCCTGCAGCAGGTGGAATTATTAGAAAGAAGAAATACTTTAGTCAGAGACTTAAGCGGTGGTCAGTTAAAAAGGGTGAGTATTGCGGTAGAATTATTAGCCAATCCCAAATTATTCTTTTTAGATGAACCCACCTCGGGATTAGACCCCGGTTTAGATAAAAAGATGATGGAATTGCTGGCAAAATTGGCCAAAGAAGGCAGAACAATTCTCCTAGTCACCCATGCTACTAATAATATCAATCTCTGCGATCGATTAGTTTTTCTTGGTCAAGGGGGCAATTTATGTTATTTTGGTTCTCCGGGGGAAGCCTTAAATTTTTTCTCTTTACCTCAGGGGGATTTTGCCGATATTTATATTCATCTAGAAACTAGGGAAAAAGTTGAGCAAGAATGCCAACGTTTTCAACAATCCGACTACTACAAAAATAATATTGAAGCAAGAATCGGTAAAATATTTCAGCAAAATCATAGTAAACCGCAACAGGTTCAACAATCTTTTTGGCAACAACTACAGGTTTTATGTCAACGCTATAGCAAGTTAATTATCCGTGATCAATTTAGTTTAATTTTATACCTATTAACCGCCCCGATCGGAATTTTATTAATGGCCATGATTTTACGGGACAAAGATCCTTTATTTTTGGGAGATAATCCCAGTTTTGATCAGGCTATCCAATCGGCAACTTTAGCATTAAAAACTCTCTTTGTGTTCACCTGCGCGGAATTGTGGGTAGGTTTTGCCTGTTCCCTACAGGAAATTGTCAAAGAATCAGCCATTTATCAGCGAGAAAGATTAGTTAATCTGGGATTATTACCCTATTTATTCTCAAAAATTCTGGTTTTAGCAGCCTTAGCTTTTCTGCAAACAATTGTAATTACCTGCGTGATATTTTGGGGATTTACTCAACCGCAACCGGAATTAATGACCTGGTTAATTGGCTGTTTTATTACCACATTTTTAACTATATTTGCGGCAATTAATCTCGGTTTATTAATTTCTGCCGGCGTTAGTAACATCACCCAAGCAAATAGCGCCTTACCTTTAATTTTAATCCCTCAGATTATCTTTGCTGGGGTATTATTTAACTTAGAAGGTCTGTGGAAATATCTATCATGGTTGATGATTAGTCGCTGGTCAATTGCTGCCTACGGGGTATTAGTAGAGGTGGAAGCTATGATTGCAGAAGCGAAAGAACAAAATACTTTTAATATCCCTTTACCCTTTGAGGATGTCAATCAAGTTTATCAATTATCTATCAATAATTTGTTATTGAATTGGGGAGTTTTAATTCTTCATTCCCTTATTTATTTTCTCCTTACCTATTGGTTGCAAAAAAGAAAAGATATTTTGTGATCTAAATTATAACTGATAACTGATTACTGATAAGTAGGGAGGCACAATTATTTGTAGGATGGGTTAGCGGTAGCGTAACCCATGCAGGCTTTGGGTTTCATGCTTCAACCCAACCTTGTATCTTGAGAAGTAGGCAACCCGTCCCAACCTAGGTAAAAAATACCGCTTTGTAGCTTGGGTGCCTATATTCTGAAAAAGGGCGTGGACATCCAGTTCAACCGAGGTGCTTGACACCGTTGGGTAGCCACCGGAGCCACGCCGTCATCCCGAGGAGACAAGCTCGAACAATCGCCCTTAGGATTAACCTCGTCTTCGCAAGGACGAGTTACCAAAGGGACAAAATAACTTAACCCCAGCATAAACGATGACAGAAGAAAAAACATGGGTAGGGATCGATGTCAGTAAAGAGGTTCTAGATATCTACGTGTTGCCGCAAGGTCTGACCTTGCAACAACCCAACAGCGACGTTGGCGTTCAATCGCTGATTGAACAATTACATCCTCTCTCACCGAGTTTGGTGGTGGTGGAATCGACGGGTGGATTAGAGCGCGCACTCGTATCGGGCTTACAAGCCGCCACCATACCGGTAGCGATCGCCAACCCCCGCAAGGTCAAAGGGTTTGCGACGGCATTGGGGAAAGCAAAAACGGACAAATTGGACGCACAGGTAATCGCTCAATTCGCACGAGCCGTGCAACCCCAACCCCAACCCGTGGTTGCCCCCCAAGCCCAACAATTGAGCGACCTAGTACGACGACGACAGCAGTTGGTGGAGATGCAGGTGGCGGAGAAAAACCGCCTCAGTCGTGCGTCTGAGACGGTGCAACTAGATATCAAAGCCCATATTGAGGAAATCCAACAGCGTATTGAAAGCCTCAACGAGCAGATTCAGTCCCTCGCCCAACAGCAAGCCGATTGGCAAGGCAAAAATGAAATCTTACAATCCGTTAAAGGGATCGGCAAAGTTTCATCTGCCCTATGTTTGGCGGAATTACCCGAGATGGGAACACTCTGGCGAAAAACAGATTGCCCGGCTGGTCGGGGTCGCTCCTATCAACCACGATAGTGGCCAGCACAAGGGTAAACGCATGATTTCGGGGGGACGCACCTCGGTTCGCTGTGGCTTGTACATGGCCACATTGGTAGCCATTCGTCATAACCCGGTGATTCGGAAGTTCTACGAACGGTTGTTGACCAATGGCAAGTTGAAAAAGGTGGCCTTAGTTGCCTGTATGAGGAAATTGCTGGTTATCCTCAATGCCATGATTCGTGATAATAAATGCTGGCAAGCACCCGCTTAGTCCAGTTTTCCGAACAATTTCATCGCTGACAAAACGGATGACTGGTGCCGTTACTTTGTCTTGCCTATTTGGGGTACAAAAGATTTTCTTTATTCCCCTTGACTTTTAAGACAATCGCTACTTTCTGATAACTGATAACTGATAACTGATAACTGACGGCTAATCCTACTTAATTTAACTTCAGATCAAGAGCGATGGGACATTCCACTTTCGTTCCCCCTAAACCACAGTAACCGCCGGGATTTTTCGCTAAATACTGCTGATGATAAACTTCAGCATAATAAAATTCAGGTGCGTCGATAATTTCCGTGGTAATTTGACCATGGCCGGCTTTATTGAGGGCTTCTTGGTAGATCGATCGAGATTTTTCCGCTAATTCCTTTTGCTGGGGACTATAGGTATAGATACCCGATCGATACTGAGTCCCCGTATCATTACCCTGACGCATTCCTTGGGTGGGATTATGACTTTCCCAGAAAACCTTTAACAGTTGTTCGTAGGAAATCACACTGGGATCATAGACCACTAAGACCACTTCATTATGCCCAGTCATGCCGGTACACACTTCCTGATAGGTGGGATTAGGGGTGATACCAGCCGCATAACCTACGGCCGTGGTGTAAACTCCTTCTAATTGCCAAAATTTGCGCTCTGCTCCCCAAAAACAGCCTAAACCAAACATTGCGGTTTCCATACCGCCGGGGAAGGGGGGCTGCAAAGGATGACCGTTAACGTAGTGGGTGCTAGGTACGGGCATTTTTTCCGATCGCCCGGGTAGGGCCTCCCTTACGGTGGGCAAAGTTAATTTTTTTCCGAATCCGAATAACACCATAATAAGAATTTGTCCAGAAAGTTTTACTTTACTTTACATTATCGCTTAATTTTGGCGATTTCAGTGATCAGTGATCAGAACTAAGGCTGCAGCCCAATTTTTGTCAATCTACTGATACCGTTTTTCTCAAGTAATGGCAGAGATGGTTAATTACCCTCACCCCCTACCCCCCCGACATCGGGGGGACAAGGGGGGGGTGGGAGAGGCGAGTAGGATGCCTGCCACGAATCAAGAAAAATGCTATCAGCCAATTACTTTGAGAGTTAAGCAGTAAGCGTTGGGGTGGTTGGGTGTCGCTTTTTCAATTGAATTAATACGTTTTCTCCTAAGTATTGTTTCGCTCAAACCAACCTACGAGGCTGCTCCGTAATTAGATTTAATTGGGCTAACCTACTTCCCAATTATGCTAACATCAAAGATAAGTATAAAACAGCCGAACGATTAAAGCGGGACTATTAGCTCTATATGGTGTTTAACTGTGGGACAATGTCGGAAGTTTATGTCATTCGAGATGCGGTTACGCTAGGACGGCAACCTGTTACAAGCATTGAACATTATCAGCTTGGACTAGAGGCAATTCTACGGCAGGATGAACGGGAATGAAGATCAGCAAAATTCAGATTAAAAATTTTAAGTCTTTTCAAAATGTTACCGTAGATCTAGATCCTGATTTTAATGTCTTTACTGGGGTTAATAATTCAGGAAAAACCAATTTGCTAGAGGCGATCGCTCTTTGGCATGAGTGTTTTAATAAGCTAATTCGGCAAGCGGGCAAAGGATATAAAGAGTTGTACAAAAAAGGTGATTATATTCTCGGTCATACAACAGAAAAATATTTTCCTTACGAAACTATTAAAACGGTTAGAACTTCAAATATTGACGATATCTTTTATCAACGTGATACAACTGCTCCTATTGAATTGTCTATTAATTTAAATAAAGAAAATATAAATTTAGAAATTGGTTTTTCTATCAAGACCTCTGGTTTAAATTATGTTATCGAGCTTTTGAATTATAACCAATATAACTTTAGAGGATTCAATGAGTTTTTTGAAAATTTTCCCAACCCTATTAGTGCATCTTTTGCTTCTCCTGTAGCTACCATCAGAACTGAGGAGAGATTTGTGACTCGTCCACAAATTATTGAATCTATTCAAAAAAGAGAGTCTGTTGAAGTTGTTCGTAATCGTTTATACAATCTTTATTATGATACCAATCGAAATGAAAATCTTTACAATAAATTTATTCGAGATTTATCATATATTCTCTTTAACGGCGATAAAAAAATTGAGTTTTTCCCTAAAAGTGATATCCAAAAAGATATAAAATCAGTGATTGATTATAAAATCGAGTCAAGAGACATTGAGAAAGATATTTCTCTATTGGGAAGTGGAACGTTACAAATTATTGTTATTTTATTGAATCTTTACGCACCAGAAAAAACTAGAGACCTAAACTTAATTTTATTTGATGAGCCTGATAGTCATATTCATCGGGATATTCAAAAACGTTTAATCGATACGGTTCTTAGATTTTCGACAAATACTCAAATCTTTTTAACAACTCATAATGAGACTCTAATTCGTCAGGTTCCTCTGTATCAGCTTTTTCATATTGAAAACAGACCCAACTATCACTATACTTCTGTGGTTAAAGATGAACATAGTTTAGATGTTGGCTCTCGTTTTAAAGGAATTTATCCCTCTAGTCTGAATCCGATTATTAGTTCTTTGGGTAATAGTAATGGTTTAGACTTTATCAATGCTATTGAGGCAGATCATATTTTATTTGTGGAAGGTCAGGATGATGCAAAAGCAATTTATACATTGTTACAAAAAATGACTTTAGGGGTAAATACCAAAAAATATGTCTTTTGGGTGATAGGTGGAGTCTCTCAAATTTTTAAGGATTTACCTAGTTATAAGACAGTTTTTCAGCAAATTAAGAATCAAGAAACGCTTTGGAGTAAGGCTTTTCTCGTCTTTGATCGTGATTTTATTGAGGATGATCACCGTGATAAGCTTATTGAAGCACTGGGTAGTCATTTTAAAATTCCAACTTATATCACTCCGTCTTATACTTTTGAGTCAATTTTATTAATGGATTTGATCAAGTTATCTCATCTACTAAAAAAATGGCTAGAAGCCAAAAAAGATGATATTAATGTTGATCGATCTGCTTTGGTACAATCCCTAGAGAATCATTATTTAACAATTATGCAACAAAAGCTAGAGAGTCTTGATGATAACTATATTGATGAGACTTGCCATCGGTATGCCAACGTCAGGGAACAACTAAGTAAAAGGGATTTTTTGAATAACCAAAATCCTATTAGAGAAAAGGATATTAGTCTAAATACTCTATTTAGGAGGTATTTAAAAACCATCAATGACAATCGTGAATTTTATAAAATGGCTAATAAAAATGATGTTCAAGCAATTATCAATCAAGTGACCAAACCTTATAATATAGAGTTCAATATTGAGCAAGATTTTATTTCATTACTCAATCTTGTTGATCGCTCGACTTGGTTTAATGAGTGGGATTTTTTAACCAAATTGTAAAATTTTAACCCTGATGACCTACCCTAAACGCCTGATCGAAGTTGACCTACCCATTAAGGGAATTTCTGCCCATGCGCGGCGGTAAAAATCGATTCGTCATGGGCATATTTCTACACTTCATAGCGCAGCTTGACGGTGGGAGTATGTCAATGAATTTGCCAAGCAAACTGATCACTGTTCACTGAAAAAAGCTGCGCCGCTGCCGGTTCAAATTAACCGAAGTGAGGCATAAGAGTCAAAACTCCCAAGTCTAAATCTTTACTATTGATCGATTTTGCCTCGTAGAGGGCTAACATATCGTTTAATTGGGGATTACCGCAGGAGGAACCAGTTACACCCATAGCAATAATCAAACCACAATAACCCTCGGTATTTTTGATGCGTTTTTGCCAATTGCGGCGCGCGGTACGGTGGTCGGGATCATCTTGCTCGAATTCCCCAAATAGATAAAGATCACCGTTAGCCATTTTCAGAATCCCCAGATCATAACGGGTATCTTCGAGGGGATCTTCGCCGGGGTTAAAACCAATAGCCTCCAAACCGCCAGCTTGTTCGATTTTTTCGATCAGTTCCTTGGCTTTCGGTCGGGAGGTCTGGATCATGACCACGGGGAAACCCTCCCCTTTTGTGGGTACGGATTGGGGTTGATAATGGATTTTCGGACGACTGCGAATTTTATCTAATAATTGCCAGGGAACCATTCCCAGACTCAGATGTGCATTATCGGGGACTAGATTTTCCTTGAGTACGGATTCTTCCTCATCATCCTCATCATCCTCATCGTCGTCCTCCTCCTCTAAGAGTTGCATAAATTCCGCACATAGATCGGGCATCGTGGCCACCGTCACGGCCACGGTTTCCCCTTTTGCTTGTTCGGGATCGAGGGGAATGCGAAAACGACGCTGTAATTCTCCGATCGGTTCTTCGGATAAAGCGGATTGATTGCCTTTAAAAAAGCGCAACAGAGCCATTAAAGCTAAATATACCGTGATTGCTTCTTCTTCATCCAAATAGGGGCGAATACCTTCGTAGGGATGCACGCTGCCGAAAACTGGATGGATCTGGGAAGGGGGAGCCGAGGCCAGATCGTAGTCATCCTCATCATCGTCCTCATCATCATCGGCCAATTCGTAGCTTAAAAACCAGCAATCTTGGGAAAGAAAGGCTTTTTCTAATCTTTCCATCGATTTTTCTTCTAAAGCGGACTGGCGGAATTGTTTGAGGGATGCTAGGGAACGATAGAGAATGACTCCGTATTCCCGACCGAGCATTCCCATGACACAGGCGTAAAGATGCGGGAAATCGGGGCGATCGAGCTTAATTTCCAAAATATCGTAATCAGCTAAACAGGACCAGGGTTCAGCTTTCCAAATTTCGTGAGCGGTTTTCACTAAAACGGACTGCCAAGCGGGAGGAATTGCTGGGGGGCGGTTATTTTGGAATTCGTCGAATCCACGAAAGAGATCATCGATCAGGGGCAAATTGGGGACATAATCGATGGTGATATCGAGATCTTGCAGTACCCCGCGCAGAAAAAACTGTGTTTCTCGATCACGGACGATAATTTTTTTCGGTCTAGCTGGCCGGGCGGGACTTTGCGGCGTTTCGATGGCACGGATTAAGGTTCTCACCATGGCCTCGGGCCCGGTTTCGGGGGAAACTACTTCCATAGAGCGTACACAGCCCTCGCTACCATCCACCCAGATCACGCACTCGCCACCGCTTTCTTGATTTGGTTCTAGGGTAGCCCGGGGCATTCTCTCGGATAAGGATAAAGCACGACGATCTCCTTCCCAAACACTGGGAATTTGTGGGATTTTTTTGAGGCGGCTTTGGGTGGTCCGGGGCAGAAGATTCATCGGGAAATTTAGGGGTAGCTGTGTTAGAATTTTAACCTTTTCTTTTCAAGGATTCCATAGAATCATTCTATCGATTTAGTCGATAACTTGATAAATAAACCGGAAACCTGACCAAGTTCCCAGATCAAAGGCGTATTCATCAATGACACTGCCAGAATTATCCATTTTTAGACCTAAATCTAATTTTAGATCGCTCCAGAAAGCTCTGGCTATTTCTAGGGGGTTAGTCAGGGTGAGCAGTTGGGTTGCTTCTCCCTTGAGGCTTTGAGTGGCATTGAGAAGGGTCAAGGTGTTCGGGAAAGGATGGCGACTGAGGATCAGTATATTCTCTCTGATGCCCTTGGGTTGACTAATTTTCCAATGCCCTTGGCCGGAATTGGGGATGGTGGCCTTGGTTTTGGCCGCCACGACAAAGGGGGCTAATGGGCTAGAATTGGTGAAATTATCGGGGTTTTCTGGACGGGAACAGTATAAAAGCGGTTGGCAATCGCTGTTGAGGACAAGGATCATTGCGTAGAGGGGTTGTTCTTCTTGATTTTCGATTTGATAGCGAATTTCTGTCCCGACGGGCAGAATTAAGTCATTTTTAGCGGTATTAATCCCCTTGCTACCCGCAATTTTTTGGGTTTGTACCGTCGAGATATAGGTTTGATCGAGGCTTTCCAGGGTGACAATGACGGCTAAACCGGAGGATTCTTGATTGATCAACAAGTGCCACAATTTGCAGGCCAGCAGGGTTTCTAGTTGGGATTGCAGTCGTTTGATCCCCGATTTAATGGCTTCGTTGGCCGCCCCTAAACTACCGATAATTAGGGAGCCATTGGCAGATAATAACTGATAATTGCCAGTTTCTTCGCCACCAACTCGACTTAAGAGACAATCTACCGTTTGTTCACCAATGTTAACCACGGCGGCCACATCGGGCAAACCGGCAAAGGTACTGGTGGCATCTACCCGTTCAATTCGGGTTAAGTTACTATCCAAACCGACGATTAAGCCGATTTGACTGGGAAAAACCCGCAATTTTTCCTGTAGAATCTGTCCTATTTCTAGGGAAGCAGCCGGGGATAATAATTGCGCTTTGGCTTTTAAACCCTGACGGGAGAGAATTTGTAGGCTGATTTCCTCCCCAGTCGCCCCAATAAAGCTCAAACAGGAGTTAATTCCGTAATTTTCTAGGATTTCTAAGGGCAGGCCGACCAGATTGACTTCTAGGGTGCGTTCATCAATAAGATTTGTAACAATTGCTGCGCCCCCCCTTGACGTTTCTGACGTTGTATGATAAGGCGGCGCAGAATTATTTTTTTGATTACTGGTTAGGATTGCCGGCTGCTGTTGTTCACTGCTGTGACTAGCGACAAGATTACGGAGATGGGGAAAAGCGATCGCAATTGTCGGACTGGGGCAAGCTTGCCAGAGATACTGGGTGAGATCATAGGTGAATAAGCCAGCATTGGGGCTATTGCCGCTCAATTCCAGGGCGATTTGCTCCGGTTTAGCGGCGGCGAGAATAACGCCGTTACTAGGCTTATTTTTGAGGTTAAAACGGGTTTTAATATCGGTAGCGAAAGTTAATTCGGCGGGGTTAAGATCAGTAAGGCTTTCGGGATAGGAACGAACGCGAAGATTACCGAGATAGGGCTGAGGTTGGGGGAGATGACTACTATCAAAAATCAAGCTAAACTTATCCGTAGCTAGACAGCGAGCCATCAGCAGGATATTTTCCTTAATTAAGGCATTTTCTGCCCCATGAGCAGTAATAAAAACCTCTTTTCGGTCCCCAACACTGCCATAACCGCTAAAGTGAAAAATTACCACATCCCCCGCCCTGGCTTGGGCGATCAGGTGTTCTAAAAAAGCCGCTTCGATCGCTTCTCGACTGGCTTTTTGTCCCGTTAAAGTTACTATATCAGCATCCTGAAAACCAAAACGATAACGGAGAAGGTCTTTTTGTAACTCCACATCGGTAAGACAACCGGGCAGCGGCGGAATATTCACCCCATACTGGTCAATACCGACTAAAAGAGCCAATTTTCGGGGATTAGGGGCGGCGAGAGCAGCCAAATGACGGTTAAGGGTTCCTTGACTAATCGCCAAAGTCAGCAACCCCCAACCTGTCTGCTGGATCAATTCTCGCCTAGTTATGTTCATGACTCTCGCATGGCCCGGATTAATTCGGCAGCCACTTCCGGACGGGAAAATTCTGGAGGTGGTAATTCTCCTTTACGCAGCAGTTCCCGGACTTTTGTTCCCGAAAGGTGTATTCTTTCTTCCGGTAAACTGGGGCTAGTTTTGGTGGTTGCCATTCCCGAAGTGCGGGTGCAGTAGAAAGCGTGTTCAAACTTCATCGGCACGATTCCCAATTCCCCCGGCTCGAACTCATCAAAGATATACTGGGCATCGTAGGTTCCGTAGTAGTCGCCGACTCCGGCATGGTCACGACCGACGATAAAATGGGTACAACCGTAGTTTTTACGGATAATAGCGTGGAAAATTGCTTCCCGGGGGCCGGCATAACGCATAGCTGAGGGGTTGATAGCTAGAATAACGCGATCTTGGGGGAAGTATTTATCCATCATGATCTCATAGCAACGCATCCGCACATCGGCCGGCACATCATCGCTTTTGGTAGCGCCGACAAGAGGATGCAAGAATAAACCATCTACCACTTCTAGGGCGCATTTTTGAATGTATTCGTGGGCCCGGTGGATGGGATTACGGGTTTGGAAACCGACAATTGTTTTCCAAGCTTTTTCGTGGAACATCTTGCGCGATTGCAGAGGATCGATCTGATATTTGGGAAACTGAGGATGAGGATCACGCTGAAGTAACCAAATTGGACCCGCGAGGTTAATTTCTCCCTGTTCGTAGAGGACTTTTACCCCGGGGTGTTTCTGGTCGTCGGTACGATAGACGTTAACTGCTTCGTGGGCCTTATTATAACGGTATTTTTGGGTTAGTTCCAGGACTCCGACAAAGTTGCCTTCGCTGTCATCTAAACGAATCCAGTTGCCTTCTTTGAGGGGATCCGCCACTTCTTCCCTAACGGAAAGAGTCACGGGAATTGCCCAGGGTAAACCATTGATTAGACGCATATCATCGACGACTTTTTCGTAGTCGTCCTGTTCCATAAAGCCTTTAAGGGGACTGAAACCACCAATAGCAATCATAACTAAATCCGAGAGCGATCGTTCATCTAGGGAAACTCGCGGTAGTTTTTCAGCTAGGGCCAGAAATTCAGCTTTTTCGGCAGCGGTAGCAATACGATTAATTAATTGCCCACCGTGGGGCGCGATTCCTTCGGTCAGTACAGTCATCGAAAAATTGGGTCTGAAACCCCGCCCTTTAGCGATAACGGAGGGCGGCTTTATATAAGTTAGCGAGAAACAATTAAACCGTTAGAACGACGGATTAACTGAATCTTGCTAACAGCTATCTGTCCCAATCGTTTCCAACTGGTATCGCTTACAGATAGCTGTTTTTCGGTATCTCCACTAACATAACCAATTCCTTTGGGAGAAGAAACTAAATCTCCTTTACGGAACCCATGTCTTGTGGTAGAGCCACCATATTTACGTCGTTTACCACCTTTAGAAAAAACCATCAGGTGAAGTTGACGACGACTAATAGGAGGACGTTTGATGACAGCAAAGGGAGCGTTTGTTACTTTAACAGAACCCTTCCAATCATATCCATGTCCATTATAATTGTGAAATTGCCAATAATCTAAAAATTGAAAACAGGCAAGAGCAATGCCATCGTTAGCATGGCTTTCGGGTGATTGTTCTGCTTTATTTTTGGACTTTTCTAGTCCCAAATGTTTTCTGAGATTAGAGGTTTGCCAACCAAAGCGAGTATGGACTGTTGCCAATTGAGATAGTTGCTCAATAGCCCATTTTTGTCCAACCATAACCGACGAGAAACCTTTTCCAGACTTAGCCCCTTTTCTACCGGAAGTTAAATCAATATCGGCTTTGACATACTCAAAGTAAATGTCAGTAATTGGATAGATTTTGGTTAGTTCGGAAACGACTCGAAGTTCAAGTTGACGATTAGCTCTGATTGAGGGGGCTAATTTTCCTTGTTTTCTATTTGAAAATCGTTTTTGTCGATGCGCTCTTAGATTAAAAGGAAGTTGACGGTTAATCCGTCTTCCTCTACGTCCTTTTCGCATTAACCGTCTATTGTCCATGCGCTCTCTTACTCGTTTAAAAGGAAGTTCTAAGTGAGCCTTCCAAAGAGTAAAAAGAGAGGATTGAACGCCAATTCCCGAAAATAATTTACCCGGGTCAATACCAATGGCAATCGGTTGGGTTTTGTTATCGGAAGGTTCATCGGTTAGCTGGACATAGAAAATATCTAAGTCGTTGAATTTGCCGATAGCTTTTCCTTCCTTAATCCACCGTCTGGCCCGACTGGGTTTGGTAGGCATTAACGGTTTTCCGTCTTTTGAGATAACAGGAACTCTTGCCATGGAGATAATCCTTAAGAGTGAAGTTAATGTCCCTTACCGCAACACAATCAAGATGTCTTGTCTAACAACGCTTTACCAATAAAGCTGAGAGGGAATCCGAACTAGGGAAGTATTCGGAGGTCTGTACCAGATTGTGTCTCGATGCGGTAGTCTCTACTTGCGTCGCCTAAATTGGTTTAGGCAAGCTCCGTCCCTTTTAGGGCGGGGTTAGTGACAAAAATTTCTTTACATTGTCACGGTTGATCCTATCAGAAGTTGGTTAACCATTAATCAAGGGGTTGGGACTAGCGATGATTTTCCAGTTGGAACAGTTTACAATAAGATTTGTAAAAATTTATAAATAATTATGAGCGAAAAAGTTGTCCTGATTGTCGGTGCTACGGGGGGTATCGGTGCCACTTTAGCGGGTAAACTAGCTGTTAATGGTCATAAACTCGTATTAGCGGCGAGAAATGCCGATAATTTATCTAATTTAGCTGGTGAGTTGTCTTGTCCTTCTTTAATTGTACCGACGGATATCACCAATCCGACTCAGGTGGAAACTTTGATGGCAAAAATTGTCTCCCATTACGGCCGGTTGGATGTGTTGGTTAATGCGGCCGGAGCCGGTGTGATGAAACAATATAATAAAATCACGCCGGAAGATTTAGATAAAATGCTCGACCTCAATCTCAAGGGGAGTTTTTATACCTGTCAGGCTGCGGCTAATGTGATGAAGGAAAATAAAGCTGGTCATATCTGTAATGTGGTGGGAATTTTGGGTAAGCATTCTATGGCTATGGCTGCCGCTTATTGTGCTTCTAAGTACGGGGTGGTGGGTTTTAGTAAATGTTTGGCCGATGAGTTAAAACGCTATGGTATTAAAATGACTTTATTCTATTTTGGTGGTGTCGATACTCCTTTTTGGGATCAGGTGAGCTTAAAAGTTGATCGCACTAAAATGTTAACCGCTCAAACCGCCGCCGATGCTATCTATTTTGCCATGAATGCTGAACCCCAAGCCGTCCCCATGGAAATTAATATTCAACCCGATAGTCATCTCTTTTTTTAGTCCTCAGGAGTCAGGAGTTGAGAGTTGGGGTTGTAGGGAGTTGGGGTTTTGGGGTATTAGTTGAAATTACCCTATCTCCTCACTCCCCCATTTCCCCATTTCCCCATTTCCCCATTTCCCCATTTCCCCATTTCCCCATTTCCCCATTTCCCCATTTCCCCATTTCCCCATTTCCCCATTTCCCCATTTCCCCATTTCCCACTTCATAATTCATAATTCATAATTCATAATTCCTAACACTCAACCACTTTTTTGACTTTATCTATGTTTATTGATCATATTCATTTTTATGTAGAATCGGCCAAAAAATGGCGAGATTGGTTTGTGCGGGTGATGGATTTTCAGGCGATCGCAAGTTTAGTTAATCTCCACACGCACACGGAAATAGTTGGCAATGGCATCCAAAAAGATAAAAATAAACAGATTATTTTTATCTTATCTTCTCCCTTAAATTCCCTTAGTCCCGTGGCGGAATTTTTAAGTAAATATCCTGAAGGGGTGGCGGATGTGGCTTTTCAAGTGGAGGATTTAGACGCTTTAGCTAGGAGAATTAAACTGGATATTTTTATTCAGGAAACTGTTTTGGCTAGGGGTAAGATAAAAAGCTGTCAAATCTCTAGCATTGCTAATCTCAAACATACATTAATTGAAAGACAGGGAATCACGCCAATTTTAGCCGATCCTAATCTGATTGAGTATGATAGTAAGGAACAATATAATCAGGATATTCTGGCAATTGATCATTTAGTTTTAAATGTGTTTCAGGGGAATTTAGAGTTAACATCCAATTGGTATGAGGAAAATTTAGGCTTTAAAAAACGGCAAGTTTTTACTATTAAAACGGAGCGTTCTGGTCTTTATTCGCAGGTACTTGTTCACCCTGAAACCGAATTAAAGTTACCAATTAATGAGCCAGATAGTAACAGTTCTCAAATTCAAGAATTTTTAGATATTAATCAAAAATCTGGTATTCAACACATTGCTTTAAAAACAGAAAACATTGTAAACTTAACTCAAAAATTAAGAGAAAAAAAGGTAGAATTTTTATCAGTTCCCGACAGTTATTATCGACAAATTAACTATCAAAAAAAAGATTTTAATATTGCTGATTGGGAATGGTCAGAAATTAAAAAAAATGAAATTCTCATTGACTTTGAACAAAATAGTCATTCCCTCCAGGAAAAGCCAACTTTACTGCAAATTTTCACTAAACCAATTTTTTCTCAGCCAACTTTCTTTTTTGAATTAATCGAGCGACGTCATGCCGCTAGAGGTTTTGGAGAAGGCAACTTCCGGGCTTTATTTGAAGCGATCGAACGGGAACAAATACAGCGAGGAACTTTAGATTAGAATCAGAAAAGCGAGCATTTGGCTCTTCTGGTTTCTGTGTGTAAACGAGGTCTATACTGATAGTTTCTTCTTTCAAAATAGTCCTAAAAGTCTTGCCCAGTAAGCATTTAACCTTACATAAGCAAAAATTATCACACAAAGTCGAGAAGAGCGAGCATTTTTCCCGTCAGACTAAGTAGGTAGGTGTTAAAAGTTTTCAGATCCCCCCGCCTATCGGCACCCCCCTTATCAAGGGGGGCAGGGGGGATCGAACCTAAAATCCATTTTTAGTTTAATTATAACCAGCTACTTATCAACGATGACGTAATTCAATCACATCTTTTTTGATCGTGACATCATAGGAACCAAAAAAGGTTTGTCCTAAGAGTCCTAATCCTTCCATTTGGGGAGAAATACCAACAATCTGATTAGATAAAGCCACCTCGCCAACTTTAACAGAATTAATGCGACCAAGATAAACAGTAACGACACCGCCGGCGGTATGAGCGACTACTTCCTTTTCCCGTTTGACTTTCATCGCTTTCGCCATGGCATCGGTGAGGACGATGCCACTAGCACCTGTATCAAAAAGCATTTCATAATAGTGACGGTTATTAAAAACCACCATCACCGTGGGAATGCCGTTAACCCGGCGTTGAATCGGTAGCTGATAAACTTGCGGGGAATTTTTCCTATTTCTAGATGAACTGCCACAGAGACGGCTAAGGTCTATGTGTTGTCCATCTGCTCTTTGGAGAAAGCATTCCGATTGAGCGAGAGTCGTAGGGGTGAAGGGAAATAACAGCAGGGTGCTGGACAATGCGATCACAGAAAGAGACTTATTCATGGGTTCAACATCGAGAAGACCGACTCGGAAAAGAACGATTCTAGTTCTAGAATTCCCCAAAAATGCGGGAAAATAACAGGAGTTTAACCCGGAGGCCAAGCCATTATGCGATCGCCTAAAAGATGGACATGAAGATGATCGACGGTTTGACCCCCATGTTCCCCATTATTGATCACTACTCGATAACCTTGACTTAATTTAGCTTCGGCGGCCACTTTTTTAACAGTTAGTAACAAATGTCCCAATAGATCTCGATCGCTGTCGCTGGCTTCCTCTAGTTTCGGAATCGGTTTTTTGGGGATAATGAGGATATGGGTGGGTGCTTGGGGATTAACATCTCGAAAAGCGAGAACCAGATCATCTTCATAAACGATCGAGGCAGGAATTTCTTTGCGGATAATTTTGCTAAAAATAGTCTCACTCATAGACAGATTACTTTTTTTTTCAACTATACCATTAAGCTCTCAGCTTTTCTGGCTAGGTTATCCCGAGAAATAGGCTGATTTTCAGGGTAAATTCCCAGATAAAATCATTTTTATGCGGAAAACTAGCCGAACATCCTGTTTCATTTTCCTAAGAACTCACTTTATTTTTACTTGAGCCAAAATGTTAGCAAGGGTTTGGAGTGCGGCAATTATCGGCATCGATGCCATTAAAATCGGGGTAGAAGTGGATGTATCGGGGGGATTACCCGGAATTGCCGTGGTGGGTTTACCCGATACCGCCGTGCAGGAGTCGAAAGAAAGGGTAAAAGCTTCCCTAAAAAATGCTGGATTTGCCTTTCCCATCCGCAAAATTGTCATCAATTTAAGTCCCGCCGATATCCGCAAAGAGGGGCCGATTTATGATTTACCGATTAGTATCGGCATTTTAGGGGCTTCCGAACAGGTAGAAGCCGATTTATTGGGGGATTTTCTCTTTTTAGGCGAATTATCCCTCGATGGTAGTTTGCGTGCCGTGGCGGGGGTTTTACCCATTGCTGCCGCCGCCGAAAAAATGGGGATCAAGGGTTTAGTGGTTCCCGCCGATAATGCCAAAGAAGCGGCCGTAGTTAAAGGCGTACAAGTGTATGGGTTTCGTCATCTATCGGAAGTGGTAAATTTCTTAAATGAACCCGATCGCTATTCACCGATGACTTTTAACGCTGCCGAGGAATTTGGGCGATCGCGGGTAAATCTCCCCGATCTCAAGGATGTCAAAGGTCAAGCCATTGGCCGGCGGGCCCTGGAAATTGCCGCAGCTGGAGGTCATAACCTAATTTTTGTCGGTCCCCCGGGCAGCGGTAAAACCATGTTAGCGCGACGTTTACCCGGTATTCTGCCCCAGCTTACCTTTGCCGAATCCCTAGAAGTCTCCCAGATTCATTCCGTCGCCGGATTACTGAAGGATCGAGGTTCTCTGGTGCGCGAGCGTCCTTTTCGCAGTCCCCATCACTCCGCTTCCGGAGCGGCGCTGGTGGGAGGTGGCACTTATCCCCGACCGGGAGAAATCTCCCTTTCCCACCGTGGTATTTTATTTTTGGACGAATTAACGGAATTTAAGCGCAGTGTCTTGGAATATCTCCGGCAACCCCTAGAGGATGGTTATGTGAGCATTTCTCGCACTCGTCTTTCCGTCGCTTTTCCGGCCCGTTTTACCCTGGTGGCGAGTACCAATCCCTGTCCCTGCGGTTATTACGGCGATTCGGTGCAACCCTGCAGCTGTTCACCGCGACAACGGGAACAATATTGGGCGAAATTATCGGGGCCGCTTTTAGACCGTATTGACCTACAAGTGACGGTAAATCGCCTGAAACCGGAAGAAATGACCCAAGAGAGTCGGGGAGAAGCTTCTGAGCAAGTGCGGCAACGGGTAGAAAGGGCCAGACAAAAGGCCAGCGATCGCTTTCAAGATACTGGGATTCGCTCTAACGCGGAGATGAATTCCGAGCATTTGCGGCGTTTTTGCGCTCTTGATCAGAGCAGTCGCCATATTTTAGAAGGGGCAATCCGAAAATTGGGTTTATCGGCCCGAGCAATGGATCGCATTCTCAAAGTTGCCCGCACCATTGCCGATTTAGGAGATAGTGAAATGCTGAAAAGTTCCCACGTTGCCGAAGCAATTCAGTATCGCACTCTCGATCGTTTAAGTTAGGGTTTGCGGCAAAAAGTTTGTTGGTGGGGTTAGGAGTCGGTCGTCAGGATTCAGGAGGCAGGAGGCAGGAGTTGAGAGTTGGGGTTTTAGGGAGTTGGGGTTTTAGGGTTTTGGGGTATTAGTTGAAATTCTCCTATCTCCCCACTCCCCCACTCCCCCATTTCCCAATTCATAATTCCCCCATTTCCCCATTTCCCCATTTCCCCATTTCCCCATTTCCCCATCACCCTCTTTCAAGTCAGGAGTCAGGAATCGGGCGATTCTAAGCGTTTTTGCCATTCTCGATCGATTTTATCCGAGCGCTCGATCTCTTGTTCGAGATAGTCTTGATCGGTAGAATAACTAATATCAGCATCCCTAATCACTTTTTGGTCAGCGAATTGACGAGAGTAGGCCAGTTTTTGCTCTAATTCAGGATTATTTTGGGCTAATAAATCTGCTCTTTTTTCTCGCTGTTGATTGCGTTGATTAACCCGCTCATTTCTCCACTGTAAAAAGAAATAACGACCGAGGGGAATCCCCAAAAAAGCAGCGGCATAACTGAGGAGAAAACCGTAGATTCCTGTGACTATCGACCCCAGAGAACCGCTCAAATCCACACTATCACTGTTGAGCAAAGATCCTAAAACTAAAGCGAGGATAAAGTTAACCACCCCTAAACCTAAAGCTAGGATAATTTGACCGCTATCTGCTTCGCTAAACTTCCAGCGTTTTTCCTTTAGATAGGGGGAAACTGTTTGTAATTTTCTCTCTTTGGTTGTCACCTGTAGATCGGGAAAATAATAGATAATATCGCCTCGATCGGACACTTGCGGCAACCCATTAAAGCGAGTTAAAACTGGGAGTATATAGTCTTCTGTCTCCTCATGACTAGGGGTAATACTATCGAGATAGGGGGCAATTTGTGGAGCGATAATCGAGCCACGATTATTTTGAATTACTTTACCGATAGTTTGCCAGCGTCTCTCCTCTAAATTAAAATTAGGATCACCATCGCCAAAAAGAAAAGAAAAAACTGCCTCGAGAAAATTCATCTTACTAGAGGGTTTTTCTGCCTTAACTTCCCTATCTCTTCTTTCGTAGTAGTTATTACCAAAATCGGGATAAAAAATCCAGAAAAAGTCCGTGGGAAAGAAGTTAACATTAATGTTGTTGTTTCCAGAATTATTATCCGAGTCACTATCTTTAAACATTGAGGCTATCAGGATCGCCAGAATAGCAAACAAGAGGATTAAAATCGAAATAATTAAGACAATGCCAAAGGAAATGCGAATAACATAAAAAACTACTTTCCAGATTTTACTGGCGAAAGCTTTTAACTGCAATTGCCAATATTTATTCAGGAGAATCGAGCGAAAATTTTCGGGGAAAAGATAGATAATCTCCCCCGTGTCTGCTACCTGTAAATGTCCCCCCGCTTCCGCAGCTAAAGCTAATAATCCCTGTTGTGCAGCGTTAATCTCTAAACCCGATTTTGCCGCCACATCACCCACCGTAACCCGATAGCCTAATTTTTCGATCGATTGTAATAGAGACTCTTGGGGATTCATAGAAAATACTGTTCCTGTCGATTATCCTATTTTCTAGTTTAGTTTTGATTTTGTCTTTTTGGCAGCGGCTATCTTGATTGACAGGTGCGGCATTTTCGACTCGATCGAGAAAATATCGTTATAATTGTTCCAATAGTCGCAAAAAGCAGGGCTAAACTGTATAAATAGTTACTTTATAAGCAATTATCAGAGGTGAGCATGAATGCGTCGGAACAGGCAAAAGGATTAGAATTAACGGCGAAGATCGCCACACTCGTCAACCTGTTTAAGCAACAATTCCCCGATGCAAAGGCAGATCTGAAACCTTGGCGCAATGATCCCCACACAAGGGAGTTAACGGACCCCGACTCGATCGATATCGCTTTCCATTTTCCTGGTTGGAGTCCCAGAATTCAAGGGCGCAGTATTCTGGTACAAATCCGTTTTCATCTCGATAGCGAGGATCAGCATCAGCGTTTGATTGGCTTAGAAATGCAGGCTTTTAACCATCAAGGAACCGCTTGGCGACTATCTACGGTGGAAAATTGGCAATTAGTCGGTAATTATCAACCTTCTGCTAAGGTGGCTGATAAGTTAAAATATTTCAGCCGGCAGGTGTTTGAAGTTTTTAAAAATGAGCATCGATAAGGCTCTTTCGGCACTCTCGGCAAAAGATCGTTATTCGATCGAGATTAAATCGGTCATAATGTCAAGCTATAGGACTAAATTAATTCTTGAAAGTGCTTCGCTTTAGCAGAGATTTTTAACATTTTTTCTGGTTGATCGTGAATCTCACTTTTTTGAGAAAGTTTACGGCTGCTCATGCTTGTTTTAGAAATACTGATATTTTTAATACTAACAAAGCGATATTGATAGTCCTGAAGAAAATCGGGTTGATTCCAAAATAAGCGTCCGATTTCACGACAATAGGAGACAAAGCATTCGGCTCCTTTTAATTGTTTAATTATCGATGGATTAGAATCTCCGCTTTTCTTCATTTCCAAACAAAGGATAACTTTTTCAGTAGGGGTATTAGCGATAATTATAAAATCTGCACGCTTACACTCACCTTTACTACCAGTAAAAATTTTGCGGACATCAAAAAACTCATCTAGCTTGATCACAATAACTCGATCGGGTTCAGGCATTCCACTAATCACAAACGAATAGTTATCTTGATTTTCTGTCAGTTTCAGTAAATAAATATCTCGTTTGTACTCTTTTTTATATTCCAACTCTACTATCGCACACTTGCTAATCATTTCTTTGAGTATAGCAATATCAGACATTACTCCTCACCCCAAATAATAGCCGTTTGAATACGATTCATATTTTCGATAGTAGTATCAAAACTGCGTGCTTCGATACCCATTTCGTGATCAATTTTAGCGGGGTTTAAAGTGTGAAATTTAGTTTTTCTTTTTTGTCCTTTTAACATCTTTAAAGCTTTTTCAGCAATATAGACTTTAACTTGATTAGCCGATAATAATTCCTCTTGTCTATAGCCTTCTTCTGCGGCAATTTGTTTCAGGTGTGGTTTATCATGGTTAAGCATAATTAATGTGTTTATTTCTTTGATAATATAATCACTGTGAGTAGTGATAAAAACTTTAATACCAATGTTGATCAGTCGAGCGAAAAGTTTAGCGATACGGCGTTGATTTTCTGGATGGAGATTTAATTCAGGTTCATCTACTATCAACAAATCTCCGATTCGAGCTTCGTGTCTTAAATAAAAGCCAATGTCTAAAAGAGAACGTACAGCACTAGAACTTTCATCCATCGATAGTCTAAGTTTTTTTCCTTTAGGAATGTAATAAAGTTCATCATTGCTAGTAATCATATATTGACCACCAATAATATCGGCAAAATCTTCTAAAATACTGGGATGATTTTCGGCGATAAAGCTATTTTTTTTGACAATTGTTTCTATTTGTCTAGTAAAATCTACATTTTTTTTGACTGGTAGCGCATAATCCTGAGAAACATTAAATAACAGTTCTCTAGGATTAAAATTGCTATTTTTACTAATTTCTTCCAGTAAACGATTACGAGCAAAATTTAACTCTTTGCGAAAAATTGCCGCTCCTGTCCTTTCTGCACTAGCAATAAATGGCCTGGGAAAAAACTGAGAGAAAATTATATCTTGGATGCTG
This sequence comes from Microcystis panniformis FACHB-1757, assembly GCF_001264245.1. NCBI lineage: Bacteria > Bacillati > Cyanobacteriota > Cyanophyceae > Chroococcales > Microcystaceae > Microcystis > Microcystis panniformis. Next base: position 2,629,059 of record NZ_CP011339.1, read on the forward strand.
TCGTAAATGATATCCTCAAGAAAATGCACTGGCAGATTTATTTTTTCTGTTTCTGTTAATAATGTAATGGATAAATAAGGCTCATCTTCAGGTTTGCTAATCGAGATAATTTCCCATGTTGCTGTACTAATTTTCCTTTCATACTTATTTTGAAATTGAATATTGTCAAAATTTAATTCTATCTGAAAATCAACATTTTTAAACCTCTCCTCGTTGGCAGCAAAAACTTCAGGTATTTGTCGAATATATCTTTGACAACCTGTAGTAAGAATAATCTCACACTGTTGAACATACTCCTGTAGATCGAGACTAATTACACCATCAGAAAGTAGTTGATTAATTTTTTCTTTGAGTCCAAATGTTGGCCAAGTTAATAGTCTTCGCCAAGTGTCTAAAAAACCGAATAAAGCGTAGGTAGCATAAGTTTTACCTGTATTATTACCACCACAGATAATTGTGAAGTCGCCTAGACTGAATTCTGCTTGTTTTAAAATGCCAAGATTTTTAATTTTAACTTTCATATTTGTCTTTCGGTTTAATATTCACGATTATAGATAATTGTGGGTCATTTGATCAAGTCCCAAACTATACATTCAACTTTGGTTATCAAGGTTACTTACAGAAATTATAACCTTTCCAAGGCTTTTCTCTCTTTTTCAGTCACTTCTCGCCATTGACCGGGTTGTAATCCTGTTAAGCATAATTTATTGTTTTTGTCAATAGTAATGGCTGTTCTAATTAATCTTAAAGTCGGATAACCAACGGCTGCCGTCATCCGTCTTACCTGACGATTTCTTCCCTCAGTTAAGGTAATTTCTAACCAAGCGGTGGGGACAGATTTTCGATAACGAATCGGTGGCTCTCTGGGGGGTAAATCCGGTTCAAAATCTAGTAAATTAACTATTGCTGGTCGAGTGCGATAATCCTGAATATGAAGACCTTGACGCAATTTTTCTAAAGCGTTTAGGTCTGGAATTCTTTCGACTTGTACCCAATAGGTGCGCGGATGTGCAAATTGACGATGACCCAAACGATGCTGTAATTGACCGTTATCTGTGAGTAATAATAATCCCTCACTGTCCCTATCTAAACGACCGACAGAATAGATATTGGGGATGGGAATATAATCTTTTAAAGTCGAGCGACCATTTTCATCAGTAAACTGACATAATACATCGTAGGGTTTATAAAAAAGGATATATTTATTCAAGGGAAAAAGGAGTCAGGAGATAGGAGTCAGGAGTCAGGAGATAAGTAGTCGTGTAAAATAAATTTCCTAGAAGATAGGCAAAAGGCAAAAGGCAAAAGGCAAGAGGTAGTTAGATATGTTTAATTAATTTTGCTTGGGTACTTAACTCATAACTGATAACTGATTACTGACCACTGATAACTGATAACTGATAACTGATAACTGATAACTGATAACTGATAACTGATAACTGATTACTGATAACTGATTACTGATTACTGATTACTGATCACTGATTCAATCCCGTTGATGGGAGAATTGATAAGCGCCGACAATCGAGAGAAGAAGAGCGACGATTAATAAAATAGGGATAGCGAACCAAGGAAATTGATTGATATCGTAGGCTGCGGCTCTTAATCCTAGACTAGCATAGGTGAGGGGCAAGGCATAAACAATAATTTTTAATGCCCAGGGTAAGGTTTTGGGATCGAAAAAAGTTGCTCCTAAAAAAGACATCGGCACGATTAAAAAGTTATTATAGAGACTGGCACTTTCGAGGGATTGAACTCGCAATCCGACAATTGCCCCTAAACTGGCAAAGACGGCACAATTTAAGATTAAAATTAATAAAAAGAGGGGATTGAGAAAACTGGCAAATTTTCCTGTAAATAAGATAGCGATGAGAATCACTGATGCAGAAGTCATTACACCGCGCAAAATTCCCGCAAAAACTTTGCCTAAAAATAATGAGAGGGGATGGACGGGAAGTAATAATAATTCCTCGAAGGTTTTACTAAATAAGCGATCGCCACAGATGGAAAAGGTGGTTCCCCCGAAACTGATCGCCATTGAGGACAGGGCCACCATTCCGGGTAAAATAAATTCTAGATAAGAATCGCCGAGTGAGGGTTTCATCGAGCGATCGAGGGCGCTTCCCAACCCCAACCCGAAACCGATAATATAGATTAGGGGAGAAACTAAACCTGTGGCGGCGATCTGAAGGACTCTCGCCCGTAAATCTAGCCATTCTCCCCAAAATACGGTTAAAGTGTCTGTTAATATCGTCTGAGCTTGAGCTAGTTTCACTGGTATTTTGGTTAATTAGTAAATATACTTTTAATAATAATTAATAATTGTCCCCTTTTTCAAGAGTGGCTCATCCCAGTTTAGTAAAATGTAGGGTGCGTTAGACGGTGACAATCTCTGCTTAAACTTGAATCTAACAATCCGTCGTAACGCACCACACCTATCATTAATTTAATTTGGTGCGTTACTACTACTACTTACTTATGATAAAATGCCTTCAAAGACAGGTAAGGGAAAACTTGCAATTATTCACCCGCTAAAATAACTGATAGCCGAGATGAAACCCTGTTACTGCATTAATCCCGATTGTTCTCAACCGGAGCATCCGAGTAATAATAACTCGAATACTCGTTACTGTCAAAGTTGCGGCTCTCAATTGTTGTTAAATGGTCAATATAGGGTGAGTCGGTTATTGAGTGATACGACCGGTTTTGGGGTTGTTTATGAGGCTTTTGAGGGTTTTACAGCCAAAATACTCAAGGTATTACAAGAAAAATGGAACAATGAACCGAAAGCAGTGGAATTATTTAAACGGGAATATGACGTTTTATTAGAGTTGAGTCGTCAAAATGTCACCGGTGTTCCTCGCGCAGATGCCTATTTTCAATATTCCACGAGGGAAGGGAAAATATTACACTGTTTAGTTATGGAAAAAGTGGAGGGGATTAATTTAGAACAGTGGCTAAAGCAGTATGATATTTTAAGTCAAAAACGAGCCTTAAAATGGCTGAGAGAAATTACTTTAATTCTCGATAAAATTCATCAACAGAATTGGCTGCATCGAGATATTAAACCTCCTAATATCATGTTGCGTAATAGTGGCGAGTTGGTGTTAATTGATTTTGGCACAGCAAGGGAAGAAACCCAAACCTATCATCAAAAGGTCAAAGGTCAACAAGTAACAGGTATTACCTCAGCCGGATATACACCCAATGAACAACAACATAGCCAAGCGGTGATTCAATCAGATTTTTATGCTTTAGGACGAACTTTTGTGCATTTATTAACCGGAAAACATCCTTTAGAAATTTATGATGCGGTTAATGATGTTTTAGCTTGGCGAGAAGAAACGGAAAATATTCACCCGTTATTGTTGGATTTTATTGACGAGTTAATGGGAAGATTGCCAAAGAATAGACCAGCTAATACTAGGGTTATTTTACAACGTTTAGATCAGATTGAAAGGCAATTAAAGTTACCTCCTACAACTCCTAATAGACCATCTCCACCACCAAATCCGCCTCCTATTGTAACTCAAAAACAATCGCCAGTTATTCCTAAGATTAATTCTTCTCCGCCAGTTTCACCTGTAGCTGTACCCCAAAAAACACCAGGACAACCGATTAAAAAGAATAAGCTGAGAAATAGAATGATAGCTCTTGGTGGAGTTTTGTTATTAGGAGTAGGAATAACGCAAGCTTATGGTTATTTTAAAAGTCAGGAAATAAACTCACCACAAGAAAAAAAATTTTCAGAACATAGTTTTCCCGATAAAACCCTCACTGGTCATTCTGACGAGGTTTTTTCAGTAGCATATAGTCCCGATGGCCGCTATTTAGCTAGTGGGAGTATTGACCAAACTATCAAAATTTGGGAGGTAGCAACCGGAAAAGAATTGCGTACCCTTACTGGTCATTCTGGCGGGGTTTTTTTAGTAGCATATAGTCCCGATGGCCGCTATTTAGCTAGTGGGAGTATTGACCAAACTATCAAAATTTGGGAGGTAGCAACCGGAAAAGAATTGCGTACCCTTACTGTTTATTCTTACCTTTACGGGGCTGATGTAGTATATAGTCCCGATGGCCGCTATTTAGCTAGTCGTAGTGATGACAAAACTATCAAAATTTGGGAGGTAGCGACAGGAAAAGAATTGCGTACCCTTACCGGTCATTCTGGTCCAGTTTTATCAGTGGTATATAGTCCCGATGGCCGCTATTTAGCTAGTGGGGGTGGGCTTCGTGACAATACTATCAAAATTTGGCAGGTAGCAACCGGAAAAGTATTGCGTACCCTTACTGGTCATTCTGACTGGGTTTTGTCAGTGGTATATAGTCCCGATGGCCGCTATTTAGCTAGTGGGAGTCGCCAAACTATCAAAATTTGGCAGGTAGCAACCGGAAAAGTATTGCGTACCCTTACTGGTCATTCTGACTGGGTTTGGTCAGTGGTATATAGTCCCGATGGCCGCTATTTAGCTAGTGGGAGTTACCAAACTATCAAAATTTGGGAGGTAGCAACGGGAAAAGAATTGCGTACCCTTACTGGTCATTCTGACTCGGTTAACTCAGTAGTATATAGTCCCGATGGCCGCTATTTAGCTAGTGGGAGTGGTGACAAAACTATCAAAATTTGGCGAGTGGGACAGTAAACTTGTGTTGGGGGTGACAGCAATAACTTTTGTCTATCGAAAATGAGCGACACTTGCGGGAAACCCAACTGCACCGATGTCTTTAAAAATATTGGGTTTTGGCTCAAATTATTGAATCGAGCAGTTTTCTCCTAAATAGGGTATGCGGCAAAAAGTAGGGGCGAAGCATTCGGATAGAAAATCTGGCGTTGTCATATCAGAATAGGAAAGATGCTCCGGTGCTGATTCGGAGCATCTTTCAATTTGACAACGCCGATTGTAGGGCTAATTCATGAATTAGCCCTACGCCGATTTTAGGGCTAATTCCACTGCTAAATCGAGCGACTCTTGTTCCCCACTTAAGCCCAACTATCGGCACTATTCGTTCATTAAACACTAATTGTCAAGATGCAGGGTAATCTTTCCTATCAAAGTAATTTCCGTTCCGGTGCTGATTGGGAGCATCTTTCAATTTGACAACGCCGAAAATCTACAGTTTCACCGATAGGTTATTGTCCGAATGCTTCGCCCCTACAGGACGTGGGCCGATGAAGACGCAAGATTTTGAATGACGATTCTCTCACAATCTTGCATCTGTTTTGCAAGAAAAGCCACAAAATTTCTACGTTGCTTACATCTCACATTTATTCAGCAAACCCTATATAATGTGTATATTAACAATCTACTATACACAACTAGGAATAGGATGATGACTAACATTATCATTGATGACCAACTCATGGCTGATGCTCTTAAAGCTACTGGTTTAAAGACTAAACAAGAAGTTGTTGAATTGGGTCTTAAGACTTTGATTCGGCTCAAACAACAGGAGAAAATTAAAGCCTTTAAAGGTAAGCTTAAATGGGAAGGAAACCTTGAGGAAATGAGGCACAATCAATGATTCTTACGATGTCGTTAAAGAATGTTGGGTTTTAGCTCAAATTTTTGAATCGAGCAGTTTTCTCCTAAGCATTAAAGCGCTCAACCCAACCGACAAGCTAGAGGGGATCGTATCTACATCAACAAACTATAATCTACATGAAAGAAATGTCCTAATAATTTCGCCTGTTCTTGGGTAATTGACCCTTTTCCTTCAATTAAACTAGAGGCAATTTTGTCAGAGCCAAGGATTCTGGCTATGTCTTTCTTATTAACGCCTTGCTGTTCCATCAAAAACAATAACATAGAATGAGGTGTGGTTGATTCTTGTAGATAAAAGCTTTTTTCAAAATTCCCAATTAAAAAAATTAGAAGCTCATAAAGTTCATCTTCTTCGGGAGTTCGCTGCTGACTGTGCATTAATTCTTCCACAATAGCCAAAGCTTTTTCATTTTCTGCCTCTGTTTTAATAACTTTAGGTAAATGGCGAGCTAGTAATTCTTTGTATTTTTCTGGATTAAAAGTAAGGGTCATCGGTGTCAAGGAGATACATTTCAGGATTCGGATGCTTCCTCGGCTAAAGGTTTTAGAGACTGGCGGTACTCTTGACCAAACTGCATTGCCTCTTCGTAAGCCGGATCGTCAGCAAAAGTGCCGACAATTTTTTCCCACCAGGGAGTTTCGCTGACAGTAGGTAGCAAACGCTTAAGCAGTGCTACTTCAGCTTCTAAAGTTGCTAGTCTTATCTCTAGATCAGTGCTTAACATGGTTGATATATCCTCCCATTCTGCTCTTGCTCAAAGGTTAGCTCTAAAACAAAATTTGTTTCAACGCCAGAAGCCATAGGATGAACTGATGAAACGTTTTCCATCGGTAATTCAGTTGCTTGTCATCGTCAGTTATTGACACTCCCGTCCGCTACTTTATAGTTAGTTCCTATATTAACTGGTTAAACCGTGTTTTAGGGCAAAACGTACCAATTCCGTGCGACTATTAGTACCAGTCTTGCTAAATAAGCGACTGACGTATTTTTCTACGTTTCTGACGCTGGTTTCTAGACGACTGGCAATTTCTTTATTCATCAATCCCTCCGCTACTAAATCTAAAACGCTTTGTTCCCGGGGGTAAGGTCAATTTTAATCGGGGGGGGAGTAGTAGTAAAAGTGTTCTGTTGTCCCACCTGCTGTTTTAATTCCCGGATATCTCGGGCAATTTCTTCTAATCTAGCGTTTTCGCTGGTGGCTTGCAAGGATTGACGACGGCGCTCGATTAAAGACTTGATTAATGCTTCTAATTCTTCGGGATCGAAAGGTTTGGATAGATAAGCATCACAACCGGCATTATAACCCTGAATGCGATCGCTCGTCATCCCCCTAGCAGTGAGAAAAACCACGGGAATTGTCTGAAAACGAGCATCTTCGCGCAATTTCTTGAGAAACTGATAGCCATCCACCTGCGGCATCATAATATCGGAGATGACTAATTCCGGAATTTCTTGATTGAGTAAATCCCAGGCTTCGTTAGCATTACTAGCAGTTCTTACCTCGAATTCATCCCCGTACTGTAGATATGCTTGCACAGATTCACGAACCCCCGGTTCGTCATCCACTAACAAAACTTTCGCAGGTGTGTCCATCAATTTCTCGCAGCGATCGAATATTGTCCGAATCCTATCTTATCAGCTATCAGGAGCCGGTCGTCAGTAGTCAGGAGATAGGAGTCAGTAGTCAGGAGATAGGAGTCAGGAGATTCCCACACCCCACACCCGACACCCGACACCCCACACCCCACTCCCCAGATCATCCTCAAGATAGTGACGGTGAGTTAAACTAGCAGATAGAACTAAAAAGTTACAAAAATCACACAATGATTTTACAATCCTTTCACCATTCTTAACAAATCCCGTGACCATTCTCTGCTGGCTTGATCGCATTAGTGCTTCTGATCGCCCCCTGGTGGGGGAAAAAGCTTTTATTGCCAGTGAATTACATCAGCGAGGATACCCAATTATCAGGGGATTTGCCATTTTTAACCGCATTTTTGCGGAATTTTTGGAAACTATCGACCATGGTGACTCGTTTCTGACGGATTTTCCCCAATCTTCCCTCTATTTAGACGTAGATAACGCCAAAGCTCTGCAATTAGTTGCGCGCGAGAGTCGGCGCGCCGTTTTACAAGCGCAAATTCCTCCTCTCTGGTTAGAAGAACTAGAGGCGGCCGTGGCACAATTATCCATGGATACCCTAGTATGGCGCTTTTCCCTACCAGCTAATCTGGCTCGGCGAACGCTCGGTTTATTTTCCGCCCCAATCAGTGGAATTAAAGCAGATAATCTAGAAAATGCCCTAAAACAAGCTTGGGCGGAGTTATTCACCGCCAGAAGTCTATTTTATTGGCGAAAAATGGGAATTGGTTTAGAAAACATTCAATTATCTTTACTGGTACAAGCGTTATTACCGGCCAATTGTGCGGGAAATGTGTTGATTAATGAGGATAACTGGGAAATTCAGGCGGTTTGGGGATTAGGACACAGTTTAGTTAATGGAGAAGTGGCACCGGATACCTATATTATCGATCGCTCTGGTCAATTACGCAGTCGGCAATTAGGCAATAAATCCCGCGCTTATTATCTCAATAGTGACAGTAATCTGCTCGCGCCACAATTATTAGCACCCAGTTTACAGGAAAGCTACTGTTTAGATAATTTCGCCCTCGATCGCCTTTGTCAACTGGTTCAATCTCTACTGGCGGAAAAACCCAGCTTAACCAGCATAGAATGGCTGATGATGCTAGATGGTCAAATTTATATTCTCAACTGTCACAGTCAGGAAATCACCCCCACTACCTCCCATTATCCCTTAAGAGGATTAGGGGCATCCCCAGGGTTGGCATCGGGAGTGGCAAAAGTGATCAGCAATTTCGACTCCCCAGAGGCAAATTTTCAGGATTGCATTTTGGTTACTACTAATTTACCTCCGAAAAAACTGCCCCATTTACGCCAAATTCGAGCAATGATCACGGAACAGGGGGGATTAACTAGCCATGGAGCCATCTTAGCCCGGGAATTAGCCATTCCAGCCGTTGTCGGGGTGAAAAATGCCACGGAAATTATCCGCTCAGGCGAGATAATTTTAGTAGATGGTACGAGGGGAATTATTTCTCTAGCATCTCAGGAACAGATTTCCTTACCCCCTCCACTCCCCAGAGAAACCGACGGGACGGCAATTGCTACCCGTTTGATGGTTAATCTCAGTCAAACTGAAAGTATTGCCAGAATCCAAGAACTGCCTATTGATGGGATCGGTTTATTGCGCTCAGAATGGATGATTTTAGACTTACTTTCTCAGCGTAATCTAGAAGAATGGTTAACGCCAGAGCATCAAGAAGCATTGATCGAGAGATTAAGTGATTTAATCGCACAATTTGCCCTTAGTATCCAACCTAAGCCTTTATTTTACCGTTCTTTTGATGCTCAACATTCGGCTCAAGACAGTCGGGGAACCCATGGTTATATATTAGATCCGACTCTATTCGATCTGGAATTGCAAGCTTTACGACGGGTACAAACCACCAGCGCCACCAATATTAATTTACTGCTTCCCTTTGTCCGCGGGGTTGAGGAATTTATTTTTTGCCGGCAACGGGTACAATCGGCTTTACTCACTCAAGTCCCTTCTTTCCAATTGGGGATAATGGTGGAAGTACCGGGGGTAATCTTTCAATTGAGGGATTATGTGCAAGCAGGGGTACAGTTAATCGCTATTGGTACTAATGATTTAACTCAATTACTTTTAGGTAGCGATCGAGAACATTTCTCAGAATATTTTAATGCCCGTCATCCCGCAGTCAGGGCAGCTTTAAAACAAATTATCACTCAAGCAAAAGTTTTACAGATTCCCTGTTCCGTTTGCGGCATGGCTATCGTCCAGTATCCTGAAATTATCGATGATCTGATTGCTTGGGGCGTGACTTCTCTTTCGGTGGATACAGAAGCAGTTTTAGCCACTAGAGAGGCAATTGTTCGCGCCGAAAGAAGATTTTTATTGGAAAATAGCAGATAACCTCGGCAAAAGGAGCGTTAGGGGTTGGCTGTTGGGGAAGATGTTAGGTAGGGTTTGCGGCAAAAAGTTTGTTGGTGGGGTTAGGAGTCGGTAGCTGGTCGTCGGGAGATAGGGATTTAGGGGTTTAGGGAAATTTCAGCCAAATGCTCCACTTCCCCACTTCCCCACTTCCCCACTTCCCCACTTCCCCACCACCTCACTACCCCATTTCCCCACTTCCCCACTCCCCACTTCATAAGCCATACTTTGTGCTTTTTGTCAAAAAAACTTTTTTTTTGCAATAAAACTACACAAAAAAAAGATCATCGTTGTGGGTGAAATTGACTCATTTACCTGTCTTAATTGGGATTACCTTCTAGGTGTGGCAAGGGTTTCAACCGTTGCTGCCCAAAAAAGCATAAAATACCCCATTATGAAATTCTATCAAATCGCTGTAACCGGCATAACATCGTTGTTAAATAAAAATCTTTCTCAATTAATTCTTAAGAATTTGTAAATATTGCGAAATGTTAATTTAAATATTCTCAAGTTATTGGAGTCAATAAATAATTTTTGCTTATCTTTGTCGGAAAATAGAACTTCTGCAAAAATCCAACATCTACCATTGGGTTAGGAGTCTCCGAGTCAGGAGTCAGGAGTCACAAGTCAGGAGTCAGGAGATTATTTTATTTATTCTCCCCACACCCCACACCCTACACCCTACACCCTACACCCCACACCCCACACCCTGTCCCCTAATGCCTAGAGAATTTCAATAATTCCTTGACTGCCATCGAGACGAATTAATTGACCATCTTTTAACAATTTCATGGCATTATGCACATCCATAACCGCGGGAATTCCGTATTCTCTGGCAATGATAGCACCATGGGATAATTGTCCCCCCACCTCGGCAATAATTCCCACAGCCTGGGATAATAAAGGGGACCATCCTGAGTCAGTATAGGGAATAACGAGAATAGTATTAGGGGCAATTTCTAGATTTTGTAGGGTTGGCATAATTTTGATTCGTCCCTCCACTGTCCCCCCACTAGCGGCAATTCCCTGTAAGCGTTTTTTTGCAGTTAAATTTGAAACTAAAAATTCTCTTTTCGGTGGTTGTCCATAAACGATATAGGGAATATCGGTTAATTGAGAGTTTTCTTGGAATTGTTGACGACGCTGACGGATAATCTGGTTAAGATTGGCGATTTTATTATTCTGACCCAACTGGGTAACTTCTGAGTAATTTAGATAAAATATATCTCCCGTCTCCGATAATATTTGCTGCTGTAACCAGAGGGTTTCCAAAGCGAGAAAATGCCAGCGTAGGTGAGCTAAAAGACGGGAGTAAATTTCAGTTACCTGGTTTTTGATATTTAATCTTTTTTGGACATTGTGGGAAGATTTGACTTTTTTATGGCTATTATTGCCCGGAATATCTAAGGGTAGTTGTAGCAGATATGGGGGATTTTCTCGCCATCTCGGTATGGAAATATCAGTCCCCACTTCGCTTAAATAACCGTAGGTTTCTAACCAGAGGGAAAAAGCTGAGTCAAAATCTCGATCGATCGTATTTTTTCTCAGTTCAGATAGCGATCGCATTGAGGCTATTTCTGGTGCTTGGGAGTTATCCAATTTCTCAAAAGGTACTCGGGAAATACTGCGACGCAAGGCGAAGCTAAGAGGAGCAAGAATACTATAATAGGTAGCTTTTTTTAAGACGGTTAAAATCTCCTCAATTTGCTCTAAAATCTCCCCTGAAGATAAAGCTTCTAGGGAAGTAGCGTTAATTTTTTCGAGCGTCGGAATAAAATAGGTTTTTTGATCTTGGCTAAAGTCTTTTTCTAACTGTAATTCCCGTCCTAAAAGTTTTAATAAACCGGGGGAATTAGCCAGGGTTGCCGTTAAAGGTGGTTTGGTAAACTTTGCCCCTTTGGTCAGAAATTCTAAGCTTTCTGGAGGTAATCCCATGCGCTGGAAAATGGTTCCTAATAAAGAAGCATTAAAATAGGCTCTTTGATAGTGTAAAGTGGCTGTTTCATTGAAGTCCAAATCGAGAGTTTTTTTGTCTAAAACTAACTGGAAAATATCTCCCCAAACTCCACAGGTTAAAGGACGATTAATTGACCAAGGCAAAGGACGAATCACCCCGGGGATAACTTCAGCCGCGATTTTTCTTGTCCAAATTGGCTGTAAATTAGTGATAGGACGGCACTGTAATAACCATAATTTTTGTCCGTCATGAGTCCATTCTATATCTTGGGGAATGCCATGATCAAGGGTTTCTAATTGCCGACAAAGATTAGCTACCTGTTGAATAATAGCTGGGGGAATATCTCCCGCTCCGATGATGATATTTTCTTCTAAATTAACTCGATAACTTTCGGGGGTGATTCTTCCCGATACAACTCTGGTGGCATCTCCGGGTAAAGCTTCAATAACTACATCTAAACTGAGAGGATTAATCGGATCGCGACTGAAGGCAACTCCCGAAAAAACTCCTCGAATTTGTTCTTGGATTAACACAGCCATGGCCGTGTTTTCTTGACCTCGATCGAGTCGATAATTAACAGCATTAGGACTATTATAGGAGGTTTGGCAACTTAAAATCGCCGCCGCTAAATTTTCTTGATCGATGACGTTAAGAATTGTAGTATATTGTCCCGCAGATGAAGCGGTTTCACTATCTTCTCCAATAGCGGAAGAGCGCACGACTAAGGGATGATTAATATCAGGATGAAGAGATTCTATTAACGGTTGTGGATCATCCCCTGGGGGTAAAATCCAACCCCTAGGAATGGGATAACCGGCACGCTTAAGATCGGCTAAAGTGGCGGCTTTTTGTCCCACTTTTGAAGCTACCAGATTGTCATCAAGGGTTTGGATCGATCGATCTCCACGAAAAAAACGAAACATAGTTTTTGATTCATTGTTAACACTTGCTTCGGGTAAGTCTAAATCGTCGGCTATTTTTTGAAAAATTGCCCCTAATAAACAGGCTAAAGCAATGGCAGTTATAATATAACCTGAATCGTGGGGACGGCGCAAGGTGAGAATTAAAGCTAATAAAAATAATCCTACCAATCTACCCGTAGATTTTTCTCGAAAAATAGTAAAGCTAATCCCACTAATGATTGAGGTGAGAAAAACAGCGACAAAATCGTGAACGATTAATCCCCAGAAAACATTAGTAGTTCCCGCACCTTTTCCTAACCAATAGCGCCCCATGACTAAGGCAATTAAAGCTAATAATTCCCAAGTGGAGCCGGTGGGAAAAAATAAACGGGTTAGGAAAATAACGATAATTCCCTTGGCTGCTTCCGAAATTACCGCCAAAATTCCTACCAATTTACCCCCATGGTAAAAAGCGGCAGTTACACCGATATTACCAGTACCTAATTGGGATAATTTACGTCCAGTTACGAGATAATTTATCCAATCGATCAGAGGCAGTCCACCGATTATGGGACAGACTAAAAAAATAAATAGGGATCCCAAAATTTCTCTCATTTAAAATGCGTCTTAGTTTACGATCTTGTCTTAGTAACGACCTTGATAACATGAACACGAAAGCGATAATATAAATTGAGCTTAATGGCTTAAAACCCAAGCAGATGGAGCAAATAAAGGCAATAATTGCGGATTTTAAGCGGCAAAATCAACCACTCAAACTGAAGAAAAAAACGAAAAGAGTAAGGTGGACGATGCACACCCTACAGACTTAAGAAAATCTGATTGACAGTGAGATTTAATTCCGTGAAAGTCTGGGAGATCAGGATATCTCTGTCTCGAAATTGCCGAATTTGATATTCTTCCTCAACTAAGCGACAAACAGAGATGGTCGGTTGTTTAGGAGTGCCGAGAAAATTACGCCCACCCAAGGCTGCATAATCGACAATCCAATATTCAGGAATACCCATTTCTTCATAATCAGCAAATTTTAAGTAGTAATCATCACGCCAGTTAGTCGATACCACTTCAATGATCAGAGGGATAGATGCACCATCCCTAAGGATTGATTCTTTTTTCCATAATTTTTCCTGAGCGAGCTTGGTTCGATTTAGCACTAATACATCAGGAAAATAACCAGAATTTTTACCAGCAGGTCTGACAATCGCTTGGTTAGGAATTAAATAAGGAAGCCCTAGTCTATCAATTATTCCACTGAGTTTAACAGTTAAAAATCCTTTGATTTCCTCGTGTTCTCCTGCGGGTTGTGCCATTTCAATAATATTTCCCTTGTGTAGCTCATAACGCACTCCCGAATTTTCAGGCAGCCAAAGGACGAATTCCTCGAAATTAACAGTTTTAGGTAAAGTTTGGCTCATAGCTGGCAAAATAGCATTCTCTCTCTACTAACTTCCTTAGCTCTATTTTACCTTAAATGCAAGGTGGGCATTGCCCACCCTACAAACTCTCTACATAATCTGCGATCGCACTATCGCTGCCAAAAACGATGAGGACGAAACCAAAAATATAATTGGTAACGACGGCGAGGTTCATAAAAGGAGTCAGTTGCCAGTTAGTTTTTAGATCTCCATTTGGCAATATTACACCCTCATAAAATTCTTTACCACCGGAGCCGCCTAGTAAGTTTATGATCGGGTCTCCTTGATTAACGCTGAATGTTACAGCCCCTCCTGATGATGAAGACGATGTCGGCGGCTTAGATGTGTAGTTATAGCGCTTTTCACGTTACTGAGGTATCGACAAGTTTTGCCAACAAAGGGTTTAAGCCCCTTGCCCATGGCTCATTCTGATGAAAAATGCTATGATTGCTTTGAGCGCATAGAAGAGACGAGTGCTAATATTAGGAACAACAGCTTCGGAAATTTCCGCTCCTCCTGGATAATAGATATAGCTATCGGAAATTTCCAATCCCTCTGGATAATTTGTCGGGGGAACGGCGAACGTAGTGATTTCCCTGGCAAGGGCTTCGGAAATTTCTGATTCTCCTGGATAATAGATATAGCTATCGGAAATTTCCAATCCCTCTGGATAATAGGTATAGGTAAATGTGGTATATTTTGAGTTATCAGAAAATGCCGGGGGACGTAATTGCGGAACTTCTCCACCCACTACCGCAGCCCCAGAGCAATCTTCAAGGGGCATATATTGTTTAGCCATCGAAATCTCCTTAGTAATCGATAACGGAAAAAAGTGAGAGATTTAACTGGAATTACACTGATGGACAAAATTAACAAATCAACTCTGCTGTAACTCATACTACTCAGTCCTCTATGCTAAGATGATCCAAAAAACGCAAGTTTTTAAATTGATGGGCAAAAAAAATTTTGATTTTACTCAATAACCAAATAGTTATATATAGATGTTTATTTTTGACAGTAAAACCGATATTTTAATTAATTCTCAGGAATTAACCTTTAAAAGTGAATATTTTTGTGACTTTTCTCGCTATTTTCAGAATCGAGAATTTGTCAACGGAGATGCTTTACAACTCAGTGGTGATCATTTTGAAGGGTATCTTTCAAAGATCATCATCGATGAAGTGATGTTAGAATTATCGCAACGTAATTGTTTAATAAATGTTGTGGGAGTAGTCCATTCTAAAATGTGGGTTTTTGCGATTCCTATTCAGGTGAATTCCGTCTTCTTCCAAAATTTGTACTCAGTAGAAAATAACTATCTTGGGATTGTCCCCCCTAAATCAGAAATTTCCATTTTTCAACATCCCTTTTCCAATCGTTTTCAGCTTTACGTTCATGATAATTATCTGCAACAATTGTGCCAAAATTTAGAGCTACCAGAAGCGAAAAAGTTTTTAAATTCTTCCGCTTCTTCTGTTGTGATTTGCCCATCGGAAAAAATTCGTCATCTCCAACAATCTTGTCATCAACTTTATCGAATGCTATTTAAGGCTCTTCGTTACTTGTTATGGTTCGATAGGGGGCATAAATCGACTAAATCCTTATCTGGCAAGAGACTTAATTGATTAGTTCGCTCTAGATCAAAAATAATTGACAAAAATCGCTAAATGCCTTTCTATATAAGGGTTACATCCCTTATAACCCCCGTCCATTGCATAACACAAACCGAAGAGCCCTATTTAATTTAGATCGTCAACAAATATCTGGGCAAAGAAAAGCATTAAGATTAAATTTTTTCAAGCAAAAATTAAAAGAAGAAATTGTCAAAGATTTTCTTTTGACTTTAGCAGTAACCAAAGATATTAAAACTCCTAAAAACACTATCAGACGCACCTCTATTCTCAAAAAAGCAGAAGAAATGATGAGAAAAAATCTGCGTTCTGATCTGACTATTCCAGCGATTTGTCAAGAATTAAAAGTAAGTCAACGCACCTTAGAATATATATTTAAAGACTTCTATCAAATGTCTCCTTACAATTATTTTAAATTGCTTCGTCTTAATGCTTTACATCAATCTCTTAACCAAAATAATCAGACAAAATTAATTTATGAAATTGCTGAAGAATTAGGTTTTTTTCACCGAGGATATCTGGCCTCTGATTATAAAAAACTGTTTGGTTACTTCCCCTCTGAAACCTAAAAAAATAGTAGGGGTAGGAATTAGGATTATTTTTTCTTTGAGGACTAAATTCCTAACTCCTGTTTCAATTCATCGGCTCTCCCGGACTTGTTTGATAGGGGCGTATATTGTACGCCCTTTCTTCGATCTCATAACCTCAAGAGAGCCATTAATAATTAGCCCCATCGAGATTAATTTACTTAGGGCTTGCTGAATAAATCTAAAAACCTTGTTGGATAAGGCTTTTAGACTTTTTTGACCTCAAAAAGTGCCGACCATTGGAGGGATCGGGGGTAAAATTCAGGTACTTTTTCCCTGAAAATTAGGTAACTGACTACCTCAAAATCGGTAAAACCCTACACCCCACACCCCACACCCCACACCCTGCCCCCACCAACAAACTTTTTCAGCAGACCCTACTTAATTCCCACTAAAAAAGTTGTACCGATCGCCATAATTGCCAATCCGATGAACTTACTAATTAGAGTCGCTTGCTTGGCTAATTTTTCCTTAATGACACTGCCAAGGAAAAAAGCACCAGATGCGATCGCTAATTGGATCACGGTAAAACCGATTAAATAGGCAACTAAAGCGGCAACTCGCGCCCCGATAATTGATTCTCCGTAGGCATAACCGTGGAAAATTCCCGCAATCATTGCCAGAGTTGCCAGAGCGATCGTATAGAGATTAGAATGAGTTTGTAACCCTTTTTTCAGGGTTAAAACCACGCCAAAAATTACCACAGAAAGGGCAACAATCCCTTCAGGAAAAAGTAAATTTATTCCCTGTAAATGAATACCTGTGCCGATTAAAGTGGCAATCGCAAAAGCGAGCGGAATTAATAAACCCTGTTCCATCCCCACAGCAATTAAACCACTAGCCACCACAAAAGCTAAATGATCTAAACCGATAATTGGGTGAGCTAAACCCGATAAAAATCCGTTCCAAAAATTATCGGGAGTTTGCCCTGCCATGGCATGATGGGCAAGGGTTTTGCTGGCAAAAATTAACAGGAAGAGAGGGACAATAGTTAATATCTTTGTCCAGCTTTGACGAAAAATTATCTTCATTGATTACCTCAAAATTATGATTCGGAAACCCGCGCAACAATCGCCCGATGTCGGGGACTGGTGGGGTAATGATCGGTGCTTGAAACCCCGCTTCAACTAATGCCTGTTCGATATCGAGAGTAAAATATTGATCGAGATAGGGTTCGGTACTCTTGAGTAAGGTGAGGACATAAGGGGGCATTTTTCGATAAATTTCCGAGCGCGGATTCATATCCATCAGCGTCAAATAACCCCCCGATCGCAATAAACGACGCGCTTCGGCGAAAATTTCTCTAGTAGCCTGTTGGGGTAGTTCGTGGAACATTAAAAACGAAGATACCAGATCGTAGGACTGACTGGGTAATTGAGTTTTTTCCGCAGCTGCGTGTTGCCATTGAATCGTCTTTTGTTTTTGTTGAGCTTGGTATTGGGCAACGGCTAAATAGTAGGGAGAGAGATCTAACCCAGTTACCTTGGCTTGGGGATAAGTATCTTGCAGCGCAAAGCTACTCATGCCGACACTACAGCCTAAATCGACAATATCGTTAATTTCTGCCTTGATTTGCTCCTTCAATATCCGGTGATATTCCCGCCGCAATCGCGGATCGCCGTCCATCCCCGCCCCGGGCCAGATGGTAGAATGGACAGCATAGGCGGCAGATTCTACCTCAAAGGCTGGCAACCAGTCTAAATTGCCCTTTTCGTAAGCGTGGAAAGAACAAACGTAGTATTCGGGATAGACGAGATCGGGATTTTCTACCGCTTGCAGTTCCCGACTCCAATCCCGTTGTTGCCATTGTTTGACGGTTTCCCGCCAAGGTACGCCTAGTTTTTCGGCTCTTTTAATCATCATATTGCGGGCCTGATAGCGAGCGATGTCAAAAAGCGGTTTTATGCCGAGAATACGGTTAACTAGACCAGAAACAGGATTAAAGGAGGCCGGAACGGGTGTAACTGTCATAGAAAAGCTTCGATCGTAAATTTTCCCTTTTTTATCTTATAACAGTGATCAGTCATCAGTAATCAGTAATCAGTAATCAGTAATCAGTGAAAAGACAGCATTGTTACGGCCATTTAATACTGCTGAGTTAATACCACTCACTTAAAACCCAAATTTTCGATAACTGTTTACTGACAACAGCAAAAAGCTCCCTAACCCCCATCTTGCCAATTTTTAAGTAGGTAGGTGTTGAAAACTTTCAGATGCCCCCCTTATTAAGGGGGATTAAGGGGGGATCGGCACCCCCCTTATTAAGGGGGGATTAAGGGGGGAGCCATCTTCAATTTAATTATAACCAGCTACTTATTATGAGAACAATCGCTGAAATCAACGACAAAATTGCTAAAAAAACGGCTGTAGTCTGGACAGTAGAGGAATTAAAAAGCCGCGTGAACGAGATGGGAATTAAGGAGGTTTTTTCCCAAGTAGATGTGGTTTGTACGGGAACCTTTGAACCGATGGAATCTTCCGGGGCAATTATTAATTTAGGTCAGACGGATCCGCCGATAAAAATTCGTCAATGTTGGTTAGATGGGATTCCTGCTTATGCCGGTTTTGGGGCGGTGGATTTATATTTAGGAGCCAGTGCTATTAGTGATCTAGCGGCCAAAAATGAGAATTTAGAGGCAGAAAATCCCGAAAGGGGTGGCGGACATATTATTGAGGATTTAATCGCCGGAAAATCGATTCAATTGCGCGCTGTCGGCCAGGCTACCGATTGTTATCCTCGCACTTCTTTTGAAACGATTATTTCTAAGGATACCATCAATCAATTTTATCTTTTTAATCCTCGCAATCTCTACCAGAATTTTATCGTCGGAGTCAATGGGGGAGAGCGGACTTTATATACTTATTTGGGACCACTACAGCCGCGATTAGGTAATGCAGTATATTCTAACCCCGGCGCAATTTCTCCCCTGTTAAATGACCCCGATTTAGAGGCTATAGGCATCGGTACGCGCATTTTTTTAGGAGGAGGAATCGGTTATATTGCCTGGGAAGGAACCCAACATTTTCCCCTGCAAAAACGCCTACAAAATCGAACTCCTATTGGTCCTGCTTCTACCTTAGCCTTAATTGGGGATGCTAAACAAATGAATGCTCGCTGGGTGCGGGGTTGTTATTTCAAAAATTATGGGGCTTCTTTAATGTTAGGAGTAGCAGTACCGATTCCGGTTTTAAGCGAGGAAATTGTTCGACATTGTGCGGTAAAAGATGAGGAAATTGTCGCTCCAGTGGTGGATTTTTCCATTCCCCGGCGAGTCCGTCCTACCTTTGGTTTAATCACCTACGCTAAACTAAAAAGCGGTCGGATTATGATTGAGGGAAAAAGTGTTAGGGTGGCTCCTTTGGCCAGTATTTCCCTGTCCCGGGAAGCCGCTTTAGAATTAAAAGCACTAATCGAATCGGGAGAATTTACCCTCACAGAACCCGTGGCAAAAATTAATCTAGAGCGGACTTTTATCCCCCAGGATCGTTGGGGCGGAAAATTATCAATTGAGTGAGGAGTTAAGGGATTGGGTACAGGTGGCACAACCACAATTAAGATGACGAAAAATCGGATTTTCTTCCCCGGTTGTCTTGCCGATCATCATGTCACCTAAGTTCTTGGTATTGAAACTAGGATGAAAGGACTCTGGGGCAGCTTGTACGGAGTTAGTGGTAACTGCTAGGACTAATAAACTAGCGGAGGCAGTGGCAAGAATAACGACTTTTTGATTCATAAATTTGTGGGAATTATTGGCCATGAATACCACTAATTATAACACTGCCGACCGCCGACCGCCTCCGTTAACGGCCCAAAAGATTGGCAATATCAGCACATCCCCCCGGAATGGTTGCGCGGGACTTTTCCCCACACCAACGACAACAATAGTGACGTTGTTCCTCGCTCATGTTTTTCACCCCAGTAAAATTGACATTTTCTACCACTGCTCCCGTGTGTTCTCCGCTGTCATAATTGGGGGGAACGGTACGACTGCGGGGGGTAGCATTTTCTAGGGAACCATAAAATAAACGCATCCCTTTGATATCTGCCCCTCTTAAATTAGCTTCGTAGAGAATTGTCCGCGATACATTTGCTTTCACCAAATCGCTATAACTTAAATCGGCCCGCACCATATTCGCTTCGCTTAAATCGGTCCAGCGCAGATCCTGCCCAGAAATGTCGGCCCCCGCTAACATTACCCCCAATTGTACTACTCTTGTACCAAACTCTCGATCCTCCGCATAACCCCCTTCCCCGTCTAGAATCGGTCGGCCTAGATAACGATCGCGTTTAATCGGTGATAATAGCCGCGATTGACTCAAAAAACGCAGTATTTTCGCTTTCCCGGCGGCATCGACACTGCTGAGGATGGAAGCGGTGCGACCTTCTGCGATCGCTCTTTCCTGGGGCCAATCTTCTAAAAATCCCTCCTCATCCAAGGCTAGATCAGAAATCCCCTGAAAATAGGAATCGATCGTCTGTTGTTGGGTAATGCGATTTTGTTGTATGGTTAAATCCTTAGAAATAACGTACTGTTCCCAGGCCACATAGACGGCTAACACGGCGATCATAATCTGTCCCAAGGCCCCCACCCACTCGGCCCAAGAACCGAACTCATCGTATTTAAAACTGTCTAACCATCGCAATATGCGCTCGTAAACTCCTAAATATTTCCCTAATCCGGCCAGAGCAGCAATAAAAACGATAAAAGCGAAAACCGTCTGACGTTCAGAGGGAGTGAGATAATGGGCGATCCACTGGCGAATAGAGGGTAAAATCACCTGTAAGGATATCAATATCGCTACTATCGCCCCAGAAAAGCCTAACCAGTCCCAGCTAAAGACGAGGCCGATGGTCATCACCATCAGGGGGGCCAGTAATAACCCCGCGTTACCCGGTCGAAGATCTTTTAATACTAGGATGCGCTGACGCACAGGATTACGGGAAGATAAGGAGGAGACGTATTCGGAAGCATCGGGGGCTGATAAACTGGCTTTACCGTTATTTTCGGGGTTATCTTCCCTATTTTCCGCACCGAGTTTTTCTGGGTCTTTGCGATCGCTCATATTAATCCTTGTCAAGAGAAAATAATTCCACACCGAAAACTGAGGCGAAAACTCTCGATAAATCTTGCTGTACTTGCATAAGACTAATATTAGGCAGAAACTGCTGTAAACTGCCCACGGGTTTATTAGCAATGCCACAGGGAATAATCTCGGCAAACCCGCTTAAATCGGGACAAACATTGAGGGCAAAACCATGATAGGTAATCCAACGACTAACTTTAATACCGATCGCAGCTATTTTATACCCTTCTACCCATACCCCCGTCAGGCCCGCGATTCTTTCCCCCGACAATCCATAAATAGCGATAGTTTGCAGAATGACTTCTTCCAATTGTCGCAAATACCAGTGTAAATCCTGCTGATAATAGCGCAAATTGAGGATCGGATAGCCCACTAACTGCCCCGGACAGTGATAGGTGACTTCGCCTCCTCGCTCGATTCGATGCACTTCTTTGTCGGTTTTGTCAAGATTAAATTTAATAAACTTAATATCTGAACCGGTACCGAGGGTGTAAACGGGGGGATGTTCCAGTAGGAGCAGCATATCGGGCAAGTCGGGATTAGCGATTCTTGCCTCCACCAGCGCTCGCTGTTGCGACCAAGCGCGAGAATAGGGAGTAATTGCCTGAATTTTTAGCCCACAGAGACGAGGCATTTTTTGAGTATTCATCGAGAGATGTGATTGTTGACGCTCCCCGCTCTAAAAAGACGGGGATTCTTCGTTCATTGAGTCTCCGTTAGCAAGCAGGATTTCTCCAACCAACCAAGAGGGAATCTCTCCCGAAGCGTTTAAAGTTTGCGTGCGCCCCACGCTACTTAATCCCTTTTGCAAGATGTTTAAAGCGGCGTTTCTATCTCGACAATCTGTATATCCACAATGAGGACAAACATGGGTTCGAGTAGATAGCGACTTTTGGACTTTTTGTCCACAATTAGAACAATTTTGAGACGTATTATGGGGTGAGACAGCGATAGTTAACTTGCAGTATTTGTCCCCAAAATACTCTAGCCATTGCCTAAAAACAGACCATCCTGCATCAGTTATCGACTTAGCTAAATGACGATTTTTGACCATGCCTTTGATATTTAAGTTTTCATAGGCGATTAAGTCGTTAGACTTAACTAAACGGAGTGCCACACTCTTGACAAACTCTTCTCGTTGCCTACTTACTCTTAAATGTTTCCGAGCATATCGCTTTCTAGCTTTGTGATAATTACGAGATTGTTTTTTACCCTTACGGTATTTCTTCGACTTTTTCCTGTTTAATCGGTTTAGTTGTTTTTCAGCTTTTCGATAGTAGTTCGGACAATCAATTTGATTGCCTTCGCTATCTACTAAGAAAAACTTCGCTCTTCTCGACTTTGTGTGATAATTTTTGCTTATGTAAGGTTAAATGCTTACTGGGCAAGACTTTTAGGACTATTTTGAAAGAAGAAACTATCAGTATAGACCTCGTTTACACACAGAAACCAGAAGAGCCAAAACTTTAATCCCACATCAATTCCAGTGGCTTTCTGGGAGGGTGTTAAAGGCTTAACCGTGTCTCTGGGGTCTAATTTAATGCAGAACTGCACATAGTAACCATCGGCACGATTAAGGATTCTTACCCGTTTAATCTGGTCTGGTTGATAATAATTAATATCTCTAGAGCCAATCAGTTTAAGAGTCCCAATACCTTTTTTGTCTGTAAAGGTAATATGGCGTTTATCTTTTGATAGCTTCCATCCAGATACTTTATACTCAAGGGAACGGGAATGTTTTTTAAACTTAGGGTAGCCTTTCTTTCCTTTAACTTTATTTTGGCAATTATCGTAAAACCGAGTAATTGCCCGCAAGGTTCTTTCTACGGCAGTCTGGCAAGCATGGGAGTTTAAATCATCAACAAATTTAAACTCTTTCCTTAATGCTGTGTTGTACCGAAATAACTCTGTTTTGCCAACACCTGGATTATCCATCCAATAACGCAGGACTTTATTCCGAACAAATTGGGTTGTCCGTATTGCTTCGTTAATGGCTTCTATTTGATTAGGTTTTGGCTTGACTTTGTATTCTAGTACAAACATTTTGACACTGCTTGACTGAGTGTCAGTATGTTAGCACAAAATTCTTTAAGTTGACAATACATAGGGCTTGCTGAATAATGGTAAAACCCTTTTAAAATAAGGCTTTTGACCTGTTAAAATCCGATGTTCATGCTGCGAAAATCGGATTGAGACCCTCAAAAACCTTGCATTATCCTTCTTAAGTACCTAGGCAAAATTATTTACACATGACGATCATTGCCCCGTAAGGGTTTTAGCTCGATCGGGCAGGTAATTAATTTTGCATGACTACTTATAGTACATAAGCTCGTACGAAAAGAGAGGGCAACAAAGCCTGAAACGACCGGCTACTGACGACCGACGACCGACTCCTAACCCCACCAACAAACTTTTTGCCGCAAACCCTAATTAAGGTCGCGCACTGATTCTTTAAGTTAACTCTAAGCAAAAATGCAGGAATATCTTGATAGTGGCTTAAGACTGGGCTGGTTAATTGCTCCCATTAGTCAACAGGTAGCAATCTATCGCCAAAATCAGGCTATTGTGTTTTCTGACTGCTATTTTTCAATTTTATTGGTGAGAGTTCCGACCACATCAATACCGAGGGTTTGATGGACACTGGCGAGGAATTGATTGACGATTTCGGGATAGACTTTGATCAGAGCAGCGAGGGACTTACCATCACCATTATCAACGATATTAACTCGATCGAGGTGTAAGCGTTTAGGAATTTTAATCGCCTCCTCCAGGATAGTTTCTAACTGTTGAATCAAGAAAATTGCCTCTGCTTCGCTGCCGGTGTTTTGCCAGACTTCCGCAAACAATTCGTTAACCAAGGCTTCAGCTTTGGCATTTTCTTCAAAAATTGCCGCTTGTCCTCTAGCGCGGAAAGTTTCAGCTTCCTGCTGCGCTTCTGCGGGTAAAACTTGATCTGCTTGGAGACGTAATCTTTCCAATTCTGCTCTGACCTGTTGCAATTTTTCCTCAACTATAGCACGTTTTTCCTTAGCGGCGGCGATAGTTATTTCTTCTTCCGATTTAGCCTGTTGTTCCAGTTTTGCCTTTAACTTTCTCAATTCGTTTTCTTGCTCTAAAATGATAATTTGATCGCGGGTTTTAGCTACGGTTGCCTGTTCCTCACATTCCGCGACTATTTGTTCAGCTTCATTGAGGGCATTTGATTCAGCAATTTCAGCATCACGCATGACTAAAGCGATTCTTTCCCGTCCGAGGGAGTTAAGATAATCCACGTCATCGGCAACATTTTGAATTTTGAGAGTATCAATTTCTAAACCGAGTTTAAACAGGTCTTGACTGACGTTACTGGTAATACTTTCGGCAAATTGTAAGCGATCTTCGTTCACTTGTTCGGGGGTCATTGTTGCGACTACACCCCGCAAGTTTCCTTCTAAAGTTTCTTTAGCTACGCGAATAATTTCTTCTCGATCTCGATCTAAAAAACGTTCGATCGCATTGCCGACTATTTCAGGTTTAGAACTAACTTTCACGTTAGCAATGGCCACTATATTCAGGGGAATATTGCCCTTAGAATAGGCATTTTTAATCTCAATTCTGATCGGGGTTGTGGTGACATCCATGCGTTTAACGGTTTCTAAAATTGGAATACGAATCGCCCGACCCCCCGATATCACTCGATACCCCACATCCTGTCTATCTTTTGATTTGCGTTTCATCCCACTCAGGATCACTACTTCATTGGGTTTGCAAATACACAAAAAAGAATTGATAAACCAAATCGCACCAATCCCCAGAAATATCAATAAAGCGATGGGAACACTATTCAACAATAAATTGCCAGCACTGTTGTTATTATTGTTGTCGTATTGATTGGGATTGATTTGGATGAGATAGGAATTATTTTGACTATTCATAGTTAGTTACCCTTTGGTTTAGAAGAAATTACAAATCGCCTCTGATATACTTTTCCGCAATGACTAAAACTTTATTGTCCTGGCAATTGAGGATAAATGCTTTATCCCCGACATTAAATTGTTCTTCCCCTTCCGTTATCGCTACTATATCGATCAGACTATCCCCGACATTAACTCGCACTTTCCCCTTGCTATTTTTATCGAAGGGGATTTGAACAACTCCGATTAAACCGATGAGAGAGTGATAATCGACGATACTATTTACCTGTTGGTTGCAGCGTCTTAACTTGACTAAAATTAGGAGTAGAATGGCCAAACCAATACCTACCCCTAAAGAAATTAAAACGATTGTGAGCAGTTGAGCATTCATAAGTTTAGTTATTTACCGTTATAGTTGCCCCCAATCTAATTAACGTTAACTAATTCGAGACTTCGGCCATTTCAATCACGCGATCAGCATTATCTTTGACCAAAAAATTTAAAGGTTTATTGCGACGAACTTTATACTTTAAGCGTCGTGATTCCACCCGCATCAGAATTTGTTCTAAACAATCGTGATCAAAACAAACGTGACGATGACGATCCTTATAACCCGCGGTTGCCCCAGCAACGATGTGCAGTTGGGTATTTTTCTTTAACTGATACCATAAACCCTGGGGTTGATCTCCCAAAGAAGGGTTGGCAGTAGTCACAGCCGGATTACTAGACATATAAAATGGGTCAATCATATTATTGCCCATCGTCTGCTCATAATTGTAATAGTAATGGAGGGGGACATCGGCCGTGGGTAAATTTAAAAGTCCTTCATAAAATTGTCGGGCTGTCTCCAAATCTGTCACCATGATTGTATGAACTTTTGGGGCGCTAGTTAGAAACATCCACATGGCTAAAGCATAAGCGGCCAGAAGCATAACCATAATCCCCTGGGTGGACAGGAGAGTATCAAGAGGTAGGAAAGCGCCGAAGAAAAGATGATTTATCAACACTGATGTGATCCTATTGCCTAAGAATTTCTATCATTCCCTAATTATAATCACGACGCTGAAACTTAAGTGAACAGGGTGAGGAGTGACCAAGTTCCGTACATTTGTATTAAAATGCTCCCTACCCAGTTTAAATGCAGTACAAGTGAACTCAAATTCTCCTATGGGATGAATAAGTAGCTGGTTATAATTAAATTAAAAATGGATTTTAGGTTCGATCCCCCCTTAGTACTAGGGTTGATTCATAGTAGGGTTGATTCATGAATCAACCCTACCCTATAGTCCCCCCTTGATAAGGGTGGTGTCTGATAATTTTTAACGCCTACCTACTTAAATGATGAGATGATGACATTACGGACGGAAATATGAGGAATTAGCGGAGATGAAAGCGTATAGTGGAAATAGAGCCATCCCTAGAAAAGTGAGCTACTGTTATGAACTCTTTTGCGCTTCCCGTCTTTCTGCAATCAGGTTTAACCCTACTGGCATTTTTAGTGCTGGTTATCCTCATGGCCTAAATCTTAATCCGTCTGTCTAGATTTTCATAGACAGTTAACAGCTGTTCAGCGATCGCCGACCAACTATATTGATTTAAGACTAAATCCTTGGCATTTTTCCCCCTTTGTTGGCGAATTTCAGGATGAGTGATAGCCGTTGCCAAAGTATTAGTTAAATCCTCAAGCTGACAAGCTGTCACCCATCCCGCAGCCGCTGCTGCTACCGCAGGATGCAGATCCACCCGGTCGGAGATAACCACGGGAATTCCGGCAGCCATAGCTTCTGCCACTGCGATGCCAAAATTTTCATAGTAGGAAGGTAAAACAAATAAATCGGCCCTAGCGAGGAGGCTATTTTTGACTTCTCCAGTGACAAATCCGGTAATCGTCGTATTTTTGCCCAATATTGACCGCTCGATCTGATTTTTAATCCGATTTTCGTACTCCCGGTCCTGGGGATTGCCTCCTGCTAAGACAAAATGAAAATCTAGGCCTTTTTCTAACAACCTTTCTAAACTGGGCAGCAATAAATCTAGACCTTTTTTCGGATCAAGACGGGACATATAGAGGATGATCGGTTTATTTTCGGGAAGATCAAAACCCGTTACTGGTAAAGCTTGTGGGTTAAAAAAATCTACCCCTAGGGGGATGACAATATCCTTAGTTTTTATATTAAATCTTTCGGCAGTTTGACACTCCTGCTGACTGGTAAAATGAACTGCCGCCGCCGCCGCTAAATTGGGTTTTTCCAGAAAATTGGCATATATTTGTTTAAGTTGCCGTTTTTTTTGCAAATCTGCCGGATCGAGGGTGCCTAGGGGACGGAGAATATAGGGCAGTTGATGATAACGAGCGATCGAAGCCGATATACTGCTCACCGGGGAGAATAAAGCATGAATATGGGCGATATCGTAATCTTTTGCCCTATTAGCCAACCAAGTAAACAGATCAAGGGAAAATTTATAGCGTCGAAAGGGAGAACAGCGAAAATAATAGATTTGATAGCCATTTTGACTAACAGGGACCCCTAAAGGCACATCTAGGGGTGCTTGTCCCGTGTCACCATTGGAATCGGTGGTAATAATAGTCACCTCTTGGCCTAGTTGCGCCAAGGCCGCTGACAAACCGAGTACCATTTGACTGGGGCCACCATAAACAAGGGAAATCGAAGGAACAATCTGAAGAATTTTCATCGAAAAATTGGGTCAGAAACCCCGTCGTTCTAGGTTGGCTTTACTGTTAAATACTAGCGCATTTGCACGATATATGCTAGAAAGTGCCACTTAGAGCGACTCTAAGACCAGAACAGAGTAAATCTGTTAAGGCAGCTGGGAAACCGCTCAAGAACCCCGAAGAGGATATCAAATTCAGCTAGTCCGGAACAGGGAACGGTTCAAAACGAATATCAAATTTAGATGCACAATAGCTTATCCCTCTGATTTACCAGTTATCAGTAAACAGTAAGCAGTTATCAGTGATGAGACGGGGAGTAGGTAGCATTTTCATGGCTCAGTAAATAGTAATTAATCAAAAGTGAAAAGACAGCAAGAAACCGCCATTTAATAAGTAGGTCAGCCCCCCCTTATTAAGGGGGGCAGGGGGGATCACTTAATACTCAAATCTGATAACTGCTCACTGAAAAGGCTAAAGGTTAACCATTCATCGATAAATATTTAGCCACCGATTGCACATCTTTATCACCCCGTCCGGAGAAATTAATAACAATGCGAGGACTACCAGTTACTTGTGGGCAAAGAGTTTCTAAATAGGCTAAAGCGTGGGCAGTTTCTAGGGCTGGAATAATCCCTTCTAAACGGGAAACTCGTTGAAAAGCTTCTAGTGCTTCCTTGTCGGTGACACTGTAATATTCGGCGCGACCACTATCTTTTAAAAAGCTATGTTCTGGCCCGACTCCGGGATAATCTAAACCGGCACTAATTGAGTGGGCCTCGATAACTTGACCTTCGCTATCTTGTAATAAATAACTCATTGCTCCATGTAGAACCCCCGGTTGACCTTGGGTAAGGGTGGCGGCGTGTTTTCCAGAAGCGATACTTTCTCCGGCGGCCT
Organism: Microcystis panniformis FACHB-1757; assembly: GCF_001264245.1. Classification (NCBI taxonomy): domain Bacteria; kingdom Bacillati; phylum Cyanobacteriota; class Cyanophyceae; order Chroococcales; family Microcystaceae; genus Microcystis; species Microcystis panniformis. The sequence goes on from NZ_CP011339.1 coordinate 2,657,698, forward strand.
CAACACCAATTAAACGCACGGCAGTTTCTTTAACAAACTCATGAAATAAACCCATAGCATTAGAACCACCCCCACGCAAGCGAGGAGAATATCCGGTAAACCGCCCCATTTTTCCAGACTTTGCTGACGAGTTTCTTGACCGATAACCGCGTGAAAATCGCGCACCATCATCGGATAGGGATGGGGACCTGCCACAGAACCAAGGATGTAGTGAGTGGTTTCCACATTCGTTACCCAGTCGCGAATCGCTTCCGAGGTGGCATCTTTCAGGGTTCCTGTCCCGGCGGCCACGGGTTGCACCGTCGCGCCAAGCAGTCTCATGCGGAAAACATTGAGTTCTTGGCGTTCCATATCGTGAATTCCCATATAAATCACGCATTCTAGACCAAAACGAGCGCAAACCGTAGCGGTGGCCACGCCGTGCTGTCCGGCCCCGGTTTCGGCGATAATTCGCTTTTTACCCATACGTTTGGCTAATAAAACCTGACCGAGGGCGTTATTAATCTTGTGGGCCCCGGTATGGTTTAAATCTTCTCGTTTTAGGTAAATTTGCGCCCCAGTACCGTCAGCTTTGGCATAATGGGCGGTGAGACGTTCGGCAAAATATAAGGGACTAGGTCTGCCGACGTAATCCTTGAGCAGTTGATTTAATTCTTCTTGAAAATCGGGGTCGTCTTTATACTGATTATAGGCCGTTTCTAGTTCACTTAAGGCTGGCATCAGGGTTTCTGGGACGTATTTGCCCCCGTAGCGTCCAAAACGCCCAAAAGCATCGGGATACTGGCTTGCTGTGCTGGCTGAGGCGGTATAAATCGGCGTGATAGTCATGTAAACCTTCGATGAGAGACTTATGATCCATTATAAATCTAAGGGTTTAGTCTCTGGGTTAACCTGAGTTCTAGGGCAATCATCGCCTAACCTACTTAATCATCAAAGGGTGAGCATTGCCCACCCTTTGACTGATTTCACAGCCAAATACTCACATCAACTTTTAACACCTGTCCTAATAGTAATAACCATTTTAATTGAGTCATCGGCCAGGGACAGGAAACATCTATTGAATTAGACCGCAAAGAATTAGGAACTAGACGGTCATGGAAATAATAATAGTATAATTCCTGAGAGCGATCGAGGGATAATCCTAGCTTTAATTGTTGGCTAACTTCAATTAAACGGGTGATTAAGCGAGTATCCTCCTCCGCTGTTAAAGGATCGCCATCGTGTAATAATTTCCCAAGAGATTGCCAGAGCAGACTTTCTAAGATTTGACGCGCTTCGGGGATGTTTAATTGACAGTGTAAATGATTGGCTTCCTTAGCAATAGCAAATAATTGATCGAGATTATTTTCCGTTGCTTGCCGCTGCTCAAAATCTTTTTCTAGGGCAGTAATCACCTGTAAACAACGGTGAGAAATGGCAATATCGGCCGCTACCTGTAACTCTTGAGGTACGGGCAGCTCATCCCGTTGGAAAGCCGCTAAAATGCCGTAATTATCCCGATAAACTTGGGTGTATAATTGATCGAGACGTTTTTTAGTTTCGGCTGTCACCTTCTGCATGATTCGGTGTCTTTCATCGGCAAAAAGATGGGGTAAAGCAAAGAAGTTTTCTCCCAATCCGCGCCCCATTTCTACGATCATGGTCGAAACACTGGCCTGTTGTAAAGATTCAAAGAGATGATCCTTAAGATTGGTATAGATTAACCGACTGTTAAACGGTTGAATGCAGCAGTAAAAATCCCAACCTCCTAAATGTAGAACAGCAAAGACAAAATGTTCACTTTCTTGGGTAATTTCCGAGGTTAATTCCACCTGTCCCACTGCTAAAGTTAAAGACCCGATCGCTTGTTTTTGATAATCTAATTGACGGGTATTGTAACAATAAATCCGATGATGACTAGGATAATTGGTAAATAGGGAACTAATAGCGTAATGGGCCGCCACCCGTTCCAAATCGACCCGCGCAGAAGTGACCAATTGTCGATAGACATCGGCCCCATCTTGATATAACTTAACGTTACTGGGAGCGAAAGCTAGACGACTGAGGAAATTCATTTCTAATTGAATTCCAGCCACTTCTCCGGCTAATTCCAGGGCCCGGCCAGCATATCTCAAAATTTGCGTACCTTCAGGTCGAGAAATTTCCTCAAAAAACCAGCCACAACTGGTAAACATCAATAAAGCTTGTCTTTGCATTTCTAATAAACGCAAAGCATCGATTTTCTCGCTTTTACTCAGGTTGCGACTTTGATGCAGGGCGAGGAAATGTTCGATCGCGTCTGGGGATCGATCTAAAATAACTGCAATGTAGTCATCCCTTGTCTGCCAAGGATCGCGGAAAAATTCCTGTCCTTGAATCTCATAGACCTTAATCAACTCATCTCTGAGCCAATTTAGGGACTCCCGCAGGGGTTTACGCCATTTTTGCTGGTAATTTCCCCCTCCCCCGCAACCACAGTCATCCTGCCAACGATTTACGCCATGGACGCAACTCCACGCGGTCACGGGTTTTAATTCCACTTCCCAAGTGGGGGGGCAAATACTGAGATAATGGGCGAAATTGGTGACTGTCCAGCCGTTTTTAGGGAAAGATTCCGTAAAAGCATAGCTAAGACACTTCTCTGTCCCCTGTTTGTGGTGGCCGAAGGTTTCCCCATCGGTAGCGACGCTGATTAACTGGGAGGGACGATGATCCCCTTTAATTGCTTGTCCCAGACGACCGACGAGAAAATCACTGCTGGCTAGGACATCATTAAAGCCCATATCGCGAGAAATTGGACCATCGTAGAAGAAAATATCCAGATAACGACCATCGGGGATGTAACAGCGATAGGGACGGGTGGGATCGATTTGACCTCCGGCCACTGCGTGCCATTGGGGATGGGGATCATGGTCGCTAGGGAAAGGACGACAGCGCAGGGCCTGGGAAGGGGCTAAAATGGTGAATTTAATCCCTTCATCGATTAAAGCTGTCACTGTGGCTAAATCAATGGCTGTTTCCGCTAACCACATTCCTTCGGGATCGCGACCGAAACGATGCTGAAAATCGGCTTTTCCCCAGCGAATTTGGGTGTATTTGTCCTGTTTGTTGGCTAGGGGCAGAATGATATGATTATAGACCTGGGCGATGGCGTTACCATGACCGTTTAAGCGTTGACAACTTTTTTGATCCGCTGTCAGGATGCGTTGGTAAACTTCGGGATCATGGGATTGCATCCATGACATGAGGGTGGCCCCGATGTTAAAGCTGAGATATTCGTAGTTATTGACTATTTTGATCACTTCCCCCCGGTCATTGTAAATGCGCGCAAAAGCATTGGCACGATAACACTCGTGATGGATGCGTTCATTCCAATTGTGGAAGGGATGGGCGCTCGGTTGCCGTTCAATTCTGTCTAGATAGGGATTTTCTCGCGGTGGTTGGTAAAAATGTCCGTGAACCGTGATATAAACTCCGTGAGCGGTTTTCAGGGGATCGACCCCCGTATCGGTATAGGAATAAAAGGTTGTAGAAGGATGTTCAACAAGATAAGTCATAGAAATGCCTAGAAAATCGTTTTTTTTTGAGCGAAAATAGCTGTAGAATGTAGCGACCTGATGTTTAAAAAAACTGAAAACCTGGCCGTTTTTCACGGCCTTGGGGTCACAATATCACATTTTATTTTCCTAGCAAAGCTAGGGTTAACAATTCGCAACTTCTCTATACACAGCACTAAGTAGGGTCTGCTGAAAAAGTTTTTCCTAGGGGCAGGGTGTAGGGTGTGGTGCGATTCGTTGGCTAGAAACTAGACAGTAAGACGTTTAGAGGATTAGCCGCTTGGTAAATGTAGTACCTTGATAACTTTATAACCATACAGGTGCGGGTTAGTAATAACCTTAGTCCTGTCCTCTAGATGCCTAGAGTGACGGCATTTCCTGCTGCTTTAGACTTGGTACATCTGAGGTAGTGAGCGAGGAAAAAAAGCGGTATCTGATAGCCTAAATCAGAAACCCGTTGAGCCAGAACCTATGGATAGCCCTGGGGCGAAGATACGAATTAACCATCGTCAACACCCACGAGCCAAAAGGCTGACAGGCTCGAAACAAAAGTTAACAGAGTTGGGGCTGATAGCTCATACCACTATCAGTAAGGCATTCCCGTTACTCTGTTGTGGACAGTATCATCCTAATGGTTCAACCAATGGTTATAGGGAACGAAGTAACCCTGATTGACTCTGCCCGTTTGGGGCAGTAGGAAACCATCCGCAAGTCAATAGAGGGAGAGGATGTCCTTAAAAGCCAAGGCTTTGAGTAATATCAAAGATATGCTGACAAAGGACGGGTAACTAGGAAGTCTAAGCAACAATCAACGGTCATATACGCCCTAAAACCAACAATCTTGTCTGGTGGGGATACAGCCAAGAGGGTTGAATAGACAAGGAAATAATAATTCCCATTATTATTCTACTAATGACAGTAGCCTAGTTACTCAGGAGCCGGATACGGCGAAAGTCGTAAGTCCGGTTTTGAAGCAGGGGGTGGGAAGGCGACTTCCTGCTCTACTGTAACGGGTGTGGGGTGTGGGGTTTTACCCATTTTCATCGGGTAAATTACCTAATTTTCAGGGAAAAAGTCCAGGAATTTTCCCCCCGACCACTCCCATATCTGGTACTTTTTGATTGACAAAAAGTCTAAAAGTCTTACCCAACAAGGTTTTTAGATTTATTCAGCTAACCCTAAGTAGGGTCTGCTGAAAAAGTTTTTCCTGGGGGTAGGAGTCAGTAGCCGGTCGTCAGTAGCCAGTCGTTTCAGGCTTTGTTGCCCTTGTTTTGTGTACCAAGCGATGTACTACAAGAAGGATAATGCAAGGTTTTTGAAAGTCCCAATCCTATTTTCTTGCACTAACATCGGACTTTAACAGGTCAAAAGCCTTATTTTAAAAGGGTTTTACCATTATTCAGCCAGCCCTAAGTAATACTAAATTTTGTTACAAAATCTAGCTTTTTCGGGTAAGCTGTTGACTATCTAGGGCTGACTGACCATCCTTGGCAATCGGCGTTCTAGCCTAGGAGAGATGCGATCGCTCTTACCCCTGCCCCAAAAGCGATCGCCATGCCCAAAAAATTGCTCATTCCAAAAATGATCGCCCCCTGCATTCCTATCCCAAGCAATGACAATTTTAAAGTTTAATCAACAAGATAACAGCGATCGCACTTACCCTAACCTACGGGCGTTCTAAAACAAGATCCAAACCGACTTTGTATGAAAGATCCTCCTTGCAATTTGCCTGAATCTTAAGCGAAAAACCTGGACAGCCTTTTTCCACGACTTGTTTGGAAGATGTGATAGCCATTTTAGTCTTTGCTGGGCCATTGTCATCTACATAAGTGTAAAACACAAGTTTACTGGGATGACCGTTTCCCTTGTCATATCGAAATATGTAAAATGCATATCCACTACCTTTCTCGATCAAATGACTAACCATGTGATCAAATGCAGGATGCTCCTTATCCCCGAATCTAGGGTCTTCAGATGAAGTACCAATCGGTGGACACAAATCAGGAACGATGTTGACTCCATCCAACTTCATAGTCAGAAAATCATGCGTTGGTTTATTAGCATTACCTTTAAACTCATTGAAGATAGCCACGCAGTCAGGGTGAAGTTTTACGACACTAATGGACATCTTATTCTCTTTTTTCAGTAGGTTAGCTTTTTCTTGAGATACCAAAATAGTTGTTACTCAAGTCCAGTAAGCTACTGTACAGGAAATTTCCGTAATAGTCAACCCCTAGAGGACAAAAAGCAGAAAGTTTCCGTATATTCACCCCGTAGAAAAGGATATCCAGAAACATTCCGTGTATTTTCCAACGATGGATAAAAATATTCGGTTCTTCGTTACTTGGTATGGTTCGATAGGGGGGCATAAATCGACTAAATCCTTATCTGGTAAGAGACTTAATTGATTAGTTGGCTCTAGAGCAAAAACAATTGACAAAAATCGCTAAGTGCCTTTCTCTATAAGGGTTCCATCCCTTATAACCCCCGTCCATTGCATAACACAAACCGAAGAGCCGTTTTCCTTCTTGATAATTCTGATAAGCAAGTCGAGCTTGCCATAATACTGATTGCACTTGGCGGGCAAAATCCCGATTGCCCTGAAAGCGACTCTGTCAGAGAGCTTTTAATTCTCGTTCTAGGTGGGCTAAACACTTCTGCTTGGCGCCTGCTCCTTGTAGCGAGTAGGCACTGAAACAGTCGCTACGTTCATCTTTTTCTTCCCCTCCCGACTCCTGACTCCTGACTCCTAACCCCACCAATAAACTTTTTGCCGCAAACCCTAACTATTTCCTCTAGTCAATTGCCATAAAAGTTCTCATCTAAGATTTGCTCTGGCGAGAAAGGACAAATTTTAGGATAATCATTTTCTGGGGGAATCCGAACACCAAATTGAGCGAGTTTCCCTTCCTTAATTGCCACTTGACGAGCATCTGGATAAGCTTCCTCGATAGCAGTTTCTAGATAGGATTTCAGGGAAGGCGTATTGCGTAAGTTTTTCTCAATTCGCTGGCGATGCTCAATAATAGAACAATACCAGCTATCTTTCATGGATGGCGGTGCGTTGTGCTGTACTTTTAATTTGAGCAAGTGAGCCAAAAGAATCATCAAATTACTTTCTAAAGTTCTTTTTTCCGATTTTCCCAACTCGGTTAACTCCTCAATTAAGTTATCAGTATCCAGCGCAGCAAATTCCCGCTTCTGTAGATGGCTAATTGTTGTTGCGAGCCACAATTGAAAATCTTGTTCGTAGAGAGTCTTGGACATAGCGATAGGTTGTTCGTTGGAGTCAATAACTAGATTGGTAACTAAGCGGCTACAATTCTCAAGGCGTTACTAATTTCTAGCTTCCCTTGTAGTTTACCAAAAAATCACCTAAAATGGAAACTATCTGTATCCCTTGCTGACTGCATCTGGCTCCCTACACCATTTTCTAGTATCGTTGAGCAAACCGGCGAAAGATAAGGAGTTAAAACTATGCCTTTAAGTTGGAATGAAATTAAAAATCGCGCCATCGCTTTTCAAAAAGAGTGGGAAGGAGAGACTTCAGAAAAAGCAGAATCTCAGTCTTTTTGGAATGATTTTTTTCATGTCTTTGGCATTTCACGGCGTAGGGTAGCCAGTTTTGAGCAACCGATAAAAAAAGCAGATAATAAACAGGGTTTTATTGATTTACTCTGGAAAGGAACGATTTTAGTTGAGCATAAATCGAAGGGAAAAGATTTAGAAAAAGCCACACAACAGGCTAAGGATTATTTTCCCAATTTAAAGGAACATGAGTTACCGCGTTATATTTTAGTCTCGGATTTTCAACGGTTTAAATTATATGATTTAGATTCGGGCAATCAATGGGAATTTGAATTAAGTAATTTTGTTGATAACGTTCATTTATTTGATTTGATTGCTGGTTACGAAAAGCGAGTTTATAAAGACGAAGACCCCGTCAATATTCAAGCCGCCGAGTTAATGGGAAAACTTCATGATTGCCTCAAAGAAATTGGTTATATAGGGCATGATTTGGAAGTTTATCTAGTGCGTTTATTATTTTGTTTATTTGCCGATGATACGGGTATTTTTAATAAGGGGATTTTCTGGGAATATATCGATCTACATACCAAAGAAGATGGCAGTGATTTGGCGATGCACATTGATGCTATTTTTCAGGTTTTGAATACACCAGAAGAAAAAAGATTAAAAAATCTGGATGAGAATTTAACTCAATTTCCCTACATAAATGGCAAGTTATTTGAAGAGTCATTACCCTTAGCGGCTTTTGATAGTAAGATGCGATTCATGTTATTAGAAGCTTGTGCTTTTGATTGGGGAAAAATTTCCCCTGCTATTTTTGGTTCTATGTTTCAAGCGGTAATGAATCCAAAAGAGCGACGCAATTTAGGGGCGCATTATACCTCCGAGAAGAACATTCAAAAGGTGATTAAACCGTTATTTTTAGATGATTTATCCAGAGAATTTGAGAAGGTTAAAGGCAATCGCAATAAATTACTAGAATTTCAGAAAAAGATTGCTAATTTATATTTTCTTGATCCTGCCTGTGGTTGCGGCAACTTTTTAATTATTACCTATCGGGAGTTACGGGATTTAGAGATTTTGGTATTACAGGAGTTAGATAAAACGGGGCAGTTAGTAACAGATATTAGTACCATTATTCAGGTAGATGTCAATCAGTTTGCGGGTATTGAATACGATGAGTTTGCGGTGAGGGTGGCTGAGGTGGCAATGTGGTTAATTGATCATCAGATGAATATTAAAGTTAGTAATACTTTTGGTCAGTATTTTGTGCGTTTACCATTAAAGAAAGCGGCAAAGATTGTTCATGGAAATGCCTTACGGATTGATTGGGAGGAAGTTATATCAAAAGAAAAGCTCAATTTTATTTTAGGGAATCCTCCTTTTGTGGGGCATCATTACCAAAATTTTGATCAAAAAGAAGACTTAAAGCTAGTTCTTGATAAAATCATTGGATCAGGGGTTATGGATTATGTATCAGCATGGTTTTATAAATCTGCTCAATTTATTCAAAGCACAAAAATTAAGGTGGGATTAGTGGCGACTAATTCTATTTCTCAAGGGGAACAATCATCTATCTTATGGAATGTTTTAATAAACGAATTTAATATCAGTATTCATTTTGCCCATAGAACTTTCAAATGGAGTAATGAAGCTAAAGGTAATGCTGCGGTTCATTGTGTGATTATTGGATTTGCTAGTTTTGAAGCTAATGAAAAATATCTATTCGACTATCAGACTATAACCAGTGAGCCGCTTTTAATAAAAGCCAAAAATATTAATCCTTACTTAATCAATGCAAACAATATTCTGGTTTTTAATCGAAAATATCCTCTCTGTAATGTCCCTAATATGATGTATGGAAATAAGCCAACAGATGGAGGTAATTTTATTTTATCTGAAGAAGAAAAAAATACTCTTGTCTCAAAAAACCCTTTGTTAATTAAATTTATTAGACCTTTTATTAGTGCTAGAGAATTTTTAAATGGTGGCAAAAAATGGTGTTTGTGGCTACTCGATATTAAACCCAATGAACTAAAGAATATACCTGAAATTTTGGAGCGTGTGGAAGCCGTGAAGCAATTGAGAGCAAAAAGTATTGCAGCTTCAACTCGAAACTATTCTTATCATTGTTTATTTCGACAAATCACACAACCCAAATCAGACTATATTCTTGTACCTAGAACTACGTCAGAAAATAGAAAATACATTCCTATTGGCTTTTTTACTGCTGATAATATCGTAAGTGATACTTGTCAGTCTATTCCGAACGGCGATTTATATTTATTTGGTATTTTAACTTCTGAAATGCACATGGCATGGGTTAAATATGTGTGTGGCAGATTAAAAAGTGATTATCGTTACTCAAAAGATATTGTTTATAATAATTTTCCTTTTCCAGAAAATATCACCGACAAACAAAAACAAACCGTTGAAACTTGCGCTCAAGCTGTGCTAGATACTAGGGCAAAATATCCCGATAGTAGCCTTGCGGATTTATACGATCCTTTAACCATGCCTCCCGACTTGCTCAAAGCTCACCAAAAACTTGACAAAGCCGTTGATTTGTGTTATCGTCCCCAACCCTTTACCAGTGAATTAAACCGTATTGAATACCTCTTTGAACTCTATGAAAAATTAACCGCTCCCCTACTCCCTACCAGCAAACAAAAACCCGCAAAAAGAAAAAATCCTCAATAACGAAGACAGGAGACAGGAGACAGGAGACAGGTTTTGGGGTTTTGGGGTTTTGGGGTTTTAGTTCAATTTCCCCACTTCCCCATCACCCCACTTCCCCATTTCCCCACTTCCCCATCACCCCACTTCCCCATCACCCCACTTTCCCCATCACCCCATCACCCCACTTCCCACTTCCCCATCACCCCACTTCCCCATCACCCCATCACCCCACTTCCCCATCACCCCATCACCCCACTTCCCCATCACCCCACACCCCACACCCATCCCTAAGCGCCGCAATTCCGGAGATTATATAAAAAACACCCAGAACAATCGAGGTGATGGACAATACTAAAGGTTGTGTAGGTCATCAGAAAAGCCCGTTCAGGGTAAAATACTATGAAACTAGCGTCACGAGTCAATCAAGTCACCCCCTCCCTTACCCTAGCTATCGACTCTCTGGCCAAGGAAATGAAGAAAAACGGCGAAGATGTCTGTAGTTTTAGCGCCGGGGAACCAGATTTCGACACACCCACTCACATCAAAGCTGCCGCGAAAAAGGCCCTCGATGAGGGAAAAACTCGCTACGGACCGGCTGCCGGGGAAGCGGGGTTAAGAAAAGCGATCGCCGAGAAATTGCTGCGGGATAATCAACTAGCATACAATGCCGATAATGTGATTGTTACCAATGGCGGTAAACAGTCTCTCTATAATCTAATCATGGCGTTAATTGAAGCGGGGGACGAAGTAATTATTCCCGCACCCTACTGGTTGAGTTATCCTGAAATGGTGACGTTAGCGGGAGGAACATCGGTTATAGTGAACACTAGCCTAGAGAATCAGTATAAAATCACCCCCGAACAGCTAGAAGCGGCAATTACACCGAAAACTAAATTATTTGTTTTCAATTCTCCCTCTAATCCCACCGGCATTGTCTATACTCCCGAAGAAATCGCAGCTTTAGCAAAAATTGTGGTTGAAAAGGATATTTTAGTGGTTTCTGATGAAATTTACGAGAAAATCCTCTACGATGGCGCAATTCACCGCAGTATCGCTTCTTTTGGTCCGGAAATCTTTCAGCGCAGTATTATTAGCAATGGTTTTGCTAAAGCTTTCTCGATGACGGGGTGGCGCGTCGGTTACATAGCAGGACCGGTGGAAATTGTCAAGGCTATGACTAAGATCCAAAGTCATAGTACCTCCAATGTCTGCACTTTTGCTCAATACGGTGCGATCGCTGCTTTGGCAAGTCCCCAAGATTGCATCGAGGAAATGGTCAAAGCTTTTAGCGAGCGCCGACAGTATATTTTAGAACGAGTGCGATCGCTCCCCAGACTTAATTGTCCTACTCCCAACGGTGCTTTTTATGTGTTTATCGATATTAGTCAAACTGGTTTAAAATCCCGGGATTTTTGTCAGAAACTCCTCGAAACCCAAAAAGTGGCTGCTATCCCCGGTATTGCTTTCGGTGCTGATGATTGTATTCGTCTTTCCTATGCTACAGACCTAAAGACGATTGAAAAAGGATTTGATCGCATTGATCAGTTTATCGGTACTTTGTAGGATGATTATTTTGTCTGTTAGGGTGAATTTTGTTCGCCCTTTTTTTGGGTTTTCACAGCCAATTATCTCTAATACTAAATCCGTTGGCTCTCCCGGGTTTGGTGGGTAAAATGTATTCTAAGATACGGTCTTGCGGACGAGTGCGTGGAACGAACCACAGAGACACAAAGAACACAGAGATCAATCACTACTATATAAGTTAAACTTATCATAGAAAGAATAAGACTGAAGTGCGAAATATGGGGTTAAATGAAACAGCCCTACCCCTGAACGGTTACAAATTTTTGTTAACATATTAGACCTCTTGCATAATTTTTTTATGGTATAATATAAGGTTTTGCTTTTTTCTCAATTCTTAGATTGAAGTGGAAAAAAGAATAAAATGTGATCTTAGGTCAGGAAATCATCTATAATTTTGCTATGTTTATTAGCAAAATTATGGATTATCAAAACTTATCAGATGAACAATTCAAACGCCGTTTCGGTGTGTATAAACAAACATATAGAAAGATGGTAGAATCAGTAAAAAGTGTTGAAGCCGACTCTAATTCACCATCTAAAAGGGGACCGAAACCTAAACTATCTATAGAAGAACAAGTTTTAGTAACGTTAGAATATTGGCGAGAATATAGAACATATTTTCACATTGGTACAAGCTGGGAACTATCAGAATCAACTATATGTCGGATTGTAAATAAGACGGAAAAAATGCTTTTACAATCGGGAAACTTCCGTTTAAAAGGAAAAAAAGCTTTACTCAATCAAGCAGAGATACCGGTCGTAACGGTAATGGATGTAACGGAAACTCCCATTGAACGCCCCAAAAAGAAACAGAAAGATTTTTTGGGGGGTAAAAGAGGTTATCATACTTTAAAATCCCAATTAGTAGCTGATCAAAATACCGAGGAAATTATCTGTGTCTTTTGTGGGAAAGGTAGAGGTCATGATTTTAGTTTATTTAAAAAAAGTCGAGTTCGTTTTCATCCTTTAACTACCAGCATAGAAGACAGTGGTTATCAGGGAATAGCTGCATACCATAGTAATAGTTATACACCGAAAAAGAAATCGAAAAATAGAAAATTAACAGAGTTAGAAAAAGAGTATAACAAGGCTTTAGCCAAAGAAAGGATTATCATTGAACATATAAATAGGAAACTCAAAACCTTTAAAATCTTATCCTGTAAATATCGGAATCGTCGTCGAAGATATAGTTTAAGAGTTAACTTGTTGGCGGCTATTTATAACTGTGAGTTAGGGATAGGTATAGCAGCTTCTTAAAAGTTGCCTAAAGATTAATCAAGTCAAGGAGAATTTATTCTCAATTATAAAAATTGAGATAGTTTGTGCTGCTTAAATAAAGAGGTTTTGATAACCAAATTAAAGCATATCTAAAGAGTTTTGAGTTAAAAGTTAAACTTCAAGTTTTCATTCAGGACTAATGTACTGGTTAACTAATTTTTTGGGGAAAATTAGTTAACCCATCATTATAACATATAATTAATTTGCAAGAGTTCTATTATCTACTGGAAAACCATAAATGTTAAGATTGCTGGAATTTCCTGATCTGAATCTTTACTATATGAGAGCAGTACAACCCAGCCAAACAGAGCCTGTTATTGTCGCTCAGTCTTCCCCTGATCCTTCCCGATCAAATTCACCGCCAAGTAACGGCAGTTTCTCTTTAGTGCCGATAGGACTGACTGTTGTAGTCACCTTGATACTGGTTTCTTTGTGGTCACAAAAAGATAAAATTATTGGAGGTTTAAAGGCATGGACTGAACCAGACTCAGACACGATTCGATCCCAAGAATTTGCTGTTGATATAGAAGTATCAAATATTCGTACTCAGGATTATTTACGAGCCAATGTACAAGCGACAATTTATGTCTATATTGCCGACACAAAAGAAGACAACCAAAAGGCTCAAAAATTTTGGGTAGAAGAAGACAGTATTTCAACCGTAGCCGTAGAGAAAGCTGTTAAAAAACGCGCCGAAACCGCCTTACGAGGAAGTGCCAGTAAACATACATTAGACTATCTCCATACAAATCGCACAGAGGTGGGAAAAGAGGCTACGACTATACTTGGTAACTGCCTAAATCCTCTAGGATTAACTGTTAGAGACCTAGTTATTGGTGAAATTGAAGAAAGTGCCAACTATACTGCTGACAACTATTTCGATGCCAAGGCAGTTGAAGCTAGGACAAAAGTTATTCAACCGGCAATTCTGGCAACTCGCACGGAAGAGTTAAAGACGGAAGAAGCAATACGAAAACAGGAATTAGATACGGAAGAAACAATACGAAAACAGGAATTAGAGAAAGGCAGAGATATAAGGCTAAAGGAATTAGAGATAGGGATTGAACTAGAAAATCAAGAGCTTACACATCAAGAAACATCTTTGAAAAATTTAGAAACACTGGAAAAAGTCGAAAAGAGGAAGACTGATCATGAGCTAATTATAGAAAAATACCAAAATGAAAAAGAAAAAGAACTACAGGAGGCGATTGAAACCTCTGAATTAGCTTTAAAGAAAAAGCTCGAAATTGCTGAGTTAAACGACAAAAAAGAACTAGAATCCCTCAAAAACACAACAGAGATTGAAATTCAACTTAACAAGCTCTTACAGGACACAAAATTAATTGAGGAAAATAAAACGTTTCGCTTAAAGCAAGCAACAATAAATCAAGCAATAGAAACGGGAGAAATTGCTGCAACCATCTCGATTATTAGCAAAGAAAAAGAACGGCTGGAAACAGAAATAGAACGCGCCCAAGCAGAAGAAGCTGTTACTACAGCAATTGAAGAAGCTCAAGCCAAACGCCAGAAGCTGCAAGCGGAAATAGCCGCAGAGTCAGTGGAGAACGAAGCAAAAACTATCGAACGTTTGGCAGAAGCAGAAGGTAAGCGTTACCATCTCATACCGGCTACGGATGCCGATCGCACGGCTCAAATGATTCGGGAGTTAGCGCCTCGATTAATGGAAAATTTACCCCAGGTTGTTGAAATTGCCAAAGCATTAGCCCCCAAGCAGGGATTTTGGGAGACTCTAATATCTATACTTTTCCCAATGGAAATGGAGAAGAGATTAACAAGTTAATGCTTTCCACCAGTGGTATGTTACTGATCCAATCACTGCTAAATGGTAAGTTAGGAGACTTATTAGGTAAATCGCTCCGCTCTTTGAATAACGATAGCAACAACGGACAGGATAATTCTGACGTATAAGTAACAGCGAGATTGAGTCATCTAAGCCCATTAATCCCTGCCAATAAAACTAATTTTTCAACAGTAAACAAACTGAGTTTTGGAGTCTAAGTTCATGAACAAAGCAAAACAAAAACCTCCGCTAACATTTCCCCCCTTTCCCAAGACTACTAATTTCATTCTTACTTTTTTATTAGGACTTGGTATGGCTCTGGGCTTTGCTAAGTTAATCAGTTTTACAAGTTCTGCGAGTAACAATGCCGCCAAAATTAGCGATTTGCAAGGTTACTTACAATGGTTCAATGGCATAAATACTATCTATCTAAGTCTGGTATTGGCTGGGGGATTAGGCGGGTTACTTTACTCCATATTGCTTGACGGCGAGTTAGAATTGCCGTCTTGGAGTAAGAAAAATCCCAATAATCTCAACCCCGGCTTTTTGGGAGAAATTTTTGTTGGCATAGGTGGGTCACTTATTGCCTATCAGTTCTTACCCCAGGAGCTTAGAAAAACTGGCGATCCAGGCTTGGAAATCACGATTTTTGTCACTGGATTGGTGGGCGGCTACGGTGGTAAAGCCATCCTAGATGCGGCATTAAAGAAGGTAATTAACCGTATAGAAACGGCTGACCTGGCCAAAGAGAAAGCAGAATCTCAGGCAAAAGAACTCGAACAAAGAAAGCACATCCTCGATCTAGTCAACCTACAGATTCAAGAAGGGCTAAATTTATCCGAATTATCAGAACTCCAAGAGAAACTTGAAGCCGCTAGTGAGAATGTTAAAGAACGTGCTTTTAATCTTGCCCATGATGCCCGTAGCTTGGGAAGGAGAACTCTAACGTTTAAAGATCGGGTTAATAGAACAATTCCGATTTTTGAGGCTCTGGTAGCCAGTGATAACAATAATGCCTCCTATAATGCAGAGTTAGGTTATGCTTATATCAGTTCACAGCCTCCTGATTTAAACAAAGCCATCTCCTATCTCGATCGCGCCATCGAACTACGAATACCGGGAGCATCAACTGAGCAAGATAGCTGGAAGTACGAAATAAATCGGGCGATCGCCAGAATTGGCCTTGGCAATTCTCAATCAAGGGATGATATCTTAAAAGATTTGTTTGCTGTTGAGCAGCGGAAAGGACTAGCACAAGCTATTGACGAGTATGAAAGGGATGGAGTAGATGGGGGAAATAATTCCATAAAAAACTGGCTGATCCAAAATCAAGATTGGGTAAGTCAACAGACTAACGGGAAAGCTTTACTGGATAAAATTCAACTTTCTGGGGTGGCGAAACCTGTCACCTCAACCTTATCAGTAACCCAGAATCGGGCAGATTTAGTCGCTGCTCCCCCCAATACAAAGATTAAAGCAACCATTAAAACCTATCTGAAAAAGCAGCCCATTGATTCATCACAACTCGGTGAAAACGAGAAAAAAGAAGTTCCTGTGGGTACAGAGTATAAAATCCTCAAGCATTCACAAGAATCTGATGGACATTCCCTCGTTGAATTAGACTACGGCCAGGGAATTTGGTATATTTGGTCAGATCACTGGTACTTACCCTGGGAACACAAAATACTATCATCTGTTCCCCAGTCCAGTAAAAATGGTTCAGCGCGGGAAGCCATTGACCAATTATCAAGAATGTCTGCCATCTCCTCAACAAATAGAGGAACCCTCAAAGCCGCAGCCACCCGCTCGATTCAAAGATCAGCTACAGCCACAAAGGTAGAACCCGAAAATTGGGTCATTGCGCCCCCCAATACCATCATCAAGGCAACTACTAAAACCTATCTGAAAAAGCAGCCTATTGATTCATCAGAACTCGGTGAAAACGAGAAAAAAGAAGTTCCTGCGGGCAAAGGGTACAAAGTCCTCAAGTATTCAGAAGAAATTGACGGACATTGCCTAGTGGAGTTAGACTACGGTGCTGGCATTTGGTATCTTTGGTCGGATCATTGGAATTTACCTTGGCAAAAATCTAGCAAAGACAATGGCCTATCACCTGTATCCGCGCCAGAATCAAGTCAGCATCAGGGCGTTAATCTTGTCACTCGTCAGCAAGCTGAGTCTGTCTATGGACGTAAAATGAGTGATCAACAATTCAATGACTTAAACTCTTGTTTACAGCGATTTGAAATTAATACAGTGCCACGAATTAGACATTTCCTCAGCCAAACAGCCCATGAATCAGGAGGACTGCGTTGGATGGAAGAAATTGCCAGTGGTAGTGCTTATGAAGGTCGCCGAGATTTGGGAAATACCTCTCCCGGTGATGGTCGTAAATATAAAGGTGCTGGTGTTATTCAATTAACTGGACGGCATAATTATCAGAAATTTGCAGACTTTATCAAGGATCAAAAAGTCATGCAGGGACATAGCTATGTCGCTCAGGTTTATCCTTTTACCAGTGCTGGATTTTGGTGGAAGAATAATAACATGAATGCTCTTTGCGATCGGGGTGCAACTGTTAGAGAGGTAACAAAAAAGGTTAATGGTGGTTATAACGGACTGTCGGATCGTCAACGTTATTACGATAAAGCTTGTCAAGTTATCAAACAATTACCTTCTACATCTTTACATACGGAAGAGTTAGCCGCAAAGCCCGAAACAGGCAAGGCAGCCACAGAATCTAGCGATCAGGTTAGCAAAGTCGAAGTGGTTAGGGAAATGCCCAAAATTTTGACTCCGAAAGATGTAGATTGGAGTGATATGTCCACCCATTTAACCCCCCATTTCACTCTAGGAGAAAACTTACGAAACGACCCCCGACGCATTCCGCACGACACCACTTTGCAAAATAACATACTCACGATTATGCGAGAGTTGGAGAAGATTCGCACTGACTACGGGAAGCCCATTATCATCACTTCTGGGTATCGCCCTGAGCAAATCAATCGTGCTGTGGGAGGGGTAAGTAACTCGCAGCATATCCGAGGAACTGCGGTCGATATTTGCCCTGCTCATGGAGATGTGTTTGAATTTCAAAAGTGGGTAGATCAACACTGGTATGGTGCCTTGGGTTGGGGGGCAAAAAAGGGCTTCGTTCATATTGATTGTCGCAATGGCAAGGGATGGAAAACGGGAGGCGAAAAAGGTGTCAGATGGAACTATTGATGCCATGTAAAACTTTATAAATACACCCTTAGGAGGATGCTTAAATGACAGTCACAACCATCGGCAGAGTACCAATTACGGAACCCGGACCATTACTCGATCCATTCCTTAAAGATGATAATGCTTTAATTGCTGCTGCCGAAGATTTTACAGTCTCTATAAATACTATTTCACATCAACTTTATAGTAAGTATAGAGAAGCGTATAAAGCTGGACAATGGGGTAATGATTATTTTGCTGTAATGAGTCAGATAGGATTAGGAGATATAGAAAAACCTATCATTAAAGCTCACTACCTCAATCACATTAATAATATGAATAGACTGACCCATGATTTACTTACTACTTGGGCAGAAAATGTAGCGATTATTGAAGATTTCCAAAAAGACAAGAAAACAGAAAGACTATATTTATCATTCAGTAGTTTTTGTCAGGGATTAGGAGACTCAAAATTAGATCAAGTGACAGGAGCATTACAAGAAGTTGTTCGTGAAGTAGGCGGCACTTTTCCCCTTCTCGTTCCTTTTACAGCTTTAGGAACAGCAGCTTTAGAAGGAGTCAATAATATTCTCAAAACCATACTAGATGCGGAATTTAGACCTCAAGTAAAAACTGTAGAATTTGCTTTTTATCCTGGCGATCAGAACCGCCTTCCCAACATTGGGGAAGCTCCCTTACAGACAGGAGCATATGCCTTTTTCTTTGAAGAAGTTGAATTAGAATCCCTACAAATGGAACGGAATGGTACTATTACTTCAACTCGTAATGAACCAGTAAGTCCCTACATTGTTGTTAATATCAAAAAAGGAATTACCTTGGCACCGGGTCAAATTGAGAAACACTTGGCAACGGAAGTCTTGGAGACTTACAATAAATCTTATGGCAATCAACTCAATGCGGGAAATATATCTGGCAGTTATTTTAGTGTTTTAGAAGAACTAGGTAAAACAATACGCTTATCGACAGCTACACAACGATATTTTGAGTTGCGAGGAAAAGGAGACCAACTCACTGAAAGTGAAACACAACGCCTGCAATTCTTATATACTTACTTGAAAGAGAATTTAATCAGTTTTGATTAAACGATTAATCCTGCCATGAACCAGTTTCTTCAAGTAAAAGCTTGCCGTTTTTATAGACTCTTATTATACCACTTTCTGTGACAAAGTAACGATAACTTCCATTAATAAACTCGTAGCCGAGAAATTGACAGGGAGTAACCCTATCTGAACACAAACGATAAACAGTTCTCCCAGTAAGTTTAATGGATTCTGCGGTTCTTAAACTTGTTCCAGTGTAGGAGACATTGTTGCACACTACCTCTCCTTCAGGACAATTTCTAGTAATCTTGACAATAAAATTTCTCGTTTGTAAGGTTTCTGCAAAAGTTGTTTTGCCCCAAAACAAGCAGATAAACAATAAAAACAGAGTTCTCATCAAGAAATTTGGCTTAAACCTAACAAAAAATAATCCCATACTTTAATTCCAGTAGCTAATAAATATCTCTCTGTGTTCTCCGTGTCTCCGGGGTGCAAATGTCACCCCGGAGACACAACTACTTACTTAGCAAATTTCCCCTTACCTTGCCACAATTCACCCTCAGCCTTGCGCCGTCGCAGCAGACCTTCATGGACATTGGAACCCGGATTAGAGTAGAGTTCTAAAATCTTAGGTACGTCATTCCATCGCTTATCTCGCAAAGCAGAAGTGATAGAATTAAAACCGGGATTACCGTAGAAATGATCGCCTAAATTGTAAGCAAACGAAATCAAGGCTGAACGCTGATTATCATTCATCTCATTCCAATAAGGAATTGAAGCAGCTAGGTGATTTACGGTGTTTTCAAGATCGTGGGATAAATAACTCTGAGCGGTTGCTAAAGTGATATTTGGATCGCCAAAACGAACAGGTTTGCCATTAGGATACCGAGTTGTTCCAATCCCAATCGTCGCCACTCCTACGCCATCATTATAAACATGAGGGACAAAACCTTCAAACTCAGTTATAATCTGAACTGCTTGTTCAGGAACTTTACTATTGCTTTCTACTCGGTCCATAGACTCTGGAATAGGAGACCAATCTTTTTCAAAGATATACCAGACACCAGCCCCGCTACTCAGGGTTACTTTTAAATGTCCGTTGGGTGCAGATTCCACCTTGTCGATGCTGATGGTTTGTCCGGCTTTGTAAATCTTTTTCTCAGTATCGGGTAGCTTACTGGATTGTTCTGTCGATTTCTTGATCGCAGTGTCGTGAAGTGCTGTCAAAGTTGCTATTGCCATAAATAGACCTCTAAACTTATCTGCTGACAAAACAATGTTAATATATTTGGTTCTTCGTTGCTTGGTCTGGTTTGATCGGGTGGATAACACGAACCGAAGAGCCAGTCTATTGTATGGATGCCCAAGGGGACAGACGGACAGACAGGGGGAGAATCTGATTAACTTTCCCCAGGGGCTTTTGTTAAGTTACATTAAGCCCTAGAATAAAATCCCAGTGAGTTAGACGAAATTCGCTCGATCGCTCGGTCTTATCCGCTCCTAGCTGAGACAGAGAAAAGATAGCGCATCGAGAAACAGAAAACTTGAGCTACTCAAGCTTTCGTCAATACTGCCCTGTTATCCATCTTGAGTTATAACCTAGTGTCCCAAACCCTATCTAAACCTACCCTAGAAAGAGAATTTTTGCCATTTACCCTACAGGATGTCCGTCTAGCTATCCCGGCCCGTTGCTTCCAATCAAGCGTTTTTCGCTCTTTAGCCTACTTTTTTTTTGACATTGGCATTATTACCCTACTTTACTGGATAACTTACCAGATTAATCAAGCATGGTTCTTCCCCCTTTTTTGGTTTATGCAGGGAACCATGTTTTGGGCCTTATTTGTCGTCGGTCACGATTGCGGTCACGGTTCCTTTTCCCGTTATCGTTGGTTAAATAACCTAATCGGTCATCTCAGTCATACTCCCATTCTCGTACCTTTCCACGGTTGGCGCATCAGTCATCGCACCCATCACGCTAATACTGGCAATATCGACACCGATGAAAGTTGGTATCCCGTCACGGAAACCCAGTATAACAATATGGCTTGGTACGAAAAATTAGCTCGTTTTCAGCTAATTTTATTTGTTTACCCCCTTTATCTTTTCCGTCGTTCCCCTAATAAACAGGGGTCCCATTTTATGCCCGAAAGCCCCCTCTTTCGCCCCTCGGAACGGTGGCAGGTACTGACTAGCACCGTTTGCTGTACCTTTATGTTAGGTCTATTAATCGGGGTGGGTATTAGCCAAGGCTTTTGGTTTCTGTTTAACTACTACATCATGCCCTATATCGTCTTTGTGGTTTGGTTAGACTTGGTGACATTCCTACACCACACTGAAGATGATATTCCCTGGTATCGCGGTCAAGATTGGTACTTTCTCAAAGGGGCGCTTTCTACCATCGATCGCGATTATGGCATCTTTAATCCCATCCATCACCAAATTGGTACTCACGTCGCCCATCATATTTTTATCACTATTCCCCACTATCATCTCCAAGAAGCAACCGAGGCTATCCGTCCCGTCTTAGGAGACTATTATCGCGTCTCGAAAGAACCGATTTTCAAATCTCTCTGGCGGTCCTACCGCAATTGTCATTTTGTCAGTGACCAAGGCAGTAAGATTTTTTACCGCAAAAACTAATCTTATCTTAGCTATCAGGAGGAAACGGCAGCAAAATCTGCCTCCTCCTCTCACACCGAAAAGAGTTGCCAAAACTGGGGGTAAAGTCTTTGTCTTTATTTGGTTCAGTGGCAAGGGATGAAGCTGATGCAGTGAAATTGGCTAATGATTCGGTAGTAGTGCCGTAGCCCTCTTGCTTACCTGGTATGAATTGTGTAAAATATTTAGGGTCTGCTGAAAAAGTTTTTCGTGGGGGCAGGGTGTGGGGTGTGGGGTGTGGGGTTTTACCGATTTTGAGGTAGTCAGTTACCTAATTTTCAGGGAAAAAGTCCAGGAATTTTACCCCCGATCCCTCCAATGGTCGGCACTTTTTGAGGAAAAAAAGCCTAAAAGCCTTATTCAACAAGATTTTTAGATTTATTCAGCAAGCCCTATTTATTAATAAAAATAATTGGCTCAAATCAGTCTTTAAACCTCTAAGTATCTAAGCACAATTAATTAGGGTTTGCTGAATAAATTTGAAATGTAGGCAAAGTAAAGGTTTTGGGGCTTTACGAGCGAAACAGGTGCAAGATTTTGAGAGAATCGTCGTTCAA
Organism: Microcystis panniformis FACHB-1757; assembly: GCF_001264245.1. Taxonomy (NCBI): domain Bacteria; kingdom Bacillati; phylum Cyanobacteriota; class Cyanophyceae; order Chroococcales; family Microcystaceae; genus Microcystis; species Microcystis panniformis. The sequence goes on from NZ_CP011339.1 coordinate 2,679,584, forward strand.
AACCTTGCGTCTTCATCGGCCCGCGTCCTGTAGGGGCGAAGCATTCGGACAATAACCTATCGGTGAAAAGGTAGATTTTCTATCCGAATGCTTCGCCCGTACTTATTCAGCAAACCCTAATTACACATCTAAGCCACTACTCCGTCAGACTTCTGGTGTGAGGAAACAGTGAACTGAAAACTCAAATCCGATCCCTAATAGCTGTATCCCGTCTCCCGTCTCCTGTCTCGGAGTCTCGACTAGGAAATTAATTTTGCACGACTACTTAATAATGTTCAAACTTCCTCTCTGGAACCCCGGCACTTGCCACTCCTTACCCACGACTATAAAATTAGCATCCATCTTGCGGGGGTATTACCCTTGTTAATACCCCCTATTTTTGGTCCGATATAGTGTTAAGCTTCTCCCGTGATTGATAAACCCTCTACCCAAACGTAGGGACAAACACCACTGGGAGTAATAACTGCTTCCGGTTCCAGATAAACAATCGATTTCAGCAGTGTTAAAATATCTCCAGCTACGGTAGCGGAATCGATGCTAACGCGCTCATTTTTGTTCACTAACCAACCGTCAAAGGGCAAAGAGAAGGAACCTTGTAGAGAATTAACTCCCGCATGAAGTGCCTGTAAACTATCAATTAAAACCACATTTTCTGCTGTTTCCAAAGAATATATCTTTGGTTGATTAGCACTAGCAAAAACGTGATAAAAATGGGGACTAACCGTTACTTTTGACCCAATGTTACCGTTGCCAGTCGGTTCTGTATTCATCCGTTTAGCGGTAATCGTGCTATGGAGAAAATTACTCAAAATCCCCTCTTTAATTAATTCCACACGACGGGTGGGAGTGCCTTCACTATCAAAAGTTTCTGCGGCAACATTAGCTGGATGGAGGGCATCATCACACAAATTTAAGGCAGTAGCAGCGATTTGTGTTCCCAAAGATTCAGGAGTAGAAAGACTCTGTTTATCAAGGACATTTTGGGCATTAAACAGATTAGAAAATGCTCCCATTAGACTCAAAAAGGCCCGGGGGGCAAAAACCACTAAATATTTACCCGTGGTAATCGGTTGATAGTCCAGATGGCTAACAGTTTTGGTAATCGCTTCCTCGATGCAACCATCGATATCTAATTTTTCCAGGCCCGGACTAACCCGAAAAGCACCAGCGCTGCGGGGTTTTTTGCCTTCCTGTTCGGTTTTGGTGTATAAATACACACTGGCATAACTACGCGCTTCCTGACGCATTGCCCCGTCGCTATTGAGATAAAAACGTCTGACCTGCTGTTGTCCCAAACCGTTATAGGGAACACTGGCAATAGCCGGATGGGCCGCTAGTAGGGATTTTTCGGCGGCTAATAACTTATCGACGAGAGTGGATACAGCTGCTTGATTAGACATTTCGCTGGCCACTTCTGTGGTAGGTGCGGTGGCGGCAGGACTAAAATCGGGGACATTTTCCTTAACACCAAAAAAGCTGGCTTCTTGGGCGGTTTTCAGGGCTAATTGCAGTCCCACCGGGTCCACATCGGTGGTCGAGGTGACACCGACTTGATTATCCCGATTCCAGACGCGAACGATAACGCTGGAACGATTGGAAGCTTGTACCTGTTTGGGTTCCCCTTGAAACACATCCACATCGGTTTCATCGACCGAGGAACCATAGATGTCGTATTTAGCAATTCCTAAAGCTTGGGCGCTAGAATTAGCGATTTGGGCGATATCTTCAACTTTTGGCATAGATTTTTTTTGGTGTTGGAGGATTTTTCAGTTATCAGTAAACAGTAATCAGTAATCAGTGAAAAGAAAGCTCAGAACTTGCCACTTAACAGTGTCCACTGAAAACTCAAATCTGATAACTGATAACTGATAGCGGTCAGCCGTAAGCTAGATAAGTAGGGAGGCACAATTATTTGTAGGATGGGTTAGCGGTAGCGTAACATGAGCGGGCGTTGGGTTTCATGCTTCAACCCAACCTACGTTCTGAAAACTCAAATCTGATAACTGATAACTGATAACTGATAACTGATAACTGAAGAGAGATTGGGCCAAGTGGTGACAATAAAGACGATAACGGCGGCCGTGGCCAGCATAGCTTTGGCAACGTGACCGATAACCGTGCCGACGACGATACCGACACAGACTTTTAGGGATTGTTGCAAACGGGGGGTTAATTCCAAATCGCGACGATAGGCGTATTCTCCGACAAAAGCCCCGACCACAGGACCGATAAATAGGCCGATAATTGGGCCGCCAATGGGTAAAGCGGGTAAAAGTCCGAATATTCCCGCTAATAAACCCACTACTAACCCGATTTGACTCCAATTGCTCGCCCCAACTTTTTGCGCACCGAGATAACTAGCGAGGAATTCCACCCCCAGACTGAGGAGAAGGATAACAAAGGCCACGGTTAAAGCGACCCCCATCCCCGCGAATTTGGTCACAAAACCCCACACCAGCATGGCGATTAAAATCAAACTCATGCCGGGGATAGCGGGCAGCAGTTCGCCAATTATCCCCACTATCATGATGGCGATGAGGAAATAGTAGAGAATTACTAAAGCCATGATTAACGACCGCCAACGGTAATAGAATCGACTTTTAAATGGGGTTGACCAACGGTGACATAAACGCTACCACTGACGGAACCGCAAAAACCGGCCGCTAGACCTAAATCTTGGGAACACATAGAGATTTTATTCATAATCTCCTTAGCTGAACCGATTAAAGTCGCGCCTTTTAGGGGTTTAGTCAGATTGCCGTTTTCGATAAGATAAGCTTCCTCGACAGCGAAATTAAATTCCCCGGTCGCCCCCACACTACCACCGCCCATTTTTTTGCAATAAATGCCTTTATCGATGGAATTAAAGAGATTATCGAGGGTATATTCCCCAGGTGCGATGTAGGTATTCCGCATCCGACTAGCGGCCGCATAGGTGTAGTTTTGACGGCGACCGCTACCTGTGCGCGGATGGCCGGTTTTAATTGAACCGGTGCGATCGGCAATGAAGTTTTTTAGGATACCATTTTCAATTAGGAGAGTACGCTGGGCCGGCATTCCCTCATCGTCCATATCGATAGTACCGAAAGCTTTATCGGATAATCCTTCGTCCCAAGCTGTCAGGTTTTCGTGGGCGATTTTTTCGCCTTTTTTATCGAGAAAGGGCGTGGTTTTTTGTTCGATTTGCGTAGTTTCTAGCAAATGGCCACAAGCTTCGTGGAAGATAACGCCGCCAAATTCATTGGCCATGACGATGGGATAACTGCCGGATTCTACATAGTCAGCGTAAAGCATTTTACCCGCCGATTCGGCCACTTCTGCCGCCGATTCCTCGGCATTCCAAGTCCGCAGAAAATCGGGATTACTGGTACTACCCACCCGTTTACCAATGCTAGAACGATTAGTCCCATCGGCACAGAGGAGATTATAGCCCACCGATTGGGTGAGGCGAATATCCCGGGCAAAAGTGCCATCACTAGCGGCAACTAAAATTTCTTGCCAATCGCGAAAATAAGCGGCGCGACGAGATTGGACGTGAGAGGCTTTCTGATTGAGTTGAACGTTAGCAGTTAGGAGAATATCACCCATTTCTCGCAAAGAACTGCAATTATTCAGCCAAATATCTTTATTTTTGACCGTGGCATAATCCCGGAACATTTCCAGATTGATTTCGGGAATATATGCGTTAGGACTGGGTAGGTTTAAACCCAGAATCGATAAACCTTTTTCTAGGGCATTTTTTAAGCCTTGGAAGCTTAAATCGTTGGTACTGACATAACAATCAGCTTTACCGCGAAAAAGGCGGATTCCTGCCCCTGTAGATAGTTTCGGTGAGAGACTGGTGATGCTGTCATCTTCGGCTAAACAACTGATATAGTTGACTCTTTCGAGGAAAAATTCGATAAAAGTTGCCCCGGCAGCCCGTCCCAGTCCCAGAAGAGTGGACAAAGGGGCCGCCCAAGAGCTATCAAAGCGCTCCAGACTAGGATTATATTTCAGGGTGGGGAGTTCTTTGGAGATGAGTAGAGTGGGTGACATAAAGCTCGTTTATCAGTTAATCTGCTGGTTTCTAGTCTAACAGCTATCAGTTTTTTCCGTCTGGGGGTGCGTTAGCGCGGCCCAACCCTGCTAAATTTTTCTCCTTCATATCTCTTAATAAAAACCTTGATTCGATCGCTGATCACCCGCAAGATTAAAGAAAGAGCGACTCAGGATAAAAATAATGGCCACAGCGACACAATTCTTAAACATTTCTGACTTGACAAAAGATGATTATTGTGTATTCGGTTTAGCGATTTGTTTTCTCAAACAGGAGGGAGAATTAGAAAAAGTGGCGGTGTTAGAACCGATTCCCTCGGCAGCTCTAGAGGCAATTGTCAAAGGGATTCCCACTTCCTACGAATTTGCCCGCGCCATGGCTTTGGGAGAGGTTTTTCAGGACGATAATCCTCAAATACCCAGTAATTTCCCCGATAATGCCCAATTATGCGAGAATTTTGTCGAAAGGGCGATTGCGGCCACTCGCACCTATAAAAATCAACCCCACCTGCAAGGGTTAATCCCCTTGGGCAGCCAAAAAGACGATTTAAACTTTTCCCTAGAGAAAAAACGCATCTTGAATGCTGTTCATGTGGTGCGGACGGAGGATAACGTCAAACAACATTCTCACACCCATAAGGTTTTGTAATCAAGGTTAGTTCGGATTAGGGAAATTTGGCAGTTTTCCCTGATTCCGGACTCAGGTTATGGCAGTTATCTTAAGGGTGAGGTGTAAAGTTGTGATTTTGAGGAGTTGATGCCCAATTAAGTAGGGAGGCACAATTATTTGTAGGATGGGTTAGCGGTAGCGTAACCCATGCGGGCGTTGGGTTTCATACTTCAACCCAACCTACGTTCATCTAAAAAGATTATAATTTGTTTTCTCAATTTAGGATTAGTAAACCATGGCAAGTATAGAAACATTATTAGCAGAAATTATTAAGGCTGCATCTCACATTTGCAGAAATAGCGACAATCGGCAATTATTGGTGAATCTTAAATTGGTACAAGTATATTAACAACTGCGTGTAAGCATCTCACCGAAAAGCAAATGCGCTCCGGGGTTTGGGGGGTAGAACCCCCCAAAAGCTTGGATTGAGTCATAAAATCGAAAGTAACGCCCAATTTTCAAAGAGAGGTTCCCTTTAAAAACCCCAACTTAGTAGATTTATAAAAATGAGATGCACCCAATTATTAAGGCAATGCTACACATAAATTTTTGCTGACTGAATAAATATCTTCAAACAAATAATCCCATTGATGTTCTAGGTGTCTAGCAATGTGGTAAGCAAGCAAGGGTGGGACAGCATTACCAATTAGTTTGTAACCATCCGTAGCCGAAAGTGAATATTTTTCATCTCCCTTGTTTTGTGGACGCACAAATTGAAAATCATCGGGAAAAGTCTGTATTCTCGCACATTCCCGCACAGTTAAACGTCTCATTTTTAACCCTGCTTCTAACTCATTAACTATCTTTCCCCCTAATTCTAAAGATAATCTCCTAAATTCAATATTACCGTGATGTTCCGAGCGAATAGTCGGACTTAAACCCTGTAAATTAACCTCGATTTGTCCCTGAGTTTTACCATAATGTTTAGCTTTTGAATAGCTTTTTTGTGAGAGGTCAAATAACTCATCTTCTGGTTCTTCTAAACCTGATAATATCTGACCCACTGTACTGTAAGTTTTAAGAGGATATATTGACTCAAACAGATTTAATTGATGCTTAATAACTTTATGGGTTGGATGCGGAAAAATATCATTATTTTCTAGATGTCCTATCGCTGTCGCTTTTAAATAGGTTTTATTTAAACCGATAAAGATAATTCTTTCCCTGGTTTGGGGAATTCCATAATCGGGAGCAAAGAGAAGTTTAGGGATAACTATATATCCATCTTTACCAATGGCACTAAAATCATCTTCAATTATATCTTTAACATTAGCTAAAGAGATTAAACCTTTGACATTTTCAGCAATAAAAACTTTAGGTAAGGTTAATTCAATAACTCTCTTCATCCAATAATAGAGTTTCCCGCGATTATCCTGAAAACTATCTTCACTCTCGTCTAGCAGTTTCCCCGTGTGACTTTTGTGAGAATTAAACCCCTTTCTTTTTCCTGAAACACTAAAATCTTGACAGGGAAAACCTCCCGTTACTACATCGATATTACTGGGAAACTGAAACTCGCCTTTTTCTGCTTGTTTGACTAAATCTACAATACTCCCCAAGTGAAATACATTTGTTTTACCCCTTTTTTCAAAGTAGGGAATCCAAGCATTATGGGCAGCTTTAGTTATATCATTAGCAAAGACAGTTTCAAAAGAAGTACGCAGTAGTTTTAGCCATGGTTCCCGTCTTTCTACTATCCAATCTTGATGAATATTTTCATTAACACAGTCTTGGTGTACCCAAAAACCTCCCTCTAATCCTAAGTCCATTCCCCCGCAGCCAGAAAATAGGGATAAAACTCGCTTTTGTTGCCTATTCATCACTATTGATTAAATGAGTAATTTAATAATATCACACTGATAATCAACTCGATCGAAAGGGATTAATTAAAGTTAGTTGATTGGATATTATTAACCCATCCTGCATATCTTCAGAGTAAAGAAGACTAGCATCGGTTGCTAAGGCACTAGCTACAATTAAACTATCCCAAAAAGAAAAACTGTATTGAGTGCGGAGTTCAGAGGCTCTTAAAATAATATTGCGATCAAGTTGAATAACAAGACATCCATCGTAAAATTCTTGAATAATTTGTCTAATTTGAACTTCACTTATTTTAGCTTTTTTGGATAAAACAGCGCAAACTTCATTAATAATTTGCGTACTGATTAAGATATTTTCCCTGCTAGTTAAAGCGGCCGCTAGATTGCGTTTTCGCCTTTCTGCAGCATCGTTACACTCTGGGTCTATTAAAAGACGGTATAGCCAGATATTAGAATCACAAAAATAAAGAGAATTGGTCATAATTATAGCTGATGAATTTCTTCCCGATTTAATTTACGAATACCTTTAACAGCAACGGGATTTTGAGTTAATTGGGCAATGATTCCAGTGGTTGACACTTTTTTATTTTGTTTGATCACAATAACTTGAACTTCGCTGTCTTCCTTCAAGTCCTGTTGGTATTCTTCGGGAATTTCGATGATACCTTGTTTGATTTTGGCTTTAAATTCCACTGCATTTAACATATTGTTGCTCTCGAGCGACTGTCTATTAAGATTAATTATAGCCCTCTTCTGTCAGTGGGAAGTGGTAAGTATGGCTGTACCGTTGACTGTATCTAGAGTAGTTTATTGGTTTTACATTGCTTTAGCTCAAGCTCTGTAAGACTTTTAGGCATAGCTACTATATTTATAGGGGGGAAGTTCAGAAATAAGGCAAATTCGTAAATCAGAATATTTTCATGGGCGGCGATAATCTGCTTAACCCGAACTCAGGCAATGTTAAGATTTATTTTGCTAACTACTTTTTGGCTATTCTTTGCTGTATAATGGCGGCATTCGTATCTAATAGAATATACAAGGTTCTCTCCACTCTTGCCTGTTCCATAAGTTGTTCCCTGACATAATCTAGATGTTTCCATCTCTAGGGCTGGGTGGAGAGGCGGTAATGCGTCCTCAATTCTTTACCTTTAATCAGTCGCAAGATTAAGGTAAAGTGGCCTTGAGCCAATTTAATTTTTTGATTGTTCCGGCTCTTCGGTTTGTGTTATGCAATGGAGGGGGGTTATAAGGGATGGAACCCTTATATAGAAAGGCATTTAGCGATTTTTGTCAATTGTTTTTTATCTAGAGCGAACTAATCAATTAAGTCTCTTGCCAGATAAGGATTTAGTCGATTTATGCCCCCCTATCGAACCATAACAAGTAACGAAGAGCCATTGTTCCCTAGCTTTCGTTCCCCTGAAATACAGTTAATTAGGACATAAGAAAGACAATGAACCCGATTTTTTCCGATATATTTGACGGCAATCTCTTAGACAATAACATAACTAACGGTACTGGCCTCGCCGATAATATCGTTCTTGATAACGGTAATGACACTTCTGACGGTGGTGCTGGTGATGATCTAATGTATGGTAATGGGGGCAGCGATAGCCTTCTAGGTAATGCGGGCAGCGACAATATTCAAGGTGGTTCAGGTAATGACACCCTCGATGGTGGGGCTAATAACGACACCCTTGATGGTGGGGCCGATAACGACACTTACCTCTTCGACACGGATCTGGTCTTGGGTAGCGATCGCCTAATTGATGCCTCTGGAATCGATACCCTCAACTTTGCGGCGACCACAACTAAAACCATCAACCTCAATCTCGGCAGTACCGCCGCCCAAACCGTCACCGCCGGAAATCTCACTCTCACCCTAGCTAGTGCCACTGCCTTTGAAAATGTCATTGGTGGTAGCCTCAATGACACGATTGTGGGCAATACTCTGGCTAATTCTCTCACCGGTGGGGCTGGTAATGATAGCCTTGACGGTCGGGCTGGTAACGACACCCTTGATGGTGGGGCTAATAATGACACATACCTCTTCGACACGGATCTGGTCTTGGGTAGCGATCGCCTAATTGATGCCTCTGGAATCGATACCCTCAACTTCGCGGCGACCACAACTAAAACCATCAACCTCAATCTCGGCAGTACCGCCGCCCAAACCGTCACCGCTGGAAATCTCACTCTCACCCTAGCTAGTGCCACTGCCTTTGAAAATGTCATTGGTGGTAGCCTCAATGACACGATTGTGGGCAATACTCTGGCTAATTCTCTCACCGGTGGGGCTGGTAATGATAGTCTATCTGGTGGAGACGGTGATGACACACTGATTGGTGGCAGCGGCACTGACACAATGACCGATGGTGCGGGTAACGACATTTACCGATTCTTGAGTGTATCAGATAGTCAGGTCGGTGCTGCGCGGGACGTACTTACAGATTTCACTCCTGGATTTGATAAGATTGACCTATCGGCGATCGATGCCAATACTACTATAGCGGGTGATCAAGCTTTCACTTTTGTTGGTACTGGTGCCATTGGTATTGGCGGTCAAGTCAACTACTTTATTTCTGGTAGCAGTTTGATTGTTCAGGCAGAAATTGAGGGAGATGGTAACTTAACTGTTGATATGCAAATTCAACTCAATGGTGGATTATCTGCGATTGCGGCAACAGACTTTATCCTCTAGTCTGTGACTAATTGCACTTTTTAATCTCACGTTAGAGACAGTAAAATCTACTCCTCGGCGTGAGATTAATATTTAGTCGGATGAAACATCAACACCATAATAGCCAGAAATTACTGTAATTTGATGGGCGGAGTCGGACTCGAACCGACATGAGGGGCTGCCTCGCCACATTTTGAGTGTGGTGCGTCTACCAATTTCGCCATTCGCCCTTGGCATTAGTTTTATCATTATAACCCATTTTTGGCCCTTTTAACAAATTTTGATAATCGGGGGAACTGGCCCAACGATCGATTTCTCGCGCGCGCAGGACGGGGAGGGGATGGGTTAACTGTTGAGTTTGCAAACCCTTTAACATTTCGCCCATTTCCGAGGCGCTGACGGCATCGTAGGACTTGGCCTGATCGATAAAAGCCTCTAAATTTAATAAAGGTGCCAGACTGGGGGAACCTCCGGCTAACTTCATTAACACCGACATGACGATTTTTGGGTCTTGAACTGCCAATAAAGCCGCTCGATCGCAACTAAACTCGGCGCAGCGCACCCATGCTAACATTCTCTCCTGTAGGGATCGTGCTAACATTGTCCCCCAATTGGGCAGTAATCCCGCCGCTAGGACCATAATATTGGCTAAAGTCAGATAAACGCCGTGTTCACATTTGAGATGTCCTAATTCGTGGGCGATTACCGCTTGAATTTCTGCGGGAGTCAGCATTTCAATTAGGGAAGTGTGCATCACCATAAACGGTTTTTTGCCGCGCATGGCGAAGGTATAGGCGTTAGGAACGGGGTTTTGTTGAATGTATAATTGAGGTGGTTCTAAGTCGAGAATTCGGCAAGCTTCTAGGAGGAGATTATGCAGGTCGGGTAATTGTTTTTCCCCCACCAAAACACTAGCAGCAATATTATTTAAGTAAAAGAATTCCTCAGCGACGGAACCTAACAAACTTCTCACGGCTATATCTAACCCAGGCAACTGTTTAAGGGAGTTAGTGGCCTCTAGGTCGATGGGATGCCGAAAATCATTGGCTTTTAAGCCGAGTAATAACTGTTTTGATAATTCCATATTCTTATTCATTTAACCAAGCTTTGACGCGTTCTAAACTTTTCCAATCGGGTTTTCTAGCCAAACCATCAGCGATATTTTCATCCACTTCTTGGCGAACTTCTTTGTTTAAACTAACTAATTGTTGCACCAGTTCGATATGTTCTCTAACTCCGGCGGTTTTGGTTTCTAACATAGCTAAAACCAAATTGATCCGGTTTTGGGGGGAAACTTTATCGAGTTTAACGGCTTTTTGGGCGGCTTTTAGGGCTAATTCCGGTTTATCGGTGAGCATATATAACCAAGCTAAACAGGACCAAACGGCGGCATTTTTCGGACTGCGATCGCTTAATTGTTTAAATTCCGGCAATAAACTGGCGGCGCTTTCTCCCTGTTGGTAGCGTTCTAAACCTTGTTCGAGGGTAAAATTGGCGGTTTCTGTCATTTTCAGCTGCGGGGTTAATCAAGGAGCAAATTTAACGGTTATCGGCGTATTACACAAAGCTAGTACAAATCACCTTCATCTAGTATTTTAGCAAAATTTGTCCCCTTGTCAGCAAAATTTTAAAAGACGATGCCCCGTTCTCGCCAGATCATCAATAGGCCACTCATTGAAACGAATAACATCACTGCTTGTTTAAATTGCTGGGGACTCATTCTTTCTAAAACTTTTTGTCCTAACCAATTGCCCGGCCAGGCCGCTAATCCTAACAATAAACCGTAACCGAGAAAAGGCAGATGTAAAACTCCAAAGGCTGCGTAGGCGATTAATTTCGCCACATGAACTACGACCATGTGAACGGATTTCGTTGCCACCATTGGTTCTTTAACTAGCCCATAGTTAATATAAAACAGGTTCATCATCGGGCCGGTACTACCGACTAATCCTGACAAGAAAGCGTAGATAAATCCCGAGGGCATAAAATACCAAGTTTTAATCTCAAAAAAAGGATTTTCTTGTTGGGGAAATAATTGTTTAAGCGAGGATAAAACCAGAAAGATTCCCAAAACTAGCGGCAACCATTTGAATTGTAAATGGGCAAAGACAAAAGCACCGAGGGTAGATCCCATAATTGCCCCAGGTAAATACCACACCGTCGAGGGCCAGTCAATGGCGCGCCAATACATTCCCATGCGTTGGACGTTACCGATTAGCATCCCCGTGGTCAAAACCGGAGGAATGACGGCAGCATCGAGAAACCAACCTAAAACGGGGAGTAGAATCAGGGGACTACCCCCACCAGCCAGGGTGCTAAAAAACCAAGCTAGACTACCTGCCAACATCAAGGTAACAATGATCATCGAGTTGTAAAGTTAATTCACAAAGAGTTACTTAATCTATTATGATATCTTCTTTGGGATCTTCATCGGTATAATGCCATTCCACATTGGGCATAGCCTCGAAAGCTTGCCGGACGTAATCTTCCCAGAGTTTCCGCATTTTAGCTAGGTAGGGATCTCCCAAACGCAATTGTAACTTATGACGTAGGCTTAGGCTATTAGCTTCATACATACTCAAATAGATAGGTGGACCGACGGAAATATTCGATTTCATGGTCGAATCGATCGAAAGTAAGGCACATTTGGCCATTTCCTCTAGGGGTGTATCATAGGTAATGGTGCGATCAAGAATCGGTTTACCGTATTTAGTTTCACCTATCTGTAAAAAGGGCGTTTCTTTGGTGGCTTGAATATGATTTCCCTGGGGATAAATCAGGAATAATTGCGGTTCTTCTCCTTTAATTTGTCCCCCAAGAATAAAGTTACATTGAAAATCAATATTATCTTTTTCTAGCCAAGTCCTTTCCCTAGCTTGTACTTGACGACTTTTATCACCGATATAGTGGGCTATATCGTAGAGATGATTCAGAGAATGAAGACTTTTATCCTCTTGATTGTGCAGATCTCTTTTTAGTTCGTGAATCACTCCTTGGCTAATCGATAAATTCCCCGATGTGCAGACCATAATTACCCTTTCTCCCGACACCGAAAAGTCAAATAATTTCCGATAGGCCGAGATATAATCGACTCCCGCATTCGTGCGAGAATCTGCCCCCATAACAATGCCAAAACGATTGATAATTCCTAAACAGTAAGTCATTTTCAGTAATCAGTGAACAGTAATCAGTAATCAGTGAGCAGTAATCAGTGAGCAGTAATCAGTGAACAGTAAACAGTAATTAGTGAAGATTGATCGGTGAATAATATCATTTAAAGCTTAAAACTTAAAAATTTAATCTGATAACTAATCACTGATAACTGCTCGGTGAATAATATCATTTAAAACCTAAAACTTATCACTTTAATCTGATAACTGATAACTGATAACTGATAACTGATAACTGATCACTGATAACTGATAACTGATCACTGATCACTGATAACTGATAACTGATAACTGATAACTGATCACTGATCACTGATAACTGATAACTGATAACTGATAACTGATAACTGATAACTGATAACTGAATTAAGCCATAACCATACCACCATCGACGTTAAAGACTTGACCAGTGATATAAATAGCGGCGGGATCGGCGGCTAAAAAACGCACCATCCCGGCGACTTCTTCCGGTTTTCCGTAACGGGAGAGGGGGATATATTTGAGAATTTCATCTGCTTTGAGGTCATGAGTCATATCAGTTTCAATAAAGCCGGGGGCCACGGCATTAACAGTGATGCCTCGACTGGCAAATTCCTTGGCTAAAGTTTTCGTTAAACCGATAACACCGGCTTTAGCGGCGCTGTAATTAGATTGACCCGGATTACCCATCAAACCGGATACAGAAGTGATGTTAATTATGCGGCCGCTTTTCTGTTTTAACATCAATTTACCGACGGCACGAGTGCAGAGAAAAACCCCGGTTAAATTGAGATCGATGACCGCTTGCCAGTCTTCTAATTTCATTCTTAACATTAGGGTATCCCGGGTAATACCAGCATTATTAACTAAGACATCAATATGACCGAATTTTTCCTTGGTACTGTCCACTAAATTATCCACTTCTTCGCTTTTAGCCACATCTGCTTGTAGTGCTATGGCCTTTCCCCCGGCCGCGGTAATTTCTTCGACAACGGCATCGGCAGCACTGCTAGATTTAGCATAGTTCACCACTACAGTAGCACCCTGGCTGGCTAATTCCAATGCGATCGCTTTGCCGATCCCTCGCGAGGCCCCGGTTACTATGGCTACTTTGTCTTGTAAATGCTGGCATTCTGCGGGTAATAGTTTCATAATTTTCTGCATTCCCCAAATAATCGTCAAATCTCAAGAGAAAACTTTGTACTGATAACTTTGCTCAAAACACTTCATTATCTCACAAGCGGGTTAATCTGACCGCAGCAATCCTCAAGCGCAATCGCTCTGTCCCCACTTTCCTGTATAGTATCAGGGAGAATTGGCCGCCACTAATTGATCGAGTTGTTGCTGCATCAAATAACAGACTTTCTCATAACATTCGCGTACATAACGGCGGTCCCGGGCCGCTTTTTTGCCGTAACGTTCAAAAATAATTGGGGGACAAACCCGGGTATGTATCGGTACGGGTAAGGGAATATTCGGCAAGGGACCGATAGCTAGTCCCCAGGGTAAACCGAAATAGATGGGACAGGTCCCGGGGTCAATACCGAAAGGCCAAGGCATACCCTGTTTATGCAATTCTTTTAATTGAGGATAAATATCGTCGAGGACAAACAGAGTCGAGTGAGCGCCGTGGGAAATGGCGGGAATAATCGGCACTTCGTACTGTAAAGCTAGTTTAACAAAAGCTTGATTACCGGCAAAATGAATTTTATTTCTTAAACTGTGGGGACGGAAAACATCCGTAGCACCTCCGGGATAAATTAGGACACTAGCGCCACTATCCAAAGCGGCGATCGCCATTTTCGGATGTGCGTGAACGGCCCCCATTTGGGTCGCTAGACTAGCTTGGGGTGGGAAAAATCGCCAGACTCGCGAATCCATCAAACCATAGACTAAGCGATCGCTGCCAAAGCGTTGAAACCAATCATACATCATCATAAACATATCGGGAGCCGCTAAACCGCCGTTATGGGAGCCGATGAATAATACTTGTCCTGAGGGGGGAATATTTTCCCAACCATCGGTTTCGACGCGAAAATAATGGTGATAAAACCAATCCAGAAGGGGGACAAATTTTTCGATCACTTGCGGATCGCGATCCTCTAATGACCAACCGGTGAGGGTATCAACAGGGGCCTTAGCCGCTTCTAGGGATAATTCGGCAAAAGTCGCCGTAGATGAGACAAAAGAACTAAAAATCTGCATTGATGCCCAGTGGATAATTTAAGCGCATCTTATTATCGCAAATTTCGGTTAAAAAACCCATCGTTTGAGAACGGCTTTCCTTGATAATTTTATCATTTTTAATGTCTAATCTTCACAGTTGAACCAATTTTTATCTAATAACTGTTCTAAACTGTAAGGGCATTCTGAGGGAAAATCGCCAAAAAAACCAGTTTTTTGTTGAACATAATCGAAAGCATCCTGATAGATTATCGGTAATTCCTCAGCTAAATAATTCTGTAAATTTGCTGTTAAAGATTTTCTTAATTGCGTGCGAAACCTGATAATTTCCGCTCGCCAATGATTCCCATTTATTTCTGCTTCTGTTGTCCAATATTGTAAAAGTAATAAATGCCTGATTACTTGTTCAAGTAAGCTACTGACTCGGTTTTTATCTCTTTTACTCAAGCTTTCTAATTCCTCAATTAAATGGATTATATCTAATTCATCTAAGCGATTTTCCTTGAGGATTTTTATTGTTTCCTCTAACCAAAGATGTTGATCAATTTCGTAAAGTAGGGGCAGGGTTTCTCCTCCCTCTACTTGCCAGGGATTCTGATTTAAAGTTTTCATTGGGTTGTTGGCGGTTTTTAATAGGAAATAAGCACCCTCATATATATATTAGGCCACTTTCTCCTAATTTTGATATTGACACGGGAAAAATTACCGCCCCTCCTTACAGTAACTAACTGCCATTATCCCTAAATAAATGTAAAAAAGATTAATTTTCGCCAAAATAGTTGACTTTACACTCCTCCTGTGGTGCGGTGCGCTTCAAAGTAGGTTGGGTTGAAGCATGAAACCCAACGCTAGAAACGACTCTAAGACCGATAGTATTTCAGCTAGGGAAAGGATGTTTCCATTCAATTAATTTCTAAGCACGAGTAGAGAGATTTTTGGCGTGGTTGAAGGAATAGAGGACGGTTTACGCAATCCCCTCGCCTTCGGTTTCCCCCTTTGAAAGAGGAGGTAGGGGGGATACCTAATACCATTTTTCAAAAGTAATGGCAGAGATGGTTAATTACCCTCACCCCCAATCCCTCTCCCAGAAAAGAAGAAAAGAGTAATATACTTGCCACCAATAAAGAAAAATGGTATAAGAAGTTATTTTTCAATTCTTGATTAGGAGCTATAAACCCAATTTTTCCGTAGGTTAAGTTTTTAGTTTTTACATAAAGAAACATTTTCATTGATGCCGGTTTTACCCGTTAATATCCAGCCTTCTTGTGGTGATTTTATGGCCACCCAGTTCAGATTATCATTGGTGGTAAAGATCATTAAAGGAAATGATTCCCCTTGAACAATTTGTCCACTTTTAACGATGCCTAAATGACGGGAATTAGTGGTAGAGTCTTCATAAATTATTAAGCCATTTTTCACGGAACTATTAACGCGCAAGCAAGGAACAGTTCCTAAAGAGGTGTTATAGGCAGTAACAGTATTAGTGCCTTTGAATTGACCATTTATCCAACAGCCATATTGTATGTTTCCCGAACCTATTTGATTGATGTCATTATCTAATCTCCACCAGTAGGTTTCTTGTTGTTTCTTCTCTGCATTGGGGGTGTCAACTTCGCCAAAACATAATTGCTGTAATTCTAGTCCTGCTCCTAAGTCCATATTGGAGAAACCGAAATCTATATTTGCATCGGTTAATTTATCCCAACGTTGCCATAGTGTCCAGCCTGTTTGGGGTTGATTATTGGAACCATTCGGATCGCCTATTTCTGCTTGTGTTTTTATGGAGAAAAGGTTGATCAAGCTATAAATTGTTAAACTGAGTAAGCTGGTTTTTACAATGTTCGACATTCTCATCTTGAATTATTGTTTAGAGGAGTAATAGAAAGTAGATCTTGTAGGGTGCGTTAGGCGGCCACTAATTCTGTCAAAAAAAAACAAATTTATAATCCGCCGCAACGCACCATCTCCATTATCAATGTTGTTTTCTATTCAACGAATTGTACTACAGGTCACAAGTCTTTTGGCAACTTTATGCACTGCGTTAACCCCAACATCAAAACAATGAGAAAAAGGGAGGTGCCCTTGGGGTGCTGTCATTAAATTAAAGGTAAAGGTATCTGGGTATTCCCAATTCTCCCTCCTCCAGCCGACGCGATAAGCGAACTTCTCCAAAATCCGATGATTATAGTCGAACTCATACAATTCTTTATCCGATGCACTTCTCCACCCCTCACTTCTCTTGAGACTCTCAAGATTTCTTTGCAAAGATGTACCGCCGAGACTCTCATAGATGTCTTTCTGGACACTGAAGCCAAACTTACCCTGACTATAGTGTAGCCAGAGTTGGTTGATAGTCCGTAAATCTTCACAAGGAAGATTATCGATTATCGGGGAGCATCTCACTTACGCGATGAGTAATTATACTTAGCCTAAAAGCCACTCTTAATCGTGTCTTGGAACGAAATAGAGGCTTTTAAAGACCGCGTACATGGAGAATTAAAACAAGAATTACCCTCGAAAAGCCTATTTTTCTACTAAGTATTTATGCTCATTGCAAAGGTGAGATGCTCCCGATTATCGAATCCTCTAAGCACTGTTCCTCCAGCGAGTCCACTAATGATTGTATATGTTGTCCTGTCTGCTTCCTCCCACTTTCCTGCTGCTAGTAAGTTATGAAGAAAGTAGTAATTTTCTTTCGTTGTTGCCATGATATATGGACTCCTTATCTTTATATTTGTTCTGATCACTTACAACCCACATTCCGCACCCTAAGTGTCACAACGTTTCAAAAGGGGAAGATGCCTGAGTCAAAATACTTATCTAGAGGAGTGAGTTGGCGGCAAGCTGCCGGCAACTAAGCCGAAAATTTCAGGGTTCCCCCAGTGCGATCGCCGATCTTGTAGGGTGCGTTACACTACGTTAACACACCTCTTTACTGATTCAAGCTATTAAAATATGGCGGATGAATTAAAGATTGGGTTCAATTTATAACTCTACCCAATTCTGTAAACTTAATCCTTCAACCCTCAATAAATTACTGTCATTAGAAACAACAATTAAACTTTTAACTATAGCAGTAGCAGCAATTAAAATATCTTCTGTTTGTATGGGTAATCCTCTTAATCTAAGATCAGCATGAATTTCGGCTGCTTTTTCTAAAATAGCTAAATCATCTAATAAAATAATTTGATAATCCTGACAAAGTTGGTTAAATCTTTCTCTTTATTTAGGTGCAGCAACTGCCAAAAATACTCTCTTAATTTCAAAATAAGTAATGCAACTGATAAAGATACTTTTTCTTTGAGCTTTGACATCTTCAATTTTTTGATAAACTTCAAGATTACGCTTAATTAGTATCTAGCGAATAACTCATAATTACCTATTTACGCTTAATTGCTTCATCGAAAATAGCCATTTGTTCAGGAGTAAAATCGCCGCCAATTTTTGACAGGATTTCTGTGGACATAATAAAGCTACAATGCTCTTTCAATTCTGCATCTGACATAGTGTTAAATTCCTCAAAAGGTAAATTTTTTTCAAATAATTCAACCAAATGTTTCACTATTTCTGAATAATTAAGCTCCTCTTTAAAGAAAGGACGATCTTCCATTAAAATAGAAACAACTTGCTCAATTCTCTTAATCATCGATTTTTGTCTGACATCAGTTGATAACATATTTATGCCGCCAGTAAATTTTCAATAATATTTATCAACTGCCAATATATCAAGTTTCTCGTGGTTATGCAACATCGTGAGTTCGATCTCGAATAGATCCCCGTAACGGTGTCTTGAGTGGGATGTACCGCCATTCTCATCGGATGGTGATTTCTGCGATGTCGAACCTGTTTGGGGTGAAGATGTCTTTATGGTTAAAAGATCGCAAGGGACGCACCTTATCAGACGAGGACATATTACACTATCCTTATGATAATAGTAACCTTAGCCGAAACCATGAAGTTAATGACGTTAATCGATACTGTTATACCCGGTTTCCCAATTGAGTAATGAGTAATTGGCACTTTAAGACTTTAGAGGAACTAGAAGTCAAAGTAGATAAATTGTTTAAGAAGTAACACCCCGGAGGGTTGCTTCTCTCACGGAATTTCCCTTCATCCTTGATGCTTTAAGTAGTCATGCAAAATTAATTACCTGCCCGATCGAGCTAAAACCCTTACGGGGCAATGATCGTCATGTGTAAATAATTTTGCCTAGGTACTTATCTGCTCTGAATACAATTTAATTTGGTATCAGCAGAGGTCCCTCGCTTTTAGCGATGGCACTTCTGCTGACACTCAGTTAAATACAGTAAGAGCTTATTGCCTTAAACCAGAGGATGTCACAGCACTATATTGGTAACAGGTAAACTATACACTCCAGCGACCGCCAATTGAAAGTCGCTGACTGCATCGCCGTTGGTATCCCCGCAAAGGAGACCGCCGTAAAAGCGCAGTTGTCCCGCTTGACCTGAAAAATCCGAGGCACCAATAAACGTGAAACTCTGATTACCATCGTTGAGGGAGTTGGCATCAATGCCAGAGATATCAATAGTATCAAGATCAGTATTGAAATCGAGGATATTGTCTTGGTTTGCACCTTGACCGATTTCATCAACGGTGTTGAAGATAAAACAGTCCGGACCTTCACCTCCCGTTAGTTGATCTGACCCTAATCCTCCGATAAGAGTGTCCTCACCACCGCCACCGTTAAGTTTGTCCTCACCACCGCCACCAATAATCAAATTATTGGCAGCATTACCGGTGATATTATCATTCCCCCAATAGCCATTGATTTGGATATTGTCACCGACAAAAGCAGTATTAGAGAAGTCGAGGGTGTTGTCACTCCAATCACCGACAATGGTGACTTTTCCTGTTACTCCTGTCCCGTCGATGTTTTCAATGCCACTATTAACCCCAAAACTCTTGAGACCAATATCAACATTACCCGTACCTTTGGCGACGATGGTATCTGTGCCAGTGGTTCCTGTATCCGTAATGGTGTCATAGCCTTCAAAGGTATTCCACTCATTACTTTGATAGCCTGTATAAATGTATTGGTCGGAACCGTTACCACCGTTAAGTTTGTCCTCACCACCGCCACCAATAATCAAATTATTGGCAGCATTACCGGTGATATTATCATTCCCCCAATAGCCATTGATTTGGATATTGTCACCGACAAAAGCAGTATTAGAGAAGTCGAGGGTGTTGTCACTCCCATCACCGACAATGGTGACTTTTCCTGTTACTCCTGTCCCGTCGATGTTTTCAATGCCACTATTAACCCCAAAACTCTTGAGACCAATATCAACATTACCCGTACCTTTGGCGACGATGGTATCTGTGCCAGTGGTTCCTGTATCCGTAATGGTGTCATAGCCTTCAAAGGTATTCCACTCATTACTTTGATAGCCTGTATAAATGTATTGGTCGGAACCGTTACCACCGTTAAGTTTGTCCTCACCACCGCCACCAATAATCAAATTATTGGCAGCATTACCGGTGATATTATCATTCCCCCAATAGCCATTGATTTGGATATTGTCACCGACAAAAGCAGTATTAGAGAAGTCGAGGGTGTTGTCACTCCAATCACCGACAATGGTGACTTTTCCTGTTACTCCTGTCCCGTCGATGTTTTCAATGCCACTATTAACCCCAAAACTCTTGAGACCAATATCAACATTACCCGTACCTTTGGCGACGATGGTATCTGTGCCAGTGGTTCCTGTATCCGTAATGGTGTCATAGCCTTCAAAGGTATTCCACTCATTACTTTGATAGCCTGTATAAATGTATTGGTCGGAACCGTTACCACCGTTAAGTTTGTCCTCACCACCGCCACCAATAATCAAATTATTGGCAGCATTACCGGTGATATTATCATTCCCCCAATAGCCATTGATTTGGATATTGTCACCGACAAAAGCAGTATTAGAGAAGTCGAGGGTATTGTCACTCCAATCACCGACAATGGTGACTTTTCCTGTTACTCCTGTCCCGTCGATGTTTTCAATGCCACTATTAACCCCAAAACTCTTGAGACCAATATCAACATTACCCGTACCTTTGGCGACGATGGTATCTGTGCCAGTGGTTCCTGTATCCGTAATGGTGTCATAGCCTTCAAAGGTATTCCACTCATTACTTTGATAGCCTGTATAAATGTATTGGTCGGAACCGTTACCACCGTTAAGTTTGTCCTCACCACCGCCACCAATAATCAAATTATTGGCAGCATTACCGGTGATATTATCATTCCCCCAATAGCCATTGATTTGGATATTGTCACCGACAAAAGCAGTATTAGAGAAGTCGAGGGTGTTGTCACTCCAATCACCGACAATGGTGACTTTTCCTGTTACTCCTGTCCCGTCGATGTTTTCAATGCCACTATTAACCCCAAAACTCTTGAGACCAATATCAACATTACCCGTACCTTTGGCGACGATGGTATCTGTGCCAGTGGTTCCTGTATCCGTAATGGTGTCATAGCCTTCAAAGGTATTCCACTCATTACTTTGATAGCCTGTATAAATGTATTGGTCGGAACCGTTACCACCGTTAAGTTTGTCCTCACCACCGCCACCAATAATCAAATTATTGGCAGCATTACCGGTGATATTATCATTCCCCCAATAGCCATTGATTTGGATATTGTCACCGACAAAAGCAGTATTAGAGAAGTCGAGGGTGTTGTCACTCCCATCACCGACAATGGTGACTTTTCCTGTTACTCCTGTCCCGTCGATGTTTTCAATGCCACTATTAACCCCAAAACTCTTGAGACCAATATCAACATTACCCGTACCTTTGGCGACGATGGTATCTGTGCCAGTGGTTCCTGTATCCGTAATGGTGTCATAGCCTTCAAAGGTATTCCACTCATTACTTTGATAGCCTGTATAAATGTATTGGTCGGAACCGTTACCACCGTTAAGTTTGTCCTCACCACCGCCACCAATAATCAAATTATTGGCAGCATTACCGGTGATATTATCATTCCCCAATAGCCATTGATTTGGATATTGTCACCGACAAAAGCAGTATTAGAGAAGTCGAGGGTGTTGTCACTCCCATCACCGACAATGGTGACTTTTCCTGTTACTCCTGTCCCGTCGATGTTTTCAATGCCACTATTAACCCCAAAACTCTTGAGACCAATATCAACATTACCCGTACCTTTGGCGACGATGGTATCTGTGCCAGTGGTTCCTGTATCCGTAATGGTGTCATAGCCTTCAAAGGTATTCCACTCATTACTTTGATAGCCTGTATAAATGTATTGGTCGGAACCGTTACCACCGTTAAGTTTGTCCTCACCACCGCCACCAATAATGACATCATTACCAGTGCTACCGGTGATATTGTCATTCCCCCAATAGCCGTTTATTTCGATATTGTTACTGAGGAATTTGGTATTAGAGAAGTCGAGGGTATTGTCACTCCAATCACCGACGATGGTGACTTTTCCTGTTACTCCTGTCCCGTCGATGGTTTCAATGCCACTATTAACCCCAAAACTCTTGAGACCAATATCAACATTACCCGTACCTTTGGCGACGATGGTATCTGTGCCAGTGGTTCCTGTATCCGTAATGGTGTCATAGCCTTCAAAGGTATTCCACTCATTACTTTGATAGCCTGTATAAATGTATTGGTCGGAACCGTTACCACCGTTAAGTTTGTCCTCACCACCGCCACCAATAATCAAATTATTGGCAGCATTACCGGTGATATTATCATTCCCCCAATAGCCATTGATTTGGATATTGTCACCGACAAAAGCAGTATTAGAGAAGTCGAGGGTGTTGTCACTCCAATCACCGACGATGGTGACTTTTCCTGTTACTCCTGTCCCGTCGATGGTTTCAATGCCACTATTAACCCCAAAACTCTTGAGACCAATATCAACATTACCCGTACCTTTGGCGACGATGGTATCTGTGCCAGTGGTTCCTGTATCCGTAATGGTGTCATAGCCTTCAAAGGTATTCCACTCATTACTTTGATAGCCTGTATAAATGTATTGGTCGGAACCGTTACCACCGTTAAGTTTGTCCTCACCACCGCCACCAATAATCAAATTATTGGCAGCATTACCGGTGATATTATCATTCCCCCAATAGCCATTGATTTGGATATTGTCACCGACAAAAGCAGTATTAGAGAAGTCGAGGGTGTTGTCACTCCAATCACCGACAATGGTGACTTTTCCTGTTACTCCTGTCCCGTCGATGGTTTCAATGCCACTATTAACCCCAAAACTCTTGAGACCAATATCAACATTACCCGTACCTTTGGCGACGATGGTATCTGTGCCAGTGGTTCCTGTATCCGTAATGGTGTCATAGCCTTCAAAGGTATTCCACTCATTACTTTGATAGCCTGTATAAATGTATTGGTCGGAACCGTTACCACCGTTAAGTTTGTCCTCACCACCGCCACCAATAATGACATCATTACCAGTGCTACCGGTGATATTGTCATTCCCCCAATAGCCGTTTATTTCGATATTGTTACTGAGGAATTTGGTATTAGAGAAGTCGAGGGTATTGTCACTCCAATCACCGACGATGGTGACTTTTCCTGTTACTCCTGTCCCGTCGATGGTTTCAATGCCACTATTAACCCCAAAACTCTTGAGACCAATATCAACATTACCCGTACCTTTGGCGACGATGGTATCTGTGCCAGTGGTTCCTGTATCCGTAATGGTGTCATAGCCTTCAAAGGTATTCCACTCATTACTTTGATAGCCTGTATAAATGTATTGGTCGGAACCGTTACCACCGTTAAGTTTGTCCTCACCACCGCCACCAATAATGACATCATTACCAGTGCTACCGGTGATATTGTCATTCCCCCAATAGCCGTTTATTTCGATATTGTTACTGAGGAATTTGGTATTAGAGAAGTCGAGGGTATTGTCACTCCAATCACCGACGATGGTGACTTTTCCTGTTACTCCTGTCCCGTCGATGGTTTCAATGCCACTATTAACCCCAAAACTCTTGAGACCAATATCAACATTACCCGTACCTTTGGCGACGATGGTATCTGTGCCAGTGGTTCCTGTATCCGTAATGGTGTCATAGCCTTCAAAGGTATTCCACTCATTACTTTGATAGCCTGTATAAATGTATTGGTCGGAACCGTTACCACCGTTAAGTTTGTCCTCACCACCGCCACCAATAATGACATCATTACCAGTGCTACCGGTGATATTGTCATTCCCCCAATAGCCGTTTATTTCGATATTGTTACTGAGGAATTTGGTATTAGAGAAGTCGAGGGTATTGTCACTCCAATCACCGACGATGGTGACTTTTCCTGTTACTCCTGTCCCGTCGATGGTTTCAATGCCACTATTAACCCCAAAACTCTTGAGACCAATATCAACATTACCCGTACCTTTGGCGACGATGGTATCTGTGCCAGTGGTTCCTGTATCCGTAATGGTGTCATAGCCTTCAAAGGTATTCCACTCATTACTTTGATAGCCTGTATAAATGTATTGGTCGGAACCGTTACCACCGTTAAGTTTGTCCTCACCACCGCCACCAATAATGACATCATTACCAGTGCTACCGGTGATATTGTCATTCCCCCAATAGCCATTGATTTGGATATTGTCACCGACAAAAGCAGTATTAGAGAAGTCGAGGGTGTTGTCACTCCAATCACCGACAATGGTGACTTTTCCTGTTACTCCTGTCCCGTCGATGGTTTCAATGCCACTGTTGGCGCTAAAGGAAAGAATCCCTAGGTCCACGTCTCCTGTACCCAAAGCCACAATTTTATCCACCCCGGTGGTCCCTGTATCGGTGTAGATGTCATAGCCTTGGAAACTCGACCAGCCTCCGGCTAGATTACCGGAGACATAATAAGTGTCTGAGTCTTCACCTCCATCTAATTGGTCATTGTCTGCGCCGCCATAGAGGAGGTCATTACCAACCCCACCCGATAAATTGTCAGACCCCCAATCTCCATCGATTAGGTCATCGCCGCCGCCACCATTGAGAATATCGTTTCCCCCGTAACCCATCAGGTGTTCGGCAAGATTCGTACCTGTAATCGTGTCGCTGGAGTTATCACCGTAAATAATGGTTTTCTGAAGATAGAAATAGTTGAGCCAACTGGCAACATCGTTAAGGCGAGCATTGGCATCGCCGTCTTCGTTGACGAGACGATTTTCTTCGATGGTAAAGCCAATATGATAGAGTCCATCGGCCACGGTATTGACTAAATTTTTGCCAAAATATTGAGTTGTCGCTCCGTCATTTTGCACCAGATGGTAGCCTGTTTCCTCATCCCCTTCATCATCACCGTGAAGGAGGACAAATTCTTCATAGTGATTAGTGCGAACCCATTGATTGAGGGTGCGAATATCATCGCTGGTAATCCAGCCATCAGCAGCGATACCTGTAGCAGTAATGCCATCTACTAATAGATGGTTAAGTCCGTCGGCGGCGGCGGCTCCGGCGTTAATATCCCCCGCATTTGTCCACTTGGCTAAGCCAGTATCAATTTTGATGGTATCGACAATTTTGTCTAATCCTGTGCCAGTGGTGGACTGATCGACGTAAAAATATGTTACCCAATCTGCTACGTCTTTTACTGTGGCATTAGCTGCACCATCTTCGTTGAGAAACCGCCCATTTTGGATCTCAAAACCAATATGATAGATTCCGTCGGCAACAGTATTAACTAGGTTTTTTGCAAAATATGTGGTCTGAGCGCCGTCATTTTGAACTAAATGGAAGCCAGTTTCTGTTGTGCCGTCATCATCCCCATGCAGAACAATAAAAGTATTATAACGGGTGGCATCAGAGCGAATCCAATTGTTAATTTGTGCAATATCGCTTTCGGAAATTGAACCATCGGCGGCGAGATTGTAGGTGGTAATCGCTGTTTTTAATAAATCATTCAGTCCATTGGCCGCATCAGCACCGCCAGCAATTTCTTGCCAAGGTATATTTTGCGCTAAACCCTGATCGGCAATAATTAATTCCGTAATCCGATCAAGTCCGGTATTAGTTGTGGCCCGATCTGTATAAAATTGGGTTAGCCAATCCGCCACCTGAGCAACTGTGGCATTGGCGTTACCATCTTCATTGACAAAGGTGCCATTTTCAATTAGGAAACCAATGTGATAAATGCCATCAAAAACCGTATCAACTAAATTTTGGTTGCGATACTGTTGAGTCGCTCCGTCATTTTGGACTAAATGAAACCCTGTTTCTGTTGTGCCGTCATCATCGCCGTGGAGAGCAGTAAATTCTGCTAAACGGTTAGCGCGAATCCAAGCATTAATCGCAGTTACGTCACTGACAGTAAAAATGCCGTTACTAGCAACTCCAGTGGCTTGTTTGGCTTCTAAGATTAACTGATTTAATTCATTAGCCGCCGTCATTCCACCCGTAATATTTGTGCCGAGATTAGCACCAGCCAGTCCTGGATCTATGCCAATTCTTTCAACCGTTTGATCTAGTCCCGTTCCGGTTGTTCCGATTGGGTAATTTTGCACCATCGAATAAGATTTGCTTGCCATAATTTTTAACTATAAAAAATAAGGTAGTTAGTGAAATAGCAACAATTGTTAGACAAGTAACGGCAAAACCGCACTAAGGCAGGTTTATCCTAAATCCAGTTAGCAAAACCCAGTTATCATCAGGGACTGCTGAAGTGGTCACTAGGAACAAGAAGGCTTGTCCACTGCACTGGATCAGGGGGATTTGGTGTTACCCTGACAATTGCGGATCGATATCCTCACCCATACCCGAAGTCGCTCCCAACGATTGGACAGTCTCAGATGGTCGATAAGTTCTAACCGATTGTCTTGCCTCTGCTCAGACTATCGAACGAGGCTTTCCGACCTTGATAGTCCTGAGTCGGCGTTTGATAATCTAACCTTTGATGGAATCTTAGCTTATTGTAGCATTTTTTACAGATATACGGTCTGCGCTGCTTTTTCTCTCTTGGCGTTGCTCAAATAAAAATACCTGAGCTTGCGCGTAACTCAATTTAAAACTAGGCGATCGCTGCAAGCCTCTGATCAGATGGCTGACAACCGACTCGGTGCTATCTACTTTCGTCAACTGGAGGTTGGGACGGTGGGTCAGGTGAGGAGCAATTTGGGAAGTCGTCAGGACAATTTCCCAGCTATCAAAGACAACTAATATAAAGTAACTTTACACCTCTTTTATCACTTTTGGAAAATGCTATTCTTGTAGATGAGACAAAAGAGCTAAAAATCTTCATTGATGCCAATTGGATAATTTCAGCGCATCTTATGATAGTCTAAATCTTTTCGGCTCTTCGGGAATTGTTATGCAAATAATTAACTTCAAATAAAATTCGATGAGAGCAACTACGCTCAAAAGTAGCTGAAATCCATACAGGGAAGGACTTAAGGCACAAACAGGTTAATACCAAAAGATAGACAATTGAGTTAAGATTTGATATAATAGCCAAAAACGAGATTATTTTACTTATGATACTTGACAAATTTTTGAACCTAAAAGGAACCTGTATTCAAGGCTATCTACACCTAGAAAATATCGGTATAGTTTGCCGAATCGAATCGAAAAATCAAAAAGCAACCTGTCCTCGTTGTGGGTTAGAGAGCGATAAACTCCACCAAAATCATCGACATTTAGTCAAAGATTTACCAATCTCAGGACAACCAGTGTACCTACAGGTTAATCGTCGTCAATTTAAGTGCGATAATTGTCAGAAACCCTTTAGCGAAGAGTTAGATTTTGTCGCCAAGAAACGAACCTATACGAAAAGACTAGCCGAGAATATACTCGAACAATTAAAAGAAGGAGATATTTTAAATGTTAGTCGAAGAAATGACGTAACGGAAGAAGAGATTCAAAGAATGATAGAGGACATAGCTGAAGAAATTACAGAGACAGACCTATCGAAATTAAAAAGACTAGGAATTGACGAAATCGCTCTAGTCAAAAGACAAAAAAATTACTGTGCGGTTTTAGTAAATTTAGATACGGGAAAACTAATAGCTATTCTAGAGAAGCGAACACAAGAAGAATTGAGGGAAACGCTTACAGGGTGGGGAAAAGAGGTGTTAGAGCAAATTGAAGAAGTCAGCATAGACCTTTGGTTGCCCTATAAAAATTTAGTGAAAGAATTGATGCCATCGGCCGAGGTAGTCGCCGATAGATTCCATGTAATGAACAAATTAATCAAGAGTTAGACGAACAGAGAAAAGCAGAAAAAAGAGCGGTAGAAGCGCAGAAAAATAAAAAACAGAAAGCGGAAAAAGAAGCGAAGCTAGAAGTTTTAAAGCGAAGTAAATATAGTCTGTTAAAAAATGAAGAAGATTTAACGGAAACTCAAAAAATCAAACTAGAAGCTATCAAAGAAAAATTCCCAAATTTGAAAAAGATGCAGGAATTAAAGGAAGAATTTAGAAAGATTTATGAAACCTCAGAGAATTCGACAGAGGGAATGCTATCCATCTCGGAATGGTTGGCAAAATCCTCCAGTGTTTTTACCAAGAGTTGTCAAACAATCCGAAACTGGTTTGGAGAAATCATTAGTTATTTCGAGCGAAGGACAACGAATGGGGTGGTCGAGGGAATCAACAATAAACTGAAACTAATAAAACGGAGAGCCTATGGCTTGAGAAACTTTCGTAATTTTTGGGTTAGAAGTATGTTATCTTGGCATCTTGTCTGTTGATTTAGCATAAATAGTAACGAAGAGCCATCTTTTCTTAAAGATGGTAGTAGGAAAGAGCGGCTACCGTGAGAGAGTAGTATCCATCGTCTCGGTCTTGAGTGGGATGTATGGCCATTCTCATCGGATGGTGGTTTCTGTCATGTCCGACCTGTTTGGGGTGAAGATGTCTTTATGGTTAAAAGATCGCAAGGGACGCACCTTGTCAGGCGAGGACATATTACACTATCCTTATGATAGTAGTAACCTGAGCCGAAACCATGAAAACAATTAGTTTTAAAACCCATGTAGGAGAAGATGGAACATTACAAATATCTTTACCACCTGAACTTAAAAACACAGATTTAGAAGTCACCTTAGTTGATCAGCCAATATCTCTAAAAGAAAAAGAAGAAAAAACCACATTTAGCCAATGGCAAGAAGGCTTTTTTGAAGAAGTAATTGGCGGTTGGGAAGGTGAATTATTAGTAAGAGAAAAACAGCCAGATTATGAGGAAAGAGAACAACTACTATGACTTATCTGTTAGTACAAATGTTTGTATTAAGCTACTTAATAATAGTAGTTTGGCTGTTACTCATGAGTTAGCAAAACATCAGCCAGACGAGATTTATTTATCTACTGTGGTACAATTAGAATTATATTATGGGGCTTATAAAAGCAGTAGAAAAGAGCAAAATTTAGGTTCTTCGGTTTGTGTTATGCAATGTACGGGGGTTATAAGGGATGGAACCCCTATATAGAAAAGCATTTAGCGATTTTTGTCAATTATTTTCGATCTAGAGCGAACTAATCAATTAAATCCCTTGCCAGATAAGGATTTAGTCGATTTATGCCCCCCTATCGAACCATACCAAGTAACGAAGAGCCAAAATTTAGCGAAGCTAGAGCGTTTCTTTAATCAATTTAAGATTTTACCTTTTGACCAAAATTCTGCAAAAATTGCTGGAAGAATTCGGTCTCAATTAAATCAATTAGGTATTCCTGTCGGTGGTTATGATTTACAAATTGCAGCTATTGCTATGGCTAATGAGTTAATTTTAATCACTCATAATATCCGTGAGTTCAGTCGTATAGATGGTTTAAAATATGAAGACTGGGAGATTTAATTATGGCTAATACTATAAAATAACTTTACATTTCTTTTATCACTTTTGGAAAATGCTATCCTTGTAGATAAGACAAAAGAACTAAAAATCTCCATTGATGCCAATTGGATAATTTAAGCGCATCTTATGATAGTCTAAATCTTTTCTTAAAGATGGTAGTAGGAAAGAGCGATCGAGAATGATTAAGGACAAAAATCAGCAAACCTATAGAGACCCTAGTATTGTCGGTTATTATGCCCAATTAACCGCGCTACAGCCGGCAGAAAGGACAATTTTAACTCTGCTGCAAGAGCGTTTATCGACGATGAAAATGCTTGATTTAGGGGTAGGTGCGGGACGGACTACGAAGTATTTTGCCCCTCTTGTGGGAGAATATATCGGTGTTGATTATTCTACGGAAATGATCGCCGCTTGTCGTCAAAAATTCCCCCATTTAGTCTGGCAAGTGGCTGATGCCAGAAATCTAGAACAATTTGCGGATAATTATTTTGACTTTATTCTCTTTAGTTTTAATGGCATTGATTATATTTCCCATGCTGACCGTTTTCTAGTTTTAGAGGAAATTAGCCGCATCGGTAAAGCGGGTGGTTATTTTTGCTTTTCTAGTCATAATCTTCAGGGAATTATCCCAGAATTCGATTGGAAAAAAAAGATTAGTTTCAATCCTTTTAGTAGCTATGTCAATTTAGTCATCTGGGCGATTTTGCGGGTCTGTAATCCCTCTCTTAGCTACCAACAGTTATTGACTGCTGACTATGCAATTATTCGGGATGAACCCCATAATTTTCGTCTGCAAAATTATTACGCCACACCCAAAGAACAATTAAGACAGTTAAGGTCTTACTTTCAAGATATTAAAATTTATTCTTGGAAAACCGGTCAGGAAATTAACAGCGAACAAGAGTTAAATACTAATCTTGATCATTGGCTTTATTATCTCTGTGTTCTTCCCTAACATTATCCCGCTTTTTTGGGGGATATTGAAGTAATGCTTGGGCAAGATAATGACCAGTGTAGGATTTTTCACATTTAGCCACGGTTTCCGGTGTTCCCACCGCGATTAATTCTCCTCCCTTGTCCCCTCCTTCTGGTCCCAAATCAATAATCCAATCGCTACAGCGAATCACGTCGAGATTATGTTCGATGACGATAATCGAATTACCTTTATCGACCAATCTTTGTAACACATCTAAGAGATGATGCACATCATAAAAAGATAAACCCGTAGTCGGTTCATCGATCAAATATAGGGTTTTTCCCGTGGCCCGTCGGGATAATTCGGCCGCTAATTTCACCCTTTGCGCTTCTCCACCGGATAAAGTGGGCGCGCTTTGACCGAGTTTACAGTATCCTAAACCCACATCCACGAGAGTTTGTAATCTGGTGGTGGCCCGGGGGACATTTTCAAAGACCTTTAATGCTTCCTCGATCGTCATATCTAAGACATCGGCGATCGAATAACCTTTATACTTAACCTGTAGGGTTTCCCGATTGTAACGCGCCCCTTTACACACATCACACTGCACATAGACATCGGGGAGAAAATTCATCTCAATCACGTTTACCCCTTGGCCTAAACAAGCTTCACAGCGTCCTCCCTTAACATTAAAAGAAAACTGCCCCGCTTTGTAACCCCTAGCTTTTGCTTCGATGGTTTCGGTGAAAATCTCGCGAATAATGTCAAAAACCCCCGTATAGGTGGCAGGATTTGACCGAGGAGTGCGTCCTATCGGTGATTGGTCGATGACAATTACTTTATCAACCGCGTCCAATCCTTCCACTTTATCTAACTCTTTGGGGAAGGGAGTTAAACGGGTTAAATGATGTTGTAAAGCTGGATATAATAACTCATTAATTAAGGTGGATTTGCCCGAACCAGATACCCCCGTAATCGAGACTAATTTTCCTAAAGGAATCGTTACATCAATATTTCTTAGGTTATTTTGATGGCAATTTTTTAAGACTAAAGCATTACCATTCCCAGACCTTCTTTGGGGAGGAGTTTCAATAACTTTGCGTCCCGATAGGTAGGCCCCTGTTATCGATTTTTTCGACTTTAAAAGACTTTTAAAACTGCCTTGACAGATGATTTCTCCGCCATGAATCCCCGCTTTTGGACCAATATCGACCACATAATCGGCTGCCCGAATCGTTTCTTCATCGTGTTCGACGACAATTAAAGTATTACCTAAATCTCGCAATCTTTGCAGGGTTTCTAACAGTTTACTATTATCTCTTTGGTGTAATCCAATGCTAGGTTCATCGAGAACGTATAATACTCCCGTTAATCCCGAACCGATTTGAGTAGCTAATCTAATTCGTTGGGATTCCCCCCCGGATAAAGTCATCGCTGGTCGATCGAGGGTAAGATAATCTAATCCCACATCGATTAAAAATTGTAGTCTCGCTTTGATTTCTTTGAGAGCTAATTCCCCAATTAATGCTTGTCTTGGGGTTAAATGACAATCATTAATTCTCTGCAAACAATCCCGAATCGGAACTCCGGTAAAATCCGTGACCGTATATTGTCCTAAACGTACCGATAAAGCTTCTGGTTTTAATCTTTTTCCGTGACAAACTTCACAGGTTTGGTTAACAATATATTTCTCTAGTCTTTGTTTGATAACTTCCGAGGTGGTTTCTTGATAATTCCTATCTAAGATATTGATAACTCCCGCAAATTCTCGATAGTAACCGCGGCCAGTATCGTAACGGTAATCATCTTCAAAATAGATCGGTTCTTTACTCCCATAGAGAATGATATCTTGCTGGGTTTTTGTGAGTTTCTGCCAAGGAGTTTGAATTTCAAAACCTAAAGCTTGCCCTAAACCGTAGAGGAGAGAAAGATAGTAGGAGTTATCCTTATCTGACCAGGGGGCAATAGCAGAATATACCGGTTGTTTCGGGTCTGGAATGACTAAATCTGCCGAAAATTTCCGTAAACTGCCCAATCCGTGACAGTTGGGACAAGCACCATAGGGAGAATTAAAAGAGAATAAACGGGGGGATAATTCTTCCATAACTGCCCCGTGTTCGGGACAGGCAAATTTTTCGGAAAAGACAATTTCTTTGGTAACTTCGGGATTATCTTCGTTATTCTCATCGAGAATTTCCACAATCGCTACACCGTCGGAATGCTTTAAACAAGTGGTTAAAGAATCCACTAATCTTTCCTGTAAACCCTCTTTTTTGATCAGGCGATCGATAACAATTTCAAGATCATGAAGATGTTTTTTATCTAACTCGATGCCCTCGGATAATTCTACTACCTTGCCGTCAATCCGCACCCGGGCAAAGCCTTGGGAGGCCAAACTAGAGATTAATTGCTTATGAGTGCCTTTTTTGCCGCGAATTACTGGGGCTAAGATTTGAAATCGGGTTTTATCGGCTAATTCCATCACTCGATCGCACATTTGATCGATGGTTTGGGGGGCAATATTGCGATCGCAATGGGGACAATGGGGTTCCCCAGCACGACCGAACAATAAACGCAAGTAATCGTAAATTTCCGTTACAGTTCCCACACTAGAGCGGGGATTGTGGGAAGTGGATTTTTGGTCGATGGAAATAGCCGGACTTAAACCCTCGATCGCATCCACATCGGGTTTATCTAATTGTCCTAAAAATTGGCGCGCGTAGGCGCTGAGGGACTCCACATAGCGGCGCTGTCCCTCGGCAAAAATAGTGTCGAAAGCGAGGGAAGATTTGCCCGATCCCGAAACTCCCGTAAAAACAATCAACTGATTGCGGGGTAATTCGATATCAACATTTTTGAGATTGTGTTGTCGGGCGCCACGGATACGGATCGAGTCAGTTTGAGCCATCGGATGGTGCCAAGTAGTCCTTAACAATAATAGCTTTGACGAATGGATTTCAGCCACTAGAAAACCAGTCTTCTATCATATCAAAAGATTCTCGGGGTTAAACCGCTCTTTCGAGAAACTCGCGCATATCTTGATCGGCCGCGGGACAACAGCTATGACTCGCTTCTTCTTCTAAATGGGCTAAAACTGGGCAATTAATCCGATAATCTGGTTCTTTTGACCGTTCTAGCCGCAATTCGTACACTTGTTTTTCCAGTTGTTCAATGCGGTCAACCAAAGCGCGAATAGCCACCGCTTCCGAGTCGGGTAAATCACCGTGTTCGAGGGGTTGCACCCGCGTCCCAGCGCGATAGATTAAACGACCGGGTACACCAACAACGGTACAATCGGCGGGAATATCGCGCAGCACCACAGAACCAGCGCCGACGCGAACGTTATTACCCAGATAAATATTACCTAAAACCTTAGCCCCGGCACCGACGACCACATTTTCCCCCAGAGTCGGGTGACGTTTACCGCTTTCTTTCCCCGTCCCTCCTAAAGTAACTCCTTGATAGATGAGGGCATAATCACCGATAATGGCGGTTTCTCCGATGACAACTCCCATGCCATGGTCGATAAAAACACCCTGACCAATTTGGGCACCGGGGTGAATTTCGATACCAGTCAGAAAACGGGCAAAATGGGAAATTAAACGGGGAATAAAGGGAATCCCGAGCTGATATAGCCAATGGGCGAAGCGATGGCACAGTAAAGCTTGTAATCCAGGATAACAAAACAGTACCTCTAACCAGTTGCGGGCAGCGGGGTCACGTTCAAAAATGATCTTGAAATCGGCTAGGAGAGTGGATAACACGAGTCTTGATTCCATATTGATCGAGCTTATACTAAACCATGTTATCACCCTGGTAAATGAGCCGTTCAACTAAAAAGCGATCGAGTAAGCTGTTTTCCTAGTTCTCTTGTACTTGCATTAGCCAAATTTTGAAGATATCCTTAATTTCCCTCTTGTTTAATCTTCCTTTAACTTGGGGCTGAAAAAATGCGATTGTTTAGCCTTTTTTTGCAGGTTTTTAGCTAAAAATATGATTCATCCTATCTATCGTCACCATTGGCAATTTTTATTAACCTTGCTGTCAATTGCTGGCAGTATCAATATTGTTACCGAATCTGCCTCAGCTTTAAATATCACCCGATTGAGCAGTCTTGGCAATAGTACAACTGCTGCTAATAACTTCGGGGCAGAAATCCCCGCTTATGACCCAGCTAGTCGAAAATTATTCGTGACCGGTCCTAATAATCGTCTAGATATTGCCGATATCAGCAATCCCGCTAGTCCAATTCGCTTACCCTCGATCGATCTTAGTCCCTACGGTGCAGGGGTTAACAGCGTTGCCATCAAAAATGGTATCGTGGCCGTGGCCATGGAAGCTAGTCAGATTACCAATAACGGCAGTGTGGTCTTTTTCAATACTAATGGTGTCTTTCAGAGTCAGGTTACTGTGGGTGCTTTACCAGATATGTTAACCTTTACTCCTGACGGTAATCGGGTTTTGGTCGCTAACGAAGGGGAAGCAAGAGGGGCGATCGATCCCAATGGTTCCGTTAGTATTATTGACCTTAGCACTGGTGTTCTCAATGCCACGGTCAACACTGCTACCTTTACCCGTTTTAATGGTCAAGAGAACACTTTAAGAAATCAGGGAGTCCGTATTTTTCCCGGTCAAACGGTTTCCCAAGATGTGGAACCAGAATACATCACCGTTTCCGACGATGGAACCACTGCATGGGTGTCTCTACAGGAAAATAATGCTGTTGCCGTAGTCGATGTTGCTAACGCTCAAGTCACCAGTATTGTACCCCTAGGAGCCAAAAATTTTAACGCACCAGGTAATGGTTTGGACCCTAGCGATCGAGATGGAGGGGTAAATATTAATAATTGGCCGGTTTTTGGCTTATACCAACCGGATACGATCGCCACCGTTACCATCGCCGGACAAACCTATTTAATTACTGCCAACGAAGGGGATACTAGAGATGAGGCCAGACGAGTTTCTAGTTTAACCTTAGACCCCAATGTTTTTCCTAATGCCGCCGAATTGCAATTAGCCCAAAATCTCGGCCGTTTGGATGTTTCTAGCATCGACGGACGTAACGACCAAGGTCAATATAGTCAACTTTTTGCCTACGGTGGTCGTTCTTTTTCGATTTGGAATGTCACTAATGGACTGTCCCAAGTCTTCGATAGCGGCGATGATTTTGAACAAATTTTGGCGGCTTTTTCGGCAACTCCCCTAACTCCTAGTATCTTTAATTCCGATGGTACTCCTAGTAGTTTCGATAGTCGTAGCGATAACCGCGGCCCAGAACCGGAAGGTTTAGCCGTGGGAACTGTAGGCAATCGTCTCTATACTTTTGTGGGAATAGAAAGGGCTGGCGGTTTCATGGTTTATGATATCACCAACCCTAGTCATCCTTTCTTTGTTGATTATATCAACGATTGGCAATTAGGTGATATCTCTCCCGAAGGATTATTATTTATTCCCGCTGCCGATAGTCCCAATGGTACTCCCCTGTTAATTGTGGCCAATGAAGTTAGTCGTAATCTGGCGATTTATTCCGTCAAACCTGTCCCAGAACCCAGCGCAGTTTTAGGATTGCTAACCCTCGGATTAGCTGGTTATAGTTTGAAAAAAAGAGGGAATTGCTAATCACATCCCGTAAAATGGTAGCGCCTC
This sequence comes from Microcystis panniformis FACHB-1757, assembly GCF_001264245.1. Taxonomy (NCBI): domain Bacteria; kingdom Bacillati; phylum Cyanobacteriota; class Cyanophyceae; order Chroococcales; family Microcystaceae; genus Microcystis; species Microcystis panniformis. Next base: position 2,715,501 of record NZ_CP011339.1, read on the forward strand.
CGACCAATGGGGGCGTTTTCCCGTTTGCCAGTCCAAATGGGCTAAATCGAGGATATCGGGGGCATTTATGCCTAAATAACTGGGTGTAGCTAATCTTTGATAGGAAATAGTTAAGTTTTCTAAAGTGTGCTGCCATTGTTCCAAAGTCATCAGGCTATCAGCTAAATAAACCCGATTACCCCGATAGATACCCACATACAATTGTCCCCTAGTGGCGGGCATTTCTAGGGCTAGATGGGTATCAAGGGGATAAAAATCCCGTTGTGACCAAGCAAAGGCCGCTAAACTGGAGACGGTAAAAATCGGTAGCTGTAATTGTTGTGCTAGGGTTCTAGCGGTGACTATACCGATGCGGGTACTGGTAAAGCTCCCCGGCCCCTTAGCAGTGGCTAGAAAGGCTAAATCAGCCCATTTTTGCGGGGCTAGGAACTGTTTTAGATAGGGGTGGAATAGGTTTGATAAGTCCCTGTCTAAGTCCCAAGTTTGTTGACGACTATCATCGCTGAAATTAGAGAGGGCCAGTCCTAGTTGGGGACTGCTGGTATGCAAGGCTAATCCATAGACAGGGGAAGACAAGTCAATCTTTATCAGTAAGTTTTTATGGGTCGCCTGGGATTCGAACCCAAGACCAATCGGTTAAAAGCCGAGTGCTCTACCGCTGAGCTAGCGACCCGTTTCGTGTTCTGCACACGATTTATCAATATAACATCTTATCTGGGCTAAGTCAAGGGGTAATTTAAATTTGATTGACTCGCATTTCCACGATCGCCTCACGGCTACTATGGGGTTCTAGGTAGGTCAAATGTTCGCCTGTGTTAAGGGCGTTGCGGGGGGCGCTCCAGGGTTCGAGACAGATATAATTTTTGTCTTTCAGGGTCCAAAAAACTATAGTTGTATAGAGATCGTCGTAACCGATAACAATTTGACGTTGATGATAGGAATCGCTAAAACTACTTTGATGGCGCGTAATTTGCAGAAAAGCGGCATCAATTTCTTCGAGATTAAAGTCAAAGTTGCCGGAGTAGGAATGGAGGGTCTTCGTGCCTTGGTCGAGGTATTGGGAGGAGGGAATATCAAAGGATAATCGGGTTTTATCTGTCACTTTAAAATAGGGATGAAACCCGATAGAAAAGGGCATTTTTTCGGGGGAAAGATTAATTACTTTTTGGTGAATTTTGAGGCTGTTTCCTTGCAATTGATAGGTAAAGATTAATTTAAAATCAAAAGGATAGACTTGACGAGTGGCTTCATTACTGTTTAATTCTAGGGTTAAATTAGCGGCAGTTTCGGTGCTTTGTTTGCTCACTTGCCAGGGTAAATCACGAGCAAATCCGTGTTGTTTCAGGGTATAGTTTCGGCCTTGGTGTTGATAGGTATTATCGGGTAAGTTGCCACAGATAGGGAATAAAATCGGGACTCCTCCGCGGACGCTGAGGTTAGGATCTTTGAATCTTTCTCTGTCCAGATAGAAAATATCTTCTCCGCAAATTTGCCAACGGGTGATGATTCCTCCCCTAGCGGGAACCACTTCCAGATAAGCGTCAGCCTCTTCATCCTTGAGACAATAGGTAAGATATTGATTTTGGTTTTGAGTGATAGTAAAGGTCATATCAGTTATCAGTTATCAGTTATCAGTTATCAGTTATCAGTTATCAGTTATCAGTTATCAGTTATCAGTTATCAGTTATCAGTTATCAGTTATCAGTTATCAGTTATCAGTTATCAGTTATCAGTTATCAGTTATCAGTTATCAGTTATCAGTTATCAGTTATCAGTTATCAGTTATCAGTTATCAGTTATCAGTTATCAGTTATCAGTTATCAGTTATCAGTTATCGGCTCTTCTGGTTTCTGTGTGGAAACGAGGTCTATACTGATAGAATATCCGCAAAATAGTCTTAAAAGTCTTGTCCAGTAAGCATTTCACGATTCCATAAGCAAAAATTATCACACAAAGCCGAGAAGAGCCAGTTATCAGTTATCAGTTATCAGTTATCAGTTATCGGTACAGCTGACTAAAAAGCTGATTGCTAACTATAGAACGTAGGTTGGGTTGAAGCATGAAACCCAACACCCGCTCATGTTACGCTACCACTAACCCATCCTAACAAATAATTGTGCCTCCCTACTTAGCTTAACCAATGAGGTTATCAGTTATCAGTTATCAGTTATCAGTTATCAGTTATCAGTTATCAGTTATCGGTACAGCTGACTAAAAAGCTGATTGCTAACTATAGAACGTAGGTTGGGTTGAAGCATGAAACCCAACACCCGCTCATGTTACGCTACCACTAACCCATCCTAACAAATAATTGTGCCTCCCTACTTAGCTTAACCAATGAGGTTTTAGATTCGGCCCTTGTGAATAAGCTGAGATAGACTAGCTTGAGATGAAAATTTGGGTAAGAAAATAGGCAATGGCGGCGCTACCAATCGGTACAGTGAGATTATCTATACCTAGTTTCGAGAAAGTTTCTAGAATAGTAGCTCCGATCGCCGTTAATAAAGATACTAGAATAATTGGCGGATTAATGCCATTAATAAAAGATAAAATAATCAAGCTGACTAGAAAGCTGACTCCTAACATAGTCAGGGAACCTTCCAGACTTTTGCCACTGCCGAAAATTTTGTAGGGATGTTGACCAAAATTTTGTCCCACTAGGGCTGCTAATCCGTCTCCTAAAGCCATAATTAAAATACCCATTGCTGCGTATTCGGGGTGAGAAATTGGCCAAAAATAAGCCACGAGAACACCGATACTAACAGCATAAAAAAAAGTTCCCCAACTGCGGCGACCGACACTATTAAGACTGGGTAAAATGGGGAAAAAATAGGATAGGATAGCGATACTTGCCGCTAGGATGGCCGCACTTATTCCCACCCAAGCGGGGATATTTAACCACCAAGCAAAAAGGATGACGTTTCCCGTGCCAATGTGGACAACTTTGCGGGTAATTTCGCCATCGGTACTGAAAACACTTTTTAATTTTTCAGCGATCAGAATCAAAACAGCTAGATAACAGGCGACCAAACCGATCGAAAATAGGAGAGAGTGGGATAGTTCCACGTGGCAAAAGCGAAAATTGACTATCTATTTAGTTTAGGCGATCGAGGTGACATCGATGAAAGGAATTTTTATTGGCTTAATTGAGGGATATAGACGGTTTATTTCGCCGCTATTTCCCCCTTCCTGTCGTTTTCAACCCACCTGTTCCCAGTATGCCATGGAAGCGATTGATCGCTTTGGTGTGCTGCGGGGTTCTTGGTTGGCAATTAAGCGTATTCTCCGTTGTCATCCCTTTCACCCCGGAGGTTACGATCCTGTGCCTCCCTGTAGCCACAAGCACGATTGAAACCTACAGCAGTTATCTCAATGGTGAGATACGAGGTTTTCGTTTTGGGGATTCAGGAGTCAGGATTCAGGAGTCAATACCAAATTAGGTTATACTTCATCTTTAGGGTAAAGTCTGTAAAACTATTGATATTTTTACACCCGTTGATGATTGCCTATTTTCTTTGGGGAAAACGCTCGATATCGGCGATACCATAAAAGATAATCTGTTTATCTTTTAAACGTAGTCGATCGACCCTTAATTGAGTACCATCGAGGGCAAATTTATCTAAATCCATGAGGTTGTTAACGTGGCTGATTAAAGCTTCTCCTAAAGCTTTCGATCTTTCGTCGCCTTGATAAACCACCTCAACAAATTGAATTTTTCGCCGTTCTTCCACAACCACAGCAGTGGTCATTTCTAGAAGAATTGGTTCTTCTTCTCCCAATTTGATGAGACTTTTCAGAGTTAAAGTTTTATCGTCATTGAGAATTAATTCCGTGTTCTGACAGTGAATTGATTTACCTTCGTACTCTAATCTTTGCAGTTTTTCGACAATAAAAGGTGTATTAAAAGAGGTGGTTAAGTCTTCTTCCGTTAAAACTACCCGCAAAGTGGCCCGCGTCGGTTGACGGAGTTTTACCTGTCCGGTAAAAATGGCACTAAAATCGATCGCCACCGCTTGTACATACAATTCCATGGCTTCGATGCGTAGGCCATTGTACATCAGCATCGACTGACCGATAAAGTCAAAACCGTCGATACTGCCTTGCAGTAATTTGGCTACGGGTTCGGCGCGGACAGTCGCTGTCAGCTTGCCTGTGCGTTTGAATAATGCAGCGATCGCAGCACTCACCGCCTTACTGATGAGTTGATCGCCGCTCTGATTGGGAAAAGGTAAGCTACCAAACACGCCTGCTGTCATATCTCTCATAGGTGGGACTGCAACGATCTTAACATTATTTAAAGTTTCTTTACATATCGTTTTGTTAATGAAGATGATAAGCAATCTGTATGATTCTGTAGAGGTTATAAATTTTTAGCGGTCTATCCCGTGCGAGGGGATAGGATAGAAAAGTGCTACTATCCCAGTGATATAGCGTTTTTCACTTAGAAAATCGGGGTTAAAAACGTGGTTGCCATTTCAGATCAACAACAGTTAGCCGCTACCCACAACCACAGCGATCGAGTGGCGGTATTATTGATGGGATACGGGGAAGTGGAGAGTTATGAGGACTTTGCCAACTATAATGAACAGGCCTTAAATTTGCTGACGGCTAAGTTCGCTCCTGTACCGACTTGGGTTTATCCTCCCCTAGCGAAATTATTGGCCCTATTTGACCTACACGAATGGCAGCACCAGCATAATCACTTTATTTCGCCCCATAACCACATTTTCGAGCATCAAAGACAGGAAATCGAGCGCAATTTACAGGCAAAATGGGGTAATCGGGTGGAGGTATTCAAAGCGTTTAACTTCTGCGCGCCTTTTTTACCGGCACAGGTGTTAACGGAAATCCGCGAACGGGGATTCGAGAAAATTTTGATCTATCCTCTCCTCGTTGTTGATTCTATCTTTACCAGTGGCATTGCGATCGAACAAGTTAACAAAGCTTTAGCTCAGGGACAAACGGGGGAACATTGGGTCAAAGGATTGCGCTATATTCCCTCGTTTTATAACCAACCCGCTTACATAGAGCTAATGGCGCGGTTAGTGGAGGAAAAAATCGCGGCCGAGGTAGCTAGTAGCTGTCTTCCCTCGCAAATTGGCATTATTTTAATGAATCACGGTTGTCCCCACGAAGCTAAGGGATTTACGTCGGGAATCGATGAAAGTCAAGCTTTATACGAGTTAGTCCGGGAAAAATTAATCTATCGTTATCCCTTGATTTCTGTGGGTTGGTTAAATCACCAAACCCCTTTAATTAAATGGACGCAACCGAATGCAGAGTTAGCGGCGAAGAATTTAATCGAATTGGGGGCCAAAGCTTTAATTTTCATGCCAATTGGCTTTGCTACGGAAAATCACGAAACTTTGCTGGATGTGGAGCATATTATCGAAGCTTTACGCCGCAAACACAACCAGGTTAATTATGTGCAGATGGCCTGTGTCAACGATAACCCCGAATTTTGCCAGATGGTCGCCGATTGGGCCGAGGAACATATCGAAGCTTTACTATCACAAGAGGCTTTATCTGTCAATAGTTCTGTAACAATTCCTCACATTCATTCCGATCACCATCATCACCACGGACATCACCACCATCATTAAGCTTGGACAGTGGCAAAGAGGGGCAACGGCGAAAATTAGTCCTACCACTTGTCACTGTTGGAGCTATAATCTATAATTGTGCTTTCTTGGGTACGTAGCTCAATGGATAGAGCATCCGCCTTCTAAGCGGACGGTTGTAGGTTCGATCCCTACCGTACCCGTTATTGCCGACTAGGTATGGGAAGGCGGATGTGGTGGGCTGCCAATTGCGAATCAAGTTGCTCTGATGAGCTTCTGGTCTGGCATTGAACTTGAGGTGGTGTGAATTCTGCGTAGAGGAATGAAATTTGGGTAGTGATTTTATTGTAGTGGTGATAGCTCAAACCTTTGCTAATTGGGCATTGTAGTCATGAATAAAATACCAAAGGGTTCCCCAACGTGATTCTCCATTTTTTTAGAGAAAGATAGACTCTCTCTCACCAGCCGAGAAATCCTTTGTCGAAAGGTATTATTTAGGGTCTGCTGAAAAAGTTTTTCCTGGGGGTAGGAGTCAGTAGCCGGTCGTCAGGAGTCAGGAGCCGGTCGTTTTAGGCTTTGTTGCCCTTGTTTTTTGTACCAAGCGATGTACTACAAGAAGGATAATGCAAGGTTTTTGAACGTCCCAATCCTATTTTCTTGCACTAACATCGGACTTTAACAGGTCAAAAGCCTTATTTTAAAAGGGTTTTACCATTATTCAGCAAACCCTATTTAATCCTTCAATAGGATTAGTTTGACCAGTTTCTTTCCCGACCGGTCGATGACGTTTACTGGGAATTACTGTCTTATAAGACTCCCAAAAGTCTGTGTAAGCAACCGCGCATTGTCGGTAAACACCGGGTAAACTAGCCCCAAAGTTTTTGGGCTGATTGACGACTCCTATCTCCGCGCATAGCAACCAATAATTTCTTGCGTAGTTCTATCGATAGCTAACCAAATATATACCTTGATTTTCTGACAAAATACGAATGACCATAACTCATCACATTCTCTGATTAATTTGCCTTTAGGTTTGTCTGTTACCTATACCTGGCGGGGAACTTGGCTAAATTTATTATTAACATAGTTTGGTAACCATGACTAACTCACTCCAGTTACTCTAGCAATTCCTCGTCAGGAAATTCGTTCGAGCAAGAGTTGATCAATTAATTGTTTGGTTTCGTCAGAGACGGTTTTATTAGTGGGATTGATCACAAACGGTTGACCACATTCTTTACCTTGACGTTTGGGTTTTCCCTTAGGAATATAACCATTCTTGATCCTATGGTGAGAACCACAATTAGGACAGGGGAATAGAGGTGAAGGGGGGATTTTGTTCGGTGCTAGACTGATATTTGAGTAAGCCAGACAGGAGCCAGAAAAAGATATTTATCAGAAAAGTCATGAGCAAGCTAGAGGTTTAAAGACTGAGCGGGTTCCAATTATTTTTATTCATAAATATTTTACACAATTCATACCAGGTAAGCAAGAGAGCTACGCCACTACTACCGAATCATTACCTATACTTCAACTGGCTATGGTCGGCAAAGTCCGCAAGCAAATTTATATCTTTGTCTTTCATAACTAGCCTATACTCAACGGATTTAGTATTAAGTACCTAAGCAAAATTAATTACACATATCTAACCACCTCTTGCCTCTTGCCCCTTGCCTCTTGCCTATCTTCACTAGGAAATTAATTTTGCACGACTACTTACTCCTAATGAAGAACTATTTTTCAGCCGAGGGAAACCAATTATCATCTAATATTTGTTCTAGGGATATATGAGCGTCTGAATTGAGGTAAAAAAGCTGAGAAACTGATTTAATCGCCACTGGATAAACTTTATCATACATAGCCGCTAATTCTGGCCGTAAGCTGGGACTATCTTCTAAACGATGCTGAATTTGGGCGCGAAAATTGACTATTTCTGCCGCCCAATGATTACCTGACCGTTTTTTTTCTTCTTGCCAATAAGCCAGCTTTAAAAGATGTTCGATAAGACGGGTTAACAGACTCATTAAAGCTCGTCTATCACTTTTCCCCATACTCTCGATTTCTTCAATTAAATTATCCCAATCTACCTGCTCAAAATTGCGCTCTCGTAACTGTTTTACCGTCTCTTTTAGCCATTGATTATAATCAGTTTCGTAGGCAGTTGACGACATAAGACCTCTTGTAAAAATCAAAAATTGTTGTTGGGGTTAGGAGTCAGTAGCCAGTAGTCAGGAGTCAGGAGAATTAAGAATGAATAATAATTCATTAAATGGTCTATTTACATATTTTATGCAATTTAATCCTTATTTTTGCCGTTTTTGAACCCTGAAAAATTAATTATGCAACAGGTTTATAATTTAACTCTCCATAGAAAATTACTTAAATGGCTTTCTAAGTAGGTAGGTGTTAAAAGTTCTCAGAAACCCCCCTTATCAAGGGGGGCAGGGGGGATCGAACCCACAATCCATAATTTAATTATAACCAGCTACTTATCTAGGGTTGGCTGAATAAATCTACTTTTCTGGCACAGGAGAATTAGGGTCAGTAAATTCTAGCAAATATACTCCATCCCCGTCTATTAAGAAATATTACAAGAAACATGAGTAGATTAAGAAAGGTTAATGGGTGTATCCATTGATAGATAGGGGTTTTCGGCTATTGTAGTAGATATCTATGGGGGAAATCCAGATATATTCTAGAACGCGAGGTGTGGAACCTAACGCGATTGCCCATAAAAATGCCAGGTTTTTGAACGTGGACTCGTTGAACCAAGAATCCCGAAGCGCTGGGGTGGGAGTATCAATCGGATTCTCTCAAGAAACCCGCTTTCTGACTTGTAGTAAGATTGAGGGCATAGTATGGCAATTTCGTAGGCGATGAAGGCAGCGGCAGTTATTGAACAGTACAAAAACGGGCGGCGGGATTTCCGGGGGGAATCCTTGCGAGGAGGTAACTTTCGCGGTGCGGACTTAGCGGGGGCGGATTTTAGTGGCTGTGATATACGCGGGACAAATTTTAGTCGGGCGAATTTGACGGGGGTGAAGTTTGCTGGTGCGAAGGCGGGATTGCCGAAGCGGTGGCTGGTGATTTTGCTGGGGTTGGCTTTGGTGTTAATTCTGTTTTCGAGTTATTTCTCCACCATGGCTGGTTATCTGGTGGGCTTAATTTTTGATTCATCCAGTACACAAAACCAAGTTATTGGTTGGTCAATCTTAATTCTTCTCATCTGTTTTTGCGCTGTCACTTGGCGTAAAAATATTTTGGCCGGAGCCGTAGCCGGAGCCGGAGCCGTAGCCGGAGCCCTAGCCCTAGCCGTAGCCGGAGCCGTAGCCGGAGCCCTAGCCGTAGCCGGAGCCGGAGTCGGAGCCGTAGCCGGAGCCGTAGCCAGAGCCGTAGCCGGAGCCTTGACATTACTTTTCTGTTGGCTCGGTTGGTTGACCCTTAAACAAGAACACCGCGATCCTTGGTTGCGTAAAATTGTGATAGCCTTTGCTGCTATTGGTGGCACATCCTTTTTTCAAGCCAATTTAACCGCAACAGATTTTACAGGAGCCACCCTAAAAAGTACCAATTTTAATCAGGCAATCTTGAATAAAACAATTTTTAAACAAGCAATTAAATTGGAATTAGCCCGCCCCGGCAATACCTTATTAGCCAATCCCCGGGTTAGAGAATTTTTGATTGATTCCCGCACCGGAAGCGGAAAAGACTTTGCCCAAGCCGATTTACGGGGGGCATATCTGGAGGGGGCAAACCTGCAAGCTGCCAACTTGCGCCTAGCGAATATCAGTGAAGCCAGCTTGCAATACGCCAACCTTGCGGGGGCAAATCTCACCGAAGTCAACGCCGTCAATGCCGATTTGCGCCATGCTACTCTGACGGGTGCTTGCGTGGAAAATTGGAATATTGATGCCACCACCCAACTGGATGAGGTGGACTGCCAGTACATTTATCTGCTTAATGGGCAGAAAGAGCGCCGCCCCAGCAGTGGCGAATTTCAACCGGGCGAATTTACTAAATTATTTGCCGAAATGTTCGACACCGTTGACCTGATTTTCCGCAATGGGGTAGATTGGAAAGCTTTCATCGCTGCCTTAAAAGAAGTACAAGTGCAGAATGAAGATACGCCGCTTCAGATACAGAGCATTGCCAATAAAGGAGATGGCGTGATAGTGGTAAAAGTCCATGTACCGCCCGATACTGATAAAGAGAAAATTCATCAAGAATTTAACCAAAATTATCAACTACAACTCGCAGCCATTGAAGCCCAATATAAGGCACAACTCACCGCCAAAGAGACAGAAATTGCCATCTATCGCCAACAAAGTGTTGATATGATGGAAATTACCAAAACCCTCGCCAACCGTCCCATCCATGTAGAAGCAAAAGCCATGAGCCACAGTAACGACAGTTCCCCAAATATTACCATCCGCGATATTAATAATTCCGCCGTCAATTTCGGCGAAATCATCGGCGATGTAACTAATACCATTAACCAAATTGCAGCCGATGCTTCCCCAGAAAATGCCCAACTTAAAGCTTTACTGCAAGAACTAACCCAGGCGATTGAAATTGACAGCCATTTAGATGAAGAAGAAAAAGCCGAAGCCGCCAACCAAGTGAAAAAGATTGCCCAAGCTAGTCAAAATCCTGATGATGCCGGACTACAAAAGAAAGCCCAACGAGCGGTTAATTTTCTCGAAACAATTGCTAAAGCTTTGGAACCTGCCAGCAAACTTGCCCAAGCCTGTCAAAAAGCCTTACCGATAATTTTGAAAACATTAGGCTTCTGATAGGTTTGTAGTTGCGCTTTAGCGCAGTTCTAGTTAGGGCTATAGCATCCTCGTAACTGTTTTACCGTCTCTTTTAGCCATTGATTATAATCAGTTTCGTAGGCAGTTGACGACATAATTTAACTCTCCATAGAAAATTACTTAAATGCCTTTCTATCTAAGGCCAGCTGAATAAACCTAAATGAGGGATTAAGAGAATTTCTCCTATCCCGTTACTGGGTACAAATCAAGGAAACCCCTAATAAATCTAAGGCCTTTTCTTGCAGAGGAGAATGACTGTTAGGAACTTTTTCTATCTATATGACTGCCATTCTAGCAAATATACTCCATCCCCGTCTATTAAGAAATATTACAATAAAAATGCAAGGTTTTTGAACCACATTTTGCTCAAAACCTTGCACCTAATTTGAGATTTATTTGGCAGATCCTAATGAGCAATTATTTCTGCCCTTTCAACAAACTGATGATAGTATCCAGTTTCTTCTCAAGTTTTTGGTTTTCTTCCTCCAATTTAGCAATCTTATCCAACAGTGCTTGATTGTCACTGACTGCCGCAGCAGCGCGTAATTTACGCACATCCCGACCAAAGCCCATCAATGCCGGACGTTCCACATAAGTAACCCGGTGCAGTACCCGCCAGGCTTTATTGGGTTTACCTGCTTGGGCCTGACGCAAAGCCACCGCTTCCTCATCATTACTGCGTAACCATTCAGGATCGACGACATAGTTAAAGAAGTCGTGGAAGTGATTGGTACTGCCTTCGAGGTAGAAACTCATAAAGCGATAGCGATCTACTTTTTCCCCAGGCATAATCGGGCGATCGTTGTAATCGGTGATGCCTTTATACTCTAAACCACTCAGATCTACACTTAACTCAAAACCCTTACTCCGAGCTTCAGTTTTGCTCATGGTTTGGGTGAGGTTAACAGTGGCTAGGGCGGACAATTCAAACATAGCACCAGCTACACCAACATTCGCTTCTCCTCCCAAACTTGCATTCATGCTAAAAGAGCCACCAATGGTATGCTCTACCGTATTCGCAAAGCTTTGTTGCTCCGTTCGCAAGCCCCCATCAGCATCCCAAACGTAGGTATTGACGATGTTGCGTTTGCCAGCCCGAATTTGCAAACTTTCCATCCGTTTTTGCCAACCAGCAAAACTGTTCGTTGCTTGGACTCGTTTCTCTTGGTCGGCAATTTTGCTTTGAATTTCTGCTTGTTTCTGCTGGGAAGCGGTTTCTTGCTGCTTGGTTTTTGCTGCGGCTTCAGCTTTTTCCTCCTGAAGTTTTTCCTCCTCAGCCTTTTTCTTCTCCTCATCACTCATCTGAGTGCTGGGTTTATCTTCTTCCCGTTGTAGCCCAATAGTGCTTGGTCCCTGACCACTATCGATATTCCGATCTAAAGAGAGTTCATCGACTAAACGCACATCAAAGTTAGAAAAGTAAGATTCTCGGCGTTTATCTTCCGCTTCAATTTGGCGTTTTAATTCATAAGCCTCTTTCAGGCGATAGTAACTAGCGGGATAGAGAGAACCGTACTGGCTACGCATTTCGGGAACGTGCTTGAAGAAGCGCTGGCTCGTGGCAATGCTGCCGGTCATCCCATCCAAGCTACCGTTCATCGTGTAGGCAGGATTCATCAAAAAGGTGATGGTGTTGACATCTGGAGGAATGCCATCTACCGGCTGCACTTGGTAGCCGACCATTTTGCCAGTGCGGGCGAGTCGGGTGACAAACACATCTGCCAATGCAGAAACAACCAACGCATAGCCAATGTTTTTGGGAATAAATCGTGTCCCCAAATGGGGGAACTTAGTGCTTTCTTCTGGTGTGCCGCGTAGTTCCAGTTTATCGGTCATGCTCAGGGATGAACTGGAGGTGATACTACTCTCATTCTGGAATTGGTAGCTGAAGTCAAAGTTGGCTTTGTAACCCGCACGGAATTTGGCAATCCTTTTGGAAACTACAACCCCTCCCTCGACTTCATCATCTAATCCAGCAAAAGCTTCTATACTTCCACCCAAACCGCTATCTTGCGATCGGTTCCAGCTAAACTCGACATCTTCAGACATGGTTAATTCCACAGAAGTCGCACCATTGTAATCGTCTGACAAGGTTAGGTTTTCACTGGGTACGGGGGGTGGACCCTCAATATACCCCAACAAAGTGGGAGCAAATTGGGCGTTACCAATCCATTTAAGTTCTAAGGTTTCAATCCGCTTATCTGGTAGCAGGGTGACTCCATTAGTAGCAGGATAAGCAAAGAAGCGCCGCATGATGGCCACCTTGGTTTTCGTGGATGATTCCACAGTCACGGTGCTGTACTCAGCAGAAACTAGGGCATCGCTACCAATGGGTGGGGTATTATTATCATTGTCAATTTTGCCAATGGGTGCCGTACAACCCCACCAATTTGCCCCGGATACCGTGGCATTATAGCCATTACCGGAATAGTCGCGCACTTCCACTCCTGTGGCTTCACTCATGGGATAGTAAGCCAACAAACCTGGTTCGTTGCCACTCAGAAGTAGGGTGCTGTTGACAGCAATTTCATCATCACTTAGGGCAACTTTCCAAATACGGACTTCTGCCAATTTACCGAACTGCTCACCTCGGATGAAGGGGGCAATAGATAGGGTTTGATCCTGCACGATGTTCGCTTCCACCACAGTGCCACGATTATTCGCCACTAGGTCTAAAACTTTACCTCCTTCGAGCTTATTCAGGGGATAGTAAGCCACTAAATTTGCTTCTTTTCCACTAAGGCGTTGGGACATATTCGCCTTAATTTCTGCTTGGGTGCGGGCTGTATTCCAGATGCGGACATCGGTAATTTGGCCATTAAAATATTTGTCAATAGACCAGTTACTTCGGCCAATATAGTTAGTCGTCCGTTTCAGGGGATTGGGAAGATGCACTTTGGCTGTTTGAATCCGCTCACCATTTTTATAAAGGGTTGCCATTCCTGAAGCATCAATGGTTGCGGCTATATGAATCCATTTTTTTGTTTCTAATGCACCTGTTGCCGCAACTAGCTGTTCGGTGGATTGCCGATATATGCCAAAGCGTAGTGTGTTAGATGATCTTTCATTGCAAAGCAGGATATTTTCATTAGCAGCGCCATTACCAAAGTCAATAATTCTGGACCAAGATTGGAAACTGTCATACCATACCCAAGCTTCGACGGACATTCCTTGGGATAAGTCATAGTTGATTTCTGGTAAAGATACACAATCATTTACCCCATCAAACTTCATCACTGAATAATCAGGAGACTGATTAATAGCTAAATGATTGTTCGCGATCGCATAAACATCGCTCTTAGATTTCAGACTAGCTTTCTTAATGTCTTCAACCTTTTGCTTCGCGGCGGCATCATTGGAGTTTTTATTCAGATTCTCTTCCGCATCTTTTAGGGCTTTTGCTTTCACATCACCCACTTTTTTGCCATCAACATAAAACAGAGTCGTATCTCCCCGACCGACAGCAGCGACATGATGCCATCCCTCGGTTAACAACTCCATATTGAAACCGCTATCATAGAAATAGCCCCCCAAGGAATCATTGGTCAGATAAATCCCTAACTGTTTACGATTTCTGACCAGAATGTGATGATCGGCATCTTTTCCTCGGATTAAAGTATTCCATTCTGCCGTTTCTGTTAATGGATAAGCGAACCAAGCTTCAATACTCCAGTCTAAGGGAAGATACAAAGGTTGATTTAAGTTAACGACACTATTGCTGTTGCTAAATTTCAAACAAGCCCGTTGAGCATCAGGAATCCACTGTTCAAAGGTCGCATTTTGACTGTCCGCAGTGGCATCATAGTTGGTTTGCCGCATCCGTCCTTCGCTGTCCACATAACTCAATTGGACATTGCCTTCACAAGTTTCAATGGCATTCAGACGGCTTGCCGGTTGCACAAAACCAAGTAACGCTCCTTGAGTCACTAACCCCTTGCTATCTTTAGCAACTTGGGGCATAGTTTGGGGAGTTTGTTGGGTGTTTTTGAAAGCATTCAGGAAGTCAGTGTTCAGGGTACTTAACTCAGTTTGAATCGTGGTGAGTTCTGCCTTGACTGCATCCAGGCGCTTCTGAAGTTCGGCTTTCTTAGCATCTTGATTACTTCCATCCAACTTTAAGAGGTTTAGTTCATTTTCAAGATTTCTCAAACGTTCTTGCGCTGTTTTCAACTCTGTTTGCTTCGCCAACAAAGCTGAGTGAGCATTGTAAATATTGTTATTACTTTGCCCTCCAATGATCACAATTTTCCACTGTTCCCATGTTACATTACTTTCAGGCCAAGTACAAACTCCATAATCGCCACCACCCCGATTTAAGACCTCTCCATTTGATCGTTGACGAATTAAATAATAATCACCCCAAAGTTTTTCAGGCCTCCATTCATACTCCCAGCCAATACCATATCCGCTATATACTTGAGCTTTTGAACCTCCATACAAGGCTCGATCCTCATAATATGAGACAATCCGATAATACCCACTATCTGTTGCTACAAACTTGAACTCGTTGTTAGAGTAGTAAGGGTTGCCATCAGCCCCGACATCAGCATAAAGAAGCCCCTTTGATTGAGTGTAAATACGAGCAATCCAGCTTTCATTAACTCGGCAGACTAATTTACACCAATAGTTTAAGGGATTATTCTGCTCTGTTTCATAAGTATTTTGGCATAGACTTATTTGCTGATTGATGTCGCTAATTGTCGTTTTTTGCTCACTAATTTCATTGTTTTTGGCAGTTATGGCGTATTCCTTTTGCGCTCCTTGAAGACTCAGATTAGCGATATCTAGTTCTAATTGTCGCTTTTCTTTGAGTAATACTCTTTCCTGCTTCTCTTTCAACTCCAGTGCTTTTAACTTCGCCGCTAATGTGGCATGGTCATCCACCAAAGTTGCCAAAGTCACACCATCTGTGTACTTCGCCTCTGTAATACTATCGGACAAAAAACGAATGCGGTGTTTGCGAATTTCTAACGATTGCCAATCTCCTTGAACATTGGCAATTTCAAAGGAACGTAACAGACTCACTTCATCGGGAATTGTCACATTACAGGAAGCGCGATACCAGCCATTCCCCAAGTCTTCAAACTTATTCTGCACCGCCGAAATGGTCTTTTTCTCTTCCGCACTGCGGCTGGTTTTTCCCCAATAGGAAAAGGTAAAAATCTTGGTGTCAATATTTTTACCATCGGCATTGTCTAGATAGGCTAAATTAACCGGATTTGCTGAGTTAATCTTAAACTCAAAACTTTCCTCATAAGTTGCCCGTTCGCTGACGGCAAATAGCTCAGGATTGCTATATTTAACCGCTGCGGTTCCTCCGGCAAGTTTGCGGTTGAGAGTTGCCGCACTGACATAAGGTTCACCATAAACGGTGCCGTCATTGCCGTTCACAGAAAAGTCAACTACTTTGCCTTCAGAGATACCACCTAAGCGCCAATACCCTACTAAACCGACTTCTTTGCCCGTCAGTTGTAGGTACATACTGTTTTTAATGTCTTCAGCAGTCCGGACTATTTTCCAAACACGGAGATCCGCAATTTGCCCTTCAAAATTCGTGACTCCTTCCCGACTATCACGCCCGATTCTGTGAGCAATTACAGCCTGCTTATCAGAAACTGCTCCAGAATATTCAAAATCAAGCACACCATCAATGTAGCCTGATATCTTTTTGTTTTCCCGATCTCTGACAAAGCTGATAAAATGCCATTGATTGTCTCTTAAATCTTTGGCTCCAACTAGACTCTGTTCACCACCCCAGAAAAACCGTAGTTTCCCCTCGGCCGAAACTTCAAAATTAACGTCAATTGACTTCGGTAGTTGATAGTCTCCTAGCAAGACACCTCGGTTGGAATTTGCGGGAACTTTTACCCACATAGAAATCGTGAATGAACTGGAAAAAATCGGCAGTGGTTGCGTCAGTTCAATATAATCATCCACGCCATCAAACACGATCCCCCGCCGCTTTTGGGACACCAATTTCACATTGACAGCCTCTCCGATTGCCCATTTGCGTTCGATGACAAAATGGGTATCATCAATTTTTCGCACGGGGTAGCTGTCTTTGTAGTCTTCTGTGCCGGTAATTTGGACGCGATCGCCATTTTCCAAGCCATGATTAGCACAGGTGACTCGTAATTTGCCATCGGCAGTTTTTTGATAAGCGGTAATCATGCCATCAAAAATCAAACCACCTTCTTCTTGGTCTTCTTTTTCCCAATAACCCAATCCGCGATCCAAGGGGATGTCAATATCAAAGGTATCTTGATCTACTTTAATCGTCCGATATAACCCTTGATAATCACTGGTGCCGCTGATTTTTACTAAGTCGTAATTGGCTAACTCTGAAGCGCCGCCATTGGTAGATATTTTAACTAAATCTTCGATATCTTCCTCATCAGTTCCTGCGGAGAATCCGCTAATAATTCCTTGGGGAGGAGGGGTTTTGTCACCAATTGCTTTAATTTCATCTAAGGTGTTTAAAGGCAACAAAACTTCTCGCTGACGACTGCGAATAAGCTTGCTATCGGGGGTTTCGTCAATTTCTCCTAAAGTACCATCTCCTGCGATCGCAAAACTGAAAGCGGCCGCCCCTTTATCGGTGGGAATCGCTAACATTAATCGCGTGGCAGTTTTCAACAGTTGTTCTTCACCAGACTGGGTTTGCTGGGCCTGTTGTAAATCATATTTAGTGGCAGATAAACCGTTGGTGACTGTCACCCCATTAATGTCTAAAGTCCGCTTAATCACCCCCGGAATCCGCCGGGGAACTAGGCTATCGTTTGATTCTTCAAAAACGGTGTAATCTTGAACGTCAAATAGTCCTGCTTCCGAGGCGCGAATGGTGGTTACTTCCACTTTCTGGGTTTGGCTGTTGTAGGCGAAAATATGCCAGCGATAAACATCATTTTCAATCGTCGGAACCAATACGACGGAAAACCAGCCCTTATGCAGGTTATTGACTAAACTTAATTCGGTAGTGGGTTCATAGAAAAAGCTACCGTTGGCATCACGAAAGTCTAAGGTATCAATATCAATCAGTCCACTAGACCCCCGTTTCATATTTTTCGTGGGGGTGTGTTTCTGCTTACTCCGCTTAAACCGAACTTCTAGCTTGCGGTTCAGCTTATTGGTCATGCCGTCTAACACAAATCGGTCCACTAATAGCGTGTTAGATTTGGACTGACGAAAAACGTAAATATGTTCCAGGGCGGCAATGACTTGTACTGGCGCAACTGCGGTTATATTTTCGGTTTTGTAAAGGGATTTGAGGAGATATTGACTGGGATTTTGTTGGTGAGTCAGTTCGGCTTTTTCTTTCTCAATTACCGACTGGTCATCAGCTTCATCGGGGAATTCTAGAGTTTTCCAGTTTTCCCAGCCGGTTCTTTGGTCGGCGGGGGTGTTGAGGTAGCTATCTTCAAACCCATCTTGCTTGACTGTGTAGGAAATTTTCCCCTCGGCATCGGTGGCGAACACCACTATCTTGCTCTCGTGGGTAATCGTACTAATATGTTGTAGTTTGTCTTTGAGTAGGTACATAAGCGTCTTTTCAGTTAGTTGGTTTACAGATCCGACAAAACAAAAACGATGACCGCACTATCCCCGGCCATCTAGCCTAATCGGCCTTTGGGTTCCGGGATAACTACGGATTATTCAGGAAAGTTTCCTTGACTTTTACCTTTAATCCGCCAGCCATCCGTAATCATAATTACCGATTATCCGCCCGATTCATATTTGTTGCAAATCTTCACTTTTAACCGTTCAGGAGGGAGATGAAGGAGAAATAATAAACTACCAATTAGCGCATTGGCTCTTCTGGTTTCTGTGTGGAAACGAGGTCTATACTGATAGTTTATTCCGCCAAATAGCACTAAAAGTCTTGCCTGATAAGCATTTCACGATTCCATAAGCAAAAATTATCACACAAAGTCGAGAAGAGCCGCGCATTTACCAACAAAACTGACTCATATATAAAAAAACTGGCGATTACGATTCACGACGGTTATAGTAATGTATGATGTAATGTATATAATTAAACTGGCTATGGTCAGCAAAATCCGCAAGCAAATTTATATCGAAGCCGAGCAGAATAATTTACTGAAAGAGAAGGCCCGACAGACGGGACTGAGCGAGGCCGAGATCATCCGACAGGCGATCGACCAACACATAATTTCCGTCAAATCTCCTACCCCGAACTTGAGCGCTTGGGAGCGAGAAAAGGCCTTTATCGCCGGTCTCGAAAACCGCCCATCACAACCGGGTAAAAGGGATTGGCGAAGGGAGGATCTCTATGAACGATAGAGTCCTGCTCGATACCAATATTCTGGTCTATCTCTACGATATCGCCGAGAAAAGCAAACGGGAACGGGCATTAACCGTTGTCGATGACCTGATCCGCACCACCCGCGCTGTCATCAGTCCGCAGGTGATGGGAGAATTCTTTCAGTCCGTCACCCGCAGCCGTCGCCCCCTGCTAACCCAGGAAGAAGCTCTGGCCCGCATCCGTCAATATCTAATAGCCTGTGAGGTAGTTCCGATTACCGAGTTGATCGTTCTGGAAGCCACCCGTGGAGTAGAAAGTTACCAGTTTTCCTACTGGGATGCCCAGATCTGGGCGACCGCTCGCTTAAATCAAATCACCACGGTCTATAGCGAGGATTTTAATTCCGGGGCTACCATTGAGGGAATTCATTTCGTCAACCCCCTGAACGATGGCGGCAGACTTTCTTTTGGGTAAGATAGCTGTAGTTTCGCCAAGATTCCCAAGAAGGCGAGGGCGGCGGCTTCTTAACGAAGGCAGGAGGCGGTCGGCCGTTTTTGTAACGGGGATTTATGCCCCGCTCCCAAAACTTTTCGCCTTGTTGCTGTGCCAAATCCTTGACCCATAAACAATCATCCTCAAGATAACAAATCGATTGCAATTGTCGATGATAGCTGAGATTCTATCACTTGATGACCGAGATTAACCGGTCGAGCATTTCCCTCTACCGGCGCGCAATAACGGGGAATTGGACTAGAAACGAGGCTTATATGACGGTCACTCACCGCTAATCCATGGCTAGGATCATAGCCTTTCCAGCCGCCCCCCGGCAAATACACCTCCACCCAAGCGTGTAAATGTCTTTCTTCTTGGTCTAAATCTCCTTCTTGATAGCCACTGACAAAACGGGAAGCCAATCCCACACAGCGACACACATCCATAAATAAAACCACAAAATCGCGACAGGAACCCTGCTTATTTTTCCAAGTGTTTCCGGGTAGATAGGGTTCCCCGGTAATACGAATAATTTGCTGACAATTTCGGTAAATTTTGTCATTAAGATTAAACAGGAAAGATAGCACCTGTCCCTCGGTTTCCTGCATAACTTCTTGGGCTAATGCTGCCACATCAGGATCATTATTTAACCCATAAAATTGTCTGTAGGGTTGTAATTGACTGTGGAGAGAAATGGGATAATCAAAGGGTAAACAGGTCGCCCAAGGTTCCAACAAATACTGAAAAGGATTAACCCCATGGGTTTCCACTTCACTCACCACATCAATCAATAATTCTTCCGTCGGTTGATTAAACCAAATTTGTAAACAAGAATTACCATCGAGGTCGATAATATTAGTTATTGTTAAAGGTTCTGGGTTAATTTTGAGGGTAAACTCTCGCAAAGTTTGCCCACCATCGGATTTTGGTCGCAAGCGCAGCAGATGGGGGGATAAAATCACGGGTTGATTATAGAAATAGTTGGTTTGATGCCGAATGTGATAACGCATTAAGTTGTTAATTGGGATTGATATTGAAAGTTATTTACTGGCAGAGGTGGGGCAAGTTCGGGATTAAAAACGAAGAAAGTTTCTGTCATTTTTATTCCCACATCATTAACTCTTTTTTGAATATGGTCGAGGAATTCATGTAATCCCATTTCAATAATATCCTCGATAGTTAGATAGCTCATTTCGGCACAAAGTCGCCCTAAACTTCTTTCTACCGAATTCCCCCAAGTTCCTATAGGAGTCCCTGTAACTTGATGCAAACAGTGGTCTAATTCCCGCAGACAAAAGTGAATTGAACGAGGAAATTCTCGGTTAAGAATTAAAAATTCAGCCACGTCACTAGGAGTAATCCGTCGTTGACATTTACGATACATTTCGTAGGCACTCACGGACCGCAGTAAAGCAATCCATTGAATTTGGTCTAGAGAAGTTCCTACCCATTGGGCGGAAGGTAAGAGATAATAGTATTTAACATCAAGAATTCTGGCGGTTTTATCGGCGCGTTCCTGTAATCTTCCCATAACGCCAAAATGCCAACCTTCATTATGAGTCATCGTTGCATCCATCACCCCCGCAAAACGGTGACTAGCCAATTTAACTTGGGTAAAAAAGTTAGGTAAAGTAGTTTGAGGATGGTAAGAGGAAGCATCTTTTACCATCAAGAAAAAACCATTAACCTGTTCCCACATTTCCGAAGAAATAATCTCACGAACTGACCGAGCATTTTCTCTGGCCCAGCGCAAACAAGAGATAATTGAATTACTATATTCCGTGTCAAATGTCAAGAAATTGATCACATTTTCTGCGGTGGCTGTGCCGTAACGTTTCTTGAATTGTTCTAAATCTCCCGTGGTTAAAACCAAAGGTTCCCACTGTTGCAAAACACTGGTAGGTACATCTAACATTAAATTAAGGTTAACATCCATAAACCGGGCGACATTTTCTGCCCGTTCAATATAGCGATTTAACCAATAAATTGAATCAGCAACTCTACTAAGCATAATTAACTGGGAAAAAGGAAAGGGTAGGGTGGGTTAGTAACCCACCAAAATTTTGATTATTGTCCTGATTACTTGGTTAAAACCCAAGTGTCCTTACTGCCACCACCTTGAGAAGAATTAACCACTAAAGAACCCTTTTTCAAAGCCACGCGAGTTAACCCCCCGGGATGCACATAAATTTCATCGCCACGATGGAGAATATAGGGACGTAAATCCACATGACGACCTTCAACTTCCGTGTCAATTAAAGTGGGAACCCTAGAAAGACTTAACACCGGTTGAGCGATATAATTGCGAGGGTTAGCGGCAATGCGTGGGGCAAATTCTTCTCGTTCTTTCGAGGTAGCTTGGGAACCAACTAACATCCCATAACCTCCCGATTCATTGGCGGCTTTCACAACTAACTTATCGAGATTATTTAAGACATAATCTAAGTCCTTTTCTCGCCAACAAAGATAGGTAGGAACGTTATTTAAAAGCGCTTCTTCTCCCAGATAATAACGAATCATATCGGGGACAAAAGCATAAATAACCTTATCATCAGCGACTCCCGTACCAGGAGCATTAGCTAAAGCGACGCGGCCTTCCTGAAAAACTTTTAATAATCCGGGTACACCTAACATCGAATCGGGACGAAAAACCGCCGGATCTAAAAAGTCATCATCGAGGCGACGATATACCACATCTACCCTTCTTAATCCCTTGGTGGTTTTCATTTGTAGATAACCATCAAAGACGACTAAATCACGCCCTTCCACTAATTCTACCCCCATTTGTTGGGCGATAAAAGAATGTTCAAAGTAGGCAGAATTATAGGTTCCGGGGGTTAAAACTACTACGGTGGGATTAGGTAATTGGGGTGGGGCTAAATTAAGGAGAGTTTCCAACAGATGGGAAGGATAATCATCCACCGGTTTAACATTCATTGTCTGGAAAATATCGGGGAAGGTGCTTTTCATTACCCGACGATTTTCCAGGACATAGGAAATACCGGAAGGAACCCGCAAATTATCCTCTAAAACGTACCATTGACCATCTTTATCGCGGACTAAATCGGTTCCCGTGATGTGACACCAGATACCTCCGGCGGGTTTCAGTCCCACACAGGGTTTCAGAAATCCCGTCGCCGAGGCGATTAGTTCGGGGGGAATAATGCCATCTTTAATGATTAACTGGTCATTGTAGATATCGGAGAGAAAAAGATTGAGGGCTTTGATGCGTTGTTTCAGGCCTCTTTCTAAATAATCCCAGTCCTCAGCTGCGACAATTCGGGGAATAATATCAAAAGGAAAGATTTTTTCTACCCCTTGATTGTCGCTATAGACATTGAAAGTCACCCCCAATTCAAACAGGGCCGACTGAGCGGTTTCCCGGTGTTGTTGAAGTTCTCGGGGCGGCAGATTCTGCAACCATTTGATTAAAGGGGACGAGTGGGGACGAGGTTGACCATCATCTAAGAATAGTTCGTCGTAGAAGCCTTCGGGATCGTAGGTATTTAATAGCACGCTGACCTCATTTCATACCGATACTTTTTTGCTAACATACATTAACAATGCACTCTAAGAGAGTCTCTTAAAGAGGGGGTATCTCCCAAAGCACGAAGAAAAATTCCTCGTGCGCCATTAATATCTCTATCCATCGTCTTGCCATCAATCTTGGATTTAATGACTTTTTTTCCACCTAAGTTATGTATTAATTCACCAGTCCAGCTAACTGTTTTCGACGTATAGGCTTCACAGCAGTCTATTACTAATTTACCCATCTCAAAAGCCTTATGCTTGAGAAATTGCTTAAATCGGTAATGAGACCAGTTAAGCATCTGTCTAACAGATTTTGAGCGAATCTTCCTGCTATTTTTTAGAACCATTTCTGACACTTCAAAAGTAGGCAAAAGAATCACATCAAAGTTATCAACTAGGAATCTAGCAACTTGATGATGAAGTTCATCTACTAAATTCCTGATTTTATTTCTTAGTCGATTAGCTGCTTTTCGATAACGGTTTCTGGTTTTAGCATTAACTTTGGTAGAACGAGAAATTAAATCATCAAGGTGATAGCATAATCGTTGGATTTTACCTATATCCTGACTCCCGATTGAGCCAAAACTATTAGGCGAGAATAGTGCCAGAAAATCTCTAACACCGGGGTCTAGGGCGACAATGCGTCCTTGGTTATCGGATTCGCATCGTTGCACCTCATGGGGAATAGCTAAATAGTATTGTCCATTTCTGGATACTAATCGGCTATCCCCAAAATTGTCGGGCAGTGATTCGGTGAAGCGTATTTGCCCTAATTTTGTGTGATATATTCCTTTTTCTGAAATGGCTGACTTAGGAATATAACATGATTGCTGTTTATCTTTACGGGAACGGAATTTTACTTTCTGGATTTCCCCAGTTTTTTGATATTTTCTTTGAGCATTTTGAACGGCTTCACAAGCGTCTTTGACTGCTATTGATTTAATCTGGTAGGGGACTTCTTTAGCCCATTCTGGTAAATCATTAATGATTCCGGTCTTGATAGCCTTCCAATTAGCTTTTCTATCTGGTTCCTGTAGATATTTAATGGTTTGGTTGAAGACAAACCGAGATACTCCCCACCAGTGTTTCATCAGTTTCTTCTGTTCTGTTGTTGGATAAATCCGCACTTTCTTTGATTTTTTGAGCGTACTTCCTGAGTCCGGACATTCGGCAAGAGAAGATGTGAAGTATTTATAACAAGTCTGCTGTAAGTTCTGATTCGGGACTGTGAACAGTTTGGTCGAGAACCAAGATTTTGCCACCGTTTTGTTCGACCATATACTGTATAAGCTCGAATCTAAATCGGCATAATCTGTCCAGTGTGGACATAACAATTGTGAGTTTATTTCCCCACAATAATCTGTCCAGTATGGCTCTAAGTCCTTTTCTTTGGAAGTTAAGCCCACTATCGAGGTCTTTGATGATTTCTGCCTCTGGATAGAATCCGCGCATAAAGCTGACTTGTCTCTCAAGGTCATCTCGTTGCTTGATTGAACTGACTCGGCAGTAGCAAACAAGGGAAGCTCTAGCTGCACCATTGACGTAAGACTGGACATCGTACAATCGTTGCCCTGCTTCGTTTTTGATACTTTTGATTTTCCCTTCATCGGCATATTCTCTTAATGTATTGGGATGTAATCCCCATAGCTCAACGGCTTTTCTTAGGGTCACAAACGTTCGCCTAAATAGTGGAGTATGTAGGTCAATGTGAGCAAATCAGTAACTAGCTGTCAACCTTACCTATTCCCAGTGTCGGACAATTAGCCCGATTTTTTGTAGTCTAGGAGACATTTTAAGGGAAATTTTAGGAAGTTACGTTTTTTGAGGCTGGCGATCGCTGATTGATCCCCACCGGTGGAGAAACCTGACAAGAGCGAGAATTAGCCCTGAAAACTGTGTTACATTTTTTAAAGGTCACACCTTAAATCTTTCATTTTTCTTACTGGTTACGCGATGTTTACCAAACAAGTAACGGATTCTAAAGCCTATCAATGGTTTGAGGAACGCTTAGAAATTCAAGGGATCGCTGATGATATCAGCACCAAATACGTTCCCCCCCACGTTAATATCTTCTACTGTCTGGGTGGTATCACCCTTGTGTGCTTCGTGATCCAGTTTGCCACTGGTTTTGCCATGACCTTCTACTACAAACCCACTGTAGCAGAGGCCCTCTCCTCCGTACAGTACATCATGAACGAAGTTAACTTTGGTTGGTTAATTCGTTCTATCCATCGCTGGTCCGCCAGTATGATGGTCTTAATGATGATCCTGCACGTTTTCCGCGTCTATCTGACCGGTGGCTTCAAAAAACCTCGCGAATTAACCTGGGTGACTGGGGTTGTCCTGGCCGTGATCACCGTTAGCTTCGGTGTCACCGGTTACTCCTTGCCCTGGGATCAGGTGGGTTACTGGGCGGTTAAAATTGTTTCCGGTGTACCTGCTGCTATTCCCGTCGTCGGTGATCAACTCGTCACCCTGATGCGCGGTAGCGAAAGCGTCGGTCAAGCAACTTTAACCCGTTTCTACAGCTTGCATACTTTTGTACTACCCTGGTCGATCGCGGTCTTCATGTTGCTACATTTCTTGATGATCCGTAAACAAGGCATTTCTGGGCCTCTATAATTCAGAAAAATATCTCTGTCGATCCGAAATCATTTTTAGGAGACATTATCCATGTCCACATTAAAAAAGCCCGATCTCAGCGATCCCGCTCTCCGCGCTAAGTTGGCTAAAGGTATGGGTCACAACTACTACGGTGAACCCGCTTGGCCCAACGATCTGCTCTATGTCTTCCCGGTGGTTATCTTCGGTACGATCGGACTCTGCACCGGTTTAGCGATTATGGATCCCACCATGATTGGTGAACCTGCCGATCCTTTCGCTACTCCCTTAGAAATTCTGCCAGAGTGGTATCTTTATCCCGTTTTCCAAATTCTCCGCATTCTTCCTAACAAACTCCTAGGTATCGCTTGCATGGCTGGCGTTCCCCTAGGCTTGATGTTAGTTCCTTTTATTGAAAGCGTCAATAAATTCCAAAATCCCTTCCGTCGTCCCGTCGCTACCGCTATCTTCCTATTTGGTACTGTGGTCACGATTTGGTTAGGTATTGGTGCCACTTTCCCCATCGATACATCTTTAACTCTCGGTTTGTTCTAAGTTACTGAACTTCACCGGTTTTTTGCCCACGCTTGTGATTCCTGACTTTGGAAGAGCGATCGTGGGCAATTTTAATTTTGATTTCTCCTATCTCAATGGAGCGACAGGACTCCCGTTAAACCGCTACGCGGTTTAACGGGATATGAATCGCCACCAGAATGAAACTAACGCGGTAGCGTTTCCACTTTCGGGGAGTTTTGGTTCTCGACGTATTTTTTTAGTTGTTCGACGGTAACGCCGCCACAACTAGCCACAAAATAAGCCCCCGTCCAAAAATGGCTCTTCGTTACCCTTTATGCTAAATCAACATACAAGATGCCAAGATAACATACTTCTAACCCAAAAATTCCGAAAGTTTCTAAAGCCATAGCCTCTCCGTTTTATTAGTTTAAGTTTATTGTTGATTCCCTCGACCACCCCATTCGTTGTCCTTCGCTCGAAATAACTAATTATTTCTCCAAACCAGTTTCGGATTGTTTGACAACTCTTGGTAAAAACACTGGAGGATTTTGCCAACCATTCCGAGATGGATAGCATTCCCTCTGTCGAATTCTCTGAGGTTTCATAAATCTTTCTAAATTCTTCCTTTAACTCGTGCATCTTTTTCAAATTTGGGAAATTTTCTTTGATAGCTTCTAGTTTGATTTTTTGAGTTTCCGTTAAATCTTTTTCATTTTTTAACAAGCTATATTTACTTCGCTTTAAAACTTCTAGCTTCGCTTCTTTTTCCGCTTTCTGTTTTTTATTTTTCTGCGCTTCTACGGCTCTTTTTTCTGCTTTTCTTTGTTCGTCTAACTCTTGATTAATTTGTTTCATTACATGGAATCTATCGGCGACTACCTCGGCCGATGGCATCAATTCTTTCACCAAATTTTTATAGGGCAACCAAAGGTCTATGCTGACTTCTTCAATTTGCTCTAACACCTCTTTTCCCCACCCTGTAAGCGTTTCCCTCAATTCTTCTTGTGTTCGCTTCTCTAGAATAGCTATTAGTTTTCCCGTATCTAAATTTACTAAAACCGCACAGTAATTTTTTTGTCCTTTGACTAGAGCGATTTCGTCAATTCCTAGTCTTTTTAATTTCGATAGGTCTGTCTCTGTAATTTCTTCAGCTATGTCCTCTATCATTCTTTGAATCTCTTCTTCCGTTACGTCATTTCTTCGACTAACATTTAAAATATCTCCTTCTTTTAATTGTTCGAGTATATTCTCGGCTAGTCTTTTCGTATAGGTTCGTTTCTTGGCGACAAAATCTAACTCTTCGCTAAAGGGTTTCTGACAATTATCGCACTTAAATTGACGACGATTAACCTGTAGGTACACTGGTTGTCCTGAGATTGGTAAATCTTTGACTAAATGTCGATGATTTTGGTGGAGTTTATCGCTCTCTAACCCACAACGAGGACAGGTTGCTTTTTGATTTTTCGATTCGATTCGGCAAACTATACCGATATTTTCTAGGTGTAGATAGCCTTGAATACAGGTTCCTTTTAGGTTCAAAAATTTGTCAAGTATCATAAGTAAAATAATCTCGTTTTTGGCTATTATATCAAATCTTAACTCAATTGTCTATCTTTTGGTATTAACCTGTTTGTGCCTTAAGTCCTTCCCTGTATGGATTTCAGCTACTTTTGAGCGTAGGCGCTCTCATCGAATTTTATTTTAAGTTAATTATTTGCATAACAATTCCCGAAGAGCCAATACGGCTCTTCGGTTTGTGTTATGCAATGGACGGGGGTTATAAGGGATGTAACCCTTATATAGAAAGGCATTTAGCGATTTTTGTCAATTATTTTTGATCTAGAGCGAACTAATCAATTAAGTCTCTTGCCAGATAAGGATTTAGTCGATTTATGCCCCCTATCGAACCATAACAAGTAACGAAGAGCCTAATTAATTTTGCTTAGGTACTTACCTAAGCAACTGAGAGAACTGAGTTGATATGAACCTTTCCCTTGACCTTATACCCAAGAGTAAAAAGGTTCGCGGATAACCAATCTTCATCTGGGAGACTCTCCAAAATCAACATTGGTTTACACCGTCTAATAGTTTCCATCGCCCCTGCTAGTGCTTGTTGTTCAAAACCTTCTACATCTAACTGTATGATTGATATGTTCCTATCGGAAGAAATAACATCGTCTATTCTCAGGACTTTAACCCTAACACTTTGTCCTTGAGATTGACTATCCGATTTAATTAGTTTACTCCCCCCGCCAAGGGCTCGGCCAATTCGGTCAGTAATCAACATTGACATAGAACCTTCTTGGAAACCTAGGCCAGCATTAGCTATCTCCACATTATCAAGTCTATTAATATTAATTGTGATGACAGAACAACGATAATTTTCTGGGTGTGGTTCAAAAGCCCAGACTTTAGCATGAGAAGAACAAGCCCGAGAAATGGCGGGTAAAAAATCGCCAAAATATGTCCCAGCATGGATTATATCGCCAGTTCCACAATTTTTAGTAATAATTTCAATCGTCTTCGGTTCCCAGACCTCACCAGACAGAATTGTTTGGGCAGCTGGTCTATGGACTGAGGACCAAGGTAGACAGTAACCACCATATTTATTGTAAGCAATACAACACTGCAGTACAGAGGCGTCATCCCCAGGATATTTGGTAATCAAAGGACTAGAAAACAGCTGCTTTCGGCGATACAAAAGGTCTTGTATTGCTTGAAGCATAGAGTTTGGAAATAACCGAATAATTAGTTCTTTCATTGATGATTTTCTCCGTGGTCGCCTGGAGACAAGACTTAGGTTGTGCCAGTATTAGGTTTTGCCAGTGTATAGCAATCCCAAATGAATTGTAGAATAGTACCCTTACTGGACAAGGCTTTCAGGGGGTTTTGATTTACGACTCAAATGAACTAGCTCTAGCGCTCTTCTGGGACTTTCGGAAATCCCTAACCGAATCCAGATTCTGAAACTCTTGGTTGACAAGTGATCGCTAACTTTTTTTCTAATAAAAAGGCCAATTCAAGTCTGAATTGCATCACTATCTGATCTACCTTTATAGAATACCTCATTGGGGGTCTGATAGTCAAGACATTTTCGAGGACGATTGTTAATCAAGTTTACGGCTATTTCCACCTGCTCTGGCTTAACAATTTTGGTAGTGATTCGGTAGTAGTGGTAAGCCATCTTGCTTATCTGGACTGAGTCGTGTAGAATATTTACTAATAAAAATAATTGCTTGATAAATGTTGGGGATTT
The DNA here is from genome assembly GCF_001264245.1 of Microcystis panniformis FACHB-1757. Lineage (NCBI taxonomy): Bacteria > Bacillati > Cyanobacteriota > Cyanophyceae > Chroococcales > Microcystaceae > Microcystis > Microcystis panniformis. The sequence goes on from NZ_CP011339.1 coordinate 2,744,532, forward strand.
GCTTTTTATGATTGCTATTTTTATCAATATCTTCTCTTGGATAATTAAACTTTGGTTAAATTACGATGAAGATTTAGAACATTGTCTTCTGACAAAAGATTCACAAACTTCAACATCTTGTTGTCCTAAATGTGGTTCTTATCATACCATCAAAAATGGTTCTACACATAATGGCAAGCCGAAACGTCAGTGTAAAGATTGCGGTCGCCAGTTTGTGATCAATCCCACTAATAAAACCGTCTCTGACGAAACCAAACAATTAATTGATAAACTCCTGCTCGAACGAATTTCCTGACGAGGAATTGCTAGAGTAACAGGGGTAAGTTGGTCATGGTAACAAAATTATGTCAACAATAAACTGGCGGCTGTTCCCCGTCAAATAAAGGTTTCGGACAAACCAAAAGGTAAATTGGTTATAGAATGTGATGAAATGTGGTCTTTGGTTTTTTCTAAGACGATAAAAGTCTATATTTGGCTGGCAATTGATAGAAATACAAGAGAAATTATTGGTTGCTATGCGCGGAGATAGGAGTCGTCAATCAGCCAAAAAACTTTGGGCTAGTTTACCAGGCGTTTACCGACAATGTGCAGTTGCTTACACAGACTTTTGGGAGTCATATAAGACAGTAATTCCCAGTAAACGTCATCGACCAGTTGGTCAAGAAACTGGTCAAACTAATCATATTGAAAGATTAAATAATACCTTTCGACAAAGGATTTCTCGGCTGGTGAGAGAGAGTCTATCTTTCTCTAAAAAAATGGAGAATCACGTTGGGGCTGTTTGGTATTTTATCCATGACTACAATGCACAGCAAAGCAAAGGATTAAGCCGCCATCACTACTACCGAATCACCACCACAATTTTAAAATTCGTTCCCTTGGGAAAAAATTGTCTTAATAGTCCATTAGTATGCTCGTTTAATCCCCTCTCCCACGAATGATAAGGAGTAGCAAAATAAAAATCTGCTCCTAGTTTCTGACTCAACTCTTGATGTCCACAAAATTCTTTGCCGTTGTCACAAGTAAAGGTTTTTCTTTGGTCAGGGTGAATCTCTTGAAAAAGTTTTTCTGTGACTCTATTGATTTCCGATGCGGTTTTGTTTTTGGCTAATCCTGCTACTAAAAATTTCGAGGCTTTGTCTACATGAGTAACGAGAACTCCTAGATGATTGCCTCCAATCATTGTGTCACTTTCCCAATGACCGATTTCAGTTTTCTGGTCAGCAATTACTGGTCGCTCGCTGATATCTACACGCCCTGGAATCCCTCCACGCTTACTTTTTGCTCCGCCTCGACTCTTTCTTTGACAAAGCCCCCGGCGTAAATATTTCCGGTACTCTCCACATCCGTGATAGTTCTGATAGATCATTTGATAGATGGTTTCGTGACTGAGAGATTCTTGACTGGCTTTTTTCAGACGACCTGCTATTTGTTCGGGGCTATGATAATCTTTCAATCCTTTTTTCACCAACTCTAAGGCTGACTCGCTGACATTTTTAAAGGGTTGTTTGGCATTTTTTCGCCTTGTCTCGCTTTGAGCTTGTGCTGTGTCAGGTAGATAGCAGCCAAGGGAACTTTGATTCCTTTTTAATTCCCGTGATATTGTGCTTTGATGACATCCGAGCCAGACGGCCATTTGCCGTTGAGATAAATTTCCCTCCTGACTAAGTTGGTAGAGCAAGTTTCTTTGTTCTATGTTAAGATGTTGGGGGCTTCGTTTTTGGGTCTGATTTGTTTTTGTTAATGATCAGACAGTACCTGATGAGCCTTTCTTTGTCAACTCTTGAGGTTGATGCGTTTCATTTTTGAATTGGCGAAACTCAAATTTCGGGTTTCTGTTAGTTAGCGATAGCTTGAAGGCTTACCCCATAAGAGAGCTAGAGTTTAGAGACTGTAAGATTTTTGCCAGAGTTCCAGAAGAGCGATAGAAAACAATCTCTGGATTCGGGCATCGGTAGTTTTATTAACGAGATACTACCATTTGTTGTTTGGAAACGGGGGAAATATTATCTTAAGGTCGATAAAAACGGAACTTCGCAAGAGTGTCCTAATTGTGGTGCTTTCACTAGTAAAAAGTCGTTATCCGAAAGAGTTTACTGGTGTGATTCTTGCGGCCACATTGAACCAAGAGACACGGCATCAGCGAAGGTAATCGAGAACCGAGGAAAAAACGCGGTCGGGCTGACCGTGTTAGAAAACGCTTGCGGAGGCGGTCTGACAGGGATCGACCGGGTTAAACCAAGTCGATCTAGTTAAAAGCCTAAGAACCGAGAATCCCCCGCTACAGCGCGCGAGCGGTTAGCGGGGGAGAGTCAACGGGTAATTTGTTGTACCAAAGCGATAACATCGCTGCGGCTGAGTTTTTCCTTACCTAAAGCTAGAACTTCGAGAGTGCCATGGGCTAAAGCGAGGGGAATCTTACAAAAATCAAGGGCCGGCCCTTTCGGCAGCGATTGAGTGTAATAATCGGCTAATTTCAGATTACGACGGGCATAATTATGAATATCACTAATTGTCCAACCCTGGGGCAGAAAACTTACCCCCCGGCGCAGATCCTCGCCATGGTTGCGGGCAATATTAACCGCTTGTAAACCCCGACCAAAACCGATGGCATAACTGCGATTAGTTTCGGTGCCATCGTACCAATTCCAGAGGTCAGACAGCAATAAACCCACGGCACCGGCCACACTAAAGGTATATTGATCTAATTCTATTTCTGTGCGAATATCCCAGTTATTCCCAGCCCAGTAGGCCATGCGATCGGCCATGGCCGCCGTGGCATCCCAAACCCGCGGGGCGATCGAATCCGGTGCTAACAGGGCCCATTCGCCAATTCTCAGGGTTACTTCTGGCAAAATCTCCCGATGGACTAAGCCAAAAGTAAAATCCTCTTTGGTAGAATTTTCAGTACCTGCTTGTAAATTCAGGCTAATTTGTCTTAATATCTGGGCTTTACTGAAGTTATCTAGGTCGGGATGGTCTTCTACTTCATCGATCGCCCTCATACAGAGATAAGCTGAGGCTACTGCCTCGAGCAGACGATCTGGTAAACGACTTATGGGAATATAAAAAGTTCGACTCGTTTCTTGCAGAATCGTTAAAGCATTATCGCGCAAATTCATTCAGTCCTCTCCTCACGCCAACTTAGGTAACTACGAGTTAAACCAATCAGACAGATCGGTTTAGGTTATTCCGATGTTCCTAAGACAAAGTTGCTGTCTATTGTAGTATTATTATCCAAAATTTCGAGATTATTCTCGAAAAAATCAACCTCTAGGGTATTCTTGACAATTTTTCTTTCTGGGATAGCTGAGGGACAATTACGGCAATTGTTCGAGATTACAGGCTTAAAAAAACGATTTTACCCTTTTTTAAGCAGTATTTTTTGGCTTCATGGCAGGGATTGAAAGGAGATCACTTGTAAAACTGGCCCGATCATGGCCAGGGTCATCACATCTGAGCGAATTTGACCTATAACTGTCACTTTTGCCTTTTTTTGGGTTAATTCGGCGGGAGGGTCTATTAATTCGTAGGTTTGACCGTTATCGGCAATTAATGCCCAAGTTCCCGTGCCTATTTCGATTCTTTTTACCTGACCCGTTACACTAATACTCATGCTTTAATTTCGCTGATTGAGGCGATCGCAATTGCTGCCCCTGTCACAAGCATTCTATCGATATCTTTCCTCGGCATTGATTGCCAATTTTGCCCGACTTTAACCTCATAAATCAGTTTTTTTTATCTAAAAAGCGATCGCCACTTCCGCCACCACCGCTAAGAGGGAGGCCAAAGCCGCTAAAATCATTATTTCTCGATCGGATTGTCCCATAACCATCTGATACCAAATCCGTTTTTAACAGTGTGATTAACTCTCAAGTTATGGATTGTTTCTCCACGCTCCCTGCTCCCCGCGATCCTATACTTTTTAAACAGGATTTGGTATTAATAGATAAAAAGCTATAAAAGTTATCAGCAAAAACGCCGAAATCTTTGTCAGGATTGCCCTGTATTATTTGTTCAGCAAGCTCTAATTAAGCCTAACTGTTAATGGCGTAATGATAGGCACTACCATTAGATTCCATAGGCATCAACCACTGGGAGATAGTTTCTAGTTTTTGACGGATTTGATCGAGTTGATCCTGCACAGGTTGCAGGAAAGTTTCGTACTGTTGTACCTGAGTTTTTAAACGCAATAATGCCAGATTAGTATCGCGCCATTGTCGCTCCTGTTCTTCAAATTCACGAGTTTTTTGCTCTAAATCCGACCATTGACCGTCAATACTATCGCTGCTTTTTTGTAAATCCTCTTGTAGTCCCTTGATTTCTGCTGCTAAACGTTGACTTTCTTGGAGACTATTTTGATAATTATCGGCCAACAGCATTAACAATGGTTCAAAGCCAGATTTTTGAGTATCTTCTGAGGATAAAATCCCCTGTCTCCGTTGCAGAATTTTCAGATGTTGAGAGCTAATAGCTTGCCTTTCTTGGAGATTACGTCTTTGTCCGACTAAAGTTGCCGCCAGCATTCCTTTTTTTTCCTGTTCCTCGGCTAATTCGGATTCTAAATTAGCTCGCTCAGATTGATCTATTGTAGCCATTCTTGCTTCTAATTCTTCCACGGTTTGGCATTGGAGAGTTAATTCTTCCTCTTGGTCGTTGACAAAAATTTCCCAGCGCTTGAGGTCTGTTTGTAAGTTCTTAACTAAGCTCTCCAATTCTTCTAAAGGCATTTGTTCAAGAGCTTCTAGATCGATTTTACCATCAAAACCTAGTTCTTCCCCTCCGAGGAGACGAAGGAGCATTTGTCGAGTAGAATCAGTGGTTTGTAGGGTGAGGTTAAGGTGCTCGAATAATTTCTGTTTTTGACTCAGAACAGTTTCTTGTATTTGTAATTCTATTTTAGCTGTTTCCAAAGCCCTGCGACTCGTCTGTAATTCCCTAGCTCTTTTTTCTAGATAATCGAGCATTTCATCGTTGGCGACCTGACGATTTTCTACAGCTTTTTTCTGCCCCTCTAAACTCTGCCAACAACTATTTAAAATTGTCTGTTGTTCCTGCACAGATTCAAGAGTGGAATGGAGAATTTGTGAGGGAGAATTGCCCCGATCATGATGAGCAGCTAAACGCTCCGCTAGAGAGCGAATAAATTGTTGTTGTTCTGGGGAAAGATTGGGGTAGGAGTTACAATTTATTTGTCCTTCTTCCAGGTGTCGCTGTTGCTCGTTTAATTGTTGTTTTAGGGTTTCCAGTTCTTGTCTTTTGCGCTCTAAATACTCTAATTCTGCCTCTATTTGTTCAATTTGCTCGATTCTTGTCTCCATTTCCATTTTCTGGCGGTTGAGAATCTCGCTTTGATAGGTGAGGGATTGTTTCCACTGCTCGATTTTCTCTTGATCTTTCTTGCTGCGCTCCATCAAACGGGAAATCTTTTGCAGTTGCCGCACCATCTCCGCTCCCGCTAATTCCGGGTTTCCTTGTAGTTGACGATTATTGCTCAAATTTACCAAGAGAAGCGCACCTTCACCCAGGGAGTTAGTTTCGTCGTAGGTTAGGATATCTTCCCCTGGTATGGCACTCCACGTCTGATCCTTATGCTGACAGGCCAATAGTTTCAATTCGGTTTTGTAACCGCCGATAAAACCTCTAGTCTGTTTTTTTACTTCTGCAAGGTATAGCACGAGTAGTCGTCCTCTATAATAAAAGTCTTTGTCATCGATTTTAGAGAGCGTTGGCAATCAAGGCTAGGAGCGGCCCGTCTATGGTTTGGTGTGTAACCATCCGATCCCAAAAATTTTTTAATTTCTATCATTCGAGTTTTTCTTTTTTATCCATACATTTGTTCTCAATTCTTCTCCTTACCGACTGGAAAATTTTTGATGATTTTTCAGTTCCGATGTACTATCTTGATCTCAAAAAATTCGGTAGTCAATCTCTTAAATGCAGTAAAGCCGCTCTTCTCGACTTTGTGTGATAATTTTTGCTTATGTAAGGTTAAATGTTTACTGGGCAAGACTTTTAGGACTATTTTGAAAGAAGAAACTATCAGTATAGACCTCGTTTCCACACAGAAACCAGAAGAACCGTAAAGCTTACTGAAAAATATGTTACATAATTAGCTTATCAGATTTATTATTAGTGACAAGAGGAGGGAAGAGAGCGTTTCTCATCAAGAGGGAGTGGGACGGGATTGGGCATCATCTCTAGATCACCAGCGATGGATTGTTTCTCTGGCGCTCCGCAGCTCCAGCACTCCGCAGTACCCCCATACCTTATTAAACAGGATTTAACTGAATGTCAGCATTCATCCCTCGCGCTTAGCGCAATGGGACGGCGCTTTTAAAGGGGCGAAGCAATTCGCCCCAGGGTTCACCTCATCGGAAATTTTGGGTCTGAAACCCCGCCGTTTTAGGTTGGCTTTGCTGTTAAATCTTAGCGCATTTACAAAATATGTGTTAGAATGTGAGGTATGGAAAAAGCCTATTCGTTTCGATTTTACCCAACACCCGAACAAGAGTCGCTATTGCGGCGCACTTTGGGCTGTGTAAGATTGGTTTACAATAAGGCACTCCATCTCAGAACACAAGCATGGTACGAAAGACAAGAAAGAGTAGGATATACTGAAACTTCTTCAATGCTAACCGATTGGAAAAAACAAGAAGAATTAGAGTTTTTAAACGAAGTTAGCTGTGTACCTTTACAACAAGGGTTAAGACATTTACAAACAGCTTTCACTAATTTCTTTGCTGGTCGTACTAAGTATCCTAGCTTTAAGAAAAAACATCAAGGAGGAAGTGCCGAATTTACCAAATCTGCTTTTAAGTTCAAAGACAAACAAATCTATTTAGCTAAATGCACAGAACCCTTACCTATTCGATGGTCAAGACAAATCCCAGAAAGCTGTGAACCAAGCACAGTAACAGTCAGATTACATCCTTCTGGACGTTGGCATATCTCAATTAGATTTGATGACCCAACGATTAAGCCTTTACCAGTAACAGATAAAGCCATTGGAATTGACTTAGGAATTAGTAGCCTTGTGATTACCAGCGATGGTGACAAAGTATCTAATCCCAAGCATTTTAAAAAGCATTATCGGAGACTGCGAAGAGCATCGAAAAGTCTTTCTAGAAAACAGAAAGGGTCAAAAAATCGGGAAAAGGCAAGAATCAAAGTAGCAAGGATTCACGCTCAAATCACCGATAGCAGAAAAGACCATTTACATAAGCTAACCACTCAATTAGTTCGTGAAAACCAAACGATTGTGGTTGAGAATTTAGCCGTCAAGAATCTGGTCAAAAACCCGAAATTATCTCAGGCAATATGTGATGTAAGCTGGGGAGAAATCACTAGACAATTAGCCTATAAATGCCGTTGGTATGGGAGAAATTACATCGAAATAGATAGATGGTTTCCTAGCTCTAAAAGGTGTAGTAATTGCGGGTATATTGCTGAAAAAATGCCGTTAAATATTCGAGAGTGGGATTGTCCAGACTGTGGGACTCACCATGACCGAGATATTAACGCGAGTAAAAATATTTTGGCCGCAGGGCTTGCGGTGTCAGTCTGTAGAGCGACCATAAGACCAGAACAGAGTAAATCTGTTCAGGCAGGTGCGGAACCCCGCAAGGGAAAGAAGCAGAAACCTAAATCGTGAGGTTTGGGAATCACCGTCCGTTTACGGCGGTGAGGATGTCAAGAATGCTGACCAGCATATAGACAATTCCTCAACAACTATGTTATAGCAACTTCTATAGTTGTGAGGTACAGAGTCTTAGGTTTTGAGGAGTCAGGAGTTAAGATTTTGGTGTACCTCATGAGATTGGGAAACGCTATATCATAGTTATAGTTTCTTGATAATTCTTATGTACAAAGCGTACAAATTCAGACTTAAGCCTAATAAGTAGTCATGCAAAATTAATTACCTGCCCGATCGAGCTAAAACCCTTACGGGGCAATGATCGTCATGTGTAAATAATTTTGCCTAGGTACTTACCGAGCAAGAAATAGCCTTAGCAAAAAGCTTTGGCTGTGGTCGTTGGTTTGGGAATTTTCCCTGAATTTATGCCAAGAAACCTATAAAACCAGAGGAAAAGGACTGACACGAAACTATATTCAAGGACTATTGCCTAGTCTCAAAAAAGAATATGAGTGGTTGACAGATGCTTATTCCCAGTGTTTACAGCTTGTTGCTTTGAACTTATCGCAAGCTTATCAAAATTTCTTTGAGAAACGAGCTAGACTACCAAGATTCAAATCTAAACATGGTAAACAATCAATTAGCTATCCAGCTAATATTAAATTTGAGGGAGATTACTGACAGGGGGACAAGCGAGCTAGAAGCTTTGCTCACACAGGCTTCGAGCTTCTCTCACTAGAAATAGATCTAGCGATTCTAGGCAAAAAGCTAACGAAAGAATTAGGGATAGGAGCGAGCTTACTAGGAATTATTATTAAGTAGGGTTTGCTGAAAAAGTAGGGGCGAAGCATTCGGGCAATAACCTATCGCTGAAACCTTAGATTTCCTATCCGAATGCTTCGCCCCTACAGGATGGGATCGCTGATGAAGAGGCAAGGTTTTGAACCACGATTCTCGCAAAACAGGTGCAAGGTTTTGCGAGAAAGGCCCTAAAGTCCTTACCTCGCCTACATTTCATATTTATTCAGCAAACCCTAAGTAGTCATGCAAAATTAATTACCTGCCCGATCGAGCTAAAACCCTTACGGGGCAATGATCGTCATGTGTAAATAATTTTGCCTAGGTACTTAATAAGTGAGAGATGGTGCGGCGAACTTTTTCGAGCTAAAACCATGAAAAGCTTATGCTATATGGATTTCAGCCTTCTTGTCCCCCTGTCAGATCTAAAGCTTCCTAAAATTGGATTGGTTTATTGTGTTCGTCACTGGGAATTTGCAGGAACAATTAAAACTGTTACTATCTCAAAAAACCCAGACGGTAAATAAGTAGTCATGCAAAATTAATTACCTGCCCGATCGAGCTAAAACCCTTACGGGGCAATGATCGTCATGTGTAAATAATTTTGCCTAGGTACTTACTACGCTTCTATTTTAGTTGATGATGGACAATCCCTCCTGCCCCCCTTGATAAGGGTGGTGACGAAGACGGGGGGATAGAAGGTAAAGCCATAGGAATTGATTTAGGACTGAATCATTTTGCTATTACCAGCAATGGCAGTAAATATGATAATCCTAGACATTTAGCCAAACATCAACGTAACCTAAAAAGGAAACAACAAAAGCTATTGCGTAAAAAGAAAGGAAGTAACAACCGTCAAAAAGCTAGAGGTAAAGTAGCTAAAGTTCACTCTAAAATCTCAAGATGTCGTGAGGATTTTCTGCACAAACTATCCCGTCAGATAGTTAACGAAACCCAAGTTATTGCGGTAGAAAATCTCAATGTCAAAGGCATGGTATGCAATCATAATTTAGCTAAGGCTATTAGTGATTGTGGTTGGGGAATGTTTTGTACAATGCTTAAATACAAGGCAGAATGGCAAGGAAAAACTTATACCGAAGTTGATAGGTTTTTCCTAGTTCTAAAACTTGTAATGTCTGTCTAAATCAAGTGGGTAGTTTGCCGCTTGAGGTTAGAAATTGGACTTGTGTGCATTGTAAAACAACCCATGACCGGGACATAAATGCGGCGATAAATATCAGAAATGAAGCCTTAGGGATATTAAGTAGTCATGCAAAATAAATTTCCTAGTGAAGACAGGCAAGAGGCAATAGGCAAGAGGCAAAAGCTTTATCGAAATGTGTAATTAATTTTGCTTAGGTACTTATCGTTAGGAAAAGCGCGATACTGCCTATAGAGGGGATGTAAGACCAAAAGCTGGGCGTAAGTCCGTCTTGAGGGAATCCCCCGTGAAATAGGAAGCTCTCAACCACCTTGAGAGTAGTTCACCGGTAGAATTGGGAACTATAGAGATGAAACCCGAAAGGGTGAATCAAGTCCTTGTTTAGAGGGAAACCCCTGATAAATTTCAGATTGCGTTGGAGGCAAAAATGAGAGCAATTTCCGAGCATCCGGTCAAAGGGGACTATTATCGGGCATCTTTTGCCATTGTTGTTCTTGGCAGCCGAGCTAGGTAGGGAGTTATGAGCGAAATCTTGCTGGTAGAAGACAGCCAAACGCAACGGGAACTGATCTGTGATCTACTCCGCAATAGCGGCATCAAGGTCACGATCGCCACGGATGGGGTAGAAGCCCTCGAACATATTCAGAGAGCCAATCCCGATCTCGTCCTCCTCGATATCGTCATGCCCCGCATGAATGGTTATGAGGTGTGTCGTCGTCTCAAGTCGGATCCAAAAACCAAAAATGTCCCGGTGGTCATTTGTTCCTTGAAAGGGGAAGTCTTTGATCGCTATTGGGCCATGAAAATCGGAGCCGATGCCTACATTGTCAAGCCCTTTGAACCGATTGAGTTCATTTATACCATTAAACAACTGTTGCGCCGATAAAATCGCCCTCACCAGAGACAGTGTATCTATGGTATAGGTCAAGACAGCTAAAAACGCCGCCCGAATTATTAGTTGCAAGAGAACTAAACTCATGCTTAACAACGCCGATTTTTTTACTGGTAACGCTCAAGATATCGCCCCCGACAATCAGGAATTAGAAACTCCCGTCGGTGAACTGTACTTGCGATTTTATCTGCCCTCTCAGGAGGAGTTTGCCCTTAGTGCCGTGGGCATTGGCGAGGTAATACAGCAACCACTCGATCGGATTACCCCCATTCCCAATGCTTCACCCTTGCTTCTCGGCACGATCAATCTCCGGGGTCAAGTGATCTGGGTGGCGGATCTCGGGCAATTTTTGGGGGATAGCAGCCGCTTAAACACCGATCGAGCCGAAATTCCCATAATTGCGCTCAAAGAAGAGGAAACGATCCTCGGTTTAGCGGTGGAACGTTTGGGAGATATGGAATGGCTCGACCCAGATAAACTAGGTAGTGCCGCCAGTATTCCCGCTCAGATCGCCCCCTATGTGCAGGGGGAGTGGATTCTGGGCCAAGAATCAAAAAAAACCTTAGGACTACTCGATCATCTGGCCATACTCCGTTCTGCCCGTTGGGCGGCTTAAAACCTGAAAAAAATAGCAGAATAGGATTTATAGGAATTCTTTCTTGAAACTACTAACTACTTCATTTAACTTTACTAGGGGAGGGGCAAATGCCGTCAGGGACAGAATACGCAAAACTCTATAGAAAGGCTAACACCGCCTATTGCCAGGGCAACCTTGAGGATGCCGCCGTCATTGTCAAAGAGATGATCAGCAAGTATCCCGAGGATGCCAATGTCATGCTTTTACAGGGTCACATTCATCTAGGACTACAACAATACAGATTGGCGGAGGAGCGTTACGAAAAAGTGCTGCAATTGGCTAAAAATTCTCCCAATAGTTCCGATCTAGCCGATTATGCCCAGCGTGGTCTCGATCAGATTCGGCAATTGCGTTTTGAAGCCGAGGAGGGAGATTTTACGATCGCTGCTACGGAAAGCATTGCCTACAGCGAGGCAGCGTTCGATCTAGGTCAAGGTTTTAACCATTCTCGCCCCAGGAAGTCGCAAGGGGCTGACCCCGATGGACAAAATAAAGGGCTGGATTGGAATAGTAGTCTTTTCAATGAGGAGGATCCCAGCGAGCCTACGGTAAGTAAAGTCCATTCCTATGACGATGATTTTGAGGAATCGGAGGAAACCGCCTTTAGTTCCCTTACCCTGCCGGGCCCTGGCTCTCACGGTTCCCAGTGGTCTAGCGATTCGGCGGAGGGGGAAGCCCCTTTCCCCTTTTTAGAAGCGGCGGAGATTGACTCGCTGGAGGAAGGGTGGGACGGTGAGTTAGGGTCAACGGGAGAAGCCACTTTTATGGTTTCCTCTGATCTGGGGGGAAATCCCCTGACCGGTAGAGATCAGGAGTTATCCTATAGGGATACCCTAGAAGAAAGCACTTTTGCCATTGACCTGGAATCGACCCACCCACAAGGGGCAAAAACTGGCCTTAATCAGGGCAGAGTCACTCAAAAAAGATACGAGGAAGACGAAACCGGAGATTTTGGGCAACCAGAACTCAATGATGAGGATTTAGACGGTTTTTCCCCACTGGCTCTGACGGATACGGTTCAAGGACTGGGGGACTGGGAGCTATTTACCGGTTCGGGGGGGGAAGCTTTAAGTGGTGGTTTTCTCCCCGAACCCGGTGCGCGCCTTAATGCCAGTTCTGGTGTGGGAGAGCCTAGTTTTAATCCTTCTAGTCTAAAAATCCCCAATGACAAAAGAGATAGTCATCTTACCCATGCTTCCGAGCACTTGCTCAAGCCAGTGGTGGAAGTCAATCCGGGCAAATTAGGCTTTTTTGTCAACGCTTCTTTAGGCAAAAAGCAATTAATTTTAGCGGCTTTAGCGGGTATTACCCCGGTGGTGTTAATTTTTGCCGTTAGCACCACCTCTTGGCTTTCTGCAAAAGTTGCCCCCAAACCAGCCCCAATACCACCAGCACCAGCCAGCCTTTCTCCTTGGAGTCAACCGAAACCAGCAATGATGTTATTAACTGGATTGGGAACCTTTGCCCTGACTTGGCTAGGTTTACAGTTGCTAATTAGTCAGATTAAGCGCAGTCTCAACGATCTGCAAAGCCAATTCGATCATCTCTCGGAAGGTAATTTTAACGCTAAAGCGACGATCTACTCGGAAGATGAATTCGGTCAACTGGCCAATCGTTTCAATCAGATGGCTCGGGTGGTGGTAATTACCACCACGGAAGCCCAACGCCGCGCCGCCGAAACGGAACGGGAACGGGAAGACTTACAACGGCAAGTGATTCGACTTCTCGATGATGTGGAAGGAGCGGCTCGGGGAGATCTGACCGTGGAAGCGGAGGTAAGCGCCGATGTTTTAGGGGCGGTGGCCGATGCTTTTAATTTGACGATCCAAAACCTGCGCGAAATTGTCCGACAGGTGAAAAAAGCGGCAAAACAGGTGAATCAAGGCAGTACCAATAGTGAATCTTTCGCCCGCAATCAGTCTAGCGATGCCCTGCGGATGGCGGAGGAATTGGCCGTCACCCTTAATTCGGTACAGATGATGACCGACTCAATTCAACGGGTGGCGGAAAACGCCAGAGAAGCCGAAGAAGTCGCTCGCACTTCCTCGATTACCGCCCTGAAGGGGGGCGATTCCGTGGAAAGAACCGTGGCGGGAATTCTACAAATCCGCGAGACCGTATCAGAAACGGCGCGAAAAGTCAAGCGTTTGGCGGAAGCTTCCCAGGAAATCTCGAAAATTGTCGCGGTAGTCTCTCAGATTGCCTCGCGGACCAATTTATTGGCTCTTAATGCCTCGATTCAAGCGGCGCGAGCAGGAGAGGCGGGCCGGGGTTTTGCGGTTGTGGCCGATGAGGTGCGTCAGTTGGCCGATAGAGCCGCTAAATCTCTTAAGGAAATTGAACAGATCGTTTTACAGATTCAATCGGAAACGGGTTCGGTAATGATGGCGATGGAGGAAGGGATTCAACAGGTTATCGATGTCACCGAGCGCTCGGAACAGGCGAAGAAGTCCCTAGAAGATATTATCCAAGTTTCTAACCGCATCGATACGCTGGTGCGATCGATTACCGCCGATACGGTTAAACAACGGGAAAATTCCCTCAATGTCGCCCAAGTTATGCAGTCGGTGGAGTTAACTGCTCAGGAAACTTCCCAAGAATCCCAACGGGTGGCGGGTTCTCTGCAAAAATTGGTGAGTATCTCCCGGGAGCTGCTTTCTTCGGTAGAACGGTTTAAGGTAGACTCAGAGGATGATCGATAATCGGTGAGCGCTAATCAGTGGGTTATTGATTAGCCGCTATCCCTCAAGATTGACCGCTAGAGTGAGTAAAGTTATGCCTAAACTTAGTCTCTGCATGATTGTCAAAAATGAAGCCGAAAATCTCCGGCGCTGTTTGGATAGCGTTAAAGGGGTGGTGGATGAGATGATCGTTATGGATACGGGTTCGACCGATGATACGATCGCTATTGCTCAAAGTTACAGTGCCATAGTTCCTAGCTACGATTGGCGGGGTAATTTTTCCGATGCCAGAAATGAGGCTTTAAAATATGTTACTGGCGATTGGATTTTAGTCCTTGATGCCGATGAGGAATTAAATCCGGCTATCGTACCGAAAATGCGTCGGGCAATGGAAAAAGAGGAAAATTTAGTGATTAATTTAATCCGCCATGAAATCGGAGCCATACAATCACCTTATTCTCTAATTTCGCGGCTATTTCGCCGACATCCTCAGGTCACTTTTACCCGTCCCTATCACTCAATTATTGATGATAATGTGGCTATTTTATTAAAAAAAGAGCCTAATTGGAAAATAGTTGAACTGCCAGAAATTGCTATCTTTCACTACGGTTACACCGTCGATAAAATAGCCAGCTTAGATAAGTTTGAACGGGCAAGAAAAGCGATGGAGGGTTTTTATCAGCAACATCCTCACGATCCCTATGTGTGTAGTAAATTGGGAGGGTTATATCTGAAGATTGGCAGGGATAAAGAGGGTTTTAAGCTGCTCAAACACGGTTTAAAATGCCATGGCTCTAATCCGCATATTTTATACGAGTTGTATTATCATCTCGCTAATTATTATTATTCAGTAGAGGAATTTAAGCAATCAGCCGATAATTTTATTAAAGCGATTAAGCAGCCAATTTTAGATAAATTAAAACTGGGTGCTTATAATAATTTCGGTGGGTTATTATACGAAGCAGAAAAATACGAAACTGCCTTATCTGTATTTGAGAAAACCGTAGAAATTGATCCTAGCTATGCCGATGGTTACTATAATTTAGGACTGGTTCTCAAACAACTGCACCGGCTACCAGAATCGATTAAAGCTTATAAAAAAGCTCTCAAGTTAAACCCGGATAATCCCACTATTTACCAAAATCTAGGGGTTGCTTATATAGTTTTCGGTAGTTATAATGAAGCGATCGAGATTTGGCAAAAAGGCCTACAATTATTGAAAGATCAGGGTAATGTATCTCGCGCTGAAATGCTGCAAGAAACCCTAGAAGCTCTGGGAGCAAGTGTATTGAGGGATGAACAGTAACTGTTAACCGTTGTTGGCAAGATTGGGAGCAGCCACTGTACTAAAATTACCAATAGGCAGTTGAAATGCAGTACATCTGATTGCTAAAACCCTGTCTAGTCAACTCCTGTGAGGATTTTTCCGAATTAATTCTTAATAGGATTATCGAGTAGTTAGACGCTGAAGACTTAGGGGTTTTGATAGAAATTATCAAGAGATAATTGCTCGCCGTGTAATTGACCTTGACAAGAAATGCTATAATTTCCTAGCAAGGGGGGAAATTAATCCCTCTCGGTGTTGCCGTCGCACAATTTTGTCGGTTACTGGTTCTCGTCAGCTTGTTTGTCAAAAATATACCCATTGCGGTTTGAATCGCTGCCGTTATGTCAAGATTCAATATTTCTGGCTGCAACGGAACTGGAAAATCAAATAATCTATTTCTTCAAATCTTCTTACCTTGGACAAAAATAATGAAATTCGAGGAAATCCAAGAGATTCTTAATGGGCAACTGCTCAAGCTTGAGAATCGCTGTCTCAATGACACAGAACAATTATTATTGCGAGGACTTTGGCAGAAAAAGAACTATCAAGAAATTGCCCAAGAAAATGGTTATAGTAGCAGCTATCTTGCCAATGTAGTTGCCCCAGGACTCTATGATAGACTCTCGCAACTGATCGGAGAAACGATCAATAAAAAAAATTTTTTATCTAGACTACAATCTCATTTTACCAACTCCACATCGCTTCAGTATTGCGGTAATGAATATCCCCAGAATGAGCGTCCAGAATACCCCGATGCTCCTGTTCCCTATAATTCTTATTATTATCTAAAACGAACAAACCTTGAAGCAAAAATTATCGAGGAGATCGGCCGATCTGGGTCGTTAGTTCGCATTAAGGCTCCCAAAAAATGGGGGAAAACGTCTTTATTATTAACAATTTTAGAGGCTTGTCAACAACGATTCGGTTATCAAATTGTTAGTTTAGATTTACAAAAAGCAGACCAAGACATTATAGCAAATTTTAACAAGTTCTTACGCTGGATTTGCCGTAATTGTGCTCGGCAGTTGAATTTAGAAGCCAAATTAGATGATTA
Source organism: Microcystis panniformis FACHB-1757 (assembly GCF_001264245.1). Lineage (NCBI taxonomy): Bacteria > Bacillati > Cyanobacteriota > Cyanophyceae > Chroococcales > Microcystaceae > Microcystis > Microcystis panniformis. The sequence continues at coordinate 2,760,719 of NZ_CP011339.1, forward strand.
TTGGGATGAAGATATAGGAATTAAAATGAGTTGGACAATTTATTTTGAAGAGTATATTTTACGAGAGATAAAACAGCCACTGGTATTGGCTTTAGATGGAGTGCATCGAGTCTTTGAACATCCGAAAGTAGCGGAAGATTTTTTACCTTTAATCCGAGCTTGTTATGAAGAATCTAAGCGATCTCCCCTGTGGCAGAAATTACGTTTAATTATTGTTCAATCCACAGAATCTTATGTTTCTCTGCGATTAGAACAGTCTCCTTTTAATGTGGGATTACCCATAGAGTTACAGGGTTTTGGTCAAGAAGAAGTGGCAGAATTGGCCAAAAAATATCAATTAAATCAATTAGCCACCAACGAAATTCAACAATTGAACGACTTAGTGGGGGGACATCCTGCCTTGATTCATTTAGCGATTTATCATCTTAGCCAAGAACAAATCAGGATTGAAGATTTAATCAAATCAGCAACTACATCAACGGGGATTTATTCCTCTCATTTACAGCTGCACTGGGTCACTTTACAAAAACAACCCGAACTTGCCGATGTTTTTCAACAGATTTGTCAAGGGAATCAACCAATAATAGTCGATCCAATTATTGCTTATAAACTTAATAGTATGGGTTTAATTAAACTCAGAGAAAATCAAGCAATTGTCAGTTGTCAGTTGTATCAAAAGTACTTTGTAAGTCAATATACTGGTTCAGTATAAACAAATTTTTGAACCATGGTTTTAAGATAGCGATCGCTCAAGCCAATCGGTATTAAATATCGTCTGATAAATCCGATTATGAACGTCCATTTTACCATGTCGTTTTACCACTAATCCAGATAAAAACAACTCAGGTAAATAGGGATTGTTATCAATCTGTATTGCTTCTTGATGCAGAATTTGTCGATACAAGGTTAATAATTGGGTTCGGTTTGGACTTTGAAGAAGGCGATCTTGAATAGTTTTTAAATGTTCGGGTTGATCCTGCATCTCCCAATCTTGAATAATTTTTTCTGCTACTAAGTTGGCCAACCATTGTTCTTCTTGATTAGAGGGGATTGGTTGCTCACTATCCCGCATCAGTTGACAGAGTTTTTGAGTTAAGAAAGGTTGCCCTCCCGTCCAGCTTAAGACTTGTTTGAGCATTGTCTGAAGATTACTGACTTTTTCTGTTAACCCATATAATAAAGGTTGAGCTTCGTGTTCTTTAAAACTTGCTAATTCAATAGCGTTACCAATATTAAAAGGTGTTTTCTGGGGGTCAGTAATTAAAGCTGAAGGTGTGGTAGCACCAAAAAAGGCAAAAGTTAGCTCTTGAAATTGAGGTTGAATCGCTCTCTGGTTATAAAAAGAACGAATTAAAGCAAAAAAGTCAGAGACATCAAATTTTAACCCTAAAATGCTATCAATTTCATCAATAAATATAACAGTCGATTGTCTAGATTGCCGCTGATTAAAATCGTCATTAACTAGAAGAAACTCTTCCATAAATTGTCCTAATCGTTGTACAGGAGGCAGGTCTAATTGTTCATTCCACCAAGCTTTAAAAGTTTTCAATTGTTTGATTAATCCAAAACTGCGGAGCAGATCAACTGCTAATCCTTTATACCATTGTTCGGGGGTAATATTATCTGTTCCTAGCCGAGTTAAGTCAATTACTGCACATCTAATTCCCTCCTTTTGTAATTGGCTCATCATCCGCACCATTAAGCTAGATTTTCCCATTTGACGTGCATTTAAAACATAGCAAAATAGACCTTGTTTGAGAGCTTTATAAAGATTGCGATCGGCTTGTCGAACCACATAATTCGGCGCATCCATCGGTAAACTTCCCCCCACTTGATAGACAAATTTGGGAGGTTGTTCAGCACTTTTAAGCAGGTCATTTTCAAAGATAAGTTCTGCTTGAGTTGCTTTCAGTACCTCTAAAGTGTTTGTGAGTTCTTTTGTCCGTTCTTCTACTCTTTGTTCTAAGGTTTGATAGAGTCTTGAGTTATCAATAGAGATAGCAGCTTGAGCTGCTAGAATATTTAATAGTTCAACTCTTTCTGAGGTAAATGCGCCTGTTGTTAAATTATTTTCTAAATAAACAATTCCTTTTAATTGACCTTGATTGAGTAAAGGAGTACAAAGAATAGATTTAGTTTCTTTATCCACAATATAATAATCGTTGGTAAATTGACCTTCAGATGTGGCATCATTTAAAACGATAGTTCCTTTTGTACGAGCGACATAATTAATAATGCTAGTGGGTAAAATGGGAATTGAGTTATCATGGTCGATAGATTCTATGGGAATTGATTGTAAGATATTAATAGTTTCTTGATCAATTGTTCCTTGAGCTTCAATGACCCAATTTCCTTCCTGTTCTAAAATCAGACAACCTTTCTGCGCTCCTGCATTTTCAATGACAATTTTCATTAAATTTGTTAGGAGATTTTCCAGTTTAATTTCTCCAGAAATTGCTTGTGAGGCTTTGAGAATAGTGGTTAAATCAAGAACTGCTCCATCATTACCAGTAGTTGAAATAGTGGTACTCAGTCCTTTAGATTTGTTTTCATTGCTGATACCTAATAAATATTGAGGGTATTCTTCTTCTAATTGTTTAACTTTGGCCTTTGCACCCCAACGAATGTAACAATGATAGGCATTTCTGAGGTATAATTTCCCGATTTCTTCTCTACCTAAAGTAAAATAAAATTCAGAGGCACGTTCATAAGCTAAAGCCTCTTCATGGATAAATTCGTATTTTTTTGCTCCTTGAATGGCTTTTTCATAAAATTCTTGAGCTTCCCAATTTTGACCTAAGACTCTCGCTTTTTCTGCTTCGACTAAATCATATTTATGTTGAAAATTTGCTGGACAATGACTTGCCCATTTTGCCATATTTTTCTGATTGTTATCTACTTGTTGTAGTAATTTTCTTTGATCATTTTGCTCTGTGTCATGATAATAAGCTAGAAAACTCAAAGATGAATAGAAATTATGTTGAGGAGAAATCAAAAATGAGTTTATAGTTGGGTTTGAAATATATTGAAGTCCTCTTTCTCCATAAGTAACTGCCGACTTGTAAATCTTAAGAAGATAAAATAATAATAGTTTAGCAAAGTAAATCAGAAAAAGTAACCATTCATTGTTAGTCTGATTTAATTGGTCTAAAACTGCATTTTCTTCTTCAGGGGATTTACCGACAAATAAAGCAATTTCTTTTTTTAAGCTTTTTTGTAAATTATTGACTATATTATAAGAAATTTCTTGGTAAAAAGAGGAAAAAGTTTGCTTGAGTTTTTTAATAACTCGATTATACTTGATATATTCCTGTTCAACTTCTTCCAAATGATAACCTCCCAACAGTCTATAAATACAATAGTCTATAGCTACATAAGAGGCAAACTGGTTATCCCCTACATCTAAACCGATTTGAAAACTCTTTAGTAACTCGTTATCGATCTCTTTATTTCTCAGATACTCTTTCCAGTGATATATACATCCATAATGTGTCTGTATAATAAGAGCTTGTACTTGACGAATATTATATTTATCGAGCAATTTAAGGGCTAATTTACCAAATTCATATCCTAAATTATAATTATTGATAGAGCCACATAATATCATTCCATAGTAGCTATATGTTGCTGCTGATTCAGGAGAATTTCCATGGTTGATAAATAAATCAATCTGTTTGAGGATTATTTTTATATGTAATAGGGGATCAGTAGTTGCCGTCGAAGACATTATTTGTTGTAAGATTTGAATGGCTTTAAGCTTATAGGGATCAGTCATAACAGGAAGGCTTTCTAAATCGTCAATTTTCCTTTTTTGTAGAATTAAATTTAAGGACTTATTAATGCTTTGATTAATATTACTTTTGCCATTTCTTCTATAAATTAAAATTCCCAGTTCTTTCAAAGTTTTTAAAGCGGTATCAATCGCCTGATCAGGTTGAAAATTTGCATAGTAAAATTCAATCTTTATCTGATATGTTTTGACTTTATCTAAGATCGATTTAGCTTGGTTAATAATGATATTTGAATAAAATAAAATTTGCTGAAATTCTGTATTAAGAAAGAGAGAATGTAATTTTTCTTCATGAAGTTCTAAAGTCAATTGATACTGCTCACTCCAACTATTAGTTGTTAATAAACTGAGACCAGAATCTAAATACTTTAATGCTGTTTCATAAGCAGTTGATGCTTTAGCTTTTTTAGCAGCTTTAAGATTTAATTCTGCCAAGTTATCTTTTTCTTGTTGCTCAGTAATTAGCTCAGAACCTTCATTAAGTTGATTAACAATTTCAAAAATATTGTTTAATAATTCATCGTCTGTAATGTTTTTTAGCAGTAGGCGACCAATTTGTAGATGAGTCCTTTTCTTTTCTTCCTCTGGAATTAAAGAATAAACTGCTTGCTGCACTCTGTCGTGTAAAAATTTATAGGAAACATAGTTAGAATACCCACCCAAAGTTTCAGTTTCTAAGAGTTGCCTCGATAATTCTTTTGAATCCCAGAGTAGAGCTAGTTTATAGTTATTATCTAATGGTATTACTAACCCTTTATCAAGGGCTAATTGTAGTTGTTGAGCCGTAATATGTTGAGATGTATTATTTACAATAGAAAGAGCTTCTAGACTAAATTGATTACCAATACAAGCGGCTAATTTTAGAATATTTTGAGTTTTTTGAGCTAATTTTTTTATTTTATGGGTCATTAAATCAACGACATTATCGGTAATTGATAGACTTTTAATTTCGGTAAGATCCCATTGCCAATAACTTTGCTTATTATTTTCCAATTTAGTAGAAGAAGGATTAAATATTATGAAACCATCTTGGTATAAAGAATAGAGAAACTGAGCGATAAAAAAGGGGTTTCCACCTGTTTTCTGTGTCACCAAATCTGCCAAAGGCATAGTAACTTCTATCGAACAACTTAAGGTATCAGCAATTAATTGATTAATGTGCTTCATCTGCAAAGGAGCAAGAGTAATTTTCGATACAGAAACTTGTGATTGCTGAATTTTCTCTAAAGTATTCATTAAAGGATGAATCGAACTAACTTCATTATCTCGATAGGCTCCAATTATCAGAAAATATTTAATGTCAGAATCTGATATTAATTGTTCAATTAAGTTTAAAGAGGGTAAATCTGCCCATTGTAAATCATCGATAAATATCACTAATGGATTTTCTTTTTGAGAAAAAACATTGACAAATCGTTTAAAAAATAAATGAAATCTATTTTGACTTTCACTTCCTCCTAATAGTTCAACAGGTTGCTGTTTGCCAATAATTTTTTCAACTTCGGGAATAACATCGATAATAATTTGACCGTTCTTACCCAATGCTTCCAAAATTTTCTCTTTCCAAGCTTGCAGGATATTTTCTGGCTCACCTAGAAGTTGACGGATTAAGATTTGAAAGGCTTGAGAAATAGCTGAATAAGGAGTATCTCTTTGTAACTGATCAAATTTTCCTCTAATTAATCGCCCTTGCTTATATGTAACTTGTTGGTAAATTTCATGAACTAAAGCTGATTTCCCAATCCCTGAATAGCCAGAAATGAGGATCATTTCATTGGTTCCTTGACTAACCCGCTCAAAAGCCTTCAAAAGTTGAGTAACTTCCCGTTTTCGACCATATATTTTTTGAGAAATCTGAAATTTATCAGTCAGATCCTGACCACCTAAAGAAAACTGAGCAATCTGTCCTAACGTCTTTAATTGATGAAGACAGATTTCTAAGTCAGCTTTAATACCCAAGGCAGTTTGATATCTTTTTTCTGGGGTTTTTGCGAGCAGTTTGTTAATGATATTAGAGAGAGTTAAGGGAATCTCTGGAATGAGTTGATGAACAGGTAAAGGTTGTTGGGCAATATGACAATGAACTAACTCCATAGGATCGGTGGTTTCAAAGGGCAATTGATTGGTTAAAAGTTCATATAAAGTAACTCCAAGGGAATAAAAATCACTACGGTAATCTAGACCTCGGTTCATTCTTCCTGTTTGTTCTGGGGCAATATAAGCTAAAGTCCCTTCTAATTGGTTAGGAGGACAAGCTGTGAAAAATTCTTGGGATAAACGGGTGGAAATATCAAAATCAATGATTTTCAGTTGTTCGGTTTCAGGGTTATAGACAATATTAGATGGGTTAATGTCTTTGTGAATAATATTAGCCTGATGAATAGCAGCTAACCCCTCAGTTATTTTAATAGCGATCAAAAGAAAGTTTTCCAAATTTAATTTACCTTGAGATAGCAATAACTCTAAAGATCGACCTCCAAAATCTTCTAAAAACATTATCAAACTATTATAGTGTCGCTGTAAATCATAAGCTTTAACAACACTGTCTATGTTCAAAGAACGGATAATTTCATATTCCTGTCGATAACGGGTAATCTCTGAAGGAGTTGGATAATTTTCTTTAAGAATTTTAAGAATAATCGGTTGAGCATTTGCCTTAAAAATACCTCGATAGACTAGAGAACTAGAACTTTCATAAATTTTTGTGATTAGTTGATAATCTTTCATAACTCACTTTTTAATAACGTTTTTACTTATTTTCTAGCATTTGAGCAGAAAAATGTCCATTAAACTCTTAGATCAGACTTGAGAATAAATTTCTGTCACCGTTGTGGTTAGCACTGAGTATCCATCTTTTAGTTCTTGATCAATTATTTGCGATTTCCACATCTCACAGTCTTGACAAGCTCTTCTTTTTTCTAATTGATTAAGAATTAAATCTTGTCGTAGTTGCTGGAATAACTCTCCCGACCAAATATCTTGTAAAGTTTGTTGATTATAATCCCCTAAACTTTCAATCTCTTGATCAAAACCTAGTCTAAATAAGGTTTCTATACAGTAGTAGATTTTGCCATTGGGTAAAACTGCCATTTCCAGAAAAGGGAATAAACAAGTCCAGCGCCCTTGCGCTTTTTGTTGATAATATTGGAGGGATTTTTGTACCCCTTGATTGTGTTTTTTTAGTCGCATATTATTTTCTTGATATTCAGCAATATTAAGGATAAAAACACTATTAACTTTTGATAACCAACGATTTAAAAATGCTTCTTCTTCCTCAAGATTAACATTGTAATTTCTGACAAAAGAGGTTCTAATTTCGCAGTCAATACCCAACTGATCTCTAATTCTTAACAGATCAATTGTATTGGATTCGACCTGGCTTAAATCTCCACCTCGAATTCTTAAATAAGTCTCTGGAGTCGCCGCATCAAGACTAATATCAATACTGGTTAAACCCGATTTTAACAGAGCTTTAATATAAGTTTTATTCAGAAGTTGACCATTAGTAGTTAGATGAACTTTTGGAACACCTTGCTGTCGGCAAAGTTGAATAAAGTCTATAAGTTTAGGATGAAGTAATGGTTCTTCAACACTACCTATTACAATGGTAGTTGCTGCTTTTCCACAGTCTGCTGCTAGTTTCTCCATCATCTCCCAAGACATGACTTTTTTCTTTTGAAAAAAATCTGTAGTATGATTAGACTTTATCGAAGAACTATGATAGGGACACATAACACACTTAAGATTACAAGTGTTACCAACAACAACTCTGACATAAGAAGGTGCGATCGCTTTTCCATAATGACAACTAAAATAATGTAACTGCTCATCTCTATCTATTGCCGATAGTAAAACTAATGGAATAGGCTGAGGTTGAATAGTTTTGCTTGTTAGGAATGTCTCTATGTGGGGTTGTAATTGATGCCAAATATCACTTAATTCTTGGGGATATAAATACGCTAGTATAGGATAACTAGGCAAACCCAAATCTGAAAGAATGGGTAAAGTTGGCTGAAAGACAACAACCGCATATTTATCCTTAGCCGTCATTAGCAATTTTTTGATACTATGAGGATGCAAAGGAATATTATGGGAGGGAATCTCAAGAATTCTATCTGAAAAGATAGAAGTATTTATTGTCAGATCGGATAAAAGGTTCTGAGGATCTTTAATAATCATTTTTTGACTAATTTAACGATAAAATCCTCACCCTTGAGGTGAGGCGAGCAATTCTTATTTTTGTTCAATTAAGTAGGTGGGTGGAATTAAATATAAGATGAACGTAGGTTGGGTTGAAGCATGAAACCCAACCCCCGATTATGTTACGCTACCGCTAACCCATCCTACAAATAATTGTGCCTCCCTACTTAGTTTGTAAGGCTTCTAGGAACAAGTTGTCGGAATATAAGGATTGTCGGCAAAATATTTCCCTGGTTTTCGGTTTGATATCCAGTCGGACAAATCATCTGCATTTAAAGTGGCATTTCCCCATGACGGCTCAGGTGGATAGGGAATAATCATTTTAAACAACTCTGGTGCATTGTTATCTGCATCCAATATTTGACCAATAAAGCTACTATACGTCACTTCAAATAAGTAACCCAAGCTTGGGTTTTGCTCTCCCAGTTCATATTCATCAAAGATTGGAAAAATATATTCATCGGGTGGTTTACCTTGTGGAAAGAAGACTTGTTTCAGTAAATAAGCTGGATCAGATTCATCAACGGTTTCTAGTGGTTGTTTGGGATTAGCTCCAAACAATTTTTTGAGGTGATCAGCATTCTTTCCTTTTTTCAATCCCTGGTCTGAGGTCGGATGTTCAAAATAAGTCCTTAAGAGATTGGCCACTCTCTTTTGCTCGGCGTATTTCTCTTCATTTTCATCAGCCCATCGCCAAATATAAGCAATAATTTGAGAAACTTGTTTTGACTGTTGATAAAGACGCTGTAAAAAATTAATGTGTGGGGATTTATGTTTCATTTGATGAGCGGCTTCATTAACTTTTTCTGCCTTGTAGAATAAGCTACGAGTTTCAAACATAAGTGTGCTTCCTTTTTGAGAAATTAAATTGGACAATAAAATCGCTGAGGATTTTCCCAAACGATTTTTTTGACTATCTCCTGAGATAAGTTGTCTTCAAGTCCTATAACTTTTTTTACCCCATCAGCCTGATGATCCATGTGAGGATAATCAGACCCGAAGATTAAGTTATCAGAACCGATAAAATCAATGACCTGAGCCAAACAAGGTTCAGAGGGTTCCCCTGCAATGTAACACTGACGGCGGAAATACTCCGATGGTAGTAATTTTACCCGATCTTGGACTTCCCAATGTAAATTTTTATACTCCTCGTCAAGCTTCCATAACCAATAGGGAAGCCAACCACACCCTGACTCTAGAAACGCCACCCTCAGCCTCCGATGACGTTCTAAAACCCCCCCTTCAATTAAGGCTAACAGTGCCATCATTTGTTCCATCGGGTGAGAACAAGCATGAAGCGCAAACCGACTATTAAACCGCTCTGCACCAGTGGTGGGTAAGCGGCTATGAGTGCCTTCATGAATTCCTACAGCCATGTCCAAATCCTCGCAGGCCGCCCAAAAGTGTTCATAGGCTCGATCGCTCAAAATTCTGCCTTTAACGGGATTAGGGCGCAAAAAAACCGCCTTCCAGCCCAAGTTCGCCATGCGGTGTAGCTCTTTGACCATATCTTCGGGATCATGTTGATTGACTGCAGCCACTCCTTTCAGTCTAGCCGGGTCATAGCTACAATATTCTTCATATAACCATGTATTGTAGGCACGGACAAAAGCCCCCATCACTTCGGCAGGTAGGCTATCAATGGCAAATAACCACAGTCCATAGGTAGGATAAATAAAGGCCCTATCTACCCCCATTTGTACCATTGCTTGAACATGGGACTCTGGGTTATAGCGGTTGAGATAAGCATGGGGATGAGCTTGCATCATCTGCTTATTCCCTTCTGCTTGGACTTGTGGGGAGATTTTTTGACTAATCGGTTCTCCTTTGATTTTCATGTCAGCAGAAGGAGCAAATTCCCTAAATTTAGGGTCTAGGTATTGGCCCCACATTGCGGGGGGTTCAATGACGTGGGAATCAGCATCAATAATTTTGTACCCGTTGAGCATAGCGATTTTTCGGCAATTTTCTACCTAAATTATATTTGATTGGGAAAAAGCGATCGCTTTTTTTAGGCTTTTTTTTCATCCCCTAAAACTCCATGGATTGATTGGGTTAAACTTGATACAACACTTTATTAAACTTAACGAATGGAAGCGATTGAATTTAAAATGATTCTTCATCATGGCACAGTTGTCATTCCCCCTGAATACCCCTCTAAGTGGGAAGGTAAGGCGATCCGTGTGATACTCTGAAGGGGTTTTGAGCTTGACTCAACCTTCTAAGATACATATAATGTATGTATAACATTTGAATATGATCCCAGAAAAGCAAAAACCAACTGGCAAAAGCACGGTGTTTCCTTTGCAGAAGCTGAAATGGTGTTTTTTGATCCCCTCGCTATTCATGATCTTGATCCCGATTGTATAACAGAAGAACGTTTTATTGCAGTGGGGATGGGAAACATGGGATCACTATTAGTGGTTATTTATACTTTGCGGGGTGAAGTCATTCGCTTGATTTCCGCTCGTCGTGCTACAAAACAAGAGAGAAAAACTTATGAGAAAGGAATATGATTTTTCTAAAGGAAAACGAGGGGCGCTCATTTCCTCTCAGGGAAAAACACGCATTACCATTTATCTAGATGATGAGATTCTAGCTTATTTTCGAGAACAGGCTGAAACCGCAGGAATGGGTTATCAAACCCTAATTAATGAGGCTTTAAAACAATATATCCAATCTCCTTCTGAGCGATCGCTCACTCAGTCCGATTTACGTCGTATTCTTCGGGAAGAATTATCAGCCCTCCAATAATGTTGCTTATGATAGTTACAAGTTAGCCGATCGCTGTCTGTTTTCAAGGATTGCGATCGCTTTTTAATTTTTTCTTGTCAAAGTTTAGTTAAACGGTAAGAGGGGTAATTTTGTAAAGATGTGCTAAATTGGAAGCTTTTTGTAGATCACCTTGACGAAGGGCTTCTCGGACATCATCTAATTTTTGAGCGTCTTCTAATGATAAATAGGGCGACCATCCTTCGGGAGTCTCAATCAGTTCTACTTCCACTTCAGCCATGTACTCTCCAATGTGGATGAGTTTAATGTGAGGCTTTTTTGTCATGGTTTTCTCCTTGTAAAATCACTTGACCAACGTGCTGGATCAGGTCTATAGGCAGTGACTAGAACAGCAGGCGATTCGGTATTCTTGGCTATACCCCAAACCACATGAACGGGTTTACCCTGACTATCTTTCTGTAAGACTAGCACACAACGCCCTTTAGGATATTCCAGGTAATCTTCGAGAATGACAGCTTCTCTAATACCTGTTATCACATCCCTTACCAGAATACCGTCATTTGCTAGTTCATCGTAGCCATGGGCTGATATTTTGACTTGCCCACGGGAAAGTAAAGCCAGAACTAATTGGAAGGTTATACTCATCATCTAATCATAGCATCTCTTTATTCAAGGAAGAAGGCGATCGCTGTCTGTTTTCAAGAATTGCGATCGCTTTTTTGCTGCCTTCTTTTCATCCCCTAAAACCGCTACAAGTCAGAGGGTAAAAGGGTTTTGATGATTTTAGTCGCCAGATTAATTCATTAGTTCTACTTAAGGAATTAGGGAGTCATACTATAAAGTGACCCTTTAAATCTAATATAAATCTAATATAAATCTCATATAAAAGTTAATATTCTACTCAAAAAAACCTATTAGAAAAGTATTAACTTTAGAGATTGCCATTACTCAAAATAAAACTTATTCTGGTATCAAAGGTGATTAAACAAATCACTTTTAACCCCAAAGACAAGGCATTTTGCTTAAGGCACTATGGCTAACTCGAAAATTTCACGAATAGATTTTTGAGAATGTCTTGAGGGTGTAAAAAACGACAAAACTCTCAAATATAACGGAGAAAATTTATCATGGCTTTAACTTCTCAAAATGCTTGGTCTGCATATGCTAAAGCGATATTAGATCAAGCCACTTCTGGACAGTTCGATCCGAAAACTCAGACTTTTTCATTGGCAGGACAAACGCTTAATGTTGATTTAGCCAATGCCGATACAGAAATTATTAATGCCAACGTTTTTGAGATTGGTAATACTATTCCTGCCGCTGGGGGGGCCTACACACCATCCAGTAGCTTGATATCTTCATATTTCTCATTTCTCAATTGGATCAAGCTCCAAGGAGATCCTAATCCCAACTTACAAAGTCAAATTAATCTTGCTGCTAGTGCAATACAACCTGCTCAAGACAATTACATCAGTGTTCAAACTAAAGCAGTTGCTGCTTGGACTGCCTATAAAGCAATCGATTCAGCAATCTCTTTTCCAGATTATGTGCGAACCCAATACCCTACCTATGGTCAGGCAAAATTAGCATTGGATGCGGCACAATCAAAATATAATCAACTAATGCAACAGGCGTATGGTCCTGACTATCAGACCATTGTTGCTGCACAAGGTAAAGCAGGTTTTGATGGAGCGCAAGCACTCTTAAAAAATACTCTGAATATGCCCGTAAAACTTGGTAGTTCTGCACCAGCAGGGAGTGGTGCGCCCGTGCTTCCCGGTCAAAATCCACCCACCACACCAAGTTCATTGATTTCAACCTATGCTCCCGGATTCACACTCGATTCAGCCTTTACGGCAAAGTACCAAGAATGGCAGACATACAGTGTACAGCAACCACCTGTTTTTAATGGCTTAAAGATTCGTTTGGATGCTTCATCCAGTGCGGCAAACTGGAGTGATTTTGGTTGGAGTGCAGCAGCGAATGCTCGTTTCCCTGTTGGATGGTTTACTGCTGTCTATGTCTCTGGTCAGGCATCCTATAAAGAGCAGACCTTCGATTATACTGCCAGTAATTTTTCCTTTGAAGTCGAGTTTTTAGGATCTGGTCTCTTCCCCATCTTTTCCAATCTCTGGTTTGATCTAGGCATCGTCAAAAACTATGGTAATAGCCTTCGTCAAGGTCATCCCAACTTTTTCAGTGAAAATGGAACACTAGCACGAATTCCGGCTCAAGTTTTGATTGGTTTTCAGCCCAAAATTACCATGACAGTCTCTGCTAGTGACTACTCAAATTTCAAATCCCAATTCCAACAATCAGCCAATATTGCTTACAAGTTTGGACCATTTACTATTGGAAGTGTGAGCGAGTCGAGTTACTCGGATAAATCAAAGGTTACTTTTAACGACAGTAATAATTCCTTTACAATTGGTCCTGTCGTATCTACAGTGCCACAAATCATCGGAGTTCTCTGTAACAAGGTAACTATTTCATAGGAATACACACCCTTGATTGGATGTCTATCAGATAGGTTGAATTTAATCTACTCGGATAGACATTCAATTCAAATAACATGATCTGAATTCTACCAAAGAAGAATATGATAATGTCTAGTAACTTTTTTCAACAATACGCTATCAAATTACTTCAATTAGTAACTAATGGTAATTTTGACACAGAAACTCAGTTTATTTCTTTGGCTGGAACAACACTGGTTGTTGATCTTGGTAATGCAAATTCAAAGATCATCAACAAAGAAGTATTTGACATAGGGAATGCTATTCCAACTTGGAGTACCCGATACTCCTCTAACAATAGTTTATTAACTAGCTATACTCTTTTTCTCTATTCTATTGACTTAGACGGGGATCCTGATCCTCAACTAGATAGCGAAATTGAGAAAGCCTATAACAGCCTGATGGACTCACAAAGCAAATTTAATGATATTGATACTCAGGCCAGAGAAAAATACAATACTTATAAAAATCAAGCAAGCGAAAACATTACTTTTGGGGATTATATTAATCAGTTTTACCCAGCTTACAGTATAGCTAAAGATAGTTTAAACGCTAAAATTATCCAATATGAAGACTTAATGAAACAAAAATATGGTGATGGTTACTCAGTCATTGCAGAAGCTAGAAAAGCAGTAAGTCCTACAGGGGGAGCAGCCGACATAACAGATAAAAATTCCTATAATATGCCTATTATTACAGGATCTCTAGCATCAGCAGGGGGAACGACCACGTTACCCGGCCAAACTCCACCCCCACCTGATTCTACATTAGTTGAAAGTTATGCACCAGCTTTTTCTATTGATGGTTTTACAACCAAGTATCAAGAATGGCAAGCTGCAAGTGCTGATGATAAAAAAGCTGGCTATACAATTACTATTAAAAAAAGTAACTCTGTTATTGATTCAGAACCATATTTTAATGAAATTCCGTTTGATTTTTCTACCTTTCCTAATTTTCTAAATTTTTCCAATTCTGACAGTGACGATAATTGGTGGGATGAACAATTTGAATTGACGATAAGTTTTATCGGTTTGGCAACATTCTCTATCTCACCTGGGGTATGGTTTGATAAAAGTATCGTGTCAAACTATTGTCACAAACTTAAGTCTGATTATCCTTCATTTTTCGGAAAAAATGGTTCAATGAGTCTCCTACCAACTGAAATTATTGTTGGCTTTCAGCCACAGATCAAGCTTAGACTTAATAATAAGGCTTACCAGTCGGCAAAAAATTCTCTAAATAGTCAAAAATTAATTACAATAGGCTCGTTTAATATTGGGAGTTCTCAGTGCTCAACCTATGGAAGCAAATCCGATATCTTGTATGAAGATAGTGGCAACACAATTACGATTGGTCCAGTCAAGAGTACCTTGCCTCTGTTGCTAGGTGTGACCTCTACTAAACTAGGTTTATCATCACCAAAACCCCCCATATCTAAATCTGTTCAGTTTGGTGATCAATTCTATTTAAGAAATCAAAATGGTCAATATATCGTAGGTGCAGATAAATCTTTGGGATTAAATGGATCACAATATTATCCCAGATTGGGAAACACAGGTAAAATTGCCTTAGAATTTACAGGTGGGATAGGCAATGTTGAGAATGGAATGATTGTTCAAATCAAATCTACTGAGGAATTTGTCGGTAAATATAACGTCTTGGGTGCTTGGACAACCCCAAGCTGTTATTACTACTCTACTGAAACAAACTACCAACAACAAAATTGGCAAATTTTTAAAAATAATCCTAATGATAAACTCATCCAAGATGGGGATCAAGTTTATTTTAAGAATATATACTATAAAGACCAGAATCTTGTTAGTAATGGTCTTTATTTAACCACTAAAAAAGATGTTGATGAATTTTGGATTATTGAAAAGGTTGAGGATCAAGATAGCTAAATTGCGATCGCTTCTTCTTCTCGATTGGGTTGAAACAACGAAACCCAACACTAATAAAGGTGTGTTACTGCGGTGACATACCTTTTACTATCAACGGCGATCGCTTATATATCTCTCTATTGGTCAAACTTTAGGAAGACGCGATCGCAGAGGAAAAATTGTTATTCCGCCATCAGGATATGCTATAAATTGGAGATATTTCAGTTGGCAAAGTGGCAATGATTTGGAACTAGCATTTGAAGGGGATAAACAGAAAGCAAAAATAAATCAAAGAAAACATAACATTTCTTTTGAAGAAGCATCCACCGTATTTGATGATCCCTTAGCTGTAAATTTCGATGATCCTGACCATTCTACAGGGGAGAATCGCTATCTTATAATAGGTTTATCAGATCAAGGTAAATTTCTATTTGTTTCTTATACGGATCGTGATCATAAAATTCGTTTAATTAGTGCAAGATTAGTTACACCCAAAGAAAGGAGATATTATGAACGAGAAAATCCAAGATGAATTAGAAGATGACTTGCGAGAAGAATATGATTTAAGTCAACTTAAAAATCCTGTTCGCGGAAAATATTACCAACAGTATCGGGAAGGTCATAGCGTTACTATTCATCATGAAGATGGAACAAAAACGGTTGAACATTTTCCAGCGCAAAATGATGTAATTATTCTTGATCCTGATGTTAAAAAATATTTTCCTAATTCGGAATCCGTTAATGCGACCTTAAGAAGTTTAATTAAATTAATTCCTCAATAATAGTGCGATGCCTACGGCACTGCATAGCAGCACGCCCCTTCTTCTCGATTAGTTTGAAACAACAAAAACCAACAATAATAAAGGTGTGTTACTGCGGTGACACACCTTTTACCTATCAGTTATAATGGAAAGGTTTGAAGCCTAGACTTTCATCAAATGATGCTCATCTCTCTGAAAAATCCTGGTATCGTATCGTACATAGTGTAATGTCGTTGTCACTACATTATGTTAAAATAATTAAGTTTGGAATTACACACCCATCTTATGAGTAGTAAAACAAAAAGTAAGACTCCGCGTAATACCCTAAATTTGCGAATTAAGCCAGAAGAACGCAATTTGATCGATATGGCAGCCAAAGTGCAAGGTAAGAATAGAACTGATTTTATTTTGGAAGCCGCGCGGAATGCTGCGGAGGAAACTTTGCTCGAACGTACTATTTTTTGGGCTAGTCCAGAGGCTTATGCAGAATTTATCGCACTTCTAGATGCACCACCTCAACCTAATGAACGTTTACGCAAAACCATGCAGACGCTCGCACCTTGGGAGAAGGAATGAATTTGACACCACCTGAACCTCTGGCTAGTTATCACTCAATCACTGATTTTTCCTGCGGAATTACTTCTCTTGATGATTGGTTGAAGCGTCGAGCTTATGCTAATCAAGCCAGTGGTGCAACTAGAACTTTTGTTACCTGCGTTGACAATAGGGTAGTTGGGTATTACGCCCTTGCTTCCGGGGCGATTAGTATACAATCAGCTAATGGTAAATTTCGGCGGAATATGCCTAACCCAATTCCAGTGGTAATTTTGGCACGATTGGCAGTAGATACTTCTTCCCAAGGTCAAGGTTTAGGATGCGGTTTATTTCGTGATGGTGCGCTACGGGTTGTTAAAGCGGCTGATACCATTGGTATTCGGGGAATTATTGTTCATGCTATTTCAGAAGAAGCTAAGAATTTTTATTTGGCTTTAGGTTTTGATGTGTCTCCTCTTGAACCGATGACGTTGATGATTACTCTTAATGATTTACGCGCTTGTATTGCTTAGTGCGCTACAGGGGCAACACGGGGTCAACCACAGGGGGTTTGCCCCTACAGGTACGTTTAAGTCCAGAATAACTTTGCTTATGGCCTCATGAACGAGATATTTGCCCTGATACACTTTACTTAGATTCAGTTAAACTAAAATGATCATCATCTTGCTTGTCAACTAACGAACAATTGACAAACTGATGATCATATTATACTAAATTAGGTATCAACCTTAATCATTAACCCCAACATGGGAGATAAACCCATTTACTGGATTGGGACGTCAAGGGAAGATATTAGAGATTTTCCTGAAGACGCAAAGCGTAAAGCAGGTTTTCAACTGAGAGCTATTCAACAGGGAGAGAAACCCAATGATTTTAAACCCATTCCCATTATTGGTCAAGGAACAGAAGAAATTAGAATTTGGACAGGAGAAACCTACAGAATCTTTTATGTGGCAAGGTTTAAAGAAGCGATTTATGTCCTTCATGCTTTCGGTAAAAAAACACAGAAAACCTCGAAAAAAGAAATTGAATTGGGACAACAACGTTATCAACAAATGATTCAATTTAGACAACAATTACAGGAGGGATAACCATGACACAATCTAACCCTATTGAGATCACTTTTGGTAGCGATAACATCTTTGAAGATTTAGGATTTAACAGTGAAGAAGCAACTAACTTAAAAATTAGAGCCGATTTGATGTTAACCTTGCGGTCTTTTATCCAAGAAAAAAGATGGACACAGCAAGAAGCCGCCACTTTTTTCGAGGAAACACAACCGAAAATTAGTGATTTAATGAATGGAGAAATTAGCCGTTTTACTGTTGATAAATTACTCAGTCTTTTAGATAAAACGGGAATGAAAGTTAAACTCGAAATCTTCACCAAGTAACTTAAAATCATCAATAATTGACCATGAACAAGGGTTACATCCACATGGGAAAAGGATTTAATTCATCTTCCGTCAAAGTCTCTTTTAACCATCCCATGCTAACAGGAACATCATACAATCTTCCTGCCCCTAAACGCTTCCACATATGACGCATTCCGGGGACAATGACTTTAGCCACCCTTAAACCAATATCGGGACGAGTCTGATCTAAGACTAACATTTCCATCTCCTTTGACTCAACAATTCGCTGACACAATTTAACATCCGCTAATAAATCATCACTAGCTAATTGTAAATAATTATGACTTTTTTTGGGTATTATTTTACTATCGGGAACTAAATAAGATTGATTGCTTAACCTTGCCGTTTGCCACCATTTAACCGCCAAAGGATCAGCAGAGGGAGGATAAATCGTTGTCCCATCTTCCTTAAAAGATAACACATTGGGTAAGATTTGATTAACCTCTGTTAACGCTCGACTAATAGCAATTTTCGGGTCAAAATGCGCCCCATACCCTAACAAAATGTCCTCCACTTCCCGCTCCTTTCTCGGACTAATAGCAGCAAAACAGGGAATATTCAAATCACTGGTAATATCTAACACCCATAGCTCCCGATTTAACCCCTCATAATATTGCTTTAATTGCTCAAAATATGGCTCATTAAAGCTCTCTAAATTAACGGAAGGTTTAACTAATTGATTATACCACCATAAAGCCACACAATCTCGTTCCACTAACTCCATAAACCCTTGTAAAATCGCTTCTTCTATCGTATTTCCTGCGGCGCAGCCATTAGAATCAGCCCAACAATCTAAGGGTTCAGATTGAGAATAACCATAATAACAATATCCCGTCGGTAAATACTTAAAATCTTGAGCGGTTAAAGACCATACAGGAGTCCAATCAATGATTCTAGTTTCATCAAAAGGTTCAGGGACTTTTTGAAACCATCCTTGATTCTTCCCATTCCATTCTTCTCGATGTTGATATTGTTTTTCACTAAAATTCATACATTTGTTAGGATGAATAGCTTTATCTCCTAACTCTTGATAACTCGCTTTTTCTCTGATTTCATTCCCTTGAAAAACTCCCGAATAGCGCTCAATAGCTTCACAAAATCCACTTGCTTTTGCTTGACTATCTGTACGGCCTTTTCCCGCACTTCTACCTCCAATATTTTGCCGTAAACTGTCTAAATCATCAAAGACACTACGAAAATGATGTTTAGCTACATAAGTATGAACTAAAGCATTCCCTTGTATCTTATTTAATTCTCGCACAATTCCCGTAATAGGACCGATATGATGTTGATAGGTTCTTAAGGTTTCTTCAGGAGAACAAAAACGATGTCCCCCATCACTGGTAAAAGCCTTTTTACGATGTCCCAAAACCACGGGTAAAGGTGTTTTATTTAGAGAATATCCACAACTAGGACAGTTCGGACGTTTAACTAAAATATGCTCTTGAAATTGTAAATTTAAAGTATCATAAGTCATTAGCATTCCTTCTAAACGTTGATTTTTACCTTGAATAATCCACTTAAAAACCTCCATAGCCGTCAGATTTAAAACCGTCTGTATTGTCGCTGAAGAAAACCCTAAAGGAGAAATTAAAGAAATCTTATTGTCTCTCTGTCTAATGATAAATTCCTCCACGGGACGATTATCTCGTAATCGTTGAGCCAAACAATGCCAACAACCAGTTTTATCGGGATCAAATAAGGGACCAATCCATGCTAGATTTCCCAGGGGATTAACTAATAACCAAGGCTTTTGCGAGACTAAAGCTTGTTGATTAATACTATCTAAATCAGGATGAAGATAATTATCGGTTAAAATAATGGTTAAATCCCCTTCATCTGCGACTTGAATTTGCAAGGAATTTAAAATATTGATCAAATCTTGCTGGGGAATTGAGCCTAGGCTTTTAACCGTAACCTTCAGAGATTGTAATCGTTCAAAAGCTTGGTCTTGAGAAACCTGAAGATGATGGCATAAAATTGCTAAATTAGACGGTAATAATTCTTTTTTTTCTAACAAAAACCCTCGTTTATATAACTGAAAAATTGCTTTTTGAATTGCCAGACTATAATTAATAATAACTGCGAACGAATTAGTATTACTAGGATTGATTTCTTGATTTTGTAACAGTTCTAACTGAAGAATATCAATAATTTCATCAAGATTACGTTGACCATCGATTAATCTTACTAAACGATAATAAAGCGGCTCTTGAAAACAGATTGATTCTCGCTCAGATAGAAAAAATACCGTATTTGGTTCTAGGGTTTCAATTGAATAGGCAGGATTCCAATCAAGCTGGTTGAACATAATTTTTACTCTCTTTTTAAGGGATAGGTAAGGTTGATGATATACCTATAATATAAGGTTGATAGCAGTTATCTTAATTGTGAGCTGCGAAGTTTTCGTTTTCGGGAACGGCGAGGAAGCAGCCCATTTATGCCAAAATATAAAAGCGATCGCTAAAAGTGATTAAATTTATTCAATATGAAGACAAGTAATTTAGCTTCACTCTCGCCTCTAAGAAGAAATTAAGCCGGGGATTTAGTCAATTTGGTCAAGAATAATCGGTTAGAGGTGAGAAATCAGACCCCTAATTTCTTCCCTGCCTGAAATTTCTCAATTTCTCGGAATAAATTTGACTACCAAAATCAGGGTAAATAGCCCAAATATCAACTTAATAAAGTTTTAATAGACATTTAAGCCCTAATAGATTAATCTTACTTTTTTTAAAGCCGATATGCTGCCTCGCTAATCCTTTTAAGACTTGAAAACTTGGTATTCTGTCAGGGGTTGGCCGTGAGAGGGGTCAATTTTCAAGGATAATTTGTAACAGAGTGTTGAAAATTCCTTTAATCTTAGTTATGAGCGATCGCCCACCAGAACTAACCCTAGCCGACCAGGCCCCTGCCAACTACGAATGTCGCTCCTGCGGCTACGTTTACGACCCCAGCAAGGGAGATAGTAAAACCAACACTCCCGCTGGAACCCCCTTCGAGGAATTGCCAGAAACGTGGCGCTGTCCCGTGTGTGGTGTGCGTCGTTCCCAATTTATCAACATCGGAGCCAAAGATGCTCCTTCGGGATTCCAAGAAAATCTTAGCTATGGTTTTGGAGTTAACCGTCTGACTCCGTCACAAAAAAATATTTTGATTTTCGGGGCTTTAGCGCTAGGATTTGTTTTCTTTATTAGTTTATATGGTTTAAACTAACTCAAGCACTCATTATCTTTAATCCAACGGCTCTTATGAGCCTGTAACCCATCGGGTACAAACCCTAATCCGTCCCGATTCCTTGACCAATACCTCTGAACCATTGATGAGAAAACTGAAACAATTCGTAATAGTTCTAGCTGTAGCCTTTTTCTGCTTTAGCTGTAGTAGTGTGCCATCCCTGAGCAGTAGTCCTTGGCAAATCCTCACCCTCGACACTGACTCCACTTTTGCCGATATCGCCTTTACCGACGACCTGCAGCACGGTTGGTTAGTGGGAACCAAATCTACCCTCTTTGAAACCACCGATGGGGGGGACAGCTGGCAGCAAAAAGTCCTCAACCTTGGCGAAGAAAAAGTTAGCTTTAGCGCCGTCAGTTTCCACGACCAAGAGGGTTGGATTGTCGGTAAACCCTCAATTCTTCTCCATAGCGAAGACGGGGGCAGCAGCTGGTCCCGTATCCCCTTAAGTGAAAAATTACCCGGTTCCCCCTACGGAATTATCGCCCTTAACGACAAAACCGCCGAAATGGTCACGGATTTAGGCGCTATCTACCGCACCAAAGACGGGGGCAAAACTTGGCAAGCTTTAGTGGAAGGTGCTGTGGGTGTGGCCCGGACAATTGTTCGTTCCCATGATGGTAAATACGTGGCCGTTTCCGCACGCGGTAACTTTTATTCCACCTGGGAACCGGGGTCAACAGAATGGCAACCCCACAATCGTCTTTCCTCCCGCCGCTTACAAAAAGTCGGTTATGGTGAAAATGGGGAACTGTGGGCCCTGGCCCGGGGTGGTCAACTACAATTTACTAGCCCCAATGATCTCGATACATGGGAAGATAAGGTATTCCCCGAGTTTTCCACCAGTTGGGGACTTTTGGACCTCAACTACCGCACTCCCGAAGAAATTTGGGTCGCTGGTGGTAGCGGCAATCTGTTGGTCAGTGATGACAACGGCCAATCTTGGCAAAAAGATCGCGCCGTGGAAAGTGTCCCCTCCAATCTCTATCGAATTGTTTTTATCAATTCCGACAAGGGTTTTGTCTTGGGACAAAATGGGGTTTTACTGAAATATAATCCCCCGAGCGAACCGGCCTAAAACTTGTCTCAGGGTCAAGAAAGTCTCTATTATAGAGATTGAATTTTTCAAGTCCTATCATTCCGAGGAGAACCGTCCATGTCAGGTAGTACCGGCGAACGTCCTTTTGGCGATATCGTTACCAGTATTCGTTACTGGATTATCCATAGCATCACCATCCCCATGCTGTTTATCGCAGGTTGGTTATTCGTGAGTACCGGTTTAGCTTACGATGTTTTTGGCACTCCCCGTCCCGATGAGTATTACACTCAAGAGCGTCAAGAATTACCGATCATTAATGATCGCTTTGAGGCCAAAAATCAAATCGAGCAGTTTAATCAGTAGTTTACTTTAATTAAGGATAAAAACAATGGCTAGTGGTAATCCCAATCAACCCATTTCTTACCCCATTTTCACCGTTCGCTGGTTGGCAGTTCATACCTTAGCGGTTCCCACTGTCTTCTTTATCGGTGCAATTGCGGCAATGCAGTTTATTCAACGCTAGGAGAACAATTATGGAAAGAACACCTAATCCGAATCGGCAAGCCGTCGAGTTAAATCGTACTTCTCTTTACCTAGGTTTACTCCTAGTTGCTGTCTTGGGAATTTTATTTTCCAGCTATTTCTTTAACTAATTAGTCCCGATTTATTCTCATCGCAATTAGGAGGTGTTATTCATGTTCGCAGAAGGTCGTATTCCTTTGTGGTTAGTCGCCACCATCGCCGGTCTAGGCGTTATCGCCGTGGTTGGTCTTTTCTTCTACGGAGCTTACGCCGGTTTAGGTTCCTCTATGTAATTCCATATACGGGTAATTTCCCCGGGCAAAAAACCGTTAGTTATAGAAATAACTAGCGGTTTTTTCACTATTCGGTTTAAAGTAAAGCTCGATCGAACTTTAAAAACCCACACCCTACACCCCACTTTCCTATACCTTTTAAACAGGATTTAGTCTCACGTTTGCAGGAGAACTAATAATCAACAAAAAAAAGGAGTCAAAGACTTGACTCCTTTAGTTATATAGATGATTTAGCTAAAACTAAACTTCTTGTTTACGAGTGCTAAGATCACCCAATTTTTGGAATAAACCGAATTCCACTTGTTCTTCCAGATCCGGATCGACCCCGGCGAATACGTCGCGGTAGATGGTACGAGAACCGTGCCAGATGTGACCGAAGAAGAATAGTAAAGCAAAGACAGCATGACCGAAAGTAAACCAACCCCTCGGAGAAGTGCGGAATACCCCGTCAGACTTCAGGGTTTCGGTGTCAAACTCGAAAGCTTCACCGAGTTGCGCTTTACGGGCAAATTTCTTCACATCAGCAGGATCGCTGAAGACCTGACCATCGAGAGCGCCACCGTAGAAAGAAACGGTAACACCACTTTGTTCGATACTCAGTTTCGATTCCGCACGACGGAAAGGAATATCAGCGCGAACGATACCTTCCGAGTCAGTCAGGACAACGGGGAAGGTTTCAAAGAAGTTAGGCATCCGACGCACGCTCAGGACGCGACCTTCGCCATCTTTGAACACAGGGTGTCCTAACCAAGATTTAGCGATACCGTCACCGCTATCCATGGCACCAGTACGGAATAAACCACCTTTAGCGGGGCTATTACCGACATAATCATAGAAAGCCAGTTTTTCGGGGATTGCTTGGTAAGCTTCGGCGATGGTGGCCCCATTGGCGATGCTGGCCTCGACGCGACGCTCAATTTCTTCTTGGAAATAGCCCTTATCCCATTGGTAACGGGTCGGGCCAAAGAGTTCGATCGGCGTGGTAGCATTACCGTACCACATGGTTCCAGCCACGACGAAAGCCGCAAAGAAAACGGCGGCGATACTGCTAGAAAGCACCGTTTCGATATTACCCATTCTCAGGGCTTTATAGAGTCTTTCGGGGGGACGAACGGTTAAATGGAATAAACCGGCGATAATCCCGACGATACCCGCAGCAATGTGGTGAGCTACCACACCCCCGGGGTTAAAGGGGTTAAAACCAGCAGGTCCCCATTCGGGAGCTACGGGCTGCACATGACCGGTTAAACCGTAGGCATCGGAAACCCACATCCCGGGACCCCAAAGGCCTGTTTGATGGAAAGCACCGAAACCAAAGCAAAGTAAACCGGATAAGAACAGGTGAATACCGAACATTTTCGGCAAATCGAGGGCAGATTCGCCCGTGCGGGGATCGACGAATAATTCTAAATCCCAGAAAACCCAGTGCCAAACCGCCGCTAGGAATAGCAGACCGGATAAAACGATATGAGCGGCGGCAACGCCTTCAAAAGACCAGAAACCGGGGTCAACACCAGTTTCGCCGGTGACGCTCCAGCCACCCCAAGAACCGGTGACACCTAAACGGGCCATGAAGGGCAGCACGAACATTCCTTGCCGCCACATCGGGTTTAATACGGGGTCACTGGGGTCAAAAATAGCAAGCTCATAGAGGGCCATGGAGCCAGCCCAACCCGCTACCAGTGCGGTGTGCATCAGGTGAACGGAAATTAAACGGCCCGGGTCGTTGAGAACGACTGTGTGTACTCGATACCAAGGTAGTCCCATTGACTACGCTCCTCCTATTGACAATTTAGTGTCCACTTAGACGCTTTTTATATTCAGGGTCAAATATAAGCCCAACAATCTCGACGGTTAAGTGCAAGAGTTAGCCGACCTACATTATCCCTTGAAAAGTGTATCTATTCTAAAGAAGTGTAACTATTGTTAGAACAGATTTCAAGTGCTTGCGATCGATCTTCCGCCAGAATATTCCAACCCACATTCCGCACCCTAAAGTGTCACATTGAAAATTTTATCTAAATCGTCAAAACGATTGCCGGCTCTGAATTACAGGCTAATTTGTTTGCCCAGCAGATGCACAATTAGCCCTAAAAATCTGATAGCTCTGATACCAAATTATTGAGATAAACTCTCATTAACGTGGCGATCGCTGACTAGAGTGTGACACTTCATAATTCTTAGTAATCGCTAAAAGTCTTACTATACAAGGGCTAGAGCAACTTTTGATTTCAACCCACATTCCGCACCCTCAACTGTCACATAAGCTGTCCCCCTCCAGAGACTTGAGTAAAAATACTTATCTGGTGAAGGTTTTCTCGGTGGCCGTTAGGGGGATATTGAGACCCCTAATTATGAAAAAATAGGAATTGTTGGAAAACTTAGGCAGTGGGCTGTTCGACCATGAATCAATCAACAGAAATTGAAGTCAAAAATCTAGACCATCTGGGATTAGTAGCCGGAATTATCGATGAAATAGGAATCGTTGAAATTATCAACGAACAAGTCTCAATTGAGCGAGGAGAAATTGTCACAGCGGGGCAAGTCGTGAAAGCAATTATCCTGAACGGATTGGGATTTGTCTCCCGGGCCTTGTATTTATTTCCTCAATTTTTTGAAGATAAAGCAACCGAACATCTGCTGGGAGAAGGCATCGAAGCAAAACACCTGAATGATGATAAAATTGGTCGAGTGATGGACAAACTTTATCAACTGGATGTTTCGGGGATTTTCCTACTCATTAGTTTAGCAGCCGTGAAAAAATTTGGTGTAGCAACCGAGAACTCCCATTTAGATTCGACTTCTCTATCAGTAGAAGGAGAATATAACAAGGAATACCCAACAGTAGAAATCCTGAAATCAGGAGCAGTGGGAGAAGAAATTGAAACCAGACAACAGCCAATAAAAATTACCCACGGATACTCCCGCGACCGACGACCTGACTTAAAACAATTTATGATTGACTTAATCGTAAGTGGGGATGGAGATGTACCTTTATTCCTGAAAGTAGGGGACGGAAATGAAGCAGACAAAGCGGTTTTTGGTCAAATCGCCCGAGAATTTCAAAAACAAGTTGACTTTGACAGTTTAATAGTCGGCGATAGCGCCCTCTATAGCAAAGAGAATTTAAAACTAATGAAAGAAATGCGTTGGTTGTCTCGAGTCCCCTTCAGCATTAAAGAGGCTCAAGAGTTAGTCGATAGCATCTCAGAAAAAGAGTTAACCGATGCAGAAATACCGGGTTATTCCTGGCGGGAAACAAGCTCTAACTATGGGGGAATAGAACAAAGATGGTTGCTAGTTGAAAGTCAAGCTAGACAAGAATCAGACTTGAAAAAATTAGAGAAAAAAATCGAGCAGGAAAAGAATTCTGCCCAAGAAAAAATCCGGCAACTATCCCGAAGAGAATTTGAGAATAGAGGGGCGGCGTTGGCGATAGTCAAGGGATTATCTGACTCCTTAAAATATCATCGGTTAACGGAGATTAAAGTCAATCTCATTCCGCCTGAGACGAGAGCAGTCAAAACTCAAATCAAAAGACGATTTGCCCTCTCAAAGCTATCAGGTTCAAGCCGAATTAGAGTTGAATTTGGCTGTCATTGAGAGGCTCAAGAAACGAGCAGGACGATTCGTTTTAGCAACTAACGATTTGGAGCATCTCACCTTTGCAATAAGTAGAAATGCTTAATGAGATCAATAAAAAAGTTAAAAAAGGCAACCATTTAGATAAGCACAGCGATGACGAAGGACTTGCGGTACATTACAAGATTGCCAACTTGCACCAGTAATTTTAAGACGATGAGCAATTTGTTTAATTTTTGATTCGACGGAGCCAGAGCCAATGGAAATCCCCTCTGCCTGCAAATAACCATAATTGACAATTCGATGTTTATGCTTGTTTAAATAAGTAATAAAATTCTCAACTTGCGGCTCTGACCATCCTTCACAACAAGAGATAGCGGCGTCCACGTCCCCCTTCCTCAAGAAAACATTTTACCTCCTCAATTCGCTGGAATGACCCGCCAACTTTATAGAGGTTTTCGATTAAATGATACCAATCCAATATTTCAATTCTTTCCTGTTTCTCTCCGAGCTCACGAAATAAATTCCAGATACCATCATGTCCATCTCCTAAACAAATTAAAGGCTTGGCCAAAACTTGAGAATTAACCAAATCTAATAAAGCTGAGTTATCTTGAAAAAAAGCCGCTACCCCCAGTTGATGAAAACTCACTGCTTTATAATCACGCCAAATTAAGGCTTTTCCCTTGGCAGTTCTTAGTCGTACCTTACCGCCATCTAGGCTCATTTCTTCCACTTCCACTTCTGGGTTAGACGGTAATTCTTCAAAAGCATATCGATGTACGAGGCGTTGTTGGGTACTGTGAGAAACAGCAATCCCTGTCAATGATTTGATTTTCTGCGCCGATTTTTCGTAGGATTCATCGCCACTTAATAGCAAACAGTTCTTCTCTAACATTGGACTCATCTGAGTCCGAGACTTTATTTCTAATTTTTTCGCTTGTTTTTCTGTAATTGGTAATTCCCCCAAAATACTTTTCACTTTTCTCGTCCGACCGGCAGTTTCTTCTGTGCTTGTTTTGACAAAAAAATACCGATTTCTGGGTTAACATAATGAATCATTAAATCTCTGACTGTCTCCTCTATCTCTCCCAAGTTATTAAATTTCTTAATTTGGGATTGCTCATAGAGACATTGCCCTAACTCTTGACATAACTCTTTAATTCTTTTTTCATTTTCTGATAACATTGAATTATTCCTCCCATCGAGAGCTATTCTGAATTGTAAGTTATAACTATTATAATCTCATTTCTCTTTGTGATCAAGTTGAAGATTTTCTAGTTTTTGACTGCTATAAGTATTAATACTCATTGCATAAGTGAGATGCTCCCGATTTGTATCGATATACCAAGCGTTACCCAAAAACTCGGTAAAAAGATGACATCCTAAAGGGAACAAACCAAAGGTTATGAGGAACGAAGTAACCCTATTATTACTCTTTAGTAAAGGTCGAAAACTAAGAGCAGTCAGCTAAGACGAAAACTCTGCAATACAGCAGGTAATAGTAGGGAAAGATTGAGTCAAAAGCCAACGCCTATTTGTAACGAATAGGATATGCAGACGGACTCACGATTACATGGAATGAAAAGTTGTAAGTAGTAATGTAAAAGTTATGACCACTGTTCAACAGATGGATAAATGGAAGACTTGGCAAGACATCAATTGGAAAAAGGTTGAACGTCAGGTTTTTAAGTTACAAAAACGAATTTTCAGAGCGTCTAGTTGTGGAGATGTCAAGAAGGTTCACAGACTCCAAAAATTATTGTTAAAGTCCTACAGTGCTAAAGCGTTAGCGGTGCGTAGAGTAACCCAAGACAATCAAGGAAAGAAAACCGCAGGTGTGGATGGAGTTAAATCTCTAACCCCAAAACAACGGTTAACCCTAATGACTGAACTAAACTTGGGAACAAAGGTCAAACCCACACGCCGAGTATGGATTCCCAAACCCAACGGCGAAAAACGACCTTTAGGAATACCTACCATGAAAGACCGTGCCTTACAAGCACTAGCTAAACTGGTACTAGAACCAGAGTGGGAAGCCAAATTCGAGCCTAACAGCTATGGATTTAGAGTAGGACGCTCTTGTGACGATGCTATAGCAGGGATATTCCAAGCCATTAACAAAAAGGCAAAGTATGTTCTTGATGCAGATATAGCTAAATGCTTTGACCGCATTGACCATCAAAAACTGTTAGAAAAACTTAACACCTACCCAACCATGAGGAAACAAATCAAATCATGGTTAAAAGCAGGAGTCATAGACGACAAACAGTTATTCCCAACCTCAGAAGGTACACCGCAAGGCGGAGTGTTATCGCCATTATTGGCAAATATAGCACTTCATGGGTTAGAGGAATTGGTTATGAATCTAGCACCCTCATTTGACATGAAACGCAAAGACGGGACACAAATGAGTGTTAGAGACAAAATAAAATCAGTGACCTTAATCCGATATGCAGACGATTTTGTGGTACTACATGAAAACCTAGGGGTTATTCTCCTAATCAAAAAGGAAATAGAGGGATGGTTACAAAACATCGGACTTGAGTTAAAACCAAGTAAAACAAGAATAGCCCACACACTGAGAGAAGATGAAAGCGAACAAGCTGGATTCGACTTTCTAGGGTTTAATATAAGACAATTTCCCGTCGGTAAATACACCTCGGGAAAAGTCAGAGGTAATCTGCTTGGTTTCAAAACAATAATAACCCCTAACAAAGAGAGTCAAATAAGACACTATAGAGAACTTAAACGCATCATAAACACCAGCAAGGGAATCAACCAAGCTGAACTCATTAAAAGGTTAAACCCTGTAATAAGAGGATGGTGCAATTACTTCTCAACAGTGGTTAGTCAGAAAATCTTTGAAAGATTAACCCACATCCTAGGGCATAAACTCATCAAATGGGGGATAAAACGCCATCGAAACAAAGGAAGAAAGTGGATTTCTAAAAGACACTTTCACACAATAGGTGGCAATAAGTAGTCATGCAAAATTAATTACCTGCCCGATCGAGCTAAAACCCTTACGGGGCAATGATCGTCATGTGTAAATAATTTTGCCTAGGTACTTAAGTAGTCATGCAAAATTAATTACCCAAATAAAAAATTAAGAAGTATAATACATAAAAAAACGAAGCAGCAGGAAAATACAATGAGATTGATTAGAGACCTAAACCCCGAGAGCCAGAAAATGCTAGAGAGAATTTATCGAGCTAGTAAACATCATCAAGTAAGAGAGCGAGCGAAATGTATACTCTTAAGTTTTCAGGGAACCACGATAGAAGAATTGAGCGGAATATTTGGAGTTACGAGAAAGACCATCTATAATTGGTTGACGGCCTGGGAAGATAGAAAACTAATTGGTTTTTATAATCGTCGAGGAAGAGGGAGAAAACCTAAATTGACAGAAGCACAAGGTCAACAAGTTATTGACTGGGTAAAAGAAGAACCGAAAAGCTTAAAAAAAATCCAGATAAAAATTGTAGAAGAATGGAAATTAACCGTAAGCAAAGACACGATAAAAAGACTCATAAAAAAAATCAACATGAGGTGGAAAAGGGTGAGAAGAGGGGTCGCCAAAACCCCTGATGAGTGGGAGCTTGAGGTCAAACTACCTATTTTAGAAGAACTAAAAAAACAGGAAAAAAGAGGAGAGATTGAGATAGGATATTTGGATGAAATGGGATGGGATTCAAAGCCTTGTATTCCTTACGCTTGGCAAGAAGAAAAAACCACGATAAAGTTACCACCAATTGAAGGTAAAAGACTAAATATTTTAGGAATAATGAAACGAGATAATCAATTATTTTATGAGACACAGGTCGGAACGGTTACTAGCGAGATAGTTATTAATTTTCTGGATAAATATTGCCAAAATATACAGAAAAAAACCGTCATAATAATTGACCAAGCTTCCATTCATACCAGCGAGGCATTTATGGAGAAACTTGAGGAATGGGAAAAGAAAAACTTGAAAATATTTTGGTTGCCCACTTATTCACCTCATTTAAATTTAATTGAAATATTATGGAGATTTTTAAAATATGAATGGATTGAATTTAGCGCCTATAAAGACCGAAAGAGCCTCCTCGCTTACGTTAAAAAAGTGCTGGACAATTTTGGAGGCGAGTATGTAATTAATTTTGCCTAGGTACTTAACTGGGCTTTCACAACCAGAGAAGAAAATAATCCTCTAAGGTTGTACGAACATAGAGAAACGGAAATCCGACGCTATGTGAAGGTCAAAGGGAACGCCTCACCCTACGATGGAAACCTAGTTTATTGGAGTTCAAGAATGGGGACTCATCCCGAAATGCCAACAGAAATTTCAAAACTGTTGAAAAAGCAAAAAGGGAAATGTACTCACTGTGGACACTTCTTAAGAGATGGGGATTTAATGGAGATAGACCACATCACCCCTAAATCACTAGGGGGGAATAACAGTTACAATAACCTCCAACTTCTTCATCGACATTGCCATGATGAAAAGACAGCCAATGATGGCAGTCTAGGCAACAAATCTGACTGCAATAGTGTCAAGCCAGAACCGCCCATACCAGATAATTACATCTGGGTAAAGGATATGTTGGTAATGACGTAGGAATGACAAACCCCGTGTAGTTGAGGAGCGGAATGACGAGAAATTGTCACGTTCCGTTTTGTAGAGCAGTAGGAGAGGCGACTCTCTTACTGACTTTAATCATTCTCAAAAAGGGACTAAGTACGGTAAGCTAAACGGCACTTAACCTGCATGATCCAATAGCTATAACCCTTTTGGAGTCTATATCGGTGATCCGAAGTAAAAGCCGTTTAGCTTAGGGCATACTGAAACTAATACGCTTGGGGAGAGATTCCCTCTGGTTTGGCTGGATACGTCCTGCCAGATTAAGGAAACTCTATGAACCAAGAATCCTTCGCTTTTAGCGACGGGAGTGTCAATATGCTATTTGGTGGCACGTCTGAATTTTCCACAAATGCTACCCCCCCAATCTCCTATCAAGTGGTTAGCTCACTTCCTGGGCGAATCCGCTTGCGTGTCCCTTTCCTGCGCCAAAACCTAACAGGACAAAATATTCTCCAGGGAGCGATCGCTGCTCTAGAAAGCGTTACCAGCGTCCGCATCAACCCCTTGGCGAACTCAATCATTGTCACCTTTGCTGAAGGGAAAATGTCTCCCGCACAATTAGAGCAAGAACTGGCAACCGCGATCGGCAAGGCCGCAGCTTCGGCGAACCCAGGGGCAGAAGTCCCCCAGAAAGCTGAATTCAAAGCGGAAAAACAAGTTCCTCGTCCCCCAGAAGAAAAATTGCCAGTGAGGGAAAATCTGGCCGATGCAAAGGTGGAACGAACCAAAACAGTGGTCAGTCCCCAGACAGGGGAAAGTAAAGATGATAAAAATCCTCTAAACGAGATAACGAGCCAAACTTTAGTTTATCGGCAGCTGGAAGCCTTACCCGTCAATTCTTGGCAGCGCCAGTGTCAAGAGCAGGCTGAATCGATCGAGAAACTAGAAGATCGCCTCGCCGCCTTACAGCCGGTGGCAGCGATCGGTTCAGCTTGGCTGAGGCGGTGGTACGTCCACAGTCCAGCAACCATAGATCCCACATTCCGCACCCTCAACTGTCACATAAGCTGTCCCCCTCCAGAGACTTGAGTAAAAATACTTAGCTGGTGAAGGTTTTCTCGGTGGCCGTTAGGGGGAGCTTGAGACCCCTAATTATGAAAAAATAGGAATTGTTGGAACCCACATTCCGCACCCTAAGTAGACCTCCTGCAAAAGTCTTATTCAGCTACTTGATGATAGCCTAAAGCAAGTTCATAGTTGTAAATGCCAGCGATTAAATTAAATCTCAGACCAAAACGCCGGCTCTTCTGGTTTCTGTGTGGAAACGAGGTCTATACTGATAGAATATCCGCAAAATAGCCCTAAAAGTCTTGCCCAATAAGCATTTCACGACTCCATAAGCAAAAATTATCACACAAAGTCGAGAAGAGCCAAACGCCGTCTCCGATTCCTATATCTTGATGATAAAATTCTAAATATCTTCAGACTTCTGTGAATATGTTCGATAATAATTCTTTCTCTTGATAACTGGCGATTAAATTCTTTCTCTTCTGAACTTAATTCTTGATTTTTCTTCTTTTTGTCAGGAATCCTACTATTTTCATGCTGTTTTTGGATTCCTTGATAGCCCTTATCTGCTAAACATTCAATACTTTTATCTATCCCAATTTGACTATTTTTCCAAAGGTTAAAGTCATGTATTCTTCCCTTTCCATGAGCGGTACAGATTATCATTCCTGTTTTTTGAGCCGCAAGAACTTGAGATTTTATTGTATGATAGCCCTGTTTCCCGCTATAGTAATCTTTCTGCTTCTTTTGAGGTCTTTCTATCTCATGCTCTGCTACATCTACTACCACTACCTCTAGGTCACTATTGGCTTGTTGAACTGTCTTTTTACCTGGCAGATTAAATAATCCTGATTTCATGAGAATACCTTCTACCCTTCTAGTGATTCGTAGGGCTGTTGTCTCATTAATCTCCCAGTTAATTGCGAGATGGAAATAAGTCCTATATTCCCGCAAATACTCTAAGGTCATCAAGATTTGGTCTTCTAAACTTAATTTACTTGGTCTTCCCGATTTTTTTTGCAGAACTTTTTCGGCGGCCAGAACTTTCACCATATCCTTAAATGTTTCAGGATATACTCCACAAAAGCGTTTAAACTCTTCTGGATTCAAATTTTTTACTTTTTCGTAAGTCATTGTTTTTCTGAGTGTTTTACTTTAAGTAGTCATGCAAAATTAATTACCTGCCCGATCGAGCTAAAACCCTTACGGGGCAATGATCGTCATGTGTAAATAATTTTGCCTAGGTACTTATTTTACATAATCAGTTCCTATTTTTGCAGGAGGTCTAGTGTCACAACGTCTCAAAAGAGGAAGGGGCGTGAGTCAAAATACTTATCTAGAGGAGTGAGTTGGCGGCAAGCTGCCGGCAACTAAGTCGAAAAATTCAGGGTTCCCCCGGTCATTCGCAATAAACAGTGCTTGTTGAGAATGGCTGGGCAATCAGACTTAACATCTAGCGTCGAGATGTTCGAGTAGTGCTTAAGTTTTGTCACCCCTTGAAGTCAATCCATCTGGTCAAGATAAGAGATAATATTCCTGGCAAGGTTTGGGAAAAAATCTCAAAATGTTGCGCCTCTCATCCGTTAAGTTGCTAATCTTTTGATTGTCTTGAATACGTAGGAGATGAATCCCTTGAAAGTTCTGAAATATCCAGCGTAATGTTGGTCGGTCAGTTAACTTACCCAACTGATTTTTCAGTCCCGTCTCCTGCTGTTTTAAACTTAAACGAAGTTGTCTTTGACCAATAGTATAAACCAACAGGCACGAGCAACGTGAGCAGGGCCATGACCTCGATTCTATGGGGAGATTTGAGAAAGACACTGTGGGCAAAAAAGCCGGGGTCTTTGAGAAAAGAAAATCCTCTTTCTGGAGCTTGTTGCCCCTTATATTTTTTGAGTATATCCTCACTGCTTAATCGTTTTTTCTCCAAATCGTTAGGGAGCATCTCACCTTTGCAATAAGTAGAAATGCTTAATGAGATCAATAAAAAAGTTAAAAAAGGCAACCATTTAGATAAGCACAGCGATGACGAAGGACTTGCGGTACATTACAAGATTGCCAACTTGCACCAGTAATTTTAAGACGATGAGCAATTTGTTTAATTTTTGATTCGACGGAGCCAGAGCCAATGGAAATCCCCTCTGCCTGCAAATAACCATAATTGACAATTCGATGTTTATGCTTGTTTAAATAAGTAATAAAATTCTCAACTTGCGGCTCTGACCATCCTTCACAACAAGAGATAGCGGCGTCCACGTCCCCCTTCCTCAAGAAAACATTTTACCTCCTCAATTCGCTGGAATGACCCGCCAACTTTATAGAGGTTTTCGATTAAATGATACCAATCCAATATTTCAATTCTTTCCTGTTTCTCTCCGAGCTCACGAAATAAATTCCAGATACCATCATGTCCATCTCCTAAACAAATTAAAGGCTTGGCCAAAACTTGAGAATTAACCAAATCTAATAAAGCTGAGTTATCTTGAAAAAAAGCCGCTACCCCCAGTTGATGAAAACTCACTGCTTTATAATCACGCCAAATTAAGGCTTTTCCCTTGGCAGTTCTTAGTCGTACCTTACCGCCATCTAGGCTCATTTCTTCCACTTCCACTTCTGGGTTAGACGGTAATTCTTCAAAAGCATATCGATGTACGAGGCGTTGTTGGGTACTGTGAGAAACAGCAATCCCTGTCAATGATTTGATTTTCTGCGCCGATTTTTCGTAGGATTCATCGCCACTTAATAGCAAACAGTTCTTCTCTAACATTGGACTCATCTGAGTCCGAGACTTTATTTCTAATTTTTTCGCTTGTTTTTCTGTAATTGGTAATTCCCCCAAAATACTTTTCACTTTTCTCGTCCGACCGGCAGTTTCTTCTGTGCTTGTTTTGACAAAAAAATACCGATTTCTGGGTTAACATAATGAATCATTAAATCTCTGACTGTCTCCTCTATCTCTCCCAAGTTATTAAATTTCTTAATTTGGGATTGCTCATAGAGACATTGCCCTAACTCTTGACATAACTCTTTAATTCTTTTTTCATTTTCTGATAACATTGAATTATTCCTCCCATCGAGAGCTATTCTGAATTGTAAGTTATAACTATTATAATCTCATTTCTCTTTGTGATCAAGTTGAAGATTTTCTAGTTTTTGACTGCTATAAGTATTAATACTCATTGCATAAGTGAGATGCTCCCTTTTAAACTCCGATGAAGCGGCAAAAAATGATAGCCAGTTCCAGTCTAATCCTCTTAAAACTTGTTGGGAAACTTTAGCGGGTAAAGCTTGATACTGTTCTGTCTTTTTCATGAGAGAGGCCATCTGATTATAGGTCAAATAGCCATGACCATAAATGAAGTTTTGTCGGATTAAATAATTGGCTGAGTTGTAGAGATTTTTAGACTGCCAAGATAAATTATCTATCTCAGCCCAAAATCTATGTCCTTTCTTGATAATGTGTCTTTCGGCTACTAACATTATTGTCCGTTGTCTTTTAACTCAGCGTCGGGTTTTGAAGGGTTGTCATCCGTTGTGATAATTGTACCAGAAGGCAATTGATAGCCTGTTAAATTCCCTTATTTCCACCACCTCCAAGCCGTTCGATAACTTATTGCTGCAGGGTAATCGCGCGTTGACCGAGCCCTTGAATTCCGAGAAGTTAGTCTAAATTTTGGCGTTTGTTCCGATTCTATCCGAGTAATTTTCCGAAATTTAGGGGGTTTCTAATCCTCGAAAACCGATGAACTCAGAAGGAACTTTATCTACTGGGTTCTTTCATTCCAGACTGGATTGGTCGCAACGCGCTCGCTGCGCGAGAACGCTCACAAGTCTAATTGACACCTCCTTTTTCAGTCAACCGCACTGGCCTCCAAGATTTTTACCATGAAATTATCATCCATGCTCGCCCTATAACGTTTCATTTTCAGACTCATTTTCGAGGGCTCCTGCTTCAACAAATTCACACTTAAACGGCGCAACAGACCTAGGTTTTCCGCTCCATGCCCCAGACGAACCCGACTGGCATCTTCATTAAAGGTAACATCGAGTACCCAATGGAGACTATTTTCAATACTCCAATGTCCGCGAATCACCTCGGCGTGTTTTTGGGCATCCGCTGCTAAACTACTGATGAAGAAGCGAATTTCTGTCGTAGTTTTATTCCATAATTGGCGGACACTGCGAACCATGACTACGGTGGTTAGGCCAGGCCACAGACTCTGCCGATGCAGGGGCGGTAATTGGGACACCGGCACCACCCAAATTTGACGGGTTTCGATCCGGTGATGCCCCGACTCCACCTTTTCGTGGTAGCTGTATTCAATCCCTTGCCAATCCCCGGCTATAGCTTGGTCAAACCAGCCTTCTACTTGTTGAAAGAGCTTGCCCTGATTGCCTTTGAGGGCTAAGACGTCATCTCCGCCCCCAGACTTGATTTGTTGGGCAATTTCCGTCTGGGTTCCCATGGCATCCAAAGTGACTATCGCTCCCTTGAGATTGAGCAATTGCACTTCTGAGCGGCACGGCGGTAATTTCATTGGATTTACTGTCCACTTTTTCTTGGGCTAAGACTAACCCATGTTCGCTACTCCAAGCACTTACTGTGTGCAAAGCCTTTAGTTTCTTTTCACGGTCATAGGAACCCTTGGCGGTTTTCCCATCTATGTGGATTAGTTCTAAGCTTTTACGCATTTAAGTTACATTGACAGCATTACCCTTATTTTTAAGTTTTCTACTCCATTTAATAATCAATCCCCCTTCATTTAAAAGCTGATTGACTACTTTTTCCAGTTCTTCTTTATTTTCAAATTCTCGATTAGCTATGTACTCTTTAGCGGAATGCCACACTAATTCTATTAGGTTGTAATCTGGACTATAAGCTGGTAAAAACTCTAGCCTAATATTGGGCAACTCTTTTTCCACCTGCTCAATAACATCTTTCTTTTTGTGATAACTAGCATTGTCTAATATGATGATAATTTTCGGTCCTTTTTCTCGAAAATCTTCGGGCAGATTTCCCAAGTTTATCCATTCTTGACGAATCTCTTCATGAAGTTTCTTTAATTGTTCATGGAAAGTTTCTGAATTTCCTTTTTTGATCATAAAACAGACTCGTTTTTTGTCATTATATCTTAAGGCTCCCATCACATTCACCCTTCCTCTTTTTCTTTGTCCATTCACTTTTTTTCGCTTTCCTTTTTTTGTCCAAGCTCTCCTTCTTATTACTCTCAAACTAAATCCACACTCATCCCAAAACCATACCTGGATTGACTCTGGCTTTTCTTTAGCCAACCTTAAATATTCATCTAATTTTTCTTTAAATGCTTTTCTTAATTTCTTGTCTTGCTTATCTTCTAGACTATATTTCGCCCAGATATACACATACTTTTTTCTTCTCAATATTCTTCTCACTTGCGAGCCACTCAGTTTAATTCCTGTTTCCTTTTCTAGATGCTCTGCTAATCTTGCCGCTGTCCATCTCCCGAATTCATATCCAAATTCCTTCGGGTCTTCATCAACTATTTTTAATAGTAAATTAATATATTCCTCTGTGGCTTTTTTATGATTTCCATTTTTTCTCCCATCTTCTAGACTTTCTAAATTGTTAGGATCGCCGTGAACACACCAATGGGCGACCGTTTTGAGTGAACAGCCAATAAAGTCAGCTATTTCTCGTTGAGTTTTTCCGTCGTTTAGCAAGAGAAACATTAAAATTCTTTCCCTAACCTCTGCTCTTTCTTCTTCTTTAAGAGCTTTTTGTAAGTTTTTCTTTTCTTCTAAGTCTAGGAAATCTTTGGCTGGCATAAGTAGGATTTTTCTAAAATTACTATTTCTATTTTAGGTGGTTTAAGTGCGTTTTAGCTTAGGTTCAATTTTTCGGTGATTTCCCCGATCCACCCTAGGAATCCCGACCTTAATTGCTCGGGTTCTAGCATTCCTAAGACTCGACCCAAGGTGTCGTGGGAAGGTATCCCATTGGGTAATTCCAAAAAGGTTTTCAACCAGGATTGTTTGGCTTTTCCGTAGGCTTCTATGGCGACAAACCCGTCGGCACCCGCTAAGACCGCCAAAATGGCTAGGGCAATTAGGGATACCAGGCTGTGATTGCGTCCCCTGTCCGCTCTGGGGTCTTCTAGGTGCTGAAAATGTTTCAAGACACTCTTTCTTAAAAGTTTTGCCTCTCGCTCTTGCTTGGGGTTCAAGACTAGGGGACCAAATCCTTCTGCCATACTCAACCACTAAAATACAGGATTTTTCACTTCCTCTCAGATTAACTCAGGCCAGTTCGTCGTCACCAAATTAACAGTTAGGGATTTTTGTCTGTTACCATCTATACAAAACGACGCGCGATTACCCTGAAACTTTGGTTAAATTACGATGAAGATTTAGAACATTGTCTTCTGACAAAAGATTCACAAACTTCAACATCTTGTTGTCCTAAATGTGGTTCTTATCATACCATCAAAAATGGTTCTACACATAATGGCAAGCCGAAACGTCAGTGTAAAGATTGCGGTCAACCGTTTGTGATCAATCCCACTAATAAAACCGTCTCTGACGAAACCAAACAATTAATTGATAAACTCCTGCTCGAACGAATTTCGGCTCTTCTGGTTTTCGTGTGTTAATTTTTGTTATGAATTAAAGCAAGCAAACAGCTTAAGTCGAAGATGTTCAAAATTGGTAAATCCATAACTCATTCTTTTAATAAGCTTTATTTTGGTATTCATTCCCTCAATTAATCCGTTGGTTGTCTGATTTTCAAAGTAATTAAGTACCTAGGCAAAATTATTTACACATGACGATCATTGCCCCGTAAGGGTTTTAGCTCGATCAGGCAGGTAATTAATTTTGCATGACTACTTACAAATACCTGGCAAATGCTTCTGGATCATCCTGGCACTACTTTGATATAATATCCCGCCTATTCTTATCCATTTTTCCAATTTTCTCTCAGCACCTCTGAACGTTCTACTACTTTGATAAATTTGTCTAATTTCTTCTTTCATTTCCCAGGCTATTCCTAAGCATGGATGTTCTTTCAGAATAACTTCTAGTTGTTGTTTTTGCTCGTCCTTTAAGTCCTCTTTATTCTTCCATAATAAATGAGGTAATCCTTTTTCATGCACCCCCATTAACTTTCTCAATTTATTAAGCTCGTCATTGATGATAGCCATTACATGAAAACGGTCATAGATGATTTTAGCATTGGGAAATAATTCCTTGATCACTGCTGTAAATCCTGACCACATATCGACGCTCACTTCTTTCACTTTCTCCCGAACTGCGTCTGGCTGTGCTTTTAAGGCTTCCATTAATTCTTCTTGCTTATGTCCTTTAATCACATCTAGTAAAATTTTCTTGTCCATATCTACGACCGTTGTGATGAAATCTTTATGTCCTTTTAAGTTACTAAATTCATCTAAGCTTATTCGTTCTGGTGCTTCCCACTCTTCCTTTTCTAGTTCTTTAGCACAGTGATTAAATATTAACTCAACTTCTGACCATCCTAACCCTTCTTCTCGACTTATTTCTTCGATGCTACAATTTTTTACTCTCTCATAAATCATCGATTCATAGCGAATTGTATGATGCTGTCTTAATCTCATAAAACTCAGTCTTTCGCTGATATACTTTTGGCACTTTTGACAATGAAACTGACGGCGTGGTACTTCTAAATATACTGGATTACCTAATATTGACAAGTCTCTGACTAGATTATACTCTGTCTGATTGATTCTGTCTAAGGTTTGATGGCAATTCGGACATTCAATTGTTTCATTTAAAAGAGCAAGCTTTAGGAAAATTGTCTGAGCAATTTTTTGATAATTGACCACTGTTACATTTGGTAAATCGAGGCTGACAGGGGGACAAGCCAGCTGAAAAGCTTATGTAGCATGGAATACAGACACAGACTCCCAAAAAAGATAAGTCATATTTACCATATATGACCTAAATAACGAAAATGATAAGTGAACTATACCAGAAAGTGTTAGAAAATGAACTGGGGCGAGCCAGATATCTACTGTTGTTAATGATAGTTGGAACCTTGCAAATATTGAAGCAAGCAAAGTTAGAGATATTAGCTGAAGCCTTACCAATACCAATCCTGTTTGAGAGTCGGAGAAAAAAACTAAAAAGATTTTTAAAGCTGGAAATTCTGAATATTGAAAAAATCTGGTTTCTCTGCTTAAAAGAGATGTTAAAACAGCAGGAGAGATTCACAATAAAAGGATTAGTATATATTGCCATAGACCGAAGGAGTTGGGGAGCAATTAATATCTTGATGGTGAGTCTAATTTATGACAAGAGAGCCATCCCAATCTATTGGGAGATATTGGATAAAAAAGGAAGTAGTAATCTCGAAGAACAGCAGCGAGTATTGGGGAAAATATTGACGGTGCTATTAGGTCATAAAATCCTGGTGTTAGGAGATAGAGAATTTTGCTCGGTCAGTCTTGGAAAGTGGCTTCAGAAGCAGAGTTTGTACTTTTGTTTAAGACAAAAAAAAAGTACAAATGTCAAGACAAAAGAAGGAATTTATCAAGAAATGAGAGAGTTAGGTTTAAGTCCAGGAACTCAACTATTTTTAAATGATGTTAATCTTACAAAAGAGCAGGGATTTGGCTCGTTTAACGTAGCTGGTAAATGGGAAAAAACTTACCGAGGTTTTCGCACAAAAGAACCTTGGTATATTCTGACAAATTTTGGGGATTTAGAGACGGCAATAATTGCCGATCAAAAAAGATTTGATATTGAAGAGATGTTTCGAGATTTTAAGTCTGGAGGCTATAGCTTAGAAGGTTCTCAATTAGCACCGCAATACCTATCAAAGCTGATAATTGTTATAGCTATCGCCTATACAAGTGCCACACTGCAAGGTAAAAAAATTAAGGATATGGGAATCCAAAAATATGTCACAAGACCTGAAAAAAGATATAAAGGTCAACGCAGACACAGTAGTTTTTATGTGGGTCAACATCTCTATCATTGGCTCCAGCTACATCAAATGTTCCCAAAAAATATAGAAGAGCTAATGCAAATTAGCCGCTAAGTAGTCATGCAAAATTAATTACCTGCCCGATCGAGCTAAAACCCTTACGGGGCAATGATCGTCATGTGTAAATAATTTTGCCTAGGTACTTATCGGTTGAAGGATTACATCAAAGGACAAAGAGCGATATCGCTTGCCCTATCTACCTTCTAGCTCGCTTGTCCCCCTCTCAGCAATGCTAGTTATCACAAAAAGAAAGATGTTATTGAGCAGGTGGAAAAAGAGTTGCCCAATATTAGGCTAGAGTTTTTACCAGCTTATAGTCCAGATTACAACCTAATAGAATTAGTGTGGCATTCCGCTAAAGAGTACATAGCTAATCGAGAATTTGAAAATAAAGAAGAACTGGAAAAAGTAGTCAATCAGCTTTTAAATGAAGGGGGATTGATTATTAAATGGAG
The DNA here is from genome assembly GCF_001264245.1 of Microcystis panniformis FACHB-1757. NCBI lineage: Bacteria > Bacillati > Cyanobacteriota > Cyanophyceae > Chroococcales > Microcystaceae > Microcystis > Microcystis panniformis. Next base: position 2,802,329 of record NZ_CP011339.1, read on the forward strand.
TAGAAAAATTAAAAATAAGGGTAATGCTGTCAATGTAACTTAAATGCGTAAAAGCTTAGTCGTTAAAAATTATCAGACACCCCCCTTATCAAGGGGGATTAAGGGGGACTAAGGGGGGATCGGCACCCCCCTTATCAAGGGGGGCAGGGGGATCAGAGGCAAAATCTATCTTCAATTTAATTATAACTACTTACTTACCTACATTAATCTCATTCCGAGATTTCGATCGAACTCACCACTCTTTGCCAACGTTTTTTCCAGTGGCTAGTCGGTTCTAAATCAGAGAGAGCCTGTTCGCTGCGACGACGTTGTATGATAACTTCGGCTGGGTCGGTTAAAGTCGCGTCTCGATAGGGAATAGCGGCTTTAGTTTGCAGATGTTCCCGTTCCTGTGCCGATAGAGATGGGGGTAAGGACAAAAAACTGGCTATTGTCCCTGGCGATCGCCGTCCGACGCTATCGGTGGCTCCAATCTGCAATCCTGCTAATTGTAAAGCCCTTCGCACCGAGGCAGCACAGGAATAGGTGACTAAATAACCCGTCGGACTCAGACATTTGGCCACTAAAGCTAAAAACTCCACCGTCCACAGTTGCGGACATTTACCCGGGGAAAAGGGATCGAGAAAAATTGCCTCTGCTTGAAAACCCGCCTCAATCACCTTGGTTATCGTCTGTCGCGCATCCCCGATTAACAGTTTAGCGGTGAGATTAGGCAAGTCTAGCCGGTGATTATGGGCAAAATCGTTTAAATATTGGGGAATTGGTTGACTCCAACTATTTAAGAGATTTTCTCTAATAGCTGCTAGGGGAACCATTTGATCGCTTTCCAAAGCTAATAATTCTACCCGACAATCCCCCCTAACTTGCCAAATGGCCGCTAAGGCTGCGGCGGCATTATACCCTAAGCCGTAACAAATGTCAAGAATTTTCAGATTATTGCTCTGGTCTGCTTTCGCTGCCAGACGACTGGAGAGGATAAATTTTTTCTCAGCCTCTTCCCTTGCCCCGGAGGTAGAATGATAACATTCGCCGAATTCGGTCGAAAAAAAGGTATAAGAACCATCCTCAGTGACTTTTTGCGGGTAAGCTTCGGGGGAGACAAGCATGGTGATGGAGAATGTCTTTGAGGTGAATATCGGTTTCTAGCAAGCAAGCGTGACCACTATTGGGCAGAATCGTTAATTTTGCGGCGGGTAACTGCTGAATTAGGCGTTTAGCCTCCGCTACCGATGGTAACAGTCGATCTCCTTGACTGGCTATCACTAACACCTCCAATTGCAGATCTTTTAACTCGCTGGCACTAACCTGAAACCGTTGTAACTGGGATAAACGCCAGCTAATCGTCTTCGGTGGGACGTATTGCATGGCTTTGAGGAGAGAGCGGCGATCTTCCCTGGATATTCGACCCAGAGCGGCGAGAAAGGGTAAAATAGTTAGTGCCGAGCTGCCGTGGATGAAATCGGGCATTATCTGGGTGATACCGATTCCCAAGCTTAAAAGAGGTCTTTGATTAAAAGAAGAAGCGGGGTTAATTAAAATCAGTTTTTTAATTAATTTTGGTGATTTTGTCGCTATTTTCAAGGCTAAACAGCCACCAAAAGACTCACCGCAGAGATAGACTTTTCTCGATTGTCCCTTTAATTCCTGTGCCAATAAAGCAATCACGCAATCGCTTAATTCCTCCCAATCACCGAGATATTGCGGGGAAATCGCCAAACAACGCAGATCGAAGTAAGGAGCAAGGTTTTTAATCTGACGATGGTAGAGTTGGCCGCTGCCATCCATTCCGGGTAAAAATACAAACAGGGGATAATCGGGACGGGGATGACGGGGAATAATCCAACTGACAGTTTGTTCCATTGTGCAACAAGCGCGATCGATGTTAAAAAAGTTTTTTCTAGTTATCTATACTTAAGGATAATTAATGTTAGAGAGATTTGCCAATTTTAATAGTAAGACTAACCCCCAACCTATGGATGGTTTCTCCCTGCTCCCCAATCCCTGATAACTGATAACTGATAACTGGATTAACTGAGCTAAATTTTTAGGCCGCTGCTAAATTAGCAGCCACGAAATCCCAATTAACCAACTTGGTTAAAAAGTCGCTGATGTAATCGGGACGACGATTTTGGTAGTCGAGATAATAAGCGTGTTCCCACACATCCATAGTTAAGAGGGGAACCTGTCCGGCGGTTAAAGGATTGTCAGCGTTGCCGGTTTTGGTAACTTTGAGAGTACCGTTATCGAGAACCAACCAAGCCCAACCGCTACCGAATTGAGTAGCGCCCGCAGTTTTGAAAGCTTCGACAAATTTCTCGAAACTACCGAAATCTGCGTTAATTTTAGCGGCTAAAGCACCGGTAGGCGCACCGCCACCACCCGGTTTCATGCAGTCCCAATAAAAACTATGATTCCATGCTTGGGCGGCATTGTTGAAAACCCCAGCTTTAGAGGCATCACCAGCAACCTTAACGATAACTTCTTCTAAAGAGAGAGCATCGAGTTCCGTATCTTTGACCAAACCGTTATAGTTATTGACATAAGCGGCGTGGTGCTTGTCGTGGTGGAATTCTAGGGTACTTTTGGTGATACAAGGCTCTAAGGCAGTGTAATCGTAGGGTAAAGGGGGAAGTGTGTAAGCCATGTGTGGTTCTTTATATCCTCTCTTGAGAGCTTGTTTAAGTTAGTGTTGATAAAACTTTACATACTCGATCATAGCACCGAAGGAGACTTGATCAGTGATCAGTGATCAGCTTTTTCTCCCTTCTCCCTTCTCCCCCATCACCCCAACCCTAACTCCTGACTGATAACTGATTACTGATAACTGATAACTGAAAAATCACCCCAACCCCCATCGACCGTCTCCTAAATCCTGAGAAGATTACCAAACAATGTTAAAATAATTCCCGTACTGTAGGCGCTTGCAGATTCCTGTGGGCGTGGCAGGGCGGGAGAAAAATGATTCCGTTCGGAATTAAACCAAAAAAGCTCCACTGGCAACGGCAGTAGATTTTATCTCACTGGGTTGACTGGTTGGCACTTCCTCAAATTACGGATCAATACAAAATTATCATTTACAGATCTTTCTTGGTAACTTATGGCACAGCGTACACGCTTAGGTGAAATCCTTCGTCCCCTCAATTCGGAATATGGTAAAGTTTCCCCCGGTTGGGGAACTACCTTGCTGATGGGAGTGTTTATGGCTCTGTTTTTAGTCTTTTTGCTGATTATTTTACAGATCTACAACTCCTCCCTAATTTTAGAAGGATTTAATGTAGATTGGGGTCAGTAAGCAGATTCCAACAATCTTGTCGGCATTTTTGGACGCAGAATTGTCCCGCAGACTTTAGCAGGTGGGTTATTGCCCACCGCGATTTTTTTATTAGGAGCAGAAAAATGAATATTTTTGGGATTGGATTGCCGGAAATGGGGTTAATTCTCTTGATTGCCCTGCTAGTTTTCGGACCGAAAAAATTACCAGAAATCGGTCGCAGTTTAGGCAAAACGATTCGAGGATTTCAAGAAGCATCCAAGGAATTTGAAAGTGAATTTAAGCGAGAGGCCCAGCAGATTGAAGACTCGGTAAAAATCAAAGCGGAATTAGAAGAAAGTCAATCTCCTAGGGATCAAACTCGTTCCAGTTAAAAACTGTGTAGAGATGTAGAGTAGGTCAAATTCGAGGCTATCCGCTAGATTAACATCGAGAATGACCAAATCGAGGTTAAATTGGCAGTTTTACCATCGGCCACCATTTCTACTTGTTAGTTTTTTTGACCGAGAAAGGGGTAAATCAGGTTTCGGAGCGCAAAATCGTCTTTAAACATGATAATTTTGGCAGCAGTCACAGCCATAGTTGAATGAGTAGGCAGAATATATCATTAGTTTGAGAATTCCCAGAAGGCAAGGAAAAAATGACTATTTCCTTGCTATAAGTATTGTAAATGTCAAGAGTGTTAACTGAATGTCTATAGTGGTATCCCCCGAACAAGTCCATCAAATCGTCAACAACCTCCATCACGATCCCTTTGAGGTTTTGGGGGCCCATCCCCTAGAAGAAGAAGGAAAAGTCAATAAATGGGTTGTTAGAGCCTATTTACCGAAAACCACGGCCGCTTGGGTTATTTTACCGTCCCAAAGACAAGAATATCCCATGACGACCGCTTATCACCCCCATTTTTTCGAGTGCGTTATCGATATCAGTGAACTGAACAATTATCAATTACGCATCCACGAGGGAGAACAGGAACGAGTAATCTATGATTCCTATGCCTTCCGTTCTGCCAAACTGAGCGATTTTGATTTACACCTGTTTGGGGAGGGCAACCATCATCGCATTTATGAAAAATTAGGGGCGCATTTAGCCGAAATCGAGGGTATTAAAGGGGTTTATTTTGCCGTTTGGGCCCCTAATGCTCGCAACGTCTCGATTATTGGTGATTTTAATAGCTGGGATGGTCGTGATCACCAAATGCGGAAACGTAATAATATGGTCTGGGAATTGTTTATCCCGGAAATCGGTGTTGGCACTAAATATAAATACGAGATCAAAAATTGGGAAGGTCATATTTACGAAAAATCTGATCCCTACGGTTTTGCCCAAGAAGTACGCCCGAAAACCGCCTCGATCGTGGCCAATTTAGATAGCTATACTTGGGATGATAGCGATTGGATGGAAAAACGCCGCCATAGCGATCCTTTAACTCAACCGGTTTCCGTTTACGAATTACACCTCGGTTCTTGGCTGCACGCTTCTAGTGCCGAACCACCCCGTTTACTTTCCGGGGAAGGGGAACCGGTTCCCGTGTCGGAATGGAACACTGGGGCGCGCTTTTTGAGTTACTACGAGTTAGCCCAAAAACTAATTCCCTACGTTAAAGAATTAGGTTACACCCATATCGAATTATTACCGATCGCCGAGCATCCTTTTGATGGTTCTTGGGGTTATCAAGTGACGGGTTATTTTGCCCCCACCAGTCGCTACGGCAATCCTGAAGATTTCATGTATTTTGTCGATCAATGTCACCAAAATGGCCTTGGTGTGCTAGTGGATTGGGTCCCCGGTCACTTCCCCAAAGATGGCCACGGGTTAGCTTTCTTTGATGGTACTCATCTTTATGAACACGGCGACCCGCGCAAAGGGGAACACAAGGAATGGGGAACCTTAATTTTTAACTACGGTCGCAACGAAGTCAGAAATTTCCTGGTGGCTAATGCCCTATTTTGGTTCGATAAGTACCATATTGACGGTATTCGCGTGGATGCGGTGGCTTCTATGCTCTATCTCGATTATTGTCGTAAAGATGGGGAATGGGTGGCCAACGAGTACGGTGGCCGGGAGAATTTAGAGGCCGCCGAATTCCTGCGTCAAGTCAATCATGTAATTTTTAGCTATTTCCCCGGAATTCTGTCAATTGCCGAAGAATCCACCGCTTGGCCGATGGTGTCCTGGCCCACCTATATGGGCGGTTTAGGCTTTAATTTGAAGTGGAATATGGGCTGGATGCACGATATGCTCGATTATTTCGGCATGGATCCCTGGTTCCGTCAATTCCATCAAAATAATGTCACTTTTAGTATGTGGTATAACCACAGCGAGAATTATATGCTGGCTTTGTCCCACGATGAAGTGGTTCACGGCAAAAGTAATATGATTGGCAAAATGCCGGGGGATGAGTGGCAAAAATTTGCCAATGTCCGGGCATTATTTGGTTATATGTTTACCCACCCCGGCAAGAAAACCATGTTTATGAGCATGGAATTTGGCCAGTGGAGTGAGTGGAATGTTTGGGGTGATTTGGAGTGGGGTCTTTTGCAGTACGAACCCCATCAACAGCTAAAACGCTTTTTTACTGATTTGAACGCCACCTATAAGAGTGAACCTGCTTTATATACCCAGGATTTTGGTCAGGATGGCTTTGAGTGGATCGACTGTAGTGATAATAGTCATAGCGTCGTTTCTTTCCTGCGCTGGAGCAAAAATTGGCAGGAGTTTCTGGTGGTGGTCTGTAATTTTACTCCCCAACCCCACAGCCATTATCGCGTTGGTGTACCCCATCCCGGTTTTTATCAGGAAATCTTTAACAGCGATGCGGGTAAATATGGCGGTAGTAATATGGGCAACCTTGGCGGTAAATGGTCGGAGGAATGGTCCTATCATAGCCGTCCCTACTCGATTGATCTCTGTTTACCGCCTTTAGGGGTTTTAGTTCTCAAAATCAGTCCTAATGCTTCTGGGGAATAGGTAAGCTTTTTTCAGTGATCAGTAAACAGTAAACAGTGAACTGAAAACTAACATCTGATAACTGATAACTGATAACTGATAACTGATAACTGACTAACCCCTAACAAAAAAATTTAGAGGTCATCTTGCAGAAAGTGGCCTCTTTTTTGGGTGAATTTTCCAGAAACTATTAAGTTGTCAAATTAGCGAGCAGTGTTTGCACCCATTCTTGAGCGAGTTCTTCCACGTTGCCATTACTGTCGAGATGGCTAAGAATATATTTTTGTCGTTGGTGAGCTAATTCAGCGAGACTACCGATATCAACAAAACTTTTTGGCAAACGATCATTCTCAAAGGAATATTGACCGACGTGGTTGGCTTCGATCTGCTGACGATCAATCCAGAATCCCCATCCTTGCGGTGCGGTATTCAGTTCCGAGAGAAATTCTAAGGTCTTCATTGGCGTACTCCTTAGCGGGAATTATCTGGTTTATAACCGCAGAAAGTGGGCATTTTCCTCCGTCGAGCATCAAAACCATAAACAAGCAAAAGTATCTGTATATTTAGTGACTAAATAAGACAGATCCGCCCTGGATGCAGCCCAGAGAAAAGCCAGTCAAAAACTAACCCATCAGGATCACCGTATCGATGACGTGGATCACACCATTATCCGCCTCGATATTACCCGCGACCACCGTGGCATTTTTCACCTCAAAACCTTCGCTACAATCAATGGGAATCGGTGAACCCTCTAGAGAAGTCACTACAGCCAATTTCGCCAAATCTTCCTGCATATATTTGCCCGCAACGACGTGATAGGTGAGAATTCGGGTTAATTGGGGGATATTCTGCACTAGGGTTGTAATCGTCCCGGGGGGCAATTTGGCAAAAGCTTCATCGGTGGGGGCAAAAACCGTGAAGGGGCCGGGACTTTTTAGGGCATCCACAAGATTAGCGGCTTGTACCGCCGTCACTAGCGTTTTAAAATTATCGGCACTGACCGCAATATCGACAATATCTGCCATAAACTTGACTCGATCCTCAAAAAAATCATCTATTTCAGATTTTAAACTTAATCTTGTCCCAAAGATCGTTCTAGGGATGGGGTGTGGGGAAGTAGGGTGTGGGGTGTAGGGTGTGGGGTGTGGGGAGTTTTCTCAGTGAACTGATAACTGATAACTGATAACTGATAACTGATAACTGATAACTGATAACTGATAACTGATAACTGATAACTGATAACTGATAACTGATAACTGATAACTGATAACTGACTTCTAACCCGATTTTGGACAAAGATAAGCAAAAATTATTTATTGACTCCAAAAACTTGAGAATATTTAAATTAACATTTCGCAATATTTACAAATTCTTAAGAATTAATTGAGAAAGATTTTTATTTAACAACGATGTTATGAAGGTAACAGCGATTTGATAGAATTTCATAATGGGTTACTCTGTGCTTTTTTGGGCAACAATGGTTGAAACCCTTGCCACATCTACAGGGTGATCCTAATTAAGACGGGTAAATGAGTCAATTTCACCCACAACGATGATCTTTTTTTTGTGTAGTTTTATTGCAAAAAAAAAGTTTTTTTGACAAAAAACACAAAGTATGATAAGTGCGCCAATGTATTTCTGGCTGCGATTAATTATTGCCGAGTGGGGGTTGGGGAAACGGGAAGCTAAATCATTTGTACTAAAATTAATTGAGGTTAAAATCAGAGCATTTCCTGTTTCCAAGTGATCAAATACAGAAAAGCAGCAATTCGATCGAGAAATCGATCAAAACAGCCTAGACTAGAAAAATAATCCTCTATCCTGACAGCTATCCTGTGGAGATTACTTTTTTAGGAACCAGTTCCGGGGTTCCCACTCGTTCGCGTAATGTCTCTAGTATCGCCCTTCGTTTGCCGCAACGGGCGGAAATATGGCTGTTTGACTGTGGAGAAGGAACTCAACACCAGTTACTGCGTAGCGACCTAAAAAGTTCCCAAATCCGACGCATTTTTATCACCCATATGCACGGGGATCATATCTTTGGTTTAATGGGATTGTTAGCCAGTATCGGATTAGCTGGTTCTGCTCAGGATATTGATATCTACGGACCCCCCGGACTAGGGGACTATCTGCGCGCTTGTGCTAAGTATTCCTATACTAATTTAGCCAATCGGGTGCGTGTCCATCCCGTTTCCCCCGGCATACTCTACGAAGATGAAGAATTTACCGTCTCCTGTCAGCTATTAAAACATCGTATTCCCGCCCACGGTTATCGCATCGCCGAAAAAGACCGTCCTGGACGTTTTGATGTGGAAAAAGCCAACGCTTTAGGTATTCCCCCCGGACCAATTTACGGCAAGCTGAAAAAAGGGGAAACTGTCACCCTTCCCGATGGCAGAAAAATTCGCGGTCAGTCCCTCTGCGGGGAAACGGAAATCGGCCGTAAAATAGCCTATTGTACCGATACTATTTTCTGTGAAGGCTCGATCGAATTGGCACGGGATGCAGATGTGCTAATTCATGAGGCGACTTTTGCTCACCAAGATGCCGGATTAGCCTTTGAAAGTGTTCATTCCACTTCGACGATGGCAGCCCAGGTGGCCTTGGCAGCCCAGGTAAAATTGTTATTAATGACCCATTTTAGTCCCCGTTATCTACCGGGGAATTCTCTGGATATTTCCAATCTGTTAGAGGAAGCGCGGGCAATTTTTCCTAACACTAAATTAGCCTACGATTTCCTCACCTACGAAGTCCCCCGCAACCGTCAAGAAATGGTCTTAGGAGTTAAATAATTATGCCAGCAGCAGTAGAAGAAAAAAGCATGGTTCCCACGGTTTTAGTGGGTATTGGTGGCACGGGTAACGAAATTTTATCGCGATTGCGTCGCTTAATCGAGGAAAGTTATGGCAGTTTGAGTAATTTTCCGATTGTCAGTTTTTTGGTGGTTGACACGGATAAGGATTATAAAATCAGTAATCCTGAAGCTGCTGGCAGTGCTTTTAAAGATAACGAAAAACACTGGGCCCGGGTGAGTGGAAAACAGGTACAGGAGATGGTATCTGACATGGATAGATATCCCTGGATTAATAGTTGGTTTCCCCCGGAATTAGAGAGAAATATTACTTCCCTGGAAGCGGGAGCGGGACAAATTCGCGCCTGTGGCCGTTTTGCTTTATTTTGTAATTATCATGAGATTCAAAGGAAATTTCTGGACGCGGTGAGACGGGTAAAGGGACAAGAAAACTTTATGCTCGATCGCTATGGAATTAAAGTTAGCAATAGTGCCATTAATGTCTTTACCACGGGGTCTTTAAACGGTGGTACGGGTAGCGGAATGTTAATCGATCTAGGCTACTGTATTCGTAATTGGTTACGAGGAGAAAGTAGTCCTTTAAGTACGGCAATTGTTCCCACTCCTGAAGCATTTGCGGGGATTAGTGTCGGCGATCGAGTTTTGGCTAATGGTTACGCTGCTCTGATGGAATTAAATTACTTTTCTGACTACAGAACCGAATATCATCAACAGTTTAGCAGTGGTTTGGTCGATGAAGTTGTTAGTAAATTACCCCCTTTGATTTTACCTATTTAGTGGGGACAAAAAACGGAGAAGGTGATTTTAAACTCAGTCAAATTCGGGAAATGATCGCCCAAAATATCTTCCTAGATATGACCTCTGATTTTGCCCCCCATAAGCGTTCCATTAGAGATAATATTAAGGGTTCTTGGGCGCAAGCTGACCCGGGGGGTCGCGGTTATCCTAAGCAATTTATGAGTTTTGGGCTATCAACTATTGAAATTCCTCTTGCCCAAATTCGTGCTTCCTTATCGGAACGTTTAGCCAAAGATTTAATTAATTGGTGGCTGAATGATTCCGTGATTTTACCCGCTCAAATGTTGGACTTAGTCAGAGGTGATATCCTCAAGAGAATGCGCTTGAGCGAAGGGGAATTAATTATGGATTTATGTGCCGACAAGGATCGCTCTTTAATTGCCATAATCTCCCAATGGACTAACGAAACTCGTCAGGAAATTAATCAAGATAATTGGCTCTCTTGTACCAAACAGGGGGTTAATATTTTAGGCAATGAACAGGGTAAAATTCTGCAATTTATTAATGATTATTTGACACCAAGAGTCGAGGAATTTAAACGCAATCATTTACTAGAATTGAGTCCCGATGAACGGCTGCACGGCGATTACCTGAAAAAGATTTATAATAACCGGGATGAAATTATTCAACGGGGTAAAAAGTCCCTAGAAATGGAGTTTTATAATATCCTTGAGGATCGGAACCGTGGGGTAAAATTTGCCGAGAGTTTTATTGTTTTAGTACGACAAATCTTCACCGACATAGCAGAAAAATTCCGTCGCGATCAAGAACAGGTTTGGAGTCAAAACGAAAGTAAACGTCAACGGGAATACGATACAGCCTTAGCGGAAATTAATGATCTGAAAGATAAACTTCATATCTCCAAAAAAGATAAGATGGAAGAATATTGTGAACAAGCTTTAACGGGATTGGAAGGCTATTTAATGGCCAATATTCAACGAAAAACCAGAGGTGCAGGAGTAGAGGTTATTAATCGTTTATTGGAACATCTTAATCAATTAGAAAGCCGTTTTAATCGCTTTCGTCAGAAATTAATTCAAAGTCGCGATCTATTTAATCTCCAAGCTAATCAACAGATTGATAGTGCCGATGCTTTGTTAATTAATGGGATTAAATTATTTGACAGACAAGAATTAAATAGTCTTTATCAAGACTTTATCGAACAATTTGCCTCGGGGATTGCTGGTAACAAAAATGCCTACGATACGGGTATGGATAACCTTTGTTTACCCCTCTCAGAAGAGATTTTAAAGCAATCTAGCCCCCTCTGGAAAGAAACGCGCCGCACCGATGAAAATATGCGTTTATTTGACATCACCGAGATTGCCGATATTCGTCAAGGTGATTTTCAAAAAGTTATCCTAAACCAAGCTAATCAACTCCTACAAAATGCTCCCGCTAGTAGTCGAATTCAGCAGGAATTAGCCGCTTGCGATCGCTTGTTAAAAATTTATAACAACGATGCCGAGATTATCAATAATCTTCGCATTGCCTACCAAAAATCGCGACCCCTAATTATGCTCAATCCTGCGGTTTTGCGGGGAAAAGATGCGGGTTTTACACCGCAATTAAATCAAAATGTTGCCCTGATTGGGGGAAGAAATACCAATAACCCAGCAGCCCAAAAAATTATGCCGAAACTGCGGGAATTTATCCCCAACGAAGACGATATTAAACCCTTAGCAGAAGTGGAAAAACATCGTCTTGTCTTCGTGCAGGAAATTGGCGGTTTTTCCCTACGCTGTCTCGATGGAATGAGAGAGTTGCGGCAATCCTATCAGGACTGGAAAGGAGAATTTATTCTCGCTAAACGCGCCCAACAAATGGGGGAAAATCGCGATTTACCTATCCCCGTGCATATCCAAAAGGAACCTCCTTTCTGGGATGTTTTTCCCGAAGATCCGAGTATTTATCAATTGGTGGTGACGTCCCGGGCTTTAAAAGTGCTTTTTCCAGAAGTCAATCGAGTCACTAATGAGAAAACAATTCGCTATGAAATTAAAACCGCAACGGGATTAAAAAAAGTCGATATCGCCACCAGTTGGGAAGATGCGGTACAGGTGTTAGAAGTAAAAGCTTGTCGCGAAGATAAGGAAAAAATTCAAAGTCAGGTGACAGCTAAGTTACAGGATTCGGCCACTCTGGAGAAAAAACAAGCTTTGTATCGGAATTTTATCGAATATTTACAACAACGTTCCGAGGAGTTGACAGGAGGAAAAGATAATACAGAATATAAACGGGAAGATGCAGTTATTTTGCAGTTAATCCATAACTATAAGTTGGATAGCGGTGGAGAAATTCCTCTTTCTCCGGTGACGGAAGTGGCTAACCCAGCTTTAATTATCTGCGGTAATTGTGGACACAAAAACCCGCCTTCGTCTAATTTTTGTTCTAAGTGTGGGGCGAAATTAGTTAAGTAGAAATTAGATTTTGGGTTTGATCCCCCCTGCCCCCCTTGATAAGGGGGGTGCCGATAGGCGGGGGGATCCTCCTTGATAAGGGTAGGGTTGATTCATTTAAATTAAGTACAGCTAATTTTGAGTCAATAAATTTGACTGAAGATTCTCAAGTTTATCTTTTTCTAATCAAAATAGTTAGTCACAATAACTAATCTTTAATCCTCTGCCAAATTTATTATGAATAAATTGATAAAGCTTGTTCCCAAGCCACTAAAAGCCTATCTCTCTTCAAATTTTCTGAGAGTACATCCTGTTAATTTAGCTAATTTTTCTGCTTCTTACGTCGATAAAACTATCAGTTTTTCCCAACGTTCAGCTAACCACCTCTGTCCCTCTGTGATTGAGAGAAAACCCAAACCTCTGAAAAGATTCAATCCTATGGTTGTGAGAATTGACCAATTGCTGGCCGCTTGAAAATCACTAATTTCGCTTTTATCTTCCTCAAAAATTACATCTTTTACCCAATGTAACTGATTTTCTATTTTCCAGTGTCCTCGAATAATTTTAGCAAATACTTCGGCGGATTCGGTTAGGCTACTGATATAGTAAGCTGTTTCTTCATAGGTTTTATCCCCGCGACTACCCCTTCTTTCTACTTTAATAACTCTTCGCAGATTTTCAAACCCTTGTCTTTCATTGTTCCTCACTTTAAAAACTTCTATTTTTCTTGATATTTTTCGTCCATGACTATTATCTTGTTCAAGAAAGCAACTTTCTGGCTTTGAGGAATTACTCAGGTCTTGTATTCGCTGATCAAGATTTTTCTGATTTCCTTTAACGGTGATAACATAATCATTTTTAGTCTTGGCTATTAAGCTGATTGTTTTTTTCTGACAGTGTAAAGCATCCCCGGTAAAAACTTGATTTTGGAGAGAGCAATCCTCAATTATAGCTTGACCTTCGTTGATTTCAGACCCTTTTTTGTTTTCGATTCTTTTTAAGTGTAATACTAAGCCACTTTCTTGACTAAACAATGAGACAAACATGATAAAATTTTGTTGTTCATTATTAGGATTCTTTAGGGTGTTTTTGAGACTTTTTCCATCCATCCCTAGCCAATTTATGTCATCTCTTTGTCCATATTCTTGTAATGCCCATTCATTAAACATTTTTAACAAACTCTGCCAGTCAACTCCCATCATTACCCTTCTAATTGTTGAATAGGACGGGACTCTTTCTGGAATTATGTTAAATTCTTGACTGAGCCTGTGCCGATTATTTTTAGCCAACTCTCCTAGTTCTCTATAACCTGAGTATCCTAGCATTGTTCCCAGTATTATTACTACTAATACTATCCATAAAGGGGGTCTTTTTCCTTGATCTTTCCGAAAGTCCTTGACTTGTTTTAGTTTTTCTATTAAGCTCAACATATCTTTCAAAAGTTCGCGTTCACTTCTCATTTTACAAAGACAGTGATCGCTTTTACTTTTGATATTCTGATGGGAGAATGAAACAGCCCTACCTTGATAAGGGGGGTTTGATCCCCCCTGCCCCCCTTGATAAGGGGGGTGCCGATAGGCGGGGGGATCCTCCTTGATAAGGGGGGAATCTGACAATTTTTAACACCCCCCCAATTTAACAGAAAAAGTGGGGGGGTGTTAGCTGGACTAACATCCCCCAAAATGAAAATTTTCCGGAAAAATTGCCTAATAGCGAAAAAACTGGATTATAATAAGGTCTTTACTCAAGATTTTTGCTAACCGTTAACTGCCATAAAGCCCAATCAAGACCCCTGTTTATCGAGAGAAAAACCAATGGTAGCCACTTTAAAAGGACGAGATGTTTTAAGAATAACCGACATGAGTAGCGAAGAAATCAGCGCCCTACTCAATCTATCGGCACAGCTTAAAGCTGGCACTCTTAACCCTAGCTCCAAAAAAGTCTTAGGATTGCTATTTTATAAAGCCTCCACCAGGACCCGGGTTTCCTTTACCGTCGCTATGTACCAGTTAGGGGGACAGGTGATCGATCTCAATCCTAGTGTAACCCAAGTGGGGCGCGGGGAACCCTTAGCCGATACGGCCCGGGTACTCGATCGCTATCTCGATATTCTCGCAGTTCGCACCTTTAAACAAGAGGATTTAGAAGCTTTTGCCAATTACTCGCGCATCCCGATTATCAACGCTTTAACGGATTTAGAACATCCCTGTCAGATATTAGCCGATTTACAGACTATCCAAGAGACTTTTCAGACTTTACGGGGAATTAACCTCACCTATGTGGGGGATGGTAATAATGTCGCTAATTCTCTCCTCTTGGGTGGTGCTTTGATGGGGTTAAATGTGCGAGTTGCCTCCCCCGCAAACTATCAACCGGATGGGGAAATTGTCGCCAGCGCCAAGGCTATTGGCGAGAAAACCGGTAGTAAAATCTTAATTACCGACGATCCCGTTACCGCAGTAAAAGACTCTCAGGTGGTTTATACTGACGTCTGGGCGAGTATGGGACAGGAAAGCCTCGCTGATGCCCGAATTCCCATTTTTCAGCCCTACCAAGTCAACGAACAGCTAATGAGTCACGCTGACAAAGACGCGATTATTCTCCATTGTTTACCTGCTCACCGGGGGGAAGAAATTACCGACGGGGCGATCGAGGGTGTACAATCAAAAGTCTGGGAGCAAGCGGAAAATCGGATGCACGCCCAAAAAGCTTTAATGGTGAGTTTATTGGGATTAATCTAGCTCCCGATGCTCAGTTAGTAAAATAATCATTAAACTCGATCATCAATCGTCCTAAGACCTGTCCGACACCAGAAGTTAACGCTAGGATTGATGGTAAGAGCAATCATCAGGGCAGCCTCCACACAAACTATATGTCAGACACCTCCGCAGTTAAACAATATCTCGCCCATTGGTTTCAATTGGGAAAAAAAGTTATTTGTCCCAAAAACCAAGCTATGCTATTTCCGCTGCCAATTTTCAATGCTGATCGCTATTCGTCGGAGTTTGAGGATTGTTGGCAAAAAATGCTTGATCCTGAAAGTGGCGATTGTTACCTAGAGGGTACTCAACAAACCATCCAAGACTTACTTTCCCCTCAATGGGAATTTCATCCCTGCGCTCGTTGTACTATACCCGTACCAATTGAAGTGGTGGGACAATCGAGTTTATCCTGTCCCTGCCATGATTTGAGTAATTGGCCCAATTTAGAATTACCCCTACCCCATTTACCCGTCAATAGTCAAGAAAATCTCGATCGCATCCGGCAAAGATTGCTAAAAAATTCTCACCCACATTAACCGGACAAAAAGAGACGTTAGGGGTAACGTCTCGACAAAAGGGTTGGGATTTAACGATTTCTGCCAAAAAGATTGACTAAATCTCGCAATCTCTCGCTATATTCTCCGGTTAAAGCTTCCTGACGATAGCGCCATGACCAATTCCCTTCTGCGACACTAGGGGTATTCATCCGCGCATCCGATCCTAAACCTAACACATCCTGTAACGGTACGATCGCCTGATTAGCCACGGAACTATAGGCCAGTCGAATCAGATCCCAAGCCACTCCCTGACCACTGGGAGCGCCAAGATATTGATATAGTCGCGCTTTTTCGTAGTCATTGGCGTTATCCTGAAACCAGCCCACAGTAGTATTATTATCGTGAGTGCCGGTATAAATCACACAGTTGCGTTCGACGTTAAAAGGAAGATAGGGATTACCCGCATCACCCCCAAAAGCAAAGTGGAGAATCTTCATCCCAGGGAAAGCAAAGTGATCGCGAAAATCTAGGACTGCTTGGTCAATATCGCCCAAATCTTCGGCAATAATCGGCAATTTACCTAAACGAGCGCCAATAGTATTAAAGAGATCATAACCTGGGGCCTTCAGCCAATGACCATTAATAGCGTTTTCCTGGCCAAAAGCCACCGCCCAATAGGCCTCTAATCCGCGAAAATGATCGATACGGATGATATCGACTAGGGAAAGAACCGCTTTTAAACGGCGTACCCACCAGTCAAAGCCCGTATTTTTGAGATAATCCCAGTTATAAAGAGGATTTCCCCATAATTGCCCCGTTTCTGAGAAATAATCCGGGGGAACCCCTGCCACTTCCAAGGGATTACCGGTTTGGGGATCTAGTCGGAAAACCTGCGGATTTGCCCAAACATCGGCGCTATTATGGGAGACATAAATGGGGATATCACCGATAATCTCGATACCGAGGGAGTTAGCATAGCGTTTTAGGGCTAACCACTGCTCAAAAAACTCAAATTGCAGGAATTTGTGCAGAAAAATCTCCTCTTGTAACTCCTGTTTCGGTGTTTCCAACGCACCCCAATGACGTTCGCGAATTTCTGTCGGCCATTCCATCCATGCTTTACCCGGGTAAGCGTGGGATAGGGCCATAAATAGGGCATAATCCTCTAACCAATCAGCATTGCCACCACAAAAGCCGGCAAACTGTTTGTAAAGAATTGTGTCAGAACCCTTGACAAAATTGCTCGCCGCCTTTCTAAGTAGGGGAATTTTCCAAGCGATCAATTTATCAAAATCCACTTGATCGAGGGGAAAATCGGGAATATCCTCGAAATCTGCCTCACTAAGCAGGTTTTTTTCCCGAAGAATATCGAGACTAATCAGGAGATGATTGCCAGCAATGGCACTAAAACTCATGTAGGGAGAGTTACCGTACCCTGTGGGGCCTAAAGGGAGAATTTGCCAGAGTTTTTGACCACTTTGAGCCAAAAAATCGATAAATTGATAGGCTTCCCTACCTAGTTCTCCAATCCCGTAACGGCCGGGATGACTGGTGGGATGAAGCAAAATACCGCTAGAACGGCTAAAAGCCATGAAAAAACCCCCTTATCAGTGATTCGGTTAGCAGTTATTAAGTGTTTAAAGCTGAATGCTCACTGCTATCTCCAAGCTAACCCGATCTCGATCGATAAGGGCAATACTTAACAACTTTATTAGACCTATAGGACAAAATGAGGCATTACAGCCGTACATTAACAGATCGTCTTTCCAGTTAAAAAGATTCCTTCGGATCACGTTCCACGTTACCCGGGTAGGTGAAACTGGCACTCGTTGTCGTCGGTTTGACGCGGCTCGATAGTTGGCAGAGGGCAGCCCTTTCCTCTTGGGTGAGGGGGCGATCGATAGCTTGGAATTCGTAATATTGGTATTCGCTCATGGTGTGCAACCTATCTCAAGGTTTATGATCGATATGCTGATAATTGTACGGGGATAGTTAGGGTTTAAAGATAAATTCGACAGGACGGGCGCTCTCGGATGTATTAGGAATAGCAAGAATATGCAAATCGCCCGATCTTTACCGATAAGGAAAAAGTTCGGGTGATCGATCGGTAATTTCCCCGCATCGGTCTTTTCAAGAAATCTAATCTATTCCTTTGGATAGTGGCACGGTTAAAATCGATAAGATTATAATTTCTTTTGTTAAGCACTTTAGCGATCTCTGGATATTTCTGCGATTCATTGTCGGCTATTCATTATCAGCTAATTATTAAATTTTATGAAAACAGCCTCATTTGTTGAGATTATTGGGGATAGAATCAGAATAGTTGAATAAGGGGGAAATAATTAGAGCCTTTTGACATGGTTTCTCGATGGAAAATTCTATAGATAAAAAAGCACTAGGTCTGCTTTTCCCGACTATTACCAGAAGATCGGTTTGGCGAGTACGGCGGCGGCGTGTTTTTGAATTTAAAGTGCGATCGCTGTTCTTAGGGAGCAGTATGCTGTGGGGATGATGACGGCGAAGATTGTTCAGCTGAATCTGGAGGCATTTTAAGCAATGACAGACAATAATAAAAGAGATTGGTTCAAAATATTCGATGTTTCCGCAAATGTTTTGGGTACTATTGGTACTATAGCAATTGCAGCAATTGGTTTTTGGTTTACTTACTCTTATAACCAAAGCCAACAGGAGCTTGACCGAAACGAAGCTCTAACATCGTTAATAACATTTCTTGATGAGACAAAAACAGCAGAACCACAAAGAAAAACAGCTTACAACATTCTAATAAGATTAGGATATGAAAAAGATTTTAGGAACTTAGCAGTTGAGTATCCAAATCGTCTAGCCACCCAAAAGCTGATAGAGTTGGCAGCAGAGAAAAAAGAGACAAGAAAACAAAAACAAACCAAAGAATCGCCTCAAGAAAATATAATATCTCTTGAAGATATTCAAATAACTCTTGATGACTTTATTACAAAATATTCAGAATCAATAAAAAGAAATGAGACAGAAAAACAAAAAGGATTAAGAGAATCTGTTCTTGCTATTGACGCTCAAAAAGTTTACCCAGAATTAGCCGATAAAGCTGATGCGCTATTGAGTGAACCAGTGGTTAAACGAGAATCAGAAGAAAAGTTAGGGGATTTGTGGGCTGTTATTTTCGGGAGCTATAGGTCGAAGGAAATTCCAGAAAAAGACATCAAAAAACTAGAGGCAACATTAGGGAAGGAGAGCTTAGGTATTAGAGTATATCAGCGTGACGGAAAATACAGACTTGTTTCGGTGTACAGAGATCAGGCAACAGCCAGAAATGCTCTCGATGAAGCCCAAAAGGAGAGACCAAGTTCCTATCTTAGAAATTTAGAGGATTGGTGTAACCAGAAGAAGTGTACTCCCATCCCCCCTAAACGAGACGATACTAATAATTAACCCCTCCCAGCGTGCATCTATACCGCTAACTTGCCCAACCTGCTCCCACTAGGACTCGCCCTCCCCAACCTCAAAGTATATTACTCTTTTCTTCTTTTCTGGGAGAGGGATTGGGGTTGAGGGCAATTAACCATCTCTGCCATTACTTTTGAAAAATGGCATTAGAGAGCGTTAGGCAGGGACAGTGACCGCCGAAATCAGCAAAGACCGTTCAATTCCCCCAAAACAGCCTGATGCTTCTGCCGCGCTGACCTTTCCTCGGTCGATGTGCGCTGGTTGCCGATAGTCGATAGGTGGATTTCGATAATCCCGCCAATTCTTTCGCTCGATGGCATCGAGTTCCCGACATATTTCGGCGGCCAGCCGATAATCCACACTTCCCGTTAAAGTAGCTCCGTCATAGTGGCTGCCAGCATAGCAGCCGGGGTTATGGCAGCGGGGGTTTATCCCGGTTAAAGGTTTGAAAACAAGGGAAGCACAAGGTAAACTAATTATGATAAAACATTAATATAACGGTTCTCACACCTGTGTGGCACAGTTAAACCTTTGCTGATTAAACTTTTTAACATTGATAATGTACCTCCTGCGAACAGGAAATACTATAAATAAGCGGTAAAAATGAAATAAAATTAAGGGAAAAATTAATTATGCAACTAGAAGATTATTTCTTATTTATCTCCGAAGATGATATTAGAATCAAAGGTCATCGCCTCGGAATTGACAACGTACTCTTTTATTTCTCGGAAGGCTATACCCCAGAAGAAATAAATGCTATCTATCCCGATCTAAGTTTAGAGAAAATCTACGCAACTATTACTTATTATTTACAGAATCGGCAAAAAATTGATGCCTATTTATTGCGTCTCAAGAATTGGCGAGAGACTCGCTATCAAGAATCCTTGAAAAATCCTTCGCCTCAACGAGAAAAGATGAGAAAAATTAAACAGCAAAGGCAAGATTCTGTCAGGGTATGAAAATCAAGTTTTTACTCGATGAAAACTTATCCCCCCGCTTGAAAGTTGCTGTCTTAAGGTTAAATCCAGAGATAGATATTTTACGCATTGGAGAGCCGAATACACCACCGTTAGAAACTCTTGACCCTGATGTTTTACAGTATTTAGGATTATCTCAACGACTCTTGGTGACAGATAATCGTACCAGTATGCCTGAACATTTAGAAGAATATTGGCAAAAAAATCAACAAATCTGGGGACTGTTTTGGATACGTCCCACAACAACAATGGGAAAACTAGCCGAAGAATTAATTATGATTTGGGAAACTACCGAAGCAGAAGAATGGATCGATATTGTCGATTGGATTCCTTTTTAATTAATGATATAATAAAATTATTACCGTCCTTTTTATGCTTGATTATTAATTTGAATGACTCGCCAAATTCATGACCAATTTGCTAAGGAATATTTAGAGGAATTACTAACACCTCTAGGGACGATTAGAAAAAGTAAGAAAGTAAAAAGTGAGGTTCAAGAAATCGATGTCTGGTTTGAACCATTTAGCTCACCTCCTCCCACTGAGTTACCTTTAGGATTACTCGGAAAAATGGCGGCTACTTCCTGTTTATTTGAACCTTTTCGCAATCCCCCGACCGAGGTAGAGATTCGCAGTTGTTTGTCAAAGTTATACGCGGTTCATGGCGAAATCTTGAGAAAAGCGAAACGGTCAAACAAAACTCTAACAGAAGCTGAACTACCAGTTCTCTGGATTCTAACGCCCACCTTTTCAGCTAGAATGATTGAAGATTTCGGGACTCACAGCGATGAGAGTAATTGGTTAACAGGGGTTTACTTTTTAGCGAAGTCTCTCAAAGCGGGCATCATTGTCATTCATCAATTACCAGTAATTGAAGACACCTTATGGTTGAGGGTATTAGGTAAAGGAGGAACTCAAAAACGAGCAGTTGAAGAGTTAGTTGAACTGCCAGAACGCAATCCTTTTCGAGAGAATTTACTAGAAATTCTGGCCAACTGGCGCAAAAACTTAGAATTGAGAGATAATTTAAGTACAGAAGAACAGGAGGACATCATGAACTTATCACCAGCTTATTTACAACAAAGGGAAGAGTGGAAATTAGAAGGAAAGCAAGAAGGGATACAACAAGGTAGTTTAGAAGAACGGTATTCCCTGATAGCCAGTCTTCTGGAAGGACGCTTTGGCAGCCTAGATTCGGAATTATCTGGTCTGGTGGAACGGATCGCCCAACTTCCCATCTCGGAACGCACCGGATTGCTTCTTTCTTTGGCAAATTTATCCCGTGAAGAACTGCTACAAAGATTCAGGGAAAATTAAAACTCCAGCCCGTCCAAACCATGAAGAATCATCCCTAAACCCTGATGGTCGTTTGTCCGAGGAAATCTCTGCCCAATCATCGCAATTTTCTCCATACAATTTTTTTCCTGTACTGAGAGTTTTTCCATACCCATTATGATAAAATATTAATAAATAATCAGGAGAAATTATGACAATTACTCCAAAATCAGAACAATTAAACAGCGATACTTTATTAGAGCAAGAGGCTAAAACCTTGAAGACTTCCTTTCCTTCTAACTCTTCGCCAAATAGTAAAGCTATTTTTCTGCAACAGGCAGGTGCTTTAAGCGATGATAGTTCTTTGGCCGACCTAAGAGATTCTATTTACCAAGCCAGGGGACGTTCGGAAACTGACAATGATGTATCTTCTTGACACGGATACTTTAACTCATCTTCACTCAGGTAACACTAACGTTATTAATAGATTGGAAAACTTACAAGATGAGGAAGTCGCCATTACGATTGTCACCAAGCTCGAAATTTTGCGCGGGCGAATAGATTATCTGCTTAAGGCTTTTTCAGGGAGTGATTTACTGAAAGCACAAGAGCTTTTCTCTCGTTCAGAAACCTTATTAAATCAACTTCCTGTAATTTTAATTGACCCAAATGCAGCCAATCAATTTGACCGCTTACAAGATATTTCTAAATTTCGCAAAATTGGCAGGTCTGACCTGTTAATTGCTAGTATCGCCTTAGCTAATCAAGCCAGGCTAGTAACCAGAAATCTGCGACATTTTAGACAAATTCCTCATTTATTCTTAGAAAATTGGGTCGATTAATTCCCGTTCCTAATTGTTAGCAAGATTGGGAGAAAAGTCCGCTCAAACCATGAAGAATCATCCCTAAACCCTGATGGTAGTTTATCCGTTGAGGTTACTGTCAAGTCCGGCTTTAACACAGACGCTCCCCTGTCTGGACAGCAAGTAAAGAGTGCGAGTTGACCCAAAACGCGATCTCGAAGATATCCGTTTCGTTAACAATCATCTCTTCTAAATGTTGAAAGTCTTCATTTTCATCCATCGGAATTATCATTTCAATAGACCTTTCCCTAGTCTGATAAAATCACAATCAGGGGATATTGTCAACAACTAACCGTAGCTTACCCAGTCGTTTATGTCTTGATGATGCACTTTTTTAAAAATGGTGATAAACTTAACTGTACTGGGGACACTCTCCCTATCGGAGGGATTTGAGAAAAAATCGGGAGAAAAAGCGATGAAAGAACGAGAAACATCGGACAAAATTGAAGCGGGCGGGGGTTTTCCCGTATTGCAATATTGGGCAGAAAAAACCCTCTCTCCTCAAGGGATTAAACTATGGCAAACCTTAAATCATAAAAGTGCCTGTTTAGCTTGCGCTTGGGGAACGGGGGGACAAAAAGGCGGTTTTGTCAACGAAGCGGGGGAAAGTCTGCAACGTTGTCTCAAAAGTGTCGAGGCAGTTACTTCCGAATTAATGCCAGGTATTAAAACCGATTTTTTTCAAACCTATCATCTCGCTCAATTACAGTCCTTAACCTCCTTAGAATGCGACCGCTTGGGTCGTTTTAGTTATCCCGTCCTCTTAAAAGCCGGAGAAAGTCACTATCAACGTATTAGTTGGGAAGAAGTGTATCGATTAGCCGAACAAGCTTTTCATCAACCGTCCGAGACTCTAGCCTCCTATAGTTCGGGACGTTCTTCTAATGAAGCCGCCTATCTCTTACAATTGTTTTTCCGGGCATTAGGAAGTAATAATTTAGCCGATTGTTCCGATCTCTGTCATGCCGCCTCGACCGTAGGCTTAAAACAGGTTTTCGGCTCCGGAACTTCGATGGTCAGTCTGGAAAGTTTAAAACAAGCCGATTGTGTGGTATTGATCGGTTCTAACGCTCCGGCTAATCATCCTCGCCTGATGAATGAATTAATTCAAATTCGTGATCGCGGCGGTAAAATTATTATTATTAACCCGCAAATTGAAGTCGGATTGGTCAAATTCTCCTCACCCGCTTTTCCGATTAAATCTTTATTGCGGGGCGGTTCCGATATTTCAACTCTCTACCTACAGCCGATACCGGGTAGCGATACTGCCCTATTCGTCGGATTACAAAAATCTTTAATTGAACAAAATTTAGTGCGGTGGGATTATCTCAAATCCCATACAGAAAATTGGCAATCTGTTATAGATTATGCCCGACAAACACCCTGGGAAACCATTACTAAAACCTGCGGTTTATCCCGAGAAGAAATTGAAGCAACCGCCGCCCTTTTCGGCAATTTAGAGCGTGTGGTTTTCGCTTGGGCGATGGGGGTTACACAACAGGAAAACGGGGTAGATAATATTATCAGTATTGCCAATACCGCTTTAATGACGGGAAATGCTGGCAAAATCGGAGCCGGAACCATGCCAATCAGAGGTCATTCTAATGTACAGGGCTTCGGTTCTATGGGCGTTACAGTGAGATTACGTCAGGAAATCGCCGAGGCACTTGCTCAACTTTTAGGAAAGCCATTAAATATAACCGGCGGTTATGATACCAGGGCATTAATTGAAGCTGCCGAACGGGGAAAAATCAACACCCTTTTCTGTTTGGGAGGTAAGTAGTCATGCAAAATTAATTACCCAAATAAAAAATTAAGAAGTATAATACATAAAAAAACGAAGCAGCAGGAAAATACAATGAGATTGATTAGAGACCTAAACCCGAGAGCCAGAAAATGCTAGAGAGAATTTATCGAGCTAGTAAACATCATCAAGTAAGAGAGCGAGCGAAATGTATACTCTTAAGTTTTCAGGGAACCACGATAGAAGAATTGAGCGGAATATTTGGAGTTACGAGAAAGACCATCTATAATTGGTTGACGGCCTGGGAAGATAGAAAACTAATTGGTTTTTATAATCGTCGAGGAAGAGGGAGAAAACCTAAATTGACAGAAGCACAAGGTCAACAAGTTATTGACTGGGTAAAAGAAGAACCGAAAAGCTTAAAAAAAATCCAGATAAAAATTGTAGAAGAATGGAAATTAACCGTAAGCAAAGACACGATAAAAAGACTCATAAAAAAAATCAACATGAGGTGGAAAAGGGTGAGAAGAGGGGTCGCCAAAACCCCTGATGAGTGGGAGCTTGAGGTCAAACTACCTATTTTAGAAGAACTAAAAAAACAGGAAAAAAGAGGAGAGATTGAGATAGGATATTTGGATGAAATGGGATGGGATTCAAAGCCTTGTATTCCTTACGCTTGGCAAGAAGAAAAAACCACGATAAAGTTACCACCAATTGAAGGTAAAAGACTAAATATTTTAGGAATAATGAAACGAGATAATCAATTATTTTATGAGACACAGGTCGGAACGGTTACTAGCGAGATAGTTATTAATTTTCTGGATAAATATTGCCAAAATATACAGAAAAAAACCGTCATAATAATTGACCAAGCTTCCATTCATACCAGCGAGGCATTTATG
Organism: Microcystis panniformis FACHB-1757; assembly: GCF_001264245.1. NCBI lineage: Bacteria > Bacillati > Cyanobacteriota > Cyanophyceae > Chroococcales > Microcystaceae > Microcystis > Microcystis panniformis. The sequence goes on from NZ_CP011339.1 coordinate 2,827,021, forward strand.
GAGAAACTTGAGGAATGGGAAAAGAAAAACTTGAAAATATTTTGGTTGCCCACTTATTCACCTCATTTAAATTTAATTGAAATATTATGGAGATTTTTAAAATATGAATGGATTGAATTTAGCGCCTATAAAGACCGAAAGAGCCTCCTCGCTTACGTTAAAAAAGTGCTGGACAATTTTGGAGGCGAGTATGTAATTAATTTTGCCTAGGTACTTAATCTTTATGGGGCAAATCCAGATTTAAATCAAGCCAAAAAAGCCTTAGCTCAAATTGATACGATTTTCTATGTTGCCACCAAGCCAAATTTAGGACATTTTCAGGGATTAGCCCGACAAAATACGGTAATTTTACCCGTATTCGCTCGCTTTGAAAATCCTCACCCGACAACCACCGAATCGGGCAATAATTTTGTCCGTTTTAACGAGCGGGGAAGCAGTCATCTACAGGGTTCCGATATGGATATCATCTCGGAAGTAGAACTATTAACAAATATTGCCGTCAAGGTTTTAGGCACAAACCCAATTGATTGGTCGAGATTACACGATACCGCCTATATTCGTCAGTTAATCGCCAAAACGATTCCGGGTTATGAAAAGATCGGGCAATTAGATCAAACCCAAACAGAATTTACCATTAGCGGACGGATTTTTACCGAACCCCATTTTCCAACATCGACCGGAAAAGCGCAAATGTCTGTCACCCCTTTACCCACTTTAAAAGCACCGCAAAAGCAAGATTTCAATCAACCAGAAAATGCCCCCGGAATTGCCCTGATTCTCGGAACAGGACGCAGTTATGGACAACATAACACCGTTGTTTATCAAATGGGCGATAAATATCGGGGAATGCCTCACCGTCATTGTTTATTGATCAACGCCGAAGATGCCAAAAAAGCCAGCTTTCAAGAACATCAACGAGTCACCGTTCAAGGAGATGCCGGTAAATTAGAGAATATTGAACTTATTTTCGGTCCGATTCGCGAAGGTGTTGGCTTTATGTTCTATCCCGAAGCCAATATTTTATTCAAGGCTAAAATCGACCCTCGTTGTGGAACCCCCGCTTATAAACGAGTTCCCGTCTGGGTTTTTTAGTGATCAACTCCTCTGATTTTCTTTTTTGGAAATAATGAAATAGGGTTAAGCAGGTAGGCGTTAAAAATTATCAGACACCCCCCTTATCAAGGGGGGCAGGGGGATCGAACCTAAAATCCATTTTTAATTTAATTATAACCAGCTACTTAAGCAATCCAACCAACAAATCGAGCAGAATGAAAAAGCTATGGTCGATTTGATCGCATTTCTGTTATCCTATTCTTACCATTATTAAAATAAGTGGCCATGGGAGAGTTTTTACTAACCTTATTAAGCATAGCAAGTTTATTGGCCGTCGCGATGGCTACCCCTAGCATTGCAAGTCCCGCATCTGGAACGACGAACTTGCAACTAGCTCAAAATCCTAACTGTAACAATCCCCAGACTCAAAGCGAAATGAACATTTGTGCCAGCATCGCTTATCAAAACGCCGATCGCAAGTTAAATCAAGTTTATCGACAACTACTGCCAAAACTGTCAGCTGCTCGCAAACAAAAATTAATTAGCGCCCAACAAGCTTGGATTAAGTTTAGAGACAGCAGTTGCGAATTTGAAAGAAGTGCGTTTGAGGGAGGCTCTATAGCTCCCATGATTTACAGTAATTGTTTGGCAGCTGTCACCGAGCAGCGTACCAAAGATTTGCGGAGATATTTAGAAGATAGCGATCTCTAAGTCAGAATCGCCGTTGATATTACCGATAATTCCTTAGACGTTTACTGCACAACAGCTTAAGCGGGTGAGGGGAATCGAACCCCTATCATTAGCTTGGAAGGCTAGGGTTTTACCACTAAACTACACCCGCATTTTCTTAGCACTTTCGTTAGTATAACACGAATTGCCAATTTTTGCAAGTAGGGATTTTCAGCTTGTTAATCACCCCTAGATGGTTATAAATTGCCTAAAAATCCCGATCGCTCGGTTATTTCCCCGATTTGGCTAAAAGTTTTCTCCACGCGATCGAGGTCTAGTTGGGAGAAATTATCGATCGCCCAGTTAGACACTCTCTGCATAAAATGGAAGGGGTAGGTATGAGCGATTCCCACCACCTGCATTCCCGCTCTTTTTGCCGCTTCGCAACCGGCAAAAGTATCTTCAATCACCAGACATTCCCAGGGTTGCAACTGTAGATTAAAATTCCAACGATTGAATCTTTCTACGGCCAGTAAATAACCATCCGGTTGAGGTTTACTGGTGCTGATATCATCCCCGGTGACAATGACACTAAAGTAATCCCCAAGGCCCGTCTGTTGCAAGATTGATTCTACTTCCGAGCGTATTGCTCCCGTCACCAAACCGATTTGTAGATCCCTGGCCTTAACCCGTTTTAAAAAAGAGTATATCTCTTCATAAATAGGAAGTTTCTCTAATTTTCCTATTCTTTCTCGGTATAAACTGGTTTTTTTGTTAATTAACTTAGTCAGATACTCCTCGGTCACTTGACGACCGCGACGGGTGAGAACATTACGCAAACAGACGCGATCGCTTCTTCCCAGACATAACTCCGCAAATTCCGACCCTAGGGGCAGTAAATTTTCCCCGATCAAGATTTCATTGATTAACTCTTGATGGATCGGTTCATCATTGATGATCACCCCATTAAAATCGAACAGAACAGCCTTTAACATCAATCTTAGACAGAAAAGCTAATAAATAATAAGTAGGTGGGTATTAAAAATTGTCAGACACCCCCATGATCAAGGGGGATCCCCCGCCTATCGGCACCCCCCTTATCAAGGGGGCAGGGGGTATCAAAACCCCCCTTATCAAGGGGGGCAGGGGGGATCAAAACCCCCCTTATCAAGGGGGATCCCCCGCCTATCGGCACCCCCCTTATCAAGGGGGGCAGGGGGGATCAAGGACAAAATCTATCTTCAATTTAATTGAAACCACTTACTTAAATATTCTTGATTATACTAAAGTTTTTCGTCGGGGCCGGGCGGGTCTTGCCCCTTACCCCATCTCAACAAACAATTTTAACCAGAAAATTGCCAAGGCCTTGACAAATTTCCAGATTTGTTCTATTATTTTGTTATAGTGGGAATCCGTGCTGCCCTGTAACCCCCCTATTTGGGGTTTGCTGAAAAAGTACGGGCGAAGCATTCGGATAGAAAATCTACGGTTTCAGTGATAGGTTATTGCCCGAATGCTTCGCCCCTACAGGACGCGGGCCGATGAAGACGCAAGGTTTTGAAGCACGATTCTCTCCTTGCACCTGTTTCGCAAGACAGACCCCCAAAACCCTTACCTTGCCTACATTTCACATTTATTAAGCAAGCCCCATTCTGGGCTGAGATATTAGCCAAAAATATAACAAAAGAATTTAGGTCATTGTTTCTTGTTTCGTTTCCGATACCCAACGACGGAATAATTCCACAGCAATCCGATAACGGCAGTCTTGGCATTCGATGACATGATGATTTTCAAGGGTTTTTAGGGCCCGGTCGAGAGTTGTGGCAGTTAATCCGGTGCTGGACAGTAAATCTGCCCGGGTTAATCCTTGCAGATGGGGAGAAAGAACTATTAAAATTTCCTGTTGTCCGGCCGGCTCTTGTTTAGCCTGTTTCCAGACACCCGTAAAATAATAATTCCCCCTTTGGAAAAACTCGTCATCGATGGCTTTTTCCACATCTTCCACCTGAAAACGAATATCTTGGGGACGTTGCAACTCAAAGACCTGTTTATTATAAAAACGTACCAGATGAAAGCCGATCAGTTGTACTAGATAGGGTTGACCGTGGGTAAGTTGATAAATTTTGTCCAAAGCGGATGGGGTATAGTCTAGGGGAAAATCCTCGTCTTCCCCAACGGGATTAGCGAGGATAACGCGAGTAGATTCAGGAGAGAGGAAACTGACTGGAATCGGGTAAACACTGCCAAAAAAAGGATGAAAATAATCGGCAGTCATCTCCTCTAGGGTATGTAATCCGGCAAAAACAAAAGCTAGACGCGGACTACTCTGGACAAGGGAACGCAGATAGCCGAGGAAATTCTGGGGGAGGGTATTCGCTTCGATTAAATCCTCAATTATCTCGAACTCATCGAGGGCAATAATTAAACCGGTTTTAGCTTTTTCCGGCAGAATCTGGCGCATCAGACGGTCTAAATAACGATTAAAATACATTTCTGGATGTTGGGAGATTTTTTCCTCTTCCGGGGCATCAATTGCCAAAGTTTGGGCGATTTCCTCAGCCATAGTCAGGAGAACTTCGGCTAGGCTGGTTACTGTGGCCAAGCGCTGTAAATTAATGTAGATAACCGAGACATTTGGTGGAAGATATGCCTCCAGATTGCGTAGAATCGAAGTTTTACCCATGCGACGATGACCATAGAGAACCACGGAGGATAGGTTATCTCCCGACCACATTGACTGAAGTTCCCGCAGGATATCCCCACGACCAACAAAGCGTTTACCGATCACCGGATCACCGATAATGTAGGGATTAGGAATCGGTTGGGTAATAGTTACCGTTCCCACCGTTCCCGCGATGGATGTGCTAATTTCTGCCCATTTTTCGGCGATAGAAAGGATTAATTCTTTTTCTGCTTGGGGTAAAGTAGCCGCCTGTTGGTCGGTTATATCCCTTAATTCCCCGATAATCCGATTAAGAGCGAGGGATCTGACCTGTTGGGAGTAACTTCTCTGGACTAAAGCCATTTCTGCGATAACTAGATTTAAACTGCTGATAGCTTGCCAAGTTTGCGGACGTAATGACGGTTCTGCGGCAATGGGGGCAACCTCCAGGGAAGCGATACTATCGGGAGTTGCTGCCAGACTAAATCGGTATAAAGTTTGGGCGAGGCTATACATTTCTTCCCCGTAGGCGAGGGAACGTACCACAGCAAAGGCTTTTTCGGCTTTTTCGGTGTCCTGTTGGTGAAGATACCAAAAACCAGCGGCGGCGGCGCGAGCAGGAGTATCTAGACGGATTTTGCTGTCAGGAAAAGAAAACGGTTTCGCGGACGCATATTTTAACAATTGCCAATCGGAGGGATTTTCTGCCAGACGGGAGACGCGATAGATAATTTCTGCCTCTGGGAATTGCGATAAAACGCGGTTAATGGCGACAAGGACAGGAATAAACTGGCGGCTGTACTGAAGGTATTGATTGAGGTTATTAATAGCCGTTTCCCAGTCTTGCTGTAACCATTGTTGTAGAGTCGAGGTTAACCCCGGCAGCGGTAGAAAGGTAATACGGGGAAAAAGTCGCCCTTGAGGGCCAGCAAAAAGCCCGATTAGCCAATTATCAAGACGGAAAAAGGCGAATATAAACACCCCGCCCAACACCCCGCCCAACACCACGCCGGACTCCACGCCCGACACCACGCCGGACTCCACGCCCGACACCACGCCCAACACCACGCCGAACCCCACGCCCAACACCGCACCACGCCAACATCACGCCGACACCACGGCCAACATCACGCCCGACACCACGGCCAACATCACGCCCGACACCACCACGCCGACACCACGCCGGACTCCACGCCGTACACCACGGCCAACATCACGCCCGACACCACGCCCAACCCCACGCCGAACACCACGCTCGACGCCACGCTCAACACCACGCCCGACACCACGCCCGACACCACGCTCGACGCCACGCCCAACACCACGCCGAACACCACGCCGAACCCCACGCCGAACACCACGCCGAACCAATCAACAGAAAGTCCTAAATTTGCCGCTATGCTAAAGATAATCAGAGGGGTAATTACAGTTAAGAGAAGACCCTGAATCCCTAGACGCAATTGTACGGGATGGTCGCGGAGAAATTGCCTTGTATCGCGCCATGTTTTCTGTTCTGTTAATTTATCGCCGCCGCCTCTCGTTTCCACATACCAGCGCACTGCTTGGGGAAAATAAAACACCCAGTACAACAGCAAAAGATAATCAAAAGGATTCCATAAAGATAAATCGCGTTTGAGTTTAGGAGCGAGATTAATTCTGGGGACGGTGCTTTCCTTCATAATTTTTATCTCTAGCTATTTACCCGGTGATGGTTTATTAAGTAGTTAGGTGTTACTCAAGGTAGGGTTGATTCATGAATCAACCCTACTATTCAGCACCCCCCTTATCAAGGGGGGTAGGGGGATCAAACCCCCTTATCAAGGTAGGATCAAACCCCCTTATCAAGGTAGGATCAAACCCCCCTTATCAAGGGTAGGGTTGATTCATTTAAATTAAGTACAGCTAATTTTGAGTCAATAAATTTGACTGAAGATTCTCAAGTTTATCTTTTTCTAATCAAAATAGTTAGTCACAATAACTAATCTTTAATCCTCTGCCAAATTTATTATGAATAAATTGATAAAGCTTGTTCCCAAGCCACTAAAAGCCTATCTCTCTTCAAATTTTCTGAGAGTACATCCTGTTAATTTAGCTAATTTTTCTGCTTCTTACGTCGATAAAACTATCAGTTTTTCCCAACGTTCAGCTAACCACCTCTGTCCCTCTGTGATTGAGAGAAAACCCAAACCTCTGAAAAGATTCAATCCTATGGTTGTGAGAATTGACCAATTGCTGGCCGCTTGAAAATCACTAATTTCGCTTTTATCTTCCTCAAAAATTACATCTTTTACCCAATGTAACTGATTTTCTATTTTCCAGTGTCCTCGAATAATTTTAGCAAATACTTCGGCGGATTCGGTTAGGCTACTGATATAGTAAGCTGTTTCTTCATAGGTTTTATCCCCGCGACTACCCCTTCTTTCTACTTTAATAACTCTTCGCAGATTTTCAAACCCTTTTCTTTCATTTTTCCTCACTTTAAAAACTTCTATTTTTCTTGATATTTTTCGTCCATGACTATTATCTTGTTCAAGAAAAAAACTTTCTGGCTTTGAGGAATTACTCAGGTCTTGTATTCGCTGATAAAGATTTTTCTGATTTCCTTTAACGGTGATAACATAGTCATTTTTAGTCTTGGCTATTAAGCTGATTGTTTTCTTCTGACAGTGTAAAGCATCCCCAGTAAAAACTTTATTTTGGAGAGAGCAATCCTCAATTATAGCTTGCCCTTCGTCGATTTCAGACCCTTTTTTGTTTTCGATTCTTTTTAAGTGTAATACCAAGCCACTTTCTTGACTAAACAATGAGATAAACATGATAAAATTTTGTTGTTCATTGTTAGGATTCTTTAGGGTGTTTTTGAGACTTTTTCCATCTATGCCTAGCCAATTTATATCATCTCTTTGTCCATATTCTTGTAATGCCCATTCATTAAACATTTTTAACAAACTCTGCCAGTCAACTCCCATCATTACCCTTCTAATTGTTGAATAGGATGGGACTCTTTCTGGAATTATGTTAAATTCTTTACTCAGCCTGTGCCGATTATTTTTAGCAAACTCTCCTAGTTCTCTATAACCTGAGTATCCTAGCATTGTTCCTAGTATTATTACTACTAATACTATCCATAAAGGGTGTCTTTTTCCTTTATCTTTCCGAAAGTCCTTGACTTGTTTTAGTTTTTCTATTAAGCTCAACATATATTTAAAAAGTTGGCGGTCACTTCTCATTTTACCTGATAGTGATCGCTTTTACTTTTGATATTCTGATGGGAGAATGAAACAGCCCTACCCTTATCAAGGGGGGTAGGGGGGATCAAACCCCCCTTATCAAGGTAGGAGCAAACCCCCCTTATCAAGGGGGGCAGGGGGGATCAAACCCCCCTTATCAAGGTAGGATCAAACCCAAAATTAAATCAACTTATTATTTAGTTATAACCTAAGTTCGGGATGCTGAGTTATTGACTTTGGTTTGATAAAGTTTAAAACAATTTTGCATCACCTCTCGCGGCTTTCCTTGACTTTGGCTAACAAGAGAACTTATTTCCTCCTCAGTAAAAGTCACTCCAGTTTGACTTAGACGATGACTAATAAACTCTTTAATTTTAGCTTCATCCCATAATTTAATCGGAAATTGTTGACAAATTCCCTCGAAAGGTGAATCACCTCCTTTGTTATCAGGAAATAAAACATCAAGGGAACGATTAGCCGCTACTACTAATCTTAAAGGTGGATCGGGACGATTAGCTAACTCTCTTAATTGACTTCTAAGCTGATAGCTGAAATATTTTTGAGTCATATTATCTACCACATCCAATAATAACAGGATTTTGTGTTTTTCTAATTCCCTAGTTAATCTAGTTCCTTTGAGCGGTTTATCGTAATTCGCAGCTATACCAATCTGATGACATAATTCATAATAAAAATCCTTATCTCCTGCTAATCTTTCTAAGTTTAGATACAAGGGTTGTCGCTGACTAAGTAAATACTCCCTTGCTTGATGGTAAATTCCCCAAAGCAGGGTGGTTTTTCCCGTTCCCCTTTCCCCGATAATAGCAGCACTACTGCCGGAATTTAAAACCTCAAAAATATCTTTAATTTCTTGTTCCCGGCCAAAAATCTGCTGAATTTCTTTAATACCTCCGGAAGTGGGTTTAAAAGGATTATGGGCATTTTTTTGGGGTTGTAATTGCGGAAAATATTTAAAAATAGTCTGAACTGGAATCGCTCTTCCTCCTAAATCACTGTACTCATCTCTGGTTTTATTCACCACTCCGCACACTTTCCCCGTGCGTAAATTTACAAGCGGTGAACCACTAAAACCGGGTTGTACTTGCCCTAATTTAAACTTGATTAAGGGGTTTTCATCCCCCGTTAAACCTATATACTCAAAGTCACTAGGATCACCGTTCGGATAATCGTTGGTATAGCCAAAAGTGTATAATTTATCTGTTAATTGTAAATCGTGATCAAAATCGACATATTTGTGATCTAAAGACGAGTTTAATTGTAAAAGAGCCAGATCGATCCCGTCTAGATTCGGTAAGTCGATAATTTTAGCCCCAGAAATTTGACCTTGCCAAATTATCTCGATAGTCTCCTGATTATCCCGCGCATCTTTCACCACATGAAGACAGGTCAAAATTAACCCTTGTCCCACAAAAAAGCCTGTTCCTGACCCATAGATTAACTTTAACCTGACAGTGTACGGGGGTAGAGATTCCGGGGTAAGCATTTAATCAATTTATCCTCCCCATTCTAGGGTAATTTTTAAATTTCCCTTTCCTTCACCTTCCACAATTAAAGCGGTTAGTTTACCAGATTTTACCCTGACTTCTACCCCAAATTCTACGGTTGCCTTTTTGGGCTGCACTTTACTTATCGTAGCAGCGATCGATTCAGTAACTGCCTCAATTGTATCAGCCACACTTTGAAAGTCAAATATTTGATCGGATACTTCCCGTTCACCACCGAAACTTCTCGCTTCCACTAACATGGTGACATTTTCTTTAACTTTCACTGAAATAATCTCAGATCTAGATTCTGGCATAAGGCTCCTCCAATGACCCGTTTATGGTTTTCTCGATTGCTTCTCGGACAAACTTATAGCGGAAGTAAAAAGGCTTATATATATTTCGGCACGGATTCCCATTATAATAAAAAGTATAGGTCAAATCGAGGGATTTTGTCAAGTCTTTTTTGCCACTAATCTATATAATTTTCGGGTTGCCTACCAGTCATTGCCCTGAAAAAAATTAGGTTCCCCTATTTGTGCCACGCAACGGAGGGGGTTATAAGGAATAAAACCCCGATAGAGACAGACATTGCTGCGATTTTTGTCAATTGTTTTCGCTCTAGAACAAACTAATCAATTAAGTCTCTTGCCAGATAAGGATTTAGTCAATTTATGCCCCTATATCGAACCATACCAAGTAACGAAGAGCCTTTCAGTTTTTCTATTAAGCTCAACATATATTTGAAAGTTTGGCGGTCACTCCTCATTTTACCTGACTGTGATCGCTTTTACTTTTGATATTCTGATGGGAGAATGAAACAGCCCTAGGAGCGCATTAGCTTTTCGGTGGGATGCTTATACGCGATTGTTCATATTTTTGTACCAATTTAAGAGTCACTGATAATTGCTGATTGTCGGTATTTCTGCAAATGTGAGATGTACCCATCAAAAAGTAGCAGCGATTGGAGTGATTGGGGGGAAAATTCCGGGACTTTTTCCCTGAAAATTAGGTAATTGGCCACCTCAAAACCGGTAAAACCCCACACCCCACACCCCACACCCCACACCCTGCCCCCAGGAAAAACTTTTTCAGCAGACCCTATTTAGTCAGTTAAATCTACATTTCGTAGCCAAACTTATTGGCATCTACTTCTTGTAAATTAATATCGATTAAACCGTATTCTGACCAGCGTTGGGAAACCTTGACCGCCATGGCTGGATCCGACTCCAAAGGTTCCCCCCACTCGTGGTCAGTTTCGGGATACATTTTTGTCGTGGCATCAATTCCCATTCTCCCCCCCAAACCGACCTTTTCGCTGGCAAAATCGAGGCTATCAAAGGGGGTTTCCGGGAGAATAAACACATCGCGAACTGGATCCACTTTAGAACTAATTGCCCAAACCACTTGCCGGGGGTCGCGAATATTAATCTCCTTATCGACGACGATGACAAATTTAGTATAGGTGAACTGGGGTAAGGCACTCCAAAAAGCTAAGGCCGCTCGTCGCGCTTGTCCGGGATAGGCTTTATCAATGGAGATAATCGCCGCTTTATAGCTTAAAGCTTCCATCGGTAGGAAAAAATCCCTGATTTCTGACACCTGTTGCCGTAAAATCGGTGTATAAATACGATTAAGTGCGATGGCCATCATCGCTTCTTCCTTGGGAGGACGACCGCTAAAAGTGGTTAAATAAATGGGGTCGCGACGATGGGTCATGCAGTGGAAATGAATCAGAGGTGAATCTTCCACACCGCCATAGTAACCCATGTGATCACCAAAGGGTCCATCTGGCAATACCTCTCCGGGAGTAATTGTTCCTTCGAGGACGATTTCTGAGTCGGCCGGCACTTCCAAAGCAAGGGTTTTACATTTGGCTAACTGTACCCCGGAACCGCCGTACAATCCCGCAAACAGCCATTCTGAGAGATCTACGGGGATAGGAGTGGCAGCGGCCATGATAATCAGAGGATCAACCCCTAAAGCGATGGCTATTTCTAATTTTTTGCCCATCTGTGCCGCTTTTCGCAGGTGACGCGCCCCACCGCGCACGGATAACCAGTGGACGGTCATGGTATTGTGAGACTGTAGCTGTAAGCGATAGACACCGACGTTAGGGGTTCCCGTTTCGCAATCTTTAGTAATTACTAGCCCTAAGGTGATAATCTGGCCTGCATCGCCAGAATAGGGGCGAATCATCGGAATTTTCTTTAAATCTACCTCATCCCCCTCTAAAATCACCTGTTGACAGGCAGGGAAAAAGTTACGGTTGGGTTTGGCTTTCAGGACATCAAATAAAACTTTACCAAAATCGATCGCTTGGGAGAGTTTTTTCGGCGGTTTCGGTTGTTGCAAGAGGGCGAGTTTTTTGCCTAAATCTTCCAATTCTTCGGGTTTATTCAGGTTCATCGCCCAACAGATACGTTCTACCGTTCCCATCAGGTTAATAGCGACGGGAAACTCGGCCCCTTGCACGTTTTCAAACAGTAGGGCCGGTCCCCCCACCTGTAGCATCCGATTAGCGATCTCGGCAATTTCTAAATCGGCAGAGACCGATGCACTAATGCGGCGTAATTGCCCACGCTCTTCTAAAAGCTTAATAAATCCTCGTAAGTCTCTAGCCATGATGAAGAAATGTAAATAAATCCCTGTCTTTATTATCTCTTAGGGCGGCAGTTTCGGTGGGGGATAGTCACCTTTTTGAGAGTTGGAGGCGATTCTCGTCTAGAATTAAGTAAAACAACCCCTATCTTGCCAGGGTCATTCCTAACCCTAAATTTATGCTTATCCAGCCCAGAGGTCAACATGATTAAGGATATTGAAATTAGTAATTTTAGATGTTTTGAGCATACCAAAATTGAAGGTTTTGAGCGAGTTAATTTAATTGGTGGTAAGAACAATTCAGGGAAAACTGCCCTGTTAGAGGCAATATTTTTGTATAGTTATCCCTATCCAAATACTATTCATCCCTACATCAGAGGAATCATTCGTAGGCAATCTTTAGCAGTTGTTCGGGCTGTTCCCAAAAATGCTTGGGATGATTTATTATTCAATCTTGATAGAAAAAATATTATTGAGTTAAAAGGCTCCCAATCTAACCAAGGAGACAAATTGGTAAAAATATCGATTTCTGGTTCTCTTAAAGATAGTGTTCTAGGCATCTCTGAAGACTGGCAAAAATTATACGATTTTATCGCTAAAGATAAATCAGTTATTTCTATCTTAAATATTCACACAAGTTTTGACCATGATCATGACTCAAATGATGAGCAAATGAACTATTTTTTAATTGCCAGTTCTAAGGAGATACTAGCTTTACCTAATGGGGGTGATGAGGAACCAGTAATCATTGCCGCATCTGTCAATAAATCTTTGCAAGAATTGAGCGAGGCCTATACTAAAATAGTTTTTAATGAACAGGAAGAAGAAGTGCTAAAAGCTCTACAAATTCTCGATCCGTCCATTGAAAAAATAGAAAGTTTTTTTCTGGGTGAACCAAATTTATATCTGAAAATAAAAGAGAGAAAACGCCTACCCATATCTCTGTTTGGTGAAGCTATTAATCGTCTGATAGAGATGATTTTTGCTCTACTCATCAATCCTAAAAAAATTATTTTTATCGATGAAATAGAAAATGGTCTTCACTATACTGCTTACCCAGATATTTGGAAAACTTTATTCCGATTAGCTATCGAACTAGATAGCCAAATTTTTGCCACAACCCACAGTTTAGAGATGATCCAAGCTTTTGCCGATGTGGGGTTAGAATATTATCCAGAACAGGGGGCCTATTTTGAACTAGCAAGGAGTCCCAGAACTGATAAAATTATTGGTATTAAAAGACAATTAAGCACTTTAGAGTACGCCTTAAAACATGGCAATGAGGTGAGAGGTGAGTAACTTATTAATCGTCGAGAGCAAGAATGATAAAATTTTTATCGAAGCCCTAGTAAAATACTTAAATATTAACAAAATTCAGTTAGATAAACCGATTTGCTTTGAGGAAGATGACTATAAATGTTTACAGGGTTTAGATAAAGCTAAATTAACCAGCACTTTCGATGAAATTAAGGCGACTCTTGGTAAAAAAGCTATCCCTAAAGTTGGTATTATTATCGATCAAGATTCTGATACTAAGACAGAGCGACTAAATTGGCTTAACGATTGTCTGAAAAAGGTGTATCCAGAAGCGGAAGATATTAGGGAAACCAGTCAGCTTTATAGATTGACAACAATAGAAGATCAAATCACAGAATTTGCTTGTTATTTTACCAATGTGGAAGGACAAGGAGAACTAGAAACAGTTCTCAAGAAGATTAAAAATCAAGATTCCACCTATGCGGATTGTTTAGAAGACTGGAGAAATTGTTTAAACAAGCAAGAAAAATCGATTAAAGACAAAGATTTTGATAAGTTTTGGATTAGTAACTATTTACGATTTGATACCTGTTCCACAGAAGACAAAAAACAAGCTGGCAGGAAATGCAGTATGAATGGATTTGATTATGTTATGAAAAACAAACGTCATATTTGGAACTTTGAGCATGAGGTATTAAATGAACTCAAAGAATTTTTACAACTATTTGCTGTCTAATCAAAAATCCCCCTAGAAATCTAGAGGGATTGAGAGATATATGGAGGGCAATTTAGAAGTAAATTGTACCACCCCAGCGCTCGTCTAGACGGGGAGCAACCAACATATAAGCGGCGACGTTATACACATCATCTTCGGTCAGATTGCGTAATTCTGGGAAGATATCCGGACGGCTAACATTGGGATGGAGTTCGCTTAGATCATCTTCACCATCGTAACTGGTGGGATGTTCTAGATAATCAATCAATGCTAACAGATTATCTCTGGGAGGTTCCGCTTTTGCTAGATCACCCAGACCCAAACTGACGTTATTATTAGTTTTGGTTTTACCTTGCAGGTGACACTTAGTACAATTGGCGACAAAAAGTTTCTGTCCTTCCGTCGCTTGTTCAGAAGTCAAAGTCACCGATTCCCCTGCGTCATTGAGGGTGATGGTGAGGGTTTTTTCATTGAGTTCTAAGGCACTAGCGCCGTTAAGATTGAATTGTAATACAAAAAAGACTACAGCGATCGCTGCTACAATCAAACGTTTGATCATTGTTCTCCTACTCGCAATTGTTCCAAGAAAGGGGATTTTAAGGTGACTAAAAAATTTTCTCCTCTGGGAGGGTATCGATCGATTCTAAGTGATCACGGACACCGAGAAGATCGCAGTTGGGAATAAAGTCAAGGGGACGTTTCCGTTTTAGAGGCGGTTACTCCTGAGCGTTGGGATAAAATCAGTGAGATAATTGCTTTAGCATCTTCTAGGGCGAGATTAGTCTGCCGATCTTTATAGGAGATGCCTAATTGGTCGCAAAGTGACAACACAGATTCATCGGCCAGATCGTACTCTGCCGCAATATCAGCGATCGATAGATCAGCAAAACCCATAGTCTAACACACCCACCAAGGATAGAGAATACTTATTAGTCACCATAATTATCATGCCATTGCCGGGGACATTCTTAACAGTGATCAGTGATCAGTGATCAGCAGTCAGGAGACAGGAGACAGGAGGCAGCTTTGTTCTCCCCATCACCCTACACCCCACACCCTACACCCTACACCCCACTCCCCACACCCCACACCCCACTCCCCACACCCTACACCCCACTCCCCCATCACCCCACACCCTCAAAATTCCCTAATTTTCCCGACTTTTGGACTATTTACTCCCTAAGATAGAGACTCGTGTAAACAAATTTAATTAAAATCGCAAAAAACCTGAAAAAATACTAAAATGTGATTAAGAATGTTATTTTTAGCGTTGTAAGGCTAAATCTTTCCCGATAACATTGTAATCATACCTCCACACTCTTTTGTACAAAGGGCTGCACCTTTGTTAACTTATGGATATACAACTGATCAACATCGGCTTCGGTAATATTGTTTCCGCTAATCGGGTTATCGCCATCGTTAGCCCAGAATCGGCTCCTATCAAACGCATCATCAGTGATGCTCGGGATAAAGGCTGTTTAATCGATGCTACCTACGGAAGACGGACTCGTGCGGTGATCATCACCGATTCTAGTCATGTAGTGCTGTCGGCCATTCAACCGGAAACCGTGGCTCACCGTTTCGTGGTCAACAAGGAAGCCCCTGTTAATAGTAGCAACTAAGTTATTAACCCCATGCAACCCGGTCAATTAATCGTCATTACTGGCCCTAGCGGTGTGGGCAAGGGTACGCTAGTACGGCATTTACTAACTCGTTTCCCTAACCTCTACCTGTCCGTATCCGCTACTACGCGCCCACCTCGACCGGGTGAAATTGAGGGGGAAGATTACTACTTTCTCGACCGTCCCAGTTTCGAGGAGAAAATGGCAGCCGGAGAATTTCTCGAATCGGCCGAATATGCGGGCAACTACTATGGAACACCCCAATCAGCGATCGCTGCTCAATTAGCAACAGGCCAGACCGTAATTCTAGAAATCGAATTAGAGGGAGCCAGACAGGTGTGTAAAAGCTTCCCCGAAGCGCGGAGAATCTTTATCCTACCCCCCACTTTCGAGGAATTAGAACGTCGTTTGCGCGACCGGGGCAAAGATGCCGAAACAGCGATCGCCCGTCGTCTAGAGCGCGCCCGAGAAGAATTGGCCGCCAGCGAGGAATTCCCCTATCAAATCGTCAACGATGACCTAGAAACCGCCCTAGATGCCATCGAGAAGATTATTTTTAGCCGTTAGCCATCCCATCAAGGGGCAGGAGGCAGGAGGCAGGAGGCAGGAGGCAGCCTTGAATCAGTTATCAGCTCCTGAAGGACGCAAAGCGCCCTAAAAAGAAAAAGAGAAACTAGGGGCAAGCCCTGATCTTCTAAATCTGGAAGTATCCTGAACTCAAACCGGAGTAACAATGGTGTCATGAGACCCGATTATCAGCAAAGGTCCCTAGGAAAGAGGAAAAAAGAATTGGCGGCACGAGGATTAACTCGTGAACCCGTGGTCGAGAATCAAGTAAAAAACCGGCTCTTCGGTTTGTGTTATGCAACGGACGGGGGTTATAAGGGATGGAACCCTTATATAGAAAGGCATTTAGCGATTTTTGTTAATTGTTTTTGCTCTAGAGCGAACTAATCAATTAAGTCTCTTGCCAGATAACGATTTAGTCGATTTATGCCCCCCTATCGAACCATACCAAGTAACGAAGAACCTCAATAATTGATTTTTTCTGAGAAAAAAAATTACAATTCTTCACCTTGAGAAAAATC